>NZ_AUCM01000059.1 GCF_000429765.1 Gemmobacter nectariphilus DSM 15620 | reverse complement strand
ACTCGTCCAGCACTTCGTTCGAAATCGTCATCGTCCTTGCTCCTCTCAGGAAGCATGGACCCAATCAGCCATACACAGAAGACCGGACACTCTCCCAGGAACTGGGCCTCCCGCCGCAGCAGCTTCATGCAAACATCACCTACCTGAACGAGCAGAACGCAGAGCACCTCAATCCGGCTGGTGTGGCTGCGCTCCGACTTCGGCTGGAAACCCTAACGCATGAGCGCCTTCGCCCTGATGGTCTTGCGGTCACAGCGACCATCCAGGAATTTCGCCGAAAGAGAACTCATGAAACAATTGAGCGAAGCGCCAACTACCGGCAATTCCGCGGACACTTCGGAAACGCTTGTGAGGCATGTGGTTTCACCGCAGAGGAAGAACCTTGGAGCCGGGCTCTGGAACTTCACCATCTGATCCCGATGAACGAGCTAGCTTTGGATGAGGTTCGCAACGTCACTCCCGCCGAATTCGCCCTGCTATGCGCCAACTGCCATCGTGCAATCCATGCGACAGACTCCGTCGGTAACGTCGGGCGCTTCTGGCGGGAGAACGTCCGATGATCAGGCTTCGCTTCACGGGGCCCGTCCGTTTCTGACGCAGCACTCCTCCATCCTGCCCGCCAGTCACGGAGGGCAGGATGGCGACCACGGAACACCACATACTTCACGGCATCTGCCTGCGGCTGATCCACGGACTGCCACCGTCGCGCCCTGAGGTGCTGGTCCTTGTGCGCTGGATGACCGGGCGGCCCGATCTGTTCGGCGCCCTGCCGCCTCTGATCGTGCAGACTCGCCGTGGCCCAGTTCTGGATGCGGAGGGCGTGGAACTCCTGACATCGCATCTTGCCGACCGTCTTGCCGCGATGCCCGAACCGCACGATACCGGGCTCGCGCGGCTGGACGCCATCGCAGCGCACCTGGAACTGACGTTCGAGGAAACGACCATCCTGCGCCACCTCGCGCTCCAGCACCGCCAAGGGCCACTGGCTGTTGAACGGCGTGGAATAAGGACCCCGCTTCTGGGGTGATCGGCGTCCAAAAGGGACCCCACCGACCGGGGGTTGGGTCCATTGTGCCTTCGATGATTATCGGAGGCCG
>NZ_AUCM01000058.1 GCF_000429765.1 Gemmobacter nectariphilus DSM 15620 | reverse complement strand
CACGACGTCCGCCGCGGCGCAACGATCCTGGCCGTGCCAGGCGGCCAGCCCGTCCGTCTCCGCCAACAGGCAGCCCAGCGGTTCGACCGAGCCAGCTGCCGGGGCGTCGAGGGAGAGCATCGTGCCGCCCTGCGCTCGGCGCTGCCGGTGGTGCCGCATCGCGATGCGCGAGCACTGGTTGCGGAGAACGATGTTGGCAAAGGCGCCGATGGTGCCGCGGCGCTTGTCGAAGCCCGGCAGCCGGCAGATCAGGTCGACCAGAAGATCCTGGCGAAGATCGTCGAGATCGGCTGCGGGGAGCACCAGCTTGCGGTGCAGACGCCGGGCCGCGAGGTCGGTCTCGTCGATCAGCGTGGCAAGGTCGGAGGGGGAAATCGGGGGATACATCGGTGAAAGCCTCGGAACATCGTTTCTGATGCTCCGAAACTGCCGGTCCCCGCCGGTCTGCCGGTGTGATTGGCGTGTGTTTGATGTGTGCCGGGTGTGTGACCGACGGCACTCAGGTCTCTATGGCGACCTCTGGCGGCGCGAGGCCAAGGCGGTACCCGCGCGACCGGACGGTCCCCACGAGCGTTTCGACCTCCTTTTCCGTGAGCCCGCAGGTAACGAGGGCCCTGCGCAGGTCCCGGACGATCTCTCGCGGTGTTCGCTGAAACTGCGCCTCGATCTCCTGCGCCTTAAGCACGGGGTCGCGCTGCACCGACCGTTCGACAAGCATTCTGAAGAGAGCGAACATCTGCGGGGGAAGATCGAGGCGGCGACCGTCCAGCACCGCGAACTGCCCTTTGCGATGCAGGACGAGCCTCACACCGCCGGTCGGTATGCGCCCGTCGTCGAGGATCAGGCGGTCGACGCCCTCCGGATCAGCCTTGATCACGTCGGCAAGCGCCCGGACCTCGATCCCGGCCTCGCGTAGCCGCAGCACCAGTGCCGGCTCCGGCTCCTTGGCGATGACGGTCAGCGGCCGCGGCGCAGCCGCGGATTTCAGCGCGAGGATTGCGCCCGGCACCTCCAACCGGTCCGTGTCGTCGCACAACATGAACACCCGACCGGCAGGCCCGGAGCCGATCGTCCAGACCCCATCCACGACCGCCGAGACCGCGCCGGCGAGACCGCCGCTCGCGCCGATCTGCCCTG
>NZ_AUCM01000057.1 GCF_000429765.1 Gemmobacter nectariphilus DSM 15620 | reverse complement strand
CACGACGTCCGCCGCGGCGCAACGATCCTGGCCGTGCCAAGCGGCCAGCCCGTCCGTCTCCGCCAGCAGGCAGCCCAGCGGCTCGGCGCTGCCAGAGACGGGCGCATCGAGCGACAGCACTGTGCCGCCCTGCGCCCGGCGCCGGCGATGGTGCCGGATCGCAATGCGCGAGCACTGGTTGCGGAGAACGAGACCGGCGAAGGCGCCGATGGAACCGCGGCGCTTGTCGAAGCCCGGCAGCCGGCAGATCAAATCGACCAGAAGGTCCTGGCGCAGATCGTCGAGATCGGCGGCAGGGAGCGCCAGCTTGCGGTGCAGGCGTCGCGCCGCGACGTCGGCCTCGTCGATCAGCGTGCCAAGGTCGGAGGGGGAAATCGGGGGATACATCGGTGAAAGCCTCGGAACATCGTTTCTGATGCTCCGAGACTGCCGGCCTCCGCCGGGCCGCCGGTGTGATTGGCGTGTGTTTGATGTGTGCCGGGTGTGTGACCGACCGCACTCAGTCCTCTATGGCGACCTCTGACGGCGCGAGGCCAAGGCGGTATCCGCGCGACCGGACGGTCTCCACGAGCGTTTCAACCGACTCTTCCGTGAGCCCGCAGGTGACGAGGGCCCTGCGCAGGTCCCGGACGATCTCTCGCGGTGTTCGCTGAAACTGCGCCTCGATCTCCTGCGCCTTGAGCACGGGGTCGCGCTGCACCGACCGTTCGACAAGCATTCTGAAGAGAGCGAACATCTGCGGGGCAAGATCGAGACGGCGACCGTCCAGCACCGCGAACTGCCCTTGGCGATGCAGGACGAGCCTTGCACCGCCGGTCGGTATGCACCCGTCGTCAAGGATCAGGCGGTCGACGCCCTCCCGATCTGCCTTGAACACATCGGCAAGCGCCCGGACCTCGATCCCGGCCTCGCGCAGCCGCAGCACCAGTGCCGGCTCCGGCTCCTTGGCGATGACCGTCAGCGGCCGCGGTGCCGCCGCGGATTTCAGCGCGAGGATTGCGCCCGGCGCCTCCAACCGATCCGCGCTGTCGCAGAGCATGAGCACCCGACCGGCAGGCCCGGAGCCGATCGTCCAGACCCCATCCACGACCGCCGAGACCGCGCCGGCGAGACCGCCGCTCGCGCCGATCTGCCCTG
>NZ_AUCM01000056.1 GCF_000429765.1 Gemmobacter nectariphilus DSM 15620 | reverse complement strand
CCCCGCGGATGCCGGAGTCCAGCCGGATGCCGGTGGACCCCGCCGCGCCGGAGTCCACCCGCAGGGAGTCCAGACTCCTCGGCCCCAACGCCATCGACAGGAATACGCATGACCCTGAGCTTCGCCCCAGAGCGGATCGAGACCTGGCCGCTTGTGCGCCTGCAGCCTTACGCGAAGAACGCGAAGGTGCATGGCGCGGACCAGGTCGCGAAGATCGCTGCCAGCATGGCCGAGTTCGGCTGGACCGTGCCGTGCCTCGTGGGCGAGGACGGGGAACTGATCGCGGGGCACGGGCGCGTGCTGGCCGCCACGCAGCTCGGCCTGACCGAGGCTCCGGTGATCGTGCTCGGACACCTGAGCGAGGCGCAGCGGCGGGCCTATCGTCTCGCGGACAATAGGCTGTCTGAACTTGCGACATGGGATGAGGCGCTACTCTCGGCCGAACTGCAGGACCTGCTCGCGGACGAATACGACCTGTCGCTGGTCGGCTTCTCGGACGGCGAACTCGACAAGCTTCTGGCCTTCGATCCGGACGGGGGCGGTGAAGAAGAGGGTGGCGCCGGAGGCTCCGTGCCTCCGGTGACCATCCCCGAGCCGCCGCGCAATCCGGCCTCGCGCACCGGCGATCTCTGGGTCCTCGGCGATCATCGCTTGCTCTGCGGAGACTCTACCAGCCACGACGATGTGCGCCGCCTGATGAACGGCGAGCGGGCGGTGCTGTTCGCGACCGATCCGCCGTACCTCGTCGATTACGACGGCTCGAACCACCCGACGCGGAACAAGGATTGGTCCGCGTCCTATGGCACGACCTGGGACGACAGTTCGCAGGGCGCGGAGCTCTACGACGCGTTCATATCGGCGGCCGTGGCCGAGGCCATCGCCGAGGATGCCGCCTGGTACTGCTGGCACGCCTCGCGCCGCCAGGCGATGCTGGAGGCCTGCTGGGAAAAGGCGGGCGCCTTCGTCCACCAGCAGATCATCTGGGTGAAGGACCGTGGCGTCCTGACCCGCTCCCACTACCTCTGGAAGCACGAGCCCTGTTTCATGGGCTGGCGCCGACCGAACCGCCCGCCGAAGGTCGCCGAGCAGACGCTGCCCTCGACCTGGGAAATGCCGTCCTTCGCCAAGGACGAGCGCCCCGACCACCCGACGCCGAAGCCGCTCGACGCCTTCGGGATCCCGATGCGCCAGCACGTCGCCCGCGGCGGCCTCTGCTACGAGCCGTTCTCGGGGTCCGGCTCGCAGATCATGGCGGGCGA
>NZ_AUCM01000055.1 GCF_000429765.1 Gemmobacter nectariphilus DSM 15620 | reverse complement strand
CGCCTGATCGAGGCGGCGGTCACCGGCTACATCGACAGCATGCAGGACCAGGCCGCGCGCAAGGAGCGCACCGGCACGGTCCTCGACGACCCGATTCCATTTTAGGAGCGCGGCGATGATCGACCTGAACGACGCCACCGCGTCCTGCAACTGGACGCACCTGCTCGAGGCGGCCACCGAGAACGCCGTCACCGACTTCGAGATCGAGTTCTGCGACAGCCTCCACGAGAAGCTCGCGCGGTTCGGCGAGAACGTCCGGCTGACGGACGCGCAGTTCCACAAGCTGACCTGCATCGCCCAGGCCGGCGGGTTCTGGGAGCGCGAGCGATGATCGACCTCAACCATGGCTCGGGTTTCCTCTACGGCGCCGGCGCGCCACGTCCTCCCATCGCCGAAGCCGTGTCTGCCGCCATCGACACGGCGCTGTCCGCGCGCCACCGCGCCGAGCGTCCGCGGACCTATGTCAGCTCCTCGGGTCTCGGCCGCGATTGCCTGCGCCAGATCCAGTACGACTTCCTCGCGGTGCCGAAGGACGAGGGCCAGGAGTTCGCGCCGCGTACGCTGCGCATCTTCGAGGCGGGCCACCGGGCCGAGGACATCGTCGCGGGCTGGTTCCGGATCGCCGGCTTCGACCTGCGCACCGAGCGCCCCGATGGTCGCCAGTTCGGGTTTGAGGCCCTCGGCGGGCGCTTCAAGGGCCATATCGACGGCTGTCTCGTCTCGGGCCCCGTCGCGATGGACTATCCCGCGCTCTGGGAGAACAAGGCGCTCAGCGCGGCCAGCTGGAAGGATGTGGTCAAGCGCGGCGTCAGCCTCGCACGGCCGGTCTATGCCGCCCAGATCGCGCTCTATCAGGCCTACATGGAGCTGCCGGCCCCGGCGCTTTTCACCGCGCTGAACCGCGACACGATGGAGCTGCACGCCGAGCTTGTGCCGTTCGACGCGCATCTCGCGCAGGAAATGTCGGACCGCGCCGTCGCCGTGGTGCGGGCCTCCGAGGCCGGGGAATGGCTGCCGCGCGCCGCGGCCGAGCCTACCGCAGTCCTCTGCCGCGGCGGCATGGCGGCCGGCAAGTGGCACGCTCCTTGTGCATGGGCGAAACGGTGCTGGGGTGAGCGGCGTCCCGGAAACGCTCCGGTGGAGCGTTTCAGCCGCGAACGGGCGGAGCCCCGGCCATGATCCCTGACGCCTATGAGCTCAAGCGGATCGTACGCGCGCATCGCGAGCGGTTCTGGTGCTCCGACCTGCTCGCAGCGGCGGAGTTCGCGCCGATCTATTTCTTCG
>NZ_AUCM01000054.1 GCF_000429765.1 Gemmobacter nectariphilus DSM 15620 | reverse complement strand
CAGGCACGCCTTGGTCGCCGCGCTCCGGATCACGGGTCAACCATCGCCAGGTGACCTCGGCCATGATCGACAGCCGCGACTTTATCGCCGCCAAGCGCCGGGCCGACAACGAGGTGCTCTTGCCCGCCGGGCCGAAGATCGCTTTCTCGGGCGGAGATACCACCGATCACCGGCTGATCTGGGACAGGCTCGATCAGGTCCATGCCAAGCACCCCGACATGGTGCTCCTGCACGGAGGATCGCCGAAAGGGGCGGAACGCATCGCGGCCACTTGGGCCGACAACCGAAAGGTCGCGCAGGTCGCCTTCAAGCCGGACTGGACGAGACACGCCAAGGCCGCGCCCTTCAAGCGCAACGACCGGATGCTCGACACGATGCCGATCGGGGTCATCGTCTTCCCAGGAACGGGCATTCAGGAAAACCTCGCCGACAAGGCCCGCAAGATGGGCATCCCGGTCTACCGCCTCGCGGAGGGCAGCGCGTGAGCGCTGCACCGATTCGAAATGGCCGCGCAACTTCCTGCATACGTTACGGTGGGCGGTGAGCCGACATTCTCTGCCTGTGCGAACATGCCCTTGTCAGGACATGGAAGCGGACATTCCGCCAGGATCACCCCGCCCGGCCCGGCGCGACCTGCACGGAGGACGGCGTCCGGACATTCTCTGCGGGCGCGAACGAAAAAGCCCGTGCGCAGCAAGCCGACATTCAGAGGAGGCCGAACTCTGACACTTTACTGCACAGATTATCGCCATGCTTCAGTGTCCCAAGGAGGCTACAGTCGCCGAGATGGTCGAGGCCACCGTATGCTTGACCCCTACCGCCCACGGTTCGATCTCAGGTGACCTGAAGACGAAGCTGGGCCTGCACATCGCCGCCGAGAAGGTCGAGAGCAGTTCCACTCATAGAAGCTGGTCCGGTCCAGCCCCTGCTGACGACAGGCCGCGGCGACGTTGCCAAGCTCCTTCGCCAGTTACAGCACGCTCAGGCGGCTCTGCGCCAGCTTCGTGTCCGCGTCCCGTTTCTGCGGCGTCGCAGCGGTCGATTTGCGTCCCATGATCGAACGCTCCTATCCATGAATAGCACGGAAAGAAGGTTAAGTGGACACGTCATCCGTTCTTTCTCCACTGGCTCAAAGCTCGCCTTGAAGAGACCAACTGATACGACCGCTACTTCTGGAAATTTTTTGCCAGAAGTAACATGCTTCCTGAAGGGGAAGGCAAGAGGCAAGTAGTCCGATGACAGTGAAGATTGCAGTGCCTCGGATCGGAGGGAGGGCTGAGTTCGCTGTACGTCGAGCAGCTCTCTGAGCCGGAGGCTGGCCCGCCAGGGAGAAATCAGTGTCAGCTAAGGGTATGTTGAGCTACCCCCCGAAAATCGGACAGTGACGGAAGCTACGATCTGAGGCCTGCTGGTCTCCAAGAACGAGGAGATCAGAACATGTCGAAACGCA
>NZ_AUCM01000053.1 GCF_000429765.1 Gemmobacter nectariphilus DSM 15620 | reverse complement strand
GTAAGCGGTCGCTGGACCGCACGGTAGGCTTAGTTTGACGGCTTGAAGTTCCATGGGAGCAGCTCGTCGAGGCGGCTTTGCGGATGGCCGTTGGCGATGGCTGTCAGGGTGGCCTTGAGATAGGCAAAGGGCTCGATGCCGTTGATCTTGCAGGTTTCGATCAGCGAGGCGATGCGGCCCCAGGCCATGCCGCCCTCGTCATGGCCGGCGAAGAGTGCGTTCTTGCGATTGAGGGCGATGGGGCGGATCAGGTTTTCCACCCTGTTGGAGTCAATCTCGACGCGGCCGTCGGTCAGGAAGGTTTGCAACCCGTCCCAATGGTTGTGGATGTAGGTCAGCTTTTCGCCGAGCCGGGATTTAGCGGAGATCTTGCGGCGCTGCGCCTGAAGCCAGTCGCCGAAGGCGGCCACCAGCGGCGCAGTGCGGGCCTGACGGGCCGAGAGGCGCTGACCGGGTGAGACGCCCCTGATGTCGGCTTCGACGGCATAGAACTCGGCGATGCGGCGCAGGCCTTCGGCGGCGATCTCTGAGCCGTCGCGGTCGAAGACTTCCTTCAGTTTTCGCCTCGCATGCGCCCAACAGTGCGCCACCCGAATGGGCGCACCGCCCTTGCGCGAGGGCTTGGTCAGGCGGTTGTAGCCGGTATAGCCGTCGATCTGCAGGGTACCATCGAAGCCGGTGAGGAAGGTTTCGGCATTCTCGCCCGCGCGACCGGGGGCGTAGAAGTAGACCACTCCGGGCGGGTCCTCACCGCCCCAGGGCCGGTCATCGCGGGCCAGTGCCCAGAGATACCCGGTTTTGGTCACGCCGCGCCCCGGATCCAGCACCGGGGCAGTGGTTTCGTCCATGAACAGCTTGGATGAGCGCTTCAGGTGGTCGGCCAGCCGGTCGACGATGGGCTTCAGATGGAACGCGGCCTTGCCGACCCAGTCGGCCAAGACCGCGCGGTGCAGTTCCAGCCCCGCCCGTGCCAGGATCTGGCTCTGGCGATATAAGGGAAGGTGATCCGCATACTTGCTGACCAATACATGGGCGAGCGTCGCCTCGGTCGGCAGACCACCCATGATGAGGTGGTTGGGCGCAGGCGCTTGCGTCACCCCGTCGGTGCAGGTCCGGCAGGCATATTTCGGGCGCACGGTGACGATCACGCGCAACTGCGCGGGGACGATGTCCAGCCGTTCGCTGCGGTCCTCGCCGATCTTGTGCATGACGCCGCAGCCGCAGGGGCAGATCAGGCTGGCGGGTTCGATGACCTCTTCGATGCGCGGCAGTCCGGCAGGCAGATTGCCGATGGTGCGCTTCGGTGCGGGCTTGCTCGCTTTGTCACCCGGTTTGGCGGCACGGATTTCCTTTTCCGCCTCGACCTCGGCCAGCGCGATGGACAGGTCCTCGAAGGCCAGCTGCCGTTCATCTTCGGTCAGCTTTTCCGATCGCTTGCCATGCAGGGCATGGTTCAATTCGGCAATCAGATGCTCTTGGCGCCGGGTGATGTCCGTCAGCGCCGCCACGGTTTCCATCAACGCCAGCACCGCCGCACGTTGCGCGGCAGGGATGGCGGAAAGGTCGATGGCGGGTGCGGTTTGCATGGGCCGTGACTACCACAAAACCCCAGCAAAAACACGCCAAACCAAGCGGTTGATTCACTCTGCCGCAGTCGGCGGGCGGACCTCCAGCGCCTTGACCTTGCGCCAATCCAGCCCGGCAAACAGCGCCTCGAACTGGGCATGGTTCAGCGCAATC
>NZ_AUCM01000051.1 GCF_000429765.1 Gemmobacter nectariphilus DSM 15620 | reverse complement strand
CGTGGTCTACTTCAACGCAACACAAACCGATCAGCAGGTGCAGGCAGTAGCTTAAGTCAGCCGGAAATCTGTCCAAGAGTTGGGGAGTAGCTCAGCTCGTTCGATCGGGCGTTCGGCGAAGTGATCCGCAAGCTTGAAGGCTCGGCCGAAGAATTGAAGGCTCTCATGGACGCGGCCGATGACGAGGCTGCCCGGAAGAAAAGGGAACAGGAGCTTCAATGGGAGCGCTGGCGGAGGGAAGAGGATAAGCGCAGTGAGGCGAAGGCCCGCACCGAGAGCCTTCAACAGCTTTCGGATATCATGGCGGATTGGACCAAGGCGCTCTCCGTCGAGATGTTCTTCGTCGAGGCCGAAAAGCGTATGCAGATGGTGGACGGAGAGCGGCGCGTGCATCTGGAGTCCCGGCTGCGTTTGGCGCGTTCGATGCTGGGCGATCTCGATCCGCTATCATTCATCGAGCAGTGGGTTTCGCCAGAGGAGCGCTACCAGCGAAAGTTCATGGATGAATAGGGCATCAATCGTGGGGGGCATACCGACGATTTGCATCCATCGCGCGGCTCTTCGAAATGGAAGCGCACCGCGCCTGGCGCCAAGCTCAGTCCTCTGCAGAAAGCTTGATGTTTCCGTCCCTACCGACCTCAGCAAAGGTGCGTTGCGTCCCGCAGGAAGCGGGCAAGATTAGAAAATCTCATTCTCTCGGCAAGAGACGTCAGTTGTGCGAATAAGGCCGTAGTGCATGTCTGATGCTATGCAAACAGGCCGTGTCCGTTCCGAACATCTATCCGCCGCTCTGATCCGCCTTCTGGCAGTTGGTGCCGGCGCGGCCGTCGCCAACAGCTATTATAATCAGGCTTTCCTCGGCCATCTGACAGCCGATTTCGGGCTGACGGCTGGCACCGCCGCCATCGTGCCCGTGCTGACGCAAGCGGGCAACGCGCTTGGGGTGCTCTTCCTCGCACCACTCGGGGACCGCCTCGAGCGTAAGTCGCTTATCCTCGTGACCATCGCCGCCCTCGTGGCGGCGCTGATCGGTGCGGCTGCCTCGCCCGGCTTCGTGTGGCTCGCTGTTGCTAGTTTCGCGGTCGGCCTGTTCGCCACGGTCGCCCAGCAGATCGTGCCGCTCGCCGTGCATCTGGCTCCACCCGACAAGCAAGGTCGTGCACTCGGCACGGTAACAGGTGGCATCCTGATCGGTATTCTGCTTGCCCGCACGGTCAGCGGCATAGTCTCGGACCTTTGGGGATGGCCTTACGTGTTCTGGCTGGCCGCGGTCGTGATGAGCATTGTTGGCGCGGCGCTGGCGCGTTGGCTTCCGCGTGCGATGCCGACGACCGACTTGAGCTATCTGCATCTGCTTGGCTCTCTTTGGACGTTGGTACGCAAGTATAGCGTTCTCCGGCCCGTGGTCGCGGCGCAATTCCTGATCTTTGCGGCCTTCATCAGTTTTTGGTCGAACCTCGCGCTTCTGATGGCTGAGCCGCAGTATGAACTCGGAGGAACGGCTGTGGGTCTTCTGGCGCTAGTTGGTGTCGTCGGCGCGCTTGCCGCGCCTATCGCAGGCGGTTTCTCAGACAGGCGTGGGCCCGCCATGGTTGCGTCGATGGGCGCAGGGCTCGTGATACTGGCCTTCCTCATTTTCGGGCTCTGGCAGGGTTCCATTATTGGGTTGGTCGCCGGCATCGTGATCATGGATCTCGCTGTGCAATCGTCCCAGGTTGCCAACCAGTCGCGCGTCTATGCACTTGATCCGAACGCGCGCAGCCGGCTTAACACCATATTCATGGCAACCATGCTCGCTGGTGGCGCGGTCGGGGCCGGCATTGGTGGCGCTGCCTACGCCGAGTGGGGCTGGAGCGGCACATGCGCTTTCGGCACGATCTCGGCCACCTTGGCGCTGCTGTTGTTGCGGAAGTCCTAACTCGAGGCGATGCATAAATGATCGCCTCGACCAACGCGGCAGCCGGGCGTATGCCCAGAGGGCCCATGGGTCATGTACCCAACTCGTCGCGCGCTGTTGCCACCCCGTCGAGGAATTGGTCGAGAGAGCGTTTTCTGGCAGACCGATCAAATGCGTAGGCCGGTTGTTTGAATTGGTTGCCAGTCAGAAGC
>NZ_AUCM01000050.1 GCF_000429765.1 Gemmobacter nectariphilus DSM 15620 | reverse complement strand
CCTTCAGGTTATGAGCCTGACGAGCTACCGGGCTGCTCCACCCCGCGCCGGGATTGAGATGTTGAGGAGTTTTTTCGGTTCTTATCAGGTCTGGCGGCGAGCTACTCTCCCACGTCTTGAGACGCAGTACCATTGCCGCGGCGGCACTTAACTTCCGAGTTCGGGAAGGGATCGGGTGTTTTGCTCGCGCTATGACCACCAGACCGGAGAAGAACCGAAGCACATCGGCGCTGTTTTCAGCGACTGTCTTAGTCAAGGTATTGTGTAGCATGTCTTCCAGAGTCTTGCTTTTTCTGGATGGATCAAGCCAATCGGGCAATTAGTACCGGTCAGCACACGCATTGCTGCGCTTACACCTCCGGCCTATCGACGTGGTGGTCTTCCACGGCCCTCAAGGGAGACCTTGTTTTGAAGGGGGCTTCACGCTTAGATGCCTTCAGCGTTTATCCTGTCCGCTCATAGCTACCCAGCACTACCGTTGGCACGATAACTGGTCCACCAGTGGAGCGTTCACCCCGGTCCTCTCGTACTAGGGGCAACTCTTCTCAAGTCTCCTACACCCACGGCAGATAGGGACCGAACTGTCTCACGACGTTCTAAACCCAGCTCACGTACCTCTTTAAATGGCGAACAGCCATACCCTTGGGACCTGCTCCAGCCCCAGGATGAGATGAGCCGACATCGAGGTGCCAAACGATGCCGTCGATATGGACTCTTGGGCATCATCAGCCTGTTATCCCCAGAGTACCTTTTATCCGTTGAGCGATGGCCCTCCCACTTGGGACCACCGGATCACTATGGCCGACTTTCGTCTCTGCTCGACTTGTCAGTCTTGCAGTCAGGCGGGCTTCTGCCATTGCACTCGACGACCGATTTCCGACCGGTCTGAGCCCACCATCGCGCGCCTCCGTTACTGTTTGGGAGGCGACCGCCCCAGTCAAACTCCCCGCCACGCAGGGTCCCGGACCCGGATAACGGGCCGCGGTTAGACATCAAGAGTGCGAAGGGTGGTATCTCAAGGTTGGCTCCATCGAGACTGGCGTCCCGATTTCAATGCCTACCACCTATCCTGCACATCGCAATCCTGATGCCAGTGCGAAGCTGGAGTAAAGGTTCATGGGGTCTTTCCGTCTAACCGCGGGTAGTGTGCATCTTGACACACAGTTCAATTTCGCTGAGTCCACGTTAGAGACAGCGGGGAGATCGTTACGCCATTCGTGCAGGTCGGAACTTACCCGACAAGGAATTTCGCTACCTTAGGACCGTTATAGTTACGGCCGCCGTTTACCGGGGCTTCAATTCGGAGCTTGCACCCCTCCTTTTAACCTTCCGGCACCGGGCAGGCGTCAGACTGTATACGTCGCCTTACGGCTTCGCACAGCCCTGTGTTTTAAGTAAACAGTCGCCACCCCCTAGTCTGTGCCCCCCGCCCATAGTTGCCTACAGACGGGGCTCCCTTCTCGCGAACTTACGGGAGCATTTTGCCGAGTTCCTTTAACGTGGTTCTCTCAAGCGCCTTGGTATACTCTACCAGTCCACCTGTGTCGGTTTAGGGTACGGTCTGATGGAGGGCTATTTCCAGGGACACCGCGGCTGCCAGACCAATCCGATAAGGCCTGACAACGTTAAGCATCCGTCACATCCTCCTGGCCCAGGAATATTAACCTGGTTCCCATCGACTACGCCTTTCGGCCTCGCCTTAGGGGCCGGCTTACCCTGCTCAGATTAGCTTTAAGCAGGAACCCTTGGACTTTCGGCGACAGGGTCTCTCACCCTGTTTGTCGCTACTCATGTCAACATTCTCGCTTCTGATCTCTCCACCGGATGCCTTACAGCCCGGCTTCACAGAAAGCTCCTTGCCTCCGATGTTTCCCAGTTGCCTGAGGAACAGAAGAGGCATGGAGCTATATCACAGAACGCTCCGCTACCACGCACATCGCTGTGCATCCCGAGCTTCGGCTCATGGCTTGAGCCCCGTTACATCTTCGCCGCAGGACCTCTTGACTAGACCAGTGAGCTGTTACGCTATCTTTAAAGGATGGCTGCTTCTAAGCCAACCTCCTGGTTGTTTTGGAAGTCCCACATGCTTTCCCACTTAGCCATGAATTGGGGGCCTTAGCTGCGGGTCAGGGTTGTTTCCCTCTTCACGACGGACGTTAGC
>NZ_AUCM01000049.1 GCF_000429765.1 Gemmobacter nectariphilus DSM 15620 | reverse complement strand
GACGCCTTCGGGATCCCGATGCGCCAGCACGTCGCCCGCGGCGGCCTCTGCTACGAGCCGTTCTCGGGGTCCGGCTCGCAGATCATGGCGGGCGAGGCTAACGGCCGTCGCGTCTTCGCCATGGAGATCAGCCCGGCTTACGTCGATGTCGCCGTGGAACGCTGGCAGGTCGAGACCGGCAAGGACGCGATCCTGGACGGCGACGGCAGGACCTTCACGCAAGTGAAGGCCGAGCGGCTGGGCGACAAGGCCGATGCCGCTGCCTGATGGCCGTCTATTACAACGATGCCGATCCTGCAGCCTGCGCATGGCTGCGGGAGCTGATTGCGGCCAAGCTGCTGCCGGATGGCGCAGTAGACGGGCGGTCCATCCTGGACGTGGAGCCCACCGACCTGCGCGGCTTCGCGCAATGCCATTTCTTCGCCGGGATCGGCGGCTGGCCCTACGCGCTGCGCCTCGCGGGCGTGGCCGAAAGCCTGCCGGTCTGGACCGGCTCGCCGCCCTGCCAGCCGTTCAGCCAGGCCGGGCAGCGCAAGGGACAGGACGATGACCGCCATCTCGCCCCGGCCTTCCTGCGACTCGTTGCAGAATGCCGTCCGGGGCTCGTCTTCGGCGAGCAGGTCGCGAGCGCAGCAGTGCTCGGGCCGGTTGGCGGCGCGGCTCGAACACCGGCTGAGGATCCGGCTGGCTGGGCGTGGTTCGACGCTCTGGCGGTTGACCTGGAAGCGGCATCTTACGCCGTCGCGGCGGCCGATCTGCCGGCTGCGGGCATCGGCGCGCCGCACATCCGCCAGCGGCTGTTCTTCGGCGCCGTCGCCCGGGAGTTGGGCAGGCTGGGCGACAGCTTCGGCGAGGGATCACAAGGACGGATCGGAATGCTCGGCTGTGCCGATCAATGTGCTGCTCGGCCGGCAGGTCTGGCTGGCGGGCTGGCCGACGGCGATGGCAGGCTCGCCAGCGACGGAAAGCTACAACGCGGCCGGCAACACGGATGCGAGCCGCAGGACGGTGAAGCTGGTCGACTGGTCGAAGGCGCCGACCCCGCCGGGACCGGCGCGACGGACGGCGTCTGGCGAGATCCGGACTGGCTCCTCTGCCGCGATGGCCGCTGGCGGCCCGTTGAGCCCGGAACATTCCCGCTGGCTGATGGGATACCCGGCCGCATGGGGCTGCTGCGGGGCTACGGCAATGCGATCGTGCCGCCGCTCGCGGCGGAATTCGTGACGGCGTTTCTGGAGAGCCTGCGATGAAGCAGAGCCGGACCATGTCGATGGTCGAGGCCGCGGCAAACGTTGTCTTCGGCTACGTTCTGGCGATCGGCACGCAGATCGTCGTGTTCCCTTGGTTCGGGATCGAGACAGGTCTCGCGGAGCATCTGACCATCGGCCTCGCCTTCGTCGGCGTCTCGCTGGCGCGTGGCTACCTGCTCCGTCGGCTGTTCGAGGCGATCAGGGTTCGGAACAGATGACCGCGTGCTGACGCCGGTCAGGGATCCTGTTTCTCGCCGCGGGCCACGATCTGCAGGGCGTCGTCGGGCAGCGGGCGTTGCAATGCCAGTGCCTCCACCGTCGGCGCGGTCAGCCAGTGGTCGACCTCGTCCTCACTGGTCAGGATGACCGGCATGGCCTTGGGGTGGACGGCGCCGACGACAGCGTTGGGCTCGGTGGTCAGGAAGCCGAAGAGGTCGGCGGTGACCTCGCCCTCCTTCAGCTTGCGCACCGAAGTCCAGCGCGTCCAGAGCCCCGCGAAGAATGCCAATGGGCGGGAGTCGTCGAAAGCGAACCAGACCGGGGGACGACTGCCACCGGGCAGGACCTCGTTCTCGGAGAACGACGTGAACGGCACGACGCAGCGATGCTCTACGCCGAGCCACGGCCGCCAGTGAGGCGACTTGACCTGGCGGATGTTGGTGACACCACGATCGACCTTGCGGCCGGTGAGATACTTCGCCGGAGTCGGCATGCCCCAGCGGGCCATGACCAGTTCGCGGCCGTCGCATGCATTGCGCACGATCGGTGCCGCCATGTCCGGAAAGATTGCGGGCATTGGCGGCTGGTTACCGGAAAGGTCCGCGGGCCAGCGGCGCGTGAAGAAACGTCGGACCGCATCGTGCGGCTTGGTCATGCTATAGAGGTTGCACATGGACACCAACGTCGCCAACCGTGAGCGGAGTGTAAAGACTGGTGAAGCCGCCGCGGCCCCAGCGCGCGGCGGCCGAAGATCTTCGCGGTGTCAGTCAGCGATGCGATAGATGCGCTTCCCGTCGACCTTTTCGGAGGTGACGGTCAGGCCCAGCTTCTTCTTGAGCGCGCCGGACAGGAAACCACGTGCGGTGTGTGGCTTCCAGCTGGTCGCCTCGGCGATCTCGTCGATGGTCGCGCCGCCCTCGGCGCGGAGCATCTCGATCAGTTTCGCCTGCTTGGTGCCCGGGCGCGGTGTGCGCGCCTTGGGCGCGGGATCGGCCTCGGCGGGGGCGTGCTGCGGGGCCTCCGCACTCGGTGCCCCGTCGG
>NZ_AUCM01000048.1 GCF_000429765.1 Gemmobacter nectariphilus DSM 15620 | reverse complement strand
GACACCGTGCGCCACGGCACGCACAACCGTGGCTCGAGAAACGGCCAGGCGAAGATCGACGAAGTCTGCGCGCTCGCGATCCGGAAGATGCACGCCATGGGGATTCCGAGACGGGAAGCGGCCGTGGGCTTTGGCCTCTCCCGTCAGGCCGTCGACGACATCATCAACGGAAAGCGCTGGAGGCATGTTGCATGAAATCGATGCGTTGGCATCCGGCCGGCTATGGCGGCTCGCGCCGGGATCCGGACCAGGTGAAGCGCGATGGCTGGCATGACGAGGGTGTGCTCGCCGTCTCCGTCGACGACGACCGGCTGACCTGGCCGGAGCGCGAGCTGGTGCGTCAGCTCGCGGAGAAGCTCTACGGGCCACGTGCGGGCGACCGGGAGGCGGCGAATGGCTGAGTGGACGCCCACCATGGTCGAGGACCGGCTCGAGAGCGCGGCCGATGTATTCCGTTCGCTGCCCGAGGTGAAGCCGCAGGGCTATTTCAATGCCTGGCCCGAGTACTTCCACAGCTTCGCGGACCAGGTCGGCCAGGAGACCCGAACGCGCCGACCCAAGCCCGGTCCGCGTGACATCACATTGGCCGAGGATGCGCTGCTCTGGCTGCGCTGGCTCGATCCCGCAGATGCCCGCCTGCTCTGGCTCCGGGCGAACCGGAAGCCGTGGAAGCTGATCTGCTGGGAGTTGGGCATCAGCCGCGCGACCGCCAACCGCCGCTGGCAGTATGGCATCGCATCGATCGTCTGGCGGCTGAACGGGAGGCGTGTGCCGAGGAAACGATCTATGGAATTCGTGGTTCGTGGCGCAACTTGATGCCGGAAACCGATCCGGACAGATTTCTTTGGCGACGGTAGGTTTCACGTCACGTTATGGCTCGCTATGCGGGAAAGCGTTTCCCGTGCACCTCAAAGAGCATGATCTCGAAACGGAATAGGTTGACTATTTGAATAAAAAGCGTTGAGCACTTTGCGAGATACGTAGCATAGCTAATCTCCTGCTCAGGTCCGGTGCCCCCCTTGCCGGACCGATAAATCACCTTGTTCTCTGGAGATACCAACTTCATTGAAGCATGGTGAGACGCATTCCTCAGTTGATTGTCTCGCTCCACGCAAAGAGCCGCGAGCGCGGGTGTCGCATCAAATGGGCCAAACCTGCTGGACTTGTCCAGTTCCAGGTATTTTTTCCTTGTCAGCGTTTGGAATTGGCCGAAGGGGCGACCTTGGGAGACATTATTGAGATATGCAAGGATATCCACGAGTGAAGAGTACGTCTCAAACGCATTACCATAGAACATCTTCGTTTTGTCGAACTGAGCCGATGCAACAGCGGCATCTGTATCGACCCCAAGCCCTTTCTTCACTCGAAATATTACCTGAGAAAAATCGTCATAAGCCAGGAAGAACTCTCGCATTATCGAAAGATATGGCTCGGCTCGCGCTTGAGCCAGATTTTCCTCATAATCCTGAAAGAACGCTTTGAATTCTGCCTTCTGTGGGTTGTCTTGTACGATCTTGAATGCTTCACGAAATGGCTGTTCAAAAGCGGGTTGAGTGAAAAATAGACAGAAGCGCCAAAGCCAGTCGTTTAGGTTGTTGAGTGGGTCGTTGGCGTAAAATTGCGCTGATCCCTCCTCGATCTTTTTTTTGGATAACTTCGTGTGGCCGTTGCGATGGAGGTTCCAAGCTTTCTTAAGAAGCTTCCACTCCTCACCAAAGTCAGCCTGGCGGTAAGGGCGAGAATTTTGCCAGTTTTTAGGGAAGTCTTTGAAGGACACAAGCGAGCCGTGCTCCTCGGCCACTTCCATCATTTCCTGCATTTGTGTCAGCCTCGGGAACATGACGTCCGTATGTCTTTGCTCCAAGGGAACAAGAAAATTCGCGTCAACGTTTACGACGGGTGCTCCTGCCTCCTCTTCTGAAAGCTCCACGTTCTCGACCGGCTCGCCGACGAACTGGGGAATCGGGCTACCCTCAGGCCTGATGACGCGCAAGCCGACGATCAGCTCTTCTCCACACCCGGTGCAGTTGAAGGAGTGTGTTTGGTAGGTCTCATGGCCAAGTCCGATCCGAACCGTGTGGTTCTGACCGCAGGTGGTGCAACGGAATGACGTTCGAACAATCATCTTGTGCCCTTACCCCAGTCTTGGTGGTCGTGATTTGTCTGCTGTGCGTCTTAGGCGGTTCCGCTCCCCACATCGTTCGTGCGAGGTGTCACAACACCTTGTGGTTACGGGATAAATCGGTAAGCCACAAGGATGCAACGAATGGTGTGCAGTCTCTGGTCGAAATGATCAAGTCGACCTGTCAAGACTTCGCTGTCGCGCGAGGCAATTTCCTGCGAGACACCGGACGGCGAGACGGATCGCCCTTCTGACGCTATCCATGGCGATATACTCGGGGTCGTGCGCTCGGGCGAACCGACGCTGATCCCGAGGTGGACACCGGTGCTGGCTTCCGGGGTCCAGTCGGGGTCCAAGCCGCCAAGCCGTTGTTTTCCGGTTCCTTTCCGGGCCGAAACGTATGCTGGCGGGCTTGGCGCGATAAATCGCCAGCGACAGGGCCGGATTTTTGGGAAGCCACCGGAGTCCGGCGTCCAGCCGTGACGCCTGAAATCCTCGTGAATTCAAACACCTGAACGGCCGCGCCGGGTGGATACCCCGCGGATGCCGGAGTCCAGCCGGATGCCGGTGGACCCCGCCGCGCCGGAGTCCACCCGCAGGGAGTCCAGACTCCTCGGCCCCAACGCCATCGACAGGAATACGCATGACCCTGAGCTTCGCCCCAGAGCGGATCGAGACCTGGCCGCTTGTGCGCCTGCAGCCTTACGCGAAGAACG
>NZ_AUCM01000047.1 GCF_000429765.1 Gemmobacter nectariphilus DSM 15620 | reverse complement strand
GAGGCTTGCGATGGGGGCGTGCAGTCTTCCTCGGGCCTCGAGCCATCGTCCGATCTCCAGCGCCGCTTCGCGCGTCACGAGCGCCTGCCATTCATCCGGGGTCATCGGCCCGGCAGGATCGCGCCGGGCCTCGGGCGGGGGCGAAGGCCGTTCGGACCTCCGCCGCCGTGCTGCCGACCGCACCTCAGCCATTGAGCCAGGCGGGCATGCCGGTTGCCGTCGCTCCGCCCGGCGCGGACGGCGGGGACGCCGGCGGCTGCTGGGCGGGCGGTTGCTGCGGGGGCTGCTGCGGCGCCGGTTCCTGCGCGCCCCAGGCGGGAGCCGCAGACGGCGCTTGCGGTTGCGCACCCCATGCCGGCGTGGGCGCCTGCCAGCCCGGCGCCGGCGCGCTCGTGGTTTTCCGTGGCGGCGCATTGACGGGCTCCGGGGGCACGGTTTCGCCACGCATGATCGGTGCGTGCTGCGGCTCGTCGGGCAGAACGACGTTCGCGATCCGGTTCTGGTCGCGGTACTGGGGGTTGGAGGCGGGCTCCACCATGATCCGCGCGGCGAAGACGATGCCGTCGAGATGCTTGAGCCCGGGCAGCACCCGCTTGGCCTTGGCGTCGGGGCTCTCATCCCTGGGATCGAGCCCGAGAGCGCTGTCGACCATCGCCCGAAAGGTGGACTTGGAGATCTTCCAGCCGATCGACTGGCCCTTCTCATCGACCTTGCCGCCCGCCACGGTGAAGCTCTGCCAGAACTTCCGCCGGGCATGCGGCCCCTCGAGGATGGTGAACTCGCAGTCCAGCATCTTCGCGTCGCTCGACTGCGAGGCCTTCAGGAGCTTCGCGTCCATCGGGGTGGCGCCGTCCACGCCGCCGGGGCGCACGGTCAGGCGGACCTTGGCGAAGGTGCCGTCGGGAATCAGCTCGCCGATGGGGGCCATCTGCGGCTGGGCGTCGTTGAGATCGTAGCTCATGGGTCTGTCCTTTGCGTCTGGATCAGGAAGGGGTGGCGGGGTGAGCGGGGGCGCGGCCATCGATCTTCGCGATCAGCGCGCCGAGATCGGGCGGCTCGGTGGTGTCGAGCCGGCCGGAGCGGTCCTTGGCGGGAAGGCCCCAGGGGTTGCCGGAGCGGCAGACGAGGCGACGCTCGGCGGAGGTCTCGTCGAGGGCCCAGTCGCCCTTGGCGTCGCGGCCGAAGAGCTGCATGGAGACGACCTGATCGACGATGCCCGGCAATTCGCGCCCGGCCTTCGTGCCCTCCATCTGCGGCTGCCACGTGATCGTGCCGAACTCGTCGGTGACCTTCTCGAGTACGCCGACGAAGATCACCGTCTTGCCGCGGGCATGCTGGAGGTGCTTCAGCGCCTGGATCACCTCCCGGCCGAGCAGTCCGTAGGCGCCGCGGACATCGGGCTTGCCGGTCCGCTCGGAGAAGGCCTCGGGCTGCTGGCGGGCATAGGCCATGGCCTGCCGCGTCAGGTCGGTGATCGAGTCGACGAAGACGATCCGTTTCCGGGCGAGGAAGTCCTCGATCCCCGTCCCGAGGTACTGCTGCTGGAGCCAGGCGTGATACTCGGCGCCGTACCAGGACTGCGGGTGCTGCGCCGGGTCGTGCCCGCCGATCAGCACTACGAGGTCGCGGAAGTCGGTGAAGCTGCGCACCGGGATCGAGTCCCCGCGCCAGTCCTGCACCGATTTCATCCCGGCCTCGAGGTCGAGGCAGACGGTCTCCTCGGCGGGCAGCGTCTTCAGGAGCGTCGTCTTGCCGACGCCGGGCGGGCCGAAGATGGCGAGCGAGGTCTTGTTCTCGGCGGCCGAGAGCCGTTCGTCGGCGGTGATGATGCGGAAGGCCATGGGGTTCTCCGGGAGTTGCGTTCAGGGTGCGCGGCGGCGGGGGTGACCGGGTGCCGAAGGGGAACCTGCCCGGCGTTGCCGACCGGGCGTCCCGCCGCCGCGCGTCACCGGTCTCGAGACTCGAGCCGGAAGACAGGTTTGCCGGTGGTCTCGCTGCGCGCGTCCGCGAAGCCCTCGCGCATCGCCGCGGGCCAGGCGCCGAAGCGCCGCTCGGGCACGCGGTAGGCGATCTCGAGATACTCGGTCGGATCGTCGCCGGCGGCGCGGATGCGCTCGGCCATCGCGGCGAGGCGGTCTTGATCCCAGGAGACCTTCTTCGGCAGGTCGGCGACGATGACGACGCCCTCGTCCTCGACCCGCACGGTGCCGCTGGTCTTGCCCTGCGCGGCCCGCTCGGCCGCGGCGGCGGCCTCGTAGCGCTGCGCAATTCCTGCCTCGAGCCGGTCCCGCAGCCGCTTCACGCGGGCGGTCTCGGCGAGCGCCGTCGTCTGCAAATCCAGAAGCATTTCGGGCGGCAGCGCCGCGATGTCGCCGAGGGCGAGACCTTCGAGATCGTCGAAGCGAGGGGCATTGTCGGGGTGCGGCATGGCGGGGTCTCCATTGGAGGGGAATGGCAGGGCCATCAGGCGGCCTCTGCGTCTTCGATGAGGCGGGCGAGCGGCACGGGCGTGCGGCGCGGCCTGGTCCGGGCGAAGGCGAGATACGCGAAGCGGTCCGGGCCGAGCCGCACCTGGACGAGGTGGACGAGGCCCGCCTCGAAGGCCCGGTACCCGGCGCTCGCCAGCGCGGCCAGCCTGCGGCGGTCCGGTTCCGCCAGCGTCGAGATCACGGCCGTCGTGTCGATTCCGAGGAACCCGCGGTGGTATTCCAGCCGGTCGCCGGGCATCGCCTGTCCGATCCAGGCGCAGAACTCGATGTCGGTCAGCGGCCGGGGCCGCGCCGGGGTGAAAGCGGTGGGGGGCATGACGAGCATCTCCATGTCCTCCCTCTACTCACGCCGCTTCCGAACCGTCCCACCGCCCCCCGAGCCCGCGCATGGCGAGCTCGAGCCGGAGGCGTGCGAGGCGGCGGTAGAGGGCGGAGCGAGAGATGCCGTCGCGGCCGATCAGATCGGCGACGGCACAGGTGCCGAGTGCCGTGCAGAGCCCGCGGACATCCTCTGGCAGGTCGGCGAGCGCCCGGGCGAGATCGTGGCGGGTCACGACGTCCGCCGCGGCGCAACGATCCTGGCCGTGCCA
>NZ_AUCM01000046.1 GCF_000429765.1 Gemmobacter nectariphilus DSM 15620 | reverse complement strand
CTCGTCCAGCACTTCGTTCGAAATCGTCATCGTCCTTGCTCCTCTCAGGAAGCATGGACCCAATCAGCCATACACAGAAGACCGGACACTCTCCGAGGCCAGTCGCTACGGTAAACCGCCGGTCGCCGATCGTGGCTGTCACCGCGCTGGTGCCGCGATACAGGGCGCTGGTCAGGTTCACCCCGCAGCGCGCGTCGCCCAGCGTCGCGTCGCAGAAATACTGGAACGTCCGACCCACGGGCTGGTTCAGAAGATGCGCCAGCGCCCGCACTTCCGCCGTGAAGGCATGACGGCCCCGCCTGATCTCGCCGATGCTGCCGCGGCGCATCAGCACGCGCTGGCTGACGGCTTGCCAGTTCACCAGCCAGACCTCGACTGCGGCATTGTCCCACAGCCCATCGGCGATATCGGTCTCGGTGATCCGGTCGGAGCGCAGTGCGCCTTGGACATCCTGGGCGTCGACCGAAAGATCGCCAAGGCTTCTGATCTCGCTGGCCGCGAAACCCGTCTCGGGTTCGAAACTAGTGCCCGCAAAGGCCAGCACCCGATCATGATCGGTGAAGCCGAACACCGCGCCATCCCGGCGTTGCAGCCGCCAGCACCAAGAGAGGGTGGTGGTGCCTTCGTCCAGATGCGCTTGGAAACCTGCGGGCAAGGTCTTCATGGGGTCTGGTCCTGTTGTTCAAGGCGGCCGACGGCGGCGCCGATCCGGGCGATGTTCTCGTCGAGGCGGATCATCCGCTCTTCGATCACAGCGATCGCGCGGAGAGCCTCGGCCATGTCGCGGATTTGCTCGGGGCGGATGACGGAAAGCTCGGTGACCTGCCGTTCGATCATGGCAACGCGTGTGTTGATGATCCCGGCCCACCAGATCGCGGCGCCGCCCTGGGCCGAAAGGGCCAAGGCCAAAGATACATAGGCGACAAAGCCCATGGTGTTGCGGTCTTTGGGTGGGGTCATCGGCGCACCTCGATCAGGGAAATGGAGGGGATGGAGCCGGTGCGTTCGATGTCGAGCGTGACCGGCAATTCGTCGGTGTCGAAACGCACCGGCACGTCGAATTCGAACCCGGCCCGGATCACGGCGCCGGTGGCGGGTGGAACAGTGAAGGTGACGATGCCGGTGGTGGTGTTGACCGACCAGCCGGACCCTTGTGCTACCCCGTTCAGGGAAACCGACACCGTTCCCGCCACGGGCTTCTGAATCGCCCGCGCCCAGGATTGCGCGCCGGAGGTATAGGTCTTGGTCAGGGCAAAGGTGGTGGTCGCTCCGTTGCCGGTGCCGATGATCTGGTCGGTGGCGGCAGGCGCCGCCGAGGGCAGGCAGGATTTGTAGTCCGACCAGTCCTTGAACCGAAACGCGTGCAGGCGGCCGTTGCGGGCCTCGAAGAAGGCAACGACCGCGGCCAGATCGTCGGCCCGGCGCACGCCATAGGAGACGTCATAGCGGCGGCGCGAGTTCGCCCAGGAGGCATTCCTCTCCTCGTCGCCCGAGGCCAGTTCGACAATCCGGGTGCGCCGCTCTGGCCCGCCCTTCGCGCCCCGGCTGATCCCGTCCGGAAACCGTATCTCGTGAAACGCCATTCAGCTGCTCCTTCGGCCATAGGCCACGGCCCGGGCGATGTCGGAGGCGACTTGCGCGCGGGAAGCGCGGAAGCTCTCGGCATCGCGGGCGTAGATGTTGACGGTGGTGCCTGCCCCGCCCTCCCAGGCGCGGGTCTCGGCCCGGTTCAGGACGCGTTCGCCGCGCAGCAGGACGGCAGCATATTCGTCAGAGCCAAGGCCCATGCCGCCGCCATTGTGGAAGCGCGGGGCGGCGGCGAGGGCGGCTGCGGGGATCATCATGCTGGCGGGGCCGGGCACTGGGCCGCCGGAATGGTAGACCCCCGCGGAAATCGATCCGCCGCCGATGCCCCCGCCAATCCCGCCCAGAACCCCGCCCAGCGCCGAAGCGAGAGGGCCGAAGACGAAGCGGCGAAAGGCGATCTTGGCCAGATCGGCGATGATCGAGGTCGCGAGGCTGGAGAAGTCGAGCTTCCCCGTCCGGACGAACTCGGCCACGGCCTCTTCCCCAGCGCGGAAGGCCGACGTGATCACCTCGCCCACGCTACCGCCCCAGTTCGCGGCCTCACTGGCATAGGTGGAGAGCGCCTCGCTGACCGCCGCCCAGCCAGTCGCTGCAACATCCGCCGCGGCGGCAACTTCTTCGGCCGTTTGCAACGGGCCGCCCCCACCGCCTGCGCCACCTTCAGCCGGATCGTCGGGCGTGACGGAGATTTGCAGCGCGCGATCACGCACGTCGTTGAAGTATTCCGACAACGGCGAGCCCGAGACGATCCCACGGATTTGCGCCGCCAGAGCCGCCCGGCGTTCGGCATCCCGGGCGGAATAGGGGTTGGCGACGCTGTCGATGCGGAAGGTGGCCGGGTCTAGCGTGGATAGGGCGGGATCGAGGCCCACGGCTTCAAGGGCGGCGTTCGCCGCCTCGGCCAGGGCGTTGATCCCCGCCAGAGCCTTCTCGATCATCCAGTTGACGGCATCGATCACCGCGTTCGCTGCGCCCACTGCCAGGGCCCCGACGGCATCGGGCACGCCCTGGAAAGCGTAAGTGGCGCCTGCTGCTGCGACCTTGAAGGCGTTGATGACGAGGTCGCCCATCCAGATCACGCCGTCGACGATCCGCTCCCAGGCCCAATCCGCCCAGGCGACGGCATTGTCCCACCAGCCCCGGATCGTATCGAAGACCGGTTTGCCGATCTGGTAGACATTCTCCGCAAAGACTTGCCAGGCGGCCCGGGCCACATCCGTAAAGCTCACTTGCGCGCCGGTGGTCTCGTTGATCTCGTTCCGCATCCCCGCAATCGCGGCTGAGCCCAGCGCCACGGCGGCCGTCACCAGTGGGAAGCGCCCGGCGATTTGCAGCACCCCTTGGCCAAGGGTGCGCGCCATGCCGCCCAGATCGCGGAAGAGGGCACCGACGCCGCCATTGCCGAAGCCATAAATCTGAGAAATCTGGCTGCCTTGCTGGGCCATGACCATGAAGGGATTCATGCCGCCCGCCAGCGACACCCCGATATCCTGAAGCTGGAAGGACAGGTTCGCCATGCGGTGGCTGGCATTACGGGTGGCCGTGCTCATCCCGCCAAGCGCGGTGGTTCGGCCCTTGATCGCCGCGATGCTGGCCAGCGTTGCCTGCCGTTCCCGCGAAATCGCGGCTGTCATCTCCTCGGCGGAAATCGCCCCCACGCGGTGGGCCTGCCGGATCTCAGTCAGGGTCGATCGATACTCCCGCACCACGGCGAAGAGTGGGTTATGCTTGGCGCGGCGGTCATCGAGCGCCCGGCCGTAGGCGGCAACATCCGCCGCGTCACGCGCCATGCCACCCGAAACGCCGGTGGATCGGTTCACCGTGTTCATGACGGTGCCGGATACCGCCCCCGCCTGGCGCAAGGCGCTGGCCGCCCGGGCAGCGCGATCGGCGAGGTCCTGCATCTGGCGCACGGCTTCCCCGGCCGAAACCCCGGCCGCGTTCAACCCGGCCGCTGCCCGGGGCCCGGCCGCCTCGATCAGGGTCAGGGCCCGGGCGCCCTCCTGGCCGATGCCGACCAGTTCGGCCTTCAGCGCCTGCCCCCCGGTCGCGACAAGGCGCACCGAGACCCGGCGTTCAGATCGCGTCGTCATGTTGAGTGGCTCTCACTTGGGCGTTGATGCCGCGCACGGCGAAGGGTTCGATCACGGGCAGAAGCTCGGCCGCGATCAGCCGGTTGAGGCCCAGCGCCTCGGCCATGGCCAAGGCGGCCGTCATGTCCCAGCCCACCACCCCGCCGGGGATCGCGCGGAACTGGCCGCGCAAGGACTGGGCCAGTTCCCAGACCTGAACCGCCCCGGGTTTACCGGAGGGTGGTTTGTTCAATGACTAGGCGACCATATCGAGTGTGTTCAGGTTTGCATAGAACGCCTCCTCTGCTTCTGCGGGCGGGATGTATCCGATGGGTCCGAGCAGGCGACGGTTGTTATACCAATCGACCCACTTCAGGGTTTCCCATTCGACTTCGCGCATCGATTTCCAAGGGCCGATCTGGTTGATGACTTCGGTCTTGAACAGGCCAATCACGCATTCGGCCAGCGCATTGTCGTAGGCGTCACCGACGGTGCCTGCTGAAAGGTCGATTTCGGCTTCGGCCAGCCGTTCAGTGTATTTGATCGACA
>NZ_AUCM01000045.1 GCF_000429765.1 Gemmobacter nectariphilus DSM 15620 | reverse complement strand
GGCTCATAACCTGAAGGCCGCAGGTTCAAATCCTGCCCCCGCAACCAAATTCCTGAAATATATCAGACACTTAGAACCCGACGTAAACCGTCGGGTTCTTGCTTTTGATATTCTTGTCAACACCTGGTCAACATTCGACCAGTCCCCCTTCGACGGGCCTGCGGATGGGCGAATACTTCCATTTTTCCGATCAATGGAAATCCCGACTAGGAAACAGCATCCGTGCCTGTTCGCGAGGATGGCGCGCTGTTGGTCTCCTGCTGCCGCCAGTCGGGCGCCCGGTTTCATCGGCGCGACCGTCGTTGGGCGCGATCAGGACGGGGCGGCCCAGAGTGGCCAGCAGAGGGGAAACATCCTCGACCCTCTCGGCGATCAGATGGGTGACCGGGCCATCGCGCTCAATCCGGCCGGTCACGCGCACGAGCCGCCCGGCGATCACCGCCTTGCGAAAGGTCTCGTAGACCTTCTTCCAGACCACGACATTGGCTGTGCCGGTCTCGTCCTCCAGAGTGAGGAAAATGACGCCCGACGCCGTGCCGGGGCGCTGCCGGGTGATGACAAGGCCGGTGACTGTGATGCGGCCACTGGCCTGTGGCAGGCGATCATGGGCCAGGCTTTCCGGCAGGCGCTGTCGCAACAGTTCCATCGGATGGGCACGAAGACTGAGCCGCAGCGATAGGTAATCCTCGATCACCTCCTGACCCAGGGTCATCTGGGGTAGCTTGACGTTGGGTTCGGTAGCTCCCTCGCCGTCGGAGCCAAAGAGGGGCAGCGGCGCAGGGGCTTTCAACGCCTTGGCTGCCCACAGAGAGTCTCGGCGATTGAGACCGATGGCGGCAAAAGCGTCAGCCTCGGCGAGCCGTTCCAGCGCATCGGCGTGCACGCCCGCCCGGCGCCAAAGGCTTTCGACATCGGGATAGCCATTACCGCGCGCGGCGGCGATCCAGATGGCGTCCTCTTCCCTCATCCCCTTGATCTGCCGGAAGCCGAGCCGCAGGGCCAGCGCCCCATCGGGGCGCGGTTCCAACGTGCAGTCCCAGAACGAGTGGTTGACCGAAATGGGCCGCACCTCCACTCCATGATCGCGGGCGTCGCGGACCAGCTGTGCAGGTGCATAGAAGCCCATCGGCTGCGAATTCAGAAGCGCGCAGGTGAACACCGCCTGATGATGGCATTTCAGCCAGGCGGAAATATAGACCAGCCGCGCAAAGCTGGCGGCGTGGCTCTCGGGAAAGCCATAGCTGCCGAAGCCCTCGATCTGGGCAAAGCAGCGCGCCGCAAAATCGGCGTCATAACCGCGCGCCAGCATGCCGCTGACAAATCGCTCGCGAAACGAACCGATGGTGCCCATGCGTTTGAAGGTGGCAAGTGACCGGCGCAGACGGTCGGCCTCGGATGGTGTGAAGCCTGCGGCGACGACGGCGATCTGCATCGCCTGTTCCTGAAACAGCGGTACGCCGTACGTACGGCCCAGAACTTCCATCATCGCGGGACCGAGATCTTCGACCATTTCGCGCCCCATGCGGCGGTTGATGAAGGGATGCACCATGCCGCCCTGAATCGGGCCGGGGCGGACGATGGCGACCTCGCAGACCAGGTCATAGAATTTGCGCGGCCGCATCCGGGGCAGAAAGTTCAATTGCGCCCGGCTTTCGACCTGGAACACCCCGATGGCATCAGCGCGGCAGAGCATATCGTAGATCGGCGGGTCTTCGGGCGGCACATTGGCCAGCGTCAGCTGCTGCCCGCGATGCTCCTCCAGAAGCGCAAAGGCTTTGCGGATGCAGGTCAGCATGCCAAGCGCAAGGATGTCGACCTTCAGGAGACCAAGCGCATCGATGTCGTCCTTGTCCCATTCGATGATGGTGCGGTCGTCCATCGCCGCATTTTCAATCGGGCAAAGTTCGTCCAATCGCCCGCGGGTGATGACGAAACCGCCGACATGCTGTGAAAGGTGGCGGGGAAAGCCGATGATTTCGCCGATCAGTCGCACGGCCAGTTGCACGCGGCGGTCCGCGATGGAAAGACCTGCGTCGCGCAAGCGATCCTCGCCGGGCGCGGCGGAAGACCAGCCCCAGATTTGCCCGGAAAGGCGGGCGATCACGTCCTGGCTCAGCCCCATCACCTTGCCGACCTCGCGGATGGCGGCGCGGCTACGGAAATGGATCACCGTCGCCGTCAGCCCGGCACGCTCGCGGCCGTAGCGGTCATAGATCCACTGAATCACCTCTTCGCGGCGTTCGTGTTCGAAATCGACGTCGATATCCGGCGGTTCGCCCCGCTCCTTGGAGATGAAACGCTCGAAGATCAGGGTGATGCTTTCGGGCGGCACTTCGGTGATGCCCAAAAGATAGCAGACCACCGAATTCGCCGCCGAACCGCGGCCCTGACAGAGGATGCCCTTCGATCTGGCGAATTGCACGATGTCATGCACGGTCAGGAAATAGGGGGCGTAATCCACCTCGCGGATCAGCGTCAGTTCCTTTTCCACGCGATGCACGATCTTTGGCGGCGGACCAGAGGGGTAGCGCCAGTGAAGCCCCTCGCGCGCCAGCCGTTCCAGCCGGTCCTGCGCTGGCTCGCTCTCGGCTTCATCGGGATATTGATAACGCAGGTCGCTCAGGCGAAAGGCGCAACGGTCGGCAATCTCCAGCGTTCGGCGCAGCGCGGCGGGGTGGCGGTGAAACATCTTCGCCATCTCGGCGCCTGACTTCAGGCGGCGCTCGCCATTGGCCAGCCGGTGTTCGCCGATGGCGTCGATGGTGCAGCCAAGGCGCAGGCAGGTCAGCACATCGGCCAGGGGGCGACGGGCGGAACGGTGCATCAGCACATCGCCCACAGCGACCATCGGCTGGCTCACCTCCTGCGCCAGAATGCCGATCCGGTCGAAACGGATCTGATCCCGGCCGTCATAGCGCGGGGCGGCCCCCAGGAAGCACTGACCGGGGAAGGCGCGACCGATGGCGCGAAGATCGCCGCGGGTGCTTTTCGGGCCGGGATCGTCCAGCGGGTCGGGCGAAAGGGCGATCAGCACCATGCCCTTGCCCCATTCGACCAGATCGGCGCGTTGCAGGTGACATTCGCCCTTGGCCGCGCGCCGCTTGCCAATCGACAGAAGCCGGGTCAGGCGCGACCAGGCGGCAAGATCGGTGGGCAGGGCCAGCCATTCCACGGCGGAGTCCGTCAGCACCAGGCGCGCCCCTGCGATCAGTTTCGGCAGCGGTGCATCCGACATGGCAGAAGCCTCAGTCTGTCCGGTGAAATGCGGAACGGTCTGGCGGCTGGAATGGTCCGTCACGCGCTGCGAGCGGATGGTGGGGCCCGCCACCGCCGCCTCGGCTTGTGCCTCGTTGCGAAGACGCGCCAGTTCCTTCAGCGCGGAGAAAGCCCGCACCACGCCTGCCACAGAATTGCGGTCGGTGATGGCGATGGCACTCAGACCCAGTTCTGCCGCCCGCGTGACCAGTTCCTCGGGATGCGAGGCGCCGGTCAGGAAGGTGAAGTTCGATGTGACGCAAAGTTCGGCATAGGGAATCATGCGAATTCCCCCTGTACGTGCCAGTTCTGCGCCCCTCCGGGCGCGGGCCAGGCCGGGGTTTGCGGGGTGTGAAACAGCCAGAGCCGCGGCCCTTCCCGGGTCTCGATCCGCCAGTAATCGCGCAGGCCCGACCGCCAGGCGGGATCGTCGAACCACCATTCCGGACTGATGCGTTCCGGTCCCAGCGCGCGCAGCGTGGTCAAGCGCATGCGCCGCCAACGGAAACTCGCGGGCGGGTTGCCCGAGGCGGCGGTTACCGGCTCGGGCGGAAAGAGGGTGATCGGCCGCGCCGCCCCCCCGTGATGCGGGATCGGCTCGGCTGCCGAATAGGCAGCGGGGGCGAGAAGGAAGCTGCGTTCAGGAATCAGGCTGGTCGCGGGTAAAAGCCGCAGCACCCGGTCAAAGCCGATGCGATTGCCGACCGAAGACAGCAGGTCGGCTAGTGCGTCGTCGTGCCGGATCGCCGGGCCCCCACCCATCTGTTCGGGCGCAAGGGCCTCGGTCACCGGGGCAGTCAGGCGAAGGGCATCAATGCCGAAGCCGGAATCTACCTCGTCCACGCCCTTGGCGAACAATGCCGCGATCCGGGCAGGGTCGCGCATAGGCCGGGCGAGGCCGATCTCGACCTGTGCCGAGTGGCGATCCACCCGCCGCAGCTCCAGGCGCACGCGCCGCGCGCCCATCCGATGCTGGGCGAGTTTGACGCAGAGCCGGTCCAGCAAGCGTTCCAGCCCCGCCATGACATCGGCTTGCAGCCCGATCGGTTCGGGGAGCGTCATCCGCACCCCGAAATGCGGGGCGTCCGGTTCCGCTGCAACGGGCTCGTCCCGCTGCCCGAGCGCCTGATCCAGCCGCAGAACCAGCCCTTGCCCGAAGCGGCGGGCCAGAGGCGCGCGCGGCAGATGCGCCAGATCGGCAATACGTGCCAGGCCCACCCGCGCCAGCGCCTCGGCGGTATCAGGGTCCACTCTGAGGGCTGTCACCGGCAGGTGCCCGATCCCCTCGATCAGTCGCCCGTCAGGCACGATGCCGCCGCCGTTACGGGCCAGCGCATGGGCGGCGCCACGGGTTCCGGCGATGGCGCTTTCCGCATGCAGGCCCGCCCGCGTCAGTCGCGCGTGCAAGTCCTCGCGCAAATCGGCTTCGCCGCCAAACAGATGCGGCACGCCCGAGATATCGGCCAAAAGACCGTCCGCGCCATCCGTGGCAATCATGGGGGCATAGCGGCTGGCCCAGCGGCGCAAGGACACCAGCGCCGCCGCCTCACGCGCCAGATCAGCGGGGCGGATGGCAAGATCGGGACAGATCGCGCGGGCATCGGCCAGTGCCATGCCGCGATGCAGGCCGCGGGCCGTGGCGGCGGGGTTCAGGCAATGCAGATGATCGGCATTGCCCGAGCGCAGGCTCAAGGCAAGGGGCCCTTCAACCGGGCGGTTCCGCAGGCTGATGTCGCTGGCCAGCCTCGGAAACCAGATGGACAGCAGCCGTCGCGCCATTCCAGTTCACAATCCAACTTCCGCAAGTTCCCTTTTTGTTCTTATTAAGGGTCCAGCAATGCAGAGTCGAGTCCGCAGCCGGGCTTGCTACGGGGGCACAGGCCCAGCGCGTTTCGGTGGCATTGCTGCCCGCGCCTTCGCGGATCAGCATCAGGCCGGTGGTCCGCCCAGCCTCGGCCGCCAGTTGCAGGCGACGCCCGGCGGTCAGCGACAGGGGCTTTTCCGGTTCGGCGATGACGAGGCCGACGGGAGCCGAGCGCAGTGCCTCCTCGATGCACCACAGCAGATCGGTCTCGCCCTCGGCGCGGAACAGGTGCAGCCGTTCGCCGACACCTTTCGGCAATCCGCGCAGCATCGGCAGTTCCGGCACATGGGCGGGCAGGATCCAGACCAGCGGGCCGGGATGCCGCACCGCCTGAAACAGCGCAAAGGTTCGGCGACCGCGGCCTTCGGCTTCATGCACACGTCGCCCACAAAGGTCGAATTCGTCGGCGTGGGCCAGTTCAGGGCGCAAGGTCTCAGGCCGCATCTTCCCGGACTCCCTCCGCCACGATCTGCAGCGTACCGTCGGACAGGGGGCGTTGCAGCGGCAGGGCCTCGGCCACCGGTGCAGTCAGCCAGCGCCGCCACTCCTCGGGCCTGGTCAGGATCACCGGCATCGCCTTGGGATGGATCTTCGCGACCTCGGCATTGGGGGGGCAGGTCAGAAAACCGAACAGCTCTGCCGTCACCTCGCCCTCCTTCAGCTTGCGCACCGAGGTCCATTCGGTGCGGATGCCCGCAAAGAAGGCCAGGGGGCGATGCTGGCCAAGCGCGAACCAGACCGGATGGTTGCGGGGTGCGCCCGGGCGGCTGTCGATCTCGGAAAAGCTGGTGAAGGGGACGAGGCAGCGATGTTCCACCCCGAGCCAGCGTCGCCAATGGGCCGAAGCGACATTGCGAATATTGGTGACGCCGGGATCGGTGCGCTTGCCTGCCAGAAACACCTGCGGTGTAGGCATACCCCAGCGCGCCATGGTCAATTGCCAGCCACCCTGCGCCCCGTGCCGGATGATCGGCGCGGGATAGTCGGGGAAGATTCCGGTCATGGGTGGCAGATTGCCGGTCAGATCGACCACGTCCTCGTCATCCGCGCGCATGTCGTCAAAGACATGGCGCATGGCGTCCTGGCTCTTGGTCTGGGAGTACAAATTGCACATGTGCAGGTCCGGGAATCATAAAGGCAGGACAGAACATTGCCAGAACGACGGGTTTGGGGAAAGCGTGGTTCAGATTTCGGCCTGATCCAAGGTGCACAATTGTGCCCATCGCCGCAGGGGACAGATGCCGCTTAGCCGTGCCACCATTCCGGCGCAGCGAATCCCTGCCGCTTTTTGAAACCGTGAACCCGTGATCCGGGCCGGGCGATACGCCACGGTCGAGGCGTTCGGCGCTTCCCGTTGATGTCGCCCGGCCCGGGCTTCACACGAGTTGGCTTTCCAAGAAGCTGGCTCAGAAGTCCGTCTCGACGTAGACCCCGGCACAGTCGTAGGCGACGACGGCGGCGGTCGCGCCGGTGTTCAGGAACAGCCTCGGCGACAGGAATTGCGTGGCCGCTGGCAGGTCGGCGGTGATCTCCTGTTCGAAGACCGCGCCGGAAACCTCGTCGACGACACGCACCCAGACCGAGCTGCCGTTCGGCGGGGCGGCGATGAAGATCGTCAGCACGCCACCGGTGGCGATGGCGAAGGACGCGCCCATGTCAGTCAGGGTCGGTGCGCCGGTACCGTCGTTGCGAACCAGCTGCCAGTTCGCATGGGTTCCGCGCTGGAAACCGATGCCGATGCAGTTGATGGCTGCGGCCAGGGTCAGGGTGGTGGCCAGCGCGGCCGTAGATCCGTAGAGGCCGAAGAACCCCATGCCGGTCGCTTGCAGCGTCGTCAGCGAAATCCGCGTCACGAAGGTCCAGCCGCCGAGGCCCGCCGCGTTGCCGCGCCAGCAGGCCCAGCCTGCGGAACGCTGGTCGGCGACCGAGTCCACGACCGCCGCGGAAGTCAGACGCCAGCGCCGCATCGAGGCGGCAAGGTTGGTGGCCGCCAGCGTCGGGTGCGACACGGTGCCGACCGAGGTGATCGGCATCCCTTCGGTGGTGATCGTCGTCGTGACCGAAGGTGACCACGTGGCGATCCGGTTCACCCCGAAATGCGGCTGCAAAGGGAA
>NZ_AUCM01000044.1 GCF_000429765.1 Gemmobacter nectariphilus DSM 15620 | reverse complement strand
CTCTGCGACGGCGCGCTCTTCGACGAGGCGGCGCGGCTGGCGGGGATGGATCTCCCTGCGCCGCAACCCGCGCCGAAGTCGCCCATGCGCGCACGTCCCGACCACTCGGCCGAGATTGCGCGCCTCGTCGGCGGGGCTGTGCGGCTCGCCGGCACGTTGGGCGAGACCTACCTGCGCGCTCGCGGGCTATCGGATCCCGGCTCGCCCGACCTACTGTTCCACGCCGACCTTCCGGACTTCGACAGCTGCCGCGGCTGGCCCGGCCTGATCGCGATCCTGCGGCTGTCGAACGGGGAGCGCGCGCCGGGCATCCACCGCACCTTCCTGCTCGACGACGGCAGCGCGAAGGCGCCTCCCGGCAAGAAGATGCTCGGCAGCGTGAAGGACGCCGTGGTTCGCCTGTTCCCGATGCCGGGGGACGGACACATCGGCATTGCCGAGGGCATCGAGACCGCGCTCGCCGCGCACGCGCTCTACGGCACACCGGTCTGGGCGGCGCTTTCGGCCGACGGTCTGGCGCGGTTCCAGTGGCCCGAGGGCACCCGGCGCGTCACCATCTATGCCGATGCCGGAGACGCCGGCCGCCAGGCGGCCGCGACGCTCTCGGACCGTCTGAACCGGGCCGACATCCCGAACGAGATCGTCGCGCCGCTCCATGGCGACGATTTCAACGACGATCTGCAGCGTGGCGCCCGCGCCGAGGATTATGCGCTCGCGGCGGACACCACAGCGGAGCCGCAAACCGGGGATCCGGTCGAGTCGGAGACAGCCACGCCCGTCGTCGCCTCCGCCGACGATCCAGCCACGCTGATCGCCGCGGCCGAGGCGCTGACGAACCCGCCAGAGTTCGAAGCCCTGTCCACGCTGCTCGGGCGCATCGCGCTGGCGAAGCTTGATCCACTTCCCGAGCGGCAGGTCATCGCGCGGATCAAGTCCGCGACCGGCATCGGCATATCGGTCCTGACCCAGCAGCTGGCCGAGCTCCGCCGCCGCGTGAACGCCACCGGCGACCCGCACGCGCCGATCCCGAAACCTGCCTGGTTCAGGCGCCTCCGGCTCGACCTCGCGGGGGCACCCGAGCGCAACGAGGCCAATGTCATCGTGGCTCTGACATCCGATCCTGCCTTCGCCGGCGTTCTCGCTTTCGACGAGTTCGGGCAGGAGATCGTGGTGCGCCAGCCGCTGCCGTGGGACGCCGGAATCGCCTCCCTCCCGCGCCCCTGGGAGGACGCCGACGACATCCGCACCGCCGAATGGCTGCAGCTGCGCGGCATCAACGTGGCGCCGGTGGTCGTGAGCCGCGCCGTCGGCGCCGTCGCCCGCGAGCTGCGCATTCATCCTGTCCGCGACTGGCTCGACACCCTGAAATGGGACGGCACGCCCCGGATCGAGACCTGGACCAGCGCCTATCTCGGCGCGGAACCCACGGCGTTCCATCACACCATCGGTGCGCTCTGGCTGATCTCAGCCGTCGCCCGCATATACCGGCCCGGCGTGAAGGCCGACCACATGCTGATCCTCGAGGGACCGCAGGGCGCGCGCAAATCCACCGCGATCAAGGTGCTAGCCGGTGAGGAGTGGTTCACCGACGAGCTGCCCGAGCTCGGGTCAAAGGACGCAGCGCTGCACATGCAGGGCGTCTGGATCGTCGAGATCGCCGAACTCGACGCTATCGGCCGCGCCGAGGTCTCGCGCATCAAGGCGTTCCTGACACGCACCACCGACCGCTTCCGCCCGCCCTATGGCCGCTACACCGTCGAGGTGCCGCGCCAATGCGTGTTCGCCGGAACCGTGAACCCGGACACCTATCTGCGCGACGAGACCGGCAACCGTCGCTTCTGGCCGCTCCGCTGCGGCACCATAGACATCGCGGCGCTCGCACGCGACCGGGACCAGCTCTGGGCCGAGGCCGTCCACCGCTTCCGTGGCGGCGCAATCTGGTGGATCGACGACCCGGCGCTGCTGGCCAAAGCACGCGAGGAACAGGACCGCCGCTACCAGTCCGACGCCTGGGACGACCTCATCGAGCACTGGCTGACGCACGAAATCCGGACCGTCTCGGATGGCTTCCCCGACTACGGCAATTCCCGCACCGAAAGCGTGCCGCGCCCCGAGCCGCTGCGAGACGTGTCTGTCGGCGAGATCCTCGAGGAGGCGATCGGACTCGAACCGGCCCGCTGGACCCGCGGCGACCAGATGCGCGTCTCGGCCTACCTCAAGGCGAACGGCTGGGAGCGGTACAGGCGGCGCGACGAGGGCGGGCGCGAGGCACCGCGGGAGTGGCGGTATCGGAGGGCGCCTTGAAGCTTGCAGTTTACGACCTGTTTCTCCCCATGCTTGGTGTTTGCCATGATCTCCACGACGTCGGGGGCCGGGGTGCTGCTGATGCGAACTCCAGCTTGCGGAACGAACTGGAGGTGCATGTGGGGGGCGCCCACGACGAACCTGCGCCGTCTCTTCAAAAAGGGCCGAAACCGAGGGCCGTTCGGGCGTTCACGCCGAGCGTAGCGCCGTCAACCCCGCGAACCGCTGCCGGTAGCGCGCCGGGGTGACGCCGACCTGACGCTTGAAGATGCGGCGGAAGAACACCGGGTCCGCATATCCTACTGCCAACGCCACGGCGTCGGTGGGCGCGTCCGTCGTCTCCAGCATCTGCTTGGCTTCCTCCAGCCGCAGAGCCTGGACGTATTCGACCGGCCCATAGCCCGTGGCCCTGCGAAAGCGGCGTGAGAAGGTGCGGTCGGGCAGGCCTGCGACCTCCGCCATGCGCGCCACCGGGTTCTCCGCCGTGTAATTGTCCGCGATCCAGAGCTGCGCCTTGCCGATGGCGGCGTCCGCGTGCTGGCGCGGGCGGGCCATGGCGGCGAAGGGCAGCTGGCCGTCGGACTTGTCGCCGATGACGAAGACCTTCGACAGCCGCCGCGCCTCGGTCTCGCCCGCGAACCGCGCGACGAGGTAGAGGCCAAGCTCGCTCCAGGTCGAGGCGCCGCCGGCGCTGACGATGCGATGCTCCGCCCCCGCCGGGCAGAGGATCCGTTCCGGGCGCAGCTTCACCTCCGGGTAGTGCTCGCGGAAGATCGGCGCCACCGCCCAGTGCGTGGTCGCCTCGATCCCGTCGAGAAGCCCCGCCTCGGCGAGAAACAGCGAGCCCGAGCAGATCGAGCCGACCACCGCGCCCTGTGCGTGCATCCGGCGCAGCCAGGCGGCCTCCTCGGCCCATTTGCCGCGCGGGTCGAAATCGATCGGCAGGCCGAGGTCGGTCACGATCACGATGTCGGGCGCGGGCGGGGCGTGCAGAGGGGCCTCGACCGCGATCACCGGCCCGGCGGGAGAGGCGGCCGGTTCGCCTGTGACCGACACCAGCCGCGGCGCGAAATGGCAGGTCGCGGCCTCCGGCTCGCCGGTGATCGGCTGCCAGGTGCGCCCGGCCAGCCCGAAGAGTTCGTGCAGGCAGTAGAGCGCGCCCGGGAACGACTCGGGCAGGACGAGCAGGCTGACCGTCAATGTGGGTGGCGCATCGTTCATGGGCGGATGATGGCCGAATTACTGGTGGAAATCGACAGATAAGGCGCAACTGACTGGCCGGAATCCCCCCTTTTCGGCGGTTTCGTCTCTCACGCACGGCTCGTCATCGGAGCTATCTCCGCCCCGAACGAAATGGACCCAAGGATGACGACGATGACGGCGCTCGAAAAACTTCCCTTCGACACCGACCGCGCCGAGGCCTTCGCCGGGCGCGTCGGAGAGATGCTCGACTCCGGTGCGGCAGCGGCGATGATGGCGCTCGGCCACCGGCTTTGCCTGTTCGATACGATGGCCGGACGCGCCCCCGCCACCAGCGCGGAGATCGCCGCTGCGGCGGGTCTGGCCGAGCGCTACGTGCGCGAATGGCTTGCCGCCATGGTGATGGCGGGCGTGGTCGACTACCGGCCAGAGGACCGGCGCTACCACCTCCCGGCTGAGCATGCGGCCTGCCTGACCGAGGGTGCGCCGCTCGGCAATCTCGCGGTCTACGCCCAGCACGTCGCGCTGCTCGGACAGATCCAGGACCGGACGATTCACACCTTCCGGACCGGCGAGGGCACGCGCTACGACGACTATCCCTGTTTCCACCAGATCATGGCGGAGGACAGCGGGCAGACGGTCGGCGCGGCGCTCTTCGACCACATGCTGCCGCTGGTGCCCGGCCTGCACGACCGGCTGGAGGCGGGCATCGACGTGCTCGACGCGGGCTGCGGCCGCGGTGCGGCTCTACTCGCACTGGCCGCGCGCTATCCCGCCAGCCGCTTCACTGGCTATGATCTCTGCAAGGACGCCGTAGAACATGCCACCGAGGCCGCGCGCGACGCGGGACTGAGCAACATGACGTTCGAGGCGCGGGATCTCACCGGCTATGCCGAGCCCGGGCGCTGGGACTTCGTGACCAGCTTCGACGCGGTGCACGATCAGAAGGATCCGCGCGGGCTGGTGAAGGGCCTGCGCAAGTCGCTGAAGCCCGGCGGGGTCTACCTGATGCAGGACATCGGCGCCTCGGCGGATCTGGAGAAGAACCGCGATTTCCCCTTCGCGACGCTGCTTTACGCGGTCTCGACCGTGCATTGCACGCCGGTGTCGATCGGACAGGGCGGCGAGGGTCTGGGCACCATGTGGGGCTGGGAGACGGCCGAGCGGTTCCTGCGCGAGGCCGGTTTCGCCAGCGTCGAGCGGCACGTCCTGCCGCACGACCCGATGAACGTCTGGTTCGTGGCGCGGGTCTGAGCCCGCGCCAGACCCCTTTCACGCAACATCAGAAAAAGGAGTGAACCCCATGACAGGAATGAAGGAAACCCGAGTACGGCCGCGGAAACCGGTACGGCGCACGCTGACTGCCGGGCTGCTCTGCGCGGGCCTCTGGACGGGCGTTGCGGCGGCCGATGCCGGCCTGGAACAGCGGCTCGATGAGGTGATCGACGCTTGGGTCGAGAGCGAGCGGATCGTGGGCGTGACCGCGCTTGTCCTGCGCGACGGAGAGCCGGTTTACAGCCGCGCGGCCGGTTTCGCGGACCGCGAGGCCGGGCAGCCGGCGCAAGAGGACACGATCTATCGCCTCGCCTCGATGACCAAGGCCATCGTCTCGGCCACGGCGCTGGCGCTAATCGAGGAAGGGCGGCTGTCGCTCGACGACCGCGTGGCCGACTGGTTGCCATATTTCCGGCCGAGCCTGCCCGACGGCCGGACCCCCGACATCACCGTGCGGCACCTGATGACGCATACCTCGGGCCTCAGCTACGCCGTCTTCGAGCCGGCCGACAGCCCTTATCACCACGCCGAGGTTCCCGCCGGCCTTTCGCAGGACGGCGAGACTTTAGGTGAGGCGATGCGCCGGATCGCGTCGGTCCCGCTGGTCTTCGAGCCGGGGACGGATTGGCGCTATTCGGTCTCGACGGACGTGCTGGGCGCAGTGGTCGCAACTGCATCCGACATGACCCTGCCGGAGGCCGTAGCGCGTTACGTGACCGGGCCACTCGGTATGGAGGACACCACCTTCGTCGTCGCCGATCTGGCGCGCCTTGCCGCCGCCTACCGGGACGGCGAGGGGCCTGCCGCTCGGATGCGCGAGGCCGGCGACACGGTACCGATGGGCGAGCCGGGCGTGCCGTTCTCGCCGGGGCGGGCGACCGACCCGGACGCCTGGCCCTCGGGCGGCGGCGGCATGTCTGGCACGGCGGCGGATTATGCACGCTTCCTCGAAGCGATCCGCACCGGTGGCGCGCCGATCCTGTCGGCGGCTTCCGCAGAGTTGCTCACCTCCCACCAGATCGGCGACCTGCGCGCCTGGAGCGAGGGCGAGGGCTGGGGCCACAGTCTTGGCGCCGCCGTTCTGCTCGACCCCGCGGCCGCGGCGACGCCGCAGAACGCTGGAACCTGGCAATGGGGCGGCGTGCTCGGCGCACACTGGTTCGTGGACCCGGTCGAGGCCCTGACGGTCGTCGTGCTGACCAACACCTCCGTCGCCGGCGTCATCGGCGACTTCCCGGCGCAAGTCCGGGACGCGGTCTACGGCGTCGGCGCAGCGTCCACCAACTGACAAGTGCCGCCGTCGGACGGATCCGTTGTCGGGATGCATCGGCATCGACAAGACTGAAGTCCCCTCGCGTGGTCCCAACCCCCGCCGGTGGTCCCAACCCTGTCCCAACCTCGCGAGGGGGTTGGGGACACGAAAAGCCGTTCAAAAACAACGGTGTCCCCAACCTCACCCCGTGGTCCCAACCTTTTGCTACACATTCATGTGGGAGAACGGAAAAGGTCGGGAACATGCTTTTCTATACGAAAAGAGAAGGACCCCCGTTGGGGACACCGAGGTTGGGACCACATCCATGCAAGCCATTGGAGTGAAACGATAAAGGGCTGTCCCAACCCGCTCGAAGGTTGGGACCACGCGTTCGGAGGTTGGGACCGGGACGGGCAGCGAGTCGAACTTCGCCGGCCGCGTCGTCCCTGGTCGTTTTCGCTTTAGACGGGGACCGCCGGATGCTACATCTTGCGCTGACCGAAGCCGAAGGCCCACAGCTTGTGAGCCTTCACGATGAACACAACGATCCCCGCGCAGAACGTCCGCCCCGAACCGGGCGCGATCAGCCGGTCCTGCATCCTCGCCCTCGACCTCGGCACCACGACCGGCTGGGCGATGCGCAGCCATGACGGACTGATCACCAGCGGCACGGTCAGCTTCCGGCCCGGACGATTCGACGGCGGTGGCATGCGCTACCTGCGGTTCACCAACTGGCTGACCGAACTCGACCGGCTGTCGGGGCCCATCGCCGCGATCTGGTTCGAAGAGGTCCGCCGGCACGCCGGGACCGACGCGGCGCATGTGTTTGGAGGTCTCCTCGCGACGCTGACGACATGGGCCGAGTTGCGAGGAATTCCGTATAGCGGCGTTCCGGTCGGCACGATCAAGAAGTACGCGACAGGCCGGGGAAATGCACCCAAGCAGGACATGATTGCCGCGGCACGGGCTCGCGGCTTTTCCCCTGCCGATGACAACGAAGCCGATGCAATCGCGATACTGAATTGGGTCATCGACACAAACGGGGGTGTCGCATGATCGACTTGAACCCGGAGTGGCGCTCGATCCCCGGTTGGCCGGAATACGATGTTTCCGAGGATGGACGGGTTCGGCGCGCTGTGGGCGGGAAAGGTGCCCGGGCGGGTCGGATTCTGAGGCAGTGGCGCAATCCCCAAAACCAGTACCTCTATGTTCAGCTGTGGCGCGGAAACCGCCGCACAGGCATCCCGGTCCATCGCCTTGTCGCCATGGCCTTTCTCGGACGTCCGCCCAGCGAACGTCACGTGGTCGCACATGAGGATGGCACGCGGGACGTCAACCACCCATGGAACCTCCGTTGGGCGACACAGCGCGAGAACGTCGG
>NZ_AUCM01000043.1 GCF_000429765.1 Gemmobacter nectariphilus DSM 15620 | reverse complement strand
CTTGATCCATCCAGAAAAAGCAAGACTCTGGAAGACATGCTACACAATACCTTGACTAAGACAGTCGCTGAAAACAGCGCCGATGTGCTTCGGTTCTTCTCCGGTCTGGTGGTCATAGCGCGAGCAAAACACCCGATCCCTTCCCGAACTCGGAAGTTAAGTGCCGCCGCGGCAATGGTACTGCGTCTCAAGACGTGGGAGAGTAGCTCGCCGCCAGACCTGATAAGAACCGAAAAAACTCCTCAACATCTCAATCCCGGCGCGGGGTGGAGCAGCCCGGTAGCTCGTCAGGCTCATAACCTGAAGGTCGTAGGTTCAAATCCTACCCCCGCAACCAAAAATTCCCGCGTTATCAAACGCTTACGCGCCGCCCTCCGGGGCGGCGTTTGCGTTTCCAGGGCCCGTGGAAGCACTGTGGAAGCAAGAGGGAACGAAGTCCTTCATATCGCTTCGTTAATCAGCACGGGCCGAAATGAGTGCAGCATGAGCGGCACCCCTCAAGAGAAGATCCTCTCGCAGGCTGACCGATGTGCCCGCGACAGCGCCTCTGGATCGATGCCAAGCCGATCTGCGTACTGGATGCTCATTCCGTCCATCACATCGGTAATCGACGCCGCGAGCAGTTCGTCCTTCGAGAGGTGCGTCCTGCGATAGACCTGTTCCATCAAGGGAAGGATGTGGCGCTGTATCTTGGTGCGTTCGCCTGGTGAGAGCCGTGCGCACAGGCAAGCATGCATGCACCAGAAGCAGGTGGCCCAGCATTCGAGCAAGTCGGCAGGAAGTTGGTCGTGGACGCTGTCGAGCTTCAAGCATCGTATCGCGGGCTTTGACCCGCCGAAGACTTTGAAGATCAGCCGTCCGAGGACGTAGGGCCAACTGTTGGGATCGCCCTCCACGGGAAGAACCTGCAAGCTTGTCCGATCTTTCGGCTTTTCGCCTGCCATGTCCGTGCCTCTCCACGAGGCGGCACAGATGATCATCAGTAGAGCGCGAAGCCGCAGAAAATCGCGGGACGAAAGGCTACCACTCTCCTGCTTGAGCTCGATGCGCTTGGCGAAGTCCGCGGCCGCCTTCACAAGCTGATCCTTCGTCGCCTTCGCCCGACGAGCGTTGCGACGCTGCTCTTCCTCGCCTCCGTCCGGAACTGGCCGCGAAGTCGGTTTGGCCGCGAACTCCTCCCCTGCCGCCATCGCGGCTTCGGCGTTCTGGGTCTCGTCCCCGAGATCGAAGGCAGCCTTCAGGGCGTCCTCGTCGTTTTCATCGACCGGCGTTACGAGCGAGTTCAACCCGACGATCCGGTTCAGAAATCCGCGGACGATTGAGACGTCGCTGCTGCCGAGGCTGTTGTGCTGAACATGCCCCGATTGGTGTGGCCGACGACCAGCGATGAAGTCGTCGTAGCTCAGTTGGCGATGCTTCTGGCCGCCTTCATCCGTTTCCTTTCGAGCCTTCGGGATGGAGACGCCTTCGCCATGCCCGTCGGCATCGCGATCTTCGATCTTCTCGAGCAAGTCCTGCACTTCGAGCAAAGCGAGGGTGGCTTCTGTTTCGCCGTCCAACTGAGCGAGCGCATTCTCCGTTTGTCGTGAGTGTGTTTCGCGAATTGCGATCTGCAGCGCATCGACGTGCGTGATGATCCCTGGCGTGAACTCCTGCGGCCCGATCAGTCGTGCGAAGGCCGGAAGGTCATCGGTTGCCTCAATCTGGAAGCGGATTCTCCGATGATCAGTACCTTCGAGTCGTGTCGGGTTGCTGACGAGCGGCGCGCCGGAAGCAGCCAGCAATTCGACTTCATATGCCTCGGATGCGCCGACATGCGCAGCTGTGTCAATCGGCACGCAATCTTGACCCCCTATCGGCGTCCAAAAATGACCCCTTTGGAGCGAGCGGGTAGCTGGCCCGATGCGGTGTAGCCCCCATACAGCGCAGCCGTATCGGGCCAGCGTGAGTGTCGGTCATTCTCGGGTCTTGAAGCGCCAGCTCTCGTTGCCGGTTTCGACGATGTCGCAGTGATGGGTCAGGCGGTCGAGCAGCGCAGTGGTCATCTTCGCATCGCCGAAGACCGAAGGCCATTCCCCAAAGTCGAGATTGGTCGTCACGATGATCGAGGTGCGCTCGTAGAGGCGGCTGATGAGATGGAACAGCAGCTGGCCGCCGGTCTGCGCGAAGGGGAGATAGCCGAGTTCGTCGAGTATCAGGAAGTCGAGGCGGCAGAGCAGGTCTGCCGTGCGCCCCTGTCGGTCGGCACGGGCTTCGGCATCGAGCTTGTTCACCAGGTCCACGACATTGAAGAAGCGCCCCCGTTTGCCGCGTCGGATGCAGGCCCGTGCGATGCTTACGGCAAGGTGGGATTTGCCGGTGCCGGTGCCACCGATGAGCACGACATTGCGCTGTTGTTCGAGGAACTCACCGGCAGCCAGGTCGCGCACCAGCGTCTCGTTGACCGGCGTTTCCTCGAAGCTGAACTCGTCGACCTCTTTCGCCAGCGGCAGCTTGGCGATTGTCATCTGGTATTTGATCGAGCGCGCCTGCTTCTCGCTGATCTCTGCATTCAGCAGGTCGCCGACGATCTGTTGCGGCTCGTGCTGACGCTTCACCGCCGTGGTGATGATCTCATCGTAGGCGGCCTTCATGCCGTAGAGCTTCAGCTGGCTCATCGCGTCCAGCACCTGTGATCTTTCCATGGTTGGGTCTCCTGAGGCTGTCGTAGCGTTTGCAATCGGCGACGGGCTCGCAGGTCAGTCGCAACGCGGCCGGCGTATCGATGGTCAGCGGCGGCGGCGGCTCCCGATGCCGGGCCAGGATGTTGATGACGACCGAGGCTGCGGGGACCCCTTCGCTCAGGGCTTCGGCACAGGCAGCTTCCACCGCATCCAGCCCATCGATCGGGATCATGCTGAGGATCTGGACCATCTGCCGGTCGCCGTTCGGCACCTTGCCAAGCTTGCGCTGCACGCGCCTGATCGATGGCGGCAGGTCCCAGTCCTTGAAGGGCGCGCCATTCCGGAGGGCACCGGGCTTGCGAGCCAGAACCGGAATGTAGTGCAACGGGTCGTAGATGGCCTTGTCGCGCCCGAAGGCTCGGGCGTGCTGCCCCACGATCTTGCCGTCCTGCCAGAACTCGACCCGCTCGGCATAGGCACGGATCTCGACGGGGCGGCCAACGGCCCGGCCATCCACGGAGTAGCGGTTCTTGTCGAACCGGACGAGACAGGTCTTCGAGACCGAAGCCGGCACGGCATGGAAGCCGTCGAACGGACCAACGTAGGGCACAAGGCTCGCGCGCTCGTCCTGGAACACATCCCAGATCGTTCGATCCCGAAGCTCCTGATGCGGATTGGCCTTGGCCCAGGCAACACAGCGGTCCTCGAGCCAGGCGTTGAGCTCGGCGTAGCTCCTGAACTTCGGCCGGGGCACGAAGAACCGCCGTCGGACAACACCGACCTGGTTCTCGACCTGTCCCTTCTCCCAGCCGGATGCCGGGGTGCAGGCGACGGGATCGACGAGGTAATGCCCGCACATCTGCTGGAACCGGCGGTTGTAGGCGCGGTCTCGGCCGACGAAGATCGTGTCGACCGCGGTCTTCATGTTGTCGTAGATGCCCCGCGTGCAGGTGCCCCCGAAGAAGGCGAAGGCCTTGTCATGCGCGTCGAAGACCATCTCCTGCGTCTCGCGGGGATAGGCACGCACGAACAGCATCCGGCTGTGACACAGGCGGACATGTGCCACCTTCACCGTGGTCGTCGCGCCGTCGATCACCACGATCTCGTGGCTCCAGTCGAACTGGTAGGCCTCGCCTGGGTCGAAGGTTAGTGGGACATAGGCGGCCGCAGATGCCACCTCTTCCTCCTTCGACCAGGAGGCCGCGTATCGCCGGACGGCATCATAGCCGCCATCATAACCTCGGGCCCGGAGTTCTTCGAAGATCCGAATGCGGGTCAGTCGCTCGCGTTTGGGCTTCCGCGAGTTCGCCGCCAATATCTCGTCGAGCATGTCTTTCCAGGGTCCGATCTTTGGCAGCGGCTGAATGGTTCGCTCGTAGGTGAGCTCCGTCACACCGGACCGGATCACCTTGCGCACCGTGTTCCGCGATACCCGCAGCTCCCGGCAAATCTGTTTGATCGACTTCTTGTCCTGAAAATACGCCCGCCGGATCTTCGCTATCGTCTCCACGACCAACATCCCACACTGCGCTCCCCGATGACCTCGGGAGCATCATGACCATCAGTGTAAGGGGGTCATTCTTGGGCGCCGATTACCCCGCTACGGGGTCAATTTTGCACGCCGGTTCACAGTTTCGGCAGAACTCTGGATCACAGGGGCTCTGTTCCCCGGCTGAGTATGCTCAAGTAGTCGCTGTAGACATACATCCGGCCACGCTGCTTGCCCGTCACCTCCCGCACGATGCCGAGATCCTCCAGATGCTGGATCGACTTCGCAATTGTCGGGGGCGAGATGCTCAGCCGCTGCGCCGCCGCGGGAATGCCGATGATCGGCTTCTGCTGAAGCAGCTGGTGGACCCGGAGCGCGGATGCGGCCGGGCGCCCGAGATCCTCGATCCGGTGCCGATCGGCTTCGAACAGCGCGAGGATTTCGCGCGCCGCCTCTGATGCCTGCAGAGACGTCTCGGCGATGCCGTCGAGGAAGAACTCCAACCATGTCTCCCAGTCGCCGTTCTCACGGACCTGCTGCAGGAGGTCGTAGTACTGGCGGCGATGCGTCTTGAAGTAGAGGCTGAGATACAGGATCGGCTCCTTCAGGATGCCCTGCGTGCAGAGAAGGAAGGTGATCAGCAGGCGGCCGAGACGGCCGTTCCCATCGAGAAACGGATGAATGGTCTCGAACTGCACATGGACCAGCCCGGCCTTGATGAGGGTCGGCATCTCCGGCGTGTCGGCATGGATGAACGCCTCCAGGTCCGACATGAGGTCGAGGACGTTCTCGGGGGGCGGCGGGACGAAGAGCGCATTACCCGGTCGTGTTCCGCCGATCCAGTTTTGCGAACGTCGGAACTCTCCCGGCTGCTTCGTGCTCCCGCGTCCCTTTTCAAGAAGGATTCCATGGATTTCCCGGATCAGGCGCAGGGAAAGCGGAAAGCCTTCGCGGATCCTGTCGAGGCCATGGTTCATGGCGGCGACGTAGTTGGAAACCTCCTGTACGTCGTCGAGGGGGACGCCCGGCGCTTCCTCGCTCTCGAAGAGCAGCAGGTCGGAGAGCGACGACTGCGTGCCCTCGATCTGCGAGGACAGCAGCGCCTCCTTGCGGACGTACATGTAGAGGAAGAGCGGGGTGTCGGGCAGGATGGAGGTCACGCCATCGAGCCGGCCGATCGCGCGGTTCGCGCGCTCGAGCTGACGGTAGAGCCGGTCCATCCTCACTGGCGGGACTGGAGGCAACAGGGGAGGCACGAATGCCTCCGCGCGTTCGCCCGCGGTCGAGATGGCGACGCGCTGACCCAACCGTGATGGCTCCGGTGCTAACGCCATGGTTGAAAAAGGATCCTTTCCTTGGCAGGCTGCCTGAGAAAGGATATCGCATGTTCCTTTCTTTGTCGTGTTTCTAACGGAAGGTTCCTTTTCTTGTCGAGTGCTCATTCCCCCTGTCCGCGCCAGATCCGGTCCGGGCTCATCCTCTGATCGGTGGCGCGATGGGACATCAGCGCCTCGGCAAACTCCCCACCCACCGATACCTGCCGGACATCGTCAGGTATCTGGTGACCGGCGGTGCACCCACCGCGCCGCTGGTGGAACAGGTGACCGAAGTCAGTCGGGATGCGCTGAAGCGCGCGCTGAGGGACCCTGTCTTCGTGGAAGCGTTGTGGCTGCTCATCAGGTTGCCGCAGGCCGCTGCGTCGAAGGATTTCGGGGCGGCCCTCGCCGACCTTGGCATGGGAGCGCGCCCGCCGACTTCGGTGACTGAACTGATGGTCGCCTACAACAGCGCACTGGAGCGCGTGCAACGGCGTGTCCATGCGGGAGCGACGGACCTTGGCGACATCGCCCGCGAGGCGGGAGCCGCCGCGCTCGCTGAGGCTGTGGAGGCGGGCATGCCGATGTGGTCCCCAACTGCTGCCGATGTGCAGGCCTCAGTGGCGGCACTGAGATCACCCGAGAAATTCGGCTCTCTGGCCCACCATTTTCACGCGAACATCGTGGAACGCGTCATCCACTATTACGTCGATCGAAACTTGCACAAGCTCGTTGGCGCCGATCGCGTCGCGCGGTCTGTCCATGATCTCGCGACCTACAATTCCGCGATACGCCGTCACTGCATCGAGTCTGCGCTGATCATGCGCGCCTTCGCCAGGGACTGGCTTGGCAAGAACCAGTACCGGGACGGCAAGGACATATCGAGGGATGATGCCCGCCGCTTCTCGGCCTTCGCCGTTGAGAAGATTGGGAACGAACTCAAGAACAGGAAGGGGTCCAAGTGAAACGGTGCCTGATCGAATGCGGCGTGCCGCAGGCATCCGAGGCCGATGCGCTCGCGATGAACGTCAGCGAGCCCGGCAAGAACGTCAATCTGAGGATCGACTACATCAGCCGCTCGATGATCGGGAACATTCCCGACCTGTTGATCGACCTCCTCGAAGTGGCGGCCTATGTGTACTGCGCCGATCAGCGCATCGCACGTGGGTCTGCCATGCTCACGAATTTCGGGGAAGACTGGCGCCGAAGTTTGACCTTCTCGATCCCCGTGCGTCACCCCGAGGTCTGGCAGCGTACAGATGTGCAGGAGCTCCTCCTCGATACGCTCGGGTTCCTGTCCGACGACAGCTATGAGTTCAGTTTCCGCAAAGCGGAAGCGCCGGTGCAGCCGCGAGAGCTGTATTTTCCGGAGCTTCTCGACGCCTTCCAGGAAAACGATGAGGTGGCGCTCTTCTCCGGCGGCGTCGATTCCTTTGCCGGCGCTGTCGACGACATCATCGCTCTGGGCAAGTCGGTAACCCTCGTAGGTCATTACTCGTCAACGAAGGTACGAAACGTTCAGGAGGAGCTGATCCGCGATCTGAAGAGCCGCGGATATGAAAGGCGGGTCTCCTACGTGTCAATCGGCGTTGAAGAGTGCCCCCTTATCGGCGTCCAAAAGGGACCCCTCTGGCGATGTGGTGAGCAGGCCCGTGGCGGCGTAGCTTTTCAGCTGGCGCAGCCGACGCGGGCCTGCGTTTTGGAGGGCGGTCAGGCTCTTGTTTTGATGCGCCAGCTGTCGTTGCCGGTTTCGACGATGTCGCAATGGTGGGTGAGACGATCGAGCAGCGCGGTGGTCATCTTCGCGTCTCCGAAGACGGTCGGCCACTCTCCGAATGCGAGGTTGGTGGTGACGATGACGGAAGTCTGCTCGTAGAGCTTGCTGATTAGATGGAACAGCAACTGGCCTCCGGACTGCGCGAATGGGAGGTATCCGAGTTCATCAAGGATGACGAAGTCGAGCCGCATGAGATGCTCGGCCAGCCGGCCGGCCCGCCCGGCACGGCCCTCGGCCTCCAGCCTGTTCACGAGGTCCACAACGTTGAAGAAGCGGCCGCGAGCGCCGTTGCGGATGACGGCGCGCGCGATCGCCACGGAGATATGGGTCTTGCCGGTCCCCGTGCCGCCAACCAGCACGACATTGCGCTGTTGGCTGAGGAACTCCCCGCTGGCCAGATCTCGCACCAGCGTCTCGTTGATAGGCGTATCATCGAAGGTGAACTCTTCAATCTCCCGGGCATAGGGCAGCTTGGCGGTGGTGATCTGGTATTTGACCGAGCGCGCCTTCTTCTCGTTGATCTCGGCGGCCAGAAGATCTCCGACGATCTGGCGGGGTTCGTGCTGGCGGCGCACAGCCACCGCCATGAGTTCGTCATAAGCGGCGCGCATCCCGTAGAGCTTCAACTCGCCCATTGCAGCCATGATGTCAGCACGATCCATCAGCAGGCCCTCCGCAGCAGATCATAACGGGCGCAGTCCGCCACAGGCTCATGGGTCAACTGCAAGGCCGGAGAGGTCAGCAGAAGCGGTGGTGGTTCCGGATCTCGCCTGCGGGATAGAATATTGAGGATTACATCGGCAGAATGGACGCCTTGCGAGAGAGCTTCGGCACATGCCTTTTGAACCACAGGCATCCCTTCCGTCAGCACAGCGCCGAGGACCTTCACCATCTGGCGGTCGCCATCTGAGGAGCCCTGCAGCTTGCGGCGGATCTGTTCAAGAGCTCCGGGAAGAACCCAGTCCTTGAACGGTGCGCCGTTACGCAGCGCCCCGGGTTTGCGAAGCAGAACAGGCACATAATGCCA
>NZ_AUCM01000042.1 GCF_000429765.1 Gemmobacter nectariphilus DSM 15620 | reverse complement strand
CCCCTCTCGAAGATGCCTGCGGCACCCTCCAGAAGCGAACGCTTCCATTGATGGATCATCGTCGGGTGAACGCCATATTCGGCGGCCAGCTCCGACACCGTGCGCTCCCCCTTCACGGCTTCCAGCGCCACACGCGCCTTGAACGCCGCATCGTGGTTCCTGCGTTTCGACATGTTCTGATCTCCTCGTTCTTGGAGACCAGCAGGCCTCAGATCGTAGCTTCCGTCACTGTCCGATTTTCGGGGGGTAGCTCAGAAAAGACAGCGATAGCATTTCCTATGTCCGCCACCACGCGTTCCAGCCGCGCTTCGAGCGCCTTGGCGATCAATGGTATCTGATCATCAGCCCGACATACTTCTTTACCACCGATGGCTACACGCCGCATTCGCATCCCCATGCCCTTCTGGCTGGGAAGAAGCGGGCCGATAACAACGCCTCGCTGCGCGGTCAGGTCATCCTGTGGCACCGCTTCCTTTCTCGCCATGCGGCTAAGGCCGGGCAAGATTCGCTCTTTGGCGAAGACGCCAGCCCCGTCATGCTTGGCTTTGGCGAACCGCCCAGCGTGGAGCTGTCCACCAGCGTGCCGGAAAGCGCATGGCGCACGGTCAAGACATCCGATGACCGCGATCAGGGGAGGCTTGATCTCCATGCAGTTTAGAACCCGCATCTTCGCAGAACCTGAGCTTGAATTTGGCGACCTGTTCCATCACCCGGACCCTCGCCTTGGGCTTCTGGAGGCCGGGCCGCTCCAAACCAATCTCGGCGATGCCATCAAAATCGCGACCGTGGGCAGTTCCAAGACGGTCGAGGATGCGCAGAGCTTCATGGCGCAGATCGAAGACGGCATTTCCGGCAAGACCGACCGCCATCCGAACCTTCACCCTGACTTCCCAGGCCTTCGAAACCAAAACCCCTTCCGCTGCCGTTTCGAGCTCATGGACGGGGCGCATGGCATCATCTCGAAGTCCGAGATTGAGCGGATCACAAAGGAGCCGGACCACGCGCGGGCTGTGGCGCGCGCCGTTGAGGCCTTCACGCAGCATCTCGATACGCTGGAGACCTCCGGCTCCAAGCCCGATGTTGTTCTCATTGCTCTGCCCGTCGCGCTGATCGAGCGCGTCTGGCGCGCCAAGGTGGATTCCGCGTCCACGTTCGAAGCGGACGACAGCGGCGGGCGCGACGCTCCGAACTTCAGGGGCATGCTCAAGGCAGCCGCCATGCGCTACAGCTTTCCGATCCAGATCGTTTGGGAAGACGTGCTGGACGAGAGCGCAAAGATACCGCGCAAGATTAAGGAAACGACCGACCGGCAAACGCAAGACCGCGCCGATACCGCGTGGAACTTGCTCTCGACGCTCTACTACAAGGGCAGCGGGCGCGTGCCCTGGCGCAGGCTCCCCGATGAAGACGAGTTTCGCGCCTGCTATATCGGCATCAGCTTCTACCGCGACACCAGCGGCCAGCAGCTTTGGACGAGCGCGGCGCAGATGTTTGATGAACGCGGTCGCGGGTTCATCCTCAAGGGCTCGCGCGCGCACACCGAGACACGCGGTCGCCATCCGTATCTGACGGAAGAGGACGCCGAAGGCCTCGTGCGAAGCGCGCTCACCGCCTACAAGAACTACCACAAGCACTACCCGGCGCGTGTCATCGTGCTCAAGACATCGCGCTTCCGCGATGAAGAGGCAGATGGGATTGTCAGTGCCCTGGACGCGGCCGAAGTCGAGCTGCGCGATCTGGTTTGGGTGCAGGAATCCTACTCGGTCAAAGTCCTTCGCGACGGTGACTATCCGGTATTGCGTGGCACTTTCGTCGAGCTTGACGATAAAGGGCTGCTTTATACCAATGGTAGCATTCCTTATTACGGCACATATCCGGGGCAATATGTGCCCAATCCGCTTTTGCTCTGCCCTCACGAAAAAAGCGAAAGTCCTGTGGAGAAGATTGCACGCGAAGTCTTCTCACTCACTAAGGTCAACTGGAACTCCACACAGATGAACCAGAAACTACCTATTCCCATCCGGGCAGCCCGCAAGGTCGGGGAAGTCCTCAAGTATATCCCCGAGCACCAGCCGGTGAGCCCAGACTACCGCCGCTACATCTGATCACGGCTCATCTTCGCCGCGCCGAGGCGAGGTTCCTGAGACCAAGCCCGCTCGCCCAAACTTGACGATAGGCCAGTGATTCCATCGCTTTGACACTGGCACGTAGGCGCTGTGCTGCTAAGGTGTTTTCATAAGCTTTGTAGTATCCGAGGCAGCCTTGAGCACAGTTCTGGAAGATGAGAGCCGCGCTGATGCGGACGTTGCGACGCTACATGACGTGCTCGCCAGCTATCGGAGCGCAGCGCGCACCGAGCGCGAGAAAGGCACGTATTTCGAGCGCCTTGCTACCGCCTACCTGACTACCGACCCCATCCAGGCCGCGCTCTATGATGATGTTTGGGCCTATGCCGAGTGGGCCAAAGCCCAAGGCTGGGATGGCCGGGACACAGGAATCGACCTTGTTGCGAAACTCAAAGATGAAGACGGCTTTGCAGCCATTCAATGCAAATTCTTCGATGCCAATTACAGAATTCGCAAGGAAGACATTGATAGCTTCATTTCCGCCTCTGGCAAAGAGCCGTTTAAGCGCCGGATCATAGTTGACAGCACCGAGCGGCCTTGGAGCGAGAACGCGGAGACCATGATCCGTGGCCAGGCCATTCCAACCATTCGGATCGGCCTCACGGACCTTCAGGAAAGCCCCATCCGCTGGGACGCCTTCGCCGCGCGCGGGGAAATCATTCTAGCCGACAAAAAGAAGCTTCGTCCGCACCAGCGCGATGCCTTGGAAGCCGTGCGCGCCGGTCTTGAGGAAGGTGATCGCGGCAAGCTGATTATGGCGTGCGGAACAGGCAAGACCTTCACGGCGCTCAAAATCGCCGAAGACCTGGCCGGACCCGGCAAGCTCGTCCTCTTCCTTGTGCCCTCGCTAGCCTTGATGGCGCAAACTGTGCGCGAGTGGACCGCTGACAGCGAAACTCCGCTGCATTCCTTTGCCGTGTGCTCAGACACGCAAGTTGGCAAGCGACGCCAGTCCAAAGACGACATCGCCGAGATCGACGTACTTGATCTGGCCTTCCCGGCTACGACCGATGCCGTGAAGCTTTCCCTCGGGGCCGGATCGCCGGAGCCCGAGAAGATGCGCGTCGTCTTTGCCACCTACCAGTCGATTCAAGTAATTGCCGATGCGCAAAGCCAGCACGGCCTGCCGGAATTTGATTTGGTCATCTGCGACGAAGCGCACCGCACAACCGGTGCCACGCTCGCGGGCGAGGACGAATCCAACTTTGTCAAAGTGCATGACAACGCCGTCATAAAAGCGCGTAAGCGGCTCTATATGACCGCCACGCCCCGCATCTTCGGCGATATCGTCAAGAGCCGGGCCGAGGAAGCCGAGGCGGTGCTGGTGTCCATGGACGATGAGGCGCTCTTCGGTAAGACGCTCTTCTATCGCGGGTTCTCCTGGGCCGTGCAGGAAGGCCTGCTCACCGACTACAAGGTGATCGTCTTGGCGATGGATGAGGGGCTGGTCAGCTCTGCCGTCCAGAAACGTCTGGGCGATGGTGCCAGCGAGCTCGTACTGGATGACGCGACCAAGATTGTTGGCTGCTACAAAGCGCTCACCAAGGCCGACATGAAGGAGGATGTCGCCGCTGATCCGCACCCGATGCGGCGCGCTCTGGCCTTCTGCAAGGATATCCGCAGCTCCAAACTCGTCCGCGATGAATTCTCTGCCGTGGTGGACGAGTTCCTTGGCGTTGATCCGGTATTGGAGGAGGAAGACGAAGACGAGCGCCTTCGCTGCGAGATCGAGCATGTGGATGGCACCTACAATGCCAAGGAACGCGGGCGTTTGCTGGATTGGCTAAAAGCCGATAGCGGCGATCATATCTGCCGCATTCTGACCAATGCGCGCTGCCTGTCTGAGGGCGTGGATGTGCCCGCCCTGGATGCGATCATGTTCTTGCATCCACGCAAAAGCCAGATTGACGTGGTGCAATCGGTCGGGCGCGTCATGCGCCGCGCCGATAACAAGCGCATGGGCTACGTGATCCTGCCCGTGGGCGTCCCGGCAGGCGTTCCGCCCGAGCAGGCATTGGCCGACAACGAGAAATACCGCGTCGTCTGGCAAATCCTCAATGCGCTGCGCGCCCATGATGATCGCTTTGATGCGACCATCAACAGGGCATCCCTTGGCCAAGATGTGAGTGATCAGATCGAGATCATCGGTGTCGGGGCAGCTTCCAGCGATGAGCTCCGCGCCGTCACCGCGACCGTAGATGAGCTCCCGACACGCGCCAAGAAATCCGGCTCCGGCATCGGGACTGGCGGGGGCGGTGAGGACCGAGGCGACGGCGATAGCGCGCCTGTTCAGAGTGAAATGACGTTCTCGGTGGATGAGTTCTCCCGCGCCATTCTGGCTAGAATAGTCAAGAAATGCGGTACGCGCGATTATTGGGAAGACTGGGCGGTCAACATCGCCGAGATCGCGAAGAACCACATCACGCGTCTGACCGGCATCTTGCGCGACCCGGACACAGAGGCGCGCAAGGCCTTCGATGACTTCTTGTCAGAGCTTCGCGATGACCTGAATGATGACATCAGCGAAGACGACGCCATTGAGATGCTGGCTCAGCACATCATCACGCGGCCTGTCTTCGAAGTTCTGTTCGAAGGCCATCAGTTCACAGCAGAAAACCCGGTTTCCCGCGCCATGCAGCGGGTGTTGGATGCCCTGAACGAGGCCAATCTCGAAAAAGAGTCCCGTGACCTGGAGAAGTTCTATGCCAGCGTGCAGATGCGCGCTTCGGGCATCACCGATCCTGCCGCCAAGCAGCGGCTTGTGGTCGAGCTCTATGACAAGTTCTTCCGGCGCGCCTTCCCGCGTACGACCGAGAAGCTAGGCATCGTCTACACGCCAGTCGAGATCGTGGATTTCATCATCGCGTCCGTCGAAGAAGTCCTTCGCAGCGACTTCGGGCAGACATTGGGTAGCGAAGGGGTCCACATCATTGACCCGTTCACCGGGACCGGCACCTTCATCACGCGGCTTTTGCAGTCCGGGCTGATTTCGGCGGATGATCTGGAGCGTAAGTATCGCAGTGAGATACACGCCAACGAGATTGTCTTGCTCGCGTACTATATCGCCGCCATCAACATCGAAGCGGTCTATCACGGTCTTTCGGGCGGAGAATACCTGCCCTTCGAAGGCATCTGCCTGACCGACACCTTCCAGATGTATGAAAGCGATGACCTGATCTCGCACTACATGCCGGACAACTCTGAGCGCCGGAAACGCCAGAAGGCGCTCGATATCCAGGTTGTCTTTGGCAACCCTCCATATTCCGGCCAGCAGGGCAGCGAGAACGAAAACAACAAGAACACCGTCTATCCAGGACTCGATGCCCGCATTCGCGATAGCTACGCCGCTGCCTCGAGCTCGAAGCTCGCCAAGAGCAACTACGATAGCTATGTCCGCGCGATACGCTGGGCATCAGACCGCATTTCGGAAGCTGGCATCGTCGCCTTTGTGACGAACGGCTCCTTTATCGACGCGAAAAACATGGACGGTCTGCGCAAGTCCTTGTGCCGAGAGTTCACCAGCCTCTACGTCTTTGATTTGCGGGGCGACCAACGCACATCCGGCGAGGCGTCAAAGCGTGAAGGCGGTAAGGTCTTCGGCTCAGGATCAAGAACGCCTGTGGCCATCACGATTATGGTGAAAAGGCCGAACAGTGAGCGCGCAGGCGTACTGAAGTATTACGACATCGGTGACTATCTCACACGAGAAGACAAGCTCAAGATAATTGCCGAATTCGGTTCACTTGGGTCAATCAAATGGAAGCGCATTCTACCGAATGAGAATGGCGACTGGATCAATCAGCGCGATCCGGCCTTCCAGAGCTTCATACCCATGGCCGAACGCGACGCCGAGGACGGGCAATCGCTTTTCATATCCAACTCGTACGGCGTCGTCACCAATCGCGACCCTTGGGTGTGTCACAGCTCCCGCGCGCAGTTGGAGAGCAATGTCCGCGCGCTCATCAAGGCCTTCAACGAGGAAACGCAGAAGTATCGCAAAGCGTGCGATGGTCTGGCCAAGGACTCCTGGCCGCCCTTGGAAGAAATCGTCTCCAGCGATCCGAAACGCATTAGTTGGTCGCGGGCGCTCAAGAAGGACGCCGAGCGCGGCAAGCTCATCGAATTCGATTCCGATGCCATCGTAGAGGCCGCGCACAGACCTTTTGGGCGGCAATACATGTATTTTGATCGCCGCTTGAACGAGATGGTCAATCTCACCAAACGCATGTTCCCGGCTGAAGGCTATGAGAACGTGGTCATTTCGTGCACAGGCGTTACTGACAGAAAAGGCTTTTCCTGCCTCGCTGCAAACCGGGTGCCGAGCATGCACCTGACAGATACCGGCATGTGCTATCCGCTCTATTACTATGAGCCGCGCGAGGAAGCAGCCGATCTCTTTGATGCTGGGAGCGATGATCCCTATATCCAGCGTGATGGCATCACCGACTGGTCGCTTGAGACCTTCCGCAGCCACTACGGTGATCCGAGCATCACCAAGGAAGATATCTTCTGGTATTCCTACGCCGTGCTGCACGCGCCGGACTACCGGGCGCGCTTCAATGCCGATCTTCAGAAGATTCATCCGCGCATTCCGCTGGCGGGCGATTTTCGCCGCTTCAGCGATGCGGGCCGCGCCCTTGGCGAGCTGCACCTGAATTTCGACAGCGTGGAGCCCTACCCAGTCACCATCAAGCAGGGCGATCTTCGACTTGCCAGCATCGATGATCCCGAGAGCTTCTACCGCGTCACCCGCATGAAATTCGCCGGTAAGCGGGGCGATCAAGACAAGTCCACGGTCATCTACAATGCCAACATCACCATGCAGGACATCCCGCTTGAGGCCTATGATTACGTGGTGAACGGCAAGCCAGCACTTGAATGGGTGATGGAGCGCCAAGGCCTGATCTCGGACAATCCGAGCGGCATCACCAATGACACAAATCTCTACGCTCGCGAGACTATGAACAACCCCGTGTACCCGCTGGAGCTCTTTCAGCGCGTCATCACGGTGAGCCTGCGCACCATGGAAATCATTCGGAGACTGCCGGAGCTGGAGGTGGAGGGCGAAGTTTGAAATTCAAACGCCGAACTCTGGAACAGATCGCCGATATGATCTGCGGCAATTTCGAAGCCGACACGTCCGTCTTTCCGTATCGAAGCAGCTCCTATCTGACCGAGTTCTTCGCCGACGCGGACACCGAGCACGTCCATGACGGCTCGACACGCAAATGGTGGGTGGCGGGCACTTTGGAAGCCATCTTGGCCGAACCCAGTCCTGATCCTCGCTCGCCGACGGACAGCTTCCTGCGCGTCATCGCAACACTAATGGACCAAGGCGATGCCCTGAACGAAGGGGCCGACCGGTCAAGGGCGCTGGAGATGCTGAACGCTGCCCTGGCGCGCGAGAACCTTGAGGCGTTTTACGGCGATGATCGTATCTGTTATCTCCGCCATACTGGGACAGGTCGGGCGCTCGCACCGCAGGCAAATCCGCATCGCCCTCTCACGGCCGACGAGTTGGACCGGCGCGAGCGCCTTGACGCATATCTGGCGACATGCAGTGAAGACCAGCTCATCGAAGATGTCCTGGTCCCGCTCTTCCGGCAGCTTGGCTTCCACCGGATCAGTGTCAGCGGGCATAAGGACAAGGCCCTCGAATACGGCAAGGACCTTTGGATGCGATACGTCCTGCCGACGCAGCACGTTCTCTACTTCGGGCTGCAAGCCAAGAAGGGCAAACTCGACGCCTCGGGGCGCTCGGACGCGTCCAACGCTAACATCGCCGAGATACTAAACCAGACGACCATGATGCTGGGCCATGAGATCTTCGATCCCGAAGTCTCGCGCCGCGTCCTGGTCGATCATGCGTTCATCGCTTGCGGCGGCGAGATCACCAAGGCCGCGAAGAACTGGCTCGGGACGCGACTGGACGCGACCAAGCGCTCCCAAGTCATGTTCATGGACAGGGACGATATCCTCAACCTCTATGTCGTCACGAACACGCCGCTTCCCCCCGCAGCGCTTCCCCCCGAGACGGACGCAGACGATGAAATCCCGTTTTGATCGTCACCGGGCAACCACTTGCAAACGCGCGTATTTTCTTACATCGTGGATGGGCTTACGGGCAGACTTCCTGCTGCGTATCGCGGCAAATGACGACAATGGTAGGCAGGCTGCTTACCTTCAGGTTCCCTTGCGGTATTTCCGGCTTTCCGGTGTATCGCTTACGCTCGCATAAGAGTGCCCGTAAGCACCTAACCCAGAGTACAGTTATTTGAGCTCACTAGTTAAACTTAAGAAGGCGCAAAGCCTCACCGACGTGGCCAAGCTGCTTGGCTTCACTCCGAAAGGGGTTAGCTACGTCCTCTACAGGCTGGACCCAGCCAAGAAGTATCGCTCTTTCGAAATTCCAAAGAAATCTGGCGGCGTCCGCACGATCAATGCGCCTGAGCCTCAGCTCGCCTTGTTGCAAACCCGCCTTGCGGAGTTACTCTACGCGTGCGTGCACGAGCGAAAGCTGTCAATCGGCATCCAAACGGGCCCCCTGATCGGCGTCCAAAAGTGACCCCTTTGGCGCGCGGGTGAGCAGGCCCGTGGCGGCGTAGCTTTCCAGCTGGCGCAGCCGACGCGGGCCTGCGTTTCGGAGGGTGTTCAGGCTCGGGTTTTGATGCGCCAGCTGTCGTTGCCAGTCTCGACGATGTCGCAGTGGTGGGTGAGCCGGTCGAGCAGCGCGGTGGTCATCTTCGCGTCCCCGAAGACGGTCGGCCATTCGCCGAATGCCAAGTTGGTGGTAACGATGACGGAGGTCTGCTCGTAGAGTTTGCTGACCAGATGGAACAGCAGCTGGCCGCCGGACTGCGC
>NZ_AUCM01000041.1 GCF_000429765.1 Gemmobacter nectariphilus DSM 15620 | reverse complement strand
AAAGCTGACCTACATCCACAACCATTGGGACGGGTTGCAAACCTTCCTGACCGACGGCCGCGTCGAGATTGACTCCAACAGGGTGGAAAACCTGATCCGCCCCATCGCCCTCAATCGCAAGAACGCACTCTTCGCCGGCCATGACGAGGGCGGCATGGCCTGGGGCCGCATCGCCTCGCTGATCGAAACCTGCAAGATCAACGGCATCGAGCCCTTTGCCTATCTCAAGGCCACCCTGACAGCCATCGCCAACGGCCATCCGCAAAGCCGCCTCGACGAGCTGCTCCCATGGAACTTCAAGCCGTCAAACTAAGCCTACCGTGCGGTCCAGCGACCGCTTACAATAGTATCGCGTCGTCCCGTCCGGGAAAACAAAAAACTAGACAAAAAATATCATATTTAAGGCAGCGCGTTCCGGCATGGCGCGGACGCGGGAAATCCGGCCCTCGGCCGGGCCGGTTCGGCCTGACTTCGCCACGTCGTCTCGCCCGATGGAAGCGCGGTGCGGCGCGTCGCGATGCCGGAGCGCTGGGTGACGAACATCTGCTTCGGCGGCCCCGACCTGCGCACGGCCTATGTGACGCTCGGCTCCAGCGGCCGGCTGGTCTCCCTGCCCTGGGATCGCCCGGGCCTCCCGCTTCACCATCTGAACCGGTGAGCGTGGGTCTGCCCTCTAGGTTGTGTGGACTCTTGGGATTCCCTTGATTGCGGTGATGTGATTCAAGGCTGTTGAACCGCCCCGGGATTGCCGGAGGCTCCCCCTCTTGAGAGTAAGGAGCCATCATGACGAAACGGAACGGCAATACCTATTCACCTGAAGTGCGCGAGCGCGCGGTTCGAATGGTTCTGGAGCACCGGGGCGAGTATGCTTCGGAATGGGAAGCGATCAATTCGATCGCCTCGAAGATCGGCTGCACCGGGGAGACGCTTCGCGGCTGGGTACGCCGTGCTGAGCGCGATGCAGGCATGCGGCCTGGGCCGACGAGCGCGGACCTGTCGCGGATCAAGGAGCTTGAACGGGAGGTTCGCGAGCTTCGTCAGGCCAATGAGATCCTGCGCAAGGCGTCGGCGTATTTTGCGATGGCGGAGCTCGACCGCCCACTGAAGCGATGATTGCCTTTATCGACGCTCACCGTGATGCGTACGGGGGCGAGCCGATCTGCCGTGTGCTGCCGATCGCCCCGTCGACCTGGCACGAGCATGCCGCCCGGAGCGCCGATCCTTCCCGATTGCCAGCCCGTGCAAAGCGGGATGCGGTTCTGAAGGAGGAGGTGCGGCGCGTGTTCGACGAGAACTTCGGCGTCTACGGCGTACGCAAGGTCTGGCGGCAGATGAAGCGGGAGGGCTTCGACATTGCCCGTTGTACTGTCGCCCGGCTGATGAAGAGCATGGGCTTGCAGGGCGTGATCCGCGGCAAGCCGGTGAAGACCACCATCAGCGACAAGGCGGCACCTTGTCCGCTCGACAAGGTCAACCGGCAATTCCAGGCACCGGCGCCGAACCGGCTGTGGGTAAGCGACTTCACCTATGTGTCGACCTGGAGAGGCTTTGTCTACGTGGCCTTCGTCATCGATGCCTATGCCCGCCGGATCGTTGGCTGGCGCGTCAGCACCTCGGCGCATGCTGGTCCTCGCCATGGTTTCTCGAACCAGTGGCGCAACCATGGCTCGATCCTCGATGCCCTAGAACAGGCGGTGCATGATCGCCGTCCCGGAAAGGGCATGGGGCTGGTCCACCACAGCGACAGGGGCAGCCAGTATCTGTCAATCAAATACACCGAGCGACTGGCCGAAGCGGGCATCGAGCCCTCCGTCGGCAGCGTCGGCGACTCTTACGATAACGCTCTCGCCGAGACGATCAACGGCCTGTACAAGACCGAAGTGATCCATCGGCGCGGGCCATGGCGCTCGTTCGAGGCCGTCGAGTTCGCGACGCTGGAATGGGTCGACTGGTTCAACAATCGCCGGCTGCTCGAGCCCATCGGCAACATCCCGCCGGCCGAAGCCGAGGAACGCTACTACGCTAGGCTCGAAGTGCCGGCCATGGCAGCGTGACTCAAACCAAAATGCCTCCGGCAATCCCGGGGCGGTTCAATGTCGTGCTCGCATTCGGCACCAATGCGTAACAGCTCGGTTTTCTCAGCTGGAGACAGGATTATCCGCTGCGCAGGGATGCGTGCGCGCAGAATGTGGATCTGGGCCTTGAGGAGCCGAATTTGTGCATTGTGCCGCGGCATGAAGAACCGGGCCAGGAAGAATAGAAGGAGGGAAAACGCCGAATTCATCTTGCAGGGCTCCACCACGGCCCTCTAAAAAATGCCGTCCTGTCAATGCGATAAGGCAATGCCTACATTTTGGCACCCCGCTCAGGAAGGCCAAAAGCGCGCGGGACGGACGATGGCCGTCGTGAATCCACGGCGCGCCGCAGCGGACGTGTCCGTTGATCTCCGCATGAGAGCATAGGGACCACAGTCATCCGTTTCGCTGCCAGTCGCGACTGAACCAGATGACCATTCAAACCATCATCCGTTCCATATAAAACAATGACTTAGATGGTGGAGAAGGTTCGACGTCAGACCCATCCCCTCCGCCACTTGCCCTTGCGAAAGCGTTCTCCCGATCCGGCTCCGGCCGGATTTTTCCGTTATATTCGAGGGTTATGCGGGAGGGGCTGAGCACTGCCCCCGCTGCCAGGAGGCCCGGAAGCGGTCTCTAAGGGCCGATATTCTCCGGACCTGATGACTGCGCGGATTTGGTGAATAGCCTGTAAACCACTGTATATAATGACCTTTTCATAGACTGGCTATTGACTCCGACGCCGGTTCCGTCCGGGTGTGACGCCACCGGTATCCAACCCTGATTTGTCACCTCGGAGCGCCGCTCGTTGACCTCCGAGGCGCGTTGTGACCATTCTGACCACAAATCAGGGAGGGGCCCATGAAGGCCGTGTCTGCCCGTGAGGCCAAGCATCACTTTGGCCAGTTGATCGACGAGGCGCGGGCCGAGCCCGTGGTAGTCGAGAAGCATGGGCGTCCGGTGGTCGTCGTCCTTGCGGTCGAAGAATACCAGCGGCTGACCGGCCGGACCGTGGAACCCTCCGGCAAGAAACGAGAGGACGAGCGATAGCGCATGCCGATACTGAACTGGCTGACAAGGGACGAGGACATCCGCACGGCGCAGCGCGTGCCCTATCGCCTGCTGGAAGAAGTCCCGGATTTGTCGGCGGGCGACGGTGGCGCGGGCAACATGCTGATCCAGGGCGATAACCTTGAGGCGCTGAAGGCTCTGCTGCCCTTCTATGCCGGCCGGGTGAAATGCATCTATATCGACCCGCCCTACAACACACGCTCCGCCTTCGAGCACTACGACGACAACCTCGAGCACACGCAATGGCTGGCCATGATGTGGCCTCGGCTAGAGTTGCTCCGCGATCTTTTGGCTGAGGATGGCTCAATCTGGGTGTCCATCGACGACAACGAGGGGCACTACCTCAAGGTCATCATGGATGAGGTGTTCGGCCGGCGGAATTTCGTCACGTCCTGCACATGGCAGCAACGAACAACCCGGGAAAACCGCAAAGTGTTCTCGGAGGATTGCGAACGAGTTGTGATCTACTGTCGAGAGCCCGCAAAGTTCGGGGCAGTGCGGAATGATCTTGAACTCTCCGACACGGTAAGGGGCCGCTACAAGAATCCTGACAATGACCCTCGAGGCCCATGGCAGTCAGTATCGGTCAACGCACAGGGAGGACATGGAACTCCGAGCCAGTTCTATGATTTCACGGCGCCAAATGGAAAGGTTCACACCCTCCCAGCCGGGCGCTGCTGGCTTTACACATGGCCTGTGATGCAGGAAAAAATCGCAGACAATCGGATTTGGTTTGGTGCAACGGGAAATAATGCACCGCGAGAAAAGAAGTTCTTGTACGAGGCCAAAGCCGGTCTGACCCCAAATACCCTTTGGCTGGCAGCTGACGTAGGCACCAACGACGAGGCGAAGAAAGAGACCGTGAAGCTTTTCGGTTCGACGGTTTTTGATACCCCGAAGCCCGAACGATTGATCCAGCGCATCGTGCACATTGCCACAAACCCAGGCGATTTGGTGCTGGACTCATTCCTCGGCTCAGGCACGACAGCGGCCGTCGCGCACAAGATGGGCCGCCGCTACATCGGCATCGAACTGGGTGACCACGCCCATACCCACTGCGCGCCGCGCCTGAACAAAGTCATCGAGGGCGAACAGGGCGGAATCTCGAGGGCGGTGGATTGGCAGGGCGGGGGCGGTTTCCGCTTCTATCGCCTCGGCCCCCCCGTCTTCGACGAGGAAGGCCACATCCGGCAGGACATCCGCTTCCCGGTGCTGGCGGCGCATGTCTGGTTTTCGGAGACCGACCGACCGTGGGAGGGCAGTGGCGACAGCCCGCTGCTCGGTATCGAGGACGGCCGCGCCCATGCGCTGCTCTACAACGGCATCCTTGGCGACAAGAGGCCGGGCGGCGGCAACGTGCTGACCCGCGCGACCCTCGCCCTGATCCGTGAGGATATCGCCAAGCTGGCGCCGGACTTCGATGGCCCGCTGACCGTCTATGGCGAACAATCCCGGCTGACGCCCGCGACGCTCGACCGCGAGCGCATCACCTTCAAGCAGACGCCCTACGACGTCAAAGCGCGGGCCTGAGGGGGCATCTGATGAAACTGAAGCAATACCAGACCGATACTCTCTCCGTTCTCCGCCGCTTCTTCGAAGAGGCGCGCGTGGCGGGCCCAAAGGGCGCGTACGAGGCGATCACCAGGGAGCCGGACCAGGCCAAGCGGCTCGGCCGGTACGGCGGCAGCTACACGCCGCTCACCGAGTTGCCGGCCGTTCCCTATGTCTGCCTGCGCCTGCCCACCGGGGGCGGCAAGACCATCCTCGGCGCCCATTCCATCGGCATCGCGCGCGATGCATGGGTGGAGAAGGACTATCCGATGGTCCTGTGGCTGGTGCCGTCGAACACGATCCGGCTTCAGACGGCCGAGGCGCTGAAGAACGCCCGCCACCCCTATCGGCAGGCGCTGGACGAGGCCTTCGACGGCCGGGTGCGCGTGTTCGACATCGCGGACTTCACGCATATCCGCCCGCACGACATCCGCGACCATTGCTGCATCGTCGTGGGCACAATCCAGACCCTGCGCGTGTCGAACACCGAGGGCCGGAAGGTCTATTCCCACAACGAGAACATGGAGCCGCACTTCACGGCGCTGCCCAAAAGCCTGCCGGGGCTGGAAAAGCTGGAACGCGGCGGCGTCAAGTTCTCCTTCGCCAATCTGATGCATGTTCATCGGCCGTTGATGATCGTGGACGAAGCGCACAACGCGGTCACCGGCCTGACCCGCGAAATGCAGGCACGCGTCAATCCGTCCGCGATTATCGAGTTCACGGCGACGCCGCGGCTCAACTCGAACATCCTGCACAGCGTGACGGCGCAGGAGCTGAAGCTCGAGGAGATGATCAAGCTGCCGATCATGCTGTCCGAGCACGACACCTGGCAGAACGCCGTGAACGGGGCGATCGCGTCACGGGCGTCGCTGGCCGAGGAAGCCGAGAAGGACACGGCGTACATCCGACCCATCGTCCTGTTCCAGGCGCAGCCCAAGAACCAGGAGGTGACGGTCGAGGTGCTGAAGAAGCACCTGATGGAGGTCGAGCAGATCCCCGAACACAAGATCGCCGTGGCCACCGGCGATCAGCGCGAACTGGATGGCATCAACCTGTTCGATCCGAAATGTCCGATCGAATACGTCATCACCGTCGAGGCGCTGAAGGAGGGCTGGGATTGTTCCTTCGCCTATGCGTTCTGCTCGGTCTCGCGGATCCAGAGCGCGGTGGACGTCGAGCAGTTGCTGGGGCGCGTCCTGCGGATGCCTTATGCCAAACGCCGCAAGGCCGAGGATCTGAACCGGGCCTATGCGTTCCTGTCGGAGCCGTCGTTCGGCGAGGCGGCGCGGTCGCTGGCCGACAAGCTGGTGGCCATGGGTTTCGAGGAGGATGAGGCGCTCGACAACATCGAACCGGCGCAGACGTCGCTCGATGCCGATACCGGCCTGTTCGGCCCGCGCGACAAGCCGAAGCCGACGTTCAAGCACACGGTGACAGCGACGCCTGAGGTGGTTGCCGAACTGAAGAAGCGCGAAGGGGTGAGCGTTCGCGAAACCGATGATGGGAAGGTCGAGATTGCCGTGACGGGCCGTGTTGACGGCGGCCTCGAAAAGGCGATCGTCGAGGCTCTCCCCGAGACCGAACGAACGGGGTTCTCGGCGGCCGTCACCAAGTATCGCGTCGAAGTGAAGGACCAGCTATCGCCTGCAGAACAGGGCGAGGCGTTCGAGGTCCCTCGCCTGGTCTCCGAGATCCAGGGCGAGTTCGAGTTCGCTGACACCGACGTGTTCATGGAATTCCACGACTGGTCGCTGCTCGACCACTCGTCGAAACTGGGTGAAGGCGAGTTCGCGATCCGCGAGACGGCGCGCAGCTTCGAGATCGACCTCGACGGCAACCGCATCACGTACCAGTTCGCGGACGAAGAGGAGCAACTGGCACTCGACGTCGATGTCGAAGGCTGGACACCGGAGGCGCTGGTGATCTGGCTCGACCGCCAGGTGCGCCAGCCGGACATCCATCAGAGCGAATTGCTCCGCTGGCTGCGCGACCTGGTCGGCCACCTGATCACCGCACGCGGCATGCACATCGCGGCGCTGATGCGGTGCAAGTTCATCCTCGCCCGCAAGGTCCGCGAGAAGCTCGCCGCCATCCGCCAGCAGGAACGCGATGGCGTCTACCAGCGGTACCTTTTCGCTCCGGAGGCCAAGGTCGAGGTATCCTTCGACCAGGCTTTTTCGTTCAAGGACGGGATGTACTGGGATCAGCGCCGGTATCGTGGGCGCTGGAAACCTCGAAAGCACTTCCTTGGACCGGACCATGTGCCTGCTTTCGATGGGGCCGAGACCGGTGAAGAATTCCAGTGCGCGCAAGCCATCGACAGCTTGCCAGGCCTGAAGTTCTGGATCCGCAACGTCGCACGCCACCCCAACTCGTTCTGGTTGCCGACGGCCACAGACAAGTTCTATCCGGATTTCGTGGCTCAGTTGGAGGACGGCCGGCTGCTCGTCGTAGAGTACAAGGGCGCCCACATCGCCGATGGCCCCGACACCGCCGAAAAGCGGACTATCGGCCAGCTCTGGGAGAGTACGAGCGGCGGTATGGGCTTGTTCGTCGTGGTTGAGAAAACCGTCGACGGGAAGGATGCGCGCACGCAGATTATCGAGAAGATCCGCTCCACCTCCAATTCAGCGTGACGCAAAATATGGCGAGACTTATGCAACTTGGCCAAGGTTACATGGGTGACATGGAGGCCCAGCCAAAATGACCGACGCACTATTGACCGCGACTGATAGAGAGGAGGCGTTGTCTCGAGCTTATGTCGCTGCCGTCGCTGCGGGTGCCGGCTATGTAACGGCAGAGCAGGACTTCGACCGAGATGGTGTGGACGTGCAGATTCGTGCGGGCGGATCTATGCGGCCTTCTCTCGACATACAATTGAAGGCCACGATTAACCTTGGGCAGCCGACAAACGAAGAGTTTCGCTACGCCCTGAAGCGCCGCAATTACGACTTGCTGCGAGGGCAGACGATGGTTCCCCGCATCCTGGTCGTGCTGTCGCTAGCAGAAGAGGAGGCGAATTGGCTCACAGTGACAGCCGAGGAACTGATAATGCGGCGTTGCGCATTCTGGACCAACCTGACTGGATTTCCCGAGACCCAGAACAGCGAAAGCGTTACCATTTCACTCAATTATAACAATCGGTTCGACGTCGATGCACTGAAAAGGCTGATGGAACGAGCCAAGACCGGAGCCATCACATGAAGGCGCATATTATAGACATGGACGCACTACGTGCGGTTTCGCCTGCCGCACTCTCGGCATTTGCGCGCGGCGAGGGCTGGGCAAGGGTCGAAACTTACGGAGCGCATGCTGATGTTTATGCCGGTCAAGATCGACCCGAGATTATCTTGCCGCGCACCGATCGACTGAGTGACTATGCGTCGGCGGTTTCGCGCTTGATCAACGTATTTGCCAAAATCACAGAACGTGATGAAATCGCTACCTATCGCGACCTAGTGGTAGCAGATCGTGACGTTGTTCGAGTTCGCGCCTCTGGCGAAGATGACGATGGCTCCGTACCGCTCGATGCCGGGGTGAAGATCGTCTCGCAGGCTCGCGACATGCTGCTGGCGGCAGCCTGCGCCGTTCGAACGCCGCAGCCGCTTTATCGCGCCGGCGCCAACCGTGAGGCCAGCGAGTACATGCAACGCGTCAGGCTCGGTCAAACCGAGCAAGGCAGTTTTGTCGTGACGCTATTAGCCCCTGTCCCCCCATTATTGCAGCCGGTGCAGCTTCCGCTTGATCAAACTTGGGCGAAGTTCGAAGACGAGCCGATGGAGCGCATGGTGACGCGCCGGCTGATGGAGGCGCTGGAGGCGTCTCGCAATGCGGCTGAAATAGCCCTATCGGGCGAGCCGAATGCGTTCGAAAACGCGATCGCCTTCGGCGTGAGCGCCAATCTTTGTGAAGCTGTTGCAGGGCTGATCGAGCAATCAGACGGGCTTGACGTCAGCGTGACGTGGGCACGAACGCGCCCAACGCCGGAGGCACACCGGAAGGTCATCTTCTCGCAGAACGATGCTGAAATCTTTAAAGAAGCAGCGCGCACATTCCGGCTCAGGCAGCCCAAGGCCGACGTCACGCTTTACGGAACGGTCCACAAGCTTCGGCGCGATCAGGACGAGGTTGAAGGTGTCGTCACGCTCAAGGCCATCGTGGAGGACAAGATGCAATCCGTACGGGCCGTCCTCGACCAAGCAAATTATAGTGTCGCCGTTCAAGCACATGACGCACAGAAGCCAGTGATTGTGACCGGAGATCTGGAACGTGTCGGCCAGCGCTGGCAGTTGACGAATTCCAGTATACGCGAATTGCCGGCCGATGACGCGGGCGACGACGATACCGAGAGCTAATCCCGTGTCATTTGAGTGACGGAATGATCAACTGCCACGCTGTTCGGTCCATTCCATCGGAAACGGCTCCAGCACCTGCGCGAGCGTCACCTCCGGCCCCTGCTTCCTGTCCAAGATGCCCTCGATGATGTCAGGCGCGAGCAGCGTGAGCCGCAGGACGCGGGTCATGTAGGAGGGCGCGATGCCCTCTCGTTCGGCCAGTTCGGCGATGGTGGCGAATTCGCCCGACTCGAGCATCCGCTTCCATCGGAACGCACGGGCCAGCGCCTTGACCAGCGTGTTGTCGGTCCGCTGCGATTGCGTGGCGCCCTCGGGCAGGTGCATCTCCTTCCGCCCGCCGCGCTTCGAGATGCGGAACGGGACGTGGAGCGTCACGGTGTCGGGGATGGGTGCGCCGCGTGTCATGCTGCGGCCTCGATGCCGCCGGTCAGCATCTCGCGCGCGAGGCCGCCGAGGCCATCCACGCGGAGGCGGACGTTGAGTCCGTCGGTGCCGATGTCCACCCTCTCGACCAGCAGCGCCACGATACGGGCCTGCTCTGCGGGGAACAGCTCGTCCCACAGTGGGTCCAATTGCTGCAGGGCCGCGCGGGCATCAGCCTCGGTGATGTCGTCGTCGTGGGCACGCGCCGCCTTCCACGTCCCCGCAACGATCTCGGGCTGGCGGAAGACTGCGCGCAGCTGGTCGATCACGGCGGCCTCGATCTCTCCGGCTGGCACGCGGCCCACCGGGCAGGATCCAGCGCCGTGCTTCAACACCGTCTGGCTGACGTAGTAGCGGTAGAGCCTGTCGCCCTTGCGGGTATGCGTCGGTGAGAACGCGGCGCTATCGGGACCGAACAGCAGCCCCTTCAGCAGCGCGGGCGTGTCGGCGCGCGTGCGAGCAGCGCGCTTGCGCGGGCTCTCCTGCAGGATGGCATGGACGCGGTCCCACGTCTCGCGGTCGATGATCGCGTCGTGCTCGCCGGGATAGCTGTCGCCCTTGTGGACCGCCTCGCCGATATAAGCGCGGTTGTTCAGCATCCGGTAAAGAAACTTCTTGTCGATCCGGTTGCCGCGGGGCGTGCGTAGCCCGCGCTTTGCGACCTCCCGCGCCAGTTCCGTGCCCGAGCCGATCTCAATGAACCGCGCGAAGATCCAGCAGACGTGCTCCGCGCGTTCCTCGTCGATCACCAGCTTCCGGTTCTCGACCCGGTAACCGTATGGCGGCACCCCGCCCATCCACATGCCCTTCTTCCGACTGGCGGCGACCTTGTCGCGGATGCGCTCGGCCGTGACCTCCCGCTCGAACTGGGCGAACGAGAGGAGGATGTTCAAAGTCAGCCGGCCCATCGACGTGGTGGTGTTGAACGACTGCGTCACGGAGACGAAGGTTACGCCGTTCCGGTCGAACACTTCGACCAGCTTAGCAAAGTCGGCGAGCGAGCGGCTGAGGCGGTCGATCTTGTAGACCACCACCACGTCGACAAGCCCGTCCTCGATGTCCTCCAGCATCCTCTTCAAGCCCGGGCGCTCGAGCGTGCCGCCCGAGATGCCGCCGTCGTCATACTGATCGCGGACCAGCACCCACCCCTCTGAGCGCTGGCTGGCGATGTAGGCTTCGCATGCCTCGCGCTGGGCGTGCAGCGAGTTGAACTCCTGCTCCAGCCCTTCCTCGGAGGATTTCCGAGTGTAGATCGCGCAGCGGAGTTTCCGGACCATTCCTGATTTCGTAGGGGCCTTCGTCATGTCCGCGCCCTCCGATTCTTCAGGCCGAAGAACACCCAGCCATTCCAGCGCGTGCCCGTGATGGCGCGCGCGATAGCGGACAGCGACTTGTACGGCCGCCCCTGCCATTCAAAGCCGTCGGCGGTGACGGTGACGATGTACTCGACACCTTGCCATTCGCGGAGCAGCCGCGTGCCGGTGATGGGGCGCTCACGGTCGAGGCGCGTGCCGCGCTTCTTC
>NZ_AUCM01000040.1 GCF_000429765.1 Gemmobacter nectariphilus DSM 15620 | reverse complement strand
GTGAATACGGCTTCGCGGTCTTCTTCTTTGATGTCTGTTCCATAACGGGCAATTCTCCGAGAGTTTTGCCCTCCGGTAAACCCGGGGCGGTTCATCTCGAAGATCCGGATGCCGAGCTTGTCTGGTCCGACGACTCCGTCTGGAAGATCGATCCTGGTGTCCTATCGCTCCATGATGACGAAGGATTCGAGATCGATCCTGCGGACTACGGCGATGAGTTTGCTCAGTTTGATGATCTGATTGACGAAGAGAAGATCGAGGAGCTGGTCGAGTTCGAACGCGCTCGATACACAACCGGCTCTAAGCTCGGCATGTGATCACGAAGCCAAGCCCTCGGAGAAATCCGGGGGCTACACCATTTAATGCATGATTTTCACGGAGGTATTGATAATGCAGAACACCGAGATAAGACGAAAGGTAGAGCAAGAAGTCCAGAGAATGCTGGGATTTTATGCGAGATACGGCAAGCAAGAGATGGCCGAGAGTGCATCAATCTGGCTGGTGACTGAGAACGATTCCGGCGATTTTTGGAGCATCGTCGAGGAAGATGAGATGCCGGATTTTGGCCCGGAATTTGAGGTCAAGTGGCTTGCAGATGTGACCGAGCTACTGGACATGCCGCGTCGAGAGATCTTCGAGAGATTGGAAACACAGGTATACGACGAGCTGATGCGACTTACCGGATCACCCAGGATTTGACGGAAGGCCCTCAGAAATGGGGGCTTTTTTATTGCAGCAACGGGAACACATTTACATACTGTCACGGGAGGATATCACGACAAGAATACTCAATTTATTTGGCGAAAAGATGACGGCAGAAGATTTCCGGAATGCTTTGCGGACTGCGGAAGTTTCCGGAAAATCGGAGTTCCGGAAGCTCGCGGAATACTCGGCTCAGGACTATAGCAAGTGGCCGCTAGAAATCCGGAACAAGCTTCAGAAACCGGCAGATGACGAGAAATGCCATGTTTTTGCTTATGTTTACAACACGGCTTGCGAGATCGATGGACACAAGATTACCGGAAAACACATCGAAACCCATGCGTTTACGTCTGAGCGGGATTTTGTCGTGGCTCGCAACATGCGGGTGGACAATGCATTCGACCAGGATGGACTGAAAGTTGCGATGGGCCGCGATGAGATCAAAAGGCTGATGTTTGTCGAGCTGACCGGCAAGTTTGCCGACAAAGACGCGCTGGAAGCTTCGCTGCATGAGATTTTTGAAGAAAACATGGATCGGAATGGGCGGATATCGGTTGATCCGGAACTGGATGGTCCAACGATGTGATGGTTCCGGTAATCTTGAACACCAAGGGCTCGGAGAAATCTGGGCCTTTTTCTTTGGCCCGGATAGAATTTGTGCGCAAAACTTTAACCCCACTTTAATTAGGGAGCGGTATTTATTAATTGCGGGACACGAAATGAGCCCGCAAATCATAGCAAAGGTATATGGACATGATGGAATACGATAAGAAAATAGCAAAAGCACGCAAGAGGTTTCAGGACACTGTAATTAGGATTGACAGGAAATTGGGGAATCTTGGAAGCCTTCGTGGTCAAGAAGGCATGGCTAAGCGCAAAAGGATGTATGATCTTCCGAATAACGCAAAGTGCTGGATTAACCAATACTGTCAGAATGCCGAGAAGATCTGGACGGGCAGAGGCAGTCATGGAGCGGTCATCTACGTCAACCGTAAACTGATCGAGCATCCCTCAGTTCTGAGGGCCAAAGCCGCATATCTGGAAGCGATGGAAGTCCGCGCAGAAGCCATGAAAGCACGAGCAGAGGCTAGGACTGAATGATGGCAGATCAAGGAGCCAACAAACCCCGTCCAGGAAGACCTGGGCGGGCTAAGATGGGGCCACAAAAGCGGTGTTGCTTCAACCTGAATTCCGTGGATCACGAGCGATTCAGGGAATATCTTGCGGATCGTCATCTGACCATGCAGACACTTCTGGAGCGCTGGATCCTGAACGCGATGCGATGAAACCGGTAATCTGGAATACCTGAAAGGGGCTGGGAAACCGGCCCTTTTTTGTTTCCGGTAAGCTTGGGACTGTGTGGGAATCGCCCACGCTTTGATTCCGGTAACCTGAAATCTCAACCCCGGAAGGGGTTTTTGATGTTCTCCGTGTCGGGCTTGGGGTGCATCTGCTTCGGAGCCACTGTCTCTTCGCATGGCACATAAAAAGCCTGAAAAACGAGCCAGACAAGAGGGGTGGAGCGGGCGCAGGGAGGGATACCGACTGAGCCACGGCCCTCTTTTCTGGGGCGTTTGCAGTGCTATGTGACATGAATGCGAAGAGATGGGGGCGGGCAGATGGACCGCAAACCGAAAGGGTCATCTGCTTTGGTGAGCTGGCCTTGAGCAGCTTCTAGGATCCTGATCTGTGCTTCTTGATTTCAGCATGCACGGTCGTCTTGCCTGCATCCTCGTCTGTATCCGACGATCAACACTTAGCGTCCTTGTGCTGCTGCTGGTCTTGTTGCTGCTCCTCGAGTCTGCTCTTTTCAGCCCCAAGCTGTTCCTGCCATTCGGCAAGCGCCTCACGCCATTTCCTGGCAACGCGTTCCAAATAGCGGGCAATGAATGATGCTAATTCACCAGAACTTTAGCTCTCTCCAGGAAGGAAGCGAGAACTCGGGAAGAGACGGAAGGTATTCACCGGCACTGACCCAGGCCTCTTTAGAGCCGATTTTAACTTGTTTCCATACCTCGTCCATGGTTGGCACGCTGAGTCCACAGACCGCTGTCTCTTCCTCGCCAAACTCTTTGGTTGGATCAATCGCTACATCAAGAGCGTGAAGATCTTTTATGGTGTCGCAGCTGTCTTTCAGATCATAGGCAGTAACAGCAAGCATTGCGGCAATACCGAGATATGGGATTGCTTCGGCGACAACAGAGGAAGCGTTTCTGGTTGCTGCGGTTGCCGTGCGTCGAGCAATACGGCCGTTGGTATCGTGAACAGCTTCTGAAAGTGAAGTTCGAGCTCCTCGGTAAAAGACAATATCAGCTCGCCGGGTCGTATCGTCCGTAAGAGAACGAATTCTAGCATCCCGTTGATCAAGATCGTCTGAAAGAGACGCGATTCTTATTTCGTTCTTCCTGAGTTCATCAGAGAGCCCAACAATGCGCAACTCCTTCGTACGAATATCATCTTCCAGGCTCGAAATACGGGACTGATTTGCAAGGATGTCGTCCGTTAGTCGGGCGTTGTCGGCTTTACCAGCTTCAACCTGATCGAAAAGCTCGTCGGATCTGCGGATGGCTTGATCACGTTCTTCTAACAACGCTGCAGCTTCGGATTGAAGTAGGATCCGCTCCGCAGCCAAATCAGCCACCTCTCGCTCTGATCGCAATACGCGCTCCTTCGTAGCGGTGTAGGCGGATGTGGTTCCAGTGACCGCGTCATAGATGCCGGCAACAACTGTCCCAACAGAAGCGATGCCAATAACTGCAGCATTCACACCCAGAGAAAGCACAAAAGCAATGACGAGTATCATGACCCAGATTCGAGTAGCGAATTTGAACATGGAAGGTTCCCCAAGAACTGATTCTTCAAAAGAAACAGTAGGGTTTATTCGGGCTGGGTGGCAATCGAATACCACCCCATGCGTCGATCATCCTGTTTGCGGATGCGTCACGGATGCATCTTGTCCGACAAGTTCGAGATACCTTCGGACAGTTAACGCGAGGTTTAAACGGACACCTTGTCGGACAGTGGAAACACGGGAACAGGGGAAGTGTCCGAAAGGATTACTTTTCGGACAGGAAGGATCAGCGCTCTCTCTTTCGCACCTGCGGTGCGTGTCCTCCCCGTCGTTCCGACGCTGGCCCCCGCCTCATGGGGGCCGCGCAGCCCTTGGCAGGGCTGGGATGGTATCTTCTGAGCGCAGGACGTCGATCTGGGATCCCTGCCATGTCAGTGCAGCATGGGCATCCGCTCCAGGTCTGCAGCTCGTGCAAGCATCCGTGCTGCAACCCGCAAGCTGGGACGCTGATCGCGGAGTCCTGGATGCTTAAGCACATCGATCATGGCTTCCACGGCGTCCTCGGACAGATTCCGGCTTGCGCCCTGACGACGAAGGAATCCGGCAAGCTCGGGGATGGTCAAATCCCGCAACCTGATGGGTGGACAACGGCTGAGCAGAGGTTCCGGCAGACGGCTGTAGTCGTTTGACGTCAGAATCCATCCGATCCAGCCCATATCAAAACCGACCTGAAAATACGGACACGTCCATTTTCGGGCGGTCATAGGCTCAAGCAGCGGCAGCAGCGCGTCAACCAGACGGAATGCCTGGCCTCGATGTGACGTGACATCTCCTGCCTTCTCGATCTCGTCCACGATGATGATGGGGTTGCCGACCAAGCTGTGCAGCACGGTATCGAGAACCCGACCAGGATGCGCTTCGCTCCATCCTTTTTGGCCGCCAACCAGGCCAAAGGACGCGCTCTCGCTCGTTGCCTCGACGATGGTGGTGGGCAGAGACAGCAGGCTGCCCAGGCGGCGCGCGAAGTGGCTTTTTCCGATTCCAGGCGGGCCATCAAGCAACATCGAGGGCAGCCGAAGACCAGGCCAGCCTTCGCGCACCGAGGCGCGCATCGCATGCCATATAAGCTCCGTGGCTGGCGACATCCACGGCATTTCAGAATGCAGTTCTGCGGCCAGCTCGTCTGCGCGGTGTTCGGATGGAATGGTTACCAGACTGACACCGTTTCGCAGGGCTTCCAGGCGCTGCCGATCCTCTTTCTTGAGGTGACCGAGGCCCGAAGCCGCAAGCCTTGCTTTGTACAAACGCTGGGCACGGCGCTCGATGCGCCTGTTATCGGCGTATGTAATAACCTGGCCAGCGTCTTTGGTGTCCGCCTGGACGTAAGGCTTCAGGGATTCCGGGAAATTGTCGTCTTCGGGATCCTGCGGGATCGGCTTGGCTGCTCGGAGCTTACGCAGGTGCTTTTCCAGGCGGAACATAAGCTGCTTCTCGGACTCCGAGGAATCCGGAAACTGCGCATGGATAAACGGGATTCTGGACATGTTGCCACCCTCGATATGTGCTGCTGTAACCCGAAAATTCGGGTGAGCGTCATATTCGGGTGATGGTAGTTCGGAACATGATGGTGACCCTTGGTTGCGGTGACCATGGCATAGAACTGGGAGTCCGACAAGCCTTCAGATCACATTTCGTTTCGGTATTTCTGGGATATCGCCGCAAACGAAGATATAGGCTACAGGGCAGTCTTTGTTTACCGACAGGCTGACAAAGTAAGCCCGAAGCTCCTTTCCGGAATCGATAACAGCCGCAAGCTTCGCAGCATTGCGTTTCGGGACGAATCCCAGAATCCTGTCGTCTTTGTCGAGGATCCGGATAGCGTTTGGATCGTGACTATTATCGTGCTGACGCACCAGTTGAAGACGGTCACCCTGGACTATATCAATACCGGCCTTGCGGTCGTGGTGCTGGATCCCGGCAATGCTGGTCAGGATCCAGTAGGTTCCCCGTTTTTCGCCAAATGCCGCAGGGCTGGCGCAGTAACTGGATCTCGGAGATCTTGGTGGTGTATAGTTCCGAGAGGGAATCTGGTGATCATGGAATCTGACCTGATCTCGAACCCGTGGGACAAGTATATCAACAAATGACTTGGATTCCCGAGCCTGACGGTAGTCCGCGAGATACACCACATTGCTTGCCATATCGGATCCTCAACTTTCCCTTGATCTGATATGCAAGATTTGCGTTAACCTCTGATTAATTTACCGGATGTTGTGTATGCCGATTTCCCGATACTGATCCTTTTCCCCGATTCCCGCATCCTGTATCCCCAGCTACGCCGTCCCCTCTCTCTCGGCTCCCCTTTATAAGTGTGACATCTGGGACAGTGGTCACGTGACCGATATATATGGTTGCCGATACCTTATGCTGCTCTTCGATTCCGGATAGACTGTAGCAGCCGATCTACCCCCTCGCGGCTCAAAGTTCCGAAGGTCTGGATATGCCGAACGTCCGGCCTCCCCTGATTACGCGATTCCGATTCGGAATTGTCGTGATCACCGAAGCCTGTATCCCCAGCTACGCCGTCCCCTCTCTCTCGGCTCCCCTTTATAAGTGTGACATCTGGGACAGTCTCGGAAGGGCTGGACTCTGGAGTTTCTTGTCTGGCTGCATGAGCGGCAAGGGTCCTGCCCACAACAGACTTCGAGAATCCCGTGATCTCGGCGATGCGGCGAACAGAAATGCCATTCTCGGCGTGACGAAGGATCGTCGCAGCCCTGTCGTCCTGGGCGGCATTCAGATCTTCCCGTGATCGTCCAGCGCCCTGCTGACCACGCTGGCGGCGCTTACGTTCGCGCGCATCTGCGGCCTTTTCCTCTTCGGTCAGCTCTTTCCAGGTTGGCTTGTGGAGGGTTCGGGAGTCGATCTTCACCAGCTCTTGGTCCGTGATGCTTAGACGACGCCTGACGGACTCGTTTGTCAGATGGTAACGCACATCATGGCCCTCATGGCTTGTGTCTGCACGCGCCAGCACGGCGCCCATGAACGCCAGGGCCTCGTCACGATCTATGCCCGCAGCATGTGGAACAAGACGGTGGATCTCGTTGGCAAGAGAGTTTCCACGATATCCGCCACGAGCCAGGCAGACGGCCACGCAAAACAGGAATTCGTCGCGCATACCCTCGGTTACACCGCCACGCAGCTTGATGATGTCGTAGATATCCGCAAGCAGGTAAGCGTAGCGATCGTTCACCTTGGCAACCTCAGCAATCTGGTCTGCCGCGATGTCGTCGAGGGGTTCAGCTCTGGCGAAGCTCGGTTCCGGAAGTATGGTTGTTTCCGGAACCGTGGCAGCAGGCTTGCTGGCAGGCTTCTGAGTGTTCTTCTTCTCTGCATTCTTGTTGGTCTTGGGCTTCTTGGCAGGCTCGGTGGCCTTCCGACGCGCGGACGCTGCGGCAGCCTTGGCCTCGATCTCTGCCTGACTGCGGATGCACAGGTGCGGGAGAGGCGGAGTAAAAAGGTTGGCCATCGTAATCTGGTCAGATAGCCGTTCAAAGTCGTAAACTTGCGGTTCCAGGTCGTCATCGCCCGCAACAAAGATCGGATGGACCGTCGCGCCCGACTTGCTGTTTACGCTGCCACAAATTCGGAAGATGCGGGTCATGTCCCGCGCGGCTGGGTCGGGCAGAAAGCGCTTTTGGAATAAGTCAAATAGCGCTTTAATCGTGTCCTTCCAATCGTCAGTCGTTTTTTCGCCCTCACGTGGGAAGTGGGTCTTGTGAACAACTGTATGCAGCCAGACCACGTTGAGGCCAACGCCTGATTTGATGATATATGAAGGCACAGGAATGCCGACGAGCTGGCAGAAATCCAGAACCTCTTTAGCGACCTCTTCGAGCGACAGCCCGTAAAGCCATTCCGGGTCGTCGAGGTCGATGTAAACCTTGCTGACGCTGCGCATCAGCGCTGTTTTGCGCCAGTCGACAAGAGTGTTTTGGTTAAGGTAAACGTCATCGCGGCCAGCTAGACCATCAAGGGCCATATCAAGAAGGTCGCCGCCTCCATCGAAAATGATCGGCGTAACCTTGCCGCGTGGGATGTCTGCAAAAATCTTCCGTTTTGGCTTGCCGCCTGGTGGCCCCTTTTTTCGGCGCTCTTCGTATTCGGCAATGGCACGCCCGTATCGCAAATCCTCGATCGACTGCCAGAACGCGCAGTCTTCTTCGGACCTGATCTTGACGCTCACGTCAAACGTGTAGCCATTTACCCGACCAGCATGCAGGATCCAGAAGTGATCTGCAGGCGTCCAAGCTCGCGGGTAGATTGCGGATGTGTTGTCGTTTCTTCTAAGTGAGCTCACGCATGCCAAGGCTTTCTTGGCAGTGCAAACGCGAATGGCGCGTCCCCATGTGAGCGTATAGCGTGATATGCAAATGCGAATTCATTGCGATTATCCGTCTCTCTATATGCCTGCGGAGAGACCAATCCCCGCGTCAATGCATTGTAATTAGCGCTAATGATTGCGGGAGTCAATACCTCAGATTAACGGATCTTGAAAAAATCTGGAGCGGTATATTGACTGGCGCGCAATGCCAGGCTATTTAGTTCTTGTCTATATGCCGTGACAAACCCGCAGCCTAAGGCCTTATCTCACCTGACGCTGCACTCGGAACCTGGAGGGCCAACGAAGGGTTCACAAACACATAAAGGCCGTCCGAAAGGGCGGCCTTGATTTTTGTGGGGTAGACTGATCGACATCATTTCCACGTCAATCAATTTTGCGCTGATGTTCGCCCCCGAACAGCGAAACTGGCCTCAACACGTCTTAGCGCTTCACTAGCAACTGTATCTCTCACGCCGTTGCGGCGGTCCATTTATGACGGCTCTTGCACAGGGCGTTTGCGATGGTGATAAGCTTTCTGGCGACGGCGGTGATGATGACCTTGTGCGGTTTTCCGGCCTTGCGGAGGCGGTCTGCGAAGGATTTCAGGCTCGGGTTGTGATGTGCCGCGACCAATGCCGCTTGGAACAACACGTGCCGCAAAGCACGGCGACCTCCAGCGATGGCCCGTTTCCCGCGAAGTGTTCCACTGTCGTGCGCGACCGGGGCCAATCCGGTGAGTGCGGCAGCCTGTTCGCCGGTGATGGTGCCGATCTCGGGCATTTCTGCAATCAGCATCGTGCTGGCAACCGGGCCAATCCCCGGGATAGAGCGGAGAACACCGGCGGTCTCCGACAGGCGTTCATCGCTCGCGATGGCTCGGGTGATCCGGTCTTCCAGTTCCTTGATCAGGCTGTCGATCCGTTGCTTCAACTCGGTGTCGACGTCCTCGAACATCACGGCGGTGCCGAGCTTCTGATGCGCACGGATTTGGGCCAGCAGCCGCTTGCGCATCTCGACCAACTGCGCTCTCTTGGTCGTCAAAGCTCTAAGAAGACGCAGCTTTTCCGCTGGAAGACTGCGGCCTGCTTCGGGCCGGAAGGCGAAGAAGCGAGCGATGAGTTCGGCATCGATCCGGTCAGTTTTGGCGCGTGTGCCACGGCTTTGCGCAAACGCCTTTACCTGAGCGGGTGGCACCTGGCGGGCTGTAACGCCTTCCATCTCCAGAAGCGCCCAGAGTTGCCATTCCTGACCGCCAGTCGATTCAAAACAAACGACGGCATCCCGGTCCCGGGCAAGATCCGCCACGGCAGCATGACCTGCAGGAGCATTTGGCACTTTGCAGCGATGCCCATCTGGGAGGCAATGGACGTCAAGCCAATCGCGGCTGACATCTATGCCGATAACGCGGCCATGTGATAGGTTGAAGGATTACCCCGATACGCCGTGCCAAGGCGACCATGGCGCGCTTTGTGCCACGGCGGAGGGCAACCTGCGCGGCCCATGTTCTCAGCTAGGTCGAACGGCCACCAATCGTCGGGAAAACAGTCCACTGGACTGTTTTCTGACCCTCCTCATACATCATGACCGTCGCCGCTTGGCACAGGGCGCGTCGGAGGTTGACGTCGCCCGCCTTGGTGATCCCGCCAGAGACATCGCGCTCGCCCGACTGGTTTCGCGAGGGCGTCAGGCCGACCCATGGCCCGACCTTCTTCGAGGACGTGAAGCGGCGAGGATCATCTACCGCCGATCGATAGGTCAGTGCGACCACCGCACCGACCCCGGGCATGGACATCATGCGGGGCAGGCAGGATCCTCCTGGGCAAGCTGGCGGACACGGCGTTCCAGCCCGGCCAGCTCCTGTCGGAGCGACAGTCGCGCCCGTAGCATCGGTTCGGTTGCCGCCAACAGCATCGGGTTGCCCGTCGTTAGGTCGCGAATGCGCTGTTCAAACCTGCCGCGCGATATGGAGCCGACCTTCAAACCAAAGTTCCGCAAGAGCCCGCGCAGGGACATTTCCAGCGTGATGAAGCCCTGTTGCACTGCCTTGCGCGCGTTCAGAACAGCGCGAACCTCTTGTGCCGACACAGATTTACAGTGAACTGGCCGAAACCACCCCAGATGAAGCAGGCGCGCGATCCCTTCGGCATCCCTGCGATCGGTCTTGATCGGCATGGCCTTAAGCGCCCCCTTCACCTGCCGGGTTTCCATGAGCACGATGTCGAGTCCAGCCTCGGTCATCCCACGGTGCAACCATTGCGACTGGGGACCGGCTTCCAGGCCGATGGCGGCGATGGTGCCGTCGAGGTTCCCCGTCCAACGGGTCAGCGCTTCCGGCTCGCTGGCCGCCTGCGCCTCTCTCTCGATCTTCCCATGTTCGCTGACCACGCAGATCGCGGTCTTCTCCAGCGACACGTCCAGTCCGACAAACAGCTTGATCCCGAAGTCCTCCCGATGGATCCAATACGGGAGTGGCGCCAGCTTGCCCTCAGTTTTGCAACGGTAACGGGTGGGTCGCGGCGCAGGCCCCGTTACGGCATCTCGTTCTCGTTTCATAGCCAGAACATGACGGTTGCTGCGAGAGCGACGGCGGAGAGGAAGACCTTTGGGCACCTGTCGTATCGCGTTGCGACGCGTCGCCAGTCCTTCAGGCGCCCGAACATGATTTCGATCCGGTTGCGGCGCTTGTAGCGGCGCTTGTCGTGCTTGATGGGTTTGCCACGAGACTTCCTTCCGGGGATGCAGGGCTTTATCCCTTTGTCTTTCAACGCATCTCTGAACCAATCCGCGTCATAGCCCCGGTCAGCCAGCAACCAGTCCGCTTTTGGCAAGCTGCCCAGCAGGGCCGCTGCACCGGTACCGCCACCCTTTCGCAGGTGGATCACGAGCCCGCACACTCATTAGCGGTCGCCGCAGTTCATCTGACAGCCGTGGTGACGATCTAGCTGCGCTAGCCCGTCGCTGCCGCTCCGGACTGCCAGACGCTTGCGCAGACGCCATGGCTGGTGTTTGCTGGTAGCACAGTCCCCAATATCTGCGGATAACTACTCGCCTATGCCGAGTCCGCCCGTGCAAATGTTCCCTCAGTGTTCTATAGTGCCGCCATGAACAAGACTATCACCGACAACCAGCAGATCGGCGAGCTCGGCGAAGCTGCCACCCGCGCACAGTTCCTGCGCATGGGGTTTCAGTTCGATGCGCGTTCACGGCTTGAGGCTGGGATCGACGCCATCGCCGAAGTCATGCTGGATGGGCAGCCCACTGCCAAGATGATCGCTGTTCAGGTCAAGTCCACCCGCGCAGGCAAATACTCATCGGAAACCGATACAGGGTTCACCTATCGTCTTAAGCTTGAGGATTTGCGGTATTGGCGCGGCTCCAATCTGCCGGTGATCATCGTTCTCTACCGCGAGGCTGATGATTCCTACTATTGGAAGGATGTCGGCACAGGCGTTGGCGAAGGCGAGCGGCGTCTGATCTTTGACAAGACACAAGACAAGCTTGATCGGTACGCTTTAGACCGGCTGGCCGCGCTTACTGTGCCGAAACAAGGCCACGGATATTTCGTGCCCCCACTTGGCGGCGGCGAAAGCGCTATCGTCAATATTCTTCCCATTTCCTTTCCTGAAGAGCTCTTTGTGGCCTCTACGCCGTATTCACCCAAGAAGGCCACCGCGATTTTGCATGATGCCGATGAGGGAAAGCGTTTCGATTGGACAATACATGAATCGACCTTCTGGGCGTTTCATGATCCGCGCGACGAGGCGACGCGCGATATTGTCGATATCGATCAGGTGGAAGCCGTTGATACCGGGCTATTCGCCAATCACGAGGATATCCATATCCATAACCAGTTCGCTTTTCTTCTGCGATTGAACCTCGCCCATCAATTTGGCGATGATCTGCGCTGGGACAAAGAGCGAAAGCTCTTTTATTTCCGCCCGCAACCCGAAGGTTTGGCGCGCAGCTTTCCCTATATCAGCGCCAAGAAGAAGACATCAGCCCAAGTTGTCAGCGTCTACACAAGAAATGAGCTACTCCCCAACTCTTGGACAGATTTCCGGCTGACTTAAGCTACTGCCTGCACCTGCTGATCGGTTTGTGTTGCGTTGAAGTAGACCACGG
>NZ_AUCM01000039.1 GCF_000429765.1 Gemmobacter nectariphilus DSM 15620 | reverse complement strand
TCCATCCAACAGCACGAGAGGCGCAAAGCAAAAGCCATCCTGCTCCGGCGCAGGCAGAACCAGCTTCCCGTCCCGCGCCCGACCGCGCCATTCCGACAGATGGTTCGCCCGAAGCCCATACCGTGCCGCAACCGCGTTCACCGTCACGCCAGGCTTCAGAGTTTCCGCAACGATCTGCGCCTTGACCTCGTCCGGCCATCGCTTCTGGCCATTGGCCCGTATCTCAACCCCGTAGTCCCTGAGAAACTCCACCGTAGTCGCCATCGCGAAACTCCCGCCCGATATCCAACAGGCGCGCAGTCGCAGGTTAACCAATCAAGCAGAAGGTGGGGACCAGGCACCCCTTACATACTATTCGCTGCGCCGCTGCGCCCGGAATGGTCCGGGCGTGTCCGGCGAGGACTATGGAGAGGGAAAATGGAACTGAGCGCACCGACCAAGATCGTGTTCATCATCGCCATCGTTCTGGCCGTCATCTCGCTGCTGCCGGTGATCGGCATTTCGCTGGGCACACTCGGGGCCTACAGCTACTGGCTGCTGCTGGTCGCCTTCCTCGTGCTTGTCGCCGGCAACGTGCTGAAGGGGATCTAGCGCGAGATCGCGAATCCGGGCCGGCCGGCGCGGCATCGCCGTGCCGCCGGCCAGCGGAACGAAGGGCGAAAAGCGGAACACGGCCGGGCGGCGACGGCGCTCCAGCCGGGAGAATTTCGGCATGATGCATTACAAACCACCGCGTGACGCGCTCGCCGAAGTCGCGGAGCGGGATTGCTATCGCGACGGTTTCGCCGCCGTCGAGGCATCGCTGGCCGCCGTCCGCGCCGCGAAGCGCGCCGCCGACGAAAGCCTGCGTCGGGCCCAGGAAGCGCCGGGCCCGCATGTCACCACCAATTCGATCTTCGTCGCGCTCTACGACGCGCATCTGCGCGACCGGGAAGCCCTGTTCTCGGCGCTGCGCGACCTCGACGAGGCCCGCGCAGCGCTGAGGCCCGGCGCTGCCGAAACCGCCCGGGCCGCCGCCGACGGCCGGGGACGGTAGAAGGCGGCGGCAGGCGGCTATCGCCGGCCCTGCCCCTCCAGCGCGTGCCGCCACCGCTCTATCGATCCGCCATCCGGCTCCAGCCAGACGGCTTCGCCCGCGAACGCCGTCCACGCGTCCCTGTGCTTCGCCGAAACCGTCATCAGCAGCGGCTTGCCGGCAGCAATGGCCTCGCGGAAAGCCGCCCACAGGCCCCGGCGCATCGCTTCGGTCTTGCCGAACTTGCTGAGGGCGACGACATCGGCGCCGGCGATCTGGGGAAGAAGCCCGGCGCAGGCGTCGTCGATGCCGGCCGTGTCGAGATGGCATGTTGTGCCGGCCGGGGCCGCGTCGAGATGGATGGAGAACCTCTTCCCCGAGGCGATGTCACGCAGGAACGCCGCGCTGCACTCGCCTTCGGCGTCGCCGTCCTCCGCCAGCACGCCGACGACCCTCGCGCCCGCCCGGCCCCAGCCGTCCGCAGCCGCGCGCAGCAGGGCTTGCGTGTCCCGCCCCTCGCGGTTGGCGATGACGGCGATGGCGTCCGACCGGGTCATGCTCCAAGCTATAGCACGAAACGGCGCGCCGGCCGAGAAGCCCGCGCGATTTTGAGCCCGCAGGCCGATTCCATGCGCTTTTGCATGATTTTATCGCATGAACTTATCCGAAATCGACGTTTGTAGTCGTCCTGCCGGCCTTTACTCTGATCGCAGGAACAGGCCGTTTCCCAACGGGAAAGGCCCAGGCCGTCATCGGCCGCCGCTGCAATCGAAGGGCGTTTTCGTATGTTTTCCAGGAATGTCATCACCTGCGTCGATCATCATCACGGCCAGGCCTCGCGCACCATTTTATCCGGCCATCCGGCGATCCGGGGCAGGACGATGCGCGAGAAGGCGGAGTTCTACCTTCGCACCATGTCCTGGCTACATGAATCCACGCTGCGCGAGCCGCGCGGCCATCGCAACCTCCTCGGCGCGGTGCTGACCGATCCGGTCAGCGACGAGGCCGCCTTCGGCGTCATCTTCCTCCATCCGTCCGGCACGTTCGACGGCTGCGGCGACAGCACCTTCGCCACCGCCGCCGCCCTGATCGAGATGGGCATGGTGCCTGTCACCGAGCCGGTCACGCGCTTCGTCCTCGATACGGTTCTCGGCCCGCTCTCCATCGAGGCGGACGTCGCCGGCGGCGTGGTGCGGGAGGTTCGCTTCAGCAACGTCGCCTCCTACCGGGTCGGCGGGTTCGAGGTCGCGCTGGCCGACGGCCGGACGCTTCAGGTCGAGGTCGCGTTCGGCGGCCTCTATTACGGCTTCATCGATGCCGCTTCGGCGGGACTGGACCTCGAGCAGAAGGCGGAGCCGCGCATCGTCGCCACGGCGCAGGCGCTGTGGGAGAGCATCGGCGCGGCGAGCCCGCTGACCGACCCGGCCAGCGGCAAGCTCGTCCCGCTCGACCTGTTCACCTTCACGGCACAGCAGGAGGCCGGGCGCGGTAGCGCCTATCTGGCGGCGAACGTCTACAAGCCGGGCCGCATGGGGCGCACGCCCTCGGGCACCGGCAGCAGCGCCCATATCGCGCTTCGCGTCGCCACCGGGGCCCACGATCCGGCCGAGCCCTTCGTCCAGCGCAGCCTGCTCGGGACGCATTTCACCGGCACCGCCGCGCGCTCGACCCTGCCGGACGGGCGGCCCTGCGTCCTGCCGACCATCGGGGCCAAGTCCTACATGATGGGGATTTCCCAGCTCGTCATCGACCCTGCCGATCCGTTCGGTCACGGTTTCATCGTCGAATCCTGAGATGCCGCGGCCGGGGGCGCCGCCCGGCCGCTTGGAGGACGCAACGCATGTATCAATGGGATTTCGACGTGATCTACACCTACCGCGAGGTCCTCGCGGTCGGGCTGCTCAACACGCTCTACTACACCGTCGCCTGCATCGTCGGCGGGCTGCTCGTCGGCCTGGTCGAGGCGTTCGCGCGGCTGTCGCCGCTGCGGATCGTCAGGCTGCCGACGCATTTCCTGGTCGAGATCTTCCGCTGCACGCCGCTTCTGGTCATCCTGATCTGGTTCTACTACGCGCTTCCCGTGCTGCTCGGCATCCAGATTTCCGCGCTCACCGCGGGGATGCTGGCGCTGTCGCTCTATGGCGGCGCGTTCTATTGCGAGATCATCCGCGCCGGCATCATCTCGATCGAGAGCGGCCAGCGGGAAGCCGCGCAGGCGCTGGGCATGCGCCGGGCCGACACGATGCGCCGCATCATCCTGCCGCAGGCGCTGCGGCGCATGGTGCCGCCGCTGATGAACCAGTCCATCCTCCAGCTCAAGAACACCTCCCTCGTTTCGGTCCTCGCCCTGCCCGACCTGATCTATCAGGGCCAGCTGGTGACGCATGAGACCTACCGGCCGCTGGAGGTCTACACCACGGTGGCCGTGATCTACTTCGCCATCCTGTTCCCGGCGACGCTGCTGGTGCAGCAGCTCGAGCGCCGCCTCGACGTGAAGGGCTGAGCGATGCGGGAGAGTTCACAGAACGCCATCATCGAGATCCGCAACTTGAGCAAGTCGTTCGGGGCGCTGACGGTGCTGCGCGACATCAACCTGACCGTGCCGAAGGGCGGCGTCGTCGCCCTGATCGGCCCGTCCGGCTCGGGCAAGTCGACGCTGCTGCGCTGTCTCAACCTTCTGGTCGTGCCCGACGGCGGCAGCGTCAGCGTCAACGGCAGCAGCTTCGCCTTCGGCCCCGGCAAACGCCTGCCGGGCGACCGCGCCCTTTCGGCCTTCCGCGCCCGCACCGGCATGGTCTTCCAGCATTTCAACCTCTTCCCGCACATGACGGCGGCGCAGAACGTCATGGAAGGCCCGCTGACGGTGCTGAAGCAGCCGCGCGCGCAGGCGCGCGCCGAGGCCCTCACCCTGCTCGAAAAGGTCGGGCTGGCGGAAAAGGCCGACGTCTATCCCGCCTTCCTGTCGGGCGGCCAGAAGCAGCGCATCGCGATCGCGCGGGCGCTGGCGATGAAGCCCGACGTGATGCTGTTCGACGAGGTGACGTCCGCGCTCGATCCCGAGCTGGTCGGCGAGGTGCTGGCGGTGATGCGCGGCCTCGCCGACGAAGGGATGACGATGATCATCGTCACCCACGAGATCGCCTTCGCGCGGGATGTCGGCGACAGGGTCGTCTTCATGCGCGACGGCCTGATCGTCGAGGAAGGACCGCCCGAGCAGGTGATCGCCAATCCCGTCCACGCGGCCACCCGCTCCTTCCTTTCCCACTTCAACCGCTAGGGCGCGACGATGACCGAACAGACCCACCCCAGTCCCGAGATCGCGCTGCTGCTGGAAACCATCCTCCCGGACGGCGCCTCCGACGCCGAGCGCGCCGATTTCGCCCGCGGGCTGGCGATCCTCGCCGAGCTGCTCGGCGAGATCGACGCCAACGAGGCGCTGGCCAAAACCGACGGGAGCGTCGTGCGCCATGAATGAAGCCTCCCTGCCCGCAGGCGGTTCCGACATCGCGGGCGCGGCTTCGCCCGGCGCCGTCTCGCGCACGGTCGAAACCCTGCTCTCGCGCATCGCGCGCCATGAGGAACGGCTCTGCGCCTTCACCCACGTCATGGCCGACGAGGCGCGCAGGCAGGCGGCCGTACTGGACGCGCTCGATCCGGCCGAGCGCGGGCCGCTGCACGGCATGGTGGTGTCGATCAAGGACATCATCGACGTCGAGGGCGTCGCCACCACCTGCGGCTCGCGCAGCCGGCTCGACCGCGTCGCGGAAAGGGACGCCACGCTCGTCGCCCGCCTGCGGCGCGCCGGGGCGGTCATCGTCGGCAAGGCCAATTGCCACGAATTCGCCTTCGGCGGGCCGGCCTTCGACCTGCCCTTCCCGCCGGCGCGAAACCCGTGGGACGACGAGCTGTTTCCCGGCGGCTCGTCGAGCGGGTCGGGCGTTTCGGTCGCCGCCGGCTTCTGCCACGCCTCGATCGGCTCCGACACCGCCGGCTCGATCCGCCTGCCGAGCAGCCATTGCGGCATCGTCGGCCTCAAGATCGGCAACGGCCGGGTGCCGCTCGACGGCATGTGTGCGTTGAGCCCCTCGCTCGACAGCGTCGGCCCGATGGCGCTTTCGGTGGCGCATTGCGCGGCCATTTACGCGGTGATCGTGGACGGCAACGGCAACGCGGCCGGGGCGGAGGAGGCCGCTGCGCCGCGCCTCGCCATCCCGGAGCCGGAATGGATCGCCGCGCTCGGATGCAGCCCCGACAGCCTCGCCGCCTACGAGCGCGCCTGCGCCATCTTCCGGGCCGACGGCATCGCCGTCTCGACCGTTCCCCTGCCCTCGCTGCGCGCCATCCACGCGGCGAGCTCCGTGGTGATGATGCGCGAGGTCGCCGACGGCTTCGCCGCCGAGGTGCGGCGCGATTATCTCAAGTTCGGCGAGGTGTTCCGCAACCGGGTCCTGCTCGGCGAGCGCATCCCCGGCCGCGCCTACGCGCTGGCCCTGCGCCAGTGCCGGCGGCTCGCCGGCGAGATCGCGCGGGCGCTCGGCGGCATCAGTGCGCTGCTGCTGCCCGGCTATCCGGTCGGGCCGACGCCGCTGACCACGGTCGACAAGTTCTACTTCCTGCAACGGGAGAACCTCAACGTGGTGGCGAACTGCGCCGGCGCGCCGACGCTGTCGCTGCCCGTGCTGCGCGATGCCGCGCGCCGGCCGCTCGGCATCCAGCTGATGGGCGGCAGCGGCGGGGAGCCGCGCCTGCTCGCCCTCGGCAAGCGGCTGGAAAGGCTGCTCGCCTATCCGCACCAGCTTCCGTTTCCGGAAGCCGAAACCGATCAAACCAAGAAAGGGGAATGACATGACGACTTCGAAAACAGCATTCGACCAGGCGGTGTCGCGGCGCAGGCTGGTGCAGCTCGCCGCGGCCGGGTCCATCGCCGTCGCCGGGACCGCCGCCGCCGGTGGCGCGGCGCAGGCCCAAGGAGCGCCCTCGACCCTCGCGAAGATCCGCGCCGCCAAGAAGATGCGCGTGGCGGCGCTCGTCGGCGAGCCGCCCTATTTCGTCAAGAGCGCGGTGTCGGGCGAATGGTCGGGCGCCTGCGTCGAGATGGCCAAGGACATCGCCAAGCTGCTCGAGGTGGAGATCGAGTTCGTTGATTCGACCTACGGCAACTCGGTGATCCAGCTCCAGACCGACAAGGCCGACATCGCCATGTCGCTGACGCCGACCCCGGTGCGCTCGCTGTCGATCAACTTCTCAAAATCCTACTTCCTGCACGGCTACGGGCTGGTCGCGCCGGAGAGCCTGTCGATCTCGACCTGGTCCGAGCTCAACAATCCGGACATCAAGGTCGCCGTCGACCTCGGCTCGACGCAGGAAATGGCCGCGCGCCGGTTCGCCCCGAAAGCCAACATCACCGCCTTCGCCACGCGCGACGAGGTGATGCTGGCGCTGCAGAGCAAGCGCGTCGACTGCGCCGTCTTCGCCGCCCTGCTCGGCATGACCGCCGTCAAGAAGAACCCCAGCATCGGCAAGTTCTCGATGCTGACGGAGCCGGTGATCGGCCTGCCCGCCTGCCTCGCCATCCCCAAGGAGGACAATCTCGACTGGAAGAACTTCCTCGACGTGTGGGTGGAGTACAACCGCGGCATCGGCCAGATGACCGAGTGGCTGACCAACGGCATGAAGCTCGCCGGCGTCGAGCCGGAGGACATTCCCGCCGACGTCAAGCTCTGAAGGCTTGCACAGCGACCGGCGGCGCGGCGCATCCATGGCACCGCGCCGCCGGGCGAGGCGCTTGCGCGCCCGGCGCTAACGCGATGAAATGGAACCGGACCGCATTGCGCCGGCAGGCATCGGAAGAGCGACCCGCATCGAAGATGGTTTCCTCCATACGATTCAACCGGCGCCTGTTGCCGAGCATCGAGCGGTTGCAGGCGTTCGAAAGCGCCGCGCGGCACCAGAGCATCACGCTCGCCGCCCAGGAGCTCAACCTGACGCAGAGCGCGGTGAGCCGGCAGATCCAGGAGCTGGAGAACCAGCTCGGCGTCGTCCTGTTCAACCGCGTGCGCCGGCGCATCGAGCTCTCCGCCGCCGGCCGCAAGTTCCGCCCCCAGGCGCTGCAATTGCTGCAACAGGCCGAGGAGCTCGTCATCCAGACGATCACGGCGGCCAACGCCACCTCGATCTTCAGCATCGCCGTCCTGCCGACATTCGGCTCGCGCTGGCTCATCCCGCGCCTGTCGAGCTTCATTGCCCTCCATCCCGGCATCTCGCTGAACATCGCGACCCGCGACGGCCCGTTCGATCTTGCCGACCACGCGCTCGACGCCGCGATCCATTACGGCGCGCCGGCCTGGCCGAAGGGCATGTGCCGGTTCCTCTTCAACGAGACGGTCGTGCCGGTGGCCAGCCCGCTCCTGCTGCGCGCCGAGGCGCTCCGCGGCCTTTCGGGCGAGGAGGTGCTGGCCCGCGCGCCGCTGCTCCACCTGTCGACCCGCCCGCGCGAATGGACGGTCTGGTTCGAGAACCTCCCCGACCACGCGCCCATCGGCCTCGGCCACAGGCTGGAGCACATCTCCTCGCTGATCAGCGCCGCCGTCTCGGGCCTCGGCGTCGCGCTGGTGCCGAAATTCCTGCTGGAGGACGAGCTCGCCAGCGGCGCGCTCGTCATCCTGTCCGATCGCCAGCTTCCGACGCAGGCGAGCTATCATCTCGTCGTGCCCGAGCACGACATCCACAACCCGCTGACCGCGAGCTTCTACACCTGGATCACGACGCAGATCTCCCTCGAGACCCACTGGGAAACCCTGTAGGCCGCGTCAGACCCATAGAATTCTTCGATATCTGATCATTCACGACTTTCATGGTCGTTAGACCTCCCCTGTGCGATGGTTCCGGAAACCGGGGAACATCGGCACGGGCGTCCCGTGCCGCCGGGGCGGAGCGGCCAAGGGGGCGCGAAGAATCCCTCATGGCCCGCGATCGTTCCGAGCCGATCACGCAGCCGGAATTGTCCGGCCAACGGAGGAGAATGCGGAAGGTGGTGGCACCATGATCTTCCATGGCGAGCGACAGGCCGATGGTCTCGCGGGCGTAGGCAATCGCCGACACGCCATGCACGCCGTCGAGCGTCAGCCCGACCAGATGGAACACCTCATCCTGGCGGAGCCGGATGCGCCGTCCGTCCTGGCGGGTGTAGATGTATTCCAGCGCCAGATCGTCCGTCTGCCTGACCTCGACCCGGTCGGGATGCAGCGGGATCAGTTCCTGCACCAGTCCGCGTGACCGCACGATCATGGCGTAGGCATTGCCGCGCAAAAGCAGATGCGCCTGCAGCATGCGGCGGAACTGCGACGGCGTCTGCCAGCGGTTCGGCCGTCGTCGCAGCACCGTCCAGATCGGCGTGTCGGAGGCGTCTTCGCGGGTGCGCTCATCCACCCGGCGCTTGATGTGCAGCGGCAATGTCGCCACAGCACCCGAGATGATGCGCACACAGGCATAGACGGCCGCCACCCGCATGGCGCTGTCGGGCGTCACCGCAGCCCCCGAGGCGGTCACCGTTCCCGAGCGCAGCGCCTCTTCCAGCTGCTGCGCCGTGGTGATGACGATCCCGCCACCCGCATCCTGGAACGACGCACGCGGAGAGGCGGCCGGCGGTTTTGCGCCGCCGAACCAGTTCGACCAGAATGCCATTGGGTTCTTTCGTCAGCTCTTTACAGCATCAGGATGCCGCGGGTCTCATAGACCGAGCGGCCGGCATTGACGTCGCGGGCCAGCGCCCGCCCGAGCGCGTTGCAGATGGCGACAATGCCGTCGATGCGCTCTCTGGAGCGTTCCTTGTCCGGCTTGATGTTGCCGGCCGGATCATGGCGCACGGCAACATTGGAGGCGTTCCATCGCAGTACGGGATGGCCGCCATGCCAGAGCGAGCGTGACACCGAAAGCCGCTCCAGCTCCGCCGTGGGTGCCGCCATGGACAAAAACCCTTGTCCGAACTGCACCAGGTTCAAGCCTTCATCCTGCAGATGCTGGACGATCTCGCCGGCAAAGGTGCGATCATAGGACAGCTCCCGCAGATCATGGCGTGAGGCCAGATCGAGGATTGCCGCCTCGATGAAGGCGAAGTCGGTGGCGTTGCCGGGGGTGGCGGTGAGGAAGCCCTGGTCGCGCCAGACATCATAGGGCACGCGGTCCCGGCGCACTCGACGCAGGATATCGTCTTCGGGGATCCAGAACCGGCAGGTGACGATCCATTTGTCGGCAAGGTGGCCAAGCTCGTCATCCAGCGTCGGCGGGAAGAGAAGGACAAAGGCTGACAGGTCGTTGACTCGGGCAAGGTCCAGACCGCCATAGCATTCGCGGCCAAGAAGTTTCTGCTCCAGCTTCTCCAGTTCATGCCTGACGATGCGCCAGTCGGTTGTTGCCGGCAGACCGCCTTCCTCCCACACCGCCATGTCGAGCCAGCGCGTGACCTGCTCGGTCCATTCGTTGAGGCGCAGCCGGCGGATCGCATTCTGCTGCGCCGGCATTTCCCTGGCCTCGTCAATCTGACGGCGGAGATCATCGACCTTCACCGTGACGCCAAGGCTCGGGTTCGCTTTCACCCAGACCTTCTCATCGGTCCAGTCGTCGCCCTCATCGATGGTGGCGATATAGGCAAACCAGCTGTCCGACGACTCCATCGGCACCGTGCCTTCCAGCGCCTTCACCGAGAATTCGTGATGCTGCCAGCACACCGAATGGCGATCATAGCCAGCCGTGGTGATCTCGAAGATCAGCGGCTGGCGTCGCGATCCCGTTGCCGTGTTCAGCTTCTGGATGATCTCGGGCCCCGGATGCTCATGCACCTCGTCGACGGCGGCAAAGTGGATATTCAGGCCATCCATCTTGCTGGCATCCGCCGACAGCGGCCGGAACCAGGACGAGGTCGGCAGCACGGCCAGATTGTTCACCGTGCGTGTGATCCTCGATTGCAGCGCCGAACTCGCCGCCACCATGCGCTCGGCCTCGCCAAAGACGATCCTGGCCTGATCGCGCGTCGTTGCCGCCGAATACACATGCGCACCGGGCTCGCCATCGGCGATCAGCGCATAGAGCGCCGTGCCGGCCAGAAGCACCGACTTGCCGTTCTTGCGCGCCACCTCGACATAGGCCGTGCGGAAGCGGCGCAATCCATCCTTGCGCTTCCAGCCATAGAGCGAGCCGACGACGAACTGCTGCCAGCCCTGAAGCACGAAGGGCTCGCCCGCCCATTCGCCGGTCGAGTGGCGCAGATGGCCGAAGAAGTCGATCGCATGTCGTGCCGCAGCGCCATCCCAGACCAGGCCGCGTTTTGCCCCCACCTTCAGGTCCGCGAGGTGCCGCTCGCAGGCCAGACGCACGAACCGGCCGGCGACGATCTTCCCGCTGACAACTGCGCGCGCGTAGGCCGTGACCGGGCAGGATGGAGCCTTCTTGCCGCCATCACCCCGTTCGCGCGAAGCACGGGAACTAGGCTTTGCGGCCACGGTTCAGGAACTCCTCGAACGGATCGCTCGTCTCGGCGGGTTCCGCCATACGGATGCGCGAGCGGCTGGACGGCGTCAGCCCGAACTCGGCCTCGATCTGCGCCATCTGCGCCAGGCACTTGTTGGCCACAGCCAGGAACGGGTTCTGGATGATGTTGTCATTCGACGTCTTCACCACCGGCCCACGGCGCTTCACTTCCTGCTCCGCCTCCAGCCAGCGCCGCCAGATCACGACGTAGCGGGCGAGTGCGCCGGCATCCAGTTCCGTCATCACGCCGTGGCGGGCAAGCAGTTCCGCCATCTCCATGAACTTGTCCCTGGCAGGCCCGTCGAGATGGTCAGGCGGTTCGGGCGTCGCCACCACCGGCTTCGGCTCGGCCTTGTTCAGGCGATGCGGACGGGCCGTGCCCTTCACCAGCTTCAGATGTGTCGGCAGCGGCTTGCGTCCCGCCATGTCAGAACTCCCTGCGCCAGCGTTGCAGCGGCGCCGGCGTCAAAAACAGCAACAAAATGATCGTCTTATCCGGTTGATGATCTCGTCGTTCAGAGCATGACTGTGAACGCCAGGATGAAGGAAACAGCCATGACGAACAGCAACCAGTCCAAGACCCGAGCCTCAGCCATCGACGCCTTCCTCGCCGCGAAGTTCGAGATCGACGCCATGCTTGAACGCCTGTCGGCGCTCAGCGACGACCATTTCGACACCGACCCCGACGAGATCGACTGGGGCATGTCGGCACCCTCGAGCATTACGCCAGCCTCCTGAAGCGGATCACCGACAGCGCCTTCGGCGAGGGCGAACACGCCGAGTAACCGATCGTCCTCCCGGGTCCCGCCCGCCGAATGGCGGGCTCGACCTCGTAGAAGGGCCCGCATCCCGCGCGCCCCGATGCGACGGAGACGACCATGACGAAGCTTTCCGACACCCAGCTCCTGATCCTGAGCGCGGCCGCGCAGCGCGACGACCGCAATATTCTGCCGCTCCCCGGCTCGCTCCGCGGGGGCGCTGCCACCAAGGTGGTCGGCGCGATGCTGAAGCGCGGGTTTATCGCCGAAACGGTGACCGGCAACCGGACCAAGGCCGACTCTGCGCTGAACCGCGTCTGGCGCAACGACGAGGACGGCCGCGCCATCCTCCTGCACATCACCGATGCGGGCCTCGCCGCCATCGGCATCGAGCCGGAGAGCGGCGACAGCGCGCCCACGGGCGCCGACGGGGCACCGAGTGCGGAGGCCCCGCAGCACGCCCCCGCCGAGGCCGATCCCGCGCCCAAGGCGCGCACACCGCGCCCGGGCACCAAGCAGGCGAAACTGATCGAGATGCTCCGCGCCGAGGGCGGCGCGACCATCGACGAGATCGCCGAGGCGACCAGCTGGAAGCCACACACCGCACGTGGTTTCCTGTCCGGCGCGCTCAAGAAGAAGCTGGGCCTGACCGTCACCTCCGAAAAGGTCGACGGGAAGCGCATCTATCGCATCGCTGACTGACACCGCGAAGATCTTCGGCCGCCGCGCGCTGGGGCCGCGGCG
>NZ_AUCM01000038.1 GCF_000429765.1 Gemmobacter nectariphilus DSM 15620 | reverse complement strand
CGTTGGCTTGACGGAGTTCGCGCACCTCACGCTCCAACTCCTTGATCCGGGCTTTCTCAGCCGTCGTCTGACCCGGCCGCTCGCCACCATCGCGCTGAGCTTGACGCACCCAAACCCGAAGGCTGTCCGGCGAACAACCCAATTTACCTGCAATCGCCGTCAGCGCTGCAGCTTCGCTTTGATACTCATCGCGGTGTTCCCCCCCCAGCCGCACCGCGCGTTCGCGGAACTCGGGTGAATACGGCTTCGCGGTCTTCTTCTTTGATGTCTGTTCCATAACGGGCAATTCTCCGAGAGTTTTGCCCTCCGGTAAACCCGGGGCGGTTCACAGGGATTGCTCGTGACCCAACCACATGAGTACCCGGACTTCCGCATCGAAAACAGGCTTGGCGGTTCGGCATGGGTGGAAGCCGTGACGGCCAATCCGGCAGATCCTTACAACCATGTGAACGCGCCGCCGAGCGCCTTGCCAGCCGACCGGGAAGAGGCGTTTTTCGGCGCCGGAGCTTTGCGCTTTGCCAAAACGATCGGCAACAAGCTTGCTCGCAACTATGATCAGTTGCCGCATGTAAAAGATCAGCCCTTCGCCCTGGCGATTGCGGACTTTCAGGCACCGGCATCGATGATCTGGAGCCGGGAAGGACTGATCGGATATCTCTATGGCGAGGGCGCAGAAGAGGTTGAAATCGACGGGCGCATGTTTGCGCATCCGACGAAGGCATCTCACCTCAAGGGCAAGGCCAGATTTCCCGCCGGCCTGTTTGCCGATGCGGGCCATGCCGAGCTCTCCGCAGTTATCTTTTCGAACGCGTGTTCGATGGCCAAACTCAACCGCGTTGCGGTATCGGGTCAGGGTGCACCGAGTGGTTTGCGGTACATGCGGATTGGCAACTTCTTTGACAGGACGCCGGGCGCTCTCAGGGGCATCCCTTTCTGCCTTGATGTGACCAGCGATGAGTATCGCAACCTCTGGCCGATAGGGAGTGAACCGTGGTCGGCTGAAATCGAGGTCTTTCACAATCCGTTCGCGCACCACCCCTTGCCATTTGAGCTTCTGCCGGAGGCAACACACTGGTTCGACCAGGACGGTGAGACGGTGTGTCGAAGTTTTTACGAAACCTCGATCCTTTGGTCCCAGACACTGATCCAAAACGACACGGATCCACCGCCGACCCTGGAGCAACTGATGTCGAAGTGTCCAAAGGCGTGAAAGGCTTCATGCCGGATGCACCGAAGGTGCTCGCATTCGATCTCCCGAGGATGCTTGCGACCCGAGGTACGCCTTATGCATGACCACCCAGGCACGGGTTCCCTACCCCTTCAGACGCTTCAGATAGTCTCTCCGACCCAACGTACCCGTCCGATTTGCGCTCCATGCTATCCGTTTCCCCGCCAACCCGCTGCGGGCCCTTCTCCCAACTATGCCATCGTGCTTCACTCCGGGATCATGAACACGGCGTTTCTCTTGATAGCAATGTATTCCGGGCGACCGATCATTCCCGCTGAGGATGTCGCCAGGGATTTTTTCGGCCTGAGTACCGACAAGTTCATCCGCAAAGTCTCGGCCGGTTCCATCACCCTCCCCCTCGTCCGCATGGAAGCGTCGCAGAAATGCGCCAAAGGCGTCCACATCGATGATCTGGCCGAGTACCTGGACAAGAGGCGGGCTGCAGCCGTCAAGGAATGCCTGCAACTGCAGGGACTGCGATAAGCCTGCCCCACAAGGAGCATCGCCAGAGGCCAGACTGATATTTGACCTCGGGCAGTAGCTGCACGCTCTCATTGGGCAAACAACTCGAGGAGCTGCTCCCCCCGCGGGCGGCTCGCTGTTGGGAAGCGTCCGGCAAGTAATGCAGTTCACGCCCCGGCGTGGTCCGGGCCGGAACAGTCAGAATCTGCGCTCAGATCGCTGAAGCAGAAACTGCTTGCAGCAGCCTTCGACGAATGAGTAACCGCTGCACCGCAGGTCCCGACCTGGCTTGCACGCGGTGTCGGAAAGGCGGCACATGAGCGGCGAAGCTTGTGCCCGAGTACGTCGGCAAAAATTTGTAGGGTGGACTTGCAGTTGCAGGAACTCAACCCCAGATATGGCATGTTGAAACCAATCGCATACTACATAGGGAGGCCCTCATGGCGATTAATCGTAAAGGCACTTCGAGTAAGGTTGCCTCTCTGGCAGCCGACACACTGTTCAAACCAGGTTCTTCTCAGGTTGCCCGAAAGCTTGCCGGCTCGGCGCTGTCACAGTCCCGCACCGGTCGTCAAACGGGTGCCGAAATGGAAGATCTGGCTTCCAAGGTCCTTCGTAGCGATCGCTACTCCGACAAGACGAAAGCACTCGCAGGTTCGGTGCTGTCCCAATCGAACAAGAAGCGCTGACCTCTGGGCCGGCAGGCAGGGCGCGGCCGCTGGCATAGCCGATGTCCAAAGTTTGGTTGGTGAGCGCTTCGCGCTCACCAACGACTATTTCTGGCGCGGATCAGAGTAATCATTCTCTCCCGGCTCGGGGGCAGAGACAGCTTAGGCGGCGTCTTCGTTTCGGACGGAGTGTGGCTTCATCGCGACGACCGATTTCATTGAGTAATTGAACCGTGGGTGCAGCCTTTCCCCCATCCGGTGCCGGCCATTCATCTGGAAGCCAAGATGCAACATTGCGATGATCATATCCGTGTTCGATACGTAATTGTGTCCGATCACCACGTGTCCGAAGAGCCGGAAGGGCGTTTCTTCGGCTCGGTGCTTCAGGAAGTAGGCCCCTTTTTCTTGCATCGTCTTGATCTTCTCGAGGCAGGACGCATAGGCCAGCGCATGAAGGAGGCTGTCACGTTTCGCGATGTCCGTTACCTTGGCACGAGACTCGCTGATCCGCTTGCGCCAGATTTCTGACCGGACATTGCCCTGCATGTGGACAGGCACACCAGCCAGCTCGTCGCGGATGTGGCGGTTTTCCGGCCAGAGATATCTGTTGCCGTACCCCATGTCGTTGATTTCCGGATCCCGTGAGGCTTCCTTCACCATAACGGTCGTCGCGAGGATATCGTAGATGTTCCGGGCCGACACGACGAGCGCGCGCGAGCGGGCGAAGTCTGCTGCCGCCTGGAAAGAGAGCTTGATTTCATGCTCGCGATCAGGCGCGGCCTGGAGCGTCTGCCTGAAACCCGTGGCGGTGTGAAAGCCTAAGGCGCGCGCAACGAGCTCCGGGCGGAGACTGGGTGCGATACTCGGCAGATGCAGTGCCTCGGCCCTTTTCAAGTTAGGCAAGTCGGTTGCAGACAGGTGAAACGGAATGGTTGCGTCGATCATGCTCATCTCCAAGGCCGTGATCGCCGGTTAGACACGACCATCGAGTGAGAGATCGAGGTCAAGTGCAGCATCAGGAGACGAAGGTTTCAGCCGGCGACAGCTACGGGATTCACCCTTAAAACTGAACGTAGTGGTGAGTCGTGCGTGTTGCAACACCATCTTTGAAGAGGCCGCGGGTTCGGGCATTCGACGAACGCGCGCAGGCCACCGATGTAGCGCTTGCCACGAAGACGCGCTATCCTGGTGAGAGAAACCGGAGGTTTTCGGGGGTTGACGGGCATTTCGCGATGGCAAATATTTGCCCCCACGGGTAGGTGTAGATCTCGGCCCACCTGACCCAAGAACCTGAACAGCTAAGTACCGTGATCCAGTCATCGGGAAGCCGCAGTCAACGGGATACCGGAATACAGGTGGGCGTAGAAACTGCACACCGCCAACCCTTCGGAGCGCCTTGTTCCAAGGAAACGTGGCTCGTAGTTCCAATGCCGAAAGGAGGCACGAGCCATGCCCCAGAAAAAGACCCCGCCACAAAAGGCAGCACCCGCCCCGGCAAAACGCCAGAAGTCTTCGACCGAAAGGATCTTCGGTCCTGCTGTTATGAGCCACGGATTTACCGGGGTTCCGAACATTCTCGTTCGGGGCCAGAAGCGTCTTGGGTTGAACACGGCCCAGTTCAATATTCTGGTTCAGTTGCTGAGCTATTGGATGGACCCGGCGAAGCCCCCCTTCCCGTCGAAACGGAAGCTGCTTGAGCGTCTGGATATGTCTGAGACGACCTTGCAGAAGCATATTCGCGACCTGGAGGCACAGGGGTTTCTGAGGCGCGAGCAGCAAACGACAGCAGCAGGGGATTTCGGATCGAACATCTATCATCTCGACGGGTTGGTTCGGAAGTTGAAGAAGCTTGCCCCGGATTTTGACGACGAACGGGCTGAACGTGAAGCCGCGCGCCAGAAAACCGAGCGCCCGAATGCACGCGCAAACGCTAGGGCAGCGGCTGCCAGGCAGCGACCGACAGCGACAAAGACCGAGGACTGAGACCGATGTCGATGACCCCGATCCTGCATCCTTCGGGTGCCCTCGCCTTCGGACGGCTGCTTGAGATGCGCGCGCCTGGCATTATCCTGCCCGCCGGTGAGATCCGCCTTTTTCGTGGTCGGCACACTGGTCCCAATCGCGGCTTTGGCGCCGAGCACATCTGGGCTGAACACGAGCGCGAGATGATCGCGGCCGGCTTTCCTGATTTTGGGTCCGTGGCTGGGTATGTCGCGACGATTGTCCGAGAGGGCACCCCCGTCTTTTTCGGGGATCACAACTGGAGGTCTCTCAGGGTTATGGCTGTCCGCTCGCGGACCGGGACCGCGATTGTTGAACACCGTACCCCACGTTATGAGGATGCGCATTGGTCGGTGATCACGGCCTTCTCTGGAACGAAAACGCACGGCACCCGTGTGGGAACCGTGCGTTGATCGATGTGCTCGCAGTAGCAGCGCGTCCTTAGCTCAAGGGGTCGGACGCCACCCTTACGTGTCCTGCAAATGGCTCTCTTGGCAGAACCATCATCCAAGTGGGCGGAGCGATATCCAAGATAACCCGGCCCAAGATGCTCTTTATGGCACATCGCAAAGATAATGATTGAGCGCAGAGAGTCAAGGATTGTGCTGCGTACGCAGACCTAAGGGGACGCTTACAGTTGTTGCACCGGACCACTCCCCTACTCAGGTTTCCAGGCGCAATCCGTCCAGTGCTGCTCATGGCGCCACACGAACTCGGTCATCGATGTGATGTTTGCCTCAGGGCTCCGGCACGCGCGAGCACAAGTGGCGACGACCTCCTGATAGAAGGATCGGTCGACCGAGAGAGAGCCAGCGAAGTTGAGGATCAGGTCGTCGAGCCGATCAGCAATCCGATCGCCACGGGGAACCATGACGAAGCTGGGTGGCGACCCGTAGGTATTGATCAGGATATATCGCCAGCTTGGATCGGCCGCACCGGTACTGGGAAGCAGTTCCCAAGGGTTTGCGTCTCCACCGCCAGAAATCTCGGTGTAGACGGCCTCCAGCGCCTGTGGTTTGCGCGCGATCAGCACATATGGGCCGAATGCGGTGAAGTAACCTGAGCGCTCATCCACGCCTATGCCAAGAAGCCTCTCGAGGCGGTGGCGGACGTTTTGGTCAAGATCCGCACGGCCGGAGATGAACCACTGGAGCTCTCGAAGTGAGATCCCGACTGCGGTCGCGATTTCGGCGGGAGGGTTTGGCCAGCACTCAACGAGGTTGCGGGCCAGAGCCGGGACTTCCTCACGACCGTTGTAGGGTGGATCATCGTCGACCTCATTCCGACCTGAGCCCCGCTCTTGCCCCGTGAGCAGCCAGATCCTTCCGTCAAGTTCGTCCTTATGGAAGTATCGAGGTTGCGTTGGTGGTATTGTGGTCTCTTGGGGGTAGAGCCAGGGCCCAGGTGTCCAATCCATCCCGTTGGCGCAGAACCGTTTGGTTTCACGAACTGGGAGCCCGAGCCATTGTTCAACTCGGTCGCGTGTCTCCCGGCTTTCGCTCGCACGGGCTCCACGACTGCTTTCGTAACTATGGCTGTCCGCAGCTCTTTGACACAAGGCCGAAACCGAGTCTCCCTGCCCGGGGCGTTCAGTGCGGCACCACCCCAACCAGCGCGCAGCATCTTGGGCTGATCGCAACGCTGCTGGATGGGTCCTATCGCCGGCCTCGGCAATCGTGAGGCGCACACCGATTTTTGCCAGGTCTGAAGCCAGACTCGGGCATGCGCTGGCCACGTGACGATTGACACGCAGCATGTCCGGCATTCCACGTAAGCCCTCGCCTTGCGCCCATGCCTCCTGTAGGACAGTCAGAATGGGCTTCGGTTCAGCAACTGTTGAAAACGTCATCCAGCGTATGGGCAGCCTTGCTACACTGAGACCGTAGATCAACAATGGGGAAAGGTCGTGTCGTTTCGCGTCGGCAAGCCTAATCGGATCGCGCACGGAAACAACACCATGTTTCGAGTGCAGGAAAACGAACCTCGCCACCGCAACATAGAAAAATTGCTCACGCATCATTCTCTCTGCAGACACCTAGTAGCTCCAATGGTTTTCAGTCGGATACTTCAAGCCTAATGCCCCAATCTGCAACGATGAAGAATGAAATTGCGATCCCTATCCGTTGGCTGGCTCTTCAATTACCTGCGTTGGCATTTCTCTTTAGAAAATCCGAATGATGGCACCGCAGCATGGCAGTCGCAGCAAGCTGGCAAGGCGGCCGGTCGGGGAAACCGTAGAGAGAAACTCGCCGGATCAGCGAGAGACCGCGTGAAGACGGGCCGCCGCGCTGCCCACCAAGTTGCATCAAACCGGGGAACTGACGGCCTTCAAGGCAATATTGTTTATCAATGATAACCCTATCGGAACTCTCGAAAAGAAAGCGCGCATAAATTAAAGCTAGGCGGATGATACATCGAGCCTTTATCGTAACGTTCAGTATATTTCGCGCCGAACATAGCGGCTTTAGCTAGTCTTTGCGAGGTAATCGGGCATTTTTAAAGGCAGGGCAAGTTGGCGAAGATCGAGAGCAGGATCAATTCGAAGTGACGGAAATAGCAGTTGCCAGCGAAAGGCAGACAGCCATACGGTTGCTCGCCTGCATTCAAGCGGCCGGCGACAAAATTGATCCCAGCCGCTGGGGACAAGATATTGTTTGTGTACTGCACTCCCAATCGCGCCTGCAGGCGCTCGACTTCTGGATGCGCAATCCAGATTATCTCGCCAACGAACTCCTAACGGAGTTCGAGACGACTGGTGAGCGTGATCTGCTGACAATCGTACAGAGTATATTCCATGAGCGCGAGCCCGATCTCCGACGCCTACCGATGGTGCGCTATCTGTTTGGGGCATTTGAGCCGCTCGACAATGCACTGGCGATCCTGCGGGCCGCTGACCTCATTCGCATCAAGCGCGACGGTGCTCCTGGCGGCAAGATCCGCGAGCATCTCTATCTATTGACCTCCGCAGGCGAAGACGCGTTAGGACGAATAGCTGCTGCTGCGCCCGAACTCGGCTGGTATCGTGATCGTGCTTCCATCGTGGCACGGGTGGCCGGCGCACAGGGCGGCAAGGCGCTGAAGGATAGACAGTACCTGCAGGCCGAATACGCGGGAACGGAACTTAGCCATATAATCCAGCCGATTACAGATCGGGTGCTGGCGCGGCTTGCCGCAATCTTGGAAAGGCTCGACGAATGACCGGTGGCTGGCTGGAGACAGTTGCAGAAAAGGCAGGTATGCGCCCCGCAGAGGCGGACCTTGCTCTTCGCAAGCGAGGAATTGTGGCTGACCGACCGCTGCGGCCGGCGCGTACGTTGACGATACGCCGTATCGCATTCAAGGGAGAAAAGCGCGGAACCGCACAGGGCTCAATCGACTTCGACTGGTCGGAGCTGACCGCCGGCGTCTGGGCGGTTACAAGCGAGCGAAACCTCCGTGGTAAATCGTCCGTTCTGGAAATCCTGCTGTGGGCGCTGCGAGGAACGCCCAAGGGTTTGCAGGACGATGTGCGCAGGTGGTTGTCCTGGGTGTGCGTAGAATTCGATGTCGATGATCAGCGCTACGTGGTGGAGTTTGCAGTCAATGAGCGTGTACCGCGTGGCACTCTAGCGCGCCGCCGCGCCTCCGGCGAGACAGACGAACTGGATCGCTTCATGTCGGACGAGGGCTTCGATGCCGCGATGTCGCACTTTATGATGAACACGCTCGACCTCGACCCGATTACGGCAATGCAAGGCAAGGAGGGCGAGCGCCAAGTTGTCGAACATGGCTGGGCTGCGCTCTCGGGTGGTCTCTATTTCGGCGGCGACCATAAGCAGTTGCTCGGCGATGTCCAAATGTCAGGCCTGCCAGCACGCATGCTGCAGATGTATATTGGTATGCCTTGGGCGACGACTGTGATGCAGGCCAGCACTGCCAAGCGCGAGCTTGAACAAGAAGTCGAAAAAACGTCCAAGGCAGCTACGGCGGCGGCAAAAGACGCGGAAACGGCACGCGAACGGATCGATCTCGAACTCCGAGCTGCTAAGAAGAATCTTGACAGTTTCGCGCAGGTTACAGCTACAGCCGCCGAACTCGAGCGACTTGCCGGCGAGGTGGCCCGTCTTTCACCCATCGCTCTCGATCTGGAGCAACGCCTAGCCCGCGCCGAGGCTGAAGCGACCGAATTGGAACGCTTCGCGAATGCGGACGAACGGGCGGTGCGTGATCTCCGAGAAAATATTGTTGCGACACAATTCTTCAATGGACTACAGCCAGTTTGCTGCCCACGTTGCGAGACGCGCGTGTCGCGTGAACGGTTGAAGCGCGAAAGCGCTGAACTGAGCTGTTCGCTGTGCGCCGAAAGTATCCCAATCGAAGAGATGGAAGGGGAGAGCGACGGTCTCGACGCGCTCGAAAAGCGTTTCGCTGCCGCTAAAGCTGCCGCCAATCGTGCGCGTGCCAATGCTAAGACACTCAGAGATAAGTCGAGGATGAGCAGCGACGAACTCGAGAAGGCACGCCAAGAACTCTCCAAGGCGGCAACGAGTACCACATTCGAAGAGCGTCGAAAGGCGGAACTTGAAGTTGCGCGACTGGAGGGCGCTCTGAAGGAGCGCCAGATGCCGGCGCGCCCCGTCACTATTTCTCCGGATGTTGCGCTTGTCAGCGCAGCTCATGCAGAAGCAGACAAAGCCTACAACGTTGGTCGCGGCGACATATTAGAGCGCTTGAATACGGAGATTCTCGCGCTGGGACAGCGGCTCGGCGTGCAGATGCTCGAGGAAGTAAAGCTCAATACAAATGCCTCCCTCCGACTTACCAAGGGTGGAGAGTCAACCAGCTTCAGCAAGGTGACGGCAGGCGAGCGCCTGCGGTTGCGGATCGCGACTGCGGTGGCTCTGCTTCGGGTCGGACAAGAAAGGGGTCTCGGTCGCCATCCCGGCCTCCTCATAGTCGACTCTCCTGCTGCTGAAGAAGTGAGCCCCAGTGATCTGACCGCCGTATTGAGCGAGCTTCAAGCGATTTCGCGTGAAACCGAGGGACTACAGATCTTCATCGGAAGCGCCAATGCCAGCGCGATTATTGATCAGCTCGGTGAGCAATGGTGCCAGTCCGCGACAGGCGACGATTATCTATGGTAGCGCGGTCACCTTCGCGCTTGGCAGCATGAGTGCGCTTTCTCTTCTCGAGGCGCGTCTGGCTAACAGCCAGCCGATCACGATTGATGATCTTGGCGGCGTGGATGAAATCCTAGCAGACGCTGACCGGCTCTATGCGTCGCCTTTCCTCGACATACTCACTGACATGATCAGTGCTGCCCCACCTACCGAAGGCGCGCGATTACATAACTTTTTGATCGGCGGCTTCGATGTGGCACGCGATCCGCAATCCTTCCGCGACGCGATCGACCGGTTCATCAGCGACGCAGCGATGCGCCATGCCATGGCGCAGGCAGTTGTCGCAATCTTCACGCGGCGAATTCGGGAACACGCAACCGAGCGCGAAACACTGATCGCTGCCTATTCGCTAGAAGGCCTTTTCCGTTTGGCGCTGGAAGGCGATGTGAGCCGTCACCGCCCTCTACTCGAACTCGCCGAGGTCGCGCCCGATGTGCCAGGCCCTTTCGCTCAGCATGTCGCAAAGATTGGCGGAGCCGCTTTCCATGCTTGGGGCGAGGATGAGCTGCTAACGATGCTCCACCGGCTGCTCGGCAATGAGGAAGCAGAAGGCGAAGCAGCTTTCGAACTCGGCCTGGCACATTTGGCGCGCGCGCTCGATGGCGAAGATATGTCGAAGATCCTTGCCGGCCTCAGCACAGCGCGGCTGCTTTTCGAACGCGCGTGCGAGGCTGATGATGATCGGTCGGATGCGCGCGCCTATCGATCGGCTATTGATCTCGTTCTCGGCTTTGCGGCAAACCGGAGCGCCGCTGATATGCAAGAAACGCTGACTGATCTGGTCACCGCTGCGCGGGAACGTGCAGCAGTGCTTCGCACTGGCTGCGTGGCTCCATGGCTTGCCCCCCGTCAGGACGTGGATCTTGAATGGTTCGAACTTGTGCGCATTGTCCAGCGTGCGGCCGACGATCTGGCCCGTCCGAGCTGGATCAATGCCGCTACGACGATGGATCGCATCCTCGCCGTCTATGACGCCAGCTGCACCATCGCGCACGGCGACGGTATGCGGTCCGTGCTGCGGCCGCGGATCGAGGCTTCTTTTCTGCGCGAACGCGGCCTCGCCGCTCATCTCGATGACCTACTCAGCGAAGGCCAATGGCCCGATGCACAGCGAACGATCGCGCACAGCCTCCGTACACGATTGGATGAGGTCTACCGTGCTGGTGCCAGATCGGGAAAAGTCGGGGAGAATGAGCAATATCCGCTGCTCGCGCGCATTCTCCCGGAGGGAACTTCGACCGAGCAGATTCCGTCCGACATGATGCGAGTTCTCGAGGCCGGACTCGCCAGCCATGCGGCTCATGGCCACGAGCTTGCCAATCCGGTCCTGCAACGTGTGCTGGCGTCGTTACGTGCTCAACTGTCCGACAGCACCGAGTATACAGGCGAGATTCAGCAGACGTTCGACGCAGTCCTCCAACAGATTTTGATATTCTGTAGTGACCGGCAGAATGCCGATATTCGCGACCTCGGCGCGCGCGGCACCTATCTGCGCGTCCAGGATCCGAGCGAGGCAGACCTCCAGTCTGACCTCCGCGACTTCCTCAAGGGCAATCTCGTGGGTGCGGAAGTGCTGTCCGAGGTGCGCGGTGTCGCGACTGGGCGGACAGATCTCTACATCAGTCTGGGCGGCCCGACTTTCATTATCGAACTCAAGAAGCATGAGGGTGAATTCTCACCCGAGACTGCCAGCCGCTATCTGGCGCAAGCAACCAGTTATCAGGCGGCGAATGTCCGGCTCGGCTTCCTCGGTGCGCTCGAACTTGTTGATCGCTCAGGGCCGGCGCCAAACATTGAGGAATGTCTGTGGCACAGTGCCTATGTTCCCGAGGGGGGCGCGCTTGCACGGCACCTCATCGTCTTCAGGGTTCCCGGCCGCCTGAAATCCCCATCTGCACTCCGCTAAAGCGCCTAAATCCAAATATGGCGACAACCGTCCCTGATGATCGTCGATAGTGCGTGCACCTCGACCTTCAGGACACGACACAGTCGCTCGCTCTCAGCTTACGACGCAACAGACAGGAAATCGGCGCAAATTTGGTACTTGGTACAAGCAAGTAACGACTTAGGCATCGATTTTATATTATAAATTAAAAACCAACCGTCCAATCCATCACGGGATCATCTACGACCGCGCGACAAGCCCGGCAGCGCCTGGGCGCTCTGGCTAGCGAGCCAAAACCGCGGAGTCTCGAGGTTAATGGCGCACCCATCAGGATTCGAACCTGTGACCTCTGCCTTCGGAGCAATTAATCGTGGCCTATCCGAAATGCGCGACGCAGCACGCCACGGCACGCTAACATATTAAAATCGCTTGTGTTTAAGCTCGCTCGTCGTCGAAACCAGTAGCCGCAACTACTCCGTAGCTTTCGCCCGACTGCTTACGTGGTGCTTACGCGGCTCAGTTGCTCTGATGACGAGGTTGATGATGCCAAAGATCACAAAACGGCTGGTTGAAAGCGTTAAGAGCCAGAAGAAGGACTACGTCGTCTGGGACAGCGACCTGCCTGGCTTCGGGTTGCGTGTTTTCGCTTCTGGGAAGCGCAGCTACGTGATCCAGTATCGCCGTGACGGACGGTTGCGCCGCTATACGATTGGCCTCCACGGTATCTGGACTGCCGAAACAGCCAGACGAGAGGCCAAGGTCCAGCTAGGGCGCGTCGCTCAGGGCGATGATCCGGCCGAAGAGCGCCACGAAGACCGACAGGCCATGACCGTGCAACAGCTCTGTGAGCGCTACGTCGAAGACCTGCACGCCGGCCTCATCCTCGGGAAACGTGGGCAGCCCAAGAGACCATCAACGGTCTCCACCGATATCGGGCGGATCAATGGGCATATCATCCCGCTGATCGGCAAGAAGTGGGTGCGTGATCTGACCAAAGTGGATGTTACGAAGATGATGAATGACATCATCCTCGGCAAAACCCGCGCTACGCGAAAGACCAAAAAGCTAAGGGGCAAGACGATCTTGTGGGGTGGCCAGGGCACAGCAACCCGGGCGGTCGGCTTGCTGGGCGGTATCCTCACCTATGCTTCGGAGGCGGGCATCGTCGACACGAACGTCGCGCATGGCATCAGGAAGCCCAAAGATCGCGTTCGCGACCGGCGTCTGACACACAGCGAGTATCAGTTGATGGGTAAGATTCTGGACAAGGCCGAGCGGGATGAAAACCTCGCCACCATGGT
>NZ_AUCM01000037.1 GCF_000429765.1 Gemmobacter nectariphilus DSM 15620 | reverse complement strand
GTGAATACGGCTTCGCGGTCTTCTTCTTTGATGTCTGTTCCATAACGGGCAATTCTCCGAGAGTTTTGCCCTCCGGTAAACCCGGGGCGGTTCATTCTGCTGATCGCCTCGACCTCGGGGCGCGGGCAGGAAAACATCGCCTGGCAACAGGTGGAACGCGCGATCCGCATTCAGAAGGGCGAGATCGAAGACCCGGCCACGCTGCCGGTGATCTTCATGGCCGAGCCGGAAGACGACTGGCAGGATGAAGCGGTATGGCGTGCGGTGAACCCTGGTCTCGACTATGGGTATCCCGACCTTGACGCCTACCGCGACAAGGCGCGGCTGGCCGAACAGTCGGTGCATGAGCGCGACAGCTTCCTGCAATTCAACCTGAACCGCTGGCTGGACCAGTCCACATCGCCCTTTGTGGAAATGCCGATCTATGACCGGGGCGCGGGCGAGGTGGACCTTGCCGACATGGCCGCCACGCAAGCCCCCTGCTGGCTGGGGGTGGACCTGTCCAAGAATGAGGATCTGACCGTGGTGGTGGCCGCCTGGCGCGATGGCGCGGGGTATGCGGTCCATGCCTGGTTCTTCTGCCCCGAAGACAATCTGCGCGCCCGGGGCGAGCGGCATGGGGTGGATTACCTGACCTGGGCCGAGGCCGGGTTCATCATCCCGACCCCAGGCAACACGGTCGATCTGCGCGCCGTCGAAGACCACATTCGCGAGCTGTGCGCGCGCTTCAATGTGCAGGAAGTGGCCTTCGATCCGACCTATGGTCGCGCGATGATGGCCAATCTGAACGCGGATGGCATCCTGGCGGTCGAGTTCCGGCAAGGCTGGGCCAGCATGGCGCCGGCCGTCAAGGAACTGGAACGGGCGATCCTGTCGGGTGGCCTGCGCCACGGCGGGCACCCGGTGCTGCGCTGGAACTTCGACAACATTCAGGTCGAGACGGACAAGGCGGGCAACCGCATGTTCCACAAGGGCAAGTCAGGCAACAAGATCGACGGCGCGGTTGCCACGGCAATGGCCGTGGCCCGTGCGGCAGCGGCCGAGGGGCAGTTCACGACCTCAGCCGACTGGTTCACCGAAGAACTCTGGATGGCATAGGAGGCGACATGAACGCGGCAGTCGGGGCAGATGAACGCCTGGTGGTGATGCTGGAGGCCCGGATCCGGGACTTCGAGAAGAACCTTGCCAAGGCCGATCAGCGGGGCACCAAGACCTATCAGAACCTGCGCCGGGGGTCGCAATCTGCAACGCGGCAGATGGAAGCCGACATGGTGCGATCGACCAGCCGGATCAATCAGGCGCTGGCGACGACCAGCACGGGCATCGGCACCTTCGCCAAGGCCTTCGCTGGCGGACTGCTGGGAACGCTGGCCATCGGCGGGCTGACCGAGGCGGTGGGGCGCATCAACCAGCTGGCCGAGGGGGTGGCAGGTGTCGGGGATGCCGCGCGGCGTGCGGGCCTCTCGGCCAAGGAGTTTCAGGAATGGAGCTATGTTGCCGACCAGAACCGCATCGGCGTTGATGCCCTGACCGACGGTATCAAGGAATTGCAGCTGCGGGCCGATGAATTCGCGGTCACCGGCAAGGGATCGGCGGCCGAGGCCTTCGAGCGGCTGGGCTATTCCGCGGCCGACGTTGCCAGCAAGATGAAAGACCCCAGCGCGCTGCTGCTGGAGATCATGGGCCGGGTCGAACAGCTGGACCGCGCTGCGCAGATCCGCATCTTCGATGAGCTGCTGGGCGGCACCGGGGGCGAGCGGTTCGTAGAACTGCTGGAACAAGGATCGCGCAAGATCGCCGATACCAAGCGCGAGGCCTCGGACCTGGGAATTGTCATGTCGGATGAGCTGATCGCCAAGGCCGACCAGCTGAACCGCCAGTTCAACACCGTCGCCAATACCGTGGGCGTTGCCCTGAAAAGCGCGATCATCAGCGCGGCCTCCAGCCTCTCGGACTTCCTCGACGGGTTCCGCGAGTTCGAGAACCAGCGCGACACGACCTTGCAGGATCGTCAGACCGCCATCATGGGCCAGCGCGCCGACCTCTATGCCGAAATGAACGCGATCCGCGCCGGCGGCAGGCCTGACAGCTGGGGTGGTCAGGTTCAGGCCATCGAAGACACCATTGCCGAGCTGACGGCTGAAGAAGACCGCATCATTGCAATCCTGTCGTCACGCACGGAACGCACCTGGGCGCCGAAGGCCGACACATGGGCGCCGCCTGCGACAACCGATCCGCCGGGCAAGGACAAGCCGGGCAGCGGGCGCGGCAAGTCGCGCCTCAACGATCTGGAAAGCGCCATCGCCGCGACCGAACGGCAGATCGCCGCCAATGCGGCCGAGGCGCAAAGCCTCCATGATCTGGTGGCGGCGGGCAATGCCTATGGCGGATCGCTCGACTATGCCAAGAAGCGGGCCGAGCTGCTGATCGCGGCGCAGAAGGCAGGGATCGACCTGACGCCAGACCAGATCGCCGGCCTTGAAGACCTGGCGCGCGCCTATGCCGAAAGCGGGATCGCCGCCACCGACGCAGCCGATCGGATGCGGCAGGTGGAACAGGCCTCGATGCGCGGGCAGGATGCCTTCCGCGACCTCTTCGGCAGCATCCTTGAAGGGTCGGCATCGGCAAAACAGGCGCTGGCCAGCCTGTTGATGCAGATGGCCAAGGTCCAGTTCACCAAGGGGATGCTTGGTTTGCTCGGCAGCACGTCCTGGGGAACGACGCTGGTGAAATCCGTGGGCGAATCGCTTTCCTTCGACGGCGGGGGCTATACGGGCGACGGCACCCGCACGGGCGGTCTCGACGGCAAGGGCGGATTCATGGCCATGCTGCACCCGCGCGAGACCGTCACCGACCACACGCGCGGCCAGAGCGCGCCCACGGCAGCGAAGCCGCAGGCCCTGACCGTCACCGTCACGATGGACCCTTCCACCGCGCAGCTGGGCGCCTTCGTGCGCGATCAGGCGGGCCGCGTGGTCGCTTCCGCCGCCCCGCAGATCGTCAGCCAGTCTGTTGACGCGACATATCGCCAAGCCCGTGAGGTGCCGATCGGATGACCGCCAGAACCCGCCTGTCCCGCCAGCTCTGCGCCGCTGTGACCGCCGCCCTGTCTGGGGCAAGGGTCAGGCCGCCCGAGGCTGGCCGCCCGCTGTGGAACGCCTTCCAGCGCCTGAACGCCACCCGCACCTATCACATGGCCGGGCCGAACCCGATCAGCTTTGCCGAGATCGAGGCCTTCGCCCGCCTGATGCGCCTGCGGCTGGAGCCGTGGCACGTCACCATTCTGATGGACATGGACGCGGCATGGCTTGCGGTGGCGCAGCGGGCCAAGGTGCCCGAAGGCGTCAAGAGCCTGCCCCCGATCAGCAAACAGCCCCTGAACGCCGCCTTGCTGGATGTGGTCATGGGCTGACCGGACAGGGCAGGATGCGCCCGGGTCTGCCATGTCGGCCCCTGCATCCCCGTTACTCGGCGAGTGGGAAAACCCCGAGATCGCGCGGCAAACCGCTCCAAAACTGCGCGGCGCGAAAACCACTCTGACGATGCAGGACTGTTCCCCCAGTGTTCCCCAGTGATATGACGAGAAAAGCCCCCTTGCGGGGGCTTGCTCGTAAATCTCTGGATTATCAGGGATTTCTGGCTCCGGCGGTAGGGATCGAACCTACGACCAATTGATTAACAGTAAGCCTAGACGCGCCACGCAACCTACGGTATAGTCCCGGGGATGATCCCAAGTGCCCGTAATCACTGGGATACTCCCGACGACACGGGGCCAGACAGTGCCCCACCCGACTTACCCGACTTCGCCCCACACCGTCTTAGCCCCGTCTTAGACCGCGACCCTGATAGGAACAAAAGATGAACATGCAGCCCACCAAGCTCTCCAAGGACGTGCTGGACAAGCTCCCGCCCGCCGCCTCCGGCCAGTATGTCGTGCGCGACACGGAGGAGCCCGGCTTCTTCGTCGTGGTCGGTGCCCGGACAAAGACCTTCACCGTGCAGGTGGACGTGGTGTCGCCCTTGGGCAAGCGGTCCACCAAGAAGCGGGCGGTGGGGAAGTGGCCGGAGGTCAGCGTGGCCGACGCCCGCCGGGCGGCGCGCGAGGCGAAGGTTGAGATAGCTCGGGAGGGCGGGGGACGGGAGGGCGGCGCGCTGACGTTCGGCGCGGCGTGGGCGGAGCTTCGCGCGGCGATGGAGCAGGACGTTGCCGCCGGGCGGCGCAGCGCCGCGACCGTGCGCGGCTACGACTACAGCTACCGGCTGCTGTCCGACTGGGAGAGGACCCCGCTCGCGCGGCTCTCCGACCACACCCCGGAGGTCCGCAAGCGCCACCGCGAGCTGACGGCCAGCAGCGGCCCGTCCTCCGCCAACGGGGCGATGGTGTTCCTGCGGCGCGTCTACAACTACGCCCGGAAGCGGCGGCTGGACCCCAAGCTGCCCGCGTTCAACCCGGTTGACTCCATCGACTTCAACCCCCAGCGCCGCCGCGACACGGCCATGTCCGCGTCGGAGCTTCCCGGGTGGTTCAGGAAGCTGGGCGCGCTGCCCAACCCGGTGCGGCGCGAGTTCCACCTTTTCTGCCTGCTGTCGGGCTCGCGCCCCGGGGCGCTGACCGTCGCCCGCTGGGAGCACCTGGACGTGCGGCGGCGCGTCCTCCACGTCCCCAAGCCCAAGGGGGGAGAGCGGCGCGCCTTCGACATTCCCCTGTCCCGGGAGATGCTGGCCTGCCTCGCCCGCGCCCGCCGGGCGGGGCGCATTGTCAACGCGGTGAACGCGGCGGAGTGGGTCTTCCCGGGGGAGGGCGCGAGGTCGCACCGGGGCGACTTCGCCGGTCACATCGTCGCCTATCAGGAGGACCGGGAGGCGCTGCCCAAGTTCGGCGGGGACCTGCGCCAGACCTACAAGACCCTCTCTCCCGAGGCGGGCCTCTCCAAGACGGACGTGATGATCCTGATGAACCACGCGGACGGGGACGTGAGCGACGGCTACATGACCCGCTCCAAGGTGGCGGAGGACTACCTGCGCGGGCGGCAGGAGGCGATGAGCCGCTACATCATGGGCTGGTGTCGGAAGCGGGGATAAGTCACTGGCGGCGCACGGGTGAAGCGTTGAGCGGGGGCACGAGCCCCCTTTACCGGGCGGGCGCGGCCCGGTAACGTCTGAGCAGAGACTAGGTATCCGCACCGGCTGGCTGGGAAGTGCCGCGCGCGGGGAGCGCCCGAGGAAACACAAGGGCGCGGGGCAACCCGGTGGGCGCGAAGGTGCGCCATGGCCCCGTCACTCAACCGGCTGCCAAGGTGAGGCAGCCCTGAGCGACGGGCTGCTACATGACCCATGACATAGACGAAATCGTGCGCCTCGTGGTGGCGCGCGTCCGCGACGAGCTGGTGACGCCCGAGTGGCTGACCCCCGATCAGGCCGCGAGCTACTGCGGGCTGACTGCGCGGGGCCTTGAGGACCTGCGCTACCGGCGCGTGGGGCCGGTGGCCTCCAAGGTGGGAGGGCGCATCGTCCGCTACCGGCGGGCGGACCTTGACTCTTGGCTGGAAGCCGGGAGGCAGGAATGAGCGGGGGCGGAGGGGAGAGCGCCCCCGGCGCTGGGAAGCTCACCGGAGGCGCGGAAGACAGGCATCATCACCCTGATGGCGCCAGTATACCCGCGAACGGCGGGCCGGGCGATGGCGAAGCGTTGAGCGACTTCCTGCGGGGCTGGTCGGAGAACGGCCCGTGGTGGCCGACCGCGATCCCGCGCGAGGGCGGCGGGACCGTGACCCGGACCTTCACCGACCTCGGGGAGCTGTCCGACTGGGCGCGCGGCCTCTCGGGCGTCAAGAACCTCTACTTCCATGTCAACGACCTCTCGCCCGACACGCACAAGAAGGGCGAGAAGGGCGACGTGACGCGCATCCGAGGCCTGCACGTTGACGTGGACGCCCGGGTGCCGGATGGCGGCTGGCCCAAGGGGGAGCCGACGCCCGAACGACTGGCGGAGCTGACCGCACACGGCGAAGCCGAGCGGCGGCGCATCCGGCGCATCTTCGAGGACTGGGAGGTGGACGGCAGGAAGCTGCCCTTCCCCCGGCCCACTGCGGTCATCGACAGCGGCGGCGGGTTTCAGGGCTTCTGGCGCTTCGAGGACGACGAGGAGGTTGGCCCCGATGTTGCCGAGGCGCTCAACCGTCTCATCGCCGGGGCGCTGGGCGGCGACATGCCGACCGTGGACGTGAGCCGCCTCATGCGGCTGCCCGGAGCGGTGAACCTGCCCGGCCAGAAGAAGCGGTGGCGCGGGCGCACTGACGCCCCGACCCGGCTTGTCTGGGCGGACTGGTCGCGCCGGTTCCGCGCGTCCGATTTCCCGGCCCCGGCCCCGGCGGCGAGGGCGACGGGCGGGGGAGGCGGCGCTGCGCCGGTGACGTTGAGCGCGAACCTGCCTCAGGTGTCGCTGGACGACCTGCCCGACGCGGTTGACGCCCGGACCCGGGCGCTGATCGTCAACGGCGAGGACCCGGACGCGCCCGGGCGCTACCCCTCGCGCTCCGAGGTCCTCTTTGCCGTCCTGTGCCAGTTAGCGCGGGCCGGGGTGGACGACGACACGATGGCGGCGCTGATCCTTGACCCCGACCACGGCGTCAGCGCGCACGTCCGCGAGCAACCCCGCCCTGAGCAGTATGTCGCGCGGCAGATAGCGCGGGCGCGGGATGCGGCCTCCGAGCCCGAGTTGGCGGAGCTGAACGAGCGGCACGTGGTCCTGCTGAACGAGCAGGACAAGACGCGGGTGCTTGAGTTCGTCAGGCGCGAGATAGGGGGCCAGTCCCGCAGCACTGTGTCGCTCCAGTCCTTCGAGGACTTCCGCAACCGCTACCTGAACCGCACGATCAAAGTGGCGACCGACAGGGAGGGGAACGCGGTGATGAAGCCGCTCGGGGCGACGTGGCTGGCGTGGCCCCACCGGAGGCAGGCCCACTCGCTGGTGTTCGCGCCGGGCGGCGGTGACGAGGTGGGCGACCAGCTCAACCTCTGGCGCGGCTTCGGGGTCGTGCCCGCGCCGGGCGACTGGTCCCGGATGCGCGCCCACGTCCGGGAGGTGCTCGCCGGGGGCGACCCCGAGGCGGCGGACTACATCGAGCGCTGGGCAGCCTTCGCCGTCCAGAACCCCGAGGCCCCGGCGGAGGTCGCGCTGGTGTTCCGGGGCAAGAAGGGAACCGGCAAGGGCATCTTCGCCCGGGCGCTCATGCGCCTGTTCGGCCAGCACGGGCTCCACATCCCGAACGGGAAGCTGCTGACCGGCAACTTCAACCTGCACCTCCGGGACTGCTGCCTCCTCTTTGCGGACGAGGTGGAATGGCACGGGGACCGGCAGGCGGAGGCCACGCTCAAGGTCATGGTCACCGAGCCCGAGCTGATGATCGAGGGCAAGGGCCGGGACGCCTACCAGTCCCCGAACCACCTCCACATCGTCATGTCGAGCAACGAGGACTGGGTGGTGCCTGCCTCCATTGACGAGCGCCGCTTCGCCGCCTTCGCCGTGTCGGACGCGAGGAAGGGGCAGCGGGGATACTTCACCGACCTCGTGGCGGAGATGGACGGCGGCGGGCTCGCCGCGATGCTCCACGACCTGCTGGGGCTTGACCTCGGGGAGTGGCACCCGCGCTGGAACATCCCCCAGACCGACGAGCTGATGGCCCAGAAGCTGGCGAGCGTCAGCGGCCCGGCGGCGGTTGCCCTTGAGCTGCTCATGCGCGGCGAGACGCCGCTGGTAGAGCGCGAGGACGGGCGGTGGCCGACGATCCGCGACGGCGAGAGGGTGTTCATCCCGACCAGCGACCTTGCGAGCTGGGCTGCCGCCCGCCGCCTCGTGCCCGAGGTCCGGCCCGGGCTGACCGAGCGGCTCGGGCACGAGCTATCGCGGGCCGCTGGCCCCGGCGCGGAGGCCAAGCGCGAGACCGTCGCCCGGAGGCAGGTGCGGGGCTGGTGGCTACCCGCGCTGCCGGAGGCCCGCCGCCTGTGGGCAGGGTCGCACGGTCTGGCCGTGGACTGGGGCGAGGCAGACGGGGCGTCTTGGGACGTGGTGGCCGGAGGAGAGGGCGATGTGCCCTTCTAGACGGTTCGAGCAGCCGGTTTTCGGCAACCGTCTAGGAAACCGTCTAGCGCTAAGTGTTTGTCCTGCTTGGGCAAAATGTGGCTGCTAGACGGTTAGACGGATTAGACGGTGGTTTTCGCTTTCGGAGGCCCGGGCACCCGGAGCCCAGAGGAGGAGCCGGGAGAGATGCGTCAGGGCTACGGCGGTTTTCTTGCCGTCTAACCGTCTAACCGTCTAATAGAAAGAATAAGAGAAGGGAAAACAACAGGTTGTGCGCTAGACGGTTCCTAGACGGTTTGGGTGGTGGTGCCGAAACCGTCTAGCTCCGCCCTGCCGCCACTCCTGGCCGCTCGCAAAGCGCGTTCTCCCTCGCAACGAAAAGGGACCCCTCGCAACGGGCCGCGCGGGCTTGCGAGGTTCGGGCGCGGTAGCCTCTGGGCAGGATCGCAGCGACGGAGGCAAAGGCGATGATGAAGGCGAAGGTGCGGCCCGACAGCCGCGTCGGGAAGGCAATGAAGGCAATGCTTGACGCGGGGGAGGTGCCGGGTGTGCTGGGCTACCAGCGCCGCGACCTCCTCTTGCCGGGAGGGGTTCCGTGTCATGCGCATGACGTCTCCAACTGGGCGAGCGCCCGGGGGATGGAGCTTCGACCGCACGACATCGTTGAAATCAGGCTGTGCCTCGCCGCCTTGGGGGTGCGCGAAAGCTCAGAGGAGCCCTTCCGCCTCCCCGCACTCGACGTGGCCCGGGGTCGCTGGTCCGAGGCGACTGGCTGGGCGCATGACTTCGACGACAACCGGCGGAGCTGGCGTGTCCTTCCGGCGATAGGCGGCTGGGCTGAGGCCGGAGAGTAGGGCCACCCCGAAAGGCTGTCCCCGCCCACCCGCCGCAAACTCCACGTTGTCAGGGCCTTCTCGCGCCCGCCCGGGCCACCTCGGAACCGTCCGCTTTCAGGGTAGACGGCCACCAGTCGTTCACGGTATGTTCCGGTCATGCGGGGTATCTGAACACCCCATTCCGCAACCCGAGAAATGGAGCACCACCGATGGAAAACCTCACCACCGCACAGATCAAAGAACGGGTCCACGCCGCCATCCGCGCGGGGGACCGGGCCAAGGTCGCTTCCCTCACCGCAGAAGTGGCCCGCCGCCTTGAGGCTCGGGGAGCGCGTCCCGCCGTCGCGGCGGAGCTGGCCCCCGAGCGCATCGCGGCCCTCACCGCCCAGCGCGAGGCCATCCTGAGCGGGGAAGGCACCGAATGACCCGCCGCGCCGCGATCTACGCCCGGGTCAGCACCGGGGAGCAGACGCCCGAGAACCAGCTCCTGCGGCTGCGAGAGGTGGCCGCTCGGGCGGGCTGGACCGTCGCCCGCGAGTATGTCGAGACGGCCAGCGGCGCGACCTCGCGCCGCCCCGGGCTGGACGCGATGATTGCCGACGCCCAGCGCCGCCGCTTCGACGTGGTGATGGCGTGGGACGTGTCGCGCCTCGGGCGCTCGCTCCGCGACCTCGTGGAGCTGTTCGAGACGCTGCGCTCGGTCGGGTGCGACCTGTTCCTAGAGCAGCAGGCGCTGGACACCTCCACCCCGGCGGGCCGGGCGCTGTTGCAGATGTCGGGCGTCTTTGCCGAGTTCGAGCGGGCGATGATCGTTGAGCGCACGAGGGCCGGGATGGAGCGCGCCCGCGCCCGGGGCAAGCGCATCGGCAGGCCCCCGGCCTCCGACACGCTGGTCCAGTCCATCCGCGCCCTGCGCGCCCGGGGGATGGGCATGGACCGCATCGCGCGGGAGCTTCGCTGCGGCAAGAGCCTCTCGTGGCGCGTCTGTTCCGAGTTCGACCGGGAGGCCGCAGAGTGACCCGCCTCGCGCTCGCCATCGCCCTGCTTCTGGCCGGTTGCGCGCCCGCCCCGACCGTCCCGCCCGAGGTGCAGGCCCGGGGCGAGGCGCTCCTCCTCGGGCTCCGCGCCCACACCCACCACTGCCGAGAGGTGAAGCCATGACCGACGACCAAGACGACGACCTGCCCGCGCGGCTGGTTCCCCCCGGCCCCGGGGGACAGGGCCGGACCTTCTGGAAGGTGACGCCCCGGGGGCTCCGCATCGTGGAGGAGCTGGCCGGGCGGGGCTGCCACCTGACCACCATCGCCCGCGTCCTCGGGATGGACGTTGCCACGCTCCGGGAGGTCCGGCGGCGCGACCCGGAGGTTGACGAGGCATACCAGCGCGGCCTCGCCCGGGAGCACGACGCCCTCGTGGGCAACCTCCGCGCCGCCGCCGACGAGGGCAACGTGGTCGCCAACATCTTCCTGCTCAAGTCCCGCCACCAGTATCGGGAGGGCGAGGCCCTTGAGGCGAACCTCAACCTCACCGTCAACACCGGGGGCGTTCTGCTGATCCCGAACAAGATGACCGTGGAGGAGTTCCTCCGCGAGCGCGAGGGGGCGGGCGGGCGCATCCCCGGGCAGCCGGAGGACCCGGACGTGATAGAGCACCGCCCGCTGGACCCGGAGGCGCGCCGTGGGGACTGAGACGCGGGCCGACGCCTACGGGAACGTAGCGGGCCTGCTGTCCCGGATGGGCTACGCCGCGACCGTCCGCGAGGGCTACACGCCCGCCGGGCAGCGCGCACCCGTCACCGCCCTCGTGACCGACGCCCCGGAAATCTGCGTCGGGATGGCCTTCGGGCTGACGGCGGAGGACCCGGAGGCCAACCTCCCGACCACCAGCGCGTGGGCCGGGAAGTCTCCTGCCGGGGACAAGCTGCTGGCGTGGTTCTGACCGGCCAGTTATCAACGCTCCGCCATTCGCCGCAGCGCAGCATCGCGGTATCCTCTCGCCCGAGAAGGCGCGCCGCTGGTGGCCCGCCGCAGGCAAGAGGAGCCCCACATGGCTGAACCGGCCCCATCCCTCCCCCTCAACATCCCCGACAAGCCGCTGCTGGCGACCGCCGATGTGATCTCGCTTGCCGAGGTCGCGGCCCGCCGCGCGGAGAAGTTCGGCGCGCTGATCGACACCCTTGAGGCGGGCGTGGCCAAGCGCGCGTCCGACGCGGCGGAGAGCCTCGCCCGCGCGGGCTTCAACCCCGGGGACCAGACCGCCGCCGCCGACAAGGCCCGGGCCATCGCCCGGCGCGAGGTCGTGGCGAACAGCTCGGAAACCCGCTGGGCGCACCTCAAGGAGCTGAGCGCCGCCGCCGACAGCCTCGCCACCACGGCGCAGCTCTGGGCCTCCCCCATCACCGTCCTGTCCCGCTCCGGCCTCGGGACGCCCGAGCGCACCGCCTACATGCAGCAGCTTGAGGGTTCCGGCATCGTTGAGCTGAAGAACATGGCGGCCTTCGCCGTCGCCTCCGGCAACAAGGTGCTGGGCGCGGCCCTCGTCTCGGTCGTGGACCGGATGCCCGCGCGCTCCCGCCCGTTCAGCGCGCAGGACCTTGCCGACCGGCTGGTGGGCGAGGAGACGCGGCGCGTTCAGGACGCCATCGCCGCCGTCAAGCTCGCCGCCCAGCGCGCGATCAACCGCAACCGTGAGTGGGAGGCCGGGAAGGTCCGGCCCCTTGACCGTGTCAAGCTCGCCATGAACAAGCCCAAGGAGTGATCCCATGCCCCTCTACCTCGTCACCCGCCCGCGCGGCGCGGAGCACCTCCGCAACCCCTCGGGGACCCACGCCGCCCTCGTGGACGCGGCCAGCGCCCCGGCGGCGATCCTCGCCGCCAACGCCCTCGTGCCCCATCTCAACGGGCCGTTCAACGGCTTCGACACAACGCAGGTCGCGGCCACGGCGGCGGGCGGCTTCGCGCCGTGTGTTTTTCAGGGAGACGCTCTGGGCCTCGCATACACCCACCCGGGGCGCGGGGCATGACCCCCGAGCGCGTGGCGAGCGCCTACCTGCAGCTCTTTCCGTCGCGCCTCCGAAAGGCGCACATGGCGCTGCTCACCTATGCCGAGGGGGCGAACCCGGACGGCTGGGCCACGCCCTCGGACGTTGAGCGCTTCTCCCGCCTCTACGGCGTCCCGCGTGGCCCGCTCGGGGCTCTGGTCGGGATGCTGTCGCGTCAGCCGCTGCCCGACCGCCGGGCGGTGGTCTGGGTCGATGCCGTGCGCAACCCCGAGGCTGCCTACCCGCACCTGATCCAGCAGCACGACCGGGCCGTGGTCCGGGCCTTCGGCTGGTTCTGTCACACCATCGACCTCGGGTGGCTCCGGCTGCGCTCGCCGGTCATGCACTGACCCGCAAACCGAGCGCTTCTAGGGTGGCCTCGCTGTCCTCCCCGGGGGCCTTGCCCTTCTGGGCCTCTCGCCGCGCCTCGCCGGACACCATTTGCGGGTGGCTCAACGGAAGGCGGGCCGCGCGCAATCCTCTGCCATCCCTCCCGAGCCGGGCGCGCGGTATCCTCTGGGCATGGAGAAGAATGTCGTCATCTACGCCTTCCGCTCGCCCGGCTCGGGCGCGGTCTACATCGGCAAGCACGAGTGCGACCCGGGCGGCTGGCCGCGCCGGGGGACCGGGCGTCTCCCTGACGGATACGCGGGCTCGGGCGACGTGGTTCCCCGGTTCCACGCGCGGCACGGTGCTCGGGTGGAGTGGCGCATCCTCGCCGTGGTGTCTGTCGCGGACTGGCCTCGGGCGGAGAGGCGAGCGGTGGACCTCGCCCGGGCGATCTTGGGCAGGAAGTGCGTCAACTTGAAGGACGGCGGGGACGGCTGGTCCCGCGAGGAGGCGCTGGCCGCACGGGCGAAAGCGGCCAGACCGGAATACATGGCCCGCCACCGGGCCGCACGGCGCGCCTACGCGGCCACGCCCGAGGGAGAGGCCCAGATAGCCGACGCCCGCCTTGCCAGCATCGCCCGGTCTCAGGAACCGGAGGTGTGTGCAAAGCGGAGCAGGAGCCACAAGGCCCTAGCCCAGACGCCGGAGCGAAGGGCGCAGCTCCTCCGCGTTGCCGCTCTCAACCACACCCCCGAGGCCATCGCCAAGAGGCAGCGGACCCGGCGCGTGAATGACGGGTGGCGCGAGCTTGAGAGGGAGAGGCCAGAGCTGTTCAAGTGACTGCTGTGGCTCACGTTTTTCCGCTGGCGAGGCGGGGATAACTATAGACGGTAAGCGGTCGCTGGACCGCACGGTAGGCTTAGTTTGACGGCTTGAAGTTCCATGGGAGCAGCTCGTCGAGGCGGCTTTGCGGATGGCCGTTGGCGATGGCTGTCAGGGTGGCCTTGAGATAGGCAAAGGGCTCGATGCCGTTGATCTTGCAGGTTTCGATCAGCGAGGCGATGCGGCCCCAGGCCATGCCGCCCTCGTCATGGCCGGCGAAGAGTGCGTTCTTGCGATTGAGGGCGATGGGGCGGATCAGGTTTTCCACCCTGTTGGAGTCAATCTCGACGCGGCCGTCGGTCAGGAAGGTTTGCAACCCGTCCCAATGGTTGTGGA
>NZ_AUCM01000036.1 GCF_000429765.1 Gemmobacter nectariphilus DSM 15620 | reverse complement strand
CTGCCCTCCCGGTCCCGCGGCACCGAAAGCGGCACCTCGCCGTCCGAGCCCTTCACCCGCTTCGTCGCAACCCCGTTCCGGCGATTGGTCTGCTCCCGCGGCGGCTCTGCGCCAGCCTCGTACCCCAGATGCGCAGTCAGTTCGGCCCCGAGCATCCGCTCCATCAGCCGGACCTTCAGCTCCTTCATCAGCCCGGCATCGCCAAGCAGATCCTCAGGCCGCTTGCAGCCCTTCAGCAACTCGTCCAGCACTTCGTTCGAAATCGTCATCGTCCTTGCTCCTCTCAGGAAGCATGGACCCAATCAGCCATACACAGAAGACCGGACACTCTCCATGTGAAGCGCAGCCACATAGCGCCAGATATCGCCATAGTCGCCAGAGCCGAACACCGCTTGTCCCCACTCCCGGGCGATGACCTCGGCGCGCTCTGCGTCTACTCCGCGCGGGAAACTCAGGACGATGTGATCCGCATGTCCCCGGCGCGGCGCGCCGGTCCAGGTTGAAGACCAGATATCCGCAGTCCGCTCCGTTCGGGCAGGATCGAAGTCACGCTCATAGCCCGCCAGATTGCACCAGGTGCTCTGCACTCCCTCTTCCCGGGCCACATAGTCGAGAAGTCGCTTCAGCTCCTGCGGCGTTCGGGCACTGCCACCTGCGATGCGTTTTACGACCGACTGCCAACCGCGGGGTCCACCAGCATTGCGCAGAAGCGCCCGGGTCTGACGTTCCTTGCGCGTGCCAAGACGGGACGATGAGCCGTCGCCACCACCCCGCCCACGACGCCGATCATCGAGAACATGACCGAGAACCATATCCTCGACGGAAGGCGACCGGGTCATTTTGGCGCCTCGGCGGACGTGTCAGCAGCAGGGGCGAAGGAAGAGGTTTGACCCCTAAGTCCCTGCTTGGCCCTCAGCGCCGAGAGGAGGTGGACAACCTCTTCGACAAGGTCATCGACCCGCGTGCCGACCTTTCGCACCAGGGCGGCATCGCGGGCATTCCAGGTCAGTCGGCCAACCGCCCCCAGACGGGCGATCTGGTTGAGGTTGTTGCCGACGGCGGACAACTCCCGCCTGGCTGCAGCGATGGCATCCAGCTCGTCTGCCTGGATGGCCAGACGATCGCTTGCCTGTCTGACCAGATGCCGGACTGCCTCGGAAACCGTCATACCGCTTGCCTCGGCAACCGCCTGAAAGCTTGCATGCTCGTCTTCCGTGATGCGGATGTTCAGCTTCACCGAAAGCCGCCGCACCTCCTTCCGGTCAAGGCTGCCCTTGATCCGTGACAGCGCCTGGCGGGAACGGCCCATCGACCTCGCCACGGCCGCGACGCTCTCGCCAGAAAGGAGCCGCGCCGTGATGACGGCAGTCTCAGTAGAGGTCAAGCGTGAGCGTTGCATTGCATCATTACATGTGTTTTGCAGTCATTGCGCATCATGTACCACACACCACCGTTCCTGCCAACCGTCCTCACCGTCCGGTTTCCGCTCCTCCGAAGAGGAGCCCGCCTGCGGAAACCGGACAGCCGGTGAGGACTCATTATGGCGTCAGGGGTCGGCGGCTTGCCCGCCGACTGCATCCCTGCGCCCCGGCCGTCAGGCCTCCGTTTGACGCGAGACCAGACGGGTCAAGCGCCTTGTAACCTTTGGTTTTGCGAGGGTTTGCGTTCCCTAAAGGAGGAACTGCCGGGAAAGGCTCGATGATCCGAAGGAAAGGGGGCCCGGAAAGGGAAGGGGGGTCGGGGAATGGGTCGCCCGATGGTTCAAGGCCTGCCCATGGCAGACTCTGGATTGCGTTAGGCGTGAAGCCACAGGCTGGCTCGGCGCATGGTCAACCCGTCACTGGGCGAACTGGCAAGCAGGTCGACAGGCAAGCAGGCAGATTGTCAGGCATGCCGCCGGTTGGCGGGTCAAATTCGGGATCGTTCCCTGACGGAGGTCTGATGTCACCTTGCCTTCGGATCAGCCGTGCAGACAGGTTCCAAGGCCGGTGTGCGGCCTGTCACCTATGCAGGCATGCAGACATGCAAACCGCCATACGGGCCGGAGGGTAGACGGTGACGATCGCGAGCAGGCCTCAGGACTGCTCGGACGCCGCGCCGCAGCATTACGGTCGCGAGAATCCTTAAGAAACATGAAGGCGCGCGGGTCATGTTACAACTTCCAGCACATGCGATTTGACGTTTCTGCAACCTTATGCCTAAACGGCGCACCGGATGCTGGTTGGATTAGTGACGCCTTTACAAAGGCTTCGCGCGGTCTTGCCCTGCCTGCGGTGCATCGCCTTCCGCAGCGTCATGAAAGAGCGCCGGATGCAGGTGCGAGGGGTAGTGAGTACCGTTTGTGGAGGCGTCATTTCATGCAAGTCATTACCATCGTGCAGACCAAGGGCGGCTCGGGCAAGACCACGACCGCCATGCTTCTCGCGTCTGCAGCACTGAACCTCGGGCGTCGCGTCACCCTGATCGATGGCGACGTGAATGCCCAACTCGGCCGCTGGCGCGACAGTTTCGAACTGGCCACGTGGGAAGGGGCGCAGAAGCCGGACTGGCCGGAGAGCCTGGCGATCCTCTCGCCACCCGAGAGCGTCGAAGGGCTTCTGTCGCTCCTTGAGGCCGAGGAAGAACGTGGCGTCGATCTGGTCGTGATCGACACGCGACCGGGCACCCACACCGACACTGAGGACTTCTGCCTGATCTCAGACCTGGTGCTGATCCCTGCGCGCCCCGTCTATGCCGAATGGGAAATGACCCATCGCGCCGTCCTCTGGATGGACGACCTCCGGGCATCGATTGCCGAAGATGAGCGGTTCCCGGCAGTCCGCGTCCTAGTGATGGATGCCGGGCCGAAGATCATCGATGCCGCGACCCGGGAAGGGGGAATGGCGCAACTGCCGAAACGCGATCAGGACGTGCTGCAGGAGATCCTGCGTCTCGACCATCTCGACGTGATCGTGCCGCATTCGCGCATCCTCGAACAATTGGGCTACCACGGCCCCCTCGGACCAGCAGCCCGCGCAAACGCCAAGGCGCCCGGCGGTCGGCTGCTGGCGGACGCCATAACCCGCCAGCTTGAAGTCGCGGAACTCGTTCTCACAGGGATCGACGAGGTGATCCCTGCATGAGCCGCTTCCGCCTTCCTGCACGCGTCGCACCATCCCCGGCGGCAGAAGAGCCGGGCCTGCAGAACTCCGCTGCGCGGCTGCGGTCATCGCGCGAAGTTCAGTCGCGCATTCTTGCCGAACGGCGAGCGCCGGAGGCGGGACTGCCAGCGGTGAACATCGAGGCCCAACTCCCTGACTTGCCAACTTCGCCCCTGGCGGAAGCGGGATTAGCCGGGAAGAGGGAAGGGGAGAGGGATCAGCCGCCGTCCCCGGCAATTCCGCCCGAGGTTCCCTCTGGTGTGGTCTCGAAGCCCCGGAAAGAGAAGCTAGTGGTTCTGTTTCGGCTTCCACTGGCGACCGAGAGGCGTCTGGAGCTGATCCCGGGTGCGGGCGAGGTGACCTCGGCCTACATGCTGCGCGCCTTTGCCAAGGAAGCCCGCGCGGAATTGCGGCGGCTATTGGCCGAAGAGGATGTTAATGCGCATGCAGACGAGGCGAGGCGCATCTTCGCCATGTCGGCAACAGACTTGGCGGTCGGCGAAGCGATGACCGTCTACGCCCAAGGCTCTGCGATCCGGGCCATGCATGCAGCCCTTGGTGACCCCTGGCAGATCGAGCCCCGGGCGACGATCGTTGGTGCCTTCCTCGCCGCTATCGCGTCGCGGCTCATCGAGGCGCGACGCGTCAGATAGACCCGGACCATGCAACAGAATTCGATGAACTGCCTGCGATCACTCGCAGGCAAGCTCGGGCAGCGGCGCTGTCTCGAAGGTCAGGCTGTCGGCGCTTGTAACCAGCGCGAACTCGCCGCCATCGCGGAAGGTCGCCACCATCTTCGACCAGTCCATGGCTTCAGCCGACGCTTGGGTAGCGACGCCGTTCTTGAGCGGCAGACGGGCTTGTTCACCAGACTTCGCGAGCACGACGACCATGTCCGGCGCAGCGTCCTTGTCGAAGCGCACCACCAGCGCGCCGTTGGGCGTCGGCCCGAAAACGCGATCCGGATCGCAGACAAGGCGCACCTCACCCGCCTCGGTGTTGAGGGCGTAGGTCGGCAGGCCACGCTCGACACCGACCGTCCAGGCGTCAAGCGCGTGGACAGGGACAGACATCGCCGCAAGCGCGGAAACAACCAGAACAGGGGACAGAACATGCATCGACAGGAACGCCTTTCATGGTTTGCGTGGCGACAGCAAAGCACCACTTCTGATGTCGCTAGATATGTTCTGACAGACCTCATGTCCATGACTGCAGCGCGACAACGGCTCATCGGGGGCAGGAATGGATGACGTCGTCCGAAGCGGGACCAAGCTATCGATCATCGATCGTAGGCTGTGGCGGATCGACCGCGCAAACCGGGAGCTTGTCGCGGAGCGTCATCGCACCGCGAGCGGTCGTTTCAGGACCGTGTGGCTGGTCCCGGAGGAGAACCTGCGCGGCGTCCTCTGGGTCGAGGTTGTCGAGGAAGCACCTAGTGATCCGTCGCCATGACCCATCAGCTTTCTGAATCGGACCGCCCGGATCGATTCAGAAAAGCAATTGGACTTGGAGAGTAACAAGGCGGAGTCTGTGCCGAGGAGGACCGCTATGGCTCTGGCACATCTGCATCGCATCGACCCGGAGGCCAACATGGCACGGTTCTACTGCATCGATGTTGCGGCGACGCTGTTCGGAGACGTCTCCGTCTTGCGGACCTGGGGCCGGATCGGAACGCACGGACGGACAAGACTCGAGACTTGCGCCACCGTGGAAGAAGCGGAGAGGGCGGCATCTCAAACCCTTCGACTGAAGATGCGGCGGGGCTATCTGCCTGCTGGCCAAATGCTGCCGCCAGACCTTGTGGTGTGAGATCTGTCAGGCCTTACGCTGAAGCCTGCCCTCTAGCTCGGCACCGGCCTCGATGGCGATCCGCTCATGGGTGACGTCGGCCTGCACGACCGCACTCGGCGCGAACTGAACGTTTCGCGCCGAGATAATGCCCGAAACCGCCCCAAGCACGACGAGGTCGTGTGCGACGACGGAACCTTCAACACGACCTGAACCAGCCACGGTGATCTCCGGCGCCTGCAATGAGCCAAGTACGTTGCCTTGGACCTCGATCGGTCCACTGGAGGCGGCATCGCCTTCGACGACAAGGTCCTGTGCGAAAACGCTGCGGCGGGCGTTTGCGACGGCCGGGTCCGGCCAACGGTCGAGGTCGCCATTTTGGGTCTTCATCTTGGTGCCGCCTCAGCTCAACTTCGCGCCTGACGACTCGACCAGAAGCGAAACGAAAGGGCAACGATCGGCGCTGTGATCGGCGAAGAAGCGCGGCGTTCTAGGTGCTGCACGGCTCATCCGGCCAGCCGTCGCCAGTCGTCCCTCATGAGCTATAGGTTCAGCATCTATCGCTCATCCATGGCCTTCAGACCCTTGCCCGCTACCAATCGTTGAAACCACTAAGCGGAAAGGCTATGGTACTCCAATGGACTACCGAGGGAGAGGATGATGGGCGTACATAAGCAGAGTGTCAGCTTCACGGATGCAGCCTTCAACTTCGCCCGCGAGCTCGTCGAGAGCGGCGAGTATCCGAACATCAGCGCTGCGGTCTCTGGCGAAATGGCCCGTGCGCGCGCAGCGCGGGAGAGGGAGCGTCTTCTCTTCGAAGCCGAAGTTCAACGGCGCCTCGCGCTTCCCCCTGATGCCTGGGAGCCCGTCCGAACGGGCGAAAGCATCACGTCAGGCGCGCGCGCGCATCTTGCTCGACTTGCAAAGGCTGCCGGTGGCACCGCTGCCTAATGCGCATCGTTCGACATCCCTTGGTCGACCAAGACCTTGCTGCATTGGTAGATCACATCGTTGAAGTGACCGGCGGGGACTTCGACGCCGCCGGCAGGCGACTTGATGAGGTCGACGACCTTATCGCCGACATCTCTGCAAACCCGATGTCCGGCGTTCGCTTGGAGCCGCCGCTGGACGGATGGCTGGTCCGCCATGGTGGACGCGGCCATCGTCTGACCGTCGTGTTCCGCGCCGATTTCAACAAGAGCTGCGTCTTTATCGCACTTGTTGCCTTCGGTGGGCAGGACTGGTTGACCGAAGGCAAGACAAGGAAGTCCTTCAGCGGGTGACCGAGGTCTGGCGTGGCCGGAAGGGCGTGTGCGACAGTTCTACTTTGCGCCTACAGTGCCGTGTCGCATAATTTTGATTATGTAAAATGAACCGACAAGATCGAAGGCAGTACTGACTTGCTTATCGCGGCACCAAGACAATAGTTTAGACTGCACGGCCTTGGTAGAAGACAGTTAACTTACTTCTTAGACCGTTGCTCAAAGGCGGTCGGGCTCAGTAAGCGTAGAGTGACGGGGTAGGCCTTACGCAAAGATGACATGCGGTAAGGCAACAAAGAATTAAGGCAAAGCATATGTGGGCCGATAATGAAACAGAACGCGACTTCCTGAACTTTTCCGGAGTTGCTGACACGGTCGCTGAGATCATTGTTCAGGCGCACGGACGACCGATCTCAATAGGGGTCTCCGGAGCTTGGGGTGTTGGAAAGTCGTCCCTTATAAAACTTACCCAAGCCGCTCTCGCGCAACGTCCACGGAAAGAAGGCGAGCGGGAGTTTATCTTCGTCGAGTTCAATGCGTGGCTCTACCAGGGCTACGACGACGCACGCGCGGCTTTGATGGACGTAATCGCCGCCAAACTGCAAGCCGAAGCAGAAAAGCGAGAAACTGCCATCGACAAAGTTGCCGGAATCTTAAAAAGGATTCGGTGGCTCCGCGGCATGAAGCTTATCGCCAGTGATGCGGCTGCGGTCGCACTCGGGTTGCCGCCCACAGGTATTCTCGGAAGCATGTGGGGCTTGGGCAAGCGAGCTTTGGACGGCGTGGACCAAGCGGAACTTGACGAAGCGAAGAAGATGACAGGGGAAGTATCTGAGGCCGCCGGTGGTCTCCTTACGCCGAAGTCTGACACTTCGCCGCCGCGCGAGATTCAGGCTCTTCGCGACAGCTTTGAGGAAGCACTCGAAGAGCTGAACGTCACGCTGGTGGTACTAATCGATGATCTGGATCGGTGCCTGCCCGCTACTACGATCTCGACCCTCGAGGCGATCCGCCTGTTCCTTTTCCTGAAGCATACGGCGTTCGTGATCGCGGCCGACAACGACATGATCAAGCACGCGGTGCGCAAACACTTCGAGGGCGTACCAGACGACCTGCTGGTCACCAACTACTTCGATAAGTTGATCCAGGTTCCGATCCGCGTTCCGGCATTGGGAACGCAGGAGGTCCGAGCGTACATGATGATGCTGTTTATCGAGAACAGCGCTCTCCCGGAAGACGTCCAGGAGAAGATCCGGGCTGGGGTCTGCCAACAGCTTCGCCAGACCTGGCAGGGCAAGCGCGTCGACCGCGCCTTCGTTCAGTCCCTCCACGACAACTTTCCGGACGAACTAGTTGGTAAACTCGACACCGCCGATCGGCTTGCGCCGCTCATGACCACGGCATCGGGGATCGTCGGCAACCCACGGCTGATCAAGCGATTCCTCAACGCGCTTGCCATCCGCATGACAATCGCCAAAGCGCAAGGCGTCGGCGTGGACGAGGCTGTCCTAGCCAAGCTCCTTCTCTTCGAGCGGCTTGGAAACCCAAATGCCTATGCCGAACTCATTTCCGCCGCGAGCGCCAATGAGTCTGGCAAGCCGGTCTTCCTCGCAGAATGGGAGGCGAAGGCGATCTCTGGGACCGAGTTGGCACTCGTCGCACCGTGGGACGATCCGTTCGTTCTCGAGTGGCTCACCTTACCGCCCAGTTTAGCGGAAATCGACCTGCGGGGCGCTCTGTACGTCGGCCGGGAGCATGCGCCCCTCATCACGCCAGAAGATCGCCTGTCCTCTGAAGCGGCGGATCTTCTTGCTGGCCTCCTCGAACACCCAGATATGGCGGCGACCTTGAAGGGTAGGCTGGCCAAAATCGCGCGAGCTGAAACCACCGTTATGTTGGATCGGCTGCTCGATCGGGCGCGTCAGGAGCAAGCCTGGGGCGTCCCACCGATCCTTGAAGCCTGTCTGGCGATCTCAGAGGCCGACCCATCGCAAGGCCCGCGGCTCGCTGCTTTTCTCCGCGACCGTCCCCCGAGTCAGATCCAACCCAACATCGTGCCGAAAATCGCAGATCAGCCTTGGGCAACCGGTGTGTTCCAGGCATGGGAAGCTGGTGATGTAACCCGGACCGTGAAAAGCGCAATCAAGAAGCGGAGGGAAAATGGGCACGTCGCAGTCTAGCAAGGGACCAGGTGCTGGGGTTCCGTTAGTCCCCGCTTGGGCGGACAACCCGCTACAAGAGCCGCTCGTAGACGACCCGACGGTCCCCGCCGAGGAAGCGCCGGTGCCGTCAGCTCCAACGCCGCCTGTACCGCTTGCGCCAGACAGACGTTGGATTGGGGTGAGCCGGAGTCTGGGTGACTTCGCCAACACGGGTGACACAGGCGCCATGCAGCGTGGGTTTGGGCACTATGTTAGGACTGGATATGGGGGCGCCGGGACGGCCACGCGCCGCATGGGCAGTACGGCTGCAACAGCTGGCGCCTTAGGTAACGCTCTAGCCAACCTCGCCGGTGAGCAACCGGCTACGCCTGGAAGTCCGGTTGATCCTACGCTGCTGGCTGGCCGTTCGGCGGACGATATAATGGACGCCGTAGTCGAAGCTGTGAGACCGGTGGACGGAACTCAGGATGCGGAGGCTTCGCGAGCCGCCATCCGCGACGCCCTCTCTGAGCTGCTCACTCGCTTCCCCGAGGCGGACCTCTTCAACCTTTCGGTCGAAGAGCGTGAGTTCGTGATCGAGCGCTTCACCGCGCACGACGTGTTTCGGCGTTTCGACCTCGATGCAGGGCATACAATTCGTGAGAAGGCACCGAACGTCGCCGCTGGCCTCTCCAGACTCAAGCAGGCGCGGGAGTACGTGAAGGAAACCGTCTCTGCAGCCTTTCGGAAGCTTCGCGCGTCTGGCCAGACGCTGACGGGAGGACGCATCGCCGCTGTAGTGCGGGCGGCGCTGCGAGAAACCTTCGAGGTGTTCGAGGGATTTGTTGAATGAGACTGTTCTGTGCGCCTGAAGATTATGCCTTCGCTGAAGATGGCGCGCTGAACGTGGTCCTGTACGGGCAGCCGGGGGCTGTCAAACAGGGGCGATCGGCCAGGGCAAGTGCCGGCCAGTCGGCGAAGACGGAATTTCTTCGCGCGCGTTTAGAAGCAGCCCCTAGAGCGTGGGACTTTCTCTCGCTTGCGTTGTCGGTCGTGACCGCAGACCTCGCCGGACAGCGGTCGGCAAGTGCGGACGGTTGGACCCGTGAGTTCGACCTTACGGTGGCGGTGGCCGATCCAACCTTTTGGAACGGACAAGCCGCTGCTATCGAGGCCGCGCTGAAGTTCCTGTCCACAGATCGTTGGCGCTTGAAGTTCATCGGCGGCGGGATCCAGCCGGCGCCGCCCCGCAATCCAGCTCGACCAGACGAAAACTGTGTGGTGCTGCTGTCGGGCGGGATGGACAGTTTGATCGGCGCGATAGACTTGGCGAAGAAAGGGTTGAAACCGATCGCTGTCAGCAACGTCGTTCGCGGCGACGGTGACAATCAGGCGGCGTTCGCAGCCGCGATCGGCGGCGGTCTCAGACATCTGGCACTTAACCACAACGCGTCCCCGCCAGGGGACAAGGAGCCTTCACAACGCGCCCGTTCGCTCATCTTCCTCGCATTTGGCGTTCTGACCGCGACGGCCCTCGGTGCCTATCACGCGGGAGGGGAGGTCCCATTCTACATATGCGAGAATGGCTTCATCGCAATCAATCCGCCGCTAACGGGTGCGCGCCTAGGCAGTCTCAGCACGCGAACCGCCCATCCCGAGTTTCTCAGTCGTATTCAGAGTGTTCTAGCGGCGGCCGGTTTGCGGGTGAAGATGTTGAATCCTTATGAGCATATGACCAAAGGCGAGATGCTAAAGGCCTGCGGCGACCAAGCCCTTCTTAAGTCGCTTTCTGCCCAATCTGTAAGTTGCGGGCGATACCGGGTCTTCAACTATAAGCATTGCGGGCGCTGCATACCCTGCCAAGTACGGAGAGCCGCCTTCCTCGCTTGGGGGGAGAAGGACACAACTTTTTACAAATTCGATCCCTTAGGAAAGAACGATGCTGAGCACTCGAACTTCGACGACGTGCGCTCAGTCGCGATGGCCGTAATGGAGGCTCGAAATGAGGGCTTGGAAGCGTGGCTCGGTTCAGCCCTCGCTTATCCCCGGATGGGCGATACCGCCCCGTTGCGAGAACTCATTCGACGCGGCCTAGACGAGTTGGCTGCGTTGCACCGAGTGCACGGGGTAAAATGATCGACTTTCACTGCCACCTCGATCTTTATCCTGATCCGCACGGCGTGTCGCGCGCGTGTATTGAGCGCGGGATTTACGTTCTGTCGGTTACCACGACTCCGTCCGCCTGGACTGGGACGGTAGCTCTAGCAGAGGGTGCTACTCGTATTCGTACCGCGATCGGACTCCATCCTCAGCTCGCCCATCAGCGCAAAGGAGAGCTCGCGCAACTCGAAGAGCTAATTGGCAAAACCCTCTATGTCGGAGAGATCGGCCTTGATGGAGCACCCGAGTTCAAGCGGCACTGGGAGGATCAGGCGTATGTATTCAAGACGGCTCTAGGCATGTGCCAAGCCGTAGGCGGCCGCGTCCTTTCACTTCATAGCCGCAGGGCTGCCACGGCCGTTCTTGACTTCCTGGAGGCAAGACCCGGTGCCGGACTCCCTATCTTACACTGGTTTTCGGGTACTCCTCGCGAGCTGGCTAGGGCTGTCGATTTGGGCTGCTGGTTCAGTGTAGGTCCGGGGATGTTACGGAGCGATAAAGGGCGAGAGCTTGCCAAACGGATGCCGCAGGATCGGGTACTAACGGAGTCTGATGGTCCGTTTGCGCAAATCGACGGACGCGCTGTTTGGCCATGGGAGGTGGAGCTCGCCGGAAAGGAGCTCGGGGCGCTCTGGGGCATGACTTATCCGGAAGTCGAGCATCAACTCGCGGCCAACCTCGTCCGTCTCGGAAAGCGCGCGCTCTCCTATGCGTCAGGATAAGATTTGAGCCCAACGATGCGAGTGCCTGCGCTGTCCGCCCGTACGTCGAATGCCTCGGATAACGAGAGCACATAGCCAAGATTATCTCCGAAGGAGAAGGGAAACATCGCTGGCAGCCCGGAAAGCCCGTCAAGAGTGAGCGGGCGGCCTGCATGCGTCAAAAGCGCTTCAGACATCCATTGGACTGTCTCAGGGCTTTGCAGAGCCATTGGAGGTTTCCGGGTCAGCGTCTTGCCATTTTCGCTCTTCCCGAGGAGAGACCAGTCAACCTGCGACTGCAGGACCATATTGGTCATTCGGCGAGTGCCTTCTCGCTCGCCATAAATCTCGGCCATCCTCCTGTGGACTTCCGCCGTGGTGCAATCACCCTGAAGCGACGTAAGCCGACCCACGATTTCGGCAACCTTCGCGAAGAAGGGATAGACTGCCAACGCCATGCCCCAAGTGAGAGCGGCGACCTGCGGATCGGCTACCTGGCGAAAGATGGCGACGCCCCGATCTGCCAAGCCGGCGAGCTCTTCGCGCGGCTCGAGCCAGAGACGGTTCAAGACCGTTCTCGTCTTCTTCTTTGCCTCCAGTCCAGCGTGAGACCCCGCAAGGATTTGGTCGAGTTCGCCTATTTCAGCAGCACCCGATCGCACCCGTAACGCGGCTTCGGCCCAATCGAGGCGGATAAACCGGTCAAAACCAATCTGAGGAGCTTTAGGCTGCATCTTCTTATTTCCTAATCCCTATCTTCACGAAGGCCACAATCAGCTCCTCTACCGACATTCCTCCATGAGCGACAACCTGTTGGCCGTTGGGCACGAAGGCCCCGCGCCCACTCGCATAGAGCGGAAGAAAATCGGGCGGTAGACCAGGCCCGCCGAAGGCAAAGGCGTCGATATCTGCCGGAACAGACCCTGCCAATGTCTCGTTGCGGTACGTCCGAACCCGCTCCCCTTTCACTTCACTGATCACGCCTTGATTGAGCCGACCGATGCCATCGGCATCGACGTTCCCATGGTCCGCAGTCACGTAAACATGGAACCCCCGGCTGATCAGAAGGTTCATCAGCTTCTCGACGAAGCCTGTTTCGCACCACTCCCGAATCTGGCCCGAAAGACCACGTTTTCCGAGCATGGCGCCGTGGACCAGCTCGTCGATCATGTCGACGACGATACCAGCAACCTTGATCGATGGGCTGGAAATAGCTGCCTCAAGGTCGGGCAACTGCTCAGTTCGCTTGATCGCTTTGCGATAAAGGACTTCGGCGGGGCGCAGTCCATTCTCCGTCCAGAAACGGTTCCAAAGGGAAGGCTCCTGCGCGGTTGTTTCGATCGATGCCTGAAACTCACGAGGCCTTAACCCTGAGAACAGCGCCTGTCGGGAGACGGAAGTGAGACTTGGAAGCCATGCAAAGCAACCGCTCTCTTCAGTCGTTATATTCGGAGCGCGTACGCTCAAATACTCTCGAATTTGCACCCACTGATCGAGTGCCATCCCGTCAAACACCAAAAGCGCGATCTTTTCTTCGCCTGCGTTCCGGCGCATCGACAGGTATCTCGGGATGTGGTGCACCATGACTGGCGCCTTTGCGACAGGCAGCGAAGGCAGATCCTGATACCGCTTTTGCACCCATTCTCGCAGTCTCGTGTCCCCATCGAGTTGCAGCTCACGCATCGCGGGCCGAAGGGCAGCCGCCTCTTCGCTCGGCAGTTCATGGAGACGATAGATGGTCTCAGCCAAGCGCCTTGCGGCGTCGGTCCAGTCCCGGTGCGTCGCCTCTGGTGCGGGGAGCTTCGCAGCCACCGACCTAATGCCGCCCTCAACCAGATCGCGTAGGCTGGTTGGTCTTTGAATAGCACCCAATCTAATCCAATCAGGCAGTGTGGCCGGCACGGTTCGCGCGTTTACGGGCTGCAGCGCACCTTCAAGGAAGAGGGTATCAACGATGACGCGGATGTCTGCATGGTCAAATGGGATGTCGACAACCGTGGCCGCTTGTGACCCTGGTTCGAGATCTGCATGCTTGAGCTACTCCCCAACTCTTGGACAGATTTCCGGCTGACTTAAGCTACTGCCTGCACCTGCTGATCGGTTTGTGTTGCGTTGAAGTAGACCACGGCGGGCGGCTGTCCGCCATGGGCAGTGTGTGGTCGATGGTGGTTGTAGAAGGCAATCCACCGCCCGATGCCAGCCTTGGCCAGGGAACCGGTTTCCCAAGCGTGCAGGTAGACGCATTCATACTTCAAGGACCGCCATAGGCGTTCGATGAAGATGTTGTCGATGCAGCGACCCTTGCCGTCCATCGAGATCCGAGTGCCGATCCGTTTCAGCCG
>NZ_AUCM01000035.1 GCF_000429765.1 Gemmobacter nectariphilus DSM 15620 | reverse complement strand
CTTCTGGCGCTTGACGTAGGGCTTCACGTAGGACGCGACCATCAATCGGACTTCGTGGCCTAGGGCAGAAAGTTCCCGCGCCCAATGGTGCGCGGAGGGGCACGCCTCCATGCCAACCAAGCACGGATCCAACCTCCCAAAGAACTCGAGCATCTGAGAGCGCCGCACCTTTCTGGTGATGACAACTTTTCCGTCAGCATCGACAGCGTGGACCTGGAAAACGCTCTTCGCGAGATCGAGGCCAATGATCATTCCGGACATATCCAACCACTCCTTCTTCTCGGGGAACCGTTGAAACCAGATTCGACGGTTGGGGTCGGGGTGTCCACATCATCAAATCAGCCGCCCCCCGACCTCCTCCACATGCGTTCCGGCCCCGAAAGGGGGTGAAGGGGCGTCCCCCGTGACGGCTTCCGCAGCCCATGAAGGCCGCGCGGGATGACGCGCGGACGAGACAGGCCCGGAGGCAAGAAACCGATGACGATCCACACCCACGACGAGGCGTATGAACCCGCCCACACCGGATCCCAGACCGCCCATGCGCTCGACGAGCTGCAGCTCTATGGCTACCGCCCCTTTGACGAGCCCGATCCGCGCCCGATGCCCGATGGGCAGCGCCTCGCGGTCGCCGTTGCCGACATCTTCGATGCCCTCGTCGCGACCCTGGAAGACACCCGCATGGAACCCGACCTCGAAGAGGTGCTCTGGGGCCAGGTCAACCTCTTTCACCGCGCGACGGCCCGGATCGAGCGGTCGCTCGATGAGAACGAGCAGGCGCAGCGCCGCCTCCAGCGTGAACAGGACGGCTCCGAGGTGAAGGCGAACGAGCTTGAGCGCCTGACGGCCGAAGGCCTGACGCTGATCGAACGGCGCAACTGCATGGACATGTTGCGCGATCACGCCGCCACCGAGTTCGTCCATCACACGGGATCGACCTGGCGGCCCCGCACCGGCTCGATGGTGAACCGCCAGCACATGACCGCAGCGCTGATCGACAGCCGCGACTTCCTGGCCGCCAAGCGCCGCGCGGAAACCGAGGTGATGCTGCCCGCAGGCCCCAAGGTCGCCCTCACCGGCGGGACCGACTTCAACGATCACCGCCTGATCTGGGGCAAGCTCGATCAGGTCCGGACCAAGTATCCCGACATGGTCCTTTTGCACGGGGGAAGCTCCAAGGGCGCAGAGCTCATCGCCGCCAAATGGGCCGAATCCCGCGGCGTGACGCAGGTCGCCTTCAAGCCCGACTGGACCAAGCACGCCAAGGCCGCGCCCTTCAAGCGCAACGACGCCATGCTGGATGTGCTGCCCGTGGGCGTCCTCGTCTTCCCAGGCAATGGCATCCAGGAGAACCTCGCCGACAAGGCCAAGAAGCTCGGTATCCCGGTCATGAAGTTCGAGAAGGGGGCGTGAGCCCCCTTTCCCCTCGCGGGGAAATCGAGGTGGAAGCATAGTCTTCCACCTGATATTGTGTAGAAAACCTCAGTTGATCACTACATGTACCACAGTCCGATCCAGCTTGATGTCTTCCCGACCGACGTGCAGATGCGCCGGATCGATCCGGCGCGCAACATGCGTCGCTTCTATCGGCTGAGCGTGCAATGCGACCTCTTCGGACGCGCAAGCCTCGTGCGCGAGTGGGGCCGGATCGGCTTTCGGGGGCAGATGATGGTCGAGACCCACCCCGATGAAGGCAAGGCCATCACCGCGTTGATGAAGCTCGCAGCGGTGAAGAAGCGGCGCGGGTACGTCGACTGACGCTGAAACCAGACGAGCGCGCCATGAAGCACTGACGGTTCATTATCGTCATGTGCTCGCCCGATTTGCGTTGAAAAACCGAAGCCTAAGCCATAGGGTCAGCGGAGGCCCAGTTATTGGGCGCGCATAGTTTTAATGCGCACGGGTATGCTTGGGGGGAAGTCGTGTCGAACGACAAGTCGGATCTACGCTGGGGAGTCGAGCAACGTCTCGAGTTCATCGAGTTCCGCCTGTTCTGGGAGGGGCACGTGAACCGCATTGATCTGATGGATCAATTCGGGGTTTCGGTGAACCAGGCCTCCATGGACTTGAACCGCTATATCGGCTTTGCACCAGACAACATGGTCTACGATAAAAGCGCCCGGACCTACGTGCGCGGGCCAGGTTTCAAGCCACAGTTTCTAGAGCCTGACGCAAGCCGGTATTTGGCCCAGCTGCGGTCTGTCGCTGACGGTATCCTCGATAGAGAAGACTCCTGGATAGCCGACTTGCCGCCCTACGCAGCCTCGCCCACGCCCGTGCGTGGCGTTGACCCTGTCATCCTCCGGTCAGTCGTTGGGGCCATCCGGCGTTCGGAGGCGATCGAGGTCAAATATCAGTCCTTGTCGAACCCCGAGCCACGCTGGCGCTGGATTGCGCCCCACGCGATCGCTTTTGATGGCTTCAGGTGGCATGCGCGCGCCTATTGTCTCTCCGACGAAGTCTTCAAGGATTTCCTACTCTCCCGTATGCTCGAAATTCGTGGGTGCACTGAGAGCGCCGCGGTGCCTTCGGCGGACGCGGATTGGAATGATAACGTGGTCCTCGAGATAGGCCCGCATCCTGATCTTTCCCCGACACAGGCAAAGGTCATTGCGCTCGACTACGGCATGGATGGGGGAAAGGCGGCGATCAAGGTCAGGCGAGCCCTTCTCTATTACGCATTGCGACGGCTTGGACTGGATACCGATCCAAGCGCGCGACCGCCTCAGGATCAGCAGATCGTGCTTCTGAATGCCTCCCAGATTTCTTCCAGTGCGCGTCCGCCCAGTGCCAGCGGGAGGAACGCGTGATCGAGGAACTCGAACGAAAAATCGCTGATACAGCGCTTTTGAACAGCAAGCTGATACTCCTGATCGGTCCGCCGCGTAGCGGGAAGACCGCGCTTCTTGGCCAGCTTTCAGATCGTATGAAGGTGCCTGTTCTGAACGTCGGCCTAGCTCTCGGGCGGGACTTGTTGGGTCTTCCACGGACGCGCCGACACCTGCAGGTATCAGAGCTTTTCAAAGCTTTGGCGGACACGGCATCCGGTCATGGTCTCCTCTTGGTCGACAACATTGAGCTTCTGTTTGACAGAGCACTCAAGGTGAGCCCGCTAGATGTCTTGAAGGCTCAGGCCCGTGTCCGGCCAGTGGTTGCGGCTTGGCCCGGTGAGCTCCGTGAGAACCGCCTGACCTACGCCGTGTCAGGCCATCCAGAACATCAGGATCATAGCCCCGACGGCACGATCCTATTTGAAGTAAGTTGAGAGGAAACGGGTATGCCCATGCATTATGGCGATCTCATTCAGTTCGAGCAGATCGAGTCTGTCATTCAGCTTCTCGATGCCAACCGGCCTGAAGAAGCCAAGAAGCTGGTCTCGACCTACGTCATCTCCGACGACATGGCCGAACGCATCGCGAACCAGATGATTCCACAGCTTTCGTTCGACGAGAGCGTGGATCACAAGGGGGTTCTGGTCGTCGGCAACTACGGGACTGGTAAGTCTCACCTGATGTCGGTGCTGTCGCTCGTGGCAGAAGATGCGGCTTATCTGCCTATGATCCGGCATCCGAAGGTGGCCGCAGCAGCCATCGCGATTGCAGGAAAGTTCAAGGTCCACCGGATCGAGGTATCCAGCCAGATGTCTCTCCGGGACATCATCACCCAGCAGCTCGAGCTGTTCCTCGAGAAGCACGGTGTGACCTATGCGTTTCCGCCAGCTGACAAGGTCGTCAACAACAAAGCCTCTTTTGAGGAGATGATGGCCGCGTTCTCAGAGGTGCATCCGGACCACGGCGTTCTCCTCGTTGTCGACGAATTCCTCGAATACCTACGATCCCGCCGTGACCACGATCTCGTGCTCGACCTGTCGTTCCTGCGTGAGATTGGCGAGGTCACGAAGCATCTCCGCTTCCGTTTCGTCGCGGGCGTTCAGGAAGCGATTTTCGACAGTGGCCGCTTTCAACATGTTTCGGACAGCCTTCGGCGCGTGAAGGACCGGTTCACACAGGTGCTGCTCGCTCGTCAGGACGTCAGCTTCGTTGTCGCCGAGCGACTGCTCAAGAAGACTGCAGATCAGCAAGACAAGATCCGAGCCTATCTGACACCCTTCGCCAAGTTCTACGGGTCCATGAACGAGCGTATGGACGAATATGTTCGGCTTTTCCCGGTGCACCCGGATTACATCGGGACATTCGAACGGCTCGTCTTCACGGAAAAGCGCGGTGCGCTGGTCACATTGCGGGACCAGATCCAGGCCGTTCTGAAGGACGAGGTGCCTCAGGATCGGCCAGGGCTCATTGGCTATGACAAGTTCTGGGAGACGGTCGTTTCCAATGGTGTGTTGAAAGCCGATCCGAATATTGGTCCGGTTCTGAAGGTGTCCGAGGTGCTGTCGGAGCGCGTTCGTAAAGCGTTCACGCGGCCGCAATACCGACCCATGGCGCTCAGGATCATTGATGGCCTCGCCGTCCACCGTCTGACAACGGGTGGCGACATCTATGTCCCCGTCGGCCCTACCGCCGAAGAGTTGCGCGATACGCTTTGCCTCTATCAGCCTGGTATCGAAGACATGGGCGGCGATCCGGAGGCCGATCTGCTTTCGCTCGTCCAGACTGTCCTGCGAGAGACAATCCGGACCGTCAACGGGCAGTTCATCTCCAAGGCCGCAGACACCGAGCAGTACTTCCTCGACCTCAAGAAGGACGTGGACTACGACGCGCAGGTCGAGAAACGCGCCGACGTGCTGTCCAATGACGCCCTGGATCGTGCCTATTACAGCGCCATCCGACAGCTTATGGAGCGGACTGACGAGACGTCCTACGTGACGGGGCACCAGATCTGGCAGTACCAGATCGAGTGGCAGGATCGCCGCGTTGAGCGCAATGGATACCTGTTCTTCGGTGCTCCAAACGACCGGCCGACGGCGCAGCCGGAGCGGGATTTCTACATCTACTTCATCCAGCCGTTTGAGCCGCCGCGCTTCCGCGACGATCAGAAGGCTGACGAGGTCTTCTTCCGCCTGAAGAACCCCGATGATGCTTTCCGGCGCCATTTGTCTTTCTACGCAGCGGCGCAGGACCTGGCCTCAACTGCCAGCGGTGGCGCGAAGTCAGTCTATCTCGACAAGGCCAAGGATGCTCTGCGCGACATGAGCAAGTGGCTGCAAGAAAAGCAGATGTCGGCCTTTGAGGTGACCTATCAGGGTAAGTCCAAGGCGCTACAGGAGTGGACCAAGGGTGTCTCTCTACGCGAAAAGGCGCGGCTTGGCCCAGAAGAGCGGATCAACTTCCGTGACGTGGTGAATGCGATTTCCGGCCTCGCGCTGAACAACCAGTTCGGGGAGGTTGCACCAGAGTATCCGAGGTTCTCGGCTCTTGTGACCGAGTCCAACCGAAAGCAGCTGATCGGCAACGCGCTTCGCGTGCTGGCTGGTGCCAACCGCACCAAGGATGCTGTTATCATCCTTGATGGGCTCGAGATGCTCGACGGCGATCGGATCGACCCGACGCAATCGCGTTATGCCTTGGAGGTCCTGAACAGGCTGAAGGCCAAGGGCCATGGCCAGGTTCTGAACCGCAGCGAGCTGATCAGCGGGGATGCCGAGGTCGAGTGCTTTGCGCCGATCAAGTTTCGCCTCGAGCCAGACCTGCTTGCGGTCGTTCTTGGCGGGTTGGTGTATTCGGGCGACATCGTCCTTGCCGTCACAGGCGACAAGATTGACTCGAGTAAGATTACAGCTCTCGCCGAGCGCCCGCTCGACGAACTGAAGCAGTTCAAGCATGTCGAGGCCCCCAAGGAAATCAACGTCGCGGTCCTTCGGTCCTTGTTCGAGGTCCTGAGCCTTCCCCCAGGTCTCGCGCAGCAAGCAACCCAAGGCTCGGACGAGCCGGTGAAGCTCCTTCAAGAAGAGGTGGGAAAGCTCACCAAGCGCGTTCTCTCGTCGTCGCATGATATGTCGGGCCGTCTGAGCTTCTGGGGGCAGGCACTGCTGCGAGAAGATGAAATCCGCGATTGGCGTTCCAAGCTCGATGGGCTCAAAGCCTTCTCGGAAAGCCTCGCGCCCTACAACACGGTGGGCAAGCTCAAGAACCTGCGTATCGGTTCGGATGACATCGCCGCTCAGAGCAAGAACCTCGATGTGCTGAAAGCAGTCGAGGCCATGCTGGAACTGATCGCTGACCTCGGCGCAGTCGCGGCCTATCTGTCCCAAGCCGAAATGGTCCTGATGCCGGACCATCCTTGGGTGAAGCAGGCACAAGATGTGCGCAAGCAGCTCCTTGAGAAGCTGGCCAGCGATCGCACCGCCCAACACGCCGGCGAGTACCGTCAGACCCTAGCCAAGCTCAAGAAGGACTACGTTGCCGCCTACATTGCGCAGCACAGCCGGGCTCGTCTTGGTGTGGCCGAGGACAAGACCAAGGCCTCACTGCGGAAAGACCCCCGTCTCGCTTCGATGCGGACGCTGATGAACGTGTCGCTGATGCCCACCAGCCAGCTCACCGGCTACGAGGACAAGCTCGAGAAGCTGAAAAGCTGCGCGTCGCTGCTGGAGTCCGAGCTGTCCGCCAGCCCGATGTGCCCCCACTGCAGCTTCAAGCCTGCTAACGAACAGGGCGACATGCTGCCAGCGGCGAACGTCCTGAAGCAGCTTGATGAAGAGCTGGATCGCCTGATCGACGGCTGGCGGCAGACGCTGCTCGACAACCTCGAAGACCCGACGATCCAGGAGAACCTCGATCTACTGAAGCCCGCAGCCCGCAGCTTGGTCGAGGCGTTCGTATCGACCAAGGCTCTCCCCGATCCGGTGACAGGCGACTTCGCCTCGGCCATCCAGGATGCGCTGTCCGGGCTGGAGAAGGTCAATGTCGGCAGCGACGACATCAAGGCTGCGCTGCTGCAAGGCGGATCGCCTGCGACTCCTGAGGATCTACGCAAGCGGTTCGAGGCCTTCCTGAATGACCGATGCAAGGGCAAGGACACCTCGAAGCTGCGCTTCGTGGTCGAGTGAAGAATAGCATATGAAGGAGGAGGGCGGGATGTTGATTGAAGACGCAAATTTCTTCTGGATCGAAGCAGGTGACATGCAAGGGGGATCTCGGAACCAAATTGAGTTTACGGATGACATCGTTTCTTTCTTTGACAAAGACGCCCGCGCTGCTGGTCAGGCATTCTTGGCCTTTGACACAAAGGTCAAGGGCTATGGGGCCCTCACCAATCGAGCACAAGACTACGATCAGTGGGTCAATAAGTGGCGCCTAAGCCTTATTACAAAGGCGAAGGGTGGAGTTGACTACGCAGGTCGAGTTATCTGCTTTGAAAAGAAGAAAATTGGACAACGGTACGTCTACGTCACAAGTGTGGCTGACGTCGGCTCTGCGGACCACTCGAGTTGGAGATCAAAGTCAAAGCACGTTGGGGTGACCGGTGGGTCTGATGGCAGAGAATACGGATACTTTTGAAATGGATGAAGCAAACGAACTCTATGAGCTTAACGCAAATTCAGGTTCAGTGGAGTGCCTTGGCCTAAACTTTGAGGATGACGATGCACGGCGCGGATATTTTCTGAAACTTCTTGCTGAAAAGCTCAAAGATAACGCCTTTCGAGCTCAGCCTGGATTTCCTTTAGGTAAGGACGAATCTATTCTGGCAATGTCGGATCCGCCCTATTACACGGCTTGTCCCAACCCTTGGCTTGCCGAGTTTGTGTCGCATTATGGCCGCCCCTACGACCCGGCCGAGAAATATGCGCGCGAGCCGATGGCGATTGATGTGTCCGAAGGGAAGACCGACCCGATCTACAAGGCGCATTCCTACCATACGAAGGTGCCACACTTGGCCATTGTCCCGTCTATCCTTCACTACACCGAGCCAGGAGACGTTGTACTAGATGGCTTTTCTGGCTCCGGGATGACCGGTGTTGCGGCGCAGTGGTGTGGCTCAGCGCCCGCCGTCTATCGACACATGCTAGAAATGGAGTGGAAGAAGGCAGGCATGTCAGCCCCAAAATGGGGCGCGCGGCGAGTTGTGCTGAACGACCTGTCTCCAGCCGCAACGTTCATTAGTGCCAACTACAACCTTCCCTTTGATGTCGATGCCTTTGCCAAAGCGGGCAAGCAACTGCTCCGCGACGTCGAGCGTGAGATCGGTTGGATGTATGAAACACTGCATTCTGACGGCAAGACGAAGGGTAGGATCGAGTTCACGGTCTGGAGTGAGATTTTTACTTGCCCGGAGTGTGCCGGTGAAGTGAATTTCATTGATGAAGCCCTAGATGAAGACAACCGCACGCGGGACTCATTTCCCTGCCCGCACTGTGGAGCTGATCTCAATAAGGATAAACTTGATCGCGTTATGGAAACGCGCATCGACCCGGCGACAAATGCGTCCTGGCAAAAGGTTAAGTTCAAACCCTCATTCCTTACCTATACGGTTGGCGGAAAAAAATACCAAAAACAGCTGGATCAGAGCGATCTAGATGTACTTGCCAAAATCGAGAGACTTCCGCTGCCATCGCATATGCCCACAGTTCGTTTTCCGATCGAACAAATGTATCATGGCTCACGAATCGCCCCTAAGGGCTTCTCGAATGTTCATCATTTCTTCCTGCCGCGGGCTTCACAATCGATGAGCCTTCTTTGGGAGAAGGCACAAAATTGGCCAGACCGCAGGACTAGAGGAATCCTGCTATTTATGGTGGAGCAGTCCATTTGGGGCTTCTCTGTCCTGAATCGATATAGCCCGTCTCACTTTTCTCAAGTAAATCGTGCGTTGAATGGCGTCTATTATGTTGCATCGCAGCACGCCGAGTGTAGCCCATGGTATAATCTATCCGGCAAACTTGATCGACTAGAGAAAGCCTTCCGGGGGTATCGGACAGGAGCAAAAGCCGCTTGTGTTTCGACCGGAACGGCGGCGAGACTTCCACTAGCTGACGCCAGTATCGATTATGTCTTTACCGATCCACCGTTCGGCGAAAACATCTACTACGCTGACTTGAACTTCCTCGTTGAATCTTGGCATGGCGTGACAACTGACGCCCGCCCAGAAGCGATCATGGACAAATTCAAGGACAAGGCACTCCCCGAGTATCAGCACCTTATGCAGCGCTGCTTCACGGAGTACTACCGTGTCTTGAAGCCCGGACGTTGGATGACCGTGGTTTTCTCGAACAGCAAAGCATCGGTCTGGAATGCCATTCAGGTCTCGCTGCAACAGGCTGGCTTCGTGGTGGCGGAAGTGACTGCGCTAGACAAAGTCCAAGGCAGCTACCGGCAGGTGACGTCCACGACTGCGGTAAAGCAGGATCTTGTGATCTCAGCCTACAAGCCCAACGGCGGCCTCGAGCAGCGGCTGGCCGAGCGCGGCGCGGCGCCCGAGTCCGCATGGGATTTCGTGCAGACACACCTTCGCCAGCTCTCTGTCTCAAAGTCGAAGAACGGCGTCTTGGAGTTCATCCTCGAGCGGGATCCGCGCCGGATCTATGATCGCATGGTTGCCTGGTTCGTGCGCCACGATGTTCCTGTGCCGCTGTCGACCGAGGAGTTCCTCGATGGGTTGCGGAACCGCTTCCCCGAGCGCGATGGCATGGTGTTCTTGCCTGACCAGATCCCCGAATATGATCGCAAGCGCGCCTTGTCTGCCCAGCCGCCGCAGATGGAGATGTTCGTCGCGGATGAACGCAGTGCGATTGATTGGTTGACCGACTTTTTGAGGAAGCGGCCCTCGACCTATCCGGAAGTCCACCCCGAGTTCACAACCCAGCTCGGCGCGGGCTGGAAGAAGCACGAGACGCGACCCGAACTGTCGGCGCTGCTGGAGGACAACTTTCTGCGCTATGACGGATCGGCCGATGTGCCGAGCCAGATCCACAACTACCTTTCGACGAACTATCACGACCTTCGCAATCTCGAGAAGTCCGACCCGCGGTTGAAGGCCAAGGCCAAGGATCGCTGGTATGTGCCTGACCCGAACAAGGCGCAGGATCTGGAGAAGAAGCGCGAGAAGGCGTTGCTGAAGGAGTTCGAGGAGTACCGCAACACGCCTGGCCGCAAGCTCAAGGAGTTCCGCCTCGAAGTCCTGCGGGCAGGCTTCAAGGCGGCCTGGGCGAGCAAGGACTATCAGACCATCGTCTCTATCGCCAACAAGGTGCCCGAGGACGCGCTGCAGGAGGATGAAAAGCTGCTCTTCTGGTACGACAGCGCCTTGACCCGGACAGGGGGCTGATCGGTGGCGGTTGGCGGGCTCAGCTTCGGCGTGGGGGAGTGGTGCTGGCATGCGCGGCTTGCTGCACCCTGCCGCGTCGTGGACCGCGAGACGGTCTGGGGCGAGACCGCCTATCGGGTGTGGCTACCCGGCAAGGATGCTGTTGTCCGCGCCCGGGCGCGCGATCTAGGCCCGCTCGACGCTGTCCAGCCATCGGTTGGCCAGATCCTTCACACGGCGGCCTCGGCAAAGCTGCTGGATGCGCTGGAAGACAACCTGCTGCTGGCGCCGATTCAGTCGAGCGTGGTGCCGCTGCCCCACCAGCTCTATGCGCTCAACCGCGCCATGAGCCGCGACAGGATCCGCTATCTGCTCGCGGATGAGGTCGGCCTCGGCAAGACGATTGAGGCCGGTCTGATCTTGCGCGAGCTGAAGCTGCGTGGCATGGCGCGCAGGATCTTGGTTGTCGCGCCCAAAGGGCTGGTTCGACAGTGGCAGGCCGAGATGCGACTGCATTTCGGGGAGCAGTTCACTTTCGTCGAACCAGCAGAGCTGTCGGCTTTCAGACAGTGGCGGAACGATGAGGAAAACCTCTGGCGCGTGCATGACCAGGTGATCTGTTCGCTGGATTCTGTGAAGCCCATGGAAGGCCGACGCGGATGGAGCGTCGAGCAGCTTCAGACCTATAATCGGGAACGGTTCGAGGACCTGATCTCCGCGTCATGGGATCTGGTTATCATCGACGAAGCCCACCGGATGGGCGGCAGCACCGATCAGGTTGCCCGGTACAAGCTGGGCGCAGCCTTGGCCGAAGCTGCGCCGTATCTGCTCCTTCTGTCTGCGACGCCCCATCAAGGCAAAACCGACCAGTTTCACCGCCTGATGCAGCTGCTTGATCGGGAAACGTTCCCGGACGTGTCGAGCATCGCCGCTGACCGGGTGCGCCCCTTTGTGGTCAGGACGGAGAAGCGGGCAGCTATCGACGCGGAGGGGAAACCCCTCTTCAAGCCACGGATGACCCGGCTGCAGCCCGTCGCCTGGCTGGATCGCCATTCGGCGCAACAGGGACTGTACGAAGCCGTCACAGAGTACGTTCGCCACGGCTACAATCAGGCGATGGCGGCGAAGCAGCGCCATATCGGCTTCCTGATGATCCTGATGCAGCGCCTGGTGACCTCGAGCACGGCGGCGATCCGGACGACGCTCGAAAAGCGATTACTCGCGCTGGACGACGATCATGCACAGCTGAAGCTTTTCCCCGCCGAGCGCGCAGAGGACTGGCACGAACTTTCCGGTGAAGATCAGATTGATCTTGCGGTTGCGTTCGAAGCGCTTGCTGACGAACGCAAGGATGTCGAAGCTCTGTTGTTCCTTGCGCGCGAGACCGAAGCACAGGGGACCGACGCCAAGGCGGAGGCCTTGCTCGAACTGATCTATAAGATCCAGCAGGAAGAGAACGATCCCGACCTCAAGGTCCTCGTGTTCACCGAATTTGTGCCCACGCAGGCAATGCTCGCCGATTTCTTGGAAAGCCGGGGCTTCTCGGTTGTGACCTTGAACGGCAGCATGGATCTCGAGGCGCGGTCGCGTACCCAGAAATCGTTCTCGCAGGACGCCCGCATCCTGATTTCCACGGATGCCGGGGGCGAAGGCCTTAACCTGCAGTTCTGCCATGTTATCGTGAACTTCGACATGCCTTGGAACCCGATGCGGGTTGAGCAGCGGATCGGCCGTGTTGACCGGATCGGACAGCCGTTTGTCGTGCGTGCCATCAATTTCGTTCTCGAAGACACAGTCGAGTACCGCGTGCGCGAGGTTCTCGAGACGAAGCTGGCCGTCATCGCTGAGGAGTTTGGCGTCGACAAAGCGGCCGACGTCATGGACTCGGTCGAAGCAGAGCCGCTGTTCGACGAGCTTTTCGTCAATGGCCTGCAGAACCCTGATGCAATCGAAGCCGACTGCGAGACGGTCGTGTCCCAACTGAGGACGGCCATTGCCGAGCATAATCAGAGCAGTCAGCTTCTATCCGGTGGACATGATCTTGATGCGTCTGATGCTCGCAAATGGCGCGACCATCCTGCCCAATTTTGGCTTGAGCGAGCCATAACGTCAGGGCTGCCAATTCGTGGCGGTCAAGCCACCAGAGAAGCTGATGCATGGCACGTCCGGTGGTCCGGTGACGGTGAGACAAGTTCGGTCTGTTTCGACGCGAGGACCGCAGAGGGGCGCCCCGACCTGGAGTGGCTCACACTCGAGGATCCAAGAGCCCGCGCCTTGATTTCTGATTTGCCTCGCTGTGTCGCGGGGCAGAACATGCCCTGCGTCCGGATCTCAGGGCTTCCTGAGACCGTCAGTGGTGTCTGGTCACTCTGGGAGATCACGCTGTCGGCAGATGACTTTAGCCGTCGTCGCTTCCTACCCGTCTTTATCAGTAACGAAGGTCGGGCGTTCCAGCCGACCGCGAAGCGAATTTGGGATCTGCTGCTCACCGAGCGCGTAGAAACCATCGGCAGCGCGAGTTCTTCAATCAGCGCAGAGCTATTTGGAAGGTCGAAGGACGCAGCGGTCGTACAGGGTGAGAGGGTGTTCTCCGAGCTCGTCGACGAACACATGACCCGGCTACAGGAAGAGCGGGACCGTGCAAACTACGCATATGAGGCACGGCAGCAGGCGATCGGTCGGGTCGGACTTGCGACGGTGCGCGACTATCGCAAGAAGCGGTTACAGGCAGAGCATGATGCGCGACTTGCGCAACTTGATGCTTCAGAAGCATTCGTTCCGGATCTGCACTGTATTCTAGTCTTGCGTGTCGGCCAGCAGGCGGATACCAGCAGATGACGTCTTGGATGGAGCGGATACTTCAGGCTTTTCCCGAGGACCTCTCTCAGTTCTGGATCGCACGCGATCCTGACAACCTCCTGCTCGATGAGAACATCCTCCGGGTCTTGCGCGAGCGTGGATTTGAGGTGCTCCCGTTTGAGGACTCTATCGCCTTCCGGGTTGAGTACGAAGAGCGCTACCGGGCCGCTTGGGATCGCGGCACCCCCGGGGCATGCAAGGCGCTCGTTCTTCAATTCCAAGGAGCGGACCTGAACCTTCTACCGTGGGACTATCTTCGGCATGCACGAAGGGTTGACCTGAGTCTCGCGGATCTAATGCCCAAGCTGAATACCAGCGTCATACGGCAGATCGATAGCACCGACCTCGAAAGGCTCTTCGCCGCCCACAACAGTCATGCTTCCCAGGTTCTCGGCGAGAGCATGACGAAGGAGTTCCTTCTGACGCATCTATTCGAGGTGAACCCTCACCTCATGCGAAAGCCGGAAAACTTCTGGCGCGAAGCATTTGGGTTACTTTATCGCGGCGTTGTCTTGCCCCCCGTCCTTGCTCAGTATGTCGCCAAGATCTTGAAGGACACGGTCTTGGGGTCTTTGCCCGTCGAAGGTCTACTATCTTCGAAGAGCGCTATGGCCCGCACGGTACAAGCGGCATGGGGCCGATTTCTGGAAGAGCGGGGTGTAGAGATTGAGCTGAGCTACCCCCCGAAAATCGGACAGTGACGGAAGCTACGATCTGAGGCCTGCTGGTCTCCAAGAACGAGGAGATCAGAACATGTCGAAACGCAGGAACCACGATGCGGCGTTCAAGGCGCGTGTGGCGCTGGAAGCCGTGAAGGGGGAGCGCACGGTGTCGGAGCTGGCCGCCGAATATGGCGTTCACCCGACGATGATCCATCAATGGAAGCGTTCGCTTCTGGAGGGTGCCGCAGGCATCTTCGAGAGGGGTGGCAAGGCTGCAGCGGCGGCCGAGGTTGCCGAAGAAACGGTTCGCGACCTACATGCCAAGATCGGAGAGCTGGC
>NZ_AUCM01000034.1 GCF_000429765.1 Gemmobacter nectariphilus DSM 15620 | reverse complement strand
GGGAAGTACCCCTCCATCGCCCCGGCCTGGCGCCGCGCCTGGGCCGAGGTGATCCCGTTCTATGCCTTCACCGCCGCGATCCGGAAGATCATCTATACCACCAACGCCGTGGAGTCGCTGAACCGAGTGCTGCGGAAGACGCTGAAGACCAAGGGCTCCTTCCCGACCGAGGAGGCCGCAACCAAGCTGATCTTCCTCGCCATCCGCAACTTCGAAAAGGGTGGCCGCGCGGTCCGGGAATGGGTTGCGGCCCGCAATCAGCTGGCCATAATGTTCGCCGGGCGCTTCGACGCCTGAACGTATCTGAAAACCGCATGGGCCAGATCAGATACACAGAATTTCAGACACTCCCCAGGTCGCGGCGCTTCTGCGATCGCTCGACAGCGCGGCTCGGCAGGTCCTGTTGGAAGCGACGCTTGCCGAAGTGACATTGAACGATGAGGTTTCGGTCGGTACTCGCTGGTTCTTCGAGCGCGGAAACTGGAATCTCAAGTTTTCCGATCTGGCCACGGGTGCGGTTGCTGGAACCAATCCTGGCTTCACGGCGGTGTTTGGCTCGAACGACCTGAACCTTGCGCTCTCGGCGCTTTCGGGCGTCACCGATGTGAAGGTGATTTCCGCGCCGACACTGATGGTCCTCGACAACAAGGAAGGCATTCTGCAGATTGGTGACCAGGTGCCTGTTGCACTGCAGACCTCGACATCGGGCGAGACGGTGAATGCGCCCGTTTTGACGCAGATCGACTATCGCGACACGGGGATCATTCTGCGGGTCAAACCAAGGATTGGCAATGGCGGACGCGTTCTGCTTGATATCAGCCAGGAGGTGAGCGACGTTGCGCGGAACCGCACCTCGGGCATCGACAGCCCGACCATCCGGCAGCGAAAGGTGCAGACCAGTGTTTCTCTCGGCGATGGCCAGACACTTGCTCTCGGCGGCCTGGTCCAGGAGCAGGATAGTGTAAGTCGCAGCGAAGTTCCGGGCCTTGGACGCATTCCTGTCGTAGGGAATTTGTTCAGGAACAAGAGCAGCATGAAGGGCCGCACGGAACTCCTTATCCTCATCCGGCCGAGAGTGGTCCGCAACGAGGCGGAGGCTGCAGAGGCAACACAATACTGGCGGGGTAGATTGGCCAAGTCGAACGGAATGCTGCAGACCGGGTTGGGGTCGGGGCATCACGCGCTGCAGGACTTCATACGGTAGCCGACGAGATGCCGCGCTTCCGATACACGGCCTTCTCGACGGATGGACAGCGCGAAACCGGCTACCTTGAGGCTGAATCCGATCTCGCCGCGTTCTCGAAGCTGGCCGATTTGGGGTTGACCGTCACCGAACTTGTTCCCGATGGCGGTGGCGCGGTGCGTCAGGGCACGATAGGCGGCAAGCCGCTCGGGCCGGGAGTCCAGGCGGAACTCGCGGAGCAACTGGCGGTGTTGCTGGGTGCCGGGCTTCCGGCGCCGCGGGTCGCAGAGATCGTTGCACGCACTGCCTCCGCGCCCATGCTTCGACGGCATTTCAGCCGGGTCGTGCAATTGATGTCCGACGGCAAGGGCTTTGCGGAAAGCATGGAGCAGGCATCTGGCAGGCTTTCCCCCTTGTTTGCGGTTCTGTCTTCCGTGGGCGAGGATGCGGGGGCGGCGGGCGCGCAATTCCCGCTGCTGGCCAAGGTTCTACGGCGGCAGGACCGGATCCGGTCCCAGATAACCACTGCCCTGATCTATCCCGCGATCCTTCTGCTGGGGGGAGCGGGGATGGTTCTGTTTATGGCCGTGTTTCTGGCGCCTCGGCTGGATGCCATTTTCTCGTCTGCAGGACGTGAGCCCCCGGCGGCGCTTGCGGCGTTCTCGGCTTTGGGCATGATGTTGGCGAGCGGCATCCTGCCCGCTGCCGGAGCCGCTGTCTTGATTGCGGTGGCGGCATTCTCGCGCCTGCGGGGGTTCGGGGTTGTGCTGAGGCGTCTCCAACTCTGGCTACCCGTGATAGGGCCGATCACCAAGGATGTTGCAATGTCCCATATGATGAGGTCCCTGCAACTTATGCTGAATGCAGGTGTTCCGCTTTCCGTTGCGCTGTCACGCACGGCAGGAAGCTTCTCGGATGCGCCCTATGCCCCTGTTTTTGAATCTGCTTCCGCAATGATCGAGGCCGGAGGCCGGGCATATGATGTGTTCGGGCAGGAGCGCACCATTTCTCCCCTGGTGCAGGAACTCTTCACGATCGGCGAGGAAACCAACACGCTGGGCCGCATTCTCGGGATCGTCGCGGAAACGCTCGACCAAGGTGTCGAACGTCGGCTGCAACGTGCGATGGCCATGCTGACTCCGGTGCTGACGCTGGTGGTCGGAGGCGGGATTGCCCTTGTCGTCGCGTCGGTCATGAGTGCCATCCTGTCCATCAACGATCTGGCATTCTGACATGCCCTGGCCGCGTGGATCAGAAGCGGGCATCACGCTCATCGAGGCTCTGGTTGCCTTCGCTTTGCTCACCCTTGTCATGACCATGGCTTTTCCGGTGCTGACACGCGGTTCGGTGGGATCGGCCAAGCGGCTCGACCGCCTGCATGCCTCCGAGTTCGCCATGTCTCTTATGGAAGAATACCGGGTGCGCGGAGAGGCCGTTCCATTATCCGGCACGGACATCTCCGGGTGGTCGTGGACGATTTCTGAAACCGTCGTGCACCCGGACGGTCCGACAAGCCTCGATGGGCTGATGGTTCTTGTGGAAGTAAAGTTAGCTGTCTGGCATCCGGAACGACCAGAAAGCCAACAGATTTTCCATACACTTGCGGCACGATCCCGATGACCGGAAGGCGTCGCGCGAATACAGGCTTGTCCATGCTGGAGACCATGATCGCCCTTCTGATCATGGCGATGATGGGATTGATGCTCTCCTCCGGGCTGGGGACGGCCATCCGATCATTTGGGCGCGACGCGGACCTGCAGACGGAGATCCGACAGGCGATTGCGCGCAGAGATGCCCGGGGCTGGTTGGAGAATGTCCTGGCAGATGCAGCACCGGATGACGTGCGACCCCTATTCGAGGGCGCGCCGGATCGACTCGCATTCCTGGCGGTGCTGCCGACGTCCCGGTTCTGGCCAGGCGAGGCCGCTCAGGTCGAGATTTCTGCCAATGGTATGCTGACTGTGAGCGGTCGCTATTCCAAGAATGGCGAAACCTCCCGGACCTCGAGCAACCTGGCGCCGGAGCGGATCCGGCTTTCGCTACAGTATTGGGGCAGCCCGGCGCATGGTCAGGAGGCGGCATGGCAGGATCGCTGGTCTGCAAGCCAAGGCTTGCCCGATCTTGTTCAAATCAGATTCCATGGGGCAGGAGTGAGGCTCCCGCCACTGACCGTCCGCCCTCGGAAAGCGGAGCTTCAAAGCGAGATGTCCCGATCTTCGCTGCTGCCGCCGGCGCGGCCATCCCGGCCATAGGTCGTGATCTCGAACGCTTTCTCGCCTGCCGGCGCCCGATAGATATATGGTCTCTGCCACGGATCCTGTAGCGTCTCCGGCCTGTCGACATACGGACCTTGCCAGTTGGAAGCACCTGCCGGGGCGGCCAGAAGTGCATTCAGCCCTTCAGCTTCACTCGGCACCCGGCCCGTGTCGAGGTAGAAAAGCTGGATTGCGGAACGAATGTTTTCCATCTGGATTTGAGCCGCTCGGGATTTTGCGCGTCCGAAGCTCTCCATCAGGCGGGGCGTCGCCAGGCCTGCGATCAGCGCGATGATCGCCAGAACGACCATGACTTCCAGAAGGGACAGACCCGACGTCGGATTGCGTTTATCGCGGGCGTTGCGGGCCTTCATGTCGCACCTATGAAAACAATACGGTCAGGAACAAGGCATAGGCCAGGAACGGGCCGAACGGAATTCCGGATTTCGATTTGTCCGAGGAAAGCAGGCTTGCGGCAATCCCCCCTGTACAGGCGAGCAACATGAACACCCACATACCGCCCAGCCCGACAAGCAGGACCGAAGCGGCGATCAGCTTGACGTCGCCGAGCCCAAGTGCCTCTTTCCCCTTGTATCTCCAGAAGATCTCGCCCGCAGCGCCTAGAATCGCCAAGGCGCCGACAGCGCCCAGGATATCGCACAAAAATGACGGGTCCTCTTTCAGGATTGCGCGCAACAAGCCGACGATGGCGACGGCCAGTGTCGCGGGATCAGGAATGACATGGCGCTGCAGATCTGTCAGGCTCAACCAGACGAGTGCGGGCAGGAGCGCGACCGAGACCACAAGTATGTCCTTGGGGAGAGGAAGCCCGGCCAGAAGCGTAAATGCGTATACTGCGGTGAGAGCGACGGGCAGATGGAGAGATTTCACCGCGGATCGTCCCGAATGGGGGTGCGGAGGGGGCAGCGTGACACAAGGCGTGGCTTCGTCTTGCTGGCAACGCTTTTTGCTCTGATCTTGTTCATGGGGTTGGTTCTCGGCCTGCAGTCCAGAAGCTTCAATACGCAACGCGTTCTGGGCCGTCTTGCACTGGATGCACGCTTATCGTTCGAGCGCGATGCGGTGCATGAACGCCTGAGGGGGATCGTCGCGGATGCGATGACCGCCGACCATCCTGCAGTCGATCGACCATCAATGGATGGCACCCCCTTTTTGATTGCGCAAGGTGATCGGGTATGGTCGGTTCGACTGCAGGATGTGGAAGCGCTGCCCGATCTCTACCACAGTCCTGTCGAGGTTCTGCGAGTTGCGCTTTCCGATGCCGAAGGAATTGCGCGGCGACGTCAAGCTCTCCTTGCGAGGTTTCCTTCGGGTACACGATACCCTCGAATCGAAATGATGGCTGCACAGCTGGGCCTGGATAACGATGCCCTACCGTTGCTGACCCAATCCGGCACGTCGGGGAGGTTGCGCGGGGAAAATGCGCCAAAGGAAATCGTGGCTGCTGTAGGGCGCCTTCCTCCACATCTTCGCCTCTCCGGAGAAACCGGAAGGCTGCGAGTGACCCTCGAACTTTGTGACCAAACACAGTGCAGACCATAGCTGCCTCGCTCAAGGTTAGCGGATAGATGTGCCGACGCAAGAAAGTCAACGAATTTTCTTATGCATGTGAATGCCCTGTTGTCGGGTTGGTCGGAGCGCGGAGAACTGGTGTTGCTCGACTTTCTCGATCCGACCGCCAATCCATTCCATCACGTTTACCGCCATGGAGTTGCCCGGTGCCTTGTAGCGCGGACTGTCCGGGGCGCCGTTCTGGCTCCGCCACGGGATCTGGGTGTAGTCGTCGGGGAGGCCTTGCAGCCGTTCGGACTCGGCCGGCGTCAGGTGACGGACGGCCGACGGCAGAGCGATGGTTGGCTGACGGAGTAATCGGGATTGAACAACTTATACCACATTGATTTTGCGTGATTAGGGCGACCTTTGTGTCGCCGTCGTGTGCAAGGTTTTCTATGATTTCTATGGAAACCCTGCAGATTTGGAAGCCGCGATGAAGCACCGCCCGCGTCCCGAGGAACAAGACGATCTCCTGCGCCGCCGTCTGGTCGACTTGATCGATATGCGTCCCGAGCTGGTGAAGCTTGCGGAGTTAATCGACTGGGAGTTCTTCGAGACCGAGTGGGCCGGGTTCTTCCCATCCTCGAAGGGCCGGCCGGCAACATCACCGCGTCTGGTGGCGGGCCACATGTATCTCCAGCACGCCTATCGGCTGTCCGACGAGGCGGTGATCGCCAGCTGGGTGGACTCCCCGTATTTCCAGCACTTCATCGGTGAGACGTTCTTCCAGCACCGCCCACCGATCGATCCTTCGTCACTGGTGCGGTGGCGCAAGCGGATCGGTGAAGACGGGGTGGAGTGGTTGCTGACGAAGACGATCGAAGCGGGGCGAAAGTCCGGCGCGGTCAACGACGGCAGCCTGTCCCGTGTCGCGGTCGATACCACGGTGATGGAAAAGAACATCGCCCATCCGACGGACGCCCGGCTCTACGAGAAAGCCCGCCGCCGGCTGGTTGCTCTGGCGGTGGAGGCCTGGATCGAGCTGCGGCAGACCTACAACCGGCTCGCGCCGCCGCTGGCCGCTCATGTGGGGCGCTACGCCCATGCCCGACAGTTTCGACGCATGCGCAAGACCCTGGGAAAACTGAAAGGTTACATGGGCAGAGTGATGCGCGACCTGCGCCGGCACCTCGACGAGATCCCCGAGGGTGCCTTGCGCGCGCGCGTTCTCGACGCGCTGGCTCTGGTCAGCCGGCTGTTGCATCAGGGGCCGAAGAGCCGGGGCAAGATCTATGCCCTGCACGAGCCGGAGGTGGACTGCATCTCGAAGGGTAAGGCACGTGTCCGCTACGAGTTCGGCACCAAGGTCAGCCTCGCCACCACCATCGACGAGGGCTTCGTCGTCGGCACACGTGCTTTCCCTGGCAACCCATACGACGGACACACGCTGGCCGAGGCCTTGGAGCAAGTCGAGGTCCTGACCGAGCAGAAGCCTTCGCTCGCCGTTGTCGACCGCGGCTGCCGCGGACAGTCGAGGGGCAGCTTTGGGAAATTCTGCGGCGCAGCGACGTGCGACACCATCAGGCAGCTACGGGCCGGACGACCTGCGTTTCATCGTGGTGGGCCAGCTGGCCGAGTTGACGCCGACGCCACAAACGGCCTGATGCTCTCATGCTGGATTGTCAGCAGTAAGCTCTGCGTCGAGCTTCAGGGCGTACAGAAATTCGGCAAGGCCCGCTCGGGCAACATCACCCCGGACAGGGACAGGGCAATGATCGCAGTCGGCCCCGCAGTGTTGTCGCCCTCGAGCTTCGTCGGCAAGCGGATTTCCGCCCGAGGCACAAGGCCGGATCCCTCTGCCAAGGTCTCGGAGCGGCTATGTCAAGAAGTGCATGGCCCTGCGAAATCAGAGTGTTGCGCTGGTTCGGTTCAGGCCAAATCCTGCCCCCGCAACCAGTTTTATACAACCTTCTCAAGACGTTACGAGCCGCCCTCCGGGGCGGCTTTTTGCGTTCTCCCACACGGGTCAACAATAGGTCAACAAACGGGCCAAAACTACGTGCAAGATCAGGGGGATAGTAGGCCCGCAGGATCAGAAACGCGCGAAAACTGCAACGGAGCGCGTTCAATCGGGACGGAGGCTGATCTGCAACTGGGCCAGCGCCTGCGGCGCGATCTCGTCCCGCACCGGATCGAGCAAAGCGTGTAGATCGTCCTGCCACGGTTGACCGACTGCCAGCCGATACAGCACCACGGTTCCATGGCGGCCGAGGTGCCCAAGAAGCTCCTTTGGACGATAAGTTGGCAAAGGGTGAGAAGATCGAAAATCGTCTAGATGTAGCAAGGAACTCTTCGTGACCTTCGATCAAGGATGTCCTGAGCCTACAAGCTTCTTCAACGTCGAACCGTTTCCGTCCAAGAACACAGAAAAATCCTTGGCACTGCTGCAAACTGCTGGGATTACGTTGCTCAACGAAGAAATCGATACATAAACTCGCACAATACTTTTCTGGCTCGCAGAGTCGTCCAACTTATCACCAACAACGCGCCCGGCCCAGTTTGGGTGAACGGTCTCACACAAGATATTGTAGATCATCTCGATCCCGACCACTCGTGTTTCGAGCGCCCTGATACCATTCAGCACATGTGGCGTTGAGACAGAATAGTCCTTTCCGAATTCCATTGAAGCAAACATGAAATTTCGTACCACTGACACAGTCGAGGGACCGTCCCCACGAGTAACCGCACTTTGAAGTTTTCGAAAGAACTCTAATAGCATACCAGCTGTCTCAATGCTTCCTCTTGCACACATGGATGCCGCGATTGGCCGTTCGCTCACAATAAGGAAGATTGAATCGTCGCTTAACTGCAAAACTCTGTTTAGCACACCCAGGGTGTAGTGGCGTACTGCGCCGTCTATGGTTTCGGGACGTTTACACTGGCTTTCCCAAACCCTGCAAAACTCGCTCATTGAAGAACACTGTTCCCGAAGCGACAGTGTCAGTTGATCGACCATGCTCGGATTAAGTGTCACTGATCCACCTCTGATTTCAACGATAACTTCCGGAGTTCTCTAAGAAGCCCATACGCTGCGACGTTTCGTGCCCAGTTGACACGACTGCCAATCCCTCTTGCAGAATGCCCGCCCCAACTAACAACCGATGAGTGCGTTGGGTCATGTGGCATTGAGCGATCAATTACATCTGAATACTCTGGAATCGATCTATCTGCAGCTTGAGTATATTCCTGAAGTGCCAAAATATATGAAAAATTCGGATTGTACTGTTCGAGCTCCATTATCCATGCAGGTTTGTCGACGACTTGTACAAGTGAACCTAGTTCATTACTTTTCGCAATATATCTTCTTAGTCCAACGAGAAACTCGTTGGGGTTATTCAGATAGATCGCATACATGATTGCCTGTACCGTATCGCGCAGTCTTGCCGTTCCATGATCAGGGCGCTGGTTGAAGACTCCGACCTGTGACTGGTTGACAGCTAGCTGTCCGGCAAGAGTATCTAAGAGCGTCGGATGAAACTTACCCGCTCCTTCGTTGTGGAAGAACTCCCGCACAACAAATTCAATGAGTTTACTTCCCATAAAGGCGAGCGTCTCGTTGGTGCGGAAATTCCTGTACTCTCCCTTTGCAAGATCGGGTGACAGTAGTGCTTCGAAGAGCTTAAGCTTATCGACCTCTAAAGAGAGTAAAGTCTGTATTCTGTCAGCTAATGCTGAAATGCCGCCTGGTACGGTCGATGCGCGCTCTTTCCTGAATTCCCTGCCTTGCTCAGCTTTCTTCGCAAGAAAGTTTGAGAAGGTTCTTCGCGTTTGCGCACCATTCCGAAGCTTGGTGACTGCCAATTCAGCCGCGCGAAGAGCGGCGCCCTTCTTCGAGTGGTGAACAGCTTCTACGAGTCCGATAGAAGGGACGCGGACGCTGGCAGTAAAAATCGGCTCATGGTCAGGAGCGCTCGGATCGCTTCGATACAGATAGGTTGGAGCAGTTGCTCCAGTGAATTGAATGTACTCTTGAAGGAGGGTCTTGGGATCGCCTTCAAGAATGGGTTGGCGAAATTCTCTAAACAGTGTCATTGGATCAATTGTACTGCTTACGAATTTCTCAGCGTCATCATAGCCGTTTGAAATGAATATCTGGTTCACCAGATTAAAATAGGCCTCCGTTATCGCCCTCGAGTTCGCGACTGCGTTTTCCTCTCCGACTGGTAGGTTCCAGCCCTTCTTAAGCCAAAATTCGTTCACAAACAAAGATTGGCCAAGGAAACTGAGGGCCCGACTAGTTGACGCAACGCCAAGCTCTTCCAAGAGGCCGCTCTTGTACATTATGTTCACTATGCAAAGATTGAAAAGTGATAGCCCAGTGAACTTTGAGTAGTTAGGTTTCTCTTTGCGCCGCTTAACAACTCCATCTAGCAGGTCATTGATATCGCCTACGAAGGAGGGATGTATCAGTGGAAGGCAATATTCAGGTTTGATATTGATTCCCAGCTGAGATGATTGGAGCTTGACAAGAAAGTCACGCAGCGTGTTTCGTTGAGTCTCGAGAAGCTGGTTCTGTGCGTTCGCCTTGTCGATCTCTTGGTGCAATACAGCCAGATTGCGAGCGTAGAGCTCCTCCATCTCCTTCGTTAGCAGCGCGAGCGCTTCCGTTAAACCTAACTGCGTTGTGGCACTTAGTAATTTTCCGATCTGATCGTGCTGCATTGTGCGTGAGATTTCTATCAGGTTCTGGTCACTAAGTCGCCGTTTGCACTGGAGGGCAGCAGCTCAGATCGCTTGTGCTGAGGTGGGATTGTTTCAGTTGCGGGAAGTTAAGTCGTGCGAAGCCGCCTTGTCTACGGTCCTTAGACTTTCGTTTCTCACAGACTTCCACTTTCTTTCCCTCACTACATACCCCGCTACGAAGTTCACCGCCCCCTGTGCCAGCGCGAGGCCACCCGCGACAAGTGACGCTCCCACCTCCCCGCCACAGGCCTCGGACAGCCCCGGCAGCCAAGGCGCGATGATCGAGGCGACGATCGGGCCGAGAAGGCTCGTCCAGCCGACAGCGGCGATCTTGCGGGTCGGGCGAAGGCTGGGTTGATTGATCAGGTTCATGATGGTCTCTCCTTTGGTGCGTCTCAGGCCTGGTTGATCCAGGTGCGCACGACGAAGCCCGGGCAGGCTTTGGCGGCGTGGTCGTTGTGACCGGTGATGCGGGTGATGGCGGTCTCGCCACAGATGGCGTCGATCAGGCCGCGCAAGGCCCGATCCTGGGCGGCCGTGAAATTCCGATCAAAGGGATCGGTTGCGGATGAACCCGCGCCGCCGATCAGGCAGATATGGATCACGCCGCGGTTCTGGCCTTCGACCCCGGCGCCGATTTCGGTTTCGGCCCGGCCGGGCAGGATCGCACCGTCGCGATCGATCAGATGGTGGTAGCCGATCTTGCGCCAGCCGCGTTCTTCGCGGTGCCAGCGGTCGATCTCCTTGCGCTTGGCGGTGAGGGGCTGGCCCCGCATCCAATCGGGGTGGGTGGCTGCGCAATGGATGACGATCTCGTCCACGGGGTAGCGGGCGCTGCCCTGGAAGATCGTCGGCCCGACGGCCGCCGCGACCGTCGGAGGCTTCAGGTTGCGGATCGCGCCGCCCTCGGCCGCAACGGCTTTCAGCGCCGCATCGGTTCGCGGGCCGAAGAGGCCGTCGATCGCGCCGGTGTAGTAGCCGAGGCGCGCAAGGGCCATCTGCAGGGCCTTCAGGGCATCGATCTGGTCGGTCATGAGTGTGGTCCTTTCGGGCAAAGAAAAACCCCGCCGAAGGGGCGGGGCGCGGGGCGGTTTGGGCAGGGGTCAACCGGCAGCGGGTGGGTCCGGCGGCGGGCTGTGCACCTCCCGGGCGGCGGCCAGTTCGGCGGCAAGAAGGGCGCAACGTTCGGAGAGGATCGCGATCTGCTGGCGTAGTTCGGCGACGTAGGCGGATGAGGCGGCAGGTGACATTGAGGCTCCTTTTGGGGTCAGAAGTCGGTTTCAAGGTAGAGGCCGGTGCATTCGAACGCGACCGCGGCGGCGGTGGCGCCGTTGTTCAGGAAGAGGCGTGGGGCAAGGAAAGTCGCCGCCTGGGGCAGGTCGGTCGTCACTTCCTGTTCGAAGACGGCACCGGTCAGTTCGTTCACCGCGCGGAGCCAGATCGATGTGCCCGCCGCCGGGCACCAGATCGTCAGGGTCAGCAGCCCGGCGGTCGCGATCGGAAACCCGGCACCGAGATCCACGAGGGTCGGCGCGCCGGTTGCGTCATTGCTCACCAGCTGCCAGTTCGTGTGCGTGCCGCGCTGGAAGCCGAGGCCGATGGCTTCGACGAGCGCGGAGAGGGTTGTGGTCACGGCAAGGGCCGCGACCGAGGACAACAGCCCGAAGAAGCCCATTCCGGTTGTCTGAAGGGTTGTCAGGCTAATCCGTGCTACGAGGGTGAAGCCGCCGAGACCTGCGGCATTACCCCGCCAACAGGCGGTGACGGCCGAGCGCTGATCGCAAACGGAGTCGACGACCGCGGCCGAGGTCACGCGCCAACGCCGAGAACTCGCGAGAAGTGATCCGGACGCCAGGGCCGGGTGGCTGACGGTGCCGACGCTGGTCAAGGCGATGCCCTGGGCGGCGATCGTCGTGGCCGAGACCGGGGCCCAGGCCCCGATCCGGTTCAGACCCATGTGGGGTTGGAGTGGGAAGTCACGGCCTGACGGCCGGACGACTTCCAACCAAGGCGCTCCTGCCCGCTGGCGGCCGTAAAGGGCCAGCTTGCCCGCTGGGGGCGATGCGGGCACGGCGGAGAGCCCCGGGATCACGATCGGCGCCGGGAATTCCGCCCGCCCCGTGGCGCGATCGATCACAAAGGCATCGAAGAAGGTGGACCCATTGGGCGACACCTTCAGTGTCACGTCATCGGTGCCGAGAAGCCCAAACAGCGCCCGGGCCGAGAAGCCGGTCTTCAGGGCAAGGCTGGCGTCATTCCCGGCGGTGGCCTTGTTGATCGTCGCCTCATGCGATCCGCCCGCATTGTTCAAAAGCGTTGCGGCGGCGTTCACGCTGAGCCGGTTCGAAGCATCGGGCGATGCACCGCCGAGGCCCAAGCCCAAAGCGGTGACATTCGCCGCGCCCGCGCCGATCGCAGTGACGCTGGCTGCAAAGGTGACGGTGGGTGTGTTGATGATCGTGCTGCCCAGCGCCCCGGCGGTGATTGACCCAAGGTTGATCACCGTCGTCGACCCGGCCGCGCCGCCAGTGCCCAGGTTCACCGTCTTGGTGACCCCGGTCGTCGTGCCGCCGGTTCCGATCCCATAGGTGGCCGTCGTCGTCGCTGTGCCAATCGTGACCGCCGCATTCGAAAACGTCGTCGCGCCCGCGAAGGTCTGGGCGGCGTTGCCTAGATGGGCAAGGGTTGCAGACAAGTTCGGCAGGGTGAATGTGCGGGTCTGGCCCGTCGACAGGCCCGAAAGATCGAAGGCCGCGAGCCGCGTCGGATCGGCATCATCGGCCAGGCGGAAGAGGTTGTCGGGGAAGGGTAGTGCTGCCTGCCGCACCCATGCGCCGCCGAGAAAGGTCAGGGCGGCATCTGTCGCGCGATCCCAGACGTACCAGCCTTCGGCCGGGGAAAAAAAGGCCCAGGCTCCATCCTGCCAGGCGGCAATCGCGAAGGCTTGGCCAGCCCAGGCAGCCGTGGGGCTGGGACCCACGACATAGCGTGCGCCATCGACCGGCGATCCGGGTGGGGTGTTCAGGCCGGTGCTCTCGACGGCGGGTTGCACGAGGGCATCGAGGGCGCGGAAGACCTCGTTGACGGTGACGTGCTTCTGCGCCTGGTTTGCCTCGAGGAAGGTGAGGCGGATGTTCGGGGTGTCGGCCATGGGGCCTCCAGATCAAAGGGTGATGTCGAGGATCGCGCCGCGGCCCAGCGCGCCGACCTGCGCGATGCGCACCGCGAGTGCCCCGGAAACCGGGGCGCCGAAGTCGGCCGTTCGCATGGCGACCGTGTAGGTGAAGGCAGGCGTGGCAAGGCCGGAAACTGTCCGCACCAATGCCGCCCCGTTCAGGATATCGATCTCGTAGCCCTCGGCGGCCTCCCCCAGCGGCACCTCGGTCAGGGCCCAGTTGTCGCCCGCGAAGGCCCGGGTGCGGCGCGTCCAGCTGAGGGCGATATCGCCGCCCGGCAGGTTCACCCGCCGGGCGTGACAGGGCCGCCAGGGCCGCAAGCCTCGGGCTGTGGGCGCGAAACTGACGGCCAGGTTCGCCGGATCGCCCGCCGGTTTGCTCGAGGCCCCGATCCGCCAGTTCCAGGCCGCGCCATAGTCTGCACTGCCGATCGGCAGGGGTTTGACCCCGCCGTCCAGCACGACCACCCGCGCTCCGGCCGGGGCGGGGTTGGCGATGGCGTCCTCGGTGCCGAGAAGGCCACGCAGAAGCCGGGTCAGTCGCCAGCGCCCGGGGGATTGCAGGCTGGCGGTGGCGAAGCCGACGATCTCCCAAAGGTCTGGGGCGGTTTCGATCGCCAGCCAGTTCGTGCCGGAAAACACGGCCGTATCGCTGACGCTGGCAAACTGGCCCGCGATCATGTCGACCCAAAGCTCGTTGCTGCGGTCGAAGCGGTTGGTGGGCCCCGCGTAGAAGGGAAACGCCAAGGTGCCGAACCAGCCCGGCCGCGAAATCGTGGTCAGGACAGCGAACCCGTCCGTCGTGGCCGATCGCCAGACCGCGGCCGTGCCATACCATGGGGCAGCATGAGCTGCGGCATAAGGCTGCCAGTCCGGAAAATCCTCCGACAACTGCGGAAGGTTCATCAGCGCCACGAGGGGCGGGCCGTAGACCGCCTTCGCGCCGGAGGTCGCGCCCCGATCGCTGCCAGGCGCCAGATCTTAGATCGCGCGATCTGACCGGCGCGCCTCAACCCGTCGCCCAGCGCCGTCGGTGATTGAGGTCAGGGCGAATTCGATCAGGCGGTTGTCGTGGTCGAGCAGGATCACATCGGCCGGGTCCAGCGCCAGGCGCGACGGCGGCAAGGTGAAACTCGCCTTCTCGCGCCCGATCCATGCCTCGAAGAGGGCCCGGCGCACGCCGCGTTCGGCGGCACCGCTGGTCGAGGCAATCGGCAGTTGCTCGGCCGAAATCCGCGCCGTGTCGACAGTGATGCGCCGCGCTTCCACGGTAATTCCGGCGAACTCTTCATCCCGCGCCATCAGGCGCCATTTGAGGGCGAGGGGCAATTCGGTCTCTTGCGCCCGGGTCAGTTCCAGATCCTCGGCCTCGCGGCTGGCCGCCACGAGCGTGTCGAGAGTGATTGTGGCCACGGGCCGCTGCCCGCGCATGCGGAAGCGGATTTTGCCCTCGGCCTCGAAGGCGTCGAAGCCGAAAAGGCGGGCGAGGGTCTCGATGGAGGCGCGGGGGCTTTCGATCGCGTTGACCGCAAAGCCCGGCACGGACCCGGCCAGATCGGTGAAATCGAGGTCAGCTGCAGCAATCCCAGCGCGGGCGCAAAGCTCGGCGACGAGTTCGGCGAGGCCCGCGGCACCGGCGCGCCCCGTGAGCCAATGCCCCAGCCGCCAGTTCTCGGCATCGGACCAGACATCGCTGCGGGCCGGGAAGGCCGGGAAAGGGCGGGCATCCCATGTCCAAAACGCGATCTCGGCGGTCTCGATCATCCGGCCGGAGTAAAGGCTGGCGGCCAGGTTGTTGGCGGGGTTGGCCCAATAGCCGATCAAGGCTTCGGCATAGCGGCGCTGGATGAACTCGTCGGGCCAGCCGCGCGAGAAATGCGGCAACAAGGATTCCGAGGACTTCGGATCGACAAAGACGTTTGGCTGGTTCGTGCCGCGATCAACGCAAGGCGCACCGGCTTCCGTGAACCGGATCGGCTTAGACCCCGGCACCCAAGCGGTGGGCCCGCCGCTTTCCGCGCCACCGGGTCGGTTGATGTGTGGCTGGGCCCACCAGTTCCTCAGGTCCTTGGGGCGAAACACCCAGGGCTTTCCGGCCCCATCGGTGATCTGGGTGCGGATTTGCGCCAGGCGATCGGCCGACGAGGCGTAGAACCAGTCGTAACCTTCGCCGCCTTCGATATTGGCTTGCAGGTAGGCCGTCTTCTGTGGCCCCTGCCATCCGGCCACAGCGTCAAGGTGGTCGTCACCGTCTCTCCAGTCGGAGAGGGGCAGATAGTTATCGATGGCCACGAAGTCGATGTTGGAAGAGGCCCAGAGCGGGTCGAGGTGAAAGAACACATCGCCGCTCCCATCAGCAGGCTGATGGCCGAAGTATTCCGACCAGTCGGCGGCGTAGCTGACCTTGTTGGCAGGCCCGAGGATCGCGCTGACATCGGCCGCGAGTTGCACGAAGGCGGTGACGGCCGGATAGGTCGAAGCGCCGGAGCGGATCTGTGTCAGCCCCCGCATCTCGGTGCCGATCAGGAAAGCATCGACACCCCCGGCGGCGGCGCAGAGATGGGCATAGTGCAGGATCATGCGGCGCAGGCCCCAATCGCTGGGGCTGCCGGTGAAGCTGACGGTCGTGCCCGACACGGAAAACTGCCCCGGGGCGGCCGAGCCGAAGAAGGCTGCAACCTGTGTCCCCGCCGCGGTAGTCTTGTCGACCGTGCCCGCGAAGCCTGCTGCGGGGTTGCAGGTGATCCGGCCGCGCCAAGGATAGACCGGCTGGCCGGGCGCGGTGCCGTTCGGCGAGTATGGGTTCGGCAGCATATTGGTGGCGGGGATATCCATCAGGATGAAGGGGTAAAAGGTGACGCGCTTGCCACGGGCCTTCAGTTCTTGGATGGCCTGCACCACCGCCGCATCCGTGGGCGTGCCGCCGTAGGCCGGGCCGCCGTCGACGGTGGAGACGACATGTGCCGCGGCGCGGGTGACGCCGTTCACCTGCCAGATCATCGGTGTGGTGGTCTTGGTGCCGGATTCGACGCCCGGCTTGATCTGGCAGGACCCGGCGCGCAGGTCCGTGCCGAACCAGGACACGACCAGTGACACCGCTTCGCAGTTCGGCAAAGCGGCGTCCAAGCGATTGAGGGACGCGACGAGATCGGGCAAGCCTTCGACGCTGTTCTCGTTCTCCGGGGTGGAGGTGCCGTTGCCACCCGAAGAGCCCCAGAGACCCGGCGCAGCCGTGGTGCGGGTGACGGTCTCGGTCGCATAGACGAACTCGCCCGCCGAGGGGATCAGGTTCACGGCGCGGACAAGGCGTTCCATGGCGGCGGGATCGGGCGAGGGCCGGATCACCTCGAAGGAGAGCTGCGGCAGCCGGTTCCCGAAAGTCTCGAGCGCCAGATCCTCGAAGACGACATAGACCACGCCGCGGTAGGCTGGGGCCTGCCCAGCGCCCTCTTTGGCTTCGATGAACGGGTCGGGCATTTGTGCCTCAGTGCCGAGATGCACCCGGACAACTGCGCCAGGCACATCGAAGGGTTTGCCATCAGCCCAGATGCGGCAGACGCCACCGATCGGGCCCTCGCAAAGCGCCACGGCGAAGGAGGCGTAGTAGCGATAGCCTTCGGTCACGACTTTGGGCCCGCCGCCTTTGCCGCCGCCTTGGGTCTGGCGGAACTGCTCCTCGCGGAAATCGGTGGCCCAGATGATGTTCCCGCCAAGCCGCATCGTGCCGTAAAGCCGCGGGATCACGGCGCCCTCGGTGGCCGATGTCAGGCGCAGATCATCAAGCTTGGCGCCTTCGATCCGCTGGTCCGGCGCAAGCGAGCCGATGATCAGGCTGTCAATGACGGAGCCCGCGAAAGACCCGATGGCGCCGCCGATGGTGGCGGCGCTTAAACCGAGAAACGCACCACCGAAGGCGCTGCCGATTGCGGAACCGGCGGCGGCGAGGAGCATGGTTGCCATGGGGATCAGCCTGGAAAGAGGAAGGCCGCCACGGCGCGGCGGCGCCAGGGCAGGGTGAAAGGTTCGCGCGAAACACCGGTGGTCTCGCGGGCATGGATGAGTGCGGGGCCGGGAACGAGAATGCCGCAGTGCTTGGCCGGGCCGTTTGCCACCATGCGGAAGAGTATCAGCGCGCCGGGTTCGGCCGCGCCCATGGGGATCTCGATCAGGACGGCCCGGGCGGCCTCCCACATCACTTCGCGCCCGCTGCTCTCGCCCCAGTCGCGGGTGTAGGGTGGCGGGGCGACGGGTTCCGCCCCATGCAGATCGCGCCAGATGCCACGCGCGAGGCCAAGGCAATCGGTGCCAAGGCCGCGGGCGGAGGCCTGATGCAGGTAGGGCGTGCCGAGCCAGCGTTCCGCGATCGCCACCACAAGGGCAGGATCGGCCAGGGTGCGGGTCTCAGCCATCGGCAAGCGGGCGCAGGGGCGCGCCAGAGTTTGCGTCAGTCTCGTTCGGGTAACGCGTCACCAGATCGTCGCCGGGGATTGAAGGGAAGCCGCGGAAGTTCAGCGCATTGCCGAACCGGTCGCGGCAGGTGGCATGGCGTTTGTCGCAGCCTGCGGTGATGGCGAAGGCATCTCCCGCCGTAATCGGTCTCACCGGCGATTCCATCAGCGTAATCGTGGCCGTGCCACTGACGAGGGTATGGCTTGCCACTTCCGCCCGTCGCCCGGCATTGGCGCCGGAGGTCCATTCCAACACCCCGAAATCGAACCAGCCCGAGGCAAAGGCCCCGAGGCCAGGGAGTGTCTGAAATTCTGTGTATCTGATCTGGCCCATGCGGTTTTCAGATACGTTCAGGCGTCGAAGCGCCCGGCGAACATTATGGCCAGCTGA
>NZ_AUCM01000033.1 GCF_000429765.1 Gemmobacter nectariphilus DSM 15620 | reverse complement strand
AGCCATCGAGGATCTGGACGTCGTAGCTTTCCAGCTCCTCGGCCAGCGGCACCTCGACCTGTTCCCATGCGTCGGCCACAAGCGCCCGGGACCGCCGCGTCCAACGGATAGTCAGATCGCCCGGGCTGCGTGCCGTGCGCCACGGCTGTTCGACGTGGACCGGCGCGAACGGGACAAGGCCGCGCCCGGTCGGGGTGAAGCCCAGCGCAGCATAGCTCGCGTCGCTGACGGTGCGCGCGGCCGGCCCCCCCCGCCAGTTCCACGGCAGGCCAAGGTCGGCTTCGGCGATGGGCAAATAGGCCAGCGTCGCATCTAGCACGACCACCCGTGTCCCGGCCGGGGCCGGGTTGCCCATCGCGTATTCCGTTCCGCGCTGGCCACGCAGCAGACGGGTCAGGCGGTAGCGGCCGGGGGCGATCAATTCGGCCGCGCCCGCCTGGACGATTTCCCAAAGGCCCGCCGCTGTCTCGACGGCTACCGCATTGGCTCCGCCGAACAGCGCGACATCCGTTACGCTTTCCAGCGTTCCAGACAGCATATCGACCAGCAACGCGTTGCCCAGATCGAAGCGCGACGTCGGCCCGGGAAAGAAGTCGAAGGCCAGTGTCCCGATCCGGGCACGACTGCCGAAGGTCGTCAGCAAGGCGAACCCATCTGTCGAGGCGCTGCGGAAAACGGCGATCTCGCCGGGCCAGGGGCTGGCATGCGCGGCGATCAGGGGGCGATGGGCGGGCTGATCCTCACTGATCTGCGGCAGGTCCAGCATGACCACTTCCGGCGTGCCGAAGACGACGGGACTCGCCAGTGAGGCCGGGCGGGGATCGCCGGGCGGCAGATCATAGGCGGCACGATCCTGACGCACCGCCTCGATCCCGCGCGCCTCGGCATCGGCGACCGAGACGAGGCGGAACTCGATCTCCCGGCCATCATGCGCCAGCCGGATCACGTCGGCCGGATCGAGGGCGAGCCGCGAGGGCGGCAGGCGGAAGGTGGCGCTTTCCCGGCCGATCCAGGCCTCCATCAGCGCGCGGCGGCAGCGGCGTTCGGCTTCCTCGGGCGGGATCGCCATCGGGAAGGACTCGGATGCGATGCGCGTCGTGTCGACGGTGATGCGGCGGGCCTCGACGAGGGCCGCGTCATAGTCTTCGTCCGCGCGCGCGACCTGCCACTTCAGCGCTTGCGGCAGTTCGGTCTCCTGACCACGGGTCAGTTCGAATGCCTCGCCTTCACGGCTGGCGACCAGATCATCCACCGTCAGGGTGAGGCAGGATGCCCGGCCGCGCATCACGAAACGGATCACCCCCTCGGTCTCGATGGCATCGAAGCCGAAGTGTCGGGCCAGCGTGGAAATCGACGCCCGAGGGCTTTCGAGGGCCCCGATGACATAACCCTCGACCGCGCCCCAGAGTCCCGACACGTCAATCAGGTCTTCCGCCAGCCCGGCGCGCAGGCATAGGTGGCGCACGAGGGCGGCGAGGGACACCGCGCCGAGTCGTCCGGTCAGCCAGTGGCCCAGCCGCCAGTTCGGGCCGTCCGTCCAGACGCCGGTCAGTTCGGGGAAGAACGGATAGGGGCGTGCATCCCAAGTCCAGGCGGCGCATTCGGGGACATGGACCATCCGGCCGCCGTAGATCGCGGACGTCGGGTTGTTCGTGCCCTGGCCCCACCAAAGGTAACTGGCTTCCAGATAGGCGCGCTGAATCGCGTCGTCCCGCCATCCGCGGGAGAAGTACGGGGTGAAGCTTTCGGACGACTTCGGGTCGAAGAAAACGTTGGGCTGGTTGGTGCCTCGGTCGATGGCGGGGCATCCCAGTTCCGTGAACCAGACGGGCTTCGATTGCGGCACCCATACGGTCGGCGTGCCGCTCTCTACCCCGCCCGGCCGGTTGAAATGCGGGTTCGACCACCAGGCCCGCAGATCCTTGTAGCGGAACACCCAAGGCTTGCCCGCGGCACCGTCGGTGATCGGCGTGCGCAGTTGCGCCGACCGGTCGGCGGACGAGGCGTAGAACCAGTCGAAGCCCTCGCCGCCAGCGATGTTGGCCTGCAGGTAGCCGCGATCATGGATCGCGGACCAGCCTTCCAGCGCATCGGCATGGTCGAACCCGTCGCGCCAGTCGGAGAGCGGCATGTAGTTGTCGATGCCGATGAAATCGATGTTGGCATCCGACCACAGCGGATCGAGATGGAAGAACACATCGCCCGACCCATCTGAAGGGTGGTGGCCAAAGTATTCCGACCAGTCGGCGGCATAGCCGATCCTGGGATCAGCGCCGAGGATGGCGCGCACATCGGCGGCGAGGGATTTGAAGGCAGTGACGACGGGATAGCTGCTGGCACCCGACCGGATCGTGGTGAGGCCGGGCATTTCGGAGCCGATCAGGAAGGCATCGACGCCCCCGGCCGCTTGGCACAGATGCGCGTAGTGCAGGATCATCCGGCGCAGCGACCACTCGCCGACCGGGCCGGTCCAGCTGACATTGGTGCCTGACACGCTGAAGTTAATGGGTGCCGCCGTGCCGAACAGGGCTGATACCTGCGTGGCGGCTGCGGCGGTCTTGTCCACCGATCCTGCAAAACCCGCTGCCGGGGAACAGGTGATGCGGCCACGCCAGGGGAATGTCGGCTGGCCAGCGGTGGCGGCATTGGCGCTGTAAGGATTGGGCTTCGTGTTGCCGGGCGGCACGTCCAGCAGCAGAAAGGGATAGAAGGTGACGCGCAGCCCGCGCGCTTTCATCTCCTGGATGGCCTGCACCACCGCGAAATCCGCAGGCGTCCCGCCGTAGACCGGACGATCCTCGGCATCTCGGCTGACCAGAAATGCGTCTGCGCGGCTGACGCCGTTCACCACCCAAGTCGAGGGAGTCGTTGTCTTGGCCGCAACTTCGACGCCCGGCCGCACCTTGCAGTTCCCGGCGCGCAAATCATCGCCAAACCAGGCCACGACGAGGCTGACGCTTTCCACTGCCGGGGCCATCGCCTGCAGCCGATCCAGTGCCACGACGATGTCAGCAGTGTCGGCGATTGCGTTCAGGTTCTCGGCCACGGTCGCGCCGCCAGCGCCGGTGGTCTTCTTGACGGGCGCGGTGGCATAGCTGAACTCGCCCGAGGCGGGGATCATGGTGACGGCCTTCACCAGCCCCTCGGCCGTGTCGGGATCCGCGAGCGGCCGGAACACCTCGAAGGATAGCTGCGGCAGGCGATTGCCGTAAGTCGCGAGCGGCAGTTCCTCGAAGACCACATAGGCCGTGCCGCGATAGGCCGGGGTGTTGGCCGCGCCCATCTTCGCAGAGATGAACTGGTCGGCCGCTTGCGCCTCATCGCCCGGATACCAGCGCCAGGTGATGCCGGTCATGTCGAGCGGCTTGCCATCGGCCCAGATGCGGCCGATGCCGAAGATCGGGCCTTCGCAGAGCGCCACGGCAAAGCTGGCATAGTAAAGGTATTCGGTCGTGCGGACCTTGCCGCCGCCGCCACCCTTCCCGCCGCCTTGCGTCGTAGTCTTGGTTTCCTCGCGGAAATCCGTGGCCCAGATGATGTTGCCGCCAATGCGCATGCGGCCGTAGAGGCGCGGGATGATCGCCCCTTCGGTGGCCGAGGTGATGCGCAGGCTGTCGAGGCGCTGGCCTTCGATCTTCTGCGCGGGGGCCAGCGAGGATACGATCCAGCTGTCGACGACCGACCCGATGGTCGAGCCGATGAAACCGCCGATGGCGGCGCCAGAGAAGCCGAGGATCGCGCCGCCAAAGGCCCCGCCGATGGCGGAACCGACAGCGCCGAGGACGAGCGTGGCCATGAGAAAATCTCAGCGTGCGGGGAACAGGAAGGCGAAGGCGATGCGGCGTCGCCATGTGGGCGTCAGCGGTTCCTCGATCACGCCGAGGCGCTCATAGGCATGGAGGAAGGTGTTGGGTCCGGTCAGGATCCCGACATGCTTGGCGATGGCACGCGGCATCATGCGGAACAGGATCAGCGCACCGGGTGGTGCGTCGGCTGGTGCGATCTCCGGCATCATCGCCCGCGCCCCATCGGCCAACACCTCGCGCGGCCCAGTCTCGCCCCAATCCCGGCTGTAGGGCGGGATCGGGAACGGCTCCGGCCCGACGACTTCGCGCCAGACGCCTCGTGCCAGGCCGAGGCAGTCGCAGCCGACCCTGCGCAAACTGGCCTGGTCGTGATAGGGCGTGCCCAGCCATGACCGAGCGGCGGCAATAACGCAGGCGGGATCGGCGGCCGTCACAGCACTGATCCCTCGTGCCCACCATCCTTGGTGGCGTAGCGCAGGACTGCGTCCTGCCCTGGGATGTGCGGGAACCCTCGGAAGTTCGCGACATTGGCGAACTTCGTCCCGCAGGCTGCAATCCGCTTGTCGCAGCCCGCGCGTACCACGAAAGCATCTGTCGTCATGATCGGGCGCACCGGGGCTTCCAGCAGGGTCAGGATCGCCACGCCATCAACGAGGTCATGCGACAGCACTTCGACCCGCCGCCCGGCATTCGCGCCGGTCGACCATTCCACCAACCCGAAGGCGAACCAGCCTGCCGCGAAACTGCCGAGACCGGAAGCGCTGAAGGCCCGGTCCCGTAACACGTCGATCACCGCGCCGGTGCCCTTGAAGGCCGGGGCCTCGAGGTTCACGCCGCAGCGCGCATCGCCCAGCGCGGCATCGCAGCTGGCCTGGAACGTCCGCCCGACCGTCTGGCCGAGGATGTGGGCGAGGCTGCGCACTTCAGCCACGAAGGCCAGCCGTCCGCGCCGGATCTGTCCGATGGCCCCGCGGCGCAGGAGAACGCGTTGCGCCGGGGTCGACCAGTTCACCCGCCAGACCTCGACCGCCGCATTGTCCCACCGGCCGTCGAGGATGTCGGTCTCTGTGATCCGGTCGGACGAAAGTACGCCTTGGGCGTCCTGCGCGTCCACGGACAGGTCGGACCCCGACCTGACCTCGGACGCCGTCAGCCCGCTTTCGGGTTCGAACTCGGTCCCGTCGAACGACAGGGTCCGGTCATGGTCCGTGAAGCCGAAGGTCACGCCATCTGCCCGGGTGATCCGCCAGCACCAGGCGAGCGTCGTCGTGCCGTCGTCGAGATGGGCCTGCAGCGCGGGCGGGAGGGATTTCATGGCCGGTCGCCCTGTGCTGCTGCCGCACAGAGGGCGGCTATCAGGATGCCGATGGCACCGCCCACGACCATGCCTGCGAGGAACTCAATCATCGCCGCGGAACCCGCGTTCGATCCGGTCGCGCAGGCCGATGAGGCCGAGGCCGAGGGCAATCAGCGCGGCAGGCGATGCATCGCCGGAGCCTGCCAGCGTCGCGACGAGGCGGGCGAAGTCGGCCAGCGGGCCGGTGGCGGGCAGCGCGAGGGAGGCGGCGCCGGTGGCGAAGGCGAGCAGCCCCGCCCACCAGGTGAGCGAGTTCGGACGGATGTAACGCATGGTATCAGACCCTCCGGATCAGGGTGGTGAAGAGGTTGGCCAGCCGGGCGAGCCAGCCGGAAGGTGGGTCGGGCGGCATGTCGGCTTGCGGTGACGGAGCGGGTGGTGCCGGTGCGGCCAGCGGCCGGATCAGGGACATGGCCTCGGTTTCGATGAGCCGCCGGATCGGCCGGGAGAAGTCCACCCGCCCGTTGCGGTCCACGGCCCAGACCGGGATCGTCCCGCCGGGATAGCGGCCGTGACGAAAGAGTTCGCGCTCGGCCTCGCGGCGTGGGATGATCGAGGCCGGTCGCCGCCAGTTCAGAAACGCGTCGGCGGCTGCAACGCGATTTCCGGCGTTGAGCGCCTTCGTCAGCGTGGCCCTGGCGATGGCGCCGGTGTTGTAGTGGAAAGACACCAGCGCATCGAACTCGTGCGGCGCGAGCGGCACCTTCACCGCGCGCAGCACCGCGGCCTCGTAGGCGGCGAGGTCTGCGCGGAAGAGCCGGAAAGCCTCGCGGATCCCCGCATCGAGATCGGCCGGCATGCCGCGCGCCATTTGCGCCGGATCGGGCGGACCGGCGGCGGCCGTGTGGCCGATGCCGAAGGTCCAGACGGTCTTCACGTCGAGATAGGGTCCGGGCACGATTCCCTCGTGCCGGACGAGGGCCAGGAGGCCCCGGTCGGTCATATGCATGGGATTACCGGAGAAGCGAGAGGACGAGGATCAGCACCGCGACGGCGAGGCCAACGCCCAGGCGGTGGCGGAAGGCCTGACCGGGATCGCCCGGGTCGCAGCGGAGGGCGCGCGCGCGGCGGAGAAGGTCATTCATCGTCTGCCCCTCCATTCGCGCCGCGCAGCCGGGCGAGGACGAGTTCGATGAAGGCCGGGCCGAAGACGCCCACGAGATAGGCGGCCGAGCCTGCCGCCCCGCCCGCGGGGATCGCCTGTGGCGGCAGGGCGAGCCAGGCGGTGACGAGCGCCATCGAGAAGCTGCCCATCCCGGCCGCGATCAGCCCGCCGAGCAGGATGTGGCGCAGCGCATCGCGGAGGCGCATCCGCGTCGTCAACGCATTGGTCGCCCCTCCCAGCGCGCCCCAGGCGGCGAGGATCACCGCCGTCGATGCCGCGAGCTCGCGCAACACCGCCGCCAGAAATCCGGTCTCGTCGTTCATGTGCGGATCTCCAGCAGCGGGATGGAAGTGATTGACCCCAGCCGCTCGAGATCGAGGGTGACGTCGAGAATGTCGGTGTCGAAGCGGACGGGGACGTCGAATTCGAAGCCCGCCGTGATTGCGACACCCGCGCCCGGGGCGGTGGAGAAGGTCACGCTGCCGGTGGTGGTGTTGACGCTCCAGCCGTTCATCTGCTCCACCCCGTTCAGCGCGATCCGGACGGTCCCTGCCACCGGTTTGGCGATGGCCCGGGTCCAGCTTTGGGCACCGGAGGTGTAGCGCTTCAGCAGGGGGAAGGTGGTGACCGCGCCATTGCCGGTGCCGATGGGCTGATCGGTCAGCGCGACCGCCTGCGACGGCAGGCAGGATTTGTAATCCGCCCAGTCCTTGTAGCGAAACCCGTGCAGGCGCCCGTTTCGGGCCTCGAAGAAGGCGACGACCTCCGCCAGATCGTCGGCGCGGCGGATACCGTAAGCCACGTCATAGCGGCGACGGCTGTTGGCCCAGCTCGCGTTGCGCTCCTCGGCCCCGCTCGCCAGTTCGACGATCTGCGTGCGCCGCTCCGGGCCACCGCGTGCCCCACGGCTGATGTTGTCCGGAAACCGGACCTCGTGAAATGCCATCAGAATTCTCCATCGTTCGTGCTCTGGTCCCCGCAACCGGTTCCCACTTGCGGGGTCGCACTCACATCCCCCTCCGACCCAGCGACACGGCGCGGGCGATGTCGCTTGCGACCTGCGTGCGGGACTGGCGGAAGCTCTCGGCGTCGCGGGCGTTGATCGTGACGTTCACGGTGGAGGCCCCTGCCTGGCCGTAACCCGCGGCTTCCCGGCGCGACAGAACCCGCTCACCCCTTTGCAGGATCGCGGGCACCTCATCGGGGCGCAGCCCGGCCCAGCCCCCGCTGTGCATCCGGGGCGCACCGGCAAACGCCAGCGCCGGGACCATCCGGCCGGGACCAGGGGCGCCGACCATCCCACCCGAATGCAGGATGTTCGCGAAAATCCCACCCGCCCCGCCCAGCGCGCCGGAAAGCGCATTGGCGATGGGACCGAGGATGAAGCGCCGCGCCGCGAGCTTCGCCAGATCGGCGATCATCGAGGTCACCAGATCCCGGAAATCGAGCTTTCCGGTCTTCACGAAGTCGCCGATGGCATTCTCGGCGCTCTGGAAGGCCCCGACCAGTGCGCTGCCGATATCGCCGCCGATCTCGCGCGCCTTGGCGGCGTAGTCGGCAAGCACCGCCGTGACGGCCTGCCAGCCTGTGAGGGCCTGCTCGGCTCCGGCCGCCGTGTCGGACCCCGCCTGTCGCCCGGCCGCACCGGCGCGACTTGCCGCCCCGCCAGTATCGTCCATCTCTTCGCCCAGCGCCCCGGCTGCGGCAGCTGCGTCTGCCAGCGCAGTCTCGGCATCGGCCCCCGTGCCGGTCACGGCATCCTTCAGCGCCTGCCAGCTGGCCAGCGGCCGACCGGCAGCATCGGCCAGCATGCCAGCCGCTTCGCGATAGCCAACGTCTCGCGCGCGGGCATCGTCGGCCATGGCACCGAGCCCGAGGTCGGGCGGTTCCAGATAGGTGCGCCCGAGGGCGGCCGAGAAGGCATCCGCGGCGGCGGCACCGGCGGCCGTTGCGGCACCTTCGAACGGATTGCCGATGCGCCCAAGCTCTACCGGATCGAGGATGCCGATCCGCACCCCACCTTCGCCTGTCGCCCATTCGGGCAGCAGCGCCAGTGCTGCGTTCAGGGTCTCGATGAAGCTGTTGATGCGGGTGACGACGCCGTTCAGCATCGCCTCGACGCCCGAGATCAGCCCGTTCGCGGCCTGGAAGGCGAAGTCGCCGATCGCGCCGGGCAGACTCCCCCAGATTGCGACCGCCGCGTCATAGGCCCCCTGGAAGATCGCCGCCGTCCGGTCGCCGAAGCTGACGACGCCCGCGATGGTGCCTTCCAGCGCCAAGAGACCGGCCGCCTTCAGCCCCTCCCAGCCAGCGGCCATGTTGGCAAAGGCTGCGTCGAGCGACAGGCCGATGCGCGACCAGACTTCCTTGGCGAGATCGCCGAGCAGCCGGAAGGCTTCGCCCACGCCGCCGACACGGGTCACAAGTTGCGAGAACTGGTAGACCAGTTCCCCGGCGCCAACGATCAGGGCTCCGATCCCGGTGCGGATCAGCGCGCCGCGCAGGAAGACCAGTGCGGTGGCAAGGCCGCGCACCGACAGGGCAGCGGCCGCCATTCCCGCGACCCAGCGCCCGGCCATGACGGCCGCAAAGGTCGCTGCATAGGTGGCAAGCCGTGCGAGGTTGTCGAAGAGCGCCGTGATCGCCTGCCCGATGGGGCCGGTCGCCCGCGCCATGTCGGCGAGTTTTGTGGCGATGGTTTCCAGCGCCGGGGCGACGGCGACGGTCAAGCGGTTCACGAGGCCGGTCCAGATCAGGCTGAGGCGCGCGATGGCATCGCCCGTCCGCTCGACCTGGGCGGCATCGGCCGCGCTGACCGCCACCCCGAAGTCCTGCACGTCGCGGGCAGCATCGCGCAGGGTGGCGCTGTCGATCCGCAGGAACGCCAGCGCCGCCCGGTCGCCGAAGAGGTCGGAGGCCACGGCCGCCCGCTCGGCCTCGGGCACGAAACCGTTCAGCGCGTCCTGGATCGCCACGATGCGCTGGTCGAGCGGCAGGGCCTGCAGTTCGGCGGCGGTCAGGTTCAGCCGCCGCAGCGCGCCGACCGCCGCGCCCGAGCCGCCGGCCGCCTCAGACAACCGCGTGGTCAGCTTCTTCGTCGCCTGCTCGATCTCGCCCAGCGAGACGCCCGCCAGTTCCCCCGCCCAGGTCAGGGTCTGGATGCTCTCGACGGTCGTGCGCATCGACTGCGCGAGCTTCGCCTGCGCGTCGATGTTCGCGAGGCCCGAGCGGACCATCGCCACCCCTGCCGCCGCCGCAGCCGCTGTGACCGCCGCCAGAGCGATCCCGGCCTTGCGGGCAAAGCTGGCGAGGCGCGTGTTGGCCAGTTCCATCTCGGTGGACAGACGACCGAAACCCTTTGCTCCGGCCTCGCCGATGCCCTCCAGTTCGGCGCGCACCTGGCGGCCACCGACGGCGGCAAGCCGGACGGAGACGCGTTTCTCGGCCATGGGATCTGGGCTCCGGGTGGGATGGGGTCAGTCGCGGTTCGCCGCGATCTGTTCGTTGACGCGGCGGACCATCACCGCTTCGAGGGCGGGCAGCAGTTCGGCCATGGCAGGCGAGGAGATGCCGAGGGCCAAGCCCAGCGCCAGCGCCGCGCCCATGTCCCAGCCGATCACCGCGCCGGGGATGACGCGCATCTGCCCGCCAAGGCGCTGCGCCAGGTCCCAGACCTGCGCGCCTTCGAGCGTCAGCGGCTGGTTCAGCCGTGCGGGGCAGTCGGGACAGGATCCCGCGCAGGCCGCGCAGTAGCGCTCGCCCCCGCCGAAGGACCAGTCGGCAAGGGCGCAGAGCCGTTTTTTTCCGCGTCCAGCAGGAGAGCCTTGGCGACGTATGAAGTCTGGAACGCCTCGAAGGCGGGCCAGATGTCGAGAAGCGCGTCGATGGCCTCGGGGCTCGGATCGATGGGATTGCCATCCGCATCGCCGATCCCCTCCCATTCGAGGATCGCACGCCGCGCCAGCGCCTTGGCCATGGCGAGCGCGGCCTCCTCGGTCGCGGCCCCCTCGGGCAGGTCGGCAATCGCCGGATCACCGCGTGCAGCCACCATCAGCGCCGTGGTCAGTGGGCGGAGCCGGAGGCGCACGCCGGGGACGAGGTCGCACCACTGCGGCGCGTTCGAAAGGTCGAGGGTCAGCATGGAGGGCCTTCTCAATAGGTTGCGACGGTGTTGACGAGGACGGCGGTGCACATGCGGGCGGGGCTGGTGGCCTTGGCCGCCTGCCAGTCGAAAGTGGCCTGGATGCCCTGTGGGCCCGGGATTTCGATGCGCGGGCGCGGCAGGAAGACGGCATGCGCCGTGAAGGTGAAGCTGGCCTCGGCCCCGAGGCTCCAGGCGAAGACCAATTCGCAGGGCGTGCCGTCGATGGCCTGCGTGATCAGCGCGGTGTCGGCAAAGCGCACCTCGACCCGGCCGGTCAGCGCGGCCATGCCGGGGTCGGCCCCCTCGATGCGGCCGTCATTGCGGATGGTCTCGATCCGGTCGAGGCCGTTGGAATAGGTGACCTCGGCCGAGATGACGTTGCCGAGCAGCGTGCCGTTACGGGTGATCGCCCCGTTGAAGTGCCCGAACCGCTGCAGGGCGAGCGAGGTTGGCGTGCCAGCGGCCGTGGCCGCCGCGACGCTTTCGCCCTGCGCCACCAGCCGCGCCGTGGCGGTCAGCAGCCCCGACCGCGCCATCTGCCACGACAACTGATCGCAGACGCAGCCGGTGTACATCGCATAGCGCGGCACTTCGGGCATTGCCGTCTCGATGGCCATGCTCGGCAGCGTCCAGTTCCCCGACTGGAAGGTATGGGTCTTTGGCGTGGTGCCAGAGGTAACAGGTGCGCCGAACGCCGCCTTCAGCCAGAGGCCAAGGTTCTCGACATCGATCGGCACGACGACATCGCCATCGGCGGTGACCGCGTCCTTGATCGGGGCCAGAGGATCGCGCCCTTGACCCAGCAGTTCCGAGGCGATCAGCGGCTGTTCGGAGCCGAGCGTGGTGCTGGCGAAAGGCACCGTGCGATAGCCCGTGGCGGGCGCAGTGCCATAGACGGACTCGAACGCAAGCGCCATCTGCGCCCGCGCCCCATGGGCTCGTGCCATCATAGTCTCCTGTGGTGAGTGAGGTCAGCCGAGCGGATCGGCCGTGGTGTAGTGCAGGATGACCGGGATCACCGCCGCCTTTAGGCTGGCAGCGCCCTCGACAGGCAGGTCAACCGGACGCGGCGCTTCCGCCTCAACCCAGTCGCAGAGACCGCCCAGCGTGCGGTCAGCGGCAATCGCCGCGCCGATGCCGGCGCAGAGGGTGTCGAAGGTGGCGTCACGCGCGGCGCCCTGCACGACCGCCTCGATCTCGGCGCGGTGCTGGTAGTGGTAACGCAGCGGCGACAGCGTCACCTCCGGCTCTCCCGGCTCGCCGTCGCGCAGGATCAGCAGGCCCCCGGCAGGGACGCGTTCCGGCAGCGCGTCACCGCGCAGGGCGGTGGCGGGCAGCGCCGAGAGCCGCGCGTGCAGCGCGGCGAGGATGGTTTCGCGGGGGGTGGGCATCTGGTGTTTTTCAGGTTGCAGGTGCGAGGGAGGTCCGAATGGAGCCGAAACAAACGCCCTAGTGGAACGTTGGTCCCAATCGTGGGAAATTGCGAGTGCATCACACCACGTTCAGCATGTCTGCGAACACATAGAAATCACCCGCAGCCTCTTTCAGCTTAGATCGGCTCAGCAGGCTTAGAAATTCGGCAAAAGCCCGTGCCTGACAGTTTACCTGCTTGGCAGGATTGAACTCTATGTCCGTGAAACCATCATAGTGAACGTTCTTCTCGATCCAGTCAGCGTGCTCTACCAGCGATCGGATGTACAGCCAGTCATAAAAAGCATTCTTTGGCGATAGTGGAAAGTGTTCTCCCTCCAGTTCAAACCGAACAAGATTTCCAGCATCTACTTCTCGAATAAAGCGCTTAGCTTCGCGCGGCGCCATCCGAAATACTTCCGGAAATGGCCCGCGCCGCTCAAAGGTTTTCGAGCCTTGGTAGACGCTCTCAAGCGGGAACTTGCCGGTATTCAATGGCACCTTTAGGCTAAATGCGCTCAACCTTTTCCCGATCTCCTCTTCGGATTTCGATGAAATTTCTAAAACTTTTTCGATACCGCTCCTTCTTGCGGCGCTATGTAGGGCTGCAACATTTTTCTTTTTCTGGACTTCAGCGAAGCCTGGAGCCCAAGGGAAATCGAACGAACGCTCTTGCACCAATTGCGGTCCGCTGAAAGCAGGCAGAAATACAGGGCGGCTGGCCACTATCGATACCCCAATATTAGATTTCTAGGCACACCGTTCGGTACGAGTACTTCCATTTTCTCTGCGGCACGCAAGCGAGCCTGAACGTCGGGGTCAGACCAGTTTGTCCTCGCGTAAATTACCTCTACGTCAAGGTGGGCCAACGCGTCTGAAAGCGGCAAGATCGAGGTGTCATTCGCATTAGCCACGCCGAACGCAATGTGCACGTCCGGAATTTTCAGTACGTCCGGAGAAATCACCAGATACCTTGGATTGGGTAGGCGCCCATCCTTGTGTGCCAGATACTTCATTGGATGATTTGAAGTGAGGCATAGGCTGACAAATGGATCAATACCTCGGGCTCTGTCTTGGTCGTGGCTCCATTCATTGCCACCAGTTGTGTTGGGCCACCAACCCTCTTTGCGCATTCGCTCTTTAGAAACCAATCCTAGTTTGTCGATCTGCTCAAAATTGCTCTCGTCAGTGAAATGGTAAAGACAATCATGCTGTCCACTCTTCTTGATCAAAGCGATGAAGTCGTCGACTGTCATGGTGTTCCATTTTCGTTAGTTTTGTCATTCCTTGATACGCGAAAGCCACCGCTTGGGCCAGTAGCGACCTCGTAGGTCTGCCTGTGAAAAATGAGGCGAAGAGGTACCTGAAGCCGACATTCGTCGGACGAAAGCAAAAGCGCGGGTTGCTGCCGTTCAAACAATCCTCCCATCCACCCAGTTCGCCACGATCAGCGCCGGCACCGCGTCATGCGCCCGAGCTGCATCCCGTGCCAGGTCCAGCCGCTTCGGCAGCTTGACCTGTGGCACCAGCAGGAAGATCGGCGCGGTCACGAGGCCTCGGCCAGTCTTCGACCGTGACGCCACGGCGCGGCCCTTCGTGTTCAACCGCCCCTCGGCCACCAGCAGACTCGGGCCTCTACGCCGATAGATGAACCGCAGGCGCAGGCCGGTGCGGCGCTCCCATTCGCCGGGGGTGATCCGGCCCCCGCGCAGGGACTTTCCTGCTGCGGGCGTGGGGATTGCCAGCCAGAACCCGTTCTTCGAGCGGATCAGCGGGCCGGTGTCGTGGGCGCCGACGATGACCGGGGCGTTGGACCAGACCACGGTCGCCGCGTTCAGGCTGGGCGTGGTCTTGGGGAACTGCTCCGACCGGATGGTGCGGGCAAGGCGCGGCCCGAGCCCCGCGCCGGTGATCTGCAGCCGCCAGGCGGCCTTCAGCCCGGTCCCGGCCTCGCGGATCGCAGCGGACACCGCGCGCTCGCCCGCTGCGACCTCGGCCGCCATCATCGCGACGATGTCGGGATCGATGTCGAGCTTCAACTTCATCGCCGTCACGCCGGGTGCAGATCGACCGTCCAGACCAGCCGTTCGCGATCACGGACAGGCTCGCCCTGTATGACGAATGCCTCGGAGTCGATTTCGATGCGGTCGCCGGGGCGCGGGTTCGGCACCTCGGCCACGCGTAGATCGATGCGCGTGGTTTCCGACCAGAGCCTGGCATCGCCAAAGTCGGTGATCGCATCGGCACGCCGGGCGACGATGCGCACCAGGACGGGCGCGCCGCCGTCGGCGATGTAGACCGCATCCCGGCCGATATTCGGATCGGCGAAGAGCGCACCCACGGCGGCGGCAAAGGCGCTCATCAGAAGGCCCCGTTCAGGCGCACCCGGCCGACCACATCGCCTGCGCCGCCCGCCACCGCGATCACGGCCACGCCGATCAGGGTGTTCGAGGTGGTGGTCTTGGTCGCTTCCTTGGCGGTGTTGTCCCAATAGACCTTGTCACCTGCGGCCCAGGCTTGCGATGCGACCTTCTTCAGATCGTAGACGCCGGTGAGCGCGGCCTCGACGGTTTCGCCGAGGGTGGCAGTGCCCGCGGCCACGCCGAAGATGGTTCCGACGAGCAGGCCGTCGCCCGAGGTGACGGCATAGGGCGCGGTCAGGGTGACGGTGTTGCCGGGCTGGACGTAGTTCTTCATGGGGGTGTCCCTTCTGGTGACAGTTGCGCGTGGTGCGAATTTTTCCTACCTTTGCGGCAGGAGGATCGGACATGGCCGGCAAGATCAGCATTTCCATCACCGACGAGCATGCCGCCCTTCTGCAGGAGGCGGTGGGCAGCGGCGCCTATGCCTCGTCGAGCGAAGTGGTCCGCGAGGCGCTGCGCGAGTGGCGGGCGCGGCGGGTCGTGGGTGAACTCTGGGACGCGGGCCTTGCCAGCGGCCGCGCCGAGCCGGGCACGACCATGACTGACATCAAGCGCGAGGCCCGGAACCGCAGAAGCGCGTCCTGACACGCATGCCACGGATCTTCTTCACGCGGGCGGCCCGCGAAGACCTGATCGATATCTGGACGCACATCGCCGAGGACGATCCGTCCGCAGCCGACCGCGTCCTCGACAGGTTGGACGAGGTTGCGTCGCATCTGGCCGACAATCCGCAGATGGGTCCGGCCCGGGACGATATCCGCCCCGGGCTGCGCTATCTGGTCAGCGGGTCCTACCTGCTGCTCTACCGGATCGACGGCGAGTACATCGAGATCGTCCGCGCCGTGCACGGGCGGCGCGACCTCTACGGCCTCATCTGACCTTACGCGCCCGGGTTCTTGTAGAGGCCACGCCAGTCGATGGCCTTGGCGCCGAAGTCGAGGCGGCACTTGATCTCGACGCCATCGACGTCGAAGCCGTTGCGGGTCTCGATGTAGGCGCCCTGCTGGCCTTCCAGATAGGCGTATTCGATGGTGTCGATCTGGTTGGGCGAGGCCGCGAGATACCAAGAGGTGGCGCTGGCGGCATCGAGGCGCGGCTCGCTGATCGGCGACAGCGTCCGGATCGACTGCGGCACCACCTTGGCGCTGTCGGCCGGGACAAGGTTCTGGGCGACCAGTTGCTCGGCCTTCAGTTCGAGGGCCGCGGGGACGATCAGGAAGGCGGGGCGGATGTTCAGCACCGTCTTCTTGTCGAGCCCGGTCTGCAGCGCCATCGCCGCCCGTGCCGCACCGACGCTTGCCACGTCCAGCGCCGCACCGGTGCCCGCGAGGTTCTTGTGCGTGGTGTGGAACAGCGCATTGCCGTCGGCCATGGCCGGGTTGGCGGTGATGATGCCCCAGACCACGTCGCTTTCCAGCTGCGCGATGGAGTTGCCGTACATCGCCGGGATCCGGGTGAAGGCGTCGAGATCGTCGTTGATCAGCACCTGCCGGGTGATGGCGACGACCCGGCCATAAGTCTTGACCTTGTAGCTCTCCTTGCTCTCGCCCAGCGTGCCGCGCTTGAACTCACCGCTCTCACCCACTTCCAGCAGCTGCGGCGCTTCGCCCAGCTGGACGCGGTGCATCGACTTGAAGTCGGTCGCCAGCACCTGGCGGCAGAAGAGCGCGAAGGTCCGGGGATAGGCGTCATAGGCTTGCCGCAGGGTCTTGTTGGTGACGGCCGAGAGGATCTCGGGGAAGTCCGAGGTCGAATGCAGCGCGCGGGTCGCCACCTCGTCGCGCGACAGACCCCGCGTGTTGACCCCAGCATTGCCGAGGCTCTCGCGGGCGAGTTCCAGCAGCGTCATGCCGCGGTACTGCCGGGCGGCATCCTCCAGCGGGAAGAGAGTGGGGCTGTAACGGTGCAACAGCGCGTTCGCCACCGCGTCGCGGCGCGTGACGCGCTCGTCCCGGCCGCCGAGGGGCACGGAGACATGGGGGAAGGTGCGGGTCTCGTCTGACCTGGCCGCGACCTGATCGAGGATCAGGCGGCGGGACTCGTCGACGCTGAGGCCGCGCTTGACCAGATCCTCGGCGAAGCTGCGTTCGAGGTTCAGACGGCCGGTCAGATCGTAGATCGTAGAGACGCGATCCCGCTCTGCCTCTCGGGCGCGGGTGGCGATGGCCTCGGTGTCGGGGGCTGCGGGCGCATCCGGCATGCGTGCCGCAGCTGGTTCGGGATTCGCCGGGGCCCCGACGGGCTGCTGGCGGGTTTCATGGCTGGCGGGGACATCCCCGGCCACATGGGTCGTGCTCTCAGGCATGGACGCCTCCTTTTGCATGCGGGTGTCGACGATCTCGACGGGATAGTTGGCCTGATCCGAGGCGCGCACCTGCGCGCGGGGATCGGCGGGGACGGTCACGAAGCTGACCTCGAGCGGGGTCCAGCGTTCGACGATGCGCTGCTCGACCTCGCCCTTCGCGGCGGGCTCGACCACCTTCACCCGCTCGATGGAGTAGCCGACCGAGACGTTGCGGATGATGCCGTCACTGATCAGGCCGAACATGCGGTCGGCGGCCTGGTCGAGCCCCTCACGGGGGAAGCGGATGGTGGCCTTGCCTTCCTTGCCCTCGATCCAGGCGCGTTCGACGACGCCCACCTGCGAATGCGAGGACCAGACCGAATGGCTGTCGAGCGCCGGTGCACCGGCGTTGAGGCGCGTCAGATCCACCGCCCTGTCGCTGACCTCAAGGATCTCATCGAAGGGAACGGATGTGTCCCAACCGGTCCATCGCCGCCGCCGGACGGCCGCGCCGGTGGTGAAGACCACATCGACCGAGCGGGCCTCGGAATTGACGGTTGCCGGCAGGATGGGCGCGCGCCGCAGCTGCATCGGCAGGGCGACCGGCGCCGCCATGATCGTGTCGGGCATGGCCCTATTCCTTCTCTGGTTCGGATGCGGGAGCGGTCGGTTCCTTGGCCGGATCGCCCGCCTGCGCGCTGCCAGTCTTGGTGACGCGGCGCGGGTCGCTGTCGAGCACGAGGCCGAGGCCGTCGAGCTTGGCATTGGTCGCGGCGATTTCTGCCAGCACCGCGTCCGGGTTGTGGCCCTGCCGGGCAATGGCCTGCGCCAGCGTCATGGTGCCGGTCCGGATCGCCAGCAGGTCGGCCATCGCGTCCTTGTAGGGATCGACCGCGTCGAACTTCGGCGGCGACCATTCCACCGGCACATCCGGAGTCGGGATCTGCCCTGCTGCCCATGCAGCCTCGGTGAACCAGCGCCAGACCGGCGCGCAGAGCATCGGGATGAAGAGCTGCCACTGGACCGCGTCGATCATGCGGCGGAACTCGACGAGACCCGCCCGGATCGAGGAATAGTTGACCTGGGACAGATCCCCGGTCAGCAATTCGTAAGGCACCCGGAACCCGGCTGAGATCGTGTGCAGGCTGGCGCGCTTGTATTCGCCGTAGCCGCCGGTGGCGGATGGCTGGTTGAACCGGATGTCCTTGCCGCCCCGCGCATAGGCGATCAGCCCCGGTTCGAACTGTTCGACCCGGTTTCCATCGGCATCGACGACGGTGGGTGCGATGCCCTGCTGGGATTCGTCGTCGCCGAAGACGATCGCGGTGACGCAGGCCTCGGTCTTCTTGCGGACCAGTTCGGCCACTTCATAGTCGTCGAGATCGCGCAAGGACCGGATCACCGGCGCGCCCCAGGGAAC
>NZ_AUCM01000032.1 GCF_000429765.1 Gemmobacter nectariphilus DSM 15620 | reverse complement strand
GGAGCCAATGCGGTAGCCGTCGAGACAGCGGCGGGCCTTTGGGAAATCGTCCAGGCGGGCGCGGCCGAATTGATCGCCCCCGGCCGCTACCGCCTGACCCGTCTGCTGCGTGGCCAGCGCGGAACGGAATACGCGATGGGCAACCCGGCCCCGGCCGGGACACGGGTGGTCGTGCTAGATGCGACGCTGGCCTATTTGCCCATCGCCGAAGCCGACCTTGGCCTGCCGTGGAACTGGCGGGTGGGTCCGGCCGCGCGCACCGTCAGCGACGCGAGCTATGCTGCGCTGGGCTTCACCCCGACCGGGCGCGGCCTTGTCCCGTTCGCGCCGGTCCACGTCGAACAGCCGTGGCGCACGGCACGCAGCCCGGGCGATCTGACTATCCGTTGGACGCGGCGGTCCCGGGCGCTTGTGGCCGACGCATGGGAACAGGTCGAGGTGCCGCTGGCCGAGGAGCTGGAAAGCTACGACGTCCAGATCCTCGATGGCTCGGCCGTCAAGCGGACACTGTCCAGCATCACGACCTCTGTCCTCTACACCGCCGCCCAGCAGAACGCCGATTGGGGCGCACCGCTCGGGCCCGGCCAGACGCTGGCGATCCGCATCTTCCAGCTTTCGAACCGCCTCGGCCGCGGCACGCCTGCGACCGTGACCCTCCAGTTCTGACAGGAACCCGCATGTCCGACACCACGACCCATCTGGGCCTGCCGTACCTCTTGGCGGCACAGGCGCAGAAGCATGTTACCCACAACGAGGCGTTGCGCCTGCTCGACGCAATGGTGCAGCTCTCGGTCCTCGACCGCACGCGCACCGCACCACCCGCCAGCCCGTCCGACGGCAACCGCCACTTGGTGGCCTCCGGCGCGACCGGCCTCTGGTCCGGGTGGGATCTGAACATCGCCTTCTGGGTCGACGGCGCGTGGATCCGCCTCGTGCCAAGAACCGGCTGGCTGGTGTGGGTCGCGGCCGAGGGGCTGTTCCTCGTCTGGATCGGCAGCGCCTGGGAGGTGGTGGGCGAGCCGCGCGACGTGTCGGATGCGGTGTTCAGCCTGGTGAACGATGCGGATCCGACGAAGAAGGCGACCTTCTCGCTGGCAGGGATCAGCGCGGGGACGACGCGCAGCTTTACGCTGCCGAACACCTCGTCGGAGCTGGCGATCCTTGCGGGCACGCAGACCTTCTCCGGGAACAAGACGTTTTCTGGGACGCTGACGGCGTCTGGGACGTTAACGGTGTCGGGCGCCAGCGCCTCGATCGGCACGGCGACGACGACCGCGACCTACGGCGTGGGTACCGGCGCCACGACGACCGGCGTCACCAAGACGGTAAACATCGGGACCGGCGGCGCGTCCGGATCCACGACGGTCGTCAACATCGGTTCGGCCACGGCAGGGGCCGGGGGCACGACCGTCATCAACACACCGACGGTCACCTTCGCTAATGCCGTCACTCAGGTCGGCATGCCGCAGGCGAACCTGACCGCGCAGCTCTTGGGCCTCGGCGGGGCGGCGGCCGATAGCTTCAACCGGCTGTCGGTGAACTCGCCCGCCGTGCTGCTGAACAACGCCGGGGCGGGGATCGAGGCCACGGTGAACAAGGCGGCCGCGGGGAACGACGCGGCCTTTGCGTTCAAGACCGGCTTCTCTGCGCGCGCGCTGATCGGCCTTTTGGGCAATGACGATTTCAGCTTCAAGGTCAGCCCGGATGGCTCGGCCTTCTACGACGCCATCAGGATCGACCGGACCAGCGGCCAGGTGGAACTGCCGCAGCCGACGGTCCTGCCGGGGCTGGCGGCAGCGCCGTCACCGCCGCCCGCAGGCAAGGCCGCCGTCTACGCCCGCAACCGCGCCGGGGCGCCATGGATCGACGTGATGCGTCCCTCGGGCCGGGATTTCCCTTTGCAGCCGCATTTCGGGGTGAACCGGATCGCCACGTGGTCACCTTCGGTCACGACGACGATCACCACCGAAGGGATGCCGATCACCTCGGTCGGCACCGTGTCGCACCCGACGCTGGCGGCCACCAACCTTGCCGCCTCGATGCGGCGCTGGCGTCTGACTTCCGCGGCGGTCGTGGACTCGGTCGCCGACCAGCGTTCCGCAGGCTGGGCCTGCTGGCGCGGCAACGCGGCGGGCCTCGGCGGCTGGACCTTCGTGACGCGGATTTCGCTGACGACGCTGCAGGCGACCGGCATGGGCTTCTTCGGCCTCTACGGATCGACGGCCGCGCTTGCCACCACCCTAACGCTTGCCGCCGCGGTGAACTGCATCGGCATCGGTTTCCAGCGCGGGACGCACACTCGCTGGCAACTGGTCGCGAATGACGGCACAGGCGCACCGACCCTGACCGACATGGGCGCGTCCTTCGCCATCGCCACGGGCGGCGCACTGACCCTGTTCATCGCCGCCCCGCCGAACGGCAGTTCCGTCTGGGTCCGTGTGGTCGACGAGGTTTCCGGCGCGGTGTTCGAGCAGGAGATCACCGCCGACCTGCCCGCCGCGACGCAGTTCCTGACGCCCCGGCTGTACCTGAACACCGGGGCAACAGCCGCCGCCGTCGCATACGACTGCGCCGGGGTTTATGTCGAGACGGATTACTGAGCGCGCGAAGGCTGCTTTGAGCAAGACCAGGCCGGGCCATGGGCCCGCAGGAAACGCCAGACGCCTCGACCGCGGCGCATGTCCCGGCCTGTTTTGTGGATTCACACTGTCAATGAACAGCAGCGAGTCGCTGCTCCCTGATGGTGGCACGTCGCCCCATCCGCTGTCGCGCCCGGAAATGGGCACAATTGTGCACCTATGGCCTTTGATGGTGCGACGTCGCGATGCTGCCTGCTGCAATTCTAACTGGGCGCGGGAAAGCGGCGCGAGGCTCGCTTCTTTCTTAGCCAACCTTTAAACTGATCATGCGGGCTCCTGCACCGTCCGCCCGCACATCAAGGTTCTCAGACAACGAGAGCACGTAGCCAAGATTTTCACCGAGAGAAAACGGGAACATCGTTGGGTGACCGGAAAGTCCGTCAAGACCTAGGGGGCGACCGACACTCACGAGGAGAGCTTCTGCAAGCCATTGAACAGTCTCAGGGCTTTGGACAGCCATCGGGGGCTTCCGGGTCAGCGTCTTGCCGTTGTCACTCTTGCTGAGCAGTGACCAGTCAACCTGCGACTGCAGGACCATATTTGTCATGCGGCGAGTGCCTTCGCGCTCACCATAGATCTCGGCCATCCTCCTGTGGACTTCCGCCGTGGTGCAATCGCCTTGGAGGGACGTCAGCCTTCCCACGATTTCAGCGACCTTCGCGAAGAAGGGGTAGACGGCCAACGCCATACCCCAGGTAAGAGCTGCGACCTGCGGCTCCGTCAGCTTCCGAAAGGTATTGACGCCCCGATCCGCCAGGCCGGTGAGATCTTCGCGCGGCTCTAGCCAGAGACGATTCAGGACTGTCCTTGTCTTCTTTTTTGCTTCTGGTCCGGCATGAGCCCCAGTGAGGATCTGATCAAGCTCGCCGATGTCCGCGGCACCCGACCGCACCCGTAAAGCGGTTGCGGCCCAATCAAGGCGGATAAAGCGGTCAAATCCAATCTGAGGAGCTTTAGGCTGCATTATGTTCTTTCTTCATTCCGACCTTCACGAAAGGAACGATCAGCTCCTCGACCGACATTCCCCCATGAGCAACAACCTGTTGGCCAACGGGGACAAAAGCCCCGCGCCCATTCGCATAGAGTGGAAGGAAATCCAACGGCAGACCTGGGCCTCGGAACGGAAAGGCGTCAGTATCTATTGGAACGGTCGATGCCAACGTCTCATTGCGATACGTGCGCACCCGTTCCCCTTTCACTTCACTGATCACGCCTTGATTGATTCGCCCGATGCCATCGGCATCGACGTTCCCGTGATCGGCGGTCACATAGACATGGAAACCCTTGGCGATTAGTAGGTTCAGCAGTTGCTCAACGAAGCCGGTTTCGCACCACTCCCGGATCTGGCTTGAAAGTCCCCGTTTTCCGAGCATGGCGCCGTGGACCAGTTCATCGATCATATCGACGACGATACCGGCGACCTTGATCGACGGGGTTGAAACAGCCGCGTCAAGCTCCGACAATTGTTCGGTCCGCTTGATTGCTTTGCGGTAATAGACTTCTCCGCCACGCAGACCGTTTTCCAACCAGAAGCGGCTCCAGAGTGAAGCTTCCTGAGCAGTGGTTTCGAGTGATGCCGGGAACTCACGCGGCCTCAACCCCGAAAACAGCGCCTGTCGGGAAACGGAAGTGAGGCTCGGGAGCCATGCGAAGCAGCCGTTCTCATCTGTAGTGATATCTGGAGCGCGAGAGCTCAAGTACTCGCGAATTTGCACCCATTGATCGAGCGCCATCCCGTCGAAGACCAAGAGAGCGATCCTTGCCTCGCCGGCGTTCCGGCGCGTCGACAGGTAACGCGGGATGTGATGAACCATGACTGGCGCCTTGGCGACAGGCAACGATGGCAGATCCTGAAACCGCTTTTGCACCCATTCTCGCAGCCTGGTGTCCGCCTCGAGTTGCAGCTTACGCATGGCGGGCCGAAGAACCGCCGCGTCTTCACTTGGCAGTTCATGGAAACGGTAGATGGTCTCAGCCAGCCGCTTTGCGGCGTCGATCCAATCGCGGTGCGTGGCCTCCGACGTCGGAAGCTTCGCCGCGACGGACTCGATTCCACTGCCAACCAAGTCGCGCAGGTTGATCGAGCTTTGAATTGCGCCAAGCTTGATCCAGTCGGGCAAGGCCGTTGGGGTACTGCGCACATTCACAGGCTGCAATGCGCCTTCAAGGAACAACGTATCAACGATGACGCGGATGTCTGCATGATCGAAGGGGATCTCGACGCTGTTGATGGCTTCTGTCCTTGGATCACGATCAGGATGATAGATCTCAACGCCTTGCGCTTCCAGAAAGCGGCTCCATGCCGATTGGACAGTGCGGACCATGGTGCTCTTCGATGACAGTAGGTCCTCTACGGGCAAATGCCCCACGGCCGTGTCTGACAAGATTTTGGCGACATGCTGGGCGAGAATGGGAGGCAACACGACGCCCCGATAAAGCAACCCAAATGCCTCGCGCCAGAAGGTTTCCGGCTTCCGCAGGAGATGTGGGCTGATCTCGAACAGGTGAGTCAGAAGAAATTCCTTCGTCAGGCTCTCGCCGAGAACTTGGGAAGCAAAGCTGTTGTGCGCGACAAAGAGCGTTTCGAGATGGGCGCTATCGATCTGTCGGATGACAGTGGAGTTCAGCTTGGGCATCAGATCGGCAAGGCTCAAATCCACCTTTCGCGCACGGTGAAGATAATCCCAAGGCAGAATGTTCAGGTCCGTTCCGGAGTATTGAAGGACGAGCGCTTTGCAGGTTCCCGCACAGCCACTATCCCAAGCGGAACGGTAGCGTTCTTCGTATTCAACTCGAAATGCGATCGAGTCCTCGAACGGGATCACCTCAAAGCCGCGATCGCGCAAGACCCGAAGGATGCGCTCATCCAGCAGGAGGTTGTCTGGATCGCTTGCGATCCAGAACGATGAGAGGTCCTCTGGGAAGGCCTGAAGTATCCGTTGCGTCCAGGGTGTCACGTGCTTGCATCCGCCTGATGGCCAACACGCAAGACGAGAACACAGTGCAGATCCGGAACGAAGGCTTCAGCAGCATCGAGCTGCGCAAGTCGTGCATCATGTTCGGCTTGAAGGCGCTTCCTGCGATAGTCGCGCACCGTCGCAAGTCCAACCCGCCCGATCGCCTGCTTGCGCGCTTCATAGGCGTAGGTTGCACGGTCCCGCTCTTCCTGTAGCCGGGTCGTGTGCTCTTCGACCAGTTCGGTAAACATACGTTCGCCTTGAACGACGGCGGCGTCCTTGGATTTGCCAAACAGCTCGGCGCCGATGGCGGCATTCGTCAGGCCGATTGTCTCCACGCGCTCGGTGAGAAGCAGATCCCAAATTCGTTTCGCGGTCGGTTGGAACGCCCGACCTTCATTGCTGATGAAGACTGGTAGGAAGCGACGGCGGCTAAAGTCATCTGCCGACAGCGTGATTTCCCAGAGTGACCACACGCCTTTGACGGTTTCAGGAAGCCCCAAGATTCGGACGGAGGGCATATTCTGTCCCGCAACGCATCGAGGCAAATCTGCAATCAAGGCGCGGGTCCTGGGATCTTCGAGCGTGAGCCACTCCAGGTCAGGGCGCCCCTCTGCTGTCCTTGCGTCGAAGCAGACAGTACTTGCCTCACCGTCTCCTGACCAGCGGACGCGCCAGGCATCACCTTCTTTCGTGGCTTGGCCGCCGCGACTCGGCAGGCCTGACGTTATGGCTCGTTCAAGCCAGAACTGGGCAGGATGGTCGCGCCATTTCCGAGCATCGGACGCATCAAGCTCATGTCCACCGGAGAGAAGCTGACTGCTCTGGCTATGCTCGGCAATGGCCGTTCTGAGTTGGGACACTACCGTTTCGCAGTCAGCTTCGATTGCATCCGGGTTCTGCAAGCCATTGACGAAAAGCTCATCGAACAGCGGTTCTGCCTCGACCGAGTCCATGACGTCGGCCGCTTTGTCGACGCCAAACTCTTCAGCGATGACGGCAAGCTTCGCCTCGAGAACCTCCCGAACACGGAACTCGACAGTGTCTTCGAGAACGAAGTTGATGGCACGCACGACAAACGGCTGTCCGATCCGGTCAACACGGCCGATCCGCTGCTCGACCCGCATGGGGTTCCACGGCATGTCGAAGTTCACTATCACATGGCAGAATTGGAGGTTAAGGCCTTCGCCTCCTGCATCCGTAGAAACCAAGATGCGGGCGTCCTGTGAGAACGATTTCTGGGTCCGCGACCGCGCCTCGAGATCCATACTTCCGTTCAATGTGACGACAGAGAAGCCGCGGCTTTCCAAGAACTCGGCGAGCATTGCCTGTGTCGGGACAAACTCGGTGAAGACGAGGACCTTCAGCTCAGGATCATTTTCTTCCTGCTGGATCTTGTAGATCAGTTCCAGCAAGGCCTCCGCTTTGGCATCTGTCCCTTGGGCTTCAGTCTCCCGCGCGAGGAACAGCAGCGCTTCGACGTCTTTGCGTTCATCAGCGAGCGCTTCAAACGCGACCGCCAAATCGATCTGATCTTCGCCGGAAAGTTCGTGCCAGTCCTCTGCACGCTCGGCGGGGAAAAGCTTCATCTGTGCATGATCGTCGTCGAGCGCGAGCAATCGCTTTTCAAGCGTCGTGCGGATCGCCGCTGTGCTCGATGTCACCAGGCGCTGCATCAGGATCATCAGGAAGCCGATATGGCGCTGCTTCGCCGCCATCGCCTGATTGTAGCCGTGGCGAACGTACTCTGTGACGGCTTCGTACAGCCCCTGTTGCGCCGAATGGCGATCCAGCCAGGCGACGGGCTGCAGCCGGGTCATCCGCGGCTTGAAGAGGGGTTTCCCCTCCGCGTCGATAGCTGCCCGCTTTTCTGTCCTGACCACAAAGGGACGAACACGGTCGGCCGCGATACTCGAAACATCCGGAAACGTGTCCCGATCCAGCAGTTGCATCAGCCGGTGAAACTGATCTGTCTTGCCTTGATGGGGCGTCGCTGAGAGGAGAAGGAGATACGGCGCTGCCTCGGCCAAGGCCGCACCCAACTTGTACCGCGCAACCTGGTCGGTGCTGCCACCCATCCGGTGAGCTTCATCGATGATCACTAGGTCCCATGATGCGGAGATCAGATCTTCGAACCGTTCACGGTTGTAGGTCTGCAGCTGTTCGACGCTCCACCCGCGCCGGCCTTCCATGGGCTTCACGGAATCCAGCGAACAGATCACCTGGTCATGCACGCGCCAGAGGTTTTCCTCATCGTTCCGCCACTGCCGAAAGGCGGACAGCTCCGCTGGTTCGACGAAAGTGAACTGCTCCCCGAAGTGCAGGCGCATTTCGGCCTGCCACTGTCGAACCAGCCCCTTGGGCGCGACCACCAGAATCCTGCGCGCCATGCCGCGCAGCTTCAGCTCGCGCAAGATCAGACCGGCCTCGATGGTTTTGCCAAGGCCAACTTCATCCGCGAGCAGGTAGCGGATCCTGTCACGGCTCATGGCGCGGTTCAGCGCATAGAGCTGATGCGGCAGCGGCACCACGCTCGACTGGATCGGCGCGAGGAGCAGGTTGTCCTCCAGCGCGTCCAACAGCTTTGCAGAGGCTGCCGTGTGAAGGATCTGGTCAACCGACGGCTGGATAGCGTCGAGCGGACCTAGATCGCGTGCCCGGGCGCGGACGACGGCATCCTTGCCGGGCAGCCAGACGCGATAGGCCGTTTCGCCCCAAACCGTCTCACGGTCCACGACGCGGCAGGGTGCAGCATGGCGCGCATGCCAGCACCATTCACCGACGCCAAAGCTGACCCCACCATCCGCCACGGATCAGCCCCCTGTCCGCGTCAGGGCGCTGTCGTACCAGAAGAGCAGCTTTTCATCTTCCTGCAGGGCGTCCTCGGGCACCTTGTTGGCGATGGAGACGATGGTCTGGTAGTCCTTGTTCGCCCACCCCCTGCTTTTCAAGGAACAATTCCAACTGCTGGGTGATGATGTCCCTGAGGGACATTTGGCTGGAAACCTCGATCCGGTGCACCTTGAACTTGCCCGCAATCGCGCTGGCCGCTTCGGCCACCTTCGGGTGCCGGATCATTTGCAGGAAAGCTGCATCTTCTGCCACGAGCGACAGCACAGACATCAGGTGAGACTTACCGGTCCCGTAGTTGCCGACGACCAGTACCCCTTTGTGATCCACGCTCTCGTCAAACGAAAGCTGCGGGATCATCTGGTTCGCAATGCGTTCGGCCATGTCGTCGGAAATGACGTAGGTCGAAACCAGCTTCTTGGCTTCTTCAGGCCGGTTGGCATCGAGAAGCTGAATGACAGACTCGATCTGCTCGAACTGAATGAGATCGCCATAATGCATGGGCATACCCGTTTCCTCTCAATGTACTTCAAATAGGATCGTGCCGTCGGGGCTATGATCCTGATGTTCTGGATGGCCCGACACAGCGTAGGACAGGCGGTTCTCGCGCAGCTCGCCAGGCCAAGCCGCAACCACCGGCCGGACACGGGCCTGAGCCTTCAAGACATCGAGCGGGCTGACCCGGAGTGCTCTGTCAAACAGGAGCTCAATGTTGTCGACCAAGAGCAGACCATGACCGGCTGCTGCGTCCGCCAAAGACTTGAACAGTTCTGATACCTGAAGGTGTCGGCGCGTCCGTGGAAGTGCCAACAAGTCCCGTCCGAGGGCAAGGCCAGCGTTTAAGACTGGCACCTTCATGCGATCCGAAAGCTGGCCAAGGAGCGCTGTTTTACCACTTCGGGGCGGACCGATCAGCAGTATCAGCTTGCTGTTCAAGAGCGCCGTATCGGCGATCTTACGTTCGAGTTCGTCGATCACGCGCTCCTCCCAATTTCATTGGGCGGAAGCGTGCTTGACGATATCTGGGATGCATTCAACAGGACAATTTGCTGATCTTGCGGCCGTCTGGCATCCGGGTCCGTGTCGAGCCCTAGCCGCCTAAGCGCATAGTAGAGCAACGCCCGTCGAACCCTGATCTCAGCCTTGCCACCCTTCATGCCGTAGTCGAGCGCGATCACCTTGGCTTGCGTATCGGACAAGGCAGGGTGGGGGCCGATTGCCAGCGTTGCAAAGGTGTGCCAGTCCTGATCGCTCTCGGCCAGAACGTCGGACGCGCGCGATGCGCGGATGTCGAGGATCCGGGACAGCAGGAAATCCTTGAACACCTCGTCGGTCACGCAGAACGCACGGGCGTGCCAGCGGAAGCCGTCGAAGGCGATGGCATGTGGCGCGATCCAGCGCCACCTCGGCTCCGGGTTGGACAGGGACTGATACTCCACTTCGATCGCCTCGGATCGGCGGATCGCGTCGACCACGGACCGAAGGGTTGCAGGATCGACGCCACGCGCCGGGGTGGGAGCGGCATCGTAAGCGGGCAGACCTGCGATCCAGCAATCGTCCTGATCGAGGATGCCGTCGGCGACCGACCGCAGCTGGGCCAGGTATCGACCAGCATCGAGCTTGTCGAACACCGGCTTGAAGCCAGGCTGGCGCACATAGGTCCGCAGGCTGCGGTCGTAGTCCATGTTGTGAGGGGCGAGGCCGATGTAGCGGCTCAGGTCAGATGACGCCTGGTTCACCGACAGCCCGAACTGCGTCATCACATCGCTGCGGTTCACATGCCCCTCCCAGAACAGGCGGAACTCGATGAACTCGAGCCTTTGCTCGACCCCCCAACGAAGTTCCGATCTGTCGTTGCTCACCACGCTCTCCCGCCATCGGTCGATGCGCATGGAAATTATGCGCGCCCAATTTATGGGCTTTCTTCGACCGTAGCCGCGCGATGCTTGGGGATCAATCGAAAAGGGAAGGGCTGGCGCGCAATTATCCCAAGGATTGCCGCAGGTTCTGCGCGACGGCGTCAGCCGCCATCCTCACTGGTTCCGCCGCGAGATGGGCGTATCGCGCCGTAGTCTGGACCTGCGTGTGGCCGAGAAGCTTGCCGATCATCGGCAGTCCCTGACCTGACGCCACAGCCGTGGACGCGAAGGTGTGGCGCAGGTCGTGGATGCGGACGTCCTTGACCCCTGCACGGGCGCGGACGCGCTGCCAGAAGGGTTGCAGATCGCTCAAAGGCTTGCCGGGCAGCGTGCCGGTGATCACCCACGGGTTGCCTTCGACGCGCTGGGCGCCCCGCAGCAGGTCCACCACTGGCTGGCCGACGTGGACGACCTTCGCCCCTGTCTTGGAATCCGGCAGGCGCAGGGCAGGGACGTCGAGATCGACATACGCCCACTTCAAGCACATGATCTCGTTCAAGCGGCATCCGGTCAGGATCAGCAGGCGCGCGGCGAGGATGGCCGAGGGCAGTTCCACCCCTTCGGCCTCCATCTCGCGCAGCACCTCGCCGATCCGGCGCAGTTCGGCCGCACTGAGGAAACGCTCCCGCTTCTCCTCGGGATATTTCCGGATGTGCTTGCGCGGGTTGGTCCCGTCCGGTCGCAGGCCCCACATCTCGGACAGGCTGAACATCTTCGAGATCACCTCGAGGCAGCGGTTGGCCTGGTAGGGGATGTGGCGCAGGTCGTGGTGGAACTTGGCGACATCCGCTCGCGTGATCCCCGTGACCGTCAACTGCCCGAGGGCGGGCAGGATGAAGCGCTGCAGGTTCCGGCGATACTCTTTTCCCGTGCTGGCCTTCACACGGATGGCGATGTGTTCCTTGTCGAACCGCTCGGCCAGTTCCTTGATCGTGATCGCCCTGCGCCCCGCGTCGCGTTCGGCCGCAGGGTCCTGCCCGTTGCGCGCCGCAGCCACGATGGTGATGGCCCGGGTGCGTGCCTGTTCGCAGGTCAGCACGGTGCTGGGCCCGAGGCTGATCCGCCGCGACCGGCGGCCCGCGCGGTATTGCACGACGTAGCCTTTTCGCCCGCTTGGCAGCACCCGCAGTCCGAAGCCGGGGATGTCGCTGTCCCAGACGAAGTATTCGGCGGCTTGGGTCTCGGCGGCGTCGACGATGCGCTTGGTCAGTTTGGGCATGGGAGTGGCTTCCGGATTGTCTGGGTTCCACAGTGCGCAACGCGTCGGGCTAGTCAACGAACACATTGATATTGCGTTGAAAAAGGAAATTCCGCGTAAAACTGCGCTATGGCTGAATCGCAGTCGTGAGCGGAAAGGATGGTCTGCACGAATCAGAACGCAGGTTCCGGTCGCTCAGTCGCGCTGTTATGGTCCGCGAAAAGAAACGGAATCCCGATGGCGTCGAAATCCACCCTCAATGCAAAGAACCTGGAAGCGCTGGGCACTGAGCGTCTGGCGCAGCTGCTGATCGAGATCAGCACCGGCGATGCCGCTGCCAAGCGCAAGCTGCGGCTGGCGCTCGCCGGAGCGGAAGGCCCGAGGGAAGCGGCGCGGGAGATCACCAAGCGGCTGAGCAGCATCGCAAAGGCGCGGACCTTCGTGAACTGGCAGAACCGCAAGCCGTTGGTGAAGGATCTTCAGACCCAGAGCAGCGCGATAATGGAACAGATCGCCCCGCATGATCCTCGTGAGGCGCTGGCGCTCTTGTGGCGGTTCATGGGGCTGGCCACGCCCGTGTTCGAACGCTGCGATGACAGCAGCGGCACCGTCATCGACATCTTCCACCAGGCCTGCGCTGATCTGGGCGAAGTGGCCAAGGCGGCGGGCGCTGCGCCCGAGGCGCTGGCGCGGCAGGTTCTCGACGCGCTGCAGGACAACGGCTTTGGTCAGTATGACGGGCTGATCGCCATCATCGCCCCGGCGCTGGGCCCGGAGGGCGTCGCGCATCTGAAGACACTGGTCGAGGAAGTCGGCCGCACGCCCGTGCCGGTGCCGCCAAAGAGCGAGTGGCAGGCCGTCGGCTGGGGCAGCGGCGGCACGCGCTATGCCCACGAGATGGACGAACGTGCGCGGCAAAGCACGGTCGAGATGGCGCTGAAGGACATCGCCGACGTCCAAGGCGACGTCGATGGCTTCATCGCCCAGTACGACCCAAAGACCCGCAAGGTGCCGAAGATCGCGGCCGAGATCGCGCAGCGCTTGCTGGCGGCGGGCAGGGCAGGGGACGCGCTCGGCTTCATCGAGCGGGCCGAGGTGAAAGATGCGCGCTGGATCCCGCCCGAGTGGCAGGACGCGCGCCTTGCGGTACTGGAGGCACTGGACCGGAAGGACGAAGCGCAGGACTTTCGCTGGGCGTGCTTCGAACGCGACCTGTCGGGCGAGCACTTGCGGGCCTATCTGAAGCGGCTGCCGGATTTCGACGACATCGAGGCCGAGGAACGCGCGATGGCGCATGCCGCTGCTCATCCCGACCCGCTTACAGCCCTGGCCTTCTTTCTGAATTGGCCATCGCTTGGCCACGCCGCGCGATTGCTGATCGACCGGCAGGTCGATGTCGATGGCGATCACTACGAATTCCTCGCCCCGGCGGCCGAGACATTGGCCGAGAAGCATCCGCTGGCCGCGACGGTGGCACTTCGGGCGATGATCGATTTCACGCTGATCCAAGGGAGGCAGAAGCGCTATGGCTATGCTGCCCAGCACTTGGCAACCTGTGCCGACCTGGCCGGACGGATCGAGGACTTCGGACCGGTCGAGCCGCACCCTGCCTATGCCGCGCGCCTGAAGGCCGAGCATGGCAAGAAGACCGGCTTCTGGTCGCGGATGGACGGATGATGGTGGTCCAGAGGCTGCTGGCAATTCGTGGCGCGCGCGGCAAAGAAAGAGGCTTGACCGGCCCCTTGTCTTTGGCGACCTTGCTGCCGTGGTGCCACTGTACTGGAAGTGTGGGCGCGGAGCAGAGGAGAAGAAGCCGATGTCCGAAGACTTTGAATTGAAGATCTCGACGGAGTTTCTTGAGAAGGCGGAGCAAGACATGACGGAGAGCCTTGAAAAATATGGCGATCCGAAGCTGTTCACAGCCTACAATCGTGGTGGTGGCCCTAAGGGCAGCTACGATCGCCATTATGACAAGAGCACCGGTTAATAAGCTAAGTGCCATTGGGCTCGGAAGAGATCGAAATAGATAGTCTGATCGTTAAGATTGCATCCCGATGCAATCTCGACTGTGACTATTGCTATATCTATCATGGACAGGACCGTTCTTGGGAGAGCATGCCGTTTCGCATGCCGGACGCGGTTGTTGAGGGGCTGATTGACGCAGTTACTTTCCTGTGCGCCCAGCAGGAAGGTGCGCCCCTCGTAGCATTTCACGGCGGCGAGCCACTCCTGTTCGGTTTGGCGGCTTTTGACTCCCTGGTCACGAGGATTAACGAGCAGGCACCGCGAGCACGCATGACGATCCAGTCGAACGGGACGATATACAACTCGAATCTTGAAGCGATCCTCAAGAAACACAGGTCTTCGCTGTCGTTCTCTCTATCGGTCGATGGCTTTCAGGAAGAGAATGACCGTCACCGGGTCGATAGACGCGGAGCCAGTAGGTTCCGGAGGATCAGAGAGACAATCGAGCGCGCTCGTGACGCCCAAGTGCTCGATGCGATATTGATGGTCGTCGACCTGAAGAACTCGCCCGACCGCATATTGGAGTTCATGCACTGGGCTGGTGCGCCCCAGTATGACCTTCTGCTTCCGGATGGCGATCGCCAGTCTCTTCCACCCATGATGGATAGCCTTGACGCGTGTCAGGCGGCTAAATGGGTGCTTGAGTTTTCGGCTCTGTATTGCAAGGAGCGCCGTCCTTTCGGAGTAAGGATGCTGGACGACATCATCGAGAGACTGCTTCTTGAGAAACAAGGACTGCCTCGCCCCTCATCTAGCAAAGTTCGTGTAGATCTCACTGTCGACACCAATGGAGAGATCAAGTTGGTGGATACTCTGAGGATCAATCGGAGCGGGGCCGATTTCGCCGGCGGCTTCAAGATCTCTCGCGCTGGGATTGATGCAGCTCTATGCTCTCCAGAGTTGAGGGACTTCCTGCGGACAAGAGATGATGTCGCGCAAGAGTGTGAGAACTGCCGGCATTTTGACAAGTGCGGTGGCGGCTACATGCAGCATCGATGGGACGGTGAATCGTATCGCAACCCCTCTGTTTATTGCTCAGACTATAAGCAGGTTTTTGGTGTTTTTGAGAGGGCCCTGACATGATTTGTCCATACCTCGTCACTCTGCCCGAAGGTGGGGCATTTGGTTCTGCAATGTCTCGGGTATTTCCGGAGCGAGTCTATGAAGGGCTGAGTAGGTCTGTAAGAGAGCTAGATTGGCACGAGGCCCGAAGGGAGTTTTATCGGCAAAGAGAGCGAAACGTTTCTGGCCACCACGCCTTTAAAAAGATCTTTGATCGCACGGCCCGAAAAGAGATGGCAGATTCGGTAGGGGATTTCTTCGGGGCATCAATTTCTGCAGACTTTGATATTGCAGCTCACAAGATGATCGAGGGAGACTATATTGCGGCTCATACAGACGAGAATGATTTTGATGAGGAGTTTCGGCTTACAGTCACGTTGAACGAACACTGGTCGATCGAGCAAGGCGGCATTCTGCTGACTCTTCGGAGTGGCAGCATGCGAGACGTCGAAGGCGCTTGGCTTCCATCGCGCAACAACGGTTTCCTATTCGGAATCTCGGAGAGATCCTTTCACGCTGTTACCCCAGTTAAGTCTGAGGCTGCACGGTATAGCCTAATCTTTACCTTCAAGCGTTCTCAAGCGCCGTACAAGAATGACGTTTGGCTTCGTTGGTACCCTTTCCCGTTCAAGTCGGACGTCAGTGAAGCCCAATATAACGCTGAGGTGATGGGCTTGGATCTGCGAGCATTCGATGCTCCATACACTCGTCATGCTTTCTCAGGGAAAGACGAATTCGATGACTTCGTGGGCGGTGCGCTTCTGAATGCGCCTCAGGGCTTGTCTTACAGCAGGCCTGGATCACGCAATGTGGATGAGCGTGGGCAACAGCCGCGAGGATCAGATGCAGAGCGGCTGGCCAAGATTGCAGAGCTGGAAAGAATCCCTCCCATTGCTTTGGTGCGGAAAGTAACAGGGGAGTATGTGCTGGTTAACGGCAGTCATCGGCTTAGTCACGCTGTAGACCGTGGTACGGCTATCGCGGCAACGATCTTTTCCGAGCCAATGTCAGCGTAAGCCGATGGCTGCGCCGCTCTTTTGGATTGAACTGCTGCTTCCTGAGAATCTGTTAGTTGCCCGTTGGAAGCATTGTGGAAGCACGCGGCCGAAAAACGCTGCGCAATCCTGACAATCCGCGCGCAGGCCGCTCTTGCGGCCCCGGATCGCAACTGGCGGAAACCGCGCAACAACTCGTGATCCTGCGTGATTGTTCATGGTTTGTTCGAAACGACTCATAACCTGAAGGCCGCAGGTTCAAATCCTGCCCCCGCAACCAACGATACTTGCGAAACCTCCGTAGCTTCCCGCGCGGAGGTTTTTGCATTCTTACCCCCATTCCGCAGAGATCGTCTGTTGCGCCCTCCCGCAACCAACGATCCCTGCGATAGCAGGTTGTCCAAAGCCTCGGCCTCCGCAAGGAAGTCGGGGTCTTTCTTTCCGGCCGTAAACCGCAGGATCGCACCGAGGTCGCCGCGCAGGACAATCGCCAGTTCGCCGTTGTCGGGCACCAGTGTGACCTGGTCGACCAGTGACCGGAAGGTCTCGGCGGCGCGGGCGCGACCGTCCTCGTCTTGCAGGTGTTCGTAGAGCTGGCCGATCCGCTGCGCATAGAGCGCCGCCATGTTGGGATGCAGCAGGGGCGGCGGTTCGTCCGCAGTGGCCAGCTTCTCCGTCAGTTCAGCCTTGCGGGCCTCCAGCTTCTCGGACTTGTCCTTCAGCTTCGACAACGGGAAACCTTGCACGATCGCGTCGACGATCTTGTCCAGTTCCTTGTCGATGCGCTCCAGTTCCCGCTTCCAACCCTCCAGATCGGCGCCCCGCTCGATGCGCAGTCGGTTCACTTCCCTGGTGAACTCGGCGCAGAACTCCTTGAACAGCGCCGGGTCCATCAGATGCTTGCGCAGCCCGTTGAGGATCGAGGCCTCCAGCGCATCGCGGCGAATGTTGAGCCGGTTGTCGCAGGTGCCCTTGTTGCGCGAAGTCGCGCAGCCAAGCAGGTCCTTCGAGATCATCGAATAGCCGCCCCCGCAGCAGCCGCATTTGACCAGCCCCGCGAAGAGATGCTTCGGGCGCCGCCGGTCGTTCATGAAGTTGGTGGTCGTCTCGGCTTTGGGTTCATAGGCGAGCCGGTTCTGGCGCTTCTTCACGGCCGCCCAGACATCATCGGGAATGATCCGCAGTTCGGGAACCTCCTGCGTCACCCATTCGCTTCCCGGGTTCAGGCGGGAGACGCGCCGGCCGGTGTCGGGATCCTTGATGTAGCGCAGCCGGTTCCAGACGAGCTTGCCGATATAGAGCTCGTTGTTCAGGATACCGGTGCCCCGTTTCGGATTGCCGTGGATGGTCGATGGCCCCCATTCCTTGGCTTGGGGACCCGCGATTCCTTCCCGGTTCAATGCCATGGCAATCGCGCGCGACGACTGGCCGTCGAGATAATCGGCGTAAATGCGGCGCACGATCCCGGCTTCGGCCTCGTTGATGGTCCGGTCGCCTCGTACGGCTTCACCGCGGTCATCGAACTTCTTCACCACGTCGTAGCCGTAGCAGAGGCCGCCGCCCGACTTGCCGTCCTCGACCCGACCGCGCAGGCCGCGGCGGGTCTTGTCGGCCAGGTCTTTCAGGAAGAGGGCGTTCATCGTGCCCTTAAGCCCGACATGCAGATGGGTGATCTCTCCCTCGGACAGGGTGAACATCTTCACGTCGGCATAGGTCATGCGCTTGAAGATGCCGGCAATGTCTTCCTGATCCCGCGACAGGCGGTCCATCGCTTCGGCCATGATCATGTCGAAGCGGCCGCGCCCGGAATCCGAAATCAGCGCCTGGATGCCGGAGCGCAGGATCATGCTGGAGCCGGAGATGGCGTGGTCGGTATATTCTTCGACCACCGTCCAGCCTTCCTTCTCGGTGCGCAGGCGGCACATGCGAAGCTGATCCGTGATCGAGGCGTCGCGTTGATTGTCGGACGAATAGCGGGCGTAGAGCGCGACTCTCATGCGCGGGCCTCCTCACTCGGGGAGGCGGTCACGCGGCAGCCGGGCCGTCTCCTGTTGGACGAAATCGCGCGCAGCTTGCCGGGCGAGTTGGCGGACAAGATCGACGAGGCGGGGGTCCGGTTCCTGGGCCTCAGCCACGCGCGCCACGGCATCATCGCTGGTCTGGGTGACCAGTCGAAGCCTCGTGGCTGTGGTTTGCCGCTGCCGAGCCATCCTCGTCCCGCTTCCTGAAATACCTGCGTGTAGATTACGCAGCAATTCCGAACGGTTACAGAGAAGCGCCCGGCGGGGTTCGGGCAGGAATGGAGGGCAGGATCGGGCATTGGCGTAGTCCTGAGCAGCATGGCGTCGCGCAAATACTGGCGCGATGCTGTGCGAATGTGCGGCTCGCCAAGGGATTTGAACATCTGCTCGCACAGCAAGACGTTCCAGCCATGTCCTGATGCCAATCTACCGCCGACGAGGCGTCGGTTGCAATACGGACCGAAAAGACAGCCTTGCCGGAGACCAACTATTGTTGGTGGTCGTGCCCGCCGTAAAGCGCGTCGTCATGCTTCGGATCGTCCCATTTGCGTGTCGCGCCGAGCCAGTGGTCGACGAACGCCTGGAACTCCGGCTCGACGAGGCGAAGCTGGAAAGTATAGAGGCGGTTGACCACCTGCCGCATCAGGTCACGCATCTCGTTATCGTCGAACCGCGACACCTCCGTCCAGGAGATGCGATTGCCCTCGGTATCAAGGACGACGACATCGGAGAAATCCCCGGTTCTTGTCATCGGAACCTTCCCCCTCGTGCAGGTTCTCCAGCATCGTGTTGCGGATGCAGATCATCGCCTTTGCCTTGGCGAGCGTGGCTGCCATTTGTGAACCGCCCCGGGTTTACCGGAGGGTGGTTTGTTCAATGACTAGGCGACCATATCGAGTGTGTTCAGGTTTGCATAGAACGCCTCCTCTGCTTCTGCGGGCGGGATGTATCCGATGGGTCCGAGCAGGCGACGGTTGTTATACCAATCGACCCACTTCAGGGTTTCCCATTCGACTTCGCGCATCGATTTCCAAGGGCCGATCTGGTTGATGACTTCGGTCTTGAACAGGCCAATCACGCATTCGGCCAGCGCATTGTCGTAGGCGTCACCGACGGTGCCTGCTGAAAGGTCGATTTCGGCTTCGGCCAGCCGTTCAGTGTATTTGATCGACAGGTATT
>NZ_AUCM01000031.1 GCF_000429765.1 Gemmobacter nectariphilus DSM 15620 | reverse complement strand
CGATCGGTTACTCGGCGTGTTCGCCCTCGCCGAAGGCGCTGTCGGTGATCCGCTTCAGGAGGCTGGCGTAATGCTCGAGGGTGCCGACATGCCCCCAGTCGATCTCGTCGGGGTGGCCGTCGAAGTGATCGTCGCTGAGCGCCTGCAGCCGGGCGAGCATCGCGTCGATCTCGGCCTTCTTCGCGATGAAGGCGCCGAGCGCCGCCTCTCGGTTCCGCTGCGCCTTCTCGGCGCGCAGTTCGTGGCGGGGCGTGGTGATCGGGTTCGGGCGGGTCATCGTGGCGGCTCCGGATCGAGTTGCATCGCGTCGTCGATGGGACGTTCGCTCGCTCTGAGGGGCTTATCAACTCAATAAGCGCCTGATCACAAATGATAATCGGAGTTCCGGATGCAGGGGCTGAGCGAGCGCCAGTACGCCGAGCGCGTCGGGCTCTCGCGCGGGGCGATCCAGAAAGCGAAGAAGGCGGGGCGTCTGGTCCTTTTCCCCGATGGCAGCATCGACTCGGACGCGTCGGACCGGCGACGGGCAGAGACGACCGACCCGTCCAAGAGCCGACCAAAGGCTGCGGCTCGCCCCGCCGGTATGAAGCCGGTGCCTGCGGCGGCCGTCGCGGCCGTTGGCGAGACCCTTCGGGAGCACGGGGTATCAGTGCCGGAGGTCGGCGAAGGCGCGACCTTCATGAAGGCGAAGACCGCGAACGAGGTGCTGAAGGCGCAGGAACGGCGCCTCCGGCTTCAGAAGCTGAAGGGCGAGTTGATCGACCGCGCGCGGGCGGAGACGCTGATGTTCCGGCTCGCGCGTGACGAACGCGACGCATGGGTAACCTGGCCGGCGCGGGTGGCCGCACAGATGGCGTCGGAACTGACCGCGACGCTCGAGCACCCGGAGACTGCCGACAACGGCGCCCCAGAACCGGCGGTGACTGCCGCGCTGATCCAGAGACTGCTCGAAACCCATGTCCGCGCCCAACTCGACAGCCTCGCGGAGATCCGGCCGAGGCTCGGATGAGGGTCTGTTCGACTTCGACGGGGCGGAGGGACTTCTTCGGGCGTGGCGCAGCGGCATCCGTCCCGATCCGGACCTGACGGTCTCGCAGTGGGCGGATCGGCACCGGCGGCTGGGCTCGCGCGCCTCGGCGGAGCCGGGGCGGTACCGGAGCGCGCGCACGCCCTACATGCGCGAAATCATGGACCGGCTCAGCCCGGGCGATCCGGCCCAGCGAGTCGTGTTCATGAAGGCGGCGCAGGTGGGCGCGCCGCTCGCGCTCGACACCGCGGTGCCCACGCCCTTCGGCTGGACGACCATGGGCGAGATCGCCGAGGGCGATCTGCTCTACGACGAGTGCGGACGCATCTGTCAGGTCACCGGCCTGTCGCCGGTGTTCGAGAAACGCGCCTGCTTCGCGGTCGAATTCGACGATGGCGAGCGGATCGTCGCGGACGGCGATCATCGCTGGGCGGTGTGGGACTTCACGAACGGCAGGCCCGCCGCGCGCACGCTGACCACGGCGGAGATGGCCGGGCGCGTGACCATCGGCGCGAAGGGCAAGCGCCGGCGCTATGCCATCGACTGCTGCGACGCGGTCGACATGCCGGACCAGGACCTGATCCTGCACCCGTACGTGCTCGGCCTCTGGCTCGGGGACGGCTCGTCGATCATGAACCACATCTCGGCGCATGAGGAGGACGCCGAGATCGTCGAGCACTTGCGGGCCTGCGGCGTCGAGGCCGAGTTCCGACTGCCGAAGTGGCGCAAGGGCAGGCTCGCCAACGTCGTGATCGATCCGACCTTCCGGATGCGGCGCGCGGACGGCGCGTCGCTCTCGGACTGCTTCCGGTCGCATTTCGTGACGCGGCTGAGGCAGCTGGACGTGCTCGACAACAAGCACGTGCCGCTCGCCTACATGCGGGCGAGCCGGGCCCAGCGGCTCGAGCTCGTGCGCGGGCTGATGGACTCCGACGGCACGATCACGCCGGACGGCAAGCGTTGCGAATTCTCGAATGCCGACCGGGGCCTCGTCGATGCGATGGTCGAACTGCTCCGCGGCCTGGGATACAAGCCCGCGATCTATCGGATGGGCAGCCGCCGCAAGGTGTTCGGGCCGGGCGGCCGCGCGACGATGTCGGCCGAATACTGGCGCGTGTCCTGGACGGCCTATGCCGAGGAGCCGATGTTCCGGCTCTCGCGCAAGCGGGCCCGGATGCGCCCGGTCGAGACCGGGCGGCCGTGGCGGAGCCGCCGCCGGCGGATCGTCGCGATCCGGCCGGCGCCGAGCGTGCCGGTGCGCTGCATCGAGGTCGACTCTCCGAGCCACCTGTTTCTCTGCGGGAAGGGCTGGATCCCGACGCACAACACCGAGGCCGGCAACAACTGGATCGGCTTCGTGATCCACCAGGCCCCGGGGCCGATGCTCGCGGTCCAGCCGACCGTGGAGCTGGCCAAGCGCAACTCGCGCCAGCGGATAGATCCGCTGATCGACGAGAGCCCGGACCTGCGGGAGCGGGTGAAGCCCGCCCGCTCGCGGGATGCGGGCAACACGATGCTGTCGAAGGAGTTCGCAGGCGGCATCCTGATCATGACGGGCGCGAACTCGGCGGTCGGACTGCGGTCCACTCCGGCGCGGTACATCTTCCTCGACGAGGTCGACGCCTATCCGGCCTCGGCCGACGAGGAAGGCGACCCGGTCACGCTGGCCGAGGCCCGGTCGTTGACCTTCGCCCATCGGCGAAAGGTCTTCCTGGTCTCGACGCCTACGATCCGGGGGCTCTCCCGGATCGAGCGGGAGTTCGAGGCCTCCGACCAGCGGCGCTACTTCGTGCCGTGCCCGCATTGCGAGGCGATGCAGTGGCTGAAGTTCGACCGGCTGCGCTGGGAGAAGGGGCGCCCGGAGACGGCGGAGTATCTCTGCGAGGGCTGCGAACGGCCCCTCGCGGAGCATCACAAGACGAGGATGCTCGAGCGCGGCGAGTGGCGCGCGACCGCCACCGCCGCCGATCCGACCACGGTCGGCTACCACCTCTCGGCGCTCTATTCGCCGGTGGGCTGGCTCAGCTGGCAGCGGATCGCGCGAGCGCATGAAGCGGCACGGGGCAGCGACGAGGCGATGCGGGCGTTCCGGAACACCATCCTCGGCGAGACGTGGATGGAGACCGGCGAGGCGCCCGACTGGCAGCGGCTGGCGGACCGGCGCGAGGCATGGTCCCCAGGCACGGTGCCCGATCGCGGTCTGTTCCTGACCGCGGGCGCCGACGTGCAGAAGGACCGGATCGAGGTCGACGTCTGGGGCTGGGGCCGCGGGCTGGAAAGCTGGCTTGTCGATCACCTCGTGCTCGAGGGCGGCCCCGGCGATCCGGCCTGCTGGCAGCAGCTGACGGAGTTGCTCGGGCGGACCTGGACGCATGCTTCGGGTCAGCGGATGACGCTCGCCCGGCTCGCGATCGACACGGGCTACGAGACCAGCGCGGTCTATGCCTGGTCGCGCCAGGTGGGGTTCGCGCAGGTGGCGCCGGTGAAGGGCGTCGAGGGGTTCACCCGGACAAGCCCAGTGACCGGGCCGACCTATGTCGACGCGACTATCGCGGGCAAGCGGCTCCGGCGCGGCGCCCGGCTCTGGACCGTGGCGACCTCGACCTTCAAGGCCGAGACCTATCGCTTCCTGCGGCAGGACCGGCCGACGAGGGAGGAACAGGCGGCGGGCGCGCTGTGTCCGCCCGGCACGATCCACCTGCCGGACTGGGCGGACGGCGAATGGCTGAAGCAGCTGACCGCCGAGCAGCTGGTGACCGTGCGGACGAAACGCGGCTTCGCGCGGCTCGAATGGCAGAAGCTGCGCGAGCGCAACGAGGCGCTGGACTGCCGGGTCTATGCCCGCGCGGCGGCGTGGATTGCCGGTGCCGATCGCTGGCCCGAGGCGCGATGGGCCGATCTGGAAGCGCAGCTCGGTGTGGCGAAGCCGGAAGGATCCGAGGCCGGCGCGGCAGCGGCGCCGTCCGTCACGACCCGAACGACGCCGCGCCGGCGCACGGTGCGCTCGAGCTACATGAGGTGACCCAATGGCCACGGCCGCAGAGCTCCGCGCCCGCCGCGACGCGCTGGCCGCGCAGCGGTCCTCTGGCGTGGCGCGGGTCAGCTATGAAGGCAAGACCGTGGACTATCGGAGCGTGGCCGAGATCGACCGGGCCATCGAGGCGCTCGACCGCGAGATCGCGACCGCCGAGGGGCGTCGGATCGTCCGACATGTGCGCGTGACGACAGCGAAGGGCCTCTGAAGCATGCGCCTCTTCGACCGTTTCCGCCGCCGCTCCACCGGCGGCCCCGCTGCCGTGCGCGCCCGTCTCGAAGGCGCCATGGCGAAACGCCGGCTGCGGGGCTGGAACCCGCCGCTCGAGAACATCAATGCGCTGGTCGCCTCGGGCGGCCCGCGGCTCCTGGCGCGGTCCCGCGAGCTGGTGGTGACGAACGGCTATGCCGCCAATGCCTGTGAGGCCTTCGCCGCCAACCTCGTCGGCGATGGCATCAAGCCCTCGTCGCTCATCGGAGACGCCGATCTGCGCGACCGGGTCCAGCGGCTCTGGCTCGCCTGGACCGACGAGGCCGATGCGGACGGTCTGACGGACTTCTACGGTCTGCAGGCCATGGTCGCGCGGGAGATGTTCGTGGCCGGCGAGTGCTTCGTCCGGCTGCGCCCAAGACGCGCCGAGGACGGGCTGCTGGTCCCGTTCCAACTGCAGCTTCTCCAGTCGGAAATGCTGCCCTTCGAGAAGACCGAGACGGCGGCCAACGGCAACCGCATCCGCTGCGGGATCGAGTTCGATGCGATCGGCCGGCGCGTGGCCTACCACTTCCGCCGCCGCCACCCGGGCGACAGCACCGACCAGGGAGCGGTGATCCCGGAGACGGTGCGCGTGCCGGCGGCCGACGTGCTGCACGTCTACCGGCCCATCGATGCCGGCCAGATCCGGGGGCTGCCGCATATCGCGCCCGCGATGGTGCGGCTGTTCCTGCTGGACCAGTACGACGACGCCGAGCTCGACCGGAAGAAGACCGCGGCGATGTTCGCGGGCTTCATCACCAAGACCGCGCCGGAAGAGCCGATGATGGGCGAGGCCGAAGCGGATCTCGACGGCGCGGCCATCGCGAGCCTCGAACCCGGCACGATGCAGGTGTTGCTGCCGGGCGAGGACGTGAAGTTCTCGTCGCCGGCGGATGTCGGCAGCAGCTACGAGGCGTTCCAGTACCGGACGCTGCTCTCGGTCGCGGCCTCGCTGGGGCTGCCCTATCACCTCGTCACCGGCGATGTCCGTCAGGCGAATTACTCCAGCCTCAGGGCCGAACTCGTGGAGTTCCGTCGCCGCATCGGCCAGCTGCAGCATGGCGTGATCGTCCACCAGCTCTGCCGCGCGGTCTGGCTGCGCTGGCTGGAGACGGCGGTGCTGTCGGGCGCGCTCGACGCCGATCCCGCGGTGGTGCGGCCGGTGCAGTGGATCCCGCCGCGCTGGGACTGGGTCGATCCGCTGAAGGACATCCAGGCGCAGGTCCTGGCGATGGAGGCCGGCATCACCTCGCGGCGCAAGGTGGTCGAGGCCACCGGCTACGACATCGAGGAAGTGGATCGCGAGAACGCCGCCGATGCCGCGCGCGCGACGGGGCTCGGCCTGCGCTACCGCACGAGCCCGGGCGAGACGCAGGGCGCTCGTGCGACGCCGGCAACGCGGGCCGAGCCCGGCGACGGCGCCGGCAACGACAGGGACGAGGGCGCGGCGACGACCGATCCGGCCACCGAACAGGAGTGACAACATGGCAAGCTGGTATGCGATCCGGGCCCGGGGGACCGGTGCGGAAGTGGCGATCTATGACGAGATCGGCGCCTACGGCGTCTCGGCGAAGGGGTTCCTCGCCGAACTGGGCGCGTTGCCCGAGGGCACGCCCGTCGATCTGCGGCTCAACAGTCCCGGCGGGTCGGTCTTCGACGCGGTCGCGATCCACAACGCACTCAAGCGGCACGAGGGCCCGGTCACGGTCTGGATCGACGGCATCGCCGCCTCGGCCGCCTCCTACATCGCCATGGCGGGCGACGAGATCGTCATGCCCGAGAACGCTTTCCTGATGATCCACGATCCAGCCGGCCTCGTGATGGGCACGGCCGAGGACATGCGCGCCATGGCCGAGGCGCTCGACAAGGTGAAGGGCAGCCTCGTCTCCGGCTACGCGACGAAATCCGGCCGGACACCGGAGGAAGTGTCCGCACTCATGTCCGCCGAGACCTGGTTCGACGCGTCGGACGCGGTGGCGCAGGGCTTCGCCGACCGGCTGGTCGAGCCCGTCCGGATCGCCGCGAACTTCGACATCGGGCGCTTCCGGAACGCGCCGCCGGGGTTGGCCGAGCCGGTCGAAGGCGAGCCGGAGCCCGACGACGAAAGCGACGGCGGTGAGATCGAAGCGGACGAAGACACCGACGAGGCCGCCGAAGGAGATCAGCTTTCTGATGCCGAAGACGAGCAGGCCGCCTCCGCCGCCACCGCTCAGCCTCCGGCCGTAACGCCACCGCCCAGCGGTGCGCCGCCGGACCCCGCCGCGATCCGCGCGGCAGCCATCGGGCATGCTCGGGCCGTGATCGATCTCTGCCGCCTTGCGGGCCAGCCGCAGATGGCCGGCAAGTTCCTCGAAGAGGACGCCAGCCTCGCCGAGGTGCGCGCCGCGCTGCTCGCCGCAAAGGCCGAGGCCGAGCCCGAGATCGCGCCCCATCACCCGCAGCCCGGCCGCTCCTCGGCCGCGCGCCCCTGGGGCGAGATCGTCGCCCGCACCTTCAAGCTGAAAGGATGACACCATGACCACGCTCACCGAAGGCACGCACCCCGGCGGCTTCCTCGTCTGGGAAGCCTTCCGCGACTACACCCGCGAGACGATCACCGTCGCGGCGGGCACGCTCGCGCCCGGCACGGTGCTCGGCAAGATCACCGCCTCGGGCAAGTACGCCGCCCACGACCCGGCCGCCGTCGACGGCACCGAGACCGCCGTCGCCGTGCTCTGGGGCAAGGCCGACGCGAGCGCGGGCGATGCGGCCGCCGTCGCGGTCGTCCGCGGCCCCGCCATCGTCAACCGCCACGACCTCGTCTTTGCCGGCACGCCGAGCGAGGGCGAGATCGCGGCCGCCCACACGGCGCTCCTCGCCGCGGGCATCCTCGTCCGCTGATCCAATTCCCTTATTCACGCGCGCCCGGACGCAAAACCGGCGTCCACTTTTGCTGGGCGCGCTCCAGACAGGAGGCATCCTCATGGCCACCATGGACATCTTCGAAGGCGATGCCTTCACCATCGTCGAGCTCACCCGTGCGCTCGAGAACATCCCCTACAAGCCGGCGCTGCTCTCGGGTTCGAACCTCTTCAGCCCGCGCGGCGTGCGCGCCCGCACCGTCGTGATCGAGAGCCGCGACGGCACGCTGTCGCTGATCCCGTTCTCGGAGCGCGGCTCGGCCTACGAGCAGCAGGTTCCTGATCGCCGCGAGATGCGCGCCTTCGTCTGCCGCCAGTTCAAGAAGCAGGACGTGCTCTGGGCCTCCGAGATCCAGTCCGTCCGCGACTTCGGCTCGGAGAGCGCCACCCAGCAGGTCCAGACCGAGGTGGCGTACAGGCTGCGCAAGCTCCGCCAGGACGCGGAGACGACCTTCGAGTATCACCTCCTGAACGGCATCCAGGGGCTGGTGAAGGACCCGAAGGACCACGCCACGGTCGTCAACTACTTCACAGAGTTCGGCATCACGCCGGCGGCCGAGATCGACTTCGACCTCGACAATGCGAGCCCGGCCTCGGGAGCACTGCGAAAGCGCTGCCAGGCGCTCATCGAGAGCGTCGAGGATTCGATGGGCGGGCTCTCGGCCGGCGCCGTGCAGATCCGCGCGGAATGCGGCTCGGCCTTCTTCGCCGATCTCGTGGCCCACAAGGAGGTGCGCGAGACCTATCTCAACACCGCCGCCGCGGCCGACCTGCGCGGTCGCGTCGCTGATGAGGTCAGCTTCGGGGGGATCACCTTCCGCCGTTATCGCGGCGGCGTCGGCTTCACCGTGCCGACCGACAAGGCGTTCTTCTATCCCGAAGGTATCGAGGGGCTGTTCGAGATCTACTACGCCCCCGCCGACACCTTCGAGACCGTCAACACCCTCGGCCAGCCGCTCTATGCCCGCACCATTCCCGACCGGGACCGCGACGAATGGGTACGGCTCGAGATCGAGAGCAACCCGCTGCCGATCTGCACCCGACCGCAGGTGCTGCGACAGGCCAGGCGGACCTGATGACCGCCTTCGCCATTGCCCTCGACGCGCTCTTCGCCGACGCGCATCTGGCGCGCGACGTCGTCTACACCGCCGAGGGCGGCGCGCCGTCGCTGGTCCGCGCGATCCTGCGCCGTCCGGACGACGTCACCGGCTTCGGCGAGGCGCGCATCTGGTCGGAGACCACTCGGCTGGATCTGCGCCTCACCGAAGTGTCCACGCCACGTCCGGGCGACCGCATCGAGATCGACGGCGAAGCGTTCCTCGTCCAGGGCGAGCCCGTGCGCGACCGCGAACGGCTCGTCTGGACCGTGGATCTGAGGCCGACATGAAGCTGAGGCTCGACATCACGCCGGACCTCGTCGCCGCCATGGCCGCCGAGGTGAAGGCGGGCGAGAAGGCCGTCACCGCTGCCATGCGCGAGGCCGGGACCGGGCTCAAGACCGCCTGGCGCGGCCAGATCACCGGCGCGGGGCTCGGCGGGCGGCTCGCCAACTCGATCCGGAGCCAGACCTATCCGAAGGCCGGCGAGAGCCTGAACGCCGCGGCGCTGGTCTGGTCAAAGGCCCCGGTCATCGTCGGAGCCCACGACACCGGTCCTCTGATCCGTTCGAAGGACGGCTTCTGGCTGGCGATCCCGACCGAGGCCGCCGGGCGAGGCCTGCGCGGCGGCAAGATCACGCCCGGCGAATGGGAGCGACGGCGCGGCCTGCGCCTGCGGTTCGTCTATCGCCGCACGGGGCCGAGCCTGCTCGTCGCCGACCGCGCCCGCATCAGCACCCGCGGTCAGGCGGTGGCGTCGCGCTCCAAGACAGGCCGCAACCAGGTCACAGCGCCGATCTTCCTGCTGGTCCCGCAGGTCAAGCTGCCGAAGCGGCTCGATCTGGACCGGGCCGCCGCGCGTGCGCACGACAGCGTGCCGCGGTTGATCGTGGCGAGCTGGGTGGAGGTAAGACGTTGGCTGTAGCGCACGATCCCCGGTCCACTATCTCGCAGAGGGGATTGCCAGCCAGCCTTGGAGATACGCGGCCACTAATGCAGCCACGATACTCGCAGTAGCTGCGATGAGCCACGAGGCAGCGGTCGGGGCCATCCTCGCAAAAAGGCCCGTGGGTTTCTTCCTGAGATAGATCGCTGCGAACGGAAGGTACCGGCCATGCAGCCAGTTGACCGCGAAAGCAAGCGCAAGGACGACGGCCATAAGGGTCGCTCGATCCCGGAGGCTGCCAAGATCGGGCAGGAAAATAATCGCGCCGACTATAAGGAGTTGATTGATTCCGAAGCCCAGCCTCTTGAAGTTCGTCGTATAGCTCCGCTCCAGTGGCCGGATGCTACGCTTCAGCTTTTCGAGCATACCAAACACCCAAGCCTCATCGCCGCCTTGTGTCATAGCCATGTTGACCTGGGGGCCAAATTCAACCAAGGCGATCCTGTCTAAGCCACTGCCTTCGGGCTCCCTGACATATAGCTTTATCACGGCAGCCCGGTCTGCGCTGAAGTTGAGCGTTTTGAAATCGGATAGGAACCGGGATTGCTCCGTGTCCGCCGTTACAGTGACGACTACCTGAGCGTTCCTGAATTCACGCTGAATCTCGTCGGCTATGGCAGTAATCTGCTGGCGGTCCACCTCTATTGCCTGGAAATGGTGTCGGACGGTGTGGAGTTGATCTGGCAGCTTGCTGGGATCGGCTTCGACGGCTTGGGTTTGGTCGTGCGGGAATAGGATGAAGGTTCCGGCAGAGCCGATATTGGTTGCCCACTCGCCGGTGAGATCTCCCCTCGCGCCCAGGCTTGCCGTCGCGGTGAGTTGACCAAACGCAATTCCCTCGATCTGCGTCTGCGGCTGGCCAGTTAGTGTGAGCTGATTTCCGTCAAAGGAACCTTGAACCGCGTAGACTACCACGCCGACGCCCGGCTCGTTGAGATGAAGCGTGCCGTTCAGTGCATCATCATCGCCGTCCAGTTTGGCAAACAGGTTGCCAGTGTTTGTGCCGTAGGCTCGGCCGGCCCAAAGTCGTCCTAACGCCATCTATCCTTTCCCTCGGCAACAAAACACAGTTGTTGGGCGGAGAGCGACAACCCTACTCCCAGAAAACCGCACCAACCCCAGTGTCTTTCGGGAAACGCCTGATGGCAACCATCCGCGAATCCATCCTCGCCGCGCTGCACGCGCGGCTCTCGACGCTGCCAGCGACCGCGCTGCGCGGCGAGGTGCTGCCCGAGCGCGTGCCGGCGGAGGGTCTTCTGATCCTTCGGGACGGGGAGCCGGGCCAGCCTGAAGTGACGCTGTCACCGCTCGCCTACCACTATCAGCACCGCGCCGAGATCGAGGCTGTCGTGCAGGGCGGCGACCGTGACGCGGCCTTCGACACGCTGACCGCCAGCATCGGCGCGACACTCGCCGCCGACCGGACGCTGGGCGGGCTCTGCGACTGGCTCGAGGCGGAAGCGCCACGGCCCGTCGATCTGCCGGTCGAGGGCGCGGCGAGCCTGAAGGCGGCGATCATTCCGGTCGTCTTGCACTATTCAACAGCCGATCCGCTGAGGTGACCGCGCGGCCAGCCTGAAGGCCGCGTTCGGCGGGACAACAGTCCACTGGACTGTCGTCTGATCCGCCTCACTCCCGGTCGTCCTGCACTATTCCACGGCCGACCCGCTCGGCTGACCCCGACTACCCGAGGAGATCACCATGGCACGAGCCCAGGGGGCGCGGGCGCAGATGGCGCTTGCGTTTGAGACCGTCTATGGCACGCCGCCAATCAGCGGCTTCACGAAGGTGTCGTTCGCCAGCACGTCGCTCGGCGCGGAGCAGCCGCTGCTGAACTCGGAGCTTCTCGGCTACGGCCGCGACCCGCTGGCACCGATCAAGGACGCGGTGACGGCCGATGGAGATGTCATTGTCCCGCTCGACGCCGAGGCCTTCGGCTTCTGGCTGAAGGCAGCCTTCGGGACACCCACGACCACGGGCACTGGCCCGTGGACGCACGAGTTCCAGTCCGGGTCCTGGACGCTGCCCAGCATGTCGATCGAGACCGGCATGCCGGAGGTGCCGCGCTACGCGATGTATTCCGGCTGCGTGCTCGACCAGATCACCTGGCAGATGCAGCGATCGGGTCTGCTGACCGCCACGGCGCGGCTGGTGGCGCAGGGCGAGACGGTGGGCACGACGACCAGCGCCGGGACCCCGGCCACGCTGGAACTGAAGCGCTTCGGGCATTTCAACGGGTCGATCACTCGCAATAGCACCGCCCTCGGCAACGTGGTCTCGGCCGAGATCACCTATGCCAACAATCTCGACCGGATCGAGACCATCCGCTCGGACGGGCGCATCGACGGCGCCGACCCGTCCATCGCGGCGCTGACCGGCCGGATCGAGGTGCGCTTCGCCGATCAGACACTGGTGACGCAGGCCATCAACGGCGAGGCCTGCGAGATGGAATTCGCCTATGTCCTGCCATCCGGCGAGAGCTTCACCTTCACCGTGCACGCCGTCTACCTGCCGCGCCCCCGGATCGAGATCTCCGGGCCGCAGGGCGTGCAGGCCACCTTCGACTGGCAGGCCGCCCGCGACAGCGTGGTCGGCCGGATGTGCACCGCAACTCTGATCAACGACATCGAGGTGTACTGAGAATGCTGACGCTCGACCTGACCAACGCGCCGCGCTGGCATGACCTCACGCCCGGCGTCCGGGTGCAGCTGCGCCCGCTGACCACGGCGCTAATGGTGGCGACCCGGAGCGATCCCGCCGTCGAGGCAGTTCCGGAAGAAGCCTCGGACGAGGAACGCGCCGTCGCCTTCGCGAGGGCGCTCGCGCGGCGGGCCGTGCTCGGCTGGGACGGCATCGGCGACGCCGACGGCAACCCCATCGACCCAAGCCCGGAGGCCATCGACACGCTGCTCGATGTCTGGCCGATCTTCGAGGCGTTTCAGCTGACCTACGTCTCCAAGGGCCTGCTGCTGGAACAGGAAAAAAACGCCTCCGCGCCCTCGCCGAATGGTCCTTCGGCGGGGGCGAGCGGTACTGCGAAGCCTGCGCGAAAGCCTGCCCGGACTGCCCGGCGCGGCTGAACCGTCCGGAAACGCCGGAGGGTTGGCAGGTCTGGGACCTTGTCGGCCGGCTCGGCGGGCAGCTGCGTGTGCTGCCCGGCGCGGTGATCGGCTGGGACATGTCGGCGGCGCTGGCGCTCGGCGACGCGCTCGGCGTGCCGCCGCTCGTCATGGCCGAACTGCTGCCCGTCATCGAAGCAGTGATGGTCGCCAAACTCAACGAACAGATGGAACGCCCCAATGGCTGAAAAACGCGTCAGCGTCCGCCTTGCGGCGGTCGGCGGGCGGCAGGTACGCGCCGAGCTCGAAGGCGTCGGCGAGGCCGGTGCCCGTGGCTTCGGGCGGCTCAGCCGCGAGATGGAGGCGGCCAACGCTCGGCTCGCCGCCTTCTCGCGGCGGGTGCGTGTGGCCGCCGCCGCTGCCGTGGCAGCTGCCGCCGCCGCGGGCGTGGCGATGATCCGCTCCGGCCTGCAGGCTGTGGATGCGCAGGCCAAGCTCGCGCAGTCGCTCGGCACCACGGTCGCCTCGATCCAGACGCTGGAGCGGGCGGGCGAACTGGCGGGCGTGTCGATGTCCGGCATCGAACAGGCCACCAAGGATCTGACGCGCCGTCTCAGCCAGGCGGCCGCCGGGACCGGTCCCGCCGCCGACGCGCTGGACCGGCTGGGGCTCTCGGCCAACGAGCTGATCGCACTGCCTTTGGATCAGCGCGTCGGCGCCATCAACGCAGCAATCGAGAGCTTCGTGCCTGTCGCCGAACGCGCGGCTGTCGCGGGGCAGCTCTTCGGCGAGGAAGGCTCCATCGCCATGAGCCGGATCGACACGGCGACGCTGCGCCAGGCGACCGAGGACGTCCTCGCCTTCGGGGTCGTCGTCTCCGAACAGGATGCCGACCAGATCGAGCGGACGAACGATGCCATCTCAAGGCTCGGTCTGATCTGGCGCGGGCTGTCGAACCAGCTCGCTGTCGCCGCAGCGCCTGCGCTGGAAGCCGTCGCCAACGCCATGGCTGCGGTCGCCAGCCGCACCGGGCCGCTCGGCATCGCGATCCGCGGGCTGTTCGACAACATCGGCCGCCTCACAACCTATGCCGCCACCTTCGCGGCCTTCCTCTCGGGCCGCTGGGTCGCGGGTATGGCGGCTGCGGCCCTGTCGGTGCGCGGGCTCGCCACGGCGCTCGTCCTGCTGCGCGGGGCCCTGATCCGGACCGGCATCGGCGCGCTGCTCGTCGGCGCGGGTGAGCTCGTCTACCAGTTCACCCGCCTCGTCTCCGGCGCGGGCGGTTTCGGAGAAGCGATGTCGCTCCTGAAGGACCTCGCGGTCGAAGTCTGGGAGCGGATCAGGATGGGCGCGGCTGCGGCGGGCGCAGCCGCCACGGCGATGTTCTTCGACCTGAAGGCGGACGCCGCCTCCGGAATGCAGAGCGCCATCGAGAGCGTCGTCGGTTTCGGCAACACGGCGGCGAACACGTTCGAGGGCGCCTACGAGGCGATCAAGGCGATCTGGGGTCTGCTGCCCGCCGCCATCGGCGATCTGGCGTTCCAGGCGGCCAACAGCCTGGTCGACGGCGTCGAGGCGATGCTGAACGGGGTGGTCTCGCGGATCAACGGCTTCATCGGCGGCATCAACCAGGGGCTGGAAGCGCTCGGGTCGGAGCGGCGCATCTCGCTGGTGCCAGACCTCGACCTCGGCGAGATCGAGAACCGCTTCGAGGGCGCGGCGACGGCGGCGACCACGGCTGCGCAGGCGGCGTTCGACCGGGCCTTCGAGGACAATCCGCTGACCGCGCCCGATCTCGGCTTGACTGAGGCGGCGAACCGGGCGCTCGAGTCCGCGAACCTCTATCGCGGGGCCGCGCGCGATCTGGCTGAGGGTGCCCGTGCGCCCCTCGAAAGCTGGCATGCCCTGCGTGATGCCGTGCGCGGCACCGACGAAGCCGGTGCCGATGCGCTGACCGAGGCCACGGGCGCGGCCGAGCGGCTGGAAACCGCGCTCGGCGATGCCGGACGCGCCGCGACGGGTGCTGGTGCGGCTGCCGGGGCTGCTGCTGCGGCGGCGGAGCCCGCGACCGAAGCCGCCGTCACCGGCTGGCAGGCCGTCACGGCGGCGCTCTCCGACTATGCCAGCAAGGCGCGCGAGATCGGCGGCGACATCGGCCAGAGCCTCGTCGGAGCCTTCCAGTCGGCAGAGAACGCCGTCGGTGAGTTCGTGAAGACCGGCAAGCTGAACTTCCGCGATCTCGTCACCTCGCTGCTCGCCGACCTCGCGAAGCTGGCCGCCCGGCGCTTCATCCTCGGGCCGATCGCCAACGCGCTTTCGGGCGTGTTCTCCGGGGCGGGCGGCATCTTCGCCAACGTCCTGCATGCGGGCGGGATGGTCGGATCGGCCGGGCCCTCGCGCATGGTCCCGGCCATGGCCTTCGCCGCTGCCCCACGCATGCACTCCGGCGGCGTGGCCGGGCTTCGCCACGACGAGGTGCCCGCGATCCTGCAACGCGGCGAGCGCGTGCTGTCGCGTCGCGAGGCACAGAGCTACGGCGCAGTCGGTGGCGTCAACGTCACCATCATGGCGCGTGACGCAGAGAGCTTCCGGCAGTCCCGCACGCAGGTCGCCGCCGACATCGCGCGCGCGGTCTCGCTCGGGCGGAGGGGCATGTGATGGCGTTTCACGAGGTCCGGTTCCCAGACGACATCAGCCGGGGCGCGCGTGGCGGGCCGGAGCGTCGCACGCAGATTGTCGAGCTCGCCTCGGGCGACGAGGAGCGCAACGCCAGCTGGGCGAACAGCCGCCGTCGCTACGACGTCGCCTACGGGATCCGCCGCGCCGACGATCTGGCGGCGGTCGTCGCCTTCTTCGAGGCACGAAACGGGCGGCTGCATGGCTTCCGCTTCAAGGACTGGGGCGACCACAAGTCCTGCCTTCCCTCGGGCACGCCGTCGCCCACCGACCAGGCGATCGGCACCGGCGACGGCGCGACGACCGCCTTCCAGCTGGTGAAGCGCTACGCCTCCGGTGCGCAATCCTGGTGGCGCACCATCGCCAAGCCTGTGGCGGGCAGCGTGCGCATCGCGCTCGCCGGGGTCGAGCAGCCCTCCGGCTGGTCCGTCGACACCACCACTGGCGTCGTCACCTTCAGCGTCGCGCCGGGCGCTGGCGTCGCGATCACCGCGGGCTTCGAATTCGACGTGCCCGTCCGTTTCGACACCGACGTGCTCGACGTGACGCTCGACCTCGAGCGGCTCGGCTCGATCACCTCCATCCCGCTTCTGGAGATCCGGCGATGAACGACACCGGCAGCTTCGTTGCGGCCGTGCTGCGCGAACTTGCGGCCTCGACCGCCGTGATCCTCGCCGCCTGGGGCGCACTCGGGGGCGCGACGAATGCGCTGACCACGAAGATGCGGCTGCGCGACGCGCTGCGGCACATCCTGCTCGGCGGATTGATCGCGGCCGGGATGGGCAGCCTCTCCATGGCCGTGATCACCGCCTGGCTCAGCCTTCCGCCCGAGGCGATCCCCGCAGGCGGGGCGGCGGGGTCCGCCGCCTATCTCGTGGGCGTCTTCGGGCCGGCCTTCATTGAAATGCTACTCGCCCGCCTGCGCCGCGCCAACGAAGGCGGCGGCGATGAATGACCTTCTCCGCCTCGCGCGCTCTCTCCGCTGCGACCCTGCCGACCCCCGGCAGGCCTTCGCCCATCGCCTGCGCATCGGTCTCGCAGTCGCGGCGCTAATCCTGGTCCTCTCGCTTCTCCGGTAATCCCATGCACATGACTGACCGGGGCCTGCTGGCCCTCGTCCGGCACGAAGGACTCGTGCCCGGGCCCTATCTCGATGTGAAACAGGTCTGGACCTTCGGCATCGGCCACACGGCCGCGGCCGGGCCGCCCGATCCGGCCACGATGCCGCGCGGCATGCCCGCCGATCTCGACGCCGGGATCCGCGAGGCGTTCCGGGTGTTCCGGGCCGACCTCGCGCGCTACGAGGCCACCGTCCTACGCGCGGTGAAGGTGCCGCTGGCGCCGCACGAGTTCGATGCGCTGGTCAGCTTCCACTACAACACCGGCGGCATCGCCAAGGCTGCGCTGACCCGCCACCTCAATGCCGGCAATCGCGTTGCAGCCGCCGACGCGTTTCTGAACTGGCGGCGACCGGCCTCCGTCATCCCCCGCCGGGAGGGGGAGCGCGACCTGTTCCGCCATGGCCGCTATCCCGGCGGCACGATCCCGGTCTGGTCCGTGGATCGCACGGGCCGGGTGGACTTCTCGCGACCGGTCCGTCGCCTGACCGAAGACGAGGCTCTGGCGCTGCTGCGGCCGTCGCCGCTGCCGAGGCCGCCGGTCCTCGATCCTGCTCCCGACGCGCCGCCCGGCTGGCTCGCCCGGCTGGCTGCCTTCTTCTCCACCTTGATCCGGAGGGCCTAGCCCATGCGCTACGTCCGACCCAACTCGCTCACCTGGTGGGCGGGACTGCTCGCGATGCTCACCGGCATCGCCTCCCTCGCGCTGCCCGCCACCGGGCCGCTCGGCGAGCTGTCCCGTCTCGTCGCGCTGCTTGCCGGCTCTGGCGATGCCTCGCCGGCCGGGCTGATGTTCCTCGGGCTGGGCCTGATCGGCCTGCGCGATCGGATCGAACGGGGGTTCCGCGGCGATGCTTGAGTTCCTCGCAGGTCTGGGCGTGGGCGGCTGCCTTGGCGTCTTCGTTGTCGCCCTCTGCGTGGCCGCCGCGCGCGGGGAGCGGGACGATGGCTGATCTCCTGATCTGGCTGGTGGCGGCTCTGGGCGCGGTCGGGGGCGTCGTGCTCGGCCGGGTCTGGGGCCGCGTGGAAGGGGAACGTGCAGGCAAACGGGAGGCGGAACGCGATGCGATCGAAGACAAGAACAACCGTGTCGAGCGCGGGCGGGATGCGATTCGTGATGGCCGCAGCGCTGGCGATCCCGCTGAGCGGCTGCGCCGCAACGACGGGCATTGGTGACGCCGGCTGCGCCTCCTATGCCGAGGCGCGGCTCGCCCGACCACCCGCCGAGACCGTGGCGGAGGTGCCGTCCGCATGGGCGGACTGGATCGCCGATCTCGACGACCGCATGACGGGAACCTGCCGATGAAGTCCCTCTCACCCGCGCTGCAGGCCCATCTCGACGAGGGCACGACGACGCTCGCTTGGTGCTGGCGGATCAGCCACGCCGATGGCGTCACCTTCGGCTTCACCGATCACGACCGGACGCTCAGCTTCGACGGGACCGACTTCGAGCCCGAGAGCGGACTGACCGCCTCCGAGGTCCGCTCGGGATCGGACCTGTCGGTCGATGCGCAGGAGGCCGAGGGCGTGCTGACCTCGGACCGCATCACCGAGACCGACATCCTCGACGGTCGCTGGGACAACGCCGAGGTCGAGGTCTGGCGGGTGAACTGGGCGGATACCGGACAGCGCGTGTTGATGCGCCGGGGCGCCATCGGCCAGATCCGGCGCGGGCGGCTGGCCTTTGTGGCCGAGGTCCGCTCGCTCGCCCATGTGCTGGGCCAGACGGTCGGGCGGACCTTCCAGGCGACCTGCGACGCCGTGCTCGGCGATGCGCGCTGCGGCGTCGATCTGGAGGACCCAGCCTTCAAGGGCACGGGTGCCGTGATCGACCTTCTACGCGACCGAACCTTCACCGCCTCGGGCCTCGGCGGGTTTGAGGCCGGCTGGTTCACCTTCGGCACCGTCGAATGGACGAGCGGCGCGAACGCCGGGCGGCGCACCGAAGTGCTGGGCCATGACGTGACGGACGACATTGCCGTGCTGACCCTGCTAGAGGCGCAGGTGCGGACCGTTGCGGAAGGCGATTCCTTCACCATCCGCGCGGGCTGCGACAAGCGGATCGAGACCTGCGGCGCCAAGTTCGCCAACACCGCCAACTTCCGCGGCTTCCCGCACATCCCCGGCCAGGACACGATCCTGCGCTACGCGACGAAAGACGGAGGGCATGATGGGGGCGTGCTGTGAACCCGGCTGATCCGGAGCGGGTGATCGCGGCGGCGCGCGCCTGGCTCGGAACGCCGTATTACAACCAGGCGAGCCTTCGGGGTGTCGGCTGCGACTGCCTTGGCCTCGCGCGCGGCGTCTGGCGCGAGGTCGTCGGTCCCGAGCCGTTCCCGATCCCGCCCTACAGCCGGGACTGGGGCGAAACTGGCCCGCGCGAAGTTCTGGCCGAGGGCGCGCGCACCATGATGATCGAGGTGTCGCCCGCCGAGGCCGGTCCCGGCGCGCTGGTGCTGTTCAGGATGATGCCCCGCGCCATCGCCAAACATGTGGGGATCGTCACCACGCCCGACGCCTTCCTCCACGCCTACGAGCGGCTCGGCGTGATCGAGGAACCGCTCACCAATGCCTGGCGGCGGCGCATCGCCTTCGCCTTCCTGTTCCCGCAACGCTGAGACCACACCATGGCAACGCTTGTCCTTGGCGCGGCCGGCGCCGCCATCGGCGGTTCGATCGGTGGCGCGATCCTTGGCGTCAGCGCCGCGACCATCGGCGGCTTCGTCGGCTCGACCATTGGGTCGGTCGTTGACAGCTGGATCGTGTCCTCGCTCGCGCCGACGCAGCGCATCGAGGGCCCGCGGCTCGACAGCCTTCGGATCACGTCCTCGACCGAGGGCGCCGTCGTCCCGCGCGTCTACGGGCGGATGCGGATGGGCGGGAACGTGATCTGGGCGACCGACTTCCGCGAGGAGACCAAGACCACCACGCAGGGTGGCGGCAAGGGCGGCGGAGGCGGCAAGGTCAAGACGACCGAGTATCTGTACTACGCCAGCTTCGCCGTCGCCTTGTGCGAGGGCCCGATCACCGGCATCGGCCGCATCTGGGCCGACGGCAAGCCGATGGACCTCTCCGGCGTCACCTGGCGCTGGTATCCCGGCGACGAGGCGCAGATCGCCGATCCGTTCATCGCCGCGAAAATGGGGGCGGCCAGCACGCCAGCCTATCGCGGCACGGCCTATGTGGTCTTCGAGGAACTGGCGCTCTCGACCTATGGCAACCGTCTGCCGCAGCTGTCCTTCGAGGTGTTCCGGCCGCTCGCCGATCCCGACACCGCCGAGGGGCTGACCCGCGCCGTCACCATGATCCCGGCCTCGGGCGAGTTCACCTACGCGACGCAGGCCATCCGCAAGACCGATGGCGGCACGACGGTGCCCGAGAACCTGAACGCGCTGCCGGATGCAACGGACATGGTGGAGTCACTGGACCGGCTTCAGGCCATGGCCCCGGCGGTCGAGAGCGTCAGTCTCGTCGTGGCGTGGTTCGGCGACGATCTGCGCGCGGGCGCCTGCAAGGTGCGGCCGGGCGTCGAGGTGTCGGCCAAGTCGACCACGCCCGCCAGCTGGTCGGTCAATGGCGTCAGCCG
>NZ_AUCM01000030.1 GCF_000429765.1 Gemmobacter nectariphilus DSM 15620 | reverse complement strand
ACCTCCAGCAGCCGGTTGAGTTCCCCCAGCCAGGCACCCAGCTTCGGGCGCGGCTGCACCGTCCGGGTATAGGTGAACTCGGTAATCCCGGTGCGGATCACCTTCCGCACCACCTTCTTCGACAGCTTCAGGTCACGGCAGATCGTCTTGATCCCCTTGCCCTCGGTGAAATGTAGCCGCCTGATTTTTGCTATTGTCTCCACGATCAGCATCCCGTGCTCGGCCTCCGATAATCATCGAAGGCACAATGGACCCAACCCCCGGTCGGTGGGGTCCCTTTTGGACGCCGATCACCCCAGAAGCGGGGTCCTTATTGCAAGCCGTTCAACACGGGTGAACCCGGCCAGGTCGCGGGACGCGGGCAATTCGATGTTGTCGAAGGAATTTCCCGGCGGCATCCTGGTCCTGACCGGGGCCAACTCGGCGACCGGCTTGCGGTCGATGCCAGCGCGCTACGTCTTCCTCGACGAGGTCGACGCCTATCCCGCCTCGGCCGACGAGGAAGGCGATCCGGTCACGCTGGCCGAAGCGCGGACCACGACCTTCTCGCACCGGCGCAAGGTGTTCATGGTCTCGACCCCCACGATCCGGGGGCTGTCGCGCATCGAGCGCGAGTTCGAGGCATCGGACCAGCGGCGTTACTTCGTGCCCTGCCCGCACTGCGGCACCATGCAATGGCTGCAATTCGACCGCCTGCGCTGGGCGAAGGGAAAGCCGGAAACCGCCGCATATCACTGCGAGGGCTGCGAACGCCCCATCGCCGAGCACCACAAGACCGAGATGCTGGCCCGCGGCGAATGGAGGGCGACGGCGGTTTCCAGGGATCCGAAGGCCATCGGCTTTCACCTCTCGGCGCTCTATTCGCCGCTCGGGTGGAAAAGCTGGTCCGACATCGCGCGGGAGTGGCTGGCGGCCCAAGGCTCGGACGAGACGCTGCGCGCGGCGCGCAACACGCTCTTGGGCGAAACATGGGTCGAAAGCGGCGATGCGCCGGAATGGCAACGGCTGGCGGATAGGCGCGAGGCGTGGAAGCCGGGCACTGTGCCGATGGCCGCTCTGTTCCTGACCGCCGGGGCCGATGTGCAGAGGGACCGGATCGAGGTCGACATCTGGGCCTGGGGCCGTGGCCTTGAGTCCTGGCTCATCGATCACATCGTCATCCCGGGCGGCCCTGACGACCCCGCCGCCTGGGACAAGCTGACGTCCCTGCTCGGCCGGTCGTGGCAACATTCCAACGGCGCCTTCATGACCGTGGCGCGGCTGGGCATCGACACCGGCTACGAGGCCGCGGCCATCTATGCCTGGTCGCGAAAGGTCGGGTTCGAACAGGTGGCGCCCTTGAAGGGGCTTGAGGGCTTCAACCGCTCGGCGCCGGTCTCCGGCCCGACCTTCGTAGATGCGACCATCGGTGGCAAACGGCTCCGCCGCGGGGCGCGGCTCTGGTCGGTGGCCACGGCAACGTTCAAGGCGGAAACCTACCGGTTCCTGCGGATCGAACGCCCCTCGGACGAAGACCGGGCGATGGGCGTCCTCGATGCGCCGGGGACAGTGCACATCCCAGGCTGGGCTGACACCGAATGGCTGAAGCAGCTGGTGGCCGAGCAGCTGGTCACGATCCGCAACAAGCGCGGCTATGCCCATCAGGAATGGCAGAAGATGCGCGAGCGGAACGAGGCGCTGGACTGCCGGGTCTACGCCCGCGCCGCGGCGTGGATCCTCGGTGCTGACCGATGGGACGAGGCGACCTGGCGGCGGCTCGAGGCACAGGCTGGCGTGGAAACGCGCATGCCCGCGGCCGTGGCGGCCGAAACCACAAACGACCCGGCCCAGCCCAAGGCCGGAACCCTGACCACGCCACGCCGGAAACGGCGGGCCTACACCCCGAACTTCATGAGGGACTGATGGACCTGGAACGCATGCAGGCCCTGCTGACTGCGCTGCAGGAAGCCCGCTTCGCCGGGCTGCGCAGCGTCAGCTATGACGGCAAGACCGTGACCTATGGCTCGGATGCCGAACTGGCCACGGCGATCCGCGATCTGGAAGCACGTATCGCGGTGGCCGCCGCCATGCCTCGCCGTCGCCGCTGGGGCACCGTGGCCACGAAGGGGCTGTGACGATGGTGTTCGATGCCTTCCGCGCGCGGCTCGGATCCATCATCGGCGGGTTCGACGCCGCACAGTCGCATCGCCGCATGCGCGGGTTCCGCGCCACCCGGGCGCATGTGAACACGCTGATCGCGGCCTCGGGGGAAACCATCACCGCCCGCGCCCGCTGGCTGGCGCGCAACAACGGATATGCCGCGAACGCCGTCGATGCCTTCGCCAACCATGTTGTCGGCGACGGGATCAAGCCCTCGTCGAAGATCGCGGATGCAGCGAAGAAGGAAGAGCTGCAGAAACTCTGGCTCGACTGGACCGACGAGGCCGATGCCGAGGGGCTGACGGACTTCTTCGGCCTCCAGCGTCGGGCCGCGCGGGAGGTGTTCCTCGCGGGCGAAGTCTTCCTGCGCATCCGCGCCCGGCGGCCGGAAGACGGGCTGACCGTGCCGATGCAGCTGCAGATGCTGCCCTCGGAAATGCTGCCCCAGGACATGACCCGCCTGCTGCCCGGTGCGGGGTCGATCCGGCAAGGCATCGAATTCGACGGGATCGGGCGGCGCGTGGCCTATCACTTCCTCCGCCGCCATCCGGGCGACATGACCGATCCGGGGCTGGCGGGTGAAACGGTGCGCGTGCCCGCCTCCGAGGTGATCCACATCCTCGACCCCGTCGAGGCGGGCCAGTTGCGCGGCGTGTCGCGCTTTGCGGCGGCCGTGGTGAAGCTGTTCACCCTCGACCTCTACGACGACGCCGAACTGGAGCGGAAGAAGACCGCGGCGATGTTCGCGATGTTCATCACCTCGCCCGCCCCGGAAACCGCCCTCGACCCGGTCGAGGACGATCTGGAGGTGGAACCGGGCCAGGTGGTGCGGCTGGATCCGGGCGAAGATGTCACCACGCCATCGACGCCGGATTCCGGGTCCACCTACGAACCCTTCCAGTACCGCACGCTCCTGCAGATCGGCGCGGCGCTGGGCGTGCCCTATGGCTATCTGACCGGCGACACGGCGAAGGGCAACTTCTCGAATACGCGGATCGCGCTCGTCGATTTCCGCCGCCGCATCTCGGCCTTCCAGCATTCGGTGATGGTCTATCAGCTCTGCCGGGCGGTCTGGACGCGCTGGATGGATATGGCCGTGCTGGCAGGCGCCATCGACCTGCCGGGCTATGACACGGAGCGGCGGCAATACCTCGCCTGCGACTGGCTGCCCACCAAATGGGACTGGATCGACCCGGCCAAGGATGCCGCGGCAGAGATTCTGCAGATCGAGGCGGGTCTCAAATCCCGTACGCAGGCCATTGCCGAACGCGGCTACGACGCCGAACAGGTTGACCGCGAAATCGCGGCCGAACGCAAGCGCGAGGCGGAGTTGGGACTGGACTTCCGGCGGCCGGGGTCACCGGCGCAGGCGGCCGGTGGCAGTAGCGCGGATCAGGGCGGCGAAACGGACCCTGACAAGCAGGACCAGCGAGAGAACGACGAGGGTGAGGACCGGGAACCCCCGCCCGCGGAGGACGAATGATGCACCACACCCAGATCGCCCAGCGCGTCTTCAACACGCCCTTGATGGTCGATCCCGCCAAGGCGCTGGCCATCCTCACCGGGCTTGGGCCGCGGATCACCGGGCGGGAGATCCAGATTGAGGGCCTGGACGTCGCGGCCGAGGACCATCACACGGCCACCCAGCCCGCCCGGGCGTCGCTCTTCGGCGACGACCTGACCAACCGCCAAGCACGGAATGGCAGTCAGCCCTTCGCCGTCGTCGAAGGGATCGCCGTCATCGAGATCGCAGGCACGCTGGTGCATCGCGGGGCCTGGATCGGCCAATCCTCGGGGCTCACTTCCTATGAAGGGATCGCGGCCCAGCTGCAGGCGGCCCTTGCCGACCCTGCGATACGTGGCATTGCACTCGACATCGACAGCTTCGGCGGCGAGGTCGCGGGGGCCTTCGACCTCGCCGACCGCATCCGCGCGGCGCGTCAGGTCAAACCCGTCCATGCCTTCGTCGCCGATCACGCCCTCTCGGCCGCCTATGCGCTGGCCTCCCAGGCCGACCGGATCATCCTGCCCCGCACCGGGGCCGTCGGCAGCATCGGTGTCGTCGCCATGCACAGCGACATGAGCGGGGCGCTCGACCAGAAGGGCATCGCCGTCACGCTGATCCATGCAGGCGCGCGCAAGGTTGATGCGAACCCTTACCAGCCCCTGCCCGAGGCAGTCCGCGACCGGATCGCGGGCGAGTTGGAGGACCTGCGGCAGCTCTTCGCCGAAACCGTCGCCGCAGGGCGCGGCCGTCGCCTGGACACCCTACGGGCGCTGGGCACCGAAGCCTCTGTGTTCCGCGGTGAGGCGGCCGTCTTCGCCGGTCTTGCCGACGAGGTGGCCGATCCCGTCACCGCCTTCCGCGCTTTCGCCGCCGCACCCAGCGGCACAACCACCCTCAAATCCAACCCCAAGGGAAAGGGCCCGATGATGACCACCGCCCCAGAAGACCATGCGCAGCCTGCAACTGCGCCCGCCGCCAGCACCCCGCCGGAACCGGCCCCGCCCGCGGCAGTCGCGCCGCCGCAAACCACAGCGGCCGCCATGTCGCCCGAAGCGATCCGGGCGGAGGCGGCCGAGGTCGCTCAGGTCTGCGCGCAGGCGGCTCGCCTTGGCATCCAGATCGATGCCGCAGACGCAGTCACCAAGGGCGTGAAGCCGGAAGCGCTGCGCGCCAAGTTGCTGGCCGATCTCGCCGCGCGCAGCGATGCCGCGGGCATCATCGCCACCGCTCCGGCACCCGGGGCGAAGGAAAGCCCCATCGTGGCGGCCGCGAAGAAATCGGCCGCCGCCTCGCGCTGATCCAGGCGCATCCCATCCCCTGACATCCTGGAGACTGAACCATGCCCGTCCTGACGGAACCGCCCAGCATGGGCGATGTCCTCAAATACGAGGTCAACCCGAACTACACCCGCGAGGTGGTGACGCTGCTCGCGGGCATGCCCTATCCCGTCGGCTCGGTGCTCGGGAAAATCACGGCCAGCGGCAAGTTTACCCTGTCGCCCGCGACCGGAGCCGACGGCTCGCAGGTCGCCACGGCCGTCCTGCTCTATGCCGTTGACGCGACGCTGGCCGATGCCATCGGCATCGTGCTGGTCCGCGGCCCCGCCATCGTCTCGCGCGCCGCCCTCGCCTACGGCGCCACCGTCGATGACGGCACCAAGATCGCCGCCAAGATCACCCAGCTGGGCTCTGTCGGCATCATCGCCCGCGACGGCGTCTGACGCCGCCCACCCGACCGCGCCCATCCCCTCATCCCCCGGAGCATCCCCTTGACCCTCGTCCGCAATCCCTTCGACGCTGGCGGCTATTCGCTGGCCGAGATGACGCAGGCCATCAACATCCTGCCCAACCTCTACACCCGCCTCGCCCAGATCGGCCTCTTCCGCTTTGAAGGCGTCAGCCAGCGCTCGGTCATCATCGAGCAATACGAAGGCGTCCTCAGCCTCCTGCCCTCCGTTCCCCTCGGCGGCCCCGCCACAGTCGGCACCCGCGAGGGCCGGTCCATGCGGTCGTTTGCCCTGCCGTGGATCCCACATGACGACGTGATCCTGCCCGCCGACATTCAGGGCCAGCCCGCGCTGGGCGGCGCATTCGACGCGGCCGATCCCCTGGTCGAGGTGATGAACCGCAAGCTCTTGTTGATGCGCCGCAAGCATGCCCAGACCCGGGAATACATGGAGATGAACGCGCTGCGCGGCATCGTGAAGGATGGGGCCGGGACGACCCTCTACAACTACTTCACCGAATTCGGCCTGACGCAGATCTCTGTCGACTTCGTGCTCGGCACCGCGGGCACCAACGTGCAGGGCAAGGTGCGCGAAGTGCTGCGCGCCATCGAGGACAACCTCCTCGGCGAGGCGATGACGTCGGTCCATGCGCTGGTCAGCCGCGAGTTCTTCGACAAGCTGATCGCGCATCCCAAGACCGAGGAAGCCTACAAGTTCTACGCCTCGACCGGCGCCCAGCCCCTGCGCGAAGATGTCCGCCGCAACTTCCCCTTCGGCGGCATCCTCTTCGAGGAGTATTCCGGCACCGTTACCCTCTCGACCAAGGCCACCGAACGGCTGGTCCCGGCGAACGAAGGCATCGCCTTCCCGCTCGGCACGATGGACACCTTCACCACCTATGGCGGCCCCGCGAACCTCCTGGAAACCGCCAACACCATCGGCCTGCCTCTCTACGCCCGCCAGCATCTGGACGAGAAGGGCCGCTGGATCGACGTGATGACCGAGGCCTCGATCCTGCCGGTGAACAAGCGGCCGCGGCTTGCGATCCGCCTGCACACCTCGAACTGACGCCGGGCCGCAATCGTCATGTCCGTCTTTGCCGCCGCCATGGACCGCATCTTCAGCCATGCGTCAATGGCGGCCCCGGCCCTCTGGATCTCGGCCACCACCTCAGAGGAACGCCAGATCCGCATCATTCGCCGCGCCCCGGATCGCGTGACCGACTTCGGCGCGGGCCGGTTCGTCAGCGACACCATGGTGGTGGACGTGCGCGTGGTCGACCTGCCCGCCCCTCGGCCGGGCGATCTGATCGTCATCGGCACCGATAGCCATATCATCCAGGGGGAACCGCTGCGCGACCGGGAACGGCTGATCTGGACGCTGGACCTGCGCCCGGCGTGACACGATGAAACTGAAGCTCGAAATCGATCCCGACATCGTCGCGATGATGCAGGCGGAAATCGCTGCCGGTAAAAGGGCCGTCACGACCGCGATGCGCGAGGCGGGCGCGGGCCTGAAATCCGCCTGGCGCGGCCAGATCACGGGCGCGGGGCTTGGCACCCGGCTCGGCAACTCGATCCGCCTCGCAACCTATCCCAAGGGTGGCGAGAGCCTGAACGCCGCGGCGCTGGTCTGGTCGAACGCCCCGGTGATCGTCGGCGCGCATGACACGGGGCCGCTGATCAGGTCGCACAATGGCTTCTGGCTGGCTATCCCAACTCCGGCCGCAGGCAAATCCACCCGCGGCGGCCGCATCACCCCCGGCGAATGGGAACGCCGCACGGGGCTGCGGCTGCGGTTCGTCTTTCGCCGCCGCGGCCCAAGCCTGCTGGTGGCCGAGGGACGGCTGAACAGCAAGGGACGCGCGGTGGCCTCCCGCGCGAAGACCGGCCGCGGGCTGACCACCGTGCCGATCTTCCTCCTCGTGCCGCAGGTCAAGCTGCCCAAGCGGCTCGATCTGGCGCGGGATGCCGAGCGGGCCATCGACGCCGTGCCGGGGCGGATCGTGGCGGGATGGGTGGAGAGCAGGTTCTGAAAGGGACCGTCGACACGCCTGCCGGATTGGCATATATTGCCAATAAACCTCAGTGAGAGTCCCATGGCCACCAGAAACGTTGTCCTGACCGAAACGCAATCCGACCTTGTCGACCGCCTGGTGGCATCCGGTCGGTATCAGAACGCATCCGAAGCGTTGCGTGCCGGGCTGCGCCTTCTCGAACGCGAAGAGGCGGAACTTGGCGCGTTGCGCGGCCGTTTGACGGCCGGGCTGGAGCAGGCCCGGCGCGGGGATCTGGCCGAGGGAAGTGGCGAGGATGCCATCCGTCGGGCTTTTGCCACGGCACGTGACAGATCCTGATGCCGAAACCCTGGCGCCTGACCAGGCGGGCGGAAAGCGCGCTGACCGACATTGCGCGCTGGACCATCGAGACCTTCGGGCCGAGACAGGCGGCCGCATATGAAGACGACCTGATCGCGACCTGTCGAGGGATCGCCGAAGGAACCGCCCTTTCCCAAACCTGCCGCCAGCTGATCGACCCCAACCTGCCCGAGGATCTGCGTTTTGCGCGGGCAGGCCAGCATTTCGTGGTGTTCGTTGAGGACATCAAGCAGGTGATCATCATCGATTTCTTGCACAGCCGCGCTGACCTGCCGCGACGACTGGCGAACCTGCCCCTGCCGAAAGGCGGCGGGGAACACTGACCCGGGCTTGTCCCGGAACCCCGGAACAAGAGATGCCCACCACCCGCGAGACTGTCCTCGCCGCGCTGCATGCGCGGCTGCAGCCGCTTGCCGCCCTCATCCTGCGTGACGAGGTGCTGCCAGAGCGGATCCCGGCGGCCGGGCTGATAATCCTGCGCGATGGCCAGCCGGGCGAGCCGGATGTGACGCTGTCGCCGCTGCGCTACCACTACCAGCACCGGGCCGAGCTGGAGGTTGTCGTCCAGGCGGGCAGCGGCCGGGCCAGTGCCTTTGATGACCTGAACGCCGCCATCGGCGCGGCGCTGGAGGCCGACCGGACGCTGGGCGGCCTTTGCGACTGGGTCGAAGCCGAAGCCCCGGCCTCGGTCGACCTGCCGGTCGAGGGCGCCGCGGCCCTGAAGGCGGCGGTGATCACTGTCGTCCTGCACTATACCACCACCGGCCCCCTGGCCTGACATCCCCCACATAGGAGACCCCCATGGCACGCGCACACGGCGCGCGGGCGCAAATGGCGCTTGCGTTCGAGACGGTTTACGGCACCCCGCCCGCCAGCGGCTATCGGCTGATGCCCTTTGCCCGCACCACGCTCGGCGCGGAACAGCCCCTGCTGAACTCGGAACTGCTGGGCTACGGCCGCGATCCCCTGGCCCCCATCAAGGACGCGGTCACCGCCGATGGCGAGGTGGTGGTGCCGATCGATGTGGAGGCCTTCGGCTTCTGGCTGAAGGCGGCTTTCGGCGCCCCGACCACCACGGGGACCACGCCGAAGACCCACACTTTCCAGTCGGGCAACTGGTCCCTGCCTTCCATGGCCATCGAAGTCGCCATGCCCGAAGTGCCGCGGTTCGCGATGTATGCGGGCTGCGTCATGGACCAGCTTTCGTGGCAGATGAGCCGGTCAGGGCTGCTGACCGCCACCGCACGGCTGATCGCGCAGGGCGAGGCCATCGCTGCAACCACGGCCACAGGCACGCCGACCGCGCTGGGCCTGCAGCGCTTCGGCCATTTCAACGGGGTGGTGAAGCGCAACGGCACCGCCTTGGGCAATGTGGTCTCGGCCGAGATCACCTATGCCAACGGCCTCGACCGGATCGAGACCATCCGCAACGACGGAAAGATCGAGGGCGCCGATCCCGGCATGGCCGCACTGACCGGCAGGATCGAGGTGCGCTTCGCCGATAGCGCCCTCGTCACACAAGCCATCGACGGCACGCCTTGCGAGCTGGAGTTCGCCTACAGCCTTGGCGCGAACGCCAGCCTCACCTTCACGGCCCACGCCGTCTACCTGCCTGTCCCGCGGATCGAGATCCCCGGGCCGCAGGGCATCCAGGCCAGTTTCGACTGGCAGGCCGCCAAAGCCACCAGCCCCGCCCGCATGTGCACCGCCGTCCTCGTCAACACCGTCACGGGATACTGATCATGATCCGTCTGAACCTGTCGAACCGGCCCGAATGGCTGGACCTCCTGCCCGGCCTGCGCGTCCTGGTGGCGCCCCTGACCACGGCGCTGATGGTCTCGGCCCGGGCCGATCCCGCCATCGATGGCCTGTCAGAAACCTCCAGCCAGGAGGACATGGCGCTGGCCATGGCCAAGGCCGTCGCCCGCCGCGCGGTGCTGGAATGGGAAGGCGTCGGCGACGATGACGGCAACCTCGTGCCCGTCAGCCCGGCCGGGATCGACGCCCTTCTCGAAATCTGGCCAGTCTTCGAGGCCTTCCAGGCGCAATATGTCGCCCGCGGCCTGATGCTGGATCAGGAAAAAAACGTCTCCGCGCCCTCGCCGACTGGTCCTTCGGCGGGGGCGACGGCTACTGCGCGGCCTGCGCAGGCCCCTGCCCCGACTGCCCCGCAAGACTGAACCGGCCGCAAACCGTCGAGGGCTGGCAGGTCTGGGACCTGACCCAGCGCCTCGGTGGCCAGCTGCGCATCGCACCGGGGGCCGTCATCGGATGGGACATGGGCGCCGCGCTTTCACTGGCAGAGGCGCTGGGCGTCAACGCCCTGATCACCGCCGAACTGCTGCCCGAAATCGAGGCGGTGATGGTGCGCAAACTGAACGAGCAGATGGAAGGACGCCGGAATGGCTGAGAAGAAGGTCTCCGTCCGCCTCGTGGCGGAGGGCGGACGACGCGTGCGCGCCGAACTGGAGGGCGTGGGCGAGGCTGGGGCGAAGGGCTTCGGCCGCCTATCGCGCGAAATGGAACTGGCCAACACCCGGCTGGCCGCTTTCGCACGCCGGGCGGGGCTTGCCCTCGGGGCCGCTGCTGCCGCTGCCACGGCCTCGCTCGGCCTGATCGTCCGCTCCACCACCGAGAGTGCTGCCCAGATCCGGCAGTTCGCACAGGTCGCCAATGCGACGCCCGAGGCGTTGCAGCGCTGGTCGGCTGGCGCGAGGACGGTGGGCATCGAGCAGGAGAAGCTGGCCGACATCCTGAAGGACGTGAACGACCGGGTGGGGGATTTCCTGCAGACCGGCGGCGGGCCGATGGCGGATTTCTTCGAGAACGTCGCCCCGCGCGTGGGCGTCACGGCCGACCAGTTCGCCCGCCTTTCCGGCCCTGAGGCACTGCAACTTTACGTCGACACGTTGGAACGCGCCGGTCTCAGCCAGCAGGAAATGACCTTCTATCTCGAGGCCATGGCCTCGGACGCGACCCGCCTGCTGCCGCTTCTGCGGAACGGCGGAGCCGAGATGGCGCGGCTTGGCGACCAGGCTTACGAACTCGGTGCTGTGCTGGACAGCGACGCCCTCGAAGCCCTACGCCGCACGCAACTCGCACTCGGCACTGTGTCGCTGGTCTTTGATGGTCTGCGCAACCGCATCGCCGTCGCCGTAGCCCCGACCATCGAAGCGCTGGCCAATGCCTTCGTCGCCCTCGCGTCAGACGGTGGCATCCTGCGGTCGGCCATCGACGGGCTGATCGGCAACCTCGGCCGACTTGCCTCCTATGCCGCGACCTTCGCCGCTGTCATGGCCGGGCGCTGGGTCGCAGGGCTCGCCGCTGCAGCCCTCTCCGTGCGCGGCCTCGCGACAACCCTGGTCTTCTTGCGCGGTGCCCTGATCCGCACCGGCATTGGCGCCTTGATCGTCGGCGCGGGCGAGCTGGTCTATCAGTTCTCGCAGCTGGTGGCCCGGGTCGGCGGTGTGGGCGAAGCCTTCCGCCTGCTCGGCGATCTGGCGCGCGAGGTCTGGTCCCGCATCGGCCTGTCGCTGGACGCCGCACTCGCCCGCATGGCGGCCGGATGGGAGGGCCTGAAGGCAGCGGGTCTCTCGGCTCTCGAGGGCACCATTGCGGGCGTCGTCAGCTTCGGCGACCGGACAGCCGCGATCTTCCAGGGGGCCTATGACGCGGCCGTCGCCATCTGGGGCAGGCTGCCGGGGGCCATCGGAGACTTCGCGTTTCAGGCCGCGAACGGGCTGATCTCCGGCGTCGAGGCGATGTTGAACGGTGTCGTCACCCGTATCAACAGCTTCATCGAGACCCTGAACACGGCGCTGGCCTTGCTGCCAGAGTGGGCCACGGGCGAAGGTGGCGTGCGGATCGGCATCCTCGATCCGGTGGAACTGGGGCGTATCGGCAATCCCTTTGAAGGGGCCGCGACCGCAGCCGGTGCCGCAGCCGCGGATGCCTTCTCGGCCGCGCTGTCGCGGACCTATCTGGAACCACCCGATCTCGGGCTCGGGGCCATGGCTGACGATGCCCGCGCCCGGGCCGACGGCTATCGCGAGGCGGCCGGGATGCTCGCCGATGCCGCCGGTCGGCCGCTCGCCAGCTGGCAGGCGCTGAAGGATGCGGTGACCGGCACGGGGACCGAAGCAGAAACCGCGCTGGCGGATGCGGCCGCTTCTGCCGATGCCCTGACTTCCGGGCTGAACGACACCGCCACCGCCGCAGATGGCGCTGGCGGCGCTGCACGCGACGCAGGGACGGCTGCGGCGCAAGGCGCGGACACCGCCCTCACCGGCTGGCAGGCTGTCACCGCCGCGCTCGCCGACTATGCCGGCAAGGCGCGCGACATCGGTGGGGACATCGGCAGCGCGTTGGTCGGGGCCTTCACTTCGGCCGAGAACGCCATCGGCGACTTCGTGAAGACCGGAAAGCTCGACTTCCGGGATCTGGTCACGTCGATGATCGCCGATCTCGCCAAGTTCGCGGCTCGGCGCTTCATCCTCGGTCCGATCGCCAATGCCCTTTCCGGCGCGCTGGGCGGGGCGGGTGGGATCTTTGCCAATATCCTGCATGGGGGCGGCATGGTCGGCGCCCCTGGTCCCGGACGCATGGTCCCGGCGCTGGCCTTCGCGGGCGCGCCCCGCATGCACAACGGTGGCTGGGCCGGGCTGCGGCCTGACGAGGTCCCCGCGATCCTGCAGCGCGGCGAGCGGGTTCTCTCGCGCCAGGAAGCGGCAGGGTACGGCCAGGCGGGCGCCTCGACCGTCAACGTCACGATCAACGCGCGGGATGCCGACAGCTTCCGCCAATCCCGCACGCAGATCGCGAGCGACATCGCCCGTGCCGTGTCGCTGGGTCGGAGGGGGATGTGATGGCCTTCCACGAGGTCCGCTTTCCGGACAACATCAGCCGCGGGGCGCGCGGTGGTCCCGAACGGCGCACGCAGATCGTCGAGCTTGCCTCGGGCGCCGAGGAACGCAACGCCAGCTGGGCAAACTCGCGCCGCCGCTACGACGTTGCCTATGGCATCCGCCGCGCCGACGATCTGGCGGCGGTCGTCGCCTTCTTCGAGGCCCGCAACGGCCGTCTCCACGGCTTCCGCTTCAAGGACTGGGCCGACTTCAAGTCCTGCCTTCCGTCCCAAACTCCGAGCCCGACCAACCAGCCCATCGGCACCGGTAACGGCGCGACGACCCAGTTCCCACTCACCAAACGCTACACCTCCGGCGCGCAGTCCTGGACGCGGGCCATCACCAAGCCCGTCGCGGGAAGCGTGACCATCGCCCTCAACGGCACACCCCAAGCCTCCGGCTGGTCGGTCTCGACCGTGACGGGCCTGATCACCTTCACCACGGCGCCCGCCGCTGGCATGGCCATCACCGCAGGCTTCGAATTCGACGTCCCCGTCCGGTTCGACACCGACGTCCTCGACGTCACCCTCGATCTCGAACGTCTCGGGTCGATCAACTCGATCCCCCTCGTGGAACTCCGCACATGAACGACGAATCCTTCTGGTCCCACCTTTGGCGCGAGATCGCTGCCTCGACGGCGCTGATGCTGGCCTTCTGGGGCGCGCTGGGCGGTGCCACCAATGCCCTGACCACCCGGATGGCGCTGCGCGAAGCCCTGCGCCATGTCCTGCTCGGCGGGTTGATCGCCGCAGGGATGGGCAGTTTCTCCATCGTGATCGTGGCGGAATGGCTCGGTCTGCCTGATGGTGCCGTCGCCGCGGGCGGGGCGGTCGGCTCGGCCGCCTACCTGGTCGGCGTCTTCGGGGCGGCCTTCATCGAACTGATCCTCGCGAGGCTCCGCCGGGTCGGGAAGGATGACGCCGATGCATGAGATCCTTCGCCTTGCCCGCTCGCTGCGCTGCGATCCTGCCGACCCCGGACAGGCCTTTGCCCACCGGCTGCGCATCGGCCTCGCCGTCGCCTTCCTGATCTTTTTCCTCTCAACCCTCGGGTAATCCCATGCAAACCTCTGATCGTGGGCTCTTGGCCCTGATCCGGCACGAAGGCGTCGTGCCCGGACCCTATCTCGACGTGAAGGACGTCTGGACCTTCGGCATCGGTCATACGGCCGCGGCCGGGCCACCCGATCCGGCGCGGATGACACGCGGGATGCCCGCCGATCTCGATGCCGGGATCCGCGAGGCGTTCCGGCTCTTCCGTGCCGATCTCGCCACTTACGAGGTCGAGGTGTTGCGCACCGTGAAGGTGCCGCTGGAACCCCACGAATTCGATGCGCTGGTCTCCTTCCATTACAACACCGGCGGCATCGCGAAGGCCTTGCTGACACGGCACCTGAACGCGGGCGACCGGGTAGCAGCGGCTGCGGCATTCATGGGCTGGCTGCGCCCTGCGGCCATCCGGTCCCGACGCGAGACCGAGCGCGATCTCTTCGCTAAGGGCCGCTACCCGACCGGCACCATTCCGGTCTGGTCGGTCGACCGCAACGGCCGGGTCGATTTCTCGCGGCCGATCCGGCGGCTCAGCGAGACCGAGGCGCTGGCACTGCTGCGCCCGCTGCTCAATCCACCCTCAACCCCTATGTCACCTGCCCCTTCCACGGCCGCCACCAGCACCGCGCCCGTGCAGGCGGCGCCGAGCCTGACCACCCGCATTTTCACCTTCCTCAAGACCCTGATCGGAGCATGACCATGAACTGGACCCTCGCACGTGGCCTCGTCTATCTGGCCTGCCTTGCCGCCTCCGGCCTCGCTGTGGCAGGGCTGGCAGATTTCGACCTCGCAACCGGCACGCTCGATATTCGCCCCTTCAATCTCTATGCCCTGACCGGCGCGACCGGAGGTGTCGTGTCTTCGCTCCTGGCCTCCGTGGCCCTGCTGCGCGGCTGGGGGCGGAAGTGAAATCCCTTCCGCCCGCGGTGCAAGCCCATCTCGACGAAGGCGCCACGACCCTCGCCTGGTGCTGGCGCATCACCCGCGCCGATGGCATGACCTTCGGCTTCACCGACCATGACCGGACCCTCACCTTTGACGGCACCGAGTTCGAACCGGAAAGCGGGCTGACCGCGTCAGAGGTGCGATCCGGCTCCGACCTTTCCGTCGATGCGCAGGATGCGCAAGGTGTGCTGTCGTCGGACCGGATCACCGAGACCGACATCCTCGACGGCCGGTGGGACAATGCGGAAGTCGAGGTCTGGCGGGTGAACTGGGCCAGCCCGGCACAGCGCGTGCTGCTGCGCTGCGGGGCCATCGGCCAGATCCGGCGCGGGCGACTGGCCTTCGTGGCGGAGGTGCGGTCGCTGGCCCATGTCCTTGGCCAGACCGTGGGACGGACGTTTCAGGCCAATTGCGATGCCGCGCTGGGCGATGTGCGTTGCGGCATGAATCTCGAGGCATCGGCCTTCAAAGGGACCGGCGCGGTCATCGATGTGCTGCGCGACCGCGCCTTCACCGCCTCCGGCCTCGGCAGCTTCGCGGCGGGCTGGTTCGCCTTCGGGCTGGTCGAATGGACCAGTGGCGCGAACGTCGAGCGGCGGGTCGAGGTGCTGTCGCATGACCTCGTCGATGGGGTGGCGATCCTGACCCTGCTGGAAGCCCCGGTGCGCCCGATCGTGACGACGGATACCTTCGTGGTCCGGGCGGGCTGCGACAAGCGGATCGCGACCTGCAGCGGGAAGTTCGCCAACATAGCCAACTTCCGTGGGTTCCCGCACATCCCGGGGCAAGACGCAGTCCTGCGCTATGCGACGAAGGACGGCGGCCACGAGGGGGCGGTCCTGTGACCGCGACAGCCCTGACGGCCGATCCCGCTCTTGTCATCGCCGCTGCCCGATCCTGGCTCGGCACGCCCTATCACGACCAGGCCAGCCTGCGCGGGGTCGGTTGCGATTGCCTCGGCCTCGCGCGTGGCGTCTGGCGCGAAGTCATCGGCCCGGAGCCGTTCCCGATCCCGCCCTACAGCCGGGATTGGGGCGAGACTGGGCCGAGGGAGGTGCTGGCATACGGGGCGCGGGCGATGATGCCCGAGATCGCTGCAGTCGACGCCCCACCCGGCGCGCTGGTCCTGTTCCGCATGATGCCGCGCGCCATCGCGAAGCATGTCGGCATCCTCACCAGCCTCGACACCTTCCTCCACGCCTATGAACGCCTCGGCGTGATCGAGGAAGCGATGACACCTGCATGGCGGCGGCGCGTCGCCTTCGCCTTCCTCTTTCCCGCACGCTGACGTCCCAACCCTTCGAACCCTGAGTTTCCGCAATGGCGACCCTTGTCCTCGGTGCCGTCGGTTCCGCCATTGGCGGAGCCTTTGGCGGCGCGATCCTCGGCTTCTCCGGGGCCGCCATCGGTGGCTTCATCGGTTCGACCATCGGATCGGTCGTCGACAGCTGGATCGTGTCCTCGCTGGCGCCCGCCCAGAAGATCGAGGGTCAGCGGCTCGACAGCCTGCGGATCACCTCCGCGACCGAGGGGGCCATCATCCCGCGCCTTTACGGTCGCATGCGCATCGGCGGCAACATCATCTGGGCGACCGATTTCCGTGAAGAGACGAAGACCACGACACAGGGCGGCGGCAAGGGTGGCGGCGGCGGGAGGGTCCAGACCACCGAATACCTCTACTACGCCAGCTTCGCCGTGGCGCTCTGCGAGGGGCCGATCACCGGCATGGGCCGCATCTGGGCCGACGGAAAGCCGCTCGACATGACCGGCATCACCTGGCGCTGGTATCGAGGCGACGAGGCGCAGACAGCCGACCCATTCATTTCGGCGAAGATGGGGTCGACCAATACGCCCGCCTATCGCGGCACGGCCTATGTCGTCTTCGAGGAACTGCCGCTTTCCACCTATGGCAACCGCCTGCCGCAGCTCAGCTTCGAGGTGTTCCGGCCGCTCGCGGATCCCGACACGGCCGAGGGGCTGGTCAAGGCCGTCACCATGATCCCCGCCTCGGGCGAGTTCACCTATGCGACCGAGGCTGTCCGGAAGACCGTGGGCGCCACAACCACCATCTTTGGTCAGACCACGGGCGGCACAACCTCGGCCGAGAACCTCAACGCGCTGCCCGATGAGGTCGACATCGTCGTGGCGCTGGACCGTCTGCAGGCCATGGCCCCGGCCGTCGAGAGCGTCAGCCTGGTCGTCGCCTGGTTCGGCAACGATCTGCGCGCGGGCAACTGCACGATCAAGCCCGGCGTGGAGGTTTCGACCAAGGTCACCAGCCCGAAGGTGTGGGCGGTCAACGGGGTTTCCCGCGCTGCAGCCCATCTCGTCAGTCGCGACGTCGAGGACCGGCCGGTCTATGGCGGCACGCCTGCGGATTTCGCGGTGGTGCAGGCGATCCGCGAGATGAAGGCGCGCGGGTTGCGCGTCACCTTCTACCCCTTCCTGCTGATGGACGTCCCGCCCGGCAATACCCTGCCGAACCCCTATTCGAACAACGCCGCCACTCCGGGTCAGCCCAGCTTCCCCTGGCGGGGCCGGATCACCTGTTCTCCGGCGGCAGGCTTTGCCGGGACCGCGGACAAGACCGCCGCTGCCGCGACGCAGGTCTCGGCCTTCTTCGGCGCAGCCACCCCGGCACAGTTCGCGGTATCGGGCGACAGCGTCAGCTGGACCGGCCCATCGGGTGACTGGGGCCTGCGCCGGATGATCCTGCACTACGCCCAACTCTGCGCTGTGGCGGGCGGGGTCGATGCCTTCCTGATCGGGACCGAGATGCGCGGTCTGACCACGATCCGCTCCAGCGCCAGCGCCTATCCGGCCGTCACCGCGTTCAAGGCGCTGGCGGCGGATGTGAAGTCGATCCTCGGGCCGGGCACCAAGGTCGGCTACGCCTCGGACTGGTCGGAGTATTTTGGGCATCAACCGGGCGATGGCAGCGGCGATGTCTATTTCCACCTCGACCCGCTCTGGTCGGATGCCAACATCGATTTCATCGGCATCGACAATTACATGCCGCTCTCCGACTGGCGCGACGGGTTCGACCATGTCGATGCGCTCGAGGGCTGGCCCGCGATCCATGATCGCGGCTACCTGCAGTCCAACATCGCCGGTGGCGAAGGCTTCGACTGGTTCTATGCCAGCGCCGCCGACCGGTCGGCCCAGATCCGGACGCCGATCACCGATGGCACCGCGGGCAAGCCGTGGGTGTTCCGCTACAAGGATCTGCGCGCCTGGTGGTCGAACCCGCATTTCAACCGCCCGGGCGGGATCGAGAGCGGCACGCCGACCGTATGGGTGCCGCAATCGAAGCCCGTGTGGTTCACGGAACTTGGGTGCCCCGCCATCGACCGGGGCGCGAACCAGCCGAACGTCTTCTTCGACCCGAAGTCGTCCGAGAGCTTCACCCCGTATTTCTCCCGCGACTGGCGCGACGACGCGATCCAGCGTGCATATCTGGAGGCGAGCTATCTCTGGTGGGGTCAGGCCGCGAACAATCCGACCTCATCCGTCTACGGCGGCCGGATGGTGCATGTCCCCGAATGCGCCGCATGGACCTGGGACGCGCGGCCCTATCCGTTCTTCCCCGAGTTGACCGGCGTCTGGACGGACGGGCCGAACTGGCGGCTGGGACACTGGCTGACCGGACGGCTCGGTGCGGTGTCGCTGGCGGCCCTCGTGCGGCACCTCTGCCTGCGCGCCGGGCTTGCGGAAAGCCTGATCGACGTCACCGGCCTCTGGGGCGCGGTCGAGGGCTATGTGATCGGGGCGCTGGAAAGCCCTCGCGCGTCGATTTCCACGCTGGCCCGACACTTCGGCTTCGATGCCATCGAGACCGAGGGGGTGATCCGTTTCGTGATGCGCGGCCGGGCATCCTGCCTCACCCTGACGGTGGATGATCTGGTCGCCAGCCGTGAAGGCGAGGCATTCGAACTGACCCGTGGTCAGGAGACCGAACTGCCGCAAGCGCTGAAGTGGCAGGTCGCGCGCGCGGACGAAGACTATGACGCGGCCCTCGTCGAGGCCCGCCGCATCACCGTCGACACGACGCGCATCGCATCCGAGTCCTTCCCGATGGCGATCCCGCCCGAGGAAGCCGAACGCCGCTGCCGCCGCGCGCTGATGGAGGCCTGGATCGGCCGGGAAAGCGCCACCTTCCGCCTGCCGCCCTCGCGGCTCGCCCTCGATCCGGCCGACGTGATCCGGCTGGCGCATGATGGCCGGGAGATCGAGTTCCGCCTCGTCTCGGTCGCCGATGCCGAGGCGCGCGGGATCGAGGCGGTGCGTCAGGATCGTGCCGCCTATGATCTGCCGCCCGGCGATCCCCGCCCGGCCTCACTGGCGAGTCCCGTCGTCTTCGGCACGCCGGAAGTGGTCATGCTGGACCTGCCGCAGATCAGTGAGGATCAGCCCGCCCATCGCCCCCTGATCGCCGCGCATGCCAGCCCCTGGCCCGGCGAGATCGCCGTTTTCCGCAGCGCCTCGACAGATGGGTTCGCCTTGCTGACGACCTTCGGCAGTCGTGCCCGGATCGGGACACTGGCCTTCGACTTCTTTCCCGGGCCGACGTCGCGCTTCGATCTGGGCAACGCGTTGCTGGTCGATATGCTGTCTGGAACGCTGGAAAGCGTAACGGATGTCGCGCTGTTCGGCGGAGCCAATGCGGTAGCCGTCGAGACAGCGGCGGGCCTTTGGGAAATCGTCCAGGCGGGCGCGGCCGAATTGATCGCCCCCGGCCGCTACCGCCTGACCCGTCTGCTGCGTGGCCAGCGCGGAACGGAATACGCGATGGGCAACCCGGCCCCGGCCGGGACACGGGTGGTCGTGCTAGATGCGACGCTGGCCTATTTGCCCATCGCCGAAGCCGACCTTGGCCTGCCGTGGAACTGGCGGGTGGGTCCGGCCGCGCGCACCGTCAGCGACGCGAGCTATGCTGCGCTGGGCTTCACCCCGACCGGGCGCGGCCTTGTCCCGTTCGCGCCGGTCCACGTCGAACAGCCGTGGCGCACGGCACGCAGCCCGGGCGATCTGACTATCCGTTGGACGCGGCGGTCCCGGGCGCTTGTGGCCGACGCATGGGAACAGGTCGAGGTGCCGCTGGCCGAGGAGCTGGAAAGCTACGACGTCCAGATCCTCGATGGCT
>NZ_AUCM01000029.1 GCF_000429765.1 Gemmobacter nectariphilus DSM 15620 | reverse complement strand
GACCGCGCCGCGATTATGAAAGCCGCCCACGTCGCCGCCCGTGGCCTGACCGGCCATCCGATGATGAAGGGCCGCACCTATGCCCAGAACTTCGCGGGCCAGCTTCGCCGCGTCTGGGCCGAGGCGAAGGCGCGGGCGCAGGCCGAAGCGATGGCCAAGGCCGCCAAGCCCAAATCTGCTGCCGATCGGATCCGCGAAGCCATCTTCCTGCTGGAATGCAAGGACCGGCTGGAACCCCGCGACTGGGCCGCGCTGGATGCCATGCGCGCCGATCTGCGCCGCGTGACCTACGCCGCCGCTGCCTGACAACCTCAACTTTTCTCAGCAAGGAGCCTGACCCGTGAACGCCTTTCCCTTTGACCGATCCGCGACGATGAAAGCCGCCGCTGCCGAGCGCCTCGCCCTTTTCGCGGAATGGACCGGCACCACGCCGCCCGAGCGCATCCTTGACGGCGAAGGGGCCGAGGCGACCTTTTCCGATGCCCTGCTGGCCTATGCCGAGGCCGAGGGCCTTAGCCTGGATTGGCTTTGGCTGGCAGACGACAAGGGCCTTGTCATGGCCTGCCACAATGCCGCGAAGGCCGAGGCCGCCCGGAAGGCGCTGCCCCCGGCTGGCAATGCGAAGTTTGCCGCGCTGGATGGCGTTCTGGACGCCATAGACGAACTGGCCAAGGTGCAGGACATGCTGGAACTGCTGTTCATGGCTGGCGAAGGGATTGCCCGATCCGACCACGCCACGGGTTCCGCGATTGTCCGGGGCGCCGGTATGGCGCAACACGCCCTGACCGCTGCCCGTGACCTTCTGGATGCTGCCCGCGCCGCCATGGTCAGTGGGGGCGAAGCATGACCCGCCTTGAATCCCCGTGGCACAACGTCATGGCCGCCGCCAGCATCGTGCAGGCGCATGTTCTGGCGCAGGACAGCACGGCGCGGGGCGCCGCCGTGTTCGGGCTGGACTACCTGCCGAGTGATGGGCTTGTGACCGCCTGCAAGCTGCTGGCCGAACTGTTCGGGGTGCTGGAGGAACTGCCCTGGGAGGATGCGGCCAAGGAAGGCGGTGACGCATGACCGCCCTGCATGTGCCGCCCCGCCCCCGCGCTGAATCGCCTGCGGAAAACGTGCGGATTGCCCTGCACACAGTCCAGCAACGCATCCTTGCGGCGGAAACCAGTCTGGATCCTGACCGGATGTTCGGGGCATGGGCGCTGGGCTGTGCCGACCTGGAACACGCCGCGCATCTGCTGGCCGAGGCGCTGACCGAACTGGATGGGGTGAACTGGTCCGACTGATCGGCTTCCACCTTCACGGCATCAAGGCCCCGCCCAGCGCGGGGCCTTTGTCATTGCCGCGCGCCGTGTAGCGGACGCAGCGGGTGTAGCAGGGGGCGGCGCCCGGTGTCGCAATGTCGCGGGTGTCGCAAGGGGCAGAAATCGCAAGAATCGCGGGAATCGCAACGGGGGCTGGTGCCGCGAAGGTGTCACGACCAGCGTTAGGCCTTGCCCGATCCGCCCGGCGCTGGCGCTGGCGCTGACCTGTCGCACCACATGGCGTCCAAGCGCAAATGAGAAGGCGGGCACATTGGCGGGTATGGCGAAAACACCCGAAATTTTACCAATGATTTCAATGATGTATGGCGGAGACGAAGGAAGCGGCAGCACGATCCGCCGCTTTCCGCGATGTTCCGTAAGCCACTGTCCCAGCGTGACTTTTATTCGTGGCGCGTTCCGCCGTGTTCCGCTAATGTTCATGCCAATCCCGCACTGAGTGGGGGAAGGCATGGTGGAAGAAAAGGTTAGGATACCGATTTTGCGAAAGCCAGCAAAGGCCCTGAATGCCCGCATGGTGCAGACCGCATCCGGGCCGGGCAAGTATTTTGACGGACACGGGCTGTATCTGCGGATCGACCCGAACGGATCGCGCTTCTGGGTGCAGCGCATCGTGATCAACGGCAAGCGGTGCGAGCTGGGGCTTGGCAGCCCGGATTTTGTGACGCTGGCCGACGCGCGACTTGCCGCCTTCGAGAACCGCCGGCTGGCGCGATCCGGCGGCGATCCTCTGGCCGGGCGCCGAGAGGCCAAGGCGGTGCTGACCTTCGAGGAGGCCGCACGCGAGGTCCACAGGATCCACAAGCCGACCTGGAAGAACCCGAAGCACGCGGATCAGTTCATCAACACGCTGGCGACCTATGCCTTCCCGACCATGGGCAACACCAAGGCGCCGGACGTGACAACTGCCGATGTGCTGGCCGTCCTGCAACCGATATGGCTGGACAAGGCTGAGACGGCGCGGCGCGTGAAGCAGCGCATCGGCACGGTGATGAAGTGGTGCATCGCCAAGGGCTGGCGCAAGGACAATCCGGTTGACGCGGTGGACAAGGGACTTCCCAAGCAGACAGCGAAGAAAGCACACCGCAAATCCTTGCCTTATGATCAGGTGGCCAACTGTCTTGATGTGGTCGCGGCAACCAATGCCGGGCTGTCCACCAAGCTGTGCCTCGAATTGCTGGTGCTGACCTGCGTTCGATCGAACGAGGCCCGAGAGGCCCGCTGGTCGGAAATCGACACGAAGGCGAAGGTCTGGGAGATCCCGGCCGAGCGAATGAAGATGGACCGGCCGCACCGCATCCCGCTTTCCGCATCGGCGCTGACGGTTCTGGATCGCGCCAAGGGCCTGGGGGAAGATCTGGTGTTTCCCGGCACGGTCAAGGGCAAGCCCCTGTCCGACGCCACCCTGTTGAAGCTGATCCGCGAAAACGGGTTCGATGTGGACATTCACGGGTTCAGGACCAGCTTTCGCACCTGGGCGCAGGAGCGGACCAACTTTCCGCGCGAGGTGGCCGAGGCCGCGCTTGCGCACCTATCCGGGGATGAGACCGAACGCGCCTATGCCCGATCCGACCTGTTCGAGAAGCGGCGCAAGATGATGGAAGCATGGGCGGGCTATCTGGCCGACAAGCCCGCGAAGGTGGTGAGGATCGGGTGATGTTTGCTCCAGAGGGCTATTGTCCATTCGCCAGCCTTTATCACAGAATTGATATCGAGGCAGCATGCTTTGAGCACGAATTCGTAAGGCCGCACTACTCATCCTTCGGTGAAGATATTGCAAGGGAGAGAGCTCGGCGTATAAGGGTTGCATATCGAGATTGGCTTGTTGACTGGGTGCTTTTACAGTTCGAATACAAGCTATATCTAAGCAGCCCAACTGGGAAACTGGTTCGCATCGACAAGGCGATATTTGTAGCTCAGGATAGGGCGTCCTTCTACAAATTCGACTGGCCTCCAAAGCAAGGCTGTTTGGCGGGAGAGGCCATAACGGCCATTGACTTCGGCCGCAACTGGCCTTTGCGTCGGTTTGAGTACGCGTTCTTTACAGGCGCGGGTTGGACGGTAGATCCTCAAAGAGAACGTGAAGGCGGCCCCTACCCTTACATAATCGATGAAGTTCGCAGAATATTGCAGCGCTTCAAGGGTTGGTCGCTTTGCGTGACTGACAAGGATTCCGATGCCATCATTGAGAATCTAAGGAAGCTTCATCCCGTCAGAACAGTTATGGACCCGCCAAAGGTGAAAATCGGAAGGCCGAGTGTTCAAGAGGAGGCGTATCGTACCTTCACTTCATGTTATCCGGAGGGAAAGACGGCGAGCGTTACTTGGAAAGATATCGAAGCGCGCACCGGATTTCCCGTCAGTACAATCAAGCGCGCACTGGCGAATTTTGAAGGGCCTGATCAAAACTGCGATCAAAACTGCGATCAAAACGAGCAATAGCATTGTGGATTTTTGATCGCATTCAATCAGATAGTGACGCTTCCTATCCTTCCGCAACGGTAACAACCAACTGCGGAAGGACACCACATGGCACGGAAGATTGCCCGACTGCCCCGCGTCGAAGAGCTGACCGGGCTCAAGAAAACTAAGATCTACGACATGATGAACGCGCGGGAGTTCCCGCGCCCCATTCGGCTGACTGGTAAGGCGGTCGGCTGGTTCGAAGACGATATCGAAGCCTGGTTGGCTTCGCGTCCCGTCGCCGTGTGAGGCCCCATGACCTACCGCAGCATCTTCACCCCCGAGCGCAGCGCGGCTGAATGCCTGTGGCTCTGGCCGACCGTGCTTCACCGCGCGGCACACGGTCAGGACCACGACTTTGCCGATAGGATCGACCATCAAGCCGCCCGCAAGGGCTGGGAACCCAGCCCCATGCAACTGGCCCTCATGCGCCGCATGGTGGATCACTATGTTCCTGACGGCATCAGGGTTGACCCCGAGCTGATGGACATGGCGCAGGCCGTCACAGGTGGCCAGTCCAGCGACCCGCAGCCGCAGCCGTGCGAGCGGTGCAACGCAGATGGCGCGACCCTGCATGTGGCGTCCGGCCGGACCCTCTGCGCGACCTGCACTACCAGCAACAGGGGGCGCGTGTGACGACCAAGCCCCCGACCCGACAGCAACAGTGGCGCCGGAACAACCCCCGGCGCTACCTCGCCCACCTCTATGTGCAGGCCGCCAAGCGGTGCGGCGTCCTGACGCCAGCCCCCTGCGAGGTCTGCGGCACCGCCAAGGCAGAAGCCCACCACGACGATTACAACCGACCCGGTGACGTGCGGTGGCTTTGCCGCACGCATCACAACCGGCTTCACCGGCAGGGGTAAGGCGTGACAGATCACCCGTTGACGCTGCACACGGAACATTCCGCAAACAGAGCGGTCGATGCGCTTTGCCGCGCGCTGGCCGACTGCGACCCCAAGGCCGCCGCTGCGATCTGCGCGGCCTATCTCGACGACCAGCGCACGGGCGGCCCGGTGCTGGGCGACCCGTTCGGCATGGTGGCCGGGGATGCAGGCCTATGGGCCGACAGTGCCCCGGTGCATGAGCTGGCGGCCTATGGCGTGGCAGCCCTCGATCGGCTGCGCACCGCCAACCTGGGCCTCAACGCTCGAAAGCGGCTGTTCGCCGCCCTCTGGCAATCGTTCCCGGATCAGGACCGCAAGGCGTTTCTGGCCCGTGTCGATGCCGAAGGGCGCTTCATCAATCGAGGGGCCGAATGACGCGACATGACCACGACCCTTTCGATGATCTGGAGCCTGTGCGGCCGGATGATGCCTATGGGCACGAATTCAGGGAAGGCACCGAGGCAGAGCGGGAGGCCATCAAGCGGCTGCCGTTTCGGCCTTGGGGCAATCGCAACCTGGCGGATATTCGGCCGACCGAGTTCCTGTATTCCGACTTCTACGCCCGCGGCTACACGTCCCTGACCGCCGCGCCGCCCAAGGCCGGCAAGTCCATGCTGGGGCTGGCCGAAAGCGTGGACATGGCGACCGGAGAAGGGTTCCTGACCGGGCAGCCGCGCGACCCCCTGCGGGTTCTCTACTACAACGCCGAAGACGATATGTCCGTGATCGAAGCCCGCGTTGCGGCGCTGCTGTGCCGGTATCAGATCGACCAGCGCCAGATTGCCAACACCCTGTTCCCCGTCTCTGGCGTTGATGCTGATGGCTTCTACATGGTCACCGGGCAAGAGGGTGTGGTCAACGAGGCCCTGTTCGTCGCGCTGGAGCAGTTCATTGCCGATTGGCACATTGACGTGCTGATCTTCGACCCCCTGCAAGACCTGTCCCGCAGCCCGGAAACCAACGAGGTGTTCCGGGTTCTGGGGCAGCGCCTGCGCAAGCTGGCGTCCGGATCTCGGGTGGCCTTGGGCCTGATCCACCACACCCGCAAGATGACGCCCGGCGTCACGGCCACGATTGACGATGTGCGCGGTGGTGGTGCCCTGCGCGGCACCGCCCGGTTCAACCGTCTGCTGTTGCCCATGACCGAGGACGAAGGCACCAAGGCCGGCGTGGAAAACCACCGGCACTTCATCCGCATTGCCGATGTGGAAGGCAACCTGGCGCCACCTTCTGCCGATGTGAACCGATGGTTCCAGAAGGTATCTGTGCCCATCCCCAACGGCCAGCATGTGGGCGCCATAGAGCCGTGGAAGTGGCCCGATGCGTTCATGGGCCTGCGCCGCGAGGATGCGGCTGCGGTCAGGTCTGCTATCGGCGCGTGCGATCCACCACCGAAGAAGGACGGACAAGCCACGAACTGGGCGGGTTACGTCATTGCCGAGACACTCGGCCTGCCCTCAACAGAGAAGGCCGACAAGGGCAGGCTCACCAGCCTTCTGAAGGAGTGGATAAGAACCGGGGTTCTGGCCGAGGAAGAAGTCAAAGATACCCGCGCCGGGCGTTCCGTTAAGGTTGTCATTCCGGGCGACAACAACCCGATGGAGGTTGTGGAGGAATGATCGGGCTTCCACACCTTTCCACACCTTTCCACACCTTCACCACGCAAGTGTGGAGCCGCTCAACCACCACCACCACACCACCCTCTATAGGGGTGTGGGGGTGTGGTGTGGAGCGGCTGGCGTGGCTGTGGCGGCGCTGAGGGGCGCGCACCTTTCCACACCTTGGCCCCGGGGGGTGGTTCTGGACTTTGGCCCTTTGCTGGGGACCGGCGCGGGGACTGTCGCGCAAGAGATGACCGAAATGGAGTTTTCGAGAATGGGCAAGCAAACCCGCATCACGACCGACCTTCCCGCGCTGGATCGCTTCCGGGCTGATGAGCTTCTTGCCGGGGCGAAGCCTGAAATGCTCTGGGGCCTGCCAAAGATTGCCGAGGCCCTGAGTGTCAGCGAACGGACGGCGCGGAAATGGGCGGCCGATCCTTCGGTGCCGATCTTCCAGCCCAAGGGCACCGGGCAGCACTTCGCGTTTCGCTCTGAACTGATGGCCTGGCTGCAAAACCGGGATGAATAATCTTCGCGGTTGCCGGACTTTGCCGGGATTTGCCGGGTTTGTCAGGGCGACAACCCACCCCGCCAGAGCGCATAAACTGGTCCATGCGCATCTGGCCCTTCTCTCGCAAGGCGGCGACGCCTGAAACCAAGTCCCTCACCACGGCAGGATCGTGGGAGGAACTGTTCGATCTGGCCGCACCCACGGCGGCGGGCGTCACGGTCGGAGCCTCGGACGCCCTGCGGGTGCCGGTGGTGGCCAACGCGATCCAGCTGATCAGCGAAGCGGTGGCATCGCTTGACGTGATGGTGAAGCGGGTGGAAGGCGGCGCGGAAATCGACGTGCCCGACCATCCGGTTCTCGCCCTTCTGCGCGATGAGGCGAACGAGTGGACCAGCGGGTTCGAGCTGATCCGCCAGATCGTCGCCGATGCCCTCATGTCCGATTGGGGCGGCATGGTCTGGGTCAACCGGGTGGGCGGCGAGCCGCGCGAGCTGCTGCGCTACCGGGCCGGGATGCTGTCCTGTGAGACCGACAGCAACACCGGGGAACGGCAGTATCGGCTTTCGGCGCGGCCCATCCCTGCCCGCGATGTGATCCACCTCTTGCCCCCTCTGGGCCGTGCCCCGCTGACCCTGGCCCGCGAGGCCATCGGCATTTCCATCGCGCTGGATCGCCATGTGGGTTCGCTGTTCGCCAATGGCGCGCGGCCAAGCGGCATCCTGAAGATCCCGAAGATGGCCGAGGATGCGGTCAAGACCGTGCGCGATGCCTGGAACGCCACCCACGGCGGCGGGCGCAGCGGCAAGACGGCGGTGCTGCTGAACGAGGCGGACTTTGTGCCGCTGACCATGACCTCGACGGATGGCCAGTTCCTCGAAAACCGCCGGTTCCAGATCGAGGAAATCGCGCGGGCGTTCAACATTCCGGCGCCGATGGTGGGCGATCTGAGCCGGGCCACCTGGTCGAACAGCGAACAGAAGGGCCGCGAGTTCCTGAGCTACACGCTGGAGCCGTGGCTGCGCGGGCTTGAAGGCGCGCTGCGCCGGGCGCTGTTCTCGGATGCCGAGCGGGCAACCCATGTGATCCGGTTCGATCGTGACGACCTGACCCGGGCCGATCTGGCGACCCGCGCCACGACGATCAACAGCCTGATCGCCAGCCGCACCATCAACCCCAACGAGGGCCGCGAGTGGCTGGGCCTGCCCCCGCGCGAGGGCGGCGACGAATTCCTGAACCCCAACATTTCCCAGACCCCGGCGGCCCCGCCGGCCAAAGAGGATCCGACCGATGGAACTGAATGAGATCGAGGCCGAGGCGCAGGACCACGACCGGGGCCGCGACTTCGACCTGCTGGACCCGGTGACCGGCAAGGGCCTTGGCATCACCCTGCGCATTGCTGGCCCGGACAGCGCCACGCAAGCGCGCGCCCGTCTGTGCATGATGGACGAGCTGGCCGAGGCGGCCGACGATGCGGGCATCGTCAACGCGGCCGCCCGCGAGAAAGCCCGGTTGAACAGCCTGGCCGCCTGCGTCCTGGGCTGGAACGTGCGCGAGGCGGGCGAGCCGGTGCCCTTCACCCATGGCAATGTGCTGCGGCTTCTGCGCGCGGCCCCGTGGGTGCAGGCGCAGGTTGACAGCTTCGCGGCCGACCGCGCCGCCTTCCGGGGGCTGCGCTGATGGACCGGCTGGAAATCAAGGCGCAGTTCGCTGTTACCGAGGATGGCGCGATCGAGGGGCTGGCCTCGGTGTTCGGCACCCCCGATCGAGGCGGCGATGTGGTTCATCGCGGGGCCTTTGCGGGCGCTTCGTTCCCCATCCCGATGCTGGCCAGCCACGACCAGAAGGACGTTATCGGCGTCTGGAACTCGGGCGAAGAGACCCCGGAAGGCCTGCGCGTCAAGGGTCAGATCACGGTCAGCGTCCAGCGCGGGCGCGAGATCCTCGACCTGATCCGGGCCAAGGCCATGGGCGGGCTTTCCATTGGCTACATGGCCACCAGCAAGACCCCCCGCCGTGGCGGCGGGCGAGACCTGCACAAGATCGACCTGTTCGAAATCTCCGTTGTCGCCATACCGATGCACCCCGGCGCGCGGATCACGTCAGCGAAGGAATACCCCATGACGGAAAAGACCGAGACCCCGGACATTGCGGCGCTGGAAGCCAAGATGGCCGACCTGGAGAAGAAGGCCGACACCACGGCGCTGGTGGCCCGCCTTGACAAGCTGGAGGCCAAGGCGAACCGGCCGCAGGGCGGCACGGATGATCCGAAGGAGCCGACCGCCGAGCGCAAGGCCTTTGCCGCCTATCTGCGCCTTGGCGATGCCATCACGGCCGAGGAACAGAAGGCGCTGAACCAGTCCAGCGATCCGCAGGGCGGCTATCTGGCGCCGGCCGAGCTGTCTTCGGAAGTGATCCGCGATCTGGTCGAGTTCTCGCCCATCCGGGCTGTGGCCGATGTGCGCGGCACCATGGCGCCCTCGACCATCTACCCGACCCGTGGCGACACCACGAACGCCCGCTGGGTGGGCGAGACCCAGGCCCGCGAAGCCTCGACCATCACCTTCGGGCAGAAGGAAATCGCTGTGAAGGAACTGGCCACCTATGTGGACATTTCCAACCGTCTGCTGGCCGATGCGCCCCAGGCCGAAACCGAGGTTCGCAGCGCGCTGGCCGAAGACTTCGGCAAGAAGGAAGCCACGGCCTTTGTCTGGGGCGAAGGCGTGCTGGAGCCGGAAGGCTTCATGGTCAATGCCGACATTGCCTATACGGCAAACGGCCACGCAACCACCCTTTCGGCCGATGCGCTGATCACCCTCATGTATGCGATGCCGGCGACCTACCGGAACGCGGGCGCCTGGGCGATGAACGGCACCACGCTGGCCACGCTGCGCAAGCTGAAGGACGGTCAGGGCAATTACCTCTGGCAGCCGAGCTATCAGGCGGGCCAGCCGGAAACCATCCTGGGGCGCCCGGTGGTGGAAATGGTCGACATGCCCGATGTCGCCTCGGGGGAGTTCCCGATCATCTATGGCGACTGGAAGGCCTATCGCATCCTCGACCGGGTGGGCCTCGACGTGCTGGTCGACCCCTACACCCAGCGCACCAACGGGCTGACCCGGATCCACGCCACCCGCCGGGTGGGCGGGGGCGTCCTGCAAGCCGCCCGTTTCCGCAAGCTGAAAATGGCCACCTCGTAAGGAGCAACCGCCATGCGTGATCTGTATTCCAACATCGCGGCCACCCTGGCGCTGACCCCTGCCGTGCAGGCGGCGGCCGCCACGGGTGCCACCATCGACCTGCAAGCCGCCCGTTCGGTGGCCTTCGTGGTCAGCACCGGGGCCATCGTGGGCGATGGTGACTTCGGGGTGACCATTCAGGAAAGCGACACCACGACCAGCGGCGACTTTGCCGATGCGGCGGCTGCGGTGGTCGACACCGACGCGCCGGCCACGCTGGAAGCCTCGACCAGCTATCGCCTCGGCTATCGCGGCTTCAAGCGCTATGTGCGCCTGTCGCTGACCAAGGCCGGCGGCACCAGCATCGCGGCCGGCGCCGTGGCGGTGACCGAGCCGCTGACCCGCCCGGTGGCCTGATGCCCACGGCCGCGCCCAAGGTCTGCGCCTGCGGAAAGGTGGTGCCCCCTGGCGGGCGCTGCCCCTGCCGGGCCAAGGCCGATGCCGAGCGCAAGGCGCGGTTCGACAAGACCCGCCCCAGCGCCCGGAAGCGTGGCTATACCGGCGCCTGGGACAAGGCCCGCGCGGCCTTTCTCAAGGCCAATCCGACTTGCTTCTGCGGTGCGCCCGCCACGGTGGTGGACCATCGCATTCCGCACAAGGGCGACATGGCCATCTTCTGGGATCGGTCGAACTGGCAGCCCCTCTGCGCGCATCACCACAACAGCGGCAAGCAACGGCAGGAACGCCGCGCCGCCCATGGAGATTGACCATGCCCATCTATGCAACGAACGGCGCGAAGCTCTACATCGGGGGCGCGACCGACGACAAGGCCACCGACTTTCAGGCCTCGGACTTTGCCGGTGAAACCTGGGTGCAGATCAAGCACACCGAGGCGCTGGGTTCTGCCGGCGACACGGCGCAGGAAATTACCTTTGACACAATCGACCGGGAGCGCACCACGCGCCTCAAGGGCACGCGCAGCGGCGGTTCCATGGATGTGGTCTGCGGCATCGACTATGCCGACGCTGGCCAGATCGCCTTGCTGGCGGCCGAGAAGTCGCGCGAGAACTTCGCCTTCCGACTGGTGCTGAACGATGCCCCGACCGGCGGCACGCCTTCGGAGCGCATGTTCATTGCCATGGTGGGCAGCGCGGTGGAGGCCTTCGACACGGCCAACAACGTGATGAAGCTGAACGCCTCGCTCTGGGTGAACAGCAACGTGGTCAAGGTCAACGCGGCATCCTGATCATGGCCATTGTCACCCTTGACCAGATGAAGGAGCAGATCGGCTGGACCGATGACCTCGGGACGGCCGACGACGATCTGCTGTCGCGCAAGATCGACGCGGCGCAGGCCTATCTGGAGCGGTGGCTTGGCTATGCCATTGCCGATCGGTTCGGGGGCGACACGCTGCCCGCAGTGCCTGCGCCGCTGGTCGAGGCGGTTTGCCAGCTTGCGGCCTGGTGGTTCGACCAGCGCGAGACGGCCAGCGAAGGCGCCCGCGAGGTGCCGCACGGCTTCGCGCAGATCGTGGACAGCTACCGGGATTGGAGCTTCTGATGAATGACGGCGGACTTTCCAGCTTTCAAAGACGGATGCGCGCTGTTCCTCAGGCGGCGCGCGAGGCAATCAAGCCGGTTCTGATGAAGCAGGCCGAGGCGATGGCCGACACGATGCGCAGCCTGGCGCCCGACGATCCGGCGACCGATGCGCCGGACCTGAAGTCCAGTATCGCGGTCACCGGGCCTGGCGAGGCCACACCACCCTATTCCCAGCCGGGCGGCGCGATGGTGGTGCCTGAAAACGCGGTGGCCATCACCGCAGGCAACACCGATGTGCGCTATCCGCATCTGCAAGAACACGGCACCAGCAAGCACGCGGCGCAGCCGTTTTTCTGGCCGGCCTTCCGGCTGCATCGCAAGAAGGCCCTTGGCGCGATCAAGCGCGGCATCGGCAAGGCGATCCGGGAGGCCCGCTGATGGAACGCGCGGTTCAGGTGGCGATCCGGGCGCGGCTGGTGGCAACACCGGCCGTTGTCGCGCTGGTGCCCGCTGCAAGCATCCTCGACCGCAACCAGCGGCCTGCGCCATCCCCTTCGATCGTCCTGGGCGAAAGTCAGGCGGTGGACGAGGGCGACAGCATCGCCCGCAACCGGGCGCGCGTCTATCACACCCTGCATGTCTGGAAGCGCGAGCCTTCCCTTGAAGGCGTCAAGGTGATCTGTGCCGCGATCCGCATGGCGATCCATGCCGGGCGCCTCGACCTCGGGGCCGGGTTCCATTGCGCCGATGTGCGCGTGTCTTCCATGCGGCAGATGCGCGACCCGGACGGGGAAACCTCGCATGGGGTGGTGACGGTAGAGGCTCTGGTGGAGGAACTGGCATGAAGGCTGGCAAGCTGTTCCATGTCCTGACCATCCAGCGGGCGACCGAGGGCCTGAACGATGCAGGCACGCCCACGACAACATGGGCCGATCTGGCCACCCTGCGGGCCGAGAAGGTCGAGCAATCGACCACGGAGTTCATCCGCGCCCAAGGCGCCACTGATGAAACCGCGCTGGTCTTCCGCACCCGCTATCTGGCAGGCGTGACCAATGCCGACCGGATCAGCTTTGCGGGCGATGTGCTGAACCTCAAGGAGGTGGTGGTTCTGGGGCGCAATCGCGGCCTGGAGCTGCGCTGCACGAGGCTGGGCGAATGAAGGGCCGCAAGCCTGAAATCCAGCCGACCGAAGGCGTGGCGATGACCGCCATACCCTGCCCCGAGTGGCTGGCCGAGGATGCCCGCGCCGAATGGGGCCGGGTGTTCCCGATCCTGACCGAGCGGCGGATCCTGACCGATGCCGACCTCGGCGGCCTGGAAAACTACTGCATCGCCATCGGGCGCGTGCGGCAGATGGAAGCGAAGATCCAGACCGAGCAAGACCCGGAAATGCTGCTGAAGTTCATCCGGGTGCAGGACAAGGCCATGGCGACCGCGCGGCAGATCGGGGCCGAGCTGGGCGTTACCCCCGTTTCCCGGTCCCGCCCTGCCGTGCGCGATAAGGAAGAAGACGATGACGGCGACAACCCCCTCAACGTCTAGCGCGTTCCCGCACTGGATTTATGACGGCAGCGACATTCCCGACCCCTTCGGGCGCGGCGAACGGGCCGTCCAGTTTCTGCGCGCGCTGCGCCACCCCAAGAGCATCCTGCCGAACCGGGGCTTCCAGCTGGACCCGTGGCAAGAGCGGATCGTTCGGCGCATCTATGGCCCGCGCCACCCGGACGGCACCCGCATAGTCAACACCGTGGCACTGATGCTGCCGCGCGGGAACCGCAAGACCAGCCTGTCCGCTGCCCTGGCGCTGCTGCACACTATCGGCCCCGAGCGCATCCCCGGCGGCGAGGCCATCTTTGCCGCTGCCGATCGCAAGCAGGCAGGTATCGGCTTTCGTGAGGCGGCCGGCATCATCCGCGAAGACAAGCGCCTTGTCGCGGCGACGAAGCTGCACGATGCCCACAACGCGCCCAAGAAGCTGCTGTTCCGGCGCGATGCCAGTTATCTGGAGGTGATCAGCGGCGAAGGCGGCCCGCAGCACGGCCGCACGCCCGGCTTTGTGCTGGCCGATGAAATCCATATCTGGAAGGGCCGCGATCTGTGGGAGGCCCTGACCACGGGGCTGGAGAAGATCGACGACAGCCTTCTGATCGTCGCCAGCACCGCCGGGCGCGGGCAGGACAACATCGCCTTCGAGTTCTTCGACGGCGCGCGCAAGGTGGCAACCGGCGCGGTGGAAGATCAATCCGTTCTGCCCATCCTGTTCGAGGCCGACGCGAAGGCCGACTGGACCGACGAAGACCTGTGGCACATGGTCAACCCCGGCCTGCAACATGGCTATCCCAGCCTTGCCGGGTTCCGGCGCCATGCCAAGCGCGCGGCGCGCAGCGTGGGCGAGCGGCAATCCCTTCTGCAACTGAAGCTGAACGTCTGGCAGGACGCCTCGACCGATCCGTTCGTTGACATGGCGGTCTATGACGAAGGCGCCAAGCCCCTCGACCTCGACAGCCTGGAGCGCGAGCCGTGTTGGCTGGCGGTTGACCTGTCGTCCAACATCGACCTGTCGGTTGTCGTGGCTTGCTGGCGGACGGCCGATGGCTATGCCGTGCATCCGTGGTTCTTCTGCCCTGCCGATCGGGTGGCGCAGGACAGCATGGGCGAGGAAATCGAACAGGATGCCGTCAGCGCCCGCGAGCGGGCCAGCGGCGCCAGCTACATGGCCTGGAAAGAGGAAGGCCTGATCACCGCCACGCCCGGCAATGTGATCGACTATTCGGCAGTCGAGACCTGCATCGTGGGCCTGTGCGAGCGGTTCGACGTGCAGGAAATCGCCTTTGACCCGGCCATGGGCCAACAGGTGAAGCAGGCCTGCGCGGAAATGGGGCTGCCGGTGGTGGACTTCCGGCAGATCGCCACGCTGATGATGCCCGCCATTCACGAACTGGAACGGGCCATTCTGGGGGGCGAGCTGCGCCACGGCGGGCACGCTGTTCTGCGCCATTGCTTCGCCAATGTCGTGGTGAAGCGCAACGACCTCGGGCAGGTGGTGAAGTTCACCAAGGCGCAGCGGTGGCTTTCGATCGACGGCGCGGTTGCGGCCGCCATGGCCGTGGCGCGCTGCGCCGCCGGGGGCGCGAGCTTCTACACCTCGGCCGATCTGTTCACCGAAGAATTCTTTGCGGGGTAGCACATGAACGCGACAGCCGACGAACGCCTTGTGGTGATGCTGGAGGCCCGGATCCGGGACTTCGAGAAGAACATGCAGCGCGCCGAACAGCGCGGCACCCGGTCCTATCAGAACCTGCGCCGGGGTTCGCAATCTGCAACGAGGCAGATGGAGGCCGACATGGTGCGCGCCTCGGGCCGCATCAATCAGGCGCTGGCGGCGACCAGCACGCGGATCGGTGCCTTCGGCAAGGCCTTTGCGGGCGGGCTGGTGGGCGGCGTGGTGGCCGGGGCCTTCGCAGGCCTGACCCAGAACATCACCCAGACCGTCAAGGGCATTGCCAGCATTGGGGACGAGGCCAAGCGCGCCGGCATGGGATTGCAGGCGTTTCAGGAATGGTCTGCCGTGGCCGACCGCACCCGCGTTGGCATGGATGCGCTGGTGGACGGGTTCAAGGAACTGAACCTGCGCGCCGATGAATGGATCGTCACCGGGGGCGGTGCGGCGGCCGAGGCCTTCACCCGGCTGGGCTACAATGCCACCGACCTCAAGGCCAAGCTGCAAGACCCCAGCGCGCTGATGCTGGAGCTGATCGACCGGCTGAAGCAACTCGACACGGCGGCCCGGATCCGGGTTGCGGACGAGCTGTTCGGCGGCACCGGGGGCGAACAGTTTGTCCAGCTGATCGACCGGGGCGCGGACGGGCTTCAGAAGATCATCAACGAGGCGCACGCAACCGGCGCGGTGCTGGATGAACAGCTGATCCGCAAGGCGCAGGACATTGACGAGCGGTTCACCGCCATGACCCAGAAGTTCACCGCCTGGGGCAAATCCGTGGCGGTGGCGCTGGCCGATCTGCCCTTCGAGATCGTGGAAAGCCGCCTGCGGGAAATCTTCCCGGATGAAGCCTTCGGGCGCGCAGTGCTGGGTGATGAAATCTTCGACCGGCTGACCGAGCTGCGCGCACTGACCGACGAACAGGCCGAAGCGGCCGGGCGCCTGGCGCAGATGCACCGCGAAATGGGCAACGAGGGGCGCAGCGCGGCCAACGCCATTCTCATGGCCATGAACGAGCTGCCGAGTCAGGAGTTCGCGGCGATCCGGGGCGAGCTGGCCGGCATTGCCGAGGAAATGCGCACCGCCGCAAGCGAGTTCGACACCGGGGCCATCAAGGCCGATGAGTTCCAAAAGCGCATGGGCGAGGCCGAGGCGAAGGCCAGCACGCTGTTTGACACCCTGAAGGATGACAGCGGCATCACCCTGTCCAATGCCATCTCGGCCGTCGGGCGGCTGGGCACGGCCATCGCCAATGCCCTGGGGCTGGCGCGCAGCCTCAAGGCGACCCTGCCGGGCGGCGTGGCCAAGGATGTGCCGGGCTATCTCGACAGCCTCGACCAGTCCCCCAGCGCCTTCACCCCGAACCCGAACGCCCCGACCACGCGCCCACGGGCGGCCCCGAATGAGCTGGGGTTCGATGTGGTCGGCACTGGCGGTGGCGGCAAGAGCAAGGCCGACGAGTTCGCCCGCATGGTGGAACAGGTTCAGGAACACACCCGCGCGCTGGAGCTGGAAGCGGTGGCGCTGGTCGCGGCGGCGGCTGGCGGGCAGGCTTTTGGCGATGCGGTCGAATATGCCCGCCTCAAGGCCGATCTGCTGAACGCGGCGATGAAGGCCGGCAAGCAAATCACCCCCCAGCTTGAGGCCGAGATTGACGCCCTGGCGCGGTCCTATGTCGCTGCCGGCGCGAGCGCCGAGGAAGCCGCCCGGCGCCTGCGGCAGGTCGAGGACGAAGGCAAACGCGGCGCCGATGCGATTGCCGACATTTTCGGATCGGTCCTTGACGGCACGAAATCCGCCAAGGAGGCCATTGCCGATCTGCTGATGGAAATGGCCAAGGTGCAGATGCGCAACGCCATCATTGGCCTGGCCGGATCGGGCGGGTTCCTTGGCAAGGTAATTGGCAGCATCGGCGCGTCCCTGACCCCCAGCTATGACGGCGGCGGCTATACCGGCAGCGGATCGCGCAGCGGTGGCCTCGACGGCAAGGGCGGGTTCATGGCCATGCTGCACCCGAAGGAAACCGTGATCGACCACACGCGCGGCCAGAGCGCGCCCACCAAGGCGCAGGCCCTGTCTGTCACCGTGACGATGGACCCATCAACCGCAAAGCTGGGCGCCTTCGTGCGCGACGAGACCGGCCGGGTGCTGGCCTATGCCGGGCCGCAACTGGTCGACCAGGCGGTTCAAGCAACCTATGCCCGCGCACAGGAGTATCCGATCGGATGACCGCCAGAACCCGCCTGTCCCGCCAGCTCTGCGCCGCTGTCACCGCTGCCCTGTCCGGGGCAAGGGTCAGGCCGCCCGAGGCTGGCCGCCCGCTGTGGAACGCCTTCCAGCGCCTGAACGCCACCCGCACCTATCACATGGCCGGGCCGAACCCGATCAGCTTTGCCGAGGTCGAGGCCTTCGCCCGACTGATGCGCCTGCCGCTGGAGCCGTGGCACGTCACCATCCTGATGGAGATGGACGCGGCATGGCTGGCCGGCGCGCAGCGGGCCAAGGTGCCCGAAGGCGTCAAGACCCTGCCGCCGGTCAGCAAGCACGCGATCAGCGCGCAGTTGTTCGACCTGGTGACGGGATGAACGCGCCCGCCCGCGACTTCAAGCGCGCGCGGCGTGAACGGGACGCCCTGCGCGGGCGCCTCGGGCCTGGGCGGTTCGAGGCGCTGGTGAAGGAGCTGGTCGCGGTGATCCGGCTGGCCTTCGAGGCAGGCGCCACCGCCACGCTGTTCGGGCTGGAAGGGCCGCTGCGCCACGCGATCCGGTCTGACCTGTGCTTGCAGGGCTGGCGCTGGCCCGATGCCAATACCATGGCGCGCGATCTGATGGACGATGCTTTCCGCCGGGTGAACGCCACCCGGCCGACCTGGAACGAGGGGCAACTGGAATGGACCGTGGAAGCCGGAACCCTGATCGAGCGGACCCGCTGCGTTCGCTGTCACAAGCCATTGCCCGAGGGGCATCACAAGTTCTGCGGGGAACTGTGCGCGGATGCCCACAACAAGAACCTCAACAGGATCAAGGAAGCCAACGAGGACCATCTGTTCGATCACATAGTGAAGAAGCGCGGGTATCACTGGATCTGACTGCGCGCTGCGAACATTGCGGCTGCGAACTCGGCAACGTGAGGGCCAATCGTTCGTTCTGCGGGCGGCGGTGCCAGAACGCACACTTCAACGGCCTGACATCGCAGGCAGTCTTCGAGGGGAAAATCGGCCGAACCTGCGCAACCTGCGGGGGGGAGATTTCACCCCATCGGCGGGCAGATGCCGCCTATTGTTCCGCATCCTGCAGTCCGCGATGGCTGGCGGCCCAAAAGACCTGCCCGCACTGCGCCACGATCTTCAGGCCAACACGCCATTCGCAGGTTCACTGCTGCCGGGACTGCAAGAACGCAGCGAAGCGGATGCGCGCCCGTCGAAACTGCGAATGGTGCGGCGTCAACTTTCAGGGGAAGAGCCACCGCGACAAGTTCTGCTGCATGTCGTGCGCGGGAAAGGCGGCATACGCATCCGGCAGGCTGGCAATCGGCAAGTGCAGACCGCACCACCTTACCCCTGCGAGGTTCGACAGGCTGTTCGGGTAGGAACTGATTCAGGATGGTTCCCCGGCCGTTCCCCCTTGCGCAGCGCCACCCCTGGTCCGTTGCCGTTCTCTGGCAGGAATACGACCCCCGCACTTTCAAGCGCGGCGCGGATCGCGGCGACGGCATCGGCCGATGCGCTGACCGCACCGTGGCCTTCGGATCGCTTCACGGTTGGAACTGATAGGCCCGCCATGGCGGCGACTTCTGCCTGAGAAAGTCCGAGAAGCGCCCGCGCTGCGCGAAGTTGGCCTGAATGCATATTTCCTCTTGATCCGTTAGGATCAGTATGTATATTGATCCGTAGGGATCATATCATACCCAAGGAGCAATGCAATGCTTGCGTTCAACCCAAATCATGGGGCCGGCACCGGCTTGCCTGGTGAAACCCTGTCCGAAATTCACGACATGCTGTCCCTGGCGCTGGATGCCACCGAAAGCCCGCGCGGCTACACCCAGACCCTGCGCGAGGCCCGCAGCTACCTGCGCACCGCGCTGCGCCGCACCGAAAAGCTGATGGGGGTGCGGGCATGAGCGCGCTGGTGCTGGCACTGGATGCCGACGAAGAACTGAGCAAAGTGCAGGACATGCTGGAACTGCTGTTCATGGCTGGCGAAGGTATTGCCTGTTCCGACAGGACAGCGGGTGCCGCGATTGTCCGGGGTGCCGTGACCGCGCAACACGCCCTGACCGCTGCCCGCGATCTTCTGACCGCTGCCCGCGCATCCATGGACAAGGAAGGGGAAGCGGCATGAACCGGCGCGATCTGATCAAGACGGCGCCCGTGGCGCTGGTGGGCTGCGCGATGCCGGTGCAGGCCGAGACCGAAACGCCGGTGGCCGTGCTGTTCCGCGAGTGGGCCGCCGCCCGCGCCACCGAAGCTGCAACCTACGCGGCGACCGACGACGAGGACGAGCACAACCGCGCATGGGATGCGGCATGGGCCGCGGAAAAGCGCCTGCTTGCCGCCCCGAGCCAATGCGCCGCTGACGTGCTGATGAAGCTGGCCGCTTGGAGCAGGTTCGGGGCAGACGACAGCGAGGCCAGTAGCCGGCACCTTGCCCCGGTTTGGGCCGAGGCCCGCGCGCTGGTGGGGCCTGATCTGCCAACTTGATTCCGTAACGTTCCGCGTTGATCCGCGCCCATTTGGGGGAAGATATGGTGGAACGTATCGCTGGCGAACAGGGATTTTCGCGTGAAAATCAACGACTTACATGCGGAAATGTGGCGGAGACGAAGGGATTCGAACCCTCGAGACGGTTTCCCGCCTGCACCCTTAGCAGGGGTGTGCCTTCGACCACTCGGCCACGTCTCCGCGGACCCGTATATTGACATGGCTGCCGACTAACAAGCAGTTTTCGCATCTTTTGAGGCCCTCGAAGTCGAAACGGGCGACCCGACGGATCTCAGGACGCAGAACCTCGTCCCGGCGCGCACGCTCAGCCATCGGAGCCTCGACCAGGGGCAGGACCCATTGATCATTCGCTTGCGGCGTGATTCAGGCTCCGCAAGGAGACTGACCAAGGAGCAACCTTTTCTGGCTGACCGAGGCGCAGATGGTGCGGCTTCAGCCCTTTTTTCCCAAGAGCCATGGCAAGCCCCGTGTCGATGACCGGCGCGTGTTGAGCGGCATAATCTTCATCAATCGCAATAGTTTGAGGTGGTGCGATGCACCCCGGGGGTATGATCCGCCGAAGACCCTCTACAGCCGCTGGAAATGGGGGAGTGACAAGGGGGTGTTCGCCCGGATGATGGATGGTCTGGCCTCTGAGGCCGCTGCTCCAAAGACGGTGATGATCGATGTGAGAGGGCATGCGCCATTGGTTCAAGCATGCCCCCGCAAGTACCTGTGAACCGCACCGGGTTTGCCGGAGGCTCCAACTCCTGAGTAGGATGGAGCGTCATGAGCAAGACGACGAACAAGTTTTCCCCCGAAGTGCGTGAACGCGCGGTGCGGCTGGTCTTCGACAACGAGGGGCAGCATGGGTCGCGGTGGCAGGCGATCGTGTCGATTGCGGCGAAGATCGGTTGTTCTGCCCATACGCTGAACGAGTGGGTGAAGAAGGCCGAGGTCGACAGCGGGAAGCGCGCGGGCATTCCGACCGAGATGGCCGAGCGCATGAAGGCTTTGGAACGCGAGAACCGCGAGCTGCGCCAGGCGAACGAGATCCTTCGCAAGGCGTCA
>NZ_AUCM01000028.1 GCF_000429765.1 Gemmobacter nectariphilus DSM 15620 | reverse complement strand
GACAAAAAATCGTTGGCGACAGCCAGCTCTCCGATCTTGGCATGTAGGTCGCGAACCGTTTCTTCGGCAACCTCGGCCGCCGCTGCAGCCTTGCCACCCCTCTCGAAGATGCCTGCGGCACCCTCCAGAAGCGAACGCTTCCATTGATGGATCATCGTCGGGTGAACGCCATATTCGGCGGCCAGCTCCGACACCGTGCGCTCCCCCTTCACGGCTTCCAGCGCCACACGCGCCTTGAACGCCGCATCGTGGTTCCTGCGTTTCGACATGTTCTGATCTCCTCGTTCTTGGAGACCAGCAGGCCTCAGATCGTAGCTTCCGTCACTGTCCGATTTTCGGGGGGTAGCTCAATTCAGCCAGCCGGTGGCCTGCAGCGACCGCATGCAGGCATCCAGGAAGGGATAGCCGGTTTCGCCCTTTTCCCAAGCCTGCAGCCGTGCAGCGTCGGGCACCTTGGGGCGCAGATCGTCATACAGCCGGTGGAGATTTTCGAACTCAAGCCGTGGCTCGTCTTCAAGCTTCTGGATGAAATGGCAATGCCAGTGCAGTCGTCCCGAGAAGGATCGAAGCGACTGCCGCCACGTTTTTGCGGTGGGCGGCAAGGCACGCCGCTGCGCCTCGGTCGCCTGTTTCACCTCACGGATCGAAACCGCGCCCCAGGCCAGATAGGGGGAAAGGCGCGAACAGGCGGTGGCGCCCTCAAGCGGGCTGGACATGGCGCGCTGATACTGTTCACCGCGTTGGTTGAGAAAACTCTCCAACCGCTCCAGCCCGGCGCGCCGGCCGCCGGGCTGCCGACCCGGACAGCCGTCTGGCACCAGACCAAGATCCTACGCCAGGGGGATGGGGCCCGGATCCCCCCTCACCGGGGCAAGCTGCGGTGGGCCAGCGCAGGGCTGCGCCATCAGACGGTCCCAACGCTCGGCCCAGCCGTCCCGGGACTTCAGGCGCCGCCAGACCCCGTGGTTCTGCAGCTCGTGCCACGGCACGCCATTGTCACGGCACCAGGCCGCGACCTCGCGGTCGCGTTGAAAGGTCCAGTCGTTGCCGGTTTCCTCATGCGACCAAAGCGCCGACAGCGCCCCGTGGCGCTTCAAGGCGGCCAGGATCTCGACGACAGAACCCTGACGGACGATCAGCGGCTGGCCAAGCCGCCCAAGATCCGCGCGAAGTTCCTGAAGCGTCTCGGCCACAAAGGCCCATTGCCGATACGACGCATCCGGCTGACGCCAAAGATCCGGCTCAACAACATAAAGCGGCAGAACCGTGCCGACGCGTGCTGCGCAGGCCAGGGCCGCGTTATCGGCAGAGCGCAGATCGCGCTTGAACCAGACGACTTGCAAGACCCCTCCGCCATTGGCCGATGACCTTCCTGGTTACGTTGGCGGGCGCGACGCAGATCACACGCGACGGTCTGGCACGCAATGCCGGCCATGCCGAAAAGACCGCGCACCGCCGGCATTTGGGGCCGACGGCGCCAAGCCAGTGATCCCGTGTGCCTAACGCGCCAGGGTAATCTCGAAGATCGCACCATTCCCATCAGACCTGCAATGTGCGGTTCCGCCATGCGCCATGGCCACATCGCTCACGATGGCCAGCCCCAATCCACAGCCACGGGACTGATCGTCATCAAGCCGGAAGAAGCGGTCAAAGATCCGCTCGCACATTTCAGGCGGAACGCCGGGGCCGTCATCGACAAAGCGCAGGTGAACCGAGTGGGGCGTGAAATCGACCGACACCGCCATTCGGCCACCAGGACGCAGGGCATATTTGGCCGCATTGTCGAGCAGGTTGATCACCATCTCGTCGACCAGCACAGGATCGCACTCGACCGGCCGAACCGTGCCGGTCACCGAAAAGTCCACATCCACATCGCGCCGCAACTGCGCTTCGGCAAAGGTGCGCACCCTCTCGCGGATCAGTGCAACAAGGTCGACCGTTTGCACGAACTCTTTCAGGCTGCGCCCGCGCACCCGCTCGAGCGACAGAAGTTGCGAGGTCAGCCGGCTTGTGGCGCGGGCGCTTTCGGCCAGATCGGCAACGCGGCTTCGCAACTCTGCCTCGGTGGGCGCGCTTACCGCGGCCTCGGCCTGACTTTGGATGGCGGCCACGGGGTTGCGCATCTGATGCGCCGCATCAGAAATGAACCCGTCGCGCAATGCGAAGGCTTGCGCGAGCCGTTCGAACAGCGAGTTGGTGGTATGCACCAGCGGGCGCAATTCGGGCGGCACCCAGCGGCGGATCGGGCGCAGATCGTCGGCGCTGCGCTGGCCGATGGCCTCGCGCAGATCCAGCAGCGGCTTCAGGCCAAGCTTGATGCCAAACCGCAAGATCAGCGCCGCCGTCAGGATCACCGATCCAAGCAGAAAAATGGACTGCGTCACAAGCTTGCGCGACAGCGCCGAGCGCTGGGTGGTGGTCTGCCAGACCTCGACAGTGACCCAACCGCCAAACTGTGGCTCGCTGATGTATTCGCGCAGCACCACCGCCCGCACCGGCCTGCCCAGCGACACAGAGTCGAAAAACAGCGGCTCGCTGCCGGTCGCAGTCACGTTCGCAGGGGTATCCGGCGGATCGGAATAGCCGGTCACGAAACTGCCGCCCGGGCCCGTGATGCGATAGTAGACCGGATCTCCCAGCGCGGTGGTCAGCTCGTCCAGCAGGGTTTCGGTCAGCACATCGCCTTCCGAAATCACCACATCGCGCGAGATCGTCAGCGCCACCACCAGCAGCGTATTGTCATACAATTCGCGCGACAGGCGGTTGGCCTCGCGGTAGCGCGCAAAGGACGCCGCAGTCGCCACGGCGATCAGCGGCAGCATCAGCAGCAGGAACAAGCGGCCGCGCAGCGACACTCGGCGCAGCATCAATCGCCATCCAGCATGTAGCCAAGGCCCCGGGCGGTGCGGATCTTGGCGCCGCTGCCGTCTATCTTGCGCCGCAGACGCGAGATGAGCAGCTCAACGGCATTGCCCTCGATCGGGGTGCCGACACCGTAAAGCGCATCCGCGATCCGATCCTTTTCGATCAGTCGCCCGCGATGTTCCAGCAGCAATTCAAACAGCGCGAGTTCCCGCCGTGGCAGGTCCAGCGCCACCCCCTCGCGCAGGACGGTGCGCTGCACGCGGTCATAGACCAGCTGGCCCAGGGTCTCGCGCTCGGGCGCAACCTGCGGGCGACGGCGCGCCAGGGCGCGCAGCCGGGCGACAAGTTCGTCGATGTCGAAGGGCTTTACCATGTAGTCGTCCGCCCCCGCATCAAGCCCTGCGACCCGCTCCGAGGTTTTGCCCCGTGCGGTCAGAATCAGCACCGGAATCGGGTCGCCGCGCCTGCGCAAACGCCGGATGATCTCGATTCCGGACAGCCCCGGCAGGTTGATGTCGATCACCGCCACATCGGCCGAATGGCGCGAAAGAAAAACATCCGCATCCAGCCCATTGTCCAGATGGTCCAGCGCATGCCCTTGATCTTTCAGGGCATTTTCGATGCCTTTGGCAAGGCTGAGATTATCTTCCACCAGGATGATGTGCATCAACAGCCTTTTTTTCAGGCACCCGACAGGTTTTGGACAGCTAGACTGCCTATGGTCCCATCAAGCCGTGCTTGGGAGGATAAATCAAGAACGGTGACGCGCCGCCCACCTTTCAGGGGGGACGGCGTGCATGAAAACCCTGGGAGGACAAACGAATGACGACCATGACGCGCCGTGTGGCGCTTGGGCTTGCTGCTGGCGCTGTTGCCCTGGGGCTTGGCTGGCCGGCTGCGGCCGAGACGACTTTCGCAGGCAAGACGATCGAATGGATCATTCCGTTCTCGGCGGGTGGCGGCTCGGATACCTGGGCACGGTTCAACGCGCCGCTGCTTTCCAAGTACCTGCCGGGCAACCCGGTCGTGGTCGTGGTGAACGAACCTGGCGGCGGCTCGACCAAGGGCACGAACCTGTTTGCCGCGCGCGCCAAGCCCGATGGGCTGACCATCCTGGGCACCTCGGGGTCCACGCAGTTCCCCTATCTGCTGGGCGATCCGCGCGTGCGCTATGAATACAAGGACTGGAAGATTGCGATGGCCGGCCCCACGGGCGGTGTTGCCTATGCCTCGCCGTCGCTGGGGCTGACCGGGCCGCAAGACATCGCCAAGCTGAAAGACAAGGATCTGGTCTACGCCAGCCAGGGCGCCACCTCGCTGGATCTTGTGCCGCTTCTGGGCTTCCGCCTGATGGGCTTCAAGGTGCAGCACGTCTTTGGTTTCAAGGGGCGCGGCGATGGCCGTCTGGCCTTTGAACGGGGCGAGGTGAACATCGATTACCAGACCTCGTCGGCCTATCTGAAGAATGTGCAGCCGCTGGTGGATGCCGGTCAGGCCGTGCCGCTGTTCAGCTGGGGCGTTCTGAACGAGGCCGGCGAGGTCGTGCGCGACCCGACCTTCCCGGATCTGCCGTCCTTTGCCGAAGCCTATCAGACGCTGACCGGCAAAGCCCCGTCGGGCCCGGAATATGACGCCTATTTCGCCTTCTTCACCGCAGGCTTCCCGGCGCAGAAGATGGTGTTCCTGCCCAAGGGCACGTCCGATGACATCGTTGCCGCCTATCAGAAGGCCTTCGAGGACATGAAGGCCGACCCCGAGTACAAGGCCAATGCCGAGGCGGTCCTGGGCACCTACGATCAAGTCACCGGCCCGCTGGCGCAGGCGCTCTTTGAAAAGGGCACCACCATCGCGCCCGAGCTGCGCAAGCAGGTCGTCGATATGCTCGGCGCTGAATATGGCGTGAAGCTGGGCGACTGATCGCGCCCCAAGGCCTGTCGCGGGCGCGCCGATGCAGCGCGCCCGCCCCCCCTTCTTCCTCAAAATCCGACCTGTCGCCAAAGCGCGACCAACACGGGAGTTTCTACCGTGGTAGATACCCTTTTGTCCGCGCTTGCGGCCCTGCTGACCGTTCAACACCTGCTCTACATGCTGGTCGGTGTGTCGGTCGGACTGGTGATCGGTGTCATCCCGGGCCTCGGCGGCATTGCCGGCCTGTCGCTCTTGATGCCGTTCCTTTACGGCATGGATGAGGTGGCAGCCCTTGCCATGCTGATCGGCCTTGTCGCCGTCATTCCGACCTCTGACACCTTCTCGTCGGTGCTGATGGGCATTCCCGGCTCGTCCGCCAGTCAGGCAACCGTGCTGGACGGCTTTCCGCTGGCGCGGCGCGGCCAGGCAGCCCGCGCGCTGTCGGCGGCGTTCATTTCCTCGATGGCGGGAGGGATCTTCGGCGCCGTGGTGCTGACCGGGTTCGTGGTCATCGCGCGGCCGATCATCCTGTCCTTCGCCTCGGCGGAACTGTTCATGCTGGCGCTGTTTGGCCTGTCGATGGTCGCGGTGCTGGCAGGGCGCTCGCTGGCCAAGGGGCTGGCGGCATGCTGCATCGGGCTGATCATCGGCTCGATCGGCGGCGCGCCTGCCACGGGCGAGTTTCGCATGATCTTCGGGTCGGAATACCTCTATGACGGTATTCCGCTGGTGATCGTGGGCCTTGGCTTCTTCGCCATCCCCGAGATCGCGGATCTGCTGCGCAAGAACTCGGCCATCGCTTCGGGCAATGCGCTGGGGGCAGGCTGGTTCGATGGCCTGCGCGACTGGTGGAGCAACATCTGGCTGTCGGCCCGCTGTGCTGGCCTTGGCTGCATCATCGGCGCCATTCCGGGGCTGGGCGGGTCGGTGGTGGACTGGATCGCCTATGGCCATGCCGTGCAGACGGTCAAGAAGGACCCGCAGTTCGGCAAGGGCGACATCCGCGGCGTGATCGCACCCGAAAGCGCCAACAACGCCATGCAGGGGGGCGCGCTTTTGCCCACCATGCTGTTTGGCATCCCCGGGTCGGGGGCGATGGCGGTATTTCTGGGCGGCATGGTGCTGCTGGGTATCCAGCCGGGGCCGTCGATGGTGGGCGCCGATCTGAACATCACCTATTCGGTGATCTGGTCGCTGGCGATGGCAAATGTGATGGGCGCGGGCATCTGCCTTGCGCTGGCAATCCCGATCTCGAAGCTGACCCAGATCCCGTTCCAGCGCCTTGCGCCGTTCATGATCGTGCTCATCTGCTTTGCCGCGTTCCAGGCGACGCGCTCGCTGGCCGATCTGGTCGCGCTGCTGGGGCTTGGCGTGCTGGGCGTGCTGCTCAAGCGCTTTGGCTGGCCGCGCCCGGCGCTGCTGATCGGCTATGTGCTGGCCCCCCAGGCCGAGACCTATTTCTACCAGGCGCTGCAGTTCAACGGCTGGTCCTTCCTGGGGCGTCCGGGGGTGATCATCATCGGGCTGATGACCCTGGCCTCGGTGTTCTTCGGGCTGCGCAACCGCGTGGACGAGCATGGCCATGTCGTGCCCAATCAGGATGACGCGCCCGACGTGCCCAGCTTGAAGGCGCACCTGCCGCAGATCGGCTTTGCGGTGGCCATGGCGGCGCTGTTCGTGCTGGCCCTGACCGACTCGCTCAAGCACGACTTTCTGGGCAAGGTCTTCCCGCTGTCGGTGTCGATCATCGGGTTGGCGATGCTTGTCATCCTGATCCCGCAACTGGCACTGGGCAAGACCGGGCACCATGCGCATTTCGATGCCGAACTGACCGGCGAGCATGTCGGCCAAGCGGGCATCGGCAACCTGTGGGGCGGGCTTGCGTGGATTGCAGGTCTTGTCGGATTGACGGCGGTCCTGGGCTTCTATGCCGCGCTGCTGATCTTCTTTCCGGTCTTCCTGACCCTGCGCGCCAAGGCGAGGCCGGTTGCGGTGGGTCTGATGACGGCGGGGGCGGCGGGGTTCATTCTGGTGCTCGCATGGGCACTGTCGCTGAACTTCCCGTCGGGCGCGCTGCAAGACGTGCTCGATCTGCCCTGGCCCTTCCGCTGAGGGCGCGCAGATGGACCTGCTTGTTCTGGAAGGGGACGGCATAGGGCCCGAAATCACGGCGGCGACTGTCGCCGTGATAGAGGCCGCGGCCCGGCGTTTTGATCTGCCGCTGCGAATGACCCGGGCCGAGATCGGCTTTGCCGCGCTGGAGCGGTCGGGCACCACCATTCCGCCTGCGGTGATCGCGGCAGCGCGGGCCGCCGATGGCGTGATCCTGGGCCCGGTGTCGCACAATGCCTATCCGCCGGTGGCTGAAGGCGGGCTGAACCCCTCGGGCGTTCTGCGCCGCGAGCTGGAGCTTTACGCCAACATCCGTCCCGCCCGATCGCGCCCCGGAACGCCGCGCCCGGTGGCGGCGGAAACGGATCTGGTCATCGTGCGCGAGAACCTTGAAGGGTTTTATGCCGATCGCAACATGGCCTCGGGCTCGGGCGAGGTGTTGGTCGAACCCGACGTGGCCATCGCCATGCGCAAGATCACCGCGCGCGGCAGTGCCCGGATTGCCGAGGCGGCCTTTGCGCTGGCCGCTCAGCGCCCGCGCAAGTGCGTCACCACCATCCACAAAGCCAATGTCCTGCGCATTTCCGACGGGCTCTTTCTGTCCGAGGTGCGCAAGGTGGCCGCGCGCTATCCGCAGGTCACGCATGAAGAGCTGCTGGTCGATGCCGCCGCCGCCCATCTGGTGCGCAACCCGGCGCGCTTTGACGTGGTGCTGGCCACCAACATGTTTGGCGACATCCTGTCCGATCTGGCCTCGGAAATCTCGGGCGGGTTGGGGCTGGCGGCCTCGCTGAACCTTGGCGTTGGTACCGCCGTGGCGCAGGCGCAGCACGGATCGGCCCCCGATCTTGCCGGACAGGACCGCGCCAACCCCGCATCGCTGGTCGGATCGGCGGCGATGCTTCTGCGCCATCTGGGCGCGGCCCAGGCGGCCCGGGCCATCGACGACGCGCTGGATCGCGCCCTGTCTTCCCCCGAAACCCGCACCCCCGATCTGGGCGGCGCGCTTGGCACCGCCGCCTTCGGCGCGCGGCTGGCTGCAATGTTGCAAGAGGCATGACCATGTCCCAAACCGCGATTCCCTTTCACTTTTTCCGTGGCGGCACCTCGCGTGGGCCCTATTTCCGCCGCGACGATCTGCCCGAAGACCGCGAGACGCTGGCGCGCGTGCTGGTGGCCGTCATCGGCTCGGGGCACAAGCTGAACATCGACGGCATCGGCGGCGGTGCGGCGGTGACCACCAAGGTGGCGATGCTGTCGCGCTCGGAAACCGACGATTGCGACATCGACTATTTCTTCGCGCAGGTCAGCGTCGAGGACGGGTTGGTCGATTTCAAACCCACCTGCGGCAATATCCTGTCGGGGGTTGGTCCTGCCGCGCTGGAAATGGGCCTGATTGCGCCGCAAGGCGACGTGACGCGCATCCGCATCCGGTCCGTCAACACCGGCGCCAAGGTCGAGGCGGTCGTGCGCACCCCCGGCGGTCAGGTCGAATACGAGGGCGATGCCGCAATCGACGGCGTGCCGGGCCATGCTGCGCCCATCTACCTGAACTTCATGGATGTCGTCGGCTCGGCCACGGGCGCGCTGTTGCCGACTGGCGCCGTGCGCGATGTGATCGACGGGATCGAGGTGACCTGCATGGATGTGGCGATGCCCATCGCCATCGCGCGGGCGGCCGACTTTGGCCTGAGCGGCTATGAGACCGTAGAGGAGCTGGACGCCAACCGCGACTTCTACGCCCGGATGGAGCCCATTCGTCTGGAGGCCGGACGGCGCATGGGGATGGGCGATGTGTCGAAATCGGTGACGCCGAAATTCGCGCTGCTGGCCCCGCCCCGCAATGGTGGCACGATCACGGCGCGCTATTTCATGCCGTGGAACTGTCACCCGACAATGGCGGTGACCGGAGCGCAATGTCTGGCCTCGTGCGTGCTGACGCCGGGCACGGTGGCCGAGGGGCTGTTCACCGCACCTGAAGGCGCGCCCGCGCTGGTGCTGATCGAACACCCCGGCGGGGTGATCGATGTCACGGTGGATTACGCGACCGGCCCCGAGGGCTTTACGCTCAAATCTGCCGGGCTCTTGCGCACGGCCCGGCTGCTGGCCAAGGGGGAGCTGATGGTGCCACGCGCGGTCTGGAGCGGAAAATGAAGGTCCACATCCTCGACGATTGGTCGGACACGTTGCGCCATTTGCCCTGCTTTGCACGGCTTGGCGGGCATGAGGTCACGGTCTGGACCGACCATGTCGAGGGTGCGGCCCTGGCCGAGCGCCTGCAGGAGGCCGAAGCGGTTTGCCTGTTTCGGGAACGCACGCGGGTCAGCGCAGAGCTTCTCGAAGCGCTGCCCAGGGTCAGGCTGATCTCGGGGCGGGGGGCCTGGCCGCATGTGGATGTGGCGGCCTGTGCGGCGCGCGGGGTTGCCTTTGCCAGCCGCAAATCCGACGATGCGCCCAATCATGCGGCGGCCGAACTGACCTGGGCGCTGATCCTGGCGGGGCTGCGCGATTTGCCGGGGCAGATGGCGGCGGCCAAGGCCGGGCGCTGGCAGCAGGGCGTGGGTCGCAGCCTGCGCGGGCGCACGATCGGCATTTACGGCCACGGGCGCATCGGGCAGCTGATCGCGGGTTATGCCCGGGCCTTTGGTGCGCAGGTGATCTGGTGGGGCTCGCCGGCCGGGCGGGCACGCGCGCAGGCTGCGGGCGGCGAGGTGCCCGCAAGCCGCGCCGACTTCTTTGCGCGCGCGGAAATCCTGACGCTGCATCTGCGCCTGACCCCAGACACGCGGGGCTGCATCACGGCCGAGGATCTGGCACAGCTGCCGCCCGGTGCGGTTCTGGTCAACACGGCGCGCGCGGGGCTGATCGCGCCCGGCGCGCTGCTGGCGGCGCTGAATGCCGGGCGGCCTGCGGTTGCGGCGCTGGACGTCTTTGACACCGAACCGCTGACCGACCCCGACGATCCGCTGCTGTCGCATCCCCGGGTGATTGCGACGCCCCATATCGGCTTTGTCACGGAGGACGAGTTCGACCTGCAATTCGCCGAGATCTTCGATCAGGTGAACGCCTTTGCCGCAGGCCGTCCGATCAACCTTGTCACCCCTTCGGGCGCTTGACGCCAATCAGCCGTGCAGCCACTGGCGCGCCAAGGATCACGATCACGATCCGCGTCAGGTGATGCAGGATCACAAAGCCCAGGTCGGCCCCCGCGACCAGCGCCAGCACGGTCATTTCGGCCTGCCCGCCGGGGGCAAAGGCGAGGAACCCCTCGACCGGATGGGCCATGCCGCTCAGCGTGACGATCTCGGTGAAGATGGCAGCCAGCGCCGCCAGCAAGACGACAAAGGCCAGCCCCGACAGGATGAAGCTGCGCAATTCGCGCACCGTGACGCCAACATATTGCACACCGATGCCCAGCCCGATGAACAGCTGCGCGGCCCAGATCGCCTCGGCAGGGGGGCGGGTATGGATCAGCCCCGCCAAAGACAGCACGGCGGTCACGATCATCGGCCCAAGGATCGAGGCGCCGAACAGCCCGATGCGTTCTGCCCCCTTCCAGCCCACCAGCGCCGCCACCGCCATCAGCGCCAGTTCCGACAGCGGCAAATCGGCGATTGGCGCGCCCACCGCCCCGGTCAGCCCCGCGCCGTAAAGCCCGGTCAGGATCATCGGCGCCAGCGTCACGATCGCCAGCACCCGCGTGGCGTGGATCAGCGCCAGCGCGCGCCCGTCGCCCCCCGCCTCGGTGCCGAAGATCACCATGTCCTGCAACCCGCCCGGCATGGCGGCATACCAGGCGGTGACCGGATCATAGCCCAGCCGCCGAAAGAACGGCACGCCCACCAGCCCGATCAGCACCACATAGACCGGCACCAAAGCCACGCTGCCCGCCATCTGCGGGATGCGCCCGACCACCTCGGGCGTGATCGAGGCGCCGACCGCCACCCCCAGAATGGTGCGCGCCGCAACCGAAACCGTGCCCATCCCTTTCAGCGGCATCCCCGCCAGAGCGGCGATCAGACAGGCCGTCATCGGCCCGAACAGGAACGGCAGCGGAAGGCCAAGCAGCTTGAAGACCCCCACGCCCGCCAGCGCCAGTCCAAGGGTCATGGCGCGCCGGACTGTCGGGTTGGATCGAGAAAGAACGGCCACGTCGGAACTCCTTGCGCGATATTGTATCCAACTGTATACAGCAGGACACAATATTCACAAGCGAGTCGATGCATGGCCGACGACACCGAGATCCCGCAGGGCCAGAGCGCCTATCGCCGGCTCATCGAGGAGATCCGCTGCGGCGTGCTGTCGCCCGGTGCGCGGCTGCGCGAGATCGAACTGGCCGAGCGGTTGGGCATCAGCCGCACCCCGGTGCGCGAGGCGATCCGGCAGCTGGAATCCGATGGGCTGGTCACGCATCTGCCGCGTCAGGGCGCGACGATCCGCAGCCTCGATCATGCCGAGGTGGTCGAGCTTTACGAGATGCGCGCGGTGCTCGAAGGCACGGCGGCGCGGCTGGCGGCGCGGGCGGCTTCGGATATCGAACTGGCCGAGCTGGCGGCGCTGAATACCGAACTGGCAATGGTGCCCCCGGGGGCGCAGGCGCGCGAGATCAACCGGATCTTTCACCGCACCCTGATCGAGGCGGCGCGCAACCGTTTCCTGATCAAGGCGATGAGCGCGCTGCAAAAGACGCTGCTGATCCTTGGCCCGACGACGCTGGCCGAACCCGAACGCGCCGCCTCGGCGGTCGCCGAACATGGCGCGGTGCTGAACGCCCTGCTGGCACGCGATGGTGCGGGGGCCGAGACCGCGATGCGCGTCCATGTCGAGGCCGCACTGTCTGCCCGCATTCGCGGCATGCGCGGGCGTGATCTACCTATGGAGGAAGAGGCATGAAAGACTGGCCCGAGACATTCGATCTGGCCGTCGTGGGCGGCGGCAATGCGGCGCTTTGCGCAGCGATCACGGCCGCCGAGGCCGGGGCAAGCGTGCTGATCCTCGAGGGGGCGCCCCAGCCCTATCGCGGTGGCAACAGCCGTCACACGCGCAACTTTCGCTGCATGCACAAGGGGCCGATGTTCCCTCTCACCGATTCCTACGAGGAAGACGAATATCTGCACGACCTGATGCTGGTGACCAAAGGCAAGACCGACGAGGGGCTGGCGCGGCTGGCGATCCGCTCGTCCGAGGAATGCCTGCCGTGGATGATGGCGCATGGCGTGCGGTTCCAGCCCTCGCTCTCGGGCACGCTGAGCCTGTCGCGCACCAATGCCTTCTTTCTGGGCGGCGGCAAGGCGCTGGTGAATGCCTATTACAACACCGCCGAAGACCTTGGCGTGAAGGTCGCCTACGAGGCGCAGGTGCGCCACGTTCACCGCGAGGGCGACCGCATCACCCATCTGGAAGCCGAGATCGCGGGGCAGCCGGTGACCGTGAAGGCGCGGGCCTTCGTGCTGGCCTCGGGCGGGTTTCAGGCCGATATCGACTGGCTCGCCCGGGCCTGGGGGCCTGCGGCGCGCAACTTCCTGATCCGCGGCACGCCCTATAATCGCGGCGTCGTTTTGCGCGACATGCTGGATCAGGGCGCCGAAAGCGTGGGCGATCCGACCCAATGCCACGCCGTCGCCATCGACGGGCGCGCGCCGAAATACGACGGCGGCATCGTCACCCGTCTGGACTGTGTGCCGTTTTCGATCGTGCTGAACACCAACGGCGAGCGCTTCTACAACGAGGGCGAAGATGTCTGGCCCAAGCGCTATGCGATCTGGGGCCGCCTTGTCGCAGCTCAGCCCGATCAGGTGGGCTTTGCGCTGATCGACGCCAAGTCGATCGACCTGTTCATGCCCTCGGTCTTTCCGCCGGTCAAAGCCGACACGATCGAGGAGCTGGCCGACAAGATGGGTCTTGATCCGCAGGCGGTGCGCGCCACGGTCGATGGCTTCAACGCCGCCTGTCGCCCCGGCAAGTTCCACCCGACCGAACTGGACGGGCTGGCAACCGAGGGGCTGGAGGTGCCCAAGACCAACTGGGCGCGCCCGCTCGATACCCCGCCCTATTACGGCTATCAGCTGCGCCCCGGCGTGACCTTTACCTATCTGGGGCTGAAGGTCGATGCCCGCGCGCAGGTGCACAGCGCCGAAGGTCCGATCCGCAACCTGTGGGCCGCCGGCGAGATCATGGCAGGGTCGATCCTGGGCCAAGGCTATCTGGCAGGCTTTGGCATGACCATCGGGACCGTTTTTGGACGTATCGCAGGCAAGGAGGCCGCCGCGCATGTCGCTTGACCTTATCATCCCGGCCCCTTCGGCCACCGACGAGGCCCGCCGCCAGATCGAGATCTGCAATGCCTGCCGGTATTGCGAGGGTTTCTGTGCCGTCTTCCCGGCGATGACCCGGCAAAAGGCCTTCGCCGATGGCGATCTGACCCAGCTTGCGAACCTGTGCCACAACTGCCGCGGCTGCTATTACGCCTGCCAATACACGGCGCCGCACGAATTCGCGCTGAACATCCCTGCCGCGCTGGCCGAGGTCCGCGTCGAAAGCTGGGAGCGGCTGGCGCGGCCGCAGGCGCTGGCGCGGCTGTTCCAGACCCATGGTGTGGCGATGGCGGGGCTACTGGTGGTGGCTCTGGCGTGTTTCTTCTGGGCGCTCAGCGCGCTGCGACCCGAGTCGGGAGCAGGATTCTACGCCTTTCTCGGGCACAACACGCTGGTTGCCATCTTTGCGCCGGCCTTCGTTCTGCCGCTTGCGCTGATTGCGCTGTCGATTCGGGACTATTGGCGCGAGATCGGCGGCGGTCGGGTGCGGCTGGCGCATCTGCTCAGCGCCTTTGACAGCGCCGCGCGGATGAAGAACCTGTCGGGCGGCCATGGCGAGGGCTGCAACTTTGAGCAAGGCGACCGTTTCAGCGATCGCCGCCGGGTGTTCCACCAGCTGATGATGTATGGCTTCCTGCTGTGCTTTGCCGCGACGTCTGCCGCGACGGTGATGCACTATCTGCTGGGCCTTGAGGCGCCTTACGGGCTGATCTCGGTCCCCAAACTGCTGGGTGTGCCCGGCGGTCTGATGATGGTGGCCGGCACGGTCGGGCTTGGCTGGCTCAAGCTGCGCGCGGACAAGTCCCTTGGCGCCCGCAGGGTCTGGGGGGGCGAGATGGCCTTTGTGCTGCTATTGGGGGCGGTCGCCCTTAGCGGTCTTGCACTTTATGCCGCGAGCAACACGGGCGCGGTCGGTGTGCTGCTGGCCGTTCACCTGGCAACGGTGATGGTGCTCTTCCTGCTGATGCCATTCTCCAAGATGGTGCATGGCTTCTATCGGTTGGCCGCGATGATTGCCGAAGCAGGGAAACCGACCCCTCAGTCAGGGGAGTAAGGCCCGCCAGCCAAGACGCCCCTGGGGACGCGCACAGGGCGGACTCAAGGGCGGGCTTGGCTGAGCGATCTGGCTACATCTTGCACGAACGAGCGTTGCGAGGCAGGCGCTGTCCGGAGGCGACGGCCTGCGTCCAAGGGCCGAGCGGTCCATCAGGACCGAAAACGATGCCCCGCGGTGCGGGCGCCATAACCTCGGCCGTGCAGGTGCCTCGCCTTGGTCAGATGTCTTCGACGTGGCTCTGATCGGGCGCGAAGCCCGCTTCGCCGTGGTCCCTCACAATCGTTGACAGGCGGCACCGCGCAGTCTCCACGCGCATTCGGGAGGGCTGGCTCATGGGCAGGTATCCGGGGGTATCCTTGAAATTTCTTTCTGATTTCAAGGATGCTTGGCGGAAGAGGTGGGATTCGAACCCACGGATGGTTGCCCATCGGCGGTTTTCAAGACCGCTGCCTTAAACCACTCGGCCACTCTTCCGGGCGACTGAGGCTGCATGCTTGCGCAGCCGCATCTGTCGGGGCCGGCGCCCGAAGAGGGTTGTAATCACAGTCCGCAACCTGCGTCCAGCCCCCGGCACAAGGAATGGCCCTGAATAGTCCGGTGTGGCCCAGAGGCATGGATCCTTGTCTGGCTTGGCCCCCTTGGATCGGATGCTGATCCTCGACGCCATTCCCCGCAGCCGAGCGTTTCGACGGCATGGGCGGCAGCCTGCGCCGCCGCTTGGCCCGGCCTAGGGGCAGGGTGATCAACGATGCCGGGCCTGATGTCGGATACCTGTTTGGCATCCTGCAACGCCGATTGTCGCGAGGCGGCTCATCAAGGGCCCTGTCGCCGACGACGTCAACAAAGTCGCGGTTTGCTTGCCAAGCGGGGCATCCGACTTGCCCGGTCGCCTGCCACGGGGGATCTTGAAATACAGGCCCAGCTCTCGAGAAACCGCAATCCTTGGCGCTGACACCGTCCCGAGCAGCGCGGTGGCCGCGATCTTGTCGGGCTGGCCTGCGACTTCTGCAATGGCTTCGATGTGCGCAAAAAGATCAGCCGGCAGGGCCGGCACCTGGTCTTGTCGTGGACATGCGAACCCGTGACGCTGCCCGATCCGGCTTGCGGCCATCAACCAGCGTTCCGCATCGTCGATCAGGCCGTGTCACGCGGCGATCACTTTGGTCCAGATCAGACGAGCCCTGGCTGGGGAATAGGTGCCTTGGCCTGCACGCAAGACCTCTTGCGGCTCAAGCGTCGCGATGTGTTTCGGGACGCTACGTTCGGGCCAATGGATGCAATTCCCAAGGCTTAGGACAACCGCCTTGATGCCATCGAATCTGCCGGGTTTCGGTCGATGCGACAAGTCGCCCCGTGGCATAAGATGGGGCACAGAATGGATCGCAAATTTCAGGCGCCCAGAACGCAAGAAGGCCGAGCTTTTCAGCCCGACCTTCATAACCACCAGATATTCTTGAAGAATTTCGTGGTGGGCGACCCTGGAATCGAACCAGGCATGGGTCTCCCCGGCGGAGTTACAGTCCGAGAACGCAAAGCGAACATTGTCTAAATTTCATTTATTATCAGATATTTATGTAATTTTCAAATCTAGAGTGGGTGACGAAATGGGTGGCAAAATGGGTAGCAAATTTGAGGCGGCTTTGACGCTCAGTCTCTGGGCGAGCGGCCTTGTCAGCCGCTCGCCCACATGAAGCTACTACAGGACGAAGTCGCTCGCCGTCAGGCTGGGCGCCCCCATGATCTCGATGCTGAAGTCTGCGGCGCCATCCCCATCCAGATCAGCTTGAACCAAAGCCATGCTGCGATCATAGCGGACTTCGCCCGCCATCTTCTGGAACGCCGAACCACCGATGAAGGTCAGATTTGATGGTATGGTGCCGAAATGGATCTTGTCGATGCCGACTTCGAAGTCAGCGATCACATCCCGTCCAGCTGGGCCGCTTGCCTCAGCCCCGTAGCGGAAAACGAAGAGATCCGCTCCATTCCCACCGAAGAGCGTGTCTGTGCCCAATTGGCCTCGCAGCACGTCGTTCCCATCACCACCGCGAAGGAGGTCGTCGCCAAGCCCGCCCAGCAACCTGTCATTGCCCGCTTGCCCTTCAAGGATGTCATCCCCGACTTGGCCATCGAGTATGTCTTCACCGTCGCCGCCGATCAGAATGTCTGCGCCGTCGCCCCCTCGCAGAACATCGTCCCCAATTCCACCACTGAGATCGTCATTTCCACCCCCGCCACGCAGGGTATCGCGCCCATTTTCTCCGCGAAGCGTATCATCGCCCGAGCCACCTACGACAAGGTCGTCGTCTGCCCCACCATAGAGCAAGTCATCGCCCAACCCGCCGACAACCACGTCATTACCTGTGCCGCCGTGCAGGGTATCATGGCCATCGCCACCCTTCACGGTGTCGCTGTCCGAGCCCCCCCAAATTTCATCATCTCCGCTGCCGCCTTCGAGCAGGTCGTCTCCGTCAGACCCGCCGATCCTGTCATTTCCGGCTTCACCTAGAAGAGTGTCATTGCCTACGCTGCCCCAAAGCTCATCATTTCCATCTCCCCCGTACAGTAGGTCGTCGCCTACTCTTCCAAGCAGAGTGTCGTGTCCCCCCAGGCCATAAATGCTGTCATCGCCAATGGTTCCGGTGAGCGAATCATTGCCGCTTCCCCCTTTGATGCTTCCAAGCGTCACCAAGAACGCCTGGCTTTGGACCTTTTCGATATTCCCGAAGGAATCTCGAAAGCTGTAGATCAAATGAATCATTTCGCCGAGATACTCCGGCATGATCTCATACATATTCATCAGTGGGTTGCTCGTGCCATCTCCACCGCCACTTCTGTACACTCCGTCTCGATACCAATGGTAGCCTACAAAGCTTCCAAAGCCATCTTCGTCCTGGATTTCCGATCTGTCCACATAGACGGTCGAGCCTACGGTGAATTCTCCGGTGAATTTCAGTTGTCCGGTCGGGGCATCATTGACGTTTTGCACAACGCTGGTCGCCGCGCTGGTCAGGCTCTCACTATTGCCTGCGCCGTCAATATAACTGACCCTGACGGTGAGAGTTTTTCCGACTTGCGCCTGTCCTGGCGTGAAAGTCTCGTTGGTTGCGTCGACTATTTCAACACCATTGGCAATCCACTGATAGCTGAAATCCCCCAGGCCATCGGCGTCGGAAATATTCGAGGTATCGGCGGTGAGCGAGCTGTCTTCGAGGGCAGTTCCCGAAATCAGGACAGTGCCAGTTGGGCCTCCGGTGATGTCACGTGCAATGTCCACTATCTGGGTCAGAGTCAGTGTTTGGTCCGAGAACTGGAAGTACTCAATGTCTAGCACGACCGTCGTGCCTTCTTCGCTCTCTAGCCAGAGGTTCGATGCGGATTTATATACATTGATTGCAGCTAGGGGGATGTCCCAAATCGCTGTGTCGATGCCGCTTCCGCCGTCAAGCGTGTCACTGCCTGCGCCGCTGCTCAGGTGATCGTCACCATCACCACCTTCCAGCATATCGTTGCCGTCGCCGCCATAGAGGCTATCAGCTCCGGAAAAGCCAAGCAGCGTGTCATTCCCGGCTCGACCATAGCCTGTATCGTTGCCATCCCAAAAGGAGAGCAAGTTGTCGACATTGCTTCCTTTTATGACATTGTTCGCGCCATTGACAATGAACACATTCTCTATGCTGACGAAGGTGTTAACCCTGCCGGTTGGAGGGTAGTAGTATGGGTCGTGTTGTGGGCCGGAAATCGAGAGATCCCAGATATTTGCCTCGATCCAAGAAGTAGTGTCGGTGGGATCGCCATTTATGTAGAATGTGTCGATCCCGGCACCACCGTCAATGATATTTGTCTGTGTACCGCCGAATAGGGAATCGTTGCCTTCCCCACCGTAGAGTGCATCATTGTTGCCGCCAGTGTTCAGGAGATCATTTCCGGCGCCGCCATAGATTGTCCATCCCCAAGGTGGATTTCCATAGTCCAATACATCGTCTTGGTCGGTGCCATAAACGGTAGGCATGCGATATTTTCTCCGATTGGGATGTAGATTGGTGTGGTCTCTGCTGACGTTCGGCGCTGGGTTGATCGGCAATGGATTTTGGTCTGCGATGCATGCGTCTCGTGATTCTAAATCTGATCAAATCGCGACAAGACCCAAGTCAAAGTTTCGTTTCCAGATGGAGGCGGTGCAATCAGTTGCCAGACAGTTGGCTTCCGTCGCTTGAGAGGGAGCGCTTCGTGCGGCCACGATCCGTTTAGTGCTGCCCTCCAGTTCCCTGACGCCCTCTGCAGCCGACCAACGTTTGTGGTAGATGGAGTGTGCCGATTGCCGAGTCTGTTGTCTACTACTACTGCGTATCGGCTCTGTTGCACAAAACGCCTGAGGGGATTCATGTCGTGAATCCAGCGTGATAGCTGGAGGCCATGAGCAGACCGACACCCCCGACCTACAAGACCCGGAACTGGCCGAGCTACAACAAGGCGCTTAAGCGCCGAGGCTCGCTGACGATCTGGTTCGATCCCGCGATGACCTGGGAGGCCGCGCGGACCGGCAAGCGCGGCCGACAGCGTGACTACAGCGATGCCGCGATAAGTCTGTCAGGGGAAAGGGGAGGCCCGCCCATCACCCGATTTGTGCAACAGAGCCCCTTCACCCCCTCTTCCGCGTGAACAGCATCTCCTTTGGGGAGATGAATAAGATTTCTCGGCTCTGTCACCTGCCTCAGCGATCCTTCTTCCGTATTTTCGGTTTGCGCCGCACATGTGGGTGGCTAGCAACCGAGGAGAAACCACTTGGCAAAGCACGACGACGATAACCGCTCGAACCAGATGAACCCAAATCATGACGCCTACTGGGAGAGCAGAGGGTACGATGAGCGCCCGGACGACTGGGAGGATCGCCTCAATCGAGATGATGATGATTGGGATTGGTCGTGGCGTCCCCTGTCAAAATGACACTGACGCTCTGCGCTCAGCGTCTTGATCGGGGAGAACTCCCCGATCATCCAGACATCTGAAAGAGGTGAAATATTGCCTGAAAAGGCCGCTCAGCTCTCCCGCCGATGGCTTCTATCGATCTCGCGGCATTGGATACTAGAATCGGAAAAAGGGCTCCGACCTCGCGTTGCTTTAGCTCGGCCGCCCACTGCTGCTGATTGTATTTGTCTCCCTGTGGGCTAATTCCTCGCAGGAATGCGACGGTCCGTTGGTAGGAAGGGACGAGCTCGCCAGTGCGATATCGGCGGGGGTTCCGTAGTGCGTTTCTGAGGTCGTGGTCCTCCGCACTGGTTGAGCCAAAATTCTGGTTAACGAAACCCTTCAAGAGCAAGGTGTCCTTGCGATGCCCTGTTATAGCTTCAATTCGTTCGAGCCAGCGTGCGAAGCTCATCAGGGGCGCTACCTGCTCACGATCTACCGCGAAGAGTTTCCGGATCTGATCCATTGATGCTTCGCCTGAGGATTCACATAAATATATGGTCATGATCAAGAGCATGTTGAACGTGGAAACTTCCAAGTAGGCAGCATCATGATTATCCGCCTCGATCTCATCAGCCAAATCGGACAGGAACCTGCTCATGCCGCCAAAGCCTTGCTGATATGCTGTATCTCTTAATTTCGTTGCCATGGCTTGATGGTTGTTCTCTCGCTGAAATCGCCAACAAATGCTCGATTCCGTCAGTATGCGATCGATAGTCTTTTTTGTTCTTTTGAATTGTTCTGGAAGACTGTCCTTGAGGTGTTCCCAGAACAGTCGAGTGAGGTCGTGCATATCCTCCAGTTGAAACCCTGAGGGACAGTATTTCGCTAGGAGATTGCGGAAGTGTGCCGATTTCAGTGCAGAATCTTCTGCGTCGGGCACCCATTTCATCAGCATGCGGTCGAAAAACGCCATAATTCGTCTATGCGAGACAGGCTTGCCTGCTTTAAGTTCACTTAGGATTTTGTGTTCCTTGGCGTTTGTTTCCCTATCATATGTTTGGGAGTCCAGTAAAAGCGCGCCGAGCGAGCGATGGCCGGTCCATTTGACCAAGAGATCTATTTCTGGAAGCAACATATGGGTCAAGCCTGGACAGGGAATCTCGAGCAAAAGGGATGTGCAGCTATCGCCGCATCCTTAGCAGCACCTCCAATCCTTGCCACAACGTAAGCCCCTCCGCATCGCAATAGTCGCGGAAATCATCGATCACCCGCTTCGGCCCCGGGATCGACACCTTGTCCTGCGGTTCCGTCCGGCGTGGCCCCGGTTTGCGTCTCTGCTGTGCGGGTTCACGGCGCACAAAGCCCAGCTTCTCGCCCGCCTTCAGTGCCTCGTGGAGGTCAACAGGTTCCTTGTCCGTCTTCTTGCTGACCGCTGCCGTCAGGTCTTGTGGGATCTGGATGCCCCCGAAGCCATACTTGTCATCTTGGTCGCTCATGCCGGAACTCCCTGTTCTGCCGCCTGCCGCTTCGCCTCGGCCAGCGCATTAATGACCGCCTGCGCGTATTGTTGGGCGTTCTCGGCTGCTGCACGAATGGGCTTCAGGCGAGCTTCCTGGGCCGATGGCGACCTGCCAGCCACTTCGCTTTCGGTCGTCGTCAGCATCTCCGATAGCAGCAAGGAATCTCGGAAGATGCGGGTATATGCCGCCCGCTTGATCAGGCGAACCGGCAGAATGTTCGCGACATTGCTCGCAGCAAGTTCTGCGCGGACATCCCGCTCGTCAGAAGATTGGAATGCCGGAACGGTTCGGGAAAACAGCAGCGAGTATGCGATCGGTTGCCGGATCATGCGGCCAGTCATCTGAACCAGATTGACAGCTTGCGCAGCCTGCCGTGCTTCCATTGCCGACCCGTCGAGGGGGATAACGCACAGGTCCGTTCTGGAAAGGGCGAACGTGACGATCTGGTCCTTCGATCCTTCGAGGTCGACGACGAGGTAGTCATAGCGATCGGAAAGATCGTCGATCAGCCCAACTGTCTCCTCCGCCGCCGACGGGCGCGAGAATACGTCAAACGGCATTGCCTTGCCGCTGCGTTTGCGTGCCGCCGCGAAGACCGCGATGTTAGCATTCGGGTCAAGATCCAGAACTGCGACGCGTGCGCCTGTCGCAGAAATCTGCTCGGCAAGCAGCACGGCAGATGTCGTTTTCCCCGTGCCGCCCTTGGGATTGGTGAAGCTCACTACGTGCATTCTCATGTCTCCATCATTATCAATAATGATAACATGATCTTTGACGTTAAAGATAGAGTTAAAGATGGTGATGAAGTTGGAATCAGAGTTCGGTTCCGCAGCACGAGACGGATGGACACGGCGCGCAGCACTGACGAAGATCACTTAACCAGCTTGGCTGCGGAGGGGCAGGGGCAGCATGGACCAAAATGTATCCTACGATCAGATCAAGGGCTCCGTCGGATCACTGCTGCTTCTTTGGTCGGCAATCGAGAGGGCTGCGCGCGATGAGGTCGCCCGCACAAACGGGGGCACGCTACCCAAGGCCGCGCATGGTGTAGGCGCCGCGATCAAAGCCTGGGAAGCCTCAATTTCAGCGAGGCGGTCACAGGAATCTTTCCGTGCTCTTCTGGCCTCTGCGCTGTGCTCACAGCTTCGGCCTTCGCTGGATATCCGCAACGGCGTTTGCCACGGGCTCGTGGGCGTCTCTGCGGCCCATAGTGGCCAGCAGGCTGCCCTGTCCTGGGAAATCAACGGCGGCAAGCACGAGATCACCTGGGACGAGTTGCAGGCCATGTTCCGCTGGCTATCGAAGGTCCCTGCTGCAATCTCAATCATCTCGGTGTCTTCCAGCCAGAAGGCCGGAAGCCGACTGGTCGACACCCTTGAGAACCGCAAGTGGTGGCTGAATGAGTATGGCCTTGACCTTCTGGGGCCGAACTTGGCTGTGGCCTTGTAAGGTTGATCGCGGCCCATTGCGGACGGTCCATCCCCCACAGATGCTGCGAGGTAGCAAGCCAGAAGCGGTCATTCATAGGACGTGCAGTGAGGCTCCTCACCGCGATCTATGCGAGTTTCAAGGCCAGCGACCGGACGTATGGCCCGCGATGTTCTGGCTCCGGCATTTGTCAACATGACCTAGCAGGTCGCAGCCTCTCTGCCGTACAGCCCAACCCACCACTCGATCCCGCCCAAAGCTGCGGAAACCCATTCCCCAAAAGCTGCTGCGCGAAAAATGTTCCCGCGAAGTCCCAATCCTTAGTAATCACCTCTCGCCTATGGTTTATGCTTGGTCGAGCGATACTAGGTCCAGAGCCGCTTGATTGTCGCCACCACAACATTAAGCTACTTGGACACATTGGATAGAATATGAAGATCGCCACGAAGAAGCCGATTGCCACTGAGGGCATTGCCTCGACCGCGCCGCAGCTGGTGCGCAACGGCGTGCTGAACGACCACCTGAGGGCGCTCGACGAGATTTTCGGCCGCGCGAGCAACATCACCATCGCCGTCGCCTTCCTGAAGTCGAAGGGTCTCGGTAAGATCGTCGAAAGGCTCACACTACGCCTGCGCGCCGGCGCTCTGGTCGAGATATTCGTCGGAACCGACTTCTGCCACACCGAACCCAAAGCCCTTGAGGAACTGCTCAATCTCTCCAGACTACACTCGAATCTTATGCTGTGGATAGCAAAGCCGGACAGGTTTTCGACTTTCCATCCGAAGACATACCTTGGCGTCGAGGGGAAAACTGCCCGCGTCATGATCGGTTCGGCCAACCTGACGGCCGGGGCGCTCGGCGGCAATGAAGAGATATCGCTGGTCTGGGAGGTAGAGGCAGATCATCCTGTGCTGTTGGATTTGCAGACCGTATTCCTCGAATACCGAAGCGGCGGAAGGTGCGAGCGACTCGACGAGATCGTGCTCGCGCAATACCGCCGAAGGTTCAAAATCGCAGAGGACGCCAAGAAGCGTGTCGAAAAGGAGATCGCTGACAGCGATTCTAACACCTTTGACCTCGCAAAGCTCCTGTCCCTGCACGTCGAGTTCAGTCAGGATCGAGACGAGGCCACGGCGCTGGAGAAGCGACGCCGTGACCGCAGGGCAGCGCTCAAGGTGCAGCGTAAGATTGCGGGAATGGCGGGGAGCGTGAAGCTCTCCAGCGTGGACCGGGCAAACTTTATTACGCTGTTCAGGGATCTGATCACTTCGGGTGACGGTCACCGCCACCTTTGGCATTCGGGCGACATACATAGGCGGGGCCAAGCGGCACTGTCGAATCCGAGTGGGACGATCGCGCTCTTCTCACTGGCGCAGGATGCCGCCAAACTTGCTCCGGAGGAGGGCTACGCCATGATGCGAGCAGCTGCCGCCAAAATCCCCGGCGTCGGCATCAACATGGTGTCCGAGATGCTCTGCACCTTCGCACCCAAGCGCTACGCTGTATTCAACGGAAATACAGTCGGCGCCCTGCGCGCTATCGGGGTCGATCCTCCAAAGTCGGTGATACTGCTTTCCCCGAAAGCCTATGGGCGTGTATGTAGCGTAGTGGAGGCGGTCCGACGGCGGATAGGCGGCGAGGACCTGTCAGATGCAGACGCCTTCCTCAATTGGATTTACCAGAAGAAGGTGAAGCCATTGGCGGGCAAGTGAACTAGGCTGTCGGTCGGGCTCGACATATGTTGCATTGCCGCATTCCCGGAAGCTGCCCTTCGTCATGCGCCGCAGCAAAGACCTGGCAGGGATGGAGCGGTGAGGGACGGAACAACAGTTCGCTTGTTCATGTGGGAGCTGACAGCATGTAGTGTTGTGACATGGCATACCTTTATCTTGACGATAGCAAACATCACCCCGCTGGATTTTCGTTAGCTGCCTTTGTGATCGGGTAATCCTCCCCGTTTTAGCGGGGCGCGACCGTAGAACTCACGCGGCCATTTTCAGCTTCATGGCGGGTGTGACGCCGCCGATGCCCATGTTGGGGCGTTCGTTGTTGTAGGTCCATAGCCATTCGGTGGCGATCTGCTGCACCTCCTCGATGGTTTCAAAGATGTAGAGGTCGAGCCATTCATGCCGGACCGTCCGGTTGTAGCGCTCGACATAAGCGTTCTGCTGGGGCTTGCCGGGCTGGATGTAGGTCAGGGCGATGCCTTGCTTCTCGGCCCAGGTCATCAGCGTGGAACTGACGTATTCGGGGCCGTTGTCGACCCTGATCGCCAAGGGCTTGCCGCGCCATTCGATGATCTGGTTCAGGGACCGGACGACCCGCTCGGCAGGCAGCGAGAAGTCGACCTCGATGCCAAGGCCTTCGCGGTTGAAGTCGTCCAGCACATTCAGCAGCCGGAATTGCCGCCCATCCACCAGCCGGTCAGCCATGAAATCCATCGACCAGACCAGGTTCGGGGCATCCGGCACCGCCAGTTCCTCGGGCTTCTCGCGCTTCAGCCTCCGTCGTGGCTTGATCCGCAGGTTCAGCTCAAGTTCGCAGTAGATCCGGTGGACCCGCTTGTGGTTCCAGGCATGCCCTTTGACGTTGCGCAGGTGCAGGAAGCACAGCCCGAAACCCCACGTCTTGTGGACGTTGGTCAGCCCCACCAGCAGGTCGGCGATCATCTCGTTCTCTTCGTCGCGCTTCGGGCTGTAGCGGAAACAGGTCTCGCTGACGCCGAACGCACGACAGGCCAGCGCAATGCTGACCCCCTTCGTCGCCACCGCCTTCTCGGCCAACTCCCGGCGCTGAGCTGGCCGCGTCACTTTTTTCCAAGAGCTTCTCGAAGCAGATCGGCCTGCATGCTGAGATCGGCGAACATGCGCTTCAGCCGCCGGTTCTCGTCTTCCAGGGTCGTTCGCGGTTCTCTCGAACCGGTGGCGTTCACCGCTCACTCTGGCTCATCATGGACGCATCCATGCCGCCATACTTGGCCCGCCACTTGTAAAACGTCGCGCTGCTGATCCCATGCTCACGACACAGCTCCGGCACGGGCATCCCGCCCTCCGCCTGACGCAGCACACCCATGATCTGGGCTTCGGTGAAACGGCTCTTCTTCATCGGAATCTCCTCGTCCATCTTGCCGAGAAAATTCTACTTCCGCATCCCCTTAACCATGGGGAGGATTACCGACGCACCCGCAAGGGATGGAAGCCTTCGGTCGAGACTACAGGCTCGATTTACGAGAGCCCGGCCCCGCCTTGCGGGGTGCGCCTGAGCAATAGAAAGCTTAAAGAACTAGGGTGCCGCCGCCGCGCCAGGAGCTGCCGCTGCCGGGATCGCCGCTGCTGTCATTAGAGCAGCATAATGTCTCAGAACATCTTCGATTCTAGTGAGCAGGCCTTCGAACCCTGAAAAGTCCACGGTTCCGGCATTTGCTCTAACAACCGCTTCGGCAAATATAACTTTCCCGTACTCGGTATGATCGGCGTGTTCCTTCTTGGGATTAAACTTTTTCCCGTCCAGCAAAGTAGCGAGCAGCGCGGGATCAAACAGAGATTCAATATCCTTATCGACTGGCGGCGCGCCTTCCGGAACCTTCACCAAATAGAGATTGAGCCCAAGGTGATAAAATGGGTCAGTCGTAGTGGTAGATACTATCTTGCTGATTTTGGATTTAGCGTTCTTGATCACAGATTTGAGCCCGTCATCATTATCGCACAAGATGATCACTGGATGCGCCATGGGTTTGTGTTTAAAATCTTCTAGCATGTTCTCATACCGGGAAATCAGCGCCCCTTGACCCGCTGCGCCATGGCCGAGGTTTAAAAGTTCTCGCGACGTGCCCGACGATTTCAGGAAGTGCACGAGCCGGACAGCCTTCCCGTCCACTTCCTCCGCAAGCAACGGGAACTTCTTGACCAAAGCCCTGATCGCGCATTGCAGGTATGTGATGTCAGAGACGCCCTCTGTGACGATCAGGGGCGCGGTCGGAGCGGCAAAATATTTATAGAACAGGAACTTTCGGTACAGCTCTTCTGGCGCGCGCGGTGGGTGAAACTCACCTGCGGCCTTGGCAAGCTTGTTGACCTTTGGATGACGATCACGCCGCGCCTTGACGAAATGGATATGCGAGAGCGTACCGTCTAGTGGCCCTAGCTTATCAGTCGCACTCGCCGGATTATCGCCGGGGCGGAAATAATAACCCGTCTGAAAGAGAGAATTACACATAGCCCGCGCCGCGCGGTAGTAGTCCTGATTTATATTCGCCTTGGCGTTCACAACCAACCCCGTGACGGTTTGGCGAGACTGGCGCAAAGACATCCGGGTTTTTGCCAGATTGATGAAGAAACCGGTTCCCTCAATAGTCTTCCTGAGTTTAACACCCACCTCCCAATCAGCGCCATGCACGTTCACGGCAATTTCTGTGGGGAAGAGCGTCTCGTTGGTCGAGAAGGTCAAATCGTCAGCATAGCGCGTGTAAGTGCAGTGGGCATCTCGGGCGAGTGCAAGCAGCCGCGAGTCCAGAATATTCCCGATCAGGTTCGAAATGACAGGGGAACACGGGCTCCCTTGCGGCAAGGCATTCTCGTGACAGGCGATCTGCGCGATGAGCGTGGCGACCTTGGGCTCCAGTGAAAACATCGTATCGTGAATGAAGAAGCCGCGCACGCGCCCGAAATTTATCGTTCCAAAAAAGTCTTCCAGATCAAGGTTGAAAACAAACCGCCGCCGTCTGTGGACCTCTGCATTGGAGATAATGGTACGGCCTTTATGGAAGCCGTGGGAGGCAAACCAAAACCGTGAGTTCTCCTGCTTTCGTGTTGAACGGCTTGCAATAAGGACCCCGCTTCTGGGGTGATCGGCGTCCAAAAGGGACCCCACCGACCGGGGGTTGGGTCCATTGTGCCTTCGATGATTATCGGAGGCCGAGCACGGGATGCTGATCGTGGAGACAATAGCAAAAATCAGGCGGCTACATTTCACCGAGGGCAAGGGGATCAAGACGATCTGCCGTGACCTGAAGCTGTCGAAGAAGGTGGTGCGGAAGGTGATCCGCACCGGGATTACCGAGTTCACCTATACCCGGACGGTGCAGCCGCGCCCGAAGCTGGGTGCCTGGCTGGGGGAACTCAACCGGCTGCTGGAGGTCAACGCCGCGC
>NZ_AUCM01000027.1 GCF_000429765.1 Gemmobacter nectariphilus DSM 15620 | reverse complement strand
CTTGATCCATCCAGAAAAAGCAAGACTCTGGAAGACATGCTACACAATACCTTGACTAAGACAGTCGCTGAAAACAGCGCCGATGTGCTTCGGTTCTTCTCCGGTCTGGTGGTCATAGCGCGAGCAAAACACCCGATCCCTTCCCGAACTCGGAAGTTAAGTGCCGCCGCGGCAATGGTACTGCGTCTCAAGACGTGGGAGAGTAGCTCGCCGCCAGACCTGATAAGAACCGAAAAAACTCCTCAACATCTCAATCCCGGCGCGGGGTGGAGCAGCCCGGTAGCTCGTCAGGCTCATAACCTGAAGGTCGTAGGTTCAAATCCTACCCCCGCAACCAAAAAATCTTCGCGTTATGAAACGCTTAAGCGCCGCCCACCGGGGCGGCGTTTGCGTTTCCAATTCCCGTGGAAGCACTGTGGAAGCAAGAGGGTGCGAAGTCCTTCATATCGCTTCGTAAATTCGCACAAGCCTATTTCGATGCATTCCTCAGCAGCTGGCGGATCCTGTCTTCGGTCCACGGCTTGCCTGAGGCACTTCTGACATCTCGTTCATTGAGCTCCGTTGCGATCGATCTGTGGGTGCGTCCTGCGGCGCGAAGTTGGTCGGCCTCATGTCTTGCCTTTGCAATACGATCTGGCTTGCTCATGGTCCATTCGTGCTGCTTCTGACGCCAGTCCGAGAAATGCCGGTGCGGATCGAACACCTCGCCTTCGATCAGTATCTCGTCGGGGTAAACCGTCTCGATGTCGATGTCCGCATGCTGAGCCCACCCTGATAGAGGCCCGTGGCTCCGGCAGCCCTGAACCGCCGAGAAATCGACGTGAAGAAGCGCAGCGCCTTGTGCGCGGCAGAGCGCCTCAAGCGGACGCAACACATCGACAATGTATTCACTGCCGCGATCAGGTTCGATTTCAAGGAACACCTTCTCGGCGACAAGACGGTACTTATGCTTCCTGGCATACTGCCTAATGAGTTCGCACTGATATCGGATCGTGCGACTGATTCTCGCTGCGGCCTCGATATCCTCTGGCAAGGCCGTAAACCCGGCCCATGGAACGGGCAGCGTCCAGTAGAAGCCGATGGCGTTGCGCATTTCTTGCCTCCGGAAGATGGGACCGGAAAATCCCGAGCGATCCGCACAGGCACCGGCCAAGTCGTATCCATGGATCATCGAAGCAAAGGAGAACGAGATGATCCAGTCTAAAATTGAACCTGCCGTTGCCGCCCTGCTGCCGGCCGTGGTGGAGGCAGTCTCGGAAGCCGGCTCGATGATCCGGGCCGAGTTTCATCGTCGTGGTGGGCCGCGCGGCAGCGGGTCGAAGGCGCCGGTTGACACGGAAATCGAGTTGGTCCTGAAGGATCGGCTGCTCGGGCTGCATCCCTGCGGCTTTGTCGGCGAAGAGACGGGCCATGCCCGAGCCTCGAGCAACGACGTCTGGATGGTGGACCCCCACGACGGTACGACTGACTTCCTCGCCGGTCGTCGGGGATCGGCCATCTCGGTCGCGTTGCTGCGCGCAGGGCGCCCAATTCTCGGCGTCGTCTTTGCGCCGCTGGCCCCGGATGATCGCGGCGACCTGATCTCCTGGGCCGAGGGCTGCGCGCTGACACGCAACGGCTTGCCCGCACGCCGCCAGTCCTGCGCGACTCCGCCGGTAGTCGCCATGAATGCGAAGGCTGCCGAACACGCGAGGCACAACCACGAAACGCTCCGCGGTTTCCGGATCCGCGCAGTCCCGAGTCCGGCCTACCGTCTGGCTCTGGCGGCTGTCGGCGAGGTAGATGCCGCGGTGAGCCTTGTGGCAGGGCTCGATCATTGGGACATCGCCGGCGGGCATGCCCTGCTGATCGGCGCGGGTTGCACACTTGTCCAGCGGTCTGGACGACCAGTCGAGTACCAGCGCCAGAGCTTCGACGGCTGCATCGGCGGCCCCGAGGAGGTCGTGATGGCTCTTGTCGCGCTCAGGCCCGGTCCGGGGCCGCGCGAAGAGCGCACAAGCGTGTACATTAAGAATCGGGTTGCTGATGCCGACCGGCTCGCGCGCGCCCAGGGATGCCTGCTCGGCCAGCTCGCGGGCGATGCTCTTGGTTCGGCGGTGGAGTTCAGGTCTGCGGCTGAGATTGCCCGAAGCCATCCGCATGGCGTCACCCGGCTCACCGATGGCGGCACCTGGAACCTGATCGCCGGGCAACCGACCGACGACAGCGAGATGGCGCTGGCGCTGGCTCGCGCGATCTTATCGGGCGGAACGTTCAATGCCGCGTTGATCGGCCACGCCTATGTGAGATGGGCAAAGTCTTGTCCCTTCGACATGGGGGGCACAACCCGCGCCGGCATTACGGCGCTGGCCGCCGGCCGGCCCGCCCGCTCGGACAGCCAGTCGAACGGCGCGCTGATGCGGGTCAGCCCAGTAGGCATCTTCGCCGCCGGGGATCCAGAACTGGCCGCCCGGTTGGCTGCCGAAGATGCGCGCCTAACCCACCCGCACCCGGTTTGCCAGGCCGCGAGTGCAGCCTTTGCAGCAGCAATTGCCACGGGCGTGGCCGGCGGCACGGCCGAGGAGATGTGCGCGGCGGCGGAAACACATGCGGGCCGTGGGGACGGCGCCCAACTCGTGCGAGAGCGGCTTGCCCTCGCTCGCCGCCATGAACCGGAGGACTACAATCGTCAGATGGGCTGGGTGCTTACCGCCCTGCAGAATGCATTCCATCACCTGATGCAAGGGGCGCCACTCTCTGAAGCGGTCGTCACGACCGTTGCGCGTGGCGGCGATACCGACACCAACGCCGCAATCTGCGGTGCGCTCCTCGGTGCGTGCTGGGGTCGTGACGCGATCCCGCCGCAATGGCGCAACGCCGTCCTGACGTGCCGCCCAGTCGAGGGACGCGGTGTCCATCATCCCCGCCCGCAGGAATACTGGCCGGACGACGCTTTGGACCTTGCTGAGGCTCTTCTTGCCGCTCGTACCAAGATTACTGCCTGAACACGGCGAACGCACAAAACATGGCCTTGGCGTATTCCTGGACCAGGCGCATCATCAGGCCAGAGATAGGGACCTGATTCCACGATGTACGATATTCCGAACGCCGACGCTTACGGCGTGGTCCTGATCAACGCCAAAGGTGAAGTGCTCTTGCGCGAACCATCCGGCCACTTCGGCGGCTATGTCTGGACCTTCGCAAAAGGGCGCCCTGATCCCGGCGAAACGCCTGCGAAAACCGCCATCCGCGAAGCATTCGAAGAAACCGGATATCACGTCGAATTGCTGGACGTGATCCCCGAGGCCTTCCCGGGGACGACCACATCTTCGGCCTTCTTCCTTGCGGGCCCGATTGGCAAGCAGGGCAAGCCGACGAATGAAACCTCGGCGACACGCTGGGTTGGTTTCGACGAGGCGGCGGATCTGATCTCCCAGACAAGAAGCAAGACGGGACGAGATCGCGATCTCGCGATCCTTCGGGCGGCCCGGGACGTGCTCGAGCGGTTGGCTTGGGATCGGCGACCGGCAACCTGCAAGGAGGACTGGGAAACGAAACCGTTTCCCCGCAAGCGAACCGAGGTCGCGCTCGACCTGTCCTTCGATGAGGCTGCAATGGCGCGGGTCCGCAAGGGTTTCCTGCCGACCGTCATGGAAGAAAAGTGGTTTGCCTGGTTCGAGGAGCCGGTCCTGCATTTGCACAGAAGCTGGACCGGGGTCTCTATCTATCAGGTCCGCTTCGAGAAGTCGGCGAACGGTTGGCGTGCGGTCTCTGCGAAGGTGAACCGTAATCCTGAACAGTACAGCGAGACCGATGACGAAGCCGACCAGCGCCAGATTGCCGACCTGATCGGCGGACTGCTCGTCAACGGCCCGACCGGCCCGAGAACCGATCCATTCGCGGAGATGCTTATTCAGGCGTCACAGCCGAATTACCTTGGTTCGCCGTCCGTCGTCTTCGGCCTCATCCAGCGGGTCATGGAAGCGGCTGTCGCCTATTTCAAGGGCGAGACCAACTTCAACGCTGTATGGGACCTGATCTGGAACATGGCGCAGGAAATCGCCAGTGGCGATGATTATGTTCGCATGTCGGGGTGGCATACACCACAGTGCCTCGGTCAGGCGCTGGTAAGGTTCATGGGCGTCAGGCCGGAGGAGATCTTTGCAGATGACCTCGATTACTTCGTGTCCGAGGCATTGATGGCTCTGTTCCTGAAAGCACGCGACCTTCTCAACGATTTTGCCGATGACCCTGTGGCACAATGGAACCCGCACGCTCTGGAACAGCTGAACCAGCTGCACTACTGGGCGGTTCAGGTTTTCCTCGGCACCAACGAGCTTGAACATTCGAGCCTGACGTTAGCCGAGTTCCGATGGCGCCCAGTTGCTGTCGACGGCAGATAGCGGCGGCATTATCCGCTCAGTCACGCGCAGCAATTCACTGCGTACCTCTGATGCGCTGGCCGTCAAATCGACTGTCATAAACCTGATCAGGTGTCCTTGAATGATGACGGCCTCATCTAGATGCGAACCAACTGAGGGATGGAGCAATAGCCCTTCGGCATCGTCGGCATACTCGTCGTCTGAGTCTTCTTGTGAACGCAAGTAGGCGTACATCTGATACAAATACCCGCTTCGGAGACTGTCCCCCCGGTACCACCCTTTCGTCACGATCGCGTTGAACTTGGTGTCGATGACGATTCTACGCTTGGCGGCTCTGTCATCGAGAACGATGTCAGTCCTCATGCCCGGGAGGATTCGCCCGATTCCTATTGTTCCGCCCGTGGTTGGCCATTCCAGGGCACCGCCCGTGCTGACATGCCAGTCTGTCGGCGACAGGACGACTTGGAAAAAACCGCCGACGGCGCGCTCGAAGAGTTTGCGCACCCAATACTCATCGCGCTCGGACAGCGGCATTTTATGCGATCCGGCGATCTCGGCCGGAATAGCCATCTCAAAGACCAACTTGGCGGCTGCGACCATTTCCTGGTCTTCCACATCATGCCTTCCAAAGCGGTCCGTGCTCATTTCGCGTAAAGTCGGCGCTGTCCCGGACACCCCCATCATTTTCATATCGTTCGCCAACCTGCGGCAGCGCTGGATGACGTCTGAGCGCCTCGCAACACGCGCAACCAGTTCCAAAGCAGCACGTACGAAGCGATTTCTGATCGTATCGACTGTGAGCTCTTCGAATTTGCATGCGATCAAACCACGCGCCAACAGCTGGTGACGTTCCGTCGCCAAAACATCGATCTTGCCGCGGACCCGGTTGAGAGGGGCCGTTCTCGTTCTGTGTCCGTAGCTCAGTCTTCTCCGGTGTCGCTTCTCGACAGCATGCGCAAGGATCTCTCCCACCAAATCAGGAAGTTGATCAGGCATATCCTCGATACGTGCACTGTTCGCGCCTCTTATACGAAACAGGTCAGATGCATAGAGCATCAATAGCCAGATATTTCTTATCGGGATCGCGCCAACGTACCCATATTGCAGGGCTGTGCAATCCTCAGGTGCAGTCAACCCGGCCTCCATTACCAGCCCGCGATGAGCTTCTCGAGCGCATCCTTGGCTGTTTTCGGGGAGTCGAACCAGTACTCTTCTAGTAGTGGACCGATCTCCGTTTCGGCGACTTGCGCAAACCATTCCCGCGTCGCCCCGAGCTCGAGGCGATGGTTCGGAGTGACGTAGCTGTGGCCTATCCGGAATTGAGCGCCCAAGTCCTGCTCGATCTTCTGGTTCAAGTCTGACAGGCGCTGTTCGATCTCCGGCACCAAGTTCGGATCTACGCCGCAGTGTTGGATAACCCAGCCTCTCCACGCATCCCCCAACTTCGGTTCCAGCGTTACGAACGCAAAGCGGCGGCGAAATGCCAGGTCCACCAAGGCAAGTGAACGATCCGCGATGTTCATCGTTCCGATCACATACAGGTTTTCAGGCACATGTACCGGTCGCCGCTTGCCGTCGGCATCGGGATAGCAGAGTTCAAGCGCCTCGGTGGGGGTCCGTTTCCCAGCTTCGAGGAGCGTAAGAAGTTCGCCGAAAATCTGTGCGGGGTTGCCCCGATTTATCTCTTCGATGACCACAACAAAATTCGACGTCGATTTCTTTGAAGCCGCGCGGATCGCCTCCATGAAAACGCCGTCAGTGAGTGCCAGCTTTCCCTCGCCGGTTGGCCGCCAGCCCCGTACGAAATCCTCATATGAGAGATTTGGATGGAATTGAACCGCTCGGATCTTCGTGTCATCCTTCTCGCCTATCAAGGCATAGGCGAGCCGCTTGGCGATCCAAGTTTTTCCCGTTCCCGGTGGCCCCTGAAGGATCAGGTTTTTCTTTGTGCGCAAGCGTTCCAGCAGCCGTTCGATCTCGGGTTGCGACAGAAAACAGCCATCTTTCAGGATGTTTGCCACTGAATAGGGTTCGAGAGCGGGGGGCGGCTGAATGACACCCTGCTGCTGATCTTCGGCTTCATTGAGATCGGCAAGTGATGCCTCGTCCAGCTTATCTGGCTCTGCATCCTTTTGATCGCCGAATTTCCAAGAGGCTAGGGACAATTCTGGGAAGCTATGCACAGGATAGTCGTCCTCGGAGAACCGGGAGTTCAGGTTGTCGACCAGTGCTAAGTATCCCTTTGCATCAATCGTTTTTTTCTGTCCTGCCTGGGTGACGGGAAGGTTCAGGCGATCTTCGATGTAGGAACGTGAAGGCAGATCCAGTGTCGCAAAATCCCACGGATGCGCCCAATAGAGACCAGTGGTTATATTCCATTTGACGCCCCTCACGCGGGTGGCCGCATCGTAGGCCAAGGCCAGCTCGGCGCGATGCTCGGGGATGTCTGACCCCACGAACTCGGCGGCTGCCGCGAAAACACGCCAGAGCGCATCGATATCACCTTCGCCGCGTTTTGCCGCAGATCCGAAGAACCAGGATTTTTGATTGTTGAGAACGGGGATGCCGTCGAAGGTGTCGGGAACAGGCTCCGACACGCCAAGGAGCGTGGCCATTTCAGCGGCTATCGCCTTCCTGTTCGTGTCTGTCATCGACCGGTTGAAGGTACCCATCGCTGTGAAGGGGCAAATGTCTTTCAGTGGGCCCGTCGTTCCATCTGCAAATTTGTCCTGGAGGTACGAAAGACCCGGAACTTTGGTGGCGATCTTGTGAATGCCCTCTATCAAGGGCTTTCGATCAGTCCGAAAATTCAGCAGTTTTTCAGCTACTGCCCCATAGAACTCCGTCCAAAGAAATCTCTGTGCGACTGGACCATCACCGAATCTTTCGCGCCAGTAGGGCGCATTGCGCCAACGGTCCAAGTCTTGAGTCTGCCCGTCGAAGGTGAAGGCAATCAGGCCGTCTACGCCCCAATCGCCAGTTCCGGCCGCCAGCCGCCAAATTGTCCCGCGATGCGTGTAGAAGTACCATTCGCGTTGAGGCTCCTGCTTGACCCATGTCACTTCGACACGCTTGCCGTCATTCAGGTTCTTGGTGACCGTACCGATCGCCTTGATAGCCATCACCGAGACGGTATTGCCACGATTGTCGAAAGGAAGATTGTGCTTTCGCGTATAGGACGACTTGATCGCGATCCTGTCGCCCGGTTGCATGGACCGCACGAGGTCAAGGTACTTGTCGTCGTAGCCATTTTCCCAAATGCCTTCACTCAGGAAACGAGGCATCTGGTCGTCTGTCCGATTGTAGCTCGCGCCAACAAGCCAGTAGGATCTCGGTGAGTGCGCGTTCTCAGACATCTTCTCGCCCATGTTCATTACTAAGCACCTGTTATTACTTTGATGTGTCAACCGTGAGGCTGAAGCCAAACTTAGTGATCGGCTTCAACAACGCTGTCTGTCGTGCCCGCTTCTGACGTGCGAACGCGGTCAAAATCTGACCCTAGAAGCAGATTGACAACTGAGCCCCCCTTGACGCAAGCTCCAACCATCGCAGAGGTGCGCCCGGAGAGAAATCTCGCGGGCGCTTTTTTGTTTCTGGCCCCGGGCTGGGGAACTGCGCTGCCCATCCTCATATCTCCCTGGCAAACCAGCGGATGCGGCCGATGATGCGGATTTCGTCGGCCGTGCGCTCGTAGGCGGGGTAGAGCGGATTGTCAGAGATCACCCGCACGGCGGGCGGATCGCTGTTGGGGATATGCTCCAGGCGCTTGGCCACCAGCCCCATGCCGTCATCGAGGACGAAGATGCCAGGCGGGTTGGGCAGCTGGCGCGTCATGTCGACCAGCACGGCATCGCCGTCCTGAAGCGTGGGGACCATGCTGTCGCCTTCGACATGCATGATCCGGAGCTGTGACGGGCTGGCCTTCAGCTTGTGGCGGATCCAAGACTGGCGGAAGTGGTAGGCGCGACCGGGCGTGTCGCCATCCTCGGTCACGACAGCGCCGCCGCCCATCGTGGGCCGTGGTGTGGCATGTGCGATCGCCACGAAGGCATCGTCGGGGGTCTCGGTGAAGGGGGAGGGGCCCTCGATCTCGCCGATGCCGTGGATCAGCCATTCCCGGTCTACCTTCAGCACCCGGGCGACATCGGCCAGCCGGTCGATGCTGGGGCGCGAGGAGCGCCCGCGCAGGATGTCATAGACGAAGGAGCGGTTGACCCCGGCCATCTCGGCGACGTGGGCCGGCGCCAGGCCAAGCTGGTCGGAGCGGGCCCGCAGACGGTCGGCCAGGGTGTGATGTTCGGTCATCTTTTCCCCAAGGGGCTGTGGATAGAGTGGGATATGACAGGATTGAATTGGGATCGTCAAGCGGCTAGAACAAAAGCCAAACAGATTGCATGGGAATCGGGGGCCCGGATGGAGATCGAGAAGGCGTATTTCACCCTGCCGGAAGTCCTCGTCCGCTGGTCGATGCCCCAGGTCGATCTGGTCTATCTGGCCGAGAACGACCAGTTGCGGCTGTCGGTCCGCATCCTCAACCTGCCCATCGAGTTTGGCGACTACGAGGAAACCGACGATGGCCGCTGCTACTCAATCCCCACGGAGCGATCCTTGTTCAATGGGCTGCTGGACCTGCACGTCCAGGACGTCTTCCAGCTTTTTCGCAAGGGTGAGGTCAGCATCACCCGGTTCCGGACTGCGAAGGCGGACTATGCCTGTTTCTACGGCTCGCGCGAGAGCCTGACGATCCGCAAGCTGGACTTGATGCTAAGGCGCGAAGAACGCGACCGTTTCGAGGCGGCGACCGGATTTGGCGGTGCCTCGGGCATGAAGCCAGCGGGCGGGTTTCATGCCTCTGCCGATTACCAAAGCGTTCGCTCCAAAGGCCGGGAGTTCCGGCTGGGTCCGATCCAGGCACAGGTCGTGCGGATCCTGCATGCGGCGGCCAAGCAGGGCGATCCGTGGCAGAGCGGCAAGGCGGTGCTCTCGCAGGCGGGGTCGCGCAGCCTCAAGATGGCCGACGTCTTCAAGTCCAAGAAGGACTGGCCGCTGCTCATCGAGTCGAACGGCCGTGGGGCCTATCGCCTCGCTGGCCTCTGAGTCGGACCCTCCGCGCGTCCCTGTTTGCTCCCCGCTGTGGGATGCACAGGAGGATGGAGGGGGATGGCGATCCCACCGTCATACGTTTCACCCCATGATTGAAACGGTCCGGCTGATCCCCCGCCGTATCCCACTCTGATCTCGACGACATCCCCACATCGCGCCGTGCATCTTCCTCCCAACGACACACCGGGAGAGGACGATGCAGACCAGAACCTGCCTGAACCAGACCGAACTTGCCGCGCGCTGGAGCATTTCGGCGCGCACCCTTGAACGCTGGCGCTGGACCGGCGATGGCCCCGCCTTCCTGAAGATCGGCGGCCGCGTGGTCTACCGGCTCGAGGATGTGCTGGCCTATGAACAGGCCCGCCAGAGGCGCAGCACTGCGGATCGGGGCGCGGCATGATGGCCCGGCATTCGATCCTCCGCGCCACCGGCGTCGTGTCGATCTTTGGCGCGGCTGGACCTGCGCTTGACGAGGTCGGGCTTTCGGCCTGGATCGCGCAGGCCGCACCCGGCGAGACGCTGGTCTACCATCGCGGCTTTCTCGCAGTCGACGCGACCTCCGTTGTCTCGAAGCTGCCCGCTGAACAGCAGCGCACCTTGCGCCTCGTGGCTTCGGCTGCGCTTCGCGCCGCCGAGCAGGGTCTTGTCCATCTCGTGCAGGCTCGGATCGGCCCCGACCAGTTCGCCTACATCGCCGTCGCCCGGACCAGACCGCGCCAGGCCGGTCCCTCCCTCTCGGTGCGCCTCCTCGAGGCCGCCTGACACCATTCCTCTATAACGGAGACCCCCATGACGTTCCCGCAGAACACCCCCAGCATCGATCAGCTGATCAACCTGCCCGCTGGCGAGATCGCCCAGCTTCCTGTCGAGCTTCTGGCCGCCCTGCAGCGCGAAATCGATGCTGCCGCCAAACAGATGAAGGCCGTCACCGCGCGGTTTTCCACGGCACTCGAGGTCCGCTACGCCGCTCGCGCAGCCGAGGCGCGCCGCGCCTGCGGCAAGGACACCGGCACAGTGCGCCTTGTCGATGGCGATTTCACCGTGGTCGCTGACTTGCCGAAGCGCGTCGAATGGGACCAGGCCAAGCTGGCGTCCATGGTCGAGCGCATCCGCGCCGCGGGCGAGGATCCGGCCGAATACGTCGAGATCAGCTTCAAGGTGCCCGAGCGCGCCTATTCCGCCTGGCCCGAGGCGATCCGCCAGGGCTTCGAGCCCGCCCGCACCGTCAAGACCGGCACGCTCAAGATAGACCTCCTCCCGCAGGAGGATCGCGCGTGAGCCTGCCCATCATCACCGCCGACCAGCGCCTAGCCGAGCCGCGCGGCATCAAGGGCTGCATTTTCGGCAAGTCGGGCATCGGCAAGACCAGCCTTCTCTGGACGCTCGACCCCGCCCGCACGCTGTTCATCGACCTCGAGGCAGGCGATCTGGCCATCGAAGGCTGGCCGGGCGACAGCATCCGGCCGCGCACATGGGCGGAATGCCGGGACTTCGCGGTGTTCATCGGTGGGCCGAACCCGGCGCTGCGCGACGAGCAGCCCTACAGCCCCGCGCATCATGCCGCCATCTGCCAGAAGTTCGGCGATCCCGCCGCGCTCGATCGCTACGACACGATTTTCGTCGACTCGATCACCGTGGCGGGGCGGCTCTGCTTCCAATGGTGCAAGGGCCAGCCGGAAGCCGTGTCGGAGAAGACCGGCAAGCCTGACGTGCGCGGGGCCTACGGGTTGCACGGGCGCGAGATGATCGGCTGGCTGACCCACCTCCAGCACACCCGGGGGCGCAACGTCTGGTTCGTGGGGATCCTCGACGAGAAGTTCGACGACTTCAACCGGCGCGTCTTCCAGCCCCAGATCGACGGATCGAAGACCGGGCTCGAGCTGCCGGGGATCGTCGACGAGGTGATCACCATGGCCGAGCTCAAGGCCGAAGGCGGCGATCCCTACCGCGCCTTTGTCTGCCACACGATCAATCCCTGGGGCTTTCCGGCCAAGGACCGCTCCGGCCGCCTCGGCCCGGTCGAAGAACCCCACCTCGGCCGCCTGATGGACAAGATCCGCGCCCCCGGCACGCCCGCGCCCCGTCGCCTGAGCTTCACGCCGCCCGCTGGGGGCGCGGCCGATCTCCCCCATCCGCAATCCTGATCCGCAAAGGAGACACCCCATGGGTTACTGGAATGACTTCAACGACGCCCAGTCCAACACCAACCTCATCCCCAAAGGCACGCTGGCCAAGGTGCGGCTGACGATCCGCCCGGGCGGTTTCGACGACGCGTCGCAGGGCTGGACCGGGGGCTACGCGACCCGCGGCTCGACCGGCGCCGTGTACCTGAATGGCGAGTTCACCGTCACCGAGGGCGCCTATGCCCGGCGCAAGATCTTTACGCTGATCGGCCTCTACAGCCCGAAGGGACCGGACTGGGCCAACATGGGCCGCAGCATGATCCGCGGCATGCTGAACTCGGCGCGCGGGATTTCCGACAAGGACCAGTCCCCGCAAGCGCAGGCGGCGCGGCGGATCAACGGGCTCGGGGATCTGGACGGGATCGAGTTCCTGGCCCGGATCGACGTCGGCACCGATGCCACCGGCGACGACAAGAACGAAATCCGTAGCGCCGTGACGCCCGACCATCGGGATTACGCCCAGCACATGGGGTTGGCGGCGCAGCCTGGATACCACCCGCCCGCGCAACCCGCGGCGCAGCAGCCGGTCCAGCAGCAACCTGCATCGGCGGTGCCCGGTCGTCCCTCCTGGGCGCAGTGAGGGTCTGATCCATGCGCCTTCGCCCCCGTCAGAGCCTCTTCGTGGAGCGCAGCCTCGCTGCGCTCTGCGATCACGGCAACACCCTCAGCATCGCCTCGACTGGCTTTGGCAAGACCATCGCCCTGTCTGCGGTCGTCGCCAAATCCCTCGAGGGCAGCGACGCCAAGGCCTGCATCCTCGCGCATCGCGATGAGCTGACCGCGCAGAACCGGGCGAAGTTTGGCCGGGTCGCGCCTGAAATCACCACCTCCGTCGTCGATGCCGAGGCCAAGAGCTGGGCCGGGCGGGCGACCTTCGCCATGGTGCCGACGCTGTCGCGGCCCGCCAATCTGGTCGCAATGCCCGCGCTCGACCTCCTGGTCATCGACGAGGCGCATCATGCGGTCGCTGACAGTTATCGACGCATCATCGACCATGTGCGGCGCGCCAACCCTGCCTGCCGGATCTTCGGCGTCACCGCCACGCCCAATCGGGGCGACCGCAAGGGGCTGCGCGAGATCTTCGACAATGTCGGCGATCAGGTGCGCCTCAGCGAGTTGATCGCTTCCGGCCACCTCGTCCCGCCCCGTACCTTCGTCATCGACGTAGGCGTGCAGGAACAACTGCGTGCCGTGCGCAAGAGCGCCGCCGATTACGACATGACCGAAGTCGCGCAGATAATGAACCGCGCGCCGGTGACCGACGAAGTGGTCCGTCACTGGCAGGAAAAGGCAAGCGAGCGGCCGACCGTGGTCTTCTGTTCCACCGTCGCCCATGCCGAAAACGTTGCGGCCGCCTCCAACGCCGCAGGGGTTTCGGCGGCCGTCATTCACGGCGATCTCGATGCCAGCACGCGCCGCCGCATCCTCGCCGCCTATGCCTCTGGCGAAATCCGCGTCATCGTCAATGTGGCCGTTCTGACCGAGGGCTGGGACCACCCGCCCACCTCCTGCGTCGTGCTGCTACGGCCGAGTTCCTACAAGTCGACCATGATCCAGATGGTCGGGCGCGGTCTGCGCACGGTCGATCCCGAGGAACACCCCGGTGTCGTGAAGACCGACTGCATCGTGCTGGATTTCGGGACGTCGAGCCTGATCCACGGTACGCTGGAACAGGATGTCGATCTCGACGGAAAGACCGACACCGGTGAGGCGCCGACGAAGACCTGCCCGACCTGCGAGGCGGAAATCCCGCTTGCCGCCATGGAATGCCCGCTCTGCGGCGAAGTGTTCGCGCGCGACCTGGAGGAGACCGGCGAAGGCCAGGACGCCATCCCGCTCTCGGGTTTCATCATGTCAGAGATCGATCTTCTGAAGCGGTCAAGCTTCGCATGGGTCGATCTCTTCGGCGATGACGCTGCACTGATGGCCAACGGCTTCAACGCGTGGGGTGGCATTTTCTTCCTCGACGGCCGCTGGCACGCGGTAGGTGGCGCAAAAGGTCGTGCACCCCGGCTGCTGGGTGTTGGGGAGCGGACGGTCTGCCTTGCACAGGCCGATGACTGGCTGAACGAATACGAGACCGATGAGAGCGCTTTCAAATCGAAGGGCTGGCTGAAGCAGGCGGCGACCGAAAAGCAGCTGCAATACCTGCCGCCCGAGTTCCGCCAGGACTACGGCCTGACCCGCTATCGCGCCTCGGCGTTGATGACCTTCGGCTTCAACAAGCGCGAAATCCGTCAGCTTGTCGGCCGTGCCAGCCCGGACATCGGGAGGGCGGCGTGAGCCATGTCGCGCACATTGCACCCCCGCCTGAACCGGCGCGCCACTGGCATCCAGGCTTCGTGCCCTGCGCCATCTGCCTGCGTCCCGCGCAAGGCTTCGGCTTCTTCAACCCCGCCAAACCACGCCCCCGCGAGCATCGCTGGTTCTGTTCGATGCCCTGCCAGGCATGGTTCGCGGCCCGCCATCGAAAGGGACTGACCATGCAGGGAACGACTGAGGAAGAACGCCTCGCCATCGCGCTGGTGATGAAGCGGCTGGGCCAGACGATGGACCGGATCGGCTGGGACAAGCGGCTCTGCGATCTCACGGCCGACGACGTCACAGTGCTGATCGAAGAGGTGCTCGATGGCTATGGCGCCGAGATGTCGCGCATCGCCGCCACGGCGGAGGTGCCGTTCTGATGCTGGACTACAATCACCGCCTCGGCATCGCCGAACGCGTCAATGCTTCCATCGATGCGGCGCTGATCGCCGAGCGCGAGGCCACGCCGCCCCGAACCTATCTCGGGGCATCCCGGCTGGGCCATGCCTGCGAGCGTGCCTTGCAGTTCGAATTTGCGGGTGCGCCCAAAGACGAAGGCGCGGATTTCGGCGGTCAGACGCTGCGGATCTTCGAGATCGGCCACCAGCTCGAGGATCTCGCCATCCGCTGGCTGCGCGCGGCCGGGCTCGACCTCTACACCCGCAAGGGCAATCGCCCCGAAGGCGAGCAGTTCGGCTTTTCCGTTGCGGGCGGGCGCATCCGGGGCCATGTCGACGGGATCATCGCCGCGGCACCTGCGCCGCTTGGCATAGGCGTTCCCGCGCTCTGGGAATGCAAGACCATGAACGCCAAGAACTGGCGGGCCTGCGTCAAGGATGGGGTCGCGCTCGCCAAGCCAGTCTATGCCGCGCAGATCGCGCTTTACCAAGCCTACATGGAAGGGGCGGTCCCGGGCATATCGGCCAATCCGGCGCTGTTCACCGCGATCAACAAGGACACGGCCGAACTGCACCACGAACTTGTGCCCTTCGATGCAGGGCTCGCGCAGCGCATGTCGGACCGGGGCGTACGGATCCTCCAGGCGACCGACGCGGGCGAGCTGCTGCCCCGTATCGCCACCAACCGCGACTTCTTCGAATGCCGCTTCTGTCCGTGGGCGGAGCGCTGCTGGGGGCTGCCCGGATGACCGAAGACAACATCATCCACTTCAGCCCATGGCAGGATTTCAACGACGCCCCGGCCGCTGAAGATCCCTTTGGCGTGGAGCCCGACCCGGCCCAGATCGCGACATTCCTCGATGTCGTGTTCGGCTGGTGCGAGGGCCAGATCCCGGTCCGAGGCTTTGTCGACATGGGGCAGGGCAAGGAGGGTCGGCCGCATAACGTCTGGATCGACGCTGATGCCACAGCAGCGGGCAAGCTTGTGACTTTCGCCAACTGGGCCTGGCGCGAAGGGGCCGCCGTCTATGTGATCCCCGGCACGGTCGCCGGGGCAGGGCAGGCCAAAGCCGCCGAAGTCCTGCAGATGCAGGCGCTGGTCGTCGATCTCGACGCGGGCGACATCCCCGCCAAGCTCGCCCATCTGCTGCGCCATCTGGGTCAACCCACACTGATCATCGAGAGCGGCGGGCGGACGCCCGAAGGTGCGGCCAAGCTGCATGTCTGGTGGAAGATGACCGAACCCGCCGAGGGGGCGGCGCTGGCCAGGCTTTGCCGTCTGCGGGGCGAGATTGCCCTGAAGGTTGGCGGCGACACGCATTTTCGGTCCGAGCACCAGCCGATCAGGGTGGCAGGCACTGTCTATCACAAGCATGGCAATCAGCGCCTGGTGCAAATCCGCGAGCACCATTCCGTCGAGGTCGATCTCGACGAGTTCGCAGAGCGCGTGGCCGAAATGCCGCCCTTGCCGGGGGCCGGGATGGTCGCCAGCGGCAGTGTCACCCCGGACAAGCCCCGCCTCGACGATGTGCTGGTGACCCCGGTGCGCGAGGGTGGCCAGGACGATTGGTCCCGCTTCGAAGGGGCATCGGCCGCGATCGGCCATTTCATCCGCATGGTCCACGAAGGCCGGATGTCGAAGGACGAGGGCTGGCAGGCGATCTGCGGCTACAACGCCGCCATGTTGCGGCCCTCCTGGCCGATCGAGCGCCTGCAGCGCGAGTCCGAGCGGCTCTGGGATCTGCATGTGCAGAAGAACGGTCCGGCGCTGGTCCGCCTCGATAGCGCAGCCCCTGCGCCCAGTGAAATGCCCACCTTCACGCTCGGCGCGCTGCTGGACGATGCAAGCCCGATGCCCGAGGACATCATCGCCCCCCGCGTGTTGACGCCGGGCGGCTTGCTGGTGCTGGGCGGCGCGCCCAAGGTCGGCAAGAGCGATCTGACGATCAGCTGGCTTGTCCACATGGCCGCCGGTCAGCCGTTCCTCGGCTTTACCCCGCCGCGCCCGTTGCGGGTGTTCTACCTGCAGGCCGAGATCCAGTATCACTACCTGCGCGAGCGGTTGGGCCAGATCGCGCTGCCTGCCAAGGTTCTGGCCGCCGCCCGCGACACATTCGTGGCGACGCCCAAGCTGAAGCTGCTGCTCGATACCGAAGGCAGCATGCGGGTGGCGCGCGCCATCCAGGCGGCCTTTCCGGATGCGGGCCCGGACATCATCTGCATCGACCCGATCCGCAACCTCTTCGACGGCGGCCCGGATGGTGGCGGCGAAAACGACAACACCGCCATGATGTTCTTTCTCAAGGACAGGGTCGAGGTGCTGCGGGATCACATCAACCCGGCCTGCGGCGTGATCCTGGTCCACCACACGCGAAAGCTGTCGAAGCAGCAGCTGAAGGATGATCCGTTCCTCGCCCTGTCGGGGGCCAGCGCGCTCCGGGGCTTCTACACATCCGGCCTGATCCTGCACCGGCCGGATGAGGACGCGCCGGAGCGAAAGCTCGAGATCGAGCTCAGGAATGGCCCCGCGCTGCCCTCGAAGCTGATCGACAAGGTCGGCGGCCAGTGGGTCGAGATCAACCCGATGAACGAGCGCCTGGTGCGGGCGGAGGTCGGGGCCCGCCACGACGCCGAGCGTGATCGCAAGCGCGATGTGATCCTGTCCATCCTTCTCGCAGAGGCGGCCGAGGGTCGGCTCTATACCGTCAACCAGTTCACCGAGGCCTTCGACAACACGGGCGGTCTGGGCGGCAAGGATGCCATCCGCGACCGGATCGCTGTGCAGGCCACCAAGGGCACCATCAAGTTCGTCCGCAACGCGGCGCCCTATGGCCTTGGGCCCTCACGCTCGCGCTTTGGCTACCTCTGCGTCGAGGGGATGGTCATGCCCTCGGGTGCCGAGGAGGTCGATCCGGAGACCGGCGAAGTCAGCCCCGCACACGTTGCGGTGCTGCCCACCCACTACAAATCGCCGCAGACCGGCGCGCTTCTCGAGGTCGAGAACCCGCATGTCTGGGTCTATCCGGAGGGGGAACGGCCATGATCACCCCCGGCACCTGCTTTGCGCGGCACTGCGCAGGGACCAGTTTGAACCAGATTGGGCGCGCTTCCGAGACTGCCTCGTCATCCTCACGCAGGACCACGCAGGGTTCCGTTGTGACCAGTTTCGACCCGCTTCCGAAACTGCCCCTGCAGGATTGCGCGGATGCCGCAACGGCTACGCTGCAATCAGATTGGGCGAGTTCCGCGAAATCCACACTGCCGAAACTGGAATTTCCATTGCCTGTCAGTGGTTTGATGACGGTTTCCAAAGTTGGGGTTGAAACCACCCCCTACGGGGGTGGGGGAGAACGCCGCAGGCGGGTTCTCCCTCGCCCACCCCCAGGGGTTTCGCGCGCGTGGCCTGTCGAGTGCCCGATCACCCGATCCGACAAGGGCAGCCCAGACCTTCCGCAACATTCACCCGACATCGCCTTCCACCGAGCAGCCAACCAGAAGAGGAGACCCCCCATGTCTGACCTGACATTTGCCACCCGCCCGCATGAGGCCATCCCCGATCTGCCGTCCTCCGTCCGGTCTGGCCGCACCCTGCTGGCCCTCGACCTTGGCACCACGACGGGATGGGCGCAGCACGGCGTTGATGGGCTGATCACCAGTGGCACCATCTCCTTCCGTCCCGGCCGCTACGACGGCGGTGGCATGCGCTATCTGCGGTTCACCAACTGGCTGGGTGAGCTGGACCGTCTGTCCGGGCCCATCGCATCCATCTGGTTCGAAGAGGTTCGTCGCCACGCAGCAACTGACGCCGCCCATGTCTATGGCGGGCTGATGGCCACACTGACCGCATGGGCCGAACTGCGGGGCGTGCCCTACGAGGGGGTGCCAGTCGGCACCATCAAGCGCCACGCCACTGGCAAGGGCAACGCCGACAAGGCGGCGATGATTGCCGCAGCCCGGGCGAGGGGGTTCAGCCCCGCCGATGACAACGAGGCTGACGCCATCGCGATCCTGTTCTGGGCGCTCGAGACCAAGGGGGGCCTGCAATGACCGGGATGCGTTTCGTACCGAAGGGCTATGGCGGCCGTCGTCGGAACCTCGATGAGGTCAAACGTGATGGCTGGCGCGAACAGGGCGTGCTGGCCGTCGCCCTGGACGATCACCGGCTGACCTGGCCCGAGCGGGAACTGGTGCGTCAGTTGGGCGAGAAGCTTTATGGCCCGGCCGCGAACGGGCGGGAGGTGCAGCGATGACCGTCTGGACCCCTGCGCTGGTCGAGGAACGGCTGGCCGAAGCTGCCTTCGTGTTGAAGCGTCTGCCCGAGCCCAGCAGGCAGGGCTACTTCAGCACCTGGCCTGCGGTCCTGCACAGCTTCGCCGACAAGGTGGGGCAGGAACCGAGGCCCATGCGCGTTCTGCCCTCGCCGCAGGCGATCAGCCGGATGGAGGAAACCCTGACCTGGACCGCCTGCCTCGAGCCCGTGGACGGTCGCATCGTCTGGATGAAAGCCCATGGCGAGCGGTGGAAGGAGATCTGCTGGTCCGCGGGGCTGCACCGGTCGGCGGCGCATCAGCACTGGCAATTCGGCCTCGCGGTGATCGCGCTCACCCTCAACAAGCGGCGGTTCAACCGCAACCTGTCGAAGCAGCGGGTGATCGAACTGGCCAGTGGCGCGTAACCCCGCGCGCCAGATAGAAAATTGTCCGCCGGACAGTTTTCGAAGGGACAGAAAGCCCTCTCCCGAGCTAGAAAGTTGATATGCTCGGGAGAGGAGCGCGCGGGGCAGGGGGCCACTGGCCTCCGGTATCCAGCGAGAGTCCGGTCGGGGTCCAGCTCCGGCGAACTGGCGGTTCCTTCCGGGCGATATTCGTATGCTGGCGGGCGAAGCGCGGCACATCGCCAGCGATAGGGCCGGATTTTTGGGAAGCCACCCAAAAGCCAGCGTCGCTTGAACCCGCCTGAAACACCGCAAAATCAAACCCTTGAAGCTGGACACCCCCGGTGGCCGTTGGACCCCGCACGGAGTCCAGTCTGGACCCCGGAGTCCGGAAGCCAGGGGTTTCCACCCTGATCCGAGGAATGACCCGCAGATGACGCTTAGCTTTGCCCCGGACCGCATCGAGACGTGGCCGCTGGCCAGGCTGCAGCCATACGCCCGCAATGCGAAGGCGCACGGGCCGGACCAGGTCGCGAAGATCGCCGCCAGCATGGCCGAGTTCGGCTGGACCGTGCCGTGCCTCGTCGGCGAAGACGGAGAGTTGATCGCGGGGCACGGGCGCGTGCTGGCCGCCACGCAGCTCGGGCTGACCGAAGCGCCGGTCATCCTGCTGGGCCATCTGACCGAGGCGCAGCGTCGGGCCTACCGGATCGCGGACAACAAGCTGACGGAACTCGGCACCTGGGACGAGGCGCTGCTGTCGGCCGAACTGAACGACCTGCTGGCCGAGGATTTCGACCTGTCGCTGGTCGGTTTCTCGGACGGCGAACTCGACAAGCTGCTGGCCTTCGTGCCGGAGGGGGACGGGGAAGAAGGTCGCGCCGGGGGCTCCGTGCCGCCGGTGACGATCCCCGAGCCGCCGCGCAATCCGGCGTCGCGCACCGGCGATCTCTGGATCCTTGGCGATCACCGGCTGCTCTGCGGGGACAGCACCAGCGCGGCGGACGTGCGCCGCCTGATGAATGGCGAGCGCGCGATCCTGTTCGCCACCGACCCGCCGTATCTGGTGGATTACGACGGCTCGAACCATCCGACCCGCAACAAGGATTGGTCTGAGTCCTATGGCACGACCTGGGACGACAGTTCGCAGGGGGCGGAGCTCTACGACGGGTTTATCGCGGCGGCCGTTGCCGAGGCGATCACCGAGGATGCGGCGTGGTATTGCTGGCATGCCTCGCGCCGCCAAGCGATGCTGGAAGCTTGCTGGGAGAAGGCCGGCGCTTTCGTCCATCAGCAGATCATCTGGGTGAAGGACCGCGGGGTTCTGACCCGGTCCCACTACCTCTGGAAGCACGAGCCCTGTTTCATGGGGTGGCGTCGGCCGAACCGCCCACCCAAGGTGGCGGAAGAAACCCTGCCATCGACATGGGCGCTGCCGAGTTTCGCCAAGGACGACCGGCCCGACCATCCGACGCCGAAACCGCTCGACGCCTTCGGCATCCCGATGCGCCAGCATGTTGCGCGCGGTGGGCTTTGCTACGAGCCGTTCTCAGGCTCCGGCTCGCAAATCATGGCGGGCGAAGCCAACGGCCGCCGCGTCTTCGCGATGGAAATCAGCTCGGCCTATGTCGATGTCGCCGTCGAGCGCTGGCAGGCCGAGACCGGCCGCGACGCGATCCTCGACGGAGATGGTCGGACCTTTGCACAGGTCAGAACCGAGCGGCTGGGCGAAGCCCCGGCCGCACCTGAAAACCAAACCGAAACCGCAGCGTGACATGCATGACCTGGCTTTACCTTCCTCCGGACGCGCTTCCGGAGCCGGAGACGCGTGCCTGTTCGGACTCTCGCTGTGCTCTGGCGCGGGCGGGCTTGACCTCGGGCTCACCATCGCCATCCCCGGATATCGTGCTGTGGGCCATGTCGAACGGGAAACCTTCGCCGCAGCCACGCTCGTGGCGCGGATGGAGGACGCGTCCCTGGATCGCGCGCCTGTCTGGGACGATGTTGCCACCTTTGACGGCCGCCCTTGGCGCGGCGCGGTGGATATCGTCACTGCGGGCTATCCGTGCCAGCCGTTCTCCGTCGCGGGCAAGCGCCGGGGTGCCGACGACCCGCGCCACCTCTGGCCGCATGTCGCTCGCATCATCGGCGAAATCAAACCGCCCTTCGTCTTCCTCGAAAATGTCGCCCATCATCTCCGCCTCGGCTTCCCCGAAGTCGCCAGCGGACTGGTCGGCATGGGCTACCGCCTTGCGGCAGGCCTGTTCACGGCGGCGGAAGTCGGCGCGCACCACAGGCGCGAGCGGCTCTTCGTCCTGGGCATCCGCGAAGGCGACGAGTTGGCCGACCCCGCGCGCCTGCTCTGGCACCCGGTCGAGTGGCGGGAACCGGACGGAACTGCTGCGCCTCTGGCCGACGCCCCGTGCCAGTGCGAACGAGAACCGGCAGACGAAGCCGACGCCCTCGCAGGAAGCGGGGCAGCACGGCATGAACCTCGCGACGACGGCCGCGCTCTGGCCGACGCCGATGGCGAACGATGGCTGCAAGCCGAGCGCGGGCAATCGCCGGACAGCGGACCTGACGCATTCGGCGGGGCTGTGGATGACGCCGACGGCGCGCGATCACAAGGACGGCGCGACGAGCTTGGCGAACACGCCGGTCAACGGCCTGCTTGGCCGCCAGGTCCTCACGACGCCGATGGCTGGGCGCGATACCTGCGATGCGCGCCGGACCTTGAACCCGCTGTTCGTCGAGGCGCTGATGGGCTGGCCCACCGGGTGGACCGGCTTCGCCTCTGTGGCAATGGCGTGGTCCCCCTGGTTGCAGCGCATGCGCTGCGAACTCTGGCAGCTGAACTGCTGGCCGATGGATGAGGTGGCGGCATGAAGCAGTCCCGCCTCATGTCGCTGGTCGAGTTCGTTGCCAACGTGATCGTCGGCTATGGCGTCGCCGTGGTCACGCAGATCCTGATTTTCCCGGTCTTCGGGCTGCACACGACGCTGGCCCAGAACCTGAAGATGGGCGCGGTGTTCACCGTGGTCAGCATCGCGCGGTCCTACGTCCTGCGGCGGCTGTTCGAAAGGTTCCGTTGACGTGATGCGGGACGATCATTTATCCTGGCGCTGCTGCGAATTTGGCCTCGGCCGAATTGAGTAAGCCAGCGGCTACTCTGACCTGAGGTCTTGTCCTGCAGGTTTCGCGGTCCGGCATGCGGAGCCACGGATCACCGGGCCTCGCGCGAGCAGGAGCTTCCAGCCGGGGAGCGTCCGTTACGGGCGTCGCGCATTCGCTTCTCACGAAGTCGAATGAAAGGACCCGTGTCATGGGATCTGTTAAACGTATCCGTCAAAGGAAGATGATGGCCCAAGGTGGCCGCTGCTACTATTGCGGCCTGCCGATGTGGGACGATGCTGTGGAAGCCGCAACTTCTCAACGAAACTACCAAACGAGGCGGACCCCAAAGGCGCTACGCTGCACCGCCGAGCATCTACACGCCCGCTCCGACGGTGGTAGCGACACGGATGAGAACATCGTTGCGGCCTGCTGGTACTGCAACAGCCAGCGCCATAAGCGGAAGTGCCCGCCCTCGCCCGAAGAGCATCGCGTGTATGTCCAGAAGCGCATGGCAGCCGGAAAGTGGCTGCTGGCGCAGGTGTCATTGGTCGGTCTCACAGCGACACTGACGAGGCCATCGTAGATACAGGCCGCCGCCCGGTCGGGGCGGCGGCGTAGCATTTCTGGCGTTGGGTCAGGCGGCGGGAAGCCTGTAGACCCGCCCGCGCCCCTCGATCTTCTCCGAGGTCACCTCGAGCCCGAGCTTCTTCTTCAGAGCACCGGCCATCGCGCCGCGAACCGCGTGCGACTGCCAGTCCGTCGCTGCCATGATCTCCTCGATTGTGGCGCCGTCCGGTGCCCGCAACATTTCAATCAGCGCTTCCTGCTTGGTGCCCTTCCGGCGCGGGGAAGATCTGGTGACGTTTTCGGCTGGTGTCGTGGTGGCATCGTGCTCGGTGATCCCGAGCATGCTCTGTGCCAGCGGCGTTGCGCGCAGGGTGATCGGGCCGCGCGCCTCGTCGTGCCGCCAGACGGTGTTGAGGTCGGTGGCGGGGATTTCCTCGATCAGCCCGAGCTTCAGAAGGCTCTTGCAGACATTGCCGACAGCGCCGCCCTTCAGCTTGGCGGTGATGGGAAAGACCGCGCCATCATCGCGCGCGCAGGCCGCCGAAAGGATGACCGCTTGGGTATCGGTCAGCTGGATCTGAGGCATAGGGTCGTCTCCGTTCTCGGGGCCGCGACTGCCGCTGCCCTCCTACGGCCCCAAGCCGCGCTGGGCGCACGGCGAGAGTTCTGGCGTTGCGGTTGGTCACTCGGCGTGTTCGCCCTCCTTGAAGGCGCTGTCGGTGATCTCGCGCAGCTTGGCGCGGTAGTGGTTCAGGGTGCCGACGTGCCCCCAATGGATCTCGTCGGGGCTGGTTTCGAAATGGTCGGCGCTGAGGGCAGCGAGGCGTGCCAGCATCGCGTCGATCTCGCATTTGGCGGCGATGAAGGCGTCGAGGGCTTTCTCGTTGGCGGTGGCGCGGCGGGTCATTCTGGTGGCTCCGTAGTGAGTTGCATCGTTTCGTTGGAGTGACGTTTGCTCCGTCCGCGCCGCTTATCAACTCGATAAGCGCATGATCTTGAATGATAATCGGAGCCGTCGATGCAGGGCATGAGCGAGCGCCAGTACGCCGCGCATGTCGGCCTGTCGCGGGGCGCGATCCAGAAGGCGAAGACGGCCGAACGGCTGGTCCTCTATCCCGATGGCAGCATCAACGCGGCCGCCAGCGACGCGCGGAGGGCGGAAACCACAGACCCGTCGAAGACGCGCAAGCCGCCCGAACCGAAGCTGAAGCCGGTGCCCGAGGCGGCCGTTGCTGCTGTCGGCGACACTTTGCGCGAACAGGGTCTGTCCGTCCCAGCCGTTGGCGGCGGCACAACCTACCTGCAGGCCAAGACCGCGAACGAGGTGCTGAAGGCGCAGGAGCGGCGGATCCGGCTGCAGAAGCTGAAGGGGGAGCTGATCGAGCGGGCCCGCGCGCTGTCGCTGGTGTTCCGGCTCGCGCGAGAGGTGCGGGACGCATGGGTCAATTGGCCCGCGCGGTCGTCGGCATTGATGGCGGCGGAACTGGGCGTCGAGCCAGCCACGATGCAGAAGGTCCTGGAAAAACATGTCCGTGCCCACCTCCACGAACTTGCCGAGGTCCGGCCTGACTTCCGGTGATGATGACAGCCTATCGGATTTCGACGGCGCAGCGGAGATCCTGCGCACCTGGGGCGCGGGGCTGACGCCAGACCCGGACCTGACAGTGTCGCAATGGGCGGACAAGCATCGGATGCTGTCGGGCCGCGCTTCGGCGGAACCGGGGCGATATCGGACGGCGCGCACGCCTTACATGCGCGAGATCATGGACCGGCTGTCGCCCGGCGACACGATGCAACGGATCGTGTTCATGAAAGCGGCACAGGTCGGGGCGACCGAGGCTGGCAACAACTGGATCGGCTTTGCCATCCACCAGGCACCGGGCCCGATGCTCGCGGTCCAGCCAACGGTGGAACTGGCCAAGCGCAACTCGCGCCAGCGGATCGACCCGCTGATCGACGAAAGCCCTGACCTGCGGGAGCGGGTCAAACCGGCCCGGTCCCGCGACGCGGGCAACACCATGCTGTCCAAGGAATTCGCGGGCGGCATCCTGATCATGACGGGCGCGAACTCGGCGGTCGGGCTGCGCTCGACCCCGGCGCGTTACATCTTCCTCGACGAGGTCGACGCCTATCCGGCCTCGGCCGACGAGGAAGGCGATCCCGTGACGCTGGCCGAGGCCCGGTCGCTGACCTTCGCCCACCGGCGCAAGGTGTTCCTGGTCTCGACGCCCACGATCCGGGGGCTGTCGCGCATTGAGCGGGAATACGAGGCCAGCGACCAGCGCCGGTTCTTCGTGCCGTGCCCGCATTGCGGCGCGATGCAATGGCTGAAGTTCGACCGGCTGCGCTGGGAGAAGGGCCGCCCGGAAACGGCGGAATACATCTGCGAGGGCTGTGAGGCGGCAATCGCGGAACACCACAAGACGGCCATGCTGGAGGGCGGCGAATGGCGGGCGACCGCCACGGCCGCCGATCCGACGACGGTCGGGTATCACCTCTCGGCGCTGTACTCGCCGATCGGCTGGCTGAGTTGGGAGCGGATCGTGCGGTCATGGGAAGCGGCCCAAGGATCGGACGAGGCGATCAAGGCGTTCCGCAACACGATCCTTGGCGAGACATGGGTCGAAACCGGGGAAGCCCCCGACTGGCAGCGGCTCTACGACCGGCGCGAGCGCTGGACATCCGGCACGGTGCCAGCGGGCGGGTTGTTCCTGACCGCCGGGGCCGATGTGCAGAAGGACCGGATCGAGGTCGACGTCTGGGCCTGGGGGCGTGGGCTGGAAAGCTGGCTGGTCGATCACGTCGTGATCGAGGGCGGGCCGGATCGGCACGACGCATGGTCGGAACTGACCGCGCTGCTGGACAGGTCCTGGCCGCATGAACGCGGCGCGCATCTGCGCATCGCGCGGCTTGCCATCGACACAGGCTATGAGGCCCCGGCGGTCTATTCGTGGTCGCGGGCACAAGGGTTTGGGCAGGTATCGCCGGTGAAAGGTGTCGAGGGGTTCAACCGTTCGAGCCCGGTATCGGGGCCGACATTTGTCGATGCGACCGAGGGCGGCAAACGTCTGCGGCGCGGGGCGCGTCTCTGGACCGTGGCGGTGTCGACCTTCAAGGCCGAGACCTATCGCTTCCTGCGGCTGGAACGGCCGACCGAGGAAGACATGGCCGAGGGTGCCGCGTTCCCGCCAGGATCGGTGCATCTGCCGCATTGGGTCGAGAACGAGTGGCTGAAGCAGTTCGTGGCCGAGCAGCTGGTGACGGTGCGCACGAAACGCGGCTTCGCCCGGCTGGAATGGCAGAAGCTCCGTGAGCGCAACGAGGCGCTGGACTGCCGGGTCTACGCCCGCGCTGCCGCCTGGATTGCGGGAGCGGACCGCTGGACCGACGAAAAATGGCGGGACCTCGAGGATCAACTCGGGGCCGCGCCGACAGAAATGGATGGCGCGGGACGGGTCAACCGCCCGCAGGCCGCACCCCAGGGAAAACGGCAGTCGGACTGGCTTGGCCGACGCGGAGGATGGTTCTGACATGGCAGACTGGACGGAAACCGAGCTCTCGGCGCTGCGCCGGGCCTATGCCAGCGGCACGACCCGGGTCAGCTATGACGGCAAGTCTGTCGACTACGGCTCGGCCGAGGATCTGCTCGCCCGCATCCGGACCATCGAACGCGCCATCGCGGGGACGACCCGACCTCTGCCGGTCGCCGGGCTGGCGGGCTTCTCGCGCGGGGATCGCTGATGTCGGCCAACTGGTTCGATCACGCTATCGCGACGATCGCGCCTCGGGCTGCCGCCCGTCGCGTGCTGGCGCGACAGGCATTCGAGACCCTGGCGCGGGGCTATGACGGGGCCGCAAAGGGCCGCCGCACGGACGGCTGGCGGGCGAGCGCGTCTTCGGCCGACACCGAGATCGGCGTCGCCGGGGCGCTGTTGCGCGACCGGATGCGCGATCTCGTGCGCAACAACCCGCATGCGGCCAAGGCCGTTGCGGTGCTGGTGAACAACATCGTGGGCAGCGGCATCATGCCCCGTGCCGCCAGCGGCGACGACAAGCTGGACCGAAAGGTCGACGCCCTGTTCACCCGCTGGACAGCGGATTGCGACGCCGATGGCCAGCTGGATTTCTACGGCCTGCAGACATTGATCTGCCGCGAAATGGTTGAGGCGGGCGAGGTTCTGGTGCGCCGCCGTCTTCGGCGATCCTCGGACGGACTGCCGGTGCCGCTGCAAGTGCAGGTGCTGGAGGCTGACTTCCTCGACGCCACGAAATCCGGCGCCCTCGGCGCGGGGCGGCTGGTGCAGGGGATCGAGTTCGACCCGGTCGGCAAGCGGCGGGCCTACTGGCTGCACGCCGAGCATCCGGGCGACGCCTATGGCGCCTTGCAGAACGGCTTGCAGAGCCGCCCGGTCCCGGCGAGTGAGATCGCCCATGTCTATGAAAAACAGCGCACGCAGGCCCGCGGGGTTCCCTGGGGCGCGCCGGTGATCCGGTCCTTGCGCGATCTCGACGACTATGAAGTGGCCGAACTGGTCCGCAAGAAGACCGAGGCCTGCGTCACCGCGATCGTCTTCGGCGACGACGAATCCCAGCAGGGCAT
>NZ_AUCM01000026.1 GCF_000429765.1 Gemmobacter nectariphilus DSM 15620 | reverse complement strand
CCTGGCGGCGGCGCATCGCCTTCGCCTTCCTGTTCCCGCAACGCTGAGACCACACCATGGCAACGCTTGTCCTTGGCGCGGCCGGCGCCGCCATCGGCGGTTCGATCGGTGGCGCGATCCTTGGCGTCAGCGCCGCGACCATCGGCGGCTTCGTCGGCTCGACCATTGGGTCGGTCGTTGACAGCTGGATCGTGTCCTCGCTCGCGCCGACGCAGCGCATCGAGGGCCCGCGGCTCGACAGCCTTCGGATCACGTCCTCGACCGAGGGCGCCGTCGTCCCGCGCGTCTACGGGCGGATGCGGATGGGCGGGAACGTGATCTGGGCGACCGACTTCCGCGAGGAGACCAAGACCACCACGCAGGGTGGCGGCAAGGGCGGCGGAGGCGGCAAGGTCAAGACGACCGAGTATCTGTACTACGCCAGCTTCGCCGTCGCCTTGTGCGAGGGCCCGATCACCGGCATCGGCCGCATCTGGGCCGACGGCAAGCCGATGGACCTCTCCGGCGTCACCTGGCGCTGGTATCCCGGCGACGAGGCGCAGATCGCCGATCCGTTCATCGCCGCGAAAATGGGGGCGGCCAGCACGCCAGCCTATCGCGGCACGGCCTATGTGGTCTTCGAGGAACTGGCGCTCTCGACCTATGGCAACCGTCTGCCGCAGCTGTCCTTCGAGGTGTTCCGGCCGCTCGCCGATCCCGACACCGCCGAGGGGCTGACCCGCGCCGTCACCATGATCCCGGCCTCGGGCGAGTTCACCTACGCGACGCAGGCCATCCGCAAGACCGATGGCGGCACGACGGTGCCCGAGAACCTGAACGCGCTGCCGGATGCAACGGACATGGTGGAGTCACTGGACCGGCTTCAGGCCATGGCCCCGGCGGTCGAGAGCGTCAGTCTCGTCGTGGCGTGGTTCGGCGACGATCTGCGCGCGGGCGCCTGCAAGGTGCGGCCGGGCGTCGAGGTGTCGGCCAAGTCGACCACGCCCGCCAGCTGGTCGGTCAATGGCGTCAGCCGGGCCAGCGCGCATCTGGTCAGTCGCGACGCCGAAGACCGGCCAGTCTATGGCGGCACGCCTACGGATTTCGCAGTGGTGCAGGCGATCCAGGAGATGAAGGCGCGCGGGTTGCGGGTGACTTTTTACCCGTTCCTGCTGATGGATGTTCCGCCCGGCAACACCCTGCCGAACCCCTACAGCGCCAACGCCGCTGCACCCGGTCAGCCTGCGTTCCCTTGGCGGGGGCGGATCACCTGTTCCCCGGCTGCTGGCTTTGTCGGTTCGGTCGACAAGACCGGCACGGCGGCAACGCAGGTTTCCGCGCTCTTCGGCGCGGCGACGCCGGGGAATTTCAGCGTGTCAGGCGAGAGCGTCACCTTCGCCGGCTCGCCTTCCGACTGGGGCCTGCGCCGCATGGTGCTGCACTACGCCCATCTTTGTGCGGCGGCAGGCGGGGTCGATGCTTTCCTGATCGGCACCGAGATGCCAGGCCTGACCACCATCCGGTCAGCGGCCAGCACTTATCCAGCCGTCACTGCCTTGAAGACCCTCGCGGCCGATGTGAGCGCCATCCTCGGCGCTGGTACCAAGATCGGCTATGCCGCCGACTGGTCGGAATACTTCGGCCACCATCCGCAGGACGGCAGCGGCGATGTTTATTTCCACCTCGACCCGCTCTGGTCAGACGCCAACATCGACTTCGTCGGCATCGACAACTACCTGCCGCTGTCCGACTGGCGGGACGGTTTCGACCATGCCGATGCGCTTGACGGCTGGCCCGCGATCTACGACCGTGCCTATCTGCAATCCAACATCGCGGGCGGCGAAGGCTTCGACTGGTTCTATCCCAGCGCCGCTGACCGCTCTGCGCAAGTCCGCACGGCCATCACTGATGGCGCGGCGGGCAAGCCGTGGGTCTTTCGGCCCAAGGACATCCGCGCCTGGTGGACGAACTTGCACTACAACCGGCCGGGCGGGGTGGAGAGCGGCTTGGCCACCGCATGGGTGCCGCAATCGAAACCCATCCGTTTCACCGAACTGGGTTGCCCCGCCATCGACCGGGGCACAAATCAGCCCAACGTCTTCTTCGACCCGAAGTCTTCAGAAAGCTTCACGCCGTACTTCTCGCGCGGATGGCGCGACGATGCGATCCAGCGCGCTTATCTGGAAGCCAGCTACCTGCATTGGGGCGACCCGGCCAACAACCCGCTGTCGTTTGTCTACGGCGGCCGCATGGTGCATGTGCCGGAATGCGCCGCCTGGACCTGGGACGCGCGACCCTATGACCAGCGGGTTGAACTTCTAGGGTCGGACGGCCTTCTGCAGGCGCAGAACATGCTGGAGAATACCGTGGTCAAATCCACTACGGCGGGCGTGACAGGGGCGAAACCGACCTACTTCTTTCTGGAACGGTACATGCCTGCATACGCCGCCGAATGGGCCGTCTTTGTGACTGCCGTTGCTGCAGGTTCGGCGATGCCGATAACGCTGGACGATGGCGTGGCGGCTCTCGCGATGGCCGAAGCGGCCACTCTGTCGGCAAAGGCAGGACAAGCAGTGAGCATGGCATCAGTTATCGGCTGATAGACCAGCGTTCTTCGACCGCTCCTTAAGTGTAAGTGGCGGCCAAGAACCAGAATGAATTGAAAGGCGCGCGCACATAGCGGAACTTTCGATGCTTTCTGCAGTTCTCAAAACATCAGAGAAGGTTCGACGGCAGTCACGTTCCCTCCGCCACTTGCCCCCGCGAAAGCGTTCTCCCGATCCGGCTGCGGCCGGATTTTTCCGTTGTTTTCGAGGGTTATGCGGGTGGGGCTGAGCACTGGCCTCTGCGCCAGGTGGCCCGGAAGCGTTCTCTCAGGGCCGATATTCTCCGGACCTAATGACTGCGCCGATTTGGTAAAGTTCTGCAAGATACTGACAGGTATTGATTATTTTCTGACCCGGATGAGCACTTCGACGAGAGGGGCGTTTGCGGGATGGAACCGGGGTCGAACTTTCGCCGGAGTTGGTTCCGTGAAAGCGCGATGCTCGACTTCTGAGCAAAGCGATTGCCACAGTGCCGCATCGGTTTGTGGCACGCCGAGCCATCAATCCGACCCAGCGTCTAGACCGAGAGGCAAAGGTGGCAGACCGAGTTCCTCAAGATACGCGTTGTGCGTCTTCGCCGCGGACTGGATTTTTTTCTGAAGAGCGCCAAGCTGGCCGTGCACAATGGCAAGCTCGACTTCCTGCTCGGCTCCGGCCGTGCTCACATAGCGAGAGATGTTGAGATTGAAGTCATGCTCCCTCTCGATCTCCTCGAGACTGATCACCCGCGAATAGCGGTCTTCTTCCTTGCGGTGCTTGTAGGTTTCGACGATCTTGTCGATGTGCTCGGGCAGAAGCGCATTCTGCCGCTTGCCTGGCTGAAAATGCTCGGCCGCGTTGATAAACAGCACGTCATCGGTCCGTTTGCACTTTTTCAGCACCAGGATGCACACAGGGATTCCGGTCGAGTAGAACAGCTTGGCCGGCAGGCCGATCACGGTGTCGATATTGCCGTCCTTCAGGAGCTTGGTGCGGATCGATTTCTCGGCGCCGCCCCGGAACAGAACGCCATGAGGCAGGATTATCGCCATGGTTCCGTCCTTAGCTAGGAAGTGGAACCCGTGCAGCAGAAAGGCGAAATCTGCTGCCGACTTGGGCGCGAGGCCGTGGTCCTTGAAGCGGAAATCCTTCGCTATTTCCTCGGTCGGATTCCAGCGGTAGCTGAAGGGCGGGTTAGCGACCACTGCATCGAACTCGACCTTTTTCGCTGGGTTCGGCTCGCGCAGGATGTCCCAGTCGTTTTCCAAGCTGTCGCCATGGTGGATGTCGAACTCGCTGTCCCGCATCCCGTGCAGCAGCATGTTCATCCGGGCGAGGTTGTAGGTGGTGATGTTCTTCTCCTGCCCGTAGATCTTTCCGATACCATGTTTACCCATGTGCCTTCGCACGTTGAGAAGCAGTGAGCCCGAGCCGCAGGCGAAATCGTAGACGCGGTTCAGCTTGTCGCGCTTGCCCGATGCCGGGTCCTGACTGTCAAGCGTCACGATGCCCGACAGTATGCTGGAGATCTGTTGCGGGGTGTAGAACTCGCCAGCCTTCTTGCCTGATCCCGCGGCAAACTGGCCGATCAGGTATTCGTAGGCATCGCCCAGAAGGTCACGTTCGCTGGGGAACCCGGCGAGCCCTTCGGCGATCTTCTGGATGATCGTGCAAAGCCGCGCGTTGCGTTGCGGATAGGTCCTGCCCAGCTTGTCGGAATCGAGGTTGATCTCGGAAAAGAGACCCTGAAAGTTCGAAGAGAAGGACTCGGTCTCGATGAACCTGAAGCCGGCTTGCAGTGTCCTGAGAAGCGCGTCGCTCTGTATACGGGCCATCTCGGCGATGGAACTCCAGAGGAATTCGGGTTTGATGACGTAATGCACTTTGCGGCGCATCACCGCCTCGAATTCCGCCGTGTCCTCCGGGTTTCGGTCATACCAGACGGCGAGCGGCGAACGGCGGTCGTTTGTCGGCAATTCGGGCCAGTCGGCTCCAAGCTCAGTCTTGGCTGCGTCCTCGTAATTGTGCGACAGATACCGCAGGAACAGGAACGAAAGCATGTAGTCGCGGAAATCGTCCGCGTTCATCGCGCCGCGCAGTTCGTCGGCGATGGCCCAGAGTGTCCTGCCCAGCCTAATCTGGTCCTGTTCGGTCATGCTGCTGTCTCCTCTGCTTCAACCACAGGGAAAAGTTCGGGGTTGAAGCGATAGTCGTTCATGAAGTTCTCGAGTATCTTGCGGAAGATGTCCTTGTTCTCTGGCAGCATCTCGGCCGGCTCGAACAGGGAGTAACCGCCGTGGCTCAGGAGCTGCACATAGCGGAAATGCAGCGTGCCGTCTTCGTCATCCGGGTCGCGCTTCATCACGTCGCCGAAATGGGTGAACCCATGAAAGGTAGCGGTCTTCTCGATTATGCTGCGCAGGATCGTGAAGTGATAGGTGAAAAGACTTCCCGACTGTTCAGCCTCGTGTAGCGCCTTCAGCATCGCAACATGGTAGAAGCGCGGTGTCTGGCCCGTATCGCGCAGCTGCCAGCCAACCGCCTCACGGCTCAGGAAGAACTGCCAGGGCCTGCTCAACTCGTTGCACAGCACGTTAAAGAAAAGCGTGTGGTGGGAGGAGACTACGGCCTTCAGTCTGTCCTGGTCCTTCAACATCCGGGCCAGATGCGCCGCCACGGCGATGGCGTTATTTTCGTCAAGCGAAGAGATGGGATCGTCGATGAACAGGTATTTCACCCAGTCATAGGCTTCCTGCCCATCCATCGCCAGTTGCGCCACTGCCAGGAAGAAGCACCAGATGAACAGGTTCTCCTCGCCGCGCGAGATCTTGATGGGCACAGGTACATCTTCGTCCCTGGCGTTCTTCGCCGTCTCGCGCCAGAAGAGGACCGTGCCCGCGCCATAGTCGATCTGGAAGTCGAAGTCGGCATGGCGCCGCAACAGTGGTCGGATGCGGTTTTCCATCTCGAGTTCGGCGAGCCCGTTGAAGAAGGCGGAGGCCGTGTTCATCCGCAGCACGCGGTCACGGTCATTTTCCAGGTCGTTGTCCCAGCTGAAGAGGTCTTCGGTGAAGGCGTTGAAATAGAGCGTGTCACGGGCCGTGACCGCGCCGCCCTCATCGCGCGCCTTGCCGAGTTCCTTGAACGCCATCGACAGGCGTGTCTTGCCGGTGCCGTTGTGGGCAAAGAGCAACGTGCATTTCTTGTTCTTCGCCTCGATCTCCTGCCGCAGGTGGGCGGCAAGCGCTTCGAGCGTGGCGAAGGTCTGCGCTTCAGCCATGGATCAACCGGCCTCCCGCGGGAAAAGCTGCTGCATCAGGCCGTGCTTGTAATTCTTCAGCGTTTCGATCTGCTCGCCCTGCGCCCGGATCAGCTCGTCGAGCGATGACAGGCAATCGGCAATCTTTTGTTGTTCTGCTAGTAAGGGGGGAACTGCCAGTTGAAGCCTTTCCAGTTGCGTAGGGTAAAGATGAACAACGGAGTCACCTTGCGCGACTTTGCTGATTTCCGATTGTAGATTGCCGCGTATGTAATAGGCCAAAAAGCACCCCTGCAATGGCGTGCGAAGAATGTTTAGGTCACCCCCCAAAGCAACGCCTGCCGATGTTACACACGATGCTGTTGCGATATCCTCCTTGGTCTCACCAGATGCCGGAACGATCACATCGCCTTCTTCGCTAAGGACAAGATCTGCTGGATCGGCGTCAGTACGCGAAGCTACCTCACGAATGATCTCGCCATAAACGGTGTAAAGCTCGCCGTAGCGGACGCACGGCAACGCTCCGTCCGGCGCAATGTCGGACTTGGATATGCCCTTGCCTTTGACGATCGTTCCTATCTCCCCCAACCGCTTCAAGTCCCATGGGCCGGCGTTGCGGAATTCGGGGAAGCGCAGGCGGGGCACGGTCTCGTCGGGGCGGGGGAAAAGGCGTTGCATCAGTCCGCGCTTGTGGTCCTGCAGCGCCGCCAGCCGCGCGCCTTCCGCCCGGATCATATCGTCGAGCGAGGTCAGGAAATCTGCGATCTTCTCTTGTTCGCCAGAATCCTTTCGAGGATACGGAACAAGCTTTTCCTTGAGTGCTGAGAAATGGCGGTTGTAGCCCTTTTGCTCGACAGGATTTGCCTGCAACGAACGAAAAAGAAAGAGCGCACCGATCTCTTCAGACGGCGACAAGATCTTGATGCCATCCGCACCCTGAGCAAAGGGAGAATCCGCCAGTTTCACAACGCAAGAGTGATCGCCGAAGATCACGACCGGGAAATCTGCCTCGATCAGCGCGGTTTCGTCATCGGTCCAACCACAAATGTCAGCCGGCGACTGATCGATGATCGGGATTTGACCGGACGACTGATAATCGGTCGTCTGGATTTTCTTGGGCGGTGTGATCGTGGTGATCAGCTCCCCCAACCGCTTCACCTCCCACGGCCCGGCATCGAGGAATTCGGGAAAGCGCAAGCGGGGGACGGGGCCGTGTTTTTGGGCTTCAGTTTTCTTCATAGACTTCCAGCCCCGAAATCTCGCGCCCCTCGGCTTTGCGACGAAGAAGCGGGATCAAGTCTTCCATCAGCGCCAGCTCGGCCCGCGCGCGCGCCTTCCATCCCAGCCCCTTGGGCTGGAACAGATCGGCTAGCGCGTCGGGGTCGAAGATGTAGCGGTCGAGGATCAGATCAACGAAGCGCTGCAGCGCCTCGGCCGGCAGGTCGTGCGCCTCGGCGATGCGGGTCAACTCGGCCGCCTGCCGCGCGGCCCTGAAGCGCTCATAGCCCTTGCGGATGTCCTCCTCGCTCAGTCCCTGGCCCTCGGTCAGACTGGCAACAAAGGCCTCGAGATCGTCGCGCTCCTCCATCAGCCGGGCGGAGGAGGCAAGAAGGCGCATCAGTTCTTCGCGCGTCATCTTCTGCCGCTGCGGCGCAGCCTGGCTAAAGCGTGCGATGAGCCGCATGATATAGTCGTAATCGATAAGCGCCGAGTCGAAGAGTACGAATTCGAAATCGAGCTGTTCGGCGGGGCTGGCGGGGTCGGCCTTGGTACGGGCCTCCTCTTGCAGGCGCCGGGCGACCTCGAGATACTGGGCCGAGAAGGCGCGCAAGTCGTCGCGAGACATCAGCGCCTCAATCTGCGCCTTCTGCTCAGTTGTCAGGTCAGTATACTGGTCGAGCTGGGTCGCGAGCCGCTTGACCTCCTTGAAGCGTTCGATGAAACCCGCGCGCGCCTCGTCGCCCTTGAGGTTGCTCGCCTCCTCGGGGCGGGCCTGAAGCCCGCGGGCCGCCATGAAGTCCATCAGCTTACCGGTGGCGTCTTCGAGCTTCCCGATCACCTTCGGCGCGGGATCGACCAGCCAGACCTCCTTGGCGCGGTCTTGCGCTTCACCCGAGAAGAGCGCGATGGCCTCGTCCACGGCGTCGCGCTGGGCTCGGAAGTCAAGGATGTTGCCGTAGGGTTTGGAATCATTCAGCACCCGGTTGGTGCGCGAAAAGGCCTGAATGAGGTTGTGATATTTCAGGTTCTTGTCGACGTAGAGGGTGTTCAGATACTGCGAGTCGAAGCCGGTCAGCAGCATGTCCACCACGATGACGATGTCGATTTTCCTGGCGTGTGGTAGGTCGACGTTCGGATATTTCTGATCCTTTATCCGTTGCTGGATGTCCTGATAGTAGCTGTCGAAATTCGACAGATCGTGGTTGGTGCCGTAGCGGCCGTTGTAATCGGCGATGATTTCGGCCAGCGCCGCCTTTTTGCGGCCGGGTTCCTTCTTGTTGTCCTCCAGCTCCTGAGGCAGGTCCTCCTGCAGCTGGGCCACGTCGCGGTTGCCCTCGGCCGGGGGCGAGAAGACACTGGCGATGTTGAGCGGCCGGAAATCTTCGTCTGCCGCGGCGCGCTCGGTCTGGATTTCTTGGAAAAGGCGGACGTATTCGATGGCGTCGTCGATCGAGGCTGTGGCAAAGAGCGCGTTGAATTTCCTCTGATTGGCGGCGGCGTTGTGCTTTGCCAAGATCGCCTCGACCACGGCTCGCTTGGCCAGGGTCTCTCCCGGCTTGATGGATGCGCCGTCGGGTTTGAAATAGTCGACATGGAAGCGCAGAACGTTACCGTCGTCGATGGCATGGGTGATCGTGTAGGCGTGGAGTTCTTTTTCGAAGATGTCCTCGGTGGTGACGAGGCTCGCCTCTCGTCCCTCGACCCGGCTGTAGCTGGCATTCCGCGGGAAGATTGGCGTACCGGTGAAACCGAAGAGCTGGGCGTTGGGAAAGAAATCTCGAATCGCCTTGTGGTTCTCGCCGAACTGCGAGCGGTGGCATTCGTCGAAGATGAAGACGATGCGCTTTTCGCGCAGCGGATCGAGGCGCTCGCGATATTGCCGCTTGTTCGTGCCGTCGAGTGCTAGGCCCAGCTTCTGGATCGTGGTGACGATCACCTTGTTCCTATAGTCGTCGGACAATAGCCGCTGCACGAGGGTTTCTGTGTTTGTGTTCTCCTCGACGCAACCAGGCTGGAAGCGGTTGAACTCGTCGCGTGTCTGTTTGTCGAGATCCTTCCGGTCGACGACAAATAGGCATTTCTCGATGTCAGGATTGTCCTTGAGCAGGGTTGAGGCCTTGAACGAGGTCAGCGTCTTGCCTGACCCGGTGGTGTGCCAGATGTAGCCGTTTCCCCGGTTCTCGTGGATACAGTCGACGATCGCCTTGACCGCATAGACTTGGTAGGGGCGCATCATCATTAGTTTCCGCTCGTTCTGGATGAGCACCATGTAGCGGCTGATCATCTCGGCGAGCGTGCATTTGGCTAGGAACTGCTCGGCGAATTCCGAGAGATGCTCGACTTTCCTGTTATCGCGGGCTGCCCAGCGATATATCGGCAGGAATCTCTCCTCGACATTAAAGGAGAAATGCTCGTTGTTGTTATTCGCGAAATACCAAGTCTGGCTGCGGTTGCTGACGACGAATAGCTGAGTGAAGCACAGCAGGCTGTTGCCGTAACCGTTTCCGGGGTCGTTTCTGTAGTCGATGATCTGCTGCATCGCTTTTCGGGGCGACACGTGTAGCGACTTAAGCTCGATCTGTACCAGCGGCAAGCCGTTGAGGAGCAAGAGAACATCGTAGCGATGATGGCTGGTCCGTGTATTCATCCGCAGCTGGCTGAACGACCTCGAAGGTGTTCCTGCACCAGTCCTTCAGATTCACCAGTTGGTAGTGCAGCGGTGTTCCGTCTTCGCGCTCGAAAGTATTCCAATTCCGCAGGCGCTCCGCATTCGCGAACACGTCAGGTGTCACGATCATTTCGAGGAGCCGCTCAAACTCGCTGTCAGTCAATTTGACCCGGTTCAGAGGAGTTTCGAATTTGTCGCGGAAATTTCGCTCGAGCTCATCGCGATCACGAATGTCATCGCGCTGCGAATACTTGAGGCTCGCGAGCTTTGTAATGAGTTCTTGCTCGATTTCAGCTTCTTTTGTCATTCATTCCGCCGGATTTTTCGGCCGCACCGCTATGCTTGCGCGAGAGGCTTGTTATCCGACAAGTAGCCCCTGCCTACGATTGTGTCGAGATGCTGTCCCTCCCAATCCGCCGGAAACCCCTCCAGCAACCGTCCCAAGGTCACCTCCGGCCCGTGCTTCCCTTCCAGGATGCCCTCGATGATGTCAGGCGCGAGCAGCGAGAGCCGCAGGACGCGGGTCATATAGGAGGGCGCGATGCCCTCCCGTTCGGCCAGTTCGGCGATGGTAGCGAACTCACCCGACTCCAGCATCCGTTTCCAGCGGAACGCGCGAGCCAGTGCCTTGACCAGCGCGTTGTCGGTCCGCCGCGAGTGCGCCGCGCCTTCTGGCAACTGCATCTCTTTCCGCCCGCCCCGCTTCACGACGCGGAACGGGACATGGATGGTCATGGTGTCGGGGATGGGCGTGGCGCGGGTCATACTTCAGCTCCGGCATCGGCGGTGATTTCACGCGCCAGCGCCGCCAGTCCGTCCATGCGCAGGCGGAGGTTGAGAACGCTGCTGCCGATCTCGACACGTTCGACCAACAGCATCACGATGCGTGCCTGCTCGCCGGGGAAAAGTTCATCCCACAACGGATCGAGTTTCTGGAGGGCCGTGCGAGCGTCGGCCTCGGTGATTCCGTCGCCTTGCGTCCGCGCTGCCTTCCACGTGCCCGCGACAATCTCGGGCTGGCGGAAGACAGCACGCAGTTGGTCGATGACGGCGGCCTCGATCTCGCCCGCAGGCACGCGGCCGATGGTACACGCCCCCGCGCCGTGCTTCAGCACCGTCTGGCTGACGTAGTAGCGGTAGAGTCTGCCGCCCTTGCGCGTGTGTGTCGGCGAGAACGCGGCGCCATCGGGCCCGAACAGCAGCCCCTTCAGCAGCGCGGGCGTGTCGGCGCGGGTCCGGGCGGCGCGTTTGCGGGGGCTCTCCTGTAGGATGGAGTGAACCTTGTCCCATGTCTCGCGGTCTATGATCGCGTCGTGTTCGCCGGGATAGCTGTCGCCCTTGTGGACTGCCTCGCCAAGGTAGGCGCGGTTTGACAGCATCCGGTACAGATACTTCTTGTCGATCCGGTTCCCGCGAGGCGTGCGGATGCCGCGCTTGCCGACCTCTCGCGCCAGTTCCGTGGCCGAGCCGATCTCGAGGAAGCGGGCGAAAATCCAGCGCACATGGCCGGCGGCGGGTTCGTCAACCAGCAGCTTCCGGTTTTCCACGCGATAGCCGAAGGGCGGCACCCCACCCATCCACATCCCCTTCTTCCGGCTCGCGGCGACCTTGTCGCGGATGCGTTCTGCGGTGACCTCGCGCTCGAACTGGGCGAAGGACAGCAGGATGTTCAGCGTCAACCGCCCCATGGATGTGGTGGTGTTGAACGACTGCGTCACCGAGACGAAGGTCACGCCATTGCGGTCAAACACCTCGACCAGCTTGGCGAAGTCGGCGAGCGAGCGGCTGAGGCGGTCGATCTTGTAGACGACGACCACGTCGACCAGCCCGTCCTCGATGTCGCCGATGAGCCGCTGCAGGCCGGGCCGTTCCAGCGTCCCGCCCGAGATGCCGCCGTCGTCATACTGATCGCGGACCAGCACCCAGCCCTCGGAGCGCTGGCTGGCGATATAGGCTTCGCAGGCTTCCCGCTGGGCGTGCAGGCTGTTGAACTCCTGCTCCAGCCCTTCCTCAGAGGATTTCCTTGTATAGACGGCGCAACGGAGCTTGAGGACGGGTTTCGATTTCTCCGGCGGCTTCGTCATGTCCGCCCCCTGTGGTTCTTCAGGCCGAAGAAGACCCAGCCGTTCCAGCGGGTGCCGGTGATGGCGCGGGCGATGGCGGACAGCGACCGGTACGGCCGCCCCTGCCACTCAAAGCCATCGGCGGTGACAGTGACGACCTGTTCGACGCCCTGCCATTCGCGCAACAGCCGCGTGCCGGTGATCGGGCGGTCACGGTCGAGGCGGATGGCGCGCTTCTTGCGGTCACCGCCATCCAGGTCCTCGCCGAGCCGCTCCAGCCGCTGGATGGTCTCGGGTTTCAGCCCGCCGTAGGCCAGTTCCTGAATGCGGTAGGCCAGCCGGCTTTCCAGGTAGCGCCGGTTGAACGGCGGCGGCTCGCTGTCGAACAGATCGCGCCACTGCTGCTTCAGCTCTGGCGTCGTCGCGGTCTTGAGCGCGGCCAGGCGCGCGGGGATGGGATCATGCGTGGTCATGCGGTCTCCGTTGGGTTCCGGGTTGCATGACGGCATCGGACAGCCGGATAGTGTAGGTGAATTTCTCTTGTTTCGTCAGAAGGTTCGCCCCGACCGCGCTGCAGCACCCTGACCAGCCCGAGCGCCAGCAGGCCGCACAGCTCAGCGCGGCGCTCGGCGGGCGTCATCACCGTAGGAGCGAGTGGGTTGGGGCGACGAGTGGGACCGGGATCGAACATCATGATCCATCGGTGCATGATTGCGCAGATGACCGCGACCTCGGAACGGGTCAGCCCGTGCCCGCCCCGAAAGGGTGAACCCTTTCGGTGTTGCAACACCTTGGTGGGTTGAGGGGTCAGGGCGTTCCCATTATGTTCGAACTGTCCCCAATCGATTCACGAGGCCCCCATGTCGCTGCAATCGCTCGACCGTACCCAATGGAGTTTTGCAGAGGCGCTGGCCCATGTGCAGAACGTGACGATCGCGCGGCGCGCGGTGGAAGCGGCAAGTTTGCCGCCCAGACCGGTGCCGGAATACCAGACCTGGAACCGGCCGCAGGACCCGACGATCGCGTGGAAGGCGGAGGCGGAGACCGAGTTGCTCGTCGCGTTGCGAGACGGGGATCTTCTGGCGCAGGGGCGATACACGGAGGAGCGGACCCATGGCTGGGGCAACGGCGGCAGCAGCAGCGGTTTCGGCCTGCATTCGGGCTACCACACCAGCATCCGCCCGGAGCAGTGGCGCGAGGGCAAGTATTCGTTCGGGCGGCTGACCGCGCGGGATTGGGAATTCATCGACATCCGCGTGGCGCGTTTCCTCGTGAAGGCGATCTGGCCAGATTACATCCCGGAGCCGGCGCGACCCGCGCAAGGCGCGGCAGATGCAATATACACCACGCCCTATCTCGATCTGATGCAGGCCGCGATTGCACATTTCGGGATTTCGCAGGGGAACCAGGGCAAGAAGGAATGCCTGATGGACTGGTTTCTCGAGCAGCAGATCGAGGGCGAACCGGTTTCCAACAAGCTTGCCGACGCCATGGCAACGCTGATCCGGCTGCCGTCGGCACAGCGCGGTGGGGCGAAGCGGGTGCTGGGCCCCGATCTGCGGCACACCGGATAGGTGCGGCCAGGGAGGCTTCAAACGCGTTGGCGAGGACAACGCGATTTTGACGGTGGCTGCTTCGGGCTCGTCCTGTTGTACAGGCCCTCGATGCGCACGCTGCAAATGCGCCCCCCCCCGACTTTGGCCGTCCCGATGAAGGGCTGAACCGTTCAACCCGTTTGTGCGAAACCGGGTTCACCCCACGACGGCAAGCTGGCTCGGAGCGGCCTCGGAAGCGGCTCACTGGCTCCCTTGGGGTCAACCCATGATCTGACGTGATTACAACGCCTTGCTGGAAGGGTTCCACCCATTCCGGTGGGGCAGCGCGCGGCCGGGCGGACCGGCTCCGACGTCGCGAGGGGCGGCTGGAAGGCGGCAGAACCGGGGGCAACGACGCCCTCAACCCGGTTCCCGACGCCCGTGTCCGCCTGCCTCCGCCACCCCCTGCGCATCGCTGCCGCGGCCCCTGTGCCGACTGGCCTGCGCAGGCGCGCCCCGCTGGGGCCGCGATGAGCGGGCGGGACTGGCAGGCCTTCGATGCCGAGCTGCGTGCGCGGCTGCCGGAGCTCGCCGTGGAGATCCTCGGCAAGCCGAACTTCCGGGCCGGCCAGGAATGGCGCTGGGGCCGCAAGGGCAGCCTCTCGGTGGTGATCGCCGGTGCCAAGGCCGGCATGTGGTTCGACCATGAGACCGGCGACGGCGGCGGCTTTGTCGATCTGGTTGCACGCGAGAAGGGCTTCAGCCGTAAGGATGCCCTCGACTGGACGGCCGACCGCTTGCGCCTGGGGCAATGGCATCGGCCGATCCGGCAGCGCCCGGCGCCACCGATCCTGGCGGCAGACGCGCCGGTTTCGCCCCAGCCCCATGCGGCCGAGACGTCCCGGACTCATCTCCGCGAAGCGGACCCGGCAGTCGCGCGTGCAGAGGAAGCTGCGGGACGCGCCGCGCGCATCTGGGAGCACACCCAGCCGGCGCCGGCCGATCACCCCTATCTGACGGTGAAGCAGGTCGCCGCGCTCGGCCTGCGCGTCGACGCCCGTGGCCACCTCATTGTGCTGCTGCAGGACATCGAAGGCCGGCTCCACAGTGTCGAGACCATCGCCCCGGACGGCGCCAAGCGTTTTCTCGCCGGGGGCGCCAAGCGCGGCCATTTCTGCATCCTCGGCGCCGGTCCCGCCCCGGTCACGGATCCGGACGGGCCGATCCTGATCTGCGAAGGCTGGGCCACGGGTGCGAGCCTGCACCTTGCCACAGGCCACACCGTCATCGCCGCGATGGACGCAGGCAACCTGCTTCCGGTGGCGGAGGCGCTGCGCGGGCGGTTCCCGGAGGCCGACCTCGTCCTCGTCGCTGACAACGACGTGAAGCCCGACCGCGACAGGAACCCCGGCGTCTCGGCCGCGCGCAAGGCGGCGCTGGCCGTCGATGGCCGCCTCGCGGTGCCCGATGCCCCCGGCGATGCCAATGACCTGTGCCGCACCGAGGGGCCTGAGGCCGTTGCCTTGCTGGTCGCGGCCGCAGCGAAGATCCCGCCGCTGCCACCGACATGGCCGGCGCCAGTCCTGACGCCGGACGAAGCGCGCGCCAGCCTAGCCAACGCCATCAGCACCTTCATGGGTGCGATCCCCGCGTACTGGGCCGCCGTGGAAGCCGCCCGCGAAGCCGCGCAGGACGCGGGCGAGAACCGCGATCCGCTGGATTTCAACCTGGTGGCGCGCGCGGCCCTGCCGCCGCTTTTCGGCCTGCCGGTCGATGTCGGCCTCGGCAAGACCTCCACCGCCCGTGCCGCGATCGCGGACCTCGTCATCTCGGGCGGGCTCGGGAACCGCAAGGTCGTTTATGCGGTGCCGCGCCACGATCTCGGTTCCGAACAGGTCGCGGCCCTCAAGGCGCTCGGCCTGCGCGCCATGCTCTGGAAGGGCCGCACCGCCCCCGATCCCTCCCAGGACAATCCCGAGCAGCAGATGTGCCTCGACCCCGAGGCCACCTTCGATGCGCTCGAGGTCGAACATCCGGTCGAACAGAGCTGCTGCAAGGTCAAGCGCGGGGGCGAGCTGCATCTCTGCGCGCATTACCGCGCCTGCGGCTACCAGCGGCAGAAACTGGAGGCGCAGGCAGCGCAGGTGATCGTCTGCGCCCATGACAGCCTCTTCCACATGAAGCCGGAAGCCATCGGAACGGTCGGCCTGCTCGTCATCGACGAGGCCTTCTGGCAATCGGGCCTGCGCGGCCTCGACGGCAAGGCGACGCTGACGCAGGACGGGCTGGAGCCGGGGCGGACCTCGCTGGTCTGTTACGGCGCAAAGGGCAGGATCGACATCGGCGCCACCGCCGATCTGGTCGCCGCCCGCGGCCGGCTCTGGAAGGCGCTGCAGGTCTGCGAAGCCGGTCCCCTGCGCCACGGGCTCTTGCAGGCCGTCGGCCTGACGGCCGAGGACTGTCGCAATGCCGCGACGCTGGAGCGCCGCCGGATGCGCGATGCGGGGCTTCTGCCCGGCATGTCCTGCGTCGAACGGCGAAAACGGATCGAAGCGGTCCTGCCGCCCGCGAGCGAGCCCTGGGCGCCGCCGGGACGTTGCGCCACGCTCTGGCTGATCCTCGCCGAGGCGCTGGAGCACGACCATGATGCGGCCGGTGCCGAGCTGGTTCACGAGCGGACCGATAATGGCTCGGTCCGGGCGCTGAAGCTGCGCTGGCGCAGTCGCCTGCGCGCCGGCTGGGCGGGTGAGGCGCCAATCCTGCATCTCGACGCGACGCTGCGGCCGGAACTCGTCCAGACCTACCTGCCGTTGATCGACATCGGCGCACATGTCGCCGCGCGCCAGCCGCATGTGCGCATCCGCCAGGTGACCGGCAGCCCGACTTCGGCCCGCGCCCTGACGCCGGCAGCGGACGCCCCGGACCGGGATCGGAAGGCCGCCGCAACCCGCTTGCGCGATCTCCGCGCCTGGATCGCGCTGCGCGCACGACAGTGCCATCGCCCCGCCGCGCGCGCCGATCTGCTGGTGGTCGGCCAGAAGGCCACGGTCGACGCGCTTCGGGCCACGGGCCTGCCGCCGCGGGTCGAGGCAGTGCATTTCAACGCGCTGAGCGGGCTCGACCGCTGGGGCGATGTCGGCGGCATGATCGTCATGGGCCGCACCCTGCCCGCGCCGCGCACGGTGGAACTGATCGCCATGGCGCTCACCGGCCGCGTGCCCGCACCGAACCCCGAGGACGCGGGCTGGTGGTATCCGATGGCAGAGCGCCGCATCCGGCTGGCAGGCGACCGGACGGCGCCGCTCGCCACGGAGGCCCATGCCGACCCGATTGCCGAGGCGGTGCGCTGGAGCATCTGCGAGGGCGAGCTCATCCAGGCGATGGGGCGCGGGCGCGGCGTCAACCGCACCGCCGACACGGCGCTGGAGATCGACCTGCTGACCGACGTGGCCCTGCCGGTCACGGTGGACGCGCTGGTGCCGTGGTCCGAACTCAAACCCTCCCGGCGTGATCTGATGGCGCTGTCCGGCATCGTGCTGGAGAACGCCGCCGACATGGCCGCCTGCTTCCCCGACCTCTGGCCGAGCCACGAGGCAGCCAAGAAGGACGGCCAGAGGAACGGGACAAATGACTATTATAGAGACCTCTATAATAGCAGAATGTCCCCTTCCTCTGTGGAGGTGACCTGGCGCCCGGCCGGGCCCGGCCATCGCGCCCGGACCGCCCGCGTCGATCTCGCCCGTATCCTCGATCCGGAAGCCTGGCTCACCAACCGTCTCGGGCCGCTCGCCAGTTTCGAGATCCGGCACATCGGCAGCGCGGCGAATCCTGTCACCGATCCCGGCGACCCGGACCGTCTCGACGCTCTCGCATCCCGCCTGACCGCCAGCATGCAGGCCGTCGTCGCCACGCGGCGCGCCGCCCTCGACGCGCTCGCGGCCCGGCTGGCGGCCGCGAACCCCGCCGCCCTGCTGCGATCCGATCATCCCGAACCACAAGAGGAGACCGAGGCATGAGTTACGACAGGATGCGCCTCTACGACGCCGGCCGCTTCCAAGATACCGAGCTGCCCGACTGGTATCACGAGGCCGAGCGGCTGAGCGAGACCGAGCGCATCGATTTCCACCGGGCCTTCGAGCGCGTCCTCGATTGCGAGCACACGCTGCTGACCGAGGAGGGCCTACTTGGCGGCGCGATCGAGATCCGGTTCTGGCCAAGCGAGATTCATGGCATCTTCGTCCTGATCGAGACACCGCTGGCCTTCATCGAGCAGATCGTCGTCCCGAACCCCGCCGACTGGCTGCCGTTCCTCTCCCGCCATCTCGCGCCCCTCATCGCGGTCTCCAACCAGAGCGCCATGATCGCGCTGCATGGCAAGATCGGGAACGCCTTCATCGCCTGGGCGCGCCACGGCGAAGGCAGCCATGTCGATCGCGAGACCGGTCTCAGCCGGATCGATCTCGACAACGACCGGGATCGCCGTCGGGCCCAGCAGGCCCGCGCGGCCATGGCGCGGGCCAGTCGGGAGGGGAGCGCATGAAGACGATGCGCTGGCATCCTCCGGGCTATGGGGGCGAGCGGCGGGACCCCGACCGCGTGAAGCGGGAGGGCTGGCGCGACCAGGGTGTGCTGGCCGTCTCGATCGACGATGAGCGCCTGAGCTGGCCCGAGAAGGAACTGGTGCGGCAGCTGGGCGACCGGCTTTACGGCAGATGTGAGGAACGGGCGGATGGCTGACTGGACCCCCATCATGGTCGAGGATCGGCTTGAAAGCGCCGCCGACGTCTTCCGGTCGCTGCCCAATGTGAAACCGCAGGGCTATTTCAACGCATGGCCCGAGTATTTCCACAGCTTCGGCGACATGGTCGGTCAGGAGCCGACAATGAGGCGGCCGAGGCCCGGCCCGCGTCAAATCACCGAAGCCGAGGACGCTCTGCTCTGGTTGCGCTGGATCGTGCCCGCTGATGCGCGGCTCCTCTGGCTCCGGGCCAACCGCAAACCGTGGAAGCCGATCTGCTGGGAGTTGGGCATCAGCCGCGCCACGGCGAACCGGCGTTGGCAGTATGGCATCGCCGTCATCACCTGGCGGCTCAACGGAAAGCGGGTGCCGGGGAAACGGTCGATGGAGTTCGTGGTGGCGAAGGCCGGATGACGGGTGCCTCAGGCCCCGAACGGGTTCAGCACCTCGACCCCGATCCCGGCGACATCCGCCTCGTTCCGGGTCACCAGCGTGAGACCGTTGGCCTTCGCCGTTGCCGCCAGCAATGCGTCGATCACCGGCACGGGCCGGATCGCATTCATCCGCCCCCATTCCTCGGCGACCGCAGCATCGACGGGCAGCACCCTGTCGGCAAAGCCCGCTACCACCTCGCCGAGCCATGCCTCCAGCGCCGCTGCCTTCTGCGGATCGCGCCGGCGCGCCAGTTCCACGCCCTTGCGGATTTCGCCCAGCACCAGCGCGCTGAGCCAGAGATCGTCCTCGGCCACCTCGGCCCACCAGGTGGCGACGCCCGGATCGCAGCGGTTGCCCTTGCGGATTTCGGAGATGACATTGGTGTCGATCAGGAAGCTCACAGGGAAAGCTCGCGCCCGAAATCGCGTGGACGGTCGATCTCGATGCCCTCGAGCGGAGCCGCCGCCAGCAGCGCCTTCAACCCGCCCGAGCGCGCAGACGCGATCTTCTCACGCAGCAGCGCGCGGGTCTCGGCCTCCCGCGTCGGATCGCCAAGCGCGGTTGCGACGTCGCGCACCAGCCTGGCATCCTCCTTGCGGACCTGAACCTCGACGCGCACGAAACCCTGCCGCTGGCGGCGCTTGCGCCATTGGGTGACGGGGGATGGATCGGTGTTGCCCATTATGCCCTCCATTTCCGGAAATTATACCGGAAATGTGGTGAAGCGGCAACGGCGTTCAAGATCGGGCTGTCAACCCCCGCCGCACCGATGAGACAATTTCCGGTGAGACACCGGAAGGCGAGACGGATTCCATCCGGGAGGCTATGAAATCCATATGCTCGGGAGAGGAGCGCGCAGGCACTGGCCGCGTCGCTGGCTTCCGGGGTCCAGCAAGGAATCCAGCCGGAATCCGATCCGGGGTCCAGCGGGCGCGAGACGCGGCGAGAGTTCGCATCTGGCAAGCGGTCGGCGGATGGTCGGCGCGAAATCGGCCAACCCTTTGATATCTTGGTTCCTTCCTGGCCGAAATCCTATGCTGGCGGGCGAAGCGCGGCACATCGCTAGCGACAGGGCCGGATTTTTGGGAAGCCACCCGGAAGCCAGCACCGCCTGATCCCGCCTGAAACACTGCAAATTCAAACCCTTGAAGCTGGACACCCCCGGTGGCCACTGGACCCTGCGTGGAGTCCAGTCTGGACCCCGGAGTCCGGAAGCCAGGGGTATCCCCCTTGATCCGAGGAATGACCCGCTGATGACGCTGAGCTTCGCCCCCGAGCGGATCGAGATGTGGCCGCTGGCCAAGCTCCAGCCCTACGCCCGCAATGCCAAGGCGCATGGGGCGGACCAGGTCGCGAAGATCGCCGCCAGCATGGCTGAGTTCGGCTGGACCGTGCCCTGCCTCGTCGGAGAGGACGGCGAGTTGATCGCGGGCCATGGCCGGGTCCTGGCCGCCACGAAGTTGGGTCTGACCAAAGCGCCGGTGATCGTGCTGGGCCATCTGACCGAGGCGCAGCGCCGGGCCTACCGGATCGCGGACAACAAGCTGACCGAGCTCGGCACTTGGGACGAGGCGCTGCTGTCGGCGGAACTGAACGACCTGCTGGCCGAGGATTTCGACCTGTCGTTGGTCGGGTTTTCCGATGGCGAACTGGACAAGCTGCTGGCCTACGTCGCGGAAGACGACGGTGAAGAAGGTGGCGCCGGGGGCTCCGTGCCGCCGGTGACCATCCCCGAACCGCCACGCAACCCGGCGTCGCGCACCGGCGATCTTTGGATCCTCGGCGACCACCGTCTGCTGTGCGGCGACAGCACCAGCGCGGCCGACGTGCGCCGCCTGATGAATGGCGATCGGGCGATCCTGTTCGCCACCGATCCGCCCTATCTGGTGGACTACGACGGCTCGAACCATCCGACCCGCAACAAGGATTGGTCCGCGTCCTACGGCACAACCTGGGACGACTCCTCTCAGGGCGCGGAGCTCTACGACGGCTTCATCGCTGCGGCGGTCGCCGAGGCCATCGCCGAAGACGCCGCCTGGTACTGCTGGCACGCCTCGCGCCGCCAGGCGATGCTCGAGGCTTGCTGGGAAAAGGCCGGCGCCTTCGTGCACCAGCAGATCATCTGGGTGAAGGACCGCGGCGTCCTCACCCGGTCCCACTACCTCTGGAAACACGAGCCCTGTTTCATGGGTTGGCGCCGTCCGAACCGCCCGCCGAAGGTGGCCGAGGAAACGCTGCCGTCGACATGGGCGCTGCCCAGCTTCGCCAAAGACGACCGGCCCGACCATCCCACGCCGAAACCGCTCGACGCTTTCGGGATCCCCATGCGCCAGCACGTCGCCCGCGGCGGGATCTGCTACGAGCCGTTCTCGGGCTCCGGTTCGCAGATCATGGCGGGCGAGGCCAACGGCCGCCGTGTGTACGCGATGGAAATCAGCCCGGCCTATGTCGATGTCGCCGTCGAGCGCTGGCAGGCCGATACGGGGCGTGAGGCGATCCTCGACAGCGACGGCCGGACCTTCGCGCAGGTGAGAATCGAGCGGCTGGGCGACGACACCGATACTCCGGACACGGACGCCGAACCCGAACCCGCGCGAAAGCGCCAGACCGCCGCGTGACATGCATGACCTGGCTTTACCTTCCTCCGGAGACGCTTCCGGGGCCGGAGACGCATGCCTCTTCGGCCTCTCTCTCTGCTCCGGCGCTGGCGGACTCGACCTCGGGCTCGCCATTGCCATCCCCGGATATCGTGCTGTGGGCCATGTCGAACGGGAAACCTACGCCGCAGCCACTCTCGTGGCGCGGATGGAAGACGCGCCCCTGGATCCGGCTGTTGTCTGGGACGATGTTGCAACCTTCGACGGCCGCCCGTGGCGCGGCGCGGTGGACATCGTCACTGCGGGCTATCCGTGCCAGCCATTCTCCGTCGCCGGAAAGCGCCGGGGCGTCGAGGACCCACGCCACCTCTGGCCGCATGTCGCCCGCATCATCGGCGAGGTCGAGCCGCACTTCGTCTTCCTCGAGAATGTCGCCCATCATCTCCGCCTCGGCTTCCCCGAAGTCGCCAGCGGACTGGTCGGCATGGGCTACAAGCTTGCGGCAGGCCTCTTCACGGCGGCGGAAGTCGGCGCGCCCCACAAACGCGAGCGGCTGTTCATCCTTGCCGTCCGCGAGGGGGACGAGCTGGCCGACCCCACGCGCCTGCTCTGGAACCCGGTCGAGCGGCGGGAACCGGACGGAACTGCTGCGCTTGTGGCCCACGCCAAGGGCCAGTGCCAACGAGAACCGGCAGACGAAGCCGACGCCCTCGCAGGAGGCGGGCCAGCACGGGATGAACCTCGCGACGACCGCCGCGCTATGGCCGACACCGCAGATCGACAGTTTCCGCAGCCGGGGTGGCGAACGGAAGGACGAGAAAGGTCTGGACCGAATGGCGCGGGACTGGCCTACGCCGATGGCGAACGACGGCTGCAAGCCGAGTGCGGGCAATCGCCGGACAGCGGACCTGACCCATGCGGCTGGGATGTGGATGACGCCGACAGCGCGGGATCACAAGGATGGAGCGACAACACTTGCGAACACGCCGGTGAACGGCCTGCTTGGCCGCCAGGTCCTGGTGACGCCGATGGCTGGGACAGATATCTCCGATGCGCGCCGAACCTTGAACCCGCTGTTCGTCGAGGCGCTGATGGGCTGGCCCACCGGGTGGACCGGCTTCGCCTCTGTGGCAACGGCGTGGTCCCACTGGTTGCAGCGCATGCGCTCAGAACTTTGGCAGCTGAATTGCTGGCAAATGGATGAGGTGACGGGATGAAGCAGTCGCGCGCCATGTCGCTGGTTGAAGCCGTCGCCAACGTGGTCGTCGGCTACGGCGTTGCCGTGGTCACCCAGATCCTGATCTTCCCAGTTTTCGGCCTGCACACGACGCTGGCGCAGAATCTGAAGATGGGCGCGGTTTTCACGGTGGTGAGCATCGCGCGTTCCTACGTCCTGCGACGGGTGTTCGAGCGGCTACGGCGTGTGTGAAGCGGCAGGGCGTTTCTGTGATGGACCCGAGACTCAGTTCACAAGCTCAAAAGCTACTGTAAGGCATTCGGCAGCATGATATGCATCTCTTGAGCAGCGAGTGGGGATTCAGAGCATGGTTTTCTTTCTAGACAAGGCAGGGCGAGACATCCGAATTGAAGTGAATGGAGACTGTGCTTACGCCTATCACGACGGGAAGAAAGTTGGTGATCTGATAACAACCGGACGGCGTGAAATTGACGAACGCTCGCCAGATATTCCGGCCGAGATTACCGGTTGGGAGGTCAATGAGGCTTATCGTGGAGCCGGCATTGCAACAGAAATGGTCAGCCAACTCGTAGACGAGATCGGCACTTTGCTTCCCGGAAAAAGAGACAGAGGCATTGGTGGTGAGAACGCCTTAACCGATGATGGCCTCTATATCACTTTGAAGTGTCAAAAGCTTGAATTGATCTATCCGTTCCCTGATGACGTCGATCCGTCGTCTTAGCGGATATGAGCGAATGGTCTAGACATAAGTATAAAGCCAGCTGCGTGGTCCGCTACCCTTGAGGATGGCGGCCCTGATGCTTGGGTCCACCTGCCGGCTCAAACAGTTGGAAGTTTGTACACGCGCCCGCGCCCCTCGAGCTTTTCCGAGGTCACCTCGAGCCCGAGCTTCTTCTTCAGCGCCCCGGCCATCGCACCCCGGATCGTGTGCGACTGCCAGCCAGTCGCCGCCATGATCTCCTCAATGGTAGCGCCGTCCGGCGCGCGCAGCATGGCGATCAGCTTGGCCTGCTTGGTCCCCTCGCGCGGCGTGCGCGCCTTGGGCGCGGCGTCTGGTTCGCTGGGGGTCTCGGGCGCGGGCCCTTCTGTCGGTGCGTCCGTCGCGCCCACGGGCGCGGTGTTCGCGTCCTCGGGCTCGATCCCGATGGCGGCGAGACCCGCTTCGGTGGCGACCAGCGTGGTGCCGTGGCCATCGCCGGTTTCGCGCCACACGGGTTCGCCCTTGCGCAGGTCGGCATCGACCTCCTGCAGGAGCCCCTTGGCAATCATCGCGCCGACCACCTTGACAGCGGCCCCACCGCGCAGGCTCTCGGGCAGCGGCAGGGCGATGCGCTCGGGCCGCTGGGCGGCGGCGCTCAGGATCATGGCTTGGGTGTCGGAAAGCTGGGTCATCGTCGTCTCCGTGTCGGGCGTGCGGGATGCAGGCCCTTCTACGAGGTCGAGCCCGCCAGTCGGCGGGCGGGACCGGGAGTGGGTCGCCTCACTCGGCGTGTTCGCCTTCCTTGAAGGCGCTGTCGGTGATCTCGCGCAGCTTGGCGCGGTAGTGGTTCAGGGTGCCAACGTGACCCCAGTGGATCTCGTCCGGGCTGGTCTCGAAATGGTCGGCGCTGAGGGCTGCGAGGCGTGCCAGCATCGCGTCGATCTCGAACTTGGCGGCGAGGAAGGCGTCGAGGGCTTTCGTGTTGTCCTGTGCGCGGCGGGTCATCATGGTGGCTCCGTGGTGAGATGCATCGTTCTTGTGGAGACACGTTCGCTCTGTCCGGGACGCCTTTCAACACGATAAGCATATGTTTTTGAATGATAATCGGAGCTTTCAATGCAGGGCATGAGCGAGCGCCAGTACGCCGCGCATGTCGGGCTGTCGCGAGGCGCGATCCAGAAGGCAAAGACGGCCGAACGACTGGTGCTGTTCACCGATGGCAGCATTGATGCCGGGGCCAGCGATGTGCGCCGGGCGGAAACGACCGACCCGTCGAAGACCCGCAAGCCGCCCGAGCCGAAGCTGAAGCCGGTCCCCGAAGCTGCCGTGGCTGCTGTCGGCGACACGCTGCGCGAACAGGGTCTGGCGGTGCCAGCCGTTGGCGGCGGCACGACCTATCTGCAGGCCAAGACTGCCAACGAAGTGCTGAAGGCACAGGAACGGCGGATCCGGCTGCAGAAGCTGAAGGGGGAATTGATCGAGCGGGCGCGGGCGCTGTCGCTGGTGTTCCGGCTGGCGCGGGAGGTGCGAGACGCATGGGTGAACTGGCCCGCACGCTCGTCGGCGCTGATGGCGGCGGAACTGGGCGTGGAACCGGCCGCGATGCAGAAGGCCTTGGAAAAACATGTACGCGCCCACCTCGACGAGCTTGCCGAGGTTCGGCCCGATTTCCGGTGACGACGACGGTTTGACCGACTTCGACGGCGCGGCGGAAATCCTGCGCACCTGGGGCGCGGGGCTTACGCCGGACCCCGACCTGACCGTGTCGCAATGGGCAGACAAGCACCGGATGCTGTCGGGCCGCGCATCGGCGGAACCGGGGCGCTATCGCACGGCGCGCACGCCTTACATGCGCGAGATCATGGATCGGCTGTCGCCCGGCGATGTGATGCAGCGCATCGTGTTCATGAAGGCGGCACAGGTCGGCGCGACCGAGGCAGGAAACAACTGGATCGGCTTTGCCATCCACCAGGCCCCGGGCCCAATGCTGGCGGTCCAGCCGACCGTGGAACTGGCCAAGCGCAACTCGCGCCAGCGGATCGACCCGCTGATCGACGAAAGCCCCGACCTGCGGGAGAGGGTCAAACCGGCCCGGTCCCGCGACGCGGGCAACACGATGCTGTCCAAGGAATTCGCGGGCGGCATCCTGATCATGACCGGGGCGAACTCGGCGGTTGGGCTGCGCTCGACACCGGCGCGCTACATCTTCCTCGACGAGGTCGATGCCTATCCGGCCTCAGCCGACGAGGAAGGCGATCCGGTCACGCTGGCGGAAGCGCGGTCGCTGACCTTCGCGCACCGGCGCAAGGTCTTCCTGGTCTCGACGCCCACCATTCGGGGGCTGAGCCGGATCGAACGGGAATACGAGGCCTCGGACCAGCGCCGGTTCTTCGTGCCGTGCCCGCATTGCAGCCACGCGCAGTGGCTGAAATTCGACCGGCTGCGCTGGCAGAAGGGGCGGCCGGAAACGGCGGAATATCACTGCGAGGGCTGTGATCAGCCCATCGGCGAACATCACAAGACGGCGATGCTGGAGGCTGGCGAATGGCGGGCGACGGCCGTTGCCGCCGATCCAACCACGGTCGGGTATCACCTCTCGGCACTCTACTCACCGATCGGCTGGTTGAGTTGGGAGCGGATCGTGCGGTCATGGGAAGCGGCCCAGGGGTCGGACGAGGCGATTAAGGCCTTCCGCAACACGATCCTTGGCGAAACTTGGGTCGAAACCGGGGAAGCCCCCGACTGGCAAAGGCTCTACGACCGGCGCGAGCGCTGGAAATCCGGCACGGTGCCAGCGGGCGGGTTGTTCCTGACCGCCGGGGCCGACGTGCAGAAGGACCGGATCGAGGTCGACGTCTGGGCCTGGGGTCGCGGGTTGGAAAGCTGGCTCGTTGATCATGTCGTGATCGAGGGCGGGCCGGACCGACACGATGCCTGGTCAGAGCTGACGACCTTGCTGGATCGCTCCTGGCCGCATGAACGTGGCGCGCATCTCAGGATCGCGCGGCTTGCCATCGACACAGGCTATGAGGCCCCGGCGGTCTATTCGTGGTCGCGGGCACAAGGGTTTGGGCAGGTATCGCCGGTGAAAGGTGTCGAGGGGTTCAACCGTTCGAGCCCGGTATCGGGGCCGACATTTGTCGATGCGACCGAGGGCGGCAAACGTCTGCGGCGCGGGGCGCGTCTCTGGACCGTGGCGGTGTCGACCTTCAAGGCCGAGACCTATCGCTTCCTGCGGCTGGAACGGCCGACCGAGGAAGACATGGCCGAGGGTGCCGCGTTCCCGCCAGGATCGGTGCATCTGCCGCATTGGGTCGAGAACGAGTGGCTGAAGCAGTTCGTGGCCGAGCAGCTGGTGACGGTGCGCACGAAACGCGGCTTCGCCCGGCTGGAATGGCAGAAGCTCCGTGAGCGCAACGAGGCGCTGGACTGCCGGGTCTACGCCCGCGCTGCCGCCTGGATTGCGGGAGCGGACCGCTGGACCGACGAAAAATGGCGGGACCTCGAGGATCAACTCGGGGCCGCGCCGACAGAAATGGATGGCGCGGGACGGGTCAACCGCCCGCAGGCCGCACCCCAGGGAAAACGGCAGTCGGACTGGCTTGGCCGACGCGGAGGATGGTTCTGACATGGCAGACTGGACGGAAACCGAGCTCTCGGCGCTGCGCCGGGCCTATGCCAGCGGCACGACCCGGGTCAGCTATGACGGCAAGTCTGTCGACTACGGCTCGGCCGAGGATCTGCTCGCCCGCATCCGGACCATCGAACGCGCCATCGCGGGGACGACCCGACCTCTGCCGGTCGCCGGGCTGGCGGGCTTCTCGCGCGGGGATCGCTGATGTCGGCCAACTGGTTCGATCACGCTATCGCGACGATCGCGCCTCGGGCTGCCGCCCGTCGCGTGCTGGCGCGACAGGCATTCGAGACCCTGGCGCGGGGCTATGACGGGGCCGCAAAGGGCCGCCGCACGGACGGCTGGCGGGCGAGCGCGTCTTCGGCCGACACCGAGATCGGCGTCGCCGGGGCGCTGTTGCGCGACCGGATGCGCGATCTCGTGCGCAACAACCCGCATGCGGCCAAGGCCGTTGCGGTGCTGGTGAACAACATCGTGGGCAGCGGCATCATGCCCCGTGCCGCCAGCGGCGACGACAAGCTGGACCGAAAGGTCGACGCCCTGTTCACCCGCTGGACAGCGGATTGCGACGCCGATGGCCAGCTGGATTTCTACGGCCTGCAGACATTGATCTGCCGCGAAATGGTTGAGGCGGGCGAGGTTCTGGTGCGCCGCCGTCTTCGGCGATCCTCGGACGGACTGCCGGTGCCGCTGCAAGTGCAGGTGCTGGAGGCTGACTTCCTCGACGCCACGAAATCCGGCGCCCTCGGCGCGGGGCGGCTGGTGCAGGGGATCGAGTTCGACCCGGTCGGCAAGCGGCGGGCCTACTGGCTGCACGCCGAGCATCCGGGCGACGCCTATGGCGCCTTGCAGAACGGCTTGCAGAGCCGCCCGGTCCCGGCGAGTGAGATCGCCCATGTCTATGAAAAACAGCGCACGCAGGCCCGCGGGGTTCCCTGGGGCGCGCCGGTGATCCGGTCCTTGCGCGATCTCGACGACTATGAAGTGGCCGAACTGGTCCGCAAGAAGACCGAGGCCTGCGTCACCGCGATCGTCTTCGGCGACGACGAATCCCAGCAGGGCAT
>NZ_KE386950.1:25925-29190 GCF_000429765.1 Gemmobacter nectariphilus DSM 15620 | reverse complement strand
CGCCTGATCGAGGCGGCGGTCACCGGCTACATCGACAGCATGCAGGACCAGGCCGCGCGCAAGGAGCGCACCGGCACGGTCCTCGACGACCCGATCCCATTTTAGGAGCGCGGTGATGATCGACCTGAACGACGACACCGCGTCCTGCAGCTGGAAGCCTCTGCTCGAGGCGGCCACCGAGAACGCCGTCATCGACTTCGAGATCGAGTTCTGCGACAGCCTCCGCGAGAAGCTGGTGCGGTTCGGCGACAGCGCCCGGCTGACGGACGCGCAGTTCCACAAGCTGACCTGCATCGCGCAGGCCGGCGGGTTCTGGGAGCGCGAGAGATGATCGACCTCAACCATGGCTCGGGCTTCCTCTATGGCGCCGGCGCGCCGCGCCCGCCCATTGCCGAAGCCGTCTCCGCCGTCATCGATACGGCGCTGTCCGCCCGCCACCGCGCCGAGCGTCCGCGCACCTATGTCAGTTCCTCGGGTCTCGGCCGCGACTGCTTGCGCCAGATCCAGTACGACTTCCTCGCGGTGCCCAAGGACGAAGGCCAGGAGTTCGCGCCGCGCACGCTGCGCATATTCGAGGCGGGCCACCGGGCCGAGGACATCGTCGCAGGCTGGTTCCGGATCGCCGGGTTCGACCTGCGCACCGAGCGACCCGATGGACGCCAGTTCGGCTTCGAGGCCCTCGGCGGGCGCTTCAAGGGCCATATCGATGGCTGCTTCGTCTCAGGCCCGGTCGCAATGGACTATCCCGCGCTCTGGGAGAACAAGGCGCTCGGGGCGGCCAGCTGGAAGGACGTGGTCAAGCGCGGCGTCAGCCTCGCGCGCCCCGTATACGCCGCCCAGATCGCGCTCTATCAGGCCTACATGGAGCTGCCGGCCCCGGCGCTCTTCACCGCATTGAACCGCGACACGATGGAGCTGTACGCCGAACTCGTGCCGTTCGACGCGCATCTCGCGCAGGAAATGTCGGATCGCGCCGTCGCCGTGGTGCGAGCCTCCGAGGCCGGGGAATGGCTGCCGCGGGCCGCGGCCGAGCCCACCGCAGTCCTCTGCCGCGGCGGCATGGCCGCCGGCAAGTGGCACGCGCCCTGCGCATGGGCGGGCCGGTGCTGGGGACAGCGGCCATGATCCCCGACGCCTATGAGCTCAAGCGGATCGTGCGCGCGCATCGCGAGCGGTTCTGGTGCTCCGACCTGCTCGCAGCGGCGGAGTTCGCGCCGATCTATTTCTTCGGCGATCAGGCGGCCTTCGATGGTGATCTCGTCGACCGCGCGATGACCCGGGTCTTTACCGGTCCGCTTCGGCTGCCGCATCCGTCCGTGATTTTCGAGGTGCGCGAGCAGCGCGCGTCTCCCTCGGGCCTGATCGTCTGCGCCCGCGCCGACGGCGACATCGTCGAGGCCACGTTCCTCATGCGCAAGCGGGCGCCGCGCGGCTGGACGGATTGCCTGGTGCGGGTCTGGATGCATCCGGACGGAAAGGCGGAGATCGAGGGCAACCCCGCCGAGCGGAGCGACGAGACGGTCCGCGGTCACGGTGAAGTCGCCGCCGGCATCGTCTGGCGCGCGCTGACCATCCTCGGCGCGTCCCCGGACATCCGCGACCGCAAGGTGTCCCCCGCGAAACGGTCCCGCCTGTCTCGCGAGGGCGTACGCGGATGGGTCTGGCGCCAGGTCGCCATCGATCCGGCGCGCCTGCAGGCAGCGACGCCGCCGCAGGGCGGCAGTCACGCCAGCCCGCGCTGGCACATCCGCCGTGGTCACTGGCGGCAGCTCGCCGACGGTCGCCGTGTCTTCGTCCGCCAGTGCGAGGTGGGCGATCCGACCCGCGGCGGGATCGTAAAGGATTACGCAGTGGAGATGCCCCATTCATGACCGAGATCACCCCATCCGCCACGCAGGCCGCCGCGATCCGCGAGATCAAGGAGTGGTTCGAGACCCGCACAGAGCAGCAGCAGGTGTTCCGCCTCTTCGGCTATGCCGGGTCCGGCAAGAGCACCGTGCTGAAGTTCGCGCTCGACGAACTCGGCCTCTCGCCCCACCGCAGCGCGCGGGACGGCCGATGCGTGCCCGGCGTGGTCACCGCCACCTTCACCGGCAAGGCCGCGCTGGTGCTGACCCGCAAGGGCACGCCGGCGCGCACCATCCACAGCCTGATCTACACGGTGATCGAGTCGACCGAGGAGGAGATCGAGGAAGCCGCCCGAAAGATCGCGGTGGCCGAACGCGACGCGCTTCGCCTCACCGGGTTCGCGCGCACCACGGCCGATGCCGCGATCGAGGCGATGCGCCAGGGGCTCTCGGCGATGAAGCACCCGCGCTTCGCCCTGAATCCGCAGAGCGACGCGGCGGACGCCCGGCTGATCGTGCTCGACGAGGTGTCGATGGTCGGCGAGGAGATGGCGCGCGACCTGATGAGCTTCGGCAAGCCGATCCTCGTGCTCGGCGATCCCGGCCAGCTGCCGCCGATCCGGGGCGAAGGCGCCTTCACGCGCGACGAGCCGGACGTGATGCTGACCGAGATCCACCGCCAGGCGGCCGAGAGCGCGATCATCCGCCTCGCCACCATGGCGCGCGAGGGCCGGCCCATCGGCTTCGGCGTCTACGACGACCATGTCGCGAAGCTCCGCAAGGGCGACATCACGCCGGAACAGGCGCTGCGCGGCGGCCAGCTGATCTGCGGGCTGAACGCCACGCGGCTGCAGATCAACAACGCCATGCGCGCGGCGGCCGGTCTCGGCGGGAGCTGGCTGCCCACGGGGCCGGCCGAGAAGATCATCTGCCTGAAGAACCAGAACGATCTGGGGCTGATCAACGGGATGTTCGTGACGCTTGAGGACATCGTCGACGAGGGCAGCCTCTACTTCTCTGCCGTCGTCCATGAGGCTGAGGCGCCTCCCGCCACCGGTTCGAGGGAGGCGCCGAAGGGGCGCCACATCGGCGAGCCCTATGAGGACGGGCGCCCGGGCCGGCTGCGCATCTACAAGGGACATTTCGAGGACCACGTCGCCTATGACGACAAGCGCCACGACCGCGACTACAAGGAGAAGCGCCTGCTGACCGAGGCGACCTTCGGCTGGGCCATCACCGCGCACAAGGCGCAGGGCTCGCAGTGGGAGAACGTGATCGTCTGGGACGACGGGCTGGGCCGCAGCGACATCGACCGGCGCCGCTGGCTCTACACCGCGATCACCCGGGCCGAGCGCGGGCTCGTCCTTCTGGCCTGAGGGGCGCGATGATCGACCTCAACGACATCGCGGTCCCGAAGA
>NZ_KE386950.1:0-25005 GCF_000429765.1 Gemmobacter nectariphilus DSM 15620 | reverse complement strand
GGGCTCTGCGACGGCGCGCTCTTCGACGAGGCGGCGCGGCTGGCGGGGATGGATCTCCCTGCGCCGCAACCCGCGCCGAAGTCGCCCATGCGCGCGCGCCCGGATCACTCTGCCGAGATCGCGCGGCTGGTCGATGGGGCCGTGCAGATCGCGGGCACGCCCGGCGAGACCTATCTGCGCACGCGTGGGCTGTCGGATCCCGGTTCGCCCGACCTGCTGTTCCACCCCGATCTTCCGGACTTCGACAGCTGCCGCGGCTGGCCCGGCCTCATCGCGATCCTGCGGCTGCCGGACGGAGGGCGCGCGCCGGGCATCCATCGCACCTTCCTGCTCGACGATGGCAGCGCGAAGGCGCCCCCGGGCAAGAAGATGCTCGGGAGCGTGAAGGATGCCGTGGTTCGCCTGTTCCCGATGCCGGAGGATGGTCACATCGGCATCGCCGAGGGGATAGAGACGGCGCTCGCCGCGCACGCCCTCTTCGGCACACCGGTCTGGGCGGCGCTGTCGGCTGACGGTCTGGCGCGGTTCAAATGGCCCGAGGGTGCTCGGCGCGTCACCATCTACGCCGATGCCGGGGACGCCGGCCACCAGGCGGCCGCGACGCTCTCGGACCGCCTGAACCGGGCGGACATCCCGAACGAGATCGTTGCGCCGCTGCATCGCGACGATTTCAACGACGATCTGCTGCGCGGGGCCCGCGCCGAGGATTACGCGCGTGAGGCAGACGCCACGGTGGAGCCGCAGCCCGCAGACCCCATCGACGCCGAGACGGCCATGCCCATCGTCGCCTCCGCCGACGATCCCGCCACCTTGATCGCCGCGGCCGAGGCGCTGACCAACCCGCCCGAGTTCGAAGCGCTGTCAACGCTGCTCGGGCGCATCGCACTGGCGAAGCTCGACCCGCTGCCCGAGCGGCAGGTCATCGCGCGGATCAAGTCCGCGACCGGGATCGGCATGTCGGTCCTGACCCAGCAGCTGGCCGAACTCCGCCGCCGTGTGAACGCCACCGGCGATCCAAACGCGCCGATCCCGAAGCCCGCCTGGTTCAGGCGCCTCCGGCTCGACCTCGCGGGCGCGCCCGAGCGCAACGAGGCCAACGTCATCGTGGCGCTGACCTCCGATCCGGCCTTCGCCGGTGTGCTGGCCTTCGACGAGTTCGGGCAGGAGATCGTGGTCCGCCAGCCGCTGCCGTGGGATTGTGCAGCTGTGTCCCTCCCGCGCCCCTGGGAGGACGCCGACGACATCCGCACCGCCGAATGGCTGCAGCTGCGCGGGATCAACGTGGCGCCGGTGGTCGTGAGCCGCGCCGTCGGCGCCGTCGCCCGCGAACTGCGCATCCATCCCGTCCGAGACTGGCTCGACACCCTGACATGGGACGGCACGCCCCGGATCGAGACCTGGACCAGCGTCTATCTCGGCGCCGAGCCCACGGCGTTCCATCACACCATCGGCGCGCTCTGGCTGATCTCGGCCGTCGCCCGCATCTACCGCCCCGGCGTGAAAGCCGACCACATGCTGATCCTCGAGGGGCCGCAGGGCGCGCGCAAATCCACGGCGATCAAGGTGCTCGCTGGTGAGGAGTGGTTCACCGACGAGCTGCCGGAACTCGGGTCGAAGGACGCGGCCCTGCACATGCAGGGCGTCTGGATCGTGGAAATCGCCGAACTCGACGCCATTGGTCGCGCCGAGGTCTCGCGCATCAAGGCTTTCCTGACCCGCACCACCGACCGCTTCCGCCCGCCCTATGGCCGCTACACGGTCGAGGTGCCGCGCCAGTGCGTGTTCGCGGGCACCGTGAACCCCGACACCTACCTGCGCGACGAGACCGGCAACCGTCGGTTCTGGCCGCTCCGCTGCGGGACCATCGATATCGCGGCGCTCGCGCGCGACCGGCACCAGCTCTGGGCCGAGGCCGCCCACCGCTTCCGCGCCGGTGCAATCTGGTGGATCGACGATCCGGCGCTTTTGGAGGAAGCCCGCGAGGAACAGGACCGCCGCTACCAGTCCGACGCCTGGGACGACCTGATCGAGCACTGGCTGAGCCACGAGATCCGCACCGTTTCCGATGGCTTCCCCGATTACGGCAACTCCCGCACCGAGAGCGTTCCGCGCCCGGAGCCGCTGAAGGACGTATCGGTTGGCGAGATCCTCGAGGAGGCGATAGGGCTCGAGCCTGCCCGCTGGACCAGACGCGATCAGAGCCGTGTCGCAGCGTATCTGAAGGCGAATGGCTGGAAACGGGAACAAGTGCGGATTGGGTCAGGCCGTAACGCGCCTAGAGTGTGGCGATATCGCCGGCGCTTGGAAGATGAGTGCTAGGCCTTGAGCCTACCCTCCGGCGACTTGCGTCGAAAAGAGGTCTGGTGTGTCGGCATCTCGCTTTCGCGAAAGTCGCTCGCCCAAGTGGAGGCAGGGATGCTTGATCCTTGAGAGTCCTTTTCGCCCCTCGAAATGGGCGCTCCCGCCGTTGGGCATCCGCACCGTGATGACTTCGGCACCGCACACAGGGCATTGGTGACGAAGGCTCCGACGCTTCTTCTCGTCTGGCGAATGCTGCAACACCCAGCTTGCTCGGACTTCAGTGGTCCTGCCGTTCGACAGCCGCCGCGAATGTGAGCGTCTTGGGATCCAGCGGTGAACCATTAGACAAGCCCTCTTTCTTCCACGCTACTCCCAGAGATTCCTTTTCTGACATAGAAGCCATTGGGGATCGCCTCCTGGACGAGCGGCACATGCGAAATCAGCCCCACGGCACGGTTCTGTCGGACGATGGAGTTGAGGACCTGGAGTACCTGGTCGAGCGTGCCGGACCCGTTTTCGGTGTCGAGGCTTCCAAACCCCTCGTCGATGAAAATCGTGTCAAGCCGCACCTTGCCGCTCGCGCTTTCGACCACGTCGGCAAGACCCAGTGCGAGAGCGAGCGCGGCAATGAACGTCTCGCCACCTGAGAGGGTGCTCGTGGCGCGCGATTTCCCGGTGTGAACATCGAACACCTGGATGCCAAGCCCGCGGCTACCGCGTCCGGCCCCGTCGAGATCTCGCTCGAGGCTGTAGCGGCCGGAGGTCATTGGCGCGAGCCGCAAGTTAGCCGCTTCCAGCACACGGTCGAACATCGCGCCGATCGCGAATGTCTCCAACGTCAGTCTTTGCGAGTTCTGCCCGTTCACCAGAGCTGCCAGTCCGCGCAGCGGGCCGGATGCAGCTTCAGCTTCGTCAAGCTTGCGTAGGGTCTCCTCCATACCCTTTCTCAGCTTATCCAGATGATCGACACGGCTCTGGGCGGCGACGCGCGCTTCGGTCGCCCTGCCGAGCGCTTCGGCATGGGTCTGGTGCGTTTCTCCTAGTGCTTCGAGATCCGGCCGGGACATCCCTTCGATCGCAGAGGCGGCATCTGTGGCAGCGTCAGACGCACTCTTGTGCTCGCGTCTGTAGGTCTCGACGGCTTCCCTATCCTCATCGAGAGTTTCGATGGCCGGCTTGAGAGACTGAAACGCCTCTGCTGTGAGACCAGCGCCAGCCAGTCTTGTCCGGAAGACCTCCGCCGCCTTCTGATGGCGCGTCTTGCAGTCCGCGAGCGCCTTGTCCGCGCCTTCGAGATCCTTGACCGCGCTGAGTGCCATTTCGCGTGCGGAGTTCAGCGCCTTTTCCACCGCGTTCCGCGCCGCCTGAAGCGACTCCAGCGATCCGGCCACCTTCTTCAGTGTGGCCGCGAGCGTCGGCGCATCGCGGAGGTTGTCCGGCACCTCGGCGAGCCTGCCATCGCGCGCCGCTTTGGCCTCAGTTGCCTTGTTCCGCCGCTCATCGAAGCAGTCTCGCAACTCATCTCGTTTCCGCTCCAATTCCTCGATCTGCAGTTCCAGTTCCTCGATCCCGGTCTCCGCGGCAAGAATGTCGACCCGGGGCCCAAGCGCTGCGAGTGCGTCGTCTTCACGACCGATCTGTGCCGCGATGACGGCTGCACGCTCCTCTGGCGGTTCAAGGGTGGACAAGCGTTTCTGTCGCTCCTCGAGCGTCGCTTGCACCCCGACCAGTGCTTCGCCAGCTTGCCGGGCTTCGCGATCGGTGGCCAGCCATGCTTCTCGTGACTCTCGGAATGCCTTGTCCAGGCCGGCACTACCGATTTCGCCAGTCGCCGGCGCAGGATGTTCGGTTGCGCCGCAGACCGGACATGGCGACCCTGCTTCCAGTCTCGTCGCAAGGTGCAGCGCCTGTGCGGCCGCGAGATTTCTTTCGGCCGTCTCATAATCATCTCGCGCCGTCTCGGCCTTTCCGGCCGCAGCTTCCGACTTCCGCAGTTGTTCTTCGACAGCGGCCTGAGCCGTTGCAACATCCTGCAAGGCGCCCTCGTAGGACTTGGCGGCCAGATGCCGTTTGTCGAGCTCTGCGCGCCGGCCCGCGATCTCGGCGCGCTTCGCCTCCGTTTCGCGTGCAGCTTTCAGCTCGGCGCTTTTCGACGTGCGCTTCTCCTGAAGTCCGGTCAGATCTGACTTTGCCTTCTGAAGACCGCGTTCGGCGTCCCGCTGCTCTTTCAGCGCGATTTCGACCGCCTGATTGCTATCGGCTGCTGCCTCGAGGATTCGACCATACCTCTCCAGTTCGTCGCTTCTCCGGCGCAGGGTTTCGACCTCATCGGCACGGTCTTCCTCACGCCGGAGCGCCTCTGCCGCCTTTTCTGCTTGTTTCGCGGCGATTTCGGCGGCCTTGTCTGCCTCTTCGCGCTTGGTCTCGGCTTCACCAACCTCGCGTTCGGCATCCCTCACACGTTCCTCGACATCGATCAGACCGCGCGCGCGCTCGGCTTGTCGGACCTGCTCGGCAAGCGCCTCGATATCGTCCTTCCGCGCCTCAAGTGCGCGAAGCCGCTCCCTCATCTTTTCGGCCGCCGCGAACTTTTCCTCGATGGCCTCCGCCTGGCGCAGCGCCTTCTCGGCAACTTCCGCCGTCGCCTTCTTGGTTTCTTCGATCGCGCGAAGTTCCGCACATCTCGCAGTTGCGGTTTCGATGCCCGCGATCAGTGCATCGGTGCTCTCGAATCCTTCTGCCGCGAGCTGCCTGGCACAGAGCGCACGTTCATCCCGCACCTGCCGTTCAGCCTCATCGGCTGCGGACTTGAGATCGGCCATGAGCTTCTCGTACAGCGAGACATCGAAGAGTTCTCGCAGGATTTCGAGACGCTCTTTCGTCTTGGCCGAAAGGAACTTCTCGAAGCGCCCTTGCGGCAGAAGGACGATTTGCCGGAACTGCTCAGAGCCGTATCCGAGCATCTCCATGACAGCCGCGTCGACGTCGCGCACCTTCTTCTCGGCTACGATCTTGCCCCGTGCCGCATCTGTAATTGCGTCGAGCGACATTCCGGTCGCATCGAACAGATAGGCTTCGTGCGCGCTACGGGTCTCGCCCTCACCGCGCGCCTTGGGTCGCATCTGGTCGGGTCGGCGAAGCACGACATATCGCCGTTCACCAATGTCGAATACGAACTCTGCCTCGGTCATTACATCCGGATCGGCGTGATCCGAGCGCAGCGACGGAGCGTCTTGCTCCGCCTTGGCCGCTTCTCCAAAGAGCGCAAAGGTCATTGCGCTGAAGATGGTCGATTTGCCTGACCCCGTCTGTCCGTATATGCCGAAGAGGCCCGCCTTGACGGCATCCCGGAAGTCGATGACGACCCGGCCAGGATAGGGACCGAACGCCTGAAGCGTGAGCCGAACCGGTCTCATTGCACATCCTCCGTCTCACGCAGGCGACCAAGGGCCGATGCTACGACAGCCAGTTCTTTTTCCGCGATCCGGTCTTCGCGCACATGCTCGAGGAAGTCGCCAATGACTTCGACAGGGCTCGCAACCGCCGGAGCGCGCCCCGCCAGCGATTTGACTTCTGGCGCGCGATCGTTCCGCTCGTAAACAAGTTCACAAGCGTTCGGGAACACGTCGCGGATGCGCTTCATTCCATCGATCACGGGCGTATCGTCGGTAAGCACGATCTTGATGAAATCGTCAGATCGGTCCGCGAGCAAAAGCTCTGCGTGTCGTCCCCTCAAAACGCGCACCCGACGAATGGGCTCGAAGGGAATAGTCTCTACCGTCGTTCGGCCGACCGCATCGATCTCGACGAGACTCATCGACTTCTGGCAGTCAGATTCATCAAATCCGAAAGCCAGTGGCGATCCCGAATACCGGATATGAGGTACACCGACCGATTGCGGCCGGTGCAGATGCCCGAGCGCCACATAATGAGCACCTTCGAACACGGATGAACTGACCGTCTCGACGCCCCCCACTCGAGTGAGAGGCCGCTCACTTTCGCTGCTCGCCGCCCCAGCTACAAAAGCATGCGAAACGACGACCCATCGCGCGCCATCGGGAATGTTGCGCCGACTGCAAGCCACCTGAGCCGCGAGAACGTCCTCGGGGGTGTGGAGAGCTTCATCGGCGAAACATTCGCGGGCGGCATACTCATAAGCGAAGGGCAACCCTGTGAACGCCACGGGTCCGTATGCGTCACTGAGGATCAGAGGTTTCTCGTCAGCACTGATGGCTCCGCGTATCAACGCGCGCCGTGTGTCGGTCATGATCGCCATGGATGCGATTCGATCACCAGAGTCGTGATTGCCGGCGATCATCACCACGGCTGCCTCAGTCTCTGAGGCCACGCGCGCCAGGAACCCATTGAACTGGCGCACAGCAGAGGTCGGTGGGGCAGCCCGATCAAATATATCTCCCGCAATAACAAGGACATCAATACCATTCGACGTGATCGCCGAAACGATCTGATCGAGAACTGCGCCGTGGTCGGCATCCAGAGGGATCCCGTTCAACTGACGCCCGAGATGAAGGTCGGCGGTGTGGAGAATCCTCATTGCCATAGTCCGTATAATTTTTGATCGTATAATTTCTAGATGGACATTTCGTCAGGAGTCAAGGTAGGGATGCACCCATGACGCTCGACGACCTCAAGCACGCTCAGAGAGAGCGCCTGATCTTTCTGGACCGCTGCCTGACTTGGCGGGGCATGGCGAACCGCAGGGATCTGATCGAGCGCTTCGGTATCTCGACCGCGCAGGCGGCGCTGGACTTCCGTGTCTACCTAGGTCTCGCGCGCAGCACGCCGCCCATCTACGATCCGGTGCGAAAGACCTACATCGCCGCGAGCGAGCACGAGCCCTTAGCACCATCCGGCCTGACCGAAGCCTTCGATATCTTGGCGAGCGACGATGAAAGCACGCCTTCGGCCGCGTTGCCCCGACCAGAAAGGAAGGCAGATCGGAGGACCATCGCGCTTCTTCATCAAGCAATCAGGTCGGGGAAAGCCGTCCACGTCCGATACACATCCATGTCGTCCGGCGCCGACGATGGGCAGTGGATCGCGCCGACCCGCTTCACGTCGGATGGTGAAAGCGTTCACGTGCGTGCCCACAGCTTCAAGCACGGCGAATATCGGAACTACCTCCCGATCCGCATCGATCCTGACAGCTCGTTCGAGGAGAAACTCCTGGCTGAGCCACTGCCGGTAGACGTGGATTGGAACACTCGGGCAATCATCTGGCTGCGCCCGAAGTCAGGGCTTTCGGATCGACAAGCCAGCGTAGTCCGAAGGGAATTTGGCTTTGAGGGAGAGTTCCTGCGCGTTGAAACGCGGAAGGCACTGGAGTTCTTCTTCAATCGGCGTTGGGGACTGGATGAGAAGGGCGCGCGGCTTGAGCGGGCGAAAACTGAATACGGGCCGATCGCGCCAGCATGGCCGAACGATCATTGAGAGCGCGGCAAGTGGTAACCTTTGAGCGGCTCGTGTCACCAACCGCCAGCGTCACCAACCGTGACACCATCCCCACGCGAAACTCGGTGACACGAGAAACTCTGCAATTCCAACGGTGTCACCGACCTTGCCGAGTGCCACCAACCGATTTTCTACCTTCATGTGAAGACCGACATAGCGGGTGGCGCCCATCTCATCTCTACGAGGGAAATGATAGGGGGCATTGGTGACACCAAGAATGGTGACAGCGCCAGTTAATATATTGAAAAATATTAGAAAAATTGTGTCACCAACCGAAAAAGGGCTTCACTACATATTCTCTGCGTGATGGGGTGGATGACCTCCATCTTCGCGGTGCCGCGCGCGCTGATCTACTGGAAGCGCGAACATGCGAAGCTGGGCGGGTTCGGGCCGCTGGGCGACCTGACGATCCGCCTTTACCGCTTTTCGGCCGGGCTGGGCGTGATCGCGGTGGCGACCGGGCTCTGGCTTGGCTGGCAGGTCTGGTCCTTTGCGCCCTGGGTCCATGTGAAGCTGACGCTGGTCCTGGTGCTGGCGCTGCATTACATCTGGACCGGCGTTCTGGTCCGGCGCGCGCGGCGGGGGGAGTTTCGCGAATCCGACCTTTTCCTGCGCATTTTCAACGAGATCAGCGTGGTGGCCGTGATCGCGATCCTTTGGGTCGTGGTGGTCAAGCCGTTCTGACGCTTGCCTCGCCCCCCTGCCTGCCCTAGAAGCGCGACCGATGTTGGCGCCGGAGGGTAGGATGGGTTTCAGGATGGGCATCGTCGGGCTGCCGAACGTGGGCAAGTCCACCCTTTTCAACGCGCTGACGAAAACCGCCGCCGCGCAGGCCGCGAATTTTCCCTTCTGCACGATCGAGCCGAACGTGGGCGACGTGGCCGTGCCGGACCCGCGTCTTGACCAGCTGGCCGCCATCGCCGGATCGAAACAGATCATCCCGACGCGGATCACCTTCGTCGATATCGCGGGCCTTGTGCGCGGCGCGTCCAAGGGCGAGGGGCTGGGCAATCAATTCCTTGCCAATATCCGCGAGGTTGACGCCATCGCCCACGTCCTGCGCTGTTTCGAGGATGACGACGTCACCCATGTCGAGGGCAAGATCGACCCGATCGCCGATGCCGAGACGATCGAGACGGAACTGATGATCGCCGACATGGAAAGCATCGAGCGGCGGCTGGCCAATATCGCCCGCAAGATCAAGGGCGGCGACAAGGAGGCCGTGGCGCAGGAAAAGCTCATGAAACAGGCGCTTGCGGCGCTTGAAAGCGGCAAGCCCGCGCGCAGCGTCGAGGTGGCGGCAGAGGATGAGAAAGCGTGGCGAATGCTGCAACTTCTGACCTCCAAACCCGTTCTCTTCGTCTGCAATGTCGAGGAAAGCTCAGCCGCGTCGGGCAATTCTCTGTCGGCGAAGGTGGCGGAGATGGCCGCACGGCAGGGCGCGGCCTCGGTCGTGATTTCGGCCAAGATCGAGGAAGAGCTGGCGCAGATGGATGCCGGTGACGCCGCCATGTTCCTTGAGGAGATGGGCCTGCATGAGGCGGGGCTGGATCGCCTGATCCGCGCGGGCTACGACCTTCTGGGCCTCCAGACCTATTTCACCGTCGGGCCGAAAGAGGCCCGCGCCTGGACCATCGAGAAAGGCACGCTGGCCCCGCAGGCCGCCGGTGTCATCCACGGCGATTTCGAGCGTGGGTTCATCCGGGCCGAGACCATCGCCTTTGCCGATTACGTCGCCGGGAACGGCGAGGCGGGCGCGCGCGAGGCGGGCAAGTTCCGCGTCGAGGGCAAGACCTATGAGGTCAAGGACGGCGACGTCCTGCACTTCCTCTTCAACGCCTGAACCGGGCTATGGGTCGATGGGGTCGGCCCGCAGGGCGGCGGCGATGTCGTCATCCAGCGGGGTTGCGAAGGATTTCAGGATGAAGGCCAGCGTCGAATAGAACCCGACCGTCGCGATGAGGTCGAGCGCGCCTTCCGCGCCCATCTCCGCCATCAGCCGCGCCCTTGTCGCCGGGGTCAGTTCCGCACCGTCCAGAAGCTCGTCCACCGCCGTGGCCAGCAGCGCGTCGGCGGGGGCCATCTGGTCCGGCGCACCCCGCATCGACCGGATGCGGGTGTCGTCCAGCCCGCATTTGCGCGCGCGGACAACATGCTGCGCCCATTCATAGGCGGACCCCAGTCGTACCCCGGTCCGCAGGATCACCACTTCGGACCGGTCGCGGCCCAGCGAGGTCTGGTTGACGACATGTTCGCGCAGGTCCGACCACGCCTTCAGAAGCGCCGGGTGGTGGGCCATCACGCGGTAGACGTTCAGGCCCCCGGCAAAACCGCTGCGCATCTCGGGGATCGACTCGGGCCAGTCCTCATCGGTGACCGGCAGCATGGGATTGTCGTTGGTCATTACGCTCCTCAGCCCAGCGCCACGTCAATCGCGCCCGAAAGCTTGTCGACAAGCTCATCCAGTTGCGCGTCCTCGATGATGAAGGGCGGGGCAAGCAGGACGTGATCGCCGCTCTGCCCGTCGATGGTCCCCGCCATCGGGTAGCAGATCAGCCCGGCCTCGAACGCGGCCTTCTTGATCTTGCCCGCAATGCCCCGCGACGGATCGAAGGGGGCCTTGCTGTCCCGGTCCTCGACCAGTTCGATGCCCCGGAACAGGCCCCGCCCGCGCAGGTCGCCGATATGGGGGTGCTGGCCGAAACGGTCCTGAAGCCGTGCCATCAGCTTGTCGCCCTGCACCTTCACCCGGTCGACCAGCCCACGGTCCAGAATGGCCGAGACGACCGCATGGCCCGCCGCCGCGGCGACCGGATGGCCGATATAGGTGTGGCCGTGCTGGAAAAAGCCCGACCCGCCCGCAATCGCGTCGTAGATGTCAGAGGTACACAGCATCGCCCCGATCGGCTGATAGCCCGCGCCAAGGCCCTTGGCGATGCAAAGGATATCGGGCGCGACGCCGTCCTGTTCGCAGGCGAACAGCGTGCCGGTCCGGCCCATGCCGCACATGACCTCATCGAGGATGAGGAGGACGCCGTATTGGTCGCAGATCTCGCGAATGCGGCGGAAATAGCCCGGCGCGGGGGGCAGCGCGCCCGCCGTCGCGCCGACGACGGGTTCGGCCATGAAGGCCATCACCGTTTCCGGCCCAAGGCGCAGGATTTCCGCCTCAAGCGCGTCGGCGGCGCGGCGGCCATAGGCCTCGGGGCTTTCCCCCTCGGCGCGGTAGCGATAGTCGTAGCAGGGGTCGATATGGCTGACATCCAGCAGGAGCGGCCCGAACTGCGCCCGGCGCCATGCGTTGCCCCCGGCGGACAGCGCGCCGATGGTGTTGCCGTGATAGCTTTGCTTGCGCGCGATCAGGCGGCCGCGCTGCGGTTCGCCCTTTTCGACCCAGTATTGCCGCGCCAGCTTGATCGCCGCCTCGGTCGCCTCGGACCCGCCGGAAACGAGGTAGACCCGGTCGAGCCTGCCCGGCGCGTGGGCGATCAGCAGATCGGCCAGCGCCTCGGCCGGTTCCGAGGTCAGAAAGCCGGTATGGGCGAAGGCGAGCTTGTCGAGTTGCGCCTTGATCGCCTCTGTCACCGCCTTGTCGCCGTGGCCAAGGCACGACACCGCCGCCCCGCCCGACCCGTCGAGATAGCGCTTGCCGGTGTTGTCGATCAGATAGCACCCCTCCCCCCCGACGGCGACCGGAGGGGCGGATTTGGTGTGCCGGGGGAAGATATGGGACATGATCGGCTCCTACCGTTTCACTGGCCCGCGACGGGCCTCAGGATGCGTAAGGCTGCGGTTCGGGCATGACGATCCGCCGCGCGCCCTCGGCAAAGGCATTCAGGGTCAGGGGCCACTTCGCGCCTGGCCAGCGCAGCTCCATCTCCCCCAGTCGGGGACGATATACCGCCGTGTAAAGCGTTCCGAAACCACGATCGAAGGCGGTGGAGTAGATCGGACGGCGCAGGAAGGCGCCTATGAACCTGTCCTCCGGCTCCACATGCAGGGTGAGGCGCTGCAAGAGGAACCGTTCGCGTTCCACCGTCGCGGTCATGCGGGCATGGGCATCCCATTCGACCCGTTCCTGATGGTTGGTGGCGACCGCCGCATGGGTCAGAAGGGTGGCGCGATCCGGGGCCATCAGCGCGGTCAGGAAATTCCGCTTCCGGTCCAGAACGGTGACATTGTAGCTCATATGCGTGGGGATACGGGCCAGGGCGCGGCCCGCCTCCTCGGCCGTTGTACAGGTCTGAAGCACATAGCGCAGGATCAGCGGCACACCGAACCCGTCGCCCACGACACGCCGGCCGCCAAAGGTCAGCGACACCGCAAGCCCGGCATCGCTGACCCCGTCGACCAGTCCCCAGAGACCGTCCGAGGTCCCCATGACGGTCCGCCCCTGCCAGCCGGTACGCAGAACGACCCCTTCGAAGGACCGCGGATCGTAGTCGTAGTTGCGCACAAGGACGGGCTCCTTGCCGGGCCAGATCGCCTGACTGCATCCCGCCAGATAGGGCGGCGGGCGGTAGAAGCTGAGGAAGCGGGCCGCCAGATCGCCGCCGCCCGCCAACGCACAAAGCTCTTCGTAAAGCGGCAGGATTTCGGGCATGTGGGTTTCAAGCGCGCGCAGGCTTTCGCGGTAGGTCGGGCGCGCATCCTCCCCTTCCCGCAGCCACCATGCGCGGTAGGCGGGCCAATGCGCGTCGAAAAGCGCGGCCCATTTCGGGCCGGGCCGGTCTTCGTTTATGGCCCGCCACCAGAGGTCCATTACATGATCTTGAAGGCGGGATCGGAGAGCGCCGGCCCTGCCGCCGTCATCGGCAAGGGATCGGCCGAGAAGGCGGACTTGATCCCGTGGATCCATTTCAGCGCGCGTTCGTTCAGCCGGAACCCGTTCGTCATCGACCGGCCGCGCGTGACGAGGATGCCCAGATCGGCGCCTTCATAGCGATAGTCGCCGGGCTTCAGGATGCGCAGGAAGAACGCCTCATTCTCCGACTCCACCGCGCGCCGGTGATAGTCGAAGCGATCGAAGACCACGCGCCCGTCCTCAAGCATCCGGTAGATGCCGGTCTGCGGCGCGCCCGTCAGCCGGTCCACCGAATCCTCGGTATGCTTGATGACCATCTGGCTCCAGCCGTCGATCATGTCGGGATCGGCCCAGCGGGCGTTCAGTTCGTCCACGTCCAGCTTGAACTGCGCCTTGGAGAATTCGAGCAGGTGGAACAGGAACAGGGGTGCGTCCGCATGGGCGAAGGCGGCGTGGTTGGTCATGGATGAGGCGCCGGTGATGCGCGGGTTCAGCTCTCCCAGCCAGATGTCGCCGGTCTTCTTGTCGATCAGGAAGTCAAGCTCGAAATAGCCGCGATAACCTTCCTTGCGAAGCTGTTCGCCAAACTTGAAGGTCAGGTCGCGGGCCTTCTGGCGGACCTTGGGCGCGAAGGCAGTGGCGAAGATCTCATTCCCGCACCAGCCGCCGCGATAGGGGGTCAGTTCCCTGAAGCCCACAAGCTCGGTCATCAGGGGGCCGACGATGGTGCCTTCGCTGGTCGCGCAACCCTCGATGGCGGAGCCGCGGCAGTCGATCCGCTTCATGATCTTGATCTCGCCCTCGCCGACGATCTCATGCTCATGGCGGCGGAAGTCGGCCTCGGACTTGATGAAGAAGGTGGTGTGGCCAGAATCGCCAAAGGCCGATTGCAGGACGAGGTCATGTCCAAGCCCCGCCTTCTCGCAGGTCTTCTTCAGGTCCTCATAGCTCTTGACCTCGGCCAGCGTGTTCGGGACCGAGGGTACACCGGCCTTGTTGCCGACGCGCACCGTTTCGATCTTGTTGTCCATCTTGGTGCGCAGCTTCGCCTTCGGGAACCAGACATCTCCGCCCAGTTCCTTCGCCAGGCGCTCCGTCTCCTCATCGAACATCAGGAAGACGAATTTCGGCTTGCCGCCGCGCCGCTTGATGAGGTCGATCACCTCCTTGTGCTGGAGGAGGTAGTTGTTGATGTCCTCGATCGACTGGAATTCGGCATGCGGCTGTTCGGAGGGGCAGAAGACGTTCGGATGGCGCCCGTCATAGCAGTCTATGTAGCAGATATACTTGAAGTTCTTGCACCACTCATCAATGCCCAGCAGGTTGAAGTTCGTGGCCGAGACGAAATAGACCGGGTCCTCGTTACGGTGAAAGAAGCGGCGGATTTCCGAGATGTTGTTCAGCTTTGTCTTGGACATGTCTTCCTCTCTCCCTCTCTATTCCGCCGCGGTGGCGAGTTTCGTCATCTGGCTGGCCAGCGCATCCTCGGTGAAGACCCTGAGGCCGAGTTCGGCGCGGTAGCCATGGATCTCGTTCACGTCGAGCGCGCGCATGAAGGCAAGGATTTCCCGGCTCACGACCTGTCCGGGGACGAGGATCGGGAAGCCCGGCGGATAGGGGATGATGAAAGACGCCGAGACGACCGCGCGGCCCTTGTCCATCTCCTTCTCGATCCCGCCTTCCAGTTCGAGGTAGTCGCACTTGTTCTCATCATAGGACAGGAAGAAGGCGCTGCGGATGTCGCCTTCGCCGGTCTCCGCATCGGCGCAGAAGGCCGGGTGGAACTGCGAGAAGTCGGGCAAGGGCGGCAGGTCCTGCATCAGGTTCCTGACCCGTCGGTCGAAGGCCAGCCGCTCCATCTTCGAGGCATCGTCAAGCCGGTCGTCCAGTTCCTTCGCGATCTCCACCAGAACCTCGATCAGATAGGCGACCGAGGATCGCGTGGTGCCTATATTGGTCATGAACAGGACCGTGTTGCGCGAGGTCTTGTTGATCTGGATGCCGTACTTGTCCATGAGAACTTGCGTCTTGAACGTGTCACCGTCCCATCCGGTTCCCCCCACGGCCAGCGTGACCCGCGTCGCATCAAGGACGAATTCGTCCTTTTCCCAGCACTCCCAGATATCGGTCCAGCCCTGATCGGGGTCGTAATAGCTTTCCACCCCGCTTTCGCGGAACTCCTCGGGGATCATGTCGCCTGCGGCGAGGACCTTGAAATACTTCTTCAGCAGCGGATGGGTGGAGATCGCGCGGCGCATGGCCATCGCCGCCTCGACCTGGCGCTGGACGAATTCGAACCCTTCCAGTTCCACCTGCCGCCGCCCGACATCGAGCGAGGCGATGATCTGGTAATTCGGGCTCGTCGAAGTGTGGGTCATATAGGCTTCGTGGAAGCTTTGCTCGACCTCGCCCTTGAAGTCCTGATCGTTCACATGGATCATCGACCCCTGCCTGAGCGCGGTCAGCGTCTTGTGCGTCGATTGCGTCGTGTACACCCGCACCCGCGCCGTGGGCGGCGGGATCAGCCGGGTTTTCAGCAGCGTCGCTTCATCGGCATCCACCAGCTTTTCCGCCTGTCTGGCATGGGCCTTGGCGTGTTCGGGCGACCGTAGCCTTTCACGCAGCACGTTGGCGGCGTTCATGCCGGTGCGCTGGCGATAGGTCGGGCCGAAGCGGGCGAAGGCGAACCATGCCTCATCCCAGAGGAAGATCAGGTCGGGCTTGATGGCGAGGCATTCTTCCATCACCCGCTCGACGTTATAGACGATGCCGTCGAAGGTGCAGTTGGTCAGCAGAAGCATCCTGACCTTGTCGAGCTTGCCCGCCGCCTTCAGCTTCAGAAGCTGATGCTTGATCTCCCGAAGCGGTACCGCGCCATACATCGAATATTCGTTCAGCGGATAGCTGTCGAGGTAGCGGACCTGCGCGCCTGCCAGCACCATCCCGTAATGGTGCGACTTGTGGCAGTCGCGGTCGATGAGCACGATGTCCCCCGGCCGGACCAGCGCCTGCACGACGATCTTGTTGCAGGTCGAGGTGCCGTTGGTGGCAAAAAAGGTCTGCTTCGACCCGAAGGCGCGGGCCGCGTATTCCTGCGCCTTCTTGATCGGCCCGGTCGGTTCCAGAAGGCTGTCGAGCCCGCCCGATGTCGCCGATGTTTCGGCAAGGAAGATGTTGGGGCCGTAGAAGGCGCCCATGTCCTGAATCCAGTGCGAACGGGAAATGGACTTGCCCCGGCTGATCGGCATGGCATGGAAGACGCCGGTGGGCTGCTTTGAATATTCCACCAGCGCGGTGAAGAACGGGGTCTTGAAGCGCGACTGAACGCCCCGAAGGATGTTCAGGTGCAGTTCCATGAAGTCTTCCTGATTGTAGAAGACCCTCCGGCAGATCCCCAGATCGAGCCCCGCGATGTCCTCGACCGAGCGGTCGGTCACCAGATAGGCGTCAAGCTCCGGCCGCACCCGCGCGATCAGGCGGCACAGTTCCGGCCCGTAGTCCTCGGGCGGGATGTCCTCGATCCGCTCCTCGCCGCCCGCGCGGTTCAGGTAGCGCGTCAGGATCGGCAGATCGACATCGGATTCAAGCCGAAGGCCCGGCCGCACAACGATGGCCTGGATGTTGTAATTGAAGAGGATCCCGATCAGCGCGTCCTTGAGGCTTGGCACCACGACGGGTTCGTAGATGAAGGCATCCTCGGGCCTGCGCATCGAGGTCATGTTGGCCTTCAGCCAGCGTTCCTGATGCTCATTCACGTCATCGACGATCAGCACCTCGAAATAGGGCTTCGTCAGCGCCCGCGCCTCGGGCGGCAGCAGCGCCTCTTCTTCCTGCTCCTCGTCAAGGCTTCCGCGCTCCAGCGGGATGTGCCGGCGGCGATAGGCGCCGGTGCCAAGGCCACGGGTGACGCGGCGGGCGGCAAAGGCCACCTCTTCGATCAGCCCGTGGTCGAACTGCCGCCGCATGTGGTCAAAGGCGGAGACGCCGGGAAAGGCCCAGTAGCGTTCGATCACCTCCAGCGCCTCGAACAGCGCCGCCGCCTCGGTCCTGAGCTGCTTCGAGCGCCTTCCCTCCGGCTCACGCTCAAGCTGATCCAGCTTTTCGCGCAAGGCGCTCCAGCGGTCGGACCGCAGTTGCACCGCCGAGTAATAGTCGCCCATCGACTGCATTCGTTCCTCCTCATGCAGAGGCGTCCGCCAGCCCATGCGCCGTCCTCCCGGACGCCTCGGCCGGTGTCAGCCCGTGGAAATACGCCCCGCCAGCGGCGGCACGCCGTCATCGTCGCGGAACGGCGGACCCATCGACTTGTGCGTCTCACCGATCACGGTCGTCTCGCGCGGATTGATGCCGGACAGCGATCCCTGCCGCGGCATTTCAAGCGCGCCAAGGCTGTGAAGATAGGCATCCGCCCCGCTCGCACGGTCATAGACCGGGAAATCGACCGACCTGTCGCGGAAGCTTTTCAGCACCTGCCCAAGGCCCTTCATGCCCGTCTCGCGCGTGCGCCGGACAAGGGCGAGGTCGACCTCGATCGGGAACATGTCCTCCTGCCCCGCCGACTGGTGCAGCACCGTGGCCGAGGGATCGACGACGCAGGACCGGCCATTGCCCCCGGCGCCAAGGCCATTCACGTCGACGACATAGCACTGGAACTGCGCCGCCGTCGCCCGCGCGATGGCCAGTTCCGCGTCGCGGTCGGTGGTGCCGGTCAGGACCGGGTGCAGCAGCACCTCCACCCCCTGCGCGGTCAGCTGCCGCGTGGTTTCGGGGAACCAGATGTCATAACAGATCGACAGGCCGAAGCGCCCGACCTGCGGCACGTCGAAGACGCAGAACTCCGTCCCCGCCTCGACCTCCGTCTCATAGGGGCGGAAGGGAAACATCTTGCGATAGCTCGCCACGATCGCGCCATCGGGGTTGATGACGGCGGCGGTGTTGAAGATGCGGCCATCCTCGGTTTTTTCGAACATCGAACCAGGGATCAGCCAGATATTGTGCTTGCGCGCGGCGTCCTGGAACCGCGCCAGGCTGTCGTTGTGGAACGGCAGCGCGAATTTCGGCAGCGGCCCGAAGGGCGCGAGTTCGGAGAACAGCACCATCTGAGTCCAGGGGAACCGCGCCATCAGGATGTCCAGCCGATGAAGCATGCCATCGGTGTTGGACTGAAGCGCGTTGACGTACATCTGCACGCCGGCGATTGCGAAAGGGGTCATATTCGGGCCTGTATCGTTCCCGGCCCCTGCTGCGGGCCGTTCCTTCGCCATATCACCGCACGACCAGGACGGAAACCGGCGACCGCCTGACAACCCTGTCAGCCCGCGATCCGACGAGGAATTCCCTGACCCGGTCGGGCGCGTGACTGGCCATCACCACAAGGTCCGCCCCGGTGGAGGTGATGTGATCGAGGACCACGTCATGCACCCGGCCCACCGCGACATGGCTTTTCGCCTCTCGCGCCCCGGCCCCGTCAAGCAGCGCGTCAAGCTTGTCCTTGGCAGCCTTCAGCGCGTTTTTCTGAAAGTCCGGCGGAAAGTCCGCCGCCACCAGGGCCGCGCCGTAATCCGGCACGACCGACAGGACATGAAGCGCCGCGCCGGAATCGCGTGCGATTTCCATCGCCGTGGGCAGCGCCTTTTTCCAAGACGCGGCATCGCCCAGATCGACGGTCAGGAGGATGGTCTTGTACATCTTGTCGCCCCCTCAGGCTTCGGCCCGGCGCGGCTTTGGCGCGCGGCCCCGTTGCAACATCACCACGCCCGCCAGAACCAGAAGCGCGGGGATGAACATCCAGTATTTCGACGGCGCCGAGGCCGGTTTCAGGACGCGCAGCACCTCCTGATCCCAGTCGAGCCCCGCTTTCTGCGCGGGCGAGTCATAGGCGGCATCGTCGATGATCATCTTGTCGCCGTCCTGCCGGAAGGCGAGACCGGCGGCGGCCAGTTTCTCCTCGCCCGTCGCCTCGGCCCCCATCGGGACCAGTGCGACGAACTGGATCGGATCTCCCAGATCGTTGACGCCCGCCACCCGGAGACGGAGGTTTTCCCCCGCGGGCGTATCGGCGGCGGCGGCAGCGATCTCGGCGGGCGCGACCTCGGTGAAGGGCGGATAGATCATGTCCATCCAGAAGCCGGGCCGGAACAGCGTGAAGGCCACGAGCAGCAGGGCGATCCCTTCATAGAAGCGGTTCCGCGCCAGGAACCACCCCTGCGTCGCCGCCGCGAAAAGCAGCATGGCGATGGTCGCGACGCAGAAGATGAAGATGCCGTGCAACCAGTCCACGTTGATGAGCAGGAGGTCGGTGTTGAAGATGAACAGGAACGGCAGCGCGGCGGTCCTGAGCGAATAGAAGAAGGCCACGACGCCGGTCTTGATCGGATCGCCCCCCGACACGGCGGCGGCGGCGAAACTCGCCAGACCGACGGGCGGCGTCACGTCGGCCATGATGCCGAAATAGAAGACGAAGAGGTGAACCGCGATCAGCGGCACGATCAGCCCGTTTTGCTGACCGAGCGTGACGATGACCGGCGCAAGCAGGGCCGACACGACGATATAATTCGCCGTCGTCGGCAGCCCCATGCCGAGGATCAGCGACAGAACGGCGGTCAGGACGAGGATGGCAAGGATATTGCCGCCCGACAGGACCTCAACCACATCGGCGAGCGCCGACCCCACGCCGGTCTGGCTGACCGCGCCGACGATGATGCCCGCCGTCGCGGTGGCGATGCCGATGCCGATCATGTTGCGCGCCCCGGTGATGAGGCCGTCGAAAAGGTCGCTGACCCCCTTGCGCACAGCGCCGCCGAACGCCCCCTCGCCGCGCATCATCGCCATCAGGGGGCGCTGGGTCAGCAGGATGAAGATCATGTAGGCCGTGGCCCAGAAGGCCGAAAGACCCGGTGACAGGCGGTCGACCATCAACGCCCAGACCAGCACCACGACCGGCAGGATATAATGCAGCCCCGCGCGGATCGTCGGCCCCGGCAGCGGCAGTTGCGTGACCGGCGCATTCGGATCGTCCAGATGTAGCGGCTCTTCCTTCGACGCAATCCAGAGGAGGCCGACATAGACCAGCGTCAGGAAGGCGAAGACTATGTAGCCCGCCGTTGCCGGGAAGGCCGGACGGACCCAGCCCATGCCGTAATAGACGGCGAGCGAGACGGCGCAGATCGCGGCGATGGTAAAGGCGATGCCGATCAGGCGCTGCACGATGGGCTTTGGCGTATAGGCGCGCGGCAGCCCCTCCATCCCCGCCTTCATCGCCTCAAGATGCACGATATAGACCAGCGCGATGTAGGAGATGACGGCAGGCAGGAAGGCATGGCGGACCACGTCGAAATAGGGGATGCCCACATATTCGACCATCAGGAAGGCGGCCGCGCCCATCACCGGCGGCATGATCTGGCCGTTGACCGAGGACGCGACCTCGACCGCGCCGGCCTTTTCGGAGGAAAAGCCCACCTTTTTCATAAGCGGGATCGTGAAGGTGCCGGTGGTGACGACGTTTGCGATGGAGGACCCGGAGATCAGGCCGGTCATGGCCGACGAAACAACGGCAGCCTTGGCAGGCCCGCCGCGCATATGGCCCATCAGGGAAAAGGCGACCTGGATGAAGTAGTTCCCGGCGCCCGCCTTGTCGAGGAGCGAGCCGAAGAGGACGAAGAGGAAGACGAAGGAGGTCGAGACGCCCAGCGCGATGCCGAAGACGCCCTCGGTCGTGATCCATTGGTGGTTCACGATCTCGGACAGGTTGTTGCCCTTGTGGGCAATGATCTCGGGCATGTAGGGGCCAAGGACCGTGTAGACGAGAAAGACACTCGCCACGATCATCAGCGCCGGGCCAAGCGCGCGGCGCGTGGCTTCGAGAAGGATCAGGAGGCCGATCACCGAAACCACGAAATCCTGCAAGATCGGCGCGCCGACACGGCTGGAGATGTCCTTGTAATACACGAAGAGGTAAAGCGCGGTCGCCGCGCCCACCACGGCCAGCGCCCATTCCCAGGGCGGTATCCGGTCCTTGGGCGAGCCGAGCAGGATCGCGGCGACGATGGCCAGCGATACCAGCGGAATCCACCAGACCGGCGTGCCTTCCTTGGCCGAGACGAAGAACAGGATGCCAAGGATCACCGGCACCCCGATGCCAAGCGCAAGCTGCACCTTGGTGCGCGCGGCCGGGAAGGCGGCGAAGGCAAGGAAGATCGCGAAGGCGAGGTGGATGGAACGCGCCTCGGTATCGTTGAAGACGCCGAAGCCAATCATGAAGGGGATCGGAGAGGCGATCCAGATCTGGAACAGCGACCACGCCAGCGCGATGATCGCGATGAAGGCGCCGACCAGCCCCTGCTGGCCGCGCGCACCGGTGTCCGACGATGCGACGAGCTCGTCAAGCTCCGCCTGGCTGAGGCCACCATGCCCGGCGGCTTCATTCTCGACCACGGCGGCTTGCTGCTGGTCCTGTCCTGTCATGTCCCCCCCTGACCCTTGCCGGGTTCATCACCGATTGAGATGAAAGTATCGTCCGGCTTCGACGAAGGTAGATCGGCCGGTCGTGGCGCCGCCCCGCGGACGGGACGGCGCGAAGGGCTGGCTTACATCCAGCCGCGTTCCTTGTAGTACTTCTCCGCCCCCGGATGCAGCGGCGCGGACAGACCGTCCTTGATCATGTCCTCTTCCTTCAGGTTGGCGAAGGCCGGATGCAGGCCCTTGAAGCGGTCGAAATTGTCGAAGACGGCCTTGACCACCTCATAGACGACATCGTCGGGCACGTCGGCCGAGGTCACGAAGGTTGCCTTCACGCCGAAGGTTTCGACGTCATCCGGGCTGCCGGCATACATGCCGCCAGGGATCACCGCCTTGGCGTAATAGGGGTTGTCGGCGACCAGCTTGTCGATGGCCTCGCCGGTCACCGGAACCAGGTTCGCCTCGACGGTCGAGGTCGCCTCCTGGATCGAGCCGTTGGGGTGGCCGACGGTGTAGATGATCGCATCGACCTTGTTGTCGCCAAGGGCGGCGGCCTGTTCGGCGGGCTTGAGTTCCGAGGCCAGCGCAAAGTCGCTGTCGCTCCAGCCCATCGCGCCCAGCACGACTTCCATCGTCGCGCGCTGACCGGAGCCGGGGTTGCCGACGTTCACGCGCTTGCCCTTCAGGTCATCAAAGCTGGCAATGTTCGCATCCTTGCGGGCGACGACGGTGAACGGCTCGCCATGCACGGAAAAGACCGCGCGCAGCTTGTCAACCTTCTTGCCCTCGAATTCCGAGGTGCCGTTATAGGCGTGGTACTGCCAGTCGGACTGCGCCACACCCATGTCCATGTCGCCAGCCGCGATGGCGTTGATATTGGCGATTGAGCCGCCCGTGGACGGCGCCGTGCATTTCAGCCCGGTCTTCGGGGTGTCGCGGTTGACCAGACGGCAGATCGACTGCCCGACGACGAAGTAGACGCCGGTCTGGCCGCCCGTTCCGATCGTGATGAACCTTTCCTCTGCGCCGGCAGCCGTCGCCAGAGCCATCGCACCCGCGAAGGTAAAGGTCTTGAGGTAACTCATTGCGTTTCTCCCTGTCGTACCAACCATGATGCTCGATGACGTCCGGGATCTTCCGCCCCGGATTGTCGCCGTTGCAGCCGTTCAATAGCCCCGACACAACTCACGCCGCAGCGAGAGTGTCAGCCTGCCGGGATCGGGTCTGTTCGCATTTCCGCCATGCCCCGTGCGTGAGCTGGTCGCGCTCAATCCCTAGCAACGCCGGGAAACGATCCGATCGGGAACATGGGCACATTTCATCCGACATTCCCCAAGTGGCCTGCCGCTTGACTTCAAGATCGCCTGATTTTGCTCGCTGGGCAAGCGTTTTTCGCCCCGAGCGGTGTCTGTCGTCGCGCAAACGGCCGAAGTCGGGTGGATCAAGCCTCGAACCCGCAGCATTCTGGCCCGGCAGAGCCGCTTTTCCGCGCGGCAGACGGACCTGTCCTGCCGCTTTCGTTCAGCTTGGGCATGGATCGTGGTCATGCGCATGACGGAGGCGTTCGAAGACGGCGGATGGCGGCAAGGACGGCCCGCACCATCGGGCCGGTGACGGCGACCTCGGCCAACTGGAAGGTAATGGCGCGGGCGTGGCGGACGGCGCGGGCGCCGATCTTGATCAGCTTGAGTTGCAGGCTGGTCAACGACCAGTCCGCCATGGCCTCGGGCAGTTCGATGCAGCGCAGGAAGGTTGCCAGGTTGTAGGCCAGCGCGTGCAGTTGCAGCCGCACCTCGTTGTGCCGGAACTTCCGGCATGACAGCCGCGTCCAGCGAAAGGCATATTTGCCTTCCTTGATGTGCTGCTCTGCGGTGCCGCGCTGGTTGTAGAACCTCACCACCCAGTCTGGCTCCATCGGCAGGTTGGTGACGATGAAGCCGACTTTGGGGAACAGCTCGCCCGGATGCCATTCGATCTTGGCGATGACGCGGCGCGGCTTGTCCCAGGACGCCGCCTGATACTCGAAGTCCTCGAAGAACCGTTTGACCTTGGTCAGCGAAGGCCGTCCCACGGGCCGTGTCAGCCGATGCGCGATCTTCTCGCGCAAGACGGCGTTGGCGGGCAGACGGATGGCGTAGAAGAACCTGGCTTCTTCCAGCCGCATATAGATCGCGGGGATCGCGTAGGCAGCGTCGGCCCGGAAGAAGCGTCCACCAAGGTCGCGGCCAGCATATCGGGCAATGACGGGATCAAGGACATCCCGCCAGCCATCGGCGCTGTGGACATTGCCGTTACGCAGGGCGCAGCGCTCCAGCATGCCAAACTGGTTGAACAAGAAGATGGGGTGATAGCAGGTGCAGTCGAAATGCCCGTTCCAGGCAGCACCTTCCTGATCGCCGTGGGTGGGGCTGACCGAGCTGTCCATGTCCAGCACGATGTATTTCAACCCGTTGCGGTCATGAAACCGGTCGATCCATTGGCCGTTCAGATCGGCCAGCGCCGCCCGGTTCGCGGCCAGAGCCAGCGTCTCGGTCTCGAACCGTCCCATCTGCGATGCCGAAGCAGCTTGCGCCTCGACGGCCCTGCCGCCAACGACCTGACGCATCACGGGATCGAGGGCCAAGCGGTCGGCATCGTTCACATCCTCGTATCCGGCCAGTCGTCCGAACACCGATTGCCGGAACAATCCGTCAAGCCGATGGAGCGTGTTCTTCCCGGTGCGGCTGTCTCGCAGCGCCTCCGACGCCAGATTGGACAGGCCGAGCACGTCATCAAGCTCGCGCATCACCAGCAGGCCACCGTCTGAACTGATCTGCGCACCACGGAACTCCAGACGCACACGGCGGTCGAAATCAACCCGATCTCCCCGCGCCAAGCCCGCACCCTCCAGGTGATCCATGAAACGCGCCCCTCGCAGCCGTCAACGCCATGATTTATATGCGAAATATCACGATTACGACAGCGAAATCAGCGACTTACTTGGAGAATGTGGGTTCACATAGTCGGTGACATCGCTTGAACGGCGATAGCTGATAGCGGCTCCGGACCGGCTTGTTTCGTTGGGCTTTCCTAAGTATTTTGTGAACGACCGTAGCCGAAGGCCCACAGCTTGTGAGCCTTCACGATGAACACACCGATCCCCGCACAGGACATCCGCCCCGAGCCGGGCGTGATTTGCCGGTCCTGCATCCTCGCCCTCGACCTCGGCACCACGACCGGCTGGGCGCTCCGCAGCCATGACGGACTGATCACCAGTGGCACGGTCAGCTTTCGTCCCGGACGCTTCGACGGCGGCGGCATGCGCTACCTGCGGTTCACCAACTGGCTGACCGAACTCGACCGGCTGTCGGGGCCCATCGCCGCCATCTGGTTCGAAGAGGTCCGGCGCCACGCAGGGACCGACGCGGCGCATGTGTTTGGAGGTCTCCTCGCGACGCTGACGACATGGGCCGAGTTGCGAGGCATTCCGTATAGCGGGGTTCCAGTCGGCACGATTAAGAAGCACGCGACAGGCCGTGGAAATGCTCCCAAGCAGGACATTATTGCCGCGGCACGGGCTCGCGGCTTTTCCCCTGCCGATGACAACGAAGCCGATGCAATCGCGATCCTGAACTGGGTCATCGAGACGAACGGGGGTGTCGCTTGATCGACTTGAACCCGGAGTGGCGCTCGATCCCAGGTTGGCCGGAATACGATGTTTCCGAGGATGGACAGGTTCGGCGCGCGGTGGGCGGGAAAGGTGCCCGGGCGGGTCGGATTCTGAAGCAGTGGCGCAATCCCCAGAACCACTACCTCTATGTTCAGCTATGGCGCGGAAACCGCCGCACAGGCATCCCGGTTCATCGCCTTGTCGCCATGGCCTTTCTCGGACGTCCGCCCAGCGAACGTCACGTTGTCGCACATGACGATGGCACGCGACACGTCAACCACCCATGGAACCTCCGTTGGGCGACACAGCGCGAGAACGTCGG
>NZ_AUCM01000023.1 GCF_000429765.1 Gemmobacter nectariphilus DSM 15620 | reverse complement strand
TCTGTCAATCAAATACACCGAGCGACTGGCCGAAGCGGGCATCGAGCCCTCTGTCGGCAGCGTCGGCGACAGTTATGACAATGCGCTTGCTGAGACGATCAACGGCCTCTTCAAAGCCGAAGTCATTCACCGCCGTGGCCCGTGGCGCAGCTTCGAAGCCGTCGAATATGCAACCCTCGAATGGGTGGACTGGTTCAACAACCGCCGCCTGCTCGAGCCGATCGGGAACATCCCGCCCGCAGAAGCCGAGGCAAACTTCTACGCAACTCTGGAAACAGAACCCATGGCCGCGTAACTAACCGAAATCAGCCTCCGGAGAACCCGGTGCGGTTCAAGGCCCGCGACTGCATCGCTTCAAATGCTTCCCCGAGGAAAAAGCGCATGAACACGTTCGCATCGGAGACGGGGGGCTGCGCAGCAGAATAATCGTTCTCTGCTATTACCAGTGCGCTGAAGGTCGACGCGGGCGAAAGATCAGTCCCGGACTCGCAGTTGACGACACTCGTCCCGGCCATGTGATAAACCGCCTGCTCGTAATATCTGAGGAGCGACCGGATCTTGGGGTCGGTTTCACTCAAATATCGTCTCATCGAACCGTCTTCAGAGAAATCACCAGCCGCAATTTCCTCCGCGATGGCATTGATCTCGGCTTCATTATTCCCGTTTGCAACGAGAAGGCGTCGGCGAGCCGTCGAAACCGGGTCAACAAGCCCGGCAACGATCCGCTCTCTATACCGAGCATGAACGTCGCCGAGTTGCCAAGGCATCACGTGCTCGAACGAGGCTTCTAGTAACGACACAATTCTCGCCACCTGCGCCCCATCAATACCTGCAGCGTGATAGGCCTCCTCGTGATCGTTCACGTAATCCCCAACTGATTGCTTATCCTCGCGAAATGCCGGCAGCAACGCCTTGCATTGAAGAACGTCAGGAAAGGCCTCTAAGAAATGAATTCCGCCTGGCGAAAGCAGATGAGACATATGGATAGTCACTGTGCCCTTGGTGAGCATCTTGGTTTTCAGCGCTCGTGCTGTGGTGAGCACGAAGTCATCCAAGCTCTCGTTCCGAAAGTTTGAGGCATGCAGATCCGTCGAGTAGACCCGTGGACCCGTGAGAGTCGATGCTGGAACCAAAGAACGCTGGCTAAGAAAGCTCATCAACTCTCCTGTTGGTTAGCACGGGACACACGGTCGAGCGTATACCAAACGTGCCAACAATTAGAAGTCAGGCAACGCTCCATCGCTCGCTTTGGTAGGAAAGTAACCCGGGAAAGAAGCGATCCAACTAAAGACTGAGATCAAGCTAGGTTCGATTTCTGTTCCATCTATCGAGCGCGACCGGCGTCGAAGTGTTCGGGTGGCTTGAGCAGAAAGATACGCGATTTCAAATGGCTACAGGCTACGCACTAAATCGGTGCAGTCATGAGGTCCGGAGAATGTCGGCCCTGAGAGACCGCCTTCGGGCCTTTTGGCGCCAAGGCCAGTGCACAGCCCCACCCGCATAACCCTCGAAAACAACGGAAAAATCCGGCCACAGCTGGGTCGGGAGAACGCTTTCGCGAGGGCAAGTGGCGGAGGGGATGGGCCTGCGGTCCAACCTTCTCCACCTCGCAACACACTGATTCTACGAGGTTAAATTACGCCTCACTTCAGTCTGTGGCTTTGCGCCGAGAGTTTTGCACCTCGCGATGCCGCCATGGAAGAGCGACAACCACCCTATCTCCTGCCTTCAAGTATGTTTTGTAGCAGCAACGTGCGCTTCGGACTGCTCTTCTACCAGGGGCTCGGCGACGACCAGATCAAACTCCTCTCGTCCGTTCACCTTGTCGACCAACAATTCTCTTTCGGTCCGTATCGCTTCTCCCCGAGCAGAAGGGTTGCGCACTACAGTCAGTTGGGCTTGGTCGCGACCTCCTTCACTAAAGCTGATCCGATATATGAAGTATCGTTCACCCAGGTTGTTTGCGGCTAGCCATTCATTGTCCGAAAATCGAACACTGCCGGACTTTGTCTCGATAAACCGGCTGACCAGTTCCATTCTTGTTGGATTCTTTAGGAATGCCGAACGATTCTCTTCGCTGTCAAAAGTAAGATAGTCACAGCCAAAAGCCCTTGTGCCCTGCAGGTGGGCAACCAGCTGGGGCCAACGGCCGTTGGCGCGTTCGAACGCTGCAGTCCAATGCTCCGCATCCGCCGCACGGTGTGGGTCTGTAGCATTTGGACTTGGGACGTGACCTGTAGGCCCTGAAACGCGTAGCGTGCGCCGCGGGAAAGGCGCGCGCTCCAACGATGTACTGTTCTGCGGCTGACGCTGTTGAACAGTCAACTCGACCTCGGATGGTTTGGCTCCATTAGGAACCTCGTCCGGGTCTGGCCCCAGCTCGTCGTTCCCGCTATCCGCAGCGGATGAAGCTAGCCCACCGCGCGACTTGTTCGCGGCCGCTGCCGGCCCGGCAGCCAACGTCTCCGCATCTACGTCTGGTGCAAACGGAGAGACAAACGCGTGATCGACGCCTCCGATCAACGAAGCAAGTTCTTCCTCGCTAAATGAAGGTAGGGCACGTTGAAGATGGGCGCGACGCAGCGCGTCCGTAGAAGCCGACAAGAAAGGCATAAAGTCTGCGCCGCTTTGTAGTTCAAAAAGCTCCGCAAGCCCATCCGCCACTGCATGGCATCCGAGATCCATCACCTCTTCAAAGCTTCGGGTGCCGTCGACTGTAATGACCAATGTGTCACCATCGAAGCTGTGACGCCATGGGTCCAATTTCTCGACGATCGTGGCGCCGTTGATTGACAGCTCCATCTCGGCATGAGACGCGACCTTGAGCTGAACTGCTTCTAGGCGACGTAGATGAGTGCCGTCAGGAGATAGCGCTTTGCGGAGGGCGGCTATGTAAGGCTTCGATAGATCAAAGCGTGACCGCAAAGTTATGGAATCGCCCTCTACAACCTCATCTACGGAGCAAAGCCTGAGATTGAGCGCATCCTTCTGCAGTGTGGAGACACCGAAACGCGCCATCACCTGTTTAGCATTCCGACGAGACGGTAAATCGAGGAGTCGCAGGTGGGACTTTGCAACTGAAGGAAAGTCATCGCGCTGAGCGTAAAGAACCCCCTCCCGTTCCGCCCAAACTCGGCGCCCTGCAAACTGGACAGGTAGTTTGCCTTCTGTACGAAATGTAATTCCGTCCACTCCCCCGAGCTCCGGGTCGAACGTTTCTCGTTCCAAGATCTGGAGAAAAAGTCTGCTACCTACCTCGGGCTTGATCTGCCTTGCTGGAAGTGAAGCAAGAAGCCGATACACCTGTGCTTCGGGGAGGTCATCCAAATTTCGCACCACGCCTGCACGCTCAAGGCCTCTTCGCCAATGTGCCTTATCGAGTCCGAATTCTATCTCGCTAGTCGAACTGGGTGCGCGGGGCGCCTCGAATAGTGCTGAGAGAACCCCCGGCTCGATCATTGCGTCTCTTGGTGCGTGGCGCTGTCCGTCTTGGCAATCGAGCCATGCACTCGTTTGGATATCGAGATGAACCGAGTTAGGGAGAGCTCCCGGAAATGTCCGAAACTTTGATAAGCCGTTTTCTCGAGCTTCTAACCTAACGCTGAAAGCCGGAATAGGGGCAAGGGGATCAAGCCGCGGATCATGAGCAAGCCATGCTAGAATGGCCTCAGCCGGTGCATCACTGAGAATACGTTCAAGTCCGTCGACGGTGTCATGAGTTGCATTGACCGTGTAGCCCCAAGAAAGATTCGAGCTTTTAATCTCTCTTGAGGTGTTTCCGTCCGTAACCTGAAAGTTCTCGGGTAGCGCGTCAATCACCGATTGACGCCATTTCACTGGCAGAGGTCCGCTTATCTTTCGCGGCCATGGATTGATACCAAGCCATATGAGGAACTCGACCAAATCAACAGGCTCTTCGCCGAAGCCATTTTCAAGTGGTGTGCCGATCAGTAGTTCGGGCTGACCAGGATAGAGAGCCGCCGTGGTTCGTCCAATTATTCCATAATCTTCAGAGAGATGGACGGTTGTTATGTCGCGCCATTGTCCATCTTTGCATCGTACTCGAAAAACCCCTTGAGGCGTGTTTCGGCCCCGGTCATGCAGAGTGTAGATCGTGGCCAACAAACTTGCTTGCAGATGGTCAGGATTGCTTCGTTTCTTCTTCAGAAGGTCCGTTACTCTGCTGCGAAGCGCTGCGATGACGGCTTCCGCGCTGTACTCAACGACACGGAACCCTTTCAGCGAGTGGATTTTGTCGCGGACGACATTTCCCGATGTCTCAGTTAGTAGTTCGGTCCAAAGCTGTGGATGGATGAAGCGCGCGTTCGCCCATTCGGGAAGCCCGTGTCGCTTGGCTACGTCGGAGGGAGGGGGAAATGCCGTGGCCGTCGATGACATTTCCTTACCTTTGATGTCGACCAACAAACGCCGATCGTGTTGGTCTTCTGGAAAGGCTTTCGCGATGCCTACTATCGCCTTTGCACGCTCAGAGAAACTGAGGTCTGCGTCCCGAAGTGTATTAAGAAGATCTCTCGTGCTCACCATCGGCACACCCAGTTCGTGCCTCAGGAGCGCCTCTGCGGCAGTTGAACTGACGCTGGCGAGTTGGCCGAAAAGTCGTGCTGGCAGGTACTCAGCATAGTTTATTGGACCAATTCGTGCATTGTTGGGTTTGCGCCAAACACGATCCATACACCGGACGATGGGTAGATCTTTTGCCCGCAGCCATGCGGCCTCTGCGACTGGTTTCAGCGCGTCTGGAAATTTCTGATGCGCAATAAGCCAGTCAAGCGGTTCAGAAATTCGGCCCATTTTGCGGAGCTCGGTGAGCATTTCGGCGTGTAGACGACCAAGAGCTCGCAGAACCTCGATGTTGTGCTGCGAATCTTCATTGATCGTCTTGCGGCTAGAGTCGAGTTCCAGTGTGGCGTGGAAGAGGCCTGAGAACGGTAGCGGCAGAGAGGTTGGGAAGAAGCTGTGCAACTTGCCAGGCGCATTCGTTTCGCCAGCCCTTATGGCTATGGCGAGTTCAAATTCCCGTACGTTTTCTTTCTCTCCAATAGTACCTACTTGCTGCCTGACAATCCAATCCTGAGTGCTGGTCTCCGAACCACATTCGAGCAACAGCGATACATCGCCGTTGTCTTTCACACCCTTTGTCCATCTCTTCTCATCATAGTCGGGCAGTCGAATGCAGATTTCGTCCAACGCTCGGACGAACAAAAGAAAGCTAGGCTGGAACTGAGTTGCTTGCTCAATGACTCTCTTCAGTGCTTTGATACTGCCGAGTGGAGCGGCGATGACTGTGTCATATCCATCTTCTCGAAGTCTGCGGGCATGCCGCACAACAGCCTGCGTGCCGCATTCACTCAGTGAGTCTAGTTCCGCACCGGTGGCGGGAAACACAAGCAATGGAGGTAGGTTGATAGTATCCCCGCTGAAGCTAGCGGCAATCTCAGCGTTCTGATTAGCTAGCTCAGCAACCATGGCGCGTGCATGGGTCCGCGAGAACCCCAACTCAAGCGCACCACTGATGATAATGGGGGCCTCAGTCCAATTCAGGATCGCACGAAACCCCAGCCCCTTCGCGCCGATCATGCGCGCCGCGCGCGTTGGCTTGTCGCTGGTGTGTGCCGTCATCAGGGATGCGACACCACCTCTCCGGAACGGCTGCCCAGTGTTGGCGACGTATAGTGCCTCCGGCGTCACCTCGATTAGGACACGTCCAGAACCACCCACCTCGCTTGCCGCGTCCGCCGCGTTTTGAACGAGCTCCAGAAGCTCGCGACCGGCATAATCCGCCGTCGTCTGCTTTTCGGTGCGTGAATGCCCTAGAAGGAAGGCGGGTTTCTCGAGGTATGCCTTGCACGTAGATTTCAGCTCAGCAGAAATAAACGCAGCCCAAGCCTCGCCTGTCATGTGCGCGTCGTGCGCTCTGGCGCTGATCTCTTGTTCTACGGACATTCAGTACATCTCAGTTCGCGACGCATAAGACTGCTTTCACTTAATCTGTTGCCAGAACTTACACAGTTCATTTGCTCGCCCAACTCTGTCCCGATCACAGCGAACAGGACAGTTATCCGAGCGCTTCCTTGATCGTCTTACCATCACTAGCCCTGCGCCAGCTTTGGGGTCCACTGCAGTTTCCATCCTTGACGACCCCCCCGGCCACACTGGAGCTGCCGAAGAGGTGATCGCGCGCAAAACGATACAAGTCAGGGTCACTGTCAGGGACGAGGACTGCCTGCCGAAGCAGACGGTCACGCTCCTCGCGATCCCGCTTCACACGAGGGGAGCCTTCCCGCATCGCCGTCGAGCCCTTGCGGACAAGGAAACCACCGGCCTCGGGGCGGCCATAAGCCTGAGCCTTCTGCGGACGCATTACAAACCACTCGTTCTCGGTCATGCACGTCCTCTTTCGTTCTGTTTGAATACGGGCAAAGCACAGAGCGTGTTCACAAGCCGCATCTGCTCGACCGTCTCGCATTTCGCCTCGCGCAGACGCGGCGCGCCGAAGACCAGTGCCAGCCCCTTGGCGCGGGACACCGCGACATTGATGCGGTTGAGCGAGAACAGGAACTCCATTCCGCGCGAGGTTTCCTCGGCCGACGAGGCGGTCATCGAGACAAGGCAGACCGGGGCTTCCTGTCCCTGGAACTTGTCCACCGTGCCCACACGGATGGCACCGGGTAACGCATCGCGCAGGGCGTTCACTTGTGCGTTGTAGGGGGCGACGACGATGATGTCGCTGGCCTGCATCGGGCGGCTGGTTCCGTCCTTCTCTGTCCACGTTCCACTCATCAGATCAGTTACGGCCGCGCGGATCGCTTCGACCTCCTCGCCCGCGATCTGCGCGTTGCCCTCGTGCGGGACCGGCACCCAGAAGGCCCCCGCCTCGGGGAAGCGCGTCCCACGGACGGCCTGCCGGGCAGTGTCGGGGTGGCTGTTCAGCCGCCCCTCATAGACCTGATCCGAGATGAACCGGCAGACCTCAGGATGCATCCGGCGCGAGACGGGCAGGAAAATGCCACGGTCAGGGGGCACGGTCGCATGTTCACCGAGCATCCAGTCGAGGCAGGACAGGTTCGCAGGCTCCGGATGCGCCCCTTGGATCACTTGCGGCAACTGGCGCGGGTCGCCGACCGGCACGATGTTGCGTGCGGCCCGGCCCATGGCAACCATGTTGGCCAGACCGACCTGTCCGGCCTCGTCCACGAACAGCCAGTCGAAGGCTTGCACATTCTCGTCGCGAGAGAAGAACCAGGCCGTCGCGCCGACAACATGCTGCCCGCCCGCGGCCTCGTCATTGCTGGTGGTGCGGCGCACCGGGCAATCGTCGGGGTAGCCGTCATCGTCGCCGCTGGTCTTGTGAACCAGATCCAGCGTGATCGGCAGATCTTCATCCTCGAGCGCACTCAGGCAACCCATCAGGACGTTGCGGATCGCCTCGTGGCTGTTCGAGGTCACGCCGACCCGCGCGCCGTTCCGCACCAGCGACAGGATCGCTCGGGCGGTGACATAGGTCTTGCCCGTGCCGGGCGGTCCTTGGATCGGCAGCACGGTTTCGTCCATGGCGCCGACGGCCGCGATCGTGCCGGCAACGGGGTCGGCAACAGGCGTCAGGGGGCCGGTCGTCAGTCGAGGCCCCGCGCGCGACAGCAGGTCATCGACCGCCCGATAACCCCCTGGCCCGCATTGGTCGGCGATGACGTCACGCAAGGCGCCAGGGATGGGTTTGGGATCAAGCGGCCAGTCGGGGTGCAGGTTCACCCGGTCTCCCAAAAGATGATCCTTCCCCGGCCCGGCCTTAACCGTGACCTGCCGCGCCTTGCGATCCATGTCCGCAATGCTGACCGAGATCGGCGGGCCATCGAACACCGGCACCGTCGCGCCCTTGCCAGGGCGAAGCTTCGTTTCTTGCGAGGGGAAGCGATAGCTGCGGGCAAAGGACCGCTTGACCGGCTCGATCGGACCAATCGCTTCCAGCCCCGCCAACGCATCAAGATCATCCAGCAGGTCGTCCTCGTCCTTGGACGCGGAGTCGAACACTGCCCATTGCGCGGGCTTGGCCTCGCGCTTGTGAAAGAGACCAAGGTTGAAAAGGAGCGCCTGCCGGTCATCGGGGAGACCCGATGCGGCAAGTGCCGCTCGCAAGGCCTGCGCATCGGCATCTTCCTCAGCCTCTTTCGGCCCGGCATCAGGGGCCAGGGTCGGCCACGGACCCGCGGGGCGGATGCCCACCAGCCAGTCGCGCAATTCCTCGGTCGAGATGCAGTCGATCCGGTTGTAATCCTCGATCTCGTCAAGGATCTGCTGGTCTTGGGTTTCACGCCAGCGCTCATAGGCCACGACCGATCCACCCGCAGTCTTGACCTCGCCTTCGCGCACGCGGCCGTAGAAGGCCTCCATCGACTTGATGGAATAGTTGCGCTCCGACCCGATCAAGCCACCACGCACCACGGCGAACAGATCGACAAAGCGGCGTTCGCGCAGCAATCGGTCAAGGAAAGCCTCGCCGATCCCGTATTTCGTGGTCAGGCGGCGCAGCGCGGTGATCTCGTAGGCCGCATAATGATAGATGCGGGCGTTCGGGAACGCCTCCAGCCGCGCGCGGAAGAAGGCCAGTAGCTCCTCGAGCGCCTTGGCCTCGGCCGCGTGGTCGTGCGCCCAGAAGGCGCGGAACTGCCCGTCGCACCAGACGCCGTGCAGATATTCGAGGCCGCCCTCGTAGTGCGGATCGCCTTCGATGTCGTAGAACAGATCGCCCGGCTGCGGTTCCGGGAGCAGGTCAAATCCCTTGCCGAGCTCGGGTGCGCGCAACTCGAAGGACGGGGCGCCGGTCTTGCGGGCGTGCTGCAACCGGGCCTGCGTGACCAGTCGCGCGCGGGTGCCCTCGGCCATGCCCCGCACCGGGCGATCCAGTTCCGCAAGGTCCGCCATCGTGGTGACTCCGGCGGCCTCCAGCTTCTTGACCTGCCCGCGGCTGATATTGGCCACGTTGAACAGGCTGTCCTCGGCCTGCCAGACGCTTTCGCAGTGATCGGCCCAGCGACAAAGCCCGCAGTCGGCGCAGGGGATTGGCCTAGTCGGCGTCGGCTCCGCCACGAAGGCCTCCAGCCGCCCCCGCGCCGCCCGGGCGTAGTGGGCGTAGTCCGCAAGCCGAAGGGTCGCGCGCTCGCCGGTGCCCAGTTCGACATGGGCGAATTCCGGCGCGACACCCTGCACTTCGGTCAGCAAGTCAGAGTACAAGACCAGTTGCAGCACATGCTTGGGATGCGGCCTGCGCTTCAGCTTGGTATCGGCCACTTCATAGCTGAAGGGCCCGAGCGCCGATGGGCGCTCCACGCGCTCCAGGAAGTCCGACCAGCCGCCCCAGGTGCCGGACAGGAAGGCCCCCTGAAAAACCACTTCGGCACCCTGCGCCAGTGCCGCTTGGGTCGCTTTCGCATCGGCGACCAGATCGCCTCGGGGAATTTCCAGCACGGCTTTCCCGGCGGACTTCAGCTTCTGCAGATGCCCTGCTTCATGCGCATCGCCCTGTTTCTGAAGCAGCGCCGCATCCTCGGTATCCTCGCCCGGCTCCGGCCCCTCGCCGCGCAGGCGCATCAGGTCGAGCGTCGTTGCGTGGGCACAGCCCATGAACCGCATCAGGTCGGTCGCCGAGAAAAGGATGTTGCCGCCGAGGTTCCTCATGGTCGCCCTGAAATCGTAATTGAGCGCAACCCGAAGCGGAATCGTCTCGTCAGGTCACAGGTTCCGCAATAAACGCCTTGGGTGTCAATTCCTGTCGGGCTCAGCACGCCAATAAATCGGCGTGCCCACCGCTGAAGCTTGTGCCGGTTCAAGACAACGACACATCATCCTCGCGCACGATCCGGAGGCTCTTCGGCGCGATCAGCGAGGGCGGTTTGCCTTTTGCGCCCATGCGCAGCGAAAAGCCACGACTGAGAAGCGAGGCCGCCTCGTCCAGCGTCCGGACATAGGTCGCGTTTTCGGCGTGGTGTTTGTGTTTGCCATGCGCCGGATCGGCAAGCTGATAGCCCTTAGACGTGACGACAGGCTCCTCGACGCTGCCGACACGCGATGAAACCCTTTCGATCCTGATGACACGACCAGCCATTGTTCTTCCTCTCAATTCGTTGGTGCACCTGCCGGGCCAAGGAACTGGTGATGGAAATCACTCGGGAATCGGCTCGACAGGTCGCACCAACCTTCCTAGCCTGCAGGGGTGTCAAACTCTGACAGGCTTGCGAGGGTGTATGTCCTTTTCCAAGGCTCAGGATCTCATCCGCCTTGCCCAGATGGCCGCCGCACGGCGCGGCGGCGTCAGTCTTGAGGATATCTGCGAGGAATTCGGCGTCTCACACCGTACCGCGCAACGCATGACCGACGCGCTTGAGGAGACCTTCGGCAATGTCGAAGCTGCGGATGGAGAGGACCGCAGGCGGCGCTGGCGGCTCTCCGATCCCGGCCTGTCGCAGCTGAAGCTTCGGCACGAAACCGGCGTCGAGGCTCTTGAGATCGCGGCCCGAACGGCCGAGGCCGAGGGCCGGGTGCGCCACGCCAAGGCCTTGAACGACTTGCGCGATGGCAATTTGGCGCGTGTTCCCGCCCGAGCACGGGTGGAGGCGGATGCAGAGGCTGTCCTTGCCGCCATGGGGCAGGTCACCCGGCCGGGGCCGAAGGTCAGCCTTCAACCGGATATCCTTGATGCCATCATCGAGTCCCTGCGCGGCCCTTTCCGTCTGCGGGTGCGCTACAATCAGGACGTAGCACTCCGCATCCTGGAACCACACGGGGTCCTCTTGGGCCATCGGACTTATCTTGCTGCTCGCGATCCGGCCAAGGCCGATGAGGTGCGCAACTTCCGCATCGACCTCATCCACGAAGCCGAGACACTGAACGAAAGCTTCGCCCTGCAGGACGGGTTCACGATCGCCGAATACGCCGCGCAGGCCTTCGGCGTATGGCAGGATCCGGCGCAATATGCCGAGGTGGTCTGGCGCTTTGCCCCGGAAGCCGCCGACCGCGCCGCGGGCTTCCGCTTTCACCCCCGGCAGGAGCTGGAACCGCAGGACGACGGCAGCCTGATCGTGCGCTTCCATGCGGCAGGTTGGCTCGAGATGGCCTGGCATCTCTACCAATGGGGCGACAAGGTTGAGGTAATTGCACCCCTGGCACTGCGCGACATGGTCGAAGGACATCGCCGCTCAGACTTTGCCGCCATGCCGTGACCCGAATTTGAGAGGATCCATTTGATGCCTGACACACTGACTTTCGCCACCCTCAAGGAAAAACAGCGTGCCATTCGGGCGGGGTTCCCCGAGACGATGGGCCTGCGCGTTCATCGCGCTATCAGCTGGATCGGTCGGGCCGAGGCCTGCGACGGGGATGACGATGCCCGTTTCATCTTCCTCTGGATCGCATTCAACGCCGCTTATGCAGACGAACGGGAGTTCCAGTCCATTCCGCAGGGCGAACGCGCGGCCTTCCTCGACTACTTCGGACGGCTGACCGCATTGGACAGCGAACGCCGCATCTACAAGGCTGTCTGGCAACGCTTCTCCGGGCCAGTGCGCCTGCTTCTGGAAAACCGCTATGTCTTCAATCCGTTCTGGCAGCACCACAACGGTATCGACGGGTTCGCGGATTGGGAAGATCGCTTCAAGGCATCGGCTCGGTCCTTTGCACAAGCGTTTCAGGCTGGCGACAGCGCGCGGGTGCTGAGCTTCGTTTTCGACCGTCTCTATGTCCTACGCAATCAGCTGGTGCATGGCGGGGCGACCTGGAACAGCGGGGTCAACCGAGCCCAGGTGCGCGACGGGGCTGCGATCCTTGCATTCCTCGTTCCGGTGTTCGTTGACCTGATGATGGATAACCCTGCAGGTGACTGGGGCCGCCCCTTCTATCCGGTCGTTCCCTGAGAAACCGACCTACCAGAAGCGCAACCAGACGTTCTCACGTCAGTCGGCAGTGCGACCCCGGCCCAGCATCCGATTGTCGATCTGAGGCTCGTCCCACTTTCCCGCAACCGACAGCCACTTCTCGATCTCGGCCTGCATGGCCGGATTTCCGGCATGAAGTTGGAAGGTGTAGAGGCGGTTTACGACATCGCGCATCAGTGCCTGCATCTCGTCGTCGTCGATCCGCGACACGTCGCGCCATGGGATACGGTTGCCGTCGGCATCGAGGACGAGGACGTCGGACCAGTCGCCGGTTTTCGTGACCGGAACCGTTCCGGCGTGCAGGTCTTCGAGGCGCGAGTTTCGGACACACAGAATCGCCATCGCTTTGGCGAGCTTTGCCGCGATACGTTTTTCGGCTTCTTCGTTCATGCGCCGAGCCTAATGCCGCGCTGTTCTCAGGACTATAGGCAAAGCGCTCTGCTCAAAAATCCGTCTCCAGATAGACCCCGGCACAGTCGTAGGCGACGGCGGCGGCGGTCGCGCCGGTGTTGAGAAAGAGGCGTGGCGACAGGAACTGCGTCGCGGCGGGCAGGTCGGCGGTGATCTCCTGCTCGAAGACCGCGCCGGAGACCTCGTCCACGACGCGTACCCAGACAGATGACCCGTTCGGCGGGGCGGCGATGAACAGGGTTAGCACGCCGCCCGTGGCAATCGCGAAGCCTGTGCCCATGTCCGTCAGCGTCGGCGCGCCGGTTCCGTCGTTCGCGACCAGCTGCCAGCGCGTGTGCGTGCCGCGCTGGAAGCCGATGCCGATGCAGTTCACCGCGGCGGCCAGCGTCAGCGTTGTGGCCAGCGCAGCGGTCGATCCGTAGAGGCCGAAGAACGCCATCCCGGTCGCCTGCAGCGTCGTCAGCGAAATCCGCGTGACGAAAGTCCAACCGCCGAGGCCCGCCGCGTTGCCGCGCCAGCAGGCCCAGCCTGCGGATCGCTGGTCGGCGACCGAGTCCACGACGGCCGCCGAAGTCAGGCGCCAGCGCCGCATCGAGGCGGCAAGGTTCGTCGCGGCCAGCGTCGGGTGCGACACGGTCCCGACCGAGGTGATTGGCAAGCCTTCGGTCGTGATCGTGGTGCTGACCGAGGGGGACCAGTTGGCGATCCGGTTCACCCCGAAATGCGGCTGCAAGGGGAAATCCCGCCCTGAGGGGCGCATGACGTCAATCCACGGCGCCCCGGCGCGGTTGCGCGCATAGACCGAGGCCTTGCCCGCGGGCGGCGGGGATGGCGCCGCGGTCAGCCCCGGCAGAACGGTCGGCTGCGGCAGTTCCACCTGGCCGCTGGTCCGGTCGATGCGGATCGCATCGAAGAAGGCCGCCCCATCCGGGCTGACCTTGAAGCTGAAATCGTCGTTGCCGAGAAGGCCGATCAGGGCACGCGCCGAGAAGCCGGTTTTGAAGGCGAAGGCGGCGTCGTTCGCCAAGGCAGCCTTATTGACGGTGGCCTCGATCCCCGCGCCTGTGTTGTTCAGCAGGACTGCAGGCGTGTTGATCGACAGCCGGTTGTAGCTGTCCGCCGTCGCCCCGCCGAGGCCCAGCAACTGCGCTGTCAGATTGGCCTGGGGCATGCCGACCTGTGTCACCGCATTGGCGAAGGTGACGGTCGGCGTGTTCACGACCGTCGTGCCTGCGGCCCCCGCCGTGGTCGAGCCGATGTTGACGACGGTGGTCGATCCGGATGCGCCGCCGGTGCCGAGGTTCACGGTCTTGGTGACCCCGGTGATCGTCGCCCCGGTGCCCATGCCGTAGGTGGCGGTCGTCGTCGCCGTGCCGATGCTGGCTGAGGCCGCCGAGACGGTGACAGTGCCCGAGGCGGTCAGTGTGCCGGAGAAGGTCTTGTTGCCCGTGAAGGTCTGGGTGCCCGCCAGAATTGCCAATTCGCTGGAGGTGTTGGGAAGTGTGAAGGTCCGGGTCGTGCCGGTGGTGATCCCCGACAGCGAAAACAGCGCCTTCTTCGTCGGATCGGCGTCGTTGACGAGGCTGAAGATCGCGTCTGAGACGTCAACTGGTTCGCCGACCAGATCCCAGGCTGACCCATTCCAGACGACAAAGGCCTGCTCGGCCGCGATCCAGACCAGCCAGCCTTGCCGCGGAACAAGGCGCAGCCAGACGCCATCGACCCAGAAGGCCACGTTCAGATCCCACCCCGCCCATAGGCCCGTCGCGCCCGATGCCACGAGGTGGCGGTCGCCATCGGTGGGACTGACCGGGGGCGTAGTGCGCGTCCGGTCGAGAACTGACAGCTGAACCATTGCGTCCAGAAGGCGCAGGGCCTCGTTGTGGGTGACATGCTTCTGGGCTTGGGCCGCCAGCAGGTATGGCAGACCAAGGTGGGTGGAGGTGTCGGACATGACGGGCCTTCAGAACTGGAGGGTGACGGTGGCGGGATCGCCGCGACCGAGGCGGTTCGAGAGCTGGTAGATGCGGATTGCCAGTGTCTGACCGGGGCCGAGCAGCGCGCCCCAGTCGGCGGTCTGCTGGGCAGCGGTGTAGAGGACGGAGGTCGTGCTGCTGGTCAGCGTCCGCTTGACCGCTGCCCCGTCGAGGATCTGGACGTCGTAGCTTTCCAGATCTTCGGCTAGCGGCACCTCGACCTGTTCCCAGGCATCGGCCACCAACGCACGCGACCGGCGCGTCCAGCGGATCGTCAGATCGCCCGGGCTGCGCGCTGTCCGCCACGGTTGTGCGACATGGACCGGGGCGAAGGGCACGAGGCCGCGACCGGCGGGCGTGAAGGCCAGCGCGGTGTAGCTGGCGTCACTGACGGATCGCGCCGCGGGGCCGATGCGCCAGTTCCATGGCAGACCGAGATCGGCCTCGGCGATCGGGAGCGGAGCCAGCGCTGTGTCCAGTATCACCACCCGTGCCCCAGCCGGGGTGGGATTGCCGATTGCGGCTTCGGTGCCGCGCTGGCCGCGCAGGAGGCGGGTCAGGCGATAGCGCCCAGTGGCGATCAGTTCGGCGACACCCGCCTGCACGATCTCCCATTTGCCCGGTGCTGCCTCCACTGCCAACGCATTGGCGCCGCCGAACAGGGTCAGGTCGGTGACGCTTTCCAGCGTGCCTGAGACCATATCCACGACCAGCGCATTGCCGAGATCGAAGCGAGAGGTCGGGCCCGGATAGAAGTCCGACACCAGCGTGCCGATCCGAGCGCGGCTGCCGAAGGTGGTCAGCAAGGCAAAGCCATCCGACCCCGGGCTGCGGAACACCGCCATCTCGCCCGGCCAAGGAACGGCATGGGCCGCGACCATCGGCCGGTGCGCGGGCTGGTCCTCGGACAGTTGCGGCAGGTCGAGCAACACCACATCCGGCGCGCCGAATACCACGGCCCGGGTCAGCGTCACGGTGCGCGGATCGCCGGGTGGCAGGTCATAGACGGCGCGGTCCTGGCGGACGGCCTCGACGCCCCGCCCATCGGAATCGGCGATGGATACCAGCCGCAACTCGATGTCGCGACCGTCATGCACAAGCCGGATCACGTCGGCGGGGTCCAGCGCCAGCCGCGAAGGCGGTAGCCGGAAGGTGGCGCTTTCGCGGCCGATCCACGCTTCCATCAGCGCGCGGCGGCAGCGGCGTTCGGCCTCCTCGGGCGGGATCGCCATCGGGAAGCTTTCCGAGGCGATGCGGGTGGTGTCGACGGTGATGCGGCGGGCTTCGACGAGGGCCGCGTCATAGTCCTCGTCGGCCCGCGCGACCTGCCACTTCAGCGCCTGCGGCAGTTCGGTTTCCTGCGCGCGGACCAGTTCCAGCGCCTCGCCCTCGCGGGAGGCGACAAGGTCGTCATGGGCCAAGGTCAGAACAGACGCCCGCCCGCGCATGACGAAGCGGATCATGCCCTCAGTCTCGATGGCATCGAACCCGAAATGCCGGGCCAGTGTGCTGATCGAGGATCGTGGGGCTTCCAGCGCAGTGATGGCATAGCCTTCTACTGCACCCCAGAGGCCGGAGACGTCGATCAGCGCCTCCGGCATCCCGGCGCGAAGGCAGAGGTGGCGCACGAGGGCGGCCAGCGACACCGCGCCCAGCCGTCCGGTCAGCCAATGGCCCAGCCGCCAGTTCGGGCCATCGGTCCAGACATCGGTCAGTTCGGGGAAAAACGGATAGGGTCGCGCATCCCATGTCCAGGCCGCGCATTCCGGCACATGCACCATCCGGCCGCCATAGACGGCGGAGATCGGGTTGTTGGCGGGATCATCCCAATGCAGGTAGCTGGCTTCCAGATAGGCGCGCTGGATCGCGTCGTCCCGCCAGCCGCGCGAGAAATACGGCGTGAAGCTCTCGGACGACTTCGGGTCGAAGAAGACGTTGGGCTGGTTGGTACCCCGGTCGATGGCGGGGCAGCCGAGTTCGGTGAAACGGATGGGTTTCGATTGCGGCACCCAAGCGGTGGCCAAGCCGCTTTCCACCCCGCCCGGCCGGTTGAAATGCTGGCTCTGCCACCAAGCGCGGATATCCTTTGGGCGGAACACCCACGGCTTCCCCGCCGCGCCATCAGGACGAAACTTTTCAGCTCGGCCGGAAAGTCGAACTCGGGGTCATATTCGTAGTCGGTGAGCTTTTTCACCTTCTCCGGCAGAAGATGCATCAGAAGCCGGATCGCCAGCCGCCCGGCCTCAAGCCCGACATCGCGCTGGCGGTATTCATAGACAAGGTTGTATTGCCCCGGCTTGCCGGTGCCCCGCGTCCGGCCAAAGGTCACGTCCGACCCGGCAACCCCCTGGATCTCAAGTGCCACATGTTCGGCGACATGGCCAAGCCAGGTGCCCTCGCCCTCACGCAGGCGGCGGATCAGGCCGCCCGGCTCGCGGTAGGAACAGCCGTGTTCGCGCAGGCCCGGCAGCGCCTCGACAAGCGCGTCGATCCATTGATCGCCGATCTTGGCCGAGGGCCAGTCCTCAAGCACCCCCAGATCGACCACATGCCGTATGACGGGGAATCCCGCCCAGATATTCGGACCTACGAACACGTTGGTCGAGACAATCTCCATGGACGGTTCCCCCTGTCGGATATGGTCGTATCGAACGCCTTATTGTTGTCTGGTCGTTCCCGCCTGATTGGGCAAAGCACAGAATTCCGCATGCGCGTCGGGCGGATAGGCATGCCGGCCAACCAGATCGTAGCGGCACCCTTCGCCCATCACATCAACCTTCAGCCCCAGAAGTGTCAGCGCCTGGCCGGGCCGCGCCTCCCACATCGAGGAATGGGTCAGGCCCGAGGCATCGACGACGGTGACGGTGCCCGAGCCCACGACCTCGAACACGCCATCCGGTCCGATGAAGGCCGCCGTATCCTCGTCGATCCCAAGGCCGATCAGGAACGGGTTGTAGCTTGACGCCGCAAGGAGCCGCCCGAGGCGGTTTCTCTGGGTGAAATGCTGGTCGATGATCACGGCGTTGGTCAATCCGAGGCCGGGCGCGAGACTTACCGCGCCCTCGACCGGGGCCGAATTGCTGTCGCCGCCGGCGATCATATGCTCGGACATGATCGACGCGCCGGCCGAGGTGCCCGCGACGGTCACACCCATCGCATTCCGCCGCCGGATCTTCTGCGCGATGCCGGTGCCGCCAAGGATGGTCGACAGGCGCAACTGGTTGCCGCCGGTAAGGAAGATGCCGCTCGCCCGGTCCAGCATTTCGAGATAGCGCGGATTGTCGCAATCGGCCCGGCGGGTGATCGGCAGGAAGTCGACCTCGGCCGCGCCAAGGTCGCGGAAGATGCGGTTGTAGTCCTGCCCCGTCGTCTCAAGCTCGGACGCGGTCGGGATCACGACGATATCGGCATCCTTGCCGCCGGACAGTTCGACAAAACGCCGGTGGATCTGACGCTCTTTCACGCGATCTTCACCGCCACCGATCGGAATGATGAAACCCCGGCCCGAGTTTACGTTGACGCGCGCTGGACACATATGGTTCGCCACTTCCCGGTTCGGGCCGCACAAGACGGCCAGTTTCCCCCCGAGCCAGCAGAACTGGCTTCCCCCCGTTTGAGCTTACATTGGCGAAGGCCGGGACGGCGGGCAAGGGGTTAATTCGCACGCCGGAACCACCGCACAGGCCCGGCGCCAAAGGGTCACGACCATCAGCGCGACAGAACATATTCCGCGGTCGCACCGTCAAAACCGGTGATCCGCAGACCTTCGGCAAAAGCGCCGGTCAGTGCATTTCGGACGCGAAGCCGCGCCTCGAGCGCCCCTGCCGGGTCACTGGCGACCAGATCGTCCAGATTGCGCGGAATCGGCACGCGAAGGCCGCCCGCCCCCGGTGTGATGCGATCGCCCCTCGCCCGTGCAACGACACCCGGCGCATCAAGCTGCCAGTCGGCCATCAGCCGGTCCGAGGGCAGGCCCGCGTTGATCCCCTCCATCTGGCCGTAATAGTCGACCAGATAGGTGCCCGCCGTAGCACCCAGGCTGCCGATGTTCAGACCGGCATTGATCGCGCGGAGAGGATCATAGGTCCAGCGGCAAAGGGTGATGCCGCGCGCAAGACACCAGTCACGCTGGAACCATTTCAGCCGCGCGCCAAGGCCAAGGCCGCGCGCATCGGGGTGAACGGCAAGCCGATGCGAATGCTGGACACCGACGGTCGCCGAGGGAAAGCCGAAGACGAAGCCGATCATGCGCCCATCGCGGAACGCACCGCCGACAAGGCCGCCCTCATGCTGGATCGACAGCATCAGGTCGGCATTGTCGGCCGGATCATCCTCGCCCCAGACGTCTTTCTGGAGCCGCTCCGAGATCTTGAGTTCAGGCACGCCCCGAAGCTCGCGGAAGGTGACCCCGTCGTCCGCGGGGCCAGTCATGCGCGGAACTCCTCGCGCTTGGCGGTCACGATATCAAGGAAGGCGCGGTCCAGCGTCACACCGATCCCCGGGCCATTGAGCGGCACTGGCATGTAGCCATCGCTGGTTTCAAGCTGTTCGTTGATGATGTCGCGGTGGAAATAGCGGCTGGCCGACGAGGTGTCGCCCGGCTTGGTGAAGTTCCGAAGCGTCGCCAGATGGATGTTGTGCGCCCGCCCGATCCCGCTTTCCAGCATGCCGCCGCACCAGACCGGCACGCCGAAAGCCTCGCACAGGTCGTGGATGGCGCGGGCCGAGGCAAAGCCGCCGACCCGGCCCACCTTGATGTTGATGACGCGCCCGGCCTCGGCCACCAGCGCCTTCCGCGCATCGACGGCCGAGCGGATGCTTTCGTCAAGACAGATCGCCGTCGCCACCGACCGCTGCAGGATCGCATGGTCATGGATGTCGTCAAACGCCAGGGGCTGTTCGATATAGTCGAGCGCGAAGGCATCCATCGCCCTGAGCACCGGCATGTCGATCAGCCCGTAGTCGGTATTGGCATCGACCGTCAGCTTGATCTTCGGGAACCGGTCGCGCACCGCCTCAAGGAGCGCAAGATCATGGCCCTGCCGGATCTTGAGCTTGGTCCGCCGGTAGCCTGCGGCCTGTGCCACTTCGATCCGCTCAAGCGTTGTCTCGATGGGTGCGATGCCAAGACTGACCCCAACGGCAACCTTGTCGCCGATCCCGCCGAGCGCATCGCGCAGAGGGACGCCAAGCGCCTTGGACCAGAGATCCCAGAACGCCATCTCGACCACCGCCTTGCTCATCCGGTGGCCGCGCCAGGGATCGAGGATCGGCAGGAGTTCAGCGGGCGAGCGAAAGGTCTTGCCGACGACGGCGGGCAGAAGGACGTCGGTCAGAAAGGCCATCGCGCCGGGGATCGTTTCCTCAAGATAGTCGGGCAGCGGGTCCATCACCGCCTCGCCCACGCCCTCGACCCCCTCGCCCTTCAGGATCAGAAGCGGGAAGGTCTTGTCGGTCATCGTGCCGGTCGAAATCACGAACGGGGTGATGAGCGGCAGGCTGACGATCCTGAGTTCGGCAGCCTCGATCTTTATGCCGGGGAATGTCCCGCCAATTTGTGCAGTCTGGTCGTGCATTGTCTGTCGTCCTGATTGGCCCTAGCGGATCTTGGCGATGAAGCGCTGGAAGGCTTCGCTTTCGGGCTGGGTGAAGAGTTTTTCGGGCGGGCCCTGCTCGGCGATGCGCCCCTGATGGAAAAAGACGACCTCGGTCGAAACCTCGCGCGCGAAGCTCATCTCATGGGTCACGACGATCATCGTCCGGCCCTCTTCGGCCAGCGACTTCATGACCTTCAGCACCTCGCCCACCAGTTCGGGGTCAAGCGCCGAGGTCGGCTCGTCAAAGAGGATCGCGTCGGGTTCCATCGCCAGCGCGCGGGCAATGGCGACACGCTGCTGCTGGCCGCCGGACAGTTGCGACGGATACATGTTCATCCGCTCGGACAAGCCAACGCGCGCCAGAAGCGCCTCGGCCTTGTCCTTGGCCTCGCCCCGCGCCACGTTCTTGACCTGGATCGGTCCCTCCATGACGTTCTCAAGGACGGTGCGGTGGGTCCAGAGGTTGAACTGCTGGAACACCATGCCCAGATGCCGGCGCACCCGCTCGACCTGGCGCATGTCGTTCGGCTTGCCGTTCCTGACCTGGATTTCCTCACCATGGACGGAAACCTTGCCCGAGGTCGGCGTCTCAAGGAAATTGAGGCAGCGCAGGAAGGTGCTTTTGCCGGACCCCGACGCACCGAGGATCGAGATCACATCGTGATTGCGCGCCTGAAGCGAGACGCCTTTCAGAACCTCCAGGGCACCAAACGACTTGCAGATCTCTTCGGCCTTGACGACCACGTTTTCGTTTTTTGCGTTCGCCGCACTCATGTTTGCAGCCCCCCTTGCACGTTGCCGACCCCACGTTCGCGGGCACCGATATGACGAGAAAGCCGCGCCTCGGCCAACCGCCAGAGCCAGATGAAGATCGCGGTGATGCAGAGATAAAGAACCGCGGCCCAGAGATAGACCGAGAAGTCGAAGGTCTTGGAAAAGATCTGCCGCGTGCGGCCCATGATATCAAAGACCGTCACCACCGAGGCGATGGCCGATGCCTTCATCAGAAGGATGATCTCGTTCCCGAGCGCGGGCCAGGCGATACGGTAGGCATGCGGAAAGACCACGCGCCGCAAGACCTGCCAGCGGCTCATCCCGATGGCGCGCGCCGCCTCGATCTCACCGGGGTTCACGCCCTGGATGCCGCCGCGCAGGATCTCGGTCTGATAGGCGGTCGAGTTCACCGCAAAGACCAGAAGCGCGCAGTTGAACGGATCGCGGAAAAAGCCCCACAGGCCAATTGCCTCAAGCTGCGGCCGGAACTGGCCCGAGCCGTAGAACACGAGGAAAAGCTGCGCCAGAAGCGGCGTGCCGCGCATGAAGGAAATGTAGATCCTCAGCGGCAGTTGCGCGGCCGGGCGGGCGCCGACACGGATCAACGCGAACATTGGCGCGACAAGGCCAGCCAGAAGCGCGCCAAGAAAAGTCAGCTTCAGCGTCATCAGCGCGCCATCCAGAAGCTGCGGCCAGAAGCGGGTCAGGATCTCGATCGGATGCATGTCAGACCCTCCTGACGCCACGGTTGGCCCGGGCTTCCATCCGCGCGAGGATCTGCTCGGACGCCAAGGACATTGCCCAGTAAAGCATGCAGGCAACGAGATAGAAGGTGAACGGCTGCTTGGTCAGACCGACCGCGACCTTGGTCGCCCGCATCAGATCGTCCAGCGCAATGACCGACACAAGTGCTGTGTCCTTCAGGAGGTTGATCCAGAGGTTGCCAAGCCCCGGCAGGGCAAAGCGCCAGACCTGCGGCAACTTGATCCGGCGCAGGATCTGGCCCGGCCGCATGCCGATAGCGCGCCCCGCCTCGATCTGGCCGGGGTCGAGCGAATTGAAGGCGCCGCGGATCACCTCAGCCGAAAAGGCTGCAAAGACGAGGGCAAGGGCGATGACGCCGGCCAGGAAGGGGCTGAGGTCGATCGCTTCGGCATCGGGCCAAAGCCCGAGATAGATCGCGTTCAGGAGAAGCCCAAGCCCGTTGTAGACCACGAACAGGGTCAGGATCTCGGGGATGCCGCGCATGATCGTCGTGTAGCCCGTGCCGAGCCGCCGCAGGATCTTGTTGGACGAAAGCGCCGCAAACGCGACAAGAAAGCCAAGCGCCAGCCCGACGGGCAGCGTGACCAGCGCAAGCTCAAGGGTGACGAGCAACCCCTTCAGGATCTCGTCCCCCCAGCCGGCATCGCCGTAGGAGAATAGCTCTAGCATGGCAAAGGATCTCCGGCTGGGGGAAAAGTCTTATTTCATTGTGTAGACGTCGATCGGGAAATACTTGTCGTTGATCGTCTTGTAGGTCCCGTTGGCGCGGATCTCGTCCAGCGCCTTGTTCAGACGCTCGCGCAGGTCGCCGTCTTCCTTGCGGACCGCGATGCCGACGCCTTCGCCGACGAACTTCGGATCGGTGATCGGCTCACCGGCCAGCTTGCAGCAGGCGCCGTCAGCCGACTTCGTGGTCCAGTCAAGCATCGGAAGCATGTCGCCGCCCTGAAGGTCGATGCGGCCCGACGCAAGGTCGAGGTTCACTTCGTCCTGGGTCGGATAAAGCCGGATGTCGGCGTCGGGATAGGTGGCCTGGATATATTCGGCCTGGGTCGTGCCGGACTGTGCGCCGATGACCTTGCCCTTCAGCGCCTCGGGGGTGAATTCGGTGATCGCAGAATCTTTCGGCACGACATGGGTCATCGCGGCCTTGTAGTAGGGCGCGCTGAAATCGACCTGCTTCTTGCGCTCTTCGGTGATGAACATCGAGGCGATGATCATGTCGTATTTCTTGGCCAGAAGGCCGGGGATGATCCCGTCCCAGTCCTGCGCGACGACGGTGCATTCGGCGCCGATCTGCTTGCAAAGCGCCAGGCCGATATCGACGTCAAAGCCCGCGATGGTGCCGTCGGTCTGCACGAAGTTGAAGGGCGGATAGGCGCCCTCGGTGCCGATGACGAGCTTTTCGGCATTGGCCGGGGCAGCAAGGCCGATGGCAAGCGCGCCGGCGGCCAGCACGGAAAGAAGGGTGGTTTTCATCATTTCAAGTCCTCTCTGTTGGTGTCGGTTTCTTCATTTTCTTACCGGCACGACGGGGTCGCCGACATGTCCGGTGAAAGCTCCGTAAAGTTCCGCGACGCGCGCAAGCCGCCCCTCGACCCGCTCGCCGAGTTCGAAGAACAGGTCATTGATCATCAGATTGCCAAGGCTGGCCATCAGCGCCGTCGAATCCCAGAACTGGCTGAACTGCGTCGGCACCGGAAAGACCTCGTCTGCGTCGGCGGTCCAGGTGCAGTAGCTGTCGGTTATCAGCGTCACCGGCACCGCCATCGCCCGCGCCTCGCGCGCCAGAAGCCGTGCAAGCCGCGAATAGCGCCGCGCCTCGAAGATGACCAGACAGCGCGGCCGGTCGGAGGCGAGAGCTTCGGTGAAATTGCCGGCCGACAAATCGGCGAGTTGGACCCCGTCGCGCAGATACTGAAGCTGGTTGGCGAAATACTGGGCAAGCCCGCGCTCGGTCTGAAAGCCCGCTATGACGACCCGGTCAACCTCGGCCAGGCGGCGCACGACCGTCCGCCATTCCGCACGGCGGCGAAGTTCGTAGACGGCGACCAGTCCGGCGATCTCAAGCTCAAGCCCCGGCGCGGCGCCGGTCGCATCGGAGCCGGCCGCGGCGCGCATCTCGGCCAGCCGGTCGCTGATCAGCCAGGGACCATCGCCGATATCGTCCTTGAGCCGTTCCTTCAGCGCGCGAAAGCTTTGATAGCCAAGGCCCCGGCAAAAGCGCCCCACGGTCGCCTCGCTCACCCCGACCCTGGTTGCGACCGTCGCCGCATTTTCAAACGGCAGATCGGCAATCGCCCCCAGCATGAAGGAGGCGAGCGCCCGCTCGGCCTTCGATCCTTGCGTCACGGCCTGGGCGAGCCGGCTGCGCACACTATGTGCCATCCCCTCCCCCTTGGTCTGGACACGCTTGCTGGAGCAAATATGAAAGTTTTCTTTACTTCAGTCAATAATGAAACTTTTCTTGTATTTCCATGCGCTATCCTGTCACCACACTAATTCGTCGCCAGAACTGCACAAGGGGCTAACGCGCCTCATCTGCAACAGATCTGTCGCGGCACCGGCGGAAAGCGCTTTGCACAACATTTCAGCATGGATAAGAATTAAGGGACCTTCGCATCGTCCGGCGATCAGGCTGACTTCGCGCCGCCGGCTTGGCGTTGCCACGTGCATGGATCGACAACGAAAAGCGCGCGGATTCCGCGCCGTGCAGAACGACGCAGACGGAGCCCGGATGAACGCCCCCCCCCCTGAACCGCAGCTTTCTGCCACCGTGAAACTGCGCCAGGTCTTTGCGGCGCAGTCCGCCGCCTTCCGGGCCTCCCCGGCGCCAAGCGCCGCCCGACGCCGCAAGAAACTCCGCCGCCTCAAGCGCCAGATCGGACGCTACCAAACGCTGCTCGCCGCGGCCTTGGCCGAGGACTTCGGTCATCGTGCCGCGATTGAATCGAAGATCTACGATCTCCTGAGCTCGACGCTTGAGATCAACCACCTGCTCCGCCATGTCGGAGGCTGGATGCGGCCAAGCCGCCGCCCGCCCGAACTGGTGTTTCTGACCAACAGCCTGAAGGTGACCTATCAGCCGAAAGGGGTTGTCGGCGTCATCGTCCCGTGGAACTTCCCGATCTACCTTGCCATCGGCCCCGTCGCCGCAGCGATCGCAGCGGGCAATCGGGTCATGGTGAAGATGCCCGAGACGACCCCGCGCACCCGCGACGTTCTTGCGCGCATGATCGCTGAGGTCTTCCCCGAGGACCAGCTTTACATTGCCGAAGACCTGGGCAACGACCGCGAGGCGTTTGTCGGGCTGCCCTTCAATCACCTGATCTTCACCGGATCGCCGCTGTCGGCACGGCCCATCATGATGTCGGCGGCCGAGAATCTGACGCCGGTGACGCTGGAACTGGGTGGCAAGTCGCCCGCCATCGTCGCGGCCGGCTTTCCGCTTGACGACGCCGCGCTGCGGATCGTGCACGGGAAAAGCGCCAACTGCGGCCAGACTTGCGTCGCCCCCGACTATGCGCTGGTTCCAAAGGGGCAGGCCCGGGCCTTTGCCGATCAGGCGCGCACGGCCTTTGCCGCGCGCTTCGGCGACTCGGTCAAGGACAATCCCGACTATACGTCGGTGATAGACGACCGCCAGCTTCTGCGCCTGCTGACCCTTCTGGATGACGCCGCGGCCAAGGGCGCAACCATCATCCCCTGTGCCGCCTATGACCGCGAACGCGACGGCCGCCGTCTGCCCCTGCATCTCGTGCTCGATACCACGCCCGACATGCTGATCCGGCAGGAAGAGGTTTTTGGCCCCTTGTTGCCCATCCTTGAATATGACGGCATCGATCAGGCGATCGCCCATGTCGCGGCCGGCCCCCGCCCGCTTGCGCTTTACTATTTCGGACGCGACCGCGCCGAAACCGGCAAGGTGCTGCGTCAGACCCAGTCGGGCGGCGTCACGATCAACGACTGGTGCTGGCATGTCGTGAACCATGCCGCCCCGTTCGGCGGCATCGGCAATTCGGGCATGGGCAGCTATCACGGCGTCGAGGGATTTCGCGAACTGTCCCACGCGCGCACGGTCTTTCGCAAGCACCGGTTCTATCCGATCAGCCTGCTCTACCCGCCCTACGGCGGGCGGATCCAGCGCCTGCTCCTGAAGCTTTTTCTCGGCAAGGGCGACCGCTCGCTGAAGTGACGCCGTCCCGCCCGGGCTGCAAAGGTGTTGACTGCCCGGCGACATGTTCCGAACATCGCGCGGCCGCCACCAACCCCGCGATACATCTTCCATCTTCGACGCGCCTGCATTAGATCCGGCCCGATCCGAAGACAGGAGAGCGAAATGGGCTTCAAGATGGGTATCGTCGGGCTGCCGAACGTCGGCAAGTCGACCCTGTTCAACGCCCTGACGCGCACGGCCGCCGCGCAGGCGGCAAACTTCCCCTTCTGCACGATCGAGCCGAACGTGGGCGAGGTCGCGGTGCCCGACCCGCGGCTCGACACGCTGGCCGGCATCGCCGGATCAAAGCAGATCATCCCGACCCGCATCACCTTTGTCGACATCGCCGGCCTCGTGCGCGGCGCGTCCAAGGGCGAAGGGCTCGGCAACCAGTTCCTTGCGAACATCCGCGAGGTTGACGCCATCGCCCATGTGCTCCGCTGCTTTGAGGATGGCGACATCACCCATGTCGAGGGCCGGATCGACCCGATCGCCGACGCCGAGACGATCGAGACCGAACTGATGATCGCCGACATGGAATCGATCGAGCGGCGGCTTGCAAACCTCGTCCGCAAGATCAAGGGCGGCGACAAGGAGGCGGTCGATCAGGAGCGGCTTCTCAAGGTCGCGCAGGCGGCGCTGAACGACGGCAAGCCCGCCCGCACCGTCAAGGTGGCCGAGGATGACCGCCGCGCCTGGGACATGCTGCAGCTTCTGACGGCAAAGCCCGTCCTTTTCGTCTGCAACGTCGAGGAAACATCGGCCGCCAACGGCAACAGCCAGTCCGCGCGAGTCGAAGAGATGGCGCGGGCGCAGGGCGCCGGCGTCGTCGTCATCTCGGCCCGGATCGAGGAAGAGCTTGCGCAGCTTCCACCCGAAGATGCCGCGATGTTTCTTGAGGAAATGGGCCTGCACGAGGCCGGTCTCGACCGGCTGATCCGCGCGGGCTACGACCTTCTGGGGCTACAGACCTACTTCACCGTCGGCCCCAAGGAAGCCCGCGCCTGGACCATCACCAAGGGGACGCTCGCCCCGCAGGCCGCCGGCGTCATCCACGGCGATTTCGAACGCGGCTTCATCCGGTCCGAAACCATCGCCTATGACGATTATGTCGCCGGAAATGGCGAGGCAGGCGCGCGCGAGGCCGGGAAGTTCCGCGTCGAGGGCAAGACCTACGAGGTCAAAGACGGCGACGTCCTGCATTTCCTCTTCAACGCGTGATCCCCTGCCCCGCCTCGGGCAGCGTTCCGCCTGCTATCTTTTTTGACGCGGACAGCTCAGCGAACCTGGCCTATGCTGACCTTCGCGCCAGCAGGAGGATCGGCGCGGTGACGACGCCCCTGCCGGTCTTAGACCGTGATGCCACCGCCCGGCCCTTGGTGTTCAACCTTCCTTCGGCTACCAATAGGCTCGGCCCCCTCCGGCGATAGATGAACCGCAAACGCAGGCCGGAGCGACGTTCCCATTCGCCGGGGGTGATCCGGCCGCCGCGCGTGGACTTGCCTGCAGCGGGCGTGGGGATTGCCAGCCAGAACCCGTTCTTCGAGCGGATCAGCGGGCCGGTGTCATGTGCGCCGATGATCACCGGGGCGTTCGACCAGACCAGCGCCGCCGCATTCAGGCTTTCGCCGGATTTCGGGAAGCTGGCGGAGCGGATCGAGTTGGCAAGTCGCGTGCCCAGCCCCGCACCGGTGATCTGTGTGCGCCACGCGGATTTCAGGCCGGTCCCGGCCTCGCGCATCGCGGCGGTAACAGCGCGTTCCCCCGCTGCGACCTCGGCCGCCATCAGGGCGACGATGTCGGGATCGATGGCGAGCTTCAGTTTCACTCAGGCCTCAGGTCGACGTTCCAGACCAGCCGCTCGCGATCACGGACGGGCTCGCCCTGAATGAGGAAGGTGTCGCCGTCGATTTCCACCCTGTCACCGGGGCGCGGGTTCGGCACCTCGGCCACACGTAGATCGACGCGCGTGGTATCCGACCAGAGCCGCGCATCGCCGAAGTCGGTGACGGCATCAGCACGCCGGGCGACGACGCGTACCAGAAGGGGCCCGCCGCCGTCGGCGATGTAGACAGCGTCGCGCCCCATGTTCGGATCGGCGAAGATGGCGCCGACGGCGGCGGTGAAAACGCTCATCAGAACGCGCCGTTCAGCCGCACCCGACCGATCAGGTCGGTGGCCCCGCCTGCCACAGCCTCGGTTGCCACGCCGATCAGGGTGTTCGAGGTCAGGGTCTTGGTCGTGTTCTTCGCCGTGTTGTCCCAGTAGATCTTGTCACCTGCGGCCCAAGCCTGCGAGGCGACCTTCTTCAGATCATAGACGCCGACGAGCGCGGCTTCGACCGCCTCGCCAAGGGCGGCGGTACCGGTGGCGACACCGAAGATGGAGCCGACGAGCAGGCCATCGCCGGAGGTGACGGCATAGGGCGCGGTCAGGGTGATGGTCTTGCCGGGCTGGACGTAGTTTTTCATGGTGGGGATCCTTGTGGAAAGACGAAGGGCGGCCCCACTGGGCCGCCCGCGTGTCAGGGTTCAGGATAGGGTCGTTACGCGCCCGGGTTCTTGTAGAGGCCACGCCAGTCGATGGCCTTGGCGCCGAAGTCGAGGCGGCACTTGATCTCGACGCCATCGACGTCGAAGCCGTTGCGGGTCTCGATGTAGGCGCCCTGCTGGCCTTCCAGATAGGCGTATTCGATGGTGTCGATCTGGTTGGGCGAGGCCGCGAGATACCAAGAGGTGGCGCTGGCGGCATCGAGGCGCGGCTCGCTGATCGGCGACAGCGTCCGGATCGACTGCGGCACCACCTTGGCGCTGTCGGCCGGGACAAGGTTCTGGGCGACCAGTTGCTCGGCCTTCAGTTCGAGGGCCGCGGGGACGATCAGGAAGGCGGGGCGGATGTTCAGCACCGTCTTCTTGTCGAGCCCGGTCTGCAGCGCCATCGCCGCCCGTGCCGCACCGACGCTTGCCACGTCCAGCGCCGCACCGGTGCCCGCGAGGTTCTTGTGCGTGGTGTGGAACAGCGCATTGCCGTCGGCCATGGCCGGGTTGGCGGTGATGATGCCCCAGACCACGTCGCTTTCCAGCTGCGCGATGGAGTTGCCGTACATCGCCGGGATCCGGGTGAAGGCGTCGAGATCGTCGTTGATCAGCACCTGCCGGGTGATGGCGACGACCCGGCCATAAGTCTTGACCTTGTAGCTCTCCTTGCTCTCGCCCAGCGTGCCGCGCTTGAACTCACCGCTCTCACCCACTTCCAGCAGCTGCGGCGCTTCGCCCAGCTGGACGCGGTGCATCGACTTGAAGTCGGTCGCCAGCACCTGGCGGCAGAAGAGCGCGAAGGTCCGGGGATAGGCGTCATAGGCTTGCCGCAGGGTCTTGTTGGTGACGGCCGAGAGGATCTCGGGGAAGTCCGAGGTCGAATGCAGCGCGCGGGTCGCCACCTCGTCGCGCGACAGACCCCGCGTGTTGACCCCAGCATTGCCGAGGCTCTCGCGGGCGAGTTCCAGCAGCGTCATGCCGCGGTACTGCCGGGCGGCATCCTCCAGCGGGAAGAGAGTGGGGCTGTAACGGTGCAACAGCGCGTTCGCCACCGCGTCGCGGCGCGTGACGCGCTCGTCCCGGCCGCCGAGGGGCACGGAGACATGGGGGAAGGTGCGGGTCTCGTCTGACCTGGCCGCGACCTGATCGAGGATCAGGCGGCGGGACTCGTCGACGCTGAGGCCGCGCTTGACCAGATCCTCGGCGAAGCTGCGTTCGAGGTTCAGACGGCCGGTCAGATCGTAGATCGTAGAGACGCGATCCCGCTCTGCCTCTCGGGCGCGGGTGGCGATGGCCTCGGTGTCGGGGGCTGCGGGCGCATCCGGCATGCGTGCCGCAGCTGGTTCGGGATTCGCCGGGGCCCCGACGGGCTGCTGGCGGGTTTCATGGCTGGCGGGGACATCCCCGGCCACATGGGTCGTGCTCTCAGGCATGGACGCCTCCTTTTGCATGCGGGTGTCGACGATCTCGACGGGATAGTTGGCCTGATCCGAGGCGCGCACCTGCGCGCGGGGATCGGCGGGGACGGTCACGAAGCTGACCTCGAGCGGGGTCCAGCGTTCGACGATGCGCTGCTCGACCTCGCCCTTCGCGGCGGGCTCGACCACCTTCACCCGCTCGATGGAGTAGCCGACCGAGACGTTGCGGATGATGCCGTCACTGATCAGGCCGAACATGCGGTCGGCGGCCTGGTCGAGCCCCTCACGGGGGAAGCGGATGGTGGCCTTGCCTTCCTTGCCCTCGATCCAGGCGCGTTCGACGACGCCCACCTGCGAATGCGAGGACCAGACCGAATGGCTGTCGAGCGCCGGTGCACCGGCGTTGAGGCGCGTCAGATCCACCGCCCTGTCGCTGACCTCAAGGATCTCATCGAAGGGAACGGATGTGTCCCAACCGGTCCATCGCCGCCGCCGGACGGCCGCGCCGGTGGTGAAGACCACATCGACCGAGCGGGCCTCGGAATTGACGGTTGCCGGCAGGATGGGCGCGCGCCGCAGCTGCATCGGCAGGGCGACCGGCGCCGCCATGATCGTGTCGGGCATGGCCCTATTCCTTCTCTGGTTCGGATGCGGGAGCGGTCGGTTCCTTGGCCGGATCGCCCGCCTGCGCGCTGCCAGTCTTGGTGACGCGGCGCGGGTCGCTGTCGAGCACGAGGCCGAGGCCGTCGAGCTTGGCATTGGTCGCGGCGATTTCTGCCAGCACCGCGTCCGGGTTGTGGCCCTGCCGGGCAATGGCCTGCGCCAGCGTCATGGTGCCGGTCCGGATCGCCAGCAGGTCGGCCATCGCGTCCTTGTAGGGATCGACCGCGTCGAACTTCGGCGGCGACCATTCCACCGGCACATCCGGAGTCGGGATCTGCCCTGCTGCCCATGCAGCCTCGGTGAACCAGCGCCAGACCGGCGCGCAGAGCATCGGGATGAAGAGCTGCCACTGGACCGCGTCGATCATGCGGCGGAACTCGACGAGACCCGCCCGGATCGAGGAATAGTTGACCTGGGACAGATCCCCGGTCAGCAATTCGTAAGGCACCCGGAACCCGGCTGAGATCGTGTGCAGGCTGGCGCGCTTGTATTCGCCGTAGCCGCCGGTGGCGGATGGCTGGTTGAACCGGATGTCCTTGCCGCCCCGCGCATAGGCGATCAGCCCCGGTTCGAACTGTTCGACCCGGTTTCCATCGGCATCGACGACGGTGGGTGCGATGCCCTGCTGGGATTCGTCGTCGCCGAAGACGATCGCGGTGACGCAGGCCTCGGTCTTCTTGCGGACCAGTTCGGCCACTTCATAGTCGTCGAGATCGCGCAAGGACCGGATCACCGGCGCGCCCCAGGGAAC
>NZ_AUCM01000022.1 GCF_000429765.1 Gemmobacter nectariphilus DSM 15620 | reverse complement strand
ACGGTGGCCCTGGCCAACAAGATGGCACGGATCTGCTGGGCCGTGATGGCACGGAAAACCGTCTACGGAGAAGCAGCCGCATAGAATACGACGCACTGGCGTCGCAACAGTTCGGAGGGTCTGCCCAAGAAGCGTGATGACTACCGGTTTTGCCGGGGATCAGGAAACCCCGTTCGCGAGACAGCGCCCAAAAGCGCGATGATTTGATAGGGACCATGATCCGCGGATATCATCAGGGCCCGCGGCCAACCGGCCGCACTACGAGGCCGGACATATGCAAGCACCCAACCGGATTCGACGCGCTTTGAGGAAAGACTTGACGAAGGGGGTGTCCACATATGTCTCGTCTACGAGCGAACGATACTTCCACTCGCGAAAAGCGTGTGAAGGAGTGTTCCATGACCAGCGATTTGGTGAAGCGGCGGGCGTTGCTGGGTGGTGCAATCGGGGTGGCCAGTCTTGCAGCCCTGCCGGCCCGGTCACAGGAAGGCAGCACGGAGTTTCAAGCTCCCGCGTCAAGCAGCGTGCGGAACAACGTGTCCAGCTTCCGGATGCCGCAGTGGCAGGACTATTTTGAGAATACTCGGGGTGGTGCAATTCTGGCGGATACCAAGTCACGCGCACTCCATTATTGGTCAGAGGATCAGTCGATTTACCTGCTATATCCCTCATCCGTCCCTCTGTCCGAGGAACTGACCCGGCTCGGGCGGACCGAGATTGTCCGCAAGGCCGTGAACCCGCCGTGGCGCCCAACGGCTTCGATGCTCGAGCGCAACCCGGACTGGCCGAAGATGGTGGAGGGTGGAGCCAAGGACAACCCACTGGGTGTCCGCGGATTGTATCTGTCCTGGCCAGCCTACTTGATCCACGGTACTCACGACACCCGAAAGATAGGACGCAGATCATCGAATGGCTGCATCGGTCTGTACAACGAGCATGTCATCGAACTCTACGACATTGCGCAAGTCGGCACTCAGGTGCTGCTGATCTGATTACGCTGCACGGCCATACCCTTGCACTTCAAGCGAGATTCCGTGACCGGCTTTACCTTGCGTAACTGGATGGAATTTGCTGGAGTCAGCCTAACAGAACGGTAGACAGCAGGTTTATGTTCAGCACGATGATGACAGCCGCGATCAGCCAGCACAGGCCGGTCAGCCAGCGCGGGGCCACGAGTTCACCCATCTTGGCGCGGCTGGCGGTGAACATGACCAAAGGCACAATGGCAAAGGGCAGTTGGAACGACAAAACGACCTGGCTCAGGATCAAAAGCTGACCCACGCCTTCGCTGCCGTAGAGCAGGATCACGAAGATGGCGGGCAGGATTGCAAGGCAGCGGGTGATCAGCCGCCGCGCCCAAGGTGCGATGCGCAGGTTGATGAACCCCTCCATCACGATTTGCCCGGCCATGGTGGCTGTGACGGTGGAGTTGAGCCCCGCGCACAACAGCGCCACCCCAAATAGGATCGGCGCGAGCGATGATCCCAGCAGCGGCTCCAGCAAAAGATGCGCCTTGTCGATCTCGGCCACATCGTTTTCGCCGACGGTGTAGAACGCGGCGGCGGCGAGGATCAGGATCGAGGCGTTGATCGTCAGCGCGAACATCAGGGCGATGGTGCTGTCCCAGGTGGCCAGCCGCAGGGCCTCGCGTTTAGCGGGCAGGTCAAGCGCAAAGGCCCTAGTCTGAACGATGCCCGAATGTAGGTAAAGATTATGCGGCATGACCGTCGCCCCGATGATGCCAAGTGCCAAGTAGAGCATGGTCGGGTTGCCCACAATCTCGCGGCTAGGGGCGAACCCGGCGATGACTTCGCCCCAGACAGGGTTGGCCTGCGCAATCAGCACGACAAAGCAGGCGGCAATTAGAGCCATCAGCGAAATGATCAGCGCCTCGATCCAGCGGAAGCCTTTGTTTTGCAACCACAGGATCAGGAAGACGTCGGCGGCGGTGATGAAGATGCCAATCTCCAGCGGAATCCCGAACAAAAGGTTCAGGCCGATGGCGGTGCCGATCACCTCTGCCAGGTCCGTGGCGATGATCGCCCCCTCCGCCAGCACCCACAGTGGGACCGACATCCACTTGGGGAAGGCATCGCGGCAGGCCTGCGCCAGATCGCGCCCCGAGGCGACAGCGAGCCGCGCGCATAGTGACTGGAGCAGGATCGCCATGATGTTCGACAGCAGGGCCACGAATAAAAGCGTGTAGCCAAAGGCCGCCCCGCCCGCGAGCGAGGTCGCCCAGTTTCCGGGGTCCATGTAGCCCACCGCCACCAGATAGCCTGGTCCGATGAAAGCAAGGAAGCGCCTAAACCTGCTGGTGCCGCCGTTGCCGACCGCGATGCTGCGGAAGACTTCCGAAAGGGATGGTGTCTCGCTCTCTCGACGCCAAGCGTTCGCGGACATGGATTTTGCTTTCTACACTCTTATGGTCGTACCAAAGTCTTGGCACACAAAGTTAGGTAAGGCTAACAATCTTCTCTGCGCCTTTACTTGTCAATCCATTCCATGCGAGACTGCCATGATGACAGAGCTCGATCCTGCACCCCACTTTATGTCGGATGACCGGCCCGCGGATCTACGCGCCGGAGCGTTTCAGGGCGTGCGCGAAGCCCGGCGCAATGAGCTGGCCGAAGATTACGTCGAACTGATCGCGGAGTTGATCCACGATCAAGGCGAAGCGCGGCCCGTGGACATCGCCGCGCGGCTTGGCGTGAAGGTGCCGACAGTGAGCAAGACGCTCGACCGTCTGGCGCGGGAGGGACTGATCACCCGCGCGAAGTATCGGTCGGTCTTTCTGACGGAAGACGGGCGTGCGCTGGCACAGGAATGCCGGCGTCGGCACGAAATCGTGCTGCGTTTTCTCATCAGTCTGGGTCTCGATCCCGAGACGGCGGAGCGCGATGCCGAGGGCATCGAGCATCACGTGAGCGCGCGGACGCTGGCCCTGTTTTCGGCCTTCGCCAACCGGTCCTGAACGCCGTCAGTTGTTCTCCACCGCAAAGCGGACATCCGCGATCAGGCTTTCGGCGCTGAAGTTTTCCAGCCGCTTCCCGTTCAGAAAGAAGGTCGGGGTCTGACGGATGGCCAGTGCTTCGACATCGGCCGCGTCCTGGTTCAGAATGCCGGTGATCCCCGGGAAGAACTGGTCGGTTTCCGCCTTATCCAGATTGAGACCTGCGGCACCGGCGATTTCCCAGGCGACATCCATCTCTGGTGAGCCATGAACGGCCCAGCCGGGCTGCTGCTCCAGAAGCGCGTCCAGCACCGGTTCGAACTTGTCCTGCATCCGCGCAGCTTCAAGGATGCGCACGGCCTCGTCCGAGCCTTCATGGAAGACGGTGTAGCGCAACACAACGCGGACCTGAGTCGGAAACTGCCGCCGGATTTCCTGCACCACGGGGTGGTAAGCGCGGCAGGCCTCGCAAGAGGGATCGAAGAACTCGACCAATGTGACCGGCGCATCGGCGGGACCGAAGCTGGGGGAATACTCTCGGACCAAAAGCGCCGGATCTACGGCAGGCGTGGCGGCAGCCACTGCCTCCGCCTCGGCCGAACGGCGACGGTTCAGGATGATGGCGCCGCCTGCAAAGGCGGCGAGCCCGAGTGCGGATGCTCCGATCAGGAGATTGCGACGATTCATGGGCGTTGTCCTTTCGGCAATAGGAGACAGGCAAGGACCGCCACAAAGGCGACCATGGAAAGATACGGGATCGGCACGCCAAGGATGACCTGCGCCTCGCCGGTGCAGGATGGGCCGTTCTCGGTGCAGGGCACGATGGGCGCGGGCAGGATCCCTGCGTAAAGCCCCGAATGCCAGGCCGCAAGCGCCAGCCCGGCCAAGACCAGCGGCAAGGCGTAGGTGCGTGCCATGCCGTCCCCGCGCCAGAGCGAAAGGCCGAGGATCGGCACCAGCGGGAACATGGCGATGCGCTGATACCAGCACAGCGTGCAAGGCATCTGGCCCAGCACCTCGCCGATGAAAAGCGCACCAAGCGTGGCCGCCAGCGCAATAAGGAAGGCGGCGGTCAAGGGCAAGTCGTCGCGCGAAAGGCTCTGCGGGTCAGTGTTGGTCAAGAACAGGCTCCTTGCGGCGACAAAGGGGAAATGAGGCGGCAAGGATCAGGACCGCGCCTAAGGTGATCGCAATATCGGCGACGTTGAATGTGGGCCAGTGCCAGTCGCGCCAATAGAAATCAAGGAAGTCAGTGACGGCCCCTTGCCGCACCCTGTCGATGATGTTGCCAAGCGCCCCGCCCACGACCAGCGCAAAACCCGCGCGTTCCAGCGGGTGCCGCGCCCTGAATGCCATGACCGCGAAGGCAACAGTCAGCACGCCCGTCAGCGCCGCCATCAAAAGAGGCTTGCCCGCCATGAGCCCGCCCATCATTCCGAAACTCGCGCCCTCGTTGAAGCCAAGGGTGAGGTTGAAGCCCGGAAGAACCGGAACCGCAGTCCCCTGCGTCAGCAGCGACAGCGCTGTTGCCTTGGTCACCTGGTCTGCCACCACTGCGGCAGCGATCACCGAAATCAGCTTCGCCTTGGTCATTGTTCAGCCTTGCGGTTGATGCCGATCCAGCGGGGAACCGATGCCGCATAACGGTCATAATCCGGCCCAATGGCCAAGCGCAGGGCGGCCTCTTCCGACCGGACTTGCGTGGTGGCCGACCACAGAAACAGGATTGGCGCGAGGACTGTTGGGACTGCCGGAACCGCAATGGCAACACCTGCCAGCAGCGCCGCCTGACCAACAAAGGTCGGGTTGCGGCTGAAGCGATAGAGGCCGCCCGAGACCAGATCGCCGGTTTCGCCGTCCACCACGCCAACGCGCCAGGATGATCCCATCGACATCTGCGCGGCAAAAGCCACCATCGCGCCAAGCCCTGCGACAAACACTCCGATCAGGCCGAGGAATATGGCGCGCCCCTCAGTCCAAAGCGGATCGACCTTGTGTAGTGCGGGGACGGCAAGCCAGAGAAGCGGTCCGAAAAAGGCAAGCGCAAAGGCCGCCCGAAACCCCATCGCGGCCACCCGGTCGCGCCCCTTGGCGCGCGAAAACAGCCAGACGGATCGCCCCGCCGCTTGCGCCGCCAAGGCACTGCCCCAGAAGAACAGAGCCAAATAACCGAACAGAAGGGCCAGCGCGGCCCAGCCAAAACCCGAGATCATGGTGTCAGCTCTCACGCTCGGGATTGAACCGCAGGAGGCGCAGGGCGTTCAGGGTTACCAGCACCGTTGCCCCGGTATCGGCCAGGATCGCGATCCACAGGCCGGTCAGACCGAAAACCGAGGTCACCAGAAACACGGCTTTCAGCCCCAACGCGATGGTCACGTTCTGGCGGATGTTGGCCATTGCGGCTCGCGACAGACGGATTGTCGCCGGGATGTCGGTGACCCGGTCGCGCAGGATTGCCGCATCGGCGGTTTCCAGCGCCACATCTGTGCCCGAGCCCATCGCCACGCCAACGCTTGCCTGCTTCAGCGCCGGCGCGTCGTTGATGCCGTCGCCGATCATCATCACGCCGCCCTTGGAGCCGATCTCGCGGATATAGGCAAGCTTGTCTTCGGGCATCATGTCAGCCTCGAACTTCAGCCCGAGACTTCCGGCAATGGCGGAGGCCGTTCGCGGGTTGTCCCCGGTCAGGATCACCGAGGTCACCCCCATGGCCGTGAGCTGGCCCACAGCGTCCTTGGCGTCCGCCCGTGGCTCGTCTCGCATGGCAAGCAACCCAAGTGGGGTCTTTTCGCGGAACACCGCAACAGCGGTCTTGCCATCCTCCTCAAAGATCGTGGCCTGTCGCAAGCCAAGGCCTTCAAGCCCACCATGTTCCATCGCGTAACGCGGAGAGGCAACCCATGCGGGCTCACCATCCACTGTCGCGACAACACCCTTTCCCATCAGCGCCTTGGCATCCTGCGATGGCAGCGCAGTCACGCCTGCGTCCTTGGCCTTGTTCAGGATGGCGATGGCCAGCGGGTGGCTCGACCCTGTCTCGACTCCGGCCGCAACGGCCAGAAGCTCGGCTTCGGTGGTGGCCCCAAACGGCACCACATCCGTCACCTGCGGGCGGCCATGCGTCAGCGTCCCGGTCTTGTCGAAGGTCACGACATCGACCTTGGCCGCCGCTTCGATCACGGCGCCGCCCTTCATCAAGAGTCCGCGCCGCGCCCCGGTGGACATGGCCGAGGCGATGGAGGCGGGAACCGAGATGACCAGTGCGCAGGGGCAGCCGATCAGCAGAAGCGCAAGGCCCCGATAGACCCAGGTATCCCACGGCTGACCGAAGGCCAGGGGCGGCACCAGCACGACAAGGGCCGCGACGGCAACGATGGCAGGCATGTACCAGCGGCTGAAGCGGTCGATGAAGCGTTCCGTCGGCGCGCGCGCCTCCTCGGCCTCTTCGACCAGGCGGATGATCCGGGCGATGGTGTTGTCCTCCGGCCCCTTGGTGACCTTCACGCGCAGGGCGGCCTCGGTGTTGATCGCCCCGGCAAAGACCGCATCGCCCGGCCCGCGCGTCTTGGGCACGCTTTCACCCGTGACCGGGCTTTCGTCCACACCCGAGGTCCCGTCGGTAATTTCGCCATCGGCCGGAATGCGGTCGCCGGGGCGGACAAGGACGGTCTGACCAACGGACAGGCTTGCTGCTGGCACCTCGCGCGTGGTGTCACCTGTGACCAGTTGTGCCGTCTTGGGCACCAGGTTGGCCAGCGCCCGGATGCCGTCCCGTGCCTTGCCTGCGGCCACGCCTTCCAGCACTTCGCCCACGGCGAACAGGAACACGACCAGCGCCGCCTCTTCGGCTGCGTCGATGAAGAGCGCGCCGACGGCCGCGATCGTCATCAGGCTTTCGATGGTGAAGGGCTGACCCATGCGAAGGGCAGCAAAGGCACGCTGCGCTACCGGTGCCACCCCGATCAGACAAGCGGCGACGAAGGCCCATTTGCCGATCTCGGGTGCCAGATACTCAATGATCCAGGCAGCCCCCAGCAGAAGGGCAGTGAAGATCACCAGCCTACCCTTGGCAGTCTGAAACCAACGCTTGCCGCGATCCGCAGGGTCGTCATGGATATGGCCGGGGCTGCCGTGGCGGGACTCGTCCTGCTTAGTGCCGGATGATTTCGGGCCGTGATCGTGACCGGCGTGATCGTGGCCCTCATGATCGCGGTTGGCGTGATCGAGATCCGGATGCGCGTCGGTCGTATCGGCCACAGCCTGTGCGCCGGGCAGCACGAATTCTTTCTTCGCCGATGCTGTGCGTGGCGCAATCTCGTAGCCAAGTGCGCGGACAGTCTTCTCGATCCTGTCCTTCGCGGTCTGCCCTTCATCCAGCGTCAGTCTCAGGCGCTCCGACATGATCCCGACCTCGACGCCGCTTACTCCCGGCAGACGCGCGACCGCATCCTTGATTTTGGTCGCGCAGGACCCGCAGTCCATGCCAGTCACTGTCCAGTCGCAGGACGTTTCGCGTGCAGCTTCCGACATCGTCATTCCTCCTGCCGCAGAGCGGGCAGTTGATTTCATCGAATCAGCAACCTAATGTCTCTAGCAACTATAGCTTCAAGGGGAATCTGATGCTGACCATCGGAAAATTGGGCGACGCGGCCGGGGTGAAGGTTCCAACGATCCGCTACTACGAACAGATTGGCCTGCTTCCCGAAGCCGAACGCAGCTCGGGAAACCAGCGGCTCTATGGTCGCAAGGCGATGGAACGGCTCGCCTTCATCCGTCATGCCCGCGATCTGGGATTTACGCTGGAAGCGATCCGCGACCTTCTCAGCTTGTCGGACAGACCTGATCAGTCCTGCGCTGCAGCGGACGCCATCGCAAGGGCCCAGTTGGTCGAAGTCGAAAGTCGCCTTGCGCGCCTGACCGCGCTGAAAGCCGAACTCGAGCGCATGGTCGTGCAATGTGCGGGCGGCAAGATTGCCGATTGCCGGGTCATCGAAGTTCTGGGTGACCATTCGCTTTGCGCAACCGATCATCGGCATCCGGAGACAGAGGCGACGCAATGACCGCACCCGCAACACTCGCCATTTACGCCGGCGCCGCTCTTGCCGAAATCGCCGGTTGCTTCGCGGTCTGGGCCTGGATGCGACAAGGAGCGAGCGCGCTCTGGCTGGTTCCCGGCATCCTCAGCCTTGCGGTCTTTGCCTGGCTCCTTACCCTCGCGCCATCGGATTTCGCCGGGCGTGCCTATGCGGCCTACGGCGGTGTCTACATTGCCGCCTCCCTTGGCTGGCTCTGGCTTGTCGAGAAGCAGCGCCCGGATGCGTGGGAAATGACCGGTGCCGCGATTTGTGTGCTTGGCGCTGCAATCATCCTCTTTGCGCCCCGGGCAGCCTGAGCACCAAATGCACTCGTTCAACCGGATGTGCGTTGCCGAACTTGTTTCCACATGGCATGGATTCTTAATGTCGTGGATGGTCCGATCATTTCTGGCGGTGCTTCTGGCTGTGTCCTTGTTCGGGGCCACAGTCAGTGAGGTATCGGCCGGACTTGCGGCAGAGATCGCGGCAGCTGCGGACCCGTGCTGCGAAGGTGATTGCCCCGATGATCAGGCATGTGGCGTCGCCTGCGAGATGATGGCGCGTGGCGGAATGACAATGCTCGCTCTGGTGCAAGCCCCCGGGCTCTCTGTGACCGACGAGGCATCCGCTGCAATCCTGATGCTCCCTGACTTCCATCCACCATCCGGGCTTCCACCGGATGGCTTGAGGCGCCCTCCCCGCGTTTGACCCTGCCGCGTGCGTGAGCACGCGGATGATGCCGTTTGCACCTGCGCCAATTGGCGTTGCGGGTGCGCTATCGCTGCAATCAAAGGGTCTTCCTCATGACAAACATGTTCCGCCGCATCTGCGGCTCCGTTCTTGCACTTCTCATTGGCGCATCTGCCCCGTGGGCAGGTGCAGACGACTACCGTTTCGAAATCGCCTCGACCGACCACCGTGTCGGATCAGGGGTGACGATTGAACTTCGTCTGACTGATCTTCGCACCGGCCAGCCGGTCGAGGGCGCGGTCATCTATGCCACACGCATGGATATGGCCCCCGACGGGATGGAGATGATGACCTCACCCGTCACCGCATTGCCGGCCGAAGTTCCGGGCACTTACCTGTTCAGCGCGGATCTCACCATGGCGGGCGGATGGCGGTTTTCGGTGGCGGCAAAGGTGCAGGGTGAACCTGAAACCGTTTCCGCCGAGTTGGAACTGCGAGCCGAGCCATGAGCGCATTTGGTAAGCTGACGGCCGCAGTCCTTGTCGCGGGAACAGCCGGGTGGGTCGGGCTGACCGCTGGCGAAAAGGGCATCACCGCGGCCAGCCTGACGGAAATGGCCAAAATGCAGCTTGCCTTGTTGATGGGCAATGATGCGGTTGCCATGCCGGGTGCTGTTGCCTCACAAGCAGAGCCAACCGGTCCGGTGATCTATTGGAGGCATCCAGACGGATTGCCCGAATGGTCGGCATCCGAGCAGCAAACGGCGGATGGGCGGGCCTTCCTGCCGGTCCTTGCCACCGAGGATCTCACGCTGGGCCCTGTTCCCGAGCCCGCTGCAGAAACGGCCATGGCGGAGACAGGTGAACGGACCGTCCTCTACTATCGCAACCCCATGGGCCTGCCCGACACCTCGCCGGTGCCGAAGAAGGACTCGATGGGGATGGACTACATTCCTGTCTATGAAGGCGGCGACAGCGATGACGGGTCGGTTACCGTCTCGCCGGGCAAGTTGCAGCGCACCGGGGTTCGGACCAGTGAGGCCGTGCTGGCCCCGCTGGCCGCCTCCCTGCGTGCGCCCGGGATCGTGATGCTGGATGAGCGCAAGATCAGCGTCATTTCGCTGCGCGCCGATGCCTTTATCGAAACCGTGGCGGATGTAACCACCGGCAGCACGATTGCGGAGGGCGCACCGCTCTTGACACTTTACTCGCCCGAGATTGCTGCCGCCCTTGCACAGTTCCTAACTGACGTGCGGTCAGAGGGGCGGTTACGGGAAGGCGCGCGGCAACGATTGGAAAACCTCGGCGTGCCGGGAGAGGTGATCGATCGCATTGCGACCGAGGGCCAGACAACGGTCAGCATCCCAATCATGGCCCCGCGCAGCGGCGTGGTGCTGGAGAGGATGGCGGTCGAAGGCATGATGTCGGAAGCGGGCGAAACCCTGTTCCGCATCGCCGACACCTCGACAATCTGGGTCATCGCCGAAGTCCCAGAAACCGCGATGATGGAGGTGACGACCGGGGCAGAGGTGCGCGTCAGCTTTCCGGGCCTTGCCGGTGAACCGATGACCGGCCGGATCGACACCATTTATCCGGAACTCGACATGATGACCCGCACGGGCAAGCTGCGCATCGAACTTCCCAACCCTGATGGCCTACTTCGCCCCAACATGTTCGCGGATGTGGAAATCATGCTGGGCCAAGCTCCTGTGGTGCAGGTGCCCGAAGGCGCGGTGATCGACACTGGCGACCGGCAGGTCGTGATCCTTGATCTGGGTGAAGGGCGGTTCCGACCCGAACCGGTGACTGTGGGCCGCCGGGGTGGCGGTATGATCGAGATCGTCAGTGGCGTGGCGGCAGGCGACATCGTGGTCAGCTCTGCCACCTTCCTGATCGACGCCGAAAGCAACCTCAACGCCGCCCTTGCGGCGCTCGCTACCCCGGAGGCCAACCCATGATTGCCCGTATTATCGAATGGTCGGCCCGCAACGTGCTGCTGGTCCTTTTCGCCACTGTGTTCACGGTGGCGGCGGGCCTTTGGTCGCTGCGCACCTTGCCCATCGACGCCATCCCCGACCTGTCGGATGTGCAGGTGATCGTGCTGACCGAATATCCCGGCCAGGCCCCGCAAGTGGTCGAGGATCAGGTGACCTATCCCCTGACCTCGGCCATGCTGACTGTGCCGCAGTCGCGTGTGGTGCGGGGGTTTTCGTTCTTCGGCATTTCGTTCGTCTATGTGATTTTCGAAGACGGGGTGGACCCCTACTGGGCGCGGTCCCGCGTTCTGGAATACCTCAACGCCGCCGCCGCGCGCCTGCCCGAAGGGGTGACGCCCGCGCTCGGCCCCGATGCCACGGGCGTCGGCTGGGTCTATCAATACGCGCTGAAGGGCGAGAACCTCAGCCTTGCCGAGTTGCGGTCCTTGCAGGACTGGGTGATGCGTTTTGCCATCAGCCGTGCGGATGGCGTGTCCGAGGTGGCCAGCGTCGGCGGCTTCGTCAAGCAATACTCGATCACCGTCGATCCAGTGCGGATGCGCGCCCTTGGCATCACCCTGTCCGAGATCGGCGAGGCGGTTACGGCCAGCAACATGGACACCGGCGGCCGAACGGTCGAGCTGTCAGAGTTTGAATTCATGGTGCGCGGGCGTGGCTATCTGGGCGGGATCGCCGATCTGGAGATGGTGCCGGTTCGCGCCGAGGGTGGCGTGCCGGTCCTGCTGCGTGACGTGGCGCGGGTCGAGATTGTGCCCGACGAACGCCGGGGCATTGCGGAACTGGATGGCGAGGGCGAAGTGGCCAGCGGCATCGTGCTGCAACGGGTGGGGGCCAATGCGCTGGACGTGATCGACAACGCCAAGGCAGAGATCGACACCATCGCGCAGAGCCTGCCCGAGGGGGTAGAGATCGTCACCGTCTATGATCGGTCCAGCCTGATCCTGTCGGCGATTGAAACCCTGCGCACAACGCTGCTGGAAGAAAGCATCGTCGTGGCGCTGGTGACGTTCGTGTTCCTGCTGCATGTCCGGTCGTCGCTGGTGGCCATCATCATGCTGCCCGTGGGTCTGCTGATGGCCTTCACCGCCATGCGCGCGCTTGGCATCGGGGCCAACATCATGAGCCTTGGCGGCATCGCCATTGCCATCGGCGCCATGATCGACGCCGCCATCGTGATGATTGAAAACGCCCACAAGCATCTGGAACGGGCCGAACCCGGCAAACCTCGGGTCGAGGTATTGATCGAGGCCGCGTCCGAGGTCGGCCCGGCGCTGTTCTTCAGCCTGCTGATCATCACCGTGTCCTTCCTGCCGATCTTTGCGCTGGAAGGGCAAGAGGGGCGGCTGTTCGGCCCCTTGGCTGCAACCAAGACCTTTGCCATGGCAGCGGCGGCGCTCTTGTCGGTCACGCTCGTGCCCGCGCTGATGGTGATCTTCGTGCGCGGGCGGATCGTGCCGGAACACCGCAACCCGGTGAACCGAGTCCTGATCGCGCTTTACCGCCCCGTCATCCAATGGGTGCTGCGGGCGCGGCTGTTTACGATTCTGCTGGCGCTGGTGGCACTGGTCGCCACCGTCTGGCCCGCGCGGCAGTTGGGGTCCGAGTTCATGCCCGCGCTGGACGAGGGCACGATGATGTATATGCCGACAACCCTGCCGGGTCTGTCGGTCACCAAGGCTGCGGAACTGATGCAGATGCAGGACCGCATCATCCGCAGCTTCCCCGAGGTGGAAACGGTGTTCGGCAAGGCTGGCCGGGCATTGACCGCCACCGACCCCGCACCGACCGAGATGTTCGAGACCATCATCCAGTTGAAGCCGAAAGACCAATGGCGCTCCGGCGTGACGATGGACAGTTTGCGGGCCGAGATGGATGCCGCTCTGCAATTCCCGGGCGTGTCGAACGCCTGGACCCAGCCCATCCGGGCCCGCATCGATATGCTGGCGACCGGCATCCGCACGCCGGTGGGGGTCAAGGTGTTTGGCACGGATCTGACCGAGATGGAAGCTGTCGCCCGGCAGGTCGAGGCGGTGCTGCGCAACGTCCCCGGCACCACCAGCGCCTATGCCGAACGGGTGATCGGTGGCTATTACCTCGACATTTTGCCCGACCGCGAACGGCTGGCGCGCTATGGCCTGTCGATCGAGGACGTGCAGGAGGTGATCGCCATGGCGCTCGGGGCCGAGGCGATCACCCAGACCGTCGAGGGTCGTGAGCGCTATAACGTGGCGCTGCGCTATCCGGCGGCGTTGCGACAAGACCCCGACGCCATCGCGCGCGAGGTGCAGGTGGCGCTGCCCGGTGGTGGCACCGTGCCCTTGGGCGAGGTGGCAAAAGTGGAACGCACGCGGGGGGCCACGTCGATCCGCACCGAGAATGGCCAGCTGGCTGTCTATATCTTCGTCGATATCGCGGGCCGCGATCTGGGCGGCTATGTCGCCGAGGCGCAGGCGGCGGTTGCGGGCGAGGTGATCTTGCCGCCCGGCTATTCGCTGGGCTGGAGCGGGCAGTTCGAATATCTCGAACGCGCCAAGGCACGTCTCGCCATCGTCGTGCCGATCACGCTGGCGGTGATTTTCCTGCTGCTGTTCCTGAACTTCCGCAGGCTGACCGAAACCCTGATCGTGATGCTGTCGCTGCCTTTTGCGCTGGTCGGCGGGGTGTGGCTGATGTGGTGGATGGACTTCAACACGTCCGTCGCGGTCGCTGTCGGGTTCATCGCGCTGGCCGGGGTCGCTGCAGAAACCGGGGTGATCATGCTGATCTATCTCGACCATGCGTTGGCCGAACGCCGGGCCGAGGTCGACCGCGCGGGCCGCACCTTCACCCGCGCCGATCTTGATGCGGCGATCATGGTCGGCGCGGTCGAACGGGTGCGGCCAAAAATGATGACCGTCGTCGCCATCATGGCAGGCCTGATGCCCATCCTTTGGGCGCATGGCACCGGATCTGAGGTGATGAGCCGCATCGCCGTGCCGATGATCGGCGGCATGGTGTCGTCCACCATCCTGACGCTGGTCGTGATCCCGGCGGTCTACGCGCTGATCAAGGGGCGCGGGTTAGCTATAGCAGAAATCAATGCGACCAAGCGTGGACTTGTGTTGTCGTGCGGCAAATCCGAACCCTAAAGAAAATTGAGGACCTGTGGGCAAAAGGAAGGTGCTAGGTGAGCTCGGAGTTCAGTTTCCGGGTCGTGCCATGGTCAACGTGATATCTCCCCAGCAAGAACCGCCCGTCCATGGACAGCAAGGATTGCAGCGAACTTGGGGCATCCGAACTGTCGGACGACGTCCAGGACTCGAGCATCATAGGCGGTCCGCCCAATCAGCCTGCACAGGTCAGATGCATGAAACTGTCGGTTGGAACTAGGTGCAGCCCGGATCTGATCGTGAAGCTCCTTCACCTTCGGCTCAACGGAGGGCTGGCGCGCGGGCTCAGCTGAAAGCGCCTTCGAGGCAGATGGTGGCGTGGTGCGCCACCGCCGCATGAAACCCAGCAGATATCCAGCCGGCACTGTCGCATTTCCGCGCGACCGGTTGAACGCATGGAAACGCTCCCAGATGACCTGCGTGTCGACATTCCAACATGCGAGCGAAGCCTTTGCGGCCTTGATCAGGTCCGCCCAAGGTGTCCGATAGACGTTGGATGCTTCATTAATAGCAATCCTCCCGGTAAAGATAGTTTTGTTCTTAGACTCTCTAGATAGTGATGTGTCGCTTGAGGATGACACGACATCTGGCAGCGCATCGGCATCCTCTCGCTCCCCGAACCTGAAGAGCCACGGCGCGAACTTACCGTTCGGCTTCCACCTGACCAGCGCCAAACCAGACGCGGAGAGCTCGATCAGGAGTGCCGTCAGGTGCTGCCGTGACACGCCCATCTTCTCGGCGAGATGCGCCAGCGTGAACGCGGCCGTCCCGCGCTCGAGCCCGTTGTAACCGTCCTTCCAGGCGATCCCGTCAAGGATGATTGTCGCAAGCTTATGGGCCGATGTGGAAAGCGGCGTTTCGGTGATGCGGCGCAGGATAGCGCCCGTGGTGAGTTCCATGATGTGTCGTTCCGTCTTGGGATGACACCAGACCGTTAGGCATGCAAAATTTCGTTCCAGCAAAGGTATTTGCTGGTTGAACGGGTCCAAGGCTCGCGCTAGATTCCCACTACCACGAGGAAATCAGTGCGGCGTCGGGCCTATGGTCTGGCGTCGTTTCTGTTTCTAGGGGTCTCAGTCTTTCGATCGTGCCGGAGAGGCTGGAAGATCAGGTCATCAGTAGCGCACCTCCTCGAAGCCGTAGGTGCCCTCGTAATCGGTCCAGTCGACGAAGACCCCGCGGAACCAGTAGTCGGAACAGCTTGTCCCCGGTCGGAACGCTGATGCGGACGGAACCTGGGCTGGCGTTGACCGGGCCCAAGCGAAGTCACCCTGTTCGCCGTAGGTCCCCTCGCGGATCGTCGACCAGGTGTTGCAGTCACCGTCCCTGTTGCGGTGCCGCCGGTATTCGATCTGAAATACATGGATCGAACGCACGAAGTCGTAAGCCGGACCGGAAATGTCGACGTCAGCTTGGTCTTGGGCCAGATAAAGCTCGCTGGAACTCTCAACCGATGACTGGGGCCGTGGCCCGCCCTCATGCTGGAGCACGATCTCGAACAGCCGCTCCATCGGGGAAGTTTCGCGGTTCAGGGACGCCCGCATCGGACAGTTCCAGATCTGCAGCGGCGGCTCCACCGGCCACGGCGTGATCCGCGCGATGAACACAGCACGGGCGTGGGCACACTCGGCCGAGGCAGGCCAGCCGCCTGCGAGGCAGAGAAGGATCGCGCAATCGACGGGATAGGCGGCAGCGGGCGCCGAAAGAGAAACTGAGACGGCAGTCGCTGCGACGGCGGCCACAGCTCGTAGGGAGTTCATTGCTGGTTTCCTTGTGAAAGAGCAGGGAAGGGAGGGGCGGGAAAACTTGATCTGGCGCGATCAACCGTCAGGCTCCGGGACGAGGGACTGGTAGTCGCGGATCGCGCGGTTGATCTCTTCGGACACCTCCGATCGCGCGGCATCCAGACAGCGCAGATAGGCCTGCGCCTCATCGAAATAGGCCGTGAACTCCTGCCCGATCTCCACGCGAAACTCGGCACGCGTGGCGGCATCCGTAACCGGCGCGGGCGGGATCGGCGGCAGGCAGTCCAGTGCCGTGGCGCCTTGAGCGACCCCGCAGACAAGCTTTGTGAGCAGGGTGGCGACGACGAGGCGAGCGCTTCTGGAGAGGAGGGTGGGCATGCACGATCCGGAGATTTCAAAACATGTGCATGAATTACAAAACACCGCTATTGACGCAATAGGATTCTACCGCTAGTGGTGCCGTCACGTTGCGCGACGACATGTTTCTCATCAGCGCGACATGCACTATGTTCTGCCGTGAGCGTGTTGCTTCGGAAGGTGCCAACCCATGAGGAACTTGACCCCGGTGATCTTGCAGGCCGGACTGAAGGAGGCCCTGACCGAAGGCGGCATCGTCGAAGCCCTCTGTGTCGAGGACGCAAAGAAGGTTCTCAATGTCTGGCAAGGCACCTGGCGCATTCAGTTGCGTCTTGGTGACCAGACAGCCCTTCTGGTGATTTCGCGCGGGCTCGAACCTCGGGAGTTCAAGACCGTCACTGGTCTCATCTCCTTCGCGGTCGAGTTGGGTCTGACCACGGTCCCCGTTCCTTTGAAGAAGGGCGAGAAGGCGACCTGGACCCATGACGCGGAGGCAGAACCTACCCCTTGACCTGACCCTCTGCGGCGGGCTGGCGCTTTGGCTTTGTGTCGCACAAGGGGCCTTGGCCGAGGTCATCGACCTCGGGGCAGGGGCTGAGGACCTGAGGGTTCGAGCCAGCGTCCTCGACTTTGGCAAAGAGCTTCCCAGACGCGGCGATTTGAACGGCGCCAAGTTCGAAGATGAAGCTGAGGCCGATGCAGATGACGAAGGTCTCGTTGTGCTCGCGTCCTACGGCACGCCCCCGAAGGGCAGGGGCCCGCGCGGCACGGCCGAGATCGAGGACCTCGTTCTCGATGTCGGCGACGACTATCTTCGCCACCCTGCGCTGAAGGCGGCCGGGCTTTCCGGGACGGAATGGCTGGCGCTCTTCCGGGCCAACATCGCCGTGGAATCCGCCTTCAATCCGGATGCGCGCTCCTCCGTCGGTGCCATCGGTCTTGGGCAGTTGATGCCAGGAACCGCTGATCTGCTCGGCGTCGATCCTTATGACCCGGAAGACAACCTGCACGGCTCTGCCCGCTATCTTCTCGCCCAGCTTGAGGACTTCAGCGCTGCCGATCTTGCACTCGCCGCCTACAACGCCGGACCCGAAGCGGTCCGCGATTACGGCGGCATTCCTCCTTATGCCGAAACCGAGGGCCATGTGGCCAAGGTTCTGCGGCTGACCAACGCAACCCTCAGTTCGGAGTAATCCAGATGTTCCGCAATCTTTTCGGTGCGCGTTTGCCGCGCCTGGCTTTGCACACCCTTTTGCTGGCCATGCCCTTTGCGGCGATCCTCGCGGAGCCCGCTCTCGCGCAGAACCTCGATCCCCTCGAGAACATGCTTCAGACCGTGGTTGATGCACTGACCGGCCCGATTGGACGGCTGATCGCCATCCTTGCGGTCGTGGCGGCGGGCTACATGATGTTCACCGGCCGCCTGAACTGGCCCCTCTTCCTTGCCATCTTCTTCGGCGTGGTCCTCGTCTTCTCTGCCGCGACCATCATCGACGGCTTTGCGGCCCCCTGAGGTGGGCAAGGCAACAGGCCGGGTGTGTACGCACACCCGGCTTGGCCGATCCTCCGGATTTCTCCCATGCATGACGCGCCCCTGTTTCTCGGCCTCACCCGGCCGCCGAAGATTTTCGGCCTGCCCATCGGCTATTTCGTGAGCCTGATGCTGGGCTCGGTTATTCCCTTCGTGGGCGCGAACGACTGGCGGTTTCTGCTGATCGGGGTCGTCGGCTATCCGGTCCTGTGGTTCGTGGCAGACCGCAATCCGAACCTCTTCGAGACGGTCGCGGTGGTCTTTTCCCGGACCCCGCGCACGCGAGGCAAGTCGGCCTTTGGCGGAGATCGCCATGTCAGCTGATCTCAAATCCCTCTTCCCGGCCACTCCGGCGCTTCGATCTGTCTTGCGGTCTGAGGATCTCGCAGCCGAGACCCTCGCCCGGCACTTGCCCTGGCTCTCCGCACCGGCGGACAATCTGATCCTGACCCGGCAGGGTGATCTGATCGCCTCTGCCGTGGTCGAGGGGCAGGACAGTTTCACGACGGAAGAAGGGGACCTCGCGCTCGCGACCACTTCGCTTGCGCGGCTGATCGGCCAGTTGGGCGAAGGCTTCGGGTTCCATGTCTCCAAGCAGACCCTGCCGGACGCACCCCTGCTGAAGCCCTTCGACGGCGAGGGGACTGGAGCGGTATTCGCGGCCATGGTGGATGCCCGCTGGCAGGGACATCTTCGCGCCCGCACGCTGAAGCGCCGGGTGCTGATGGTGTCCCTCATCCTGCGCCCCACCGCGCTGAAACGTGTCCCCCTGATTGGTGCCCTCTTCAAGGCAGCCTTCACAGGCGATTTCGGTCAGCGGATCGAACGCCTGAATGAAGCGATGGGGCTCCTTGCTGGCGCCTGCCAGGGTCTGGGCTTCCGGCGCCTGAGCATCTCTTCCGGGGAATGGCTTGGTCTCCTTGGCGTCCTTCTTGGGCAGCCGATGGCCAAGGTTCTGCCGATGCGCGGCCAGTTTCTCAGCGAGGCAATCGCGTCATCGCAGATGACTTTTGCCGGCAAGCGGGTGGAAATCGAAACCGGCGTCGGGATGCGCTTCGGGACGATCTTCGGCGTGAAATCCTATCCGGCCCGCACCTGGGCGCGGATGCTCGATGCGCTGGAACTTCCCTACGACATCGTCATCACCAACAGCTTCACGCCCGCCCGCAACAACGAGATCGAAGAGCGCATCAAACGCACGGCGCGCCAGATGCGCGCTTCTGAGGATGCCGCCGAAACTCTGCGTCAGGAACTGTATGAGGCCGCCGACAATGTCGCCTCGGGCCGACAAGTCTTCGGCAAACATCACCTGACGGTCATGGTCACGGCCGAGACCCCTGAACAGCTGGAGGAAGCCGCCTCCGAAGTCTGGCGCGCCGGGCAGGATTGTGGGGCAACGCTCGTGCGCGAGAGTTTCGCTGCCCGCGCGGCCTGGTTTGCCCAAGCCCCGGGCAATTGGGCCTATCGCCCGCGCACAGCGCTGCTGTCAGCCCAGAACTTCGCGCACCTCGCGGCGCTGCATCGGGTGACCGAGGGCCGCCCGAAGGTCCAGTCGCCCTGGGGCGAGACGATCACGGCGCTGCCAACGGTCACCTCAAGCCTCTATCGCTTCAATTTCCACGATAAGGGCGAGCGCGGTGCTGAGCCGAGCGCCGGCCACACGCTGGTGTTGGGCCGCACGGGGTCAGGCAAGACCCTCGGAACGGCGTTCCTTATGGCGCAGGCCCGGCGGGTGCATGCCCGAATCCTTGTCATCGACAAGGACCGGGGCCTCGAGATGGCTGTGCGCGCCTTGGGTGGCAGATATTCCGCGATCCGGATCGGCGAGACGACGGGCCTCAATCCGTTCCAAACCGAGACTGATGAGCGCGGGGCGGCCTGGCTCACAGACTGGCTCGGTGACATCCTCGCAGGATCGCGACCCTTCGAGACGGCGCAAACCGTCAGCCTGAACGCAGCTGTCCGTCAGATCGTTTCGGCCGACCCGCGGCTCCGGACCTTCGATGGTCTTGCAACCCTTGTCGCCTCGACCGACGACGAGGGCGATCTGGTGGGCCGGGTCCGGGAATGGGGGCAAGGCGGGCGGCATGGCTGGCTCTTTGGGCCAGGGGCCACATCCCAGATCAGCCTGTCCGAGGATGTGGTCGGCATCGACATGTCGGAGATCCTTGATCTCGGGACCGAACGCTCGGCGCTGCTGGCCTATCTCTTCCGCCGCATCGAGCGGGTGATCGAGGATCGCCGTCCGACCCTCATCGTCATCGATGAGGCCTGGAAGATGCTGGACGATCCGATCTTCGAGAAGCGCCTGCACGACTGGCTGGTCACGATGCGGAAGAAGAACGCCGTCGTGATGATGCTGACCCAGACACCGACCCATCTGACGCGGGTCAAGGTCGGTCAGATCATCGCCGAGAGCGTGGTGACCCAGCTTCTCTATCCGAACCCGCGCGCCAACCCCGAGGATTACCGGATCCTGCGGCTGAACGAGAAAGAGGCCGAGTTCCTCTGCACGCCAACGGGTGGCCTGCGCCTCGCCCTCCTGCGCTCGGCCGGGGACTCGGTCTTTGTGAACATGGATCTCGCGGCCCTTGGGCCCGCACTCGCCGTGCTTGGCGGCGGCCGATCCGGCGAAGACCGCGCCCCCTACGGCTGGCGCGACGCCCCTGATTTCTGGAAGGACATGACGTGACCCGACGCAATCGCCTGATCCCCCTTTCCCTTCTCGGGATCACCCTCCTCTCCGCCTGCGCTGGCGTCGAGACCGGGGCTGTATCCCCCTGCCACGGCCAGTTCCGGGCCGAGGGCAAATACTTCGCGGCGCGGGAGCAAAGCGACGGCACCACGGTCGTCGTCTCCACGATGAACGCCCCCGACGCGCCTTGCGCGAACTGAGCCACCGCATGCGTCGCGCACCCCTCTTTCTCGGACTTCTCCTCAGCACTGCGGTGCCCATGGGCCTCATGGCCCAAGGCGTGCCGATCATCGACGGCTCGCGGCTCTCGAACTTCATCTCGCGACTTGCAGAACAGGCTGAAGACGCCGTGAAGCAGGGTGAGAAACTCACCACCCGCTCCAAGCTCAGCGAGATCGAAGATGATCAGTTGGCTGCCTACGAGCGTTTCCTCGCGGATACGACTGGCGTGACCGATCTCAGCGGCTTCGAGATGGGGGCGGGTACCTTTCCGCCTGCCGACGAGGTCTACCCCCTTGAGGAGACAAGCCAGGAAAGCCAGCGGCTCTTCGGGGAAGGTGAGACGGTCGAGGCGATGATCATCGCGACGGCCGCGCGCTACGAGACGCACCCCGGAGTCGTGAAGGTCGGGCTCACGCCCACGACCTGGCGCATTCTTTTCCAGTCGTTGGTGAAACAGGAAAGCGGGTTCTCCAACGCGGCGATCAGCCCGGTCGGGGCCATGGGCTTTTGCCAATTGATGCCGGGCACTGCCGCCGATCTCGGCGTCGATCCGACCGACCCGCTGCAGAACCTCGATGGTGGTGCACGCTATCTCGCGACCCAGCTCAACAGCTTCGGCCGGATCGACTTCGCGCTTGCGGCCTATAACGCTGGGCCGGGCAACGTCCAGAAATACGGCGGCATCCCACCCTTCGAGGAAACCCAGAACTACGTCCGCAGGATCTCGGGCTACTACGACGCCTACCTCTCGGTGATTACTGGCGCGGACGTAACCGGCACTTTGGCGGGGGTGGAGGGTGCAAGTGCCGAATGGGGCAACATGTCCTCGGCCTTCATCGGCTATTCCGGCCAGCAGTCGGGGCAGATCGAGGCGGCGATGGCCCGGATCAAGGGGTTCCTGGAAGAGGCCAAGCCCCAGACCCCGAAACAGGCGGTCGACCAGAACACTTACATTCTCGCCGAGCGCGCCCGCCTCATGGCCCTGACGCTGCGGCTGCGCGCGGGCGCAGTCAAGGTCGAGGCGGCGCGTGAGCTCTCGGATGCCGCGCAAGCCCTGCAATACACGACATTCTGGGAGTATTCGGATGCACCGTAACCTCACGGCCGCGACAGCGGCGCTGTGCTTTTCTCTTATCGGGTCAGCGGCCTTCGCCCAAGGCGTGCCCGTCATAGACGGTACCAACCTCGCCAAGAACATCGAGCAGCTGCAGGCAGCCCTCCGCGATGCCGAAAACCAGATCGCGCAGATCGAGGAGTTGAAAAAACAGGTCGAGACAGGCCTCGAGCAGCTGACCAATCTCGAAGGCATCCTCGGGTCGATCTCGGGCCTGAACGAGATCGCGAGCCTCTACAATTCGGCGGAGGACCTGCGCTCACGGGCGGCCAAGATCACAGACCTTTCCGGCTTCCAGGATGCACTGACCATCGGGGATTTCGACGGGCTTCTGGACAGCTTGCTCGATGGCGACGTGACCATGGGCGACAAGATGGCCGCCGAATATATGCGCGACACGCTGGAAGGGGCCGGGCTGACCTCGGAAACCCTGGCCGGACTGTCATCATCGGAGAACCAGCAGGACAAGCTCATCGCGACGACCGCAGCCACGAGTGCCACGGCCATGGGCGTGGCGCAGCTTTCCTATGAGGAAGCCGCCCAAAGCCTCGCGCGGATCGACGGTTTGGTGGCTGAAATCGCCAATCAGGAGGGCCTGAAGGAAAGCATCGACCTCAACACCCGGATGGCCGCCGAAACCAACTACATGCTCGGCCAGATGTGGCGGCTGAACGCGGCTGCGGGGCTTGCCGCCGGCCAGACGGGTGTGAACTGGGCCGCAGAGCAGGCCAAGGAAAAGAGCTTCTTCGACTATTCGGGGGCAGAATGATGCGGCGGGCGTCTGACCACGTCACGGCGGTTGCTGTCCTGGTCTGCTTTGCCAGCTTCGCTGCGGCGCAAGACATCGCCACTTTCAGTGACATTCAGCTGATCGAAGAAACCCGGGAAGCGGTAGTGGCGCAGGATGCGGAGGCCGCTCTGGAGCTACTGAGCGAAATGCAGCGGCGCCGGACCGGGATCTTTGCCGGAGATAAGACAGGCACTTGCGAAGAAGTGATCGACCTGCCCGAGGGGATCACCGACTGGCGCTTCAAAGGTGCCGCGCGGCAGGCCTACATCACAGCGGCGAAGACGAAGGCCCTGGAGGCGGGGACATGTGGTTGCCTCTTCGATGGATTCAGCTTCGACAACTTCACGTCTGAGGTCTTGGGTAAGTCGGCTTCCGACGTCGTCAACGATGATCGGGGAAACCTCGAGGCCTACCTTACTCAGCACCAACGCGAGAACGAGGCGCACTATCGCGACCTCGAGACCGTCTGCCGGTCCATGTGATCCATGGCCATCATCGCCGACATCCTGACCCAGGTCGACGCCGCCGCAATCGCGGTTGGCGCCACGGCGTTCGACGCCGTGGCCGCCGAGATCGTGCCGGTTTTCCGGGTCGGCTCGGTTCTGGTGGTGGCGCTGGTCGGCATCAACCTGATGGCACAGGCCGTGCCAATGACCCTGCGCAATGGGCTCGGCCTGATGGTTCGTATCGCGGTTGCGTCGGCCTTTTTGTCGTCCTGGACGAACTTCAATGCGGTCTATGGCGTCCTGACCAATGCCCCGAGTGAGATCGGGGCGGTCGTGCTCGAGGCCTTCGGTGGTGGATCGGGCAACCTCTATGAAGGGCTCGATTCGCTCTACTTACAGGCCCTCGATGTCGGGCAGGCGATCAGCCAGAACGGAAGCTACATCACCGGTGGTCTTGCGGGCCTCCTGATGTTCCTCGTGGCTGCCCTGATGGCGACGGTGTCGATCATCGTGATCTCGGCCGCGAAGATCATGATCGGCGTCCTCGTGATCTTCGCACCTATCGCGATTGCCTGCACGCTCTTCAAGGTGACAGCCCCGCTCTTTGACCGATGGGTAAACCTCGCCCTCGGTTTTGCTTTCTACCCGATGCTGACCTCGGGCATGGCGGCCTTCACCATCGCGATCGCACGCGACCTGACGCCCGCCTCCCTTGCCTCGGTCGAGACCATCGGCGATGTCCTGAGTTTCGTGGTCGTCATGATGCTTGGCACCGGCCTCATGGCCATGGTGCCGACGATCGCGCAGTCCCTCGCCTCGACCGCGACCGGTCTCGGCAGCGTCGCGGCATCGACCTTCCGCACCGCCGACAGCTTTAAGGGGTATGGACGCACCGGAATTGCATCCGGGATCGGCGCGGGCCGAGGCACGGCTGGCCTTGATGCAGGTGGTCGCCGTCCTTCGGACGCGCGCCTCAACGGCAATACCGCCGGACAGATCGGGCGGTCCGCCGTGCAGACCGCGATGCGGCTCGCCAGCCGGACGCCCGGCAAAAGCTGATGCCCCAGAATTCGAGAAGTGGAGGACCGCCCATGGAGGCGCATGGATTTGATGTCGATCTCGTTCTGGAGCCCCGCCTCTCGGCCCGGCGTGCCTGGATCGTCGCGAGTGCCGCAGGCGGGCTGAGCCTGATCCTTGCAACCGCACTGGTCCTCGTTCTGCCCTTGCGGGAAACCCAGGTTTTCACCGTCCTCGTCGATCGCCAGACCGGTGACGCCGAAAACATCCTGCAGGTCGCCCCTACCGGGATCGAGGACCAGGAAGCGCTGAAGCAAAGCCTCCTCGTGGCTTACGTCTCCGACCGCGAGGGCTATTTCCTTGCCGGGATTCAAGCGCGGCTTGAGAGCGTCCAGCGCCGCTCGACAGGGGGTGCCGAAGAAAGCCTGAGGCTTCTCTGGTCGAAGGGCGGCGGCAATTCTGCATATCCGCCCGATGTCTATGGGCCCGGTGCGGAAGTCACGGTGACCGTTCGACGGATCACGTTCCTTTCGCCGAACGTCGCCCAGATCCGCTTTCTGAAAACCCTGCGCAAGACGAAGCAGGAGCCGGTGACACAGCCTTTCGTCGCGACGGTCGAGTTCGCCTTTGAGCCAAAGACCGAACGCTCCCTCGCCCATGTCTGGGAAAACCCGCTCGGCTTCACCGTCTCTGCTTACCGCGTCGACGCCGAAACCCTGGAGACCAATCCATGACCCGTTTTCTCTTCCTCCCGGGCATTGCCTTCGCCTGCGCCCTCGGCGTCGCGAGTGTTGCCACCGCCGAAGTCGCCCCCGCGTCGATGGGCGCTGACGCTCGTGTCCGGTCGGTCCTCTACAACCCCGTCGATGTCATCCGGCTCGACACGCATTTGCGTGTGAACACCGCCATCGAACTAGGCGCGGGCGAGCGGATCGACTCGGTCCTTCTTGGCGACAGCGAAGCCTTCGAGGTCGAGGTGCTCTCGAACAGGACCACGGTTTCCGTGAAACCCCTGATTGCCGGGGCCGAGACCAACATGACGATCTATACTGGGCGGCGCACGATCTCGCTGTCGATCAGCGAGGGCCGGTCCCGCAACCCGACCTATCGGCTCGTCCTGCGCTATCCCGAGACGGGCACGAGCCGCACGACACGCAGCGCGGTGGCCGCAGGCTCACGCGACATCGGCTATGCCTGGTCGGGCGACGAGACCCTGAAGCCCGTGCATATCTGGAACGATGGGCAAGCGACCTACTTCGCCTTCGCCCCAGGCCTCCGGCCGTCGATCTTCGGTGTGGATGCAACGGGCCGCGAAGTGACGCTGAACTCCGGCACGCGGGGCAGCATCGTCCGCGTCTCGGGCCTGCGCTCCGCCTATTCGATCCGGATCGGCACGCAAGTTCTGTGCATCGAGCGGGTGGATGGGGGCATGACCACCGACCCAGTCCTGCTCGCCAAGCTTCAGGGATGGGAGTTCTGACATGGCTGATCCCGAGATGACCGATCCGCAGAAGGGCCGAGAGCCGGAGTACAAGGTCGAGCGACCGAAGCCGAAGATGACCCGACAGCAAAAGCTTGGCATGGGTGCGCTGCTCGCAGGGGCGAGCCTTGCCGCGCTCTGGACGGTCTGGCCTTCCAGCCGCGCCATTCCCGATGTGGAAACCTCCGCCGTCGAGGAATTCCAGGATCAGGCTGGAGGCTCGCCTTTCGGGGCGATTGAGCCAGGACCGGAAGCGAAGCCCACCGGGGATGGGTTCTCCGACATCGAAGGGGAACTGGCTTCTCAGCGCGAAGACCTCGAAGCGCGGAACGCCACACTCCAGTCCGAGGTCGAACGGCTACAACGCGAACTGGGTGATCTTGCCGACAGGGCCGATGCCGAGAAGGACCAGACCGCCAAGGAACTGGCGCTCGCGCTGGAAGAGGCACAGTCCCAGAACCTTGCTCTCATGGAGGACATGCGGCGGCAGTTCAATCAGGAGATCGCTGTCCTGAAAGCAAGCGCCGACGCTGCTGGTGCCGCTGACGCCGCTCGGGAAGCCGAATTGGCCGCCAAACGTGCCGGGCGCGAGGCGCAGCTCGCAGCCCGCGTGGCCTCGCCTTCGGTCGTCTTTGACGATGGGCAGAAGGGTGGGGCAGGGGATGCAGTCATGGGGATGTCCGAAGCCCCGGCCGAGGGTCGAGATGCTGCGGGGCGGGATTTCGTGCAGTCGGGGCGGGAAGCCGCCGCCACCGAAGTGAGCCAGGTGATCGCCAACCCATCGAACACCGTCCTTCAGGGCACGATGATTGATGCGACCCTCGAAAATGCGGTCGACTCAAGCCTGCCTGGCCAAATTACGGCGATCGTGACCCGGCCAATCTGGTCCTTCGACCAGGCGCAAATCCTGATCCCGGCTGGCTCGCGGTTGTTCGGCGAATATTCCTCGGACGTAGCCATCGGCCAAGGTCGCATCCTTGTCGCCTGGACACGGCTCGTCACCCCGGATGGGCAGTCCGTGCAGATGGAAGCCTTCGGTGGCGATGCCCAAGGACGCTCCGGGCTCACCGGCAAGGTCAACACCCGGTTCGGTGCGCGGTTCGGGTCAGCTGCGCTTATTTCACTTCTCGGGGCGGCCCCCGCTGTCGCCGCCGCGAAATACAGTGACGACATCAGCTCTGACACGGCCGAGAGCATGGGCGAGGACCTGAGCGCAGCCATGGGTTCAGCGGTCGAGGCCTATACGAGCCTGCCGCCAATCATCACCGTCGCTCCCGGGGCCGCGATCACGGTCATGGTCGACCGTGATCTGGAAATCTGGTGATGGATGATCGGCCGAGTTTCCTCGGGACCTACCTGACGCCGCTCGCGCCCCTGTTTCTGCGGGACGATCTGGTGGAGGTGGCGATCAACCCGGACGGAAAGGTTTGGATCGAGCGGAAGGGCGCGACGCACATGGAGCGGGTCGCGCATCTGTCGATTGATCGGGTTCTGTCGAACAACCTTGGCCAGGCCATTGCTTCTGCCGTCGGCGTCCAGTTCTCCGACAAGAAGCCCACCGTCTCCGGAAAGATCGTTTGGGGAGATATGGCGATCCGGGCACAGGTTGTGGCACCGCCCATCGTGGAAGGCGGGATGGCCATCACCTTCCGACCGTTCAAGGTTGCGGCCGATCAGCTGATCGAGCCACGGCTCTTGCATGGGGGACTCGTCGACCTCGACGCCAAGCGTCGGGAAAGGGTAGGGGAGGCGATGAAGCTGGCCAAGGCCGGGCAAGTTGTCGATGCCATGCGGCTTTGCGTCGAAGAGCGCATGAACATCCTGATTTCGGGCGGCACCTCGACCGGCAAGACGACATTTGCACGGTCGCTCTTGTCGATGGTGGAGCCGGGCGAGCGGATTCTGACCATCGAGGATGCCTACGAACTATTCCCCCGTCAGGAGAACGCGGTAGCTCTAAAGGCTGATCGTAGTGCTCAAGGCGAGCGGACGCCTGCACGGCTGCTCGAAGCCTCTCTCAGGATGCGGCCGGATCGGATCATCTTGGGCGAGTTGCGGGGAGAGGAAAGCCGGACCTTCCTCGAGGCAATCAACACTGGCCACGGCGGGTCGTTTACAACCATCCATGCGGACACTGCCCGGAAGGCCATCGATCGGTTGGCGATCATGGTCATGGCCGCCGGGCTGGGCATGGGGTTCGAAGAGGTGAAACGGTACTGCGAGGGAAGCGTGGATTTGGTGGTGCAGCTTTCGCGGCAGGGCGGGCGGCGCGGGGTGGCGGAGATGGTGTGCATGTGAGGGTCGTTTAGGGCGGAAGAGGATGGTTCTTCGGCTCCGTGTATTTGGATCAAACGAGACGCGCGTCCGAGGGCGTGAACTCTCGAGAAGGCCACGTCGGGTGAGCCGGTGGGTCAGAGCAGCAAGCCTTTAGTGGCCCTTCGTCACAACATGCAGGTCTGGCGGGTATCGGATGCCCCGCTTTCCACTGCACTAAGGCAAGCCTCTATCCATGGCCAACGAAGCAAGACGAAATACCGACCCAACCGGACAAGCGCGTCGACTTCCGCAGACGAGTAGTCGTCGCGCAACGTTCCAGATGAACGAAAAACATTTGCGGCGCTCTCAACGTCCGAGCCGACGATTGTCACCAAGCGCCACCATGCGCAGTCAATATTGGTGTTAATGGCACCTTGTACATTGGTGCACAGTGGGTCGACATCTCGGATAGGCGGAGACGAGCCACCTGCCTGGAAATCCCGGACCGCTGCGAGGGCAAGAACGCTATCCGGTGGAAGAGACGCAATCATTTTGAGAGTTTGATCATCGAAGACCTCGGGCTGGAAGAAGAAGTATCGCTGGCGGGCTTTGCTCGGATCTAGCCGGATAGCGATCTCCGAATCTGGGTATGGAGCAATTAAGCCCGGCAGAGAAAGGAAACGCCTAGGCGGCCCGACGCTGTTGTCTATCGGACGGATAATCCCGGTTTCGAGTGAAGCTATATCGATTGATCTGAACACTTCGTCGATCAGACCCATGTCATCCGAACCCACCGACATTGCGGCACCGCCATCAGATACGATGATGAGATCAATCGCCCATTCCGGACCCGGCTGCAGCGCTTCCTGGTCAATAGCGGTTGCGGCAGTGCCTCGTTGATGCGCGTCAGCCTCAGTAATGAGCCTGAGACCGAGATTGTCACGAACGCCACCATCGCTTAGTGCTAGATCCATAGTTACGACGTCGGCCCCGTCCGAAAGCGGCAATCCCAGCCGCGAAAAAGTCACCGAGACTGGCTTGGTCGGAAAAGCGCCAGGAAAGGCACCGGAAACCGCGACAATGTCAGCAAGGTCACCAAAGCCATTAGCTTCAAGCACGTCACCCCAACGGTAGAAACGTGATGTAGTCGGGCCCGCAAACATCAGCCCATCTCGCGTCCAACCGACGCTCATTACATGCGCCAAATCCGTCATTGCGATCATGACCTCTGGTCCTTGGTCTAGATCGAGATTTTCCGGCAGAAGCGTCCGTCGGAGTAAAGCAGCTTGCACATCGCGGCGCGTGTACCCAGTGAAGGGAATTACCCATCGCGGCAGTTGGTATGCTGATGTGAGTTCACGCATCAGCCGAAATCGCCCATCGCGCACCGCTTTGACGAAGTCAGCCGGATCGCCACCAGCGCCAAGAAAGCCACCGAGTATCGATCCACCGGAAACCGAAACGATATTTGTCACAGGTACACCAAGCTCGTTCAATTGCATGACCACTCCGGCATGCAAAAGCGCGGCACGGTAACCTCCGCCCGACAGTGCCACCGCAATCCTTTTGTTGGTCAAATCGGCTCGAGTAGATGGTGGAGCGGTCACATTGCCGTTGAGTGCCACCGGAGGAGACACGAAAATGCGATCCATAGTGCTTATCGCGACCCAGCATGCCAGCATCCAAGTGAAAGCGATCGACGGTCGAAGCATTGCCCTAATCGCTGAGCGGTGGCTCCCCGCATCTCCTTTGGATCGGCGGGCGAGCGCGAAGAAGAAGATAGTGGTGACGACTACGACAGTAATGTCGCGCGCGACCGAATAGCTTCCTGCAAACCAAATCCAGGCGGGAACTGCCATCAGGAAGATGATCGCCGAGAGGAGCCGTCCTATCATGCCAACCTCGTTCACAAGGATATAAACCACGCACTCCACAGCTGCGGTGCCGGTCTCTAAGCGCGAGCCATGATAGGTCCAAAGACCGACCTGCGCACTATAATGCGATGAGTCGACGCGAACGTCTGTTTGGGTCATGATCCGCCCATTGGAGCAGGCGGTGAGGTTCGGTCATTGGGCGCCAATCAGACGCGAGCGGGCAGCTTCCGTTTGCTCCTTGCACTCTCTGCAATCCCCTGAAACACACGTGCCACCTCCCCGAAAACCTCGGCATCCGCACCTTTTGCGGACGCAACCAACCCCGAAAGCTTTCCAACGGCGGCTTGCCTGCCAGCCGCTCCACTTCCCTGTATGGTAGGCAGCACCTTCCCTTTCCGCGCCCGATCAATCGGCCCGAAGTAACGATCCTCGTAGTATCGGATATGCCGCGCCCGGATCGGATATTGCCCCTCGGGCAAAACCAGCACTTCGTCCAAGGGAAACCGCAGCACCTCGTTCGCCGAAATCAACGGCCGCTCTTCCGACCGCCTGCTCACATTCGCGCTGTCCTCCAAAGCGCGCACCCGAGACTGGCTCTCGGTCAAAGCGGTGATCGTGGAGCGCCCCAAGGCGTTCGAGAGCACCTCTGCCGTCCGGTCGTCTTGAGGTGTCATGTAGATCTGCACACCGGCCCCGCCCTGCAGGGACCTCCGCCCAGTTTCGCCATAGATGTCATCGAGGCCGGGAATGGTTTGGGATATGATGAAGAACCGGCCGCCGAAGCTGCGGATGGTCTTGATGGAAGAGAGGACAAGGGGCTGGCGTCCGAGCTGGTCGAACTCGTCCATCAGGAACATGACCGCATGGGGCTCGTCCGGTCCCGGCTCGCGCCGCTGCAGGGACGCGATGGCATCCGCGAAGAGAAGGCGGACGAGGGGGGCCAAGGTTTTCAGGTGCTCGGGCTGGACGACGATGTAAAGGCTTTGGGGATCGCGGCGGAAGGTTGAGAAATCGAAGTCGCTGGCTGAGGTCACCCGGTCGACCGCGGGGTCGTTCCAAAGCTCGAGCCCGGATCCCTGGATGACAGACACATAGGCCCCGAGGGTCTTTTCCGGGACGTCAGCCATCTCGAGGAAGGTACGGGAGACGATCGGGATGTTCGTGGTCTCGCCAATGGCCGTGTAGCTCTTCTTCTTGTCACCGCCCCCGGCCATGATCTCACCGGCAAAGCCCAGGGTCGGGCGTCGCTGTTCGATAGCGTAGAGACACGAGGCGATGAAGAGCCGTTTGCCGGCATTGAAGAAGCTCTGTGCGCTTTCACCTTCCGGGATGAGGAAGAGATCGGCCATCGAGTTCAACGCGGTGTACTGACGCTCGGCGGAGGGCAGGGCGGCGATCCGGGCAAGCGGATTGAACCGGTGCGAGCCACGGTCTTCATCGAAGGGCGAGAAGTACCAGATGCCGTTCTTCAGGCCGTGCTTGCGGTGGATGGAGGTCTTGGCGAAGTTCTCGCCCTTCACGTCGAGGATGATCGCCGAGCCCGAGAAGTGCAGGAGGTTCGGGATGACGAAGCCGACGCCCTTCCCCCGGCCCGTGGGCGCGATCATCATCGCATGCGGGAAACGGTCGGGCGGTGCCATCACGAAGGGCGCATCGGATTTCGGGAGGCCGAGCTTGCCGAAGATGAAGCCGTTCTGATCGAGCGTCCCGACCATGTTGTTGCGCTTCAACTCGCGGCGCGACTGGAAGTGCGCGTCGTCATACTGGTTCAGCCGCCCGCGATGCACCCCGGCTAATCCGACTAGCGTCAGGGCGACTGTGACGGCGCCAGTGATGATCAGCGCGCCCTGCAGGACCGAAGGCCGCGCGGCGAGGTCGGCCCAGGCGTAGCGAAGGAACCAGGGGCCTATCGGGCTAAGCGTATCGAGGCTCTCCCGGAAGGCGGTGATCACGTAGATCGTCGCCAGCATGCCGCCGATGTAGAGACCGGTCAGCAGGCCGAGGAGCAGCGCCAGAGGATACCGCCATGCGGTGTCGAGGTTCGAGAGCATGGGTCTGTCCTCAGAGTTCGTGGCCGGTGTCGCGTTCGACGGCGCGGTCGCGCTGCCCCAGTTCGGCGGCGCGATGCTGCGCCCGTGCCAGGTCCGCCCAGGGTCCGACCTCGCTCGATTGACCGAGACCGCCCTCATTTTTCAGTTCATGCGCCACGGCAGCCCTGAGCGCTGGATCTCGGACCTGCTCGTTGAGCGGGGCGAGATCGCCGGACCGGACGCGGTCGAGATCTTCGGGTTTCAGGGTGTCATGCAGGCGGTCGACGATGGCTTCCAGCGCGGGCACCTCGGAGAGCTTCATGTGGCGATCGGCGCTCAGCAACTGGTCGCGCGCGAAGGCCTCGGTCAGTTCCGGTGCAAGGTTGAAGGCGGCGACTTCTGCCCGAACCTCCTGACCGAGCGCACGCTCCGTTTCCATCCAGAACACCTTTTGCATCGTGTTCGGCTGCTCAGTGATCCAACTCGCCCGCTGACCTTCGCTGCGCTCGGCCAAACTGAAGCGGGCGACCATTTCCTCGACGGACGTGCCGGCTATGCGAAGCTCGTCTTCCCGGATCGAGAAGAGTGCCGTCAGCCGTTCGCCAATCTCATCGCGAACATGGGCGAGGGTCGCGCGTAGTCCCTCATCAAGGGAAACCCCCTCGGTTTGGCCCTGCTCTAGCCGCGCCAGCGAGGCGAGGGTCGGGTCGTGGTAGGGATCGGTGTTCCGGTCGGCGACTTGCGCATGCTCTGCCAAGAGGATGCTGTCGGGGGCGAGTTTCAGGGAGGCGCGTGCCTGTTCGGCAAAGCTCCGTTCAAGATCGACCCGCTCGGCCGAGGGTTCCATGGCACGGATTGCCTCCCAGGCCTCCGTGGCCGAAGCGATCATCTCGCTGCGCGCAGCCTCAACCCGTGCGGCGGGATCGCCTTCGGCATGAAGCGAGTGATCGGGCATCAGGGGAACTCCTTGTCTGAGAGCGGCGGCAGAGGCGCCAAGTGCTCGGGCCAGCCGGGTAAGGTAGGAAGAGGTGGCCGTCTCGATGCCGGCTGCAGCGGCAAGACCGGCGAGGTCGCCCAAGGCGTCGTATTCGCGGGCGAAGCCCTGCAACACGGCAAGCCGTCGGCTCCGCTCCCCTTCGGACAGCGGTGTCGGGGCAGGGGGTGTGGGCTTTCCACCCTCTCGCGAGGCTCGCAGTTCGGACTGTCGCGGCGGGTTCTCGATGATGCCGCGGGAAAGGCGCGACGAGGCGAGGATGTTCAGCCCGTGCGACTGGCTGATCTCGGCGTGAAGCTCGCGCATCACATCGAAGTTCAGCGCGGCATGACGACAGATCGACAGGAACCGGCCTTCTTCGATGCCATGCTTGTCGACCACGAAATGCGCGTGCAGATGGTCGGTGTCCATGTGAAGGGGAGTGTCTGAAATTCTGTGTATCTGATCTGGCCCATGCGGTTTTCAGATACGTTCAGGCGTCGAAGCGCCCGGCGAACATTATGGCCAGCT
>NZ_AUCM01000021.1 GCF_000429765.1 Gemmobacter nectariphilus DSM 15620 | reverse complement strand
AACTCGTCCAGCACTTCGTTCGAAATCGTCATCGTCCTTGCTCCTCTCAGGAAGCATGGACCCAATCAGCCATACACAGAAGACCGGACACTCTCGCGACCTGCTCATGATCGGAACTGGTGCCCATCACGATCAGGGCATTCCGGCTGTCGTCGGCAGCCACCCGCAGCCCTTCGCTTGCGCTGCCGCCCCCTCCGTCGACACCGGCCATATCCCCGGAGGAGCTGCCCTTCAGAAGTTCGTTCAAAATAGGAGCAACTTCGGAAGCGCTTCGGTTCTGCAACTGATAGGTGGACATATAGGCGGAAGCGCCGGCAGCCGCCCGATCCAGATCCCTGATCCAGCGTTGAGCCTTGTCGATATAGGCCGACCGCGAGGAGATCACCAGCACCGATCCGAGGCGGGGATTGGGAATGAACTCGACGACACCGTCGAGCATTCCGCCTTCTTCCGCGCTGAATATGCGCGTGAGATCCGAGATGATCGCCTCGGGATCTGCAGAACGCAGCTGGACAAGTGCGACGGATTTGCCTTTCAGCACATCCACGTCGAACAAGTTCAACGCGTCGAGGGCAGATTCGACCAGAGACGAAGACCCGGACAACAGAAGCAGATTGCGGCGCGGTTCGGTAACGATCTTCAATCCCTGCTCGGACAGAGGATCAAGAAGCTTGACCATCTCACTTGCCGAGACGAACCGCAATGGCGCCACAACGATATTCGAGCCATTGCCGCCTCCGGCACCAACCACACGGAATGTCTTGTTGCCGGAAGTTCCCGGCACGATCCGTATGATATTGTTCTCCTTGCGCAGCTGTGCCCCATTCGCTTCCAGAGACGCCTCGAAGAGATCCAGCAAGGCGCTGGTTGGCACCGGGCCGGTCGTCTGTAACGTGACACGACCCTGAACAGCATTATGAATGACGAAGCTCAGACCGAGCGTATCCGCCAGCACTGCCTGCGCAGCGGCTTCAATGGAAGCGTTGACGAGCGAGAGTTGCACGGTTTTTCCATCCTGCGGGACGACAATCGCGCGTCCTTCGCCGTTCCCACCGGCGTCGACATCCAGGAACACGTCGGATCCGCGCTGCATTGCCGCTCGAGAAACGCCCGCCATAAGGCCCTGAGTGTCGCTGCGCGACACAGCCGCGCGGCCACCGGAACGGTCGGGCCCGAACATGCCCGAACTGGATCCTGACGTCGAACTGACGCAGGCTGAGAGGGTGAGCACAATTGCGCACAGCCCGAAAAACCGTGTGGATACCACGCCCACGATGCCACCTGAATGCCTGTGATCTTACTGCTTCTTGTTTGAGATCAGGGTAGCGTGTAAGGCCTGAGGAGAATAGCCCTTTGTATCCCTTCCATGGAGAAGAAGAGCTGTTCCTGTGTTATTTCTACCAGTGTCCAGTCGCCGACCTTGTCGCCAACAACCATCCATCGCTCATCACCGGATTCCGGATTCCGCACCAGGACTCTGGAGATATCGTTCAATCGCATGAACCCCGCAAACTCCAGCGGCAGGAGGTCAGCGGCAGGTTCCGACTCTGGCTCGGGCATTTCAGGGGCATATGTCGGCTCGGGCTCATCAGGTTCCAAAGAGGGCGCCAACCTGGGTAATATCCGGTTTTCCGCCAGCAGGGGGCGCTCGGCAAAATCGGCCAACACCTGTTCCAACTCCGTTAACGGCTGTCGCGGCACATCAAGCGGGGTCAAAGGCCGCGCAACGCCTGGCTGCACATCCGCAACAGCATCCTTTGACAATACCGGAGCTTCAGCCAGGTAGAGAGCAGTGCCTAGTCCGGCAAGTATACCGACCAGGAAGCCTGGCGGGGGCAACACCCTCATCATGGCTCGCGGACCTCGGAAGCCAGCCCCCATAGAACGAGCCTCAAATTTACCCGTGCAACCTCGTCTTGCGGATCCGCCGGATATTGCCGCATCCAGAGCGAGGAAACAGAGAAGCTTGGCCGATGCTGCTCGATCACGTGCAGAAATCTCGCCACCTCGTCATGCCCTCCCTCCAATTCCGCCTCGTAGCTGACCGGCAGGAAGGCTCCCGGGGGACCACCGGCCACCCCGCCAAAACTCAACACCTGCAATCGAGCCGCGCTGGCAGCTTCAAGGACAGCCCGCTGCATTGCCAATTCGACTACAGCCCTGGTCTCACCAGCCCATCCGATGTCCTCAGGCAGCCCGCCTGCGTCCTCCACTCCCGCAACGTCGGATACCCGCTGCAGAAGTGCGGCCTCCTGGCGACGTGCCTGCTCGAGTTCCAGAACAATGCCATGGAAACCTGCGCGGCTCTTGGCCGTGATCGCCCACACCAGCCCGGAAACACCCGCCACAATCCCGATCAGTCCCGCAACATACCAGGCCAGCCTCATGGCATGGCCTCCCTGTCGCTCAGCGCGATGGTCAGGTCGAACCGGCTCTGCCGGGTGAAACTGTCATAGCCGACCGGACCATCCAGTTTCACATGCGCCGCCCAATCGAGACCCTGCAGATGCTGAACCAGCTCCGTGACATCATGACGGCTGAACCCCGAGATGCGCAGCGTATTCTGATGGATGGAAACCTCCGAAAGCCAAGCCCCTTCGGGAAGATCCGCCCCGAGCGATCCCAAGAGCGTCAGCGGTCGCGATCCGGCTCGGAACTGGTCGAGCTGCTTTCCCACCGCCTGCAGCCTTTCCTGCCGCGTATCCGATTGCGCACGCGACCTGGTCAGGCGTTCCTCAAGCCGCGCGATATTCGCCAGCCTGGCGTCCAACGCATCCTTGATCTGCAATCGGGACCGCTCCAGCTGGATTACCGTAAAGGTGGAAATCAGCACGCCCCCCAGTGCGGTCGCCGCCGCCCAGTTGCGCATGGTCTGTGGCGCTACGCTGCGGTGCTCCCAGACCGGGGCATCTTCGATCCCCTCGATGACGACCGAAGCGGTCCCGATACCGCCCTGCTTCAGTTGCAACACAAGGTCCGTGACCTGAACATCCTTCACGATGTAGACGCTATATCGGTCCTGCCCGCCTTCGCGCCCGGCCAGGCGATAGCGCCAGGTCAATCCCTGGCCGTTCATTGGCAGGCTGGCCTTCATCTGCAAGGCTATCGCGGTAGATGCCTTCGAACGCGCCGCCTTTGGAAGCTGAATCTCGCGCTTGAGGCAAAGCCCGCGCGAGAGCACCGCAACCACGCCCCGCCTCCTCCGCTTCTGGCCGGCCAGAGCCTCGCCCGTGATCGGCAGCAAATCGACTTCGATCCTGCGCTGGCCGATATTCGGGAACCCCGGCCGGAACAGCACCAGAAGCGAGGACAGGGCGTCCATCGCAGCCTGGCTGAAAAACGTGTTCCGCATCTTCCGCGCGTCGCTCATCGGGCCTCCTATGCGCGATCACCATGGAACAGATTACCTTTTGTGCTTATTGTCGCCCCTGATCAAAGTCCAGTTCATTGCGGGACAGGCCACCGGGCGATGACGTCGCAGCCATCGAGTCAAGACATTCTGCTGGAGCGGCTGGTTGCCGCCGGGCTCTGCGATCAGGCCAGCGCCGGGCGGGCACGTCAACTTGCGCAAAAGGAAGGTGTGCGGGCCGACCGGATCCTGCTGCGCCTCGGTCTGGTGGAAGAGCCGCATCTGATTGCCGAGATCGCCGCATTGAACGGCATCGACCCGCTCGATCCGCGATCCGCCGCTCTGGACAACGATATGGCCCGCCGTCTCGGGCACCCCTACCTTTCCGCCCAGCTTGCCGCGCCGCTGGTTTCCCCGCCGGACGCCGCGCTCGTCGCCGTTGCCGATCCGCTGAATACCGCACTGCTGGCGGAACTCGCCTTTCATCTGGAACGCCCCGTGCATGTGGTCGCGGCGACCACCCAGCAGGTGCGCGAGCTTCTGGCCAGCGGCAATGCGAAGGAAACCGGGCCACAGGAGCGGGCGCTCACCGCCGAGCGCGATGCCGAGGCGTTGCGCAAGGCCGATATCGACGGGCCGGTGATCCGCTTCGTCCAGGAACTGCTCAACGATGCCGTGCTGGCCGGGGCCTCGGACATCCATGTCGAAACCACCGAGGAGGCGTTCCGGGTTCGGTTCCGGCTGAACGGTGTCCTAGTGCAGCAGCTCGGCAACCTGGCCCTCAATCCGCAATCGGTCGTCGCCCGCCTCAAGGTTATGGCCGGGCTGAACGTGGCCGAGCGCCGGCTGCCGCAGGACGGGCGGTTGCAAACGGTCGTCGCCGGGCGGCGGGTGGATTTCCGGTTTTCATCCCTGCCGACCCAGCTTGGGGAAAGCGTGGTCGCGCGGGTGCTGGACCCCAAGGCGCTGCGGCTCGGCTGGGACCGGCTGGGCTTTCCGCCGGAAATCACCGAGTGGATCAAGGGGATCCTCGACCAGCCGAGCGGGCTGTTCCTGGTCACCGGGCCGACCGGATCGGGCAAGACCACCACGCTTTACACCGCGCTCGACCATCTCAACACCCCGGGGCGCAAGATCATCACCGTCGAAGATCCGGTGGAATACAACCTGCCCGGGCTGCAACAGATTCAGGTGCAGGACGAGATCGGGCTGAGTTTCGCCCGCATCCTGCGCGGGGTGCTGCGGCACGACCCGAATGTCATCATGATCGGGGAAATCCGCGACCCGGAAACCGCCGAGATCGCGGTGCGCGCGGCGCAGGTCGGACGGCTGGTGCTGTCTACTCTGCATACCAATTCCGCCGCCGGGGCGGTGAACCGGCTGGTGGACCTTGGGGTGCCGAAGTTCCTGGTGGATGACGTTCTCCGCGGGGTGCTGGGGCAGGAATTGCGGCTTATTACTTGCGCAGCCTGCAAAGGCAACGGCTGTCATTACTGCAAAGAAACCGGAACCTCACATAGACAAATATTTTCAGAAACATACAATGGAGAGATACGGCCACATGTAACAATATAGCAAAATATCTCAAAAGATAAATAATTATACATCTCAATAAAAAAGACTCATCCCGGCTTCCTCAACGCCAAAGATTGCACGTACTTATTTTCCCTTCCCTCGAAATAGTCCATCAATCTTGATTCGATCTGCTCTGCGCTCCACACAGCAGCTGCTTCGAGTCCCAAACATTCTTCATATGTTGCAGGTATCTCGCTCCACGACATCGCATCATGGGTATCCTCAGAATATATCCTGAGATCTCCAGATATTGAGTCTTTCATGAAATATTTGTTTGGTATTTTCTCTGAATCCTTAAGTTCCTCTCGCCCTATAACAATCCATTTACTTCTAGATGAGAGCGCAGATTTATCCACCCAAGCTCGAAAGAGCTCCCCCACTCCAGACAAATCCGCAACTGATAAAAACTCTATATCTGATACGAGATCGAGGAATGAAACCTCCGATCCAAGGAATTTCCCAAATCCATACCTTCCATTCGGAAGTGGAATGCTTAGGAAATCGCCAGGCTTCGCCTTCTTTTTCTTCATTTTCATTTTACAACACCGAAAGCTTGTACTGCCGCCGCATTATAGGCATCTGCTTTGGGATTTGAAGGGCGTTGTTGCAGAAAGGCGTCTTGAGGCGTGACTCCCCCTTTGCCGTTTAGGTTCAGGCGACGCGGACGATCTCGGCTGTGCCGAGGGCGTTGAAGCGGTTCATGAGGGCTACGCGGATGTGGATTTCGGCGGTTTGGCGGTCGGGGTCTCTCGCGGCGATGCGCTCGCCGAAGGACTTGAGACATCGCATCCTGGCCTCGGCGCGGCTGCGGGCGTGGTATCCCGTCCACCGTTTCCAGAAAGCGCGGCCGTAGTGACGCGTGGCGCGCAGGGTTTCGTTGCGCGCTCGAGCTGCTGGGCAATCCTCCTTCCATGGTCGGCCATTCTTGCGGATCGGGATGATGGCCGTGCCGCCGCGCGCGATGATGGCACTGTGGCAGCGGCGGGTGTCGTAGGCGCCGTCGGCGGTCACGGTGCCGATGTCTTCTTCGTCAGGGATCTGTGCCAGCAGGTCCGGCAGGACGGGGCTGTCGCCGTCGCGGCTGGGAGTGAACTCGACGGCGCGGATGTCGGAGGTGGCGGTGTCCATGGCCAGATGGACCTTGCGCCATTGGCGTCGCCCCTGAACCCCATGCTTGCGGGCCTGCCACTCGCCGTCGCCCAGGAACTTGATGCCGGTGCTGTCCACCAGCAGGTTCAGAGGCCCCCCTGCACGGCGATACGGGATCTGCACCTGCAGGGTCTTCTGTCTGCGGCACAGCGTCGAGTAGTCCGGAACGGGCCAGTCCAGCCCTGCCAGCCGCAGGAGGCTTGCGACCATCCCGGCAGTCTGCCTGAGCGGCAGCTTGAAAAGCACCTTGATCGACAGGCAGAACTGGATCGCCGCATCTGAGAACACGGCAGGCCGACCAGGGCCGCCGTCACGCGGCGCGAGCCAGCTCATCTCCTTGTCCAGCCAGATCAGCAACGACCCGCGCTTCCGAAGCGCATCGTTGTAGGCGGACCAGTTCGTCGTGCGGTAGCGGGCGGGCTTGGGCTTGCTCATGTCGCCCCTCTAACCGCATGGATTCGTGATGTGAATCCTTCACGGCGAGAGTTCTGCAACAACGCCCCTCCAGTCCATCAATGTCCAGTAAAGTCAATGCCTTAAGACGCCATCGGGAAGACCCAGGCACAATAAACGGCCCATATATTATGACGCAGTCCTCCCGATTCGGCCCCCCTGTCACCCCCTGTCCACACGAGGACACCTCTGACCAGAAGGACCACGACCATGAAGCACACGAACCCCGATCAACTTGAACTGGCGCTGATGGCGGAAGGCACGCCGACGCTTGCGAGCGTGATCAACGAAGTCCAGTCCAGCGCGGACCTTTCGGACGGTCGCCGCCGGGACATGGCGTCCGGACTGCGCCGTGTCGCCTCGGCCCTGGGACGGGATCCGGGCGATATCCCGGCGGTGGTCAAATGGCTGCAACCGCGGCTTGCCGAGGTGATGCCGGCCGCTCTCGGGGTCACCGACAAGTCTTGGCAGAACGCGGTCAGCGACGCGAAGTCCGCTCTGGCCCATGTCGGCATCATCCCGCGTCACAACCGTCAACGCGATGACCTGAGCGCGCCCTGGCGGGACCTGTGGCAGGCGGCCCTCGCGTCGAAAGACAAGTCGCTGACCGTCGGCCTTGGTCGCTTCGTGCATTTCCTGAGCGATCAGGATGTCGACCCCGAGGAGGTGTCGCAGCACCACGCGGATGCGTTCCACGAATCCATCGCTGCGGGCGAGATCAGGAAGGAGCCCGAATGGGTGTGGAAGAACGCGGTCTGGGGCTGGAACCTCGCCGTCGACCGCATCCCCGGCTGGCCGCAGACGCGCCTGTCGATGCCCAGCCGCAAGATCGTGATCACGCTGCCCGACGAGGACCTGCCCGCAGGGTTCCTTGGCGATCTTGGCCAGATGATGCAGCGCCTTTCGGCCCCCGACATTTTCGCCGAGGACGGCCCGACGCGTGCGCTGCGCCCGACAACGATCGAGCAGCAGACCGCCATGCTGAAGCGCTTCGCGTCGGAACTGGTCCACGCGGGCGTGCCCGCGATGGAGATCAACTCTGTTCGCGCGCTGTGCGATCCGCGGCGGGCCGAACTGGGGCTGCGTGCCATGGTCGCGCGCAATGGCGGCGAGAAGAACACGGTGATCGCCGATATGGCCGTGCTGCTGTGCAGCACCGCCCGCCGCCTCGATCTCCCGGAATCGACGATCAAAGCCCTCGCGAAGCATGCAAAGCGGCTGGCGCGTCCGAGCCAGAGCGGCCTGACCCGGAAGAACCGCGACCGGCTGCGCGCCCTGCAGGATCCTGCGACCCTGCGCCGGTTGCTCCTGCTGCCCGAGCAGCTGATCCGGGCGTCGGCCAGGATGACGCCGAAGAATGCGGCCCTGGCCCGCGAAGATGCGCTGGCCATCGCCATTCTTCTGGTCTGCCCGTTGCGGATCAAGAATCTGAGCCAGCTGCATGTCGAGCGCGACCTGCAACGGCCCGGCAAGGGACAGGTGTTCATCGCCATCGGCGAGGACCAGGTCAAGAACGGCCAGCCGATCGAATTCGAACTGCCGCCGGATGTCCGCAAGATGCTGGACAAGCATCTCGGCACCCGTGTGCCGCTGCTTTGCCCGCAAGGGTGCCCCTGGCTGTTTCCCCGGCGCGACGGCACCGGCCCTATTGCACCGACGAACTTTTCCACGCGCCTGTCGAAGCAGATCCGCAAGGAGATCGGCCTCGCCGTCAACCCGCACCTGTTCCGGCACCTGACGGCGATGATCTGGCTGACGGCCAACCCCGGCGCCTACGAGGCCGCGCGCCGGCTGCTCGGCCATACCTCGACCCGCACCACGATCAATTTCTATGCAGGCCTCGAGACGTCGGGCGCCGTGCAGGCTCTGGGCGACATTCTGGCCGAGAAGCGGAAGCGCAAATGACCCGCAAACGCATGTCGATGCCGATCACCGAATGGCCCGCTGCCGATCGCGCCTTGCTGGAGGCCTTGCGCCAGACCGGGGGCCTTTTCGACGATCCGGGCGAACTTGCGCATCTGCGCCTGTCGACGATGCCGATCCTGATCCGGTCCTGGGGCCGGTTTCTGGAATGGCTGCGGCTGAACGAGCCGGCAGCTCTTGCCGAGCCGCCGGTGGATCGCACCACCCTGCCCCGGCTGCGGGCATGGGTGAAGGCCGAAGGTACTCTGCGCCCCTCGAGCCGGCTGATGTTCTTCACCGGCGTGCTGCGGCTGCTGTGCGCCGCCGCACCTGACGAGGACTGGTCGGCCCACCGCCGCGTCAAGGCCGGCCTCGAGCGGCTGGCCGGACGGGGCGATCCCTCCCGCAAGGCCGGCCGGATCCTCGACTCCGGCGTGCTGCTCGAGGCTTCCCTTCGCCATGCCGGGCCGGAGCTTGATCTCGAGCCCACAGCCCTTCAACGGGCCAAGCGTCTGCGCGATGCGGCCATGGTGGCGCTGCTGGCGATGATGCCGATCCGTCACCGCGCCTTTGCCGCGCTGCAGCTCGGGGTCTCGCTGATGGTCGATGCACGAGGCCTGACCATGATCCTGTCGGACGATCTGACCAAGAGCGCGCGCCACTGGGAAGCGGAGATTCCCGAACCTGCCGCCGGCCTGTTGCGGCGCTACCTGTCGGAGGCGCGGCCGTATCTGCTGGCCCGCGGCGGCAAGCAGCACGACATGCTCTGGGCCGGCAATGCGGGGGACCCAATGAGCTATTCCTATGTCGGCCGCCGGATCCCGCAGATCACGCAAGCCTTGACCGGGGTTGCGATCCCGCCGCATTTTTTCCGGGACGCGGCGGCAACGACTCTGGCGCGGAGCTCGCGCCAGGCCGCACATCTGATCCGACCGGTGCTGGGCCATGCGACGGCCAGGACGTCCGAGCGGCACTACATTCACGCCGGAACGATCGAGGCGAGCCGTGACTTTACCACCCTGCTGCGGCAGCTGAAGAAGGACGAGTGACCATGAAGGCCGTGATCTACGCCCGGTTTTCCAGCCAGCTTCAGCGCGAAGCCTCGATCGAGGATCAGGTCCGGCTCTGTCAGGAACGCGCCAATCGCGAAGGCTGGCAGGTGGGCGAGGTGTTTTCCGACATGGCGATCTCGGGCGCCAACATGGCGCGCCCGGGTCTGCAGGCACTGCTGGACCGCGCCAGCTCGGGGTCGATCCAGATCGTGCTGACCGAAGCGCTGGACCGGCTGAGCCGGGATCAGGCCGATGTGGCAACGCTGTTCAAGCGGCTGACCTTCCACGGCGTACAGATCGTCACGCTTGCCGAAGGCGAGGTCAGCGAGCTGCATGTCGGACTGAAGGGCACGATGAACCAGCTGTTCCTGAAGGATCTGGCCGCCAAGACCCGCCGGGGCCTGCGCGGCAGGGTGGAGGCGGGGCTTTCGGGCGGCGGCAACAGCTATGGCTACGAGGTGGTGCGCCGTCTGGGTCCCGATGGGCTTCCTGTCACGGGCGAGCGTAGCATCAATGACGCCGAGGCTGCCATCCTCCGCCGGATCTTCGCGGAATTTGCCGATGGCCATTCGCCCAAGGCGATCGCGCGCCGCCTGAATGCCGACGGCATCCCCGGGCCGCGCGGCGCCGCCTGGCGCGACACGGCGATCCGCGGGCACCGCCAGCGGGGCACCGGGCTGATCAACAACGAACTCTACATCGGCCGGCTGGTCTGGAACCGGCTGCGCTATGTCAAGGATCCCGAGACCGGCAAGCGGGTCTCGCGCCTGAATCCGCCGGACCAGTGGACCCTGACCGAAGTTCCCGAGCTGCGGATCATCGACGATGCGCTCTGGACCCGGGTCAAGCACCGGCAAGGCGAGATCGATGCGGACCCGCGGGTACAGGCGATCAAGGCGACGCGGTTCTGGGAGCACAAGCGCAGCCCGCATCTGCTGACCGGCCTCCTGCGCTGTGGCTGCTGCGGCGGCGGCTTTGCGGCGGTGGGCAAGGACTACCTGGCCTGTTCGGCCGCACGCAAACTGGGCAGCTGCGCGCAGAAGCGCTCGTTCCGCCGCGTGATGCTCGAAGAGGTGGTGCTGGACCTGGTGCGCGAGAAGCTGATGCAGCCGGATGCGTTGGCGATGTTCATCGACGCCTATGGCCGGGAGATGAATGCGGGTCGTGCCGAAGAGACCGCGCGCCGCGCGCGCCTGGAGGCGGAGCGCACACAAGCCCGCCGTCGGCTTGACGGGCTTTACGATGCGATTGCCGATGGGCTGCGCACGCCGGGCCTGAAGGGCAAGCTGGAAGAGCTGGAGGCCCGGATTTCGGAGATCGACACGGCGCTGGCGGTCCCGGCGCCAACGGCGGTGCGCCTGCACCCGAACCTGAGCGAAGCCTATCGCCGCAAGGTGTCGGAGCTGTCCGGTCTGCTGCGCGATCCCGAGACGGCGGTTCCCGCGCTGGAAGCGATCCGCAGCCTGATCGAACGCGTGACGGTGCAGGAGACGAGCGAGGGTGTGCGGATCGAGCTTGAGGGGGTGATCACGGCGCTGATCGGTCTTGCGCAGGGCGGAACGACAAAAAGCCCGCTGGGAAGCGGGCTGGCTGCTGGTTCGGTAGAAGTGGTTGCGGGGGCAGGATTTGAACCTGCGGCCTTCAGGTTATGAGCCGAACCCTCTGATTTTTCCTGCCTCTTTTGATTTCAACAACTTAACGGACAAGCCTTTGACCTGACGGATTTTTCTGCCAGAAACTGTTCTGTTTCGGCGTCATTCAGCGGCTCTCGGTGTTGCCCAACCAGCATCCGCGGGTTGACCAGACGTTGACAAGAGCACCAGATGAACCTTGCCGAAATGATCAGCATGAAGTGCATCGGAGTGCTCCTGGTGCTGCTATAAGTTCAATACCGGTGACCGACTGCAGACCACCAAATGCTGCGATCCCCGAGTCATTGCCACATAAAGGTTCCGGGCGTCGAGGTCGTCTGCGTTGAGCACGACAGCGGCTTCTGCTTCCAAGCCTTTTAGTAGCAAGGTGCTGCCAACCGCCCGTTGCGGAAGAGGGCGGCCAACCATTCGATTCTGTTCTCGAATCCGGACGGCTGCGTCTTGAAAGGTTAGACCTTCTGTCCCCGCGCAGAGCTGGAGGGCCTTGATGCAAGCGCGAAAGACGGCAGGACGGTGCGGCGTGACGCCGACCTGTTTGCCGATCTCGACAAGGACATCGACCGCTCGTCGATGCGACGGATCACGGACAAACGCGAGCGCCACACTTTCGGCATCGGTCGGGTCGCGGCGCGCTGTGCCGCGCTGGAGCGATGAAACGCGCTGAACGAAGTCTGCCGCGCCCACATTTCGCATGACGCCTTGGGCGAACTCGGCGAGAAGTTGAAGTGCCTGGGGCGATGAAGGGTCAAAGCGTCTCGCGAACGCGACTAAGTCTTTCAAATCGACGGCTTCCACTGTCACCGCGCCAGGCGTCTGACTGGCGAACCGACGCTGACTATCAGGGCTCGTGCTTTCGCCGATGATAAGTACGCGACCATTCACGCTTGGTGGCCTGACCCTCGCTGCTTCTAGGCGCTTTTCATGGTCATTTGTTCCATCGAGCTGGACCCATGTGACACCCGCTGGTGCGGTCCTGATATCAATCGGCTCTCCTCTTACCAGTCTGCCGCGGATCTCCAGAAGCCAATGTCCCAGCGGCTCAGCTCCCGCATTGATCCAACGCCAAGGCGTCGTGAGCTCTCCTACCAACGGAAAGTAGCGGCAAACCTGCTCGTCCCAGGCTGCCAGATCATCGCCACCGAACCCAAAGATCGCCTGCATGGGATCTCCGAGAACACAGGTCGGCAAGGTTTGGGCCGCGTAGCCGACGACCGCGTGCTGGCGAATTGAACAGTCCTGATACTCATCGACGATGAGCCGTGCATAGCTTGCCTTGAGCACGTCGGCGACGTGACCGGCCTTAAGTAGCTTTGCAGCTGCTACACGGATGTTCGGGTAATCCGTGCCCGGACTAGCCAAATTGAGAAGGTTTGGATCGTGTCCGCTGCGGCGCGGGAACGTCGAGATGAGCCGCATCGCCCATCCGTCGATTGTCGATAGCCGATATCCCTTCGATGGCACACCTGCTTGGTCGAGACGGCCCCTCAAGGCGACGACACCAGCGTTCGTATGGGTCAGAACGAGGATGGGCTTGTCGCTGCGATGCCGCGTTAATGCTTCCGCGATCAGGTGGGTCTTGCCACACCCGGCCGGTGCCGTCACGGTTCCTCGGTCTATTCCTAGCAGATCGATCTCAGGGGCCGGCATTGGAGCACCACGCGAAGATACCGTCGACGAGATCGCGGAAGCCAGCATCGGCGTGCTGCAAGTCCGGGCCGACAATATCCCGTGCCACGTCCTCCATCCAAGTGACCGACTTGAACCACCCAGAGCGTTTAGAACGCGCCGCTGCGCCAAGCGCCGCTCGACTCTCGGGGGATATCTTTCCGGCTTCGACCTCCGTCAGGATCGCGGGCAGATCCTTGCTGTTCTTGGTGGCCGACTTGATGTGCTCGTTTACCAGATCATCACCATGGAGATCGATTGCTCGAGCCAGCAATTGGCCGACCCCATTGTCAGACAGGCTAAGGAACAGCTCGTCCTCCAAGGCACGGCCGTCGCGCCACGCAATCACTTTACCGCCTTTGGCGATGAAGCTGTCTTCTACCGCAGCGGTCGGCTTCTTGTCGTCATCGCGAACAACCGCAACTCTATACGCTAACCCTTGGAATGCTTCCCCCCTTGCAAAAGGCCGATCGGAATCTCCGCCGCCGCAATCCACCAATGCGGTTCCCAGTGCTGTGATGGCGTCCTTCCCCTGCGCTGTCCTGTATTGGTCGAGACCCCGCACCAGACCGACCTCGCTTGCGCCTTCACAGACAATCACTGAGGGCGCAAGGAAGGCATCGGGATAAAGGCGGATCGTACTTTGAACGCCATCATTGACGCCGACGTTCAAGACTTCGTGGCGATCGCCCGACCGGCGCGCAACGAACAACTGGCTGCCAGAAAGCTCGCGCAGGGCGACCGGCGAGTGCGTGGTCATGAAAACCTGCAGTGGTGGTGTTTTCTCTTTCGCGCCGAGCGATCCGAGGAGCCGGATGATGCGGTGCGGTTCGAGCCCATGTTCCAGCTCGTCAATCAGGATCACCGTCGATTGGGCGGCCGCCTTTCGCTGGAGACCAGCGATCAGCAGTCGGGTCGACCCGATGCCCAGTCCCCTGAGCGGAATGCCACCCTCGTCATGCAGCGAAATCGTCCCGCCGTTGAATGACACTGAGTGCGTATCAAGCATCGCCTTGATATTCTCACCTATCGGGATGCCCAGTTCCTTGGCCGTCGCAGCCACGATCAAGAGCGTCTCGCCCAGTTGCCCTTGGGCCTCTTCACCAAAGGCCGCCCTGGCATCCCTTGCTGCCTTCGCCAAAGCGGCGGAAGCATCGGCGCGCTCTTCTGAGACCCGGTTTAGCACCGAACCGCGCCGCCAACCAAAATGGTAATCCGCCAGTGCGCCGATCCGAGTTGGTGCGAGCCGAACCCGGTCCCCCCAACTGAGATTTCTTCCAAGGCCTTGTGCTTCCGCTCTCTCTGAGACCAGCGTCCAGCTTGGCTCCAGATCACTTGCGACCTTCAGCTGCACACTCAGGACGGTTTCGGCGTCCTTTTCTGGCTCGTCCTCAATCCTTCCGGTAGCAGGGTCGAAGGCCCGGATGAACATCCCATACGCATCAAGGTTCTTTAGTCCATCTTCGAGTTCGCCCAAGGTTACTGTGATCGTAATTGGCTTCTCGACATCCAATTGATGAAAATCAGCGTCGGTGAACTGAATGTTTCGACGCGCACCCAAACAAAAATCGATCGCGTCGAGAATAGAGGATTTCCCACTGTCACCCGGACCGATTATGCAATTAATGCCTGGCGATGGTAGCCAAACTAGGTGCCTTATGCCCCTGAAGTGACTGATTTCGACTGACCTGATTCTTGCCACCAACATCACTCCCAAGAGCAGACAATTCGATAACGGGCCCAAAGACGGTACTGGCCGATGGACGCGGCATCAAGCCTTCAGCATCTCCGGCTGCAACCTGTGGCAGAGCGCAGAGGTCGAGTCCCTCAAGTGTTTGGCATCGAGCATGGAAGGGCCGGTCTCGGGATCACGAGCGATGCATGCCGATGATCGGGCCGCGATTAAACCGTCGGCGCAGGCGTCGGTATTGGCCCGCCGGTTCGCCTCCCCTGCGCGCTCGGCCAGTTCGGCCCAACTCTTTGTTTTTCCTGACCGGAACGCCCCTCCCCGCCCCAGTTCCACCTTTCGCCTGTATTCCGGTCCCGGCCCCATGGTCCGACTTGATAGTGGCGCGGGTCTACGCCTGTGTCGTTGGGCAAGGAGACGGGATAGATGATCAAGAGACTGAAACTGAACGAGAAAACCATGCGCGAGGCAGAGCCGAAGCCCGGCGTCAGCTATCAGATATTCGACACGGAGGTGATTGGCTTCGCCGCCCGTGTGCAAGCCTCGGGCGCGCGGACCTTCACCATCGACTACCGGCACGCCGGGCGGCAGCGGCGGATGACCATCGGGCGCTGGCCGGAGTGGAGCGTCACGGCCGCGCGCGAACGCGCCAAGGAACTGCGGCGCGCCATCGACGAAGGGCAGGACCCTCTGGCGACGCGCGACGAGTGGCGCGGGGCCCCGCGCGTCACGGACATGATCGACCGCTACATCGCCGAGCATCTGCCGAAACTGGCCAAGACCAACGCGGGCGACCAGGTCTCGATGCTGAAGAAGATGGTGGAACCCGCCTGGGGCAACCGGCTGGTGACGGAGATCACCAAGTCCGATGTGGCAAAGTTCCTCGACTTCGTGGCCGAGGGGCGTCCCCGGCCCTGCAAGGCGAAGCCCAACAACCGGGCGCGCAAGCTGCAGGGTCACAAGCCCACCCCGATCCGGGCCAACCGGATGGGCGAGGTGCTGCGCAAGATGTTCACGCTGGCGATGGAATGGGAATGGCGGACGGACAACCCCGCGCAGGGGTTCCATCGGCGCATCGAACATGCCCGCGAACGCTTCCTGTCGCCCGAGGAATTGACCCGGCTGGCGGCCGTGCTGGATGCGGCCGAGGATCAGCGTGCCGCGGCGATCATCCGCATGTGCATGTTGACCGGCGCCCGGGTGGGCGAGGTCCGGACCGCGCGGTTCGAACAGTTCAACCTCGACTATGCCATCTGGTCGAAACCCGCCTCGACCACCAAGCAGCGCAAGATCCACCGCGTCCCGATCTCGCAGGATGTGGCGGCCATCGTGCGACTGCGTCAGCAGGCGGTGCCGAGCGGAAACCCGTGGCTGTTCCCCGGCGACACTGTCGGCCAGCCCGTGCGGGAAATCCGCCGGTTCTGGGCCAAGGTGCAGAAGGATGCCGGTTTGGCCGACGTCCGCATCCATGATCTGCGCCACACCTTCGCCTCGCTTCTGGTCAGCGGCGGCGCGTCGCTGGAAATGATCGGCAAGCTTTTGGGCCACAGCCAGATGCAGACCACCCAGCGCTACGCTCACCTGATGGATTCTCCCCTTCGCGCGGGCGTCGACACGGTGGCCAGCCTCCTGCGCCCGCGGCCGCGCCTTGTGCATGATGCGGCGCAGGAGGGGACCGACCTTCCGAAATCGGCCTGATCGTCAGATCGGCTCCTCGCCGCGCAACTTGCTCCAGAGCGAGGTCAGCCGCTTGCGGATCGTGCTTTCATCCGGCACTTCCCCGGACTTCGAGTTCTGCACGAACCAGTCCTGCACCAATGAGACCAGAGCGGTCTTGGTTTCTGGAAGCCCCTTCTCGTGGGCGAACCAGAACAGCCACGCATACATCGCATCCCAATCGTAGCGCGGCGTGGCACCAATGGTGGAAACCAGCCGCGGCAGCAATTCCCGCTCGTCCTCGAACTGGTGCAGATTCCCGGCATCCACCAGCAGGTCAAAGGAACGCACCAGCAGGCCCTCGGCCGGGTCCGTGATCGCCAGCCAATTCGTCGCCCCAAGGGGCATGACACGCTTGAGGCGCGCATGCTCGTCGCTCGGGCCGATCCTTCGAAACAATCCCATGAATTCGGCCATCGGCACCTGCACCATTCCTGCGACGGTTTCCGCTCCGCAGAGCACCGGGGGAATGCCGGTCACGACGTTCAGGTGCCCCGCCGCAGCCCAGCCCGCGACGTCGGCTGGATGACGGTTCCAGCGAAATGCCAGCTCATAGATCGAGTGGAAGGCAACAGGCGGCAGGGGCATCGGGAAACTCCTTTCAGACATGCGGCATCCCTCGGCCAGGGCCGTCGGCATGCAGGTTACAAATGACCCGCCGTGCCGAGCACGTGGGCAGACTGGGGTTCAGAGCACGTCGTCGAGGAAAACCGCCTGTAAGCCAGAGGCACACCGTGACTGGCGTGCACATCCGACTGCGTTCGTCTTTTCGATTCTTATGGACTGCTCAACCATGAATCTACGCATCCAGAAGGCGAGCGCGCAACCACAAACCTGTGCTGTTCGCCACGAACAAAGCAAGAACCTGTGGATATCATCGAGCGCCTTCGGAACCCGACCGGAACAGCACGTTCCGGCAATTCCGGCCCCGTCAGAACCGGCCAATCCGTCCGAAAGCCGGTCAGATCGCCCGGCCCGGAGGGAGCGGTAACGCACGCGCACAGTTCACCGCCCGGAGCCGCCTCGGATGATCGCCATGGAGGCGGCTGCGTGCAATAGCATCGACCACCCACCAGCCCCAAAACCCCAATGAAAACAGGGGCGGAATAGGTCCGCCGCCTTCAATTCCACCTTCCGCCTGTCTTCCGGTCCTCGCGCTCTGCTTCGCTGACCCTGCCCCTGCCAGAGGGCGCATGGCCAACGGAGCAGCCCATGAAAGACATCCTGACCGATCCCGACGAAGACATCCCAGACCTGCTGGCCGACTGGATCAGCCGCGAGCAGCTGGCGCGGGCGCTGGGCCTGACTGCGGACACGCTGTCACGGTGGGAAGCACGACGCCAAGGGCCGCCCTGCACACGCATAGGTCGCAAGACCTTCTATCGCCGCGCCGCCATACAGGAGTGGATCAGGGCGCAGGAACAGGCCCATCCGGTGCGCAAGACGCGGGGGCGGCCATGACCGTGCAACCCCGCAGTTCCGCCTGGCCAGCCGACCGCGTGGCCGAGGCCCGCGTCGTCATCGCCGATGTCGCGCATCACAGCGATCTCCTGATCCGGCTCGCCTGCAACGTGCTTGCCCAGCATGGCGAGACCCCGGCCGAACGCGCCGATGCCCAGCGCCTGCTCGTTGTCGTCGATGCGCGGCGGCCGGTGCGACGTGCCCAGCGCGAAGATCAGGGGAGGTCCGCGCGATGAAGCGCCGTGGTACGCCCGAGGCCCATCTTCAGCGCGCCGTCGTGCAGGCGCTTCGCATCGCCCTGCCCCGCAGCGCCATCATCCACCACTGCGCCAACGAGGTAACCGAGGCCGGGCCGCGCGGGGCCAAACGCCAGGCCATCCTCGTCGGCATGGGCGTCCATGCCGGGTTCGCCGATCTGATGGTGATCTGCGACGGCCGTGTCCTGTTCCTCGAGCTGAAAGCTCCGAAGGGTCGCCTGCGGCCGGAACAGGAGGCATTCCGCGATGCTGTGCAGGCGCAGGGGTTCGGCTGGGCGCTGGTGCGCAGTCTCGATGACGCGCTGGGCGCGCTGGCCGATCACGGCTTCACCACGCGCATCGCTCCTGCCCCGCGGAGGCCCGCGCCATGAGCCACGAGGCCACGAACTGGGCCATCAAGCAGCGTGGGCTGAAGCCTACGACGAAGATCGTGCTCTGGCACCTCTGCGACCGGTTCAACCCGGATTACGGCTGCTTCCCCTCGCAGGACCGGCTGGCGCATGACTGCGAGATCAGCCGTTCCACGCTGAACGATCACCTTGGCCAGCTCGAAGCCGTGGGCCTGCTGCGCCGGGTGCCGCGGCTCGACCCCGTGACCAAGCGCCAACTGCCCACCCGCTACATCCTGGGGTTCGAGCCGGGGTTCACACCTGTGGCTGTGGTGCCGTGTCCGGAAATCGCACACGGCGAGGATGAAGGCGCAGAAAGGCTCGACGATGCTGATGGTTGCGCTGGCGGTGGTATGGCCGACGCCCTGCCGTGTCCGGATTTCGGACACGGGTTTGGCGGTGAAGCCGTGTCCGATTTTTCGGCGGAGCCGTGTCCGGAAAATGCCGAAAGCCGTGTCCGGATTTCGGACACTAACCCTGTAAGGGAACCTCTAAGTAAACCAGTAAAGGAGGAGGAGGGCGCGCAGGCGCGCGCGGCAATTTCCGATGAGGTTTTCGGGAACCTGCTCGACGCGCTGGGCCTCGACCCCGCGGCCCTGCCCGGCTGGTGGCAAGGCTGGCCGCCCCGGCTGCACGTCCAGCGCTGGCGGGACGAGCTGGGCCTGACCGAGGCGGAGATCATCGCCGCGGCCGAGGCCAGCCGCCAGGAACATCCCGAACCGCCGGATGGGCCGAAGGCACTGGACCGCGCCATGCAGCGCGCCGCCCAGCGCAAGGTCGAGAATGCCGGGCGGAAACGGCGCAAGCACAAGTCGGCCCCCGCCCCGGCGTCGAGGCCGATCACTGACCTCCCCGCCTTCTATGCCGATCTGGTCAACTCCGACCGGTATCTGCCGGTCAGCGCGATCAGCAACACGATGCGCGATGCCATGCTGGCCCGGGGGCTGGTGACGGCTGAACGCCTGCGCGAGCGCGGGGTGCGGTGAATGGCATGGTGTCACGTCCCCGGAACGGACTCTCCCTCTGCGCAGGCGGCGGAGGCCTGGATCTGGGCCTCATGCTCGCCGAGCCCGGTTACCACACCCGCGCCTTCGTCGAATGGGAGGACTGGCCAAGGGCGGTCCTCATCGCCGCCCAGCGCGCGGGGTATTTCGCCCCTGCCCCGATCTGGACCGACCTGCGCAGCTTCGACGCCCGCACCTTCCGCGGCGCCTTCGATGCTGTCCTTGCCGGATATCCCTGCCAACCCTTCAGCGCGGCCGGAAAGCGCGGTGGCGCCGACGACCCCCGTCACCTCTGGCCCGAGGTCGCCCGCGTCATCGGTGAATGCCGTCCCGAATGGGTCTTTCTCGAGAACGTCGCCGGGCATGTCACCCTCGGACTCGAGACCGTCCTGCGAGAGCTTTGGGGCTTGGGCTACACGCCTGCGGCGGGCCTGTTCTCGGCGGCAGAGGTCGGCGCGCCGCATGAGCGGCTGCGCATCTTCATCCTGGCCCACACCGATGAGCCTGCATCCGGGCACCGGCAGCTACAATCCGGCCGGGAACAGCGACTTCACCAGGAAGGCCGAGGCCTTGGCGCAGGGCATCGCGAAGGCCCTGCCGAACCAGTGGCCCACCCCGGCAGCCCAGAACTGGAAGGGCAGTTCGGAGGCCAGCATCACCCGCACCGACGGCAAGTCCCGGATGGACCTGCTGCACTACCGGGCGGAACAGGGCTTCACCCGTCCGGCCCCGGTGATCTCGCCGGATGGGCTGCGGTCCTCGCCACACGCCCCGATCTCGCGCCCGCTCTGGGCTTCGATGATTGCCTCGCATGGGCGCGCCGTCTCGCGGCGGATCCTGAAAGGCCGGTCGCGGCGGCGGCTGAACCCGCTCTTCGTCGGATGGCTGATGGGCTGGCCCATCGGGCACGCGCTCTGCGCCTGCTCGGCAATGGAGTTCACCCTTTGGCAGCAGCACATGCGTGGCGCGCTCTCGCAGCTGCCCACGGCCTCGGGCCCGTGGATCTGGCGGCCAACGGATCAGGCCCAGCGCCCGGCTCAGATGGATTTCCTTGAAGGATTGCAGTCATGAGTTTCCACCGCCGTGTCAGCGGCACCAGGATCAAGCGCGCGCTGGGCGTGCAGGCCGCGCTTGAATGGGCGTTCCGGATCGAACAGGCGCAGCTGGACCTGCCCCTGCCCCCGGACATCACCGAGGAAGGCTTCGGCTTCGGCCTGGAATACGTCCTCCTCCAGCGCGCCGTGCTGGGCTGCAAGATCGATGGCGGGCAGCATAAGATCGGCGGCTACACCCACGAGGACGCCGAGGTCATCGCCGCCACCGTCGCCGGGATCCCCGACAGCCTCGGCGGCAAGCGTATGGCGATCCGCGTGGCCGAACTGGCCCGCGCCGGGCTGACGCCCGACTGGATGCCCGGCGCTGTCCCGCGCTGTGTGCCAACCATCGTCAAGCAGAACCAGCATGGCACGCACGCGGGCACCATCGTCGTGGGCACCGAGCGCATCCGGGTGCGTGGCCCAGGCGCGCGGGGCACATGGAAAACCATCGACATCCTGGCCTGCCCGGTGACGTTCTCCCCTCACCCTCAGCAGATCGAGGCCGCCCGGCGCGGCTATGACGACTGGTGGCAGGCGCTGGGCTGGGTCCGCGACGGGCTGATCGCGGGCGGGATGCTGCGCGAGGTCGAGGTGACAGGGGCGATGCCGAAGGTGCGGCCGTGGGAAAGAACCCCGCCAAGCCGCTGTTAGCGGCTGGATTTCGCCCTCCGGCTGAAATACCGTCTGGAAAAGACTTACCGGGGGGCGGATTTCACAATGGCATCAATCGACAACGGCTCTGACCTCGGGATTGAAGCCGCCCTGTTCAGGGCCGCCGACAAGCTGCGCGGCAACATGGAGCCGTCGGATTACAAGCACGTAGCTTTGGGCCTCATCTTTCTAAAGCACATCTCGGACGGGTTCGAGATGAAACGCCAGGCGCTGCTCGCCGAATACCCCGAGGGCGCCGAGGATCCCGACGAATACCTCGCCGACAACATCTTCTGGGTGCCGCAGGAGGCGCGCTGGTCCCACCTTCGGGCCAACGCGAAACAACCCACCATCGGCCGACTGATCGACGAGGCGATGATCGCCATCGAGAAAGTCAACCCCTCGCTCAAGGGCGTCCTGCCCAAGGACTATGGCCGTCCCGCGCTCAACGCCGTCATGCTGGGCGAGCTGATCGACCTGATCTCGGGCATCGCGCTTGGCGAAGGCAAGGACAAGGCGCGCGACCTCTTGGGCCGGGTCTACGAATATTTCCTCGGCCAGTTCGCGGGATCCGAGGGCAAGCGCGGCGGCGAGTTCTACACCCCCCGCTCGGTCGTGCGCACCATGGTCGAGATGCTGGAACCCTACAAGGGCCGCGTCTATGACCCCTGCTGCGGGTCGGGCGGCATGTTCGTGCAGTCGGAAAAGTTCGTCGAGGCGCATGGCGGCCGTCTGGGCGACATCGCCATCTACGGGCAGGAATCGAACTACACCACCTGGCGGCTGTGCAAGATGAACCTTGCCGTGCGCGGGATCGATGCCGACATCCGCTGGAACTCCGAAGGCACCTTCCACAAGAACGAACTGCCCGACCTGCGCTTCGATTACATCCTGGCCAACCCGCCCTTCAACATCTCGGACTGGGGCGGGGAACGGCTGCGCGAGGACGGGCGCTGGAAGTACGGCATCCCCCCTGCGGGCAACGCCAACTTCGCCTGGTTGCAGCACATCCTGCACCACCTCTCGCCCACCGGCACGGCGGGGGTGGTGCTGGCCAATGGCTCGATGTCCTCGACCCAGTCGGGCGAGGGCGAGATCCGCAAGGCCATGATCGAGGGCGAGGTGGTCGATTGCATGATCGCCCTGCCGGGGCAGCTCTTCTATTCCACCCAGATCCCGGCCTGCCTGTGGTTTCTGGCGAAAGACAAGTCGAACGGCATCGCGCGGGACCGCCGCCTGCGCGACCGGCGGGGCGAGGTGCTGTTCATCGACGCCCGCAAGCTGGGCTTCATGGTGGACCGCACGCGGCGCGAGTTCTCCGATGCCGACATCGCCCGCATCGCGGGCACCTACCACGCCTGGCGGCTGGGCGAGGGCTACTCGGACGTTCCCGGTTTCTGCAAATCGGCCAGCATCGACGACATCCGCGCGCATGGCCATGTCCTGACCCCGGGCCGCTATGTCGGCGCCGAGGCAGCGGAGGAGGACGAGACGCCCTTTGCCGAGCGTTTCGCCGCGCTTCAGGAACAGCTGGAGGCGCAGTTCGCCGAGGCGGAGGAATTGACGGCGACCATCCGGGCGCGGCTGGCGGGGGTTGGGGTGTGAGAGAAGGGTGGCGACAATCTACTTGGGGCGATGAAATCAGCCTCGAATATGGCAAGGCTATTCGAGGCTATCAGGACGCCGTGGCACCGTTCAGAGTTTTCGGATCGAATGGGCCTATAGGCTGGTCAGAGAAAGCGCTGGCCCAAGGACCGGGCGTGATCCTCGGGCGCAAAGGGGCGTATCGCGGCATTCATTTCAGCGCTGACCCGTTCTTCGTGATCGACACGGCGTATTTCGTTAGGCCCAAGACCGACCTGGACATGCGATGGCTCTACTACGCCATCATCCACCACAAGTTGGGGGAGATCGATGATGGATCGCCGATCCCTTCGACAACACGTGCCGCAGTCTATGTCAGGGAGGTTGAGGTCCCACCCCTCCCCGAACAACGCGCCATTGCCGCCACCCTCGGGGCGCTGGATGACAAGATCGAGCTGAACCGGAAGATGAACGCCACGCTCGAGGCCATGGCGCGGGCGCTGTTCCGCGACTGGTTCGTGGATTTCGGCCCCACCCGCGCCAGGATGGAAGGCCGCCCCCCCTACCTCTCCCCCGACCTCTGGTCCCTCTTCCCCGACCGCCTCGACGCCGAGGGCAAGCCGGAGGGGTGGGAGGTTGGAACCCTGGGTGCCGTCGCGACAGCGAGGAATGAGGGGGTCGATCCCTCGGCGATCAGCCCCGACACGCCCTACATCGGCCTTGAGCATATGCCACGCGGGTCAATCGCGCTGACTGACTGGGAAGGCGCGGGGAAGGTTTCCTCGAACAAGGCCGCCTTTGCCACTGGCGATTTCCTGTTCGGCAAGCTGCGCCCCTACTTTCACAAGGTCGGAGTGGCTCCGGTCTCGGGTATCTGCTCGACCGACATTGTAGTCGTGCGCCCCCAGACCGCCCAATGGGCTGGTTTCGTGATCGCGTGCATTTCGGACGACGACTTCGTCGCCTACACCGACAAGACTTCGACCGGAACGAAGATGCCCCGCACAAGTTGGTCGATCATGTCCAAGTATCCGGTAGTGCTTCCGCCAGCCAATCTGGCGGAAGCGTTTAATGCGGCCGTCGCCCCTATGCTCGACCGTATCCGCGCAAGTATCCACGAATCCCGCACCCTCGCCCAGACCCGCGACCTCCTGCTGCCGCGCCTGATGTCAGGGGAGTTGCGGGTGGCCGAGGCCGAGCGCCTGGCCGAAGAGGTGGCGTGATGAGCGAGGCGGTTGCGGCCCTGTTGGGGGCCATTGTGGGTTCGGGGATCGTCGTTGTTCGCGAATGGCTGGCCAGTTCGGCCGACAGTCGCAAGCGTGCGAAATACCTCGCCGTGCGCGTCGTGATCACGCTGGACAGGTTCGTGGACCAGTGCGCGGTCGTTTCGCTCGATGACGGGTATCTTGAAGGGAACCGCGACGAAGCAACGGTGACCACCGAAGCGCCCTCACCCATCAGCTTTCCCGATGACGTGGACTGGCGCAGTATCGATCACCAACTGGCCTATGATCTTCTTTCGCTCGACAACAGGCTGCACGACGCCCAGCAGGCGATCAGTGCGGCGGCCGATTACGCGTCGCCCCCGGACTACGACGCTTATTACGAAACGAGACGCTACAGGTATGCCCTTCTCGGGCTGGAAGCCGCAAGACTCGCCCGCATCCTTCGGGATACGCATGATCTTCCCAGAAGAACCTTCGGCGAATGGAACCCCGAAAGCAAACTGGAGGAGACACGCAAAAAGATTGAAGCGGAACGAGAAAGGGACAAAGCGCTTTCGTCCGAGCTGCTTTGAAAATCCGCGTGCAAAGCCATACACTATCAAATTCGCCCACCTTTGATATCAAACAGAATGAGCGCAGCCGAGATCGATCTGACCAACCTGAAACGCGCCATCGTCATGCGGCTCGACCGCGAGGCGAAAGAGCATTCCAAGGGCCACCAGAAGAGTTACGCAAACCGCTATTCGATGCGATCCTCCGACGGCGCCCTGATAGAGTTGATGTTCGAGAAGGGCGAGAAGTCCCCTGCCAATCTGTGGGTCAAAGAGGATTTCGTGCGGGACCTGCTGGATGGCCGTATCCCGTTCACGATTTCCCCGGCATCGAAGCTGTACCAGACCGTCGGCAAGACCGGCGAGAAGCAGTACGGACGTCACTCGGCGCTAGAGGACATGATGCAGCTCGGGAAGGCGGACCTCGTCTGTTTCGCCCTTCGGAGCATGGCGGACCTGGACCGGATTCTGGCGGTGCTGGCACAGGTTACGAGACCGGTGCGCGCATGATAACCTTGACCGAAGTCGAAGCCGCCCCGCTCGATCAAGCTGAATGGCAGGCGGATGTCTGCCTGACTGGTGTCGTTTCGGGCCTGAGTGATTTCAAACCTGAGCGGGATGTCGGGTCGGAACAGATGGCGGAGGCGGTACGATGACCTGCCCGTGCATCACGCCGCTGCGTTGCGTTTTTCGCAACTGGACTCTTGACCTGGTGGAGAAAATGTCCACTTATGCCTGCATATCTCCCTCGGCGCTTCGGTGCCGGGGCGCGCGGCGGCCCCAGTGGCCGCTGCTGCTTTTTCGGGGGTTCGCATGAGAACCCACGTCTATGTCGACGGTTACAACCTCTACTTTGGTTGCCTCAAGAAGACTCCGCACAAGTGGTTGAATCTGCACGCGCTTTGTAGCGCGCTGATGCCGCAGAACGACATCCGTGCCATCCGCTACTTCACCGCGCAGGTCAGCGGCACCCCGCATGATCCCGACCAGCCGACCCGCCAGCAGACCTATTTCCGGGCCCTGCGCACCCTGCCGCAGGTCAGCATCCACCTCGGCCATTTCCTGACCCACGAGGTCAGCATGCCCGACGCCGCCGACTGGCAGCGCGGAAGATACACCCCGCGGCGGGTGATGAAGACCGAGGAGAAGGGCTCGGACGTCAACATCGCCACGCATCTGTTGATCGACGCCTTCGATGATGCGTTCGACGTGGCAGTGATCGTCAGCAACGACAGTGACCTCAAGGAGCCTATCTCGGTGGTTCGCAACCGGTTCGGCAAGACTATCGGGATTCTCAACCCCCAAGCCAAGGTCAGCCGCGCCCTGCAACCGCTGGCGCATTTCATCAAGCCGATCCGGCCAGGCGCCTTGGCGAACGCGCAGTTTCCGGCCGTGATGCAAGACGCCACTGGCCAGTTTCACAAACCGGCGCGTTGGTAGGGGATCGGAATGGCAACATTGACCGAAGCCGAAGTTGAAGCCGTCCTGCTCGATCAGCTCGGAGGGCTGGGTTACGCTCTCCTGAACGACGCGGTTTCCGGCCCTGATGGCAGCGCACCCGAGCGGGAGGCGTATTCCGACACCATCCTGGCTGCGCGGCTGCGGGATGCGATGGCCCGGCTGAACCCCCACATCCCCGAGGACGCGCGCGAGGATGCCCTTCGGCGGGTGGTGGCCAGCGACCGACCCTCGCTGATCGAGGAGAACCGCCGCCTGCACCGCTTCATGGTCGAAGGCGTGCCGGTCGAATACCGGGCAGACGATGGTACGATCCGCGGCGATGCGGTGCGGCTGGTGGACCCGGAGGACGGGCTGAACGACTGGCTGGCGATCTCGCAGTTCACGGTGATCGAGAACGGCAACAACCGCCGCCCCGACGTGGTGGTGTTCCTGAACGGCTTGCCGGTGGCGGTGATCGAGGTCAAGAAACCCGGCGCCGAGACGGCGACCCTCGGCGCGGCGTTCAACCAGTTGCAGACCTACAAGGCGCAGATCCCCTCGCTGTTCCGCACGAACGGGGTTCTGGTCACGACGGACGGGATGCTGGCCCGCATCGGTTCGCTGACCGCCGACTCCGAGCGCTTCATGCCCTGGCGCACCACGGACGGGACGGACCTCGCGCCGAAGGGAGCGCCGGAGATGTCGGTGCTGATCGAGGGCGTCTTCGCGCGCGACCGCCTACTGTCGCTGATGCGGGACTTCACCGTCTTCGGAGAGAGCCCGAGCGGGCTGATCAAGATCATCGCCGGCTATCACCAGTTCCACGCCGTGAAAAAGGCGGTGGCCAGCACCATCGCGGCGACCCGGTCCCAGGGCGACCGCAAGGCCGGCGTGATCTGGCACACCCAGGGGTCCGGCAAGAGCCTGCTGATGGCCTTCTACGCGGGCCAGCTGGTGCGCGACCCGGCGATGGAGAACCCCACGCTCGTCGTGGTGACCGACCGCAACGATCTGGACGACCAGCTTTTCGGCACCTTCGCGATGTGCCGCGAGCTGATCCGCCAGACGCCGGTGCAGGCGGAAAGCCGAGAGGATCTGCAAAAGGCGCTGTCCCGCGCCTCTGGCGGTGTGGTGTTCACCACGATCCAGAAATTCGCGCCGGAGAAGGGCGAGGCCTATCCGCTGCTGACGGATCGGCGGAACGTGGTGGTGATCGCAGACGAGGCGCACCGCAGCCAATACGGCTTCAAGGCCCGGATCGAGAAGACCGGCGAGATCGCCTATGGCTTCGCCAAGCACCTGCGCGATGCGCTGCCAAATGCGTCCTTCATCGGTTTTACCGGCACGCCGATCGAGCAGGACGACGTGAACACGCCGGCTGTGTTCGGCCACTACATCGACATCTACGACATCAGCCGCGCCGTCGAGGATGGGGCGACGGTGCCGATCTACTACGAAAGCCGCCTCGCCCGGATCGAGTTGCCGGAGGACCAGAAGCCGAAGATCGATGCCGAGATCGAGGAACTGACCGAGGACGAAGCCGTCAGCGAACAGGAACGGCTGAAGCGGAAGTGGTCCACCGTCGAGGCGCTTGTCGGGGCAGAGAAGCGGCTGCGCATGGTTGCCGAGGACCTCGTCGCCCATTTCGAGGCGCGCGTGCAGGCGATGGACGGCAAGGCCATGGTGGTCTGCATGAGCCGCCGCATCTGCGTCGACCTCTACAACCAGATCGTCGCCCTGCGGCCCGACTGGCATTCCGACGACGACAGTGCCGGGCTGGTGAAGATCGTGATGACCGGATCAGCCTCGGACCCGGAAGCCTGGCAGCCCCATATCGGGGGAAAGGCGCGCCGCGATCTGCTGGCCAAGCGGGCAAAGGATCCGAAGGATGCGCTGAAGCTGGTGATCGTGCGGGACATGTGGCTCACCGGCTTCGACAGCCCATCCATGCATACGATGTACATCGACAAGCCGATGCGCGGCCACGGGCTGATGCAGGCGATTGCCCGCGTCAACCGCGTGTTCCGCGACAAGCCTGCAGGGTTGATCGTCGATTACATCGGCATCGCCCAGAACCTGAAGTCCGCGCTGGGCCAGTATTCCAAGGCGGACCAGGAACAAGCGGGGATTGACGAGGCAGAGGCCGTTGCCGCGCTTCTGGAGCGGCTGGATGTCGTGCGCTCCATGTTCCACGGGTTCGACTACTCGGCTGGATTGACCGGCACCCCGCACCAACGGCTCGTCGCACTGGCAGAGGCGTTGAACTGGATCCTCGCCAGGCAGGACGAAGCCGCCCAGCGCGAAACCGACAAGGAGGCGAAAAAGGCTGCGCACCGCCGATACCAGGACGCAGTGCTGGCGCTCTCCAAGGCCTTCGCCCTTTGCTCCGCCAGCGATACGGCCCGCGATGTCCGCGACGAGGTGGGCTTCTTCCAGACCGTAAGAGCCGCGATGGTCAAGGCGGCCGACAGTTCAGGTACGTCGGCAGCCGACCGTGACCTCGCAATCCGCCAAATCGTCAATGCTGCCGTCGCTTCGACCGAGATCGTCGACATTCTGTCGGCGGCAGGGCTGTCATCGCCGGACATCTCCATCCTGTCGGATGAGTTCCTCGCTGAAGTCGGCCAGATGGAAAAGAAGAACCTGGCTCTGGAAGCCCTGAGGAAACTGCTAAACGACGAAATCCGATCACGCAGCAAGAGCAATGTGATCGAGACCCGGAAGTTCTCGGAGCGGCTCGAAGAAGCCATCGCGCGCTACCACACCAATGCCATCAGCACGGTCGAGGTGCTGCAGGAGCTGATCGCGCTGGCCAAGGACGTTCGCGATGCACGAAGCCGCGGTGAAGAGACCGGGCTGACACCAGAAGAGGTCGCATTCTACGATGCGCTCGCCGACAACCAAAGTGCGGTTGACGTGCTCGGCAACGACCAGCTGAAAATCATCGCCCATGAGCTGCTGAAGGGACTCAAGGCAAACGTCAGCATCGACTGGGCGCACCGCGATAGCGCCCGGGCGCGTCTGAGGGTCCTCGTAAAGCGCATCCTTCGGAAGTACGGCTATCCCCCGGACCTTGAAGAAGCAGCGGTGCGGGGCGTTCTGGCACAGGCAGAAGCGATGCTTTCAGAGATGACACTGTGATGTGTGACTGGCCAAAAGGGCCCGATCTGGCAGGCTGTTGAGGTGGACCACAACAAAGAGCAAATCTCGAGGAGTTGAAGCGCTTTGCAGTTCGTTTCCCGTTCTTCCCTTTCAAGAACCCTTCTCGCGGTTGCCGGATTGGCAGGCCCTGCAACCGCAGAGACCTACCAGTTGATCTGCGAAAACCCTCGCCGTGAATACCAGGTGCGTTTCAGCGACGGCGATGCCAACATCCAACTGGACTTACCGGAGGGAACCACGCTCTACCGAGTCCTCGCGGTGGAGGAAACAGAGGCGCGACATGTGGTGGTGGCACTGACCATGAATGATGGACCCACTGTCAGGCTTTCGCTGCGACCCTACCTGCGGATGGAATACTCGAGTGGGAACGAGCTATTTCAAACTGATGCGTGCCGAACCCCATAAGGGGGTCGCACCAACAGGGGCCCCCTCCTCTGGTTCCTCCCCGCCCTGAACGTATGCGGGGGGGCGCAGCGCGGCGGTTCGCTAGCGTGAGGCATTTTCACCGGGGAAGCCAGGCGGAAGCCACCTTGCGCTCTGATGCCGGAATTCGTGAGTCAGATCAGCGGCTTGCGGAATCACGATCTGGCCGGGGTGGATTCCCGGCGGGAAGCCAGGGAAGCCACCTCCGGGGAAGCCAGGTGGGCAGAAGCCACCCGGGAAAGCCAATTCCTGAGAAGCTGTTGAATCCGCTTCACTTTTCGGGTTGACAGACCTGCCCCCATTGACCTACCCCTTGATCATCGAAGAATTGCGTCCGGAGGAAACCCCTCGCGGGCGCTTTTCATTTCCCTCCCCCACATCCCGAGCCCCGCCCCATGGACCTCGTCTTCGCGCCGAGCCAGGTTGAATCTTGGCCGATTGCCCGGCTGCGCCCCTATGCCCGCAATTCCAAGATGCACGGCGACGACCAGGTGGCGAAGATCGCCGCCAGCATGGCCAAGTTCGGCTGGACCGTCCCCTGCATGGTGGCCGACGACGGCGAACTGATCGCGGGCCATGGCCGGGTGCTGGCTGCGACGATGCTTGGTCTAACCGAGGTGCCGGTGATCCGGCTCAGCCACCTCGACGAGGCGGAACGCCGGGCCTACCGGATCGCCGACAACAAGCTGACGGAACTGGGCGAATGGGACGAAGCCCTGTTGCGCGACGAGATCGCGGGGCTGCTGGCCGAGGATTTCGACCTGACGCTGCTGGGCATCAGCGATGATGACCTTGACGCGCTGTTGCGGGATCCCGAGGCGCTGGGCGGCGATGGTCCGGTCGAGGGCGAGGACGACGTTCCTGACCTGCCGGTCACGCCGGTGTCCGTGCCGGGCGACCTGTGGCAACTCGGCGCGCACCGTCTGATCTGCGGCGACAGCACTGCGGCGGATGTGGTCGGACGGCTGCTCGGGGATGTGCGCCCCCTGCTGATGGTTACCGATCCGCCCTACGGCGTGGAGTACGATCCCTCCTGGCGCAACCAGGCCGGGGCCGCAAAGACCAAGCGCACCGGCAAGGTGCTGAACGACGACCGCGCCGACTGGCGTGAGGCATGGGCGCTGTTCCCCGGCGACGTGGCCTATGTCTGGCACGGGGCGCTGCACGCGGCGACCGTGGCGGACAGCCTGACCGCTGCGGGCTTCGCCATTCGGTCGCAGATCATCTGGGCCAAGGACCGGCTGGTCCTCAGCCGCGGTGACTATCACTGGCAGCATGAACCCTGCTGGTATGCGGTGCGCGCCAAGGGCAAAGGCCATTGGGCGGGCGACCGCAAGCAGACGACGCTGTGGCAGATCGCCAACCGGGACCAGGACGCCGACACGGTGCATGGCACGCAGAAGCCGGTGGAATGCATGCGGCGGCCGATCCTGAACAACTCCAGCCCCGGCCAGGCGGTCTATGAGCCCTTCATGGGATCCGGCACCACGCTGATCGCGGCCGAAACCACCGGGCGGGTGTGCTTCGGGGTCGAGTTGAACCCGGCCTATGTTGACGTCGCCATCGAGCGCTGGCAGTCCTTCACCGGCCAGGAGGCGGTGCTGGCGGAAACCGGCGAGACCTTTGCCGCCCTCAAGGCGAAGCGGCTCGCGGCATGAACGCGCCCCTCCTGCCCGGCCGGATCGAACACTGGCCGCTGGCCCGCCTCCGGCCTTACGCGCGGAATGCCAAAACCCACGACGCCGACCAGGTGGCGAAGATCGCAGCCAGCATGGCCGAATTCGGCTGGACCGTCCCCTGCCTGGTTGCCGCCGACGGCGAGTTGATTGCAGGGCACGGCCGGGTCCTGGCCGCTGCCCGGCTGGGTCTGGCCGAGGCGCCGGTCATCGTGTTGGGCCATCTGACCGAGGCGCAGCGTCGGGCTTACCGGATCGCCGACAACAAGCTGACCGAACTGGGCGGGTGGGACGAGACGCTGCTGCTCGAGGAACTGCGGGGCCTGATGGCCGAGGACTTCGACCTCGGGCTGATCGGGATCCCCGAGGATGAACTGGACGCGCTGCTGCATGCCGCCGACGATCCTGCGCCCATCGACGATGACACCGCGGATACCATCCCCGAGGCCCCGGCCGAACCGATCACCCGGCCAGGCGACATCTGGGCGCTGGGCGAGCATCGGCTGATCTGCGGTGATGCCACAGACCCGGCCGTGGTGGTGCGGCTGATGGACGGCGCGCAATCGTCGCTCCTCTTCACCTCCCCGCCCTACGCGCAGCAGCGCGACTATGGCGCGGCGAAGGAGAAAGTCGGCGATTGGGATGCGCTGATGCAGGGCGTCTTCGCCGCGGCCCCGGTCACCGCCGATGCGCAGCTACTGGTCAACCTCGGCCTCGTTCATCGCGATGGGGAGTGGATCCCCTATTGGGAGGGCTGGGTCGAGTGGATGCGTGCACAGGGCTGGCGGCGCTTCGGCTGGTATGTCTGGGACCAGGGGCCCGGCCTGCCGGGCGACTGGAACGGGCGACTGGCACCGTCCCACGAGTTCATCTTCCACTTCAACCGCCAGCCGCGGAAGCCGAACAAGACGGTCGAGAGCAAGCACGCGGGCGAAACCCTCGGTGGTGGCGGCCTGCGCGGCGCCGACGGCATGGTCCATCGCAAGACCGGTTTCGGCAACGCGATCCAGAGCCACCGCATCCCCGACAGCGTGTTCCGGATCACGCGCCACAAGGGCGGTCTGGGTGCCGCCGGATCACACCCGGCCGTGTTCCCCGTGGCGCTGGTCGAGGCGGTGCTGGAGGCCTTCACCGATCCCGGCGACCTGGTGTTCGAACCCTTCTGCGGCTCCGGCACCCAGCTGATCGCCGCCGAACGCACCGGACGGCCCTGCTGCGCGGTGGAACTGGACCCGGTCTACTGCGACGTTGCCGTGCGGCGGTGGGAGATGGCAACGGGGCGGAAGGCCAGCCGCGATTGACCAGTTGGCCCGAAATTGCGAATGTTCGCCCAGAAGGAGAATGGGAAATCGGCCTACCGCCTTCGGCACTTGAATGGTCGAATCTCGCCGGAGCAGTTGATGCGTAGCCCTTCCCTTTCGTCCCCCAGCAAAGCCGACCAACTCATTGATATCTTTGAACGCGAGGTGGAGGTCGAATATCGGGGCGAGCGGTATCGGGTTCGCGACAATGGTTCCGCGCATCGTCTGCCCCAGAAACGGCAGAAGACCAGACCGCTTGATGACCAATGGACCTTTGGGCGGCAGGGGTTGTCGACTGGCTACATGTATCTGAGCGGCGTGCCCGTTCATCGGATCGTCTGCTGGGCTTTTCATGGCGCGCCGCCCACTGACCGTCATGTCGTTGATCACATCGACACGAACAGGGCGAACAATCGACCGGAAAACCTGCGGTGGGTCACGCGGCTGGAAAACGTCCTGCTCAACGAAATCTCTGCTCGGCGCATCGAACTGGTCTACGGCTCGATTGAAGCCTTCTTCGCTGACCCCAACCGGGTCCAGACCGATAAGGTGTTTCCCGACATATCCTGGATGCGCACCTTGTCGAAGGACGAGGCGGCAGCCGCAAAAGCACGTTTGCAGGAATGGGCAAAGAGCGGTTCTGTCCCAAGCGGTGGCGCGCTGGGCGAGTGGCTGTATGGGACAAGAGAGCGGGCAAGCTATGAGCCTCCCTCGGAAGAGTATGAGTCGCTGACGCCGTCGGTCGTGCAGGTCATATGGAAGGTGCCGACAGAATTCCCACTTTGTCCGGAGGCAGTGACCGAGGACGCGCTCGAGCGCTACGCGGAAAACCTGAAGTTTGGCCGTGTTTTCGCCCGAAACCATCTCTACCAGAGTCTGGTCGTGCAACATGGCATGACCGAGGACAGCCTCGTGGTCCTTACGCACGATCCTAGCGACAATGCGATCAAGGACTGGGCGGTCGCGCATGTCGGTGTCCGCGGCGAATTCTTCTACCACCGCAGCGAACACCAGTATTTTACCCTGCAGGGGGCCCTCAAGACTTTCTGTGAACTGACCGGCGACAGCTACGACGACTGCATGGACGACTACTGCTGATCGATCAGCTACCTTCGGGGAGCCGGTACACCATCCCCCTGCCCTCGACCTTCTCCGCTGCGATGGGCAGACCCAGCTTTTTCTTCAGGGCACCAGAGATCGAGCCCCTTACCGTGTGCGCCAACCATCCGGTGGCCTCGACCATCTCGGCGACCGTCGCTCCCTCGGGGCGCTGGAGCATGGCGATGATCTGCGCCTGCTTGGTGCCAGCGCGGATGGCGACGGGTTTCGCGGTGCCTGTGTCGTCGGGCATCTGCACCGGTTCCGGCTTCGGCCTCGCCTTCCGCGCGCTGGCGACAGCGGTGGCCGCCAGCGGCTCGATCCCGATGGCCTCCAGCCCGGCCTCGGTCGCGATCAGCGTGGTGCCGTGACCGTCGCCGGTCTCGCGCCACATCGGCTCGCCACTCCGCCGGTTGGCCTCGACCTCCTCGAGCCAGCCGCGGGCGAGCAGCTTGCCGACGACCATCTTGGCGGCGGCGCCGACCAGCCCCTCGGGCAGCGGCAGGGCGAGGTTGCCCGGCCGGGTCGCGGCGCGGGACAGGATCAGGGACTGGGTGTCGGACGGGGTGGTCATCGGGGCCTCCGTGGCTGTGGGCGCGCGGTGTGCGCGCCTTCTACGAAGGCAAGCCCCGTCATCGGACGGGGCGGCCGTCGCGCGGGTTGGGCGCGTCAAGCGGCGTGTTCGCCCTCCTTGAAGGCACTGTCGGTGATCTGGCGCAGCAGGCCCGCGTAGTGCGTCAGCGTCCCGACATGCCCCCAATGGATCTCGTCGGGTTGGGTTTCGAAGTGGTCGTCGCTGAGGGCCTTCAGGCGCTCCAGCATGGTGTCGATCTCGGCCTTTGCAGCGATGAAGGCGTCGAGGGCCTTGGAGTTGTCGGTGGCGCGGCGGGTCGTCATGGAAGGGCGTCCTTCGGTGAGTTGCATCGTCTTGGTGCCGACACCATCGCTCTGTCGGGCGGATGATCGTAGGCAAATCGGAGCAATATCAGTGCTTTCTGATCGCTCCCGTCAGATCAGCTGCATCTCGGCCAGCGTGCGGCTGGCGGCGCCCAGCTGGGCGGTGGGCAGTTCGATCTTCAGGTGCGAAAGGACGTCGGACGCCTCGGCCGGGATCCCGCTCTCGCGCAGCGCCTGCTCGATGACTTCGGCGATGGCGTCGGGGCGGGTCAGATCGAAGCCGTCGGGAAGGGCGGAATAGTCGATGCGGATGGTGGTGATGGCCATGGTCATGTCAACGGCTCCCTCAGCGCTTGGCCGCAGCGAGGCCCGCGGCATAGGCCTCAATCAGGGCGGCGCGGATCGACCAGACGGCGACGTCGTGGAAGTCGAGCCCATCGCTGTTCCGGGTGTCCAGCGTCTCGACGAAGAAGTGGCGCTTGGCGATGTCGAGCATGAGCGCCTCGGGCGCGGCGGGGGCGGGTTTGGCGGTTGCGGTCATGGTCTGGCCTCCGATCCAGGGGTGAGTTCCTGATCGCAGAATCGCTCTGGAGGGCAAGGCAATCAACCGGATTGATTGTCTTTTCCTGTTTATTTTCAATATCTTGATGGGATTCACAGCGCCATGAAAGGCATGAGCGAACGCGAGTACGCGGCCCATTCTGGCCTGTCGCGCGGCGGGGTGTCAATCGGCATCCAAACGGGCCCCCTGATCGGCGTCCAAAAGTGACCCCTTTGGCGCGCGGGTGAGCAGGCCCGTGGCGGCGTAGCTTTCCAGCTGGCGCAGCCGACGCGGGCCTGCGTTTCGGAGGGTGTTCAGGCTCGGGTTTTGATGCGCCAGCTGTCGTTGCCAGTCTCGACGATGTCGCAGTGGTGGGTGAGCCGGTCGAGCAGCGCGGTGGTCATCTTCGCGTCCCCGAAGACGGTCGGCCATTCGCCGAATGCCAAGTTGGTGGTAACGATGACGGAGGTCTGCTCGTAGAGTTTGCTGACCAGATGGAACAGCAGCTGGCCGCCGGACTGC
>NZ_AUCM01000020.1 GCF_000429765.1 Gemmobacter nectariphilus DSM 15620 | reverse complement strand
AGGACGCGACCATCAATCGGACTTCGTGGCCTAGGGCAGAAAGTTCCCGCGCCCAATGGTGCGCGGAGGGGCACGCCTCCATGCCAACCAAGCACGGATCCAACCTCCCAAAGAACTCGAGCATCTGAGAGCGCCGCACCTTTCTGGTGATGACAACTTTTCCGTCAGCATCGACAGCGTGGACCTGGAAAACGCTCTTCGCGAGATCGAGGCCAATGATCATTCCGGACATATCCAACCACTCCTTCTTCTCGGGGAACCGTTGAAACCAGATTCGACGGTTGGGGTCGGGGTGTCCACATCATCAGATCAAGGGCCACCTTGGGCACGGGCCTCGCGCCCTTGCGGTGACGGGTCAGCCGGGCAGCAGTGCCGCCATGCACAAGATGCGCGCCAAGGAACAACGCCACGGAAATGGCGCTGTTCTGCACGGGCTCCCACCACTGTCCGCCATCGGGCAGCACATGCAGGAGCGGTTCCCCGAACAGCGCAAACACGGCCAGCGCAACCGTCAGGGATATCAGGCGCAGCGCCGGGATCGGGGCTTGGGCCAGGGTCATTTTCTGTCCCGCGCGTGCCGCTCCTGTGCCGTCTCGACACCCGAGGCGGGCGCGGGGCGGGCCGATGGCCCCACAAAAGGGGTCAGGCAGAACGGACAACGATGGGCGGCGGCGCGGGGCACATCCTTGCCACAGGCGGGACAGGTCGGGGGCAACAAGGCGCGGTACATGGCGGGAACCTTCTGGCTGGGTCTGCAACAGGACATCCACCCCGGCCCGCAAGACCCGCCGTCAGGGCAGGCTATCGGGGCCGGGGCAAGACATGCGCCTGTTCGACACGCATGATCATGGGGCTGCAGCCAGAACGGCTCATTGACACACCTGTGGTCAGGGAAAGGGGCGGCCTTTCTGACCGCAGCTTTGATATGGGCCTTTTGAAAAATATTTCAACAGGTTGGGTGTTCGCCCCGCAAGCGACGCATCGTCGCGATGGCGCGGTGCTGCTGCCGCGCCTTGACGGATCGCAAGGGGTGCGAAACACGGCCGTTCATGACCAGCAGACCGGCCCGGCGACTTGATCGCGGCACTCAGGGCGCCCAGGTGGGCGGGGTGAATGCACAGGAAGGGCCCGGGTTCAGGAGCCGCCCGCACATTCCGTCGATGGATGCGATCCGAGGCGGCAGGGTGCCGCCCTGCCGCGATCACGGGAACAGGCCACGTCCCCAAATCTTCATCTGTCAGATCACACCCGGCATGCGCATGGCCTCGGCGGATGGGCGGACCGCACCGGCCGGCCCGTGAAATCGTGGCGCCCGAACGGGTCGGGACGCGCCGGTTTGGCGTGACCTTCGGCCTCAGGCGGTCTGGGCAAGCAGGTTGCGCAGATCCGCGGCCGGATCGGCAACAAGCTGCGGATCGACCGGCAGGCCCGATTGCAACAGGCGCCGGGCCAGCATGAAGCTGCGCGGATCGTTCATGGCATCGACCGCCAGCAACCCCTGATCGCCGAAATACCAGTGCGAGCGCGGCCCCTGATCCGCGCCGCGCACCACGATGTGCCGATGGCCCGCGCCCAGCCCGGCTATCTGCAGCTTGAGGTCATACTGATCCGACCAGAACCACGGCTGCGGCGCATAGGCGCGGGCCGCCCCCAGCATGTTGTCGGCCACGCATTCGGCCTGATCGACGGCGTTCTGCACGCTTTCCAGCCGGATCCGACCGCCTTGATGCGGGAACGAGGCACAATCGCCGGCCGCCCAGATCCCCGGCTGGCTGGTGGCGCCGAACGCATCGGTTGCAATCCCGTTGTCGATCATCAGCCCGGCAGTCTGCGCCAGGCGCGTGTCGGGGTCGATCCCGATGCCGACGATCACCATGTCGACCGCCAGCCGCGTGCCATCGGTCAGCTCGGCGCCGCGCACGCGGTCATCGCCTGTCAGCCCGGCCAGCCCCACGCCCTCGCGGATGTCCACGCCGTTCGCGCCATGCAGCGCGCGGAAATAATCCGAGGTTTCGACACATGCGACCCGTTGCAGGATGCGCGGCGCCATCTCCAGCAAGGTGACGGCCTGCCCGCGCGCGGCGGCCACGGCCGCCGCCTCGAGCCCGACATAGCCGCCGCCCACCACCAGCACCCGCTGCGCCCGGGCAAAGTCATGGGCCATGGCGTCAACATCGGCCAGGCTTCGCACGGAATGCACCCCGGCCAGATCGCCCCCCAGGGCCGAGGGCAACCGACGGGCCGTCGATCCGGTCGTCAGCGCCAGCTGGTCATAGGCCAGCACGGCATCCCCCAACCGGATCCGGCGGGCCACGGGGTCGATCTCGTGGACGGGGGTGCCCAGTTTCACGGTGATGTCGTTGGCGGCATAAAAGGCCGCCGGGCGCAGCAGCAGCGCCTCGGCCGGCATCTGGCCCAGAAGGTATTTCTTGGACAGGGGCGGGCGCTGATAGGGCAGCACCGGCTCGGCCCCGATCAGGGTGATCGGGCCGGCATGGCCCGACTTGCGCAACCGCGCGACAAGAGAGGCCCCGGCCTGACCGGCGCCGATCACAACAATTCGCGACACCTTGTCCCCCGCCTAGTCCGCCGAATAATATCGGGTGGCCAGCAACAGCTTGCCCTCGCGCGGCTGATCATGCAGGTCGATCAGGCGATCCACCTGGTCAAAGGGGATGATCTGGCCCACCCGGCTGTGGATCAGGCCGCGCGGCAGGTAATCGCCCAGGGTGGCAAAGATCTGCTGGATCTCCTTGCCCGGCATCGTGCGCAATTCGCGCGCCAGCCAGAAGCCGCGCAGGCGAATGTCGCGGAACACCAGATCCAGCGCGTCGATCCGTGGGGCAGCCCCCGACAGCAGGCCATAGGTCACGATCGTCGCGCCATCGGGCAACAGGCGGGCCATGGCCGCCGTCGCCTCGCCCCCGATGGCATCCAGCGCCAGCGGTGCGGTCAGCGGGCGGGCGGGCTGTTGATCCCCGATCAGGATCATGTCGGGCGCCAGATCCGCGATCTGGTCGGCCGCCGCCTGACTGCGCACCTGCGCGACGGACCGCAGGCCAAGTTCGCGTGCCATGCGGATCAGGTTCTGACCGACCGCTGAATTGGCGGCGTTGAACAAGACCTCGGCACCTTTGGGCAGGTCGACCATCTTGGTCAGCATCACCAGCGCGCTGGCCGGGCTGGCCTTGAACATCGCGGCCTGTGCCAGATCGACATCGCGCGGCAGCACGATCAGCCCGCGTTCGGGCACGACCGCCGCATCGCGCCAGGTGCCGCGCAGGTTCGGCAGCACGATATCGCCTACCTTGAGGCGGCTGACGCCCTCGCCCAGCTCGGCCACGCGGCCGACGCCTTCGAAGCCGGGCACATAGGGCAGGTCCGGGCGTTCGCCATACTGGCCGCGCATCTGAAGCACATCGGCCGGGTGCACCGGCATCAGCAGCATATGCACCAGAACCTCGCCGGGGCCGGGGGCACCGATGTCTTCGTCCTCGACACGCAGCAGGGGCGGGTCGTTCGAGATCACGCGGATCACACGGTTCATCATCGGGGCTCCTTGTCGTCGAAATGGGTCAGGGGCGGGATCGCACGAATATCGCCGCCGGCCTCGACCAGACGTTCCAGCCGCGCGGCGGCAGGGTCGCTGACCATCACCATGGCAAAGCGGGTGCGTTCCTCGGCCATGCGGGCCGGGTCGGGGCCATCCCCGCGCACCAGCCGCTTGGCCGCGGCCAGCGCGCCGGGGTCCAGCCGCGCCAGCATCGTGGCCTGCTCCATCGCGGCCACCATCACCGGGCCATCGACGCACCGCGTGACCAGACCGCGCCGGGCCGCCTGATCGGGGGTCAGCGTGGTGCCGGTCAGGATCAGCTCCAGCGCGACTGCCTCGCCCACCAGCCGCGTCAGGCGCTGGGTGCCGCCCGCGCCAGGCAGCAGGCCCGCGCGCACCTCGGGCAGGCCGATGTGATAGTCCCCCGCCTCGGCCAGCCGCAGATCGCAGGCCAGTGCCAGTTCATAGCCGCCCCCCATCGCATGGCCGTTGATCGCGGCGATATAGGGCTTGGCGCTGGTCTCGATCCGCCGCATGCACTGGTGCAGCAGCGGTTCGGGCGCCGGATCATCGACGGAAAAGGTGATGCCCTTTTCCCGCAGCTTGACCGTGCGGCGGTGCAGCACCCCAAGGCTGAAGTGCCGGATGAACACGCCGGGCTGCCCGCCGGTCAGGATCACCACCCGCACGGCCGGATCGGCTTCGACCCGGTCCAGCGCCTCGGCCAGCGCGGGTTCGGTCGCGGGGACCATGTAGCCTTCGGGCGGGTTGGTAAAGCGGATCACCGCAACCGCCCCTTCGACCGTCACAGAGACCAGCGGCGCGCTCATGCCGACACCTTGCGGCGCAGGGTGGACTTGCGATCGCGCAAATCGTGACAGCCGGGCGTGCCACGCGGATCGGTGCCGCGCGGGAAGATGGCGAACTTCTGGATTTTTTGCGTGCCGGTAATGGGTAAATCCTCCAGGAAACAGATCCAGGCCGGCACCTTGTAATAGGCCAGCCAGTCGGCGGCATGGTCTTGCAGCGCCTGGGCCACCGCAGGCCCGGGGGCCACGCCAGAGGCGGGGATGACGCAGGCCATCACCTCTTCGTCGCGCATCTCGTCGGGCACGGCGATCACCGCCACCCGGCCGACCAGCGGCGAGGAAATCAGCGCGCCTTCAACCTCGGCGGCCGAGATGTTTTCGCCGGACCGGCGGATCATGTTCTTGGACCGGTCGGCGAAATGCAAAAGCCCCGTCTCGTCCTGCCAGACGATATCGCCGGTGCGCAGCCAGTCGCCGCGCCACGCCGCCTCGGTCGCGGCCGGGTCCTTGAAATAGCCGCGAAAGCAGCCCTGGCGCGGGTTGGGATCGTCGGCGCGCACTTCCAGCTCGCCCTCTTGCCCCACGGGCACCGGGGTGCCGTCAGCATCGACCACGCGCGCCAGCAGATGGCCGGGGGTCGACCGGCCAAAGGCCCGCGTGCCCACGGCGCGGGGTTCATGGCAGGCGGCGACAAAGCGGCCCGTTTCCGTCATGCCCCAGACCTCGACCATCGGCACGCCGAACCGGTCCTCGAACGCGGCATGCAGCGCGGGGTCGATGCCGGCCCCCAGCCCATAGCGCAGCCCGTGGTCGCGATCGCGCGGCGAGGGAGGCGCCTTCATCAGCGCGGGCGGGATGATGCCCAGATAATGGAACGCCGTGGCCCGTGTCGCGCGGATATCATCCCACCAGCTGTCGCCATGAAAACGGTCCGGGATGATCAGGCAGATGCGTTTCAGCAGCGCCATGCACAGCGTGTTGACCCCCGCGTTCACATGGAAATAGGGCAGCGGCAGGAATATCCGTTCCACCCCGTCGCGCACGGTCAGCGCGCCATCATGGGTGGCATACATGCGCCCCACGGCAAAGGCATAGTCATTGTCGATCAGCGCCCCCTTGGGCCGCGCCGTGGTGCCCGAGGTATAGATCAGCGCGATTTCCGTGCTGCGCGACGGTGTGCCGCCAACCGCCGGACGCAGCGGGGCGGGCACCGGGGCCGGGCCGGGCAGCGGCTGGAACGGGTCCACCAGCACTGGCGCCGGGGCGCCGGCGCGGGCCAGCCGGTCGGCATGGCGGGGCAGTGCCACCACGGCATCGGGTTCGCCATGCTCGATCAGATAGCGCAGCTCGTGGTCCAGGTAATAGGGGTTGACCGGGATCTGCATCACCCCCAGCCGGGCAAAGGCCAGGAAATGCACGACATGCGCCGGGTGGTTGTCCAGCGCCAGCGCCACGCGGTGCCCGATGCCCCAGCCCTGCGCCGCCCAGCGGGCGGCCACCGCATCGGCCGCGGCCCGCACCTGGGCAAAGGTCAGCTCTGCCCCCTCGGGCAGGTAATCGCGCCCGGCGCGCGCGGGCACGGCCAGAAAGGCATGGTCGGGGTGGCTGTCCGCCGCGGCCACCAGCGCATCATACAGGGTCTGCATCACACCCGCTCCACCAGCAGGGCCATGCCCTGGCCTGCGCCCAGACACATCGACAGGATCGCCCGGCGCCCGCCGGTTTCCTCAAGGTGTTGCAAGGCGGTCAGACACATGCGCACCCCCGTCACCCCCGGCGGATGCCCGATGCTGATGCCGCCACCATAAAGGTTGTGCACATCGCGCGGAATGCCAAGCTGGGTTTCGGCATGGACGTTGACGGCAGCAAAGGCCTCGTTGATCTCGAAATAGTCGATGTCGCTGATGCGAAGGCCCGTCTTGTCCAGCAAGGCGCGGATCGCCGGAACCGGACCATGGCCCATGATGCGCGCCGGCACGCCGACCACCGCCCAGTCGCGGATGACCCCGCGCGGCGCCACACCTTCGGACTCCAGCGCCGACTGGCTGCCCACCAGCATGAACCCCGCCGCGTCATTCACGGTCGAGGCGCTGGCGGCCGTCACCACCCCACCCTCGCGGAACACCGGGCGCAGGCGGGCCAGCTTTTCCGCCGTCGCATCGTCGCGGATGCATTCATCGCGGTCGAACACCACCGTCTCGCGGCCCCGCTTGACCTCCAGCGGCAGGATCTGACGCGCCAGGAAGCCACTGTCACGGGCGGCGCGGGCGCGCTCCTGGCTTTGCAGCGCCCAGTCGTCCATCGGGGCGCGGTCATAGCCGTAATCCTCGGCAAGGTTCTCGGCCGTCTCGCCCATGTATTCCTGGCTGAAGGGGCAGCGATAGGCCCAGTCCAGCATATCCTCGAGCGTCGAGGGGCCGCGCGCCTGCCCCTCTCGGTGGGTTTGCAGCACATGGGGCACGCGAGAATAGCTTTCGCCGCCCCCCGCCAGCGTGATGCGCGACTGGCCCAGCCGCACCTGCTGATCGGCCGAGATCAGCGCCTGCAGCCCCGAGGCACAGGCCCGCACCACGGCAAGCGCGCCCGCCGCCTCGGGCAGGCCGGCCTTGATGCCGACCACCCGGGCGGAAAACAGGCTGTCGCGGCCGCTGGGGACGGTGGTGGTGAACACCACATGATCCACCCGGTCGGCCGGCAATCCCGCCGCCGCCAGACAGCCCGCGCCGACACGGCCCGCCAGATCGGTCATCTCGATCCCGCTCAGGCTGCCCCTGAAGGCCCCGAAGGCCGACCGCAGCCCCCCTGCCAGAACAACACGATCCATCCGCAATCCTCCCTGAACCCATCCGTCAGTTCCCGCCCCTCCGCAGAAACCAAACAAACATTTACTTGACTAATAGCTTTGACCAGATGCAGTGTCTACCGCGACGTGACGCCGGCCGTGCAAAACGCCACCGTGATGTCGGGCTTTGGGAGGAGCACATGAAAAGAAGAACCGTTCTGGCGGCCGGGCTGGCCGCCCTTCCTGCATCGCTTGCAGCACCTGCGATCGCGCAGGGCAAGCGCGAGCTGTCGATGGTGATGAGCTGGCCGCACAATTTCCCCGGTCTGGCGTCAATCGCCTACAATTTCTCGAAATTTGTCGGGGCGCTGTCCGAAGGCAACCTGACCGTCAAGGTGCAGGCCGTGGGCGAACTGGTCGGCGCGTTCGAGGTCTATGACGCCGTCAGCTCGGGGGCGGCCGATTGCTACCATTCCACCCCGGTCTATCTGTCGGGGCAATGGCAGGGCGCGGTGTTCTTCAGCCAGGTGCCGTTCGGCCTGACGGCGACCGAACATCTGGGCTGGATGTATCATGGCGGCGGCCAGCAGGTGCAGCAGAAGCACTATCGCGATCTGTTCAACATCGTGCCCTTTACCGCAGGGCAGACCGGCCTGCAGATGGCCGGCTGGTTCAACCGCGAGATCAACAGCATCGACGATCTGCGCGGGCTGACCATCCGCTCGCCGGGCCTGGGCGGCGAGGTGCTGCGCCGCGTGGGCGCCAATGTCGTGCTGATCCCGGCGCAGGAAATCCTGACGGCGCTGCAATCGGGCACGCTGGATGCGACGGAACTGCAAGGGCCGTGGCTGGACAGTGTTTCGGGCTTCTACCAGCACGCGAAATACTACTACACCCCCGGCTTCCAGGAGGTGAACTCGGCCGGCGAGATCGGTCTGAACGCCGATGTCTGGGACAGCCTGACCGACACCCAGCGCAGCATCGTGGAAACGGCGATCACGGCCGCGAACGGCATCAACACCGGCGAATGGCCCTATCACAACGCCGAATTCTTCCGCACCCTGCGGGAAGATCACAAGGTTGACGTGCGCGCACTGCCCGATGACGTCATCGACGCCCTGGCCGCAAAATCCAAGGAAGTGATCACCGAGATCTCGACCAAGGACGAACGCACCAAGGAGGTCTATGACAGCTGGGCCGCCTATTTCCCCAAGGCGTTGACCTATTCTGCGCTGGTCGAGGTGCCGTTCTTCCGCGCCCGCGCCCGCCAGTTCGACGCGCTTTGAACAGGGAGGGCTGTCCGGGGCCGCACGCGCGCGCCCCGGACGGCCGCTGATGCCATGATCCTTGCCCTGATCCGGACCATAGATACGGTTACAACGCTGGTGGGCAAGGTCTTTGCCCTGGCCTGTCTGCCGCTGGTGCTGCTGGTCTTTGCCAACAGCCTGGCGCGCTATATCTTTGGCACGGGGTCCATCCTGGCCTACGAGGCCGTCAGCTACCTGTTCGTGATCATGATGTGCGGGCTGGCAGGCTGGGCCTTGCTGACGGACGAACATGTCCGGGTCGACATCCTTTATCAGGGGATGTCCCGGCGCGGTCGGGCCTGGGTCGATCTGCTGGGCTGCGTGTTCCTGCTGTTTCCCTTCCTGTGGCTGATGTGGGACCGGGCGCTGCCCTATGTGCAAAGGTCCTGGCGCATCCGCGAAGGATCCATCGAGGTTTCGGGGCTGCCCTATGTCTGGCTGCTGAAAACCTGCCTGCTGATGTTCGTGGTGCTGACGGCCCTGGCGGGCCTGTCGCTGGCGCTGAAATCGCTGCTGCGCATCCTCGGGCACAAGGACATCTGAGATGATCACCTTTCTTGCGGCCCATCTGGATCTGCTGCTGTTCGCGGCGCTTGTGCTGATGTTGCTGTGCGGCTTTCCGGTGGCCTTCACGCTGGGGGGCTGTGCGCTGGCCTTTGCGCTGATGGGCAGCGAGCTGGGCTTGATGCGCTGGCAGACGCTGAATTTCCTGCCGCAGCGCGTCTGGGTGACGCTGAACAACAATGTGCTGGTGGCGGCGCCCCTGTTCATCTTCATGGGGCTGGTGCTGGAACGCTGCCGCCTGGCCGAAGACATGCTGACCTGTCTGGCCGAACTGTGGGGCCAGCGCCCCGGCGGTCTGCTGATGGCCACGACGCTTGTGGGCGCGCTGATCGCGGCCTCGACCGGGATCGTGGGGGCAACTGTGGTGACGCTGGGCCTGTTGACCCTGCCGGTGATGGTGCGCAACGGCTACAACGTGCCGCTGGCCTGCGGGGCGATCTGCGCGGCGGGCACGCTGGGGCAGATCATTCCGCCCTCGATCGTGCTGGTGTTCCTGGGCGATTTCATTTCGCTGGCCAATCAGCAGGCGGCCCTGACCAATCCCGCGCTCAAGGGCGTGACGATCGGCGTGTCGGATCTGTTCGCCGGGGCCATCGTGCCGGGGCTGCTGCTGGTGTGCATCTACATTGCCTATCAGACGATCATGGTGCGCCTGAACCCGTCGCTGGCCCCGCCGATTGCCCCGGCCGACCGCCGGCTGATGGAGGACGGCACGCAGGTGCGCCCGCTGCGCACCCGGCTGCTGCAATCGCTGGTGGCCCCGCTGGCGCTGATCGTGGCGGTTCTGGGCTCGATCCTGTCGGGCATCGCAACCCCGACCGAGGCTGCGGCCGTCGGGGCCGTTGGCGCGGTGCTTCTGTCGGCCTGGCGCGAGGCGCCGCGCACCGTGCCGGTGCTGCGCGCCGGCGTTCTGGCCGCCGTGGCCATTCTGGGGCTGCTGGCCTTCTTTGACCTGCGCATCGGGCGCACGGCGACGCCTGCGGCCGATCTGTGGGCCATTCGTCTGGCCAGCGTGCTGGCGGTGGTGCTGGGGCTGGCGGTGCTGGTGGCCTTTGGCGCGCTGTGGCGGGCCGGGCTGCTGATGGGCATCGTGTTCCGCACCGCCCGGATCACCGCGATGGTGTTCACCGTGCTGCTGGGCGCGACGCTGTTCACGCTGGTCTTTCGCGAACTGGGGGGCGAGGCGACGATCCACGGCCTGCTTGCCAACATTCCCGGCGGCCTGTTCGGCGCGATGGTCTTTACCATGCTGCTGATGTTCGTGCTGGGCTTCTTCCTCGATTTCCTGGAAATCGTGTTCATCCTGGTGCCGATCCTGTGCCCCGCTCTGATCCTGATGGGGGCCAATCCGCTGTGGCTGGGCGTGATCATCGCGCTGAACCTGCAGACCTCGTTCCTGACCCCGCCGTTCGGATTTGCCCTGTTCTATCTGCGCGGTGTGGCGCCAGCTACGGTCAGCACCATGCAAATCTGGCGCGGCGCCGTGCCCTATGTGATGTTGCAGATGCTGTGCCTGGTGATCGTTGCCGCCTTTCCGGCGCTGGCCACCTGGTTGCCCGGCCTGATGTAGCGGTGCAATCTGGCATGGCTTGCCGCAAGGGCACATGCTAGACAGAACGAACGAACATTTGATCCTGCCCGACCCGGGCAGGCGCAGGAACGACAATGGCGCGCAGAACGACCAAGGCCCAGACCGACGCGGATGCCGATGCCCCCAAGCGGCTGAACGAGCTGCTGGACAGCGCCGGCCAGCTGATCGCGACCCAAGGGTATGACGGCACCTCCATGCGCGACATCGCGCGCGAATTCGGCATCCTGCCGGGGTCGATCTACCATTATTTCCCCTCGAAAGAGGCGCTGTTCCTGGCCATTCACACCCGCGTCGTGGATGGCATGATCGAGCGGCTGGAAGCGGCCGTCGCCAAATCCGATGACCCCTGGCAGCGGCTGCGCCATGTGCTGCATGCCCATATCTCGGGGCTTCTTGGGTCCGGGGCCTTGCTGCGCATCATCTCGCCCGACCAGATGCGCACGCCCGCCATGGCCGACCGCATCCGCAGCGAGCGGCGCAGCTACGAGACCCGCTTTGCCAAGGTCATCGAGGTGCTGGAGCTGGACCCCCAGATCGACCCGCGCCTGCTGCGGCTGAACCTGCTGGGGGCGCTGAACTGGGTGCCCGTGTGGCACAAGCCGGGCGGGCGCTACAGCGTGGACGACATTGTCGACCAGATGGTGCTGACGCTGCGCAAACTGTCGGTGTGACAGGAAAATTTCTGCGGTTTCAAAGGTCTTGGTTGATGACGCGCTGCGGCTGACATATAAATCAAACATACGTTTGATTGGGAGCTTCGGCCAATGAAGATCATGTTCCGCACCGCCAACGGCGCCACGCGCGAGGTCGAGGCCCAGCCCGGCCAGAGCATCATGGAACTTGCGGTCCACCACGGCATCCCCGAGATCGTCGCGCAATGTGGTGGCGGGTGCAGCTGTGCGACCTGCCATTGCTACATAGATCCCGCATGGCCGCAGCTGGCCGCCCCCGCCTCGGAGATGGAAGACATGCTGCTGGACGGGGTGATGGCCGAGCGCCGCGCGACCAGCCGGCTGGGCTGCCAGGTCGTGCTGGACGCCGGCTGCGACGGGCTGATCGTCGATCTGCCGGACGAACAATAGGCCGATGGACGGCCCCGGATGCGGGGCCGCCCGACTGTTCAGATCTGCATGGGCAAGGCGCGGGGGCCGCGCATGATCATGGTGGGGTGCCAGTCCACATCTTCGGTGACCATCCGCAGGGTCGGATAGCGGTCCAGCACGCGGGGGAACACCACCTCGCCCTCCATTCGCGCCAGGGCAGAGCCCATGCAGAAATGGGTGCCAAAGCCAAAGGTGATATGGCGGTTCGGGGTGCGGCCAATGTCGAACGCCCCTGGATTGTCGAACACCGACGGATCCTGATTGGCGGCGTTGATCATGGCGAACACACGATCCGCCTTGCCCAGCATCTTGCCATGCAGCTCGTGCGACACCGCCACCACCCGCGCCATGGACCCCGATGGGCCATCGAGCCGCAGGCATTCCTCGACCGCCGGGCGGGCCAGCGCGGGATCGGCGCGCAGCCGGTCGGCCTGATCGCGGTGGCTCACCAGCTTGAACATGCCCCCCGCCAAAAGGTTCGTCGTCGTCTCGTGCCCGCCAAACAGCACCAGCATGGCGGCGGCGATCAGTTCATCCTCGCTCAGCGCGTCCATCTCGTCGCGCGCGGCCACCAGCGTGGAAATCATGTCGTCCTTGGGCGCGATGCGCCGCTCGGCGATCAGCTCGCGGAAAAAGGCGGCCATCTCCTTGGCGCCGGCCTCGGCCAGATCATACTTGTTGGGCGAGTTGCGGGCCGATCCGATGAACAGCTGGATGCGGTCGGAACAGGCCTTCAGCCGCAGCATCTGATCGCGCGGCACGCCCAGCAGGTCCATGATGACCAGACCCGGCACCTGCATGGCGAATTCGTTGACGAAATCGAAGGTCTCGCCCCGCGGCAGGCGATCCAGCAGCATGTCGGTGATTTCTTCGATCCCCGGTCGCAGCGCATTGACGGCGCGCGCCGAAAACCCGGTCATCAGCAGCTTGCGCAGCCGCGTGTGTTCTGGCGGGTCGCGAAACACCAGCCAGCGCGACAGGTAATGGATCAGCTCGGCCACCCGCGACTGATCGGCGGGCGGCAGCGATTTGTAGAACGGCTCCAGCCGGTTGACCGACATCTGGTCCGAGGCCAGCGCGCCCCGCACATCCTCGTAGCGCGTCAGCACCCAGGCCTTGAGCCGCGGGCTCCAGTGCGCGGGGTCATCGCGTTGCAGCGCCAGCAGCGTGGGATAGGGATTGTTCACCGTGGCCGCGTCGGTCGGGTCGAACACCAGGGAATCGTGTGTCATGGGCAGTCCTTTCATCCGCTGCGCGCGGGCCGGGCAATCATCGGGGGGCAGGTCACGGCTGACCTGCCCAGTAAGGGTCGCGCAGCACCCGCTTGAGCACCTTGCCAAGCGCGTTGCGCGGAAAGTCCTGGCGCAGCTCTGCCCCGCCCAGCCGCTGCGGCTTGGACAGGCGGGCATTGGCCCAGGTTACAAAGGCGTCGACATCAAAGGGCGCCGCAGCATCGCGGGGGATGATCAGCGCATGACAGCATTCGCCCCAGCGCTCGTGCGGCACACCGATCACGGTCACGTCCAGCACAGCGGGGTGGGTGCCCAGGATCGCCTCGACATCGGTGGGGAACACGTTGAACCCGCCCGAGATGATCATGTCCTTCTTGCGATCGACGATGCGCAGGAACCCGTCGTCATCCAGCACCCCGATATCGCCCGAGCGCAGGAACGTGCGCCCCGCCGCATCGCGCCAGATCAGCTCGTCCGTCAGGTCGGGGCGGTTGTTGTAGCCGATCATCATGCCCATGCCGTAGCCGACAATCTCGCCCGGCGTGCCGGGGGGGCATTCGCGGCCCTCGTCGTCGATCACGCGCAGCTCGTATCCCAGAACCGGGGTGCCCACGGTGTCGAACTTGCGCGCCTGATCGGCGGGCCGCAGCATGGTGGCAAAACCTTCGGAAAAGCCGTAAAGTTCAACCAGTTTCGGCGTGATCCGATCCAGCACCGCGCGCTTGGTATCGCGGCGCAGGGGCGATCCGGCGCAAACCAGCCGGTGCAGGCTGCGAAAATCGGCGCGCGCCATCGCCGGGCTGTTCAGCACCATCAGGAACTGCGCCGGCACCATGAAGCTGTGGGTGATGGCCGCATCGCGCACCCGGTCCACGAAGGCATCGGCGCCAAAGGCCCGCATCACATGCAGCGTGCCGCCCGCGATCAGCGTGGGCAACAGCACGATCCAGGTGCCGTTGGAATAAAGCGCAGTGGTGGTCAGGGTTCGCGCCTCATCCGTGATGCCAAGGTCGATGGCGTTGGACACCGCGAAATGCAGCTTGGCGCCATGGGTCTGGACGATCCCCTTGGGCAGGCCCGTGGTGCCCGAGGAATAGATGATGTTGAATTCATCCTCGGCCGCAAAGGTCAGCGGCGGCAGATCCGCCGCGCCTTGCGTCATGAACCCGTCCCAGCCCGACGGATGGCGCACCACATCGGCCCCGCGCAGATCGGCCAGCAGATCGGCACAGGCATCGGACGCCAGCACCAGCCCTGCGCCGCTGTCAGCCACCAGCCCGGCCACCTGCGCGGGGCTGAGCATGGTGGACAGCGGCACCGCGCAGCCGCCCGCGCGGATGATGCCCAGAATGGCCATCAGCGCCTCGGGCACATTCTCCATCAGCACCACCACCCGCTCGCCCCGCCGCAGGCCGCGACCCCGCAGCGCGGCGGCAATCCGGGCGACGTTGGCGGCAAAGTCGCGCCAGCTGACCGTGCGGTCCTCGCAGACGATGGCGGGGTGATCGGGCCGATAGCGTCCATGCTGCGCGATCAGGTCGGGGATGTTCAGAAAGGGCCGGTCCAGCCCGCCGGGGGTTTGGGTCATCTTGCAACGCTCACATGTTGTTCGGCAGCCAGGTCACGATCCCCGGCACCATCAGGATCAGCGCCATCAGCACCGCCTCCATCGCGATAAAGGGCAGCACGCCCCGGAACAGCTGGGCCGAGGTCATCCGCCCCTCGGCCGAGGCCAGCACGGCATAAAGGTTCAGCCCCACAGGCGGGCTGATCGCGCCGATCTCGACCATCTTGACGACGATCACGGCAAACCAGATCGGGTCGATCCCCAGCGCCTGGCTGATCGGGAACAGGAAGGGCACCGTGATCACCATCAGCGAGACGGAATCGACGAACATGCCCAGCACCAGCATGATCAGCATGGACGCCAGCAGAAAGCCGACCGGCCCGATGTTCAGCCCCAGCACATAGCCGCGCAATTCCCCGGTGAAGCCCGAGATCACCAGAAACCGGCTGAAGATCAGCCCCGCGATCACGATTAGAAAGATCATGGCCGAGATGCGCGCCGCCTCGATCAGCGCATCGCCAAAGCCGCGGGCACCGATCCGGCGCATCGCCAGCGCGATGACCAGCACCCCCGCCGCCCCGATGGCCCCGGCGGCCGAGGGGGCATAGAACCCGCCATAGATGCCGCCCATCACCAGCAGCATCAGCAAGCCGACGCTCCAGGTGCGGCCGACTGCCGCCAGCTTCATCCGCCCGGTGATCTGCACGCCCGAGGGCGGCGCCAGATCGGGACGTATCGCGACCATCAGGCGAATGCCGATGATATAGACCGCCATCGTCAGCAGGCCCGGCACGATCCCGGCAATCAGCAGCTTGCCCACCGGCTCGGCCGTCAGCATGGAAAACAGCACCATGGCAACCGAGGGCGGGATCAGACCCGCCAGGGTGCCACCCGCCGCGATGGCGCCCCCCGCAAGGCCCAGATCATAGCGGAACCGCGCCATTTCCGGCAGCGCCATGCGCGTGAACACCGAGGCCGCGACAACCGTGGACCCCGAGGCCGCCGCAAAGGCGCCCTGCGCCACGATCGTGGCAATCAGCAGGCTGCCCTTGACCCGGTCCAGCAGGTATTGCGCGGCCGTGTAAAGGTCCGCGATGATGCCGGCGCGGGTGGCAATGCCCCCCATCAGCACGAACATCGGCACGACGACAAAGGTATAATCCGCCGCCACCGAATAGGGTGTGGTGGCAAAGGTGGTGAACAGGAACGCCTCGCCCACCGTCAGCCAGATGCCGGCCGCCGCAACCAGCCCCATCGCATAGGCAACGGGAATGCGCAGCGCCAGCAGCACCAGCAGCACCCCCAGCGCGATCAGTCCCTTTTCGATCCCGCTCATGCCGCGCCCTCACCCCTGCGCAAGCGCGCGACAGCCTTGAACAGCAGCGTCACCAGCACCACGCTGGCCCCCAGGGCACAGGCGATCTTGGCCGGCCAGATCGGATAGCCCAGCGTTGCGGCCGAGGTTTCGCGGATCGCAAGACTTGACAGCGCGATACCCCACATGCCGCGCGCGATCAGCCCGAACACCACCAGCGCGGCCCCCAGCGCCAGCCAGGCGCGCAGGCCCCTTAGCCAGGCAGGCGTGATCGGATCGAACAGATCGACGGCGATATGTTCGTCGCGCCGTTCGACCAAAGGCCAGGCCAGAAAGATGGCCGCCGCGCACAGCGTGCCCGACATGTCGACCTTGAAGGCCAGGAAGGCGCCGAACACCTCGCCCGCCACCACATCGACCGCGCCGACGACCATCACGATCGCAAGCAAGCCGGCGGCCACCCATGTCAGACTGCGTTCCATCATGTCCCTGTTCCCCGGGTCGGGGGGCGGTGCCCGCCCCCCGGCTGCCTCAGTTGGCGAACGACTTGGCCGCCTCGCGCATCAGTGGCGCCAGCGCCTGGGCTGCGGCGCCGCGGCCCTCGGCGGTGGACCGCTCGACCCAGACGTCGATCATGTCGGGCGACATCTCGACCAGGCGGTCCATGTCCGTCAGCGCCACCTTTTGCCCGCCGGATGCCAGGTAATCCGCCTCGGCCTTGGCAGCGATTTCGGGCAGCGCGGCCTGATCGCGCTCCATCGCCTCGGCCGCCACCTCGGTCAGCAGGGTGCGGACAGTCTCGGGCAGCTTGTCCCAGGACGATTTCGCGGCATAAAGCTGGAAGGTCGAGAAGGCGCCGGTGTTGATATCGGACCAATAGGGCGCGATGCCCTTGATGTCGGCAAAGGGCACCCATTCGATCGGGCCAAAGTTGCAATCCAGCGTGCCGCGGGTCAGACCTTCGCGCAGTTCGGTGGCCTGAACGCGGGTGGGAACCATGCCGAAGGTCTCCATCCAGATCGGCACATAGGCCCCGCCGACCGCCCGCACCCGCAGACCTTTCAGGTCGGCCGTGCTGTTGACCGGCTTGTTGCATTGCAGCGTGTAGGGCGAGGCGACCGTCCATTTCAGGATATGCAGGTTCTGCCCGGCCAGCTCGCCCGCCACCTCGGGGCTGCGATACATCGCCTTGCCCAGCTCATGCGCCGCCTGCGACGTGGCCGAGACGCGGTTGAGCAGCCCCGCCGTCGCCGCCGTCAGCGGCAGTTCCGAGGCAAAGACCGCCTGTGCGAACACGCCGAAATCGACAGCACCCGAGGACACCAGGCTTTTCGCCTCGGTCATGCCGCCCAGCTGGCCGGACCAGAACACCTCGATCTTGATCTTGCCGTTCGAGCGGCGGGCCACCTCTTCGGCCCACCAGCCATCCCATTGCACCGCCGGCCAGGTCTGCGGCAGCACATGCGCCATGCGCAGCGACATTTCGGGGTAGTCCTGCGCCGCCCCCGTCTGCGGGGCAACAGCGCACAGCACGGCCAGAATGGCCGATCCAAAGATCGTTTTCATGGTTTCCTCCCTTGGCATGCCCCCTGCCCCCCTTGCGGGGCGCAAAAAGCACATTGCCAATATAACAAACAAATGTTTGTCTAGTTAGCAAGGAGGAACATGATGGAAAACGTCTATATTCTCGGAACGTCCTGCACGGCCTTTGGAAAATTCCCCGACCGCAGCTTTCAGGACCTGACCCGCGAGGCCTGGGTCGAGGTGCTGGCCGATTCCGGCCTGCCCGATGCCGGACAGGTGGACAGCGTATGGTTCGGCAATTGCGGCATGGGCACTTTTGGCCAGCGCAACATCCGCGGTCAGGTCTGCATGACCCCGCTGATCCGCGACGGGCTGTTTCCCGAACGCGTCGGCATCATGAACGTCGAAGGCGGCTGCGCCACCGCATCCATGGCGCTGCAAGGGGCGTGGAAGGACATCCTGTCCGGCCAGTCGCAGGTTGCCCTGGCCATCGGGGTGGAAAAGACCTTCTTCCCCGGCGATGCCGCCCGCACGCTGGAAATCTTCGAAGGCGGCATCGACCAGCTGTCGCCGCAGGACTGGCAGGACTATTACACCCGCTGCGGCGAATTGTCGGACAAGCCGTTTCAGCCCAATGCCGGCGGCGGCACGCTGTTCATGGACACCTATGCCATGCAGGCCGCCTGGCACATGAAGCACCATGGCACGACCCAGCGCCAGATCGCCGTGGGCGCGTCGAAAAACCACCACCACGGGTCATTGAACCCCAAGGCGCAGTATCGCTTCGAGGTCTCGGTCGATGATGCGCTGAACGATCGTATGGTGTCCTGGCCGATCACCCGGTCCATGGCCGCGCCCATCGGTGACGGGGCGGCGGCGGCGATCCTGGTATCGGAAACCGTGCTGCGCAGCCTGCCCGGCGCCGTGCAGGACCGCGCGGTCAAGGTGCGGGCCAGCGTGATGACCTCGGGCATCTACCGCGCGCCCGAGGCCCCGTCGCTGTCGCACCATGCGGCGCGGCGCGCCTATGCCATGGCCGGGATCGGACCCGATGACATCGACCTGGCCGAGGTGCATGACGCCACCTCGTTCTGCGAGATCTTCCAGTGCGAGATGATGGGCTTTTGCGAACCCGGCCAGGGCGGGCGCTATGTCGAGGACGGGCACACCGCCCTTGGCGGCAGCCGCCCGGTCAACCTGTCGGGCGGGTTGGTTTCCAAGGGCCACCCGGTCGGCGCGACGGGCCTGTCGATGATTCACGAGCTGACGCTGCAACTGCGGCAAGAGGCCGGTCCGCGCCAGGCGTCCAGGGCGCGGCTTGCCCTGGCGGAAAACGGGGGCGGCGTCATCGGGTTTGACGAGGCCGCCTGTGTGGTCACAATTCTGGAGGCGCCGCACTAGGCGCCTGACCCGGACCACGGATCAGATCGCCCAAGGCTGTCATCAATCGTTTCGCAAGGGTTGAACACCGCGATGGACGGGGGCCGGCGCACCGACGACGGGCAGAAACTGCGCCCCGGGCGATCTTCGGCGAAGGCGGCCAGACCGGGAAACAGCTTGCTTGCGCAAGGCAAAAGACCGCGGTCCGGCGGCACAGCCGCAGGTCCGAACCCGCGTGAGCGGGACGGATCCGTAACCGGGGTCCGGGACCTAGAACACTGAAACGACGGCATCCGTCAGCACCTCGGCGATCTGCTGAACCTCGGCTGGGGCAATGGTATATGGCGGCGCCAGCAGAATATGGTCGCCCTGCTGGCCGTCGATGGTGCCGCCCATGGCATAGATCATCAGCCCCCGGTCAAACGCCGTATCGCGCAGCGCGCGGTGTAGCCGGCGCCTGGGGTCAAAGGGCGCCTTGGCCGCGCGGTCCTCGACGAATTCCAGCGCAAGGAACAGCCCCCGCCCGCGGATATCCCCGACATGCGGATGATCGCCCAGCCGGTCCGACAGCGCCTGATGCAACTCGGCGCCGCGCAGGCGCACGTTCGCCAGCAAATCGCGCGAGGCGATCTCGCGCTGGACGGCAAGGGCCGCCGCACAGGCCACCGGATGGCCGACGAAGGTGTGCCCGTGCATGAAACTGCCCGACCCTGCGACAAAGGCGTCATGGATCCTCCCGGCACAGATCACCGCCCCCAGCGGCACATAGCCCGCCCCCAGCCCCTTGGCGATCACCAGGATGTCGGGCGCGATGCCCTCTTGCTCGCAGGCATGCAGCGTGCCGGTGCGGCCCATCCCGCACATCACCTCGTCAAGGATCAGCAAGACGCCATAGCGGTCGCAGATGTCGCGGATCTGGCGCAAATAGCCGGGGACGGGCGGCACACAGCCCAGCGTGGCCCCGACGACCGTCTCGGCGATGAAACACGACACGTTGTCCGGCCCAATCCGCAAGATCTCGGCCTCGAGCGTCGCGGCAGCCCGAAGGCCATAGTCGCTGTCGCTCTCGCCCGGCAGCTGATGGCGATAGGCCCAGCAGGGATCGACATGCGATGTCGCAGGCAACAAAAGGCCGTCATAGCTGGCCCGGCGCCACATGTTCCCACCCGCCGACAGGGCGCCCAGCGTGTTGCCATGGTAGCTTTGCCGCCGGGCGATGACATGGTGGCGGGTCTTGCAGCCGGTCTCGCGATGATACTGATGCGCCATCTTGATCGCCGTCTCGATCGCTTCGGACCCGTCGGACAGGAAATAGACCTGGTCCAGCCCCTCGGGCGCGCCGCGCACCAGCAGCGTGGCCAGATCCTCGGCGGCATCCGTGGTGAAAAAGCTGGTATGGGCATAGGCCAGCTGCGCCGCCTGGTCGGAAAGCGCCCGCACCACCGCCGGATCGCCATGACCCAGGCACGAGACCGCCGCGCCGCCGCAGGCGTCCATATAGCGCCTGCCATCGCTGGCGGTGATCCAGATCCCCTCGCCCCGGCTGGCGCGGGGTGGCACGACCCCGGCAGTGCGGTGGAAAACGTGGCTGTCGTTCATCATGTCAGGCTCTCCATGTCGGGACCAGGCGGGGCGGGCGCGCGGCGGGGCACCGTGGCGAACCGCGCGGGATCAAAGGCGGACAGGTCGGTCGCTGTCTGCCCTGTCAGGATCAGCTCGGCCAGCACCTCGCCCACGCCGGGGCCGGTCTGAAAGCCGTGGCCGCAAAATCCCCAGGCGTGGAATACCCCTTCGGCCGACGGCGAGGGGCCCAGCATCGGCAGACCATCGGGCAGATGCGCCTCGATCCCGGTCCAGGACCGGATGATCGCGGCATTCGCCCGGCCCGGCAGCAGGCGTTGCAGCAAGGCCGGCGTTCGGGAAAAGCCGGCCGGATCGGGGCGGCTGCGCCGGCCATCCGGCGCGATGCTGCCCTGGCCGCCACCAAAGATCAGGTTGCCGCGCTGGCTTTGGCGCAGGTAGATCGCGCCGCTGATCAGCCCCAGCACGGGCATGTGCAGCAAGGGCACGGGTTCGGTCACGAACATCTGCGGCGCCCCGACCCGGAAGTCCGGAAGCGGGTCAGGGCCCAGCGGCCAGGCCCCGGTGGCCAGGATGACCTGATCGACCTCGATGGGCGGGCGCCCCTCGGGGTCCAGCTGCCAGCCGCCCGCGCGGGGGGTCATGTCGCGCACCCGGCAGCTTTCGTGGATCGCGGCGCCATGGCGCTCTGCCGCGCGTGCCATGGCCAGCGCAACCAGCCGAGGGTTGGCAAATCCGTCGCCCGCGCAGAACGATCCGCCCGCGACATTGCCCCCCAGCCAGGGAAAGCGCCGCGCCAGATCGGCCCGGCCCAGCAGGCGCACATCCAGCCCCGCTTGCAGACCGACCGGAAGCCAGGCCTCCAGCACGGCCATCTGATCCTCGGTCTCGGCAAGCTTCAGATGGCCGGGCGTTGCCAGATCGCAGTGATGGCCCACCAGTTCGGGCAGCCGGTGCCAGATCCGGTGCGCCCGCAGCGACAGCGGCAGATCGCCGGCCGGGCGCGCATGGCGGCGCACCCCGCCAAAGTTCACGCCGCTGGCATGGGCCCCGATCCGGTCACGTTCGAACAGCGTCACCTCGGCCCCGCCCATCGCCAGGAACAGCGCGGCCGAGGCGCCGACGATGCCGCCACCAATGATGCAGACGCGCGGACGGCGGCGCAGGATCGCGGGGGCGGAGGTCATGCGGCACCTTTCGGGAAAATCGGCAGCGGCAGGGGCTTGACCGGCGCCTGTCCGCGCAGCGGGCCAGGCGCGTCAGGGGGCAGACCGGCTTCGGCGGCCATCAGCGCCCCGGCGGTTGCGCCGCACAGCCGGCCCTGGCACCGGCCCATGCCGCAGCGCGTGACCGCCTTGAGCCGGTTGAGATCCGCCGGACCCCAGAGGTCGATCGCACGGCGCAGATCGCCGGCGCTGACCCCCTCGCACCGGCAGACGATGGTGTCATCGGGCATGTCGCGGATGGCGGCGGGCGGCAGGGCAAAGGCCTGTTCCAGCCCGCGCCGGAACGTGGCAGCCCGCGCAAGCGCCAGCCGCAGCAGGGCCCGGCGCGGCGCGCTGACACGGGCAAGACCCAGATCGCGCAACAGCGCGCCTGCGGCCATCTCGCCTGCGGCCTCGGCACAATGGGCCCCGTTGATGCGCACCATGTCGCCTGCCAGATAGACGCCCGATACCGGGCTGCGGCCCGCAGCGTCGGTCGTGCTGTGCCACTGGCCGGATCGCGGATCAAAGACAACCGGGCAGCCCAGCAGATCGGCAAGCTGGCGCTCGGGCTTCAGCCCGTGACCCATGCCCACCGCATCGCAGTCCACAAGGCCGCTGCGAGATCCGGCGCGCCAGTGCAGGACCAGCCCGTCGCCCCGCTGTTCGATCCGTTCGGCCAGCGCGCCTTCGATCACGGGAACGCCCATCCGGCGCAGGTCCAGCGCCATGCGCGCCCCGCGCAGCAACAGCCGGGGGCGGGCCAGCATGGCGGGCGCGGCCCGCATCTTGGCGCCAAGACTGGCGGCATCGATCACCGCCGCAGGCCGGGCGCCTGCCTTGGCATATTGCCAGGCGACCAGATAGAGCAGCGGCCCGGACCCCGCAAAGACCGGGCGACGCCCGATCAGATGTGCCTGCGCCTTGAGTATGACCTGAGCGCCGCCCAGCGAAAAGACCCCCGGCCGTGTCCAGCCTGGCACGGGGACCACCCGGTCCATGGCGCCGGTCGCCAGCACGACCGCCCGCACCCGCAGGTCGGCATCGACGCCATCCGCACCGCGCAGCTGCAACAAGAACGCCCCGCCTGCCACCCGGGCCGCATTCCAGACCAGCGTTTGCGGGCGATAGTCGACGTGGCCGCGGATCGTCTCGAACATGCGGGCCAGGGCCAGGGCGCGTCCGGCATCGGCGCCATACAGGGCCGCCGGACCGCGCAACGCCGCAAGGGCGGGGGGCGGGCGGCGATAGATCTGCCCGCCCGGCTCTGCGGCCTCGTCCAGCAGGATCGGCCGCAGACCGGCGGCAACCAGCCGCTGGGCCGCCCGCAGCCCGGCGGGACCGGCACCGATGACGGCGGCAGGCAAGGGGTCAGGCCGGGTCATCGGATACCTCCATCAGGACATGCATTCCGGCTTCGGCCAGGGTCGAACAGGCCCGCAGCCTGCGCCCGTCGGCCAGCGTCACCCAGCAATCCTGGCAAGCGCCCATCAGGCAGAACCCGGCCCGCGCGCGCGGCGGAGGGCCGAATTCACCCTGACGCACCGCGCCGCATTCGCGCAGCATCACGGTCAGCACCGTATCGCCCGCGGCGGCGGTCACGGGCCGGCCGCCGATCTGCATGGGCAGGCCAGGCAGGTCATCGCGCCCGGGCAGGTTCAGGCGAACGGGTCTGTAGGTCATGACCTTTGCCGTCTTGCTTACTCATGCCACAGGGTCAGGCTTTGCTCGCGCAGGAACTGCTGAAGGTAATACGGCCCCAGCCCGCCCTTGGAGCTGACGCCCGAACCCTTCCAGCCGCAGAAGGTCTGGATGCCGGGCCAGGCGCCGGTGGTCGCCCCGCTGGCGCGGTTGGCATAAAGGACGCCCGCCTCGGCGCGGTCGGTGAACAGCGCCAGATCGGCAGGATCGCGCGTGTAGATGCCGGCGGTCAGGCCATAGTCCACGGCATTCCCCCGGGCGATGGCCTCGGCCAGATCGTCAAAGCGCTGCACCGTCAGGAAGGGCAGGAACAGCTCGTCCCGGTGCAGGGGGTGATCGTCGGGCAGCGTGTCGATGATCGCAGGCTGCACATAACGGCCGCGATCGTGGATCCCGCCTGTCAGCTGCTTACCGCCGAACAGAAGCCGGCCGTCGCGCCGGGCCGTGTCGCAGGCCTCGATGTAACGCGCCAGCGCCTTGTCGTCGATCAGCGGGCCCATGAACACGGTGGCATCAGCCGGATTGCCGATGCGCACCGCACGGGCGCGGTCGATCAGCCGGGCGATGAAATCGTCATAAACGGCGCTTGCGACGAATACCCGCGATCCGGCCGAACATTTCTGCCCCTGAAGCCCGAAGGCCGACCGCGCCATCCCGGCTGCCGCAACATCCAGATCTGCGCTGGCGGTGACATAGGTGGGGTTCTTGCCGCCCATTTCGGCGATCACCGGGCGGTTGAAGGGGCCGGCCGCCACATCGCGCAAAAGGCCCATGCCAACCGCGTGGCTGCCGGTAAAGGCGATCCCGTCGATCGCCGCATGGCGGGCCAGCGCCCGCCCGGTCGCCCCGTCGCCGGTGATCATGTTCAGCACGCCATCGGGGATCGCGGCAGCCTGCGCCGCCTCGGCCAGCAGGGCGCCGGTCAGCCCGGCGCGGTCGCTGGGCTTGTAGACCACGGCATTGCCCGCAACCATCGCCGCCGAGACCATGTTCGCCGACAGCGCCAGCGGAAAGTTGAACGGGGCGATCACCGCGAACACGCCCAGCGGGCGCAGCCGGTCGATGGTTTCCTCGTTGTCGAAGGCGCGCTTCATCTGCCGGACGAAACCGCAGTTCTCTTCCATCTGGTCACAATAGTAGCGGACCAGATCGACGGCCTCTTCGGCCTCGCCAATGGCTTCCATGCGCGACTTGCCGACCTCGAACAGGCAGGCGGCGGCCAGGGTGAACTTGCGCCGGCTCAGCTCATCGGCAAAGCGGCGCAGGATTGCGACGCGGTCCTGCCAGGGGCGGGCGACCCAGTCGGGCTGGGCGGCGCGGGCAGCCTGAACCGCGCGATCGACCAGGGCCGCATCGGCCACGCCAAAGCAGCCGATCACGATGTCACGGTCGATCGGGCTGACAACCGTGGTCATCGTGCCCGAGGCCACCGGCTGGCCGCCGATCAGATGGGCATGATCGCGCCCCAGCACCTGGGCGCGGGTGTCGTCCAGCACGCCATCGAACAGGCTGTGGACGGCGGTAAAGTCGGCGTTGATGTTCGAATAGGTCACGCGGGGCAGTTCGGCGGTCATGGGCCTTTCCTTTCCGGTCAATTGGCGGCAGCGGCGGGTTGGGTTTCGGGATCGAGTCCATAGTCGCGGATCGCCGCCTGCCGCGAGATCAGCCCGGCGCGATAGTCGGCGCGGATCCGGGCGGGGTCGCGTTCGGCAGGGTTGCCATAGCCGCCACCGCCGGGGCTGATATGTGTGACGGTATCGCCGCGGCGCAGGAATTCGACATCACCGATGGCGTGGGGCAGACGGCGTTCATCGGGCGTGCCACGGTTGATGATCCAGCCGCCGCCATCGGCCGCAAGCCCGCCCATCATGCCCTGCGGCGTGATCACCGATTTCTGCGAGGTATGGTGGAACAGCGGCTTTTCCCCCAGCACGCGGTATTCCAGCACCTGCCCCATGCCCCCGCGCCAGCGCCCGGCGCCGCCGGTGTCGGGCGCGAATTCGCGGCGCAGATACAGCACCGGCGCCTCGATTTCGGTGGCCTCGATCGGGGGGATCGGACAGTTGGTCACATGGCAGGACATCACGTCGATGCCATCGGCAAAGGCGGTCGCGCCAATGCCGCCCGGCACCACCTCGGAGGCGACGCCGATTTCCCCGGTATCAAGGTTGGGCGCCACCGTCGAATTGTAAAGACAACCGCAGCTGTCGGCCATCGCCCGTTCCGGCGCGGCCTGGGCGATCGCGCCCATCACCAGATCGACGATGGAATGGCACACGATCATGCGCTGGAAACAGGCCGCCGGAAGCTGGGCGTTCACCAGCGAGCCCTTGGGCGCGACGATGTGCACAGGGGCCTTGCACCCTTCGGTATTGGCGATGTCGGGGTCGGTGATGCATTTCATCACATAATAGGTCGCCGCCATGGTGGCCGAGAGCGGTGCGTTGATCGGCCCTTCGATCTGCGGATCGGTGCCGGTGAAATCAAAGGTCACCTCGTCGCCGGCCACGGTCATTGCCAGTTTCAGCGTATAGGGCCCGCCCTTGGCACCATCGTCGAGGATCTTCTCCTCGTGCCGATAGGTGCCATCGGGGATCGCGGCGATCTGGGCGCGGGTGCGCCGCTCTGATTGCTCGATCAGGGCATCGAAACAGGCCAGCACGGTTTCCTGCCCGTAGCTGTCGAACAACCGGGTGAATTCCTGCGCGCCGACCTGGATGCCGGCGGCCTCGCCCATCAGGTCGTTTTCCAGAATGGCGGGCACCCGGCTGTTGTTCAGGATCAGCGCCATCAGCGCCCCGTCGCGTCGACCCTCGCGGATCAGCTTGAGCGGCGGGATGCGCAGCCCCTCCTGCCAGATCTCGACCCCCCAGCCGCGGGTGCCCATCCACATCGCGCCGATGTCCATGTGATGCACGTTCAGCGCCGTAAAGCCGACCAGCCGCCCCTGATGGAACACCGGGTGAAAGGCGATGATGTCGTTGGTGTGGTGCGAGGACAGCGATTCACCCCCCGCATAGGGATCGTTGGTGATGACCACATCGCCCGGCCGCCAGGTGTCCAGTGGGTAATAGTGGTCCAGCACCGTGCGCAGGGTGATCCCGATGCAGTTGAGGTGAATGGGAATGCTGGCGCTTTCGGCCAGCAGGCGGCCATGTCCGTCGAACAGCGCGGCCGAACAGTCCTCCATCTCCTTGATGATGTAGGACGTCCCCGAGCGGATCATCCGCCCGGCGATCTGTTCGGCGATCATGGTCAGCGCGTTGCGCACGATTTCCAGCGTGATCGGGTTCACGGCGGCGGCGGTCGGAATGGTCGGGTTGGTCATGGGAACCTCTTTCGAATGCTCAGCCTTCGGCCCGTTCGACATGGGCATGGCGCCAGGCGTCCCAGGTCGCGTTCCAGCCGGGGGGGATGACGCAGGTCGATCCGGGGTATTCCACGATGGCCGGTCCCGCGACCCGGGCGCCGGCCACGATGTCGGTAAAGCGGTAGACCGGCCAGTCTGCCCCGCCATCGGCCGCGCCATAGAGCACGCGGCGGTGGCCGCTGACCGGCAGGCAGGCGGACGCGTCCAGCGCATGTTCGGGCCAGGGCAAGGCGGGCGGCGTGCTGGTTGCGGTGACGCGCAGGTTCACCGTTTCGACCGCGTGATGATCCAGGCGATAGCCATAGACCCGCTCGTGTTCGGCATGGAACTTCTCGGCCATGCCGTCCAGCAAGGCGCTGTCGATCCCGCTTGCCGGCAGCGGCAGCGTCAGCTCATAGGCCTGGCCGCGATAGCGCAGGTCGATGGCGCGCAGCACGCTGATATCGGCGGCCGGCACATCCTGACCGCGCAAGACGGTGGCGGCCTCATGGACCAGCGTGTCAAAGGCGCCGGCCACGGCGGCAGCATCTGCCGATTGCAGCGGCTCGACGCGGGTGCGCACCATGTCGTGGCGCACCTCGGCCGCCAGCAGCCCCGAGGCCGAGACATTGCCGGGCGCGGCCGGGATCAGCACGCGGCGCATGCCCATCGCCTCGGCCAGGCTGACCGCATGCAGCGGCCCGGCGCCGCCAAAGCCGATCAGCGTATGCCCGCGCGGGTCGATCCCGCGCTGGACCGACACCAGCTTGATCGCATTGACCATATGCGCCTCGGCAATGGCCAGCACGCCAAGGGCGGCCTCTTCCACGCTCAGGCCCAGCGGATCGGCGATCTTTTCCTTCATCGCCTTTGCCGCCAGATCACGCGACAGCACGCGGTCGCCGTTCAGGAAGTAGTCGCCGTTCAGCCGCCCGCACAGCAGGTTGGCATCGGTGACGGTCGGATTTTCACCGCCCTGGCCATAGCACACGGGCCCCGGCACCGATCCGGCGCTGCGCGGGCCAACCTTCAGCCCGCCGCCTGCGTCCAGCCAGGCGATCGACCCGCCGCCTGCGCCGATCGTCACCAGATCCAGCATCGGCAGCAGCACCGGATAGCCCGCCAGCGTCCCGCGAGTGGTCGAGAACGGCACGTTTTGCGAAATCAGCGCGACATCCGACGAGGTGCCGCCCATGTCGAAGGTGATCGCATCGCTGACCCCCGCGGCCCGGGCCAGCGCATTGCCGCCCACGATGCCCGCCACCGGCCCCGAATGGGTGACGGCGGCCGGCAGCGTCTTGGCCAGGTCAAAGTTCATGATGCCGCCATTGCCGCGCATGATGAACGGTGTACGGTGAACGCCCTCGGCGCCCAGCCGCCCGGCCAGCCCGTTCAGGTGCGCGATCATCGGGGCCAGCACAAAGGCGTTCAGCGCCGTGGTCGAGCTGCGTTCGTATTCGCGGAATTCGCGCGCGACCTCAGAGGACAAGGTGACGGGCACGCCTGGCATTTCCTCGGCCGCGATCTGCGCCAGGCGCTGTTCGTGCACCGGGTTGGCATAGGCATTGAGCAGGCAGACGGCCACCGCCTGAACCCCTTCGGCGCGCAGGGCACGCAGCTCGGTGCGCGCCGCCGCCTCGTCCAGCGGCTCGACGATGCGGCCCTTGTGGTCGATGCGTTCCGGCACACCCCGGCGCAGCGCGCGCGGCACCAGCGGGCGCAGGGGGCGCCAGTGGATGTCGTAGATGTTGGGCTTGCGCACCGCCCGCCCGATGGCCAGCACATCGCGAAACCCGCCGCTGGTCAGCAGGCCGATCCGCAGGTCCTGCTCCTCGACAATGATGTTCGTCACCAGCGTGGTGCCGTAGTGAAAGGCGATCTCGTTGGCCGCCGCCGCATCCTGCCGCCCTGCCTCGCGCAGGATGCGGCTGATGCCGGACAGAATGCCATCGGAAAGATCCGCCGGCGTGGTCGGAACCTTCAGTGTGTGAAAGATCCCCGCCGCGCGATCCAGCAGCACAATATCCGTATGCGTGCCGCCGGTATCGACGCCAATCTGCACTGTCATCTCAGTCCTCTCCGCTTCGCCCCGGGCAAATGTGCGTATATCGCCCCATCGTGCGTATCGCGCACAAATTGCTAGGCGGCCCCGCGAGTCCTGTCAACAGCCCATTTCGCCCGGACCGCAAATGTGGCCTGCTTGCCCTTTGCGTCAGGCGGGGGGTATCTTGCAGCGGCAGGAACGAAGGGGCTGGTGCGGATCATGGATGACGAGGCAGACAAGACCGCGCGCGATGGCGATCTGTTGCAGACCCTGATGCGCGGGTTGTCGGTGATCGCCTGTTTCGACCGCCAGTCGCCGCGCATGACCCCGACCGAAGTGGCCCGGCGCACCAGCCTGACCCGTGCAGCGGCGCGGCGCATCCTGCTGACGCTGGTGCATACCGGGCACGCCACGACCGACGGCAAGACCTTCGAGCTGACGGCCCGGGTGCTGGAACTGGGCTATGCCTATCTGTCCTCGTTCGGCCTGCCTGAAATCGCGCGTCCCATCATGGAGGGCGTCGCGCGCGAGGTCGGAGAGGCCTGTTCGCTGGGGGTGCTCAATCAGGGTGACATCGTCTATGTCGGCCGCGTCGAACCCCCGCGCCTGAGCGCCCGGCCAACGGCGGGAATCGGTCTGCGCCTGCCCGCCCATGCGATGGCCATGGGGCAAGTGATGCTTGGCGCGCTGGCCGATGACGACCTGGATGCGCTGCTGACCGCCTGGCCCCCGCAGGCGCTGACCGAATACACCATCGTCAACCGCGATGCGCTGCTGGCGCGGATCGACCAGGTCCGTCAACAGGGCTATTCGCTGCAGGACCAGGAATTCGAACTGGGCTCGCGCTCGATTGCGGTGCCGGTGCGCGACCGGCGCAACCGGGTGATTGCCGCGCTGGCGGTCGGGGCCTCGATCGGGCGATGCAGCGTCGAAGACATGGTGGAGCGCATCCTGCCGGTGCTGCGCCGCGCGGCGCGCGAGATCGAGCGGCCCGCCGGCCTGCTGTAGCAGCGCTTCGCGATCCGCAAGGATCGCATGCCCCGCCCCCGATGCGCGGCGCGGCCAGGCGGGCTGCGGAGCCCCATGCCGGAGCGGGCAGACCCGCGGGCCAGACACCAGCCGAACGCCCGGCTTGACCGGGCCCGGAACGCGGGCCGACTGCAGGCGCGCGCATAGCAGGCATCATTTCCCTGCCCCCCCAAGTTGCGCGCCACGGCGTGGCCAGAGCCCGGAACGTCCGGTCTGGCGGCGCGCAGATCCGGTGCGGCAATCGCGCTATCTGCGGGGACGGCGACATCATGGGTTGACAAATCCGTGGTCGACTTTCTAGGTTGTGCGCATATCGGCACATTGCGCGATATGCGCACATACCACAGACCCACCATGAAAGGCGCGGGATGCAGCACGACGCTCGACCAGGACTGCTGGAGATCTCGGATCTTCGCATCGGTTTCGGCTCTGCGCCGGTGGTCGATGGTGTCAGCCTGTCGCTGGCCGCCGGAGAGACGCTGGGGATCGTCGGGGAATCGGGCTGCGGCAAAAGCATCCTGTCGCTGTCGATCCTTGGGCTGCTGCCAGCGGGGGCCCGCATCCTGTCGGGCAACATCCGGCTTGAAGGGCGCGAGCTGACGCAGCTGTCGGCCCGCGATCTGCGCAGCCTGCGCGGCGATCGCATCAGCATGGTGTTTCAAGAGCCGATGACCGCATTGAACCCCGTGCTGACCATCGGATCGCAACTGTCCGAGGTGTTCCGCATCCACCGGGGCGTCTCGCGGCAGGAGGCCCGCGCGATGGCCGTCGAGGCGCTGCGCGCGGTCGGCGTTGCCTCGCCCGAGACGCGCATCCGCAACTATCCGGCGCAGCTTTCGGGCGGGATGCGCCAGCGCGTGATGATTGCCATGGCGCTGGCCTGCCGGCCGCAGATCCTGATCGCGGACGAGCCGACCACCGCGCTGGACGTGACCATTCAGGCGCAAATTCTGGATCTGATGCGCAACCTGCGCAAGGAATACCAGACCACGATCCTGTTCATCAGCCACGATCTGGGCGTGATCGCCGAGGTCTCGGACCGCGTGGCGGTGCTGTATTCGGGCATCGTGGTCGAAGAGGCGACGACGGCAGAGCTGTTTTCCAACCCGCAGCATCCCTATACCCGTGGTCTGCTGGCCGCCCTGCCGCAGCCCGATGTCGAAACCCTGCCCGAGGTGCTGTTCGAAATTCCCGGCATGGTCCCGGCCCCGGATGACCGCCCGTCAGGCTGCCGGTTCCATCCGCGTTGCCCGCTGGCATCGGACCAGTGCCGCACGGCGGCGCCGCCGGTGACCAGGATCGGCCCCGATCACCGCGTGGCCTGCTGGGAGGCGCCGCAATGACCCATCCGTCAGACACCCTGCTGCTGGCCGCGACCGGGCTGACCAAGCGGTTCCAGATCGGCGGCGGTTCCTTGTTCCGTGCGCCGCGGCAGGTCCATGCGGTCGATGATGTTTCCCTGTCGCTGGCCACCGGCGAGACGCTGGGCATCGTCGGGGAATCGGGCTGCGGCAAGTCCACCCTGTCGCGGCTGCTGATGCGGCTGATCGAGCCGACGGCGGGCTCGATCCACTTTCGCGGCCAGGATCTGATGCGCCTGTCGCCGGCCGATCTGCGCCGCACCCGGCGCGACATGCAGATCGTGTTCCAGGATCCCTTTGGCTCGCTCAACCCGCGCATGACTGTGCGGCAGATCGTGGACGAGCCGCTTCGGGTGCATGGGCAGGGCTCGCGCGCGGATCGCGATGCGCGGATCGTGGCCGCCTTGCAGGTGGTGGGCCTTGGCGCCCATGTGCTGGACCGCCACCCGCACGAATTCTCTGGCGGACAGCGCCAGCGGATCGGGATTGCCCGCGCCATGGTGCTGAACCCCGCGCTGCTGATCGGGGACGAGCCGGTTTCGGCGCTGGATGTGTCGGTGCGGGCGCAGATCCTGAACCTGCTGCGGCGCATCCAGTCGGAAACCGGGGTCGGCTTCGTGATCGTCAGCCATGATCTGGGGGCGATCCGCTATATCTGTCACCGGGTCGCCGTGATGTATCTGGGCCGCGTCGTCGAGGAAGGCCCGGTCGAGCAGATCTTTCGCGATCCGCAACATCCCTATACCCGCACGCTGATTTCGGCCGTGCCGGTGCCGCGCGTCACCGATCGCGGCCCGCGCCTTGTGGTGCAGGGCGAGATCCCTTCGCCCCTTGCGCCGCCGCAGGGGTGCCATTTCCACACGCGCTGTCCCTTTGCCATGCCGGTGTGCCGGCAGATCGCCCCGGCGCTGACGGAAATCGCGCCAGGGCGCCGGTCGGCCTGTCACCTGCACACGCAACCGGGCGCCGCGCCCGTGCCGCCAACGCCACGGACCGGCCCCGCCGGCCCGTCAACAAGAGCCTGACAAAGGCCCTCTTTCACCCGACACGAGGTAACAAAGGTCAAACTCATGAGCTTTCTTTCTGGAAAGGCCAAGGTTCTGCTGGGGGCGATGTCTCTTGCGGTCTGGGCCGGGGCCGCGGCAGCCGAAAGCCGCACACTGATCGTTGTCCAGTCGGCCGAGCCGGTCGGCCTGGATGCCATGCAGAACAACCTGCAGCATTCGCTGAACGTCGCCTTCAACATCATTGACCGGCTGTTCGAGCCATTGGAGGATGGCGGCGTAGCTCCGGGTCTGGCCGCATCGTGGGAATTCCCCGATGACCAGACCCTGGTGGTCCGCATGAAGCCGGGCCTGACCTTCCACAACGGCGAGCCGGTGAATGCCGAAGCCGTGCGCTATTCGTTCGACCGTCTTGTCTCGGCGGATCTGGCCTCGCCCCATGCCGGGCGGATGAGCCAGATCGAAAGCGCGCGCGTGGTCGATGACCTGACCATCGAGTTCAAGACCAAGGCGCCCTTTGCCCCGATCCTGCACCTGATGAGCTATTACCTGCCCATCGTGCCGCCCAAGGCGACCGCCGCGATGGAAAAGGACGCCTTCAACCGCGCCCCGATCGGCGCCGGCCCCTACAAGCTGGAAAGCTGGGACCGTGGCGGCGATGTCGTGCTGACCGCCTTTGACGGCTACTGGGGCGACAAGCCGGGCTATGACCGGGTGATCTTCCGCAGCATCCCCGAGGAAAGCGCGCGCGTCGCCTCGTTCCTTGCGGGCGAGTCGGGGATCGTCGAGGGCATTTCGGTCCGCAGCCAGAAGACCATCGAGAAATCGGGCAAGGGATCGCTGACCGACAGCATGGGCGTCATGCCCTATGTCGGGCTGAACACGCTCGAGGGGCCCTTCACCGATGAACGGGTGCGCCAGGCGGTCAACTATGCGGTGAACCGCCAGCTGATCAACGATGCGCTGTTCAACGGCCGTGGCATCCTGGCCGCCGGCCCGATCAGCCCGCGCACCTTTGGCGCCGATCTCTCCCTGAAGCCCTATCCGCACGACCCTGCCAAGGCCAAGGCGCTGCTGGCCGAAGCCGGGTTCCCGAACGGCTTCGAGACCACGCTGTCCTATCCCACCAACATGACCCAGGTCGGCGAACAGGCGCAGGCCATCGCGGCCGATCTGGAACAGGTGGGCATCAAGGTCACGCTGCAACCGCTGGACCGCGCGGTGATGTGGGATGGCTACAAGAGCCGCAAGTTCCAGATGTACATCTACTGGTGGGACGACAACCCGGAACCCGACCGCTACATGTACAGCCTGTTCAACAGTGCCAGCCGGGATTACTACTACAAGAACGCCGACACCGACGCGATCCTGAACCTTGGCCGGTCGACCCTTGCGCGTGACGAACGTGCCCGGATCTATGGCGAGATCGACCGCAAGCTCTATGCCGAGGCGCCCTGGCTGTATCTCTACATCGTGCCGGAAACCTATGCGGTGGCCAAGGACGTGGCCTATACCGGCCGCCGCGACGGCTTCCTGTTCGCGCGCTTTGCCAAGCCTGCAACCCCCTGACCCCGACCGGGCCGGCCCGCGCTGCGGGCCGGCCCGGCAGCCTTTGCCAAACCTCGCCGCCGCCCCGAAGCGGGCGCGTACCGGAGCCTGCCATGTCCCGATACCCCCTGCGGCGACTGCTGCACGCTGTCCTGATCGTCGCCGGGATCTCTGTGATCAGCTTCTTCTTTCTGCATCTGACCGGCGATCCGGTTGGCCTGATCCTGCCGCAGGATGCCACGCGCGAACAGATCGAGACGCTGCGCCGCGATCTGCGGCTGGATGAGCCGATCCTGGCCCAGTATCTGCATTTTGTCACATCGGCGCTGCAAGGCGACATGGGCCGGTCGATCTATACCCGCGAGCCGGTGCTGGGCCTGATCCTGGAACGCCTGCCCGCCACGCTGGAACTGGCGCTGACCGCGCTGGCGCTCAGTCTGGTCATCGCCATTCCCATGGGCGTCATCGCGGCGCTGCGCCGGGGCGGGTGGCTGGACACCATCAGCATGACGCTGGCGCTGTTCGGCCTGTCGATGCCGCATTTCTGGCTGGGCATCATGCTGATCATGCTGTTCTCGGTCCAGCTGAACTGGCTGCCCACCTCGGGACGCGGGACGTGGGAGCAATTGATCATGCCCTCGGTCGCGCTGGGGGCCTCGCTGGTGGCGCTGTTCGCCCGGCTGACCCGATCCGCGATGCTGGAAGTGCTGGGTCAGGACTATGTGCGCACCGCCCGCGCCAAGGGCCTGAGCGAAACAATGGTCGTCGGCAAGCACGCGCTGCGCAATGCGCTGATCCCGCTGGTCACCGTGGCCGCCATGGAATTCGGCTTTCTTCTGGGCGGTGCCGTCATCATCGAGACGGTCTTTGCCTGGCCCGGCGTGGGGCGCCTGATCGTGCAGTCCATCCTGGACCGCGATTACCCGGTCGTTCAGGCGGCGGTCATGATGCTGGCCATCGTGTTCGTCGTCGTCAATCTTGCGGTCGACCTGCTCTACACCTGGCTCGATCCCAACATCAGCCTTGGAAGGACAGACAAGTGAGCGTCCCGATGCCACAGGCGCCCCGCCCTGCCGACAGCTGGCGCCGCCGGTTCTGGGCCCACCGCAGCGCGGTGATCGGCGGGGGGCTGTTTGCCGCCATCCTGTTCGGTTGCTTCGTGCTGCCGATGCTGCTGGGCACAAATCCGACAGCCACCAGCCTTCTGCACCGCTTCGAGCCGCCGGTCTGGATGGAGGACGGCGCCCTGACAAACCCGTTGGGCACCGACAACCTGGGCCGCGATCTGCTGATCCGCATTCTGGTCGGCGGGCAGGTGTCGCTGATGGTCGCGCTGGCAACGGTGACGGTCGCGGTCTCGGTCGGGCTGATCCTTGGCACGCTGGCAGGGTATTTCGGCGGCTGGGTCGATACGATCATCATGCGGGTGGGCGATCTGTTCCTGGCCTATCCGTTCATGTTGCTGACCATTTCGGTCATCGCGATCCTGGGGCCATCGCTGCTGGTGATCGTGCTGGTCCTGGCGCTGTCGGACTGGGTGACCTATGCCCGCACCGTGCGCGGCAGCGTGCTGTCGGCGCGCGAGCGCGAATATGTCGCCGCGGCGCGGTCGATCGGCACGCCCGATCTGCACATCCTGCGCCTGCACATCCTGCCCAATGTCCTCTCGCCTGTGCTGGTTCTGGCGACCGTGCGGGCGGCCAATTACATCATCTGGGAAAGCGGCCTGTCGTTTCTTGGCATGGGCGTGCCGCCGCCCACCCCCACCTGGGGCATGTTGCTGGCCGAGGGCCGGGATTTCATCCTGGACGCCTGGTGGCTGGCCACCTTGCCCGGCATCGCAATCATGCTGACCATCCTGTCGATCAACCTGATCGGCGACGGGTTGCGCGATGCCTTCGATCCCAGACTGAAAGGAGGCCGGGCATGACCACTTCCCTTGCCGCACCCGACATGCCCGCCAGCGCCCCGGCCCGCCGCAGGCTGGACGCCCTGGACCATCTGGCCGATTTCGCGCTGGATCTGAGGTTCGGGCAATTGCCGGCCTCGGTGGTCGAGGCCACCGGAAACTGTGTGCTGGATTGCGTGACCGCCGCAGTCGCCGGGGCACCGGGCGCCGGCGCCGTGGCGGCCCGAACCGCAGCCCTGGCCGCCCTTGGCCCGCAAGGCGATGCCTCGGTCTGGTTTGCCGCACGCAAGGCGCCCGCGCTGGCCGCCGTGATCGGCAACTGCACCGCCGCCAGCATCCTCGATCTGGACGACGGGCACCGCGCGGCCAGCGGCCACCCAGGCGCCGCGATCATCCCGGCCGCGCTGGCCATCGCCGAAGAACAAGGCAGCAGCTGGCAGGATTTGATGACCGCGATCGTCGTCGGCTACGAGGTCGCCGTCCGCGTCGCCGCGGCGCGCGATTTCTCGCGGCTGGACACGATGTCGACGGGGCGCTGGTGCAGCTATGGCGTCGCCGCAGCCGCCGGAGTGCTGCGCGGGCTGGATCAGCGCCAGCTGGTGCAGGCCATGGCCATCGCGGGGGTGCATGCCCCGAACCAGTCGGCGGCCGGCTATTCCAAGGTCATGGGCAACCACGCCAAGGAAGGCATCACCTGGAGCGCGGCGACCGGCTGCATGGCGGTATCGCTGGCGCAGGCCGGCTTTACCGGGCCGACCGACATTCTGGACCATTCGGGCTATTTCGACCGGGCGGCGGTGCTGCGCGGGCTGGGGCGGTCCTTTGCCATCGAAGGATGCTATTTCAAGCCCTATTCCTGCTGCCGCTGGGCCCATGCAGCGGTGGACGGCCTGCATGACATCCTGACCACCCAGCGCCTTGACTGGCAGGCGGTTGAATCGGTCACGGTCCACACCTTTGAACGTGCACTGAAGCTGAACAACGAATGCGATCCCGACACGCTGGAGGGGGCACAATACAGCGTGCCCTTTGTTCTGGGCGTGGCGGCAAGCGAGGGGATCAGCGCCTTGTTGCCGCTGGGCCAGCACAGCCTGCACCGCGAAGCGGCGATCAGCTTTGCCAACCGGGTCACGCTGCTGGTCGATCCAGAGATGGACAGCGCCTTTCCGGCGCAGACTGGGGCGCGCATCGTGGTGCGCACGGCGGCCGCCGACTACGAACGCGTCGTGCACCACCCCTTGGGCGATCCCGCGAATCCGATGTCGCGCAGCCAGCTGACCGAAAAGCTCTGCGTCGCTACGCGCGATGTGTTGCCTGCGGTTCGGCAGACAGAACTCCTTGCCGCGCTGCGGGCTTTCGACGATGGGGACTACGGCCCGCTGCTGGCTGCGCTGGCCAAGCCGCTTTGACCCATCTGGCAGCTGGCTTTATGATTGCCGGCGCCGATTGGCATGCGCCGGACCGGGCATTCAGTGAGACGGCAATTGCCAAATGACAAGGGCGAATGCACAGGCTGACAGGGCGGGCGGCGGTATCGCCGCCGCTGGTCTCCGGCACGTTGATATCCACCGCAAGATGACCAGGGTATCCCGATCCGCAAGAACGGCCGAGCATGGAAGGAAGACTGCCCAGCTGCTCGGGCCCGCGACGAAACCCGGCGTGCCACTCGGCACTACGGAAGGGCATTTTGGAAGCGATGGACCGGATACCACGTCCTAAGCCGGATCGAAGCGCAGATGCGGTGCCTCAAGGCGTTCGGCGAACGCATCGCGGCAAGAGACCCAGACCGCCAAACCGCCGAAATCCAGATACCGTTTGCCCTCCTCAACCATTTCAGTGCCCTCGCCACGGCCGAGATCGTCTGCGTGGCGTGAAGCCAAAGAGGTACCTGGTCTAATGACCGCAGGTAAAGATTAGTAAGGAGAAATATTCCTCAAAAGCCATTACATAACAATTTTACGCATTACTGTGGTTTGATCGGGTAAATCCGGTAATCTTGCCTTCTTTGTGCCAGACCGAAACTGGTGAACCCTCGATCCATGTAGATCAGCCGGCGCGCCATACCAGTTCACATCATGTGGTCCGATTGTTCCCTTTTTGTTCCTGATAAGTGTCCAGCGGTGCCGAGTCGAGTCCTCGGGGCCGGGCAGGGGTTCACATTGCCATCGGGTTTCGGCGGCATGGCTTCCGCTGCCTTGGTGGATCAGCATGAGGCCGGTGGTGCGGCCGGCTTCGGCGGCAAGTTGGAGCCGTCTGCCCACGGTCAGCGAGAGGGGTCTTGCGGGCTCGGCGATGACAAGGGCGACGGCGGGGCTGCGCAGGGCCTCTTCGGTGGCCCATAGCAGGTCAGTCTCGTCGCGGGCCTCGACCAGATGCAGGCGCTCGGCCAGGCCCTCGGGCAGCAGGCGATCCTGGTCATGGGCAAGGGCGATCCAGAAGATCGGCCCGGCCGTGCGCGCGGCCTGGAACAGGGCGAATGCGATGCGCCCCCGCCCCTCGGCCTCGTGGACACGGGCGCCCAGCAGCGTGAGGGGGTCCTCCGGTTTGGCAAGATGTCGGTCAGCGAGGATTTGCACGGGTCTGCTCGGCGGTAATGGTCAGCGCCTGGTCTGGCAAGGGGCGCCGCATCTGGAGGGCTTCGGCCGTGCCCGCGGTCAGCCATCGGCGCCCTGCCCCGCGCCGGATGATGGGCGCTGGCTGGCCCGGATGGATCGTGGCCAGCGGCGGCAGGTTTCTTGCGCTGTCGGCCAATGTCTTTTCCAGCACCGGGCGGAACAGCGCGCGCCGCGCATCCTGGCCCTTGGTTTGCGAATGGAAGTTGCTCATGGCGTGGTCCTGCGGCTGGCCTGGCAAGAACAATGGCAGAACAGAACCGATTCCCCAAGAGCGACCGTCAGCTTGCGCCCTGCCCGGCTGCGGCGGATGGCCATGCGGTCAGGGTTGCGCGCAAATAGGCATCGGGGTTCTGGATCGTCCCGGCGTTCCTTGCCATGCGGTCTTCCAGCTTGAGCAATTGCCAGATTCCCAGCCGTGCTGCGGCTCTGGCAAGAAGATCCTGGCTTATTCTCAGCATCCTTCCGAATTCGAAGGCGATGGCGGTGGTTTCCCTGGCGCTTTGCGGCTCGGTGTAGAAGGCGCTGACCTCGGTCAGGTCGGACCAGCGATGGCCGCTGGTTTCCCTTTCTTTTTTTGTCTTTGACTCTGGTTCTATGTGGCGGACAGACCGTCCGTCACAGGCGGTCGTCTTGTTGGTGTCGATGGGCGGGTCGGCAGGGATTTGCACGGCGGCCAGGGGGCTGGCTGCGGGTTCTTCGTGGTGGTGTGCGGTGTCCGCCGTGACGGGGTTTTCCACACTGGTCAGGCAGGGCAGGGGGCTTTCCTCGGGGGCTGGGACGGCCGCATGCTGCGCGATGACCGCGGTCAGGCGCGACAGGGCTGCGCGGGCCTCGATCAGGGTCAACGTCGTGCGGCGCACCAGATTGCGCAGCCCGTCGAGGAAGTCGGCAAGATCGCCATCCAGCTGCATGTCCAGACAGGCGGCCCGCAGCCGCAGGATTTGCGCGCGCAAGCCGCGCAGCTCGTCGGCCTC
>NZ_AUCM01000019.1 GCF_000429765.1 Gemmobacter nectariphilus DSM 15620 | reverse complement strand
ACGGTGGCCCTGGCCAACAAGATGGCACGGATCTGCTGGGCCGTGATGGCACGGAAAACCGTCTACGGAGAAGCAGCCGCATAGAATACGACGCACTGGCGTCGCAACAGTTCGGAGGGTCTGCCCAAGAAGCGTGATGACTACCGGTTTTGCCGGGGATCAGGAAAACCCGTTCGCGAGACAGCGCCCAAAAGCGCGATGATTTGATAGGGACCATGATCCGCGGATATCATCAGGGCCCGCGGCCAACCGGCCGCACTACGAGGCCGGACATATGCAAGCACCCAACCGGATTCGACGCGCTTTGAGGAAAGACTTGACGAAGGGGGTGTCCACATATGTTTCGCGTGGCGCTGTTCATGGTGGCCACCCTTGCCAGCCTGTCGCTGTTCTTCCGTCAGGATCTGTCGGGGTTCCTGACCGGGTCGGGACTGGTGCTGGCGGTTCTGGGCTTTGCAATCCGCAATGTGGTGGCCGACACCTTTTCGGGCCTTGCGCTTGGGCTGGAGGCGCCGTTCCGCATTGGCGATTGGGTCAGCATCGACGGGCTGGCGCAGGGCCGGGTGCAGGACATCGGCTGGCGCACCACGCGTCTGGTGACGCGCGACAGCACATATGTGATCTTGCCCAACAGCCAGATCTCGCGCCAGAGGATCACCAATTTCAGCGCCCCGCGACCAGAATACCGCGATCACGTTGACCTGACCCTGCCCGTCACCTTCCCGGTGGCCGAGGCATGTCGTTTGATCGGCACGGCACTCGAGGGGGCACAGACCATCGTTCCCGGCAGGACACCCGAGGTGCAGGTCGCAAGCTTCAGCCCGCAAGGCATCACCTTCCGAGTGAAATACTGGGTTCCCCGGCATGATCTGGAAATCGCCTGCCGCAGCGAGGTCTACAGCCGTATCGATGCCCGGCTGCGCGAGCAGGGCGTGACGCTGATGGCTGGTCCGGCCGCCATCAGTGCCCTGGCCTCATAAGGTGGCAAGACGGCCGCGCCGCGACCTGCGGCAAGGCCCGGGCCGCAGATCACGATCCCTTCGGGCGGCCGATTGAAGCGGATCGCCCGCAAAGATCGCCCTCGCATCACGGCGCCGGCAATTCGACGCGCATCAATGGCGCCTATTGCTGCGGCCCAGCCCCTCAGCCGCCGCTTGCGATGCCCGATCCGCCAAAGCCCCCGCGCGAGGCGGCGGTGGTCTTGGTCATCGGCGCCAGGCCGATGGTGCCGGGCGGTTTGGTGAACTGGCTGGGTGACAGCTTGGCCTTGCCGGCGTTGCTGGAAAAGGTGCTGCTGCCGGCGGCATTGGTGAACTTGCCATCCGCCGTCCTGTAAAGCGGCTGCGAGGCGGCAGCGCCGCGCGCGTTGCCCATCATGTTGCCCAGCAGGTAGCCCATCATCAGCGGCATGAAGATCGACCCCGACCCGCCCGATTGCGCCGCCTGTTCGGTGCCGCAGGCGCCTTCGCCATGCTGTGCCTCGCAGACGGCAAGGCTGTCATAGCGCGGCGCGGATTCGACATGCAGCGCCTTTGCCTCGGCAAAGGCGGTGTCGCATTCGGCGGGGCTGAACATCCCGCCGGCATTGGCCGCGGCCTTGCAGCTTTGCAGGTCGGGAAAGGCCTGCGCGTCGACCTGTTCCTCCTTGCAGCCCGACAGGGCGAACGCCCCCATCAGCACAAGGGCCACATGTGTCGAACGTTTCTTCATATCCTGTGCTCCTGCGGATCAGTCACGGATGAAATGGGGCTTGAAGCGCGAAAGATCCTGCGTGATGCGTGATCGGTCCTCGCGGATGCCGATCCCGGCGCAGGATTCGCCAATGATCCAGGCGCCGATCACCGGGCGGAAACCGTCAAAGACCGGCAGGGGCGCATAGGCCTGCACGATGCGGGGGTGGTGGTCGTAGGCGCGCAGGGCGGCGGTTTCGGTCACGCTGCCCGCCTCGACAATGGTGATCGAGGCCCCTTCGCGCGAGAACACCGGCTTCGTCACATGGCCGGTGCGCAGCTGATCCGCCGCACGCCCGAACGCTGCCCGGACCGGCTGTGCGGCAGGGCCGGTGCCGGCCAGGGCCTGCGCCACGTCGGTTTCGAAAAACGCTGGCAGCAGGTTGGGATGGCCTTCGAACATCTGCCACAGCACGGCCAGCAGGCCCTTGTTCGACAGCAGCGCCTTCCATGGCGGCTCCAGGAACCGCGTGCCCGAAGACGCCAGATGCGCGGCGTAATCGTCGCGCAGCAGATCCTCCCACGGATACAGCTTGAACAGCGTGCCGATCACCCGATCCTGATCGTCGACGAACTGGCCATCGGGCGACAGGCCGATCTTGTCGAGATCGCAGTAATGCGCCCCCAGGCCCGCCTGACGCGCGGCCCAGCCCAGGGCCTCGACCGTGGCGTAATCTTCGGGGCTGCCGGCCTGTGCGGTGAAATGCAGGTCGGTGTCGGGGGCGAACAGCGCCGCAAGGCGTTCGACCAGCGCCTCATGGATGCCGTTGAACTGATCGTCGCTGTCACGCAGCACGCCGGCGGCGATCTGGTCTTCCAGCCAGGACCATTGAAAGGACGCGCTTTCATAAAGCGATGTCGGGGTATCGGCGTTGTATTCCAGCAGCTTGGCCGGGCCGGTACCATCATAGGCCAGATCGAAGCGGCCATAAAGCTCTGGCTGGCCTTGCTGCCAGCTGTCGGCAATCAGGCCGCGATGCGCCTCGGGGATGCACAGCTGCGTCATCAGCGCATCGCTGGTGACGATATGGTCCACGGCCTCGCGGCACATGGCGTGCAGTTCTGTCGCGGGGTCTTCGATGTCGTTCTCGATCTGGCGCAGGCTGAACCGATAGGCCGAGCTTTCATCCCAATAGGGCTCGCCATGCATGTCGGCGAAGGTAAACCCCACCTCTTGTGCCTTGTCGCGCCATTGCTGCCGTTCGGGTAGCGCGATCTTTTGCATAAGGGCTCCGGTCTGGAAAATGGGGGTCTGCAAGGCACGGGCGTCATAGCCGCAAAACTCCGGCCTGACCAGCGCAACGGGCGGCATGCTGGGCGGTCGGGGCTATGTAAATGGGGCGCGCCCGGTCCCTGCCGAAACCGGCGGGGTCATGCAGGGGTCGCGGCCTCCAGCCTTGCACCGTTGAAGCGGCCCAGCAGATCAAGGATCGCGGCACGGTCGGGCATCAGGCAGGCCGCCGTCGACAGCGCATCGGCCAGGGCAGCGGTCGGGGCCGAGACGGACACCGCCTGCCACCGGGCAGGGCAGGGCAGGCCGCTGTGCGGATCCAGCACATGGCCATCCAGCCCGGCCGCGTCAAAGGTGGTGCCGCGCGGGGCCGATGTGGCCAGCGCGCGCTGGTGCAGCGCGACCTGACCTTGCGGCGCCAGCTGCACGGGCCAGCCACCGCCGCCGGGTTGCCCGCCGATGGCGCGCAATTCGCCCGTGTCGATCAGGATGTCGTCCAGCCCTTCGGCCGCCAGCAGCGCGGCCACCCGGTCCGCCACATAGCCCTGACCGATCCCGTTCAGCGTCAGCGCCATGCCGGGGCGCAAGGTGATGGCGGTGCTGTCCATGCGCAGCCCGTCCCAGCCGGTCCGGTGCAGGGCATTCTGGCGCGCGGTGGCAGCGGGGCGGCCACCCTTGGCAGCGGCTTCGGCCCACAGCGCCCAAAGCGGCTGCACGGTGGGATCGAACCGCCCGCCACTGGCATGATGCACCGCACCAGCGACGGCCAGACAGTCCAGCAGTTCAAACGGCGGCGCGTCCAGCCGCCCGTGCCGGTTCAGCCGCGACAGGGCGCTTTCGGGGCGATAGAGGCTGAGGACATTCTCCAGCCGGTCGATCTCGGCCAACACGCGGGCGGCAATGGCGGCGCCGTCCGGGTGGTCCAGCCGGATCGAGGCGCGGGCGCCAAGCGCCTGGCCGGTCCACAGGCGCGGGGTTGCCTGCGCGCGCAGGGGAACCAGCACTGCGACGGCGGAAATGGCGATCAGGCGGCGACGGGTCAGCATGGCTTAGCCTCCGGCAGGGTGGGGCAGGGTTTTCAGGCGACGCAGGAAATCGTCGTCGCTGGCGGAATTGTCGACCGGGGTCAGCACCATGTCGGTGGTGATCTGCGACAGGGGCATCACCGCGCCGCCTTCGCGGGCGGCAAAGGCCTCGGCAGCGGCGCGGGTGGCGAAGGGCACGGTTTCGGGCGCGCCCATGCCCCCCTCACGGGCAGAGCCGACGACATACCAGGCGGTGTCGGCAGCGATCCAGCCGCCGGGCGCGTCCCAGCTGGCACCGGGGGCGCCCATGTCGTTGACCCAGATCGCAAGGATCGGGGCCATCTGTTCGGGCGCGCGGGCATAGGCGATGGCGTCGCGGACCTGGCTGAAGAACAGCGGCCGGCCCGGCATGCCGTCCAGATGCACCTGCGCCTTGGGGCCGGGGTGTTCCAGCAGGTTCATCTGGCAGTAATGGCCCAGCGTCTCGGCGGTCATCTCTTGCGGGGCGGTGTCTTGCGCCACCTCCTCCTTGCAGGCGCTCAGGGCCAGCAGGGCACAGGTCAGCAGCAGCGGAAGCGTGCGGGTCATGGTGTCACCTTTCGGAAAGCCGCCCAGGCCAGCAGGGTGCCGGCCACAGGCCACAGCAGGACCGAGGCCGCCGATTGCCACAGCGGGATCGCCCCGGCCGCGCCGCCGATGCCGCCCGCGGCCGCCGCGGCCTGCGAAGCGGTCAGGTTGAACAGCCGGAACGCATCGGCCGGGTTGGCCAGCAGCGCGACGGGCAGCACATGGGTGGTCAGCGCGCCGCCACCATCCGAGACGATCAGCGCCAGCACAGCCAGATCATAGAGGACCACGACAGCCAGCCACAGGCCGATGGCCAGCCCCGCCGCCCCCGAGGGCCGCCGCGCCAGCGCCGACAGCGCATAACCCGCACCCAGAAAGGTCGCGCCCAGGAGGACCGAGGACCACACCAGACGCCCCAGCGCCGGCAGCCCCTTGACCGCGCCCGGATCGGCCCAGATCGCCGCCAGCGCCGCCGCGCCATAGCCAAGCCCGGTGGCCAGCGCCAGAATTGCCAGATGCGCCAGCAGCTTGCCCAGCAGGATGTGCAGCCGCGAGACCGGATAGGTCAGCAGCAGGGGCAAGGTGCCGCGCTCGACCTCGCCGGCGATGGCGTCGAAGCTCATCAAGAGGGCCAGAAGCGGCACCAGATAGACCGCCAGCGAGGTCAGCGAGGCAACGATCACCGACAGCCGGTCAATGCCCAGATCGCCCGTTGGCGCAGCACCGGCCGCGGCCAGCACCAGCGCGAACAGCACCATCATGGCGGTGGCGATCGCCACCCAGCGGTTGCGAAAGGCGATGCGGAATTCGCAGGCGGCGGTGGCAAGGATGCGGCTCATGCCACGGCCCTCCGGTCGGGCGCCACCACAGCGCGATCGCCTGGGACCGGCGTCGGATGGGGGGCCTTCTGCCCCCCAGGCGTCCCGAGGGACGCCTCCCCCCGAGGGTATTTTGGGCAAGATGATGGGCAGCGGCGCTGCGGGCCAAGCTGGGGGTGGGGGGTCATTGTCCGTCCCTCCGGCTGAAATGGCTGTAGATGTCTTCGAGGCTGGGCGGGATCACATCGAGATCCGCGACTGCCGCGCCAAGGCTGGCGATCTGCGAAAGCCGTGCCAGCTTGTCGCCCTGCGGGCAGGTCAGGCGCAGCAGCCCGCCCGCCAGGGCCTGTGCTCCGGGCAGGGCGGCGGCCAGCGTGGATGCCTGCCCCGAGGCGGGGCGCACCAGCAGCGTGACGGGCAGCGCCGCGCGGGCGCGCAGGTCGGGCAGCGTGCCTTCGGCCACCAGACGCCCGCCGGACAGGATGAGGATGCTGTCGGTGCGCGCTTCGACCTCGGTCAGCACATGCGAGGACAGCAGGATCGCTGCGCCTTCGGCCGCCAGCCCGTCGAGCACATCGTAGAAGTCGCGCCGCGAGACGGGATCGAGGCCCGAGGTCGGTTCGTCCAGCACCAGCAGCCGGGGGCGGCCGATCAGGGTTTGCGCCAGGCCGACACGCTGGCGCATTCCTTTGGAATAGGTGCCGATCCGGCGCCGGGCGGCGTGGGCAAGGCCAACGCGGTCCAGAAGGCCCATGGCAAGGCGCGGATCCTCGCCCCGCAGGGCAAGGTAGTGGCGGATCTGTTCCTCGCCGGTCAGGGCGGGGTGGAAGGCGGCGTTTTCCGGCAGATAGGCCACCTGGGCGCGCGCGCCCGCCGATCCGGGCGCCGCGCCGCAGACCAAGACGGTGCCGGCATCATGGGGGATCAGGCCCAGGATGATCTTCATCATCGTCGACTTGCCGGCGCCATTGTGGCCCAGCAGCGCTGCGCGCCGGCCCGGCGCCAGCGACAGCGAGACGCCCGACAGCGCCTGCACCGCCTGGAACTGCTTAGTGAGATTGGAAATCGTCAGTGTCATGTCTAGGTCCATGATCCCAGCGCCCGGCCACCTCGGCCTCAAGCGGCAAGATGTCGGGGGGGACGGCAATCGTCAGGGGCCGCATCAGCGGGGCGCTGTCGCGCACGCCGCCGGGCAGGGTGGCGGGAAAGCTGGACTGGCTCCAGCGGATCAGCTGCACGGCCGGCGATCCGGTCATCAGGGCGGCGGCGGGCTGCGACCACAGGATCTGATCCATCATGTCATTGGGGCGATAGAAGCTGTCGGCAATTCCGTCGCCGTTCAGGTCAAAGGCCGGATGGTCGGACCAGTGGTTGCCCCGGCCATCGTGGCTCCATTCCATGTGGCGGGTGCCGACGTATTTCACCTGCTCGCGGTTGCCGATGAAGGCATTGCCGGTCAGCACGTTGCGTTCCGATCCGGCGGTGAAGTGAATGCCGATGCCGCAGCCCTGAAAGCGGTTGTTCCAGATCAGGTTCTTGTGGGCGTTGTAGATGAACAGGCATTTCGACGTGCCGCCGCGCACCAGGTTTCCGGTGACATCGGCATTGTTGGCATAGTTCAGCATCAGGCCGTGGTCGCGGTCGCCAAGGCTGAGGTTGCCGCGCACCACAGTCCGGTCGGAAAACATGATGGCAAAGCCCAGATGGTTGCCGATCGAGATGTTTTCCGAAACCTCGGTGTTGCGGGTATACATGAAATGCACCGCAAAGCGCAGATCGCGCATCAGGTTGCCGCGATAGATGCTGTCGGCGCTGGTGTTGGAAAAGATGCCGTCGCGGCCATAGCGGATCGTGTTGCGTTCCAGCAAGGTGCCGGGGCTGTTCCAGACATAGATGCCGTTGCCCCGTTCGTTCATCCGCGGATCGCGGGTGCCGGTGATCTGGTTGCCGATCACGCGCGCATCGCGCCCGCCATGGACGTCGATGCCATGCATGTTGCCGGTGATCTGCAGCCCTTCGATCAGCGCCCGGTCGGCGCCGCGCAGGATTTTCACCCCAGCGTCCAGTTCCTCGTTCACATGGCCCGATCCGGTGACGGTAAAGCCACGCAGCGCGATGTCGGGCGCGGCCAGCGTGATCACGCTGCCGGTGCCGCCGCCATCCACCACCGCGCCAAGGGGGCCGGTGATGGTCAGCGGGCGGTCGATGGTGACGGGGCCCAGATAGGCCCCGTCGCTCAGATGCAGCACATCGCCCGGCCGGGCCGCGGCAATCGCTGCGGCCAGCGTGCCCGCCCCCGGTGCCACGGGGCGTTCCCCGGCCGACAGCGGCAGGGCGACCAGCAGGGCAAGGAAAAGGGCGGGCAGGCGCATGGCTCAGGCCGCTTTCGGTTCGACGAACATGCGGCCGCGCATTTCCATGTGCAGCGCATGGCAGAACCACTGGCAGTAATACCAGTAGACCCCCGGATTGCCCGCAACGAAGGTGACGGACGAGGTCATCTGCGGCCCGATTTCCATGGCGACGCCATGGTTGCCCATGGTGAAGCCGTGGGTCAGGTCGTCGATTTCATCAAGGTTGGTCACGATCACCGTAACCTCGTCGCCCTGCTTCACGGTAAAGCTTTCCAGGCTGAAGGTCGGCGCGACGCTGGACATGTAGACCCGCACCTTGTTGCCATCGCGGATCACCGTATCGGCCCAGCTGTCGATATCGACACCGTCGGCCTCGGCCTGCTTGCGGGTTTCGGCCCACATCGGATCGTTGCGGTCCCAGACCGACTTGATGCCGGACAGGATCGAGGGATGGACCGAGATCGCATCATGCGGTTCGGCAAAGGTCGGACCATCGTGGACCAGCTTCATCTTGTCGCCGGAAATGTCGATCAGCTGGTCGTTTTCCGCCTTGAGCGGACCAACGTTCAGGAAGCGGTCCTTGGAGAACTTGCACAGGCACACCAGCCAGTCGTTGCCCGCGTCCAGCGTCTCGCCCATCACGGTTTTCAGGTGGCCGGGCTGATAGTGGACGTCGATCTTGTCCTTGATCGGATCGACCTTTTCGCCGGCATAGGCGCGGATCGCGTCGTTGATGTTCCACTTCACCACCTGGCTGTCCAGGAACAGCGAGGTATAGGCATTGCCGCGCCCGTCATAGGCGGTGTGCAGCGGGCCAAGGCCCAGTTCGGGTTCGGCCACCACCGCGCTGCGCGGATCGACGTCCGAGGCGAACAGCGCGTCGAACCTGGTCACATCCAGCACCGTCACCGTGGGCGAAAGCTTGCCGTTGATCACCAGATGCTGCTTGTCCGGCGCCATGTTGCAGCCATGCGGGTTGTTGGCGATGGGGATATAGCGGGTGAACTGGCTGTTCGCCGCCTTGCGGCCGTCCAGAACCTTGCAGCCGTTGACCTCTTGATACTGGCCGGCAGCGATGGCCTTTTCGATCTCGGCGATGTTGAAGACGACCACGTGGTCCATCTCGGCCTCGGTCATCTCGGCCAGCGTCATGCCCATTTCGCTGTTGTAGCTGGTCGCAAAGGCCCATTTGCCTTCGTAGTCGGCATCGCAGTTGTCGAGGTTGCCCGACACCAGCACCTGCCAGGCAACTTCGAACTTGTCGGCGTCGATGGCGGTAAAGACGTTCACATAAGTGGAAACGTCCGTCATGGTCTTGCCGTCGTTGATCAGCGGCGCCTCGTCCTCGCCGTTGCAGAAGACATAGTTCGAACGCGGCCATTTCTGCGGACGCATCCCGTGGATCCCCTTGGCATTGGGGATTTCCAGGATGGCATCGCATTTCATCACATCGCAGCGCACGCGGGCGACGCGGGTGTTGGCCTTGTCGTTCATGAACAGGAACCGGCCGTCATACTTGCCCTCGGTATAGGACATGTGGACGTGGTGCAGATCGCCATTGTCGTGGATCTTCTTGCCGTTGGCGGCCAGCTGGCGCCGGGTCGCCTCGGTCATGCTGCGCTGGTGGATGCGGATCGATTCATTGGTCTGGCCCCAGCCGGTCGCCGAGCAGCGGTTGAACACCGGAACCCGCATCAGCTCGCGCATGGACGGAATGCCCAGAATGCGCATCTCGCCCGTCTGGCCCGAGGACCAGAAGCCATAATAGTCGTCCAGCTGTCCCGGCGCGATGCCGCCATCGGCGCCGGCGGCACGGGCCGCCCCGCTGCCGGCCGCGCTGGCAACCCCGGCCGCGCCCAGGCCCAGCATGGCCGGTGTCAATGCCAGCCGGCCGCCAAGCGCGCCTGCGGCGGCGGCCCCCCCTGCGGTTGCGCCCAGCATGGCGCGGCGGCTCAGTCCCTTGTTCGATGTCGATTCCATGATCGGACTCCTGTGTTATGAGTTTCTGACACGGGCGGCGTTCGGATGCCCGGCCGGCGGGTTGCCCAGTTTCGGCGGCGCGCTTGAGGCCACGGCCTCGCGCCGTTTCAGCTTCTTGATGACAACGGGGCAGGTGGTTTCGGACTGGTAGAGCACCTGGCAATGCAGGCAGTTGATGCATTCGTTCGGGTTGATCTCGCCGGTGGGGTGGATCGACTGGACGGGGCATTGCCGGGCGCAGGTCTGGCACGGATTGCCGCATTCGTGATACCGCTTGAGCCAGTCGAACATCCGCAGCCGGGCCGGGATCGCCAGCGCCGCGCCCAGCGGGCACAGATAGCGGCAGTAGAACCGTTCGACGAACAGTCCCGCCACCAGCAGCGCCGCCGCATAGGCCACAAAGGGCCAGGCGCGCAGGAACTTGAGGATGATCGCGGTCTTGAAGGGTTCGACCTCGGCCAGATGTTCGGCCTGTTCCACGCTGACCAGCGACACGCCGAACAGCCCCAGGAAGATCATGTATTTCACCGGCCACAGCCGCTCGTGCAGGCCCCAGGGCAGGGTCCATTGCGGCACATGCAGCTTGCGGGCGATGCGGTTGGTGATTTCCTGCAAGGCGCCGAACGGGCACAGCCAGCCGCAATAGGCGCCCCGGCCCCAGAACAGCAGGGCGGCGGCCACGGCAAACCACAGGATGAAGGTCAGCGGGTCCAGCAGGAACGCCTGCCAGCTGAAGCCGCTGACCAGGCTGCCGAACAGCGCCATCAGGTTCACGACCGACAGCTGCGCGTTGAACATCCAGCCCAGCACGACCAGCGTGACGGTCAGATAGGCCATGCGGAAGATGGCAAAGGCCCGCTCGTTGCGCACCGCCCAGGTCTGAAAGAAGAACACCCCGGTCAGCACGATCAGCATGGCGGCCAGCACGGCGATCTTGGCCTGCGAATCCTGCCAGATGCGTTTCCACAGATCGGCCTGGGCGCTGCGCTCGTCGCGCTCGGTCACGGCGGCGACGGCCGGGGGCGGGGCAGGCGGGGTGACGGCGCTGAGGTATTTCGCCGGCAGCTGATAGCCAAGGTCGAAGGTATGGAACACCTTTTCGATCGGCCCCACCTCGCGGTGCACCAGCAGCTGGATGCGGAACGGCCTGGCCGGATCAAAGCCCGAGGCGGCAGGAATGCGGAACAGGTCGGCCTCGGTGAATTCGGGCGCGCCCTCGGCGGCCAGACTGCCCAGCCGGCGGTGATCGCGGTCGCGAAAGCGCACCGATACATCGTCCTGGATCAGCACGATCCGGTCAAAGATCCCGCCGCGCACATAGCCCGACCCCTTGAAGCTGTAGAGCCCCCGGCCCACCACCGCGATGGCCTGATCCCCCGGTTGCAGCCAGCCGCGCAGGTTGGCATCCGCCGCCTCGCCCAGCAGCGCCTTGCCGATGGCCGGCACCGACACCAGTGCGGCCTGCATCTCGATGAAGGTGGTCTCGGGCGGCTCGGTCAGGGCGCGCTCGCGGGCGCGGGGGTCGGGGTGGGCATCGAAAGCGGCATTGACCTGCCCGACATCCAGCGACAGCCGGCGCAGCGTGCCATCGCCTTCGGCCTGGAACCAGTCGGCGGGCGGGGCGGCATCGGGGTTGATCGCGTATTCGGGACCGCTGGCACCGCTTTCGGCCACCAGCCCGCCCAGCCCCAGCGCCCGCGCCACCTTGAGGCCCGAGCGCACGATGGAATCGTCGATCACCATCACCGTGACCGTCGCGCCCGAGATGATATCGACATCATGCGCCGTGCCGCCCGATTGCGCCTCGGCCACCAGATCAAGGCCGACATAGCCCTCGACCAGCGCGCGGACCTTGGCTTCGGGAATGCCGATCAGCACGATGGGTTCGGAATGCTTGACCAGCCGCAGCCCGACGATGCGGGCGTTCTTGTCCACGGCCACCAGCGTATGGATCGGCTTGCCCGAATAGCCCGTGGTGCCGACGAAATCCGACGTGACAAAGGCCCAGGCCAGCGTCTCGCCCCCCTTGAGGACCGGCACAACGGCCAGATCGGTGCGCGGTTGGCCAAAGCTGTCGGCCCCCGGCACCAGATCTGCGGCGGCAATGCCAGGCAGCAGATCGTCCAGCACGGTGCGCGCCGCAGCAGGAAACCCGGCCAATGCCAGGGCAAGGAACACGAACAGCAGACGGAACAGCTTCATGGCAGGTTTCCTACAGATCACGGGGCAACACTGCGCTGTGCGGCGATGACGATCTTTGCGCCGCAACAAACAGCGCTCGAAAATCTGACAGTCCGGAATTTGACCGGGCGCAAAGACCTGCGCCTTCGGATGTCAGAGGATGACGGGAACATGTTAACACGTTTGTGACATCCGGCAAGTTCCGGCAGGGAGCCTTTACATGACCCAAGACGATGACACCCGGTTTCTGGATGTGCGACCGATCCTTGCCGCCGGCCAAGAGCCCTTTGCCCTGATCATGCAGACCGTCCGCGCCTTGCCCGAAGGGGCCGCCTTGCGGCTGATCGCACCGTTCCGGCCGGTGCAACTGTTCAGCGTGCTGGCCCGGCGCGGGTTCGAAGCCGATGCCCGCCCGCGCGAGGATGGCAGCTGGGAGGTTCTGTTCACCCCCGTCGCCCGGGCCGAGGACATCACCCGCATGGCCCCCGGCAGCGCGCCCGAGGCGATGTTCTGGCCCGATCCGGTCTGCACGCTGGATCTGCACGGAATGGCATTGCCCGAAGCGGCAACGCGCATCCTGGCCACGCTGAAGCCGATGGCGCCGGGCGATGTGCTGTTCGCCCTTCTGGGCCGCGAACCCGATGGACTCTTTGCCGATCTGGCCGCGCAAGGTGATGAATGGGCCGGGAACTTTGCGCCGGACGGGCGGGCCTATCGGCTGCTGATCCGGCGCGGTGATCGGGCCTGATCCCCAGCCCCCTTGTGCGGGCGCCAGGGGCCGCCGATCCGCCACAACCCTGACCGTTCCATTGCCCATCACCTGCGCGCTGTGGGGCGCCGGCCTGCCCGCCGGACCCTTTCGGCACCATCCATGCAACCGCAAGGCTGTCGCGCAAACAGCCGGTTGCGGCTTTCCCTGCGGCGCAACATCTGCGATGACCGGACACAGGCAGTCGCGACCACCGCAGCAAAGGGCCGCTGATGGCGACAGACATGGAAACCCTGCGCAGCTTTGCGCTGTTCGCGAACCTCGATCCCGCCGTGCTGGAGCGTCTGACCCGGCGCGCGGTGCGTCGGCGTGTGGCCGCGGGCGATGCCGTCTTTCGCCAGGGGGAAACGGCGGCCAGCTTCTTCTTGCTGGTCTCGGGCCGGCTCAAGGTCACGCAGGTGACCGAAGATGGCCAGCAGATCGTGGTGCGCGTCGTCTATCCGGGCGATCTGTTCGGCTTTACCCGCGCGCTTGGTCGCCCCGACTATCCTGGCACGTCCCATGCCGTCGTCGATGCCGATGTGATCGGCTGGGCAACCCGGGACTGGGATCTGGTAGTGAACAGCAACCCGCGCCTGGCGGTCAATGCCATGCAGACCATCGGCCAGCGGCTGGACGAGGCCCATACCCGCCTGCGCGAGATGTCGACCCAGGATGTCGAACGCCGCGTCGCCCATGCGGTGCTGCGGCTGATCCGCAATGCCGGAACGGCCGATGGCGATGGCACGCGGATCGACTTTCCCATCTCGCGCCAGGACATCGCCGAGATGACGGGCACCACGCTGCACACCGTCTCGCGTATCCTGTCGGCCTGGGAAGGCATGGGGCTGGTGCGCGGCGGGCGCCAGCGGCTGACCGTGATCGACCCCGAGGGCCTGCGCGACATCGCCCGCCCCTGACCCTTTGCCTTGGCAATCGCCTGCAAGCTGGTGTTCATGCCGCCGCTGGCCCGCCGATCTGTCGTGCGCGCCCCCTTGTTGGCACACAGGCGCGACGCCGCGCGGCACGCCCTGAGACAGGTCATGTCGATCATGATCGTCTTGGTCTTTGCACTTTCGACGGCCCGGCCGACCATGATCGGGCCGAAGAACCCGTTGTAACCCCATCGGTTCAAAGGCTTCTTGGCGGACCCGTGTTCCGTCGGCGCATCAGATCACCGCAAGACATTGCGCTTGATACGGATCATGCTGCCAAGGACACCACCATCACCGACGCGTGGCTTGGCTTGGCGTTCTCGTCTTCAAGTGCCCTCAACCGCTTGGTCTCGGATACCGTCATCCCGGAATACCTCGCCTTCCCGGCATGGAATGTGTCTTCCGACATCCCGTGCTTGCGGCCGGGGTCAGCGCATTTCGCGCCGGGCCCATGCCCCTGCAAGAGGTCGATGGTCTGCCCTTTCGGCGGCAGTGCCTTTCTCATCGTCCGTCCTGTCCATGAGTCGGGTCCAGATCGCGATGCCCGGCGGGTCAAAGGTCGCCAGGGAGGTCACACCCGCTTGGCCACAGGCTGACGCAGCAGCAGCGCCCCATAGACCGCCGCGAACCCACCGAAAGCCCCGATCCAGCACAGGCCCGCCACGATGTGCAGTGTGCCCGCCATGTCTGGCCAGATCCCGGCCGCGAGCCGCGCAACGACCGACAGTGCAAGGGCCACATAGATCGCGACCGTGCCCGCCCCCGCCGTCAGCGCTTGCCCGGTATGGCCCAGCGTGGCGCGCGTCATCACCGCCAGCGTCATCAGGCCGATTGCCCCGGCCATCCACAGATGCTGAGCACCCGCCATTCCGAATGTGCCGGGCAACAGGATCTCTGCCGCCAGAGCCAGCGCCCCCAATGGCACGAAGGCATATCCTGCATGCAGAACTGTCACCAACGGTTCGGCCAGCGTCCGGTGTCCCTTCCAGCGGACAAGCCGCACCAGATGCAAGCCACCGGCCAGCGCAAGCGCCACGCCTGTCACCACCGCGACCGGCAGCGCGACCCAAAGCAGCAATGCCACAAGCAGCGCAACCAGCGCCACCTTGTCAAAGGGCTGCATCGGTGGCACCGGCAGGACCGCGCTGCGCCGCTTGACCAGCCAGTTCCTGGTGAACGATGGCACGACGCGCCCGCCGATGACGGCGATCATCATCACCCCCGCGCCGAGGCCCAGCCGCAGCCCGTATCCTTGCGCCGGGTAACCGTCCCGTACGGCCTCCCAGTGGAACAGCGTGTTCCCCAGGATGAATACGCCCTGCATCGCCAGTACGATCAGGTTGCGCCAGTTCTTCCCCGCCACGATCTCGCGCGCGATGAGCAGCGCAAAGACAGACGGAAACGCCAGATCTGCCACGGCCACCAACAAATCTGGCAAGCCGGCCGAGACCGCAACCGCCAGGCGGCCGGCCAGCCAGAGGGCCGCAAGCATCCCCAGCCGCCAGCCGACGATGGGCAGGCGCCCCGTCCAGTTCGGCACAGCCGTCAGCAGGAATCCGGCGACCACGGCGCCCAGATAGCCAAACAGGAATTCGTGCGCGTGCCAACTTACCGGATCGAAGGTGGTAGGCAGCACCGAATGCCCCGACAGCATCGGCACCCAGAGCGCCATCGCCAGCACGGCCCAGACCGCAGCCCCGAAAAAGAACGGCCGGAACCCGAAGGTCAGGATCGCCGGCCCAGTCCAGGCGCGCATCTGTTCGGTCGTCGTCGTCATCGTTCTGTCCTTGCCGCAGCGACCCCGTCCTCGGTGAGGATGAGGTCCAGCGGGATGTCATGAGGTTGCGGATAGATGGTCGACAGGCGCGCGGCGGACAACGCGATGCCGATGGTGAAGGGTCGTTGTGCGATCACGGCCAATGTCCGGTCGAAATAGCCACCTCCCCAGCCGAGGCGAAAGCAGTCGCCCGTCCACCCGAGGCAGGGGACAAGCGCGATGCCCGGGGTCAGCATCTCGGCCTCGGGCGGGGGCACGGGAATGTTCCACGCGCCACGCAGCATCTTTGCCCCCGGGGTCCAGCGGCGAAAGATCAGCGGCGCCGCGCGTTCCTCGACCACCGGCAGGGCAAGTGTCAGGCCCTTTGCGTGCAGCCTTGTCAGAAGCGGGCGCAGGTCAGGTTCCCCCTTGATCGGCCAGTAGCCGGACAGGACGGTGCCCTGTCCCACCCCGCGCTCGGCCAGTTCCCTCTCCAGAAGCTGACCGATCCTGGCCGAGACCCGTGCCCGCCCCGCCTGGCCCAGTTGCTTCCGCAGTCCCGCCAGCCGGACCCGCTCTGCCCGCCGCCAGCGCGCGACGTCTCGCGCCTGGTCAGGGTCGACATACGCTGGGTCCACCTCTGCCGCCATGCAGGGCGGCGAGGCATATGTGCCCCTGTTGGTCATGCCGCAGGCTCGAACCGGGGAGAGAACACATCGGTCTCCGGCACGATATGGGCGCCCAACTCGTCAAGCAGGGTCGCCGTGCCACTGTAGCGCGACCACCCGCAGGCATGCCCGGGCGGCGCCGGGGCGTTCGTCAACTGCCCGATCCCCCCGATGGTTTTGGCATGATCCGCCATCTCGCGCGCCAACGCGGTCGAGGCCTGCGGATCATTGGCAGGACTTTGATCGACACACTGGGCTAAGGGCACCATCGGCGCAAGGTCGGCCCTGCGCATCCCGTGATACCGGGTCAGGACGTGACCAATCAGAGCGTTGGTTTCCGGCGGCAGGTCGCTGGCAAGACCCTCATACATGGGACGCCCCTTCGCGATGGTTCTTCGGGCCGGGCCGACCTCGAGTCGGCCTGAATTGGCATTTGATTTACCGATTACGCTTCTGTAATGCGTATTGCAAATACCAAATCAGGAGCGCGACCTTGCGTCTCACATCCTTCACCGACTTCGGGCTGCGCGTGCTGATGCGCATGGCGGGCGATCCCGGCCGGGCCTTCACCACTGCAGATCTCGCTTCAGAGTTCGGCGTGTCGCGCCATCATCTGGCCAAGGTGATGTCGGCCCTGTCTGCCGCGGACCTGCTGGAGACCCGGCGCGGCGGTGGCGGCGGCGCGATGCTGGCGCGGCCCCCCGAGGATATAAGGCTGGGCGAGGTTGTGGCGCTGCTCGAGTCCGGGCAGTCGTTGGTTGAATGCTTCGCAGTCACTGGCAATACCTGCACGCTCACGCCGCGATGCCGGTTGAAGGCGCCGCTGGCCCGGGCCAAGGCCGCTTTTGTCGCCGAACTCAACCGGAGCACACTTGCGGATTGCATCTACGATCCCGAAGCCGTCTGACGCGCCGCCAGCGCCATCAAGCCCCGGACGCCGCTGCGCATCGCCATGATGACCAGACGCATTTGGGACGCGCCGCCCCGAACCTCGCGCAGACCAGCCGCGTTGCCGCGACGGTGACGGTTGCCAGACGATAGGCCCACTGGCTGTCCCGCCACGGGCCAGAGCCCGCGACGATATAGGCCGGACCGGCCGCAGTGTTGAACCACAGCAAGAAGCGGACGATCGCGCGCGCCCAGTGGCCAGCAGATCGCCACGCCCTGCACCCGTGACGTCAGAAGCACGGCGATACCCTCGCGACTGACCGCGCTGCGACGGACATCCGACCCGTGAAGGTCGGCGAGGCCGCTCCAGGTTCAATCTAGCCGAGGCTTCCGAAGGCCTGCGGACCATGCCTGCCAGAGGACGTCGGTGGTGTCTGAGGACAAGAGGCATTGATCGAAGCCTTTACTGACCCGGAGCACGCGCGGCAGATTGACAAGGCGCGCACGTCAGACGGGTCCCTCGATCCGGACGATGCCCGCATTGACGGGATCGTTGGGCGTTGTGGTCAGCGAGCGGGCAAACGGGCTTTGTCGCCCGGCAAGCCCAAAACCACCCAAGACCACATTCCAAGCTCCGCCACTGTCTGCGGCCTGCGCCGCATGGTTACCCTTGAGCCCCTGCCCAGCATGACGAACCCGGCGTCCCGCCTGGGGTTTCGGGACGATTGACACAGGCGGCGATTATTAAATATGTTAGTTCGTAATATAATACTAATAAGCCCCCCAAGAGCGAAGCCGCGCGGAGCCAGCCTGTCATGACGCCAATCCAACCCAGCGAAAAGGTGGCTCAATCGCTCCGGCGGCAGACTCTTTGCGCTCCTCTCGCAGCCAGGGGCGGTGGATGGACCCGGCAGGGGCCAGCGACGCTCTGGGCCATCTGTGCAAGCTGAAATCATGCGGGCGGGGTGGATTTGGCCGGACGTCGGGCGATGACCGAACAAAACCCCGGACGCCGGCCGACAGGTGTCAAGACTGGACTATGCCGTGATGCGATCGCGGGGCTGACCGGGGCGGTGATCGTCGTGCCGCAGGGCGTGGCCTTTGCCGCAATCGCGGGGATGCCGCCTGCCTATGGCTTTTATACCGCGATGGTCCCCGTGATGGTTGCAGCCCTTGCCGGATCATCCCGGCTGGCGGTTTCGGGGCCCAACACGGCGATCTGCCTGATGGTGTTTGCCGCGCTGTTCACCCATTTCCCTGTCGGCTCGCAAGGCTATGTCGAGGCGGCGGTGCTGCTGGCCCTGATCGTCGGCGTGTTGCAGATCGGCTTTGCGCTGGCGCGGATGGGGGCGCTGATCGACTTCATCTCGCATTCGGTGATGGTAGGGTTCGTCACGGCCGCCGCGATCCAGATTCTGGTCAGCCAGGTTCCGCAGGCGCTTGGACTGACGATGGCGCGCACACCGGATCTGCCAAGCACGCTTGTCGCCATCCTGACCGCGCTGCCCTCGGCGCAGCCGGCCAGCATTGGCCTGACCTGCCTGACGATCATGGTGGCACTGATGTGTCGCTGGGTGGCACCGAAATGGCCGGCCTATCTGGTCGCGCTGCTTGCAAGCAGCGCCCTCGCCCCGCTGTTCGGGCCGCTGCCCGAGGTTGGCGCCGTCTCGCAGGTGTTTCCCCGGCTGCGCCTTGCCATGCCCGACCCGGCACTTGTGCGCGAGCTGGCCCCCGCCGCATTGGCAATCGCCATTGTCGGCTTGCTGCAATCCAGCTCGATCGGGCGGTCGTTGGCGCATCGCACCGGCCAGCCATTCGACAGCAACCGCGAATTCCTGGGGCAGGGCCTGTCGAACGTGGCGGGGGCCTTGTTCCAGTGCTTTCCGGCGGCAGCCTCCTTCACCCGATCCGGTGTCAACCTTGAGGCAGGCGCGCAATCCAGGCTTGCTGCGGTCTTTGCCACGCTGATGCTGGCAGCGATCCTGACCGTGGTCGGGCCGCTGTTTGCGCATGTGCCGATGGCGGCGATTGCCGGCATCATCCTTCTGGTCGCGGTGCGCCTGATCGACATCGCAGAGCTGCGCCAGATCCTGCGCGCCTCTCGGGCCGAGGCAGCGATCACCGCCACGACCTTCCTGATGGCGTTGCTGGTCAATCTGGAATTCGCCATTCTGGCCGGGGTGCTGATGTCGCTGGCGGTGTTCTTGCGCAACACGGCGCGGCCCCATATCGGGATCGGGGCGCCCGATCCCTCGACAGGCGGGCGCATCTTTCGCGATGCGGCGGAATACGGGTTGGCGGAATGCCCGCAACTGGTGGTCGCGCGGATCAACGGCCCGCTCTATTTCGGGTCTGTCGAGTTCATCCGGCGCGCGTTTCGCCGCATCGCGCTGGATCGGCCGGGGCAACGCCACATGCTGTTCATCGTCAAGGGGGTGGGCGAGATCGACCTGCCTGGCGCCGAGCTGCTGCTGGAGGAGGCCGAGGCACGGGCCGCACGCGGCGGGGCATTCCATCTGCAGACCCGCACGCCGCGCCAGCTGGAAAAGGTGGCGCGGCTGCATGTGCTGCGCAACCTGACGCGCAGCAACATCCACCTGAGCAAGGGCGCCGCAATCGAGGCGATCGTGCCGACGCTGGACCCCGACATCTGCCGAACCTGCACCAGCCGCATCTTTCGCGAATGCAGCCAGCGCCCCGGAGGGCAAGCAAAATGACCGCATCGCTGATTCTGGGCGTCAACCATGTGTCCTTTACCGTCACCGATCTGGATGGCCCCATTGCCTTCTTTCGCGACGGGCTGGGGTTTGGCCTGACATCGCGCATGGGGCGGCCTGCGGACCTGGCTGAGGCGCTGACCGGGATACCCGGCGCCGATGTGGAAATCGCCTTTCTGCAAGGCCCCGGTCTGGTGCTGGAGCTGATCCGCTTTCTGGCGCCCGGTGGTGCGCCCGCCGGGCTTCCTGCGGCGAACCATCCGGCTGCGGCACATGTGGCGCTGGAAACCGCATCGCTTGCACAGGTCTTGCAGCTGGCGCAGGCCCATGGCCTGCGGCAGGTCGGCGCCGTGGTTCGTGTCACCACCGGGCCGAACCGTGGGCGCCGTCTGGTCTATCTGCAGCATCCGGCCGGGGTTGGCCTGGAGCTGATATCGGACGAAGATTCCGATTGACAGGTCGCCAAAACAACATAAAGTCCTAAACAACGAACTATACGATGTAAGCGGACTCCCATGGCCATCCGGCGGGGGACACCGGACAGGGTGATACAACATGCGACTGACCTTCCTTGGCTCGGCAGCGGCGCTGGCCGATCCTGACCGCGCACAAACCGCCATCCTGCTGGAGCTGGAAAGCGGCGCGAAATACCTTGTCGACTGCGGCGAGGGCGCGACGCGCAACATGCTGAAGGCCAATGTGAATCCGGCCGAGGTTGGCACGGTCTTCCTGACCCATCTGCACATGGATCACATCATCGGGCTGCCCTATCACATCCTGACCGGCTGGATCTTTGGCCGGCAGGCGGCACCGCATATCTATGGTCCTCCCGGCACCGCCGATTTCCTGCGCAACGCGCTGGAAGGCGGGGCCTATGATGTCGATATCCGGGCGCGCGGCGCCTATCCGATGCGGCAACAGAACATGGTCGCGGTGCGCCCCGTGGTCCGCGAAATCACCGAAGGGGTGATCCATGACGATGGCGCGCTGCGGGTGACCGCGCTGCCGGTGCGTCATATCCCCGAGGACATCTGCATGTGCTACGGCTTTCGGCTGGAGGCCGAGGGCAAGGTGATCGCGATCTCTTCGGACACGGCGCCGTGCGAGAATGTCGGCAAGCTGGCGCAAGGGGCGGATCTGCTGATCCACGAATGCACCTTTCCGCAAAGCTTCATCGACCATCGGGCGCGAACCGGCGTGGGCACGTTCAACCACACCACGCCAACCCAGGTGGGTCAGATCGCGCGCGATGCAGGCGTCAAGGCGCTGGCCGCCACGCACTTTGGCCATTTCGACACGGTCAATCCCGCCCTGAAACGCGCGGCGGGCGCGCATATGCCGGTCGAGCTGTGCGGCCCGCACCTGATTGACGAAGTCGCCGCCGACATTCGCGGCGCCTTTGGCGGGCCGCTCTATCTGGCCCATGACCTCATGCGGATCGACCTCTAGGTCGGGACGAAACCAACAAAAGCAATAGAACCAACAGGTGAACGACATGACCAGATCGACACGGCGGGCCACCGCCCTGCTTGCCTATCTTGCGCTGACCGGGGCGGCGGTCGCCGACCCGGTGACGCTGCGCCTGTCCCACTGGCTGCCGCCGACCCACCCGATCGTCACCCAGTCGATCGAGCCCTGGGCCAAGGCGGTCACCGAGGCATCGGGCGGCACCATCACCTTCGAGATGTTCCCCGCAGCCCAGCTGGGCAAGGCCGAAGATCACTATGACCTTGCCCGCGACGGCATTGCCGACATGGCCTGGCTGAACCCCGGCTTCAATCCTGGCCGCTTCACCGCCTTTGCCGCCGTGCAGGTCCCGATGACGGTCTCGGATGGCATGGGCGGGATCGCCGCGCTGAACGAATGGTATCCCGAATATGCTGCCTCTGAAATGTCGGACGTGCATTTCTGCCTGGCCCACATGCTCTCGCCGCTGATCGTGCACAGCAAGACGCGGGTGGAACGGCCCTCGGACCTGCGGGGGATGAAGATCCGCCCGTCCTCGGCCATGGAGGCGCTGTTCATCCGCAACTTCGGCGGCAGCACCGTGCCCGGTGGCAACCCCGAGGCGCGCGAGATGCTGGACCGTGGCATCATCGACGGCACCACCGGCGTCGTCGGCTCGCAGTTCGTGTTCAAGACCATCGACTCGGTGAAATATCATCTGGATGTGCCATTCTCGGCGGTGTCCTTCGTGATGGTGATGAACCCTGACACCTATGCCGGCATGGACGATGCGCAAAAGGCCGTCATCGGCAAGTTCTGCAGCGGGCAGGCGGCGACGACCTATTTCGCCGCGCCCCAGACCTTCGAGGACGAGGGCTTTCGCAAGCTGCGCGGCATGACCGACACGCACGAGGTTGTCACCCCATCGCCCGAGGCGCTGGCGGAATGGAAGGCAGGCGCCCAGGCGGTCGAGACGGAATGGGCCAAAGAGGCGACGTCCAAGGGCCTTGATCCCGCGGCCATCCGGCAAAAGCTGCACGGTGCCCTGGCCGCCCACAACGCGGCGGTGAACTGAGGCAGCGCCCGCGCGTCACCGGCCGACCAAGGCGCGCGGGCCCAGACAGGAGACCGCAGATGGATCAAGGCATCCGCTGGATGGAGCGCGCCGGGGCGCTGGCGCTGTTCCTGATCATGGGGGTGATGGCGGTGACCACCGTCACCCGATACCTGTTCAACTACCCGATCCCCGACGCCGATGCGATCTGCCGCATGTTGCTGGCGGTCGTGGTGTTCTGGGGCCTGGCCGGGGCCTGCCGCAAGGGCGAGCATATCGAGCTGGACCTGATCGTGAATGCCTTGCCGCGCGGGTTGCGCGCGCTGGTGGTGCGGGCCGCGACCGGCATCACCTTTGTCGCGCTGTCCATCATGGCCTGGATGTCCGCCGGCCGGATCGCTGATCTGTGGCGCAGCGGGGAAAAGACCTATGACCTCGGGCTGCCGCTGTGGCCGTTCTATGCGGTGGCCTTCGTTGGTCTGGTCGTATCGGCCCTGGTGACCGGGTTGGTCCTGATCGGCTGGATCCGCGCCAAGCGCATCGACGGAGAGTTGTGATGCATTACGATGCCGCCCTTCTGGGCTTTGCTGCGGTGTTCGTGCTGATGGCCATGCGCGTGCCGATCGGGGTGGCGCTGGGGGTTGTCGGGGTCATCGGCTATGCGATGGTCGTCAAGACCATGCCGGCGCTGAAACTGCTGGCGCTTGCCCCGCTGCGCACCGCGTCGGATCTGAACTTCGCCGTGGTGCCGCTGTTCATCGTGATGGGCGTCCTGGCGCGCAACGCCGGGATTTCGGCCGATCTGTTCGGCGCCTTCCGCACCTGGCTGGGTGCGCTGCGCGGCGGGCTGGGGCTGGCCACCATCGGCGCCTGCGCCGGGTTCTCGGCCGTTTGCGGATCGTCCATCGCCACCGCCGCCACCATGGCCAAGATCGCCGTGCCGGAAATGACCCGCGCCGGCTATGACGACCGCTATGCCGCCGGAACCGTGGCGGCCGGGGGCACGCTGGGGATCCTGATCCCGCCGTCGGTGCCGCTGATGATCTACGGCATCCTGACCGAGACCGATATCGGCACGCTGTTCATTGCCGGCATCGTGCCCGGCGTGCTGGCCACCTTGCTGTACATGGCGACGATCTTTCTGATCTCGTGGCGCAATCCGGCGGCCTTTCCGCTGGGTCCGCGCACGAGCCTGGCCGAAAAGCTGCACTCGCTGCGCAACCTGTGGGCGGCCATCGTGATCTTTGCCGTCGTGATCGGCGGGATCTATGGCGGGCTGTTCACCGTGATCGAGGCCGCAGGCATCGGCGCGGCGGCCACGCTGATCGTGTCGGTGCTGCAAGGGCGCATCGGCCCGGCCATGGTGGCCGACAGCTTTGTCGAGGCCGTGCGCACCACCGGCGCGCTGTTCACCATGTTGATCGGCGCGATCCTGTTTTCCACCTTTCTGACGGTCACGCGGGCACCGCAGGATCTGGTCGGCTGGCTGTCGGGGCTGGATCTGCCGGCCTGGGGGATCCTGGCGCTGCTGCTGGTGATGTATTTCTTCCTGGGCTGGTTTCTTGATGCGCTGGCCATGATCATCATCACCGTGCCCGTGGTCTATCCGGTCATCGTGCAACTGGGCTATGACCCGATCTGGTTCGGCATCGTGCTGGTCATCGCCTGCGAAATGGGCCTGCTGACACCGCCCTACGGGATCAACGTCTTTGTCATCAATGGCGTCGTGCCGACCATCTCGATCCCCCGGATCTTCCGCGGCGTCATCCCCTTTGTCGGAATTGACGTCCTGCGCCTGGTGCTGATCGCGGCCTTTCCGGCGATCGCGCTGTTCCTTCCCCATCTGATGCGCTGAGGATTTCATGCAGCCAATGATACAGGCCCAAGACATCGCCGGCCGCGTGGCCGTGATCACCGGGGCGGGGCGCGGCATCGGCCGGGCCTTTGCCGAAACGCTGGCAGCGCAGGGCGCATCCGTGGTGATCGCCGACCGCGATGCCGCGCTGGCCGACGAATGCGCCGCGGCAATCCGCGACAGCGGCGGGGCGGCGATGGCGGTGGCGACCGACATCGCCGACAGCGCCTCGGTTCTGGCGATGCGATCGGCAGTGATGATGGAACACGGGCGGGTGGATATCCTCGTCAACAACGCCGCCCTGATGTCGGCGCTGGAACGCCGCCCGTTCTGGGATATCCCGCCCGAGGAATTCGACCGCGTGATGCAGGTGAACACCGGGGGCACGTTCCGCGTATCGGCCCTGCTGGCGCCGGTGATGCGGGCGCAGGGCTGGGGGCGGATCATCAACATGTCCTCCTCGACCGTGCTGGTCGGGCATCCGAACTATCTGCATTATGTGGGGTCCAAGGCCGCACTTCAGGGCATGACCCGGTCGATGGCGCGCGAACTGGCGGGCAGCGGGGTTACGGTGAACGCGCTGCTGCCCGGCCAGATCCTGACTGGCGATGTCAACATCGGCCAGACGGATGAGGCCATCGCGCGCGTGTTGGCACGGCAGATCGTGCCGCGGTCTGGTCAGACCGCAGATCTGACCGGCCTCCTGGTCTGGCTGGCTTCGGCCGCCAGCGATTTCACCACCGGCCAGTCCTTCGTGCTGGACGGCGGCTTTGCGCTGATGTGAAGCGGATGGAACAGATGAAAGGATCAGACATGGCGCATCAGGTGCAGTTTTCGCTTTCCGAACGTCCCGACGGATCGGGGATGCCGCTGTATACCCAGCTGTATTCGCTGTTCGTCAAACGGCTGGAATCCGGCGACTGGCAAAAGGGCAGTCAGATCCCCACGCTGGACGATCTGATGGTGGAATATGGGGTCTCGCGCGCCACCGTGCGCGAGGCGATGGCCCGGCTGGAACGCGAGGGCATCGTCAGCCGCAGCCGGGGCCGGGGCACGCATGTGCTGCGTGATCTGTCCAAGGACCGCTGGCTGCTGCTGCCCAATACCTGGGACGAGCTGGTCCACCACATCGAGACGCTGGAAGCCGACGTGACCGAGGTGCGGCGCAGTTTCGTGCAATTGCCCCCGCTTGGGCTGCGCGGCATCGCGGCGGCGGAATACTGGCAGGCACAGCGTGTCAACCGGCTGGGGCCGGGCGGCGCGCCCTACAGTCTGGCGACCGTCAGCCTTGCGCGCGACATCTACGATACCGATCCGGACACCTATGGCGGCAAGTCCATCCTGCCGGTGCTGGCGCGCGACCCGCGCGTGACCATTGCAGCCGCGCATCAGGCGCTGACCATTTCCACCGCCGATCTGGAAGCCGCGCATCATCTGGGGCTCGAGGTCGGCGTTCCCGTGGCGCAGGTCCGCCGCGAGGCGCTGGATCCGGCCGGGCGGCTGATCTACCTGGCCGATATCGTCTATCCCGCGCGGCATCTGCGCATTGACAGCCAGCTGATCTAGGTGCCGGCCATGGCACAGGCAGAGCGGCTGGAAACCGATGTGGCGGTGATCGGCGGCGGCGCGGTGGGTCTGGCCATCGCCCACCAGCTGGCGCAGGACGGGGCCGAGGTCGTTCTGGCCGAGGCCAACGCCCATTTCGGCGACGAGACCAGCGGGCGCAACAACCAGGTCATTCACGCCGGGTTTCTCTATCCGCCCGGCAGCCTCAAGGCGGCGCTGTGCAAGCCGGGGCGCGATGCCCTGTTCGCCTGGTGCGCCGATCGCGGTGTGCCGCATCGGCTGGCGCCCAAACTGATCCCGGCGACAGGGGCCGGGGTTGCGGCGCTGGTCGCGCTGCAGGCGCAAGGCGCGGCGGCAGGCGTCACCGATCTGGACCTGCTCGACCGTGCGGCGCTGGCACGGCTGGAACCCGCGATGCAGGCTGATGCGGCGCTGCTGTCGCCCTCGACCGGCATTGTCGATGCGGCGGCCCTGGTCGCCAGCCTGCGCGATGCGGCCGAGGCGGCCGGCGCGATGCTGGTGCCCGCCGCCAGCGCGCTGGGGGGCGAGATCGGGGGCGCGCGCCATCGGGTGCGCATCCGGTCCGCCGATGGGTCGCTGGCCGATCTGTCCTGCCGTTGGCTGATCAATGCGGCCGGCCTTGGGGCCGCACCGCTGGCCCGCGCCTTGCACGGCTTTCCGGCCGCCCATGTGCCGCCCATTCATTTCGCACGCGGCCAGTTCGCGGCGCATCGCGGCCAGGTGCCGTTTCGCCACCTTGTCGTGCCGCTGGGCGCGGTGCTCGAGGCGGGCGGGGCGCTGAGTTTCGACCCCTCGGGGCAGGTGCGGTTCGGGCCGGATACCTGCTTTGTGGCTGACCGCGACTATCGCCTGACGGATGACGTGCCCGCCCCCCAGATCGACGCCATTCGCCAGTGGTGGCCCGGGCTGGATGCCAGCCGCCTGGCCCCGGACTTCGCCGGTATCCGCCCGCGCGTGACGGGCCCCGGTCAGCCGCCCGGCGACTGGCGCATCGACGGACCCGAGGCGCATGGCGTGCCCGGCCTGATCCATCTGTTCGGGATCGACACCCCCGGACTGACCGCGTGCCTGACGCTGGCCCGGCATGTCGCCGCCTGCGTCCTTGCCCCCCAACCGAACGGAGTTCCCGCATGACCCAGATCGTGATCCCCGCCGCCGATGGCGGCAGCTTCGGGGGCTACCTGGCCCGCCCCGCCACCCTGCCAGCGCCGGGTCTGGTGCTGATCCAGTATATCTGCGGCGTCAATCAGGTGATGCGCCGGCTGGCCGACCACTTCGCCGCGCTTGGCTATATGGTTCTGGTGCCCGACATCTACTGGCGGCAAGAACCGGACGTGCAGCTGATCCCCGATCCGGCACGCCCAAGCCCCGAGGATATCCAGCGCGCCCTGTCGCTGAATGCGGGCATCCGTGACGATCTGGCGGTGTCTGACCTGATCGCCGCCGCCGAGGTGCTGCGCGCGCTGCCCGGCTGCGATGGCCATGTCGGCGCGCTTGGCTATTGCCTTGGCGGGCGGCTGGTGGTGCCCATGGCGGCACGCGGCCGGCTGGATGCAGCGGTCAGCTATTATGGCGTCAACCTGGACAGCTACCTGCCCGAAGCCGAGGCCAGCGACACCCCGCTGCTGGTGCATGTCGCCGGCGAGGACGATCTGGTCCCGGCGCCGGTGCGCGAGGCGCTGCGCGAGCGGCTGGGGGCGCGCAAGGATGCGACCGTCGTCATGCATCCGGGCGTCAACCACGCCTTCGCGCTGCCCAGCGGCCCGAACTACGATGCCGATGCCGCGATCCGGGCCAACAGCCAGTCCATCGCCTTTCTTGCCCGGCACCTGCCGGTGAACCGCTGAACGGGGCCCATCATGGAACAGATCGAAACGCAGGTTCTGGTGATCGGCGGTGGCGTCGTGGGCATGACCGCCATCATGCTGCTGACCCGGCTGGGCATCGACGCGCGGCTCTATACCTATTACCCCGGAACCTCGCCGCATCCGAAGTCCCATATCCTCAACCAGCGGTCTATGGAGATCTTCGACGAGCTGGGGCTGGCGGACAAGGTCTATGCCGTCTCGACGCCGCCGGAAAAGATGCGCGCGGCCGGCTGGTATGCCGGGCTCAAGGGCAGCCACCCGATGAGCGGGCGCGAGATCGGCCGGGTCGAGGCCTGGGGCGCCGGATGCGAGGACCCCGACTATGTGGCCGCCAGCCCGTTCCGACCGGGCAACTACCCCCAGATGTATCTGGAGCCGATCATCAAGGATCATGCCGACCTGATCTGTCCGGGGCGGCTGGTGTTCAACCACGAGCTTCTGGATTTCACCCAGGACGCCGATGGCGTCACGGCGCGCATCCGCGATCGCGCCACCGAGCGCGTGTTCCAGGTGCGTGCCCGCTACATGATCGCCGCCGATGGTGGCAAGACGGTGGGTCCGCAGCTGGGGATCGAGCGGCAGGGGCAAGCGCGGATCATGCGCATGGCCTCGGTGCATTTTGCGGCTGACCTGTCACAGATCGCGACCGGGGCGGATGTGCTGACGCGGTTCTTCATCAACCCCGATGTGGGCGGCAGCTGGACCTCGGGGGTGATGATCCCCGAAGGGCCGATGAAATGGGGGCACCTGTCCGAGGAATGGGTGTTCCACATCCGCAACCCCGACCAGTCCGATGCCCCGCTGGACCGCGATGCGATCATCGCGCACATGCTGCAGGTTCTGGGCCTGCGCGCGGACGAGATCGACCGCGTGATCCATGTCAGCGAATGGCTGATCCAGGGCATCGTGGCCGAGCGTTATTCCGAAGGTCGCATCTATCTGGCAGGCGATGCCTGCAAGGTGCATCCGCCGACCGGCGGTCTGGGGATGAATTCGGGCGTGCAGGATGTCTACAACCTGTGCTGGAAACTGGCGCTGGTGCTGCGCGGGGTCGCGGGGCCGGGCCTGCTGGCCAGCTATGAAACCGAACGCCGCCCGGTCGCGCAGGCCAACGTCAAGGCTGCACTGGCCAATGCGATGAACCATTTCAAGATCGACACCGCGCTTGGCCTGTCCGACCAGAACGACCGCGCGACCAACTGGGCCAACATGGCGCGGCTGTGGAGCGGTCAGCCCGATCACGCCACCCTGCGCGAAGAGGTGTTCAAGGCCGTGCAGGTTCAGCGGCTGGGCTTCCGGCACCACAATATCGAATTCGGCTATACCTATGCCGACGGTGCGCTGATCCCCGATGGGGCACCGCCCTATGAACCGCTGGACGCCATCCGTCTTTATGAACCCGCGACCCGACCCGGTCACCCGTTGCCCCATGCGTGGGTGTCGCGCGATGGTGTCATGGTGCCGCTGGGCTCACTGGTCGCAGACGGGCATTTCCTGCTGATTGCTGGCGAGGATGGGGCCGACTGGGTCGCCGCCGCGCAGGATCTGGCCGCTGCGCGCGGGCTGCCGTTGCGGGCGATCCGGCTGGGCCTGGACGAGGGTGATTACCTCGACATGCGCGCCACCTGGGCGCGGCTGCGGCGCACCGATAGCACCGGCGCGGTCCTGGTCCGGCCTGATCGCTATATCGCCTGTCACATGCCGACCGGCGTTGCGCAGCCCAGAGCCCGGCTGGCCGAGGTCCTCGGACGCATCCTTCCTTGCGATGCCTGAGCCGTGTTGACAAAAGGCAGCCGCAGGGCGGGTTGAACGTGAACCAGGCTGGTATCTGCAATGCAGACCTGCCTGGCACGAGACCTGATGTCGGTCAGGCGTTTCATCCGTGCCGTGCCCGCCCCGAACGGGTGCACATGGGCCACGGCGGCGAGGTTCAGGCGCTGTTTGACCACCTGCGGCGTGACGAATAAGGCGGCTGCGATCTCTTCATCGCCCGGAACCTTCTGGCTGACCCCGAAGGCCCGCCAAGCCAGCGCAAGGCTGACCCCGTGTCGCGCCCCTGCCGTCTCGGCCATCTCGCGGCGTTGAGATGGCCGTGTCATTTTTCCAAGAGCCCCCTTGAGCAGATGGGCCTGCAGGCTGAGGTCCGCATACATCCGCTTCAGGCGCCGGTACTCCCTCGCCATTGGGCTTGATCCAATGGGGCGCCAATGGCTCGACCCATGGCCTTCATCTGGCTGATCAGGGACGCGCCCATGCCGCCATACTTCGCCCGCCGCTTGTAGAAATACGCGCGGCTCATGGCATGAGCCCGGCACAGCTTTGCCACCGGCAACCCGCCTTCGGCCTGACGCAGGATCCCAAGGATCTGCGCCCCAGTGTATCTGGTTGTCTTCATTCAGAACTTCTTCGTTCATCCTAGCGAGAAGGTTCTGTTCATGCAGCCCCTTGCTTTCGGGGGGGGGTACCCCGGTTCATCACCATCAGCGCCTTCTGAATGTGCTGGATCGCCCCGCTCCGTGACCTGCGCCAGCACATCACTCGTCTGTGAAATTGCCTGTGCCCATCATGGCCTCCTTGCCTCAAAGTTGGCGAAGAAGGCGTCCATGCGCCATGGGGCTGTTCACACCCCATCAGGCCAGTCAAAGAAAATCGCTCTGTGCCAGATCAGAAGCACTGGTCATGCCGAGCAGGGCAATGGTGAAATCCGAGGTCCCATTGCCATCGTGGTCAACCGCGAGCGCCGCGCCGGTAAAGCGGACCTCGGTGTTTCCGGTTGCCGTGAAGGAGGATGAGCCCAGATAGACAGTGCCCGACGCCCCGCCGCTGATCTGGATCAAGCCGTCCCATGGTGTGCCGTCGAACTGGCCTTCGAAACCGGAAATCACATCCGCGCCGCCGATATCTGTCGCATCGAAGACAAAGGTATCGCTGCCGTTCCCGCCTTGCAGCGTATCATCGCCTGCCCCGCCGGCCATCGTGTCCGCTCCAGCCCCGCCTTGGAGAAGATCGTTCCCCGCACCGCCGCGCAGGACGTCATTGCCCGCGCCGCCGTCAAGGGCATCTGCGCCCAGACCGCCGATCAACCGATCATTGCCGTTGCCGCCTTCCAGCGTGTCGTTCCCGGCATTGCCCTGCAACAGCAATGCACTGGACCCGGCTGCAGACTGCGCCCGGACCCAATCGCTTCCGGTGCCGCCGATGACCGTACCTGCGAATTCGCCGAGCAAAAGCACATTCCCGCTGTCGGACAGCGTGATCTGTGACATGCCAAGGCTGGCGGTGCGCAGGTCGGCCGTGCCACCGGAAACAAGCGTCAGGGCGCCGGTCTGGATTGCTGTGGTGAAACCGTTCGCCTGATCGGCGGTCATCCGCACGCCGCCGGAGAAGCCCTGAATCGCTTCGATCGAAAAGATGTCCACCAGCGACAGATCGACAGGCCCGGCAACGCCGGTTCCGTCCAGCACGTCGGTCCCCGCACCACCGTTGTAGACTTCAGCAGCCACAAGTTCGCTGGCGGCAGTGATCAGCAGGGTATCATTGCCCTCGCCGCCATCCATCGAATCCCGCCCCGTGCCACCGGTGATCGTATCGTCACCACCCATGCCCTGCAGACTGTCGGCTCCCCAGCCGCCTGTCAGAACATCCGCGCCCATGCTGCCGCTGAGCGTATCGTTGCCGCCATTTCCGTTCAGGCGAACGCCCTCGTCGGCAAAGGTCAACATGATGCGGACAGTGTCGTCGCCGGCGCCACCGTTCACCGTTCCCACAAAGGCGCCCTCTTCGGCAGTTCCGCCGCGGATGACCAGGCTGTTGCCCGCTGCGGACAGATTGATGACGGGCACGGTCACCCGGCGAATATCGGCAAGGTCGATGCTGCCCCCGGTGGTGATGGAAAGCGGCCCCGTCAGCAGGTCACCTGAATAGGTGTCGAACTGCGCTGCGGTCATCTTGAGGCCGCCGGAAAAGCCGGTGATCCGTTCTAGTCCGTCGAACGTGACCGTGCTCAGGTCAACCATCGTGGTCACGCCAGTGCCGTCCAGCGTGTCTTCGCCAAGACCGCCGCTGTACACTTCTCCGGCCTTGATCTCCGAGGCCGTGGTCACGATCAGCAGATCGCTGCCCGAACCGCCGCGCACGGTGTCGCGGCCAGCGCCGCCCGTCAGCACATCCGCCCCGCTGTTGCCCGAAAGTTCGTCCGCACCCGTCCCGCCGGTGATTGTATCGGCCCCGTCGCCGCCCGCCAGGGTGTCGGAACCGCCGTTCCCATGAAGGGTTACGCCAATGGGGATGTAGACATAGCCGGCCGCATTCACGGTGACGACATCGTTCCCCTTGTCGCCATTCACTGTCCCGTTGAACGTGCCGAAGAACAGGGAAGGAAGCCCTTGCAAGGTCACGGTGTTCCCGGCCGCCGACAGATTGATCACGCGGGTGCCGACCTGCACATCCAGAAGATCAAGGTTCCCACCAGTCGCCACCTGCAGCGTCCCGGTGGCAAGGCTGCCTGACAACCCGTTCAGTTGCGAGGTCGTGGCTGTCAGACCATCTGCAAAGCCGGTGATGCTTTCGATCCCGCGCAGTCTGATACCGACCAAAGATGCAGCCCCCACGCCATCGCTGCCGCGCAACGTGTCAAGTCCGGCGCCACCTTCATAACGCTCGCCTGCGACCAAGTCCGAGGCATGAGCGATAACGAGGTCATCCGCGTCGGCGCCGCCGTACAGCGTATCCTTTCCGCTGCCCCCGACAAGCGTATCATTGCCATTGCCGCCCCGGAGCTGGTCATCACCCGCGCCGCCATCAAGACGATTGGCGCCCGTGTTGCCGCGAATCACATTGTCCAGGTCATTGCCGGTCCCGTTGATCGCTGCCCCGCCGGACAGTGTCAGGTTCTCGAAGTTTGCGGACAATGTGTAACTGATGGTGCTGTCGACGGTGTCAATTCCCCCACCCGGCAATTCATGGACACGGTCTTCGATGCTTCTGACAAGATAGGTGTCATGTCCGGCGCCGCCGTACATCTGATCGGCGCCGGCCCCGCCATCAAGCGTATCGTCGCCCGCCCCGCCGTAAAGGACGTCGTTGAACGAGCCGCCGTACAACACGTCATTTCCGTCATCACCGAAAATGGTATCGCGCCCGGCGCCCCCTGACAGCACATCTGCCGAAGTCGTGACGCCAAGAATCTCCACCGATCCCGAAGGCGGCAAATGACCGTCGCCCGCCCGATGGATGAAATCGTTGCCGTCGGTGCCCACGATTGACGCCATGACCAAACCTTTCATTCGCGGGACAACCGGCCGCCCGTATCCGCGCCAAGCCAATTCCGGAAGCAGATGTTGCACATGGCAACAACCAAGTAAACAACGGCATGAGGCTTGGCCTATGTCCCGCGAGCGTCTTTGCGATCGCCGACAGATTGACGGTCAAATCGAGCGCATCCATCGGGTGCGGGCTGCACTTCGGCCCATCGAGGCCTGGCGCCCGACGCAAATCAGCCCAGTGCCTCGCCGCGGCTGGACAGCACGGCTGACAGCTGGCGCGCGTGGTCCAGAAGCTGCGCCAACAGACCCTGCTTGCGGTCGCCCAGGCTGGCCTCGATGCCGACAAGGCCAAGGCTGCCGATCATCTGGCCCGCCCCATGCACGGGCGCGGCCAGCGCAAAGACGCCGTTCAGCGTTTCCGACACGCTGAACGCATGGCCCTGCCGGCGGATCTGTTCCAGGCTTTCCAGCAGCGCATCGGCCTCGGTGATGGTGCAATTGCCCAAGCGCGGCAGGCCACTTTGACGGATCACCGCATCGACCAGATCCGGCGCCTCATGGGCCAGGATGACCCGCGCCGAAGCCCCGGCATGAAGGGGCGTGCGCACCCCCTCCTCGATGGCCAGATGGATCGCCGTGGCCGGCAGCGACCGCGCGACTGCAACGCAGGTCATACCACGGCGGACCATCAGGTAACTTGCCTCGCCGCTGGTCGCGGTCAACTGGTTCAGGATCGGCATCGAGGCGGCGCGCAGCATCTGGTCCAGATCGTGATGCGCCCCCAGCGTCAATGCCTTGAGACCAAGACGATAGCGCCGGCTGCGTTCGTCCATGGCGACGAAATCCTTGTCGCGCAGCGTGGCCAGCAGGCCATGCACCACGCTTTTGGACAGCGACAGCTCGCGCCCCAGCTCGCTTACGCCCCATTCGCGCGGGGCCGCTGCCAGCAGCTCCAGCAGATCAAGCGCCTTGGTGATGCTGCTCAGCCGGCCCGTCCGTGCGCTGGCCGACGTGTCCGCCACTTCGGCGCCCGAATGCTGGTCGGTGTTGGAATGCGAGGGTGGCATGACATCTCCGCGGGTCTGGGACCTTTCACATCGGGATAAGCGACAGACCAGGACTTGCCAAGCGGGGCCATGTCCATATGATGAACATTGTTCGTATATGATGAACGAATCAATCAGGGAGAGCACGGCAATGACAGCAAGCGGATTTCTGGCCGAGCGCCGCCCGATCACCGGACCCATGGCGTGGACCGGGGCCGATTTCGGGCCCCGCAGTGAATGGCACTATGCCTTTTCCCCGGCACAACTGGCCGAGATCGAGGCCGCAGCCGCGCATCTGGGCACGCTGGGGCGCGCCTTGTCCGAGGTGACCAGCGCCGACTTTCCGCTGCCCACGCTGGGCGACGAATTGCGCCGGATGGACGAGGTGCTGCGGTCCGGCTGCGGCTTTGTGCTGTTCAGCGGCATCGACGTGACCCGCCATAGCGAAGACATGCTGCGGCTGATCTTCGTGGGGATCGGGTCGTATTTCGGCGTTTCGGTCTCGCAAAGTCATCGCGGCGATTATCTGGGTGACGTGATCGACCGCGCCGAGCCGGGCAACGAACGCCCCTATCGGCGCGGTGGCACGATCAGCATGCACCGCGATCCGTCCGACATCGTGGGGCTGTTCTGCCTGCGCAACGCCAAGGAAGGCGGCCTGAGCCGCGTGGCCTCGGCGGCGACGATCTGGAACACCATGCTGGCCGAGCGCCCCGACCTGCTGGAGCCGCTGATCGAGGGCTTCCGTTTCTATCGCCCGACAGCCGACCGCGGCGATTCACCTGCGTTGACGCCCGTCAGCATTCCGGTCTTTGCCCAGGACGCGGATGGCCAGCTGCATTGCTCCTATATCCCCGAGCTGATCCGCAGCGCCGCGCAGCATGGGGCCGAGCTGAGCGCGCAGGCGCTGGAGGCGCTGAAGGTCTTCGAGGAGATCGCCAACCGCGACGGCGTCTTCCTGGACATGGAATTTCAGCCTGGCGACATGCAGTTCCTCAACGATCGCACGACGGTGCATGGCCGGACGGACTATCGCGACTGGCCCGAACAGGACCGCAAGCGGCACCTGTTCCGTCTGTGGATGATGTGCCCGCACTGGTCAGAGGCCACACGTCGGCTGCGGGTCTTCGACGAATTTGACCGGGCAGGCGGCGGCATCCGCAAGGCAGCCTGACCGCGCAGGTGAACCGATGCGGCGAATGCCCCCACCCCAAGGACATCACATATGCCAAGATGGTTTCACAGGAACCGAAGGACGGGCACAGCGATAACGACACCGATCAATATGTTGGCGATTGATTTGGCAATGGTCCGTTTCCAGGTCTGCGCAATCGGACAGGATGGGGCGGTTCGATATGACCGGGTGCTTTCGCGGTCGCGTCTGGCGACACTGTTGGCCGGGCAGCAATGCTGCGTCATGGTGACGGGGGCTTGTGCCACATCACGCTATTGGGGCCGGGTGGCGCAGTCCCATGACCATGAGCTGCGCTTGGTTCCGGCGGCGTATGTGAAGCCGTTCGTCAAGCGGCCAAAGAACGATGCTGCTGACGCTGAAGCCATTGCGGAGGCGGCCTCGCGGTTTGTTGCCGTGAAGAGTGCCGAGACGCAGGGCCGTGCCGTCGCCTTCAGTAGGCACCGATGCTTGGTCAGGCAGCGCACACAGCTCGGCAACCAGCTGCGGGGGCATCTGGCCGAATTCGGGCTGGTTGCGCCGAAGGGGCTGGCGAGCCTGAAAGTGCTCGAGACCGCGCTGGCCGAGGAGACCAGCACTCTACCCGGCGCAGTCCGGGAGAAGGGGGCGATCTACCTTGACCAAATCGCGAGACTGACCGACGTGACCACGCGGTCGGCGAACGAACTCGAGGCGACCACAAGGACCGATGTTCAGCTGCGTCGCCTCTGCACCATTCCCGGGATCGGCCCAGTCACAGCTGGCGCCATCGCGGCATTCGTGCCCGATCTCGACACATTTGAAAGCGGGCGCAGACCAGCGCGCGACCAGAGTTGGGCAAGCAGCAGCGTGTGGCCGGCTGTCATGCGCCCCTTCCGGCATGCCAGGTCGAGGGCCTCTTCGACGGTATCAATCAGGGTCTGACCGCGCGCCTTGCCATTCTCGCTGGCCATGCGGGCCGCCTCAAGGCCCGCGCCAAGCAGATCGAGCAGGTCCGCGTCCTTCGGGGTCGGCTCTGCGACGGCGCAAAGCCGCGCGACGATCTGGCCTCCAAGGGCCGGGCGCTGCAGCATGTCAAAGGCGGCGCGCTCCAGCACTTCGCGACGCGCCCCGAACCCGTCATCGCCTTTGGCGGCAAGGGCGGCCAAAGCCTCATCGATCCGACGTCTTGCCACCTGTCACATGTCCGACTGCCGATTTTCGCAGCCAACCTAGCGATGCTTGACCAGCTTGTCAGGTCGATACGGCAGGAGCGATCCGTGACGAAGCGCAAGCAGGGGGCCGGTGTTCGCCGCGCTGATCATCATGCCCTGGCGGCAGCCCAATCTGGCCTGGGTCGCAGTCGTCGCCCTGATGGCCATGCTGTTGCGCACATGGATCGGCACCAAGCCGCGCGAGATCGGTGCCGAATTTGCCGCCATGCGGGAGAGCCGCAAGCAAGCGGATCGCGCGGTCCGCCTTGGGCCGTCGCTTACATTCGCCCCAGCCGATCCTCATCGTCGATCACGTCCAGGGCGCAGCCATCGCGGGTCCAGTGCCACAGGACCATGTTCAGGTCGGTCCCAGCGGCTCCCTTGACGTAGCTGCGGACCAGCAGGCCCACGAACCCCTCGGCGACGAGGCGCCGGGAGAAATCCTGCGTCGGCACCGCACGACCGTCCAGCATCGCCGCGCGCCATCCGGGATCGGCGAGGGACGCTGCGGGCATCCCGCGCGTCGCCAGCTCGTTCGGGTCACGCGCATCGAAGATGGGGCCGAGATCGGCGCGCGCTGTCGCAATCTGGGAGAGATGCTTCACCGAGGAGGGATGGCGGTTCGGATAACAGCAGGCCGCGTCGGCGCTTGCAGAATATCCAGAATATCTGTATATTCTGGCCAAATGGAGGTTCTGGCATGCAACAGCTACCCGAGTTCAAGGCCGCAGACCTGACGCGGCACACCAGCGAGCTTTTCGATGCGGCGATACGCTCGCCCGTCGCGATCACCAAGCATCGCAAGCCGAAATTCGTGCTGATGAGCATGGATCAATACCAACAGCTTGCGAAAGGTGCGACCCAGCAGGTTCATATGCTGGGTGAAATGCCGGACGACCTCAAGGCGCTGATGATCGAAGGGCTCGAGCGGGACATGAACCAGGATGGTGAATAAACCTGCGGCCGGAGAGGTCTTCCGCTATCCCTTTCTCTGGAAGCGGGAGGACCTCTCCGGCGAAACCGAGGGCCGCAAGAAGCGTCCCGTTTGCATCGCCGTAACTGTCGCCAGGCAGGATGGCGAGACGGTGGTCTTCATTCTGCCGATCACGACACAACCGCCACTCCCCTCGCGACATGCCATCGAGGTCCCCGAAATCGAGTCGCAGCGCGTCGGTCTCGAAACCCATGTCCGCAAATGGATCATGCTCGACGAGGTCAACACTGACATCGTCGAGCGATCCTATGTCTGGGATGACCGCAAGCAGCTTGGCGCTTTCAGCGCAGCCTTCACCGCCAGAATTCGCACGACTCTTCTGACCCTGGCCAAGGCGGGCGCTGCGAAGCTCGTGGACCGCACGAAGTAACTCGCCCAGGCCGGTTGGCCTCACCGATTTCCGTCTATCCACTTCGACATCGGCCCTCGGTCCCCAAAAGCATTCGTCCGGTACGGCGCGCGGCGTATGATCCGCGCCAGCTGTTTGGCAAAGGCAACCTGCCTTGAGGTCGGATGGCCCATGTTGGCCTGCTGCCGCTATCGTGGACACGAAGATAAGATCGTGACCAAGGGACCGGGGAGTGGACATGACGGCCGCAAGCGAAGTTCAGCCGTGAGTTCAAGATCGAGGCCGTAAGGCTGGTGGCGGACCGTGGCGTTGCGGTGGCGCAGGCGGCGCGAGACCTTGATGTGGCCGAGAGCGTTCTGCGCCGCTGGATGCGGGAACTGACCGCGACACCGGCCACGGCGTTTCCCGGGAACGGGCAGAGCCGTCAGAAATGGACCGCCGCAACGGCCTGAGAGATACAGTTGCTAGTTTGACGGGTTGAAGTTCCACGGCAGCAGATCGTCGAGGCGGCTTTGCGGATGGCCGTTGGCGATGGCTGTCAGGGTGGCCTTGAGATGGGCGAAGGGCTCAATGCCGTTGATCTTGCAGGTTTCGATGAGCGAGGCGATGCGGCCCCAGGCGATGCCGCCTTCGTCATGCCCGGTGAAGAGCGCGTTTTTTCGATTGAGGGCGATGGCGCGGATCAGGTTTTCGACCCTGTTGCTGTCGATCTCCACACGGCCGTCGTGCAGGAAGGTTTGTAGCCGCCCGCAGGATACTGCGGCGGCGCCGCGTTCGGCGCAATTTCCCGGGCGTGAAGCGATGGAGGCGGTCAGAGCCAGGGACAAAGCCGCCCTGCGGCACGGGGTGTGGCCCGCGTGGCAGGCCGCGCCCCCTGACCGAGCGGGCGCGACAGGAACGGCGGGATGGTTGCCAGGCCATGCCCGGTGAAGGACGCCCCCCTTGTTGCCAAAGGGGGGCGCAAGATCATGGCGCGTCAGCCGAAGATGAAATCGCTGGCCGTCACATCATCAGGAACGACGCCGGAGAAGCGTGCGATCGCGACCTGGCCGCCCGACAGGCCGACGGCCTCGAAGTCCAGCGACAAGGTGCGAGACGCCCCGTTCCAGTGGATTGCATCCGTGGCCGCAAAGCCCATGCTTTCCAGCTGACCGATCAGGTCCACGGACAGCTGCAGCGCATCCACGCCTTGCTGGAAGTTCCAGATCAGATCAACGCCCGTGCCGACATCTTCAAGGCCGAAGACGAACACATCGGCACCATCGCCACCGTTGAGGGTATCGGAACCGGCGCCACCGCTCAGGGTGTCGGCGCCATCCTCACCGAGAAGCCTGTCGTCCCCGGCACCTCCGAAGAGCTGGTCATCATCTGCACCGCCCCTCAGAGAATCCGTGCCTGCCCCGCCGAACAGCGAATCCGCGCCTTGGCTGCCGAACAGGCTGTCGTTGCCATTGCCGCCATCCAGCATGTCGTTGCCCTTGTTGCCGGACAGCCAGTCGTTGCCGTTGCGACCCCACAAGCGGTCATTCCCCCTGCCGCCGAACAGCACGTCTTCTCCGGCACCGCCCAAAAGCCGGTCGTCACCGTCTTCGCCGTGAAGCGTATCGTTTCCGGCCTCTCCGGACAGCCGATCGAACCCGCCGCCGCCCAGAAGGCTGTCATCGCCATCACCGCCCAGCAAGGTGTCCCGACCCGCCATGCCGGACAACTGATCGTCGCCTTCCAGGCCCGACAGCAGGTCGTGCCCTTCGTCGCCGGTCAGCGTGTCGCCAAATTCGGTCCCCGTCAGGGTCTGATTGCCAGCGGCCGGTTGCAGCGTGATTTCGGTCCGGGCTAGCAGGTTGCTTCCGCCCGAAACCGATTGGGCAAGAGAGATGGTCAGGCTCTGGGGCCCGTCGGTGATGGTCGAGGTGAAGGTCAGCGCCTCCATCACGGCTTCCACCTCTTCGCGGGTCAGGCCCGAGACAAGGGACACATAGTTCGACTGGCTGCCGTTGCCCCAATAGCCGATGTTCGTGTCGCCACGGAACAGGAAAGCATCCGGACCTTCCTGCACAATCCGGAAATCACCGCTGACCCCGATCTGCACTTCGGCCGGACGCAGGATGTTGATCGAGATGCGGTCATAGGAAATGCCGGTGGGCAGCGTGACGTCCGTGTCGATGTTCATCGGCGTGGTGGCGATGGTGGCGGCATCGAACTTGACGACACGCGACAGGCCCTCGATCAGCGGGGTCCGGTCAAGGTTCACATCGACAAAGCCGCGGACCACCGCTGCGCCATCCTGCGTAAGGGTGATCGCCAGTTCCCGATTGGTCACGTTCGACGTGCTGGTGAAGGTCAGCGCCTCGAGCACCGCTTCGACCTGTTCGGCCGTGACGCCCACGAAGAAATCGAACACCAGCGGCCTGCCTTCGCCACCGTTGACATAGCCGATCAGTTCCAGCCCATCGGCGCCCTGACGATAGACCATGTTGCCGCTCAGCCCGAACTGACCGACGGCCGGGGTTTCAAAGGTGCGCACCCCCAGCACATCGCCCGGTTCCTGACCGGCTACCGTGATGTTCAGCAGCCCCGAGGAGAAGGTTTCCGGCACCGTCACGTCGCTGTCGATCAGCACCGGGCCATCCAGCGCCAGGACGGCCGTGTTGACGGTGATCGACGATGCCAGCCCGTCCAGTCCCGGCACGGCGTTGGATTTCACTACCTGAACCGTATCCTCGTAGAACACGCCTTGCGAATTGGACAGCTTGTAGGTCACCGACGACGTGGTGCCCACCGGACCACCGGCGGCCATGGTCACCGATTCGATCAGGTGTTCAAGCCGCTCAGCGGTCCAGGTGCTGTCATTGGCGACCTGAAGCCTGAAGCCATAGCCCAACGCGCTGTTCTTGAACGGCAGGCCGGTATAGCTTGCAACGGCGGTCGGTTGGTTGAACTCGTCGATATAGAACAGCGTGATGGACTGATCCGGCTGGGTCTGAAGCTCGAAATAACGCAGGCCGACAATGTGACGCCCAATCCCGACTGCATCGCCCAGGTCGCCATTGGCGGTCGTGACCTCCAACGTCCAGCCGGTGTAGTTGCCCGGTGCCAGGCTGACGTTGGTATCGACGAAGGGCTCCACCGACATGTCGGTAACGGGGCCATCGCTGTCATTGTAGTGGACGTTCTTCAACCCGTCGATCGGATTGCCCGTCACAGAGACATTTACTTCGGCGCTGGTCCACCGATTGCCCTGCGCGTTGTAAACCGAGACAGTCAGCGTCCGGTTGTCGGTCGAGAAACGGCCCGTGCTGGCCAGGGTCAGGTTCTCGATGATCGTTTCCAGCACCGAGGACGGCGCATCTTCGTTCAGCCGGATCACGGCGGGGGTGGAATTGAACTGGCCACTGTCCGCATCATAGCCCGCATAGCCGCCTTCAAAGGTGCCGATGGTCACATCGCCCCCCTGGGAGGTCAGGATCAGGTTGCCTGCACCATCCACCCGGAACGGTCCGGCATCGGACAGGCCGACAACATCGCCGGCTGCCAGGCCCGTCACCTCGATACGCGCATCATCCTGGGTGATGCCGGCCGGCAAGGTCACGGTCACATCATCATCCAGCACCATCGCCGCGCCGCCGGCCTGGACCCGATCCGACGTGTAGAAGTCCACGCCAGTCAGTTCCGGCTTGCCATAGGTCAGTGTCGCCGTGCTTTGCGCCGTGATCCCGTCCTGCACGGTTTCAACGGTAAAGGTCAGCTCGCGCGTCGGGGGAAAGCCCCAGATTGCGCCCACGTCCCGGAACCGCAGGTCGTTCATGAACGATTCCGCCAGGCCAGAGCTGGTGCCGCTCATGAGGAAATCCACCACAAGGTCTCCGGCATCGTGATAGCCGGGGATCGTGATGGTCGCGAAGTGCGAGCTGAACCAATAGACGTTGTAGGTGTTGCCCTGAACTTGATCGGGGTTGTCCATGTAGAACATGCTGCCGTTGGCGATGCCCGGGATGTCGATGTTTCCGATCAGGCCGCTGATCGTCAGCTTGCCGCCAGAATAATCCCCCGCCGGAAAATCCACCATTCGGGCCAACGGGCCATTCGGATTGGCCGAATCAATCCAGATTTCGTCGGCGATCCCGCCGATTTCAGGCACCATCGACACAGCAATATCCTGCGAAACCATCGGTGTGGTCTCGCCATGGCCGGTCAGGGTCAGCGACAGCGTGCGGGCGCTGTTTTCCGTCGCGGTCGAGAACTGGATGTTCTCGATCACCGTCTCGATGGTGGCCGCACTGGCCGGGGTCAGGAACTCGACCATGAACGGTGACTGTGCGGTCCCGTCATTGTAGCCAAAGGTGACGTTCGCGATTTCGTCGCCATCCATGTGCAGGCGCCACGACCCTTCGGGCAAGGACGGATGCTGCGTGATGGTGAACGGGCTGCCCGCCCCTTGCAGGCGCAAGTTGACCGTATCGCCCTGCACAAGGCCCGCCACTGACAGCAGGCTTCCCATGCTGTCGAACCCCGGCTCCAGCGTGACGGTGACGTCGCTGTCCAGCAGCTGCGCGCCCTGATCGAAGCTGCCCGCGTTGAACACCGCCGTCTCGGTCAGGTCGGCCAGTGTCACCGGGGCAACCGCCTCCGGGCCATCAAGGGTCACGTCGATGGTTCCGGTGATGTCGTTCCCTGGATAGAAGATGGACGACAACGAATAGCCGAGCTGGCGGGTCGAAGTTTCCCGCTCATCGGTGGTCGAAAAGACCAGCGCCTCCAGCGCGCGTTCCAGGAAGGGGCGCAGCACGAATGCGCTGACCGTGAAAATGAATGATCCCGGGCCGCTGCTGTTCATGTACCCCAGGGTCCCGGAGTAGTCAGGATAGCTTGCGGACAGATAGCCATCGGAGAAGAAGAGATTCGCGGACTCCTGAAAGGCGACCGTATCGGTCGACTCCAGGCCCGTGATCGTGAAGGTGTATGAAAAGTTCGAATTGTAGCTGTCCGGCAGCGTGATCGCGCTGTCGAGCAAGGTCGGGGTTCCGCGGCCCTCGAACGGCAGCGCAAGATCATCAAGGTCGTCAATCGTCGTGGTGGGCATGATATACTCTGGGTGTATGGACGCACGCGCTCATCGCCTGGAATGCAGGAACGATGGTTGCCGCGCGCAAGTTTCAGGGATGCAGACTTTTTTGACAGGGGCCGTTCGGGGGCCGCCTTGCCGCTGTCAGGGCCTTGAGACGGACCCCGGCTCCGGGCCTGCGCGGTCGCAGGCGTGCGGGTCGGGCATCAGGCGCAGGCAAGACACTGCAAGGCGGACCATGAGAAAGCCTTTGTTCGGGTCGAAGGTCATCGGAAACGGCCACGCCCGGCTGACCGGACGCGCCAATGGCATGGAGTTCGCCGTCATCGGCAGTCCTCTGGGCGAGAGCTGTCGGGCTTCTCCCGAACATTCCCCGTGACCGTGATGGCGCAGGGGGCCTCATGTCTATCTGGGTAAGGTCGCGAGCCCTTTGGCGTCAACAAAATCCAGCTTCAGGCTCATCTTTTTAACTATCTGATATTACTGGATATGTAGCGAGTGTCATCAAATTTGGAGTGGCCGTCATTGCGAAAGATTCGCGCGATCTGTGGCACGGCTGGTCAGGATTGAACGGGCACGATACGCAGGGGCACCAATCACCGGGAACCCAACTGGGCAGGATGCAACTATTGGTAAAGACTTACATCTTCGGGTAGATCGAACGCCTTTGAGGCATGTCGGACACACGGCGCATGGTGCGCGACAACTTTCGCAGCAAGGAACATTTTGTCCGGGCCGGGCGGGCCTATCCGCCAGCGATAGCGTGCGATTGAAGTGGGCCTATCAGCTCGGGCTGCTGGACGTTCCCCAAGGAAGCGAGACCAGCCATCCGGGCCTAGTGGTTTTCGACGAACCCCGACAGCAGGAAGCAGCCGAGGCGAGCGTTGCTGGTCTGCTGGCGGAGGCTTCAAGGATAGCAGGTGGACGATCTCAGATCCTGATCGCGACTAGTGAGGATTTGTCTAAGGTAAAGGGCTTCTGAACCGCACCGGGTTTGCCGGAGGCTGATTGACGTTAGTTACGCGGCCATGGCTTCAGTTTCCAGAGCTGCATAGAAGGTGGCCTCGGCTTCTGCGGGCGGGATGTTCCCTATGGGCTCGAGAAGACGGCGGTTGTTGAACCAGTCCACCCATTCGAGCGTCGCGTATTCCACGGCTTCCAAGCTGCGCCATGGGCCACGGCGGTGGATGACCTCAGGCCATTGATCGTCTCGGCCAAGTCGTTGAAGCTCCTATATTCGTCAAGCGGGTTGTGCGGGGAATTTAGGCCTGCACAGCGCTGCGAAGATTTCTCGGGCAATGTATCGCTTTATGCAGCGCACGATTTCGCGGCGGGTCTTGCCTTCAGCCATACGCCGCGCCGCATAGAGCTTTGCTTCCGCGTCGTCGCGCATCCGCACGATGGCCACACGGTAGAGCGCAGCATTCGCCTGACGATTGCCGCCCCTGTTCAGGCGCATCCTGTCCGAGGAGTTCCATTCCGCAGCTCACCTTTGCGCATGTGGGTGCGGGCAAGAGGTCAGAACGCCCCTTGGTCCGACTGAATGGGCCGTTCGAGCAGACGTGCGAGGGCCAACTCGGCGCCCATCTGTTGGAAACTGGCAGCTGCCCTGCAAATCTCATTACTTGATCACGAACGGCAATGTTCAATGGTCCAATCAGTGGACCGACAAACAGATCCATGCCGGGCGGCAGAAGGAACATGCGAAGCGTACTGCACATTATGAAGCGCGAGAGCCAAGGGCCTCGTGGTGGCGTCTGCTGCTAGGATTTGTGCACGATAGGCTAGGCCGATAGTAGGAGGGGGCTCACGCCCCCTGTCCAAACCTGATGATCGGGATGCCCATCTTGCGGGCTTTGTCGGCGAGGTTGTCCTGGATGCCGGTGCCGGGGAAGACCACGACGCCGATCGGCATGCAGTCCAGCATATGGTCCCTGAGGCTGATGCAAGCGGTGACAGCGCAGGCTCCGCTGTTTGCCACCGCAAAGTGGGGGAATGGTCTGGCATGCAAGACGCCTGAAACGACCATGCGCGAAGTTGTCTGGCCCGCAGCGCGGCGCGGCGGAAAGTGCCGCCGTGTTCGGCCGGCTGTGAAGGTGATCGACCTCGATTGCTTTGACCGTCCGATCAGGCCGATGGAACCGCTTCCGATGGAGGATACTGCCCGTCGCCTGAAGGGCGAGGCGCGCCCTCATGCAGCGGAGAGGACGCCGCAGGTTGAATGCCGTCGTTTCGACCAACCTCTCGCGCCAGACCGCGGAAGCGATCAATGCAGCGCGGCAATGGTAGGGTGATCTGCACGCTGGAGGCCAGCGAACCCTTTGACGACGAAGAGACCCTCGAACGCGTGGCGGACAGGCCGACCGACCGACCCAGAAGTGGCCGGCCGACTTCACATGGAGCTGGACTGCGGAAGGCTGGCTCCAGGTCATGGCCGTGCTGGACCTCGCTGCACGGGATATCTTGGGCGCTCCCAGATATCAGGTCATTGACTCCCAATTGGCATGCATACTATTCCCAATCATCAAGGATTGGAAACCAGCATGTACGAGCGGTTCGTTACGCA
>NZ_AUCM01000018.1 GCF_000429765.1 Gemmobacter nectariphilus DSM 15620 | reverse complement strand
AGAGGCGCAAAGCAAAAGCCATCCTGCTCCGGCGCAGGCAGAACCAGCTTCCCGTCCCGCGCCCGACCGCGCCATTCCGACAGATGGTTCGCCCGAAGCCCATACCGTGCCGCAACCGCGTTCACCGTCACGCCAGGCTTCAGAGTTTCCGCAACGATCTGCGCCTTGACCTCGTCCGGCCATCGCTTCTGGCCATTGGCCCGTATCTCAACCCCGTAGTCCCTGAGAAACTCCACCGTAGTCGCCATCGCGAAACTCCCGCCCGATATCCAACAGGCGCGCAGTCGCAGGTTAACCAATCAAGCAGAAGGTGGGGACCAGGCACCCCTTACGCATAGCTGTGTGACTTGTGGCATTATGCGGCCTCGGCGTTTGGGGTCGCGAGGTGTCAATCGGCATCCAAACGGGCCCCCTGATCGGCGTCCAAAAGTGACCCCTTTGGTGCGCGGGTGAGCAGGCCCGTGGCGGCGTAGCTTGCCAACTGGCGCAGCCGACGCGGGCCTGCGTTTCGGCGGGCATTCAGGCTCGGGTTTTAATGCGCCAACTGTCGTTGCCGGTTTCAACGATGTCGCAGTGGTGGGTTAGCCGGTCGAGCAGCGCGGTGGTCATTTTTGCGTCCCCAAAGACGGTCGGCCACTCGCCGAATGCCAGGTTGGTGGTGACGATGACGGAAGTCTGCTCGTAGAGCTTGCTGATCAGATGGAACAGCAACTGGCCTCCGGACTGCGCGAATGGGAGGTATCCGAGTTCATCGAGAATGACGAAGTCGAGCCGCATCAGATGTTCTGCAAGCCGGCCTGCCCGTCCGGCACGGGCCTCGGCCTCCAGCCTGTTCACCAGATCGACGACATTGAAGAACCTGCCCCGGGCACCATTGCGGATGACCGCGCGCGCTATGGCCACGGAGATATGTGTCTTGCCGGTGCCCGTGCCGCCAACCAGCACGACATTGCGCTGTTGGCTGAGGAACTCCCCGCTGGCCAGATCTCGCACCAAGGTCTCGTTGATTGGGGTGTCATCGAAGGTGAACTCCTCGATCTCCCGGGCATAGGGCAGCTTGGCGGTAGTGATCTGGTATTTGACCGACCGCGCTTTCTTCTCGTTGATCTCGGCGGCCAGAAGATCTCCGACGATCTGGCGGGGTTCGTGCTGGCGGCGCACAGCCACCGCCATGAGTTCGTCATAAGCGGCGCGCATCCCGTAGAGCTTCAACTCGCCCATTGCGGCCATGATGTCAGCACGATCCATCAACTGGCCCTCCGCAGCAGGTCATAGCGGGCGCAGTCCGCCACAGGCTCATGGGTCAGGCGCAAGGCCGGAGAGGTCAGCAGAAGCGGTGGTGGTTCCGGATCTCGCCTGCGGGATAGAATATTGAGGATTACATCGGCGGAGTGAACGCCCTGCGAGAGTGCTTCGGCGCATGCCTTTTGCACCGCAGGCATTCCTTCCGTCAGCACCGCGCCGAGGATCTTCACCATCTGGCGGTCGCCATCCGAGGAGCCCTGCAGCTTGCGGCGGATCTGTTCAAGAGCTCCGGGAAGAACCCAGTCCTTGAACGGTGCGCCGTTACGCAGCGCCCCGGGTTTGCGAAGCAGAACAGGCACATAATGCCAGGGATTGTAAACGGTTCGGTCTCGGCCGAAGTGACGCGGATGGTCTCCGACCAGTCGGCCCTCCTGCCGGATCTCGATCCGTTCCGCATAGGCCCTGACCTCGACCTGCCGCCCGACAGCCGTTGCCGCGACTGAGTATTTGTTGTTATCGAAGCGCACGAGGCAGGTTTTTGAGACCGCCGCAGGCAGCGAATGGAAGCCGTCGAAGCGCCCGGCATAGGGAACAAGGTGTGGGCGCTCTTCCTGGAAGACCTGCCAGACGGTTTTGTCCGTCAGCTCCGGATGCTTGCTGGTTCTGGCCGAGGCGATGCACTTGTCCAGCAGCCAGGCATTCAGTTCCTCGTAGCTTTTGACCCTGACGCGGGGCGCGAAGAACCGCTGACGGACAGTGCCGACCTGGCTCTCCACCTGGCCTTTCTCCCAACCCGCAGCAGGGGTGCAGGCAACAGGTTCGACCAGATAATGGCTGGCCATCTGCAGGAACCGACGATTGTAGAGGCGTTCCTTGCCGGTGAAGATGGTCTCCACCGCCGTCTTCATGTTGTCGTAAATCCCACGGGTGCAGGTGCCCTTGAAGAAGGCGAAAGCCCTGTCGTGGGCATCGAACACCATCTCCTGCGTCTCGCGCGGATAGGCCCGCACAAAGAACATCCGGCTGTGGCACAGGCGAACATGGGCCACTTTGATGGTGGTCGTCGCCCCATCGATCACGACAACCTCGTGGCTCCAGTCGAACTGATAGGCTTCACCGGGCGCAAAGCTCAGGGGCACGAACGCAGAAGATGCGCCCGAGCTCTGATTGCGCGCCCAGTTCGAGGCGTAGCGGCGCACCGCATCATAACCACCTTCATAGCCGAGACCGCTCAGTTCTTCGTAGATCTGTGTCAGGGACTGCCGTTCCCTGCTGGCCCGCGCGGCGTTCACCTCAAGCAGCCGGTTCAACTCCCCCAGCCAGGCACCAAGCTTCGGGCGCGGCTGCACCGTCCGGGTATATGTGAACTCGGTAATCCCGGTGCGGATCACCTTCCGCACCACCTTCTTCGACAGCTTCAGGTCACGGCAGATCGTCTTGATCCCCTTGCCCTCGGTAAAATGCAGCCGCCTGATTTTTGCGATTGTCTCCACGATCAGCATCCCGCGCTCGGACTCCGATAATCATCGAAGGCACAATGGACCCAACCCCCGGTCGGTGGGGTCCCTTTTGGACGCCGATCACCCCAGAAGCGGGGTCCTTATTGCAAGCCGTTCAACAACGAAGGGCTGCAGCCGTCCTGATGATGGCGGGTGCAGGCCAGACTCTCGCCGAGACGCTACTTAGCGGAGATACAAAGGCGCTGCGCCAGCAGCTCATCCCCGAATGCCGCACCTGCCGGGGCGAGAGCCGCTGGCCGATAGCACAGCCGTAGCTATCGGTGGAGCTCGACAATGCGATGCAGCCTCACGGCAGGAATGGAGGCTGCGTTCCGATCGCGTTCGCGGAGTGATCGACGCAGTGTTCGAGTGCGGCCGGCGGATACTATTGTGACCGACCGCACCGCAGATCCTGCGTTGCTCAGACAATGCTCTGAGGCCGATCAGGCGTGCAGCTTTTCGCGCCCGCTGGACCCGCCGCGGCGCAGGGCCGGCAGGCCCAGCGTCAGCAGCACGAAGACGGCCGTCACCAGCTTCAGATCGCTGGGTTGCAGGCCAAGCGCCAGGCCGAGCGAGACGAACTGGTAATAGATCGCCGCCCCGACCACCGGAGCCAGCAGCTGGCGGGTGATGGTCTGGCGGCCGACCACCGTTTCCCCGATCACGAGCGAGGCAAGGCCGTTGATAAGCAGCCCCATGCCCATGCCGATATCGGCAAAGCCCTGCAACTGCACGACCAGCGCGCCGCCAAAGGCGGACAGCCCGTTGGCAAGGCCCAGCCCTACCAGGGTCCAGACCCACAGGTTGATGCCCAGCGAGGGCGCCAGATCGGGGTTGATGCCCACCACCCGCAACGCGGCTCCGGCCTCGGTCGCCAGAAACCAGCGCAGCGCCAGCAGCATGGCCACCACCAGCACGGCAAAGACCGCAATCTGCAAGGCGACCGAGCCCAGGATCGCCGGGCTGATCTGCAGGAAGATGCTGTCGGCGGAAAACAGCGCCACGTTGGACCGGCCCATCACCCGCATGTTGACGCTGTAAAGCGCGGTGAACACCAGGATACCCGCCAGCAGCGAGTTCAGCCGGAATTGCAGGTGGATCAACGCCGTTGCCATACCGGCCAGCACCCCGGCGCCAAAGGCCACGACAGTTGCCGCAAACGGGTTCCAGCCGGCCAGGATCAGCGCGGCGCAGACGCAGCCGCCCAGGGGGAACGCCCCCTCGCTGGTCAGGTCGGGAAAGCTGAGCAGCCGGAACGGGATCATGATCCCCATCACGACGAAGGAATACATCAGGCTTTGCGCAAAGGTCACCGGGATCAGGTTCAGGAAGGCGTCGATCACGGTCATGGCTCAGCTTCCCAGCAGCATTCGGTCATTGTCGATACGGAACTTTTCCACCAGATCGGCGGCGGTCAGCGCCGATTTTTCCGGCCCCGCAATGTCCAGCCTGATGCGGCCGGCATCCATCATCACCAGCCGGTTGCCGGTCTCGATGGCCTGCCGCATGTTGTGCGTCACCATCAGCGCGGTCAGCCCCTGTTCGGCCACCACGCGCAAGGTGGCCTCCATCACGATCTCGGCGGTGCGCGGGTCCAGCGCGGCGGTATGTTCGTCCAGCAACAGCAGTGCCGGGCGCGACATGACCGCCATGATCAGCGACAGCGCCTGACGCTGCCCGCCCGAAAGCAGCGCAACGGGCGTCGTCAGCCGATCCTCCAGCCCAAGCGCCAGCGGACGCAGCCGGTCGCGATAGCTGTCGCGGCGTCGGCGGTCCAGCGCCAGCCGCAGGCGGCGCGGCTGCCCGCGCCGTTCGGCAAGGGCCAGGTTTTCCTCGATCGTCATGGCGGCGGCGGTGCCGATCATCGGATCCTGAAAGACCCGCGTGATCATGCCGGCGCGGCGGTGCCCGGCCAGTCGGGTGATGTCGCGACCGGACAGCGCGATGGTGCCGGCATCAAGGGCGAAAGTGCCGGCGATGCTGTTCAGCAGCGTCGACTTTCCCGCCCCGTTCGAGCCGATGATCACCGCGAAATCCCCCGGCGCCAGCGACAGGTCCACCCCGTCCAGCGCCGGCCGCGCGCCGGGCAGCCCGCCGCCAAAGGTCTTGCGCAGCCCGCGCAGCGCCAGAAGGGGGGTATCGCCCCCCTTCGCCGTGCCTGCGCTCACTTCAGCAGCCACGGGCTGTCCTTCAGGGCATCGGGGATCGGCAGGCCGACAGCCTCCATGCCCTTGACGCTGACATAGCTGTCGAAATCCCCGGCGACCGGCACATAGGGCGCATTGTCGGCCGGCTTTTCGCCCTTGAGGATGCGGTCGGCGATATCGGCGGCATGAACACCGTTCTTGCGGTAGGAAATCGCATGGAAGCCTGCCAGCTGATCCTTGAGATCGGGGCTGAACACCGAATTGAACAGCGGCATCCTGATACGCTGCGCCACCTGGGCGACGATCGGCACCGCCGTCTGCACCACGTTCGACTGGATCAGGAACACCGCATCGACCTGTCCGGCAAAGCTCTGGACCCGCTGGGGCAGATCGGCGGCGGCCTCGACCGGAACGCCGACGATACGGATGCCCGCCTTTTCGCCGGCCTTGGTCAGCAGCTCCATGTTGGTGGCGTCGTTGTCCTCGCCGGGGTTGAACAGCGTGCCGACGGCCTTGATGCCGGGGATCACCTGTTTCAGATAGGCCAGCGTCGCATCGAAATCCGGCATCATCGATGCGCCGGTGCTGGTGGCCGATCCGTGCTGCCAGTCCGGCACGATCCCGGCAACGACCGGATCGACGACCGAGGCAAAGACGATCGGGATCGACTTGTCGCTGATCCCGCGCACCGCTGCCTGATTGAGCCCCGTGGTGATCGCCAGCACCAGCGCCGGCTTTTCCGCCTCGACCTTGGCCAGCACCTGCGGGATCAGCGTGCGGTCGAAATTGGCATGGTTGAAGCTGTAGCTGACGGCCGTTCCCTCGGCATGGCCCAGTTCGGCCATGCGCTCCTTGAAGCCTTCGGCAACCTGGTTCAGCGCGGGATGTTCGCCAAAGCTGGCAATGGCGATGTGTTTCGTCTCGGCCTGGGCCGCAACGGCGGTCAGGGCGATGGCGGCGGCAAGCCGCAGGGTCTTGAAGCTCATGCGTCTGTCCTTTGATGGGTGGGTCGCCATGTCTGCGCGGCAACGCGCAGGAAGTTCTCGCCAAGGATCCCCAGGATCGCCGCCTCGTCATAGCCATGGCGGTCCAGCGCCTCGACCAGTTCGGGCAGTGCCTCGGGTTTGACATCGGCCCAGGGCGGGCGCGGATAGCCGCGCTGCGCCATCAGCGGGCCGGAGTCATAGAGCTTGGTCATGAAGGGTTGATAGAACACCGTGTCCAGCCCCAGCCCGACATGCTGCGGGCCGACCAGCTGGGCGATATGGTCGATATGGCGCATCACCGCCCCGACGCCCGAGCTGTTGTCATCGGTCAGGAAGGCGCCGATGGAATTGATCCCGACGACGCCCCCCTTGGCCGCCAGCGCGCGGATCTGCTCGTCGGTGACGTTGCGTTCGTGGTTCTTGACCGCCCTTGCGCTGGAATGGCTGGCGACCACCGGCTTTTCCGACAGCTCGATGATGTCCAGCGAGGTGCGGATGCCGGCATGGCTGATGTCCAGCATCATGCCCACCCGGTTCGCCTCGGCCACGAAGGCGCGGCCCAGCAGCGACAGGCCGGCATTTTCCGGCTCGTGGCAGCCATCGCCCAGCGGGTTGCGGGTGTTGTAGCACAGGATCATCCAGCGGATGCCCAGCCGATACCAGGTGTCGATCAGCGCCGGGTCATAGCCCAGCGGACTGGCGCCCTGCAGGTGAAAGCCGATGCCCAGCTTGCCATCGCGCTTTGCGGCGCGGATGTCCTCGACCGAGTCCACGATCTGGCACAGATCGCTGCGGTTCTCGAAGTAACGCCGCTGCTGGGCGAAATGGCGCAGGGTCGGCTCTGGCCGGTCCCAATCGGCGCCGATGGTCATCGACAGATAGCTGAAGCCCGAGGCGTGATAGCGGGGCAGCATCGAGGGCCCTTCGTCCAGGCATTCCGGCGTCCAGCCGACGGCGCTTTCCCAGACAAGTGCACGTTCCAATAGTGAAACAAGATGAGGCGTCAAACCGCGACTCCCTTTTGCATTTTGCCAAGATTACATCGGATATCGGGGTTGCCACAGGAAAAATTCCGGGTTTCACTGTCCCGAAATCAGGACAATGATCCGCCATGCCCTTGCCGCCTGATCCGACCGACCTGATGTATTTCGCCCTGGTGGTGAATGCCGGCGGGTTTTCCGAGGCCGCCAAGCAGAGCGGGATTCCCAAATCCACCCTGTCGCGCCGTATTGGCGAGCTGGAGGCGCGGCTGGGCGAAAAGGTGCTGCAGCGCACCACCCGCCGCATCGTGATGACCGAGATGGGGCAGCGCATCCTGGGCGCCGCTGAGCAGATCGCCCAAGAGGCCGAGCGCGTGGCCGAGGTGGCGGAACACCGGCAGCAGACGCCGTCGGGCCGGTTGCGGGTCTCTGTGCCCGCCGATCTGGCCAGCATCGTGCTGGGCCCGATGCTGGCCGCCTTCAGCGCCGCCTGGCCCGAGGTGCAGCTCGATCTGGACCTGTCGCCGCGCTATGTCGATGTGATCGCCGAAGGCTACGATCTGGCGATCCGGGTGGGCGAGGGCGATGCCTCGCAACATCTGATCGCCCGCCATCTGACCGATCTGGATCTGGGGCTCTATGCGGCGCCGGCCTATCTGCAGCGCCGGGGCGCGCCGCAGGGTGCAACGGATCTGGCCCGGTTCGAGTTGCTGGCCCTGATCAGTGCCGGGGCCGCGCTGCCCTGGCCGCTGAGCTTGCGCGGCCGGGCGGTGACGGTGGACATGGCCGGCCGCCGGATGGGCGCCAATTCCTATGATCTCTTGCGCCGGATGGTGCTGACGGGCGCCGGCATTGCCGTGCTGCCAACCCTGTTCGCCGAGGACTTCCAGCGCCAGGGCCGCCTGGTGCGATTGCTGCCCGAATGGGGCTTGCAGCCGGTCACCGTGCGGGCAGTGTTTCCCAGCCGCCGCCTGATGCCGCAAAAGACCCGGGTGTTTCTGGATGCGCTGCTATACCACCTGCGCCCGGGCCGCCCGGCCGATCCCGCCCTGATCGAGGCCTATAGCCTGATGACCGGCGGCCCGCAGCGCAACGGACTGCTATAGCCTCAGACGCGGCGCCTTACTGGAAGTGATCCTGGCCGTCCTGCGAAGATTTCAGCTTCTTTCGCGTCGTAAAATTCTGGCCTCTCCATGCCTTTTATGATCATAAAGCCTCACGAATGCGCATTACCTGGCCGAAGTGGTCTATATCCGATAAGGTTGCCTTATCGGATGTGGTGGCGTAGCCCCGCATCAAGCGTCCGTCGCCAGGCTCAGACGCCGCCGATCAGACCATCGAGAACCCGTCAGGTTACCCCCCGGTTGATGCGTTCCGCCCTGCACTGCGGGTCAGCCAGTCCTGTCCTCCGAAGGCGACCAGAACGATCGAGACCCAGTCGCCCTCGACCCGGTAGACCACCGTCAGCGCCCGCCCTGCCCCGCCTTGGCGCACCTGCCAGCCCGCAAGCGGCGCGCCAAGGCGTGCCCCCAATGCAGGTTGAGCAAGAATGTCCGCCAGCAACGCTTCGACCTGATCCAGTCGGCGCAAGGCAGCATCGACATCACCGCTGACGGTGTAGACATGTTCGGCCATGGCGCGCAGATCCTGCGCCACGAGGGAATGACGGCGAAGGCGCATCAACGCCGGGCAAGCCAGTCGCGGGCTTCGGTGGTGATCTCCGCCGGGCTGTCCATCGCCTGCCACTGATCGGGCGGCAGGGCCAGACGCCGCTGAACCTCGGCCTCCAGCAGCGCCTGATCGCGCAAGCGGGCCGACCGCGCGCGGGCGAGCTCGCCCGAAACGGCGGCGCTGACATTCGGGTATTCGCCCGCTGCGACCAGCGATTGCACATGGTCGAACGCGGATTCCGTAAAGCTGACGCTTTGCTTGTGGACGCCCATGGTGATCTCCGGTGCTCTGTTGGACTACCATATGCCTCTAGCTTCGGAAAGGCAATCATGCGTGGGTCTACGACCCTCGTACGGAGCAGACTTCCGGATCTGCCGCCATGTGTAAGTGGGCCCGTGCGCGTAGTGCAGGAGTCCACAGGACGCCAACGGCTTGGAAGGCGGGGGGGAGCTGCAAAGACCTTTCGTCTCAGTGACCTCGAGGGCGCAACGCTCGGCCTGCATGCCGCCCAAGTCGCAGAGAATCGTTCGGTGCCCAGCAGGCATCACCGGACGCCGATCCACCATCTCTTTACAATCCGGCGTTCCAGCCGCCAAATCCAAGATCCAGGACAGTCCTGCACCCCGCACGCCAAGAGGCAGTCCCGTTGATAAGGCTGTGGATATCTTTTCTAAATTTATATCAATATGTTGCACAGTAAACCTGAACCTTCATGTGAAGCGTTGGAACGGTTGATGGCCACAATCACCGTGAACTTCCGTTCCGATTGCAGCAAACTTTTCTTGCTCTCTGACCAACCTATCGGCATAGAGTGGACGCAATAAGCGAAAAATTCGGGTGGTTACCGTTCCGAACCCCACCGAGCAGCGAGAGCGGACAGATGACACAGGCGCTACACGAGCACCTTTTGGGCTTCGCGAGGGACCTTACCACGGCGCTCAAGGTGCTTTCAGAGAGTTCGTTTGCGCCACATGAGATCAAGACACTCCGGACATTTTCAGCCGGCGAGGCGAGCTATTATCTCGGCGTCGCTGACGGTTACCTGAGAAAAGCCCATCACGAAGGCCGGATTCCCGAAGTCGAGATGGGTCCGGGCGGGCGTCGAAAATATTCGGCAGAAAAGATCCATGAGATCCGTCGGGTGCTGGCTTCGACTGCGAAGAACCCGGACCAGTTCCGCCCCGGGCGACGTAGCGCGGATGACCCCACCCAAGTCATCGCCTTCGTGAACTTCAAGGGCGGGTCCGGGAAGACCTCAACCGCAATTCACGCAGCCCAGGACCTCGCGATGCGGGGCTATCGAGTGCTTGCAGTGGACTGCGACCCGCAGGCATCTCTGACGACCTTCTTCGGCTACCAGCCTGAGCTCGACTTTTTCGACGGCGGCTCGCTGTATGATGTCATCCGCTATCGGGACCGGGAGACGGGTGAGGGTCCGAAGCCCATCACTGATGTGATCAAGCGCAGCTATTTCCAAAACCTCGACCTTGTGCCCGGCGGCATCCAGGTCGCCGAGTTCGAACACGAAACGCCGGCTGCACTCAGCAAGGGTGAGCTACCCGTCTTCTTTGACAAGATCCGCTCCGCGCTCCAGGCGGTGAAGGATGACTATGACGTGGTCATCCTCGACTGCCCGCCACAGCTCGGCTACATGACCCTGTCCGCCATATGCGCCGCTCAGAATATCGTCATGACGATCATCCCGGAGCGCGTCGATCTCGCTTCGGCGGCCCAGTTCCTCAACATGGCATCCTCGTTGACCGAGGTCTTGCACGAAAGCGCCGGGGTCGGCCTGTTCGACAATTTCCGCTTCTTGCTGAGTCGCTTCGACACGAACGTGGCAACCCAAGTCGACTTCGCCTCGTTCATTCGAGACCTGTTCGGCGAAGCAGTCATGAAATCCGCCTTCCTGAAGTCCGCCGCGATCAGCGAGGCCGGCGTCTCACAGCAGACCGTGCTCGAGGTCGAGCTTGGGGAGATGCGCAACCGTAAGACTTATGAGCGGGCGATCCAGTCCGTGCACGAGGTGACCGAGGAGCTTCACACGATGCTCCAGCGGAACTGGGGGAGAGGCTGATGCGAAAGAACCTGCTCGCTAGCAGCCTCAAGGCTGTCCGGGACGGCAAGGCTGCTGCGACCGAGGAAGAGCAGAAACCTCGGAAGCTTTCCGGGGTACTCGATGTTCAACGCGGTCTCGATCAGCTCAGCGCGGGCGCTGCCCGTCAGATCGACCCCGCCCAGATTTCGGAAAGCGCCGTCAGGGACAGGTTTGACGTTCAAGACGGCCTGGAGGACCTCGTCAATTCGATCAGTGCGTCCGGACAGAAGCTACCGGTCTTGCTCCGCCGCACCCCTCAGGCCCCCCTGCCCTACGAGGTGGTCTATGGCCGGCGACGGATCGAGGCGTGTCGACAACTCGGCATTCAGGTTCTTGCACATATTGCGGAACTCAGTGACCGAGAGGCGCTGATCTCCCAAGGGCTTGAGAACGCGGCCCGTCTCCAGCGCAGCTTCATCGAACAGTCGGTCTACGCGGAGCAGCTCCTGCGTCACGAGTTCTCTCGCGAAGACATCATGGAGGTGCTCGCGGTCGACAAGACGACGATCAGCCGGATGCTGGGCGTGGTGGCTGACGTGCCGCGCGCTGTTATCGACCGGATCGGCCCGGCTCATGACTCTGGCCGCCGCCCTTGGCAACAACTGCGGGACCTTCTGAAAGTGCGTGAGGACCTCGATGAGAACGCGCTTATTGCAATGATACCGGCAAATGCCCCCAGCAGCGACAGGCTGAACGGCCTGATCCGCGCGCTTACCCAGAAGCCCGATCCGACTCCGCCAGTCAGCGTTACTAGGGCGATTGCAGAAGGTCGCGTGAAGATCGAGGTTGCGCCCGGGAAGATCGTCGTCCGGTCCTCTGGCGAGGACCTGAAAGCTTTCTCAGCCTTCCTTGACGATCGGCTCGAACAGCTTCTCGCGGACTTCCTGGATGATGGGGCATGACCAAGTTGACCACTGGTCAAAATGGGTCCGAATCTTGACCTAAATTGACCACTGGTCAACATCAGGCCACCCAAGATTAACGGACAGCAACAAGAAACAATCAGAAAGGAGCAGACTTCAGGCAAAAAAGAAACCCCCCGAAAGCGGTGATGCTTCCAGAGGGCTCCGATAGCTTTGACACCTATTTCGTAGCCCGAAAAACGAATCAGCGCAACACCGATTTCGGTGACCGGACCTCGTTTGCCGTCTGAAATCGCATGACTCACATCACATCCACGGCCGTTGGTGCCGGGGCACAGGACATCTGTGCCAAACCCGCGGAGCGCTCGCTCCCCGGCATGGGTTCGATCACCCAACAGCCGGTGTTTCGCCCCATCCTGCGCCGCGAGATCATGGCCGCGGTCAACACCTGCAGCCGCGACCTCGGGTTGCGGCAGGCTGCGGTCGTTGTGCTGGACGCCCTGCTGAGCTGCCTGCCCTGCCAGGCGCAGGACGGCCGCGAGGCGCCGGTGACGCCCGCCACCCTGCTCACGGTCTATGCCAGCAACGAAACCCTGTGCTTTCGGGCCAAGGGCCTGACCGACCGCCAGCTGCGCCGGCATCTCGAGACGCTTGAAAACGCCGGGCTGATCCGCCGCCGCGACAGCACCAATGGCAAACGCTTTCCAGTGATGCAGCACGGTAAACCGATCGGCGCCTTCGGGCTGGACCTCTCGCCGCTGTTTGCCCAGGCCGATGAGCTGCTGGCGCTGGCGCAGCGCCGCCGCGAAGAAGCCGACGAGCTGCGCGGGCTGCGGGCCCAGATCCTCAGACTCCGCGCGGCCTGCGCTGAACTCGCCCTTGATGAGGCTCTCGCCGCCTTCATCGACGGATTGCGCAATCTGGTGCGGCGCACGTCGCTGACCCTTACCGAAGCTCGCGCAGCTCTCGCACAGCTGACCGCGGTCCTGTCTTCTGAGGCCTCGCGTCCGACGGTGTCTGAACAGCAGACTGAGCGAGAAATCGCCCCCCTGCCCGGCTCCACCGCAGCCGAGACACTTGCCGCATCCAGAGAGGTTGCCATCCACGACGACACGACCAAAACCGTTCCAGAGACCCTGAATCACGCCACACAAGATGCACGTCCCGTCGCCATGGCGAAGCAAACGCCCGGCTCTGACGGACAGAATGTCCGCCACATAGAGCAAGAGTCAGATACAAAAAAAGAAAGCCGCAGTCCTGAACCGCTTTCCAGTTGGGCTGCCCTGACCGAGGTCAGTGCCTTCTACCAAGAACCCTCCAGTACCCAGGAGGCTACCCACATCGCCTTTGAGTTCGGAAAGATGCTGAGAATAAACCAGGACATCCTGGTCAGCGCGGCAAGTAAACTCGGCCTCTGGGGCCTTCTGCGTCTCGAGAACCGCATGGCAAGGCAGGTCGGAAACATCCTCAATCCCGACGCCTATGTGCGATCGGTGCTGCGCGCCTGAAGGTTGATCGCGGGCGTTCCAGCGCCAATCGGACCGATAGACCGCTCGTCCAGAATCAGCTAGGTTCGTTGATTGTTCTCGGACGGGAACGCTACGAGGTGGGATGATGTGCAACCTGTACGCCCAGACCAAAAGCCAGGACGCGATGCGCCAGGTCTTTCGCGAAGTGCTGGAGGATGACGAAGACCTGATCGATACCACGGGCAACCTCGCATCCGCTCCCGGCATCTTCCCCGACTATGCGGCGCCGATCATCCGTCGCAGTGACGCGGGCAATTGGGTGCTGACCATGGCCCGATGGGGCATGCCGACGCCAGACATCTATCTGGAGGGCAGGCGTACCGATCCCGGCGTCACGAACATTCGCAATGTCCACTCGTCCCATTGGCGCCGATGGCTCGGGGTGGAGCATCGCTGCCTTGTCCCGTTCACCAGCTTCTCGGAACTCGACACCCGCCCCGGCGCGTCTCGCAACACCCCGGTCTGGTTTGCCCTCGGCCAGGATCGGCCACTCGCCTTCTTCGCCGGGATCCGCACCCGATGGACCTCGGTCAGGAAGCTCAAGGAAGGCGAGGTGACAGCTGAGCTCTTCGGGTTTCTGACCTGCGAGGCGAATGACGCGGTGCGCCCCATACATCCCAAAGCCATGCCGGTGATCCTCACAACCCCGGCAGAATGGCGCTGCTGGCTGACCGCAGAGACGAGCGAGGCCCTGAAGCTCCAACGGCCGCTGGCCAATGGGCGTCTTGAGAGTGTAGCGGAGGGCACGCGTGCGGACCCGGCATGATCGATTGCCTGCGACCGGTGACGACCCGCTTCATCTCCTGAGCGCCCGTGTTCATGAGATCGAAGGACGGGGGCGAAACGGCTTCGCACTATTCCAGGCCGCAAGATTTCCAGGGCCGGTCTTCTGGATCGTACTCGCGCATGACCGGGATCGGCCAATGCCGGGGTCCCTGCCAGACGGCGTTGCCGAGCGCCTGCATCTCGTAGAGGCCCGAAGCGAGACCGATCTGCTCTGGACCGCCGAGGAGGCTTTGCGCGCTCGGCCGGTGTCCCTGGTCATCGCCGCGCCGGAAAAGCCCATCTCGCTGACCGCGGGCAGACGGCTCCAGCTCGCCGCCGAGGCCGGGGTCACCACGGGCCTGATGCTGATCCAGGAGGGCAGGGGGAGCAATGCGGCCGAGACCCGCTGGAAATGTGATCCGCTGCCGTCGCCTCCGGACTCGACTCGTCATCTCTGGGCTCTTATAAAGAACAAAAGGGGAACAATTGGAACCTATGATGTGAGCTGGAATGGCACGACGGCTGCTGTCCATCTGGTTCCCCAGGCTGGCGAGCGACATCAGCCTGAGGGACCGCCCCGTTGAGGGGCCTTTTGCGGTGACGCTCCGGGCGTCAAACGCGGAACATCTGCATTGCCTGAATACCGCCGCCACGGCTGCCGGGCTCCATCGTGGCATGCCACTCGCCGATGCGCGCGCGGTCTGTCCGACACTTTCGACCCGGCCCGCCGATCTGATCCGGGAGGGCAGGGCGCTCGAGTCCTTGCGCAGATGGGCGAGCCGTTACGGGCCACACGCGGCGAAGGACGGAACGGATGGCTTGATCGTCGATGTTTCCGGCGTGCCGCATCTCTTTGGCGGCGAGGCGGAGCTTCTGGCCGATCTCGAGGCGCGACTCGAGAGGGCAGGGGTCTCCTCACAGAGCGCGATTGCAGAAACCCGTGGTGGAGCCTGGGCGCTTGCCCGCCGTGGTGGAGGCCTGATCCCGGAAGGCGGGTTGCTCGCCCGTCTCGGCCGATGCCGGTGAGCGCGCTTCGGATAGAAGCGTCGGTTGCCGAGGGTCTTACCCGCCTCGGGTTGCACAAGATCGTCGATCTGACCACCGTCCCCCGGGCGCCGCTGGCGCGCCGGTTCGGCGCCGATCTCTTGCGCCGGCTGGACCAGGCGCTCGGAACGCGGGCCGAGCCGGTGGCGGCTGAAGCGGACGCGCCACATTTCGGGGTGCGGATGACGCTGCCCGAGCCGATCGGCCTGACAACGGATGTCATGGGCGTGCTGGACCGCCTGCTCCTGCGGCTTTGCGACAAACTGGCGGCGGCCCAGATGGGCGCGCGCGCTGTCCGGCTGGACCTGCTGCGTGTGGATCGCTCGGCCGCCACAGTGGAGATCGGACTTGCACGCGCAATGCGCGACCCTGTCAGAATCTCGGCGCTGTTCCTCAAAGGGGTCGACGAGGTCGACTCCGGCTTCGGGATCGACGGTCTGCGATTGATCGCAGTCCAGACCGAGCCATTGGCTCCCGAACAGATCGGCAACGCGCAGGCGCGGGCCGAGGATGAACTGTCCGATCTGATCTCCCGGATCGGCAATCGGCTCGGCTTCGACGCCGTGCAACGCTTCCTGCCAGCCAGCAGCCGCATTCCGGAGCGCAGTTTCCTGACCGTTCCGGCCGCCTATGCGGCGGCCGAACCGTTTCCGTCGAGGCGGCGCCCACGCAGGCCGATCACCCTTTTCCCGAAAGAGCCTCTGGCCCAGGTCTCGGGCAGCCCGCCCGCCCGGTTCAGCTGGCGCCGGATGGCCTTCACCACCTTGCGCGCGCATGGCCCCGAGCGGATCACGCCGGAATGGTGGTTCGATGATCCGGCCTGGCGCTCCGGTGTGCGCGATTACTGGCGGCTCGAAACCAATGAGGGGCCCCGGCTTTGGGTCTTCCGCACGCCACAATCGGGCGGGCAAGCGGGATCTCGGGTCTGGTATGCGCAAGGTGTCTTCCTGTGATTCCTCACGCCGAACTCTGCGTGACCTCGAACTTCACCTTCCTGCGCGGCGCATCGCATCCGGAGGAACTGGTGAAGCGCGCGGCCGAACTGGGCCTCACGGCCATCGCCATCACCGACCGCAACTCGGTCGCCGGTGTCGTTCGGGCGTTCTCCGCCTTGAAGGAACTCGCGCGGGTGGCCGAAGAGGCGGGCCAAAGTCAGGTGCGGCAGGGGGCCTCGTTGCCCCGGCTGATCCCGGGTGCGCGGCTCGTGCTGACCGACAACCCCGTCGAATGGGTCGCCTTGCCAACCGATCTGGCTGCCTGGTCGCGGCTGACGCGGCTGCTGTCGCTCGGAAAAAGGCGCGCCGAAAAGGGCAGCTGCCATATCGGTCTGGCCGATCTCGAGGATTGGGGCAGGGGGATGGTGCTGATCGCCCTGCCTCCCGATCCACTGGAAGCCACCGGCTTTGTGCGGGACCTTCGCCGGATCTCGGCACGCTTTGCCGGTCAGTGCTTTCTTGGCGCGGCTCCCGTCTATGACGGGCAGGATCAGGAGCGGCTCGATCGGCTGGCGGAAATCTCACAGGCGACCGGCTTGCCGATGGTCGCAGTCGGCGATGTGTTGATGCACCGCTCGAACCGGCGACCGCTGGCCGATGTGCTGACCTGCATCCGGACCGGTTGCACCATCGACACCATCGGGGACCGGCGCCTTGCCAATGGCGAGCATCGCCTGAAATCCGGCGACGAACTGGCCCGCATCTTCCACCGATACCCGGCGGTGCTGCGGCGCACGGTCGAGATCGCCGATCGCTGCGCCTTCCGCCTGGACCAGTTGCGCTATCAGTATCCCGACGAGGCCCGGGACGGGGAACCGGCCCAGGCCCGCCTTGAGCGGCTGGCGCGCGAAGGGCTGGCATGGCGCTATCCGGCTGGTGCGCCGCCGAAAATCGTCAGCCGTGTCGAGAAAGAACTGCACCTGATCGCCGAGGTGGACTACGCCCCCTACTTCCTGACCGTCTATGACATCGTCAGCTTTGCGCGATCAAAAGGCATCCTCTGTCAAGGCCGCGGATCGGCCGCGAACTCCGTCGTCTGCTATCTGCTTGGCATCACCGAGGTGCCGCCCGAAAGCATCACCCTGATTTTTGAGCGTTTCATCTCGAAGGAACGCGGCGAGCCGCCGGATATCGACGTCGACTTCGAACATGAACGCCGCGAAGAGGTGATCCAGTGGATCTATGATCGCTATACGCGCGAGCGGGCGGGCCTGACTGCCGTGGTGATCCATTTCCGCTCCCGGGCGGCAATCCGCGAGGTCGGCAAGGTCATGGGGCTCAGCCAGGATGTGATCGCCCGGCTTTCGGGCCAGATCTGGGGCTGGTCCTCCTCGGCCCCCGGTGAAGACCGGCTGCGCGACGCGGGTCTCAGCCCTGAAGACCATCGCGTCGCCCTTGCCGTGAAGCTGATCGGCGAGATCATCGGCTTTCCCCGGCACCTCTCGCAGCATGTCGGCGGCTTCGTCATCACCCAAGGACGGCTGGATGAGCTGTGCCCCATCGAAAATGCCGCGATGGAGGATCGCACCGTCATCGAATGGGACAAGGATGACATCGATGCGCTCGGGCTCCTGAAGGTGGATATTCTCGCGCTTGGCATGCTGACCGCCATCCGCAAGGCCTTTGGCCTGATCGAGGATCACCGGCAGCAGCATCTGACACTTGCGAACATCCCGCCCGAGGATGGCCAGGTCTACGACATGCTGTGCAAGGCAGACGCGATCGGGGTGTTCCAGGTGGAAAGCCGGGCCCAGCTGAACTTCCTGCCCCGGATGCGGCCGCGCAAATTCTATGATCTGGTCTGCGAGGTCGCCATCGTCCGGCCGGGCCCGATCCAGGGCGGCATGGTCCATCCCTTCATCAATCGCCGGCAGGGCCGCGAAAAGGTCGAGGATCTGAGCCCGGCGATGATGGAGGTCCTGGGCCGCACCTATGGCGTGCCCCTGTTCCAGGAACAGGCGATGCAGATCGCCGTGGTCGCCGCCGGCTTCACCCCCGCCGAGGCCGACCGGCTGCGCCGCTCGCTCGCCACCTTCAAGCGGATGGGCACCATCGGCGGCTTCCGGGACCGCTTTGTCGGCGGAATGCTGGAGCGCGGTTATGATGCCGATTTCGCGGCGCGCTGCTTTGCCCAGATCGAGGGCTTCGGCTCCTACGGTTTCCCGGAAAGCCATGCGGCAAGTTTCGCGCGGCTGGTCTATGTCTCTGCCTGGCTGAAACGCCACCATCAGGCGATCTTCACCTGCGCGCTATTGAACTCGCAGCCGATGGGGTTCTACGCCCCGGCCCAGCTGGTGCGCGACGCCCGCGATCATGGCGTCGAGGTGCGCCCTGTCTCGGTCAACGAGTCCGTCTGGGATTGCACGATCGAGCCCCGGGCCGATGGTTCGCACGCTCTGCGGCTTGGCTTCCGGCAGGTGAAGGGGATGCGTGAGGAGGATGCCATCTGGATCAAGGCTGCGCGCGGTAACGGCTACGCGGACGTCGAAAGCGTCTGGCGCCGCGCGGGGCTCAGGCCTGATGCGCTGGATCGGCTGGCCGAGGCCGATGGCTTTGCCGCTCTCGGTCTCTCACGGCGCGACGCTCTGTGGCAGGCGAAAGCTCTGAAAGCACCTAAACCGCTGCCGCTGTTCGGCCTCGATGGTGAAGGCGAGCATGAGCCCGTGGTCGACCTGCCAAGGATGACGCTAGGGCAGGAGGTGATCGAGGATTATCTGTCCCTGCGTCTGTCGCTCCGGGCTCATCCGCTGGAAATCCTGCGCCCGAACCTGCCCGAGAGCTTGCCGGCAGCTGCGATATCGCATGCCAACGGCCGGATTCAGATGACAGGCCTGGTCATCACGCGTCAGCGTCCGGGGACGGCCTCCGGTGTGGTCTTCTTGACCCTCGAAGACGAGACCGGCACCGCGAATGTGGTGGTCTGGAAGAAAATCTACGAGACCTTCCGCGCCGCCGTGGTGGCAGGGCGGCTGTTGCGGGTGACGGGACGGATCGAGCGCGACGGGCAGGTGACCCATCTGATCGCCGAACGTATCGAGGATCTATCGGCCCGGCTTTCCACCATCGGGCACCGGCTGCGGATCGGCGCCGAGACCGAGAGGGCAGGGGAGACCGTCAGGCCCACCCGAACAGCGGGCAGGGCGCGACACCCCAGGGAGCAGGCAAAGAAGCTGTTCCCGAGCCGGGATTTCCATTGAAGCGCCGCCCTTCCAGCCCAGCCGCAGGACGTCTCCGCGCTGATCAACTTCCTGGCTGGCGAGGAGGCAGGTTTCATCAACGGGGCTCTCATCGACATCAACGGCGGCGCGCTGATGATCTGAGCGGGGCACAATGATCCTGGCGGATCGGGCAGGTTGAAACAGGTTCAATGAAAGGCCGAGAGGTTGCGACACTACCGGCTTGTAAATCTTCTTCGGCGTGGCCGTTATTTGACGCGGCGCCGGTCTGGTGATCCGCATACAGGAAAAGCGTCGAAGGCCCGTTCACCTTCTTTGTCGCTATAGCTACAAGAGCGCCGGTGAAATTAGCCCCGGCCGTCGTTGACCGCCGGGGCTAGCGTTCAGGCCATAGCCGGATCACGGTGCACGATCTTGCCGCCCAACAGGGTCATCAGCGCACGGGTGTCGCGAATGGCGTCGGGGGCGACCGACAGGATGTCCTGGCTAAGCACAGCCAGATCGGCCAGCTTGCCCGGCTCGACCGAGCCGCGGCGGTCCGCGACGCCCATGATCCGCGCGTTGTTGATGGTGTACAGTTCCAGCGCCTCGCGCGGGGTGATCGCCTGATCGGGGCCAAGGCAATCGCCTTGCAAGGTCTTGCGCGTAACCATCCACCACATGCAGATGAACGGGTCGATCGGCAGGATCGGCGCATCGGTGCCACCGCCGACAAGCAGCCCTTCGTCGATCATCCGGCGCAGCGGGGTGGACCATTCTGCCCGCGGGCGGCCCCACCATTTGACCTTGTTCGCGCCCAGCAGCACGCTTTGATCCTGGGCGGTGACCAGAATGCCGCCCTCGCGGATCTTGGCGAACACCTCTTCGCGCGGGTTGTGCAGGTGCATCACCGTCCAGCGCAGATCGCGGATCGGGGTATCCTCGGCGGCGGCCAGATAGCAACGCACGATGGTATCAATGCAATGATCCCCGACACCATGGGTCTGGACCTGCAATCCGGCGCGGGCGACGACTTTCAGCGCCTCGATGAACTCGGCCTCGCCCCCGGCCGGCAACAGCGACAGGCCGCGATATTCGGGATTGTTCTGTTCCCCCGGCACGATCCGGTAGGGGTCATAGTGCAGGGCCCCCTCGACCCCGCCATCCAGCATGAACTTGACCCCGACATAGCGCAGCAGATCGTCATCGGTGAAATCGGTGATGGCGGCGCCAACCCTGGCGTCTTCCAGATTGTAGCCGCGATACATCAAGTCGGTGCGCACCGTCACCTCGCCGGCCGCGCGCAGCCGTTCGTAAAGCGCGATCTGGTGCTTGTTCAGCCCCGGATCCATCGTCGCCACGATTCCATAGCTGTTCAACAGCTGCATGGCGTCTTTCAGCAACGCCTGTTCTTGCGCAGGCGGGGGCGGCGGGGGCAACACCTTGCGGATCATGTACACGGCGGATTCCAGCAAGAGCCCGGTCGGTCGGCGAGAGCCGACCTCGCGCACGATCAGCCCGCCAGACGGATCGACTGTATCGTCCGACACGCCGGCCAGTTGCAGCGCCCGCGAATTGCCGCTGCCGACATGGCCGCCGCGCGGCACGAATACGGGATGGTCGGGCGCGGCGGCGTCCAACTCGTCACGGGTGGGAAGGCGGTTTTCCCTGAGCAGGCTTTCATGCCAGCCCATGCGCGCGATGATCCATTCCCCCTTGGGAGTGATCCCTGCGCGTTCGGCAATGGCCGCCTGCACATCGGCAATGGAACGGCAGTCGATCAGTGGCACCCGTGGCGCCTCGAGTGCGGTCATGTAAAGGTGCAGGTGGCTGTCGAACAGGCCGGGCACCGCCGTCCGGCCGCCAAGGTCGATCACCTCGGTTCCGGGACCGGCGGTTGCCAGCAACTCGGCGCTGGTGCCGACACGGTCGAACCGACCGTCGCGGATGGAAACCGCCTCGGCAATGCTGAAGGTGTCATCGACCGTCACGATGCGGCCGTTGTGCAGGATGATATGAGCTGCGGTCATGCATAGCCCCTTTCATGGACAACATAAGTTCCCTGTCCCGGCCACAGCGTGGCCGGGCGGATCGGCATGGGAATGCCGGTTCAGACCGCCCTTTGGACGGAAAAGCGCCGGGCCAGTGGCCGCAGCACAAGCTGATCCACCAGACTGAAGATCAGCACGATGATCAGACAGCAGGCAAAGACCAGCGTGCCATCGGCGCGCACCTGCGCCTGCATCAGCAGGTAGCCCAGCCCCGAAGGTGCCCCGAACAGCTCGGACACCAGCGCGACCTTCCACGCGATGCCATAGGCAACCCTCAGGCCAGCGATCAGGAATGGCATTGTCAGGGGCAGCACCAGCCGCAGGAACAGCCGCCGGCGCGAGCGCGTCAGCGACCGCCCCATCTCGACCAGCTCCGGGTCCAGCTGGCGCAACCCTTCCAGCACGTTGATCAGGCAGAAGGGCAGCACGATCATCACCTGGATGAAGATCACCGTGCCGCTGGAAATCTGGAACCAGATCACCGCCAGAATGGCCCAGCCAACCGAAGGAAAGCTGTTGAGAAAGGTCAGCAGGCGGCGTTCTACCGCTTCTTCCAGCACCGGAAAGGCGCGGTTCAGCAGGCCGACCGCCAGGGCGATCACCGTTGCCAGACCGACCGCCAGCCCCACCCGCAGAAAACTGATGCCGGCGTGGCGCATCAGCGCCGGATCATGGAAGAACTCCAGCATTTTCGTCAGCGCCGCCTGTGGCGTCGGCATGATGAAGGCCGGAACATCCTTGGAAAACAGCCACCAGGCCAACAGCGCCACAACGACACCGCCTTCGGTGATCGTACGTTGGACCAATCCCTGGCTGCGGGTCAACATCACCTTATTCACGGGCGAACCTCCGTTTCAGGCTGCGCTGGATGGGGGCGAAGATCACGACTTCGGACAGGTAGACGAACAGGATGATGAAGCAGATGACGGCAAAGATCGTCTCGGTGTCGAACTCTTGCCGCGCCGAGTTCAGCAGATAGCCGACCCCGGCATTGCCGCCGAACAACTCGGCCGTCAGCACCACCTTCCATGCAACCCCGAACGAGGTGCGCAGCGTGGCGAACAGATAGGGCACCAGCATCGGCACCGTGATCCGCAGGAAGATCCGCAGCGGATTGCGGGTCAGGCTGCGGCCAAGCTCTCCGATCTCGTGGTCCAGTTCGTCCAGGCCAGTGCGGATGTTGATCACCGCGAACGGGATCAGGATCAGCGTCACCGAGAAGATCACGGTGAAATGCGTCACACCGAACCACATCATCGCCATGAACAGCCAGCCGATGCCGGAAAAGGCGTTCAGAAAGGGGGTCAGCCGGTCGTCGATAAAGCCGCGCACCGGCCAGAGCGTGTTTGAGGCCAGCGCCAGCGCAAAACCGATGACGAAGGAGATGGCGATCGCGGACATGACATGGACCAGCGACCAGAGCAGTTGCACCCGCTCCTGCCCGTCGATCACCAGATCGACCATGCGCCAGGCCACCAGTTGCGGGCCGGGCATCTGATACGCCGGCACGAACAATGACCAGAACCACCACGCGCCCAGAACCGCAATTGCGATCAGGTTGGCCACCCAGACCTGCCGGCTCCGGGCGCGCTTGCGCGCCCGGTCGGCCTCGATCCTCAAGGCAAGGTCGGCCGTCGTGATCACTTGCCTTCGACCCCGTCAAAAATCGCCCCGTCCCAGGTCGCTTCAAGCGCGGTGCCATGCGGCACATTCAGCACGCCAAGTGCCGTCGCCTGGGTCCAGAGCATGTCGATGGCATCTAGGTCGTTCTGGCTGATATAGACCGGAATGGTGGTGAACTTGTTGAACCACAGGGTAAAGAACTCGGGGTCGATGTTCTGTTCCTTGCCGACGGCAGTAAACACCTCGTCCTGATGTGACAGGGCATAATCGACCGACTCGCGGAACATGCGCAGGAACTCGCGGTAGCTTTCGGGATCGGCCTCCAGCTTGTCGCCGTAGCCCACCAGAACCGAGGTCACCAGCCGCAGGCCGAACTTGTCGGTCATGTCGCGACCCAATTGGGCGATGGCGCGGAACTCGCCGCTTTTCATCGCCTGATAGGCCTGCGCATGAATCAGCACCGAGGCATCGACATTCCCCGCCGCCAGTGCCGCCGCCAGCGCCGATTCCGGCAACTCGACAAAGGTCAGATCGCCGCCCTTGGTGGAAACATTCAGCCCGTAAGCCTGGTTCAGCGCGATGCGGTTCAGCGTCATGCCCGCACTGGACAGCGTATAGCCACCCAGCTTCTTGCCTGTGAGATCGGCGATGTTCTGGATCGGACTGTCGGCCTTGACCCAGACGCTGGATCCCAGCCCCTCTTCATGGCTGCGCTGCGCGATGCCGATGATCTCCAGCGGCAGGCCCCGCGCATTGGCGCGCGGAATCGCCATGGCGGCGCCTTCGACCACGTCGAAAGTGCGTGCGGCAATTGCCTGCTGCAGGGCGGCAATGTCCAGCGGCGTCACCTCGACCTTGATCTTGTCGGAACTCACGATCCCCTTCTTGATCGCATACAGTGCCGCCTCGTGGCTGGGGTTCGCCAGATGCGAGAAGGTGATGGTCTTCTGCTGGGCATAGGCGGCTCCGGCAGTGGCCAGCGCGAACAGCGCAGCAGTGGCAAATCTGAACATGGTCTCTCCTGCTGGTTGATTGTGGTTGGATGTCAGATCCCGGCGAACAGCCGCAGCAGCTCGTCGCGTTTTTCCAGCAGCGCCGGATCGCGCAGGATGTCGCGCGGGCGCGGCTCGGCCACCTCGATCACCGAGGCAACGCGCGAAGGCTTGCCGGAAAAGACGACGATGCGATCCGCCAGATAGAGCGCCTCGTCCATGTCATGCGTGACAAAGATCACCGTCTTGCCCGACTGCTGCCAAAGTTCGATCATCTGGTCGCGCAGCCGGGTGCGGGTGTTGGGATCCAGCGCCGAAAATGGCTCGTCCATCAGGATGATTTCCGGGTCCAGCGCCAGGGCGCGGGCGATGGCCACGCGCTGGCGTTCGCCCCCCGACAGCATCAATGGCATCTTGTCCATGTCATGGCCCAGCCCGACCCGCTCGAGTTGCGTCCTTGCGAGTGCCTCGCGTTCGGCGCGCGGCACCGAGGGGTCACGCATCTCGATACCGAAGGCAGCATTCTGCAAGGCGCTGCGCCAGGGCAGCAAACGAGGTTGCTGGAATACATAGGCCAGTCGGTCTGCCGCCTCTGACGGGCGTTTGCCATCCACCAGGATCGTGCCATCTTGCACCGGCAGCAGATCGCCCATCAGCCGCAGGGCTGTAGATTTGCCGCATCCCGACGGGCCAAGCAGGCACAGAAACTCGCCGGGCGCCACGTCAAAGGTGATCTCGTCGTAGATACGCATTCCGCCAAGGCGCAGGCCTACTTCGGAAAAGCGGATGATCGGGTCCATGCGATGCTCCTTCGGCGCGGGGCTTGAATGAGGACAGCGTGCAACCGGCCAGCGCCCCCAGAACCATGGGGTGCGCGGGTTCGTCTGAAACGCCGTTGAATGTCGTGATCTTGGGAAAAGCGTATGTCAGGCCGGTCAGATGTAAAGCCGGATTTTCGATGATCCGGGCTCAGGACAGGCTGCGGCCTCGCCGCAGGCCCTGCCATGTGTTGGCCGTTCCACGACTGAAGATGAAAAAATTTGTTTTCAAAACAACAATTAACCGTGGCTACCCGGCAGGCCTGCGGCAGAGTAGGTCGCGGCCTTGACAGAGCGTTGCGAAAAACGGACGTTCAATCCTGTATTCGCAACGATGGGCAATCGCCATGCATGACGATCTCGTCCTGCTGTCCCAGGTCATCGAGGCTGGCAGCTACAGCCGGGCCAGCACCCGCACCGGCATTCCGAAATCACGACTCAGTCGCCGCATTGACGAACTGGAAAAGCGGCTGGCCGTCAGATTGATCGACCGCTCGTCGCGCCATTTCACCCCCACCCCCATCGGGCTGGATCTTGCCCGGCGGGGCGAGATGATCCGGGCCGAAGGGGAAACGGCGCTGCGGATCATTCAGGAAAGCCTGTCAAAGCCCACTGGCGCTCTGCGCATCGCCAGTCCGACGCTGCTGACGGAAGCCGCCATTGCGGATTTTTGTATCGGCTTTTCCAAGCGCAATCCGCAGGTGGTGATCACGCTGGACACTACCGATGGCACCAAACCGGCGAATATGGATGCCTATGACATCGCCCTGATCGCCTCGCGGCAGGAACTGCCCGATACCGACATGATCGCGCGCATTCTGCAGCGCACGGAATATGCGCTGGTCGCCAGCCCCGGATGGTTCACTTCGGCGCCTGCGATTCACGATCCGAACGATCTGATCGATCTTCCCGGAATCGGCTGGCTGGATGAGGAACGCCGCTCGGTCTGGGGCTTCGTATCGGATCGAGGCGAGGTGTCCGAGGTGGGCGTGCGGACGGTCATGGTGACGAACAACCTCAAGATTGTTCACAAGGCAGCTTGTGCCGGATTGGGTATGGCCCGGCTGCCCTTGTCGCTGGTGATCGAGGATCTGGCGACCGGCCGCCTGCGCCGCGTGCTCCCCGGTTGGCGCCCTCCGACCTTCTCGATCCATGCGATCTATCGCACCCGGCGTTCATTACAGCTTGCAGGGCGGATCTTTCTGGATGAACTGGCCCAGCACCTGCGCGCCCATCCCCGGAACGAGTTGCTGCACGTCCAGCCCTCTGGTTCGACGGACGATGGGTTAGATTGAGCGCTTGGCTTGGCTCTCCGCCCGCACCGCAGCCGGTACCAAGTTTGGTTATTATACTCGCAACTGTATTTGTCAGATGGCCGAGCGCGGCCATGGACGGCGAATTTTTTGAAGCCAGTTCTGGGTCTAAAATCCCCCCCCGGCCCCTCCTCCTACCGCCCCGCCTGTTCCCTGAACCCTCCCTTCTGCCGCAGGGCTTCGTAAAGCTGGCCCGGGCCGAGCAGCACGTCGATGAGGCCTTCGCGGATTTTCGGGGAATCGAGGGCCTGTTTGCTCATGGCGGTATGGGCATCGAAAGCGTCGATAATCGCATCGACGACCGCCTGCCGCAGCGAAGGTGAACTGGAGAACTGCTGTTTCGAGTTGTGGCCGGATTGCTGGACCAGCGTGTCGTTTTCCAGCAGCTTCCCCCGGATCACGCCGTTCACATAGATCAGCCGGTCGTCGTCGGTCAGATCGCCTTGAAACAGATCATTCACCCGGGTCAGGATTTCGGCAAGCAGGGCCTTGTCCTTGTCCTGCACCCCGCCGCTGCCCGCCTCGGTCATCGGTTTCAGTGGCTCTGCCTCGCCAGAAAGCCCAAGGGTCTGTCGGCCTTTCGAGGTCAGGCGGTGGTGGGTCAGCACGATCTTGGATGTATCGACTGCGGTCCGTTCGCGGCCAAACTCCAGGAGCGGCAGCAGCCGGCGATAGAAGATCGCCCGCGCCTCGATGGCGGTGTTGCCGTAATCGAAGATCTGCGACAGGAAGCTGTAGGCGCGCAGAAAGGTCGCCATGTCGGCGCGGAACAGGGTCAACGCGTCCAGCTGATCGCGCGCCTGCTGGGCCTCCTTGGCGCGGTCGGTGCCCTGCGCGGCCTTCAGCGCCTCGGATGCCGCCTGCCATGCCTTGAGCAGCCGGTCGGCCACAGGCGATATGGCGGCGACCAGATCGGCATGGCTGGCCTTGGGGTTGAGTTCGATCCGAACCACGCGGTCGATCTCGTACTCGTCGTAATGGCCCTGCGCATCGAGCTTGGCGCGCAGATCGAACACAAGGTTCGGATCGGTGACATCGGCCAATGTCGCGGTCTGGTAATAGGTGCGGAAGGCGGCCAGAACCTCTTCGGCGCTGTTCACGAAGTCCAGCACATAGGTGGTGTCCTTGACCACGCCGCCTGCCTGATAGGCCCGGTTCAGCCGCGACAGCGTTTGCACCGCCTGAATGCCTGCAAGCCGCCGGTCGACATACATGCCGCACAGAAGCGGTTGGTCAAAGCCGGTCTGGAACTTGTTTGCCACCAGCAGGATATGCTGATCGGGCAAAGCAAAGGCATCGCGGATGTCGCGCCCGGCCAGTGCGGGGTTGAGCTGGGCGCTGGTCTCGGTGAACGGATCGCTGCCGCTTGCGGAGTCTTTGACCTCGCCCGAAAACGCGACCAGCGTGCCCAGATCATAGCCCTTGGCGCGGATATAGCTGTCGATGGCCAGTTTCCAGCGCACCGCCTCGATCCGGCTGCCAACGACGACCATCGCCTTGGCCTTGCCGTCCAGCAGGGGCTGGACCATGGCGCGGTAGTGCTCGACGACGATCTGAACCTTCTGCGCGATATTGTAGGGGTGCAGCCGCACCCAGCGCATCAACGCCTTGAGCGCGGCGCTGCGTTCAACCTCGGCCTCGTCGATCTCCTTGCCCTCGCCAGCGAGTTTGAAGGCAAGGCTGTAGGGCGTGTAGTTGCGCAAGACATCAAGGATGAAGCCTTCCTCGATGGCCTGCCGCATCGAATAGATGTGGAAGGGCTGCGGCAGGTTGGTCGCGCTGGCCGGCAGATCAGGGTTTGGCCGGCGCCCGAACAGCTCCAGCGTCTTGGCCTTGGGCGTGGCGGTAAAGGCGACATAGGTGATGCCGCGCGCCCCCGCCCGTGCGGTCATCTGGGCGGCGAGCATATCCTCGCTCGCGACCTCGCCGCCGTCTTCCAATGCCGCAAGGTCTTCGGCGGACAGAACTTTCTTCAGCTCAGCGGCGGCCTGTCCGGTCTGGCTGGAATGCGCCTCATCGGCGATGACCGCAAAGCGCTTGCCTTGCGTTGCGGCCAATTCCTGCACCGCCGCCATGGCAAAGGGAAAGGTCTGGATCGTGCAGACGACGATCTTCTTGCCCCCAGCCAGTACTTCGGCCAACTGCTTGCTTTTCGATCCGCCTTCGCCCGAAACGCTGGCGACCACGCCGGTTGTCCGCTCGAAGGCAAAGATCGCATCCTGCAACTGCGCGTCGATCACGTTGCGATCCGAGACGACCAGCACGGAATCGAACAGCTTTGCGTTGCTGTCGTTGTGCAGGTCGGCCAGCATATGGGCCGCCCATGCGATAGAGTTCGTCTTGCCCGACCCTGCCGAATGCTGGATCAGATAGCGCCCGCCTGGCCCTTCGGCCAGAACGGCGGCTCGCAGGGCACGCACCGCATCGAGCTGGTGAAAGCGCGGGAAGATGCTGCCGATCAGCTTCTTCTTGCCATCGCGCACCGGCACTATGAACCGGCCAAGGATGTCGAGCAGGCTGTCGGGTTGCCAGATCCCGTCCCACAGATAGGCCGTGCGGTGGCCGCCGGGATTGACCGGATTGCCCTTGCCGCCGCCATCGCCCCGGTTGAACGGCAGGAACCGTGTCGCCGCGCCGTCCAGCCGGGTGGTCATCATCACTTCGGAATCGCTGACCGCGAAATGCACCAGCGCCCCACCGGGAAACGACAACAGCGGCTCGGCTCCCTGACCGCGCGGCGCGGGCAGGCGGTCAAAGCGATACTGATCGACTGCATCCTGCACCCCTTGGGTAAAATCGGTCTTCAACTCGGCGGTTGCGACCGGCAAGCCGTTCAGGAACAGCACCAGATCGAGACTGTTGCCGGAAACCCGCGAATAGCGCACCTGCCGCACCATGCGCAGCCTGTTGGCCCGGTAAAGCGCCAGAAGATCGGCGTTCATCCCCATCGCTGGCCGGAACTGCGCCAGGGCAAGCGGCGCGCGGAGCCCGATCATCTCGACGCCCCGGCGCAGCACCTCCAGCGTGCCGCGGTCGTCAAGCTGCTTGCGGATCCGATCCAGCAAGATGGCCTCGGCCGCCGCGCCGTGATTCTTGCTCAGCGTGTCCCACGCCTTGGGCTGGCTGGCCTGCACCCATGCCACCACATCGGCCGGAAACAGCGCCCGTGCCACATCATACCGCGCCGCATCGCCCTCTTCATACAGCCAGCCCGCCGCAGCCATCCGCGCGCAGACATCGGCTTCAAAGGCTATCTCGCGGTGCAGGGTCATGTCTGCGCTGCCTTGTCCATCAAATGACCATCAAACAAACAGCTGATCGTAACTATTTGGAAAATATGAAAATCACTGAAACTCATCCCGATCCCCGCTTGATCTATCAAACAACCATCAAACAAACTCATGCCCAGAACGGCAGGTAGCGCGCATTGCGCTTGCCCTGCTCCGGATCGAAAGGCTTGATCACACCGGCATCAAGGGCCTCGCGGATCAATCGTGATGCAGTCGAAGCGTTATGCTCCTCGATGCCGAACCGCTCACGCAGCGATGCGTTGGTCATCAGTTCCCGCTGTTCGCGCTTCAGGCAGGCGTGCAGATAGCAGGCGTGGATGCGTTCATCCTTGTCCATCTCACGCAATTCCTTGTGCGCAAAGAGGATCGCCCGCGAAAAGCCATCCACCGAAGCCCATTGCGGTGGTGGAAGCTGATAGCGTTCGGTCTCGAACACCACCTTGTCAACGCCGCTTCCGCGTTCCTCGCACAGACCGATCCGCCGCATGAATGCGGCCAGCGCCTCGTTGCGCGAGCGGGGCGGCTGGTCCAGCAACCTTTGAACGTCGCCCAAGGGCGCACCGGGATTAGTCACCTCGATCCGGTCCGAAAACACCTCGACCATCGGCCCCGTCCCGGTCATGGTGAAATCCTGATGGATCAGCGCATTCGCGATCAACTCCCGAATGGCGAGGTCTGGATACATCGGCACATCGCGCCGCGTTGCCGCGCCGATCACCTCGTTTCGTGGAAGCCGCGCCAGCAGAAACCCCATCAGACCTTCGAACCCGATGGCATAGCCCTTGCGGCCTTCCTGTTCGCGTTCGGTGCTGATCCGGTTCTTGCCACCATAGATGATCAGCCGGAGCGCCTTGCGCGCCACGGTCGGGAAGTGCGTCAGGTCACGCGCAATCAGGATGGCGCCCAGATTGGTGATGTCCCAACGCCCGGCATCGTTGCGGCGGATCAGGTCTTCGGCGGCCAGGGCGGACAGGATGGCAGGCTGATCGGTTGGCAGGTCGCGGCCAAGCCGCTCGAACAGGCCCGGATAATCCAGCCGCCGCAGCACCTCGGCCCCGTCGAGATCGGTCACGGCAATCTGACGCTCGAACGGTGTCCGCTCAAAGCAACGCCACAACGCGCGTTCCATCTCGGGGTTATCCGTCAGGGCGCGCCGCACCGACCCGACGCGCACCAGTTCGCGGCCGGCAAAGGCCGTGGGCCGGTCGCGCGCGGCGGGAATTTCCAGCACCACGACGCGCTTGCCCCCGACCGCATCGACATGAAACCGGATGTGCAGCCGGGGCGACAGCATCTGCACCAGCCAGCTTTCAAGCTCCTGGTTGCCCTTGCGGGCGGTGGCGGGCAGGAAATCTGTGCCGGTCACATCATGGGTGTCATCGGCAATGCCCCAGACCATATAGGCGGTTTCCTTGCCGTTCAGCGCGGCGGCATTCGACAGGGCGGCGATGGTATCGCCGATCATCTGCGGATCGGCGTTGTTCTCCTTGAACTCTGCCCATGGGGTTTCCCCGGGCAGATGCCGCAATTCGCGGATCAGCCGTTGCATATGGCCCGGATCGTCGGCTTCGCTCATGCGGCCTCCGCTTCGCGTACGTCGATCTTGCCGGTCACCGCTGCCGAGATCAACGCGGCACGGCGTTCGAGAAGGAGGGAAATGGCGGATTCGGCGGTGGTGATGAGGGAGTCGAACTGAGAATCGAACGAGTGGGTAGCGGCGATGATTGCATCCTGTTCATTCATAGGCGGCAACGCAAATACGAACGACTTGAAATCATCTTGCGCAAGGTTCTGCATGCTCGAACTGGTGCCAGCACAAGCCATTCGGACTTGGTCTCGATAGAAATTTGACTGAGTCCAGAGATGAACAAACTGCGCATTGGCATTGTGAAAACTCACCTGCCAAAGCCTGTCGGGCAAGTAGATATTGTGCGGTGCTTCAACGACATATCCGGCGGCCCCTACAAGATCGGGCGTATTCATTCTGCTTACGATCAGCGCGCCCTGTGCCACGGGACAGGTCACACGATCATACTCGGCGGGAACGATTGCCTTGTTCTCCCTAGGATCGAACCTACCGGTGTAGACCGCACTTGTCTTCAGCACGCCAAGTTCGGATTCTGATGCGGGAACATCGATTGCGTTGACGCTGGTTCCAGACTCGATCGCTTTGATTACGTTCCGCAACCGCACCACCGCCCACCCCTCCGGCACATCACCCAGCCAGTCCACGCCCGAGGGTTTCAGGGGGGCGGCGGGGTTAAGGCCTCGGGTGACGGCGTGGCTGATGGTGGCCTGCCGCTTTTCGCGCAACAACTCGATCAACCGCCGCTGCTCGGCCACCAGCGCATCAATCTTGCCCGTCTCCCGATCCAGAAACGCCGCGATGGCGGTTTGTTCGGTGAGGGGTGGGAGGGGAGTCAGGAACGACTTGAAGTCGTCTTGGGCGAGATTCTGCATACTGGAGCTTGTACCAGCGCACGCAATCCGCACTTGATCCCGATACAACGGCGACAGCGTGAAAAAGTAGGCGAAGCGCGTCATCAAGCCTTTGAATGTGATCTGCCAAAGCCGGTCTGGCAGGAAGATGTTTGGCAATGCTTCGGTTACATGACCCGCCGCGCCAACAAGATCTGGAGTGTTCATTCGGCTAACAATCAGCGAGTCGGGGCGCAGCGGACAAGCCACCCGATCAATCTCGTCAGGTACAACAACCTTGTTTTCGTTCGGATCGAATGCCCCAGCGTATACGCAACTTGTCTTGAGAACCGCAATCTCTCCATCAAGCGCGGGCGCATCGACGGCATTCACGCTTGTTCCGGATTCGATGCGTGAAATGAGTTGTCGGAATGGCCTCACCTCCCACCCGTCCGGAACCTCCCCCAGCCAGTCCACGCCCGAGTCCCGATAGGCCGGATAGCGCCGCATCATGCTGTCAGCCCCGCCAGCATCGCCTGAATCCGCGCGGTCACCTGCGCAAGGTCGGCGTCGATGGCCTCCAGCGGGCGGGGCGGTTCGAACACATAGAAGTGGCGGCTGAAGGGAATCTCGTACCCCACCTTGGTCTTGTCATGGTCGACCCAGGCATCGGGGGCATGGGGCAGCACCTCGCGCGCGAAATAGGCCTCGATCTCCTCGGACAGCGGCACGGTTTCGGTATCGCGCAGCCCGGTATCTGGCTGCGGCTTGCCCTTCTGCTTGCCCTTGGCGCCCAGCACAACACGGCCCGCCGCATCGCGCTGCGGGCGTTCGACGGTGATCTGCCTGTAGCCGAAATCTTCATTCCGCATCAGTCGGGACAGGGGCGCGCGCTTGACCTGGCCCCCCTCGGGCGGTTCGGGGGCCGTATCCCCGGGGAACAGCACATGGCGCGACAGTTCCTTGCCCCCCGCGTCCAGCACGCGGGCCAGTTCCGCCGGGGTTGCCCGGCCGAACAGTTGCGTCAGCGTGGCAATGCCTTCATCCGGGATCTCCTTGCGTTTTGACCCCAGCGACTTGCGCATCTTTTGCCAGAAGGACGACCCGTCGATCAGCTGGACCAGCCCCTTGCGGTGGGCGGGCTTGCGGTTGGTCAGCACCCAGACATAGGTCGCAATGCCGGTGTTGTAGAACATGTCGGTCGGCAAGGCGATGATCGCCTCGACCAGATCGTTTTCCAGCACATGGCGGCGGATCTCTGACTCGCCCGACCCTGCGCCCCCGGTGAACAGCGGTGAGCCGTTGAGGACGATGGCAAAGCGGCTGCCCCCGTCGCGCGCCGGCCGCATCTTGGACAAAAGGTGCAGCAGGAACAGCAGCGAGCCATCCGAGACGCGCGGCAGGCCGGGGCCGAACCGTCCGGCATGGCCGCGGCGCTCGTGTTCCTCGCGCACGGTCTTTTCGACCTTCTTCCATTCGACGCCAAAGGGCGGGTTGGAGAGCATATAGTCGAAGTGTTTCCCCGGATGGCCGTCTTCGGACAGGGTGTTGCCGAAGGCGATGTTCGACACGTCCTGCCCCTTGATCAGCATGTCCGCCTTGCAGATTGCGTAGGATTCGGGGTTCAGCTCTTGCCCGAACATCACCAGCTCGGCGCCAGGGTTGTGCTCGGTCAGATATTCGCCGGCGATGGACAGCATCCCGCCGGTGCCCGCCGTCGGATCGTAGATCGTGCGGACCGCGCGGCCCGACAGGGTGCCGTCATCCTCGACGAACAACAGGTGGACCATCAGGCGGATCACCTCGCGCGGGGTGAAATGTTCCCCGGCGGTTTCGTTCGACAGTTCCGCGAAGCGGCGGATCAGCTCTTCGAACACAAGGCCCATCTGGTGATTGTCGACGCGGTCGGGGTGCAGATCGGCGCGGGCGAACTTTTCGGTCACCTGATAGAGCAGGCCCGCCTTGTGCAGCCGGTCGATCTGGGCGGCGAACTCGAACCGCTCGAAAATGTCGCGGACCTCGGGCGAGAAAGCCTGGATATAGGCGTAAAGGTTCGAGCTGATGTTGTCCTGATCGCCGACAAGGCCGGTCAGGTCGAGCGAAGAGGTGTTGTAGAACGCCGCCCCCGCCTTGCGTCGCAGGAACGGATCGGCCGGAACGCCCTGGGCGGTGCGCAGGGCATATTCGTCCTGCACGGCTTTCTTGGTCGGGGCCAGCACGCAATCAAGGCGCCGCAGGACCGTGAAGGGCAGGATGACCTTGCCATAATCCGCCTGCTTGTAATCGCCCCGCAGCAGGTCCGCGACGGACCACAGAAAGGATGAAAGCGCTTGCTGGTTCAACGGGGCCTCCGGGGTATCTCGGCGGGCATAGAACCGGATGGGGGCGGGAATGGCAACTGGGGGGCTGCGGCGGCGGTTCTTGCGCGCAAGCTGGGCCTCGAAGTTTCGGTGAAGATCGGTCAGCGCAATGCACCAGGCCGAGCCAAACGGTCCGGGCTCGACCGAATCCTCGCGATCCCCGAGTTTGCGGGTCAGGTCGAGGCCGGTCAGGAATACCTGATCCTCGATGATACCTTGACGCAGGGGGGGCACGTTTGCCGCACTTGCCAGCCACATCGAGGCCGGCGGCGGTGTAGTGATCAGCGCGGTCGCGTTGACAGGAAAGCAACATAGCGCCACCTTGGCTTAGCGCCCAGAGACCCTGTCCGCCCTTCGCGAAAAGCATGGCGATCTTGAACCGGACTTCATTGCTGCCACCGGAGACGGTTTCGACGCTCTCACCGAGTCCGAAACCCGATACCCCACGAACTTCCGACAGGTTGACGGACTCCGAGTACGAATCCTTGATGAAGGAATCCGCAGGGGCGCTGGTGAAGATCAGGGCGATGTTGGACTCGGAGGGTCTGTAGACCGCGAAATGCGCGATGCCCTGTCGCGCACCGGGGCGAAGGCCGGGGGCCCGATCAGTAGCCCACGCAGGAACCGGCGCCCTTGTGCCGTCAAGTCTGACTGCTGCCATTGGCCGGAAGGGGTGCGATCATGGCCCTGCTGATCTGAATACACGGCAACTGCCTCGGCTCGCGCTGTCATGCCTGGTCGGCGATAGGCAGCGGCCGTGTTTCCACCGGCGCCTCGACCTTGGGCGGGATCAGGATGACGCGGGCCTTGACCTTGTGGTCATGCGCGATGGTTGCGCCGTCCTTTCCGGTGTGCTCGTGCCGTTCGACGAACAGACGATGGACGCGGGCGAGGATGTCGAAGGCTTTCTCCTTGTTGGCCATCCTGATCCTGATCCCGTCGCGGGTTTCCTCGACCCCTTCGAACAGGATGGCGGCCTCGGGCGAGAGGTTCCGGGTGTCGGCAAAGACCGCACGCGGGGTCCCGAACCCGCAGCATTCCGGGCAATCCGGGTTGGCGTGTCCGTCAAGGCGAAAGCCGAAGCCACCGGCGTCCGATGGCTCTGGCCGGTCATCCAGCGCGGCCACGGCACAGGCATCGCGGTATTCGCGCCGGGTTTTCCATTGATAGTCGTGGTCGATCCCCCAGCAGTACCGGCAGGGGCCGATGTGGTGCCCGGTCAGCGTGCGGGGATCGGCCATCAGGATCGCAGCCGCGCGCTCGATCAGATTGTCGGCACTGAGGCGCAACCGGCGGAAACGGTCTTCTGACTGCCGGGCGATTTCAGCCGCGACGTTAGCATTGGTTAGCAGTTTGTGCGCTGTCACCTTGGCGCCGGCCCTGGAGTAACCCGCCCGGATCGCCGCCTGCGTGGCGTTGAAATCCGTCAGAAATTCCATGACGAAGGCACGTTGGCGGGGTCGCAGATGATGATTGCCGATCGAAGTGCCAGAAAGGCGTGGCGATTTCTTGTCCATGCTATTCGCGATCGGTTGGTCTCGGCTGCAGCTGCGCTTTTGATTGTCCATTCCCGAAAACTCCAATTCAGATATCAGCCCCCCGGAGCCAAAGTGTGGAAAGGTGCGCGCCCCTCAGCGCCGCCACAGCCACGCCATCCGCTCCACACCACACCCCCACACCCCTATAGAGGGTGGTGTGGGGGTGGTGGTTGAGCGGCTCCACACCTGTGTGGTGAGGGTGTGGAAAGGTGTGGCAAGGTGTGGAAACCAGATCATTCTTCCACAACCTCCATAGGGTTGTTGACGCCCTGAATGACAACCTTGACGGAGCGCCCGGCGCGTCTATCGTCGACTTCTGCCTCGGCCAGAACCCCGGTTCTTACCCACTCCTTCAGAAGGCTGGTGAGCCTGCGCTTGTCGGCCTTCTCTGTTGAGGGCAGGCCAAGTGTTTTGGCAATGACGTAACCGGCCCAATTTTTGGCTTGTCCGTCCTTCTTCGGCGGAGGATCGCACGCGCCGATTGCGGCCCTGACCGCAGCCGCATCCTCGCGGCGCAGGCCCATGAAATCATCAGGCCACTTCCATGGCTCTATGGCCCCGACATGCTGGCCGTTGGGGATGGGCACAGAGACCTTCTGGAACCATCGATTCACATCGGCGGAAGGTGGTGCCAGGTTGCCTTCCACATCAGCGATGCGAATGAAGTGCCGATGGTTTTCCACGCCGGCCTTGGTGCCTTCGTCCTGGGTCATTGGCAGCAACAGACGGTTGAACCGTGCAGTGCCGCGCAGCGCACCACCACCGCGTACGTCGTCAATCGTGGCCGTGGCGCCGGGCGTCATCTTTCTGGTATGGTGGATCAGGCCCAAGGCCACCCGAGAACCGGATGCCAGCTTGCGCAGGCGCTGCCCAAGCACCCGGAACACCTCGTTGGTCTCGGGGCTGCGCGACAGGTCTTGCAGGGGGTCGAAGATCAGCACATCGATGTGCCAATCGGCAATGAACCGTTCCAGCGCGACGAACAGGCCCTCGTTGACCACGCCCTCTTGCCCAGTGACCATGTAGAAGCCGTCAGCATCCACGCCAGAGACGGGGAACAGGGTGTTGGCAATCTGGCGCTGGTCGATCTGATACCGGCACAGCAGCGCGGCAACGCGGGCCTCGATTACGGACATATCGTCTTCGGCGTTGTAGTAGAGAACCCGTAGCGGTTCGCGCGGCTGCCCTGTCAGGAAGCCGTCGCCGGTGGCCATGTCCACACATTCTGCCAGCCCCAGCATGGACTTGCCAGCCTTGGGCGGCGCAGCGGTCAGGGATGTGTAGCCACGGGCGTAGAAATCGGAATACAGGAACTCGGTCGGCCGAATGTCCGCCAGATCACGATTGCCCCAAGGTCGGAACGGTAGCGGCTTGATCGCTTCCCGTTCGACCTCGGTGCCTTCCCGGAACTCGTGCCCATACGCCCCATTCGCCCGCGGGACATTGAAAGGGTCGTGGTCATGTCGCGTCATTCGGTTCCTCGATGAATGAACCGCCCCTCGGCATCGACACGGGCCAGAAACGCCTTGCGGTCCTGGTCCGGGAACGATCGCCAGAGGGCAGCAAACAGCCGCTTGCGGGCGTTGAGGCCAAGGTTGGCTGTGCGCAGCCTGTCCAGTGCGGCGGTGCCGTAGGCGACCAGTTCATGCGCCGGGGCACTGTCGGCCCATAGGGCTGCATCCCCTGACACCATGCCGAACGGATCGCCCATGACAGGGCCGCCCGTGCGGTGGTCATCGAGGTAGGCCGCGCAGATCGCAGCAGCATCCTTGATGCAGCACTCCGCGAGGGCCTCGCATAATGCTGCGATCGCTCGGTACTGGCCATCTTCGAGATCGGCACAGGTTATGCCCGCCATCTCGCCGGAGCTTCGCACCATACGCATGTGCCCCTCAGCTCCGTTCGGGTTGCCGGTCCGGGGGTTCTCGCGTTCGCGACCCCGCCCGCCGGATTCCGTGTTGAATCCGGTTGCCAACTGGCTGGCCGCAGATCCTGTGATCACAAAGTCAGACGCTGGCACGGTCATATTTCATGGCCTCCCAGGTGCAGATTTGGGACAGCTTCCACCGAGTGCAGCCAGGGGACAGGACGATCGGTCGAGGAAAGCTTGGGTCAGCCTTGACCCAGCGCCAAATGGTGGCGCGATGCACGCGATAGCGCGTCGCAAGCTGTGTGTCGGAAATGTAAGTCTCGGACATGTTGCGCTCCGGTTTATTTGAGAGCACCACGCCGCAACGCGAAGCAGCTTTGCAGAGGGGAAAAAATTTCCCCTCCCCCCACTTCAAGATCAGTCTGAAGTGATCACGCCTTGTTCCTGATGGGTCAATCTATTGATATTTATGTAGAAATTTGGATCTATGCAGGCTGGAACCCTCCAGGGATTCCACTTGAAAGATTTGCTGACGACATAGTTGTCGATGAAGATCTCAAGCCCTCGAGCCCGAGCGAGGTACCGAATCAGGTGGTCTTCAGATGTCTCGATGTCCCCCACGCTGGGGTCTGCAAGAACCATGGCAGCCTGAAGATGTGCTGTGCCCCTGAAGGCGGTGAACCCTTTCCGAACTTCGCGCTTCAGGTCATCTGCTGACGAACGTCCCTTCGCCCGATGTTGATTGAAAGCGGCAAGTCTGATCCCCTGCGCCGCGCTTGGCGGTTCATTGTTCGTTCTGGCAATGCGCACAAGTTCTAGCAGTGTCTGACCTGCAAAGAGGCGGAGGCGCAGTTCCCGGTTCAGGTGGCGTTTTGCGATGTCCTGTTCAAACGCGTTAAGCGATGGAACGGTATTGTCTGCCCGAACCATGGCGTCATGAAGCTGGTGAACGACTTGTTCGTCTGCGTTGTCCTCATACCCCATTCGCGCGAGCAGGAAGAGATCAGGCCTGTCGATCCAGCTACCATCCGGGCGGATAATTGGGAGATATCGCTTCTTTTCCATCGTTGGCCTTTCAAACCGAGTATTTCTGCCTCGCTCGAGGCTGGTCAGGCAAAGCGCCGCCACCGCCATCATCGTGTGGTCCATCGCGACGGGACCGGCACTCTGGCTGGGGGGAGGATCTTTCGCGCGGCCGCGGCGTTGTCAACGGCGGCTCAAAAACTGGCGGGGGCCGGACATGGTGCACCCGGATCAGATCGGGTAGTAGACCGGCAAGCACCGGGGCTGCAGAACAACCTGGGGGACGGCGGGACGACAAGGAACTAACGGCTGGTCAATGCCCGGGCCCATCAATAGCCTGTCTTGTCCTCGGCAATCCGTGGATGTCGTCCAAAATGCCCCGGCAGGTCTGGGATGAACCCGTCTACCCCCTCTTCCGCTTTGCTTTCCAATGCGGTGCGATATCGCCGGCCATGATGCAGCCGTAGGGGTCGATGCAGTCGACGACATCCGCCAGGCCATAGTCGCGGATCTGGTCCATCACCGCCCCGGCCCGCTTGTAGCTGGAGGGCAGCTCCGACGCATCGACCGCGCCGGCGTGGAAGCGGATGTCCAGCCCGGCCGTCTCGGCCGCCAGCATCTGCGCCGGGGTGACCGCGCCCATCCGGCGGCGGTGCTCCGAACGCGAATAGTTGCGCCCGGCGCCATGGGGCGAGAACCCCAGCGCATGGCCCGCATCGCGCCCGCGCACCATCAGAACCGGCTCGGCCATGTTCAGCGGGATCAGCGTCAGGCCGGTGGCATCTTCGGCATAGTCGTCCCAGGCCGGGGTTGCCCCCTTGCCATGGTAGTAAAGATCGCCGCGGCGAAAGACGAAGTTGTGCTCGTTCCAGAACCGCTCGCCCGGATCGGCGCGCAGACGTTCGACCACCGCCTGATGCAGGGCGGTGTGGTTAGCCTTGGTCCAGCGGCGGATCACCTGCAGGGCCTGCCAGTAATCACGGCCCTCGGCGGTATCGGCCGGGATCCAGGCATTCTGCGCCAGGGTATCGGGCGAAAGCGCCTTGCGGAACTGCTCGGCCACCTCCAGGCCGCCCTTGTAGAGCAGGCTCCCCGGCCCGCGAGAGCCATGATGCGTGACCATCGCCACCCGCCCCGTCGCACGCGAGCGGCCGATGAACAGGAAGTGGTTGCCATCGCCCTGCGTGCCCATATGAGCCTGCGCGGCGTGCATGATCCGGTTGCCCTTCAGGAACGGGTTGGCGCGGAACTGGTCCATCAGGTCGGGCGAGACGGTCAGGCGGTTACCCTCGTCGCGCCCGCCGGTGCCGAAGTGGGTGATCGCCTGCGCCGCATCCAGCGCGGCTTTGGGGTCGACATCGCCCAGATCCGTAATCATCACAGAACAGCAGATATCGGCAGAATGCATCCCCGGATGGATCGCGCCCCGCGCCGCGACCACGCCGCCCACAGGGATCGTCCCCAAGGGTCCGGCCGGACAGGCATCGGGCATCACGGCGCCGGCCTCGACCGTCGGGGTTCGCAGCACCTCGGTCATGGTGGCGATGACCTTGTCCACATTGTGCTGTTCGTCGGCATCCTCCGCGCGGATGCTGACATGCAGCGGGATCGCGCCCGGCGCATGCAAGGCCAGCGGCTCGGGTGGCGGGGGTGGCAGGTCGGCCTCCAGCAGCTGGCGGATACGGACAAGGCCCAGGCCCTGCCCGCGCGCCGCATTGGCACGGGCGAGCAGGTCGCGGAACTGCGGGCCGGGGCGGTGGCCCCAGTCGATCAGGTCGGCGCCGGTGACGGCGGAAGGTTCATGGGTCATATGCGTGGTCACTTGCAGAAAGGATCAATCGTCCCAGGGGTTGTGTGCAATGGATCGGGGGGTGCGTATCATGTCGCTGTCCAGCGGGGCACGCCTGCGGGCTTTGGCGCGGCTCTGCCACGAGGCCAGTTCCACCCCGATCCTTGGCGCGGGGCTGTGCATCGCCTTGCGCGGGGCGGGGTCGTCGACCGCTGCCGCGATCTGGTGCGGCAGGTTCGTCGCCCGGCACGCACCGTTCCTGAAGCCGCGTTCTTGTTCGGGAATCCGGGGCTCCTTGCAGCATGGATGACAATGATCCTGGACCAGAGGGGACCCGGCCAGCGTTGCCAAACGGATGTCCTTGCCATGGTCCAAGTCCTGATCGTCGTTCACCCTTTGGTTCTGCCTCAGGGCGACGGATCGGAGAAGGAAAACACGCGATCCGCTCAATACGTTGATATAAAGAGGAAATTCAGCAGACACCCATCAAGCGTGACAGAATGTGCTATCCTGTGATATCCGGATCTATCTCTTGGGATCGGCCTTCATGCGCAACGTGGTCATCGGCTTTCTGGGGGTCCAGCTTGACATGGGCAAGCGGCTGGGCTGGCGTCCCACGGTCCAGCTCTGCGCGCATCCCGGCTTTACCGTCGACCGGCTGGAGCTGATCCATGACCAGCGCCACCATCGTCTTGCCTGCGACGTCGCGCAGGCGATCGGCAAGGTCTCGCCGGGCACCGAGGTCCGGCTGGTCCGCATCGACATGGCCGATCCCTGGGACTTCCAGGAGGTCTACGGCAAGCTCTACGATTTTGCGTCCAGCTACGGGTTCGATGAGGACCGCGAGCGGTATCACCTCCACCTGACCACCGGCACCCATGTGGCGCAGATCTGCTGGTTCCTGCTGACCGAAAGCCGCCATGTGCCGGCCCGGCTGCTGCAGACCGCCCCCCCGCGCGAGGGCGGGGCGCCACATGGCACGCTGGATGTGATCGACCTGGATCTCGCGCGCTACAACGCCTTGCAGCGCCGGTTCGAGGCGGCGGCGCGCGACCATTCCTCGCTGCTGCTGGGCGGGGTGGACACCCGCAGTCCTGCAATGCTGGCGCTGGTCGAGCGGCTGGATCTGGTCGCCACCGCCTCGGACGCGCCGATCCTGCTGCTGGGCGAGCCGGGGACCGGCAAATCGGCGCTGGCGGCCCGTATTCACGAATTGAAACTGGTCCGCCGCCGGGTCAAGGGTCGGCTGGTGCATGTCAATTGCGCCACCCTGCGCGCGGGTCAGGCGCTGCCCGCGCTGTTCGGCCAGCGCCGCGCCGCCACCGGCATTGCCGGAACCGAGCGCCCCGGCTTTCTGCGCGAGGCGGATGGCGGGGTGCTGTTCCTGGACCGCATTGACGAGCTGGGCACGGACGCGCAGGCCGCGATCCTGCAGGTGATCGAGACCGGCCGCTATTGTCCTGTCGGCTCCGAGGCCGAGGTGACGGCGCGCTTTCACCTGATCGCCTCGGCCTCGGGTGATCTTGGGGCGCTGGTGCGCGAGGGTCGGTTGCGCGCCGATCTGCATGCCCGGCTGTCGCAATGGGTGTTCCACCTGCCACCCCTGCGCGAGCGGCGCGACGATATCGGCGCGCATCTTCTGGCGCTGATCGACGGATCGGAACGCCAGCTGGGCCGCAAGACCGGCTTCAACGCCGATGCGCTGGCGCGCTATCTGCGCTTTGCCCACGATCCTGCGACGCCATGGCCGGGCAACCTGCGCGACCTTGAGGCCTCGGCGCATCGCCTCGCGGTGCTGGCCGAGCGCGGCCGCATCACCCTGCCGATGGTCGAGGCCGAGATCGCCGCCCTGGCCGCGCAATGGACGGCGGCCGAATGCGATGACGACCGGGCGCTGCTGGCCTCGGTCCTGCCGGCACCCGATCGGCTGGACGAGTTCGACCGCGCACAGCTGGCCGCCGTGATCCGCGCCTGCCGGGAATGCCCGTCATTGGCCGCCGCCGGTCGCCGCCTGTTCGCCGTATCCCGCGCGGAAAAGACCAGCCAGAACGATTCAGACCGCCTGCGGAAATACCTCGCAAGGTTCGGCCTGGATTGGGCAGGGGTGGAGGCAGGCTAGGCGGGCGGACGCGGGCTGCGCAGGCCGCCGTTTGATGGCGGCATGACACGAAGATGGGGAACGGTCGAGCCGCGACGTGAGCAACCTTGTGTTTTCTAACGCGGTCAGCCTCTCTCTGAACGCCGGGTTGTGGTGACGCTGGGCACCCTTTAGACATCGATCTCCCCAGAAAAGGGAGCCTTGTTGCAAGCCGTTCAACAGCTGTTCTGCCTGTTCGGTGATGGTCTGGCTGCCGTCAAAGGGCGCCTCGCGCTGCGTTTGACGGTGCTTGTGGTGTCTGCGGGATTGACAAGCGCAGGCGGGCAGGCAAATCCCGGATCTCCTCGGCCCGGAAAGGCGGCGCAGCATGACCGATCCCGCATTCGACATTGGCGCACGGCTGCTGGCGATGCGCCGGGCCGCCGGTCTGTCCCAACGCCAACTGGCCAAGCGTGCCGGGGTTCCCCATGCGCAGATCTCGATTGTCGAGACCAACCGTTCCAGCCCATCAGTGGCAACATTGCGCAAAATACTGAGCGGATTGAACTTGACGTTGGCTGATTTCTTTGACCCCGAGCGAACTGCGCCCGAAGGGCCGTTCTTTGACGAAGGCGATCTGGTCGATCTGACCTCCAAGCTGTCGGTCGCCGGGGCTCAGGACGCGACGGGGGGGTTTTCCTTTCGTCAGATCGGCGACGCGCGAAAGCACAACCTGCAAATCCTGCACGAGGTGTATCAGCCCGGCGCCGATACCGGCGAAACCCGATTGGAGCATTTTTCCAACGAAGGCGGCTATGTGATCGAGGGTGCGCTGGAGGTTACGGTGGGCGATCAGGTGCGCGTGCTGACGGCCGGGCAATCCTATCTGTTTGACAGCCGCATCCCCCACCGCTTTCGCAACGTGCATCCAGGGCCGACGGTGGTGATATCGGCCTGCACGCCGCCTTATCTGTAGGTTGCTCAAAATTCCTAACAAAAAACTTGCTTGAATCCACGGCCACGGGCATCTTCTGCGCCTAGCTGACTCGTGGGAGCCCGTCATGTCATCGAACGCCGCACTCGAAATCCGCCGCAAATCCGCCGTTGCCCGCGGTGCGGCCGGGAAATCGGTCTATGTCGCCCGGGCAGAGAATGCTGAGCTGTGGGATGTCGAGGGCAAGCGCTATATCGACATGACCGTCGGTATCGGTGTGAACAACACCGGCCACCGTCACCCCAAGGTCATCGCGGCTGTCGAAGCGCAGCTGCGCGATTTCACCCATACCTGTTTTCACGTCGGCCCTTTTGAAGGTTATGTCCGCCTGTGCGAACGCCTGAACGCCATGGTCGATACCGGGGCGGAAAATCGCACCCTGCTGGTCACGACCGGCGCGGAAGCGGTCGAGAACGCCGTCAAGATCGCCCGCGCCGCGACGGGCCGCTATGGCGTGATCTCGTTCGGCGGCGGCTTTCATGGCCGCACTTCGATGGGCATGGCTCTCACCGGCAAGGTAGCCCCCTACAAGCGCGGATTTGGCCCCGGACCTGCCGGCATCTTTCATGCGCCATTTCCGAACGGGTATCACGGTGTTTCGGTAGACGAGGCGCTGCGGGGCCTCGACAACGTGCTGCACGCCGACATCGCCCCCGAAGAGGTCGCCGCCCTGCTGATCGAGCCGGTGCAGGGCGAAGGCGGTTTCAACGTGACTCCGCCGGAGTTCCTGCAGGCGTTGCGCAAGCTGGCGGATGACCATGGAATCGTGCTGATCCTCGACGAGGTTCAGGCCGGCATGGCACGCACCGGGCGGATGCTGGCGGTGGAACACAGCGGCATCAAGCCCGATCTGGTGACGATGGCCAAGGGGCTGGGCGGCGGATTTCCGATTGCTGCTGTTACGGGCCGCGCCGACATCATGGACGAACCGTCTGGCGGCGGACTGGGCGGCACCTATGCCGGCAACCCCCTGGCAGTGGCAGCCGCCAATGCGGTTCTGGACGTGATCGCTGACGAAGGGCTGATGGCCCGCGCCAGTGCCATCGGCGCCACCATCCGCGCACGGCTGGAAAAGATCGCCGCGACCAACGCGGGCGCCGGCATCGGAAATATCCGCGGCCTTGGCGCGATGATCGCGATGGAACTGGTATCGGACCGCGACAGCCATGCCCCCGACGCCGGTCTTGCCACCCGGATCGTGGCTGAGGCGGAGAAGCGCGGGCTGCTGCTGCTGACCTGCGGCACGCGCTACAACGTGGTCCGTATGCTGCCGCCGCTGACCATGCCCGATGCAATCCTGTCAGAGGCGCTGGACATTCTGGACCAGTCCGTCACCGCTGCGGTCGGCTCGGCCTGACAGGCTCGCCGAGCTGAGCGGACGATCAAGACAATCGTTAAAGACCGTGAACCAGAGTTCTTGATGCGGCATGGTGCGGTGGTCGACCGTTTCGGTCACCGCACCCGCCGGCCGCAATGAACCTTCCGCCGATCTCAAATCTCGTGCACCACCTTGCCACCGATGATTGTCATCGCGCAGTGCGTATCATCGCGGACCTCTTCCGGTGTTGCGGCGAAGAGGTCGCGCGAGAAGACCGCCACGTCCGCCAGCTTGCCAGGGCTGAGCGTTCCCTTCTCTGCTTCGGCAAACTGGGTGTAGGCGCCAAGAGCTGTGTAGGCGTGCAGTGCCTCGGCCATCGAAAGCCGCTGGTCGGCCCCCAGCTCGGTTCCCTTCCGGCTTTTGCGTGTGATCATTGTGTACAGGTTAGCAAAGGGATCGGTGCTGCAGACCGGCGCGTCTGAACTGGCCGCCGGGTGCAGGCCGGACTCCAGCCAGGTCTTCATGGGATAGGAGCCGGCGCTTCTGTCCATCCCGACGTTCTGGATGTAAAGATCGCCGAATTCGTAAAGGAAGGCCGGCTGCGGCACGGGGTCGATGCCTCGTGCTGCCATGCGCCGGATCTGGTCGGCCGAGACATAGCCGCAATGTTCGATCCGGTGCCGCCGTCCTGTGACCAGAGCATCGGGCGCATCGGCCGCCTCAATTCCCGTCAGAACCTGTTCGATCGCCCGGTCACCGATCGCGTGAATTGCCAGTTGATAGCCTTGGCGGTGGTAGCGGCCCAGCCAGTCGTGAACGACCGCATCGGGATAGGTGAGAACGCCGTAGTTGCCCGGATCGCCGGCGAGATACGGCGCCGACATCGCCGCTGTCAGGGATCCGGCGCTGCCATCGCAGAAGATCTTCATCGCACCGACCTCTGACAGGCCCATGCGGCGGCCTGCCCGATAGCCAGCCTTGAAAGCTTGCGGACCGATTCCCTCGTCTGGGTTACCGAAGATGCACAACCAGCTTCTCAGCTTGAGGCGGCCCTCCCTCTCGGCGATTTCGTAGGCCTCAAGTTCCTCCATGCCGGCAAGAAAGCCGACGGCGGCGTCCATCACACTGGTGAAGCCCTCTCGCACGAGGTGTTCATGCGCACGCTCGAGTGCCGCCGCAAGAAAAGTGGCGTCAGGTTTGGGCTTCACGTCCACGACAAGCCGCATGGCACGTTCTGCAAGCAATCCCGTCAGGCGAGCGTCTTTCTTCTCGATCACGCCGCCTGGCGGGTCTGCTGTCGAATGGTCGATCCCTGCCGCCGCCATGGCCCGGCTGTTCGCGATTGCCACATGACCACATGTTCGCTCGATGTAGACGGGGTGGTCCGGAGCGGCGCGGTCAAGCTCTTCTATGGTGGGGTGCCGCCCCTCTGTCAGTTCCGAATGATCGTATCCGCGTCCGGCCACCCATTGGCCAGGCGGTGTCGCTGCGGCGCTCTTGGCAACCTCGGAGAGTAGTGCATCAAGTGTCCGGAAGCCGCGCTCCGGACGAAGGTTCATCTCTACCATGCCGATCCCGACGTGCGGGACGTGCATGTGCGCTTCGTTCAGGCCTGCGGTCGCGAGGCGTCCGCCAAGGTCAATGACGCGCGTCGAGGGTCCCTTGAGGGCCGCGATGTCGTCCGTGCGTCCGACGGCCATGATGCGGTCGCCCGAGATCGCGAGTGCCTCTGCCATGCCTTCCTTCAGACCGCAGAAGATTGGTCCGCCGCAAAGTATCAGGTCGGGATGTCCATTCTCTGTCGTCATGGGTGCGCTTTCTCCTTTTTCCCGAGCCGGTCAGGCCGCCGGAAGCCGCAAGAATGTTCAGTTTATTGCGCGCAACAATTCGCGCGACTGAGGCGCTCGTCAAGGAAATATCCATGCATACGAGACGTGGTGAAGTCCATTCTTGGAAAGTTACGGTGGCGGCAGAAGAATTGTGTTTACAATTATGATCGACTTGTGCAGCCTGACCCCATGATGGCGCAGCGCTGTCATGACTACCAGCACCGACCTCGGATTTCTGCCGCCGCCTGGTTGCGACCGGCCTAGAGAGGTGCGCCATGTCAGAAGGAGTTTGAGTTGTCCAAGCTGTTCGAGTCCATCGACCTCAGGCAAGTGACCCTTCCGAACCGTATCGTCATTGCACCGATGTGTGAGTTTTCGGCACAGGATGGCTGCGCCAGCGACTGGCACATGATCCACATCGGTCACCTCATGTTGTCCGGTGCCGGGCTGATGATGATCGAGGCCACCGCTGTCGAGCCACAGGGACGAATCACGCGTGAGTGTCTGGGCCTCTATTCCGACGAAAGCGAAGCGGCACTGGGAAGGGTCATCGAGGTCGCGCGCAAGCATTCGGATATGCCGGTCGGGGTGCAGTTGAGCCACGCGGGACGCAAGGCTTCGACCCTCGCCCCTTGGGACGGCCCGGGCCATGTAGCGCCCGCTGATGGCGGCTGGCCTGTCATCGGCCCTTCCCCACTTCCTTTTGCCGAGGGCTGGCCTGTTCCCGAGGAGATGACCCGCGCAGACATGGACCGGGTTCTTGCCGCCTTCGAGGACGCGGCCCGGCGCTGCGTACGGCTGGGTGTCGATGTGATCGAACTGCACGGCGCGCATGGATATCTTGTCAGCAGCTTTCTGTCGCCAATCGCGAACCGCCGGACGGACCGCTATGGCGGCAGTCTGAACAACCGCATGACCTTTCCGCTCGAAGTTTTCGAGGTGCTGCGCGAGGCCTGGCCCAAGGATCGCCCGCTTGGTGTGCGACTGAATGGCACCGACTGGCGCGACGACGGCATCACGCCGGCGGAGGCTGTCGCTTTCGCCCAGGCGCTGGCCCGGCGATCCTGCGATTTCTTCGATGTGTCCAGCGGCGGAAATGGCCTGGGTGCAAAGATCCCATCGGGCCCCGGCTATCAGGTGCCTTTCGCGACGCAGGTAAAGGAGGCGACCGGAGTGCCGACAATGGCCGTCGGGCTGATACGGTCACCCTATCATGCCGAGGCCATCGTCGCCACCGGACAGGCAGACATGGTCGCCATTGGGCGCGGAATGCTGAACGATCCGCGCTGGCCCTGGCATGCAGCCGAGATACTGGGTCATCGCATCAGGGTCCCACCGCAATACGAGCGGGCCGCAACACAGGCCGACATCCCGAGTTGGGGACGATGAGCGCGCTTGTTCTCAAGGGCGCACCACCAGGCGGCACGGGCCGCTACCACTGAAAGGCGAAGGAGAAATGATGAAGATTTCACGTTTGATCGCTGCTGCCGTTCTAGCCACCGCAGCGGCAACTCAGGCTCATGCAGACACCGTTCTGCGGTTCTCGAGTTTCCTGCCCACGACACACGCGCTCTATCCCGCCGTCTGGCAGAAATGGCAATCCGACGTCGAGCGCGTCACCGAGGGCCGCGTAACCGTAGAGATCCTGCCAAAGGTCGTGGGCACTGTCGCCGGCCAGCTTGACGTGGTGCGCGATGGCCTGGCCGACGTGGCCTATATCATCCATGGCTATTCGCCGGGTCGTTTCACCATGACCTCGGTGGCGGAACTGCCGTTCCTGGGCAACTCTTCTCGCGCGAATGCAGTCGGGTACTGGCGCATCTATCATGAATATCTGGAGAAGTTCGACGAACACCGGGGCGTCGTTCCGCTGACCCTCTGGGCGCACGGGCCGGGGCAGCTCTGGTGGACCAAAGGCATCCTGAAGGATCTTGCCGATCTGAAGGGCGAAAAGATCCGCACACCCGGGGCGTCGACCATTCCTGTCGTCGAAGCCATGGGGGCCACCGTGGTTCAGAAGCCGGTGACCGAGATCTACGAACTGGTCAACGCCGGCATCGTGGATGGCACCCTGCTGAGCCAGGAGCCCGCCATCGCGTTCAACCTCTTCGACGGCTTGCGTAACCTCACTCTGATCGACGGCGGTCTCTACACTGCATCTCAGGCAATCGTTATCAACGAGGCCAAGTGGAACTCCATTTCCGAGGAAGATCGCAAGGCGATCATGTCGGTATCTGGCGAGTCCATGGCGCGCGAGATCGCGAGGGTGACCGACGAGGGCGACGCCAAGGCCCGCGAAATCATGCGTGAAAAGGGCTACGCCGTCGAAAAGGCCAGCCCCGAGGTCATGGCCCAACTGCATGAAGCCCTGGCGCCTGTCGAGAAGGCATGGGCTGCGGCGGCCAAGGCCAAGGGCATGGAGAACCCAGAGAAGGTTCTCTCCGAGCTGCGAGCGATCATTGCCGAGGTGGACGCAGAAGCCCAGTGATGCGGTGCCCGGACGTCTATGTCCGGGGCTACGCCCAAGAGGTGCAAGGATGAGACGAGCGCATGAGATCTACCAGGCCATCATCCTGAGGATGGCGACGGTACTGGGTGCGGCCGCACTTGCCCTGATGATGCTGGCGGGCGTCACCGATGCCCTGGGGCGCACGATGTTCAGCAGGCCCCTCTGGGGCGCGGCTGAACTGGTCGAGTTATCCATGGCATTGATGACGTTTCTCATCATACCAGCGGTGACGCGGGCCCGCAGCCACGTCTCGATTGATCTTCTAGACAACATCCTGCGCCCGGTCCGGCGGCTTCAGCATGTGCTGGCCGACCTGCTGGGCGGGGGAATCTTCGTGCTCATGGCCTGGCGAACGTGGATCCAGGGTGATCGGGCGGCCGACTATGGTGATCTCACACAAGTCTTTAGTCTCCCGGTCAGCCTGATCTACCACGTCGCAGCCGTCCTTCTCGGCATGACGGTGTTGTCCTTCGCGTTGAACCTGGTCGATGACCTGTCACCCGAAGGGCCGCGCGAACCCGAACACAATGACGAGGAGTATGTGCAGTGACCGTCGCGGCCATAGCCTTCCTGTGCCTGTTCCTGCTGATCTTCTTGCGTGTGCCGCTTGCGATTGCCTTGACCGTGGTTGGCTTTGCGGGCTTCTGGTACCTCGTCGGGCTTCAGCCGGCACTATCGCTTCTGGGCACGATGACTTTGCAGAGTACGATGAACTACTCGCTTTCGGTCATTCCGCTCTTCGTCCTGATGGGCAATGTGCTGACCAATGCCCGATTGTCCGAAGAACTCTATGCTGCGGCAAATGCCATGATCGGCCACTACCGTGGCGGGCTGGCAATGGCGACTGTGGTGGCGTGCGGCGGCTTTGGCGCCATTTGTGGCTCGTCGCTGGCCACGGCCGCGACCATGGCGAAGGTTTCCATGCCCTCGATGAGGGCCTATGGCTATCACGACAAGCTGGCAACAGGGGCCATCGCGGCCGGGGGTACGCTCGGGATCCTCATTCCGCCCAGCGTCATCCTGATCTTCTACGGTGTGATGACCGAAACCCATATCGGCAAGCTGTTTGCCGCCGGCATCCTGCCCGGCCTGCTGGGCATCGTGCTCTACTCTGTCGCCGTGTCGTATGTAGTGCGGCGCCACCCCGACTGGGGGCCTGCCGGCGCGCGCCTGAGCTGGCGCGGACGGATGCACGCCCTGCGCGGCGTCTGGAGCGTCGCGCTTCTTTTCGGCATTGTCATGGGGGGAATCTACGGAGGCATCTTCACGGCAACCGAAGCAGCTGCGGTCGGCGCCAGCGCCGCCTTCGTTATCGCCGGTTTGCGCGGAAGTCTGACATGGCCGGCCCTTAAGCGGATCATGACAGAGTCGCTCTACACTTCGGCCATGCTCTTTGCGATCCTGATCGGCGGCATGATCTTCACCGATTTCGTGAATTTCACTGGCGTCCATTCCGGGTTCTCGAACTGGATCTCCAGCCTTGACGTGGCGCCTCTTGCGATCGTTGCCATCATCGTGCTGCTCTATCTCGTGCTGGGCGCCGTGCTCGACAGCCTCTCGATGATCCTCCTGACAGTGCCGCTGTTCCACCCGGTGGTGATCTCGCTGGGCTACGATCCGGTCTGGTTCGGCATCCTGCTGGTGGTCACGGTCGAAATCGGCCTGCTCACCCCGCCGATCGGCAGCAATGTGTTCGTGCTGAAATCGGTTCTGCCCGACGTCGGGACAGGAACGATCTTTGCCGGGGTGGTGCCGTTCTTTCTCGTTGATGTGATCCGCGTATTCATCTTGCTGCTGATCCCTTCGATATCCCTGTTCCTTCCGAACCTCCTGTTCTGATCCTGGAGACACCGATGTCCACACCGATCTTCTACATCGTCGAGCTCGATTTCCCAGAAGGCCATGCCGAGGAGTCCTTCCCGGGCTTCTATTCCTGGTATGCCTCCGTGCATTCTCCGCACCTCTACGAAGGCGGCTTCACCGTCTGCACGTCCTACAAGAGGACAGAGGGCGCGATGCAGATGGTGGATATCTATCAAGCCAACGGCTGGGATATCTTCACCTCCGGGCCTTTCGCGCGCTATCTGGAGGTCGCGGCCCGCGATCCTTGGCGGCCCGACTACATCGGCAAGACGCCCAACACGCGCACGCCCTACCACCACGTCGCTTGGCGCGGGCAGGACATGGAAGAAATGGCGCGGCCGCTCGAAGCGGACTGGGTCGCCGTCTGGCGGTTTGATGCCGATGCGAACCTGATCGCCGAAGTCGCAAAATGGATGGCCGCATCCGGCGAGACGTTGTTCCGTGATGCCGGGGCTACCGACATCCGCCTGCTCGTGAAAACCAGGGAATCTCCGACGGGATCCTCCATACGACCCGGTGGGGCGATCTGCATCGGCTGCCCGCGCAAACCGGACAGCGGGCTTGGCCTGAGCGCGAAGTTTCCCGACTTGCTGAAGGCCGCGATCGGCGACACGCCAGGCTTCGTCGGATGGCGGACTTTCCCCTGGCCGGATGACGCTGCGCTTCGCGCGTCCCTTCCCGGGCTTGGCCAATGAGGTAGAATACCCTAGACAGGAGCATCTTGGGTCTACTCGCGAAAGGGTCGACGTATTGGATTTCGATGTGGGGCAGCGATTGAAAGAGCTACGGACTGCGGCTGGCCTGTCGCAACGCCAGCTCGCGGCGCGTGCAGGGGTGCCACACGCGCAGATTTCGATGATCGAGGCGAACCGCAGCAGCCCTTCTGTCGCATCGCTTCGAAAGATCCTCGGGGGCATTCCGCTGACCATGACCGAGTTCTTCGAGCCGGATCGCGGTGAAGCCACCAATTGGCACTTTCGGCCCGAAGAGCTGATTGACCTAACCTCGCGCCTTTACACCTCCGATGACGCCTGCTCGAGACGGCTAACCCTGCGCCAGGTCGGAAACGCTAGGGCACACAATCTCCAGATCCTCCACGAACATTACGAGCCGGGGGCCGACACCGGCCCCTCGATGCTGGAGCATGATGCCCACGAAGGGGGCATCGTGATCTCTGGGCAGCTTGAAGTCACCGTGGCTGGCGTGGTGCGGCTGTTGGGCCCGGGCGAGGCCTATCTGTTCGACAGCCGCCAGCCGCATCGTTTCCGCAATGTCGGCGACTGCAGGGTCGAAGTGTTTTCAGCCTGCACGCCGCCATATCTCTGACAGATCACCTGCTCTCTAGGTGTTTGATCCCACGGGTCGCTTACTGCAGTTCTGCCCTGACGCCACATCTGAAAGTTCGGCAGGGTGTCGAACTTCGCCCCATCCCTCTCCGGAAGTTGCGTCCAAACGAAGCCTTGCGGAAGTCGCCCTCAAATCCGTTGATAAAAAAATCGCACCGTTGAGCACTCTCCTGTTGTGCCCTCATTTGAATTGCCGTATGCATCACATTATCGAGGCAAAGCGAGGACCGAAGACATGGTTAGCGCAAACCCACAGTATGACCTCCGTGAAGGAGAGTGGAAGGTTCGCCTCGACGACACCCGGGAGATGCTGCGGGGATGGTCCTCGGCGACCATCAAACGGCTGGAGGCGCTGATCGACCTGTTGAACGGAACCTCCGCCGCCGAAAGGCAGGGGACTCCAATCCGTGACGAGGCCTTTCTGTCCGTGGCCGAAGCAATGGCCTTCTACGGCCGATACGGCGCGCTGGTTGGCATGCCGGCACCTGACCAAGCACGAAACCAAATCGCCGAAGGGATCGAAACACTCTCGCGCCTGATCGAACTTCTGCCTGACGCACGAACCACGCCGCCGGGTGAGATCCTGGCGCTTGCCTCGGCACGCCGGCAGCTCGAAAGCGGATCGGGCGTGGTTGCGCCCGCGGCGCTGGCCGATCTTGGTGGGGTTTCGCTCGGGCGGATGCAAAACCTGATGACCGGACAGGGCGCCCTGTTCCAGCCGGTTGATGGCGGCATATCGGTGCCGCAGGCGCTGGCTTGGCTCGAGGATCGTTCCGCGTGGTGGCCATCCATCTGGATGAACGAACCGGACGAAGCCCCGCAGGTCGAGATCGACGTGCCCGAGGCAGCCGACGGAACGATCTTCGCGCCCTGCCTGAAACGCCGTGCGGGGTACATGATCGGACCGAAAGGTTCGGAAGAGGTGATCCCCGACTACGACGATGCACTTGCCCGGATGCGACAAATGGACAAGGGCCGCTGGCGGCGGCCGAATGCAGCCAGTAACTGGGGCATCGTTTCGCAGGTGGGCACCAGGCGGATGACCCGTGCCGCTCTCGAGGCTTGGCGCATCAACGCCTAACCCCGTCCTGACCTGACCTTAAGCGACTGACCGCTCCCGGCGGACAGCTCCTTCATAGTAACCGCCCGATTGCTACCGCGGTCCATTTTCCTTGACGCGCGCGATGACGTCGGGATCGTTGACGAAGTCCTCGAGGAAGTTGCGCCAGTCCTCCGAGGATCGCCTTGCACTGGTCAGCATATCCCGCAGTTCTTCAATGCCATGGGCGGTGATAAACTTGGTGTTCTCTGAGCTACTCCCCAACTCTTGGACAGATTTCCGGCTGACTTAAGCTACTGCCTGCACCTGCTGATCGGTTTGTGTTGCGTTGAAGTAGACCAC
>NZ_AUCM01000017.1 GCF_000429765.1 Gemmobacter nectariphilus DSM 15620 | reverse complement strand
AGTACCCCTCCATCGCCCCGGCCTGGCGCCGCGCCTGGGCCGAGGTGATCCCGTTCTATGCCTTCACCGCCGCGATCCGGAAGATCATCTATACCACCAACGCCGTGGAGTCGCTGAACCGAGTGCTGCGGAAGACGCTGAAGACCAAGGGCTCCTTCCCGACCGAGGAGGCCGCAACCAAGCTGATCTTCCTCGCCATCCGCAACTTCGAAAAGGGTGGCCGCGCGGTCCGGGAATGGGTTGCGGCCCGCAATCAGCTGGCCATAATGTTCGCCGGGCGCTTCGACGCCTGAACGTATCTGAAAACCGCATGGGCCAGATCAGATACACAGAATTTCAGACACTCCCGTTCCTGGAGGTTTAGTACCGGTCGTTGATCCTCCGCCAACAGAAGAGCCTGCCGAGCCCGAAACCGATACCAGACCTCTGGATTCCCCATGAGCCGCATTGGCCCTTGCTGTGCATAGCGGAACGCCTCTGCGTTTTCGTACCACCCGACAAGGCAGAGAGCGTTATCCGCAGGGCGACGCGCGAGCCAATAGACCGTGACACCCTCGATACTTTCAGCGTCGGCATAGTCCTCACGGACATCGGCAAGACGTTCGATGCTCATGTTGACTGCCATGAAAGGGACATATCCATAGAAGAAACCATTCCTCGATCCGGACCTCAGGAAATTCTGAAAATCGTGAGAGATTCCCTCATAATTTTGTCGTGTGAAAAATGGCTCGTCAGCACTCTGATAGAACGGACGCCATGATATCAACGCTGCAATTGGGTAGGGCATGCAAATACTCCGCTTAGCCGATCAACGTCCCAACAGTGGATCAGGACAGAATTGCTGACTTCACCTCGACGTTATCCCCCCACCTCGCCAGATACCAAGCCATTTCCTGCCGTCCTCCGGCGCGGAACCGCACGACCAGCGATCCGTCCGAAAGGCGCTCGGTTTCCTGCCGCGGATGGAACACATAACTCGCGGCCTCGTCCGCGACTTCGGGCAGAAAGCGCCATTCGACGTCCTGCGGCTCTTCGCGCCAGATGCCAAAGCTTTCGGCCAGCCAGTCCTGCAGATCGAAGTCCTCGGGGCGCTCGAACACCTCGTCCTCGAGGTCGATCCGCTCGAACCCGGCCAGCGCGAACAGGCGCAGGTCGTCCTGGTATTCGCTCCAGGCCAGCAGATATTGCCGCCCTTCACCGAACAGCATGGCAATGGGGCCAAGGCGTGTGTTGCGCGAGAGCTTGCCGGAACCACGGGCACGATGGTCGGCCGAGATCATCACCCCGGCAAGGATGGCATTGCGCAGCTTGCGCAGGATTTCGGGATCGATGCGTTCGCGCGGGCCGGGGCGGAAGGCGACGCCATCCGCCATCAGTTGCGCTTCGAGATCGGCAGCGATGCGACGGCGGCGGTCCTCTCGAAACATCGCCTGCACCTTGGACAGCAGGCCTGCCAGCGTTTCTGCGGTGTCGAGGTCGCCCTCGCGCCGCGCGATGCTGGCGGCGCGGTGCCCGGCTGTCAGTTCGTCGACGGTGGGTTCCACCATCTTTCCCAGCGTGCCGGTTGGAAAGCGCCAGTATTTCTGGCCGTTCAGGCCCGGACGCTCCTCAAGTTGGGGAAAGGCGCGCAGCACGGCGTCGCGCATCCGCTCGGCCGTGCGCCGGGAGACGCCGAAGGTCTGTTCGATGTCGGCGATCGACACGCCTTCGGCCGAGCCCTGCATCATCACGGCCAGCCGCAGCAGATCCTCCTGACGGGAATAGCGCATGATGCCTCCTTTGCCCCTCGCTGCGACTTTGGCCGCTGCGAACGCGCTCGGTCAACGGCCAAAGCCGATGGGCCGGGCAGCGCCTTCCTTCGCCGCGGACTCGCGCCGCAGTTCGGTCAGGATCGTCGCGGTGTCGTCCTGACCAAGGGCACGGATCCGGCGGGCGACATTGGCGAAGTCGCCCGGGGCCAGACGCTCCAGCGCCGCGACGCCTGTCGGAACCGGCGCCGCGAAATGCGCGGCCCAGGCAAGCGGCAGCTGATCCGGGCGCAGCCAGTCGAACCGGATGCGGAAGGTGAAGCGCCGCTGCGTGGCCGGGTCGAGGTGTTCCGCCAGGTTGGTGGTGCAGACGAAGGGGAGCGGATGGCTCTCCATCCAGGTCAGCATCTCGTTGACCTGGCTCACCTCCCACTGACGGAAAGCGTTGCGCCGGTCGGCAAGCAGGCTGTCGGCCTCGTCGAAGATCAGTAGCGCCCCCTCGGCCCGAGCATCCGCAAAGGCGCGGGCAATCGCCTTTTCGGTGCCGCCGACCCACATCGACAGCAAGTCCGAGGCCCGCTTCTCGATGACCGGTAGGCCCAGTTGCCGCGCGAGGTGACGCGCCCATGCGCTCTTGCCCGTCCCGGCCGGGCCGTCGAGGCAGAAGGACAGCCGCAGCGGTTTGGGTGTCGTGGCCAGCCGCGCTTCCAGCAGGGTCAGGCTGGTATCGGTGTTGGCCAGTGCCGGAACCCACGGGGCCTTGGAGTGGTGGCGGGGCGGCGGCGCGACACCGCCATTGGTCACCTTGGCCGACGCCCCGAGAACCTGCTCGAAGGTGTCGATCCCGCCGCCGCAGGCCCGCGCGACCCGCATCGCGTCTGCCACCAGCGCCGGTGGCTGATCGTGGGATTCCGCGAGCGACGTGATCGCCGCGGCATCTTCGATTGCCACATGCCGATCCGCCAGGCGCTGCCAGATCCGTTTGCGGATTGGCCCTGCGGGCGGGCGCATCTCGGCCGAGAAGGCCATCCTGCGCAGAAAGGCCGGATCGCAGGTCTCGATCGAATTGGTCGTCCAGAGGGTCGGGACCGGATTGGTTTCCAGGAGCCGGTTGGCAAAGACTTTCGACGTCCGCTCCGGCCGGAAGAAGGGAAGAACGGGCCGACCTCCAAACAAATCTTCCATTTCATCCAGCAGCAGGACGGTGTCACGCCTCGACGCCAGCATCCGACCCGCGATGCCCAGTTCGGCCAGTCGCTCGCCCCGCGACGGTTCTTCGCCGCTGTCGTCCGCCTCGCCGACCGCGCGCAGGCTGGCGCCAAGTTCACGGGCCAGAACCTTGCAGAATTCGGTCTTGCCCGTCCCCGGCGGCCCGTAGAGCAGGATGTTCACCCCGCGCGTACCCTCGGCGAGGGCCTTCTGCAGGAGCTTGCGCATGATGGCTGCACTGTCGCCCAGCCCCGTGAAGTCGCCCCATTCCGCTTCGGGCGGCGGTGCGGGCGGGAACAGGAGCGCGACGAGTTCTTCGATGTTGCCGAAGTCGGCCATCAGCGCACCGGCGAGGCGATCCGATACCGTGTAGGGGATCGACTGGCGCGACCAGTTGCGCCCGTCGTTCTGCAAGAGCCCCGAAGTCCGCAGCCGACCATCTGGCCGAAGCGCCGCACGGACGGCAGTGTGATCGGCACCGGCGAACTGGGCGATCAGGAACGGCAGCGTCACGTCCTGCGTCTGGAGTGCCCGGTCGACCACATGCTCGAACATGTCGAAGCTGCGATAGCTGGCGAAGAACTCGAGGATCCGCGCCTCCACGTCGGTCAGGCCGAAGTGCTGCCCGAGGCGCGCCGCGTTGATCCGGACGAGGTTTTCCTCGCGTGGATCATCACCGCCACGCAGCTCCTCCAGAAGACCGCGTACTCTCCCCCACCAGGCCGCCCCTGGCCGGGTTCGCGGCCGTTCCGGGCATTCGACGTCGGTCAGGTATTCGATCCAGCCCGGCACCTCCTTGGCCACCTTGCTGCCGGGGCCGAAGCGATCGGCGAGGACCGCGACGAGTTCGAGTGCGAGATGTTTTTCCGTGGTCATCTTCTCTCTCCGTTGATGAAGAGAGGATGCAGTACGCGCACGTCAGAAACGGACGTATCGAACGGCGAAGCCCGGTGATGCCTGCCAATGCGGGCTTATGCGCGCCGTTGCGGTTTTTCTGGTGTCGTGTTGATGTAGCGTTGATGTAAACAGCAAACGACAAAAGCCGAGCGTTATGCTCGGCTATGAAGTCTTTGATCTTACGTGATTTTTTGGTTGCGGGGGCAGGATTTGAACACTATTTCGCGATGGCCCGGACAACCATTCCATCCCGCTCCACACGAACCCGTTGAGCCGCAATAGCACCACGAAAATCAGCTACGCGCACTGCTCCGCCGGATCCAGTCCGGGATTGCGCGGCAGCAACCCTCTGCCCTCCCATCAGGCTCCAAGCAGTTCCACACCCGGAAGCCGGGCTGCCTTCTGATCGAAAGTCACCAGATGCCGCGCTCCTATGCGCCGTGCCGCCGCTGCAATCATCAGATCGGCGAAACCGAAGCCCTGGTCGCGATAGGCATATAACGCCGTGCCGATATCATCGCTCGCTTCCAGTTCCAGTTCGGCCGCAGACAGAAGCCCCTCCAGCGCAGCAGCAATCTCGGCGCGGCTATAGCGATAGGCGCGCTCCAGCACCCAAACCAGTTCAACCACGACCTCCCGGCAGATAAAGCCAGGGCTTTCGATGGTCAGCTCAGCAAACAGGCGGGATGCTGCGGCACCTTGCTTCGGATCGTCCTGTGTCAGGAACCGGACCAGCACATTGGTGTCAATGGCGATCACACCCCACGCCCCTCGTCCGCTCCTGCTTCGGCAGTGACCTCCTCCATCGTCGCGAGCGTGACAGGATCAGACCCCCGCCGACGCAGCAGGCCCTCCAGATCGTTGACCGGTCGCGATTTCAACAGCCGCACCTCACCGTTCAGGATCACATACCGCACCCGATCACCCGGATGCAGCCCCAGGACCGCCCGTATATCGCGTGGCAGTGTTGTCTGACCTTTCGAGGTCACTGTCGATTCGTGCATGTCGAATCCTTACGTTTCAGAACATTTCCTTACTATAGTCGAGCCACGCACCTCCCGCAATGAACCAAACCCACACGACGCGCCCTCACCCATCACTGCGACATCGTCAAAACCGGCAACGAGAGTTGGCGCTTCAAGACCCGTGAATGACCGAGAACCCGCTGGCCCGATACGGCTGCGCTGTGTGAGGGCTACACCGCATCGGGCCAGCTACCCGGGCGCTCCAAGGGGGTCATTTTTGGATGCCGATAGGGGGTCACGATTGGCTGCCGATTGACACAACGGACAACTCAATGAGGTTTCGGATGTCTGTCACGCATCTCAACCAGGCCGAGCTGGCAGCTCGATGGAAGATAAGCCCGCGCACGCTGGAGCGCTGGCGTTGGACCGGTGAGGGCCCCGCCTTCATCAAGATCGGCGGCCGTGTCGTGTACCGGCTCGAGGATGTCGAGGCCTACGAGGCCAACCGGCACTGCTCGAGCACGGCCGACAAGCCCACCGTGAAGCTGGCGTGAGGGGGTGGCCATGACGATCCCCAACCGCATCCCCCTCGACGATCTGTCCTCCATGTCGATCGACGAGATCATTGCCCTTTCCGGTGAGCAACTGGCGCTCGCTGAAGACGAAGCCTGTGAGCGGCTGCGCGCCGCCAAGACCCTTTACGACTGGATCGTCGGGGCCATCGCGCTGAAGTACGGCGACGACGCGCTGGAGGCGCGCCGCGCGGAGGGCAAGGACACCGGTACGGTCAGGCTGCAGGACGGCCCGGTCACGGTGGTCGCGGAGCTGCCCAAGCGCGTCGACTGGGACCAGGCGATGCTCGCCGGTCTGGTCGAGCGCATCCGGGCCGATGGCGCCGATCCCACCGAGTACGTCGACATCGCGTTCAGCGTCCCCGAGCGGAAGTACACCGCCTGGCCCACGGACATCCGCCAGGAGTTCGAGCCCGCGCGCACGGTCCGGACGGCCAAGCCCAAGTTCCGGCTGCTGCTCGGCGAGGAGGTGCGCTGATGGCCATCTCGCTCGCATCCCTGCGCACCTCGACGGTGCTGAGCCCGCCGCGCGTGCTGATCCACGGCGTCGCCGGCATCGGCAAATCCACCTTCGCCGCGTCCGCCGACGCGCCGGTGTTCGTCCTCACCGAGGACGGTCTCGGCAAGCTCCAGGTGCCGCATTTCCCGCTGGCGACGAGCTACGCGGAGGTCGCCGAGGCGCTCGACGCCCTGCTCGACGAGGACCACCCCTATTCGACGGTGGTCGTCGACAGCGTGGACTGGCTGGAGCCGCTGATCTGGGCCGAGGCCTGCCGGCGCAACGGCTGGCAGTCGATCGAAAGCCCCGGCTTCGGCAAGGGCTACGCCGAGGCGCTGAACATCTGGCGCGAATACATCGACAGGCTGAACGCGCTCCGCGACCGCAAGGGCATGGCGGTCATCCAGATCGCCCACACCGACATCAAGCGCTTCGACAGCCCCGAGCACGAACCCTACGACCGGTACGTGATCAAGCTGCAGGCCCGCGCCTCCGCGCTGCTGCAGGAGCACTCGGACGTGGTGCTCTTCGCCAACTACCGGATCTCGGTCAGCAAGTCCGACGTCGGCTTCAACAAGAAGGTGACCCGGGCGCTCGGGTCCGGCGCGCGCGTGATGCACACCGAGGAGCGCCCCGCCTTCCTCGCCAAGAACCGCTACGGCCTGCCGGAAACGCTCCCGCTCGAGTGGTCGGAGTTCCTGGCCGCCATGCCCCAATCCGCCTGATTACGACTGAAAGGACAGCACGATGGCACGTTTCGACACCGCCTTTGACGCCGCCGGCATCGAGCCCACCACCGCCTACGAGATCCTGCCCGCGGGCAAGTACCGCGCCCAGATCGTCGAGAGCGAGATGCGCGTCACGAAGAACGGCATGGGGAAGTATCTCTGGCTGATGCTCGACATCCTCGAGGGGCCGCAGCAGGGCCGCAAGGTCTTCGACCAGCTGAACCTGGTGAACGCCAACCCGACCACGGTCGAGATCGCGCAGCGCACGCTGTCGGCGATCTGCCACGCCACGGGCAAACTGCAGGTGAACGACAGCGAGGAGCTGCACCTGATCCCGATGACGATCCAGGTCGGCGTGAAGCCCCCGAAGGACGGCTACGGCGAGCGTAACACGATCCGCTACCTGGTGCCGGAGGCCCCGGCGCAGGCGACCCCGCCGAAGCCCGCCGCCGCGCAGCCGGCTAGCGCGCCCGCGCAGTCGGCGCCCGCCCGCCCGGCCACCGCACCCTGGAACCGCAAGAGCTGACGCCCTCGGCCGCCGCAGGCTGAGACTCGGCTTGCGGCCAGGACATCGCCAGACCCGAGAGACCGACCATGACCAACATCACCGACGCGGCCTGCGTGGCCGCGAACGCCCCCGGCTTGCCCGACGACACCCGGCGCCTGATCGAGATCGAGGACGCCATCGCGAAGATCCGCACGCAGATCGCGACCGCGGATCTGGCGCGGCAGCGGACGGCCAAGCCGATCGACCCCGACTGGTTTCACCGCGCGCGCACGGCGCTGCGCCATCTCAATCGCGAGCGCGCCGAGATCGTCGCCCGTCAGGGCGGCCGCCGCCGGCGCGAACGGCTGAAGGACATGATCGTCGCCGTTCTGCGCGAACGCCATGACAGCGCCGCCTGGACCGCGGTGCTGGCGGAGGCGCGGGCGCGGCTCGAGCGGGATGAGGCATGCTGATGGCCGAGCTCCCCGAACCCCCGACGCCGACCCTGTCCGCGATCTACGCCTCGTTCGAGGCGCAGCAGGGCGACGGCTTTCGCGACCACCTCGGCGCCTCGCTGATCGGCAAGTCCTGCGCCCGCGCGCTCTGGTATGATTTCCGTTGGGCGACGCCCGCGCGGCACACCGGCCGCATCCTGCGGCTGTTCGAGACCGGCCAGCTGGAGGAGTCCCGGCTCGTCCGCGATCTGCGCGCCACCGGCGCCACGGTGCTGGAGGTCGATCCCGAGACCGGGCGGCAGTTCCGCGTCGAGGCCCATGGCGGTCACTTCGGCGGCTCGCTCGACGCCGTTGCACTCGGCCTGCTGGAAGCGCCGAAGACCTGGCACGTCGTCGAGTTCAAGACGCATTCCGCGAAGAGCTTCGCCGAGCTGATCGCCAAGGGCGTCGTGCTCGCCAAGCCCCAGCACGCCGCGCAGATGCAGGTGTACATGCACCTGACCGGCATCACGCGGGCGCTGTACGTCGCGGTCTGCAAGGACACCGACGCGCTGCACATCGAGCGCGTCCCGGCCGACCCCGAGATGGGCGAGCGCCTGCTGGAAAAGGCGCGGCGGATCATCTTCGCCCAGCATCCGCCCGAGCGGATCAGCGCGGATCCCGCCTGGTTCGAGTGCCGGTTCTGCGACCACCACGGGCTCTGCCACGGCGAGGACGCCGCGACCGTCACCTGCCGGACCTGCCTGCATTCCACGCCCATCGAAGGCGGCTGGCACTGCGCGCGCCACGACCGGTTGCTCGACCCTGCCGACCAGCGCCGCGCGTGCCCCCGGCACCTGTTCATCCCCGATCTCGTCCCCGGCGAGGTGAGCGACTCAGGCGAGGACTTCGTCTCCTACCGCATGCGCGACGGCTCGGCCTGGACCAACGACGCCCGCGAAGAGGAGGCCGCCGCATGCTGACCTTGCGCCCCTACCAGCAGGCCGCGATCACCTCGATCTACGGCTATTTCGAGAAGGAGAGCGGCAACCCGCTCGTCGTGATCCCCACGGCCGGCGGCAAGAGCCTCGTCATGGCCGCCTTCATCGACGGCGTGCTCAAGGCCTGGCCCGACCAGCGCGTGCTTGTCCTCACCCATGTCCGCGAGCTGATCGCGCAGAACCATGCCGAGATGCTGGGGCTCTGGCCCGAGGCGCCGGCGGGCATCTACTCGGCCGGGCTCGGCCGCCGCGACGCGCGGGCCCGGATCCTCTTCGCCGGCATCCAGTCGATCCATGACAAGGCGACGCGCATCGGCCATGCCGATCTGGTGCTGATCGACGAGGCCCATCTGATCCCCGGGCGGTCGAACACCATGTATCGCCGCTTTCTCAATGACCTGCAGGCGATCAACCCCGCGCTCAAGGTGATCGGTCTGACGGCGACGCCCTTCCGGCTCGACAGCGGCATGCTGCACGAGGGCGAGAACGCGCTCTTCACCGACATCGCCTACGAGGTGTCCGTCCGCGACCTGATCGATCAGGGTTATCTCTCCCCGCTCATCTCCAAGCAGACGAAGACCCGGCTCGACGTGACGGGCGTGGGATCGCGCGGCGGCGAGTTCATCGCGCGCGACCTCGAGGACGCGGTCGACCACGACGCCATCACGCGCGCGGCCGTGGCCGAGGTGTTCGCCCATGGCGAGACGCGCCGGTCCTGGCTCGCCTTCTGTTCCGGCGTGCGCCACGCCACCCATGTCGCCGAGGAGTTCCGCCGCCGCGAGGTGAGCTGCGCCACCATCTTCGGCAAGACCCCGAAGGACGAGCGCGACCGGATCATCGCCGCCTTCAAGCGCGGCGAGATCAGGGCGCTGGCCTCGATGGGCGTGCTGACGACGGGCTTCAACGCGCCGGCCGTGGACCTGATCGCCATGCTGCGGCCCACCAAGTCGGCCGGGCTCTACGTCCAGATGGCCGGTCGGGGCACACGGCTCGCCGAGGGCAAGGAGAACTGCCTCGTTCTCGATTTCGCGGGGAATGTCCGTCGGCATGGCCCCATCGATCTGGTGCGGCCGAAGCGGCCGGGCGGTCCGGGCGACGGGCCGCCGCCCACCAAGATCTGCCCCGAATGCGGGACCATCGTGGCCATCGCCGCGCTCGAATGCCCCGGCTGCGGCTTCGAGTTCCCGGGTCGCGAGGTGAAGCTCGAGCCGACCGCCTCGACGCTGGAGGTGCTGTCGACCGGCAAGCCGCAATGGGTCGGCGTCACCGACGTCACCTACAGCCGCCATGAGAAGCGCGGCGGGCGGGTCTCGCTCAAGGTCACCTACCGCTGCGGTCTCGCCTTCCACACGGAATGGGTCTGCTTCGAGCACGACGGCTATCCGCGCCGGAAGGCCGCGAGCTGGTGGCGCGAGCGGGCGCCCGAGCTGGACGTGCCCGCGTCCGTCGATGAGGCCCTCATCCTGGCGGACCGGCTGCGCCGCCCCACCGAGATCGCCGTCCGCCCCGCGGGCCGCTTCACCGAAATCACCGCCTACAGGTTCGCCCCATGCCTTACAGCCGTGCCGGGCTCTGCGCCGTCTGCCATCGAGAGCCCCGCGGCTGGGGCTGGTTCGACGCCCGCTTCCGCGTCTCCGACCCGCGGCGCGATACGAGCCGCAGAGACCTCTGCAGCCGGGTTTGCCAGGACATCTGCCACCGGAGGTCGGGCATGATCGATCCGACCCCCAATGAGACGGCGGCCATGGTCGAGGGCGGAAAGGCCGGCGGCGCCTATCTCGACAGCCTCGGCCGGACTGATCTCGCCCAACTCAGCGAGGAGGAGTGGGACACCTTCGTCGAGGTGATCGTCACCGGCTACTGCGACCACCTGCGTGACCTGGCGGCGAAGGACCGTGCACGACTCGACGGCATGATCCCGGAGGTGCCCTTCTGATGGCGGACACCTCGTGGATGGCGCGCGTCGGCGCGCGCCTCGTGACCAACGGCTACGCCATCCTGCCGATCGCGCCCGGCACCAAGAAACCCGGCCAATTCGCCCGCGCGGGCTGGCACGACTACCCGCAGTGGAATCGGCATGCGAGCCGCGCCACGACCGAGCTCGAGGTCGCGACCTGGTCCAGCTGGCCCGACTGCGGCGTCGGGATCGTCGGCGGTGCGGTCGCAGCACTCGACATCGACATCGCCGAGGATGGCGACCTGGCGCTCCGCATCGAGCGTCTCGCCCGCGAACAGCTGGGCGATACGCCGGCGCTCAGGATCGGAAAGCCGCCGAAGCGGCTGCTGGTCTATCGCACGCGAGAGCCCTTCGCCGGGATCCGGCGCGCGCCGCTCGAGATGCTCTGCCTCGGACAGCAGTTCGTGGCCTATGCCGAGCACCCCGACACCGGCCAGCCCTATGCCTGGCCGGACGAGGGGCTCGCTGATCTCGACATCGAGAGCCTGCCCGAAATCGACGCCGACCGGGCTGCGGCTTTTCTCGACGAGGCGCTGGCGCTGATCCCGCCCCAGATGCGCCCGAAGAACCTCGGCGCGAAGGGCGCAAACGGGGCCGGGCATCCGTGTCTGCCGGCCCACGCACAGGCCGGCACGCTGGCCGCGATCCGGAGCGCGCTCGCGTGGTTGCCGAACGCCGAGCTCGACTACGACAGCTGGATGCGCATCGGCATGGCGCTGAAGGGCGCGCTGGGCGAGGAGGGCGCGACGCTCTTCGCCGACTGGTCGGCGCAGGCGGCCAAGAACGAGCCGGCCGCGACGGCGAAGGCTTGGGCGAGCTTCAAGCCCGCGCGGATCGGCGCCGGCACGATCTATCACCTCGCCATGGAAAGGGGCTGGCGTCCCGACCCCGACCTCCTGCTTGACGGCAGTCAGAAGGTTTGCGCGGGCGACGAGCATCCCGCAGCCGGCCTCCTCGCGCGGCTCGCCCAGCCCGAAGCCCCGATGCCGATCCTCGCGCCTGTGCCGTCCTTCACGCTGACGATCCCAGGCGGGCTCGTGGGCGATCTCGCGCGCTACATGATCGACACGGCGCGCAGACCGCAGCCGCTTCTCGCGGTGGGCGCGAGCCTCTGCGCCCTCGGCGCGCTGATGGGGCGTCGCTACCGCACGACGACCGACCTGCGCACGAACCTCTACATCGTCGGCATCGCGGACAGCGGGTCGGGCAAGAACCACGCCCGCGAGGTCGTCAACGAGCTGTTCTTCGCGGCGGGGCTGGCGCACCACCTGGGCGGCAACAAGATCGCCTCGGGCGCGGGGCTCCTGACCGCGCTCCACCGTCAGCCGGCGATCCTGTTCCAGATCGACGAGTTCGGGATGTTCCTCTCGGCGGCTGCCGACCGCAAGCGCAGCCCGCGCCACATCACTGAGATCCTCGACAACATGACCGAGCTCTACACTGCGGCCAGCGGGATCTTCCTCGGCGCGGAATACGCCAACCGGGACGGCTCAAACGAGCGGCGCGACATCGTGCAGCCCTGCCTCTGCGTCTACGGCACGACGACGCCACTGCATTTTTGGGGGGCGCTGCAGGGCGCCAACGTGGTGGACGGCTCGCTTGCCCGGCTCATCATCCTGCCGAGTGAGGAGGACTATCCGGACGAGAACCGTAGCGCCGGGCTCCGAAGATCGCCCCGGCCGCTGATCGAGGGGCTGCAGCGCCTCGCTGAAGGCGGGGGCCGGGCCAGCGGCAACCTCGCCGGCCGGACCTCCGGCCCCGAGACCGCTGTCGATCCGATGACCGTGCCGATGGACGACGAGGCGCAGCGTCGCTTCGACGCGCTCCGCGACGAGATCACCGCCGAGCTCAGGGCCGCGGCCGGCACATTTCAGACGCCAATCCTCGCCCGGATCGCAGAAAACGCGGCCAAGGTCGCGCTCGTCCTGGCCGTGGGGCGGGATGCGGTCCATCCCGTCATCCGGCTCGAGGATGCTGTCTGGGCGATCAATTTCGTGCGCCATTTCGCCCGGCGCACCATCGACGCCGTCGAGCGCCATGTCGCCGACACCGAGACCGAGGCGCATCTGAAGCGGGTGCGCGAGATCATCCGCAAGGCCGGGTCGGCAGGCGTCACCAAGTCCGAGCTGACCCGCGCCTCGCAATGGCTCCGGGCGCGCGACCGCGATGACATCCTGCTCACGCTGGTCGAGAGCGGTGACATCGTCACGGTGGAGCAGGAGACCGGGGGTCGGAAGGCCATGCGCTTCCGGGCGCTGCGGTGAGGGCCGGGACGATGCTTCCTTCAACGGCCTCCATCCTTCATTTGAAGGAAGTACCCGCCCAAGCCTACGTCCTGGAACGGAAATCCGGCGCGGCGGACTTCTTTCAATATTTCACGCAGAGACCGTCGCGCGCGTGGATGGGGAGCGACGCCACACACATACCCCATGAAGTAACTGAAATATTGAAAGAAGAGATTTATCCTCATTCTGCCAATGGCTTGCGTCCCCACTTCCTTCAAGCGGACGGGGTGAAGCCATTGAAGGAAGCGCCGGGCGCTCCCGGCAACGACAACCTGACCCTGACCAGACCTCGCGATCCCGGCCCGGGCGCGCGTGCTGCCCTCACCAGGCAGCCGTGCCGCCCCGGCCTCTCACTCGAAGAGGAAGTCGTCATGGACCGCTCCCCACACATCGCCCCGGTGCCTCTCACGGCTGCCGGCAGTCTCAACCGCTGCATTCTCGCGCTGGATCTCGGCACCAGCACCGGCTGGGCATTGCGCGCGCCGGACGGGCTGCTCACCAGCGGAACTGCGAGCTTCAGGCCCGGCCGCTATGACGGCGGCGGCATGCGCTACCTGCGCTTCACCAACTGGCTCACCGAGATCGATCGCCTCTCGGGGCCGGTCGCCGCGATCTGGTTCGAAGAGGTGCGCCGCCACGCCGGAACCGATGCGGCCCATGTCTATGGCGGGCTGATGGCCACGCTCACGTCATGGGCGGAACTGCGGGGCGTGCCCTATGCCGGCGTCCCTGTCGGCACGATCAAGCGCCACGCCACGGGCAAGGGCAACGCGCCGAAGGAGGCGATGATCGCGTCCGCGCGGGCGCGCGGCTTCAGCCCCGCCGACGACAACGAGGCCGACGCCATCGGGCTCCTGCTCTGGGCGATCGACACGAACGGGGGTGTCGCATGAGGTGGCACCCCAAGGGCTACGGCGGCCATCGCCGGGATCCGGACCAGGTGAAACGCGAAGGCTGGCGCGAGCAGGGCCTGCTCGCCGTCTCGCTCGAGGACGCGCGTCTGACCTGGCCGGAGCGGGAACTCGTCCGACAGCTGGGCGAAAAGCTCTACGGGCCGCGCCCCTCCGACGAGGGAGGGCGCCATGGATAAGTGGACCCCGTCCCTCGTCGAGGCCCGTCTCGCTGAGGCGGCCTTCGTGCTCAAGCGCCTGCCCGAGCCGCGACGGCAGGGCTACTTCAGCACATGGCCCGAGATCGTCCACAGCTTCGCCGACAAGGTGGGCCAGGAGCCGAAGCCCATGCGGGTGCTGCCCTCGCCGCAGGCGATCAGCCGGATGGAGGAGACGCTGACCTGGACCGCCTGCCTCGACCCCGTTGATGGCAAGATCGTCTGGATGCGCGCCCATGGCGAGCGGTGGAAGACCATCTGCTGGACGGTCGGACTGCAACGCTCGGCCGCCAACCAGCACTGGCTTTACGGGCTCTGCGTCATCTCGCTGAAGCTCAACCGGCGTCGGTTCAATCGCAACCTGTCGAGGCGGAAGGTAATCGAGCTGGCCGGTGGCGCGTAACTCTGCGCCACAGAGGGGAAGGTGTGCGGCGGACAGTTTTCGACGGGACAGAAAACCGGTTCAGGGGCTAGGTTCGGGATAAGCTCGGGAGAGGCGCGCGCGGCGCGGTCCCGAACGAAACCATCCTTTCGTTGGCAGGTCTGTTGGAAAAGGAAAGGCGCTGATCCTTTCCTTGCGGGCCGCTGTCCGTCCCCGCCAAACCCCTCAGCCGACTTCGCGGTTCCTTCTGCGCGACATTCGTATGCTGGCGGGCGAAGCGCGGGATATCGCCAGCGACAGGGCCGGATTTTTGGGAAGCCACCCGAAAGCCGGAGCCACCCGCGCGCCGCGCAAACACCAATGAACGCTGGCCTTCCGAGCGGACACCGCTGGTAGCCGCTGGACCCCGTGTGGAGTCCGGCCCGGCATCCGGAGTCCGGAAAGCACCGGCATCCACCCGACCGAGGGACCTTGCCTGCCATGACGCTGAGCTTTGCCCCGGAGGCGATCGAGATGTGGCCGCTGTCGCGCCTCCAGCCCTACGCGAAGAACGCGAAGGCGCATGGCGCCGACCAGGTCGCGAAGATCGCCGCCAGCATGGCCGAGTTCGGCTGGACAGTGCCCTGTCTCGTCGCAGAAGACGGCGAACTGATCGCGGGCCACGGCCGGGTCCTGGCCGCGACGCAGCTGGGATTGACCGAGGCGCCGGTGATCGTGCTGGGTCACCTCGCCGAGGCGCAACGGCGGGCGTACCGCATCGCGGACAACAAGCTGACCGAACTCGGCACCTGGGACGAGGCGCTGCTGTCGGCGGAACTGAACGACCTGCTGGCCGAGGATTTCGATCTGTCGCTGGTCGGCTTTTCTGACGGCGAGTTGGACAAGCTCTTGGCCTTCGTGCCGGAGGGGGACGGTGAAGAAGGTGGCGCCGGAGGCTCCGTGCCGCCGGTGACCATCCCCGAACCGCCGCGTAACCCGGCCTCGCGGACCGGCGATCTCTGGATCCTCGGCGACCACCGGCTGCTCTGCGGCGACAGCACCAGCGCTGCCGATGTGCGCCGCCTGATGAACGGCGAGCGGGCGATCCTGTTCGCGACCGACCCGCCATACCTCGTCGACTACGACGGCTCGAACCACCCGACGCGCAACAAGGATTGGTCTGCGTCCTACGGCACGACCTGGGACGACAGTTCTCAGGGTGCGGAGCTCTACGACGGTTTCATCGCCGCCGCCGTGGCCGAGGCCATCACCGAGGACGCCGCCTGGTACTGCTGGCACGCCTCGCGCCGCCAGGCGATGCTGGAGGCCTGCTGGGAAAAGGCGGGCGCCTTCGTTCATCAGCAGATCATCTGGGTGAAGGACCGGGGCGTGCTGACCCGGTCGCATTACCTCTGGAAGCACGAGCCCTGCTTCATGGGCTGGCGCCGCCCAAACCGCCCGCCGAAGGTGGCCGAGCAGACGCTGCCTTCCACCTGGGAGATGCCGTCCTTCGCCAAGGACGACCGACCCGACCACCCGACGCCGAAACCGCTTGACGCCTTCGGCATCCCGATGCGTCAGCACGTCGCGCGCGGTGGGCTTTGCTACGAGCCGTTCTCGGGGTCCGGCTCGCAGATCATGGCGGGCGAAGCCAACGGCCGCCGCGTCTTCGCGATGGAGATCAGCCCGGCCTACGTCGATGTCGCCGTGGAACGTTGGCAGGCCGAGACCGGGATCGCTGCGATCCTCGATGGTGACGGACGGACCTTCGCCGAGGTGAAGGCCGAGCGGTTAGGAACAGCGCGAGCAGACGGCTAGACGTCTACCGGCGCTGCCAGATGAATAGTCAGCTCCGCGCAAGCCGGCGCGCCTGGGCCCGCATGTTCATGCGCCAGCGATAATCGCTCGGCGTACTAGGAAAGATCAGAAGACCCTTCGTGGTGTGCATGGCGAGGTGGCGGCTGCGGTGTTCGACGCACGCAACGTCAAGCCCGGCCTGTTCGCAAAGACGAAGGCATTCACGCTTGTACTTAGACATCGCCGTCCTCCTCGTCCTCTACGATATCACCAGCCTTCTTGGTCGGTTCGATCGACAGGAGATCGTCCAGGTCCAGGTTCTTGGTCGCTTCCTTGCGCTCGCGCTCGAGTTCAAGAAGCTTGTCGTGAGCGAAGGTGCGAGCGCGTTCCAAGCCGATCTCATCCTTAAGCTCCTGAATCCACGCACTGTCCTCCGGATCCATGGATTCGAGCTCATGATCGATCAGATGCTCGGTTTCACCCAAGAGTTCCCAGGCGCGAATACCGCCAGCAAACACCAAGGCTGCCTTCTTCGTCGGGATATCCCGAGCCAGAACCTCGCCAATGGTCACGCCGGCTTCATCAACCTTGAACCGCACGATCGAGTAGCGGTCGCCATCCTTGACCACCTTGGGACGAGTAGCGTCGCGCTTGGCGTCCTTGAGCTGCCGAAAATACTTGTTGGAGTAGTAGGCAGCCAACGTGGCGCGCTTGGCATAGTCCGGAAATGAACCGCTCTTCATCCAGCCGGCGACGGTGGACTCGCCAACACCCAGAAACTCGCCGAAAGCCTTCTGGCTGAGAAAGCCCTCCCGAACGAACTGGATCATCTCCTGCCCTCCAAGGGCCTCATCGGCGATCTTTGCGATTGCGCGGTATGAGCTGCCGGGCGCTTCGTCATCCGAACCCGCCATAAGCTCCTTGTGCTCTTCAAACCACTTCACAGGCCGATCCTCCAAGATTTTCGAAGTTTGATGCCACATGACTTCGTCTGGCGAACCCTATATGCGCCCGGGCTTCGATGTTGTCAAGGCCCGGCCTTCCGATTTCCGAAGTGCGGCGGGGAAGCGCTTCGTTTTCTGTCTGCTGATGGCGCAATCCATCAGAAAATGCCGTCACGCTGCGCTATGGGGTGCGAAAAGTGAACATGAGGGCAGGCCTTGGGCCTATTTCCGAACCCGCTGCCCGCTCGGCGTCACGTCAATCTCGAGCCATGTCGCTAGTGGAGGCCATCGCCAACGTCGCCGTGGGCTACGGCGTCGCGGTCGTGACACAGATCCTGATCTTCCCGGTCTTCGGGCTGCACACGACGCTGGCGCAGAACTTGAAGATGGGCGCGGTGTTCACCGTGGTGAGCATCGCGCGCTCCTTCGCCCTGCGGCGGCTGTTCGAGGCGATCCGGGCGCGCGGGGCACGATGAGATACCGCCGCCCCCTGCGGGACGGCGGCATCGGGACCGTCGTGTAGTGCAGCGTCAGTCGTCGGCGATCACGTAAACCCTGCCGCGCCCCTCGATCTTCTCGGAGGTGATCGTCAGGCCCAGCTTCTTCTTGAGCGCGCCGGACATGGCGCCTCTCACTGTGTGAGCTTGCCATCCCGTGGCTTCGACGATCTCGTCGATGGTCGCGCCGCCCTCGGCGCGGAGCATCTCGATCAGGGTCTCCTGCTTGGTGCCCTTCCGGCGCTGGACCGAGGCGGTCGGCGTTTCTGCCGGCGGCGTCTCATCCTGCTCGTCCGTGATGCCGAGGGTGCTGTAGGCCAGCGGGGTGGCGCGCAGCGTGATCGGGCCGCGCTCTTCGTCGTGCCGCCAGACCGTGTTGAGATCCGTCGGGGCGATTTCCTCGATCAGGCCCTGCTTCAGGAGGCTCTTGCAGACGTTGCCGACGGCGCCGCCCTTGAGGCTGGCGGTGACGGGGAAGACTGCCCCGTCCTCGCGCGCGCAGGCGGTGGACAGGATGACGGCTTGGGCGTCGGAAAGCTGAATCTGGGTCATCTGGGGTCTCCGTATTCGGGCCCGCGACATGCGGCGCCTTCTACGACCCCGAGCCGCGCAGGGCGCGCGGCGGGAGTTCCGGCGGTGCCGGAGATCAGCGGGCGTGTTCGCCTTCGCCGAAGGCGCTGTCGGTGATGCGCTTCAGGAGGCTGGCGTAGTGTTCGAGAGTGCCAACCATGGCCCAGCCCGCCTCGTCGGGGGCGCAGTTGAAATGGTCGTCGCTGAGCGCCTGCAGGCGGGCGAGCATCTGGTCGATCTCGGCCTTCTTGCCGATGAAGGCGTTCAGCGCGGCTTCCTTGTTCCGGCGCGCCTTCTCGGCGCGGAGTTCGTGGCGCGGGGTGGTGATCGGGTTCAGGCGGGTGGTCATCGTGGTGGCTCCGTAGTGAGTTGCATCGTCCTTCTGGAGACACGTTCCCTCTGTCCGCGAGGCTTATCAACTCTATAAGCGCTTGATTCTGAATGATAATCGGAGCTTTCGATGCAGGGCATGAGCGAGCGCCAGTACGCCGCGCATGTCGGGCTGTCGCGGGGCGCGATCCAGAAAGCGAAGACCGCCGAACGGCTGGTTCTCTATCCCGACGGCAGCATCAACGCGGCTGCCAGCGATGCCCGGCGTGCCGAGACGACGGACCCGTCGAAAACCCGCAAGCCGCCAGCGCCGAAGCTGAAGCCAGTCCCCGAGGCGGCGGTGGCCGCTGTCGGCGACACGCTGCGCGAACAGGGACTGGCGGTCCCCGCCGTCGGGGGCGGCACGACCTTCCTGCAGGCCAAGACGGCGAACGAGGTGCTGAAGGCACAGGAACGGCGCATCCGGCTCCAGAAGCTGAAGGGGGAGTTGATCGAGCGGGCCCGCGCGCTGGCGCTGGTGTTCCGGCTGGCGCGGGAGGAACGGGACGCATGGGTGAACTGGCCCGCGCGCGCGGCGGCGCTGATGGCGGCTGAGCTGTCGGCCTCGTGCAGCGACGCGACAGGTCAGCAGATCACCGTGGAGCCAGCCGCGATGCAGAAGGTCCTGGAGAAACATGTACGCGCCCACCTCGACGAACTCGCCGAGGTCCGGCCCGACTTCCGGTGAGAGCGGCGATGGCCTGACGGACTTCGACGGCGCGGGCGAGATCCTGCGGTCGTGGGGCAACGGGCTGCGGCCCGACCCGGACCTAACCGTTTCGGAATGGGCGGACCGGCACCGGATGCTCTCGGGCCGCGCCTCGGCTGAACCGGGGCGGTATCGGACGGTGCGCACGCCCTACATGCGCGAGATCATGGACCGGCTGTCGCCCGGGGATCCCACCCAGCGGGTCGTGTTCATGAAGGCTGCTCAGGTCGGCGCGACGGAAGCCGGTAATAACTGGATCGGGTTCGCCATCCACCAGGCGCCGGGGCCGATGCTGGCGGTCCAGCCGACGGTGGAGCTGGCCAAGCGCAACTCGCGACAGCGGATCGATCCGCTGATCGACGAGAGCCCGGAGCTGCGGGACCGCGTCAAACCGGCCCGGTCGCGCGATGCGGGCAACACGATGTTGTCGAAGGAATTCGCGGGCGGCATCCTGATCATGACCGGCGCGAACTCGGCGGTCGGGCTGCGGTCCACCCCGGCGCGGTACATCTTCCTCGACGAGGTCGACGCCTATCCGGCGTCCGCCGACGAGGAAGGCGATCCGGTCACGCTGGCCGAGGCCCGGTCGCTGACATTCGCCCACCGGCGCAAGGTGCTGCTGGTCTCGACGCCCACGATCCGGGGGCTAAGCCGGATCGAACGGGAATACGAGGCCAGCGACCAGCGGCGGTTCTTCGTGCCGTGCCCGCATTGCGGCGCGATGCAGTGGCTGAAGTTCGACCGGCTGCGCTGGCAGAAGGGCCGCCCCGAGACGGCGGAATATCACTGCGAAGGCTGCGAGCAGCCCATCGCGGAGCACCACAAGACGGCGATGCTGGAGGGCGGCGAATGGCGGGCGACCGCCACGGCCGCCGATCCGAGCACGGTCGGGTATCACCTCTCCGCACTCTATTCGCCGATCGGCTGGCTGAGCTGGGAGCGGATCGTGCGGGCTTGGGACGCGGCACAGGGGTCGGACGAGGCGATCAAGGCGTTCCGCAACACGATCCTCGGCGAGACATGGGTCGAGACCGGGGAAGCCCCGGACTGGCAGCGGCTCTACGACCGGCGCGAGCGCTGGACGTCCGGCACGGTGCCAGCGGGCGGGCTGTTCCTGACCGCCGGGGCCGATGTGCAGAAGGATCGCATCGAGGTCGACGTCTGGGCCTGGGGACGCGGGCTCGAAAGCTGGCTCGTCGATCACGTCGTGATCGAGGGCGGACCGGACCGGCACGACGCCTGGTCGGAGCTGACCGCGCTGCTGGACCAAAGCTGGCCCCACGAGCGCGGCGCGCATCTCAGGATCGCGCGGCTCGCCATCGACACCGGCTACGAGGCCCCGGCCGTCTATTCCTGGTCGCGGGCGCAGGGGTTTGGGCAGGTATCGCCAGTCAAGGGCGTTGAGGGGTTCAACCGCTCGAGCCCGGTGTCGGGTCCGACCTTCGTCGATGCGACCGAGGGCGGCAAACGCCTGCGGCGCGGCGCGCGGCTCTGGACCGTGGCGGTGTCGACCTTCAAGGCCGAGACCTACCGCTTCCTGCGGTTGGCGCGGCCGACCGAGGAGGAGATGGCCGACGGGGCGGCATTCCCGCCCGGCTCGGTCCACCTGCCGCACTGGGTCGAGAACGAATGGCTGAAGCAGTTCGTGGCCGAACAGCTGGTGACGGTGCGCACGAAGCGCGGTTTCGCCCGGCTGGAATGGCAGAAGCTGCGCGAGCGCAACGAGGCGCTGGACTGCCGGGTATATGCCCGCGCCGCCGCCTGGATCGCGGGTGCGGACCGCTGGCCCGACGAGAAATGGCGTGACCTCGAGGATCAGCTCGGGGCCGCCCCCACCGACACCGATCCCGCCGGGCAGATCAACCGGCCGGGACAGGCCCCGCAGGGCAAGCGCCGCTCCGACTGGCTCGGGCGGCGGGAGGGATGGTTCTGAACATGACCGACTGGACGGAAACCGAGCTCTCGGCGCTGCGCCGGGCCTATGCCAGCGGCACGACCCGGGTCAGCTATGACGGCAAATCCGTCGATTACGGCTCGGCCGAAGACCTGCTCGCCCGCATCCGCACCATCGAGCGCGCCATAGCGGGCGTCAGCCGACCGTTGCCGGTGGCCGGGCTGGCGGGCTTCTCGCGCGGGGACCGGTGATGTCGGCGACCTGGTTCGATCACGCCATCGCGTTCGCTGCCCCGCGCATGGCGGCGCGCCGCGTGCTGGCGCGACAGGCGTTCGAGACCCTGACGCGGGGGTATGACGGCGCCGCACGTGGACGGCGGACGGACGGGTGGCGCGCGCCGGGATCCTCGGCCGATACCGAGATCGGCGTGGCCGGGGCGCTGCTGCGCGACCGGATGCGCGATCTGGTGCGCAACAACCCGCATGCGGCCAAGGCCGTGGCGGTGCTGGTCAACAACATCATCGGCGCAGGGATCATGCCGCGCGCCGCCAGCGGCGACGACACGCTAGACCGAAAGGTCGATGCGCTCTTCGAACGCTGGACGGCGGAGTGCGACGCCGACGGACAGCTCGACTTCTACGGTCTGCAGACGCTGATCTGCCGGGAGATGGTCGAGGCGGGCGAGGTCCTGGTGCGCCGCAGGCTCCGGCGTGTGAGCGACGGCCTTGCGGTGCCGCTGCAATTGCAAGTGCTCGAGGCCGACTTCCTCGACGCCACCAAATCCGGCGCCCTCGGCGCAGGTCGCCTCGTGCAGGGGATCGAGTTCGACCCGGTCGGCAAGCGCCGGGCCTACTGGCTCCATGCCGCTCACCCGGGCGACGCCTACGGGGCCTTGCAGAACGGCCTGCAGAGCCGCCCGGTCCCGGCGACCGAGATCGCCCACGTCTACGAGAAGCAGCGCACGCAGGCGCGCGGCGTTCCCTGGGGCGCGCCGGTGATCCGCAGCTTGCGCGATCTCGACGACTACGAAGTGGCCGAACTGGTCCGCAAGAAGACCGAGGCCTGCGTCACCGCCATCGTCTTCGGCGACGACGAAGCGCAGCAGGGCATCGCGCCCTCGGTGGTCGACGCCGACGGCAACCGGGTCGAGCAGTTCGAGCCGGGACTGATCGCCTATGCACGCGGCGGCAAGGACATCCGGTTCAACCAGCCGTCGGCCACCGGCGGCTACGGCGAATACAAGCGGGCCAGCCTGCACACGATCTCGGCCGGGTTCCGGGTGCCCTATGAACTGCTGACCGGGGACCTATCTCAGGTGAACTATTCCTCGATCCGGGCGGGGCTGGTGGAATTCCGCCGCCAGATCGACGCCGTCCAATGGCAACTGTTCATCCCGATGTTCTGCGCACCCGTCTGGCGGTGGTTCACGGAAGCCGCATGGGCGGCGGGCCAGATCCCGTCGCCCAATGTGCCGGTCGAATGGTCGCCGCCGAAGTTCGAGGCGGTCGATCCGCAGAAGGACGCCATGGCGAACCTGCTGTCGATCCGGTCGGGCACCATGACGCTCGCCGAGGTGATCGCGAAACAGGGCCGCAACCCCGACGCCGTGCTGGCCGAGATCGCCGCGACCAATGCCAAGCTCGACGCGCTGGGGCTGGTGCTCGACAGCGATCCGCGGCGCGTCACCAAGACCGGCAGCGCGCAGACCAGCGATCCGGCCGCCGATCCGGATGCCGATGACCCGTCCGCCGAAGCGGATGAAACCGACCCGGCGCAGGCCGACCAACAGGACTGACCTTCATGGACACGATGATCGAACTGCCGGCCATGCGCCGGTCGGCGGAGCTTGCGCCGAACACGGCCGATGCCGACAGCCGCACCGTCGAGGTGGTCTGGTCGGCCGGGGCCCGCGTCCGCCGCGCCACTTTCTTCGGCGAGCCCTATGACGAGGAACTGAGCCTCGATCCCGCCCATGTCCGGCTCGACCGGCTGAACGCGGGCGCGCCCTTCCTGAAGGTGCATGAGCTCGACACGCTCGACGCGGTGATCGGCTCGGTCGTACCGGGCTCGGCGCGGATCGAGAACGGACGCGGCATCGCGCTGGTGCGGATCAGCGAGCGCGCCGATGTCGAGCCGATCTGGCGCGACATCCAGGCCGGGCACATCCGCGCGGTCTCGATCGGCTACCAGGTCCACCGCTTCGAGGTCTCGAAGCCCGAGGCCGCCCGCGAACTCTGGCGCGCGGTGGACTGGACGCCGTTCGAGGTCTCCGCGGTCGCCGTCGGCGCCGACCCCGCCGCCGGTTTCCGGGCCCAGCATCCCCTTCACGACTGCGTCCTTCACCGCCGGGACGCCCCTTCCACCACGAAAGGACCGATCCCGATGATGGATAAGACCGAAACCCCGGCGCTCGACGCCGCGACCCCCGCCACCACCCAGCCGACCGAGCCGAATGATACCGAGGACACCCCCATGACCGAGCCGAAACCGGCTGCGCCCGACCCGAAGGTCGCCGCCAGCGAGACGCGCAGCCAGCCTAAGACGCAGGCCACTCCCGCGCCCGACACCGAGGCGGTCGCCACCCGCGCCCGCGAGGCGGAGCGCGACCGCGTCTCCACGATCTACGATCTCGCGGGCCGCCTGAACCTCGAGCGCGGCTTCGCCGAGGACCTGGTCAAGCGCGGCGTCAGCGTGGACGAGTCCCGCCGCCTGATCCTCGACCAGGTCGCCGCGAAGTCCGACGAGACCCGCACCTTCAGCCATGTCTCCGTCCCGCTCGGCGGCCGGGACGAGCGCATCACCCGTCGCGATGCCGTGGCGAATGCGCTGCTGCACCGCTACAGCCCGACGCTGTTCCCGCTGGAGGATGCCGCGCGCCAGTATCGCGGCATGACGCTGCTGGAACTGGCCCGCGAAAGCCTTGGGCTTTCCGGGGTGAACACGCGCGGCCTGTCGCGCGACGAGGTGGCGACGCGGGCGCTGCACTCGACCTCGGACTTCCCCGAGATCCTCTCGGCCGTCACCAACAAGACGCTGCGGCAGGCCTACGAGGCCTATCCCCGTACCTTCATGCTGTTCTGCCGCCAGGTGCTCGCCACCGACTTCAAGGCCATGCATCGCGTCCAGCTCGGCGAAGCGCCGCAGCTGCTGGAGGTGGGCGAGAGCGGCGAGTTCAAGCGCGGCACGCTGGGCGAGAGCAAGGAGAGCTACAAGGTCAAGACCTATGGCCGGGTGGTCGCGATCCCCCGCCAGACGCTGATCAACGACGATCTCGACGCCTTCACCCGCATCCCGGCGATGTACGGCAACTCCATCGCGCAGCTGGAGTCGGACGTCGTCTGGGGGATCATCACCGCCAACCCGGCCATGGCCGACGGCAACGCGCTCTTCCACACCACGCACAAGAACCTCGCGGGCACCGGCGCGGCGCTCGACGTGAGCAGCGTGGGTGCGGCGCGGGCGGCCATGGCCAAGCAGACGGGCCTCGACAAGAAGACGGTGCTGAACGTCCGCCCCGCCTTCCTGATCGTGCCGGCCTCGCTGGAACTGAAAGCCGAGCAGCTGGTCGCGCAGAACCTGGTGCCCGCCGCGACGTCCAGCGTGGTGCCGCAATCGATCCGCACCCTCGCGCCGATCAGCGAGCCCCGGCTCGACGCCGCCAGCGAGACCGCTTGGTATCTGGCGGCCAGCCCGAACCAGATCGATACCATCGAGTACGCCTATCTCGAAGGGCAACAGGGCGCCTACATCGAGACCCGCAACGGCTTCGATGTCGATGGCGTCGAGATCAAGTGCCGCCTCGACTTCGGCGCCAAGGCCATCGACTGGCGCGGCCTCTACAAGAACCCGGGCGCATAACCAGCAACCCATGCTGAACCCTGACACACGGGCGGTCCTGACGGGCCGCCCTTCGTCTTTCCACGAGGATCCCCATCATGAAAACCTACGTCCAGCCCGGCAATACCATCACCCTGACTGCGCCCTATGCCGTCGCCTCCGGCGATGGCCTGCTCGTCGGCTCGATCTTCGGCATCGCCGCAGGCGCCGCCGCCCTCGGCGAGCCCGTCGAGACCTCGCTCGTCGGCATCTTCGACATCACCAAGGTCGGCTCGCAGGCGTGGACCGTCGGCGCCAAGGTCTATTGGGACGACACCAACAAGCGCTGCACCACGGTCGCGACCGACAACACCCTCGTCGGCGTGGCCGTCGAGGCGGTGGCGAGCGGCGCGGGCGACACCATCGGCCGCGTGCGCCTGAACGCGACGTTCTGATGAGCGCCTTCACCGCCGCCGTGGGCGCGCTCTTCGCCGATCCGAACATTGGCCGGGATGCGGTCTACACGCCCGAGGGCGGCGCGCCTCTTCTGGTGCGCGTCGTCGCCCGGCGTGCGGACGCGGTCACGGATTTCGGCGATGCCCGGCTCTGGTCCGAGACCACCCGGATCGACCTGCGCGTTGCCGAGGTTGCGAACCCGCGTCCCGGCGACCGGATCGAAATCGACGGCGAAGCCTTCCTTGTTCAGGGCGAGCCCGTCCGCGACCGTGAACGGCTGGTCTGGACCGTCGATCTGAGGCTCGCGTGAAACTGAAGCTCGACATCGATCCCGACATCGTCGCGATGATGGCGGCAGAGGTCGCGGCGGGCGAACGCGCAGTGACGGCCGCCATGCGCGAGGCCGGGACCGGGCTGAAGGCCGCGTGGCGCCTCCAGGTCACTGGCGCAGGGCTTGGCGCACGGCTCGCCAACACGATCCGCAGCCAGACGTTTCCGAAGTCTGGCGAGAGCCTCGACGCCGCGGCGTTGGTCTGGTCCAAGGCTCCGGTCATCGTGGGCGCGCATGACACGGGGCCGCTGATCCGCTCGAAAAACGGGTTCTGGCTGGCGATCCCGCTGCCCGCCGCAGGCAAGTCCCTGCGCGGCGGCCGGATCACCCCCGGCGAATGGGAACGGCGACGTGGGCTGCGCCTGCGCTTCGTCTATCGCCGCACAGGTCCGAGCCTGCTGGTGGCGGAGGGACGGCTGAACACGAAGGGTCAGGCGGTGGTGTCGCGCTCGAAGACCGGGCGCGGCAAGGTCACCGCGCCGATCTTCCTGCTGGTGCCGCAGGTCAAGCTGCCGAAGCGGCTGGACCTCGCGCGGGATGCAGACCGGGCATTGGACAGCGTGCCGGGGCTTATCGTGGCGAATTGGGTGGAGGGGCGTTGAAGTTCGTCCGGCGCATGAGCGTCGACGCCGCTGACATCATGTAAGCAGTAGATTGGTTTGCTCTGGAACGTCACCAAGGTGCCTCCGCAGAAGCGGCTGCAATGCGGCGCGGGACGGAATAAACGACTCGTTGTAGTCGAAGTCGTGCCAATCAATGTCAGCCCGTGCGCCAAGCCGATCTTGGTGCATCTTGTCCCGCACCTCTTTGACCCGGCGGACATTTGCATCAAGTTGCGCCGCACCGGTCGGGTCGAACTCATGGCAAAGTGCCGCAATCCAGTCGTTCGTGTTGACACGAGCGCCTGTGGCACCGTTGTCCCCAATTCCTGCAAGGTGATGGACCGATCCAAGGCCTTCGCAGACCGAAAACACCCCAACGCTGAACTCGAAGTTCATGATTTGGAAGTAGGGCTCGAAAAGCACTGATCTGCCGGATACCCGCTCCCCATGCGGAACGATAAGGCCAGCCTTCATCTCAAGGCCGACCATGATGTGTTTCAGGTTAGACTTCAGACTTCTCCTGACATCTGGGTGAATGCCGGCCGGGACTGCCCTGATCAGCCAAGGAAGCCAATCGGCGGATGTCGAAAGTGCATGAAAGCCAGGCGGATTGGCTGGATAAAGATCAAGGTAGAACACTTTGAGGCTCCTCACTGATCCAGTGGATCACAATCCCGACGAATACACGACGATGATTGATGCTCACTAGCCCCCGGCAGAGTAGAAAATGCCCACACCCCGCGAAACCATCCTCACCGCGCTGCACGCGCGGCTTTCGGCGCTGCCCGCCACGGCCCTGCGCGGCGAGGTGCTGCCCGAGCGCGTGCCGGCCAATGGCCTGCTGATCCTGCGCGACGGCGAGCCGGGTGAGCCCGAGGTGACGTTGTCGTCGCTGGCTTACCACTACCAGCACAGCGCCGAGATCGAGGCGGTGGTCCAAGGTGCCGACCGTGACGCCGCCTTCGACACGCTGGCCGCCAGCATCGGCACGGCGCTCGCCGCCGACCGCACGTTGGGCGGGCTCTGCGACTGGGTCGAGGCTGAAGCGCCGCGCCCGGTCGACCTGCCGGTCGAGGGCGCGGCGAGCCTGAAGGCCGCTGTGATCCCGGTGGTGCTGCACTATTCCACGGCCGACCAGCTGGCCTGACCCAACCGACCACAGGAGACGAACATGGCACGAGCCCAAGGGGCGCGGGCGCTGATGGCGCTTGCGTTCGAGACGACCTATGGAACGCCACCCGTGAGCGGCTTCACCCGCATGCCTTTCGCCAGCACCTCGCTCGGCGCAGAGCAGCCGCTGCTGAACTCGGAGCTTCTGGGCTACGGCCGCGATCCGCTGGCGCCGATCAAGGACGCGGTCACGGCCGACGGCGATGTCGTTGTGCCGCTCGACGCCGAGGCACTTGGCTTCTGGCTGAAAGCAGCCTTCGGCGCGCCCACGACCACAGGCGTAGACGCCCCGTACAGCCACGAGTTCCAGTCGGGGTCTTGGACGCTGCCCAGCATGTCGATCGAGACCGGCATGCCGGAAGTGCCGCGCTATGCGATGTATTCCGGCTGTGTGCTCGACCAGATCACCTGGCAGATGCAGCGCTCGGGCCTGCTGACCGCCACGGCGCGGCTGGTAGCGCAGGGCGAGACGGTCGGCACCACGACGAGTGCGGGCACACCGGCGGCGCTGGAGCTGAAGCGTTTCGGCCATTTCAACGGGGCGATCACCCGCAATGGCACCGCCCTCGGCAACGTGGTCTCGGCCGAGATCACCTATGCCAACAACCTCGACCGCATCGAGACCATCCGCTCGGACGGGCGTATCGATGGCGCGGACCCAAGCATTGCGGCGCTCACGGGTCGGATCGAGGTGCGCTTCGCCGACCAGACGCTGGTAACGCAGGCCATCAACGGCGAGGCCTGCGAGATGGAGTTCGCCTACGTCCTGCCCTCGGGCGAGAGCTTCACCTTCACCGTGCACGCCCTCTACCTGCCGCGCCCGCGCATCGAGATTTCCGGGCCGCAGGGCGTGCAGGCGACCTTCGACTGGCAGGCCGCCCGCGACAGCGTCGTCGGCCGGATGTGCACCGCAACCCTCGTGAACGATGTGGAGACCTACTGATGCTCACGCTCGACCTGACCAACGCCCCGCGCTGGCATGACCTCGCTCCCGGCGTCCGGGTGCAGCTGCACCCGCTGACCACCGCGCTGATGGTGGCGACGCGCAGCGATCCGGCCGTCGAGGCGGTACCCGAGGAGGCCTCCGACGAGGAGCGCGCCGTGGCCTTCGCCAAGGCGCTGGCGCGTCGGGCCGTGCTGGCCTGGGACGGTATCGGGAACGCAGACGGCAACCCCATCGAGCCGAGCCCCGAGGCCATCGACGCGCTGCTCGACGTCTGGCCGATCTTCGAGGCCTTCCAGCTGACCTACGTCTCCAAGGGTCTGCTGCTGGAGCAGGAAAAAAACGCCTCCGCGCTCTCGCCGAATGGTCCTTCGGCGGGGGCGAGCGATACTGCCAAGCCTGCCCTCCCTATGAGGGCCGCGAACAAACCTGCCCGGACTGCCCGGCGCGGCTGAACCGTCCGGAAACTCCGGAGGGTTGGCAGGTCTGGGACCTGGTCGGCCGCCTTGGTGGACAGCTGCGCGTGCTGCCCGGCGCGGTGATCGGCTGGGACCTGTCGGCGGCGCTGGCGCTCGGTGAAGCGCTCGGCGTGCCGCCGCTCGCCATGGCCGAACTGCTGCCCGTCATCGAAGCGGTGATGGTCGCCAAACTCAACGAACAGATGGATCACTCCCATGGCTGAGAAGAGGGTCAGCGTCCGCCTCGCGGCCGTGGGCGGACGCCAGGTGCGCGCCGAGCTGGAGGGCGTGGGCGAAGCCGGGTCGCGCGGCTTTGGACGGCTGAGCCGGGAGATGGAAGCGGCCAACGCCCGGCTGGCGGCGTTTTCTCGCCGTGTAGCTGTGGCTGCCGCCGCCGCCGTGGCAGCCGCTGCCGCCGCTGGTGTGGCAATGGTCCGGTCCGGGCTGCAGACGGTCGATGCACAGGCCAAGCTCGCGCAGTCCCTCGGCACCACCGTCGCCTCGATTCAGACGCTGGAGCGCGCGGGCGAGCTGGCGGGCGTGTCGATGTCCGGCATCGAGCAGGCGACAAAGGACCTGACGCGTCGTCTCAGCCAGGCGGCCGCCGGCACCGGTCCCGCCGCCGACGCGCTCGACCGGCTGGGCCTTTCCGCCACCGAGTTGATCGCTCTGCCGCTGGACCAGCGTGTGGGCGCCATCAACGCGGCCATCGAGAGCTTCGTGCCTGCGGCCGAGCGCGCGGCTGTCGCGGGCCAGCTGTTCGGCGAGGAAGGCTCCATCGCCATGTCGCGGATCGATACGGCGACGCTGCGGCAGGCAACCGAGGACGTCCTCGCCTTCGGGGTGGTCGTCTCGGAGCAGGATGCCGACCAAATCGAACGCACGAACGACGCAATCTCACGGCTTGGCCTGATCTGGCGCGGGCTGTCGAACCAGCTGGCGGTCGCCGCGGCTCCGGCGCTGGAAGCCGTCGCCAACGCCATGGCGGCGGTCGCCAGCCGCACCGGGCCGCTCGGGATCGCGATCCGCGGCCTCTTCGACAACATCGGTCGCCTGACCACCTACGCCGCGACCTTCGCGGCCTTCTTCGCGGGCCGATGGGTCGCCGGCATGGCCGCCGCCGCGCTCTCCGTCCGTGGCCTCGCCACCGCTCTCGTCGTGCTGAGGGGCGCGCTGATCCGGACCGGCATCGGGGCGCTGATCGTCGGCGCGGGCGAGCTCGTCTACCAGTTCACCCGGCTCGTCTCCGGCGCCGGCGGTTTCGGCGAGGCCATGTCGCTCCTGAAGGACCTCGCGGTCGAGGTCTGGGAGAGGATCAGGATGGGCGCGGCTGCGGCGGGCGCGGCCGCCACGGCGATGTTCTTCGACCTGAAGGCCGACGCCGCCTCGGGCATGCAGAGCGCCATCGAGAGCGTCGTCGGATTCGGCAACACGGCGGCGAACACGTTCGAGGGCGCCTACGAGGCGATCAAGGCGATCTGGGGCCTGCTGCCCGCCGCCATCGGCGATCTGGCGTTTCAGGCGGCCAACAGCCTGGTCGACGGCGTCGAGGCGATGCTGAACGGCGTGGTCTCCCGCATCAACGGCTTCATCGGCGGGATTAACCTGGGGCTGGAAGCGCTCGGGTCCGAGCGACGCATCTCGCTGGTGCCGGACCTCGACCTCGGCGAGATCGAGAACCGCTTCGAGGGCGCGGCGACCGCCGCGACCACCGCAGCGCAGTCGGCGTTCGACCGGGCCTTCGAGGACAACCCGCTCACCGCGCCCGATCTCGGACTGACCGAGGCGGCGAACCGCGCGCTCGAATCCGCGAATCTCTACCGTGGCGCGGCGCGCGATCTGGCGGAAGGGGCCCGCGCGCCGCTCGAAAGCTGGCAGGCTCTGCGCGACGCGGTGCGCGGGACCGACGAGGCCAGTGCCGATGCGCTGACCGAGGCCACCGGCGCGGCCGAGCGGCTGGAGACGGCTCTTGGTGAAGCCGGCCGCGCCGCGACGGGTGCAGGCGCGGCGGCCGGAGCTGCCGTCGCTGCGGCGGAGCCCGCGACCGAGGCCGCCGTCACCGGCTGGCAGGCGGTCACGGCGGCGCTGTCGGACTACGCCACCAAGGCGCGCGAGATCGGCGGCGACATCGGCCAGAGCCTCGTCAGCGCCTTCCAGTCGGCCGAGAACGCCGTCGGCGATTTTGTCCGGACCGGGAAGCTGAACTTCCGCGATCTCGTCACCTCGCTGCTGGCCGATCTCGCCCAGCTGGCGGCGCGGCGGTTCATCCTCGGGCCGATCGCCAATGCGCTCTCGGGCGTGTTCTCCGGTGCTGGCGGCATCTTCGCCAACGTCCTCCACGCGGGCGGGATGGTCGGCTCTGCCGGGCCCTCGCGCATGGTCCCGGCCATGGCCTTCGCCGCCGCACCCAGGATGCATTCCGGCGGCATGGCCGGACTTCGTCACGACGAGGTGCCCGCGATCCTGCAACGCGGTGAGCGGGTGCTGTCGCGGCGGGAGGCGCAAGCCTACGGCGCGGGCGGGGTCAACGTCACCATCATGGCCCGCGACGCCGAGAGCTTCCGTCAATCGCGGACGCAGGTCGCGGCCGACATCGCGCGCGCCGTGTCGCTCGGGCGGAGGGGCATGTGATGGCGTTCCACGAGGTCCGGTTTCCCGACAACATCAGCCGGGGCGCACGCGGTGGTCCGGAACGGCGCACCCAGATCGTCGAGCTCGCCTCCGGCGATGAGGAGAGGAACGCCAGCTGGGCCAACTCGCGCCGCCGCTACGACGTCGCCTACGGCATCCGCCGCGCCGACGATCTGGCGGCGGTGATCGCCTTCTTCGAGGCGCGCAACGGGCGCCTACATGGCTTCCGGTTCAAGGATTGGGCGGATCACAAGTCCTGCTTGCCGTCGGGCACGGCGTCGCCGACCGACCAAGAGATCGGCACCGGCGACGGCACGACGACCGCCTTCAAGCTGGTGAAGCGCTACGCCTCCGGTGCGCAATCCTGGACGCGGGCCATTGCCAAGCCGGTGACCGGAACCGTGCGCATAGCGCTCGCCGGGGTCGAGCAGCCCTCCGGCTGGTCCGTCGACACCGCCACTGGCGTCGTCACCTTCGGCACCGCGCCGGTCGCTGGCGTCGCCATCACCGCGGGGTTCGAGTTCGACGTGCCGGTCCGCTTCGACACCGACGCGCTCGACGTGACGCTCGACCTTGAGCGGCTCGGCTCGATCACATCCATCCCGCTTCTGGAGATCCGGCGATGAACGACACCGGCAGCTTCGTCGCGGCCGTGCTGCGCGAACTCGCGGCCTCGACCGCCGTGATCCTCGCCGCCTGGGGGGCGCTCGGCGGCGCGACGAATGCGCTGACCACGAAGATGCGGCTGCGCGACGCGCTCCGACACATCCTGCTTGGCGGGCTGATCGCGGCCGGGATGGGCAGCCTCTCCATGGCCGTCATCACGAGCTGGATGGGCCTGCCGCCCGAGGCGATCCCGGCAGGCGGTGCTGCAGGGTCCGCCGCCTATCTCGTGGGCGTCTTCGGTCCGGCCTTCATTGAAATGCTGCTGGCCCGCCTCCGCCGCGCCAAGCAGGGCGGCGGCGATGAATGACCTTCTCCGCCTCGCGCGCTCTCTCCGCTGCGACCCCGCCGACCCTCGGCAGGCCTTCGCTCACCGCCTGCGTATCGGTCTCGTCGTCGCGGCACTGATCCTGATCCTCTCGCTTCTCCGGTAATCCCATGCACATGACCGACCGGGGCCTTCTGGCCCTCGTCCGGCACGAAGGACTCGTGCCCGGACCCTATCTCGATGTGAAACAGGTCTGGACCTTCGGCATCGGCCACACGGCCGCGGCCGGACCGCCAGATCCCGCCACCATGCCGCGCGGCATGCCCGCCGATCTCGATGGCGGGATCCGCGAAGCGTTCCGGGTATTCCGCGCCGACCTCGCGCGCTACGAGGCGGCCGTCCTGCGCGCCGTGAAGGTACCGCTGACGCCGCACGAGTTCGATGCGCTGGTCAGCTTCCACTACAACACCGGCGGCATCGCCAAGGCTGCGCTGACCCGCCACCTCAATGCCGGCAATCGCGTTGCAGCCGCCGACGCGTTTCTGAACTGGCGGCGACCGGCCTCCGTCATCCCCCGCCGGGAGGGGGAGCGCGACCTGTTCCGCCATGGCCGCTATCCCGGCGGCACGATCCCGGTCTGGTCCGTGGACCGCACGGGCCGGGTGGACTTCTCGCGGCCGATCCGCCGACTGACCGAGGATGAGGCGCTGGAGCTGCTACGGCGGTCGCCGCTGCCGAGGCCACCGGTCCTCGATCCTGCGCCCGACGCGCCGTCCGGCTGGCTCGTTCGGCTGGCCACCTTCTTCTCCACGCTGATCCGGAGGGCCTGACTCATGCGCTACGTCCGCCCCAACTCGCTCACCTGGTGGGCGGGACTGCTCGCCATGCTCACCGGCATCGCCTCCCTCACACTGCCCGCCACCGGGCCGCTCGGCGAACTGTCCCGCCTGGTCGCGCTCCTTGCCGGCAGCGGCGACGCGTCGCCCGCGGGTCTCATGTTCCTCGGTCTCGGCCTGATCGGCCTGCGCGACCGGATCGAGCGCGGGTTCCGCGGCGATGATTGAGTTCTTCGCAGGAATGATCGTGGGCGGCTGCCTCGGCGTCTTCGTTGTCGCCCTCTGCGTGACCGCAGCCCGCGGGGAGCGGGACGATGGCTGAGCTCCTGATCTGGCTGGTCGCGGCTCTGGGCGCGGTTGGAGGTGTCGTCCTCGGTCGGGTCTGGGGGCGCACGGAAGGGGAGCGCGTGGGCAAACGGGAGGCGGAACGCGATGCCATGCAAGACAAGAACGAGCGCGTCGAGCGCGGGCGCGATGCGGTTCGCGACGGCCGCCGCGCTGGCGATCCTGTTGAGCGGCTGCGCCACAACGATGGGCGCTGGTGACGCCGGCTGCGCCTCCTATGCCGAGGCGCGGCTCGCCCGACCGCCGGTCGACACGGTCGCCGCCATTCCGTCCGAATGGGCAATCTGGATCGCCGATCTCGATGATCGCATGACGGGAACCTGCCGATGAAGACCCTTGATCCCGCTCTGCAGGCCCATCTCGACGAGGGCACGACGACGCTCGCCTGGTGCTGGCGGATCGGCCGCACCGATGGCGTCACCTTCGGCTTCACCGACCACGACCGGACGCTGAGCTTCGACGGGACCCACTTCGAGCCCGAGAGCGGGCTGACAGCATCCGAGGTGCGGTCGGGATCGGACCTGTCGGTCGATGCGCAGGACGCCGAGGGCGCGCTGACCTCCGACCGGATCACCGAGACCGACATTCTCGACGGCCGCTGGGACAACGCAGAGGTCGAGATCTGGCGGGTGAACTGGGCCGACACCGGGCAGCGCGTACTGATGCGGCGCGGGGCCATCGGTCAGATCCGGCGCGGGCGGCTCGCTTTCGTCGCCGAGGTCCGCTCGCTCGCCCATGTGCTGGGCCAGACGGTCGGGCGGACGTTCCAGGCGACCTGCGATGCCGCGCTCGGCGACGGGCGCTGCGGCGTCGATCTCGATGATCCGGCGTTCAAGGGCGCGGGCGCCGTCATCGATCTGCTGCGCGACCGGGCCTTCACCGCCTCGGGGCTCGGCGGGTTCGCCTCCGGCTGGTTCACCTTCGGCACGCTGGACTGGACGAACGGTGCGAACGCGGGGCGGCGCACCGAGGTGCTGGGCCATGAGGTGACCGACGGCGTGGCGATCCTGACCCTGCTGGAGGCGCCGGTGCGGTCCATCGCCGAGGACGACGGATTCACCATCCGTGCGGGCTGCGACAAGCGGATGGAAACCTGCGGGGCGAAGTTCGCCAACACCGCCAACTTCCGGGGTTTCCCGCATATCCCCGGCCAGGACGCCGTGCTCCGCTACGCCACGAAGGACGGCGGCCACGACGGGGGCGTGTTGTGATCCCCGCCGATCCGGATCGGGTGGTCTCAGCGGCGCGCGCGTGGCTCGGGACGCCGTACCACGACCAGGCGAGCCTCAAGGGCGTCGGCTGCGACTGCCTCGGGCTCGCGCGGGGCGTCTGGCGCGCGGTCGTCGGCCCCGAGCCGTTCCCGATCCCGGCCTACAGCCGGGACTGGGGCGAGACCGGACCGCGCGAAGTTCTGGCCGAGGGCGCGCGGCGGATGATGATCGAGGTGTCGCCCGCCGAGGCAGGCCCCGGCGCGCTGGTGCTGTTCCGCATGAAGCCGCGCGCCATCGCCAAGCATGTCGGGATCCTGACCGCGCCCGACAGCTTCCTCCATGCCTACGAGCGGCTCGGCGTGATCGAGGAGCCGCTCACCCCATCCTGGCGGCGGCGCATCGCCTTCGCCTTCCTGTTCCCGCAACGCTGAGACCTCGACATGGCCACCCTCGTTCTCGGTGCCGCTGGCGCCGCCATTGGCGGCAGCATCGGCGGCGCGATCCTCGGCGTCAGCGCCGCGACCATCGGCGGTTTCATCGGCTCGACCATCGGCTCGGTCGTCGACAGCTGGATCATCTCGTCGCTCGCGCCCACGCAGCGCATCGAGGGCGCCCGGCTCGACACGCTGCGCATCACCTCGGCCACGGAGGGCGCGGTCATCCTGCGGCTCTACGGGCGCATGCGGATCGGCGGAAACATCATCTGGGCGACGGATTTCCGCGAGGAGACCAAGACCACCACGCAGGGCGGCGGCAAGGGTGGCGGGGGCGGCAAGGTCAAAACGACGGAGTACCTGTACTACGCCAGCTTCGCGGTCGCATTGTGCGAGGGGCCGATCACCGGCATCGGTCGCATCTGGGCCGACGGTAAGCCGATGGACCTCTCCGGCGTCACCTGGCGCTGGTATCCGGGCGACGAGGCGCAGACGATAGACCCGTTCATCGCGGCGAAGATGGGCGCGGCGAACACTCCCGCGTATCGCGGCACCGCCTATGTCGTCTTCGAGGAACTGGCGCTCTCGACCTACGGCAACCGCCTGCCGCAACTCTCCCTCGAGGTGTTCCGGCCGCTGGCCGATCCCGACACCGCCGAGGGGCTGACCCGCGCCGTCACCATGATCCCGGCCTCCGGCGAGTTCACCTATGCGACGCAGGCCATCCGCAAGACCGATGGCGGCGCGACGGTGCCGGAGAACCTGAACGCGCTGGCCGACTCCACGGATATGGTCGAAGCGCTGGACCGGCTGCAGGCGATGGCCCCTGCGGTCGAGAGCGTCAGCCTCGTCGTCGCCTGGTTCGGCGACGATCTGCGCGCGGGATCCTGCAAGGTGCGGCCTGGCGTCGAGGTGTCGGCCAAATCCACCACGCCCGCCAGCTGGTCGGTCAACGGCGTCAGCCGCGCCAATGCCTTCCTGGTCAGCCGCGATGACGAGGACCGCCCCGTTTATGGGGGCACGCCGTCCGACTTTGCGGTGGTGCAGGCGATCCAGGAGATGAAGGCGCGCGGGCTGCGCGTGACCTTCTATCCCTTCATCCTGATGGACGTGCCGCCCGGCAACAGCCTGCCGAACCCGTATTCCGACAACGCCGCGGAGACGGGGCAGCCCGCATTCCCCTGGCGTGGGCGGATCACCTGCTCGCCCGCTGCTGGTTTCGCAGGGACCGTGGACAAGACCGCCACGGCCGCAAGCCAGGTCGCGGCGCTGTTCGGCGCGGCCACGCCCGCCAGTTTCAGCGTCTCGGGTCAGTCGGTCTCCTGGACCGGGCCATCCGGTGACTGGGGCCTGCGCCGCATGGTGCTGCACTACGCCCATCTCTGCGCAGCGGCGGGCGGGGTCGATGCCTTCCTGATCGGCACCGAGATGCCGGGGCTGACCACCATCCGTTCGGGCGCCAGCACCTACCCGGCGGTGCAGGCCTATCGGGACCTGTCCGCGGATGTGCGGTCGATTCTCGGGTCCGGCACCAGGATCGGCTATGCGGCCGACTGGTCGGAATACTTCGGGCACCAGCCGGGCGACGGCTCGGGCGACGTGTTCTTCCACCTCGATCCGCTCTGGGCCGATCCCGAGATCGATTTCGTTGGCATCGACAACTACATGCCGCTGTCGGACTGGCGCGATGGGTTCGAGCATACCGACGCGGCCGAGGGCTGGCCCGCGATCTACGACCGGGCCTACCTGCAGGCGAACATCGCGGGCGGGGAAGGCTTCGACTGGTTCTATGCCAGCGCGGCCGATCGCACCGCCCAGGTGCGCACGCCCATCACCGACGGTGCTGCAGGGAAGCCATGGGTCTTCCGCTACAAGGATCTGCGCGCCTGGTGGTCGAACCCGCATTACGACCGTCCGGGCGGGGTGGAGAGCGGGACGGCGACAGAGTGGACGCCGCAGTCGAAGCCGATCTGGTTCACCGAGTTGGGTTGTCCCGCCATCGACCGCGGAACGAACCAGCCGAACGTCTTCTTCGACCCGAAGTCGTCGGAAAGCTTCACGCCGCATTTCTCGCGGGGCTGGCGGGATGACGCGATCCAGCGGGCGTATCTCGAGGCGACCTATCTCTGGTGGGGCACCGCGGCGAACAACCCGGTGTCCTCGGTCTATGGCGGCCGGATGGTGCATGTCCCCGAATGCGCCGCCTGGACCTGGGACGCGCGGCCCTATCCGTTCTTTCCGGCGCTGACCGACGTCTGGACGGACGGGGCGAACTGGCGACTGGGGCACTGGCTGACCGGACGGCTCGGCGCAGTGTCGCTGGCGGCCCTCGTCCGGCATCTCTGCCTGCGCGCCGGGCTGCCCGAGGATCGCATCGATGTCACCGGCCTCTGGGGCGCTGTCGAAGGCTATGCCATCACGGCGCTGGAAAGCCCGCGCGCCTCGATCACCACGCTGTCGCGCCACTTCGGCTTCGACGCCGTCGAGACCGAGGGTGTGATCCGCTTCGTGATGCGCGGGCGGGCCTCCGTCGCCACGCTTGCGCCCGACGATCTTGTGGCCCCTCGCGAGGGCGACCTGCTGGAACTGACGCGCGGCCAGGAGACCGAACTGCCGCAGGCGCTGAAATGGCAGGTCGCCCGTGCCGACGAGGATTACGATGCGGCCCTCGTCGAGGCGCGGCGCATCGCGGTGGACACGACCCGCATCGCCTCCGAGTCCTTCCCGATGGCGGTGCCGCCCGAGGAGGCTGAGCGGCGCTGCCGCCGCGCGTTGATGGAGGCATGGGTCGGGCGCGAGACGGCGGCGTTCCGTCTGCCGCCCTCGCGCCTCGCGCTCGATCCGGCCGACGCGATCCGGCTCGCTAATGACGGGCGGCTGGTCGATCTGCGGCTCGTCTCCATCGCCGACGCCGAGGCGCGCGGTATCGAGGCGGTCCGCCAGGATCGCGCGACCTACGATCTGCCGCCCGGCGATCCCCGCGCGGCGTCGCTGACGCGGGCCGTCGTGTTCGGCGCGCCGGACGCGGTGCTGATGGACCTGCCGCAGCTGACCGAGGACCAGCCGGCGCATAGGCCGCTGGTCGCCGCGCACGCGGTTCCGTGGCCGGGCGAGATGGCGGTGTTCCGCAGCCCCTCGACCGATGGCTTCGAGCTGCTGACCACCTTCGGCAGCCGCGCCCGGATCGGGGTGCTGGTCTCCGACTTCTTCGCGGGGCCGACATCCCGCTTTGATCTCGGCAATGCGCTGGTGGTCGATCTGCTCACCGGCACGCTGGAAAGCGTCACCGACCTGACGCTGTTCGGCGGGGCCAACGCGCTGGCCATCGAGAGCGCGCCCGGCGTGTGGGAGATCGCTCAGGCGGGCGCGGCGGAACTGCTGGCGCCCGGCCGGTATCGGCTGACCCGGCTGTTGCGCGGCCAGCGCGGCACCGAGGGCGCCATGGGCAATCCGGCGCCCGCCGACGCGCGGGTCGTGGTGCTCGACGACAGCCTCGCCACGCTGCCCATCGCCGAGGCTGATCTCGGATTGCCGTGGAACTGGCGCATTGGCCCTGCCAGCCGGCCGGTCAGCGACGAGACCTATGTGGCGCAGACTTTCACGCCCGAAGGCGTCGGGCTACGGCCATTCTCCGTCGCCCATGTAGAGCAGCCATGGCGCACGCCGCGCTCGCCCGGGGATTTGACCATCCGCTGGATGCGCCGGTCGCGTGCCTTGGCCGCCGAAAACTGGGGCGGGATCGAGGTGCCGCTGGCCGAGGAACTGGAAGCCTATGAGGTCGAGATCCTCGACGGCGCCACCGTGAAACGGAATCTGTCCGCGACCACCACCAGCACGACCTACACGGCCGCCCAGCAGACCGCCGACTGGGGCGCGCCGCTCGGCCCCGGCGACAACCTCACCGTCCGCATCTACCAGCTCTCCGCCCTCGTCGGGCGGGGCGCGCCCAAGACCGTCACGCTCTTGTTCTGAAGGCCATCCCATGTCCGACGCCACGACCCATCTCCTGCTGCCCTACATCCTGGCGGCGCAGGCCCAGAAGCACGTCACCCACAACGAGGCGCTGCGGATCCTCGACGGGCTGGTGCAGCTCTCCGTCCTCGACCGTGATCTGACGGAGCCGCCAGCAAGTCCGGCGGACGGGGCCCGCTACATCGTCGGTTCCGGCGCGGTGGGCGACTGGGCGGGCTGGGATCTGAGCGTCGCGCTCTGGACGGACGGCGCCTGGCTCCGCCTGCCACCGAGGACCGGTTGGCGGGCATGGGTAGAGGATGAGGGCCTGCTGCTGGTCTATGATGACGCGAACTGGATCGGCACCACGCCGGCGGCGCTGCAGAACATGGCGCTGCTGGGCGTCGGCACGACGGCGGATGCGTCGAACCCGTTCTCGGCCAAGCTGAACGCCGCGCTCTGGACGGCGAAGACCGTGGCCGAGGGCGGCACCGGCGATCTGTTCTACACCATGAACAAGGAGGTTGCGGGTGACGATCTCGGCCTGACCCTGCAGACCGGCTTCGTGACCAAGGCGCTTGTAGGGCTCTTCGGATCGGACAGGTTCAGGCTGGCGGTCTCCGCCGACGGCAGCACCTTCTTCGACGGACTCAGCGTCGACAACGCCACCGGCATCGTCGATCAGCCCCGGCTGCCGCGCTTCAAGGCATACACGAACTACGACAACTACGTGGGCGTCGGAACCTGGACGAAGATCGGCCTCAACAACACCGACTACAACGATCAGGGCGCCTTCGACGCCGCGAACAACCACTTCGTGGCGCCGGTTGACGGCACCTACCTCTTCGGCGCGACGCTGCTCTACAAGATCAACGCCAGCGCCACGGCCCGCATGCGCGGGCGGCTCGTCCTGAACGGCACCACCGAAATCCGCGGCTCCCTCGGCGAAATCTCCGCCACCCACGTCTCGCTCGCCACCGCGATCTGGCTGCAGACGATGGTCCCGCTGACTGCCGGCGATACCGTCGAGCTGCAGGGGTATTTCCGGGTCGCGGACGGCTATTTCGCCGCCGATCACACGTCCTTCTGGGGCTGCAAGATCGGCTAAATTCACGCCATGCTGACGGTACCGTTCCCCGGGCCGTCGCAACCTTCAGAATTGGCCTGACGTATCGCCCGCCGCATCCTGGTTTGCCTCCCAATCCGCGTAATTGCGTCCGTCTGGGAGCTTCCAGAGGATCCGGCCATTGGCGCTCGCACCAATGACGGCCGCAGCTGCGGCAGAGGCAGACGTGAAGCTGTAGGCGCTTGTGAAGACGAGAAAATCACCTTCCTCGCGGAGGACGCCCTTCTCGACAAGGGTGTTCCGGAGCGCGACCGTCCCTCTCGGTATTGTTCGCGTCGTCCGGACCCTTGCCCTCGAACCTGCTGTGACGACGAAATCCCCGGAGGGCCCGATCTCCATCTCTGCCGCGAAGCCGTCGCCCCGGAAGAAGAACCGAGGGCTTTCATGGAGTTCAGCCTTTGGCAGTTCTTGCTCCGCGATCTGCTCCGGCGCACGACCGCGGACTTCTCGGAAGAGATCCCAGCCGAGGGCCCCAACCAGAGTTTTCGTCTGATCCACGAACTCGTCCATGGCTGCGCGGTCGGGGAGCGGCAGCTTGCCCGCGTCGTCGGACGGCGTGCGCGTGTTGGGCAGGGTCCAACGGGGATTGCTGACGACCCCCCGGATCAGACAAGCTTCGACATAGCGCGCGTGGCTCTTGGTCAGGTTCTCGTCCTTGCTGATCAGCACGACCGTGTCGGTCCAGAAGCCTTTGGCATCGCGACCGGCCTCATTCGAGTTGTGATACGACAATCTAGCGCCGACGCCTTCGGACTCGCCGATGTATGCAAGCTGCCGGTCCTGCGCGTCTTCGTCGGCCCCGATCAGGATGTAGACGCCTGGCCGTTCGATCTCGGGGAAAGCCTCCCGAACCCGACGAAGCTGGTTGCGCCGGAAGGCAATCGCCTGGATCGTCGACATCGAAATTTGCGCCACCCGGATGCCATTCGGGTCGCCGTCGAGCAGGAAGATATTGATCGACCTCGGTTTCAGTACGGACGCTCCTAAAGCAGCACTCGATAATTTCGAGCATCAGCATCGGTTGATTTAATAATCTGATATTCCATGCCGCTGGCCACTGCGATTTGCTCTGCAAATTCCTTCTTGGCCTGAACCACCGCATTGTCGACCTGATGATCGCCTTTGACCTCTACCACGACGTACTTTTCACTGCCGTCCGGCTCCTCGCGGAGAAAAACAAAATCGGGATAGTAGCTGCGAACCGTGTGTGAGTCAGGGTCGATATACTGAATGAAAAAGTCCGACTGACCGTGCGTAAGCATGCCGGTAAAGTAGATCTTTTTCACTCGTTTCTCTCTAAGGAGATCCCAGAACAGCGTTCGCTCCGAATTGGAATCGAAGCAGTAGGTGTCGAGATGGAAGCTCTTGTCGCGCTCATGATCCTTCACCACTGCGTCCGTGCTGCGGACAATCTTGTCCTTGGCAGCCGTGATCTCGTAATAACCGTTCGCCGGGAGCTTGATGAGTTCGACTTCGTGCTCTTCCGTTTTTTCCGACTCATCCAGCTCAAAGATCATTCGGAACAAGCGTGGAATGATCTCATCGTAGAGCAGCTCGTTGAATTCGTTAGTGATTTCAATGAGCTTATTGACGCCTTCCGTTGTGGCATCCAGAAGCGACTCGATTTCCAATGGCGATTGGTTGAGATACCGAGCGACTTCTCCCACAAGGCTGAGGCGTGAGAACACCTGCTTCTCGCGGCGCTCGGTAAGGTCGAACGTCCTGCTGGATGACGCACGGGCGGCCTCACTTGGGGTGAGCCCTTCCTGCTGCGTCTCCACGAGCCGATATTTCTCGACAAGCTCACTCCATTTGTCCCGAGCAGACAGCTCGGGGAAGAGCGTCTGTCCAGGCGTGACAGTTTTTTCGCGGACATTGTATTCCTTGCGCACCCGCACCAGCTTGATCTTCACGGGGGGCTCGATGACCTTGACCTGGACGCGCTCCTTGTCGCTGGCGACGTTCTGCAGCTCGGCGGCGCTGATCCTGAAGTTCTGCTGCAGCTCGTCGTTGAGAATTTCCATGTTGTCGTCGGAGAGAAACACATGCCCGGTGTGCTGGGCTTGGCCGATGGCGCGAAGGCAGCGCATGGTGGCCTGAAGCACGAAAACCTTGGATTTGGGCTCGCGGAAGAGGCCTACGCCGAATAGGGACCGGCAGTTCCAGCCCTCGCGCCCCTTGTTTACGAGCAGAATGAACTGCTTCTCCGAGTCCGGGGTGTCCAGACGGTTGAACTCCCGAATGTCGTCGTTCGAGGTCAACTTCTCGTCGCCGACGTTGACGAGGATGCGGGACGTTGGAACGCCTCTCTTGGCAAGGGCGCGTTCGACCGCGGGGCGGAGTTCCTTGGTTAGTTCCTCGATCGTGGCTGCGAAGAAGGCCAATTTGGGCAGCATGCCCTCAGGCTTCAGATCGTCAGTTTCATCAAGGAATTGCTCGACGGCTATGTCGACGAACTCGTCCGTACGGGTGTTTCGGTATCCGTGAAGGACGACCTTCTTTAGGAAGCCCTTGTCGATGGCCTCCTTCAGCCCGTACGCGTAGACCACCTCGGGCAGCACTTCTTTCCCGACGTACGGCGTGCCGGTGTAGTTGTAGCAGGCGACAACGCGCGTCCCGGCGCGGTTCAGATTGGCGGCAAGCTGGTCGATGGTGGTGCGGAGGCTCGTGTCAGTCTCCTTGGCGCCGATCCCCATGTCCTTGGCGAGCGTTTTGCCGAAGGCGTGGTGTGCCTCGTCCACGTAGATGCCCAGCTGCTCGAGGCGGCACAGTTTTTCGAACCGCTGGTTCGTGGTGAGCTCGGCCTCTTCTTCGGGCTGGTCCCAGGCATAGAGGTCGGCCGCGTCACCATAGACCCCGGACGCTGTCACCGTGTCCGGGGTCGCGCCGAACAGCGCGTCCAGGGGGGTCTTCTCCTTGTGGCGGCGCTTCAGGATGATCTTCTGTGTGTTCGAGACCACGATGTTGAAGCGCGACCGGTCCAGCGTACTGAGCGAGGTGCCAGCCTCCTCGAGGTAGTGGAAGCGCAGGTGGGTGGTCAGGAAGTTCACGTATTCGGGGGGAACGACCAGAGCGAGGTCGAAGGACTCGATCTCTTTCAGTGACTGGAGGACGGTCTTGTCCGGGGCGAAGACCAGCGCGTTGTGGCAGTACCGCTTGTCCTTCTCGAACTTGTTGCCCAGCAGGAACTCGTAGAAGATGCATGTCGCCATAAGGATCGTCTTGCCGGTCCCCATGGTCAGGGCGAAGATGTAGTTCGGGTAGATGCGGGAGTTTTTCCGCATGGCCGCGAAGACGGCCTTGTACTGGTCCTGCGTCACGGCATCGAACATCGAGCCCTGGCGCGCGTCGCCGCCGATGATGCCGCCTTCCTGGCGGCCGGCGAAGCGGCCGGTCTTCTCGAACCACGCCTTGAAGATCTCCTCGACCTTCGCGTTGTCCATAAACTCCTTCAAGAAGACATAGATCTCCAGTGCCTCGTACTGCGGCTGGCGCAGGAAGGCCTTGGGGTTCTTGTCCGGGTTGTTGAAGTCCAGGAACTTGCGGGTCAGCTCCTTGTAATGCGTCCGGATCGTGCCGCGGTTGCCGCGGTAGAACTCCCACAGGAACTGGAAAAAGGCGAAGTCCAGCGACGCGCTGACCGCCTTGGTGCGCCTAGCCATTGGTCACGCTCCCTTCCCAGGATTCGGAGAGGAGGTCGGTGATCTTCACGCGGATCGTTCCGGCGTCGGCCGGCACCTTGTAGCGGCCGGCGACGAGCTCGGTCTTGCCGGGGATGTCGACGACGGCGGGCTGAAGGACGGCGCCGTCGTAGTTCCAGTCGATGAGGATGCTCTCGACCAGCTCGCGCCAGTCCTCGACCGTCTCCTTCTGCATCGACAGCTTCTGCAGCAGGTTCATGGGGTAGAAGCGCTCCACCACCAGCTCGCCGTCTTTGATGACAACGCTTGCCTCGGAGTCGCGGCGGAACTCGAGGTTGGCCTTGTCGCGCAGGATGTCGACCACCTCGACATCGATCTTGTAGGGCGTCGCGGCCATCTTGAGCCGGGCGGCGAGGTCGGGCTCGTGCCCCATGCAGACGAGCATGAGCTTCTCCACCGGCCGGTTCGGGTGCTCAGACTGGCGGCGTTCCCAGGCCTTGTAGTCGAAGCCAGCGATCAGCTCGTTCAGGTCTGCACGGGTGGCGATGCGGTTGACCGGCATGATCTTGACCATCCGACCATCCTTTTCCCCATCAAAGACTGTGCTCAACTCGAGCGGCTGTACCTCGAGCGCCCCAAGTAGAAGCTCTTTGGCTTGAATAGGATTTCGGAAGATGTCGTACTGATTGACGTTATAGACTTCGAAGCCACTGTAAATTTTAATATCTGAGTCAGGAAGCTGCCCATTTAACTCATCCGCAACATTGCTGAGCCGTTTTGTTGTTGTTTGAACCGCGCCGAGATTGATGTCCGCGCCAATGAAGCGACGCCCTAGTTTCATCGCTACCGCTTGAGTTGTGCCGGAACCCATGAAGAAGTCAAAAACAAGACCCCCTTCCGGTGCCGATGCAGAAACGATTCTTTCAATTAACGCTTCTGGCTTCTGTGTGGGATATCCAGTTCTCTCATGAGCGCTGCTGCTAATGACAGGAATTTCCCACACATCATCGATCGCTTTTCCGCGGGCAAGAATCTCGTCCAACGGAACCATCCGGCTTTTAGAATTGCCCTTTTGTCCGGGCATCCAGATCATTTCCCGGCCATCGTCTCCAACAATGATTTCCTGTTTGCGCGACTTGATGAGGTCTTCGCGCGTCCATTCCTCTTTTGGCATTTTGATCTGGGTCGCAGCCGTCTTGGCGTAGAAAAATATGTTATCATGCTTTTTGTTGAACTGCTCAGTGCTGTCCATCATTCTAAACTTATAGTGCCAGATTATCTCGTTGCGGAAATTTCCAGCTCCGAATACTTCATCTAGTATCAGGCGAAGAAACGGCCCCTTGCGCGGATCGCAGTGCAAATAGATTGCCCCTGTCTCGGACAAAAGTTCCCGCGCCATGACGATCCGCTCATACATGAACTGCAGATACTCGTCATTTGACCAAATGTCTGTGTACTGTTTTTCCTCGAAAGAGGTAGAATCGGTTGATGCATTATTCCCTCTGAGCGATATTGACTTCTTGTAATCTGCCTTCGAGTCAAAGGGCGGGTCAATGTAGACCAAGTCAATCTTGCCGCGAAACTTCTTGAGCAAATGGCTCATCACCTGGAGATTGTCCCCCCAGAATATCTTGTTCCGCCACCCATCGACTTCCGGTCCGTGGACCTCCTTCAGCTGCGCCGGGAAGAACTGGGTGGAGGTGAACGGCCGCTTCCCGCGCCAGTTCAGCATCGGGTAGCCCTTGATCGGCGCGAACTGGAACTTCTCCACGCTCTCCATGCTGGCGGCCTCGGCGCCAAGGTCCATCGCGGTCTGATCGGTTCTCACATCACTCATCGGTCATCTTCCCTGAAATTCCAGTTCTTCGCGTCGCAATAGGCGCGCATGTCACAGTTCTCGCACAGCCGGTCGGGCCGCGCGGCGATCCGGTAGTCCGCGCTTTCGATGCGGTGGACGATCTCGTCGAAGCGGGCGACCGTCTTGCCGATCGCCCGGTCGTCCTTGGCGAAGCTGACATACGGATTCCCGTCCTGTTCGCCGGTGTAGTAGAGGTGCATCCGGCTGACCTTCTGGCCGGTCCGCTCCTCGATGAGGTGGGCGTAGACCTCGAGCTGGCTTTGATACTGGCGCAGGCGCTCGCGGTCCTTCTCCATGTCGGGCTTCTTCTCGGACTTGAAGTCGACCACCTCGACCGTGCCGCCTTCGCCGCGGATCAGGTCGACATTGCCCTTGAGGATGTAGTCGTCCTTGACGAGCGAGATCTCGACCTCGGTCTCCTTGACCCTGTCCCAGTTGCCGTTCTCGCGCTCGTAGTAGCGCATGACGTGACGGCGCGCGGCCTCCAGGGTGATGGGCGCCAGGTACACGCGTTCCTTCTTCGACAGCATCGCGTAGTTGGTGGAGAACCATGCGTCGATGGCGTCCGGCGTGACCGTGTGTTCCTCGCCCCGCAGGACGGCCTTGTGGATGTCCTCGATGGTCTGGTGGACGAGGGTGCCGAACAGCATCGGGCTGACGCGGATGGCGGCGAACTCGAGCTCCTTGAAGAAGCGGTATTGCTCGGCGCAGTTCTCGAAGAGCGTGATGTGCGAGGTGAAGGAGTATTCGCGCTTGAGGTTGATTTCCTTCACCTTCTCGAAGGTGAACCGGGTCAGGTCGACCGTCCGCCAGTCCGGAAGGGCGTGGAAGACGTCCTCGAAATACTTCGAGGGTGACTTGCCGAGCCCCTTTCCGTGCCGCTCCTGTGCGGCCAGGACCAGCAGGTTCTGCGCCCGCGAGAACGCAGTGTAGTAGAGGCGCCAGAAATCGAAATGCTTGATGCGGTCCAAGGGCTCGAACCGCGCTTTCGAGAGGTATCCGCCGTCCTCGAGGATCTCGTCCAGATCGGTGTGCTGCTTGCGTGGCACGGCCTCCAGCGAGCCGCACACGACCACCGGGAACTCTAGCCCCTTCGACTGGTGGATGGTCAGGAACGAGACGCAGCCCTTCGGAGCGTATTCGGCCTCGTCCTCGTACTCCCCGATGCCGCCATCCTTTAGGAAGCGGAAGAACTGATTGAACAGGTTCCGCAGGTCGCGCTCGAGATACTCGGGGTTCAAGACCGTGACGTAGTGAAGGTACTCGAACTTGGTGATCAGCTTCGAGAACGTGGCAAGGTTGCGGGCGGCGCGGCCCTTGTCCACGCCTTGCATCGCATCCTCGTCGAGGAAGCGGGAGAACAAAGGGAACTGGAGGAGCTGATAGAACAGTCCAGAGAAGGCGTAGTCGGCGGTTTGGGTCAGGACGGCATGGCGCTTTGCGAGCGGCCGGGCCCACTCAAGCATACGGCTATTCTCCGGCTTCCGAAGCTCGTCCGTGAACGCCTTGAAACACTGGTGGTCGTAGTAATCCCAGATCGCCAGCTGGGCGCCTTCGGCCCACTGACGCACCTTTGGAAACTGCGGGAACAGGAAGATCAGCGCTCCGATCATCAAGCGGATTTCTTCGCGCTCGAAGAACATGTTGGAGCGAGGCGAATAGACAGGGATGCCGTTGCCTTCAAGGAAGCGTGCTAGATCAAGAACGCGGTCGTTCTTCACGGAACGAAAGAGGAAGGCGACCTGGTTCCAGTCTGTCAGTCGGCCGGAGTCGCGTAGTCCTGTCAGGAACGTGAGAACCTCGGCGTGCCAGTTCTCGTTCTCGCCTTTCTCGTCCGATGCGCTCAGACGTACCGCGGTCGGCACGTCGGGGAAGCTGTCCTCACGCGGAAGAATTTGCTTCGGGAAGCGGAATGCCGTTCCTTGCTCCTCCCAATCCAGCCGCTTCATCCACTCGTTGTAGAAGTCGATGATCCCTGGATGGGAACGATAGTTCACCGTCAGCCGCACCTGCTTACAGCTTTCTGGCGGGAAGAGCTGCGGGAACTCGAGGATGTTGCGAATTGTGGCCCCTCGAAAGCGGTAGAGGCCTTGGTCATCATCCCCGACGACGCAGAGGTTACTCCTGTCGCCGGCGAGAAGGAGCAGGATCTGTTCCTGGATCGTATTGGTGTCCTGATACTCATCGACCATCAGATACGTTATCTTGTCGCGTAGCTGAGCAAGCACGTCCGGGTTCCGGCGTAGGAGCTGCAGAGCCTCGTACTGGATTCCGGAGAAGTCCAAGCAGTTATTCTCTTCGAGAAGCTCTTGATACTTTAGAAAACAACGAGCGAGCGCACGCACATCCGGATCTGGTGCCATTTCAAGAACATGCGGTTCCAAGGCCTCTTCGCTGACCTTGTTCAACCACTTCATCAGCTGTTCCGACTGCGCCCACCGGCCGGTTTGGTCATCCCCCATTACTAGCTGTGCATCGGCAAGCTCGCGAAAATCCTTGATCTTCTGATAGAGGAAGTACTGCTGATCGAACTGGTCAAAAAGCGTGAAACTGCGCCTCAGGCGGGTGAAATCACGAAATTCTTCCAGTAGCCGCAAGCAGATCGAGTGAAATGTGCCGAGGTACATTTCATTCAGGTTGAAGCGTATATCGAGTTCAGCGAGGCGATTTGAAACTCGGGTGGTCAGTTCCCGGGCCGCCTTGTCAGTGAATGTAACGACCAGGAGGCTCTCTGGCGCAACCTGCTTCTCGGTGATCAGGTGAACAATTCGCTCGACGAGAGTGTAAGTCTTGCCGGAGCCAGGGCCGGCGATAATAAGAACAGGTCCTTCCGCCGCATTGATCGCAGTCAATTGCTGAGGATTGGCGCTGGAGCGAAGGTCTTTCATTGGCCCGTTGACCTCGCGCTATTTCCTCGTTCTCCGATTATGTCAGTCGCATTCAGAAGAACGATCTGCTGATCCTGCGGCTTCCGGGCTGCCGGATCGGTATCAAGTCCAAGTCGTCTCAACGCATAGTAGAGGAGCGCGCGCCTCACCTTGATCTTCGCCTTGCCGCCCCGCATCCCGTAGTCGAGCGCGATGACCTTGGCTTGCGACTCCGAGAGCTCAGGGTGGGGGCCGACCTCCAAGGTGACCTCGGAATGCCAGTCGCGATCTTCGTTGGCCGACGTTGCGCTCTCCCGCGATCCGCGGATGCCGAGGATCCGTGAGAGCAGGAAGTCCTTGAAGCATTCGTCGGTCAGGCAGAACGCCCGCGTATGCCAGCGAAACCCGTCGAACCCGATGGCGTGCGGGGCAATCCAGCGCCAGCGAGGCTCCGGGCTCGACAGGGACTGGTACTTCACCTCGATCGCCTCGGACCGGCGGATGGCACCGACGACCGAGCGCAGTGTCACTGGATCGACGCCCCGCACAGGCGTTGGTGCGGATGCGTAGGACGGCAGGTCAGGGATCCAGCACTCTTCGCGCTCCAGCACATCATCGGCAACCAGGCGGAGCTGGGCGAGGTAATGCGCTGCGTCTGGCGAGCGGAACTTGCAGTCGAAGTCTGGGCCGCGGACATAGGTGCGCGCGCTCTTGTCGTAGACCATGTTGTCCGGCGCCAGCGCGATGTAGCGGTTCAGGTCAGAGGATGCCTGGTTCACCGAGACGCCAAACTGCTGCATCACGTCGATGCGATTGACGTGCCCCTCCCAGAACAGGCGGAACTCGATGAACTCGAGCCGCTGCTCGATGCCCCAGCGAAGTTCAGCCTTGTCCCTGTCCACGTTGCGCCTCCGCCCAGCCCTGCGCGCACGCGAACTGTGTGCGCCCAATTTCTGGGCTTTCTCGGAGGGTAGCCGCGCGGAACTGCGCGATCAATCGAAAAGGGACGTGGCGGGGCGCGATTATCCCAAGGATTGCCTGAGGTTCTGCGCCACCGCGTCCGCCGCCGTCCGCACCGGCTCGGCCGCGAGATGGGCGTAGCGCGCCGTGGTCTGGACCTGCGTGTGCCCGAGCAGCTTGCCGATCATGGGCAGGCCCTGGCCCGAGGCGACGGCCGTGGACGCGAAGGTGTGGCGCAGGTCGTGGATGCGGACGTCCTTCACGCCGGCGCGGGCGCGGACGCGCTGCCAGAAGGGCTGGAGATCGCTCAGACGCTTGCCCGGCAGGGTGCCGGCGATGACCCACGGGTTTCCCTCGATGCGCTGGGCGTCGCGGAGCAGGTCGACGGCGGGCTGGCCGAGATGGACGACCTTGGCGCCGGACTTCGAATCCGGCAAGCGCAGGACGCGCTCGGCCAGATCGACATACGTCCACTTCAACGTCATGATCTCGTTCAGCCGACAGCCGGTCAGGATCAACAGACGCGCGGCGAGGATGGCCGACGGCAGTTCGATCCCCTCCGCCTCCATCTCGCGCAGCACCTCACCGATCCGGCGGAGTTCGGCGGCGCTGAGGAACCGCTCGCGCTTCTCCTCGGGGTACTTCCGGATGTGCTTTCTCGGGTTGGTGCCATCCGGACGCAGGCCCCACATCTCGGCGAGGCTGAACATCTTCGAGACCACTTCGAGGCAACGGTTTGCCTGATAGGGGATGTGGCGGAGGTCGTGGTGGAACTTCGCCACGTCCGCCCGGGTGATGCCCGTGACCGTCAGCTGCCCGAGCGCAGGCAGGATGAAGCGTTCGAGGTTCCGGCGATACTCCTTGGCCGTGCTCGCCTTCACGCGGATCGCGATGTGTTCCTTGTCGAACCGCTCCGCCAGCTCCTTCACCGTGATCGCCTTGCGGCCTGCATCGCGTTCGGCGGCGGGGTCCTCGCCATTGCGGGCGGCGGCGACGATGGAGATGGCGCGGTTGCGCGCCTGCTCGCAGGTCAGGACCGTGCTGGGCCCGAGGCTGATCCGCCGGGACCGGCGTCCGGCGCGATACTGGACTACGTAGCCCTTGCGCCCGCTTGGCAGCACGCGCAGCCCGAAGCCAGGGATCTCGCTGTCCCAGACGAAGTATTCGGCGGAGCGGGATTCTGCGGCGTCGACGAGGCGTTTGGTGATCTTGGGCATGGCGTTCTTCGGTGGTTCTTTCGCCGTTCCACAGTGCTGAAGCGCGGGCGACAGTCAACGAACACATTGAAATCGCGAATAAAAAGGAAATGCCTCGCGTTTCCGCGCAAGGCGTTTCGGCGCGCTGGCGCGGGAAATCGACGAGCCCAGCGAATCAGAACGCAGGTTCCGGCCCCCGCGGACCGCTGATAGGCTCGGCTAAAAGAAACTGGCGATCCGATGGCTTCCAAGACCACCCTCAATGCGAAGAACCTCGAAGCGCTGGGCGCCGAGCGCCTGGCGCAATTGCTGATCGAGGTCAGCACCGGCAATGCGGCGGCCAAGCGCAAGCTGCGGCTCGCGCTGGCGGGCGCCCAGAGCCCGAGGGAGGCGGCGAGGGAGATCACCAAACGGCTGACAAGCATCGCCCGGGCCCGCAGCTTCATCACCTGGAAGAACCGCAAGGCGCTGGTCACAGATCTCGAAACCCAGCGGCGCGCCATCGTCGAGCAGATCGAGCCGGCCGATCCGGACGAGGCGCTGGCGCTCATGTGGCGGTTCATGGCGCTCGCCACACCGGTGTTCGAGCGCTGCGACGACTCCAGCGGCACCGTCATCGGCATCTTCCACCAGGCGTGTGCCGATCTGGGTCAGCTCGCCGCGAAGGTCCGGCCGGATCCGCAGGCGCTCGCCGGCACTGTTCTCGATGCGCTTCAGGACAACGGCTATGGCCAGTATGACGGCCTAGTCGGGATCATGGCGCCGGCGCTCGGCGAAGAGGGGTTGGCAGCCATGAAATCGTTAGCCGAAGAACTGGGTCGCTCGCCTGTGCCGGTGCCGCCGAAGGACCAATGGAAGGCGGTGGGTTGGGGCACGGGCGGCACCACCTACGAGCACGAGATGCGGGCGCGTGAGCGCGCGAGCACGGTCGCCATGGCGCTCAAGGACATCGCCGACGCGCAGGGAGACGTCGACGGCTTCATCGCCCAGTACGATCCGAAGACCCGCAAGGTGCCGCAGATCGCGGCCGAGATCGCGCAGCGCCTGCTCGCGGCCGGCAGGGCGGGTGAGGCGCTGGAGTTCCTCGAGCGCGCGGAGCTTGGCGACGGGTTGCGGGTTCCGCTGGCATGGCAGGACATTCGCCTGCAGACGCTGGAGGCGCTGGGTCGCGGCGAGGAGGCGCAGGCATTCCGGTGGGACTGCTTCGAGCGCACGCTCTCCGACAGCTACCTGCGGGCCTATCTCAAGCGGCTGCCCGACTTCGACGACATCGAGGCCGAGGAGCGGGCGATGGCGCACGCCATGGCCTATCCGAGCCTTCTTCACGCCCTGCAATTCTTCCTCGACTGGCCAGCGCTGGATCGCGCCGCCGAACTCCTGGTGGCCCGGCACGACGAGATCGACGGCGACCACTACGAGTATCTTGCCCCCGCGGCGGAGGCCCTGTCAGAGCGTCAGCCGCTGGCCGCGACACTGGTGCTCCGCGCGATGATCGACTTCACGCTCACCAGAACGCGGGCGAAGCGGTATCGCTATGCCGCCGAGCACCTCGCCAGCTGCGCGCGGCTCGCGGGCGACATCCCGGACTTCGGTGCGTTCGAGACGCACGACGCCTATGTCGCCCGGTTGAAGGAGGAACACGGCAGGAAGATCGGCTTCTGGTCGCTCACCGCCGCCTGATGGTCGTGCTACCGGAAAATCAGGTCTCGGCCTGTTGGAAGCATTATGGAAGCACGAGGCCGAAAAACGCTGCGCAATCCCGACAGATCGTGCGCAGCGGGGCCTCAGTTCCGGGATCGGCAAGTGTCGGAAATTGCGCAAGAAATCGCGGTTCCGAGTAATTGTTCATGTTTCGTTCGGCACGACTCATAACCTGAAGGCCGCAGGTTCAAATCCTGCCCCCGCAACCAACATTGATTTGTCAACGATATCAACACCTTGTAGCTCCGCTCCCGCGGAGCTTTTGTCGTTTTGGGCCACAGAAGCCATGCTGGCGACCTGATGGACCGGAGCCCCCGTAGCCAACAGGAGCAGGCTCGCCAGCGCGCCGTGGAGCTCCACCGTCAGGCCGGGACCCTCCGCGCGCGGGGTCAGCACGATCTTCTCGATCAGCCCCCGGATCGCCTCGCGGGCTTCTTCCATCCCCTCCCTGTCGGCCAGTCCTTGGATCAGCGCTGCGACCCGCTCCCGGTAGGTCTCGGACATTTTGGGGTGCAGCCGAACCGGGGCAGGGGCCGCGTCGGCCTGAGCTATCTGGGCTTCCAGCTCCTTCCGCCGCGCGTCCAGCGCGATCATCTTGTCCTTCACCTGATCCGCGGGCACGCCTGCGATGATCGCGTCCACCAGCTTGGCGTGGTCGCGCTTGGTGGTGGCGAGTTCCTTCTCCATCGTTGTGCGGGATGACGTGGCCGCCGCTGCGAGCCGGTTGCGCTCTGCCGTGTAAGCCTCGCAGAAGGCCGCGACCGCCTCCGGGTCCATCAGGTGATGGGCCAGCGCGTCGAGGACCCGGGCTTCCAGATCCGTCTGTTTGATGGTCGTCATGTTCGTGCAGATCGCCTTGCCCTTGTTCCGGGCGGCCGAGCAGCCGAATGAATCCTTCTGCACCTTGGAAAACCCCGATCCGCAGCAGCCGCATTCCATAAGACCCGAAAACAGCGTCCGGGGACGGCGCCGGTCCCAGACCGGAACGCCTGTCTCCTTCGACTTCAGCGCACCCTGGCGCGTCCGGACCTTCTCCCAGAGGGCATCATCGATGATCCGAAGATCGGGGACCTCGGTGATCACCCAGTCGCTCTCCGGGTTGAGACGAGAAACACGTTTGCCGGTGGCCGGATCCTTCACATAGCGCAGGCGGTTCCAGATCTGACGGCCGACATACAGTTCGTTGTTCAGGATCCCGGTGCCGCGCTCGCGGTTGCCGTGAATGGTCGAGGCCCCCCATTCGCCGCCCTGCGGCCCGGGGATGCCTTCCACGTTCAGCGCTTCCGCGATCTTCTTTGGGGAAATCCCCTTCGCGTAGTCCTGAAAGATGCGGCGCACCACGGCCGCTTCCTCATTGTTAATAGTCCGGTCACCCCGGATCGGGTCGCCATTCGGGGCGATCTTGTGCACGGCGGAATATCCATAGGTCAGGCCTCCGGCGGACTTGCCCGCCAGCGCCCGGCCTGTGAGACCTCGGTGGGTTTTGACGGCCAGATCCTTCAGAAAAAGCGCGTTCATTGTGCCCTTGAGGCCGATGTGCATCTCCGAAATCTGGCCTTCGCTCACCGTCTCGATCATCACTTCCGCGAACAGGAGGCTCTGGTAGATCTGGGCGATGTCCGCCTGGTTGCGGCTCAGACAGTCCAGCCCCTCGCTGATCACCACATCGAAGGCACCGCTGCGCCCGTCCCGCAGAAGCTTCTGCATGCCGCTGCGCATCAGGCTCGCCCCCGAAACGGCCCGGTCCGAATAGGTCTCGACCACCTTCAGTCCCTGCCGCGACGCGTATTCCCGGCACGACCGGATCTGGTCCTCGATCGAGGCGTCGCGCTGCATGTCCGTCGAAAAACGCGCATAGATCGCCGCGCGCAGCTGGTCCGTCATCGCTCTTCCTCCTCAGTCCTTCTGCGGGATCGGCCGCCCGGTGGTCCGGGTGGCCGCGTCGTGATCGGCTTGCGCCGCTGCCCGGGCCAGTGCCCGGATCGCGTCAAGCCAGGCGGTGCGGGCGGCGACGGGATTGAATGCCCCGGCGCCCGGCGCCGCCGCCGCCGGTCCGGATCGGGGTTCCGCCCGGACCGGCTTCGGCATCTTTACCAGCGAGAGGGCCATTCGGGCCTCCCGCGATCCTTTGCCGAGGCGGTTCCGTGACCGCCGCGGCTGCTTCCATCTGTCTCAAGCGTCTCGCGGGCCTTGAACCGCGCCGGGTTCTCCGGAGGCTGATTTCGGTTAGTTACGCGGCCATGGGTTCTGTTTCCAGAGTTGCGTAGAAGTTTGCCTCGGCTTCTGCGGGCGGGATGTTCCCGATCGGCTCGAGCAGGCGGCGGTTGTTGAACCAGTCCACCCATTCGAGGGTTGCATATTCGACGGCTTCGAAGCTGCGCCACGGGCCACGGCGGTGAATGACTTCGGCTTTGAAGAGGCCGTTGATCGTCTCAGCAAGCGCATTGTCATAACTGTCGCCGACGCTGCCGACAGAGGGCTCGATGCCCGCTTCGGCCAGTCGCTCGGTGTATTTGATTGACA
>NZ_AUCM01000016.1 GCF_000429765.1 Gemmobacter nectariphilus DSM 15620 | reverse complement strand
GTTCTTCTGGCGCTTGACGTAGGGCTTCACGTAGGACGCGACCATCAATCGGACTTCGTGGCCTAGGGCAGAAAGTTCCCGCGCCCAATGGTGCGCGGAGGGGCACGCCTCCATGCCAACCAAGCACGGATCCAACCTCCCAAAGAACTCGAGCATCTGAGAGCGCCGCACCTTTCTGGTGATGACAACTTTTCCGTCAGCATCGACAGCGTGGACCTGGAAAACGCTCTTCGCGAGATCGAGGCCAATGATCATTCCGGACATATCCAACCACTCCTTCTTCTCGGGGAACCGTTGAAACCAGATTCGACGGTTGGGGTCGGGGTGTCCACATCATCAAATCAAACAGCCGTTAGCAGTCGGTGCTCGCGGCGAGGAGCGCGACCATCCTTTCTCCCCGCAACCGTACGATAGGCTATCTGGCGGTTTGCAGGCGACGAATATATCCGATCACCTCTTGGTAGTCCTGTTCAAACCTGACAATCCTTCCACAGTTTCAAGCCCACGTCGAGGATCGATCACGTTCCCACCAATCTGACAATGCTGTGATCTGCGAATAGATGCATTGCACCTCAAGCTACTAGAGCAGTTAGCCGTCACCCCTGATTTAGGGGTTGTGGCACGATTGTTCTTTCCAGACGCACGCCAATTTTCGAGCAGGAAGCCTGTCCAAAGCTGGGCGAGTTTGGGGGCAGCCATCGCGGCAGGCACCCTTTTTGTCATGGCTCTGCAGCCATACTCGATCCTGCCACTTGCATTGATCGCCTTCGCTATCCTGACAGTTTTGGTGCGTAGCGCATCAGGTTTCTTCGCCTTCGGGCTGGGATACTTCTTCGGCCTTGGTCAATTCGTGCCCGGGCTCTTCTGGATCACCGAAAGTTTTCAGGTCGAGGCGGACCGGTTCGGTTGGCTGGCTCTGCCGGCGGTTCTTGGTCTTTCGGCGCTTTTGTCGGTCTTTCCTGCCCTGGCCTGCGCTCTGGCGGCACGGATGGAACGCGCCGGGTTGTCGTTGGCGCTCTCAATGGCGACAAGCTGGACCGCCACGGAGTGGCTGCGTGGCCATGTTCTCACCGGGTTTCCCTGGAACCTGGCTGCTTACACATTGTCTGACTGGCCGGTTGCCGCGCAGGCTTCCGCTGTCTTCGGAAGCTACGGCCTGGGATTTCTTCTCGTGCTCTGCGCTGCGCTGGCCGGACTGGCCGTTGTCTCGGACGACAACGGGAAACGTGTCCGCCACCTCGCCACAGCAGGCGCAATCGCCTTGTCGGTCACCGGATTTGGTGCGATGCGCTTGCTGCTCGCCGATGTGCCGTCAGAGCGCGGCGCGCAAATCCGCGTCGTTCAACCGAACATCGCACAAAGTGCTAAGTGGGATGATGCCGCTCGAGACGCGAACATCCTGAAGCTTCTTGCACTTTCTGCCCGGCCGGGCGACTTCGACATTCTGCTGTGGCCGGAAACCGCTTGGCCAGGGTTTCTGGCAGAGGATGCCGGCGCCAGGGCGATGTTGGGCTGGCTCTTGCCCAAGACCGGCGTCTTGCTGACCGGCAGCCCGGAAAGGGAGGAAACCGGGGCCGAGACAGTCTACCGGAATGCCGTGCTTGCTATCTCTCGTGACGGCACCATTCTGACGCGCTATGCCAAGCATCATCTCGTTCCGTTCGGTGAGTACATTCCGTGGCGGAACCTTTTGCCCCTTCAGCGTCTGGTTCAATCGCTCGGAGACTTCACGCCAGGGCCAGGGCCACGGACACTGGCGTTCGGCCCACACCCCTATGCGGGGATCGCAATCTGCTATGAGATCATTTTTCCCGGACATGTCGTCGATGATGCGATAAGACCGGACTGGATCTTCAACGCGACAAACGACGCCTGGTTCGGTGCCTCGATCGGGCCATGGCAGCATTTGGCATCGGCCCGGATGCGGGCCATCGAAGAAGGCCTGCCTCTGGTGCGGGCCGCCAACACGGGAATTTCTGCGGTGGTTGATTCTTACGGGGCAACCTTGGCAATGCTCGAAATCGATAGGTCAGGCGTGATCGACATCCGCTTGCCCCGCCCATTGCCCGCAACCATCTACGCCCGCTTCGGAGACTGGGCGCTTCTCATTATTATGCTCACTTCATGGGCCATCAGTGGCTACTGGGCCCGCCGGCACCGGGCAAACCTGAAAAGTGTATCGAAATGATCGGGGCGCTCTTTGCAACCATCGGGTTCATTTGGGGTTACCTCGTTGCGCGGCGGCGGGGCGGAAAGACCCTCGACCGCTTGCAGTATGGCGCAGGCTTTGCCATCGCCTTCGGGCTGTTCGGCACCTTCCTCGGAATCGCCCTCGCAAGGTATCTTGGGGCAGCCTGATCGGCGAAACCTTGCCGGTCCTGAAACTCTCACCTTCTTGTCGGTTGAACCTCTAGTTGCTCGAGGTTCTAGACGGCAGGCTGTTCTCTCAGTCCGGACTGTTCATGCGTCTTCGTCCTCTTCAGATCATCCTTTGGATCACCGCCACTGCGGCTGTTGCCACGTTCTCAGCGGTGCGGTGGTGGCCTGCCACGGACGACACCGCAACAGCAGCTGCAGCCTTCGCGCCTGCCTTCACGCTTGCGGACAGCGAAGGCCGCATCCGCTCGACTGCCGAATTCCGCGGAAAATTCCTGTTGGTGTTCTTCGGCTTTACAAGCTGCCCGGATGTCTGTCCGACGACGCTCTCCGAAGTCGCGCAGGTCATGGATGATCTTGGATCTGACGCAGAATCGGTGCAGCCGATTTTCATTTCGATCGATCCCGAACGGGACAGGCGTCTGGGGCTGGCCGACTACACAACGGCCTTTCATCCAGCGATCCTTGGTTTGGCAGGAAGCGAAGAGCAAACTGAATCCGCGGCCGCAAGCTTCAAGATTTTCTACTCGCGGGAAGCCGACGCCTCATCGCCGGACGGGTACACGATGGCGCACAGTCCCGGCCTTTATCTCATCGGCCCCGATGGCGCGTGGCTGCGTCAATTCACCTACGGCACATCTGCGCCCGAAATCCTTTCCGACCTTCAATCGAGACTTTGACCTATGAAACACTTCCTTCTTGCCACATCACTCGTCCTCTCTGCGCCTGCCGCGATGGCCTGTGAGACCGTGACAATCGGCGATCTTACCGTTGAACACGCCTGGTCCAAGGTGACGATCGGCGCGGGACGACCCGGCGTGTTCTATGTGGAGATCAAGAACACCGGGACGTCCGACGATGCGCTTGTTGGTATCGCGACGCCAGCCGCCGACATGCCGATGTTGCACGAGACTGTGGTGCAGGATGGCATCGCATCGATGCCGCATGCGATGTCAATTCCGGTGCCGGCCGGTCAAAGTGTGCTGCTCGCGCCAGGGGGTTACCACGGCATGCTGATGGGCCTGACGACAGCCCTCAAGGAGGGCGACAGCTTTCCGGTTACCCTTTCCTTCGAAAAGGCTGGTGAGGTGACCGTGAATGTCGATGTCCTCTCGTTGCGCGCGGAGGGGCCGGATTGCGCCGACGCAGGGCAATAATCCTCGGTGCTGGAGGGGCAGTCGGAGCCGTCGCCTTCATGCTGGGCGTCGGAGCCTATCGCACGCGCAACCGACCGGCCCGCAGCGAGGTCCTGCCTGTGCCAATCGGTCGGATGACCTGGACATTGACCGACCACAAGGGTCGCTTGGTCCGACCCACTGACTGGGCCGGTCGCCCGGTTATGGTATTCTTCGGTTTCACTTGGTGCCCGGACGTCTGCCCGACCACATTGAGCGACATATCGCTCTGGCTCGAGGAACTGGGTGCCGACGCGGATCGCCTGATCGTGGCGTTGATTTCGGTCGATCCGGAGCGCGACACGCCCGATGTCCTAGCCGGCTACGTCAGCAACTTCGATCCACGCATCATGGGGCTGACGGGTCCTGCTGACGAGGTCGCTCAAGCGGCCGCAGATTTTCGCGCAACCTATCGCCGCGTCGATAAGGAGGGCGGCGACTACACGATGGACCACACCGCCGGTGTATTTCTGTTCCACCCCGATGGGCGCTTCGCAAGCATCATAGACTTCCATGAAGACCGGCGCTTCGCCGTTCCAAAAATCCGCCGAACCCTCAGTTGAAAGGGCATTCTGCCAGATGATCCGCTCCGCATTTCTGATCCTTGCTATCGCGGCTTTCGCCCCGCTCCAGGCAGTGGCCGATCCTCCGACGGCGCATTTGCCTATGGCATTCGAAGCCACAATCGCCCGCGGTGACACCCTGGACAGCGTCCTTGGTCACGCAGGAATCCCCGGGGCGGTCCGGGCAGAAGCCGCCCTCGCGCTCTCAGGTGTGTACGACCTGACGGACCTGCGACCTGGCCACCGAATTGAATGGACTGCGGCGTCCGGGGATCCGGCAGCGCTGACACGCCTGTCGCTCTTCGTGGAAGATGGTGTGGAGATCGCTCTCTCGTTCGACGGACCGATCGCGGCACAACGTCTTGACCCGCCGGTTCGTGAAACAGATCGGCGGGAGACCTTGACCCTCGACGGAACTCTCTATGACGCCCTGATGGCACGAAAGGCACCCGAACGATTTGCGGTTGACCTGACCGCACTGCTTGCGGGTCAGGTCGATTTCAGGCGCGACCTCAAAGGCGGAGAAACCTTCGCGCTGGTCTGGCAGGAAGATCAGCTTCCCGATGGCAGCATCGCGGGAGAGCCGCGCCTGAGTTACGCCAGACTTGAACTTGCGGATCGCGTGCTCGAACTCGTTGCGACCGAAGCCGCTGGTCCAGTCATAGTCTTCGAAGACGGTGAAGCCGTGCAGCGTTCAGCGGCACCCATCCTCGGTGCCCGCCTGTCGTCCGTCTTCGGCCGACGGAACCATCCTGTATTGGGCGGGGTCCGCATGCATACCGGGATCGATTATGCGGCACCTGTGGGGACCGAAGTCTCGGCAACTGGTGCTGGGCGGGTAGTCTTTGCGGGCACGATCCGTGGCTACGGCACCACAATCGACATCGATCACGGCGGCGGGGTCGTGACGCGATATGCGCATCTCTCCGAAATTGCCGAAGACGTTCGCGTGGGGACACGGGTCAAAGCTGGAGACGAGATCGGCGCAGTCGGCGCAACCGGGCTCGTGAGCGGGCCCAACCTTCACTACGAAGTTCGTGTCGACGGCCGACCGGTTGACCCGAAAGACCAGGATGCCCTGCCGGAACAGGAAATTGCTTCGGCAGAAGATCTCAATGCACTCGCCGCCTGGCGCAGCGAAACCGGCTTCATGCCAGCGAATGACGGGGAACGTGGATGAAGGAATATCGCATCGGCCGCCGTGAGTTCCTCCTGGCAGCGACAGCCTTGGCCATAGCACCTGCCGCAAGGGCAGAGGAAGAACCGCCGATCCACGTAGTAAAGGGGCGTGGCTGCGAATGTTGCGATGCATGGGTGGACTACCTGCGCGAACAGCGGTTCACGGTTACGGATGAGGTGTCGATGGGAACCTTGTTAATCCGCTTCAAGATGGATCAGGGCATACCAGCAAAGGTGTTTTCCTGTCACACGGGCACAGTTGACGGCTATGCGCTAGAAGGCCATGTCCCCGCTGCGGATATCCGCAGGCTTCTTGACGAGCGTCCTGACGCAGTTGGCCTCGCCGTGCCCGGCATGCCTTACGGCTCGCCGGGAATGGGATCAGAAGACGGTCGGGACGCCTATGACGTTCTGCTGGTTCGCCGGGATGGAAGCCTGGAAGTTTTTTCAAGCTATCCGGCCGCCTGACATGAACTGTAATTATATCGGATCAGCCAGACTGCCTGTGCGTCTTTTGGTGCTCACGCAGAAAATGGTGTCCGGTCATGTTATTTTGACTAACCGAGGTTTCAGCACAACGTCGGATTATCGACGTCAATTTTTGCCGTAGGCGCTGTACAGCAGCCGAATACGGCGGGACAGTTCTGACGACCTGAATAATGAGGTGTCGGCAGACTATCCCGCTTAGTACCCGTCAAGAATCAGCTCGCGGCTGGTTTGGCGACTTTGAGGAGAGTGGCCGCAACCGCTCGACCTGAGTTGAAGACAACCAGAACAAGCCGCTCGTGACCCATCCCAACTTTGGGAGCATGAACCAATTGTCAATCGCGCGATCAAGCGCATTTATAGTATCTGACCGAAGCTATTTGAACTCGGCCTAAATTATAGACGAACTAGCGGTGTCAACCAGCACTAAGAGAGCAATAGTGAGCTTACTAGAAAAAGCCCAAAAGTAGCCGCAGAGTTGCCAATGCGCACCCGTTAACTGACATCGCTCGATTATGAAACGCGCGGGGGGCACCTATGCGACTTCTCAGAAAAGTGAGTGAACTATCACACAATGTGCGATCAAGACTGGCTCTCCTCGCCACAACGCTTGCATTTCTTTCGGCTCAACCCTCCTTCGCGATCGATAACCGACAGACTGACACTGAAATGCTACCTATAGGGGCAGTCACCTCAGCTCCAGATGGGGCGTCAAATGTGTGCAATGTTTACGTTTGGGCTTGCGCGCAATCTGGTCGCACATTGAAGATTGGCGAGTTGCAACTTAGAGAGCTGCGGAAAGTTAATACTCGAATCAATCAGTCGGTTCGTTCGGTGAGTGACTTACAACAGTACGGTATCGCTGAACGCTGGACGCTGCCGACCAAAGGAAAGGGTGATTGCGAAGACTATGCCCTTTACAAGAAGTACGAATTGACGCGCGCTGGATTTCCGGCCGAGCAGCTACTGATCGCAACTCTTCTTGATTTGAACAGAGCGTCTCATGCTGTTCTCGTCGTGCGCACTGGCGCCAATGATCTCGTTTTGGACAACCTAACCAACAAGATCGTACCATGGCACAAGACAGGATACACCTTTTTGAGAATGCAGGACCCTCGGAAGCCCAAACGATGGGTTTCAGTTATGGCAGGGGGGATTTTCCTTAGGTGAGAGTGTATTGACGGGTGTTCTGTGACATACTTTTCAACTTGGTTGTGTTGAATCTCACAAAGGTTTTTTTGGACGCTTCAATTCCAGAATCTGATTGCGCACCAAGAGTAAGTCAGAGCGCGAAGTTTCAGCTCTCGAAACTGCCGGGCCTGGAAGAATAGCCCACGACCAGTCGGCGCAAGATCGATGCCCGTCGCGGACTCTCCGCGACGGGATTCTCATCTTTTTCGTTATTGCTTAGCTTCATCATTGACTGATCAGCCCTGTGACCTCGTCTCACGTATAGAGGAGAGAATGCTGCACTAAGGTAGAATGTTGCAACTGAGCGACGCTTGACCGTTGATCCTTTCGAGTTGCCAGCGTCGCGTTCAAACGCTACCCGAGACCCATTGGGTCAGAAGAAAACTGCGATGCCGATGACATGGTACTGATCCGGCGCGATGGCGAGCTTGAGGTCTATACCAGCTATCCGGCGGCCTGAGATCACATCCGTCTAGGGTCCGATCTTTGGCTGATGGTCTTCGACCAACACCGACTTATCCCTCAGAAGGAACCAACGATCTGGGCAACGGCGTCCTCGCTGTCCCACGCAAACGGGCCTTGAAGACGTCCGATCTCCCGGCTCTGCCGGTCGATCAGAAGAGTTGTCGGCAGGCCGATGAAGGCAAGGGCAAGCTGAACCCGCAGCGGCTCGGCCCAATAGAGCGGCAGATCGACGAGGCCGATCTCGTCGTAGAAGCGCCGCCCCCTTCCGATCCCCGCGTCGTCGATGCAGAGCGGAAGCACCGCGAAATCCGCGCCGCCCAGCCGGGACTGGAGCCGGTCAAGTGTCGGCATTTCTTCCCGGCAAGGTGGGCACCAGGTCGCCCAGATGTTCAAGAGCATCACCCGGCCGGCGAAATCGTCGAGTTTCCGCGTTGTGCCTGCTTCGTCGAGGATCGGCGGGGACAGCAGCGGTTGCGGGTCCTCGCGCAGCCGGAAGGGCGGGCGCGCCTCGGCGGACCCTGCAAGGAAGGGCGCGGCGAGGGCACCAAGGACGGCACGGCGTCCGATGAGTGTTGGCATGGGTCCGCTCTCTCCGGGAAAGGGCCCGGACCCGCAGGCAGGCTGCGGGTCCGGCCGTGCGTCAGGCCGACACCGCGAACTCGGTCATCATGCCGGTCGAAAGGTGCGGCATGTGGTGGCAATGCAGCATCCACCGCGCCGCCTCGCCCGCGTCCACCGCGACCGTCACCATGCCCATCGGCGGCACATGCACGGTGTCGCGGACCGCGCCTGCGATCCGGTCCATGCCGACACCCACTACCTGGAAGGCGTGGCCGTGCAGGTGCATCGGATGCGCCATCATCGACATGTTGTGGAACATGATCTCGACTCGGTCGCCGGATTTCGCAGTCACCGGCACATGGGACCCCCAAGTCTGGCCGTTGATCGTCCAGACATAGGGCATCATGGTGCCGCCCAGCATCAGCATCGGCTGCGAAGCTGGCGCGCGTTCGGGCAGCGGGCTGACGGCGCGTAGAGCACCCTCCTGCGCCAGATCGCCGCTGAAGGCGGGATGGTCGGCCTCCGACATCTCGGCGATCCTGGTCACCGCCGCCCCCGGCGTGGCGAGGATGACACCCGTCCTTTCCTTGGCACCTTCGCGCAGGGCAAGGATCGGGAAGGCCCCGCCCTCGCCCGGCACGTCCAGTTCGATATCCAGCCGCTGGCCCATTGCGACGCCAAAGCGGTTGCCGGGCAAAGGTCGGACCGGCTCGCCGTCCACCGCGACTAGCCGTCCCGGCAGCGCGCCAGTGTCGATCCAAAACACGGTGGCGGCCGCAGCGTTGATGACGCGGACAAGGATGCGCCCACCTTTGTCGACCTGAACCACTTCGGGGTCGTCCAGCGTGCGATCATTGGCAAGATAGGCGTCGAAGTTGTAGTCGTTCAGGTCCATCGCCATGCCATCCATCCCCGGCATCGCCATCATGTCCCCCTGACCCATGGCACCCATGTCCATTCCGGAATGGTCCATGCCGCCCTGCCCCATCTGGCCATGATCCATCCCGGCCATCGACGCGCCGCCGGTGATCTCGGCCAGCACCTCGGCAGGTGGCTTGAAGGAAAAGTCGTGCAGGAACAGCGTCACTTCCTGCCGGTCGGCAGCAACGTCCTCGGGCCGCCGCACGACCAGGGGTGCTGCAAGCAGCATCATCTCGTGCGCCGGGATGTGGGCGTGCATCCAGTGCGTACCCGGTCGCGCGGCGAAATCGTAGGCGCGGTTTTCGCCGGGTTGGAGGACCGGCATCGGCAGGTCGGGCACGCCGTCCTGCGCATTGGGCGGAATCTGCCCGTGCCAATGAATGATCGTCGGCTCGGCCAAAGTGTTTGCCAGATCGACCGCGAAAGCCTGGCCCGGATCGAGGACAAGGCCGGACCGGCCGGCGCCATCCAGAAGCCCCCACACGGTTGCGGCCTTGCCCCGCACGTCGATGGAGCGGGTGGTGGCGGTCAGCGACATTCGACCGGACTGGGCCCGGACCCGAGCGGGAAGCATCAGCGAGGCGGCCGTGGCCGCAGAAGCGGCCAGAAAGCCGCGGCGAGAAAAGGGCGACATACGAATTCTCCTGTATCGCGTCGTGAATTGGACAAGCGGTCCCCGGCGAATGCCGCAGCCGCAGGCTCAGATCACGGCGATCTTCGGAGGCGGACCTGGGGGCGGAATGGCCAGCGAGGCGGCAAGGATGTCGACACTAGCCTCCACATCGGAGGACCGCGCGACAGTTTCCGCAACCCGGTCCGGCGCAGGAAAGGTCGCCGCTGCGAAAAGGCAGTGCTGTTGGCAGATCAGCTGCTGTGTCAGGTCCTTCGGGCCGTCAGTCGCGGGCATGTGCGCCAGATGGCCGGCCATCGCCATCATCTGTGCATGGTCAGCCTGAGCTTGCTGCCCTTCGCCGAGAGCCAATACGGGAATGATCGCCGCAAAGACGTAGGCGGCGAGGATCAGGACATGCATGCGAAATGTGAGGAACGCCATGCTTGGGACAATTATCAGGATAGCCTGCTTCCGTCACCTGACAGTTTGGTGTCCCTGAGGGGCACTCTGATCTCTAAAGCTGCGGCATCAATGCCGAGTTTCCGAATTCCCTGCCCCACTATCGCAGAGTTTACTGGAATCCGTCGCAATTGCGCAGAACCTGCGCAAAACGCGGGACAGTGAATCGATGTGGAAACTTCTGTTCGCCATGGCGGCAATCCTTGGCCTGGCATCCTGCGGTGCCGAACCGATCTGGGCACCCGAGGAGGCCGTGGCCGCCGCCCGCTACGAGCATCCCGGCCCGACCTCGGTCACGCTCTTCACGGTCCTCTCGACACGCAGCGGAGCGGGAGCGCATGCGGGCCTGCTCATCAACGGATCGCAGCGCGTGCTGTTCGATCCGGCTGGCACCTGGCGGCATCCCCGGCTGCCCGAGCGCAACGACGTGCACTTCGGGGTCACCTCGAAGATGGTGGATTTCTACATCGACTACCATGCCCGCGAGACCTACGACGTGGTTGAACAGACTATCGAGGTATCGCCCGAGGTTGCGGCACTGATCATGCAGCGGGCAATGGCCTATGGCGCGGTGCCGAAAGCAAACTGCACCATCGCGCTGTCGCGGGTGCTGGAAGGGGTGCCCGGATTTGAAAGCCTGCCGATGACCTGGTTTCCGAAACGGATGATGGAGGGGTTTGCCGAGTTGCCGGGCGTCTCCGCACGGACGATCACCGACGACGACGCCGACGAGAACCACGGGGTTCTGCTGGTTCAAGCCGGGGACCCGCGGCTGGAGTAGCATTTCGGTGATCAGTCGCCGGGTTCATCAGACTTTGCTCGCCGATCCCCGCACTTGCAGCTATGTTTCCCGTAAAGTTCCAACGAAAGGCCGACATCATGACACTGTCCCGGCGCAAGGTTCTCGCCGCCGTTCCTTGGCTGGCCGCCATTGCGGCTACCCCAGCACTTGCCGAGGGCGACGAAGCCATCCACGTCGTCAAGGACCCCGGCTGCCCCTGCTGCAACGGGTGGATCGGACATCTGCGCGACAGCGGCTTTCGGGTATCCTTCGAGGAACGCAGCATCGAAGAGCTTGCGGCGTTCAAGCGCGAGCGTGGCATTCCGGAAAACCTCGCGTCCTGCCACACCGCCACCATCGGCGACTATACTGTCGAGGGGCACGTTCCCGCCGCCGACATCCGCCGTCTTTTGGCTGAACGACCCGTCGCCGTCGGTCTCTCCGTGCCTGGCATGCCCTACGGGTCACCCGGCATGGGACCCGAGACCGAGCGCGAAGCCTATGACGTCATCCTTGTCGGGTTGGACGGCAGCAGTAGCGTCTTCACGAGCTACCCTGCAGCCTGATCCCGTTCAGTCGTGCAAGGACTGCCCAGAACCAATGACGCCTTGCGCCATTGGTTCCCGGGTCACCAGGACAGACCGGATTCGGTTGACCTCCAGGCGTTTAGCAGTGCTTCCTTGGGTACCACACCGTCCAACGGTCTGACTGCGGCGTCGAGCCTGCGAGCCGAATGATAGGCCGTCCCCGCCATTACGCCGGGCGCTGCGCCATAGGCGAGCCGGTAACGCGACACAAAACCGTCGGTTCCGTCTGCGCTGTCCCACCCATCCGGCAGTACGAACTGCCGCAAGACCGTGCTTGCCGAGGCATACGCGCGCGCGGCGTCGCTGGCCGCGGGTTCGGCGCCAATGACAATGACGACATCGGTCGGCTCGTCGGGCGTACCGAACAGTCCTTCGACCAGCCCCGCCGCATCTCGTGGCAGCGGCAGCAGTTGCACATCAACCCCACCGAGATGTCCGTCCGATGTTTCGTTGGCGTGCCCGTCCCGTTCGTCGGCCGCTAGGAGGAAACCGCGCACCGCTTCTGCCAGACTTGCGTCAACGTCCTCGCCGACGACCAGAAGGCCGACGGTGAATGAATGCGCCGAAGCAATCCCTGTCAAGGCGATCCACAAAGTGGCTGCCACGACGGAATGCCTGATCCGGCCCAAGACCGTCTCGGTGATCGTGAAAGGCCGCTGAAGTCGGAAACCGAAAAGACGCGTAAGACGGATACTCATTCGGCGGCCCGCGCGGCGGCTACCACCTCGGCAAGCTGAGCCTTCTCAACAAAGCCCGGAATCAGTTGATCACCCACCACGAATGACGGTGTGCCGTTGAAGCCGAGAGCCTCGGCCAGACGTAGCGACGTGGCGATATGTTCCTCGACTTCGGGCGATTGCATGTCGACCTTGAGCTGCTCGACATCGAGTCCGACCTCGCCCGCGATCCGCAGCACCGACTGCTCGTCCAACTTCGCCCGCGCACCCATCAGTGCATTGTGCAGTTCAGCATACTTGTTCTGCTTCCGTGCAGCCAAAGCGGTCCGCGCCGCGATCGCTGATCCTTCGCTGAGGATTGGCCATTCTCTCAGAACAAGACGGATGTTTCCGTCCTCGGCCAGCAGGGCGTCGATTTCAGGCATCGCGCGTTTGCAATAGGGACAGTTGTAATCGAAGAACTCCACCACCGTCACGTCGCCTTCCGGGTTGCCGAGGACCGGAGCGTTGGGGTCGCGCTCCAGCAGGGCGCGCTCGTCGGCCAGGGTCGCGGCAACGGCGGCAGCTTGGGCCTCTGCCTGGCGCGCCTCCAGCGTCTGGAGAGCCTCGAGCACAAGCTCCGGGTTCTCGCGCAAGGTTTCGGCGACCAGTTCCTTGATCCGATCTTCCGTAATCTCCTGCGCCAGGGTGAGGCCGGGAGCGAAAACGAGCGTGATAGCAAACAGGATTGACGTGACGCGCATGGGAAGAGCCTTGTGTGACGGATGAAGATTTTGAGTTTCAGGCGGTCTGCACCCTCTAGTCCCTGGAGAGGCAAGCGGGAATTGGGAGGTCGGTGGCCTTACTTGCGGCTTCAAGGCGAACCTGCTTCCATCTGGCTGCGTTCAGCCTGTGCGGCACGAATGCGGTCGGGCCAGGTCGACCGGATATAAGCGAGGACGGCCTCGATGTCGTCCTCGGTCAGCTCACCGCCAAACCCGGGCATGCCGGAGGTGAAGTCGACCCCCATATCGTCCAGCACCGCCTGCCCGCCGCGACGGATGTAGTCCCGCAGCATCGCGTCCCCATGGTGCCAGGTGTGGCCCGTCTCGTCGTGGGGCGGCGCGGGATAGGTGCCGTCCTCCCTCGCCGACTGCCAGTCCGGCTGCCCTTCCAGGTTGGCACCGTGACAGGACGCGCACTTGGCCGCGTAAATGACTCGCCCGTCTTCGATGTCGGGCGCATCATGGAAGAACGCTCGCGCGGGAACCGGCGGAAGAACTAGGGCGACTGCGGTCATGGCGACCCCAAGAAAGCTTCGGCAGGACACCCTTCTGAGACGGTGCATCATGTCCGGCTCACCGTGGCGGTGATGCCGTCCGGCGGCAGGATGCGTTCGGACAGCAGGGCGAGGTCCTCCCGTATGCGCGCCCTCTGCGATGCCGGATAGGCGTCCTCAGGCGGCAGGCCGCCATGCTGTGCAAACAGCATGATGTCGCGCGCAATTGGCGCCGCTGCCGTTGACCCGCCACCGCCGTGTTCCACCACGATCGTGACAGCAAAGCGGGGCGCGTCAAAGGGTGCAAAGGCCACGAACAGCGCGTGATCGCGCCGGTTCCACGGCAGCTCGTCCTGCGAGCGGACGCCTGCCGCCCGCTCGGCAGCGGTGATCGAGAAGACCTGGCTCGTTCCCGTCTTGCCGGCCATCGCCAATGTCGGATCGGCGATCCGCGAGGAATAGGCCGTCCCGCGCTCGTGGTTCGAGACCTCGAACATGCCCTGTCGCACAATGGCCAGTGCATCGGCCGACAGACCGAGCGGGGCCGGAGCAGCCGTATCCTGGTCCTGCCCGGTACGCGGTCGCACCAGTCGGGGCAACACGGCGGTCCCCGAAGCCAGTCGCGCCGTCATGGTGGCAAGCTGGATCGGCGAGGCGAGCGTGAAGCCTTGCCCAATCGAGGCATTGATGGTGTCCCCGATCAGCCAGTCCTGCCCGTACCGTTCCTGCTTCCAAGCACGCGATGGATTGTTGCCGTGCGCCATGCCGGACAGCGGAAGGTCGTACTTCTGGCCAAGCCCCAGCCGGTCGTTCATCGCGAAGATGCCGTCAATGCCGATGCGCTGCGCGACCTCGTAGAAGTAGACGTCGCAAGACTCGCGCAGCGCGCCGACCATGTTCACTCGGCCATGACCACCGCGCTTCCAGCAGTGGAACCTTCGGCCGGAGATCTCGACATAGCCATTGCAGGCGACAGTCTCTTCCGGGTCCATCAGCCCGGTTTCCAGCGCGGCCAGCGCATTCGACATCTTGATCGTCGATCCAGGTGGATACGCGCCCTGCACCGACTTGTCGGCGAGCGGCCGATACTCGCTGTCTCGGAGCGCATTGTAGTCTCGGCTGGAAATCCCACGCACGAAAAGGTTCGGATCAAACGAGGGGGCGGACGTGCAGCCGAGCAGATCGCCGTTCGTCACATCCATCACGATCGCGGCCGCGCTTTGGCCTTCCAGCCGGACGCGCATGAAGTTCTGCAAGTGGTGGTCGAGCGTGATCTGCATGTCCGGGCCCGGGGTGGCCGGATCGAGAGCGAGTTCGCGCATTGTGCGGCCGGACACGTTGACCTCGACGCGGCGCGTGCCTGGCAAGCCGCGCAAGGTGCGTTCGTGGCTTCGTTCAACTCCTGTCTTGCCTACTTCAAAATCGGGCAGGCGGAGCAACGGCTCATTGTCAGCCGCTTCGTTTTCCAGATCGCTGTCGCTGACTGGCCCGACATAACCGACCTGATGCGCGAAATCCGGCCCGAAAGGATAGACGCGCGACAGGACCATCTCGGGCTGCACACCGGGAAGGACAGGTGAGTTCAGTGCCACGATCGACAATTCTTCCCACGTGACGCGGTCTTTCACCGTTACCGGCACGAAGGCTCGAACACGGTCGATCTGCTCCTTGACCTTGGAGACAGTCTCTGCGTCCAGGCCGAGCAGCACCTGCAGCTTTTCCAGAACGTCGTCGACATCGCGGGCTTCTTCCTTCACCAGCGTGATGCGATATGCCTGCTCATTGTCCGCAACGATTTTTCCAGCCCGATCAAGGATGCGCCCCCTGTCCGGTCGCACCAGCCGCAGGCTGATCCGGTTTTCCTCGGCCAGCAGGTAGTATTGCTCGGCATCACGGACGCTCAGTTGCCACATCCGGACACCAAGGACGCCCACCACTGACGTCATCGCACCACCAACGATCAGTGCCCGGCGGGTTGTCTTTTTCGCCGCCTGCACGAGGTCACGTTCCGATCTACGCATGGCTTCCCTGCTCTCTTTGCGGCTCAAGAGCAGCCTTGGCGCGAATCGTACGCAGGTAGGCCCCGGTGCGGAGCCCAAGGACGATCACAACCAGCCCGACGAACCAGTACTGCAGGGGGTTCGGCTCTGGTGTCGCCCGGTGGAAGCTCAGGAAATGCATGAACAGGAAATAGGCAACATGGACCACGGTCAGCCACCACATCGGCAGAACACCCATCTGCAGGAACTTCCATCCCGAGACGCCAAGACGGCGCATCGCGAAATCGCTGGAGGTTGCCGCCAGCAGTGCCGCGAGGACCAGCGCAGCGATGCCGATGGCATTGGCGAGACCGAAGCCATGCTGGTACATGACATAGGCCAGAAGTTCGGGATGCCATTCGAACCCTAAGAGCCGCATCAGATCCCATTGGACCCAGCCGACGAGGATGATTGATGCATGCACAAGTACTAGAAGGCAGCCGTAAATGCCCATCTCTCGGCGGAAGGGCAGAAGCGGAACCGCCACCCGCAGGAAGCGTGTCAGCGGCCCTAAACCCATCGACAGGGCAATCAAGACGAGCGAGGCATCACCGAACGCGCGGTTCCAGCGGTGCATCGGGCTCCATTCCGCATGAACCGAAGCAAAGCCGATCAAGAGACCCGTCGCGACCATGGCCACAAGCGCGTGTCGGACCATCACCTTCCGCACAAGTCGGCGCATCCCAGAAAGCGAACCTGTTGAAGTATTCACTTTAGCCCTCCCATGGGAGGATTTTCGCTGCTGACGACGACGGCGGCACCTGCCCTGTCATCGCGAAACGCACGCCACGTCCTGAGCGCCGCCATGCTCATGATGATGACCCCGGCCGCGGCGAGCCAGGGCCTTACCGGGTCGAACCAAGCAAGCAACGCCGGTCCGCCGAAGATCAGCATCAGGATCTTGTTGCAGGTCGGACAGGCAATCCCGAGGAAACTCGCAAGACCGCCTGCCCCGGACGTCCGCAGTCTGCATCTGGGAACCCAGAGCGCGACTGTCACTCCAGCCAAGAGTGCCGTCAGGACGGTGGCCCCGAACTCCCACGGGCCGACCGGGGTCATGCGGACAAAGAGGGGGTTCGCCCACACTGCGGTCACCGTCCCGAGGACGGCGAACAGCGCGACACCGACGGCGGTGCCGCGAAGCCCCCTGCGCAGGGTGTCGTCCTGCTTTGCCTGTTGTGTCGCTCCGTCACTGTGCATCAAATTCAACCTCTGCACGATCCTCGCCAAAGCCAACACTGACCACCCAACGTCCAGCCATTGGCAACTTGAGATTTGCTCGCCAGACCCCGGCCTCGACTAACTGAAGCGGCGGATCAAAGTCGTCCATATGCATCTCCAACATCGCGAAGTTCACGTCCGGCCTCATGGCAGCAGATTCGATGGCATCGGCATCCGGTGTGAACTGGATCTCGAGGCGGACATCCCGGTTTCCGAGCGCATAGACCTGGACGTCGATCCGACCATCCGGAAGGACTTCCGACACTTCGGCTGTCGGCACGCTCTGATCCGCAACGGTGTCTCGCGGATCGAGTGTGCGCACCGTTGCCCAGATGAACGCGGCAACAAGGGCAAAGACGCACAGAGCAAGCGCCACTGCGAGCACTCTAGTTCTCATTGCCCATCTCCATTTGCGAGTGGTCCATCCCCGCCATCGGGGTCTCCGTGGCAGGAGGCGCGGGTTCCGGGATGTCCCCGCTGCCGTCGGGGTCGAGCAGGTAGGTCGCGATTGCCTCGCGGTCGGCGTCGGTGAGGTACGAGGTGCCCTCAGCCACGACCTCGGCCATGCTGCCGCCGAAAGCATCCCCATTGGGCAGCAGCCCCGACTGGAGCGCATAGGCGAGGTTCGCGACCGTCCAGCCGCCTTCCAGAAGGTCGGCTGTCAGGATCGACGGTGCCTTGCTGCCGCCGGGAAGGCTGTCGTTTCCGGCGAACCGGGCGGAAGCGTCCAGGCCGCCCGCAAGCGTTCGGCCGGTATGACAGGCTGCACAATGCGCCGCCCCTTCGACGAGCAAACGCCCGCGGTTCCAGGGCGATGATGTGCCCATCAGCGCATCCGTCTCCGGCGCGTCGAGGTAGGCAGCGCGCCAGAGCTTCAGCCCCGAGCGAAAGCTGAACGGAAACCCGACATCATGCGCCGGGGCAGCATCCGCAACCGGCGGAACGGTGCGGAACGCTTCCCACAGGTCGGCGATCTCCTGATCCGTGAAGCCTGCATAGAAAGAATATGTGAACACCGGATAGTAGGGGTCGCCCTCCGGCGAGATGCCTTGTCGAACAGCCCTGGCGAAATCCTGGATGGTCCAGGCACCGATCCCGGCGGTGGTGTGCGGGGTGATGTTCGGGGGCACGAAAGTGCCAAAGGGCGTGTCGAGAGGCGCACCTCCGGCGAGCGCCAGTCCCTTGGCAGCCGCGTTGGTGTGACAGGACACACAGCCGCTGGCACGGGCCAGATAGGCGCCGCGTTCTGCATCCCCGGGCGGGAACGCGGCCGGCTCCGGCGCGCCTATGGGCCATAGCGCCAGAACACCGGCCCCGAGGCTCGCCGCCACGGCCGGGAAAATGACGGAAGCGCGGATCAGACCCCGCATGGTCAGTTCCGGCCCGCGCGGTACTGCGAATGGCAGGACGAACAGGTGGCGCTGATCCGGGTGAAGAGGTCGTCAGCGGCCAGCGTCGTCAGATCGAACGCCAGCGTCGCCGGGTCCGATGTGCCACGCGCAACCAGGACCTCTTGGGTCCTTTCGCCGTAGCCCATCAACTCCGCTATCGTGAAGCCCTCATCTACCTGTGGTGCCGGGGTCATGGCCATCGCCGAGTGATCCATCCCGGCCATATCTCCGGGCGGCGGCAGCGCCGGGTCAAGACCGTTCGGGGCTGCCACGGCGAGCGCGTCAGCGTAGGTCTTCAATTCCTCGGCAAGTGCTGCGAAGTCCTGCCAGTCGGACCAGATCTCCGGCCTGGCGTAGGTCACCCCTTCGAGGCTGCCTTCCGGGAACAGCGACAGCATCGTCTCGCCCGCGTGACCAGCGATGACGCTCGCACCCTCCGACACGATAAATGTGTCGTAGGGGATCGTGCCTTGCATCATCGGCGCCAGCTCCGCCACCGTGTCCCGCATCGCCGTCATACCGTTCATCCGTTCCAGGACGACACCCGTCGCCCCGTTATGTGCCAGCGCCACTGCCGCGACTGCGGAAGCGGTAAGCGCCAAAGCGCCTGTCCATTGTAGTTTCATCTGCCTGACTGCCCTTGGTTTCTTGTTGTTGACCGATCCCGCGTCCCGCCTCCGGCGGGTCGCGCGGCTTGCGCAACTGTCTGGTGTCAGGCTTACAGAGATTGAACTGTCGACAGAGCTGCGGAGAGCCTATCGAACCGTCAGACGCACGTCCGGCCTGACTGTCAGATCCGGGTTCGGGGGGGAGGCAGGGTCACAGACGGGCCGCCGAAGCGGCGTTGCGACTGCGTCAGGTCCGGTCGCAGAGTGATCACGATTGAAAGGGACAATGCTGTGACCGGCCCCTCGGGCACGACGAAAACAGAACAGGCGAGGCCCGGGTGGCAAGCAGGTGCCGGCGCGGTCTCTTGCCCGGCGTTGCCCGCGACCTCGACCGACGTGCCGGGATGATGATCCTCGACCGGGCCCGCCTCTGCGGTCTGTCCGAGGACCAAGCCAAGCGTCAGCACCACGGACAGAAGCCACATCGACACGAACCGAAACGACCCGCGCGAAAACAGGTTCTTGAGTGGGTTCGGTGAGGTCGACGAAGGTTTCATCTTGCTAGATCAGCTTCACTTGCGTCCCGACCGGCGTCCGGTCGAAAACTTCCTCGATATGTTCGTTGTAGAGCCCGATGCAGCCGTTCGACGAGCGGCGACCGATCTTGCGCGTGTCGTGTGTACCATGGATGCGGTAGTATTGCCACGACAGGTAAAGGGCGCGGGTGCCGAGCGGGTTGGTCGGGTCGCCGCCAGGCACGAAGGCCGGCCATTCCGGGTTCCTTTCCCGCATCGACGGTGTCGGGGCCCAACTCGGGTTCACCCGTTTCTCGACGACCTCGGTATAGCCCCGGCGGGTCAGCTCGTCCGACAGCGGGACCGAGGTCGGGTAGAGGTACATTTGACCGTCGCTCGTCCAGTGCTGGAGGACCTTGGCCGTCGTGTCAGAGATGATGATCCCGACGCCCAGAGCATCGAAGTGATCCTGCCACTCATGGGTGCGAAAAGCCGAGATGTTGTTACGGACCGGGCCAGGCGTGTCTTCCGACGCGCTGGCGGCGCGACCGGTCACGAAAGGCGCGGCAAGTGCTCCGGCAACAAAAAGCCGTCGAGTGAATCGCATGTTCTGCTCCTTTTTGAGCAAGGTTTGCTTCCTTCCAACGTGGGAAGGTCAAACGGCTTTGCATCGCGGCCGGGTCACAAACAGGTGAATGCGTTGCGTTTTCGCCAATCCTGGAAGGAATTTGGTGCTTCACCTAGATGTGATCAGTCGGCACTTAGGTGAGAGGGCTATGCTCCAGCCATGCGGTTGATGATGGCCCTCCTGTGCAGTTTCCTCCTTCTCGCCACCCTTTTTGGACTGGCGCACTCAGAACGATCACCGCACGGAGTACATGCTGACGCACTTCACGCCCAACCCCTGATACCAGATGCTTTCTGCGGTGAGGGGTCAGGACACGGAACATGTCAGCTTGTTTTCCCCGGTGAGCCAGTGCCCGTCACTCTGATGTCGGTGGCCGGATCGTCGCATTTCGAGATCACGCCGGTCATGGGCTCCAGCCGCAGTTTGGCCCCCCACACGCCGCCGCCGCGATACGTCTTCTGAACGAACCCGGTCATTTTCGTTCCTCTCAGGAGATAGCATGATTTCCCGACGCTTCCTCATTGGCGGGGCCGCGCTTGCAGCGCTGTCCTCGCCCACCATCCTTCGGGCCCATACCGCAGAGCCGTTTGTGCTGGCCGACGAATTCCAGCCCCGCGAGGTGCGCGTCCGCGAGCAGCACGCGCCCGGACAGATCCTCGTGTTCCCGCGAAGCTTCTTTCTGTACCACGTCTTCGATACCGAGCGGGCGATCCGCTACGGAGTCGGTGTCGGCAAGGCCGGGCTTGCCTTCAGGGGGTCCGCGATCATCGAGCGCAAAGCCGAATGGCCGTCCTGGCGTCCGACGAACGACATGATCCGCCGCAATCCTGACCGTTATGCCCAGTTCGCCGATGGTGTCCCCGGCGGGCCGAACAACCCCCTTGGGGCGCGCGCGCTCTACCTTTACCGGGAAGGGCGCGATACCTACTATCGTATCCATGGCACGACCGAGCCGTGGTCAATCGGTCAGTCCGTCTCGAACGGTTGTATCCGGATGCTGAACGAGCATGTGATCCAGCTCTACGAACAGGTGCCGGTTGGAACACCGGTGACTGTGATGTGAACGTGAGGCGCCGCGACCTTCTCGTCTTCGGCGGGATCGTTGCCCTTATCTATGGTCTGCGTGCCCTTCCCTGGGACCGGCTCCCGGGCCGCGGGCCGCGCTATGCCGACATTGCGGATCTGCCGCCGTTTCGCCGACTTGACGGGGTTGGCCAGACCTCCGGAACACCGCTGGCCCTTGTCGGACTCGATGCGCCGCCTCAGGATGCAGACCAGCGCCGCGCGCGTGCCGAAGCGGTACGTGCTGACCCCTGCCTTGCCCTCTTTGGCAACAGCGGTTCTGAGGGGGTCATTCCCATTGCCTATTTCAGCGAGTTCCGCTGTCCCTACTGCCGGGCGCTGGAGCGAGACCTCGACACGCTGATGGCCGATCATCCTGCTTCCTTCTGGCTGGTTCAGCATGAACTTCCGATCTTCGGACCCGCTTCCGAGCTTGCAGCGCGGGCGTCGGTCGCTGCCGCGAAGCAAGGCAAACAACCAGAACTTCGGCGTCGGTTCATGCGAACACCTCTGGTCGCCGAAGAAGCCTCAGTCCTCAGGGTGGCGGCGGATATCGGCCTCGATGTCGATCGGCTGACCAAAGACATGGCATCTGCAGAGGTGCAGGAAGAGATGAACCGAACACGAGCGCTCGCCGATATCTTTGGCTTCATCGGCACGCCAGGTCTTGTAATCGGGCGGACCGTCCTGAATGGCGCAATCCCTTACGCGCTCCTTCGCCAGATTGTGGAAGACGAGGCTGCCCAGGCAGCGCCAGTTTGCTGACCCGATGAACACGCCGTCCCACATGCTGCTCGGGGCTGCAATCTTCGCACGACCCCTCTGCGTCGCAACCCTGGTGGCCGCGCTCGCAGGTGGGCTCGCTCCGGACCTTCCGATGTTTGCAATGGTCCTTTGCTCAACCCGCGTTTCGGGCATTCCGGAACATGAGGTCTTCAGCACACTGTTCTTTTCGGAGAGCTGGCAGGCTGTCTTCGCCGTGGACCACAGCTTTTTCGTCTGGGGAAGTCTGCTCGGGTTGGCACTCTGGCGCAGACAGCTGATCCTGCGCGCCTTCGCGGGCGCCGGTCTTCTGCATGCCCTTGCGGACTTTCTGACACATCACGATGATACCCGCCGCCAGCTCTGGCCTGTCTCGGACTGGGTTTTCCGCAGTCCGGTCAGCTATTGGAATCCGCAGTTCTACGGCGAGGCCTTCGGGATGTTCGAAGTTGCGCTGGTCGTGGGGCTGACCAGCTTTCTTTGCTGGCGTCTGGAAAGATGGCGCGACCGTGCACTGGTCCTTGCCGTTGCGGCGCCCCTGCTGGCGCCGGTCCTGCTCACCGGCAGCCTGCACGGGCTGCATGGCATGTGACCGGAGCGTCAGCCCCGATAGCGCCGCAAAAGCTGGGCGTTGATGGCGACGATTATGGTGGACGCCGACATGAACACGGCCCCGACGGCCGGCGTCATCAGGAATCCTGTGCCGAATGTGATCCCCGCGGCCATCGGAATTGCAAACGCATTGTATCCTGTGGCCCAGATCAGGTTCTGCACCATCTTGTTGTAGGTGGCCCGCGACAGGCCGAGAATGGCCTCGACATCACGCGGGTCGGAGCGGACGAGTACGACATCGGCTGATTCTACCGCCACATCCGTGCCCGCGCCGATGGCGATGCCAAGATCGGCCTCGACCAACGCCGGGGCGTCGTTGACACCGTCACCGACCATAGCAACCTTCAGTCCCCGGGCACGCAATTCCTTGACCCGGGCCGCCTTCTGATCGGGCAGGACCTGAGCGAAGTATTCGTCCAGCCCCAGCTCGGTTGCGACCGACCGGGCTACGCCTTCCGCATCACCCGTCATCATGATCGACTGCACACCCCTGGCTTTGAGGCGCGCCACAACATCGCGAGATTCCGACCGCACGATGTCGGCCAACGCGAAGAGTGCTTGCGGCTTGCCGCCCCTCACAAGGACAACAACTGTCTTGCCCGCCTCCTCCAGTGCCGCAAGGCGCGGATCTGTCACAGGGGTGTTCTGCCGACGCAGGTGGCCGGGGCTGACGATGGCCACGTCCTCTCCGTCCACCCGAGCGGTGACGCCGGCGCCAGTAATGCTGTGCAGCCCCTCCGGGGCGGGAAAGTCGATCCCCCTGGCCTTGGCATCGGCCACGATGCCTTGCGCGATCGGGTGCTGCGACTGGCTTTCGACCGAAGCTGCCATGCGCAGCGCCACTGCTGCATCGCCACCGTCGAGCATGACGATATCGCTGACCCCGAACCGCCCCTCGGTCAGTGTACCTGTCTTGTCGAACACCACAGCGTTCAGGTCGCGCGCCCGCTCAAAGGCTGCGCGGTCGCGGATCAGGAGGCCGTTTTTGGCCGCCAGCGACGTCGAGACTGCCACCACCAGCGGCACGGCAAGGCCAAGCGCGTGGGGGCAGGCAATGACCATCACCGTCACCATCCGCTCCAGTGCGAAGGTGACGCTTTCGCCCGCCCAGATCCACCAGACGAACGAACCCAGGCCGACGGTGATGGCGACCCAGGTCAGAACTGTGGCCGCGCGGGTGGCAAGGTCCTGGGTGCGCGACCGGCTGTTCTGCGCGGCCTTTACCATGGCGATGACCTGCGAAAGGTAGGTCGCCTCCCCAGTTGCCTTGACCTCGATGGTGACCGCGCCCTCGCCGTTGACCGCCCCGCCGATAACGGTCTCGCCGGCCGTGCGCGTCACGGGCTTCGACTCGCCCGTCAGCATCGCCTCATTGAACGACGAGACGCCGTCGGTGATCACGCCGTCCACTGGCACCTTCGCGCCCGGGCGGATCACCACCCGGTCGCCGGCGATCAGCGCCGCCACCGCCACCTCCTCGGTGCCGCCATCGGCCGTCACCCGCAGCGCGGTGTCGGGCAAGAGGCGCACCAGTTCCTCCAGCGCCCGCGATGCACCGAGAACCGACCGCATTTCCAGCCAGTGACCCAGCAGCATGATGGTCACCAGCGTGGCCAGTTCCCAATAGAACGGCTCACCACCAGGCAGGCCCAGCGTGACGGCGGCGGAATAGAAATACGCGGTCGAGATCGCCAGTGCGACCAGCGTCATCATCCCAGGACGGCCCGTCCGGATCTCCGGAAGCGCGCCAGTAAGGAAAGGCCAACCGCCCCAGAAGTAGATGATGGAGGACAGGGCAAGTGCGACCCACTCCTCGGCGGTAAACAGCGGCGTCATCCCCTGCCCCGCAAAGTCGCGCACCATGGGCGAAAGGATCAGAACAGGGATCGTGAGTACCAGCGAGACCCAGAACCTGCGCTGATAGTCGGCGACCATGTCGCCATGCCCGGCATGGTGTCCTGCATGTGCAGTTGCAGGTCTCTCATCAGTGGCTGCCGAAGCGCCCGACTGAACGTCGGCGGGCCCAGAGCCCGCTGCGATCCCATGTCCATGCTGATGATGCTTGTTCCGGTGTGCATCCGACATAGCTGCGCTCCTTTCACGTTGCCAGGGTGGATCAAGAGCCCCTGCCAGTCGGGCGGCGGGATGGCCGGGAGCAAGCCACCCCGCACGCCACTGAAGAGCCTTACAGGCCGCGTGCGGCGAGCCAGGCCTTCATCTCGGCAATCTCGGCTTCCTGAGCCGCGATCACCTCTTCCGCGAGCTTGCGGATTTCAGGGTCGGTTCCATGTTCCAGCTGGATCTGCGCCATGGCGACTGCGGCTTCGTGGTGCGGGATCATGCCTCGCACAAAGTCGACGTCCGCATCGCCTGTATATGGGACCATCATGTCGGCCATCATCTTATCCATGGCGGCGGCATAGGCCTGTGCGGCCGGATTGTCGGCGAGTTCCGGCGGGATCAGCGACGTGTGGCTCATCATGCCCATGTCTCCCATTCCGCCCATGTTAGAATGGTCCATCCCTTCCATGGTCTGGGCGATGGCAAGGCCGCCAACAACGGCAATGGCTGCTGCGGAGAGCACTACTGTGCGTTTTTTCATTTTCGGATGTCCTGTATTGTTTTGGATGCTTCAGGCAGGGGCGTAGCCAACCTTGGTCAGGGCCGCGACCAGCCGATCACGCGCAACTGCGGACGTGACTTCGACCTTCTGCGTGCTGGGGTCCGCCTTGACGTCGGCGGCCGGATCCACCGACTGGATCGCCCTCGTCACACTGTTGGCGCAACCGCCACAGGTCATGTTCTCGATATGGAACTGCATGAGTGCCTCCTTCAGGGTTTTGCCTCATGCGTCATCAGATAGGGCTTCCCACGGTTGTAAGGTCAAGCCCACAAAGCCGTGATGACGAATCTCAGGTTGCCCCTTGACCTTACCATAATGGGAAGCCGTATCTCATACGGCGGAGGCATCCCTGAAAGGAATTCCGTGATGAACATGCTCGCAAAGCAATCGTCTCGAATTGATACCGATCTTATGACGATCGACGTCGACGGGATGACTTGCGCGTCCTGCGTCGCACATGTCGAACGGGCTTTGAAAGCTGTGCCGGGGGTGACGACGGCATCAGTTAACCTTGCCACCGAGCGAGCCGAGGTTACGGGCGTGGCGCTCGATCGCGGTGCGTTGGTGAGGGCCGTCGAAGATGCGGGCTACGATGTGCCAGCAAAGCCCATCGATCTCGCTATCGAAGGCATGACCTGTGCCTCTTGCGTGGCGAGGGTCGAACGGGCGTTGGCATCAGTGCCGGGGGTAGCGTCTGCCACCGTCAATCTGGCTACCGAGCGGGCAACAGTGCGAGGATCGGCCGATGTGGCGGCGCTGACCCGAGCGGTAGCAGACGCGGGATATGACGCCCGCCCCGCAGCCCCAGCTATGGCTGCGCATGATGGCGCGACAGCGAAAAAGGCCGCAGAAGAAGCGTTGCTGAAGCGAGATGTTGTAATCGCTGCCGCCCTTTCGTTACCGGTCTTCGTTCTGGAAATGGGGTCGCACCTGTTCATGTCGGTCCACATGGCCGTAATGAACACGATCGGGATGCAGAACAGTTGGTATTTGCAGTTCGCCCTGACCTCGGCAGTCCTCTTCGGCCCCGGCTTGCGCTTTTTCCGCAAGGGCCTGCCTGCGCTTGCCCGCCTCACCCCCGACATGAACAGCCTGGTCGCCGTCGGCACCTCGGCCGCCTACGGCTATTCGCTGGTCGCCACCTTCGCTCCAGGGCTCCTGCCTGCCGGGACAACATATGTCTACTACGAGGCGGCGGCGGTGATCGTCACGCTGATCCTGCTCGGTCGCTACCTCGAAGCGCGCGCCAAAGGACGCACGTCCGAGGCGATCAAGCGGCTGGTCGGCCTACAGGCCAAGACAGCCCGGGTGATCCGCAGCGGCGGGGTGGTCGAGGTGCCTGTTTCCGAGGTGCGCCCGGGAGATGTCGTCGAGGTCCGTCCCGGTGAGCGGGTGCCAGTCGATGGCGAGGTAATGACTGGCGCAAGCTGGATCGACGAGAGCATGATTTCGGGCGAGCCGCTGCCGGTGGAGAAGACCGCTGGGAATGGGGTAACCGGCGGGACTGTAAACCAGACAGGTGCCTTCACGTTCCGCGCCACCGCGGTGGGCGAGGCGACGATGCTCGCTCAAATCATTCGCATGGTCGAGGCGGCACAGGGCGGCAAGCTGCCGATCCAGGCACTCGTCGACAAGGTCACGATGTGGTTCGTCCCGGTAGTGATGGCGCTTGCAGCACTGACCTTTGCCGTTTGGCTGATCTTCGGCCCCGACCCCGCGTTGACCTTCGGTCTTGTCAATGCCGTAGCCGTGCTGATCATCGCTTGCCCCTGCGCCATGGGCCTCGCCACGCCGACCTCGATCATGGTGGGCACCGGGCGCGGGGCCGAAATGGGGGTGCTGTTCCGCAAGGGCGAGGCGCTCCAGTCTCTTCAGGGAGTGAAGGTCGTGGCACTCGACAAGACCGGCACGCTAACCGAGGGCAGGCCGAGCCTCACCGACCTCGATCTTGCACCAGGTTTCGATCGCGCCGCCGTTCTGTCACTCTTGGCAGCCGTCGAAGCGAAGTCCGAGCACCCGATCGCCCGCGCCATCGTAAAGGCCGCAGAAGACGAAGGTTTGTCCCTGCCCGCCGTCACAGCCTTCGACTCCGTTACCGGCTTCGGCGTCACTGCACAGGCGGGCGGGCAGCGGATCGAGATCGGCGCTGATCGCTACATGGCCCGACTGGGGATTGACGTATCGCCCTTTGGGAATACTGCCGCTCGATTGGGAGACGAAGGCAAGTCGCCGCTCTATGCCGCCATCGACGGCAAACTCGCTGCCATCCTTGCTGTCGCGGACCCGATCAAGGAGACCACGCCAACGGCAATCCGCGCCCTGCACACTATGGGGCTGAAAGTTGCGATGATCACTGGCGACAACGCCCGCACCGCAGGCGCCATCGCCCGCCAACTCGGCATCGACGAGATCGTGGCCGAAGTGCTGCCGGACGGCAAGGTCGCCGCAGTCAAGCGACTGAAGGCGTTGGGACAGCTCGCCTATGTCGGCGACGGCATCAATGATGCCCCGGCCCTGGCCGAGGCTGACGTTGGCCTTGCTGTCGGAACGGGGACCGACGTAGCAATCGAGGCGGCGGACGTCGTGCTCATGACCGGTCGCCTGACGGCGGTATCGGACGCCATCGCGCTGTCCAAGGCCGTGATGCGCAACATCCGGCAGAACCTCTTCTGGGCCTTTGCCTATAACGCTGCCTTGATCCCTGTTGCCGCGGGCGTGCTGTGGCCGAGCTTCGGCGTTCTTCTGTCACCGATCTTCGCTGCCGCCGCGATGGCCTTGTCGTCGGTCTTTGTTCTTGGAAACGCCCTCCGGCTGCGGCGGTTCCAGGCCGCAGTTGTGCATTGAAGGAGGCATGATCATGAACATTGGTGAAGCGGCAAAGGCCTCGGGCGTGTCGGCCAAAATGATCCGCTACTACGAATCTATTCGCCTTATTCCCACCGCAGGGCGGACCGGATCAGGCTACCGCGTCTACTCTCCGACTGAAGTGCAGATGCTGCGGTTCATTCGTCGGTCCCGCGACCTTGGCTTTTCGGTCGAGAAGATCGAAGAGCTTCTGGCACTCTGGCGCGACCGGACCCGTCAAAGCGCGGATGTGAAACGCCTTGCGACGGACCAGATCGACGGCCTCGAACGGAAGGTGCGCGAGATGCAGGCCATGATCGACACACTGCGCCACCTAGCCGACGCATGCTGCGGCGATCACCGGCCCGACTGCCCAATCCTGGCTGACCTCGGGCACGGGGTGGAGCATGGATCTGATTGCACGACACAGCAGAGCGGCAAAGCAGTACCGGTGCAGCATTTTCACTCCCGGTAGTCAGTTGACTTCGCGGGGGTTCGGCGCAAAGCTCTCACTGTTTGGTGTTCAAGGGGCGCAGAGTCCTGGAACTCAATCGGGAATGAGGAAGGGCGGACCCAATTGCGGCGCCCAAGGCCTCAGCCGCCCCCGCGACTGTATGCGGTAGCGGTCCTTCATCGTGCCACTGGGCCAATGCCCGGGAAGGCGAAGGACTGTGTTAATCCGCGAGCCAGGAGACCGGCCAAGCGATGGCGCAACCCTAATCCCGTCGGGTGTGACGGGCGGAGAACCTTCATGTCCACCAGAATCCTGTCCGCCACAGCGGAGCAATCGAAGAGCCAGTTCGGACCAATCCTGACCAGCGCGCTTATTGGCGCAGTGCTGATCTTTGCCGCTGGTTTTGCTTCGCCTGACGCATTGCACGCTGCAACGCATGACACACGTCATGCGACCGGTTTTCCCTGCCACTGACGTTTCTGGATAATCGACATGACAAAGACCTTGCTGTCCGGCGGGGTAATCGCGGGTGCCATCGCGGGCCTCGTGGCTGCCGTTTTTCAGTTCTTTCTCATCCAACCCCTGATCGTCGAGGCTGAACGGTATGAGACGGGCGAACTCGTTCTGATCGGGATCGAGAGCAACAAGCCCGACCCTGCACCTAACCCGCTAGAAACGCCCGGCCATGATGCGCAGGGCGCGGAAAATACGGACAACTTGCTTGTGCGCAATGGCTTGACGGTCCTGACCCTGATCCTCACCTGGGCGGGCTTTGGCCTGCTGGCCGGAGCCGGCCTGACCGCGTTCCGGGCTCTGCCCGGCGGCGGGAGGATCCCGGCCACAGCCCTCGGCCTTATCGGCTTTGCCGTCCTGTCCCTTGCGCCTGCAATCGACCTTCCGCCCGAACTGCCCGGAATGGAGGCAGCGGAACTGGCGGACCGGCAACTCTGGTGGGTTGCGACTGTCGCGATGACGGCTGCCGGCATTTTCTTTGCTGCGGGGTTGCGGTCCTGGCCCGGGCGGCTCGCGGGCCTTGCCCTGATCCTGGCACCCCACCTTTTCGGAGCGCCCTTGCCACCCGTTTCTGCCCCGGCAGTGCCGCCCGACCTTGCGGCGCTCTATGCGGCGCGCGTGCTAAGCGTGAACCTGATCGGTTGGCTGGTGCTGGCCATCGCACTCTTGCGGCTTTTGCCAGAAGCAGGCGCGAAGGCCGATGCTGACGGTTTGACGGAGCCGGGGTGAGAGAAGGCAACCTAGGCTGCGCGTGCACACCACATGCGAAATCTTCCCTGCCCGGTCACTTCTCGGATCAAACCTCGCGCCTGCATCCAGGCCATGTTCCGCTGCACGGCCGCGCGACTGGCGCCGGTGATTGCCTCGGCCATTGGGGCGGAGACAAGGGGCCATTCGGTCAGAACTGCGCGCAAGGCTGGGGGCGTTTTGCCCGAGAGCGTGACCATCTCGGTTTCGGACCGCGCTGACCAAGCCTCGATGTCGTCAAGGTGCCGCATCGCGGTCCGGCTTGCTGTCTCCATCCCGTCGAGCCATCGCACCAGTCGGTCAGCAGCAGTGCCACCGGCGCGCAGCCCGCCTGCCCCGCCCATGGCGAGAGGGGCAAATATCGCTCCCCTGCCCTCTCCGGTCGCAATCCGCGCGGCCGTGACAGCCGCTTCCATCCGGTCTCCGTGCTGCCCGAGACCCGCCAAACTCCAAATGTGAAAGCCCATGCAGGCACGGCTGATCGGGTGCAGGTCGGCAGCTTGCGCCATCAGGTCCAGCCAACCGCCCGCGCGATCCGCAAAGGGCTCCGCCTCATCCGCCAAGTTCTCGGGGTCACGACGATCCACAAAAGTGGCCAGGTCCTCCTCCGGCCTTGGCCCCCCTATCAGGCGCCGAACCGCCCATCCGACCCGCGCCAGGGCGACACTGTCGTCCTGCACGCCAGACAGGCGCAGGGCGATCCAGAGCGCCAGTCGATCCGGCCCGATGCGGTCGCCCGCGAACCAGCTTAGGTCGGCCGCTTCGATCAGGGCGAGCCTGTGGCGCCAGCCCTCAGGCCCCCTCCGCAACCGCTCGTCCAGCCCACCGAGCCGACCTGCGACACGGGCGAGCCGCGCAGCATTGTCCGCCTCGGCTTTGCGCCAGTCGTCGAGGATCGCAGTCTCGCGGGGTTCGCCCCTTGGGCTAGGCGGCAGATCGTCGGGCTCGTCTTCGATCGGACCGGGCAGGAACCACAGATCATCTTCGGATCTCTCCTCGACCTCTTCTACCCAGGTCAGGGGCTCGTCAAAACTATCATGTGGAGCAGATGCTTGCGGCTTCATATGTGCAAAATACGTACATTTTGCACTTTACTCAATGGTTTTCTCGAACTGCGTCTGCACTCCTTACATAGCACGCGCGCGCGACTGCCTGCGAGACCACTCTGATCGCGCACAGCTTGAGGAAACCAAGGGCATTTCGCGGACCTCGGCCGTAGAGAGCGCCCTTGCATCCGTTTACAAACGGTCGTTTATTAGTGGTATGTGAAACTGCAAACGGCCTGTTTTGATGCCCCTGATCGGCTACGCTCGCGTCTCGACCGAGGATCAGACCCCCCTGCCCCAGTCGCAGGCCCTGAAATCCGCGGGCTGCGTAGAGATCCACGAGGAGCAGGCCTCGGGCGGCAACCGTGCTCGGCCCGTTCTGGCCCGCGTGTTGGAACGCATCTCCAAGGGCGATACGCTGGTCGTCGTGCGCATCGACCGTCTGGCGCGGTCGCTCTCACATCTGCTGGAGGTGATCGAACGGCTGGAGGCGAAAGGAGCCTTCTTCCGCTCGCTCATGGACCCGATCGACACGTCCTCGCCGCAGGGCAAGTTCACCCTGCAGGTCCTGGGCGCCGCCGCCGAGTTTGAGCGTGCCCTGATCCGCGAACGCACCAAGGCGGGGCTGGCCAGCGCACGAACCAAGGGTCGGGTTGGCGGCAATCCGGGCCTGCGCGCTCGGGATCCGGCGGCGCTGCGCAAGGTTCGGTTGGCACGGCAGGACGGCTACATGGAACGCCTGAACGAGACGGCGCAGGACTGGGTGCCCCATGTGCGCCGTCTGCGGCCCGACATGGCTTGGGAAGACGTGGTGCGCATCGTAAACGGCCCCCTGCCCCGCGAGCGCCAATGGACGCAAGGCCGTCTGCTCCGCGCCGTTAATGCCTATGTCCGCGACGGCTTTCTTCCCGACACCGTGCTGGTCCGCGCCGGCCGTCGCGAGACTGACGACCGCCTGCCCGCAATCGTCGCCGCTATCAAGGGCGCGGACCCCGACGTCACACTCCAGGCGATCTGCACCCGACTGGAAGCGATGCGCGAACGAACGCCCCGTGGGCGGACAAGCTGGCAGCCTTCTTCGGTGAAAATGCTGCTGGAGCGGGCGGAGAAGCTGGGGCTATTGCTTTGACGATTCGAAAGTGCGCTCATCCTTAGAAGGCAGTACTGGCGGGCGCACCACAACATTTAGCAAGCGTGAACTCTGCTTGATCTGGTAGAAGTTCTTGTTTTTCAATGTCATGACGGTCAGTAAGGCTGATGACACGCCCGCTCATCCGTCAGCATCAGCCACGAGCTGTAGAATTTTCTTGCACCACTGCCAGACATGACGCATTTATTGTCGTAGCGGAAAATCGCGAGAATTGCGGTTTTCTGCGCTACAAAGAAAATGTCGCTCCAAGGGGCACAGTGAGTGTGGGTAAACCGCACCACGATCTAGATGAGGGCAGTATGACCGAAGAGCGTGTTTTTGCAGAGCTTCAGAGCGACGCATCCACACTGCATGAGTCTATCCGGATGCATCTGGAGCGCAATTTTGCGCCTGACGCCAGGAAGTACTTGAGAAGCTTTTCATCGACAGAAGCGGCCGAATTTCTTGGGCTCGCGCCTGGTCACCTGCGCAAACTCCACGCGGAGGACAAGATCCCTGACGTCCCGCTCGATGAGCGTGGACGGAAACTGTACTCGGCCGACGACCTTGCGCAGATCCGTTTGGCTCTGGCGCGAACCACGCGCGACCCTTCGCTTTATCTACGTGGGCGGGTCGGATCAGAGCCGCTGCAGATTATATCTTGCGTGTCGTTCAAGGGCGGGTCAGCGAAGACGACCACAGCGGCATATCTCAGCCAATGGTATGCCCTGCACGGCTACCGGGTGCTGGTGATCGACATGGACCCGCAGGCCTCGCTTTCGTCGATGACCGGTTTGCGGCCTGAAATCGACTTCACGCATCAAGGCACGATCTATGATGCCATCCGGTATGAGAACCCTGTGCCGATGAGCGAGGTGGTGCGGAAAACCTACTTCCACGGCCTGGACATAGCCGCAGGTGGCCTGATCCTGTCGGAATACGAGACCGAGACCCCCTACGCCCTTCGCCGTGGCTCCGAGCCACCCTTTTACCTGCGGCTTCGCGAAGCAATCCTCTCGGTTGAAGCCAGCTATGATCTGGTGTTCATCGATTGCCCCCCGCAGCTTGGGTTCTTGACCCTCTCGGCTCTTGTGGCCTCGTCTTCGATCATCATTCCAGTGGTGCCGAACTTTATCGACGTGGCATCCTTGGCCCAGTTTCTGACCATGACCTCATCCTTGCTCGATACGATCAGGGAAGCAGGAATGACGTTGGAATACGACTTTCTCCGCTACCTGGTCTCTCGCTTCGAACCTTCGGACGGGCCGCAAGCGCAGGTTGCCGGATTGCTACGCGCCAACTTTGGCAAACGCGTGATGACCGAGACGTTCCTGAAGTCCACCGCCGTCTCGGACGCAGGCCTTACACATCAGACGCTGTTCGAAGTCGGTCGAGGTAGCATGAACCGCAACACTTATGACCGCGCGATGGAATCGATCAACGCTGTCGCGCGGGAGCTGGAACAAGACATCCACAGAGCATGGGGGCGCGGCTGAGATGGCTAGGAAGAACATGTTCGAAGGCATCACTCCTGTCCCTCGGCCGGAAGAAGATGCAAATGCACCCCTGCCCCGCCCGACCGCCAAGATGCCAGAGGTGTTTCAAAGTGCTGGGCCGATCGCAGCCATCCGCAACGATCTGCGCAGTGTCGGGGCTCGATCAGTGCAGGACATCGATCCCGAACTGATTGAAGACACCGGGTTAAAGGATCGCATCGGAGCGCTAGACGACGACATCGCCGACCTGCGCGAAAGCATTTCCAAACACGGCCAGCAGGTTCCGATCCTGTTGCGACCGCACCCGAAACTGAGCGGTCGGTATCAGGTGGTTTACGGGCGCCGCAGGCTTGCCGCAATCCGTGGCTTGGGAACGCCGGTCAAGGCGCTGATCCGCACCCTTTCCGACGAAGAGGCGGTCCTGGCGCAGGGCCAGGAAAACAACCTTCGCAAGGACCCGTCCTTCATCGAGAAAGCCTTGTTTGCGGGCGACTTGGAGGAGGCGGGTTACGATGCGCGCGTGGTTCAGGACGCGCTGAACGTGAACCGCAGCCACACGTCGCACATGCGTAAGGTGCGCGAGGCATTTCCGAGACAAGTGCTGGAACGCATCGGTGCCGCGCCCTCGATCGGATGGAAACGCTGGTATGAACTCGCCGTTGTGGTACTTGAGAAGAAGATCGACGTTCTTTCCGTCCACCCTGCCCCCTTCCCTGAAGGTTCCAGCTCAGACGAGCGATTTGCGGCCTGGGTGAAAGCTCTTCCAAAGGCGGATACCCCTAAGGAGAAACGCCATGAGAAGGGCACAACGCCCTTCACGCTGATGGCACAGGATGGGTCCGCCCTGGGAGAGGTCGCCCTTACCAAAGGGGCATTGGGCTTCCGGCCATCGGCGCAACATAGGGGTTTCGCGGCTTGGCTGCATGCAAATGCGGATGACGTCTTTTCACGCCTGCATGAAGAATTTCTCAGTCAGTCCAAGAAGAAGGACTGATGGAATGCAACGAAAACAACAGAGGAGCAGTGTCGGAAAAGGATAGGCCTCCCGAATGGAAACCACCCGGAAGGCCCGCGCAAAACACAGGGCGCCAACCCTGAGAATGCTCATCTTCTAGCACGAGCAGACTAGCGCAGGCCCGAATCGCACGCAACATCGCTTCGCGGTGATCTGATATCTTTTATCCTTTTTCTGGAGAAGAACGGACACCGACAGGCAGGGTTGCAAGGTCTTCACTCGGCTGACCCGAGCGTTCCGCCGGATTCAACATGGAACATGTCATGTCTTCGCCCGTGCAGCGGCACGTTCGGCGCACCAATTCCTCATATCTGAACGACCGCAGCACTGTGACGCCGGTTAAGGCGGAAGACGCGCGCTGGTCGCTTCTGGATTTGGTACGCCGTTGCCGCAAACCTCTTGGTCTGAGAGACCGTGACGTTGCGGTTCTGCGAGGCCTTCTGTCGTTCGTGCCCCAGTCGGCCGACCCAAACTCACTTGTTGTCTTTGCCTCCAACAGGGCGTTGATCGAGCGCTGTGACGGTATCGACGAACGCACACTAAGGCGCCGCCTCGCCAATTTGAAGGCAAACGGATTGCTGGCTCGAAAGTCGAGCCCGAACGGAAAGCGATATCGGGTACAGGATGAGTGTGCCGAAGCCAAACTAACCTACGGCATCGACCTCGCGCCGCTGTTCGCCATCCGCGATCACCTCATCGCACTTGCAGAAGAATGCTCCCGAGAAGAAATTCGGTGCAAAGCGCTCCGATCAGTGATCAGGGACATTCTTTACCACAGGGCTGCGACCATTCAGCCCGCACTGCACGACCTTGCGTGCCGCTCACTGCGTCGTTCATTGTCTTCGGACCAACTGGCCGGTCTCATTCAGGAACTACAGGAAAACCTTCCTCAGACAGGCGCTGAGACATCGTCCGTTGCAGATGCAGTGACCGTCAGCGACAGACAAAATGACCGGCACATTCAGAAGTCAAAGAAAGAAAACTATGAATCTGAAGTTGCGCCTGAGAAAGTAAGCACAGCCAATCGAACCAGCTATCCAAGAAGCACTGATGTCGGACAAACCAACGATATCACGGTGTCTGAGTGCATTGCCCTGGCCAAGAATGCAGCATCCTTCGCTTCCGTAACTGCAAAGGATTGGGGCGATGTCATTCGATTGTCCGACACCCTTGCTCCGGCGATTGGACTAGCGAGAACCGACGTAGAGACTGCTCGAAATGCGATGGGAGCGCTTGGCTCAGCACTCGCCATTCTTGGTATTACTGAGGCGTTCGACAGAATCCGGCAACCGAGGGCCTATCTACAAGCGCTAACCAATCGGGCAGCCAGTGAAAGCATGGACTTCGTCCGTATGTTCCGCTCGCTCACAACCTGCCGCCCCCGTCAGCGCGTAGTATGACCATTGCTTGATGTATACCCGGGTAAACATAACCCCCTCTTGCTCCACGTATACCCCGGTAAACATGCCGCCCGCTTTGAGAGAGAAAGGTTGGGGGGTTGAGGGGTGACGGGAAGCGAGATCGGGAGAGTGGCTTCCGGCGCCCGTCGCGGAGAAGATCTGATGGCGAAAGCAGCCCAGAAAGTCACCCTGTCCCCCTCACGGGACATCCCCTTCGACAAGCTCGCGCTGAGCCAGACCAACGTGCGGCGCATCAAGGCTGGCGTCTCGGTCGAGGAACTTGCCGAGGACATCGCGCGGCGCGGCCTGCTGCAGGGCTTGAACGTTCGGCCCATGCTCGATGCCGAGGGCGTCGAGACCGGCATGTTCGAGATCCCGGCCGGTGGTCGTCGCTTCCAGGCGCTGTCGTTGCTGGTGAAGCAGAAGCGGCTGGCGAAGACCGCGCCGATCCCCTGTATCGTGCGGGATGCTGCGTCGGAGATCCTCGCCGAGGACGACTCGCTGGCGGAGAACATGCAGCGCGTCGCCCTGCACCCGCTGGACCAGTTCCGCGCGTTTCAGGCCCTGCGCGAAAAGGGTCAGGGCGAGGAAGCGATCGCGGCAGCCTTCTTCGTCACGCCGCAGATCGTCAAGCAGCGCCTGAAACTTGCCTCCGTGGCCCCTGCCCTGCTCGAGGTCTATGCCGAGGATGGCATGACGTTGGAACAGCTGATGGCATTCACTGTGAACCCCGATCATGCGCGTCAGGTGCAGGTCTGGGAGGCTGTGAAGAACTCGTGGAACAAGGAGCCCTATGCCATCCGGCGCATGCTGACCGAGACCTCGGTCCGGGCGTCTGATCGTCGCGCGGTCTTTGTTGGTGTCGATGCCTATGAGGCGGCAGGCGGCGTCGTCCTGCGCGATCTGTTTCAGGGCGACGAAGGTGGCTGGCTCGAGGACCCTGCCCTTTTGGACCGGCTGGTTGCCGAGAAGCTCCAGGCCGAAGCCGAGGCTCTGGTCTCCGAGGGCTGGAAGTGGATCGAGGTCGCGGCCGACCTGCCCTACGGCTACAGCCACGGTCTGCGGCGTCTGGCCGGTGATCCCGCCCCGATGATCGACGAGGAAAGCGCGGCCCACGCTTCGCTCCTCGCCGAGTATCGTGCGCTGGAGGAGGAATACTCCGGCCAGGACGAATACCCCGAGGAGATCGACGCTCGGCTGGGCCAGCTCGAAACGGCGATGGAATCGCTTGAGCAGCGGCCCTTGATCTACGATCCGGCCGAGGTCGGGCGCGCCGGCGTCTTCGTCACGCTGGATCGGGACGGCTGTCTCGCGGTCTATCGTGGCTATGTCCGGCCCGAGGACGAGCCGCGCGAGGAAACCGCGGTCCAGTATGGTGATGGCGCGGATGATATGGGGCAGGGGGGTGATGTCGGTGTTTCCAGCTGGAAACCCTCGGGGACCTCTGTCGGCGGCACCGTCATCACTTCGGGTGGTCAGCCGATCGGTGCTGACCTGTCGGAGGAAGAAGATGACGGCGCGCTGAAGCCGTTGCCCGAGCGGCTGGTCATGGAACTGACGGCCCACCGGACCCTAGCGCTGCGCGAGGCCATCGGGCGCTCGCCGGACGTCGCTCTGACGCTCCTGCTCCTGAAGCTCGTGACGGATACCTTCCGCACCTCCTCTGCTTCGGGCAGCTGTCTCGAAGCATCGGTGCGCCACGTCTACATGTCCGCGCAGGCACCCGATCTGAAGGACAGCGTGGTGGCCAAGCTGGTCGACGAGCGTCACGCGGCCTGGGAGGCGGATCTGCCCCTCGGCGACGATGCCGCGCTCTGGGACTATCTGAACGTTCTCGATCAGAGCAGCCGTCTAGCCCTCCTGGCGCATTGCCTCAGCTTCGGCATCAACGCGCTCCATGAGAAGGTGAACCCCTATGGGGCTGGCATCTCCGCCAGCGGTCTGACCCGTCGTATGGCACATGCCGATCTGGTGGCGCGGGCGGTTGATCTCGACATGGTCGAAGCGGGCTGGGAGCCGACGGTCGACGGCTATCTCAACCGCGTGCCCAAGGCCCGGATCCTCGATGCCGTGCGCGAGGCGAAGGGGGAAGGGACTGCGCAGCTTCTCGATCATCTGAAGAAGGGCGAGATGGCCACGGAGGCCGAGCGGCTCCTCAAGGGCAGCGGCTGGCTGCCCGAGGTCCTTCGTCGGGCCGATCTGGCGGCAGGCGACGGCGAGCCGATCACCGAAGGGCAGGGGGAGGACGTGGGCGAACCCGAAGATGTCTATCTCCCGGCTTTCCTGACGGCCGATCTGCCGGAGACCGCTGCGTCGATGATGGCTGCGGAGTGATCTGAGCCATCCGGGGCGGGGAAGCCCGCCCCTTACCTCCATAAAATACAGCAATATCAATATGATGGATGCGATTTCTCGCATTCAGGATGAGGAATCATGTCTGCAACAACCATCATCGACTCAGCCCCTCTTGGGGCACTGATCCGCTATACCGACGGCAGTCCCAAGCCGACGGCACGTTTCACCAAGAAGCTCGCCGCCTGGGAGCGTTCGAACGGCGTCGGCCGCCTTGTGAAGAAGGAACCGCCGCGGGTCTATCCGACCTGGACGGCACCGGCTTCTTTCACGCTACATGAAGGGAACTTCTCCTCGGACGGGGTCATCCTCGTCACCATCATGCGCAGCCATTCGGCGGACAGCCGGTTGGTCTTCGAGGTGGCCGAGGAACCGAAGCCCGGGCAGGTGCGCGTGCTTCTGGACTTCGGCGGCAACAGCGAACTGCTGCATCTGGCGGAGTCCGTGACCGCAGCGGAGCTCTGGATCGCGCGGGAAGGTTATCGCAACGCGCGGCTCGAGATCGTCGATGCCGACGACGGCGATAGGGCAGGGGGCGCGGATCTGGCCGCCTGAGCCCTGACAAGGCGTGAGGGGCCTGCCGAAGAGCCGGCCTCTCACCGACCACTTGAACCTCGTCCCGCGCTGTCGCGGGGCACCAAAGGATCCATCCCCCAATACGGAAGTCTTCAACCAAGAGCCTGCCCGGGAGGCTGGCGGCGTTAGAAGCATCAGCGGGACAATTGGCTCCAGTCGTCAGGGCACCATCCCCCGCTCGCCATTCCCTTCCTTGCCCCGAATCCTGTCTTCGAGATCAACCCGCAAAGGGGTCGGACTACGGGCGAGCCCGTGCCGCCGGGTGGATTCGGGCGAGCCGAACGCACCCGGTGATGTCAGCCAGTCTTCGGGCCTGCGGGGTCCTGTCGCGCGGGGGATGCTCCCCCGCCTCCAAGACAGGAGCCAAACAGATGTCCCGCAAAGATGCACATGCCTTCGCAGCCTCCCTCGCCGCCACGCTCATGGTCTCGATCGTCGTCTTCCAGGCCGGGGATGGAACCTTCGGCGCCGTCCCTGCGGATGAAATCGACGGCGACGAGGTTCAAGTGGTCGCTGAGGTCGATCCGTGGGCATGACGCCCACGGTTTGTCCCGAGAGCTCGGCATCGGGGCAGGGTCCCCGATCCGGTCCGTTCGGCTTTCAGACCTCTCGGTGGCCCGGAAATCTGAGCCGACGCGGAGGTCGGCACGACTGCCCAAGGAGCCGAACGCCCGGTGTCGAGTTTACGGTCCGCCCGAAACGTCGAGGAAGAGTTTCACCAGGGCGACGTTGATGAAGTAGTTGTGCTTTCCAGAGCGGTGCTTTTCGACAAAGCCGTGCTCGGCCAAGATGTCGAGATACTTCGCGGCCGTCTGCCGACTGACATCCAGATCGTTCTGCAGATATTCGATCCGGGTGTAGGGATGGCGAAACAAGTTGTTCAGAAGTTCCTGGCTGTAAATCTTCGGCAAGTCCTCACGTAGCCGATGCTTCACGTCCGCCATTTGCTGTCGGATGCCGGTGACGATCTCGACTGTTGTGGCAGAAGTCTCTGCAACGGCCTCCAGCATGTAGATGACCCAGGGTTCCCAATCGCCCGTGTCGCGCACCGCCTGAAGGTGCCTGTAGTAGTCCGCTTTGTTACGGGTGATGAACCGCGACAGGTAGAGCACCGGGATGTCGAGCAACCCCGTTCTGGTCAGATAAAGTACGTTGAGGATGCGCCCGATACGTCCGTTCCCATCCGGAAACGGGTGGATGCTTTCGAACTGATGATGGATCAAAGCCATCTTGATGAGCGGATCGAGATCGCTGAGTTCATCGTCGTTGATGAACCGTTCGAGCGCCGTCATGTGGCGGACAATTTCGTGCGCATCCTGGGGCGGGACGAAGACGATCTCCCCTGTTTGCTCGTTCTTGAGGGCAGTACCCGGTGTCACTCGAAATCCATCGCTGCGGCCCTTCAGCAAGCGGAACATGTCGATGAGCGCCGAATTTGGGATCAGGCCGCCGGTTTCGCCCAAGCGTGCGTATCCGAGCCGCAGAGCGTCGCGATACAGCGCTACTTCTTTGGCCGCCGGGGACTGCGGATCGTCAGGGAAAACATCCGCCTGAAACAGTTCATCCTGCGTTGTGACGATGTTTTCGACTTCCGACGAAGCTTTGGCTTCCTGAAGAGCCAGCGTGTCGATCAGGATGCCTTGGTTCGGAATGGTCTTGGCCTGACCCTTCAGATCCGCAAGCGCGCGGCTGGCGCGAGCGAGCGCCTTCAGGACCGGAACGGTTTCGATCTCGGCCGGGGGTGGCAGGGCGGGAATGGCGTAGGTCGGCTTTAACATGTGCTCCGCGTCGTGTTAAGAAATCGTCGTTTTTCTAACATGATCGAACAGTCGTGTCAGCAAAAACCGGTTTCCTTAACTTGGGCCATGCTTCGCCCGGGCGGGGTCACCCAACTCCGTCAGACCGCCAGAGCGCTCGGGTCCTTGCCGGCGTTGATGTGGTCTGCGAACCACTGCGGTTTCCGGCCCCGGCCCGACCAGGTGAGGGCCGCGTTCTCAGGGTGCCTATACTTCGCGAGGGCCGGCGCACGGGTGGCTTTCACCTCAATACCGATCAGTTCGGCGAGGGAGTAGCCCATCTCCTTGGCGATGGCTTCCAGCTTGGTGCGGGCTTCGGCCTTATGACGGTCCTCATAGGTGGAAATCGCCTTGGCGAGGTCCTTCTGCAATTGCCGCAGTTCCTTGAGCGACATCGCCTCGAGATTGAAATCAGCCATTGGGCCCTCGTGTCCTGAATGATGCGTCCGGGATAGCCGTCAGGCTGCAACATCGCAACTCCCACGGAGGACGCCGCGATAGGGCAGGGGGATGAGGTTGGCTTGAGCTGCCGGGTCGGCGGTTTCGCAACTGCTTCAACCCGGTTGCCTTGGTGAGGAAGGCCGAGTTCTGCGAGAGCCCCAGGCCGCTCCTATCCCCGGTGCCATCCCTTCGACTGACAATCCCCTAAGCCTGTTCGGCCTCTGGCGCGCAACCCCGCGTCAGTCCGGGCCGTGTTGGCTAGCGTTTCTGAGGAAACGCGTCACCTGCCCGCTCCACCCCGGCCCTCTGGAGGTTTCCGGTCGCCGTTCCGTCTCCCGTGCACGCCTCAGCCGACAGGCTTTTTCCGGGTCTTGTCGAAGGGACGGTCCCAGGGACAGGAAACACAGGAGCTTACCATGCAGAACATCGTTATCCTCGCCGGCAACATCGGTCAAAAGCCCGAAGTGCGCTCGACCCAAAGCGGCACGAAGATCACCAACTTCACCCTGGCCACCTCGCGGCCGCGCCTCTCCGAGGGTCGCGTGATGCGCGACGAGAACGGCTACCGGGTCATGGACACCGAATGGCACCGCATCACCTGCTTCAACGGCCTCGGCAAGACCGTCGCAGAGCACTGCGAAAAGGGTATGAAGGTCCTCGTCCATGGCCGCATCCACTACACGAAGTGGACCGACGCAACCGGCACCGATCGCTACGGCTGCGAGATCATCGCCGAGAAGGTTGACTTCCTGAGCCGCCCGAAGTCGGCCGAGAACGAAAACCCCGAGCTGGTCGACCGCGACGACGAGATCCCGTTCTGAAAAGAACGGGGTCTTCCCCGAAGGGGCCCGGCGGGGAAACCCGCCGGGTTCCGTCGTTTTCGGCCCATTGCGGACCTTGGCCAAGATCACCGTTGCTGCAGCGCAGCTTCCCCATACCGGACCTTCATGCCACTGCGCAGCAAGATCCAAGATCCCGAGGTCCGCGGTGCGGGACTTTAGGGACGGTGCTAGAGCGGCTCCAGTCGACCAGGTATTGCAGGGCACCCCACCGGCACCATCGGCTGCGCAATGGCATGATGTCTCACTGCTCCGCAGCCCAAAGTACATCCTTTCTCAGAGCGGAAGCCGCGCCTGGGATAGGCTATTCGCGAACAACCGCGACCACCGCCCTACCCAGATCTTTGAGCGCCTCGTTGCGAACCTCGAACTCCGCGTCCGTATCCGAGATGAACATGGTCGCGATCCAGGGCGCTCCGCCTTCAGGCTGGATCACCGCGACGAGGTTGCGCGTGTGGCTTCCGCTGCCCGACTTGTCGAGGATCAGCCAGGCGTCCTCGGCCTCGGCGCGCAGCAATGCGCCGGTCACGCCGCCGTGGCGCATCCACTCCGCCAGCTTCCCGCGGGCCTCCGGAGACAGCACGTCGCCCAGCAGCAGCGCTCGCAGCGTCTCGGACATGGCGGCCGGGCTCGTGGTGTCCCGCTCGTCTCCAGAAGCGAAGTCGTTCAGCTTGGGCTCGATGCGGTCGAGACGGCTCGTCGGGTCGCCGACGCTGCGGAAGAACTGCGTCACCGCCTCCGGCCCCCCGAGATGCCCGATCAGGATGTTCGCCGCCACATTGTCGCTCATGTCGATCGCCGCGAGGCAGAGCTCGTCGAGGGTCATGTTGCCGCCGACCCGCGTCTCCGTGACGGGCGCGTAGGGCACGAGGTCGGCCTTGCGCACCGGCAGCGCATCGGAGAGCGACAGCCTGCCCGCGTCCCAACGCGCGAGGATGGCGCCGCAGACCGGCACCTTGACCGTGCTGTTCATGAGGAAAAGCTCGTCCTCGCGGTGAGACCAGGACCAACCCGTGCCGGTCTCCATGAGCGAGAGGCCGACGCGGGCGCCGAGCTGTTCCTCGATCCGGGCGACGGTTTCGGAGAGCGCCTCGACAGGCGTTTCGGCGAGGGAGGCCGTGGCCATGGACAGGCCGAGAGCGAGCCCTGTCGCGACACGCGACAGGACGGTAGCGGTGAACCGCATGGGACCATTCCTTTCAGGATCTGCGCCAGTGGCGCCTGGGATGCGACATCACATGATGTCATGCGGACTGTATATTTCGGCTTGATCGCAGCCATCAAACGACAAATCTTATGGCCTGCCATTAGCTGAGGTACTGCCATGGATCGCCCCGACCTGCCGCTCAATGCCCTGCGCGTATTCGAGGTCGCCATGCGCCAGGGCAGCTTTACCAAGGCCGCGATCGAGCTGCGCGTCACCCAGGCTGCCGTCAGCCACCAGGTCGCGCGGCTCGAGGACCTGCTGGGCACAGCGCTGTTCCTGAGGACCTCCCAGGGGCTGATCCCGACCGACGAGGGACGCCTGCTCTTTCCCGTGCTTGAGCATGGGTTCGACGCGATGTCGCGGGTGCTCGACCGTCTCGGCGGGCGGCGCGACATCGAGGTGCTAAAGGTTGGCGTCAACACGACCTTCGCGATGTGCTGGCTGATGCCGCGGCTCGAGGCGTTCCGACAGGCCCATCCCCAGATCGACCTGAGGATCTCGACCAACAACAACCGGGTGGAGATCCTGCGCGAGGGGCTCGACATGGCGATCCGTTTCGGCACTGGAGGCTGGACAGGACACGATGCGATCCCACTGGCAGAGGCGCCGATGGCGCCGCTCTGCGCGCCGGGCCTCGCGTCACGGCTGCTGCATCCCTCGGACCTCGGGCAAGTAACGCTTCTGCGCAGCTACCGAAGCGCCGAATGGCCGGGCTGGTTTGAGGCCGCAGGCGTGCCTTGCCCGCCTGTCACCGGGCCGGTCTTTGACAGCTCGGTGGCTTTGGCAGAGCTGGCAACCTCAGGCGCCGGCGTCGCCCTGCTGCCGATCTCCATGTTCGAGAGCTACATCGCGCAGGGCCGCTTGGCACAGCCTTTCGGCGTCACAGTTTCTGTCGGACGTTACTATCTCGCCTGGCCGTCCGACCGGCCCGCCACATCAGCGATGAGCACGTTCTCGCGTTGGCTGACCGGCCAGAGCGCTGAGTAAGCATCCAATTCGTGTCACCCCCCCCCAAGCCTGCCGTGCGCGCTAAGCGCCGCGGACATTGGCAGGCACCCACTTGGATGCCCGTCATGCAACATGAAGCCCAAAACCGACACGAAGGGCTCGAAAGGGCTCGAAGCAGAGTTGCGGCGGCACAGCTTGCTGCCCCCCAAGCGAGTGGGGTCTGCCCAGCAGAGACGGCCCTTCCGCGACGTTCGACCCAAGCGCGGCGAAGGTCCGCTTCCCGCCCTTCACATCAGCCAGAGTAAGAGGAGTGTCGATTTCCCGGCGACGGGTTGAGGGCTGGGAGAGTGGCTCCTGGCGCCCGTCGCGGGAGATAGCCGATGGGCGTTGTAGAAGTTCTGGATCCAGTCGCACCGGCGCGGGCGGGTGGCTGGAAAGTGGATGTGAGCCGGGGTGAGCGGAACGGGCGAGTGTCGTCCGAATGGTTCAACCGGCCCGATGATGAGCGGTATCTGTCGCTCGACGATCTCTGGGCCAATGTGAAAGGTCGGTCCGACCGCAGCCGCAGCCGAGTGGTGCAGACGGCGGATATCCGGGTCGAGGCCGCGCGCGATAACTCCGAGCGGTTGCATCTGATGCTGCCGAAAGCGCATGAACCTGTTGCGCCCACGCATTGGGCGTTCGGCCAGCTTGCCAGCATCGTCGGCGCTCCGGCCTCCTACCTGCGGCAGTTGCCCGCGCCGCTGGCGGGGATCAACCTGCAGTATGGCCTGACCAACCACCGCGCCGAGCAGGTGAAGACTTTCGAGACCGAGGATGGCCGCACTGAATTGCGCGCTGTGACCGGGCCGGACTACGGCCGCATCCATGACCATGAACTGGTCGAGGCGGTGCAACGGATCGCGGGCAATGGCACCGGCGACACGCGCTGGAAGGTGCCGGGGGTGCTCGACTGGTCGACCGGGGTCTACAACCCCGATGTCGAAATCAGCCGCGACACGACCACGCTCTATGCCTCGGACCGCGACGTCTTCCTGTTTCTCGTCGACGATCACAACCCGATCGAGGCGGGCCGGTTGCCGGACGGTTCCCCTGATCTCTACTTCCGGGGCTTCTATTGCTGGAACTCCGAGGTGGGCGCCAAGACGCTCGGCATGGCGAGCTTCTACCTTCGGGCGGTGTGCCAGAACCGCAACCTCTGGGGCGTCGAGGATTTCCAGGAGATCAAGATCCGCCACTCGAAATACGCCGCGTCGCGCTTCGCACATGAGGCGGCCCCGGCGCTGACGCGCTTCGGCAATTCCTCGCCGCAGGGTTTCGTGAACGGAATCAAGGCCGCGCGGCAGCAGATCGTGGCGCGCACGGATGAGGACCGGGATGACTTCCTGCGCAAGCGCGGCTTCTCGAAGGCGGAGTCGGGCAAGATCATCGAGAAGGTGCTGATGGAAGAGGGCCGCCCGCCCGAGAGCATCTTCGACTTCGTGCAGGGCATCACGCGGCTTGCGCGCGACAAGACCCAGCAGGATGCCCGGCTCGACATGGAAGGGCGCGCCAAGAAGCTACTCGACCGGGTCGGCTGACCCTGTGCCGGAGGCTCTGTTGCCTCCGGCCACTTTATTGCCAAACTGGATTGCTACTTGCCTGCAGTGATTCAAGTTGGGCGAAAAGTATGGATGATATCGATTGGTCTGATCGCGCGTTCTACGATGATGGCGAATGGGTTACTTGGTCAGAAATTGACGAGCAGCTGCGCTACAAAGAGTGGGGAGCAAAATACCCCAACGCCATCCGATCAATGATACCCTACTTTGAAGATCTGATATCGCTTGCGGAAAGCTATCACAGGGAGACGGGTCTTCATCTCGCCGTCTACGGCGATGTCGGTGAACTTTTCGGCGCCATCACGTATGGCATCAAGCTGAACAAAACCTACGCGCAAGGCGCTGACGGAAGACTTGGCAATGACCACGTCGAAGTGAAAACGATTACCCCCTTCAAGACGAAGGATGTCGTGGTGGTCGATACCGCAGGGAACTTCAACAAGTTGCTCGTGGTCAAGATCAACGAGGATTTCCAGGTATCAGGTCGAATGATTGACCGAAAGGATTTGCCTAAGCGGCAAGGTCGATACCTGCGTGTCCGATGGAGTGATTTGCCGTCGGCAAGTTGAGCAGCTTCTGTCGCTCCTTCGAGGAAGAGGGCGGCGGTTTGGTCTTTGACGGATAGGGCGGGGAGAGAGGCTCCCTGCGCCGTCGGAGGTTTCCCCCATGCTCGACTTGCCCTTGCCCATCCTGCCGACCACCGGCGCGCGGGGTGTCCCGCCAGGTTGTCCGTCTGGAAACTCCGATCTCAGTCATCCGTTCGCGCTGACCCTGTCGCGCCGCGCGCCGGCCGATCTGATGTCGGGCCGGGCCGCGCCCCTAGTGCTCGCCCGATTCGCGACGCTGGCCGATGCCATGCTGGGCGCGATCGACCATGCCGAGGGGATGGCCACGAACACCGCGCCCCAGCTGCTAGCAATCTTCGACCGCGACGAGCGCCTTGTGCTGGCCGGGGCCGCCAGCGACTGCGCCGTCGCGTGGTGTCACCCGGTGATGAGCGCCACAGAAGCGCGGGGCGTGGTGACCGAGGCGAGCCAGCTGCGCGCGCAGGCGGGCCGCGCGGCAACCTGGGGTGAACCCGATCTTGCGCAGCGGCTGCGCCACCGCGCCGATCTTCTGGATGGGCGGCTCGTCGACCCGCTCTGGCGCGCCTTCGCCGCCAGGTTACTGCAGGTCGCTGCGTGAGGCCCGAGAGACAGAGAAGGGCAGGGGGGATTTGGAGCTTGTCCGGGGGAGAGAGATCGCCCGGCCCGGCTCCGATCCCTTCCCCTTACCGGAGACACCCGATGACCCTGAGTGAACCCACCCTCGCGCCCCCGATGGCGCCCTCGACCGTCGACATGGCGCAGATCTTCGCGGCCCATGCCGAGCGTGCCGCTCGGATCGAAGCGCTGCGCCCCGGCAACAAGGATCGCCTCTTCGACGGCCTCACGGCCGCCGGCATCACCCATGTCACCGTGACCTTCGACGGGGCCGGGGACAGCGGCCAGATCGAAAGCATCGGCGCATGGTCCGGTGAGAATGCCGTCGATTTCCCCGCGACCGAGATCGCCTATGCCGCGCTGACCTGGGACGACCCCGAGGTCGAGATGCGCAACCTGTCACTGGAGGATGTTGTCGAGCAGCTGGCCTACGATTTCCTCTCCGACACCCATGGCGGTTGGGAGAACAACGACGGCGCTTGGGGCGAGTTCTGCTTCGACGGCGCGGCCCGATGCATCCACCTCGAGTTCAACGAGCGGTACACCTTGTCCGAACTCCACACCCACGATTTCTGAGGAGGCGGCGATGGCACATCCCTATCACCACGCCCTGTCCTCCGTGAAGAAATGGGGCGGCACGGTTGATGACTTCATCGCCGTGCATGCCTGGTTAGATGTTACCTGGACAGGCAAGGATTTTTTTGGCGCCAAGGGTAGCGATAGTCCATAGGAGGGACCCCGCCGTCCGCACTGCGCGGATCAAAGCGCTGGCGGTGCGGACGGCGGGGAGGTCCCTGTGGTCTATCGCGATTGTCGCGCATCTCCGATTCATCTGTTTATGCTTGACTGTCCTTAGGCACTACTCATCTGCCAATTTTCCGTCGCGCAGATGGATAAGCCGATCGAAGCGGTCGAAGATTTTCTCGTCATGGGTGACCGTCAGGATGCAGGCTTCCTGCTCGGCGGCAAGCTTTCGCAGCAGGTCCATGACCAGTTGTGCGCGTTTGCTGTCCAATGCCGCGGTCGGCTCGTCCGCAAGGATGATCCGCGGGCGGTTGGCCAGCGCGCGTGCGATAGCCACGCGTTGCGCCTCGCCCCCTGATAACAGCGCGGGCTTAACCGGGGCGCGGTGGCCGACCTCGAGATAATCGAGAAGCTCTTTTGCCCGCTCCTTTCCCTTTTCGGGCGCCCAACCGGCAAGGTCGAGGACGAGGGATACATTTTCTGCCGCCGTCAGGAAGGGCAGCAGGTTGTGCGCCTGAAAGATGAAGCCAATCTTGTCCAGCCGCAGACGACGCAGATCGCTGCGCAGCCATTTGCCGTCAAAGACCGGATCACCATCCAGCACCACCCGACCCGAGGATGGGTCAAGGATGCAGCCGATGATGTTCAGAAGCGTCGTCTTGCCAGACCCTGACGGCCCCAGGAGTGCGATCACCTCACCTGCACGCACCTGCAGGTCAACTTGGCGGAGGGCATCGACGCGGGTCTCGCCTTCGCCATAGTGCTTGGCCACGGCTTGCACATCGACCAGAATATCACCGATGGCCATGGCTCAGCCTCCCAGCGCGGTGGCGGGGTCCACCTTCAGGGCCGCGCGCACGCCCAGACCGCTGGCGGCCAGACAGACCACGACGATGATCCCGGCCAGAACGGCCACGTTAAACGGTTCCAGCACCACGCGGCGCGGAAAGACATCCTTGACAAGCAGGATCAGAACCAGACCGATGCCCCAACCTGCGGTCCCAAGGATCAGCGATTGCTGTACGATCAGCCCGATGATGGTGCGGTCTGGGGCGCCGATCAGCTTTAGCGTTGCGATCTGCTTCAGCTTTTCCATGGTCATGGTGTAGATGATCAGCGCGATCACCACGGCCGACACCGCCAGGAGGATTCCCAGAAACAGCCCGATCTGACGGCGCGCCTTGTCCACAACCGAGGCCAGCAGGATGTTTTCCTGTTCGGTCTGGCTTAGGGCAGCCAGATGCTTCCATTGCCGCAAGGTTGCGGTCAGCAGATCGACATCCGCGCCGGGCGTCACGCGCACGATCACTGCCGCGACCGAGGCCGACTTGACCGCCCCCGCCCCGCGCGCGGCCTGCACCCGTTGATCTGCCGGAGCAAGTTCCGTTTGCAGCGCCATCGCATCGGCAAGCGTCATGTAAACCGCCGGATCGCCGCCCGAGTTCATCGCCCCTTCGACGAGCCCGACCACGGTAAAGCGGTTGCGGCCAAGGCGGATGGTATCACCCAGCACAAGGCCAGTCTTGCGGTCGGCCACCAGTTCGAAATGGCTGGTGCCGATGCCGCGCCCTTCGGCGATGATCTGCGGGCCACCCGGACGTCCGGTTTCATAGCCGATGATATAAAGCCGCAAGGCGCGGTCAAGGAAGGGGGCCTCGATGGTCTGGTAATTGATGGCCCCGGCTTCGGCCACGCCGGGCATGCGGGCCACGGTGTCGCGGCTGTCGGCGGGAATGGACGAGGCTTCGGCAAAAGGCCCCTTGGTGCCCGCCTCGACCACCCAGACGTCCGCCGCGGGGGCCTCGACCACCGCCAACGCATCGGCCACAAGGCCATTGTAGATGCCGATCATCGCCAGAACGACCGTCATCAGCAGGCCCAACCCGAAACAGGTCAGCACAAAGCGGAACAGGCCATGCCGGATGTCTTTCAGCGCCAGATTCATGGCGCGTCCCCGATCCGGGCCAGTCTGCCTTCGTCGGCACCTTTCGGCGGCATGGCGACAATCGCGGCGCCCTCGGGCAGGCCGCCTGTCACCTCGACCCGGCCCCGGTCGTCGCGTGCGCCAAAGGTCAGCTCGGCGCGGCGTAGCCGACCATCCTGCACCAGCCAGACTATGCCGCGAAAGCCGTCAAAGCCGGTGATCGCCACCTCGGGCACCATCAGCGCGTTGTCGCGTATGCCGGTCAGGATGCGTACTTCGGCCTGTTCGCCAAGGAACATCGCTTCGGGGCAGTCGGAACAGGTCAGCCAGACGCGGCGCTCTTCGTTAACGCGGTCACTTTCCAGCCCGATCCGGGCGACGGTGCCGTGGAACTCTGCCGCAGGCTGTGACCGCAGGCGGATGACACCCTCTTGTCCAAGCGCCAGTTGGCCGGCGCGTTCTTCGTCGATAAAGGCCTGAACCCAAATCGTTGCCGGATCAATCAGGGTGAAGATTGGATCACCGGCCTTGACCACCGTGCCCGGCTCGACGTGGCGAGCCACGACAACCGCATCATAGGGTGCGACCAGCCGGTGATGGGCGAGCAAGGTTTGTTCCAGTTGCAAGGCGGCCGCCGCATCTGCGCCCTGCGCGCGGATCACGGCCAGATCGGCTTCGGCCAAGGCCAGTTCGGCCCGCGCCACATCCTCGTCGCGCTGTGCCTCCTCGGCTCGCTGGATAGAGGCGACGTCCTGCCGCGCAAGTTCCTTCTGTCGATCGTTCGCGGCAATGCGCTGTGCCAGAACTGCCTGCGCCCGCGCCACTGCGGCATCGGCCTTGGCCTGACCGGCGGCATTTGCCGCAACCGCTGCTTGCGCCCGCGCAACGCGCGCTATCTGCTCAGCCGGATGCAAGGCGGCCAGTTCCTGTCCGGCCTTGACCGCATCCCCTGCATCTGCCGACACCGACACCAATGCCGCGCCAACTTCGAACCCGACGCGCGACAGGATCCGGGCCTCGACGGAACCTAGACCGTAAAGGCGCAAGGGCACCCCGGTTTCAGCGACGACAACCGTCACAGTCAGGGGCCGTTCGGTCAGAAACCAGCCCGCCGCCGCCAGCCCAACCAGTGCAACCGCGCCAAGGATCCAGGTTCTGCGCATCGCTCAGCCCTCGGCCCGGCGCATGCGGTTGATCAGGCCGTCTTTCAGCACAAACTGATGATAGAGCGCACCCAAAACATGCAGCGCCACCAGCGCCAGCAGCACGATCTTCAGCACGTTATGGCCCTGTGCCGCCAGATCGACCCCGCCGAACCAGGCCATCGACCCGCTGAGCGGCATCAGGATCATCAGCGCGTAAAGGCCGACATGGGCGGCCTTTGCCAAGGCGCGCTGCGCGGCACTGTCACCGACCATGGCAGGCGCGCCGCGCCGCGCCCGGATCGACAGCCGCCACAGCGCAAACAGCATGACCAGCGCCCCGCCTGCGACATGGGCCAGAACCAGCGGATTAAAGGCGGTTTCCACCCCCTTTGCCGCAGCGTCCCACGCGGCGGCAATGGCATCCTTGAACAGGTATTGCTGCACGATCAGCAGGGCCGCGCCCCAGTGAAGCGCGATCTGAAGGCGGGTGTATCCTTTGGGGCTGGGCATGGCGGTCCTCTCGCTCTGGCGAATCAGCTTGCTTGCTTTGCAAAATATGTTAGTGATTACCTACTTACAATAGGTGTCCCATGTTGCGTCGCAAATCAGCCGAAGATCGCAAGACGGAAATCATCGCGGCCGTTCTGGACTTGGCCGACCGTATCGGCCCCGACCGGCTGACCACCAATGACGTCGCGCAAGAGGTTGGCGTGACCCAAGCCGCGATCTTTCGGCATTTCCCGACAAAGGCCGAACTCTGGACCGCCGTCGGGGAGGCCATCGCAGATCGGCTGGAAACTGCCTGGAAGCAGGCCGTCGACAGCAACGAAAGCCCGCAGTCAAGGCTCCGGGCGCTGATTGCTGCGCAGTTGCAGCAAATCGGGGAAACCCCCGCGCTTCCGGCCATTTTGCATTCCCGCGAATTGAACGTGGACAATGCCGCCCTGCGCGACCGGTTTCGTGGGGTTCTGATGCAGTATCAGGCGCATCTGGTGGCAAACCTGCATGCCATGGCCCAAGCCGGGATGATGGGTGCGGGCGTTCAGCCAAAGGATGCCGCCGTGCTTCTGACCTCGCTTGTTCAGGGCATTGCCATCCGGTGGAGCCTTGGCTCGCGCAGCTTTGACATCGTGCCCGAGGGGATGCGCCTGCTGGAGGTGCAATTGGTCCTGTTTGCCCGCAAGGAGATGCAGACATGAAAACGCATCACATCGCCGGTGTAGCGGCCATAGCCTTTGGGTTGTTGACGCTGATATCGGGTGGATCGGCCCTGTTCGGCTTGGTCGACATGGGGGCCGTCGTGCCCTTTGTCTTGTGGTTCAACTTCCTCGCAGGCTTCGCCTATGTCATTGGCGGCCGGCTTCTGATGATCGGGCATCGGCTTGCGTTGCCCGTCGCGCTGACCATCCTGATCGCGAACGCAACGGTGTTTGCCGTGTTCGGCTGGCGGGTTTTTGTGGGGGATGCCTTCGAGGCGCGCACTGTCGGCGCGATGACGTTTCGGACAGCTTTCTGGGTAGCGATGGTCTGGGCTTCCGTGCGAAGATCATGACATCTGGTATGAGTTTGCTATAGCGCGCGGTTTGGCCGACGCAATCCGATGTCAACATAGCTTATTTGTCGTTCGCTCACTGCTATGGGTCGGCTTCTTCACCCAGATCCTTCAACAGACGTTCGATGCGCGAAGCTGTGCTCTGATGTCGTTCGACCTCTTTAGACCATCCCCGCTCGCGCGCATCTTCAGCAAGTACTAACTCGAGTTTTCTCCGCTCTTGCAGCCGACCAGCGTAAGCTTTGGTCGTGACGAACTTGGCGCAGCTGAGATACAGGTCGCATTCGCAAGGTCCCTCCGACGGCAGGCGTAGACAATGGCCAAGTTCGAGCTCGGTCTTGATGAAGTTCGACTTAAGCCAGTCGATCGCCGCGCATGACAGCTTTCCTGCGCGGATCGCTTCTGCGCCCGGTCCGGCAATCATTTCGCCGGGTCCCAGAACGCTGCGGTAGTCGCGCAGCACTTCGGCGTCGCTGATCCGTGCGTAGACCATGGACATGTGCGGCGTCTGATGCCCCAAGACGCTCATGATCGTGTGCAACTTGGCACCTCGTTCGGCAAGTTGCGTGCCCACAGTGTGCCGAAACCGATGGCTGGTAACTATCGGCTTTCCATCTTGATCGACCAGCCCGGCGAGTCTGCACATCTGATTCAGGGGGTATTGTAGCAAATAGTCTGCCGACATCCGCCCGCTGCGGCGAAAGAAGACATAGCGGACCAAGTCGCCAGTCTTGTCATCCCGGATCGGACGGTCGTTGGCTTCGAGCCGTCGCTGGATGACTTCGTGCAATGCCGTTGCGGCGTCGTCATGCAAAGGCACCAGGCGTTCCCGCATAGTCTTTCCAGCGGGTATCCGCAGTCGGAAGGTCCCGTCGGGATACTGATCCAGGCAGTCCAAGCGGAGCCGAATCACCTCTCCCCGCCGAGCGCCAGACCAGCGGGCGATCAGGAGCGCTGCCTTCTGAAACTCACACTCGAGGCTCGGCAGCTGCGCCATAAGGCGCGACAGCTGGTCCTCTGGAATAAACCTTGGCACGCGGTGTGCCAACTTCGGCAGATCGTTCGGATCAAGAATCGGCCGTGTTGGAAAATTGGGCCAGTCCCATGCCGCGCCATCAGACAGGAACTTGGCAACAGTGCCCGCCCTTGCTCGACGAGCGTTTATGGACAGCGGCGCGCCTGTGCGTGGTGCAATGTCGAACTGAAGGTGGCGAAGGTAATCGTTGAAAAGCTCAGGATTGATATCAGCAAAGTTCAAAATGCTGGGCTGTCGGGTAGACAAGTAAGTCACAAAATGCCTCATCGAAACGGCCATGTGATCTACCGTCGGGCGAGCAAGACTGACCCGCTTTCTCTCAAGCCACCGGTTTGCCCATTCCTGGAGGTCTGGCCTCGGCGAAGCGATCGGCTTGCGTTTGTCTTGGATAATCTGAGGCCGGATGACATCATTCCCGTTTTGGAAGAGGAGCAGCTGCAGAATGCGGGTTTTGACCCGCCAGCTGCGCTGAAAGCCTGCCGGGAAGTCTTCTTTCTCGTTTCGGAAGATATGAGTGTCATGCCGTGCGGCGAAGGCGTCGACACCTGCGATCATTTCGTCGAGGTGATGCTGGCGAAGTTCGCCGAAAGAGCGAACACCCGTGTTCATCGCAAGGCGTGGCAAAACCACGCGGAGCGCTGCTTGCACGCCGGTTGCGGAATAGCCAATCTTCGCACTGTCCGCGACCAATGCGTCGAGCCCCTCATAGGCGTTCAATGGCTCCATCGTCTCCGCCACACGCATGTTCCCGACTGCGAACAGGAAATCGTAGTCCAACCGGATTCGGTCGGTCATGGCTGCGTAATAAAGATAGCTGCGGGCCCGAAAGCTGACCGGATAAGTCGGGTGGGCCTGCTTGTCACCATTTAGGCAGCCAATTCTGATGGGCAGGGGGGCAGCGAACCAATCCCTGATATCCGGCCAACTCTCAATAAACGTGGATCGGTATATCAGCCGCTTGCGGCGAAAACTGTCAGCCATCGGGATGCGCGCCAGAAATGCCGCATAGTCAGCTTCGTCTGCGTGCTCAAATATGACAGGGCGGTCGACGTCCGATTTTGGCGATACATGGGTCACAGAGCCTCTCCGTCCGTTGTTTGCGAAGGACGGTCCAGACCCAAGGCGTGTCGATACTCGGCGACCACTACGGCGTCGGATACCCTTGTGTAAATTCTGGTCGATTCCGGCGAGGCATGACCCAATCGCTTCTGTAATGTCAGTTCTCGCATCCCTGCCTCCCACATGCGCGTCGCATGGGTGTGGCGAAGGGCGTGCGGGGTCATCCACGGCTCACGGATCTCGGCGCGCTCACATGCGCGAGCGAAAAGTCGCGCCAGCGCAGAATAGGACAGCGGTTCTTGACGGTTTACGCCTGTGCCGCCGACCAGGAACACGAAAGGAACGTCAGCATCACTTGGTCGTTCGTGCATGACGTATGCGTTCAGGGTTTCCAGTGTCTCGCCATCATGCAAATCGACTACGCGCTCGACGCGGGACTTCGATCGTGCGCCCTTTGGATGATCATCGCGGCAGCGCACGAAGATGCGGCGGCGCCCGTAGCCGATATCGGCCAGATGTAAGCCGAGGACTTCTCCGGGGCGAAGGCCTCCGTTCAGCATCAGCAATACCAAGCTGCGATCGCGGAGATTGCGCGTGGCGGCCATTAGGCCTTCGACCTGTTGCTGATTCATCGGTCTTGGAAGCCGCTGCATGGTCTTGAGGCGCAATTCTCTGACCTCAGACCTCTGCCGTAAAATCCCAGTCAGAAACGGCCTGTGCCTGTCGCTCACCCGCCAAGATGTTTGATCTTGTTTCTTCACGATCGGGTTTGCCACGCTGAACGCTCCGGTGAAAATCGCCCAACGATAGAAGGCGTCGACCGCCACAAGGGCGCGATTGATCGTGGCGGCCGACAGTCCTTTTGCAACGGGCGCCCCCTCACTCACCACAAGTCTGATCGAAGTGTCCCGGCGCTTGCGATTGGCTGGCACCGACCGAAGGTGCCCCAGGAAGGCGGCTGAGAGTTCAGGGGAGAAGGAGGTCCAATGAATTCCTTGTGTTGAGAGAAAGGTCCAGAGATGAATGAGGTCGCGCGCATAGGCGAGGGCGGTGTTGGGCGAATATGCTTTCGCCAGCAAGTAGGCAGCAAATCGACAGATCGGCTCGACTGGATTACCGTCCAAATCTGTCACCAGAATTGTGCCGCCGCTAACGGAACCTGTCAGTTTGAACATCAGCGCCTCAAGAGATTCCGGGGTCATACCGTCCAGCATATGGCAAAACGCCGCCGCGGGCGTGCTGTCCACATAATCGACCAGAGCAAGGAGATCACAGCGGACTTTCGGCACCGGGCCTTGCGCCACCATGCCGAGGGCATCTTCATGGCCGAGACGATCTTCGGTCGCACCCTCACACTCTCGACCGGGCGCATCATCCCGACCCGCTGGGTCGGTGAGCAGCATGTCAAGGAGGACCTCGGCTTCATCCCGAGCTTTGCCGACTGGGTGAAGGCCATCCGGCCCGAGCCCTGGATGGGCCGGTCGGCGCGGATCGAGGCGCTGGTCGATCCGCATCTCGCCTCGCCCGTGGTCGAGGTCACCTGAGATGACCGATTCAGCCTATCAGCGCCTCGGCGTGCCAGCGACGGCTTCGCCCTTCGCCGTCCTTCGGGCAGCGGTCCGGGCGCTGCACCCCGACACGCGCGCCGTTCGCGGCTTCCGGGCCGCGCGCAAGCGCTTCTATCGGCAGATGCTCTGCGCCCATGCCGCGCGACAGGCGGCGGGCGACAGTTCCACAGGCTAATCGCCCCCGACCACCCCTTCATCCCAATCGAGTGCCCGGCCTCTCGGCCGGGTCTTTCCCATTCAGGAGGTCCCCATGGCGGATTACTTCACCCATTTCTCGTGCCTGCTCGATGTCGGCACCCCCGACAAGGCTGCCCGCGCGCTCGCGCTGTTCCAGGAACTTCGCGCCGCAGATCAGGACGCAGACGACCCGGAGGTCGCAGGCTTTGATCTCGTGCTCCAGGACGCGCCCGAGGGCAGCGCCATCTGGATCCATGACGACGACCACGGCGATGTCGAAGCCGTCATCCGCTTCGTGTTGCGCCTTGCGGAAGAGATCGACCTCGCCGGCCTCTGGGGGTTCCAGTACGCCCTGACCTGCTCCCGGCCGCGCCTCGACGCCTTCGGCGGCGGCGCGCATGTCATCGATCTCGGTGCGCGGAAATCCTTCGGCTGGACCAGCAGTCACGAATGGCTGGCCGCGGCTCTCAACGGGGAGGACATCGATGCCTGAGCTCATCTGCACCACCGTCTACCAGTTCCCAGAACTTTCAGATGCCGCCAAGGAAAAGGCCCGCAGCTGGTATCGCGAGCTTGGCCCCCACGACGATTGGTGGGACGCGGTCTACGAGGATTTCGAGCGGGTCTGCGAAATCCTCGGCATCCGGCTGAAGACCACCCCCGTCCGCCTGATGGGCGGCGGGACGCGGCCCAAGCTCTGTATCTGGTTCTCCGGGTTCTGCAGCCAGGGCGACGGCGCTTGCTTTGAAAGCTACTGGTCCCACGCCAAGGGCGGGGCCACGCGCATCCGGGACTACGCGCCCACGGACGCGACGCTGCACGGCATCGCTGACCGGCTGCAGGCCATCCAGCGCCGCAACTTCTACCAGCTTGCCGCCGAGGTCAGCCATCGCGGGCGCTACTACCACGAGTACACGATGTCGGTGGACGTCACGCGGGACAGCCCGACCTGGCAGCCGCCGACCGAAGACGCCGAGGAGATCGTGACCGAGGCGCTGCGTGATCTGGCCCGCTGGCTCTACCGCCAGCTTCAGGCTGAATACGACCACCTGACCTCGGACGAGGCCATCGAGGAGGGGATCGTCGTGAACGAGTACACCTTCACCGAAGGAGGGCGCCGCTTAGGGTGAGAGCGCGTTAGGTTCATTTGATCTTTACACGGAGGCCATATGATCTATATTCAGGCCAATGGAGGACGCCATGTACGTTGCTGAGAAAATCCGGGAACCCGCACAGATCAACGCCGTCGCGTTGAAAGCCTATACCCGGGTGGTCGATGCTTGGGGTCTCAGCCTCAAGGAAGCGGCTGGCCTTGCCGACATGTCGGAGAGCACGTGGAAGCGCGCCAAGAAGCCGGACTTTGCGGGGGAACTGACGAAGGACCAGCTGCTGCGGCTCAGTGCGGTGATCGGCATTTACAAGTCGCTCGAGCTCTACTTCTCCGAGCCGCTCGCGCGAAGCTGGTTTACCCGGCCGAACACCGGTCCGCTGTTCGGGGGCAGCCGTCCCGTCGACACCGCCATCGACGGGGGTTTGCCGCAGATCGTGGCGGTGCGGACTTATCTCGATGCGTTGCGTGGTGGGGCATGAAGCAGACCGAGATTTCTGATCGCGGTCTCGTTCGTCTACTGCCCGCCACCTACCACAAGCCGCCATCCCTGCGCGGTCTCGTCGATACTGATGACGAGATGGAGATCCTCGCAGAGATCGAAGGCCTGACCAGCGGCCGCCTTCTGGCCGAACGTGGCCGCAATCCCCATCTGGACCCGCGCGAGCTTGCCTGGCAGCGCCGGAGCCGCGATCTGCGCATCTACGGCGACAGTCATGTCAATGCCGCCTTCACCTATACCCGCGTCGGCGGAAACCGCTTCAACACCGAGGAGCGCGGCGCCTGGTATTGCGCATGGGATGTCATGGTGTCGGTCAGCGAAGTGGCCTGGCACCGCACGCGCGAACTCGGCTTTGCCGGCAGCTTCCATGACAGCGCCCGGTATGTGGAACTGCTGGCGGACTTCATTGGCATCTTCGAAAACATGACCGACGAGCCGGGTCATCCGGCTCTGCATCCCGATCCGGCTGTCGGATATCCCGAGGGCCAAAGCCTCGCCCTGCATCTCCGTCGGGGTGGATCGCGGGGCTTGATTTACCCCTCAGTTCGGGCTCCCGCGCCGGGCGGGAATTGCCTCGTGTGCTTCGAGCCCCATGCGATCCAGAACGTCCGGCCGGGCGCGTCTTGGGATCTTGTTTGGGATGGGACACCGCACTACTCGATTACGGCAGTCGGCTGACGAGTAACGGCGAATGCGTTTTGGGGGGCCGAAGAAATGAAACCGGCAGACGAAAATAGCGCGGAGGTCACGAACTTGAAGCCATGCGACCATAAGGTGCTCTTCGAGGCTTTGGACTGTCCGCCCTCACCGACGGAAGCGCTACGGGCAGCGTTTCGTAGGCGGAGGGAGTTCCTTGCTGATATAGGCGCTACGGCCCTGAAGGTTGGCTGACGGGCGTCTTCCTTCGCACTGAATCGCTACGCCAGTAGCGCCTCTTCAGGCAGTCCCCAATCCGAAAAACTGCGCAGTTCGTTCAGTTCGGGAGCCGACCGCAACACTAAGCAGAAATCGGCGCCCCTAAGGGCGCACTTATGCAAACTCTCCACCGCCTGCGGCGCTTCCGAGATTTGGGTGCGGTCTCTCCGGGGGCAAGGCCCCCCGCCGACGGCGTCCCCAGTCCGGCGCTTGTTGCGCCGGATCAGGAAGCGCGTCCCGCCTTCCCGAACCCTTCCTGGCCAACCTTCGCGGTTGGATTGCGCCCCGCTGTCCCTGTCGCCCTCTTTGGAACTGGCCCCGAGAGCGGGGCAGTTCCACGAGGTCGCCCGCGCCAGCGGGCGATCCGGTTCCGGGCTCCCCACTTTGGGGGTGCCCTGCCGGATCGGGTTTGCCGCGCTGCGCTTGTCCGGCAAACCGTGGCCCATCCTGGCGATGGCCCCGCGCTTCGCTGGCCGCATGATCGCCCGCCTGTCGGCGTGGCTGCATGTCTGCCTGTTTGCACGGTCGCCTGCTTGCCCGGATGGCCAGAAGGCAGCCTGCCAGATTGCATGTCTGCCAGTTTGCCTGTCTGGCAGTCTGCCGGCCTTTGCCCGTCACCGGATCGGTAGGGCGCGGCCATGGCCAGCTACCACCTCTCGGTCAAGACGATTAAACGCAGCGCCGGGCGTTCCGCCACGGCGGCGGCGGCCTATCGGTCGGCCTCCGTCATTGCCTGTGACCGGGAAGGGCGCATGCATGATTACACCGCCAAGCGCGGGGTCGAGGCCTGCTTCATTCTCGCCCCAGATGATGCGCCGTCCTGGGCGCAGGACCGGGCCGCGCTCTGGAACGCCGCCGAGGCGCGCGAGACCCGCTCAAATTCGGTGACCGCCCGCGAATGGGAGCTGGCCTTGCCGTCCGAGATATCGGACGCCGCGCGGATCGAGATCACGCGGGCCTTCGCCGCGCAGCTCGTCGAGCGCTATGGCGTGGCAGCAGATGTGGCCATCCATGCGCCGCACCGCGAGGGTGATCAGCGCAATCATCACGCCCATATCCTGACCACCACCCGCGTTCTGTCTGCCGAGGGGCTGACCGACAAAACCCGCATTCTTGATGCGGCCAGCACGGGCGGGCCGGAGATCGAGGCCATGCGCGGCTACTGGGCCGAGTTGCAAAACCGCGCCCTTGAGCTGGCAGGGCAGGAAGAGCGCGTCGATCATCGGTCATTAGAGGTGCAGCGCGAAGAGGCGCTGTCGCTTGGCGACACGTTGAAGGCCGAGGAACTTGACCGCGAGCCGGAGCTGAAGCTTGGCCCCGCTGCCAATGCCATTGAGCGCCGCGAACAGTTTGCCGCCGAGGCCGAGGGCCGAGATTACGCGCCGCTGACCCAGAGGGGTGCGCGGGTGCATGCTACCCGCCAGGCCAAGACGATGTTCGCGGAAATGCGCGAGCGGCTGGAACTGGCGCGCGATGCTTACGCCGAGGCCCGGGAAGAGGGACAGGGCCATGTCGGCGCGGGGCTGGCGGCGTTGCGCGCCGCCGCAGGGCGACAGGCGAAGGAACTGGACCAGGACGAGATCAAGCAGCGTCTGGCGCGGATTGCGGGGCGGGATCTTGGCGCGGATGAAGCCGACAGAGGGGCAGGTGCGAACTCGATCCGCAATCGGCTCAACCAGGTGCTGGCACGGGACAAACCCGATCCGCGCCAGGAGCAGCAGCGCAAGCTGGAAGAAGAGCGCGAACGGCTGCGCCAGCTAGAACTGGAAAGGCAGCACAAACACGACAGGGGCCTAGGCTGGGAACTTTAGGTGATCAGAATATGCCTGTCTCAATGAACTTAAGTTCCGCTACGGCTTTCCAGCCGGGAATGGGGCGGATTCGCCCGAGGAGCTGACAGTTTTGAGTGCGTGGGGGCTGTTCTTACTGAAGTACGGCGAGATGACCAGAACCACCACGCCGAGCGAAATCCACACGTCAGCGAGGTTGAACACAAAGGGATACCATTCCCCGAAGTGCAGTCCGAGGAAGTCGGTCACCGAGCCGCGCGCAGCCCGGTCTATCAGGTTGCCCAAGGCACCGGCTATAATCAGCGATAAGCCTGCGCGCTGCCAACCGTGCGAGCGGAGGGCCTCGACGCCAAGCGCGAGCGTCAATAGGCCTGTCAGGGCAAGTAAGACCAGCCGCGCGCCTTCGCTCTCGGACGCGAACATGCTGAACGACACACCTTCGTTGAAGCTTAGGCGCAGCGACACGAGGGGTAGGAAGTCGAGCGGTGCGGCGTAGGGTTCGAGCGCAGCCCGCGCCCAGGCTTTGCCGGCCAAATCGAGCGCGGACCCGAAGACGACCAGCGAAACGGCTGCTCCGGCCCTCACGCTCGCGGCGCCTGTGCAAGATCGGAGCGCGCGTCGCGGATGATCGACCATGCCGACTGCAGGAACAGGCCCGCGACGGCAAAGGCGACCACGAGGTCTGGCCACGGCGAGGAGAGCCACCACACCAGTGCTGCCGCGACGACCACGGCGAGGTTGCCGATAGCGTCGTTGCGCGAGAACAGCCAGACGGCACGCATGTTGGCATCGCCCTTTCGGTGCGGGATCAGCACCAGGGCAGCAGCCACGTTGACGAAGAAGGCCACGAGCGCGAAGCCGCCCATGAGCAGGGTCTGCGGCTCATGCTCCACGAAGACCCGGTAGGCCGTCGAGCCGATAACGCCCAAGCCGAGGAGCGCCAGGAAAATGCCTTGCAACAGCGCCGCCTTGGCACGGGCGGCAAGGCCCCACCCGACGGCCATCAGCCCCAAAAATGAGATCAGGCCATCGCCGACAAAGTCGAGGGCGTCAGCCTGTAGGGCCTGCGACCCCGCCAGGAAGCTGCCGACGATCTCCACTACGCCATAGCCGATATTGAGCAATACCACGATCCAGAGCGCGCGCTTGTAGGCTGGGGTGACATGCGACAAGTCGGGAATCTTGTCGTCGTCCTCATCAGCCTCCGCTCCGGCCACCTTCGGCTCGCTCATGCGGTCGAGCTGGTAGCCAAGGCCGGTCACCGCGCTTTCGAGCGCCGGAAGCCGACGCGCCGGATCATCGACCATGAGCGTCATGATCTGTGACGCAATCGACACCTTCACATCATCGACGCCTTCAACTTTACGGGCCGCGCCCTCTATCTTTGCCGCGCAGGAAGCGCAGTCCATGCCGGTGACTTGATAGCGGATGGTGGCAGTTGCTGCGTCCATGGGTGCTTCCTCGATCTTGCAGATAGTTCGTGATACATCCTGTAGTAACTACAGGAGCAAGGCGAAAACATGCAGATTGGGGATTTATCCCGTCACGCGGGCGTGAACATTGAAACTATCCGCTACTATGAGCGCATCGGTGTCCTGCCGGTGCCAGCCCGTCAAGAGAACGGGCGGCGCAGCTACACCGAGGTTGATGCCCGCCGTCTTGGCTTCGTTCGTCATGCCCGTGAACTCGGGTTCGACCTTGCAGCCGTGCGCGCACTCTTGGCACTTCAGGAGCAGCCGCAAGCCTCATGCGAGGATGCGAGCCGCATCGCCCAGGCGCAGCTTGCCGAGGTGGAGAGCCGGATTGCTCGTCTTCTGAACTTGCGCAAAGAACTGTCCCGCATGGTCAAGGAGTGCGGGCGCGGCGTCGTGGCCGAATGCCGTGTGATCGAAGCCCTCGCAGCTGGTTCGTAAACCGGGATACCTGCAATTCGCGGAATGTGGTTCTACCCCGTTGTTTTGTTTGGGCGCAACTTCATGTGCGATAACGGTCATTTCTGGCCTGGAGTTCGGCTCTGCATGAAATCAAGGGTTTAGGCTGGACATATACCTTGGTCAGAACCCTTCGGGTTTTGGGCAGATTCTGTCTCGGGGGCAGCGATTCGCTTCACGTCACCTGTTCCCGTCGATCCACTTCGACATCAGCTCCTTGTCGCGGAAGCATTCCTCCGGGACGGCGCGCCGTTTGATCCGGGCGAGCTTCTCCGCAAAGGCCACCTGCTTTGAGGTCGGCAGCCGGTCCATGTCCGACACTGGCTTCAACTGGGCCTGCGCCTCAATCCAGGCACTCAACGACCGGCGATCTTGCTGGACCTCCCAGGGCAGGAGAGTCTGGTTACGCAGGGCGAGCGACCGCGCATAGGCGATCTGCTTGGGCGTCGCGGGCAGGGCGTGCGTGGTGCTGTCCATCGGGAACTCCCTTTCTGGCTTGGTCTTCAAATTAGAACATAACAGGAACAAAATCAAGCTGAGCGTCCGGGACGCGTCGGTTCGAGAGGGAAAGGAGGGCCGGGGAAGATCAGGCCTGAGGGTGCCCGAGAGACGGTGTCCGGGCCTGTCCCTGTCCCTCATTCCGGAGTTTCCTGATGACCTATCTTGCGCCAGTTGCGCCTCCCGTTCCTGTCCAGCCTCTTGATCCGGCTCCCGCGATCCTCGCTGTCGCCGAAGCTTTGCAGCCCGATCTGGCGCAAGGGTTCCAGATCGACGCGCTGCGTCTGCGGCTTGAGATGGAGCGTGCCTTCGGCGGCTCCGATGCTGACGGCGCTTGGGACTGGAAGCTTGCCTATGAAGCTGGCGAGGTGGCGCTCGTCCTCTTCCTGCGGAAGTTCGGCCGCGCGCTGCTCGCCCGGGCGGGCTCGCCCGCAACAATCTTGCCCATCCTCACCAAGGTGGCAGGCCTCTTGCCGACGCACACCCGGCGCTCGGAGGAAATGGAGCGCTTCCAGCAATTCTCGACGCCGTTGCCCATGGGACTGGCTGCAATGGCGGCAGCGCAGATCACGCCCCGTGACCTCGTCCTCGAGCCTTCGGCCGGGACCGGCCTTCTGGCGATCCTCGCGGAAATCGCCGGCGGCAGCCTCGCGCTGAACGAGTTGGCAGACACCCGCGCCGACCTTCTGCGCCGCCTGTTCCCGGGCCGACCCGTCACAGGCTTTGACGCCGCCCAGATCGACGATCATCTCGACGCGGGGCTACGCCCGAGCGTCATCCTGATGAACCCGCCCTTCTCGGCGGTGGCCCATGTCGATACCCGCACGACAGAGGCGACGGCCCGGCATCTGCGCTCTGCCCTTGCCCGCCTCGCGCCCGGCGGGCGTCTGGTCGCAATCACCGGCGCCGGTTTCGCGCCGGATGCGCCGGCCTGGGCGGAAACCTTCAGCCGTTTGACTGAGGCTGCTCACCTGGTCTTCACACTTGCTGTGTCGGGATCTGCTTTCGCCAAGCACGGCACCAGCTTCGAGACGCGGATTTCGGTCTTCGACAAATGCCGGGGCGGCGAGTTGGGCGGCATCACTGCCGATCTGGCCCTGCCCATGTCCGCCGATGTTGCCAGCCTTCTGTCCCGGATCACCGCCGAGGTCCCGCCACGCCTCGAGATGGATGCGGGCGCCGTCGCTCAATCGCAGCCCGCTTCCCCTTTCCGGGGAATTCCTCCCCATTCGTCCGGCCCTGCCGCTCGACCCGCGCGGTCAACGGCGTCGGCCAAGATGGATGTGCATGTCACCACGCCCGATCCCGAGGACCTCGCCTACACCCTACGCGAGACGGCGGACGATCTCGGCGCTGCGCGTCTGTCGGACGCGATCTACGAGACCTTCCGCCTGCAGGCGATCGACATCCCCGGCGCGTCCCCGCACCCGACCAAGCTGGTGCAGTCGGCTGCCATGGCCTCGGTCGCGCCTCCGAAACCGACCTACCGCCCGAAACTCCCCGTGGCCGTCCTGCGCGACGGCCTACTATCCGACGCTCAGCTCGAGACAGTGATCTACGCGGGCGAAGCCCATGGCGCGCATCTCGCCGGATCGTGGACCGTCGATGAAACCGGCGACATGGTCTCGGCCGCGCCCGCCGATGCCGCTGATGCCGTCCGTTTCCGCCGCGGCTTCTTCCTCGGCGACGGCACTGGTGCGGGTAAGGGCCGCCAGTCGGCCGGGATTGTGCTCGAGAACTGGGCGCAAGGCCGTCGCAAGGCGCTCTGGATATCGAAGAGCGACAAGCTTCTCGAGGACGCGCAGCGCGACTGGTCAGCGCTCGGCCAGGAGCGCCTGCTCGTCACGCCGCTCTCGCGCTTCGCCCAAGGCCGCGACATCCCCCTAAACGAAGGCATCCTCTTCACCACTTATGCCACGCTGCGCTCTGAAGAGCGCGGTGCCAAGAAATCCCGCGTCGACCAAATCGTTGACTGGCTAGGTACCGACTTCGACGGGGTGATCCTGTTTGACGAAAGCCATGCCATGGCCAATGCCGCCGGATCGAAGGGCGAACGTGGCGATATGGAAGCCTCGCAGCAGGGCAGGGCGGGCCTGCGCCTGCAACACAAGCTGCCCAACGCCCGCGTGGTCTATGTCTCGGCGACAGGGGCCACGACGGTGCACAACCTCGCCTATGCGCAACGCCTCGGACTCTGGGGCGGCGAAGACTTCCCCTTCGCGACGCGGGCAGAATTCGTGCAAGCCATCGAGGCGGGCGGCGTCGCCGCGATGGAGGTTCTGGCCCGCGACCTGCGGTCCTTGGGCCTCTATACCGCCCGGTCGCTCTCCTACGATGGCGTCGAATACGAGATGCTGGAACATGCGCTGACGCTTGAGCAGCGCGGCATCTACGATGCCTATGCTGGGGCCTTCGCCATCATCCACAACAACCTCGCCGCCGCGATGGAGGCCGCCAATATCACGGGCGACAGCGGCACGCTGAACCGCCAAGCCAAGTTCGCCGCGCGCTCGGCCTTCGAGTCTGCCAAGCAGCGCTTCTTCGGCCATCTGCTCACCTCGATGAAAACCCCTACCCTGATCGCCGCCATCGAGGCCGATCTTGCGGCAGGCCATGCGTCCGTCATCCAGATCGTCTCGACCGGCGAGGCTCTGATGGAGCGCCGCCTGTCGGAGATCCCGACCGACGAGTGGAACGACATCCGCTGTGACATCACTCCCAGGGAATATGTCCTGGACTACCTCGCCCATTCCTTCCCGGTGCAGCTCTACGAGCCCTTCACCGACAGCGAGGGCAACCTGTCCTCGCGCCCCGTGGTGCGCGACGGCCAGCCGGTAGAATGCCGCGAGGCGGCCCGCAGGCGTGATGCGCTGATCGAGAAGCTGGCCTCGCTGCCGCCCGTGCCAGGTGCGCTCGACCAGATCGTCCAGCGATTCGGCACCGATCTCGTGGCCGAGGTCACGGGCCGCTCGCGCCGCATCGTGCGCAAGGGCGAGGGCGCTGCCGCGCGGCTTGTGGTGGAATCTCGGGCTGGCTCGGCCAACCTGTCCGAGACCGCCGCCTTCATGGATGACCAGAAGCACATCCTGATCTTCTCGGACGCCGGCGGCACGGGGCGCAGCTATCACGCCGATCTTGGGGCCAAGAACCAGCGCCTGCGGGTCCATTACCTGCTGGAACCCGGCTGGAAGGCCGATGCCGCGATCCAGGGTCTTGGCCGGACGAACCGCACAAACCAGGCACAGCCACCGCTGTTTCGGCCCGTCGCCACGGATGTGAAAGCGGAGAAGCGGTTCCTCTCCACCATCGCCCGCCGCCTTGACACGCTCGGGGCCATCACCCGCGGTCAGCGTCAGACCGGCGGGCAGGGGCTGTTCCGGCCCGAGGACAACCTCGAGAGCCCCTATGCTCGTGACGCCCTGCGTCAGCTTTATCGCCGGATCTATCGCGGCGATGTCGCGGGATGCTCGCTCGGAGCCTTCGAGGATGCCACCGGTCTCAGCCTGACCGATGACAACGGTCTGAAGGACGACCTGCCGCCGATCACGACCTTCCTCAATCGCCTGCTCGCGCTGACGATCGACATGCAGGCCGTGCTCTTCGCGGCCTTCGAGGAATTGCTCGACCAGCGCATTGAGGGCGCCATCGCCGCCGGGGTCTATGACCTCGGGCTCGAGACGCTGCGCGCCGAGAGCTTCCGCGTCACTGATGCGCGGGTGATCTACACCCATCCCGGCTCCGGCGCGGAAACCCAGCTGCTCACCATTGCGGAAAAACGGCGCAACACGCCGACCTCGCTGGTGGATGCGCTTGACTGGCTCGATGACCCAAAAGCGCGCCTTCTCGTCAACAGCCGCTCCGGCCGGGCGGCGGTGCAGGTGTCTGCTACCAGCTTGATGCTGGATGATGGCACAATCCAGCCCCGCTTGCGGCTGATCCGGCCGACAGAGGCCAGCACGGTCCCAGCTCGGATGATGGAGGACACCCATTGGCTCGAGGCTGACTGCGCGGCCTTCACCGCCGCCTGGACGGCGGAGCTGGCCGATGTGCCGGAGTTCTCGGAATCCACGCTGCACATCGTGGCGGGGCTGCTTCTGCCGATCTGGAAACAGCTCCCCCAGGACGAAACCCGCGTCTACCGGCTGCAGACCGATGACGGGCGGCGGATCATCGGCCGCCGCGTCTCACCCGCCTGGGTCGCGACCACGTTGGCCGCCGATGCGCCGCAACTCACGGCGGCGCAGGTCCATGCTCTCGTGCTGGAGGGAAAGACCGTGGTGCGGCTGGCCGAAGGGATGGAGTTGCACCGGTCCCGCGTCATGGGGGTGAACCGGATCGAGCTTTCCGGCTTCACGGAAGCGGCCAAGGACCGCCTCAAGGCCGATGGCTTCTTCTCGGAGATCATCAGCTGGAAGCTGCGCCTCTTCTGTCCGATCGATCCTGCCGGCATCGCCGTGCTGGATCGTCTGCTTGCACGTTGTCCTGTGACGGGACTACATGCACGCGGAGGTTGTTGAGCCATGTATTCCGAGACTGAAGATGTGATCCGCGCTCTTGCGGAGAACGCAGAGAGCGTGTGTCGCGCTTACCTTCCCGCCGGACGGCGGGAAGGATCCTACTGGATCGTGGGCGATTTGCAGAACAATCCCGGCCGGTCGCTCTTCGTGCGGCTGACCGGGCCTGCGACAGGGCCCGGTGCGGCCGGCAAGTTTACCGACGGAGCCACGGGCGAGCATGGCGATCTTCTCGACATCATCCGCGAGAGGACCGGGATCTCTCGCTTTCCCGATCTTCTCACTGAGGCCCGGGCGCATCTGGGCCGTCCGCAGCCGGTCCTCCCGGATGCGCCGGTGCCAAAGAAGGCGAAGGCACCCGGTAGCACACCAGCAGCGGCGGCGCGGCTCTTCGCAGCCTCGGTGCCGGTCGCAGGCACGCTTGCCGACACCTACCTCCGCTCCCGGGGCCTGACCCAGGGCGGAGTGATGAGTGCCCTGCGCTTCCACCCGAAATGCTGGCATCGGGATGAGGGCCAGACCCGGAGCCTCCCCAGACCGGCGCTGATCGCCGCGGTCACCGATGGGGCAGGGGCCTTGCAGGGTGTGCATCGCACCTGGCTCGCGCCTGACGGACAGGGAAAAGCGCGGGTCGAGACGCAGAGGCGTGCCATGGGTCACCTCCTCGGCAATGCCGTCAGGCTGACCCCGCATGATGACATCCTCGTGGTCGGCGAGGGCATCGAGACCATGCTGTCCCTTGTCGAGGCCATGCCCGGCCTTCCCGTCTGGGCGGCGCTCTCGTCCGGTCACCTCGGGGCGGTCCTGCTGCCGGAGGGGCTGCAGCGCCTCTACATCGCCATCGACCGCGATCCGGCGGGGCAACGTGCGGCAGAGAGGTTGAACGCCAGAGCCACTGAGGTTGGGATTGCCGTTCGGGTGCTGGAACCGCTTCTCGGGGATTTCAACGATGATCTTCGGGCATACGGCAAGGACGCGCTGCGCCAGCATCTGGCAGGTCAGATCGGGCCAGAGGATCGGCAACGCCTGTTCGGCTGATCCGCATCGCGCAAGGGTCAGTCGGGGAGTGCGGGGCAGGGGTCACATCCCTGTCGTGGCTCTGGACTGTCGCTTTGCCTCTTCCCGGGCAACCTCATCCACCCGTCACCCACACGGCCTTCAAGAGATGGGCAGGCGGCCGTCAAAGGTGCCGCCCCTTCAAGGACGGGGGGCAACTGATTTCCGCCGGCGGCAGGGCCGCCTTTGCATCGCGAAGCATATGTGGACACCCCCTTCGTCAAGTCTTTCCTCAAAGCGCGTCGAATCCGGTTGGGTGCTTGCATATGTCCGGCCTCGTAGTGCGG
>NZ_AUCM01000015.1 GCF_000429765.1 Gemmobacter nectariphilus DSM 15620 | reverse complement strand
CCTGGCGGCGGCGCATCGCCTTCGCCTTCCTGTTCCCGCAACGCTGAGACCACACCATGGCAACGCTTGTCCTTGGCGCGGCCGGCGCCGCCATCGGCGGTTCGATCGGTGGCGCGATCCTTGGCGTCAGCGCCGCGACCATCGGCGGCTTCGTCGGCTCGACCATTGGGTCGGTCGTTGACAGCTGGATCGTGTCCTCGCTCGCGCCGACGCAGCGCATCGAGGGCCCGCGGCTCGACAGCCTTCGGATCACGTCCTCGACCGAGGGCGCCGTCGTCCCGCGCGTCTACGGGCGGATGCGGATGGGCGGGAACGTGATCTGGGCGACCGACTTCCGCGAGGAGACCAAGACCACCACGCAGGGTGGCGGCAAGGGCGGCGGAGGCGGCAAGGTCAAGACGACCGAGTATCTGTACTACGCCAGCTTCGCCGTCGCCTTGTGCGAGGGCCCGATCACCGGCATCGGCCGCATCTGGGCCGACGGCAAGCCGATGGACCTCTCCGGCGTCACCTGGCGCTGGTATCCCGGCGACGAGGCGCAGATCGCCGATCCGTTCATCGCCGCGAAAATGGGGGCGGCCAGCACGCCAGCCTATCGCGGCACGGCCTATGTGGTCTTCGAGGAACTGGCGCTCTCGACCTATGGCAACCGTCTGCCGCAGCTGTCCTTCGAGGTGTTCCGGCCGCTCGCCGATCCCGACACCGCCGAGGGGCTGACCCGCGCCGTCACCATGATCCCGGCCTCGGGCGAGTTCACCTACGCGACGCAGGCCATCCGCAAGACCGATGGCGGCACGACGGTGCCCGAGAACCTGAACGCGCTGCCGGATGCAACGGACATGGTGGAGTCACTGGACCGGCTTCAGGCCATGGCCCCGGCGGTCGAGAGCGTCAGTCTCGTCGTGGCGTGGTTCGGCGACGATCTGCGCGCGGGCGCCTGCAAGGTGCGGCCGGGCGTCGAGGTGTCGGCCAAGTCGACCACGCCCGCCAGCTGGTCGGTCAATGGCGTCAGCCGCGCCAGCGCCTTCCTCGTCAGCCGCGACGATCAGGATCGGCCCGTCTATGGCGGCACGCCGTCCGACTTCGCCGTCGTGCAAGCGGTTCAGGAGATGAAGGCGCGCGGGCTACGCGTCACCTTCTATCCGTTCATCCTGATGGATGTGCCGCCCGGCAACACGCTGCCGAACCCGTATTCCGACAACGCCGCGGACGCAGGCCAGCCCGTATTCCCGTGGCGGGGGCGGATCACCTGTTCTCCGGCTGCGGGCTTCGCAGGGACCGTGGACAAGACCGCCACGGCCGCAAGCCAGGTCACCGCGCTGTTCGGCGCGGCCACGCCCGCCAGCTTCAGCGTCTCGGGTCAGGCGGTTTCGTGGACCGGATCACCGAGTGACTGGGGCCTACGCCGAATGGTGTTGCACTACGCACATCTTTGCGCGGCCGCAGGAGGGGTCGACGCCTTTCTGATCGGCACCGAAATGCCGGGGCTGACGACCATCCGCTCGGGCGCAACCACCTATCCGGCGGTGCAGGCCTATCGGGATCTGCTCGCCGATGCGCGCTCGATCCTCGGGTCCGGCACCAGGATCGGCTATGCTGCCGATTGGTCGGAGTATTTCGGACACCAGCCGGGCGATGGCAGCGGCGACGTGTTCTTCCACCTCGATCCGCTCTGGGCCGATCCGGAGATCGATTTCATCGGGATCGACAACTACATGCCGCTGTCGGACTGGCGCGACGGCTTCGAACATGCGGACGCGGTAGAGGGCTGGCCCGCGATCTACGACCGGGCCTACCTGCAGGGGAACATCGCGGGCGGCGAAGGCTTCGACTGGTTCTATGCCAGCGCCTCCGACCGAAGCGCGCAAGACAGGACTCCGATCACCGACGGTGCTGCGGCCAAGCCGTGGGTCTTCCGCTACAAGGATCTTCGCGCCTGGTGGTCGAACGCGCACTACAACCGCCCGGGCGGGGTTGAGAGCGGAACGCCGACGGCATGGGCGCCGCAGTCTAAGCCCGTCTGGTTCACCGAGCTTGGCTGTCCCGCCATCGACCGGGGCACCAACCAGCCGAACGTCTTCTTCGATCCGAAATCGTCCGAGAGCTTCACGCCGCATTTCTCGCGGGGCTGGCGCGACGATGCCATCCAGCGCGCCTATCTCGAGGCGACCTATCTCTTCTGGGGTGAGGCCGCGAACAACCCACTGTCCTCGGTCTACGGCGGCCGGATGGTCGACGTGCCAGAATGCGCGGCATGGACCTGGGACGCGCGGCCGTATCCGTTCTTCCCTGAACTGACGGACGTCTGGACCGATGGCCCCAACTGGCGGCTCGGCCATTGGCTGACCGGCCGCCTCGGGTCGGTGTCGCTGGCGGCGCTCGTGCGGCACCTCTGTCTGCGTGCGGGACTGCCCGAGTCCCGCGTCGATGTCACCGGCCTCTGGGGTGCGGTCGAGGGCTATGCCATCACGGCGCTGGAAAGCCCGCGCGCCTCGATCACCACGCTGTCGCGGCATTTCGGGTTCGACGCGGTGGAGACCGAGGGCGCGATCCGGTTCGTCATGCGCGGCAGGGCGTCGGTCGCCACGCTCGGGCCCGACGATCTCGTGGCCGCCCGCGAGGGCGACCCGCTGGAACTGACGCGCGGCCAGGAAACGGAGCTGCCGCAGGCCCTGAAATGGCAGGTCGCCCGGGCGGACGAGGACTACGACGCGGCCCTCGTCGAGGCCCGGCGCATCACCGTCGACACGACGCGGATCGCCTCCGAGTCCTTCCCGATGGCGGTGCCGCCCGAGGAAGCCGAGCGACGCTGCCGCCGCGCGTTGATGGAGGCGTGGGTGGCCCGGGAGACGGCGGCATTCCGTCTGCCGCCCTCGCGCCTCGCGCTCGATCCGGCCGATGCGATCCGGCTGGAGCATGACGGGCGGTTGGTCGACCTGCGGCTCGTCTCCATCGCCGACGCCGAGGCGCGCGGCATCGAGGCGGTCCGTCAGGACCGGGCGACCTACGATCTGCCACCTGGCGATCCCCGCGCGGCATCGCTGACGCGGGCCGTGGTGTTCGGCGCGCCGGAAGCAGTGCTGATGGATCTGCCGCAGCTGACCGAGGACCAGCCCGCGCATCGACCGTTTGTGGCGGCGCACGCTGCACCGTGGCCGGGTGAGATGGCGGTGTTCCGCAGTCCCGCGACCGATGGCTTCGAGATGCTCACCAGCTTCGGCACGCGGGCCCGGCTCGGCACGCTGGTCTCGGACTTCTACGCGGGCCCCACCTCGCGCTTCGACCTCGGCAACGCGCTGGTGGTCGATCTGCTGACCGGCACGCTGGAAAGCGTCACCGACCTGACGCTCTTCGGCGGCGCCAACGCGCTGGCCATCGAGACCGCGTCGGGGGTGTGGGAGATCGTGCAGGCGGGCGCGGCCGAGCTGCTGGCACCCGGCCGGTATCGGCTGACCCGCTTGCTGCGGGGTCAGCGCGGGACCGAGGGTGCAATGGGCAATCCGGCGCCTGCGGGCGCGCGGGTCGTGGTGCTCGACGACAGCCTCGCACCGCTGCCGATCGCCGAGGCCGATCTCGGCATCCCGTGGAACTGGCGCATCGGCCCGGCGAGCCGCCCGGTCAGCGACGAGACCTATGTGGGGCAGACCTTCACGCCTGAGGGCGTGGGGCTGCGGCCGTTCTCGGTCGCGCATGTCGAGCAGCCATGGCGGCGGTCGCGCACGCCCGGCGATCTGACCATCCGCTGGACGCGCCGGTCCCGAGCGCTTTCCGCCGACACCTGGGGCGGGCTGGAAGTGCCGCTGGCCGAGGAACTGGAAGCCTACGAGGTGGAGATCCTCGACGGCGCCACTGTGAAGCGGGTGCTGAGTACCGCCACCACTAGCGCGGTCTACACCGCCGCACAGCAGACCGCAGACTGGGGCGAGCTACTCGCCCCCGGCGACACGCTAGACATCCGCATCCATCAGCTCTCCGCCCTTGTCGGGCGGGGTGCGCCCAAGGCTGTAACGCTGAACTTCTGAGGTAGCGCAATGAGTTCTGGAAGAGCACGCATCCTGCGGCGTAAGCTTGGGTCATGCGCCCTGAAGACGAAGACCGAATAGCAGCCCAGCTTGCCAGAGTGATGGCCGTGGCCTGCGTGCGAAACACGCAGTTGGAGGCCCTGCATGCGGGCCGGACGCCCATCTCGCGCACCGGTGACGGCAGCGACGTCATCGTCCAAGATGCAGAAGGCAACCGCATTCCCTGGTCCGAGGTCTCTCGGATCGATGACGACGAGATGCGCGCGCTCATGCGCGAGATTGTCGATCGGCTCTACACCTTCCATCTGCGGATCGATGACCCGGCCTTCCGTGCCGAAATTGATCGCTGGGCCTCGATGGCCGCGAAGTGGGACGCGGCGAAACCCGACCCAGTTCTGTCCGCGATTCCGGGGAAGACGCCCGAGCACGGGTAGCTCGTCAGCACCACTGCTGCGCCACTGTTCGCCGCCTGCCATGCAGGCGGCGTTCTTCGTTCTGGAGACCGTCCATGTCCGATGCCACGACCCATCTGCTGCTGCCCTACATCCTGGCGGCGCAGGCCCAGAAGCATATCACCCACAACGAGGCGCTGAGGATCCTCGACGGGCTCGTGCAGCTCTCCGTCCTCGACCGGGACCTGACCGCGCCACCCGGAAGCCCCGCCGACGGCGACCGATACATCGTCGCCTCCGGCTCAACGGGCGACTGGGCAGGCTGGGACCTGAACGTCGCGCTCTGGACCGATGGCGCCTGGCTCCGACTGCCGCCGCGCAACGGCTGGCGGGCGTGGGTCGAGGACGAGGGCCTGCTGCTGGTCTACGACGGTTCAGGCTGGGTCGGGACCACGCCAGCCGCGCTGCAGAACCTCGCGCTGCTCGGGCTGGGCACCACGGCAGATGCATCGAACCCGTTCTCGGCCAAGCTGAACGCCGCGCTCTGGACGGCGAAGACCGTCGCCGAGGGTGGGACCGGCGATCTGTTCTACACCATGAACAAGGAGGCGGCAGGCGACGACCTCGGCCTGACGCTGCAGACCGGCTTTGTCACCAAGGCGCTGGTGGGGCTCTTCGGCTCCGACCGCTTCCGCCTCGCGGTCTCCGCCGACGGCAGCACCTTCTTCGACGGGCTCAGCGTGGACAACACTACCGGCATCGTCGATCAGCCCCGGCAGCCGCGCTTCAAGGCGTACACGAACTACGACAACTATGTCGGCGTCGGCACCTGGACCAAGATCGGCCTCAACAACACCGACACCAACGATCAGGGGGCCTTCGACGCCGCGAACAACCATTTCGTGGCCCCGGTCGACGGTACTTACCTCTTCGGCGCGACGCTGCTCTACAAGATCAACGCAAGCGCCACGGCCCGTATGCGTGGGCGGCTGGTGCTGAACGGCACGACGGAAATCCGCGGCTCCCTCGGCGAAATCTCAGCGACCCATGTCTCGCTCGCCACCGCGATCTGGCTGCAGACCATGGTGCCCCTCACCGCAGGCGATACCGTTGAGCTTCAGGGGTATTTCCGGGTCGCGGACGGGTATTTCGCGGCCGATCACACGTCCTTCTGGGGTGCGAAGATGGGCTGAGGGAGCTCCGCGGGCGGGCGCCTTGGCTGCTCCCCTGACCTCGCGAATGCGCGCGCCGCTAAACGCGCAAACGCTCCTTCGCACATGCGCGTGTCCATTTTCTCGTCTCGGGAGCAAGGAGCTAGGCCGGGCGGGCCACTTGCGCATCAGTCCGCCATGGTCAGATCCTCACTGACGGTCCGCAGGTGGTCCGTCATCCGCGCCGCGGCAAGGTCCGGCTGGTGGTCGGCGATGGCGTCGACGATGCCGTCATGCTGGTCGCTGTGTAGGGTCTGGAAGGCGCGGGCGCCGACGCGGCAATACGTCCGTTCCCACTCGCGCTGCCAGGCAGAGCGGCGGCGGATACCGGAAAGATAGCCCAGAAAACCGGCCAGGATCGGGTTGCCCGAGATCTGCCCCAGCGCGCGGTGGAAGGCATCGTCGGCCTGTTCGCAGGCGGCACGATCAGGGGCGCGGCGGCCGGCAAGAACCCGCATGCGCAACAGGCTGACATCCGCCGCGTCGGCGCGTCGCGCGGCCTCGGCCGCCACCATCGGCTCGATCAGCATCCGCGCATCCATCACGTCGATGGGTGTCGCGCCCTCGATCAGCAGCGTGTCACGCAATGGCAGATGGCGTGGACGCGGGCCGCGGAAGGTGCCCTGACCGACATGGCGCCACACTGCGCCCTCGCGCTCGAGCGCGGCGAGGCAGGCGCGCAGGGTCTGGCGCGAGCAGCCCAGCCGGCGGGCGAGATCGCGCTCGGCCGGCAGCCGCCCTCCGGGCTCCAACGCCTCGAGCAGCGCGTCGAGCGCGGAGCGGATGTCGTGGGGGCGGGTTCGGGGCATTGCACCTCTCTTTGCGAACCAATTTGCAGACCAATCGAGCTTCGGGCAAGAGCCTTGCCAAACTCGGACAGGAGCACGAAAGCATGGATGACTGGCTTCTTCTCGCCCTTGCGGGCGCCGCCGCCGGGGTGCTCAACGCGGTCGCGGGCGGGGGTACATTCCTGACCTTGCCGGCGCTGATACATGTCGGCGTGCCGCCCGTGGCGGCCAACGCCACGGCGACGCTGACGGCGCTGCCGGGCTATCTGGGCAGCGCCTGGGGCTTTCGGCACGACATGCGGGCCGAGGGCGCGCTCGCACTGCGGGCGATGGTTGCCATCGGGGCGCTCGGCAGCGTCATCGGCGCGCTGCTGCTGGTCGTCACGCCTGGCGCCACCTTCCTGTGGATCGTGCCCTGGCTGATGCTGTTGGCGACGATCCTCTTCGCCGCGGGGCCGTTCCTGGTGGCGTGGATGCGCCGGCGCGGGGCCGTGGCGCCGGGGTCGGCGGTGTCGGCGGCGGCGCTCTTGGCGGTGTCGATCTATGGCGGCTATTTCAACGGCGGGCTGGGGATCCTGCTGCTGGCCGCCTTCGGTCTGCTGGGGCATGTCGATCTGCACGGGATGAACGGGCTGAAGAACCTGCTTTCGGCGGTGCTTTCCCTGGTTTCGGTGGCCGCCTTCGTCTGGGCGGGGCTGATCGTCTGGGAACAGGCGCTGGTGATGGCCATCGCCGCCACGCTTGGCGGCTATGCCGGCGCGCGCCTCAGCCGGAGGGTGCGCCGCACCGGGTTCTTGCGCGGTGCCATCACGCTGATCGGGGCGGGCATGACGCTGACCTTCTTTCTGCGCTGAAGGCAGCCGGGCTCAGCCCTCGGTGGGTTCGGGGCCGAGCGCCGCCTCGAGCCGCTCCAGCTCGCGGGCGTGGAAGTCCGCCTCGCTCTCGCCCGGCGCCGGGCCGCGGCCAAGCGCGCGGGCGAGATCGAAGAAGCCCTTGCCCGGCAACCCGCCCCCGGCGCGGCAGATGGCGCGAGCGGCGATGAAGGGGCGGCCGGCGGCGGCATCCTCACGCATCGTCGTCTCGAGCGCGGCCGTCACCCGGCGCACCGAGCCCGGCCACCACAGGCCGAGCGCGCGGGCAAGCGCGCCGTAGCTGGGCAGCGCCGCCCCGGGGGCGAGGCCCCGAAGATGGGCGCGCAGCCGGCCGGCCAGCGCCGTCTCGCGGCCGGTCGCGGCGGCGGCGGGGCGGGGCGGCGGGATCTCCCGAGCGGCGCCGGTCTCGTCGATCTCGGCGGCCCAGGCGCGGCTGGCGCTGCGGATCACGAGGCGGGTGCGGCCGGCGTCCTCTCCCTCGCCGGTCTCGGTCACGCCGACCACGGCCCCGCTTTGCAGCCCCGCGCGCAGCGCCTCGGCCGTCAGCCCCAGACGCGGCGCCAGCCAGTCGGGATCGACGGTGAACCGGCCGCCCTCGCGCCCGATCACGCCTTCCGGCAGCGGGCGGTGGAGAAGCGGCGAAGCGCCCTTGCCCCCGGCATAGAAGGGCGCCTCGCCCGCGGCATGGTCGGTCACATCGACGATGCGGCGGATCTCGGGCAGCGCCGCGCGCAGCATCCGCTCCACCCCCTCGCGCAGCGTGGCGGCGGAGGCCGCGCAGCCCTGGCAGCCGCCGGACATGCGCAGGAACACCGCGCCGTTCTCGACCCGCTCGACATCGATGCGCCCGCCATGGCTCGCCACCGCCGGGTTGACCTGCCGCGCGAGCAGCTCCTCGACGGCGCGCAGGAGCGCCGCGTCGGGATCGTCCGCCGCCGCCTCGGCCGCGCCGAGCGGGGCGTCGGTCTCGTCGAGCACGCGGCGGATCGCGGCGGCGATGGCGGGCTTGAGCGCGGCCCAGTCGGCGTCCGGTGCCTTGCGCACCCAGACCGTGGCCCCGCGCACCTCGACCCGCTTCACGCCGTCGAGCGCGAACAGCGCCCGCGCCAGCGGCGCCTCTTCCGGCCCCTCCCAGCGGGCGGCGCGGCCGGGCTGGATTTCGGCGTCGAGGGTGAAGCCCGTCACCGCGGGATCGGCCGCCGAGGCCTGGGCGCGGATGCGGCGCCGGGGCGGCGCGTCAGACATCTTCCACCTCCGCCCCCGTCAGCGCGCGCAGCGCGGCATGGGTGTAGATGCCGCTCGAATGGCCGTCGCTGAAGGCAAGCCCGAGCGCGTAGTTGCCCACGCTCCAGACCCGCGTCAGCGCCAGGTCGAGCGGCACCGCGGCGGGATCGAGCAGCCGCTTGCCCGAAACCTCGTCGCGGCATTGCGCGCACTGGCAGGCCAGACGCAGGTCGCGGTCGGGGAGGCGCTGCTGGCTGCCGTCGCCCCAGCGCAGGATCAGTGCCCCGGCCTCGTGATCGAGCGCCACAAGCCGGTCGGGGGGGGCAGAGGCGGCGGGGGCGGCGGGGGCTGGGCGCGTCGCCTCATCGCCCAGCGTCCAGGCGAAGGGGGTGGCGATGCCGCCCTGCGCGCCCTCCGTGCCGGCCAGCGCCGCGGCGATGCCTGCATAGGCGACCGCCGCCGGGCTGTCGGGGAAGGCGGCGGCGACGGGCCGCCCCTCGTCGCCGCAATCGACCACGCCGGGATCGAGCGGCACCTTGCCCAGGAAGGGCACGCCCAGCTCGCGCGCGACCGCCTCGCCGCCGCCCTTGTGGAAGATATGCGTCACCGTGCCGCAACTGGGGCAGGTGAAGCCCGACATGTTCTCGATCACTCCGAGCACGGGCACCCGAACCTGTTCGAGCATCCGCAGGCCGCGCCGCGCGATCTTCAGGCTCACGTCCTGCGGCGTCGTCACCACCACCGCGCCCGAGAGCGGAAAGGTCTGGGCCAGCGTCAGCTGGATGTCGCCGGTGCCCGGCGGCAGGTCCAGAAGCAGGATGTCGAGCGGCCCCCAGTCCACCTGCCGGACGAACATCTGCAGGTATTTCGACACCATCGGCCCGCGCAGGATGGCGGGGCTGTCGTCGTCGCTGAGCATGGCCATGGAAATGACCTTGACCCCCTGCGCCTCGGCCGGGGTCACCTTGCCGCCCGGCGAGACCGCGGGCCGCGTCGTCGCCGCGCCCAGCATCCGCGGGATCGAGGGGCCGTAGATGTCGGCATCGACGACGCCGACCGCGAGGCCCGTCCGCGCCAGGGCGACCGCGACATTGGCGGTGACGGTGGACTTGCCGACCCCGCCCTTGCCGCTGCTGATCGCGATCATGCGCGGGGCGGCGGGGCTTTCGGGGGTGCGGGGCGGTGCGGTCATGGCATGGGCCTTTTCCGGGTTGCGGGAGCAATCGCCGCGAAATCCGGCGCGCCGGGAAGCATGTCGGCGAGGCTGTGGCTGTCCATCACCGCCATGAAGGCGTCGAGCGCCTCGTTGACGATGCCGGGAAGGCGGCAAATGCCCGTGATGGCGCAGGCGCTGGCCGGGCCGAAACACTCGACCATCTCGAAATCGGGTTCGGTCAGGCGGATCACCTCGCCGAGCGCGATCTCTTCCGGCGCGCGCCCGAGGGTGAACCCGCCGGCCCGCCCGCGGCGCGAGCGCAGGATGCCGGCGCCGGCCAGCACGCCCACGATCTTCATCAGATGACCGCGCGACATGCCGTAGAATTCCTGCGTCTCGTCGATCGTCACCAGCCGGTCGGGATGCGCCGCCGCATAAAGCAGCACCCGCAGCGCGTAGTCCGACATCATCGTCAGGCGCATGGCGCGGCTCCTGTCAGCGGCCGTTCGCGGCGGCCGGGCGCCGCGGCCTTCGGCAGGGCGGCAAGGTAGCGATCCACCGCCGCCGCCACCTCGCGCCCTTCGCGGATCGCCCAGACCACAAGCGACGGGCCGAGCCGGGCGTCGCCGGCCACGAAAACGCCATCGGCGGCGGTCATCTTCGTCTTTCGGTCGGCCGCGACGCGGTTCTGCGGCGACATCGACACCGCGCCATCGGTAAGCCGGCCCGCGTCCTCGACGGTGAAACCAAGCGCGTTGACGACAAGATCGGCAGCCACCTCGAACCCCGACCCCGGCACCGGTTCGGGCCGCTTGCGCCCGCTGGCGTCGGGCGTGCCGAGCCGTGTCCGGCAGGCGCGCACGGTCTGCACGGCGCCGCGCCGGTCAAGGGACTCGGCCCGTGCCGGGATGACCTCCACCGGCACATCCGAAAGCGCCTCGGGCTGGCTCTGCCAGGCGAATTCGGCGCCTTCCTCCTCGGCATGGCCGACTTCGCGGGCCGATCCGGGCATGTTGGCGCGGTCGCGGCGATAAAGGCAGGTCACCCCGGCGGCGCCCTGACGCACGGCGGTGCGCATGCAGTCCATGGCCGTGTCGCCGCCGCCTATGACCACCACCCACTTGCCAGCGGCGTCGATCTCGGGCGCCGGCGTCTCGCCGATCAGTGCGCGGCTCGACGAGACGAGATAGTCCAGGGCCGGGATCACACCGGAGAGGTCCTCGCCCGGCAGATCGAGCCGACGGGCGACCCAGGCGCCGTAGGCCAGCACGATCGCGTCGTGGCGGACGCGAAGATCGGCGAAGGAGAGATTGCGGCCCAGTTCCTGCCCGCCATGAAAGACAATCCCGGCATCGCTCAGAAGGCGGGCGCGGCGGGCAACCACGCTCTGTTCCATCTTGAATTCGGGGATGCCGTAGGACATCAGACCGCCCATGCGCGCGTGGCGGTCGTAAAGGTGCACTTCGTGCCCGGCGGCGCGCAATTCCTCTGCGGCGGCCATCCCGGCAGGCCCCGCCCCGACGATCCCGACGCTGCGCCCGGTCAGCCGCACGGGCAGGCGCGGCCTGACCCAGCCCTTTGCCCAGGCGGTCTCGGCGATGTGGCGTTCGATGGCGCCGATCGTCACCGTTCCGTGGCCGGCCTGCTCCAGCGTGCAGGCCCATTTCGCCTCGCACAGCCTGTCCTGGGGGCAGATTCGGCCACATATTTCCGGGAAGTTGTTGGTCGCCTGGGCGAGCTCGTAGGCCTCTTCCATCCGACCCTCGGCCGTCATCTTCAGCCAGTCGGGGATGTTGTTGTGGAGCGGGCAGTAAACTTGGCAATAGGGCGTGCCGCACTGCTCGCAGCGCGAGGCCTGAGCGGCCGCCTCATGGGGCTCGAAATCCGCCTGGATCTCGCGGTGATCCTGCACACGCTCTTCGGGGGCGCGCTTGGCGGGCATGGCGCGCGGGAGCGAGACGTATTTCTGCATTCGGTCGGGCATCGGCGCCTCCTGTTGTCAGAAAGTGCATATCCGATAAAAAACATATTGACAATATTTCTTTTAGGCGCGATGCCTCGGCGTGTTCCAGACAGGAGAAACGCCATGGAAAACCCCCCCGCCATCGTCGACCTGCGGCCGATGATCCCTCCCGAGCGCCACGCGACAGTCTTCGCCGCGATCGAGGCGCTGGCGCCCGGCGCGCGCTTCGTTCTGATCAATGATCACGCGCCGATCCCGCTCCTGAAGCGAATCGAGCAGACATGGCCCGGCGATTTCGACATCGTGTTTCTGCAGGACGGCCCGGATGCCTGGCAGGTGGCAATCACGCGCCGTGCCGTCGAGACGCCCTGACATCCGCGTGGCTGCTTGATCGCGCGATCGTCCACCGACCCTGCCGCTGTGAAGGCGGCGCGAGATTTCGCGCCGCCTCGCTGACTCGCAACCTTGCATCACCGATAGCCGATACCCATGACGTAATCGAAGAGCAGCGATTCCTCGCGCTCCCGATCTTCGAGAAGGAATTCGAGAACGTCAGGGGCTGCGACGATCCCGATCGGGCGACCGTCGCTCTCGATGAGGGGCAGGTTTTTGTGTCCAGTCGCCTTCATCCGCTCGAGAATGTCGGTCGGCTTGTCTGCTGTCGAGCAACTGACGACATCCCGTGTCATGGCCGCCTCGACGGGTTCGGCACAGCTTCCGCCCTTGCATCGACCGATCCGGCTTACGATATCGGTGCGGCTGAGTACGCCGATCATTCGGTTATCCTGGTCACAGACGACCAGAAGCCGCGTGGCGGGGTCGGCGAACAGTCTGGCCGCCTCGGTCAATCTGGCTTTGCCGTCGATCGTGACCAGATGGCGCCTGCCCGCGTTCAGAAGCGCTTCGGGGATCATCGCTACGCACCATCTGCCGCGGGGGTGCGGCGGTCTGGCGTCGCTTTCGTTCTGACGGGGAAGGACACGCGCTTGAGGATTTCTCCCGTCTCGTCCAGAATCAACCGCAAGGCACGGTCCTGAAAATGGAATGTCAGGCGCCATTTTCCGGCATCATCTTCCACGCCGACCTCGCAACGGCTCGTCAGCAAGCCGCCGCGCATTGCGGCTTTCACCTCGGGTTCGCTCAGCCCAAAGGCCTCGGCCAGTATGTCGGCGTTCACGGTGAAGCCCCGATCATCGCGCATTGTTGCTCTCATCGCGCCCCCCGCCAGTAGTCGTTGGCGGCGGCGACAGTGGCGAAATGGGTGGCCACCACCTGGCTCACGGAGATCAGCGCCTCGGCGTCCTCGGCATATTCGGGGCGCAGCTTGTCGCGCATGGCTGCGTCGGGCTGGGTCAGCTTCACCGCAACACGGGCCAGCATGACGGCAAGTTCGTAGCCTTCCTGAGGGGTCGCGGTTTGCAGGGTCGGAAGCCATTCAGACATGGGTTTCTCCTTCGTTGGGTGCTGGGACAGGGTTCTCGGGTGCAAGCACTCGGCGGGCGTTGCCCTCGGGGTCGTCGAACTGGTCGTGCCGCATCGCCCAGAAAAAGGCGCCGAGGCCGACCAGCCCCATGCCGATCGACACGGGAATGAGCACGAGAAGCGCACTCATGGCAGCCCCCGCGCGATGCTGCGCCAGGCGTGCCACGTGCCGTGGCCCAGCACGGGAAAGACCACCGCCAGCGCGATCAGCCCCGTTGCGGCCGACAGCGCCAGCCCGGCGGCGACGATTGCCCCCCAGGCAAGGCAGGGCGGAAGATTGCGGACTGTCAGCGCAAAGCTCAGGCCCAATGCCGTCAGTGCATCGCGCCGTTCGGCCATCAGCATCGGGATCGAGAACAGGCTGACGGCGAAGGCGAAGGCCGCGAATAGCCCGCCCACGAAGGCGCCGGTCACGATGAGCGCCCAGCCGCGCGGCGTGGTGGCGACGTTGAGCAAGGCTTCGCGAAACCCGGGGAAGGGCGAGAGGCCGAAGAAGAGCGCGTAGAGAAGATCCGCCGCGCGCAGCCAGAACAGGAACAGGATCGCCAGCAGAAGCCCGGCGAAGGCGAGCTGCGCCCCCGAGGCTGGGCGGACCAGCAGCATCGCGGCAAGGCTCACCGGCTCGCCGGCCTCAAGCCGTCGGCTCTTTTCGTAAAGACCGATGGCCAGAAACGGCCCGAGAATGAGAAAACCCGAAACCGCGGGCAGCGCCAGGTAGAGGAGCCCCGCCGCATGGAGCCCCAGCAGGACCGCCCAGGATACCAGCATCAGGATGACCCCGTAGGCCAGGCTCGGGCCCGGATGGGTGCGCAGGTCGCGCCAGCCCGCCGCGAGCCAGTCGAATGCGACCCGTGCCGGCAGCCCCCTGGCCAACGGAGAAAGGCCGCGGAGGGGCGGTTTGACGGCAGGAAGCGGTTCCAGCATCGGCTTCTCCTTTCAGCAGGCCGGGCGTGCCGGCATGGGTGCGCCTGCGTTGGCCACGCAGGGCGGTTGCGACCGAAATGCAGCGATGACGAGATGCACGTTGGCGCCAAGCACGACCGCCAGTCCCAGGATTGCGGCCCCCAGGGCGAGCCTTTTCTGTGTCGCCGGCTTCATTGCGGCTCCTCCCTTGTCGCATCCGACAGGCGAGAGACGTAGAGCGCGAGGAGGTTGATCTCGGCATCGCTCAGCCGCCCGGCCCAGGCGGGCATCACGCCGCGGCGCCCATGAGTCAGGGTCTTGAAGACCGTCTGCGCGTCCTGCCCGTAGATCGTCGCCCGGTCGGTCAGCGAGGGCGCACCGACGGCGAGGCCACCCTCGCCCCTCTCGCCGTGGCAGGCGGCGCAGTTCTCCGCAAACAGCGCCGCGGCGGGGCTGTTCCAGTCGGCCTTGCCCTCGGGCAGGCTCGCCACGAAGTCGGCGAGCGAAAGCCGATCGGCTCGGTCCATCCAGTCGAAGGACGGCATCTCGGCGATGCGGGTGTCGGGATCGTCGGCGTTGATCCCGTGCCGGATGGTGGTGGCGATCTCCTCGGGCGCGCCGCTCCACAGCCAGGTGGCATCGGCCAGAACCGGAAAGCCCGGCCCGCCTTCGCCATTGCGTCCATGGCAGGCCGCGCAATTGTCGCCAAAGAGACGCTGAGCCGCAGGCATCGCCAATTCCATCAGCGCGGGGTCGCTGGCGATCGCCTCGAAATCCGCCGCTTCGAATCGCCGCAGCCATTCGGCGCGATCCGCAGCGATCGCTTGCAGGCGTTCCTCGGCCACCTCTCCCTGGTCAAGGCCGAGAAGGCCGCGGGTATAGTCGCGCCCCGTGGGCCAGGCCGGCAGCAGGATCCAGGCCACAACCGCATAGGCAAACGCCAGCGCCAGCGCGATCAGCGCGATCCTGGGGAAGGGCGTGTTCAACTCGCGAATGCCGTTCCAGTCATGCCCGGTAGTCTCGTAGCCGGTGACCGGATCGATCTCGCGATTGCCGGTATGCGGATCGGCGCCGGGAAGCGCGCGGGGATCGGTCGTCATGGCCGGTCCTTTCCTGTCTCAGGGGCCGGGCCCGGCTCCAGGATCGAGCGGGCGATGCGTTCCTGCTCGGCGCGGCGCGCCGGGTTGTAGCTGCGGATCAGCACGATGATCAGGAAGCCGCCCATCCAGAGCGGGCCAAGCGCCTTGGCGATCAGCACCAGCGTTTCGTGGCTCATTGTGCTGCCTCCTCCGGCGTGCGCCACGCGGCGCTGGTAAGGGTTCCCAACGACTGGAGATAGGCCACCAGCGCGTCCATCTCGGTCAGCCGGGCGGGGTCGCCGTCAAAGGCCCGCACGGCCACGGCCTGGCCGTATCGCGCCTGCACGTCGCTCGCGCCGTCCGCGTCCGGATTGCTCTGCGCCCGCGCATCCGCTTCCGCATGGGCGATCATCTCCGCGTCGTAGGGCACCCCGAGACGGGCGAGCGTCGTCAGTCTGTCGCGCAGCAGCGAAGTGTCGAGAGGCGCCGTCAGCCAGGGATAGGCAGGCATGATCGAGACCGGCACCACGTCGCGCGGGTTCATCAGGTGCGCGACATGCCAGTCATCGGAATACTTGCCGCCCAGGCGCGCGAGGTCCGGCCCGGTCCGTTTCGAACCCCAGAGCATCGGATGATCCCAGGCGCTTTCGCCGGCCAGCGAATAAGGGCCGTAGCGGTCGATCTCGTCGGCGAGGCTGCGGATCATCTGGCTGTGGCAGGCGTAGCAGCCCTCGCGGATGTATATCTGCCGCCCGGCCAGCTCCAGCGGCGTCAGGGGGCGCAGGTCGTCGGGGATCTCGACCGTCTGTTCGATCGTGAACAGGGGTGCGATCTCGACGATGCCGCCCACCGAGGCCACGACCATGATGGCGCCGACAAGCCCCATCGAGATCTTTTCGAGGTTGTAGTGCAGCTTGAGCATTGGATCACTCCGCCGGCTGGGCCACGAGCGGCCGGTCGAACGCATCCTCGCGGTGGCCAGCCGCCCGCATGGTTGCGCGGCAGTTCAAGGCGCACAGGATGGCGCCGATCAGGAACAGTCCGCCCCCCAACGTACGCGCGGCGTAATAGGGCAGCATCGCCTCGACGGTTTCGATGAAGCTGTAGGAGAGCGCGCCGTTCGCGTCATAGGTGCGCCACATCAGCCCCTGCGTGATGCCGGCGTTCCAGAGCGACACGACATAGACCAGCGTGCCCGCCACGGCGAGCCAGAAGTGCCATTCCACCGCGCGAGGCCAGGCCATGTCCTCGCGCCCCCAGAGCTTCGGAACCAGTGAATAGATCGCGCCGAAGACGATCATCGCCACCCAGCCCAGCGTGCCGGAATGCACGTGGCCCACCGTCCAGTCGGTGTAATGCGACAGCGAGTTGACCGGCCGAATGGCGAGGAACGACCCCTCGAAGGTGGACAGGCCGTAGAATACCGCCGCCACGAACATGAAGCGGAGCACCGCGTCGTCGCGGACCTTGCCCCAGGCGCCGTTCAGGGTGGCGATGGCGTTGCCCGCCGAGGCCCAGCTCGGCACCAGAAGCATGACCGAGAAGGTCATCCCCAGCGTTTGAACCCAGTAGGGCAGCGCGGTGTAGTGCAGGTGATGCGACCCTGCCCACATGTAGAAGAACACGATACCCCAGAAGCTGAGGATCGAGAGGCGATAGGACCAGATCGGCCGCCCGGCCCTGACCGGCAGGAAGTAGTAGAGCATCCCCAGGAATCCGGCCGTCAGGAAAAAGGCCACGGCGTTGTGACCATACCACCACTGGATCATGGCATCCTGCACGCCGGCCCAGACCGGGAAGCTCTCGGCCGTGGTCCACCGCACCGGAATTGCCAGGTTGTTGACGACGTGCAGGATCGCGACGACGAGGATGAAGGCCAGGTAATACCAGTTGGCGACATAGATGTGCGGCTCGGCCCGCCGCGCGAGCGTACGGATGTAGAGCGCAAAATAGGTCAGCCAGATCACCACCAGCCAGATGTCCGCATACCATGTCGCCTCGGCGTATTCCTTCGATTGCGTCGCCCCCATCAGATAGCCGCTGACGGCCCAGAGGCAGAACAGGTTGTAGCCGATCAGCACCACCCAAGGGCTCAGCGCATCGGCCAATCGTGCGCGTGAGGTGCGCTGAACCACATAGAACGAGGTGGCGATCAGCGCGTTGCCGCCGAAGCCGAAGATCACCCCGGAAGTATGGACCGGGCGCAGCCGGCCATAGCTCGTCCAGCCCCAGGGCGGGGTTGCATCGGGCCAGTACATGAGTGCGGCCACCCAGACCCCCACACCCATGCCGATCACTGACCAGATCAGCGTCATCGCGATGCCGAAACGCGTGGGCGCATCGTAATAGCGGTTATGCCGGTCGGATGCGGGCTCGGGGTAATCGTAAAGCGCGCCGCCCAGCTTGAAGACCAGCGCAAGGCCGAGCGCCATCGCCATTGCGCCGTGGATGGCCATGACCCCGTGGCGCGAGGTCGCGGCCATCACCAGCCCCATTGCGGTCAGGGCGAGGGCCAGTCCGATGCCTGCCTGGCGCTCGGCTTTCGTCAGTGACGCGGTTGCGTTCATGGTGCCGTCCTCAGATCGGGTTCCTTGTTCGGGGCCACAGCTGCCTCTCGCGCCAGCGCGATGTCGGCCAGCGTCGAGCGGTCGAGATCGGCGAGGAAGGCCGCCTCGGCCGCGCGCAGCCGCGCCTTGAGCCGGCAGCGGCCGTCGAGCGAGCAATCCCCGCCCGAGGCGAAGCACTCGACCAGCGGCTGGCCTTCCTCCAGCAGGCGGACCAGCGCGCCGAGCCGGATCTGATCGGCCGGGCGCGCCAGCACCGCCCCGCCGCCGCCGCCCCGGCGGGTCTCGACGATGCCGCCTTGCGCCAGCCGCTGCATGATCTTGGCCAGGTGGTGGCGCGACAGCCCGAATTCCTCGGCCAGCTCGGCGGTGGAAAAGGCCTGCTCCGGCGCGGCGGCCATGCGCATCAGCATCCGAAGTCCGTAATCGGTGAAGGAGGTGAGGCGCATGCCGCGGGCCGCTCCCTTTGAATGAGTATTTACAATACCTATTAAACACACTAGCCTGCGAGTCACAAGAGAAAACGCACAAGGCCGCTTGCCATGCATCCCACCGGCGCAACGCTCCCGATCACTTCCGCCCGCCCCGAGATGACCGCCCGGCTGATGGCCGAGACGGGGCTTGACGAGGCGATCCTGCGCGAGCTGGTGCATCGCTTTTACGACCGGGTGCGTGCCGATGAGGTGCTCGGTCCGATCTTCGCCGCGCGCATCGGCGACTGGGAGCCGCATCTGGAACGCATGGTGGCGTTCTGGTCCTCGGTGGCGCTGATGACCGGCCGCTATCATGGCGCGCCGGTGCCCGCCCACGCCACGCTGCCGGTGGAGTGGGCGCATTTCGAGCGCTGGCTGACGCTGTTCCGCCAGACCGCGCGCGAGGTCTGCCCGGCGCAGGGCGCGGCCCATGTCATCGCCGCCGCCGAGCGCATCGCGCGCTCGCTGCACATGGCGGTGGAGACCGCGCAGGCCGCCCCCGATGCCATTCCCGCCCTGCGATGAAGGAGACCGCCATGAGCGATGCCGCCCCCCTCGACGACCCCGCCGAACTGACCCGCCACATCGAGACCCGCTATCACGCCCGCCACCGCGCGCAGCTGCCGCGGCTGGCCGAGCTGGCCGAAAAGGTCGAGACGGTGCATTTCGGGGACGAACACGTGCCCGAGGGTCTTTCGGAAGTGCTGCGCCGGATGATCGGCGCGATGGAAGTGCACATGAAGAAGGAGGAGCTGATCCTCTTTCCCGCCATCCGCAAGGGCGACATGCCCGGCATCGAGAACCCGATCGCGGTGATGCGCGCCGATCACGACGACCATGACCGCGAGATCGCCGAGATCCGCCGCCTGACCGCCAACCTGAACCTTCCGCAAGGCGCCTGCCGGACCTGGAGCGCGCTTTACGCGGAGCTGGCCGAGTTCATCGACGAGTTGCAAGAGCACATCCGGCTGGAGAACGAGGTGCTGTTCCCGCGCTTCGAGGAGGCCGCACGCCATGGCTGAGATGCACCTGCCGGGGGCCACGCGCGAACTGGCCGATCTGCGCCGCCGCCTCGCGCCCGAGCCCGAGGCGGCCTTCCGCGCCTTCTCGAAGGCGGTCTTCGCCGAAGGCGCGCTCGACGCCCGCACCAAGCAGCTGATCGCGGTGGCGGTGGCGCATGTCACGCAATGCCCCTGGTGCATCGAGGGGCATGTCCAGGCCGCGCGCAAGGCCGGCGCGAGCGGCGAGGAGATCATGGAGGCGATCTGGGTCGCCGCCGAGATGCGCGCCGGCGCGGCCTTCGCCCATTCGCTCAAGACGCTGGATCTGCTGGCCGCCGAGGAGGACGGCAAGACGTGAGCCCGTGGCGAGAGCGCATCCAACTTGCCCGCGCCCAGGCCCTGCGCGACGGGGCGGCGACCGAGGGCGCGCGGGTGCTGGTGGACAGGCTCTGGCCGCGCGGCATCTCGAAGGCCGATCTGGCGCTTGACCTGTGGGAGAAGGACGCTGCCCCGAGCGGCGAATTGCGCCGCTGGTTCGGCCACGATCCCGCCCGCTGGGAGGAGTTCGTCCGCCGCTACCGCGACGAGCTTGCCGCCAGGCCCGAAGCGGTGGAGGAGTTGCTGACGCTCTGCCGCAAGGGTCCGGTGACGCTGATCTTCGCGGCGCGCGACGAGGCGCACAACAACGCCGTGGTGCTGCGCGACTGGCTCGCCGAGCGGCTGGCGCAAGAGGAGGAACGGGAATGAGCCGAGGGCAACTGCGAACGCCGCTGTGCGAGCTGCTCGGGTGCGAGGTTCCGATCCTGCAGGCCGGCATGGGCGGGGTGGCGCGCGCGGAGCTTGCGGCGGCGGTGGCCGGGGCGGGCGGCTTCGGGATGCTGGGCATGGTGCGCGAGCCGCCCGAGCTGATCGCGCGCGAGATCGACGCCGTGCGGGCGCGCACCGACCGGCCCTTTGCCGTCAACCTCATTCCCGCGGCGACCGATCCGGCGCTGCTCGCGGCCGAGCTCGACACCTGCCTCGCGGCCAGGGTGCCGGCGATGTGCTTCTTCTGGGACGTGGTGCCCGAGGCGGTGGCGCGGGCCAGGGACGCGGGCTGCCTCGTGCTGCATCAGGTGGGCACCCTCGAAGCGGCGCAGGCGGCCGAGACGGCCGGGGCCGACGTGCTGATCGTGCAAGGCGTCGAGGCCGGCGGCCATGTCCACGGGCGGGCCGGCGCGCTGGTGCTGGTGGAAGAGGTGGCGCGGGCGACGGCGCTGCCGGTGGTGGCCTCGGGCGGCTTTGCCAGCGGTGCTTCGCTGGTGGCGGCGCTGGCGCTCGGCGCGCAGGGCATTCATTGCGGCACGGCGTTCCTCGCCACGCGCGAATCCTTCGCCCACGACCACCACAAGCGCCGCGTGCTGGCGGCCCGCGCCGAGGACACGGTGCTGACCGATCTCTTCTCGCTGAACTGGCCGCCGGGCGCGCCGGTGCGGGTGATCCGCAACGCGCTGACCGATGCCATCGGCGGCACGCTCTTCGGCCATCACCCCGAGGCGCTGCCGCCCGAGGTCATCGCCGAGGACGACGGCCGCCCGATCCTGCGCTACAGCACCGATTCGCCCCTGCGCACGACCACCGGCGATCTCGACGCGATGCCCGCTTTCGCCGGCCACAGCGCCACGCTGATCGACGACCTGCCCACCGCGGCCGAGCGGATCGCCGCGATCATGGCCGAAGCCGAGGCGGCGCTTGCCCGGCTCGATGCACTGGGAGGCCGAGATGAGCGACCCTGACGATACACCGCGCGGCTACGCCTCGCCGCCCTGCCTCGCTTCCGAGATCGCGCCGGCCTATTTCGACCCGCTGGCGGTGGACCCGCAGCAGGCCCGCGACGTGGCGCGCTGGCGCCGGGCCGAGCGCGCGCGGCTGCTGGAGGCGCGCCGGGCGATTTCCGTCGCCGAGCGCGAGCGCATCGCGCAGACGCTGGCGGGGCATCTGATGCGGCTTCTGGTGGAGCGGTTCGGGGGGCTCGAGGGCCGGGTGATCTCGGGCTACTGGCCGATCAAGGGCGAGTTCGACCTGCGGCCGCTGATGGCCGAATGGCACGAGGCGGGCGCGATCGTTGCGCTGCCGGCGGTGGAGGAGAAGGCCGCGCCGCTCGTCTTCCGCCGCTGGACGCCCGAGATGCGGATGGTGCGCGGCGACTGGAACATCCCCGTGCCGCCGCCCGAGGCCGAACGGCTCACGCCCGAGATCGCGCTCGCGCCGCTGGTCGGCTGGGCCATGGGCGAGGACGGGACCGGCTGGCGGCTCGGTTACGGCGGCGGCTATTTCGACCGCACGCTGGCGGCGCTCGCCCCGCGGCCCTTCACCATCGGCGTGGGGCTTTCGGCGGCGCGGCTGGCCAGTATCTATCCGCAGCCGCATGACATCCCGCTCGATGCCATCGTCACCGAGGCGGGGATCGAGGGAGAGACGCGATGACCACAACCGCCGAACGGATGCGCGCCTGGGAGGGTCCGGCGATCTTCAGCTTCGGCTTCCGGCCGTTCTTCCTGATGGCCGGGATCTGGGCGGCGGCGGCGATGGTGCTGTGGATCGCGATGCTGAGCGGCTGGGACGGCCCGCCCACGGCCTTTGACCCGATCGCCTGGCATGCGCATGAGTTCCTCTTCGGCTTCCTCTCGGCGGTGATGGCGGGGTTCCTGCTGACGGCGGTGCCGAACTGGACGGGGCGGCTGCCGATCACCGGCTGGCCGCTGGTCGGGCTGGCATTGCTTTGGCTGGCGGGTCGGGCGGCGGTGGCCGTCTCGGCGCATCTGCCCGCCTTGGTCGTGGCGGCGGTGGATCTGGGCTTTCTGGTGGTGCTGGCCGGCGTTCTGGCGCGCGAGATCGTCGCCGGGCGCAACTGGCGCAACCTGCCCGTGCTGGGGCTGCTGGGGGTGTTCACCCTTGGCAATGCGCTGTTTCACTGGGAGGCCGCGCAGGGGGGCGCTGCGGCGCAAGGGCTGGGGCTGAGGCTCGCGCTCGGCGCGGCGGTAATGCTGATCGGGCTGATCGGCGGGCGCATCGTGCCCTCTTTCACCCGCAACTGGCTCGTGCAGCGGGGCGAGACGCGGCTGCCGGCGCCGCCGATGCAGCGGCTCGACAAGGCGGCGCTTCTGGTGCTGGGCGCGGCGCTCCTGCTCTGGGTGGCGGCGCCCGATCATGCGCTCACCGGCGCGGCGCTGCTGATCGCCGGCGCGCTGCATCTCGCGCGTCTGGCACGCTGGCGCGGGGCGCTGACGCTGGCCGAGCCGCTGGTGACGGTGCTGCACGCGGGTTATCTCTTCGTGCCGCTCGGCGCGCTCGGGCTCGGGGCCGAGATCCTCTCCCCCGGCACCTTCGGCATGGCCGCGGCGCAGCATCTGTGGATGGCCGGCGCCATCGGGCTGATGACGCTGGCGGTGATGACGCGCGCGGCGCTTGGCCATGGCGGCCGGCCGCTGCACGCCACCGCGCCGATCGCGGCGCTGTACGTGCTGCTGGTGGTCTCGGTGATCGCGCGGCTGCTGGCCGGGGCGCTGCCCGGCGAGGACTGGCCGCTGCACCTCTCGGCCACCGCCTGGATCGCGGCCTGGGGCGGGTTTGCGGTGATCTACTGGCCGATCCTGACCCGCCCGAAGGCCGCGGCGAAGCGGCCCTCGGGCGGCAAGGCGTAGGCGATGGAGGGCTGGGGCGAATACGCATTCGCCTGGGCGGTGTTCCTGCTCACCCACGCCATCCCGGCGCGGCCGGCGCTCAAGGCGCGGCTCACCGGCGCGCTTGGGCGGGCGGGATACGGGCTTGCCTATTCGCTGGTCTCGGTGGCGGCGCTGGCCTGGCTGATCGTCGCGGCAGGGCGGGCGCCTTATGTCGAGATCTGGGCCTGGGCGCCCTGGCAGGTGCATGTCACGCAAGCCGCGATGGCGCTGGCCTGCCTCATCGCCGCGCTCGGGCTCGGGGCGCCGAACCCGTTTTCGTTCGGCGGCGCCCGCAACGCGCGCTTCGACCCCGCCCGCCCCGGCATCGTCGGGCTGACGCGGCACCCGGTGCTGGCCGCGCTCGCGCTCTGGGCGGCGGGGCACATGGTGCCCAATGGCGATCTTGCCCATGTGCTGATGTTAGGCGGCTTTGCCGGTTTCGCGGCGCTCGGCATGGTCGTGATCGACCGCCGCCGCCAGCGCGTGATGGGCCCCGACTGGCACCGCCTGCAGCCGGCACGAACCCTGCTCGGCGCGGGCAATCCCTGGCGCTGGCTTGCCGCCGGCGCGGCGTGGTGGGCATTGGCCATGCTGCACCCCATCGTCATCGGCCCGGCGGTGGTGTAATCCGATCACCGGGCGGCACAGGCGGTGGATTGCCCCCCGGTCAGGCGTCTCGTGCCCCAAGAGTGACTTCAATCCGGCCGAACTATAGGTGGAGAACCTTCGACCCCGGTCCCATCCCCTCCATCAGCCGGACCTTCAGCTCCTTCATCAGCCCGGCATCGCCAAGCAGATCCTCAGGCCGCTTGCAGCCCTTCAGCAACTCGTCCAGCACTTCGTTCGAAATCGTCATCGTCCTTGCTCCTCTCAGGAAGCATGGACCCAATCAGCCATACACAGAAGACCGGACACTCTCTGTCAACGTGATGGGCCTCGCTTACATTTTGGCAACCCTCTCAGGGAAGGCCAAAAACGTCCAAGTCGGCAGATGACCGTCATCAAACCCGGGTTGGGCGTGTGGCATGGCCTCCGTCTCGTCGCGGCAGTCAACCGCAACGCTTCGAGCGTATTTCGCTGCCAGTCGCGACTGAACCAAATGACGATTAAACCATCAGGCGTGTCAATAAAAACAATATCTTAGGGGGTAGAGAAGGTTGGATTTCAGACCCATCCCCTCCGCCACTTGCCCTCGCGAAAGCGTTCTCCCCATCCGGCTGCGGCCGGATTTTTCCGTTGTTTTCGAGGGTTATGCGGGAGGGGCTGTTAACCGGGCTACGCCCCGAAGGGCGCGCATGCGTTCTCTCCGGGCCGATATTCTCCGGACCTGTTAACCGCGCGCGGTCCGGTTAAGCCGATCAAGGCCCTGATAATGAAGGGTTTTGGGCCACAGATCATTCGTAACCGTTGTGAAAGCCGTATCCATGCCGCAGGGAACTGGCGTCGAACTCTGTGATGGTTAGGGCAAGTAATCGAATGCATCCGCGCTTTCATACAGAGCCTTGATGGTTGTCGCGGTAGAAACTGACGCGCGCGTCGCGGCTTCCTTCAGGTCCAGAACACGGAACTTGTCACCGATCTTCGCAACGGCCTCGATCCGACGATACTGATCGCCGAAGCGTTCTGCGTACTGCGCCAGCCCCTTGAGCTTCGGCATCGCGTCGCCGAACTGAATGCCGTGCGGATCGACGATATCGGCGACGGCGGTCCCATCGTCCTGCTGAACGAAAAATACGAAGTCGGGCCGGACGATCTTTGGTTCGCCACCATCCTCGTAAATGATGCCAAGCGAGTCCTGGCTGGCGCGCGACGGGTTCCGGTACCACGCGATGGCCCCCGCCCGCGCGAGTTCGGATTTCACGACTTCACCTTCCCAGGAATTGAAGTCCTCGGGGAACATCCCATGCTCATCGCACAGCATGTGCCGCTCGAACGATGGCAGCGGGGTCTCTGAGCCGTTCGCTTCCCGGATCGTCGTCGGCTGCATCCAAGACGTCGGACGAGCCAGGTCCACATCCATGGGGTTCGCGCTCATCTCCCGGATCTGGCGATACACGTCCTGACGCTCGTCGGAGAGGTTCTTGATGTCGACCCGGAAGCGAGTGAGCCATTGGTTCGCGAGTTTCTCGGCCTCAGCCTCAAGTGTCTCTCGGATGCCGGGAACCAATCCCAGAGCGCCAATCGTGACGTGCGCATCGATGAGAGCGGCCTCCATGTCGTCCGCATCGCCTTCGCTCCGCGCCAGGTAGTCGCTGTACGACGTCGCGAGATCCGGACTGATCGCACGGCCCGCCCTGCGATATGCGTCTTCGATCACGGCGTAGTCCGCTTCCTCGAGGAAGTCGTCGAACGACATGCCCCCGCCTTTCAGGTCGGCCTTCAGGCTCTTGCCTTCGACTGTCAGGACCGATTTGCGGGCAGTCTCGATTTCCGTCTTGTAGCGCGCTCTGGCGCCATCAAGCACCTTGTGCATTTCCGCATGGGCAACCTTACCAGCGTCCTCGAGCAGGCCATCCACGGCCAGCTCATGCGCCAGCGATGTCAGCCGCTTGACGGGACGGGCATGCCGCTTCGGCAGGGATTGGGATGGCAGCGAGAGCAGCTTGTCCCAAACCGCCTCCGGGATCGCAGGATTGGGCTTCAGCTCGACGGGGTTGATCAGCACGCGGCGACCCGGCAGGTCATCGCCGCCGTCCCCACCGGACATCAGCGCCTTGGCGACGTCCTTGACCGAGGCTTCGTCGAAGAACGGTAGCAGGCAATCGACCGAGTTCAGTCGTTCATTGCCCGGGATCCGCCGCGCCAGCGGCGTGCGCACCATGCGCCCCAGTAGCTGCGTGATGTGCGTCTTGTCCCGAGCGGGCCGGAACGACACCATGACTTCGGCACGCGGACAATCCCAACCCGTGCTGATGGCGTCCTTCGCGATCAGGATCCGGACCCACGTCGATTCCTGAACACGTTCGGGCGAGATGTAGGGCACGGTGTGGCGGCCGAAGGTCTGGGTGGAGTGTTCCCCGAACACATGCGCCACCGCATCCTCGGGCAAGTCCGGCCACTGCGTGAAGATGGTGTCGAGAGCCCGGCCGATGTCGTTGTGATCGGGCGCGTTCGGAACTTGCAGAACCATAAGGGGCAGCACTGTTCCGGCATCGTCCTGCTGCTGGCCATAGGCCTCCCAGGCGGAGGAAATCTCCTTCAGCTTGTCGGTGCCGCGGCGCACCAGCACGGTATCGAACTGCCCCGCCTCCTTCGGCACGTCCAGGATGATCGTATCCTTCAGCAGACCTGACGCCTGGACCTTGGCGGAATCCACCACCACGTTCGGCAGGGTCGCGCGGCCCGTCATGTCGGTCATTGCGGCGTTGAACCGCTCGACCGTCGCCGAGATGCCCCAGACGACCGGGATGCCGGGGACCGGACCCGAGCCGTTGATCAGCCGCTTGACGATGGTGGTCTTCTCGCCCGCGCCGGTCGCGGCGCGCATCCCGCGATGCGCCTCGTCGAGCACGAGGTAAAGCGTCAGCGCCGGGTCATCGATGGTGTTCTGGATCGTGTCCCAGATGGTGAAGGAGCGACTGTCAGGCATCAGCCGGATCTGCCCGTCCTTCTCGATCCCCTCGTCATCGGGATCGTGTCCGCGCACCAGGAGGCTCGACTTGCTCAGCTTCTGGGTGTTCAGGAAATAGACCTTTCCCGGTTCCAGCACCTCGCGCTGGAACGTGCTTTGCACCACTACAAGGTCCGAGATCGACAGTCAGTCCGATGCCTCGAGCAGGCGGAACCGCGACTGCTCGTTCAGGGACGGATCGTCGCTGAACCAGATCACCACGGCACCCGGGTCAGGCTCGATGTCGTAGTTGTCGTCGCCGTGGAACAGCGCCTCGAACACCGCCGCCGCCATGACGGTCTTGCCCGCGCCCGTGGTGGCCGTCAGCGAGAAGGCATGCTTGTCGCCGTCCTCGCGCCAGCGACGCGAGGCCTTCTTGAGGTTCACCAGAACCTCCCGAACGGCTTCTTCCTGATAATCCTTGAGGGTAAACTTCATGGCTCAGCGGCCCATCGAAAAGCGGAAATTGGAGAGGTAGGACTCGTAGAGCCGCACCGGCTCGACGCTGTCGGGCAGTGCGCGCGCCACCGCCTGGAACCGGCGGTCGTCATCAGTCACGACGTAGGCGATGCGCAGGGTCGGTTGGGCGGCGGCCGCGTCGCAGAACGCGGCGGCGCGGTCCAGGTCCACGAGCAGGCCGTAGGTGTCGGCCACGTCCCATCCGGCGGCGGGAAGATCGTCGATGCGGCGCCCTGCCGATCCGGCGCGCATCCACAACAGCGGCGCGATGCGCTGGAAGGCGAGGTTGTGGCTGACGGCAACGGGTGCTTCGTAGGTCAAGGTGAAGAACTCGGCGTTCTCCTCGAACCCCTCGGCCATCGGGAATTCGTCGATAAACCGATACTCACCTTCAATGTCCTTGCCGTCCGGCGTTTTGCCGGTAATCGCTGATGCTATGCGAGGCTTTGTGATGTAATCGCAGATGCCGCACTTTTCCCAATCCGCATCACCTGGTCGAAGGCCCGACCTACGCAGGGCAGCTTGTTCGTCGGCCGCGACCTCGTTGTTGGTAACCGAGATGCACTGTCGTCGCCCACCATCCTGCCGGTTTAGGCGCATGACTGCATGTGCCGTGGTGCCCGAGCCGGAAAAGAAGTCGAGGACAATGGCATCAGTCTTCGCTGAAACGAAGAAGCGAAGACAGTCTTCTACAGCGTGCAACGACTTGGGGAATGGGAAGGTCCGAGAGCCGATCAACCGTTTGAGCAAGAGCGTGCCGGATGCCTGTGCATTATGAGCTTCACGAACCCAGACCGTCTTGGGCATGAGTCGCTTGCTTCCCGCAGAATAACGCGCATCTACGCCACCCCATCGATCCTTACCCGATATCTCGACCCTGCCTTCCTCGATAGCCCGTACAGTCCCGGCATTGAGAAATTGAACCAGATCGCCGTTCTTTACGCGAGCAAACGATTTGCTCGCCAGATAGCGGAGCCTGTCGGGGACAATGCCCCAAATCATCTCTCTGCCGTCAGGCGTCATTGGAAAGATCGCCCGCGTTCCTGCTGGTGCGACTATCGTTGTGATATCTATATCGTCACTCAGCGGGTCCCCTACGGAGTGAATCAAGCCGGACTCGATATCTACGAAGACTGCGTAGAACTGGTTTGGGCGAGACCCACGGACGCTTTCCCGTTCTCTCCTTCGCAGATTGCGCCATTCGATCGGAACATCGTTCTCACGCTCATCGCGATCGAACATATTGTCGCTTTGGGGAATGAGTTGAATATCCCCAAACATGACAAAGATGACGTATTCATGGGTGCGGGAGAATTCATTTACCCGTCCGGTGCCTTGCGGGTTAATCACAGCAGCGACCGTTTGCAAATTTCCATCTGGAAACATTTGCTCCAGCAGAAGTGCGATTCGATGAATTTCCTTCTCGTCTATTGTAACGATGAGAACGGATGACATCGGATTTAGGAGCTGCCTTGCTACCTGCAGTCGCCGCTCCATCATTGCCAGCCACTTCGAGTGCCGATACAGGTCCTCGGCCTCGACATAATCGTTGTTGTATTTCCAGTCCCGCGCGCCCGTATTGTAGGGCGGGTCGATGTAGATGGCGTCGATCTTGCCACGATGTGTGTAGGTCAGCGCCTCCAGCACATGGAAGTTCTCGCCGTTGATCACCGTGTGGAACGGCTTGTCGCCGCCGCGCTCCACCCGCCCGGTGCTGACCAGGCCGGGGTAGATGTAATCCCGGAACTCTGCCACCACGACCAGATCGGCGACTGCGACCTCCACCGTCTCTGGCGCCTCGGCGTCGATCAGTTCGACCAGCGCCATCCGCGCCTCGCCTTCGCCGTCAATCCGCTTGACGCGCCACAGCCGCTGGTCCGCGCGCTGGACAGAGCCCCGCGGCGGCAGGATCCGCACCTTGTCGCCCCGCCGCACGGGGCGGCCGGGCAGTTCCACGCTTTCGGGGCGGTGCCGTTCGAAGTTCAGACCAAAGGCCCGCCGCGACGCCAGCGCCTTGAACTCCCGTTCGAGCTCTTCTCCCAGAGCGCTATCCCTGGCCTTTGCCCGGGCGATCAGATCCGTCAGACGCGACATTGCCAGTCCTCGTTCCCCTCACCCGCAGCTGTACCGCACCCGAGATGCCCCGCGCGCGCCGTGTGAAGCAAGGCATGCGCGCGCTCGTCCGCAGGCGTCCGGTGGGCAGGCAAGGTGGTAGGGATCGCGGTCGCGGCTGTCATCAATTCTATGTCCTGTCAGGCGGCGACGGACTTGCCGAACGCCCTGCGAAAATGAGCTGACAGAACCGCCGTTTACGCGCGCAGACTAAACCGCAAGTGCATGATGAAGCAAGCCGAATGGCGGCTTGCGCCCGCAGTCCTCGGCTCCTGTCTGCGCCAGGATGGACAACAATGGCCATCCGATTTTCAGAACAGCGACGTCTGACCAGTGTCGTCCACACGGAGGACACCCAGCAACTGCCATGTGTGATGGCGCTTGGCCATGTTGCCGACGCAGAACAACATGCCTTTCCGAGGGTATTCCTCGTTGAAGGTCTTGCTCATCCAGTCCAGCGCAGCCTGGTCGGATCCCTCCCGCCGACGGCCGTTGAAGAACATGGCGTGGGCTTCCCAATCGCCATTCGCGCAGTCGTGGGGGCCCGTGCCATCTTCGAACTTGAAGCGGAAATCATAGGGACTGGGTTCGAGCGCCTTCAGTTGCTCATCGAAGAACGACCCCTGGCGCGCGGCCTCCGCATACAGTCGCCGTTCCTGTTCGATCTCATCCGGCTTTTTGGCCTTGTAGAAGAATCGGGTATTTCGCGGCCGGATCAGCGCAAGCGACCTGCCAGCCGCCTCGGCTTCCTTGATGGAGGCAGACACGAGCGGGCTGAGAAACGACGCTCGATCCTTCGGCGACATGCTGCCGTTCACGGTGATGCTGTCTTCCATCACATGGCAGCTCTCCGCACGACGATCACTGGTCGGCGGCCTGAACTTGAAATCGACCCAGTCCCAGCGCTTGAACGCAGCGCCGTCGGAAAGATGCCGAAATCGGATTGGGAACAGGCGCTTGAATTCGCCGTGGGCTGTCACCCCGGCGCAGCAGACAGTTTCCCCGTGGTTGGCGCTACGCTGCGGTAAGGCCTTCACCAGAATGGAAACGCGGCAGTTTTGCAGCGTGACGGACATATCGCTCCGGATCATCAGCGAACAGATTGAATACCTCGAAGCCCGTCTCTTCGATCACTTCGTGCGCAACGATTGTCCTGTGGCAGGTTTCCGGATCGCGCTCGAAACAGAGCAGGCAAGTCGGCGCATCCTGAACAAAATCGATCAATTTCCGCAGCGATTCTTGCGCTGGGGTTGTCTCGATATGCGCGCCGTAAATTGAACGAAACAGGTCAAAATCTCCGGCCCGGGCTGCTTCGCGGCCGGGTTTGGGATCGCCAAGGGCGATGAAATGCGAATATTCGATACCTTCGTCGGCAAGACGCGCAGCCAGCTTGGTTTTCGAGAAGCCGGCCTTGCGCGATGCAGCGACCGCGCGAACATCGGCCAACCTTTCGACGCCAGCCGCTTTCAGCGTCCGGACGAACCGATCAATGTCGGTTCCCTCATAGCCAACCGTGAATACTACGCTCATGCCTGCCCCTTTTCTTTGACGGTAACATGCCTTGGTTCCGACGTGAATCCCCTGATTTGCCGCAGATCTTGAGGTGTCGCAGCTTCGCCAAGCGCACGCTTCTGCTCGCTCCAGTCTTCCGACAGAGGTTGCCGCAGGACTTCCAGCGTCAGGTGGCGCGGCTGACGTCCGTCGAGGATCGACTCAACCAGGTCTGGGGACAGATGCGACAGGCGCATCGTCCTCGTAAGGTATGGTGCAGCGATCCCCTCTCGCTCGGCCAGTTCGGCGATGGTGGCGAACTCACCCGACTCGAGCATCCGCTTCCAGCGGAAGGCGCGGGCCAGCGCCTTGACCAGCGTGCTGTCCGGCGTGCGCTCTGGTCGGACGCGGTCGGGCAGTTGCATCTCCTTGCGTCCGCCGCGCTTCACGATGCGGAATGGCACGTGGATTGTGACCGTCTCGGGGACCGCCGTCGCGCGGGTCATGCTGCTGCTCCGATGCTGCCAGACAGCATCTCGCGCGCGAGCCCTCCGAGGCCGTCCATCCGGAGCCGGAAGTTGAGCCCGTTCGTGCCGATATCGACGCGCTCAACCAGCAGCGTGACAATGCGGGCCTGCTCTGCGGGGAAGAGTTCGTCCCACAGCGGATCGAGCTGCTGCAAGGCCGCGCGTGCGTCGGCCTCGGAGATGTCTTCGGCGTAGGCACGCGCCGCCTTCAAGGTCCCCGCAACAATCTCCGGCTGGCGAAAGACGGCGCGAAGCTGGTCGATCACCGCCGCCTCGATATCGCCCGCGGGCACGCGGCCGACCGGGCACGACCCAGCGCCATGCTTCAGCACCGTCTGGCTGACATAGTAGCGGTACAGCCGGTCGCCCTTGCGGGTATGCGTCGGCGAGAATGCGGCGCCATCGGGCCCGAACAGTAACCCCTTCAGCAGCGCGGGCGTGTCGGCGCGTGTGCGGGCGGCGCGCTTCCGGGGGCTCTCCTGCAGGATCGCATGGACACGGTCCCACGTCTCGCGGTCGATGATGGCGTCGTGCTCGCCGGGATAGCTGTCGCCCTTGTGGACCGCCTCGCCGATGTAGGCGCGGTTGCTGAGCATCCGGTAGACGTACTTCTTGTCGATCCTGTTCCCGCGCGGCGTTCGGATGCCGCGTGCGCCGACTTCTCGCGCCAGTTCCGTACAGGACCCGGTTTCGAGGAAGCGCGCGAAGATCCAGCGGACATGCGCGGCGGCTTCCTCGTCCACCACCAGCTTCCTGTTCTCGACGCGGTAGCCGAAGGGCGGCACCCCGCCCATCCACATGCCCTTTTTCCGGCTGGCGGCGACCTTGTCGCGGATCCTCTCGGCCGTGACCTCGCGCTCGAACTGGGCGAAGGACAGCAGGATGTTCAGCGTCAGGCGTCCCATCGACGTGGTGGTGTTGAAACTCTGCGTGACCGATACGAAGGTCACGCCGTTCCGGTCGAACACCTCGACCAGCTTGGCGAAATCCGCCAGCGACCGAGAGAGGCGGTCGATCTTGTAGACCACGACCACGTCGACCAGCCCGTCCTCGATGTCCTCCAGCAGCCGCCTCAGGCCGGGCCGTTCCAGCGTGCCGCCCGAGATGCCGCCGTCGTCATACTGATCGCGGACCAGCACCCAGCCTTCCGACCGCTGACTAGCGATGTACGCCTCGCAGGCCTCTCGCTGGGCATGCAGGCTGTTGAACTCCTGCTCCAGCCCTTCCTCGGAGGATTTGCGCGTGTAGACGGCACACCGCAGCTTGCGGACGAGCTTCGATTTTTCGGGCGGCTTCGTCATGTCCGACCCCTGTGATTCTTAAGCCCGAAGAACACCCAGCCGTTCCAGCGCGTGCCGGTGATGGCCCGTGCGATGGCGGACAGCGACTTGTAGGGCCGCCCCTGCCATTCGAAGCCGTCGGCAGTTACGGTGACGATCTGCTCGACGCCCTGCCATTCTCGCAGCAGCCGCGTTCCCGTGATCGGGCGGTCACGGTCGGCGCGCATGCCGCGCTTCTTCCTGTCGCCGCCGTCCAGTTCCTCGCCGAGCCGCTCAAGGCGCCGGATCGTCTCCGGCTTCAGCCCGCCATAGGCGAGTTCCTGGATGCGATAGGCCAGCCGGCTTTCGAGGTAGCGGCGATTGAACGGCGGCGGCTCGCTGTCGAACAGGTCGCGCCACTGTTGCTTCAGGTCGGGCGTCGGCGTGGTCTTGAGCGCGGCCAGGCGCGCTGGGATGGGATCGGGCTTGTTCATGCATTTCTCCGGTGAGTTGGAGTTGCATGACGACATTGGTCGGGCGGATAGTGTAGGCAACGTTCTCCAGTATCGTCAGATACTTCTCGCCCATCCCGCATCCGCAACCGAACCAGCCCGAGCGCCAGCAGCCCGCAGAGCTCGGCGCGGCGCTTGGTGGCGGGCATATGGTCAGGTGGGAGCGGATTGGGACGTTTCATGTCTCGTGGCCGTGTTCGGTGGTGGATACCAAACAAAAGCCACCGGCCCGCCCGGGATGGGACATCTCATGAAAGCGGGATCCGAAAATGCGAACAGGAAGAGAACATCAAGACTTGCCGATCACGGATTTGTCCATGATTATCGCAGGTTGAATCAATCGAGAGCAGTAGTTCAGTGAGGTGAGTTCATGGCGCGTAAGAAGAGCGAATTCGGACCGAACCTCGGGAGCATCCTTCAGGGCGCCCCGGCTGCGCTGGTCCGGCAGTTTCTCGCCAGCTTCAAACGGCCCGACGACACTCTTCTCGCTCCGCCGGAAATCGCTGAGGGCACGCCCGATGATCAAGGCAAGGCAGCCCTGAGTGCGTACCTGCGTTCGGAGGACAAGGAAATCATCGGGCTACTTGAAGGCATCGCTGGCGCTCTGCTCGACATGGGCCAGGACAAGGGAGCGACCTCACTCGAAACGGTTGCGGGCCAACGGCTGCAGAATGTCGACTACGACCAGTTTGAGTCCCAGCCTGACCTTCTGTGCAAGAGCATCTGGATGCGCACGGTCTTCCCGATGCACTTTCACGACGCCCAGAGCTTCTATGCCGCGCGGCGCTATCGAGAACGGCGGACGTACTACACATGCTGCGAGGTGGACTTCGACCACGCTTCTGTCGCCGACACGGACGGAATCCCTGACGAGAAGCTCTGTGACGCTGTTCAGGAAGCTCTGGGACTGAAGGGCAAGGTCACCGCGTCCATCCTCGAATTGCCCGAGACCGCCAACTACCCGCCGTCCTTCATGGTCGCCCTGCGCCATCCCGGGCCCCTGTCGAGCATCGACAATCATCGCGAGGAAGGGGGCTGGACCGTCCATTACTACAGGCCCTCGCATGAGGCTGTCCTGATCTACACACCCCAGCTGAAGAAAATCGAGGTCGCGTCTGCCAGCAGCGACGTTCGTGAAAAGACCTCTAAGGTCTTCGCGGAGGTCGTTCTAGGGCGCCCGCCTTCGGCCAAACCGCTGACCCGCCGGGAATTCAACCTCGAACGCTTCAGGTCTTCCTTCGATCTGGATTGTCCGGATCTCGAGGACGTCGAGATCACGATGGCGGCGGTAGTCGAGGCCGAGGTCCGCCTCGGCTCGTGGGGCCGAAGGCTGAACATCAAGGTGACCATAAAGGACAAGATGGAGGAAGTTGTCCAGAAATACGTCTCCAATTCGGCCAACCTGATCCGGAGTTTCGGCTTCACAAAAATCGCCATCGCAATTGGTTACACCCGTCGATCGGACGGAAAGGAGGGAACCTTCCGGGTCTCGATCTCGGATGGCAGCAGTTCGGACGTGCAGAGCATGCGCGATCCGTTCCTTCGGGACCTCGGGTTCCGACTGCTCGAATACTGGGGTATTATGCAGAACCTGCGGACGCTCACCGATCAGGAACGGGCTCAGTGGTTCGGCTTTCTTCTGTCGCTGTACGACCTGCCCGGCGACACTGTTGCAGGTGCGTTCTTCAGCTCCGCGGGCGTCGATCCAGCCCGTCTGGTGAGTGCGAGATTGATTGCCCGCAAAGGGCGGCAGGTGATTGGGCTCGCCGAGGATGACGATGAGGTTGTCGAAGTTGAGCAGCAAGCGGGTCCGGAGCCAGGGACGGTTCGACAAACCGGTTCCTTTGGGGAGGCGGACGGATTGCGTCTCGACACCAATGCGATCGAGTACGGGATCGATCGAGCATGGCTCGCCGAAACCATCCTCAAGGCGATAGCTGGCTCTCTCGGCATCAGAAACATCGAAACCATCAACGAGTTTGTCGTCTCGCTTGGGCCGATGGCACTGGGTGAGCGAAAGGTCCCGCTTTACCTGGCGCGCCGCCTTGCCGATCTGAAAGCCCGCGAGAGTGTGGAAACTGCGCTTCGGTCGCGGCATACAGCGGGCCCCGGTCTCGTACTCGCCGTTTCCGATGAGCCGCCGCAATTCCTCGGGCCGAACGTCGTTATCGCGCTGCGCGACCTGCTGCTGAACGACGGAAGCCTCGGCGATCTGGACCGAGAGGAAATGGCCCGGCGCTTCGAGGCAAACCGAACGCTGGCGACCTCTGCGCAAGTCGCTCAGGTTGTGCGACACACGCCTCGCTCTGCGACGCTCATCATCCCTGGTCTCGAGCCGCTCACGCTCGACGGCGCGGGCCAGATCCAACTCTTCGAAAGCCTTGTTGAAGCGGCGACCGATGGCACAGGCCAGCGGCTGACCAAGGTCCTGATGGACGGGATGGGGTCTGACAATCCCAGACAGCTGTTCTCTTCCGGCGCATGGGCGAAGGCTCATCCGACTTACATCCGACACGGTTCGAGCAATCGCTATTGGCGTCTCGGCGAGGCGACCGACCCCGCGTGATCTAGAGTTCATCTAGGGTTTCGGGCGGGACGGTCTAACAAACCGCTGATTATTGGAAGGGCTCCATATAGAGGAGCTTTTTCATGCCGACTCCCTTCCCCTCGCGCCAGGCAGCCCAGACGAGCTGGTCCGGCGCCGCGACGACCAAGTCCACCACCCTCAACTCGGAATGGCGCTGCACGCGCTGTGACAAGCTGCTCGGCGTCTGCCGGGACGGCCGCATGCACCTGCGCTTCGCGCGGGGGCACGAGTATCTCGTGGGCTTCCCGGTTCAGGCCACCTGTCGGGGCTGCGGCACGCTGAACAACGCGACCGCCCCCGCGCGCTGACGCGCGCATTCACCCAACCCCCTGAAATCGCAGAGACGCGCGACGTCCTGACCTGGCCACGAGAAGGCGCCGGACGCCTGGCCGCAAGGCAGGCGTCCGATGTCTATCGCGTGGCACGAGATCCGTGATCACCTCATGCATTCTTCTTCCAACCTTCACTTCCAGCGCAGTTTCGACGCCGTCCGGCGTGAACAGGCCGCCCTTGCGGCGTTCCGGGATCCGGCGGCCCTGCTGGACAGGCTGCACCGCAGCCCCGGCGATAAGGGCCAGAAGAACCTGATCCTTTCCACTCTCGTCAGGGCGGCGCAGGGCGACGGTCCCGTGTCCGACTGCGCCCTGACGCTGCTGTTGCTGGCGCTCTGGCCCGGCCTCGACGCCATCCGCCGCCGGTCGCTCTGGCGCAGGCTCGGCACCGCCGACGAGATCGCGTCCGATGTTCTGGCGCGCACCACCGAGGCTGTCCGCGGCCTCGATCTCGGTCGCGTCAACTGGATCGCGGCCACGGTGCTGCGCAACGTCGAGCGCGACATGATCCGCATGCGCCAGCGCGACCAGACGCGCGAATATCTCGCCAGCGGCGCCGACCCCGACGAGGTGGCGGACAGCGGCGAAAGCGGGATCGGCGCGGCCGGGTACGCACGGCTGAACGGCGCCATGCGGAAGCTGCTCGGCGACGACGCCCTCCTGGTGATCCGCGTGTCGATCGAGGGCTTCTCGCAGGCCGAGGTCGCCGTCGAACTGGGGCTGACCGAGGCGGCCGCCCGCAAGCGGTACCAGCGCGCCATGCGCCGGCTGCACGGCGCCCTCCAGGAAATCCCCTGAGCCGATGTCCCGATCCGGTCCCGCCGGTGGCTTTTCCCATTCGAGCGCCCCGAGCGCCTTCCCTCCAACCGAAAGCAGACACGCATGAACCGCACTGCCGATCTGTCGCTCGAGGATTTCAGGCGTCTTCCGGGGCTCTATCGCCGCTGGGAGCTGACCGAGGTCTGTGAGCCCAACCGCAACTTTCAGATCGAGGACGCCGGCGCCCATGCCGACGGGACGCCGCTCTTGGCGATCTACGTCGCCGAGCCCGCGCCCGACGTCCGCGAGGCCGCGTGATGCGCCTCCTCGATCACATCATCCCACGGAGAACCGCCATGCCGGACCAGCCGGACACCATCACCCGTCTTCGCAAGGTGAACTACGCGCTCGAAGATCTCCCCGAAACTATCGCCTTCCCGCAGCGCGCCGGTGACGAGCCGCGGGAGCCGCTGCCGGTCGTCGAGGCGACCGTCGACGAGATCGCCTTCGCGATCGTGGAGGCGGAGCGCGAGAGCTCGGCCGCCTACCGCCGCGCCGACGCGCTGAAGCGGCTCTACAAGCTCGCCCGCGAGGCGGGGTGCATCGGCGCAGATCGCGCCGCCACGGCGGTGATGAAGAAGGAGGGCCAGTGATGGCCCTTCCCATCATCGGCGCCGACGAACGGATCGCGCAGCGCAAGGGCATCAAGGGCGTGATCTTCGGCCGGTCCGGCATCGGCAAGACCAGCCTGCTCTGGACGCTGAACGCCCCGACCACGCTCTTCCTCGACCTCGAGGCCGGGGATCTGGCGGTCGAGGGGCTGGAGATCGACACGCTCCGGCCCCGCACCTGGAAGGAATGCCGGGATTTCGCGGTGTTCATCGGCGGGCCGAACCCGGCGCTGCGCGAGGACCAGCCCTACAGCCAGGCGCATTTCGACGAGGTCTGCGGGCGCTACGGCGACCCGGCGGTGATCGGGAAGTACGAGACCGTCTTCATCGACTCGATCACCGTGGCCGGGCGGCTATGCTTCCAGTGGTGCCGCGGCCAGCCCGAGGCGTTCTCCGAGAAGACCGGCAAGCCCGACATCCGCGGCGCCTACGGTCTGCATGGCCGCGAGATGATCGCGTGGCTGACCCACTTGCAGCACACGCGCGGCAAGCATGTCTGGTTCGTGGGCATCCTTGACGAGCGGCTCGACGACTTCAATCGCAAGGTCTTCCAGCCGCAGATTGACGGCTCGAAGACCGGGCTCGAGCTGCCGGGGATCGTCGATCAGGTCATCACCATGGCCGACATCGCCGATGCCAACGGCCAACCGCAGCGCGCCTTCGTCTGCCAGACGCTGAACCCCTGGAGCTATCCGGCCAAGGACCGCTCGGGCCGCCTCGACAGGGTCGAGGCCCCGCATCTCGGCCGGCTGATGGAGAAGATCCAGCGCCCCGCAGCGCCGGTCTCCGAACGCCTGACATGGCCGCCGGTCACCCCGGCCGATCCCGCGCCCGCGCAGGAGCCCGGCCATGGCTGAGCGCATCTCGCCACGCCCGGTGTCCCGATCCGGTCGCCGGGGTGGCTTTTCCCCACTGACGCCGCTGCGCGTCCCATCCTCCAACTGAAAGGAGCCGCGCAATGTCCGGACCCTGGAACGACTTCAACTCCGCCCAATCCAACACCAACGTCATCCCCAAGGGCACGCTCGCTAAGGTGCGCCTGACGCTCCGCCCGGGCGGCTTCGACGACCCCTCGCAGGGCTGGACCGGCGGCTGGGCGCGCCGCGCCGCCACTGGCGCCGTCTATCTCGACGCCGAATACACGGTGCTCGAGGGGCCCTATGCCCGGCGCAAGGTCTGGTCGCTGATCGGCCTCTACAGCCCCAAGGGCCCGGACTGGGCCAACATGGGGCGCGGCCTGATCCGCGGCATCCTCAACTCGGCGCGCGGCGTGTCGGACAAGGACAACTCGCCGGAGGCGCAGCTGCGCCGCCGCATCAACGGGTTCGGCGATCTCGACGGCGTCGAGTTCGTCGCCCGCATCGACATCGGCACTGACACGAACGGCGAGGACAAGAACGAGATCCGCGCTGCCGTCACGCCCGACCATCGCGACTACGCCGCGCTGATGGGCACGGTCGCGCCGCAGTTCACCGCCGGCCCGGCGCAGGGCCACGCCCCGCAGCAGCCCACAACGGCCACCCAGCCCAGCCAGCCCGCGTCCGCCCCCGGTAACGCCGGTCGGCCGAGCTGGGCGCAGTAAGGGGGGACCGGCCATGCGCCTGCGCCCCCGCCAGAAGACCTTCGTCGAGCGCAGCGTGGCTGCGCTCGCTTCCCGCGGCAACACGCTGGGCGTGGCGCCCACCGGTGCGGGCAAGACCATCATGCTCTCGGCGGTCACCGGCGAGATGATCGGCGACGGCGCCAAGGCCTGCGTGCTGGCGCATCGCGACGAGCTGACGGCGCAGAACCGCGCCAAGTTTCAGCGCGTGGTGCCGGGCGTCGCCACTTCGGTGATCGACGCCACGGAGAAGTCCTGGGGCGGTCAGGTCGCCTTCGCCATGGTGCCTACGCTGGCGCGGGCCTCGAACCTGGCCGACATGCCCCGCCTCGACCTGCTGGTTGTCGACGAGGCGCATCACGCCGTCGCCGACAGCTATCGACGCATCATTGACCGCGTGCGCGAGGCCAATCCCGACGCCCGCATCTTCGGGGTCACGGCGACGCCGAACCGTGGCGACAGGAAGGGCCTGCGCGAGGTCTTCGACAATGTCGCCGACCAGGTGCGATTGGGCGAACTGATCGCGTCGGGCCACCTGGTGCCGCCGCGCACCTTCGTCATCGATGTGGGCGTGCAGGACGAGCTGCGCTCGGTCCGCAAGACCATGTCGGATTTCGACATGGCGGAGGTGGCGGGCATCATGGACCGCGCGCCCGTCACCGACGAGGTGATCCGCCACTGGAAGGAGAAGGCGGGCGATCGGCAAACCGTGGTGTTCTGCTCCACGGTCGCGCACGCCGAGCATGTCACCGACGCGTTCAGGGCAGCTGGCGTTTCCGCCGCGCTGATCCACGGCGATCTTGCGGCCGAGACCCGCAAGGCGATCCTCTCCGACTACGCGGCGGGCGACATCCACGTCGTGGTCAATGTCGCGGTGCTGACCGAGGGCTGGGACCATCCGCCCACATCCTGCGTCGTGCTGCTGCGGCCCAGCTCCTACAAGTCCACCATGATCCAGATGGTCGGGCGCGGGCTGCGCACCGTCGATCCCGAGGAACACCCCGGCATCGTGAAGACCGACTGCGTCGTGCTGGATTTCGGGACGTCGAGCCTGATCCACGGCACGCTGGAACAGGATGTCGATCTCGACGGCAAGACCGAGGCCGGCAAGGCGCCGACCAAGACCTGTCCGGCCTGCGAGGCGGAGATCCCGCTGGCCGCCACCGAATGCCCGCTCTGCGGCGAGGCGTTCCCGCGCGAGGATCTGGATGCGGGCGAAGGCGGGGACGCCGCGCCGCTCTCGGGCTTCATGATGACCGAGATCGACCTGCTGAAGCGGTCCAGCTTCGCGTGGGTCGACCTCTACGGCACGGACGACGCGCTGATGGCTACGGGCTTCGCAGCCTGGGGCGGCATCTTCTGGCTGGACGGGGTCTGGTACGCGATCGGCGGGGCGAAGGGCGAGCGCCCCCACCTGTTGGGTGTCGGTGAGCGCACCGTCTGCCTCGCGCAGGCCGACGACTGGCTGAACACGCACGAGACCGACGAGAGCGCCTTCAAGACGAGGGGCTGGCTGCGCCAGCCGCCGACCGAAAAGCAGCTCCAGTACCTGCCGCCCGAGTGCCGCCATGACTTCGGCCTGACGCGCTACCGCGCCTCCGCGCTGATGACCTTCGGCTTCAACAAGCGCGCCATCCGCCAGTTGATCGACACGGCCGCCCGGCCCGAACGGAGGGCGGCATGACCCGTGATGCCCTTCACATCCATCAACGCCGAGGACCGGCGGCGGCTCTGGCATCCGCGTGGAACGCTCTGTGCTGTCTGCCGGCAACCCACCCGTGGTTTTGGCTGGTTCGATCCGCACCGGTCGAAGCAGCCCCGGCCTTCGGTCTGGTTCTGCTCGATGCCCTGCCAGTCCTTCTGGACGCGCTTGGCGCGGGAGCGTCTCACCATGGTTGACCTGACCGAGGAAGAGCGCGCCGCCGTCACCGCCACCATGAAGCGCGTGGCGCTGCTGATGGACGAGATCGGCTGGGCCACCCCGCTTGCGGATCTGACCGAGGCGCAGGTGCGCGCGCTGATCGAGGAAGCCGTCGAGGGCTTCCGCGAGGCCATGTCCGATATCGCCCGGGCGCAGACGCCGGAGGTGCCGTTTTGACCAAGCTCTGCACGAAATGCGGCGTCGAGAAGGACGTCTGCGAGTTCGGACGCCGCCGGCTCAGTCCCGATGGTCGGCAGACCTGGTGCCGCGACTGCCGCCGGGAATACCAGCGTGCCTACGCGCAGAAATTCAGGAAGCCCGAGAAGCATCGGGAGGCGCAGCGTCGCTATCGCCTGCGCCACGCCGAGAAATATCGGGCCCACAGCATCGTCCGGCGTGCCGTCAAGGCTTGTCGGATCGTCGTGCCGGTCTGGTGTCAGCGATGTGGCTGCGTGACCGACCTCGAAGCGCATCACCACGACTATGACGCGCCGCTCTCGGTCGAATGGCTCTGCTCGACCTGCCACGGGCTCGCCCACCGCAGCTACGAGGGAGGCCAGCATGCTGGACTATAACCGCCGCCCCAGCTTCGCCGAGCGGGTGAACACCGCCGTCGATCAGGCGCTCACCGCCGATCAGGCGATGCGGCCGCCCCGCGATTATCTGGGCGGCTCGCGCCTCGGCCATGCCTGCGAGCGGGCGCTGCAGTTCGAGTTCACGGCGACGCCGAAGGACGAGGGCCAGGACTTCAGCGGCCAGTCGCTACGCATCTTCGCCATCGGCCACGCGCTGGAGGATCTGGCCGTCGCCTGGCTGCGCGGCGCGGGATTCGACCTCTACACCCGCAAGGGCAACCGGCCAGATGGCGGCCAGTTCGGCTTCTCGGTCGCGGGCGGGCGCATCCGCGGTCATGTCGACGGGATCGTCGCCAAGGCCGCCGCGACGTTGGGGTTGCGCACCCCCGCGCTCTGGGAGTGCAAGACGATGAACGCGAAGAACTGGCGCGCCTGCGTCAAGGACGGCGTGAGCAAGTCGAAGCCGGTCTATGCCGCCCAGATCGCGGTCTATCAGGCCTACATGGAAACCAGCGTGCCCGGCATCAGCGCTGCGCCCGCCGTGTTCACCGCGATCAACAAGGACACGGCCGAGATGCACCACGAACTGGTGCCTTTCGACGCCGATCTCGCGCAGCGCATGTCCGACCGGGGCGTGCGGATCCTGCAGGCGACCGATGCGGGCGAGCTTCTGCCACGCGTCGCGACCACGCCCGACTTCTTCGAATGCCGCTTCTGCCCGTGGGCCGAGCGCTGCTGGGGGCTGCCAGCATGAGCGACGACGGCATCCTGCACTTCAACCCGTGGATGGACTTCAACGACGGGCCGCCGTCCGAGAACCCGTTCGGCTGCGACCCCGACCCAGAGCAGATCGCCGTCTTCCTCGACACCGTGTTCAGCTGGTGCGAGGGGCTGATCCCGCTCCGCGGCTTCGTAGACAAGGGTCAGGGCCGGGACGGCAAGCCGCACAACATCTGGATCCCCGCCGACGAGACCGCGACAGAGAAGCTCGCAACATTCGCCGGATGGGCGAACCGCGAAGGCGCCGCCGTCTATGTCATCCCCGGCACCGTCGCCGAGCAGGGCCAGGCCCGCGCCGCCGACGTGCTGCAGATGCAGGCCATCGTCGTCGATCTCGACGCGGGCGACATCCCGGCCAAGCTCGAGCACGTCACCCGCCACCTCGGCCCGCCTACGTTGATCATCGAAAGCGGCGGGCGCACACCCGAGGGCGCGGCGAAGCTCCATGTCTGGTGGAAACTGACCGAACCCGCCGAGAGCGAAGAGCTGGCCACCCTCTGCCGCCTGCGGGGCGAGATCGCCGTGAAGGTCGGCGGCGACACGCATTTCCGATCGGCACACCAGCCGATCCGGGTGCCTGGCACCGTCTATCACAAGCATGGCCATCAACGCCTCGTGCAGATCCGCGAACAGCGCGACGTCGAGGTGGACCTTGTGGATTTCGCCGAACGGGTCGCCGAGATGCCGCCGCTGCCCGGCGTGGGCTTCGCCAGCGACGTCTCGGCCCCGGCGACCAAGCCCGGCATCGACGCGGTGCTCACCACGCCGGTGCGCGAAGGCGCGGTCGACGACTGGTCGCGGTTCCAGGGGGCCAGTGCCGCCATCGGGCACTACATCCGCATGGTGCACGAAGGCCGCCTTGATCCATTCGAGGGCTGGGAGGCGATCTGCGGCTACAACGCCGCCATGCTGCGCCCGTCCTGGCCGCTTGATCGGCTGCAGGCCGAGTCCGAACGCCTCTGGGCGCTGCATGTGAAGCGCAACGGCCCGCCGCTCCTGCGCGCGGCCCATGTCGGTGCCCCGGCCAGCCCGCTGCCGACATTCAGCCTCGGCGCGCTGCTCGACGACACCAGTCCGATGCCGGAGGACATCATCGGGCCGCGCGTGCTGACGCCGGGCGGGCTCCTGGTGCTGGGCGGCGCGCCGAAGGTCGGCAAGAGCGACTTCCTGATCTGCTGGCTCGTGCACATGGCCGCTGGCGTGCCGTTCCTCGGCTTCACGCCGCCCCGGCCGCTGGGCGTGTTCTATCTGCAGGCCGAGATCCAGTATCACTACCTGCGCGAGCGCATGCAGCAGATCGCGCTGTCTGCCGCCGTGATCGCCGCCGCGCGCGACACCTTCATCGCCACGCCGAAGCTGAAGCTGCTGCTCGACGCGGAGGGCGTCGCCCGCGTGGCCGAGGCTATCCGGGCCGCATTCGCCGACGCGCCGCCCGACATCATCGTCATCGACCCCATCCGCAATCTCTTCGATGGCGGACCCGAGGGGGGCGGCGAGAACGACAACACCGCCATGATGTTCTTCCTGAAGGACCGGGTCGAGCTCCTGCGCGAGGCGATCAATCCGGACGCGGGCGTCATCCTCGCCCACCACACCCGCAAGGCCAGCAAGCATCAGGTCAAGGACGATCCCTTCCTCGCGCTCTCCGGCGCCAGCGCGCTGCGCGGCTTCTACACCTCGGGGCTGCTCATGCACCGCCCCGACGAGGACAGCACCGTCCGCCGGCTGGAGATCGAACTGCGGAACGGCCCCGCGCTGCCGGGCAAGCTCATCGACAAGGTGAAGGGCGAGTGGGTCGAGCTGAACCCGATGAACGAGCGCCTGGTGCGCAAGGAGGTGGGCGCCAAACTCGATGCCGAGCGGCTGCGCAAGCACGATGTCATCCTCGGCATGCTGCTGGATGAGGCGGCCAGCGAGCGCCTCTACACCGCCATGCAGTTCGCCGAGACCTTCGAGAACCGGGGAGGTCTGGGCAGCAAGCACACGATCCGTGAGCGTCTCAGCGTGCTGGCGACCAAGGGCTTTGTGAAGTTCCTGCGCGACCCCTCGGGGTTCGGCTTCCCCGTCACCCGGTCGCGGTTCGGCTACCTCTGCGTCGAGGGGATGCAGTTCGGCGCGCCCGTCGATCATGTCGATCCGGCCACCGGCGAGGTCACCACCGAGGCCCGTCCGGTCCTGCCCAGCCACTTCAAATGCCCCCAATCCGGGCTCTGCCTGCAGGTCGAAAACCCCGCCGTCTGGGTCTACCCGGAGGGGCTCGAGGACGACCTAACTCATATGAGTGAGGCCTGACTCATATGACAGCGCCAACTGTGAACTCAACGAAATCAACGGGTTACGGGCAAATAAGAGTTAGGTCCCTGACTCATGCCCGAAGACTTCATGAAGTCTTATTCTCCAATGATTTCAGCAACTTGCTCTCCCCGGAACAGTTAGGTGTCAAACCCCCATACTACGTATGGGAGGGCCACCCCACAGGGTTGGCCACTCCTCCCATACGTCCGGGCCAGCCGCGCGCGCCGCCGTGATGCTTCCTTGCGCTTCCCGATCCGACGACGGCGGCCCCGTACCGCCAAGCACCAGACCGCCGTCGTCTTCCACCACCACAGGCCACCGGCAAAGGAGACCCATCATGGCTCAGCCGACTCTGATCCCGAATTGCGACGGCGCAAGGTTTGAATCGCTGCCGCTCGACACCCCCCGCAACCGCTGCATCCTCGCGCTCGACCTCGGCACCGCGACCGGCTGGGCGATCCGCGGCCATGACGGTCTGATCACCAGCGGCACCGTCTCGCTGCGCCCCGGCCGCTTCGACGGCGGCGGCATGCGCTACCTGCGCTTCACCAACTGGCTGACCGAGATCGACCGGCTGTCGGGGCCCGTCGCCGCGATCTGGTTCGAGGAAGTCCGCCGCCACGCGGGCACCGACGCGAGCCATATCTACGGCGGGCTCATGGCCACGCTGACCGCATGGGCGGAACTGCGCGGCGTGCCCTACGAGGGGGTCCCGGTCGGCACGATCAAGCGTCATGCCGCAGGCAAGGGCAACGCCGACAAGGCCGCGATGGTCGCCGCCGTCCGCGCCCGCGGCTTCAGCCCGGCCGACGACAACGAGGCCGACGCCATCGCCATCCTGCTCTGGGCGATCGAGACGAAGGGAGGTGTCGCATGAGGTGGCACCCCCACGGCTACGGCGGCCAGCGCCGGGATCCCGAACAGGTCAAGCGCGAGGGCTGGCGGGAACAGGGCGTTCTCGCGGTCTCCGCCGATGACGACCGCCTCACCTGGCCCGAGCGTGAACTGGTCCGCCAACTCGGCGAAAAGCTCTACGGCCCGCGTCCCTCCGACAGGGAGTTGCGCCATGACTGATCGCGAATGGACCGCCGACTGCGTCGCCGATCATTTCGAGGAGGCGTTCCGCACCCTGCGCAAGCTGCCGCCGGTCAAGGTGCAGGGCTACTTCAACACCTGGCCCGACATCGTGCGGACCAGCCGCGAGATCGCGGCGATGGAGCCGCAGCCGATGCGGGTCTGGCCCTCGGCCGCCGCCATCACTCGGCTCGAGCAGACCTTCGACTGGGTGCTCTGGATCGAGGAGGCGGAGCGCAAGCTCGTCTGGTCGCGGGCGGCCCGCGTGCCGTGGAAGCAGATCAGCGGCGAGCTGGGGTGCGACCGCACCACCGCATGGCGGCGCTGGCAGCTGGCGCTGACCAAGATCGCTGCGCGCCTGAATGCGCAGTGACTCCAATGTGTTGCAACACTTTTTCCTTCGACATCTGCAACAGATCCATGCTATTCCGAAGGCAAGATGGGGAGAGTGCGCTGGAAAGCTCGCTCTCCCCTTTGCGTTGACGGGGGCCTTCTGGACCCCGGTATCCAGCGAGGGTCCGGCCGGGGTCCAGCCCACGGCAGTTTCCGGTTCCTTCCTGGCGACATTCGTATGCTGGCGGGCGAAGCGCGGCACATCGCCAGCGACAGGGCCTGATTTTTGGGAAGCCACCCGGAAGCCGGCCCCCCTGCGCCCCGCGCAAACACCAATGAACATAAGCTTTTCCGATCGGACACCGCTGGTGGCCGCTGGACCCCGCATGGAGTCCGGTGCGGCATCCGGATTCCGGAAGCCATCGGCATCCACCCGACCGAGGAACCTTGCCCACCATGACGCTGAGCTTCGCCCCGGATGCGATCGAGACCTGGCCGCTGTCGCGCTTGCAGCCCTATGCGAAGAACGCAAAGGCGCATGGCGCAGACCAGGTCGCGAAGATCGCCGCCAGCATGGCCGAGTTCGGCTGGACGGTTCCCTGCCTCGTGGGCGAGGACGGCGAGTTGATCGCGGGCCATGGCCGGGTGCTGGCTGCCACGCAGCTCGGTCTGACGGAAGCGCCGGTGATCGTGCTCGGGCACCTGACCGAGGCGCAGCGGCGTGCCTACCGGATTGCCGACAACAAGCTGACCGAACTCGGCACCTGGGACGAAGCGCTGCTGTCGGCGGAGCTGAACGACCTGCTGGCAGAGGACTTCGACCTGTCGCTGGTCGGTTTCTCGGATGGCGAGTTGGACAAACTGCTGGCTTTCGTGCCGGAGGGGGACGGTGAAGAAGGTGGCGCCGGAGGCTCCGTGCCGCCGGTTACCATTCCCGAGCCGCCGCGCAATCCGGCGTCGCGCACGGGCGATCTCTGGGTCCTTGGCGATCACCGGCTGCTCTGCGGAGACAGCACCAGCGCGGCCGACGTGCGCCGCCTGATGAACGGCGAGCGTGCGATCCTGTTCGCGACCGATCCGCCGTATCTCGTCGACTACGACGGCTCGAACCACCCGACCCGGAACAAGGATTGGTCGGCGTCCTATGGCACGACCTGGGACGACAGTTCTCAGGGCGCGGAGCTTTACGACGGGTTCATCGCCGCCGCCGTGGCCGAGGCCATCGCCGAGGATGCCGCCTGGTACTGCTGGCACGCCTCTCGCCGCCAGGCGATGCTCGAGGCCTGCTGGGAGAAGGCGGGCGCTTTCGTCCATCAGCAGATCATCTGGGTGAAGGACCGCGGCGTCCTCACCCGGTCCCACTACTTGTGGAAGCACGAGCCCTGCTTCATGGGCTGGCGCCGCCCGAACCGCCCGCCGAAGGTCGCCGAGCAGACGTTGCCCTCGACCTGGGAGATGCCGTCCTTCGCGAAGGACGAGCGGCCCGACCACCCGACGCCGAAGCCGCTCGACGCCTTCGGTATCCCGATGCGCCAGCATGTGGCGCGCGGCGGGATCTGCTACGAGCCCTTCTCCGGCTCCGGCTCGCAGATCATGGCGGGCGAGGCCAACGGCCGCCGCGTCTTCGCGATGGAGATCAGCCCGGCTTACGTCGATGTCGCCGTCGAGCGCTGGCAGGCCGAGACCGGCCGCGACGCCATCCTCGACGGCGATGGCCGGACCTTCGCGCAAGTGAGGACCGAGCGGCTGGGCAACGACGCTCAACTCCCGGTTGATGCGCCGGACACGGACGCTATCCCCGAACCCGCGCGAAAGCGAAAGACTGCAGCATGAAGCAATCGCGCCTCATGTCGCTGGTCGAGTCTCTCGCCAACGTCATCATCGGCTACGGCGTCGCCGTCGTCACGCAGATCCTGATCTTCCCGGTCTTCGGGCTGCACACGACGCTGGCGGAGAACCTGAAGATGGGCGCGGTGTTCACCGTGGTGAGCATCGCACGATCCTTCGCCCTGCGGCGGGTGTTCGAGACGATCCGGATGCAAAGCGCCAAATGATCGACCGCCGCCCCGGTAGGACGGCGGCCATCAACCTGTCGGGGTCGGCTGCGTCAGGCGGCGGGGAGTTTGTACACGCGCCCCCGATCCTCGACCTTCTCCGAAGTCACCTCGAGCCCGAGCTTCTTCTTCAGCGCCCCGGCCATCGCGCCGCGCACCGTGTGCGACTGCCAGCCCGTCGCGGCCATGATCTCCTCGATGGTCGCGCCGTCCGGCGCGCGCAGCATGGCGATCAGGGTCGCCTGCTTGGTGCCCTCGCGCGGCGTGCGCGTCTTGGGCGCGGTCTCGGTCTCGGTGCGGGTGTCCGGCGCGGGCTCCTCGGTCGGCGCGTCCGTCGCGCCCGCAGGCGCGGTGTTCGCGTCCTCGGTCTCGATGCCGATGGCGGCAAGGCCTGCGTCGGTGGCGACCAGCGTGACGCCGTGGCCGTCGCCGGTCTCGCGCCAGACGGGTTCGCCGTTGCGCATGTCGGCGTCGACCTCCTGCAGGAAGCCCTTGGCGAGCAGCGCGCAGACCACCTTGGCGGCGGCGCCGCCGCGCAGGCTCTCGGGCAGCGGCAGGGCAATGCGCTCGGGCCGCTGGGTGGCGGCGCTCAGGATCATGGCTTGGGTGTCGGAAAGCTTGGTCATCGTCGTCTCCCGTATCGGGGCGCGCGGAATGCGGGCCCTTCTACGAGGTCGAGCCCGCCAGTCGGCGGGCGGGACCGGGAGCGTGTCGCCTTACTCGGCGTGTTCGCCTTCGCTGAAGGCCATGTCGGTGATTTCGCGCAGCTTGGCGCGGTAGTGGTTCAGGGTGCCGACATGGCCCCAATTGATCTCGTCGGGGCTGGTCTCGAAATGGTCCGCGCTCAGGGCGGCGAGCCGCTCCAGCATCGTGTCGATCTCGGTCTTCGCGGCAATGAAGGCGTCGAGGGCTTTCGTGTTGTCCTGTGCGCGGCGGGTCATCGGGGTGGCTCCGTGGTGACTTGCATCGTCCTTCTGGGGACACGTTCCCTCTGTCCGCGACGCTTATCAACTCGATAAGCACATGATTCATAATGATAATCGGAGCCGTCGATGCAGGGCATGAGCGAGCGCCAGTACGCCGCCCATGTCGGGCTGTCACGGGGTGCGATCCAGAAGGCGAAGACCGCCGAGCGGCTGGTTCTCTATCCCGATGGCAGCATCAACGCGGCCGCCAGCGACGCCAGACGGGCCGAGACGACGGACCCGTCGAAGACGAGGAAGGCACCAGCGCCGAAGCTGAAGCCTGTCCCCGAGGCGGCGGTGGCCGCTGTCGGCGACACGCTGCGCGAACAGGGGCTGGCAGTCCCCGCCGTCGGCGGCGGGACGACCTTCCTGCAGGCCAAGACCGCGAACGAGGTGCTGAAGGCGCAGGAGCGGCGCATCCGGCTCCAGAAGCTGAAGGGGGAGTTGATCGAGCGGGCCCGCGCGCTGGCGCTGGTGTTCCGGCTGGCGCGGGAGGAACGGGACGCATGGGTGACCTGGCCCGCGCGCGCGGCGGCGCTGATGGCGGCTGAGCTGTCGGCCTCGTGCAGCGACGCGACAGGTCAGCAAATCACCGTGGAGCCAGCCGCGATGCAGAAGGTGCTGGAGAAACATGTACGCGCCCACCTCGACGAACTCGCCGAGGTCCGGCCCGACTTCCGGTGAGAACGGCGATGGCCTGACGGACTTCGACGGCGCGGGCGAGATCCTGCGCGCCTGGGGCAATGGGCTCCGGCCCGACCCGGACCTGACCGTCTCGGAATGGGCGGACCGGCACCGGATGCTCTCGGGTCGCGCCTCGGCGGAGCCCGGGCGATACCGCACTGTGCGCACGCCCTACATGCGCGAGATCATGGACCGCCTGAGCCCCGGCGATCCCACGCAGCGGATCGTGTTCATGAAGGCCGCGCAGGTCGGCGCGACCGAGGCGGGCAACAACTGGATCGGCTTCGCCATCCATCAGGCGCCGGGGCCGATGCTGGCGGTCCAGCCGACGGTGGAGCTGGCCAAGCGCAACTCGCGCCAGCGGATCGACCCGCTGATCGACGAGAGCCCGGACCTGCGGGAGCGGGTGAAGCCCGCGCGCTCGCGCGACGCGGGCAACACGATGCTGTCGAAGGAGTTCGCGGGCGGCATCCTGATCATGACCGGCGCGAACTCGGCGGTCGGGCTGCGGTCCACCCCGGCGCGCTACATCTTCCTCGACGAGGTCGACGCCTATCCCGCCTCGGCCGACGAGGAAGGCGATCCGGTCACGCTGGCCGAGGCTCGGTCTCTCACCTTCGCCCACCGGCGCAAGGTGTTCCTGGTCTCGACGCCCACTATTCGAGGGCTGTCGCGCATCGAGCGTGAATACGAGGCGTCCGACCAGCGCCGGTTCTTCGTGCCGTGCCCACATTGCGGCCACGCACAATGGCTGAAGTTCGACCGGCTGCGCTGGCAGAAGGGCCGCCCGGAGACGGCGGAATATCACTGCGAGGGCTGCGAGACGCCCATCGCAGAACACCACAAGACGGCGATGCTGGAGGGTGGCGAATGGCGGGCGACCGCCACGGCCGCCGATCCGACCACGGTCGGGTATCACCTCTCGGCGCTCTATTCGCCGATCGGCTGGCTGAGCTGGGAGCGGATCGTGCGGGCATGGGACGCGGCACAGGGGTCGGACGAGGCCATCAAGGCCTTCCGCAACACGATCCTCGGCGAGACATGGGTCGAGACTGGGGAAGCCCCGGACTGGCAGCGGCTCTACGACCGGCGCGAGCGCTGGACGTCCGGCACGGTGCCAGCGGGCGGGTTGTTCCTGACCGCCGGGGCCGACGTCCAGAAGGACCGGATCGAGGTCGATGTCTGGGCCTGGGGCCGCGGGTTGGAAAGCTGGCTCGTCGATCACGTCGTGATCGAGGGTGGGCCCGACCGGCATGACGCGTGGTCGGAGCTGACCGCGCTGCTTGACCGAAGCTGGCCGCATGAACGCGGGGCGCATCTGCGCATTGCGCGGCTCGCCATCGACACGGGCTACGAGGCCCCGGCGGTCTATTCCTGGTCGCGGGCGCAGGGGTTCGCGCAGGTGTCGCCGGTCAAGGGTGTCGAGGGGTTCAATCGCTCGAGCCCGGTGTCGGGTCCGACTTTCGTCGACGCGACCGAGGGCGGGAAACGCCTGCGGCGCGGGGCCCGGCTCTGGACCGTGGCGGTGTCGACCTTCAAGGCCGAGACCTACCGCTTCCTGCGGCTGGCGCGGCCGACCGAGGAGGACATGACCGACGGGGCGGCGTTCCCGCCCGGCTCGGTGCACCTGCCGCATTGGGTCGAGAACGAATGGCTGAAGCAGTTCGTGGCCGAACAACTGGTGACGGTGCGCACGAAGCGCGGCTTTGCCCGCCTGGAATGGCAGAAGCTTCGCGAGCGCAACGAGGCGCTGGATTGCCGGGTCTATGCCCGCGCCGCCGCCTGGATCGCGGGCGCGGATCGCTGGCCCGACGAGAAATGGCGCGACCTCGAGGATCAGCTCGGGGCGGCCCCCACCGACACCGATCCTGCCGGGCAGATCAACCGGCCGGGACAGGCCCCGCAGGGCAAGCGCCGCTCCGACTGGCTCGGACGGCGCGGAGGATGGTTTTGAACATGACCGACTGGACGGAAACCGAGCTCTCGGCGCTGCGCCGGGCCTATGCCAGCGGCACGACCCGGGTCAGCTACGATGGCAAATCCGTCGACTATGGCTCGGCCGAGGATCTGCTCGCCCGGATCCGGACCATCGAGCGCGCCATCGCGGGGACCACGCGACCGCTGCCCGTGGCCGGGCTGGCTGGCTTCTCGCGCGGGGACCGCTGATGTCGGCGACCTGGTTCGACCACGCCATCGCCACGGTGGCGCCGCGCATGGCCGCGCGCCGCGTGATGGCGCGGCAGGCGTTCGAGACGCTGACGCGGGGGTATGACGGGGCCGCGCGCGGGCGGCGCACGGAGGGCTGGCGCGCGCCGGGATCCTCGGCCGACACCGAGATCGGCGTGGCCGGGGCGCTCCTGCGCGACCGGATGCGTGATCTGGTGCGCAACAACCCGCACGCGGCCAAGGCCGTAGCAGTGCTGGTCAACAACATCATCGGCGCGGGCATCATGCCGCGCGCCGCCAGCGGCGACGACAAGCTCGACCGCAAGGTCGACGCGCTGTTCGAGCGCTGGACGGCGGAGTGCGACGCCGACGGTCAGCTCGACTTCTACGGCCTGCAGACGCTGATCTGCCGCGAGATGGTCGAGGCGGGCGAGGTGCTGGTGCGCCGGCGCCTGCGGCGATCCTCGGACGGTCTGCCTGTGCCGCTGCAGTTGCAGGTGCTGGAAGCCGACTTCCTCGACGCCACGAAATCCGGCGCCCTCGGCGCGGGGCGGCTGGTGCAGGGGATCGAGTTCGACCCGGTCGGCAAGCGCCGGGCCTACTGGCTCCATGCCGAACATCCGGGCGACGCCTATGGCGTCTTGCAGAACGGGTTGCAGAGCCGCCCGGTCCCCGCGACCGAGATCGCCCATGTCTATGAGAAGCAGCGCACGCAGGCGCGCGGCGTGCCCTGGGGCGCGCCGGTAATTCGCAGCTTGCGCGATCTCGACGACTACGAGGTGGCCGAACTGGTCCGCAAGAAGACCGAGGCCTGCGTCACCGCCATCGTCTTCGGCGACGACGAGGCCCAACAGGGTATCGCCCCGTCCGTGGTCGACGCAGACGGCAACCGCGTCGAGCAGTTCGAGCCGGGGCTGATCGCCTATGCCCGCGGCGGCAAGGACATCCGCTTCAACCAGCCCTCGGCCACAGGCGGCTATGGCGAATACAAGCGCGCCAGCCTGCACACGATCTCGGCCGGGTTCCGGGTGCCCTACGAGCTGCTCACCGGGGACCTGTCCCAGGTGAACTATTCCTCGATCCGGGCGGGGCTCGTCGAGTTCCGCCGCCAGATCGACGCGGTGCAGTGGCAGCTGTTCATTCCGATGTTCTGCGCGCCGGTCTGGCGCTGGTTCACCGAGGCCGCATGGGCGGCAGGACAAATCCCGTCGCCGACCGTGCCGGTCGAATGGTCGCCGCCGAAGTTCGAGGCGGTCGATCCGCAGAAGGATGCGATGGCGAACCTGCTGTCGATCCGCTCGGGCACCATGACGCTGGCCGAGGTGATCGCGAAACAGGGCCGCAATCCCGACGCCGTGCTGGCCGAGATCGCCGCGACCAACGCCAAGCTCGACGCGCTGGGGCTGGTGCTCGACAGCGACCCGCGCCGCGTCACCAAGACCGGCAGCGCGCAGAGCAACGATCCGGCGACCGAACCCGCCGCCGACGAACCGGACACCGAAGACCCGGCCGCCGACGCGGACAATGACCCGGCGCAGGCCGACCAACAGGACTGACCTTCATGGACACGATGATCGAACTGCCGGCCATGCGCCGGTCGGCGGAGCTTGCGCCGAACACGGCCGACGCCGACAGCCGCACCGTCGAGGTGGTCTGGTCGGCGGGGGCCCGTGTCCGCCGCGCGACCTTCTTCGGCGAGCCCTATGACGAGGAGCTCAGTCTCGACCCGGCCCATGTCCGTCTCGACCGGCTGAACGCGGGCGCGCCGTTCCTGAAGGTGCACGAGCTCGACACGCTTGATGCAGTGATCGGCTCGGTCGTGCCGGGCTCGGCGCGGATCGAGAACGGCCGCGGCATCGCGCTGGTGCGGATCAGCGAACGTGCCGATGTCGAGCCGATCTGGCGCGACATACAAGCCGGGCACATCCGCGCGGTGTCCATCGGCTACCAGGTCCACCGCTTCGAGGTCTCGAAACCCGAGGCCGCGCGCGAGCTTTGGCGCGCGGTCGACTGGACGCCGTTCGAGGTCTCCGCCGTCGCGGTCGGCGCCGATCCCGCCGCGGGCTTCCGCGCCCAGCACCCCCTTCACGACTGCGTCCTCCACCGCCGGGACGCCCCTTCAATTACGAAAGGACCGATCCCGATGACGGACAAGACCCAGACCCCGGCGAGCGACGCCGCAACCTTTGCCACCACCCAGCCGACCGAGCCGAATGATACCGAGGACACCACCATGACCGAGCCGAAACCGGCTGCGCCCGACCCGAAGGTCGCCGCCAGCGAGACGCGCAGCCAGCCGAAGACGCAGACCACTCCTGCGCCCGACACTGAGGCTGTCGCCACCCGCGCCCGCGAGGCCGAGCGCGACCGCGTCTCCACCATCTACGACCTGGCCGGGCGGCTGAACCTCGAGCGCGGCTTCGCCGAGGATCTGGTCAAGCGCGGCGTCAGCGTCGACGAGTCCCGCCGCCTGATCCTCGACCAGGTCGCCGCCAAGTCGGACGAGACCCGGACCTTCCCCCATGTTTCCGTCCCGCTCGGCGGCAGGGACGAACGCATCACCCGCCGCGACGCGGTGGCGAACGCGCTGCTGCACCGCTACAGCCCGACGCTGTTCCAGTTGGAAGACGCCGCGCGCCAGTATCGCGGCATGACCCTGCTGGAACTGGCCCGGGAAAGCCTCGGCAATGCCGGGGTCAACACGCGGGGCCTGTCGCGCGACGAGGTGGCGACGCGGGCGCTGCACTCGACCTCGGACTTCCCCGAAATCCTCTCGGCGGTCACCAACAAGACCCTGCGGCAGGCCTACGAGGCCTATCCGCGAACCTTCATGCTGTTCTGCCGCCAGGTGCTGGCGACGGACTTCAAGGCGATGCACCGGGTGCAGCTCGGCGAGGCGCCGCAACTGCTGGAGGTCGGCGAGAGCGGCGAGTTCAAGCGCGGCACGCTGGGCGAGAGCAAGGAGAGCTACAAGGTCAAGACCTATGGCCGGGTGGTCGCCATCACCCGCCAGACCCTGATCAACGACGATCTCGACGCCTTTACCCGGATCCCGGCGATGTACGGCAACTCCATCGCCCAGCTGGAGTCGGACGTCGTCTGGGGGATCATCACCGCCAACCCGGCGATGGCCGACGGCAACGCGCTCTTCCACACCACCCACAAGAACCTGGCAGGCACCGGCGCGGCGCTGGATGTCAGCAGCGTCGGTGCGGCGCGCGCCGCGATGGCCAAGCAGACCGGCCTCGACAAGAAGACTGTGCTGAACGTCCGCCCCGCCTTCCTGATCGTGCCCGCGTCGCTGGAACTGAAGGCCGAGCAGCTGGTCGCCCAGAACCTGGTGCCCGCTGCGACGTCCAGCGTGGTGCCGCAGTCGATCCGCACCCTCGCGCCGATCAGCGAGCCCCGGCTCGACGCGGCCAGCGAGACCGCCTGGTATCTGGCGGCCAGCCCGAACCAGATCGACACCATCGAGTACGCCTATCTCGAGGGCCAGCAGGGCGCCTACATCGAGACGCGCAACGGCTTCGACGTCGACGGCGTCGAGATCAAGTGCCGCCTCGACTTCGGCGCCAAGGCCATCGACTGGCGCGGCCTCTACAAGAACCCGGGCGCGTAAGGCGCGCTTCCTGAACCCCGACACACGGGGCGGTCCAATCGGGCCGCCCTTCGTCTTTCCACAAGGATCCTCCCCATGAAAACCTACGTCCAACCCGGCAACACCATCACCCTGACTGCGCCCTATGCCGTCGCCTCCGGCGATGGCCTGCTCGTCGGCTCCATCTTCGGCATCGCCGCCGGAGACGCCGCCCTCGCCGAACCCGTCGAAACGGCGCTAGTCGGCATCTTCGACATCACCAAGGTCGGCTCCCAGGCCTGGACCGTCGGCGCCAAGGTCTATTGGGACGACACCAACAAGCGCTGCACGACGGTCGCGACCGACAACACCCTCATCGGCGTGGCCGTCGAGGCCGTGGCCAGCGGCGCGGGCGACACCATCGGCCGGGTCCGCCTGAACGCGACGTTCTGATGAGCGCCTTCGCCGCCGCCGTCGGCGCGCTATTTGCCGATCCGAACATCGGCCGGGACGCGGTCTACATCGCCGAGGGCGGCACGCCCATGCTGGTGCGTGCCGTCGCCCGGCGCGCGGATGCGATCAGCGACTTCGGCGACGCGCGGCTCTGGTCCGAAACCACCCGGATCGACCTGCGCGTGGCCGAGGTGGCGAACCCGCGTCCCGGTGACAGGATCGAGATCGACGGCGAGGCCTTCCTCATCCAGGGCGAGCCCGTCCGCGACCGCGAGCGGCTGGTCTGGACCGTCGATCTGAGGCCCGCGTGAAACTGAAGCTCGACATCGATCCAGACGTCGTCGCGATGATGGCGGCGGAGGTCGCGGCGGGCGAACGCGCGGTGACCGCCGCCATGCGCGAGGCCGGAACCGGGCTGAAGACGGCGTGGCGGCTGCAGATCACCGGCGCGGGGCTCGGCACACGGCTGGCCAACTCGATCCGGAGCCAGAACTTCCCGAGGTCGGGCGAGAGCCTGGACGCGGCAGCTCTCGTCTGGTCCAAGGCTCCGGTCATCGTGGGCGCGCATGACACCGGGCCGCTGATCCGCTCCAAAGACGGGTTCTGGCTGGCGATCCCGCTGCCCGCCGCGGGCAAGTCGCTCCGCGGCGGCCGCATCACCCCCGGCGAATGGGAACGGCGACGCGGCCTGCGCCTGCGCTTCGTCTATCGCCGTACCGGGCCGAGCCTCTTGGTGGCTGAGGGAAGGCTGAACACGAAAGGTCAGGCGGTCGTGTCGCGCTCGAAAACCGGACGCGGCAAGGTCACCGCGCCGATCTTCCTGTTGGTGCCGCAGGTCAAGCTGCCGAAGCGGCTGGATCTGGCGCGGGATGCAGACCGGGCGTTTGACAGCGTGCCGGGGCTGATCGTCGCGAACTGGGTGGAGGCTAGGTCGTGATCGCATCGATGCGCAATCTCGCTCGGCAACAACGAGATCGACGGCTCGCTTCACCCCGCGCAGCACGACAGCTTCGCGACATCCTTGTCGAAGGTCTGCGCGGCGAGCTTCAGCCCCTCGACCGTGGTGAGATAGGGGAAGATCGTCTCGCCCAAGGCCTTCGTTGTCATGCCGAACTTGAGCGCCATGGCGAGCGTCTGGACACTGTCGGCGCCCTCCGGCGCCATGATCACGCCGCCCAGCAGGCGGTCGGTCGCCCGGTCCGCGACGAGCTTGATCAGGCCGCGCGTGTCGCGGGCGGCGAGCGCGCGGGGCACGTTGTCGAGCGTCAGCACACTGGTCTTGACGTCATGACCCGCGGCGCGCGCCTGCGCCTCGGTCAGCCCGACGCCGGCGACCTGCGGATCGGTGAACACCACCCACGGCATCGCGGCGTTGTCGTAGCGCTCCGCCCCGCCCAGAACGGCGTTGCGGGACGCGAGCTTGGCGCCATAGGCGGCCATGTAGACGAACTGGTCGCGGTCGGTCACATCGCCCGCCGCGAAGATGCCGGCCTTCGTGGTCTGCATGTCGTCGCCCACCCGGATCGCGCCACGCGCGTCGGTCTCGACGCCCATCTCCGCGAGGCCCAGCCCCTCGGTGTTGGGTGCGCGTCCCGTCGTCGGGACGAGGCGGTCGGCCGTCAGGTCGCGCTCCGCGCCGTCCACCGTCACGGTCAGCACCGCACGGTTCCCGTCGCGCCGCGCGGCGTGATAGGTTGCGCCGTCAAGAACCGTGACACCCTCGGCGCGCAAGACCTCGGTGAGCGCTTCAGACACCTCCGGCTCGGAGCGCGGCAACAGGCGCGAGCGGCAGACGATGGTGACTCGAGTGCCCATCCGCGCCATCATCTGCGCCAGCTCCACGCCGATATAGCCGCCGCCGAGGAAGATCAGGCTTTCGGGCAACCGGTCCAGCTCCAGCAGCGACGTGCTGTCGAGCGTTGGTGCGTCCTGGACCCCAGGGATGTCGGGCACGGCTGGTCGGCCGCCCGTGGCAACGATCACCTTGGGAGCCGTGATCTTGCGCCCGCCGACCTCGACCCCGCCGGGGACGAGACGCGCCGGACCCTCGTCGAGATAGGTCACACCGCCGTAGCCCGGCAGCAGATCGGCGTACTTCTTCTGGCGCAGCGTCGCGACGAGATCATCCTTGGCCGCGACCAGCGCTGCCCAGTCGGCGACCTGCGCCTCGCCGCGAAGGCCCGGGAACCGGGACGCCGCCTGCGCGCCGTGCACGGCTTCGGCCGCGCGGATCATCGTCTTGGAGGGCACGCAACCCACGTTCACGCAGGTCCCGCCGATGGTTCCATGGCCGATCAACGCGACGCGCTTGCCTCCCTCGGCGGCGGTGATCGCGGCCGAGAAGCCGGCCGATCCGGCGCCGATCACGGCAAGGTCGAAATCGCCCTTGGGCGCGCAACAATCGTCTTTCATCGAGTCATCCATCCGTTCGAGTGGTCTGCCGCCGCTGCCGCCGCCAGACCGCATACAGGGTCAGCACGACGAAGAAGGCGAGAGCGGGCAGCAGCACATAGTCGAGCCAGCCAAGCCAGGCCGACAGGCCCACGGCGCCCAGAAGCACCACGAGCACCGGCGTGAAGCAGCAGAGCGCCGCGATGACGGTGCCGACGATCCCTGTCGCGATCAGCTTGCGGTCGGTCTGCTCGGTCATCCCGTCAGCCCGAAACGCGCGCCGGGTAGCCTGCATTGGCCGACGCGGTCGCTATGGCGTCGGCGCTCGTCGCGGCGGTGTCGAAGATCACCGTGGCCGTGCGCGCCTCGAAGTCGATCTCGACGGCGCGCACGCCCGCGACGCCCTCCATCGCGCGCTTCACGGTGATCGGACACAGCGCGCATGTCATGTTGTCGACCGCGAAGGTGACGGTCTGCTCCGCGGCGACGGCCTGCGCGGCAGCAGGGATGGCCGTGATGGGTGCTGTGGCGGTCAGGCCGAACAGAACAAGTGCAAGGATCTTCTTCATGGGGATATCCTTTCGGGGTCAGTAGAGAAGCGGGGCCCACCAGTCGATGGTGAGTGCTGCGACGACGAGGATGAGGGAGGCCCAGAGCGCGCTCTTGGTGATGCGCGCCGAGGATGGGCGCGCACAGTAGGAACCGGGTTCGCAGACGGTCGGCTTGCGAAAATACACGTGCCGGAAGCCGGCCCCGATGAAGCCGAGCGCAATGACCGCGAAGATCGGCTTGTAAGGCTCCAGCGCCGTCAGGTTGCCGATCCAGGCGCCGGAGATGCCGAGGGTCAGCAGCACCAGCGGCCCGACGCAGCAGGCAGAGGCGAGAAAGGCGCCGAACACCCCGCCCGCCGCGAGCCAGCCCCTTCGGGCCGGGCGATCCGCTGCTGAAGTGTCCGTTCTGTCGTCCGTCAGCGCCATGTCGCGCACCTCTCGTCTGTGATTGAGAAGATGTGTAGGGTCTGTAGCAACTACAGGCTCAAGAGGAAAAATTGCATGTCAGATCACGAGCGCGAGAGCGGTTTCACACGCGGCGATCTTGCCCGGACGACCGGCTGCAATATCGAGACGATCCGCTATTACGAGAAAACCGACCTTCTGCCCGACCCGCCCCGCACGGATGCCGGCTACCGCATCTATTCCGCCGCACACGCAACGCGCTTGCGCTTCATCCTGCGCGCCCGCGAACTCGGATTCTCTATGGAGGACATTCGCGGGCTGATGGGGCTCGAAGACGGAACCGCGCCGACCTGCGCCGAGGTCAAGGAGCGGACGGAGCGCCACCTTGCGGACGTGCGGGCGAAGATCGCGGATCTTCGGCGTATCGAAACCGTCCTCGCTGCAACCGCATCCAGGTGTTCGGGCGCCGAAGTCCCCGACTGTCCGGTGCTCGACGCGATTTCCAACTCGGCCGACCCATGACACCTCGCGAAACCATCCTCACCGCGCTGCACGCGCGGGTCTCGGCGTTCCCCGCCGCCGCCCTGCGCGGTGAGGTACTGCCCGAACGTATCCCGGCCGAGGGGCTGCTGATCCTGCGCGATGGCGAGCCGGGTGAGCCGGAGGTCACGCTCTCTCCGCTGCGCTACCACTACCAGCACCGCGCCGAGATCGAGGCGGTCGTGCAGGGCGCTGACCGTGACGCCGCCTTCGACACGTTGACCGCCAGCATCGGCACGGCGCTCGCCGCCGACCGCACAATGGGCGGGCTCTGCGACTGGGTCGAAGCGGAAGCGCCACGGCCGGTCGATCTGCCCGTCGAAGGCGCGGCCAGCCTGAAGGCGGCCGTGATCCCGGTGGTGCTGCACTATTCCACGGCCGATCCGCTCGGCTGATCCCGACAACCCGAGGAGAATACCATGGCACGAGCCCAGGGGGCGCGGGCGCTGATGGCGCTTGCGTTCGAGACGACCTATGGAACGCCGCCCGTGAGCGGCTTCACCCGTATGCCCTTCGCCAGCACCTCGCTCGGTGCCGAGCAACCGCTGCTGAACTCGGAACTGCTCGGCTACGGCCGCGATCCGCTGGCGCCGATCAAGGACGCGGTGACGGCCGATGGCGATGTCGTGGTCCCACTCGACGCCGAGGCCTTCGGATTCTGGCTGAAGGCCGCCTTCGGCACGCCCACGACCACGGGCGCGGAGGCCCCGTACACCCACGAGTTCCAGTCCGGGTCCTGGACTCTGCCGAGCATGTCGATCGAGACCGGCATGCCGGAGGTGCCGCGGTACGCGATGTATTCCGGCTGCGTGCTCGACCAGATCACCTGGCAGATGCAGCGCTCCGGCCTGCTGACCGCAACCGCACGGCTGGTGGCGCAGGGCGAGACCGTGGGCACGACGACCAGCGCCGGAACGCCCGCGGCGCTGGAGCTGAAGCGCTTTGGCCATTTCAACGGCGCGATCAGCCGCAACGGCACCGCGCTCGGCAACGTCGTCTCGGCCGAGATCACCTATGCCAACAACCTCGACCGTATCGAGACCATCCGCTCGGACGGCCGCATCGACGGCGCGGACCCGTCCATCGCCGCGCTCACCGGCCGGATCGAGGTGCGCTTCGCCGACCAGACGCTGGTGACGCAGGCGATCAACGGCGAGGCCTGCGAGATGGAATTCGGCTACGTCCTGCCCTCGGGCGAGAGCTTCACCTTCACCGTGCACGCCGTCTACCTGCCACGCCCGCGCATCGAGATTTCCGGACCGCAGGGCGTGCAGGCGACCTTCGACTGGCAGGCCGCCCGCGACAGCGTCGTCGGCCGGATGTGCACCGCAACCCTGATCAACGACATAGAGGTGTATTGAGGATGCTGACGCTTGACCTGACCAATGCCCCGCGCTGGCATGACCTCGCCCCTGGCGTTCGGGTGCAGCTGCGCCCACTGACCACGGCGCTGATGGTGGCGACGCGCAGCGACCCGGCCGTCGAGGCTGTGCCCGAGGAGGCCTCGGACGAGGAACGCGCCGTCGCGTTCGCCAAGGCTCTCGCGCGGCGGGCGGTGCTCGCCTGGGAGGGCATCGGCGACGCCGACGGCAACGCCATCGACCCGAGCCCAGAGGCCATCGACGCGCTCCTCGACGTCTGGCCGATCTTCGAGGCTTTCCAGCTGACCTACGTCTCGAAGGGTCTGCTGCTGGAACAGGAAAAAAACGCCTCCGCGCTCTCGCCGAATGGTCCTTCGGCGGGGGCGAGCGATACTGCCAAGCCTGCGCACCCTACGAGGGCCGCGAGCAAGCCTGCTCGGACTGCCCGGCGCGGCTGAATCGCCCCGAGACCTTCGAGGGCTGGCAGGTCTGGGACCTGGTCGGTCGGCTCGGCGGCCAGCTGCGTGTCCTGCCCGACGCCGTGATCGGCTGGGACATGTCGGCGGCGCTGGCGCTTGGTGACGCCCTCGGCGTGCCGCCGCTCGCCATGGCCGAACTGCTGCCCGTCATCGAGGCGGTGATGGTCACCAAACTCAACGAACAGATGGATCACTCCCATGGCGGAAAAACGGGTTAGCGTCCGCCTCGCGGCCGTGGGCGGACGGCAGGTGCGCGCGGAACTGGAGGGTGTCGGTGACGCCGGGTCGCGCGGCTTCGGACGGCTGAGCCGGGAGATGGAAGCGGCCAACGCTCGGCTCGCGGCCTTCTCGCGGCGGGTGCGGGTTGCGGCGGCCGCCGCCGTGGCGGCTGCCGCCGCCGCTGGCGTGGCGATGATCCGGTCCGGGCTGCAGAGCGTCGATGCGCAGGCCAAGCTCGCGCAGTCGCTCGACACGACGGTCGCCTCGATCCAGACGCTGGAGCGCGCGGGCGAACTGGCGGGCGTCTCCATGTCCGGCATCGAGCAGGCGACGAAGGATCTGACGCGCCGTCTCAGCCAGGCGGCGGCCGGGACCGGCCCCGCCGCCGACGCGCTCGACCGGCTGGGGCTGTCGGCCACCGACCTGATCGCCCTGCCGCTGGACCAGCGGGTCGGCGCGATCAACGCCGCGATCGAGGACTTCGTGCCCGCCGCCGAGCGCGCTGCCGTTGCGGGCCAGCTTTTCGGTGAGGAAGGCTCCATCGCGATGAGCCGGATCGACACCGCGACGCTGCGCCAGGCGACCGAGGACGTCCTCGCCTTCGGGGTCGTCGTCTCCGAGCAGGATGCCGACCAGATCGAGCGGACCAACGATGCGATCTCCCGGCTCGGGCTGATCTGGCGGGGGCTGTCGAACCAGCTTGCCGTCGCCGCTGCTCCGGCGCTCGAAGCCGTCGCCGACGCCATGGCGGCGGTTGCCAGCCGCACCGGGCCGCTCGGCATCGCGATCCGCGGTCTTTTCGACAACATCGGCCGTCTGGCCACCTATGCAGCCACCTTCGCGGCCTTCCTCGCGGGCCGCTGGGTGGCGGGGATGGTCGCTGCCGCGCTCTCGGTCCGGGGCCTCGCCACGGCGCTGGTCGTCCTGCGCGGGGCGCTGATCCGGACCGGCATCGGGGCGCTCATCGTCGGCGCGGGCGAGCTCGTCTACCAGTTCACCCGTCTCGTCTCGGGCGCGAGCGGGTTTGGCGAGGCGATGTCGCTCCTGAAGGACCTGGCCGTCGAGGTCTGGGAGCGGATCAGGATGGGCGCCGCTGCGGCCGGGGCCGCGGCAACGGCGATGTTCTTCGACCTGAAGGCCGACGCCGCCTCGGGCATGCAGAGCGCCATCGGGAGCGTCGTCGGTTTCGGCAACACCGCGGCAAATACATTCGAGGGCGCCTACGAGGCGATCAAGGCGATCTGGGGCCTGCTGCCCGCCGCCATCGGGGATCTGGCGTTCCAGGCGGCGAACAGCCTGGTCGACGGCGTCGAGGCGATGCTGAACGGCGTGGTCTCGCGCATCAACGGCTTCATCGGCGGCATCAATCAGGGGCTCGAAGCCCTCGGGTCCGAGCGACGTATCTCCGTCATCCCCGATCTCGACCTTGGGCAGATCGAGAACCGCTTCGAAGGGGCGGCAACGGCCGCCACGACGGCGGCGCAGGCGGCGTTCGACCGGGCCTTCGAGAACAAACCGCTTACCGCGCCCGATCTCGGACTCACGGAGGCGGCGAACCGGGCACTCGAGTCCGCCAACCTCTATCGGGGCGCCGCGCGCGATCTTGCGGACGGCGCCCGCGCCCCTCTGGAAAGCTGGCAGGCGCTGCGCGATGCGGTGCGCGGCACCGACGAGGCGAGCGCGGATGCCCTGACCGAGGCCACGGGTGCTGCCGAGCGGCTGGAGACGGCGCTTGGTGAAGCCGGGCGCGCCGCGACGGGTGCCGGCGCAGCGGCCGGGGCTGCAGCCGCTGCGGCAGAGCCCGCGACCGAAGCTGCCGTCACCGGTTGGCAGGCCGTCACGGCGGCGCTGTCGGACTACGCCAGCAAGGCCCGCGACATCGGTGGCGACATCGGCCAGAGCCTCGTCGGCGCCTTCCAGTCGGCCGAGAACGCGGTGGGCCAGTTCGTGAAGACCGGCAAGCTGAACTTCCGCGACCTCGTCACCTCGCTGCTGGCCGATCTCGCCCAGCTCGCGGCGCGGCGGTTCATCCTCGGGCCGATCGCCAATGCGCTCTCAGGCGTGTTCTCCGGGGCGGGCGGCATTTTCGCGAACGTCCTGCATGCGGGCGGGATGGTCGGATCGGCCGGGCCCTCGCGCATGGTGCCTGCCATGGCCTTCGCCACCGCGCCCCGAATGCATGGCGGCGGCATCGCTGGCCTCCGCCACGACGAGGTGCCCGCGATCCTGCAGCGCGGTGAGCGGGTGCTGTCGCGGCGGGAGGCGCAGGCTTACGGCGCGGGCGGCGGGGTCAACGTCACCATCTTGGCGCGCGACGCCGAGAGCTTCCGCCAGTCGCGCACGCAGGTCGCCGCCGACATCGCCCGCGCCGTCTCGCTCGGGCGGAGGGGCATGTGATGGCATTTCACGAGGTCCGGTTTCCCGACAACATCAGTCGTGGCGCGCGGGGCGGGCCGGAGCGGCGCACGCAGATCGTCGAGCTCGCCTCGGGCGACGAGGAGCGCAACGCCAGCTGGGCCAACTCGCGCCGCCGCTACGACGTCGCCTACGGCATCCGCCGCGCGGACGACCTGGCAGCGGTCGTCGCCTTCTTCGAGGCGCGAAACGGCCGCCTGCATGGCTTCCGTTTCAAGGACTGGGGCGACTTCAAGTCGTGCCTGCCGTCCCAGACGCCATTGCCCACCGACCAGGCCATCGGCACCGGCGACGGCGCGACGACCGCCTTCCAGTTGGCGAAGCGCTACGCCTCGGGCGCGCAATCCTGGACGCGAGCTATCGCGAAGCCGGTGACCGGAACCGTGCGCATCGCGCTGGCGGGCGTCGAGCAGCTCTCCGGCTGGTCGGTCGACACCGCCACAGGCGTCGTCACCTTCAGCGCTGCGCCGGGTGCTGGCGTCGCCATCACCGCAGGCTTCGAGTTCGACGTGCCGGTCCGCTTCGACACCGACGTGCTCGACGTGACGCTCGACCTTGAGCGGCTCGGCTCGATCACCTCCATTCCGCTTCTGGAACTGCGCCGATGAAGACCCTCGCTCCCGCCCTGCAGGCCCATCTCGACGACGGCAGGACCACGCTCGCGTGGTGCTGGCGGATCACGCGCGCCGATGGCGTCACCTTCGGCTTCACCGACCATGACCGGACGCTGAGCTTCGATGGCACGGCCTTCGAGCCCGAGAGCGGGCTCACGGCGTCCGAGGTGCGGTCGGGCTCGGACCTGTCGGTCGATGCGCAGGATGCCGAGGGTGTGCTGACCTCGGACCGGATCACCGAGACCGACATTCTCGACGGCCGCTGGGACAACGCCGAGGTCGAAGTCTGGCGCGTGAACTGGGCTGACACGAGCCAGCGCGTGCTGATGCGGCGAGGCGCCATCGGACAGATCCGGCGCGGGCGGCTCGCCTTCGTCGCCGAAGTCCGCTCGCTCGCCCATGTGCTCGGCCAGACGGTCGGGCGAACCTTTCAGGCGACCTGCGATGCTGCGCTCGGGGACGCGCGCTGCGGCGTCGATCTCGAGGATCCGGCCTTCAAGGGCACCGGTGCCGTGATCGATCTCCTGCGCGACCGGGCCTTCACCGCCTCGGGGCTGGGCGCATTCACGTCCGGCTGGTTCACCTTCGGCACGCTCGAATGGACGAGCGGTGCGAACGCGGGGCGGCGCACCGAGGTGCTAGGCCACGACGTGACGGACGGAGTCGCGATCCTGACCTTGCTCGAGGCCCCCGTGCGCGCGATCGCCGAGGGCGATGCCTTCACCATCCGCGCGGGCTGCGACAAGCGCATCGAGACCTGCGGGGCCAAGTTCGCCAATACCGCCAACTTCCGAGGTTTCCCGCACATACCCGGCCAAGACGCCGTTCTCCGCTACGCCACCAAGGATGGCGGGCACGAAGGGTCCGTGTTGTGACCTCCGCCGATCCCACCCGCGTCATCGCCATCGCGCGCTCCTGGCTCGGCACGCCGTACCACGACCAGGCGAGCCTGCGCGGTGTCGGCTGCGATTGCCTCGGGCTCGCCCGGGGCGTCTGGCGCGAGGTTGTGGGTCCAGAGCCGTTCCCGATCCCGGCCTACAGTCGCGACTGGGGCGAGACCGGCCCGCGCGAGGTGCTGGCCGAGGGTGCGCGCGCCATGATGATCGAGATGCCGCTCGCCGAGGCGTGTCCGGGCGCGCTGGTCCTCTTCCGCATGAAGCCCCGTGCCATCGCGAAGCATGTCGGGGTCCTGACCGCGCCCGACAGCTTCCTCCACGCCTATGAGCGGCTCGGCGTGATCGAGGAACCGCTCATCCCATCCTGGCGGCGGCGCATCGCCTTCGCCTTCCTGTTCCCGCAACGCTGAGACCCCGACATGGCAACGCTTGTTCTCGGTGCCGCCGGCGCCGCCATTGGCGGTTCGATCGGCGGCGCGATCCTCGGCGTCAGCGCCGCCACCATCGGCGGGTTCATCGGCTCGACCATCGGCTCGGTCGTCGACAGCTGGATCATCTCGTCGCTGGCGCCCACGCAGCGCATCGAGGGCGCGCGGCTCGACACGCTGCGCATCACTTCAGCCACCGAAGGCGCAGTCATCCCCCGGCTCTATGGCCGCATGCGGCTGGGCGGCAACATCATCTGGGCGACAGATTTCCGCGAGGAGACGAAGACCACCACGCAGGGTGGCGGCAAGGGCGGCGGGGGCGGCAAGGTCAAGACCACCGAGTATCTCTACTACGCCAGTTTCGCCGTCGCGCTCTGCGAGGGGCCAATCACCGGGATCGGGCGCATCTGGGCCGACGGCAAGCCGATGGACCTCTCCGGCGTCACCTGGCGCTGGTATCCCGGTGACGAGGCTCAGACGGCGGACCCGTTCATCGCGGCCAGGATGGGCGCGGCCAGCACGCCCGCCTATCGTGGTACGGCCTACGTGGTCTTCGAGGAACTGGCGCTCTCGACCTATGGCAACCGTCTGCCGCAGCTCTCCTTCGAGGTGTTCCGCCCGCTCGCCGATCCCGACACCGCCGAGGGACTGACCCGCGCCGTCACCATGATCCCGGCGTCCGGCGAATTCACCTATGCCACGCAGGCCATCCGCAAGACCGATGGCGGCGCGACGGTGCCCGAGAACCTGAACGCGCTGGCCGATTCCACCGACATGGTGGAGGCGCTGGACCGGCTGCGGGCGATGGCGCCCGCGGTCCAGAGCGTCAGCCTCGTGGTGGCGTGGTTCGGCGACGATCTGCGGGCGGGATCCTGCAAGGTGCGGCCGGGCGTCGAGGTCTCGGCCAAATCCACCACGCCCGCCAGTTGGGCGGTGAACGGTGTGAGCCGCGCCGATGCCTTCCTCGTCAGCCGCGACGACAAGGACCGCCCGGTCTATGGCGGCACGCCGTCCGACTTCGCGGTGGTCCAGGCGATCCAGGAGATGAAGGCGCGCGGGCTGCGGGTGACCTTCTACCCGTTCATCCTGATGGACGTGCCCCCCGGCAACACGCTGCCGAACCCCTATTCCGACAACGCCGCCGAGACGGGCCAGCCTGCCTTTCCCTGGCGGGGGCGGATCACCTGTTCTCCGGCTGCTGGCTACGCCGGGACAGCGGACAAGACGGCGACGGCCGCAAGCCAGGTCGCGGCGCTGTTCGGCGCGGCGACGCCCGCGAGCTTCAGCGTCTCGGGCGAGAGCGTCAGCTGGACCGGATCGCCCGGCGACTGGGGGCTGCGGCGCATGGTGCTGCACTATGCCCACCTCTGCGCGGCGGCGGGCGTGGTCGACGCTTTCCTTATCGGCACCGAGATGCCGGGGCTGACGACGATCCGTTCTGGAGCCAGCACCTATCCGGCGGTGCAGGCCTATCGGGACCTGCTCGCGGATGTCCGCTCGATCCTCGGGTCCGGGACGAAGATCGGCTACGCCGCCGACTGGTCGGAGTACTTTGGGCACCAGCCGGGCGACGGCTCGGGCGACGTGTACTTCCACCTCGATCCGCTCTGGGCCGATCCGGAGATCGATTTCGTCGGGATCGACAACTACATGCCGCTCTCGGACTGGCGCGACGGGTTTGAGCATGCCGACGCGGCTGAGGGCTGGCCCGCAATCTACGACCGTGCCTACCTGCAGGGCAACATCGCGGGCGGCGAAGGCTTCGACTGGTTCTATGCCAGCGCGGCGGATCGCACCGCGCAGGTGCGGACCCCGATCACCGACGGTGCCGCCGGCAAGCCATGGGTCTTCCGCTACAAGGATCTGCGCGCCTGGTGGTCGAACGCGCACCATGACCGCCCGGGCGGGGTGGAGAGCGGGACGCCGACGGCGTGGGCGCCGCAGTCCAAGCCGATCTGGTTCACCGAGCTCGGCTGTCCGGCCATCGACCGTGGGACCAACCAGCCGAACGTCTTCTTCGACCCGAAGTCCTCGGAGAGCTTCACGCCGCATTTCTCGCGGGGCTGGCGGGACGACGCCATCCAGCGCGCCTATCTTGAGGCGACGTACCTCTGGTGGGGCGAGGCCGCGAACAACCCCGTGTCGTCTGTCTACGGCGGCCGGATGGTGCATGTCCCCGAATGCGCCGCCTGGACCTGGGACGCGCGGCCCTATCCGTTCTTCCCCGCACTGACCGACGTCTGGACGGACGGCGCGAACTGGCGGCTCGGCCACTGGCTGACGGGCCGCCTCGGGGCGGTGTCGCTGGCGGCTCTGGTCCGCCACCTCTGCCTGCGGGCCGGGCTGCCCGTGTCCCGGATCGACGTCACCGGGCTTTGGGGTGCGGTCGAGGGCTACGCCATCACGGCGCTGGAAAGCCCGCGCGCCTCGATCACAACGCTGTCGCGGCATTTCGGCTTCGATGCCGTGGAGACCGAGGGCGTGATCCGTTTCATCATGCGCGGCCGGGCCTCCGTCGCCACGCTTGCGCCCGACGATCTGGTCGCCCCCCGCGAGGGCGACCTGCTGGAACTGACCCGCGGCCAGGAGACCGAACTGCCGCAGGCGCTGAAATGGCAGATCGCGCGCGCCGACGAGGATTACGACGCCGCTCTCGTCGAGGCGCGGCGCATCACCGTGGACACGACGCGGATCGCGTCCGAGAGCTTCCCGATGGCGGTGCCGCCCGAGGAGGCCGAGCGCCGCTGCCGCCGGGCGGCGTGGGTGGGGCGCGAGACGGCGGCGTTCCGTCTGCCGCCCTCGCGCCTGGCGCTCGATCCGGCCGACGCGATCCGGCTCGCGCATGACGGGCGGCTGGTCGATCTGCGGCTCGTCTCGATTGCAGATGCCGAGGCCCGCGGCATCGAGGCGGTCCGCCAGGACCGGGCGACCTACGACCTGCCGCCCGGCGATCCCCGCGCGGCCTCGCTGACGCGGGCAGTCGTGTTCGGCGCGCCGGACGCGGTGCTGATGGACCTGCCGCAGCTGACCGAGGACCAGCCCGCGCATCGGCCGCTGATTGCGGCGCACGCAGTGCCTTGGCCGGGCGAGATGGCGGTGTTCCGCAGTCCTTCGACCGATGGGTTCGAGTTGCTGACCACGTTTGGCAGCCGCGCCCGGATCGGGACACTGGTCTCGGACTTCTACGCGGGGCCCACGTCGCGCTTCGACCTGGGCAATGCACTGATGGTCGATCTGCTAACCGGGACGCTGGAAAGCGTCACGGACCTGACGCTCTTCGGCGGCGCCAACGCGCTCGCGATCGAAAGCGCGCCCGGCGTGTGGGAGATCGTGCAGGCGGGCGCGGCGGAGCTGCTGGCGCCCGGCCGCTATAGACTGACGCGGCTCCTGCGCGGTCAGCGCGGCACCGAGGGCGCCATTGGCAACCCGGCGCCCGCTGGCGCGCGGATCGTGGTTCTGGACACCGCGCTTGCGTCACTGCCCATCGCCGAGGCCGATCTCGGCATCCCGTGGAACTGGCGCATTGGCCCGGCGAGCCGCCCGGTCAGCGACGAGACCTATGTCGCGCAGTCCTTCGCGCCCAAGGGCGTCGGGCTGCGACCCTTCTCCGTCGCGCATGTCGAGCAGCCATGGCGCTCACCGCGCACGCCCGGCGATCTGACGATCCGCTGGACGCGCCGGTCCCGCGCGCTGGCGGCCGACAGCTGGGGCGGGCTTGAGGTGCCTCTGACCGAGGAACTGGAAGCCTACGAGGTGGAGATCCTCGACGGCGCAACCGTGAAGCGGGTGCTGAGCACGACCACGACCAGCGCGCTCTACTCCGCCGCCCAGCAGACCGGCGACTGGGGCGCGTTGCTCGGCCCGGGCAACACGCTCGACATCCGCATCCATCAGCTCTCCGCCCTCGTGGGACGGGGCGCGCCCAAAACCGTCACGCTGACACTCTGAAGGCCAACCCATGTCCGACGCCACCTCCCATCTCCTGCTGCCCTATATCATGGCGGCGCAGGCCCAGAAGCACGTCACCCACAACGAGGCGCTGCGGATTCTCGACGGGCTCGTCCAGCTCTCGGTTCTCGACCGCGACCTGACGGCGCCGCCCGGTTCTCCCGCCGACGGCGACTGCTACATCGTTGGCTCGGGCGCGACGGGCGACTGGGCGGGGCGGGACCTGAACGTCGCGCTCTGGACCGATGGCGCCTGGCTGCGCCTGCCGCCGCGGACCGGCTGGCGGGCGTGGGTCGAGGACGAGGGCCTGCTGCTGGTCTACGACGGCGCGGGCTGGGTCGGGACCACCCCGGACGCGCTGCAGAACCTCGCACTGCTCGGGCTCGGGACCACCGCGGATGCGTCGAACCCGTTCTCGGCCAAGCTGAACGCCGCACTCTGGACGGCGAAGACCGTGGCTGAGGGCGGCACCGGCGATCTGTTCTATACCATGAACAAGGAGGCTGCGGGCGACGACCTCGGCCTTACGCTGCAGACCAACTTCGTGACCAAGGCGCTGGTGGGGCTCTTCGGCTCCGACCGTTTCCGCCTCGCGGTCTCCGCCGACGGCAGCACGTTCTTCGATGGGCTCAGCGTCGACAACGCGAACGGCATCGTCGACCAGCCCCGGCTGCCCCGCTTCAAGGCGTACACCAACTACGACAACTATGTCGGCGTCGGGACCTGGACGAAGATCGGCCTCAACAACACCGACTACAACGACCAGGGGGCCTTCGACGCCGGGAACAATTACTTCGTGGCGCCCTCGGACGGGACCTACCTCTTCGGCGCGACGCTGCTCTACAAGATCAACGCCAGCGCCACGGCCCGCATGCGCGGGCGGCTCGTGCTGAACGGCACGACCGAAATCCGCGGCTCCCTCGGCGAAATCTCCGCCACCCACGTCTCGCTCGCCACCGCCATCTGGCTGCAGACCATGGTCCCGCTCACCGCGGGCGATACCGTCGAGCTGCAGGGGTATTTCCGGGTCGCGGACGGCTACTTCGCCGCCGACCACACCTCCTTCTGGGGCTGCAAGATCGGCTGAGCGGCGGAAGGAGGATCCTATGAACCCACCCCGATCCGAGGGCTTCGTGCGCATGCCCGACGCCGAGTTCGAGGCGATCCTGACGCGGGCGGCCGAGGAAGGCGCGAAGCGAGCGCTCTCCGATGTCGGTCTCGACGGCGACGAGGCCGCGCTCGACATCCGCGATCTGCGCTCCCTGGTGGACTGCATCCGGCTGGTCCGCCGCACCGCGATGCAGACCGCCGTCCGCATGATCACCACCGGCGTGATGCTGGCGCTGCTCGCGGGCATCGCGATCAAGCTGAAGATCTTCGGCGGCAGCCCGTAGCCGCGCTCCATCACCATTCATCAGTCCAACCGCACCCGCCCTTGAGGCAGGTTTTTTGTTTTGGAGGACCCCATGACCACGACCTTCCACCGCCATTGGCGAGACGTGCGGGAAAGCGCCTGGCGCTGGCCCAACTTCTCCCCCGCCGAGATCGCATGTCGGGGCACCGGCAAGCTGCTGCTCAACGAACCCGCGCTCGACAGGCTGCAGGCGCTGCGCGACCGGCTGGGAAAGCCGCTGATCGTCCGCTCCGCCTATCGAAGCCCCGAGCACAACCGCACCGTCGGCGGCGCGACCCGCTCCAAGCACCTCGACGGCGCCGCCTTCGACATCTCCATGGCGAACCACGCCCCGATGACGTTCGAGGCGGCAGCGCGGGAGGTTGGGTTCCTCGGCTTCGGCTTCTATCCGCGCTCGGGGTTCATCCATGTCGACCTCGGCCCCGCGCGGCAGTGGGGCGAGCGGTTCCCGATCCGGGCGACTGCCTTCGCGGCGGAGACGCCGCCCGCGCGCGAGGTGCTGGCCGACAGCCGCACGATGAAAGGTGGTGGTGCGGCCGGAGTGGCGACGCTGGGCGCGGCGGGTGTCGAGATCGCGCAGAGCGTCCTGGCCGAGACGCAATCCGCCATCCTGCCTCTCGTGCCGTATCTCGACACGCTGCGCTGGGTGTTCATCGCCGTTGCGCTCGGCGGGATCGGCGTCACGATCTACGCCCGCCTCGACGACTGGAAGCGGGGGCGGCGGTGAGTGGCGGGCTCTTCACGACGCTCGCCGGGTCAGCATGGGCGCGCGCGGCGCTCCGCTACGGCGCCTCATACTCGCCGTGCTCCTGCCGGCCCTGCGCCGCTCCGGCGAGTGCGCGGGTGTGGCTGGCAGAACGCCTTGAGACCACAGAGAAGGCCAATGAACGTCCAATGCCAAATGCTGGAAGCCGCCGCGCGCCGTCCTCGCGATCGCGACGAGCATGCTGAACGGCTGCGTGACGGTCGGTTTTAAAGAAGGTGTTCCCGGCACGTGTCCCTTCGTCGTTGCATAGCAGGGAGGTCCAGGCGCGAGCCGCAGAGGAACTGAACTCATTGCCGGTCGGTTCGGCTATTGCCGAGATGCTGAGATGGGGTGGTTGCCGCCCTCCCCAGACGGCATCGCAATGTGCCAGGGTGGTGTTGTGACAGCCACGAAGTGGAAAGGGCGGCAAGATGAAGGATACGATGATCGGGGTGGACCTGGCAAAGCGCGTCTTCCAGGTCCACGGCGCCACGATGCGCGGCGAGGTGCAGTTCCGCCGCAAGCTGACGCGCGAACAGTTCCGGGCGTTCATGGCGGCGCAGGCCCCGGCTGTCGTGGTCTTCGAGGCCTGCCCGAGCGGGAGCTACTGGGCGCGGGAGATGGCGGCTCTCGGCCACGAAGTGCGGCTCGTCGCGCCGCAGTATGTCCGACCGTTTGTCAAGCGGCAGAAGAACGACGCTGCCGACGCCGAGGCGATCGTCGTCGCGGCGCAGCGGCCGGAGATGCGGTTCGTCGCGCCGAAGACGGCGGACCAGCAGGCGCGGGCCGTGCTGTTCCGCTGCCGCGAGCGCTTGGTTCATCAGCGCACGGAGCTAGTGAACGCGTTGCGCACGACGCTCTACGAGTATGGTCATACGGTTCCGCAAGGTATCGCTCACATCAGGAGGATCGTGGCCATCCTCGACGCCTCGGATGCGGACCTGCCGGAGCTGGTGCGGGATGAGTGCCGGGATCTGCTCGCGCAGATCGACGAGAAGACCGCCCGCATCGACGAGCGGACCCGCAGGATCAGGACGCTGTCGGCCGGGACCGACACCGCGCGCCGGCTGCAGACCATGCCGGGCATCGGCCCGCTGACCGCACTGGCGGTCGAGGCCTTCGCGCCGGAGATGACGCAGTTCCACCGCGGACGCGACTTCGCGTCATGGCTCGGCCTTGTGCCGCGCCAGCATTCCTCCGGAGGCAAGGAGCGGCTCGGCCGAGTCTCGAAGGCGGGCCAGGCCGATATTCGGCGACTGCTGATCATCGGCGCGATGGCGCGCCTGACGCCTTTGGGGCGCCGATCGATTCCGGAGGGCTCCTGGCTTGCCAGGATGCTGGCGAGGAAGCCGAGGATGCTGGTCGCGATCGCGCTGGCCAACAAGATGGCGCGCGCGATCTGGGCCATGATGACCAAGAAAGAGGATTATCACGATCCGGCGCGGGCCGCGGCTGCATGACCGAAAGGCGAGGCAGCGCAGCCCCGCACCGGTGAAGGGGGTGTGAGAAGGCAACGACCCGTATGGGCGCAAGGATCGAAAGATCCGGACCGGGAAAACCAGCGTAGTCGCTCGAGCTTCGAAGCTCGTTGCTGAGATTTGGACCCGATCCGCGGATCACCATGCCGGCCAGCGGCCTTCGAGAGCGCCGCACGGGAAGGCCTCACAGAAGACCGCACTCGATCACGCGAACAGATGGAAAGGAGCCTCTTGCATCACGGGCGGCAACCACAGAAGCGACTACGGCGCACTGCGTGACCAAACACGCAGTTGCAGCAGATGAGTGGCTGCACGATACGCCCGATCTTGGCCTCACTTGTACTCAATCGGGGTCCCAACGAGGCTAGGCACCGGTTGCTCTCCATGAGGCTGTGCTGACCCGACGCCGCGGCGCATCACGCGGTGTCGGCGTCACCCGTCGATCTTCCAGCCGCGCGAAGGCTGCGAGAACAACCCCTTCGGAACGGTCCAGGTAGCCAGCGAGCAACTTGGCCGCGCCCTTTGCATCGTCCCGGTCAACGGCGGCAAGGATGGCCGCGTTCTCGGCGATAAAGGGCTCGTGCAGGAGTTCCGGGTCGGGGAGGAGGCCGAAGGCGAGGCGGAGTTCGGCGACGACCTGAGCAAAAAAGGCCGTCAGACGCGGACTGTCGATCAGCGCGACGACCGCGCCGTGAAACACCATGTTGGCGGAGCCGACCGCGCGCCAGTCTCCACGCTCGCGCGCGGCCTCGGCTGCCACCACAGCGGCGCGCATAGCCGCGACTGCGGCGTGCTTCGGCCAGGCCTGGGCAAGCGCCGGGATCTCGATCAGACGTCGCACACGGTAGATGTCGATGATGGCCGGCATCGAGGGGATTGCAACGAACACGCCGCGGTTTGGCTCATAGCGCGCCAACCCCTCGCGCGTGAGCAACCGGAAGGACTCGCGCAACGTGTTCCGCGAGACACCGAGATCGGCAGACAGTCGGGCCTCAGAAAGACGTTCTCCGGGCGTCAGTTCCCCCTCCGTCGCCATCGTGCGGAGTTGCGCCGCAATTTGCTCGACAAGCGGCGCGGCGGCATCGATTCCTGGCTTTCGGTCGCTCATTCTGCACCTCATCTGTCGGCGCATTTTACGAGGATTCCCCGCGCCATGTCACGTGGAGCATCACCGTGTTTGAGCATTTCGCTCACGCGCATAGCGCATATGCCACAAGATTGTTCAACGAAATATAGGTGGAGGCAGGAGAATAATTGACGAATCGCCTTGCGTCTAGCACAAAGCCGTCATTCCGAATCTGCAAGCGTGGAGCCCGGCAATGAGCGAACTCTCCCCCCATGTCACCGCATCGGGAGCCACGCTGCGCGGCGGCCTGATCGCCGCCATCTTCCTGATGGCGACCTCGGCAATCGGTCCGGGCTTCATCACCCAGACCGCGACCTTCACCGCGCGCCTCGGGTCGGCCTTCGCCTTCGCGATCCTCGCCTCGGTCATCATCGACTTCGTCGTGCAGATGAACATCTGGCGGATCACCGCGCTGACCGGCAAGCGCGCGTCCGAGACCGCGAACGACGCCATCCCCGGCGCCGGCTACCTGCTGTCGGCTCTCGTGATCTTCGGCGGCATGGTGTTCAACGTCGGCAACATCGCCGGCAGCGGACTCGGGCTCAACGCGATGATCGGGCTCGACCCCAAGATCGGCGGCGGCCTGTCGGCGCTGCTCGCCATCGGGATATTCCTGTCGCACCGCGCGGGGTTGCTGCTCGACCGGATCATCGTCGTGCTCGGGATCCTGATGATCGCGATGACGGTGTTCGTGGCCATCGTCTCGAACCCGCCGGTCGGCGAGGCGCTGCGACAGACCGTGCTGCCCTCGACCATCGACTTCGCCGCGATCACGACGATCGTCGGGGGCACGGTCGGCGGCTACATCACCTACGCCGGCGCGCATCGGCTGCTCGACAAGGGCTTCACGGGCGCTGCGAACCTGCCCGCCATCACGCGCGGCGCGCTGTCGGGCATCGCCGTGACGGGCGTCATGCGGTTCGTGCTGTTCCTCGCGATCCTCGGGGTCACGGCCTCGGGCGTCACGCTCGACCTCGCCTCGCAGACCGCGAACCCGGCGGCCCAGGCGTTCCAGGCGGCGGCCGGCCAGTGGGGCCTGAGGGTGTTCGGGATCATCTTCTGGGCGGCGGCCATCACCTCGGTCATCGGGGCCGCCTACACATCGGTCAGCTTCATGACCGTTTTCCGCCCGATGGACGACCGCGCGCGCAACATCGCCACTGTCCTTTTCATCGCGGTGTCGCTCGCGATCTATCTCGCACTCGGCACGGCGCCCGCCGCCTTGCTGGTCTTCGCCGGCGGCTTCAACGGGCTGATCCTGCCGATCGGCCTGACGATCTTCACCTATATCGGCTTCGCGCGGTCCGACCTGATGGGCGGCCACCGGTACAGCCGGCCGCTGCTCGCGCTCAGCGTCATCGTCTGCGCGCTGACCTGGTACATGGGTCTGCGGTCGGTCAGCACGATCTTCGCCTTTCTCGGCGTCTGACGGAAGAAATGGCCATGGATCTCAACAGCGATCTCGGTGAAGGCTTCGGGGCCTGGCGGATGGGGGACGACGCGGCGATGCTCGCGATCGTCAGCTCCGCCAACGTTGCCTGCGGCTTTCACGCCGGCGACCCCCTGACCATTCTCTCGACCCTGCGCGAGGCGGCGCGGCGCGGCGTCGCGGTCGGGGCGCATGTCTCCTATCCCGACCGCGTCGGCTTCGGGCGCCGGAAGATGGACGTGACCCCGGCCGAACTCGAGGCCGACGTCATCTATCAGATCGGCGCCCTGCAGGGGCTGGCGGCGGCGGCTGGGACGCGGGTCACCTACGTCAAGCCGCATGGCGCGCTCTACAACACCATCGCCGAGGACGCGGCCCAAGGCGACGCGGTCATCGCAGGCATCCGCGCCGTCGATCCGGCGTTGATCCTGATGGGCCTCGCCGGCGCGTCGATCCTGGAGCGCGCCCGCGCCGCGGGCCTGACCGTGGCGGCCGAGGCCTTCGCCGATCGCGGCTATACCGCCGCGGGCGCGCTCGTGTCCCGGCGCGAGCCGGGCGCGGTGCTGCACGATCCCGAGCAAGTCGCGGAGCGCATGCTGCGCCTCGCGACCGAAGGCACGATCGAAGCCGCGGACGGCTCGCTCCTGCGCCTCGACGCCCAGAGCATCTGCGTGCATGGCGACAACCCGGCCGCGGTGACGTTGGCCCGGCGCATCCGCGACCGGCTCGTCGCGGCGGGCGTGTCGATCGCCCCGTTCCACGAGGCCGCCCGATGACCTACCAGACCCCCGCCGAGCTGCGCGCCGCCTGTCGCGCGGGCTGGGCCGCGCCGACCTCGGGCCACGCCACGGGATTCACCCAGTGCAACCTCATCGCCCTGCCCAAGGACTGGGCGTGGGACTTCCTGCTCTTCGCGCAGCGCAACCCCAAGCCCTGCCCGGTGCTCGACGTCACCGAGCCCGGCGGTTTCGAGACCGCGCTCGCCCCCGGCGCCGACCTGCGCCGCGACCTGCCGCGCTACCGCGTCTGGCGCGACGGCGCGCTGGCCGAGGAAACCGCCGACGCGCACGCGGTCTGGGCCGAGCATCCCGATCTGGTGACGTTCCTGATCGGCTGCTCCTTCACCTTCGAGGCGCCGCTGATGCAGGCCGGCATCGAGATCCGCCACATCGCGCAGGGCTGCAACGTGCCGATGTATCTCACCGACCGGCCCTGTCGGCCGGCCGGGCGGCTCGCCGGCCCGCTGGTCGTCTCGATGCGGCCGATCCCCGCCGATCGCGTCGCCGAGGCGGTGACGATCTCGGGCCGCTATCCGGCGGTGCATGGCGCGCCGGTGCATGTCGGCGCGCCCGAGGCGCTCGGCATCGCCGATCTCGGCCGGCCGGATTTCGGCGATCCGGTCTCGATACGGCCCGGCGAGATCCCGGTCTTCTGGGCCTGCGGCGTGACCCCGCAGGCGGCGGTGATGGCCTCAAGGCCGCCCTTCGCGATCACCCACGCGCCCGGGCACATGTTCGTCAGCGACGTCCCCGATCGGGAGTGGCAGGCATGACGCTGCGGTTTCTGCCCGTCGGCCCGCGCGCGCTCCTCGTGGAGCTGCCCGATCTCGCGGCGACGCTTGCGCTTTTCGACGCGCTGGTCGCCGATCCGGTCCCCGGCGTCGCCGAGGTGATCCCCGCCGCGCGCACGCTGCTGGTGCGCGCCGCGCCCGGCGCCGCCGCCGACGGCCGGCTTGCGGCGGCGATCACGGCGCGGGCGTCCCTCGCGACGGCCCGGCGCGAGGACACGGCGAAGGCGATCGAGATCCCCATGGTCTACGACGGCGAGGATCTCGCCGAGGTCGCCGCCCATCTCGACCTGACCGTGGCGGAGGTCATCGCGGCGCATCAGGCGGCGACCTGGCAGGTGGCGTTCTGCGGCTTCGCTCCAGGCTTCGCCTACATGACCTGCGAGGATCCCCGGTTCGACCTGCCGCGGCGCGCGAGCCCTCGGGCGCGCATCCCCGCGGGCGCCGTGGGGCTGGCGGGACGGTTCTGCGGCGTCTACCCGAAGGCGAGCCCGGGCGGCTGGCAACTGATCGGGACCACGCCGACGCCGATGTGGGACCTCGCGCGTAACCCCCCGGCGCTGCTGCGCCCCGGCGGGCGCGTGCGCTTCGTCGAACGGCGTAGCGCCGTGCATGCGACGCCGGCCGCCCCGGCCGAGCGCCCCGCCTCCGTCGTAGGGCTGCGGGTGGTCGCGACGGCTTTCCCTGTGCTGGTGCAGGACGCCGGGCGGTCCGGTCAGGCGGCGCATGGCATCTCCGGCTCCGGCGCGATGGACCTGCCGAGCCTGCGGCGCGCCAATCGCCGCGCCGGCAACCCGCCCGACGCCGCGGCGCTCGAAATCACGCTCGGCCCGACGCGGCTCAGCGTCGATGCGCCCGCGACGCTCGTGCTCGACGGCGCCGCCGACCGGGCCGAGATCGAGGCCGGCCCCGCGCGCATCCCCGTCGACGTGACCCGCCCCTTCGCGCTCGATCCCGGCGAGGTTCTGGTGATTCCGCCGCCCGCCCGCGGCATGCGCAGCTATCTCGCGCGGCGCGGCGGCTTCGACGCGCCGCGCCTGCTCGGCTCGGCCGCGACCGACACACTCGCGGGGATCGGCCCGGACCCGCTCGGCGCCGGCGCCGCGATCGGCTTCGCCGACAACCCAGCGCTCGCCGTCGACGGCGAGCCCGCCGCGCACACGTGGCTGCCCGCTGCCGGCGAGACGGTCCTGCTGCCCGTCACCCTCGGCCCACGCGCCGACTGGTTCCCGGACGCTGCGGTGGCGCTGCTGCTTGCCCAGGACTGGGAGGTGACGGCGCAATCCTCGCGCGTCGGCGTCCGGCTCGCCGGCGACCCGCTCGTGCGCGACGACGCGCGCGAACTGCCGTCCGAGGGGACCGAGCACGGCGCGATCCAGGTGCCGCATTCCGGCCAGCCGGTGCTGTTCCTCGCCGACCATCCGCTGACCGGCGGCTATCCGGTCATTGCCACCGTGCTGCCCGACGCGCTGCCGCTCGCCGGACAGATCCCCCCCGGCGCGCGCATCCGCTTCACCGCCGACCATCCCTTCAGCCCGATCGAGGCCACGCCATGACGACGACCCTGTTCGAGCCCGGCGCCGCGCTGCGTCCGATCCGCCGCCTGTTCATCGCCAATCGCAGCGAGATCGCCGTTCGGGTCATCCGCGCCTGCCGTGACGAGGGGATCGTCCCGATCGTCGCCTATGCCGACAGCGACCGCGACGCGCTCTTCGTCCGGCTCGCCGACGAGGCGTATCCGCTCGGCGGCGAACGCCCGGCGGAGACCTATCTCGACGCGGCCAAGCTCATCGCCATCGCCTTGCGCGCGGGCGCCGACGCGGTGCATCCGGGTTACGGCTTCCTGTCGGAGCGCGCCGAATTCGCCCGCGCCGTGCAGGAAGCCGGCCTGATTTGGGTCGGCCCCGATCCCCACGTGATTGAGGCGCTCGGCGACAAGATCGAAGCGCGGCGCATCGCCGAGGCGGTCGGCGCGCCGCTGGTTGCCGGCACCCCCGGCCCGGTCGCCACCCCGGCCGAGGCCCGCGCCTTTGCCGAGGCGCATGGCCTGCCCGTCGCCATAAAGGCCGCCCATGGCGGCGGCGGGCGCGGCATGAAGGTCGCCTGGAATCTTGAGGAGGTCGAGGAGCTCTTCGAGTCCGCCACGCGCGAGGCGCTGACCGCCTTCGGCCGCGGCGAATGCTATATCGAGCAGTTCCTCGACCGGCCCCGGCATATCGAGGCGCAGGTGCTCGGCGACCGGCACGGGCAGGTCAAGGTGCTCGGCACCCGCGACTGTTCGCTGCAACGGCGCAACCAGAAGCTCATCGAGGAGGCGCCCGCGCCCTTCATCACCGAGGAGCAGCGCGCCCGCATCCACGCCTCCGCCCGGGCGATCTGCGCCCATGCAGGCTACAGTGGGGCCGGCACCGTTGAGTTCCTGCTCTCGGCGAACGGCACGCTCTCGTTCCTTGAGGTCAACACCCGGCTCCAGGTGGAGCATCCGGTGACCGAGGAGACGACCGGCGTCGACCTGGTGCGCGCGATGATCGCCGTGGCTGCCGGCGCGCGGCTCGCCGACGAGGAGGTCCCGGCGCCCCTCGGCCATGCGATCGAGTTCCGCATCAACGCCGAGGACCCGGCCCGCGGTTTCCTGCCGACGCCGGGACCGGTGACGGATTGGGACGCGCCTGGCGGCCCCGGCGTCCGGCTCGACAGCGGCGTCGTCGCCGGTTCGGTGGTGCCGGGCAGCTTCGACTCGCTGATGGCGAAGCTCGTCGTGACCGGCGCCACGCGCACGGAGGCGCTCGCGAGAGCGGGGCGCGCCCTGGCGGAGTTCCAGATCGGCGGCGTCGCCTCGGTCCTGCCCTTCCACCGCGCGGCGATCGCGGCGCCCGAGTTCCGCGCCGAGGGGGGCGACTTCGCCGTCCACACCCGCTGGATCGAGACGGATTTCGCCGACCGGCTCGCGGCCATCGGCGGGGAGGCGCGGGTGACCCCGGCGGCGACCGCGCCGTTCCTGCGCTTCGCGATCGAGATCGACGGCCGGCGCGTCGAGATCGGCCTGCCGGCGGGGATGCTCGCCGCCGGTTCCGGTTCCGGTCCCGGCGCTGCCGCGGCGGCGGAGGCGCCGGGGGCGGCAGGCCAGGACGTCGTGACGGCCCCTGTTGCCGGAACGCTGCAGGTCTGGCAGGCTGAGGACGGGGCGGAGGTCGCCGCCGGCGAGGTGATCGCGGTGATGGAGGCGATGAAGATGGAGACGCGGGTCGAGGCGCCGCGCTCCGGCCGGCTTCGGCATCTGGCCGAGGCGGGCAAGCCCATCGGCTTCGGCGCGCCCCTCGCGCGCATCGAGCCGGCCTGAGGCGCGCGCAGGGACCGAGGGAGAGAACCAGGCGGCGGAACGCCGCCTGCAAAGACAAAATAGAAGCGGAGGAGGAGGACGTCGTGACAAGCCAAACCGACGCCATGATGGCGAACAAGGGCGCGAAGCCGCTAGCCTGGTCGAAGCACGATACGAAATGGGTCCTGAGCCTGTTCGGAACCGCGGTCGGCGCCGGCATTCTCTTCCTGCCGATCAACGCGGGGAGCGGCGGCTTCTGGCCCTTGATCATCATGGCCGTCCTGATCGGACCGATGACCTATCTGTCGCATCGCGGGTTGTCGCGGTTCGTGTGCTCGTCCGCGATCCCGGGCAGCGACATCACCCAGGTGGTCGTCGAGCATTTCGGATCCGGCGCCGGCAAGGCGATCACGATTCTCTACTTCCTGGCGATCTACCCGATCGTCCTGATCTACGGCGTCGGCATCACCAACACCTTCGACAGCTTCATGGTCAACCAGCTCGGCATGGACCCGCTCCCGCGCTGGATTCTTTCCGGCCTGCTGGTCGCGGGAATGATGGCCGTGATGATGGCCGGGCAGGAGATCATGCTGCGCGTGACCGAAGCGCTGGTCTATCCGCTCGCGGCGATCCTCGTGCTCCTGTCGCTCTATCTGATCCCGAGCTGGGACCTCTCCACCGTGACGCAGGTCTCGTCCCCCGGCAGCATGCTGGCGACGGTCTGGCTGACGATCCCCGTGCTGGTCTTCGCCTTCAACCACTCCCCGGCGATCTCGCAGTTCTCGGTTTCGCTGAAGCGGGACTATGGATCCGATGCGGCGGAAAAGGCGGACAAGATCCTCGGCCGGACCGCGACCGTGCTGGTCGGCTTCGTCATGCTGTTCGTGTTCTCCTGCGTGCTGGCGCTCGGCCCGACGCAGCTGGCCGAGGCGAAGGCGCAGAACCTGCCGGTGCTGTCCTATCTGGCCAATGTGCACGGCAGCCCGTTCATCGCCTATTTCGGCCCGATCATCGCGTTCCTGGCCATCGTGTCCTCGTTCTTCGGCCACTACCTCGGCGCGACCGAGGGGCTGCACGGCATCGTCCGCGGCCAGTATGATCCCGACGCGCGCAAGATCGCCGATCCGGCGCTCGTCAAGGCCATCGCCGTCTTCATGTTCCTGACGACCTGGGGCGTGGCGATCCTCAACCCCAGCATCCTCGGCATCATCGAGACGCTGGCGGGGCCGGTGATCGCGGCGATCCTCTACCTCATGCCGATGTACGCGATCTACAAGGTGCCCGCGCTCGCGAAGTACCGTGGACAGATCAGCAACGTGTTCGTCGTCGTCGCGGGCCTCATCGCCATGTCCGGCATCCTCTACAGCATTTTCGGCTGATCGCCGCAGGCCGACCGGCGGAAGGGGGAAACATGTTCATCAGCGTGTTCGACATCTTCAAGATCGGCGTCGGCCCGTCGTCGTCCCACACCATGGGACCGATGACGGCGGCGGCGGCGTTCCTGAAGGCGGTGCAGGACGGCGGCGCCGCCTTCGATCCGGCGACGCTCACGGGGCTCGAGGCTCAGCTTTACGGCTCGCTGGCGTTCACCGGGAAGGGGCACGCCACTGACCGTGCAGTGATACTCGGGCTGATGGGGTTCGAGCCGGCGAGCCTCGACGCCGACGCCGCCGAGGCCCGGCTGGCCGAGATGCGCGCGACCGGGCGGATCGCGCCGCCCGGTCTGCCCGAGGTGGCCTTCGATCCCGAGCGCCACGTCATCTTCGACTATGGCCCGCCGCTCGCGCTACACGCCAACGGCATGAAGCTGAGGGCGCTGCGCGAAGGCGAGGTCCTGCTCGAAGAGACCTACTACTCGACCGGAGGCGGCTTCATTGCCACCGAGACCGAGCTGCTTGCGCAGCGGGCGGAGAAGACCGCCCGTCTGGACGACAAGCAGGAAGCGCTCGCCTACCCCTATCCGTTCGGTAACGCAGCGCAGATGCTGAGGATGGGCGACGAGTCCGGCAGAACCATCGCCGAGATGAAGCGGGCCAACGAGGAGGCCACGCGCAGCCCCGACGCGGTGCGCCAGGGGCTCGCCGCGCTGCACGCCACCATGCAGGACTGCATCGACCGCGGGCTCAGGACGGAGGGCGAGTTGCCGGGAGGGCTGCGGGTCAGGCGGCGGGCCAAGGCGATCCACGATCATCTCGTGGCGGCGAAGGGTTCGAACTCGGCGCAGCCGCACGCGGTCAACGATTGGCTCGCCGCCTACGCGCTGGCGGTGAACGAGGAGAACGCCGCCGGCGGGCGGGTCGTGACCTCGCCGACCAACGGCGCCGCCGGCGTGGTGCCGGCGGTGATCCGCTACTACCGCGGCCACTGCGTCGGCGCGACCGACGCCGGGATCGAGGCCTTCCTGCTGACCGCGGCGGCGATCGGCGGTATCGTCAAGGAGAACGCCTCGATCTCGGGCGCCGAGCTCGGCTGCCAGGCCGAGGTCGGCGCGGCCTCTGCGATGGCCGCCGCAGGCCTGTGCGCGGCGCTCGGCGGGACCAACGCCCAAGTCGAGAATGCCGCCGAGATCGCGCTTGAGCACCACCTCGGCATGACGTGCGATCCGGTGAGGGGCTTGGTGCAGGTTCCCTGCATTGAGCGCAACGGGCTCGGCGCGATCAAAGCGGTCTCGGCAGCCTCGCTGGCGCTGCACGGCGACGGAACCCACTTCATGCCGCTGGACAATTGTATTGAGACCATGCGGCAGACGGGGCTAGACATGCGTGAGAAGTATAAGGAAACCTCGCTTGGCGGCCTCGCCGTGAATTTTCCGGAATGCTGACTTGCGCGCGGCGGCACGGCCCGTGGTCCACCTGCGTGGCTCAACTCGACCGAGCAGAAGCCGAATTACGGGTTCGCGTGAGTTCGGGAAAACGCGGTCATGCGAGCGTGACGCGCAAGCGCGCCGTCGCCTGCGGCTTCGATCGCGCTCATTGACGCCGGCTATGCGGTCGCGGCCGACTACGCCGGCAACGACGAGGCCGCCTCGAGTTTCACTGCCGATGCTATGAGCGCCATTTCGTGTGCTGGCGTCAAATCATCAACATCCCGCACGAGCGGACGCATCAAGTCGGCCGCGTTAGCGGCGACTTCTCGTAATAGACTGATATTACGTCCGAAAGGCTGGCCTCAACTCACCCTGCGATGACTTTCCCTAGATGGAGAAGGTTGTCTCTCAGGCCCATCCCCTCCGCCAAATTATCTCGCAAGATATTGATTCCATTTAAGATTGCCAGCAACACCCCTCACGGTCCCACACTCAGCCCCACATTTCTTGATCGCTGGACCTGAGGCTTGTCGACGCGCCTTAATCCGGTGGATGCCGCCTTATACAGGATCACCGATGTTATGAGACACCAATACTTGCAGTTGTAGCGGTTCGCCAGCTTTCGGACGGCGGTGCGCCAGCTTTCGGACGGAAAATTTTTCCAACCGCCCGTAGCTGTGTTGTGAGACACGAAGATCTGCAGTGATCCGGGAACAGCTGGGATTTGGTGGGATCAGCTGAAAATCACCGGAGAATCAGGGAGATACAGCGGATTTGCGGATCACGAGGCCCTGATGTCCCATGTCTTGCAGTGACAGCTTAAACTGGCCTTCAACGAGAGTTTAATGCTGACATGGGCGCAAATGCAGATGCCCAGAGGGTCGGTGTTAACCCACAAGAAAATAACGGGAAATCGGCCATGGTGGCGGCCTGAGGGGCCGAGGCCGCGCGGTCGGAACCTACAACCGAGGCCGTAAGTTCCACCGTGCACTTGTAGGTTCGGAAAACTCCATGAATTCCAGACGCTTGCACAGTATCTAGGGCCGTATGTCGCCTCGGCGAACCTACAACGGATTTTCGCGTAGAAGAGCTGCCTTCAGATGGCGCCACGCGCGTGCTGCAGCCAGCGGGACCACCCCGTTACCGGCTGCAGCGGATCGGTCCAGCCAGGGGGCCAGCCCATCATCCAGTCGCTGAATGCCGGGTTCAAGGTGAGGGTGCCGGCGGAGTGTTTCTCCCCATTCAGCAAGATCACCCGGCATCGGTGGGAAGAGGTCGGGCGCTGCGGTGTCCAGCCCGCCGCCCTCATCAGCTGCCACATCAGCGACCAAGACAGCGCCGCATTGCGCAGGCCGACCTGGCTGCCGGTCTGGTTCTGGTCGGTCCTGAATTCCACTCCCCGTTCGGGACTCAGGCGGATGCAGGCCCGGTTCCCGGCCGACTTGAAGGTGGGCGTGGGCCAGAAGGAACAGCCGTTCGCGGATGTGCGATGCGCCGACCTCCGCCGCTGATAGGACGCATGCTGCAATCCGGTAGCCCATGCCCTGAAGCTCTCCGGCGACGTCTCGCAGACCAAGGGACAGATGGCCGGGGACGTTCTCGAAGAAGCACCATTCGGGGCCAACCTCGCGGACGATCCGGGCAACATCGGGCCACAGGTGCCGAGGAACATGGTGCGGATCTCGGGCACATCGTTGATCGACATGAGGAACTGCCCCCGTATGGCCGCCAACTGGTCGGCCAGCCGCTGGAAGTCGGCGCGGGCGAAGAGCGCCTTGCCGTAATCGCCCTCGGACCCCCAATAGGGCGGGTCGAGATAGAACAGCGTGCCGGGACTGTCGTAGCGGCGCAGGAACTCGCCGAAGTCGAGGCATTCGATGCCCGACGATCCCGACCGGGTGGTGATTGAACCGCACCGGGTTCTCCGGAGGCTGATTTCGGTTAGTTACGCGGCCATGGGTTCTGTTTCCAGAGTTGCGTAGAAGTTTGCCTCGGCTTCTGCGGGCGGGATGTTCCCGATCGGCTCGAGCAGGCGGCGGTTGTTGAACCAGTCCACCCATTCGAGGGTTGCATATTCGACGGCTTCGAAGCTGCGCCACGGGCCACGGCGGTGAATGACTTCGGCTTTGAAGAGGCCGTTGATCGTCTCAGCAAGCGCATTGTCATAACTGTCGCCGACGCTGCCGACAGAGGGCTCGATGCCCGCTTCGGCCAGTCGCTCGGTGTATTTGATTGACAGATACTGGCT
>NZ_AUCM01000014.1 GCF_000429765.1 Gemmobacter nectariphilus DSM 15620 | reverse complement strand
CATGGCGAAGGCAAAGTTTGAACGTACGAAACCGCACGTGAACATCGGGACGATCGGTCACGTTGACCACGGCAAGACGACGCTGACGGCTGCGATCACGAAATACTTCGGCGAATTCAAGGCTTACGACCAGATCGACGGCGCGCCGGAAGAGCGGGCTCGCGGGATCACGATCTCGACCGCCCACGTCGAATACGAAACCGAAGCGCGTCACTACGCCCACGTCGACTGCCCCGGCCACGCCGACTATGTGAAGAACATGATCACCGGCGCCGCGCAGATGGACGGCGCGATCCTGGTGGTGAACGCTGCCGACGGCCCGATGCCGCAAACGCGCGAGCACATCCTGCTGGGCCGTCAGGTCGGCATTCCCTACATGGTCGTCTACCTGAACAAGGTCGACCAGGTGGATGACCCGGAACTGCTGGAACTGGTCGAGATGGAAGTGCGCGAGCTGCTGTCGTCGTACGACTACCCCGGCGACGACATTCCGATCGTCAAGGGCTCGGCCCTGGCGGCGATGGAAGGCCGTGATCCGGAAATCGGCGAGAACTCGATCCGCGCGCTGCTGGCCGCTGTCGACGAATACATCCCGACCCCGGCGCGCGCTGTCGACCAGCCGTTCCTGATGCCGATCGAAGACGTGTTCTCGATCTCGGGCCGTGGCACCGTGGTGACCGGCCGTGTGGAACGTGGCGTGATCAACGTCGGTGACGAAGTCGAGATCGTCGGCATCCGCCCGACCACCAAGTCGACCGTGACCGGCGTGGAAATGTTCCGCAAGCTGCTGGACCGCGGCGAGGCTGGCGACAACATCGGCGCGCTGCTGCGCGGCGTCGACCGTGAAGGCGTGGAACGTGGCCAGGTGCTGTGCAAGCCGAAATCGGTGATGCCGCACACCCACTTCGAAGCCGAAGCCTACATCCTGACCAAGGAAGAAGGCGGCCGTCACACCCCGTTCTTTGCGAACTACCGCCCGCAGTTCTACTTCCGCACGACGGACGTGACCGGCACCGTGAAGCTGCCGGAAGGCACCGAGATGGTGATGCCGGGCGACAACCTGAAGTTCGAGGTCGAGCTGATCGCCCCGATCGCCATGGAAGAAAAGCTGCGCTTCGCCATCCGTGAAGGCGGCCGCACCGTCGGCGCCGGCGTCGTCTCCAAAATCCTCAAGTAATATCGCGGTAGGGTGGGATTAAGGTCCCACCCTGCGGCATACACGAAAGGGGCCGCCCGATCCGTTCGGGCGGCCCTTTTGCATGGCTCAGGGTGTCGGGCGGACGAACCTTTGTTCCAGCACTTCGGTGCCCCATTGATCGCCGCGCCGCTCTTCGGCCAGACGGAACCCGCTGGTCTCGTAAAGATGGCGCGCTGCCGCCAGACCGTCAAAGGTCCACAGCTGGGTTTCGGGGATTGCCAGCCTGTCGACATGATCAAGCGCCGCCTGCAGCAGATGGCGCCCCGCGCCGCTGCCGCGCACGACATCGGTCATGATGAACCATCGCAGATGCGCCTTGCCCGGCCCCAGATCCTCGCCGTCGATGGCGATCGAGCCGACCACCTCATTGCCCAGCAGCGCGACCCAGATCTGATTGACCGGGTTATCCAGCCGGTCGCAAAAATCGGCCAGCCCGCGCGCCACCACCGATTCAAACCGCTGACCGAACCCCGAAGTGCGGCTGTAATACTGCGCATGAAGTTCGGTGACCCGCGCAATCAGCCCGGTGCGATAGCCGGAAGCAAGGCTGACGGCCTGCCGCCGCGCCGCCGCTGGCGACAGGGCATCGGAATAGAGCCGCAGCCCCTCGACGACCGTTGCCACCTCGTCGGTCGACAGATGGCCAAGCGCCTCCATCACCTGGGATCGGCTGAAGGCGTCGATTGCCGCCAGTCGCGCCCAGCCTTCGCGCGTCAGGCTGAGCGTCTTGAGCCGGCCGTCCATGCGGTCAGGCTGTTCGCGCACCTCGCCCATCTCGATCAGCTTGCGCAACATGCGGCTGATGCTCGACTTGTCCAGCTTGAGCGTCTCGGCCAGCTCTGTCGCGGATCGTGATCGACCCGAGCCGATCTCGATCAGGGCGTAGACCGCCGAGGGCGACAGGTTGGTGCCCGCAACCAGCCCGCCCATCAGCCCAAAGTGCCGCACCATGCGACGAGTCGCATAGCGGATGTGTTCGATCTGGTCGTTCATTCCCTGCGCCGGTTTGATTGCGTTGCACAACCAACCCAAACACGCACGAACTGACGACGTCAATCGACCTGATGATGCCGCTCAGGGCGCCAGAAGGCGCTCGGCCACCCATCCGTCTATGCCATCGCCCTGAATACGGATATGCACCCAGCCATCCGCCATGTCGACGACCTCGACCTCTTCGCCAAGCGAGACACGGCCGACTACACCATAGCCGGTGGACGGGCCGCCACGCACATTTGCGCTGCTGACCCGCACGCTGCGCCATTCACCAGAGGCTTCGGGCGCTGCAACCTCGGCAATCGGGGCGGCCACGGGCTGCGCCACACCGATCACAACCGGATGGCTCGGCCCTTCAAGCGGGGAATCGGCCAGACGCAGAACCGCGGCCGGCAGCGACTGGGGCACACTGTCGGCGCGGGTGGGAACAGCAATTTCGGCGCTGTCGGCCACCAGCCCGGCGCGCAGCGCGCCATCGTCCCGCCCGTAAAGGACCGCGGCGCCATAAAGCCCCAGCCCCAGCCCGCCAAGCAGCAGGCCCAAACGAACAATCCCGGATCCAACCATCCGCACCCCCCTGAAATAGAACATTGCAGTATACAGCGGGAAAACCCGCAACTCGCACCACGGTTCCCGGCTTCGTCCGACGCAGACAAAATTCCTGCTGGACCGGCCGTCGGGGCCAGATTACACCCGCCCCATGACCGACATACCAGAAAACGGCCTGACCTCCGAGTCCCTTTCCCGGGCGATCGGCGCGCGCTACCTGACCTATGCGCTGTCGACGATCATGCACCGTGCCTTGCCGGATGCCCGCGACGGGCTCAAGCCGGTGCATCGCCGTATCCTTTACGCGATGCGCGAATTGCGGCTGGCCTCGACAGGGGGCTTTCGCAAATCGGCCAAGATCACCGGCGACGTAATGGGGAACTACCACCCGCACGGCGATGCCGCGATCTACGATGCCATGGCGCGTCTGGCGCAGGATTTCGCCATGCGCTACCCGCTGGTGGACGGCCAGGGCAACTTTGGCAACATTGACGGCGACAGCCCCGCCGCCAGCCGCTACACCGAGGCGCGCATGGCCGCCACGGCCGAGGCGCTGCTGGACGGGCTGGACGAGGATTCGGTCGATTTCCGCCCGAACTATGATGGCACGCTGCGCGAACCCGTCGTTCTGCCGGCCGCCTTCCCGAACCTGCTGGCCAATGGCGCCAGCGGCATTGCCGTCGGCATGGCGACGAACATCCCGCCGCACAACATTGGCGAGCTGGTGGCCGGCTGCCTTGCGATGATCGACGATCCGGCGATTTCCGAAGACGATCTGGTCACGCATATCCCCGGCCCTGATTTTCCCACCGGCGGCGTTCTGGTCGAAGACGCTGCATCGATCCGCGAAAGCTATCGCACCGGGCGCGGCGCCTTCCGGCTGCGCGCGCGCTGGGAAAAAGAGGATCTGGGCCGCGGCAACTGGCAGATCGTCGTCACCGAGATCCCCTATCAGGTTGCCAAGTCCAAGCTGATCGAAAAGCTGGCAGAGCTGATCCACCTGAAAAAGGTGCCGATCCTGGCCGATGTGCGCGACGAATCCGCCGAGGATGTCCGCATCGTGCTCGAGCCGCGCACCCGCACGGTCGATCCGGACATGCTGATGGGCCAGCTGTTCCGCAATTCCGATCTGGAAACCCGCTTCCCGCTGAACATGAACGTGCTGATCGACGGCAAGACCCCCAAGGTCTGTTCGCTCAAGGAGGTGCTGCGCGCCTTCCTCGATCATCGGCGCGAGGTGTTGCAGCGCCGCAGCCAGCACCGGATGGACAAGATCGACCACCGGCTCGAGGTGCTCGAAGGCTTCATCATCGCCTTCCTCAACCTTGACCGGGTGATCGACATCATCCGCTATGACACCGAGCCCAAATCCGCGCTGATGCGCGAGGAATGGGGCCGCGACTTTCCCCGCGCGCTGTCGGAAAAGGATTATGTCCCCCCCGCCCCCGGCGAGGGCGAGCTGACAGAGGTGCAGGCCGAGGCGATTCTCAACATGCGCCTGCGCTCGCTCCGCCGGCTCGAGGAAATCGAGCTGAGGCGCGAACGCGACGAGCTGATGAAGGAACGCGCCGGGCTCGAATCGCTGCTGGGATCCGAGCGCAAGCAATGGAAGCGGATCGGCGAGGAACTGCGCAAGATGGCGATGTTCTTCGGCCCCGACACGCCCGCCGGGCGGCGCCGCACCGGCTTTGCCGAGGCGGGCGAGGTGGTGGAAATCCCGATGGAGGCGATGATCGACCGCGAGCCGATCACCGTCATCTGCTCGCGCATGGGCTGGATCCGGGCGATGAAGGGCCATGTCGCGCTGGACGGCGATCTGAAGTTCAAGGATGGCGACGGGCCGCGCTTTGCGTTCCACGCCGAAACCACCGACAAGATCATGCTGTTCGGCGCAAATGGCCGGTTCTACACCCTTTTGGGCGCGAACCTGCCCGGCGGGCGCGGCATGGGCGAGCCGGTCCGCCTGATGGTCGATCTGCCGAACGATGCCGAGATCGTCGATTTCCTGATCTGGCGCCCGGGTGAAAAGCTGCTGGTTGCCTCCAGCGCCGGGGATGGCTTTGTCGTGGGCTCGGATGACGTGCTGGCCCAGACCCGGGCAGGCAAGGCGGTGCTCAGCGTGGGCGAAGGCGTCCGCGCGGCGCTGGTGCGCCGGGTGCAGGGCGATCACGTCGCCGTGGTCGGCGAGAACCGCAAGATGCTGGTCTTCCCGGTCATCCAGGTTCCCGAGATGACCAAGGGCAAGGGCGTGCGGCTGCAGAAGTTCAAGGATGGCGGTCTGTCCGATGCCACGACGATCACCCTTGCTCAGGGTCTGTCGTGGAAGGATCCGGCCGGCCGCACCCGCACCGAGGCCGACCTGACCGAATGGCTGGGCAACCGTGCCGGCATGGGCCGCATGGCCCCGCGCGGCTTCCCACGCGACAACCGCTTCGATCAGGGCTAGGGCCCTAGGGGCAGGCAACATCGCGCAAGGGGGCCGGTGAAAGGCACCGGCCCCTTTGCGTCAGCCCCCACACAGCGCCATCAGCCACCGGCATGGTCCCAAGGGCGAGCCCAGCTTGGTCATGCTTGGAGGGCGCGGGCGCACCCGTTCCCCCTCAGCCGCGCGACAGCAGATCGACCAGCCGCGCGCGGGCCTCGGGCAGCGGGCGGGAACCGGGATCTGCGCATAGCCCGCGGTTCAGGAAATGCCCGGTCAACCGCAGCCCTGCCGCCAGATCCGCCGGATCGGCCGGCCCTGGCCTCAGCAGGCACTGCGGCAACGGCAACAGCTTGTCTTCCCAGCCCCGGGCCGCCTCGGCCGTCACCGCCCGCCCGGTGCGCGGGCTGACAAAGGCCAGCCCGTCGCGCGCGCCCGTCACAGCACAGGCCCCAAGGTCCAGCCCAAAGCCCAGATCCGCCAGCAACCCGCATTCCCAGCGCAGATACAGCACGGGCCAGTCGGGCACCGTCGCCAGCGCATCCAGCAAGACCAGGGTTGCCGCATACAGCCCGCCATGCGGCTCGCGTTCTGGCAAGGCCCGCGAGATCATGGCGCAAATGGCCGACAGCCCCGCCAATGCCCGGCGATCTGTCATCAGCGCAGCCGCACGCGCACGCAGAGGCTCGATGGTGAAATGCCCCAGATGCTCGCCCAGCCGCGCCCGCCAGACGGCGGCCACCTCGTTGCCCGGCATCAGCACCGGCGCCATGCGCCGCCCCATGCCGCCGCGCACCACGCCAGCATGACGCCCCTGCGCCTCGGTGAAAATCTCGACGATGGCCGCGCTTTCGCCATGCGCCCGCACAGCCAGCACCAGCCCTTGCGCTGCCCATTCCATGGCGTCACGATGCACCCGCAGACCGCCGCAGTCCAGCGGCGACGGAAACCGCGCCACGTTGCGTTCCATCCCGGAACGCGCCAGCCAGGAGAAAGCCATGCCCACCCCCGCCACCTACAGCCGCACGCAGATCGTCCTGCACTGGCTGACGGTCCTTCTGATCCTTGCGCAGTTCACGTTGAACGATGCCATCGGCGCCGCATGGCGCGCCTTTCGCACGGGCACAGAAGCCGCCGCCGATCCGCTCGTGGCCGCCCATGTGTTTGGCGGGATTGCCATTCTGGTCTTTGCCCTGTGGCGGCTCGTGCTGCGCGCAACCCATGGCGTCCCGCCCGCACAGGGCAGCGCATGGTCCGTGCGCGCGGCCAACTGGGGGCATGTCGCGATCTATGCCGCACTGATCCTGGTCGCCATCAGCGGCGGCGCCGCCTGGTTCGGCGGCATCGAGGCGGCAGCCGAAGCGCATGAGGTGCTCAAGACCATCCTTCTGGTCCTGGTCATCGGCCATGTTGCCATGGCGCTCTGGCACCAGTTCGTGCTGCGCGATGGCACGCTGGCCCGGATGCGCTGACCGCAGCCCTTTCGCCTTGAAGCAAATATCCCGGGTCCGGGCAGAGCCCGGGGCATCCGCCCCGCGCCGCGCCCGGGCTCAGTTCCCTGCAGGCGCTGCGGCTCCCTCGGGGGCCGGGGCGGTCAACAGGCCATTGGTCCAGGTGCCCCGCGCCTCCTGGCCACCGGCATAGCGGGCGATGCCCTGACCGTTCGGCTTGCCGGCGGCGAACTCGCCCTCATAGCTGTCGCCGCTTGCCCAGCGGGCGATGCCCTGCCCGGCGGCATCGCCTGCGACAAACCCGCCCTCATAGCGATAGCCATCGGGGCGCTCCAGCACGCCTTGCCCGTCGCGCAGGTCGGCCTTGAACCCGCCCGTATAGCGGCTGCCATCGGGATAGCTGGCCACGCCCTGCCCTTCACGCCGTCCGGCCAGCCAAGCCCCCTCATAGCGATAGCCATCGGGCAGGGTCAGCACCCCGGTGCCCTGCCGCTGCCCGGCCTGAAACGCCCCCTCATAGACCGAGCCATCCGCAAGCCGCGACACGCCCTGCCCCTCGATGATGCCTTCGACCCAGTCGCCCTCATAGCTGGTGCCATCGGGCCAGGTCATCTTGCCGCGGCCCTGCGGCAGATCGGCGACAAAGGCCCCCTCATAGACCGACCCGTCCGGGTGCTGCATCCGCCCTGTGCCGGCGATCTGGCCGTCCTGCCAGTCCCCCTGATAGACCATGCCCGAGGCCGCGCGATAGGTGCCCGTGCCATGGCGCCGGTCGCGGGCAAAGGCCCCCTCATAGCTGCCACCATCGGCATAGGACACCTTGCCCGGCCCGCTGCGCAGGCCCGCCTCGAACCCGCCCTCGTAGATATCGCCGTTCGGCTGGGTCAGCTTGCCCTGCCCCTGCATCTGGCCCGCGACCCAGCCGCCGACATAGGTCAGCCCGTCGGGCATGATCAGCGTGCCCTGGCCTTGCCGCTCGCCATCCACGACCTCACCGTCATAGCGCGCGCCATCGGGATAGGTGATCACTGCACGGCCTTCGCGCCGCCCTTCGACCCAGTCGCCCTCATAGCGATAGCCCTGCGGATCCTGCATCACGCCCTGGCCCTGCGCCAGACCGTTGACCATGGCCCCGGTATAGACCACCCCGCCCGGATAGTTGGCCACCCCCTGCCCGGTCATCTGCCCGCCCGCCCAGTCGCCCTCATAGGTGCCACCATCGGGAAAGGTGATTTTGCCGGTGCCCTCGGGCTTGCCGGCCACAAAGGTGCCCTCATAGATCGCGCCATTGGGGAACCGTGCCCGGCCCTGCCCGCTGATCTCGCCGTTCACCCATTCGCCGGAATATTCATAGCCATCGGGCAGCCGATAGGTGCCATGCCCGTGCTGGCGACCATCCTTGAACTGCCCCTCATAGATCGAGCCGTCGGCATATTGCTTGGTCGCCACGTCCTGCGCCGCCACCGCACCGCTTGTCGCCGCCATCAGCCCGGCCGCGATCCAGATCCGACCCGTTCCCGCCATCTCCAGCCCCCCGGTTGCTTTGGCCAAAGCCTACGCCGCACGCGCCCCGCCTGACAAGCGGCAGGGCATCACGGATCGCTCATCCCTTCACCAGACAGGCCCGCCCAGGCGCGCAACACCCCGCCCAAAGGCCTTGGGCAGACTGCAGGCCGCCCGTTCTGCCGCTTTCCCCCTTGATCCGCCCCCCCCAGCGTCTAGAACCACCAAAGACGCGAAAGGAGCCCCGCATGGCCGAACGTTTCCGCCTGCTGATCGTCCAGTGGAACCCCACGGTGGGCGCGCTGACCGCCAATGCCGATGCCGCGCGCCGCGCTTGGGATCAGGGCCGCGCCGCGGGGGCCGATCTGGTCATGTTGCCTGAAATGTTCCTCACCGGCTATCAGACCCAGGATCTGGTGATGCGCCCGGCCTTCCTGCGCGATGTGGCGACGGAACTGGCCCGGCTGGCCACCGATTGCGCCGATGGCCCGGCACTGGGGATCGGCGCGCCGGACCTGGTGGGCGGGCGGCTATACAACGCCTGGCACATCTTGCAGGACGGCAAGGTCACCACGGTGATCCGCAAGCACCACCTGCCCAACACTGATGTGTTCGACGAACACCGGCTTTACACCTCGGCCCCGGTCTCGGGCCCCTGGCGCCTCGGCCCGATCCGCATCGGCACCCCGATCTGCGAGGATGCCTGGCACCCCGACGTGGCCGAGACCCTGGCCGAGACCGGGGCGCAGATCCTGCTGGTGCCGAACGGCTCGCCCTATGCGCGGGGCAAGCATGACCAGCGCATGCAGCTGATGGTCGCGCGCGTCGTGGAAACCGGCCTGCCGCTGGTCTATCTGAACATGGTCGGCGGGCAGGACGATCAGGTGTTCGATGGCGCCTCGTTCGTGCTGAACCCCGGCGGGCGCATGGCTGCCCAGCTGCCCGCCTTTGACGCCGCCACCCAGATCGTCGATTTCCGCCATACCGATGACGGCTGGCGCGCCGATCCTGCCCCCATGGCCCGCCTGCCGGACGATTGGGAACAGGACTATCGCGCGATGGTCGAATCGACCCGCGACTATTTCGCCAAGTCGGGCTTTTCCCGCGCGATCCTTGGCCTGTCGGGCGGGATCGACAGCGCGATCGTCGCCACCATCGCCGCCGACGCGCTGGGGCCGGAAAACGTGCATTGCGTCATGCTGCCGTCCGAATTCACCTCGGCCCATTCGCTGGAAGATGCCGCCGCGGTGGCGCGCGCCCTCGGCACCCGGCTGGACACCGTGCCGATCTCGGGCCCCCGCGCGGCGGTGACCGAGGCGCTGGCGCCCCTGCTGGCCGGCACGACCCCCGACGTGACCGAGGAAAACATCCAGTCCCGCCTGCGCGGCCTGCTGCTGATGGCGCTGTCGAACAAGTTCGGCGCCATGCTGCTGACCACGGGGAACAAATCCGAAGTCGCGGTCGGCTATTGCACGATCTATGGCGACATGGCGGGCGGCTATAATCCGATCAAGGATCTCTACAAGACCCGCGTGTTCGAAACCTGCCGCTGGCGCAACGCGAACCACCGCCCCTGGATGAAGGGCCCCGAGGGCGAGGTGATCCCCCCCCGCGTCATCGACAAGCCCCCCAGCGCCGAGCTGCGCCCCGACCAGAAGGACGAAGACAGCCTGCCGCCCTATCCGGTGCTGGACGCGATCCTCGAAGGTCTGGTCGACCGCGAGCTGTCGGTGGCCGACCTTGTCGCCGCCGGGTTCGACCGCGCGACGGTCAAACGGATCGAGCATCTGATCTTCATCAGCGAATGGAAACGCTTCCAGTCCGCCCCCGGCACCCGGCTGACCGGCCGCGCCTTCTGGCTGGACCGGCGCTATCCCATCGTGAACCGCTGGCGCGACAACGGCTGATCGGACTGCGGGCGCCCCCTGCCAGGTGTCGCGCCCGCCCCGCATCGCCTCTGATCAGGCCCCGGCGCACTACGCACGCGGAACGCCCGCTTGCGCCGCCGCTCCCATCCGGCAAAGGCGATAGCCCCCCGATCACGGCCCGGAACTTGCGCATCGCCCCCACGCGATGCGCGGGTCCCCCGCCGCCCCGCCAGCCCCCGAACGCCGCGCCCTGCCCTTTCATCTGTCCCCAAATATCCCGGGGGCAGGCGCAGCCTTGCCGAAATAGCGACAGCGCCATGGGGCAGCGCCCCCTCGTGCACGGCCAAAGCAAAAGGGGGCCGCAAGGCCCCCTTTCACCGCGCTATCGCACAAGCTCACTCGGCCGGAACCGCCTCGGCATCGGCCGACAGCGGATAGGGCAGATGCACCAGCATCTCGCGCGGGCAGACCTGCAGGAAGTTGCCCCGCTCGGCCTCCCAGTTCTGCAAGATGCGGGCGGCCTTCAGGCTGCCGGTCTCGGCCGCATGGCGTTCGACCAGCCCTTTCAGCTGGGCTTCCCAATGCGGATGCGACACCGCACAGGTCACCAGGCTTTCCAGGTTCATCCAGTCTTCGGCATTGCCCTCAGGGTCATAGACATAGGCCATGCCGCCGGTCATACCGGCCCCGAAGTTCGCCCCGATGGATCCCAGGATCACGGCCACGCCGCCGGTCATGTATTCGCACCCGTTCGAGCCGCACCCTTCGATCACCACCGTCGCGCCCGAGTTGCGCACCCCGAACCGCTCACCCGCGCGGCCAGCCGCGAACAGGAAGCCGTCGGTCGCCCCATAGAGCACGGTGTTGCCGATGATCGTGTTCTGCGAGGCCTCCAGCGGGCTGGCCATCGGCGGACGCACCACGATGGTGCCCCCCGACAGGCCCTTGCCCACATAGTCGTTGGCATCGCCCTGCACCTCGATCTTCAGCCCGCGCACCGCAAAGGCGCCCAGCGACTGCCCGCACGAGCCCGACAGCTTGATCGTCAGATGATCGCGCTGCAGATCGTTGCGCATCCCGAACTTGCGCACGATGTGGCTCGATGCCCGCGTCCCGATGGTGCGCAGCGTGTTCCTGACCGCATAGGACAGCTGCATCTTTTCGCCATCTTCAAAGAAGCGCGCGCCATCGCGGATGATTTCCGCATCCAGCGTGTCCGGCACCGCATTGCGCGGCTTGGACCGGTCGTAGGTGATCTTCTGCGCCCCATCCACCGTGATCAGCAGCGGGTTGAGGTCCAGATCGTCCAGGTTCGCAGCCCCCCGGCTGACCTGCGCCAGCAGATCGGCGCGGCCGATGATCTCGTCCAGCGACCGGGCCCCGATGCTGGCCAGCAGTTCACGCACCTCCTGCGCATAGAAGGTGATCAGGTTCACCACCTTGTCGGCGCTGCCGGTGAACTTTTCACGCAGCGCCGGGTTCTGCGTGCAGACGCCCACCGGGCAGGTGTTCGACTGGCACTGGCGCACCATGATGCAGCCCATGGCGATCAGCGCGGCGGTACCGATGCCATATTCCTCGGCCCCCATCATCGCAGCGATGATGATGTCGCGCCCGGTGCGCAGGCCGCCATCGGTGCGCAGCGTCACCCGCTCGCGCAGGTTGTTCATCGCCAGCACCTGATGCGCCTCGGTCAGGCCCATCTCCCACGGCAGGCCAGCATATTTGATCGAGGTCGCAGGCGAGGCCCCGGTGCCGCCATTGTGGCCGGACACAAGGATGATATCCGCCTTGGCCTTGGCGACGCCCGCCGCAATCGTGCCGACGCCGCTGGCCGAGACCAGTTTCACCGTCACCTTGCAGCGCGGGTTGATCTGCTTGAGGTCGTAGATCAGCTGCGCGAGGTCTTCGATCGAATAGATGTCATGGTGCGGCGGGGGGGAAATCAGCGTCACCCCCTTGGTCGAATGGCGCAGCCGGGCAATCAGGTCGGTGACCTTCATGCCGGGCAGCTGGCCACCCTCGCCAGGCTTGGCGCCCTGGGCCACCTTGATTTCCAGCTCTTCGCAGGCGTTGAGGTATTCCGCCGTCACACCGAACCGGCCCGAGGCGACCTGCTTGATCTTGGCGCAGGGGTTGTCGCCGTTCGGGAACGGGTGCTGGTGCGCCGGATCCTCGCCGCCTTCGCCACTGTCGGACTTTGCGCCGATGCGGTTCATGGCGATGTTCAGCGTCATGTGCGCCTCGGGCGACAGCGCCCCCAGCGACATGCCCGGCGTCACGAAGCGCTTGCGGATCGAGGTGATGGATTCGACCTCCTCGATGGCCACCGGCTTGCCCAGAGGCTTGATGTCCAGAAGGTCGCGCAGGTGGATCGGCGGGTTCGCCCGCATCGCGGCCGAATACTGCTTCCACATGTCATAGCTGCCGCGATCACAGGCCGATTGCAGCAGGTGCATGGTCTGCGCTTCCCAGGCGTGCTTTTCGCCGGACCGGCGGGCCTTGTAAAAGCCCCCGATCGGCAGCACGTCCTGGCCGCCCAGCCAGCCCTTGCGATGAACGTCCTGCACCTTGTCCTGGATGCCGTGCAGACCGATGCCGGAGATGCGGCTGTGCATGCCGGGGAAATATTCCGCCACCATGGCGCGCGACAGGCCCACCGCCTCGAAGTTCAGCCCGCCCCGATAGGACGAGATGACCGAGATCCCCATCTTGGCCATGATCTTCAGAAGCCCGGCATCCACCGCATCGCGGTAGCGGCGCATCGCGTCGATCAGCTGGCCTTCCAGCAGGCCGCGCTCGATGCGGTCGGCAATGCTGTCCTGTGCCAGATAAGCGTTCACCGTGGTCGCGCCGCAGCCGATCAGCACCGCGAAATAGTGGGGGTCGATGCATTCGGCGGACCGCACGTTCAGGCTGGTGAAGGTGCGCAGCCCCTTGCGGGTCAGCCACGAATGCACCGCGCTGGTCGCAAGGATCATCGGCATCGCCACCTTGGCGGGGCCTTGATGTTCGTCCGTCAGCACCAGATGCAGCGCGCCCGAGCGCACGGCATCCTCGGCCTCGGCGCGGATCCGCTCCAGCCCAAGGCGCAGTGCCTCCTGGTCGGCGCCGGCCGGGAAGGTGCAGTCGATCACCGTGACCGAGGCCCCGAACTGGCGCAGCATTTCCTCGAATTCGGCATTGGCGATGAACGGGCTTTCCAGAACCAGAATCTCGGTCTGGGCGCTCGATTCATCCAGCACGTTCTTGAGGTTGCCGAACCGGGTCTTGAGGCTCATCACCCGGCTTTCGCGCAAGCTGTCGATGGGCGGGTTGGTCACCTGGCTGAAGTTCTGGCGGAAGTAATGCGACAGCGGGCGATAGACCTTGGACAGCACCGCAGGCGGCGTGTCATCGCCCATCGAGGCGATCATTTCCTTGCCGTCCTCGGCCATGGCGGCCAGAACCTGTTCCAGCTCTTCAAGGCTGTAGCCGGCGGCAATCTGGCGCTTGCGCAGCTCGGCGCCCTTGAACAGGGCCTTTTCCGGCACATCGCGCATGATGGCGTTCAGATCGACAACCTTCTGCACCCAGTCGCCAAAGGGCTGAGCCGCGGCCAGTTTGTCCTTCATCTCGGCGTCGTGGTAGAGCTTGCCCTCGGCCATGTCGACGGCGATCATCTGCCCCGGCCCCAGCGCGCCCTTTTCGCGCACGGTCATCTCGTCGACCGGGACCATGCCGGCCTCGGACCCCGCGATCAGCAGCCCGTCGCCAGTGATGACATAGCGCATCGGGCGCAGACCGTTGCGGTCCAGCCCGCCGCAGACCCAGCGGCCATCGGTCATCGCCAGCGCGGCGGGGCCGTCCCAGGGCTCCATCACGGCGTTGCAATAGGCATACATGTCCTGCCAGGGCTTGGGCAGTTCCACGGTGGACTTGCTCCAGGCCTCGGGCACCAGCATGGTTTTCGCCATCGGCGCCGACCGGCCCGCGCGGACCATCATTTCGAACACCGCATCCAGCGCGCCCGAATCCGAGGTCCCGGCCGGGATGATCGGCTTGATATCCTCGGCCATCTCGCCAAAGGCGTTCGAGGCCATGCGGATTTCATGGCTGCGCATCCAGTTGACGTTGCCGCGCAGCGTGTTGATCTCGCCGTTGTGGGCCAGCATGCGGAAGGGCTGGGCCAGCCACCATTGCGGGAAGGTGTTGGTGGAATAGCGCTGGTGATAGATCGCAAAGGACGATTCAAACCGCTCGTCCATCAGGTCGGGGTAGAACACCGCCACCTGTTCGGCCAGCATCATGCCCTTGTAGATGATCGACCGGCAGGACAGGCTGCACAGGTAAAGGCCCTGGATATGCGCTGCCATCGCCGCCTTTTCGATCCGGCGGCGGATGATGTAGAGCTCGCGCTCGAACTCCTCGTCCGAGATGCCCTTTTCGTTGCGGATCAGGATCTGTTCGATCTCGGGGCGCGTCGCATTGGCCTTGTCGCCCAGCACGCTGGTATCCACCGGAACGTGGCGCCAGCCATAGATATAGTGGCCCATGCGCAGGACTTCGGTTTCCACGATGGTCCGGCAGCGTTCCTGCGCGCCAAAATCGGTGCGCGGCAGGAACACCTGCCCCACGGCGATCAGCTTTTTCGTATCGGGCTCATGCCCCGTGCGGCGGATCACGTCATAGAAAAAGCGCACCGGGATCTGCACATGGATCCCCGCGCCGTCGCCGGTTTTTCCGTCGGCATCCACCGCGCCGCGGTGCCAGATCGCCTTCAGCGCGTCGATGCCCGACTGCACCACCTTGCGGCTGGGCTTGCCGCTGATCGACACGACCAGGCCGACCCCGCACGAGGACTTTTCATCCTCTTCCTTGTAAAGGCCGTTCTCGTCGAGCCCGCGGCGCTTGGCCTCTTCCGCGACAACCCAGGCTTCATCGTATTTGGTCATGGCTCACTCCTCAGGGCTGGCGGGGATGATCGGCGGGGTCTTGCTGGCCCCGGTCATGGGTTGGGCGCGTCGAGCCGGCGCCGTGCGCCGGCAAACGGTCATGGTTCGGGCGGCAGGTCATGGCTGCCCCCCATCGCTGGCCAGCACGGCGAACTTGTCGATGCATTGCTGGCGCGTCATCAGGGTTCGGCCTTCGCCGGCATAGGCATAGCTGTCCGGCTTGTGGTCGATGTAGATCTCGTTGGTCATGGTCAGCCCGCTGGCATCATCCAGGATGCCGATGGGCAGTTCCACATTGCCCTTCCACGGGCTGTCCTGCGTGACCTTGAAATAAAGGCCCGCGCCGCAGTCCCGGCACCACGCCCGCATCGCCCAGTCCGAGGTCTGGCGCGTGGCGATATGATCCGTGCCGTGCCAGGTCACATCACCTTCGGGCACCGTGACGCCCAAGAGCGCCGATCCGGTCCAGCGGCGGCACATCTCGCAATGGCAGGCGCCGAAATTCGTATCCTTCAGCCGCGCGGTGAACCGCACCGCGCCGCACAGACAGCCGCCCGTCCGCTCCAGGGTCATGGCGTGCCCCCCTTGACGCGGTGGACCGGCAGGCCAGCGATCTGGTCGTTGCATTCATATTCCGGCGTCACAGACATGAAGCCCTTGTCGCCCGGAAAGTCGAACCGCACCGGGCTTTGGTCATAGGACGCGAAGCCTTCGCCGCCATCCCATTCCGACGGGCCGGAAAAGAACAGACGCCACTTGCGGCTGATGTATTCCTTGCCCCGCGCGGTGTTCAGGAAATCGCCCTCGGCCGTGGTTTCGCGGAATTCGAAGCTGGTTTCCTCCAGCTCGACCCCGTCAATCACCACCTTGCGGCCGGTCAGCGTATCAAAGCCGCGCACCCGGTTGCGCGCGCCGTCGTCCGAGACTTGCGCGAAATCATAGGTGTCGGTGCCCGATCTCAGCAGCCCGCTGAACGAGGCCGGATCGGCCGCCCCCGGCGCAAGGCGCTGTTCCGCCCCGGTCGCCAGATCCAGCGAATAGACCCACTGTGCCTCGGCGTCGATGCGGCTGACGAAATAGGGGCCACGGGCGCCAAAATCGACCCGCCACTGATCGCCCGCCGGATCGGCAGAACAGGTGTAGTGGTTCGACACCTTGCACCCGCGCGCCTGCACGGTGACAAAGCCCTGACAGCCCGGCGGCGGGGTGAAGATCTGCTGCGCCTCGGCAAGCTGTGCGGCAAATGCCAGCGCAATGCCAGCTGCTGCACCGATCCACCCTTGCCCTGCCACCAGCTGTTTCACCTGACTGTTCCCCGATTGCCCCGGACGGGGCGATGCTACTGTGCCGCGACAGCGGCCGACTGGGCCAGCCAGTCAAGGATGGATGCCCCCGCCTCGCGCCCGTCGCGGATGGCCCACACGACCAGCGAGGCACCGCGCACGATGTCGCCCACCGCATAGACGCCTGGCAGGTTGGTGGCATGGGTCTGGAAATCGGCCTTGATCGTGCCCCAGCGGGTCACGCCCAGTTCCTCGACACCCCACAGTTTGGGAAGATCTTCGGGCTCGAACCCAAGCGCCTGCACGACCAGATCGGCCGGCTCGATGTAATCGGCGCCTTCGATCACCTCGGGCGACTGGCGGCCGGTGGCATCGGGGGCGCCCAGGCGCATCTTCTGCACCATCACGCCATCGACCTCGGTGCCGCCGGTAAAGCCCTTGGGCGCCGACAGCCAGACGAATTCGACGCCTTCTTCCTCGGCGTTCTGGGTCTCGCGCTGGCTGCCCGGCATGTTGGCACGGTCGCGGCGGTACAGGCACTTGACGCTGACCGCGCCCTGACGGATCGCCGTGCGCACGCAGTCCATGGCCGTATCGCCGCCGCCGATCACCACGACGCGCTTGCCCTTGGCATCCAGATCGCCATTGTCGAACTCGGGCACCTCGTCGCCAAAGCTCTTGCGGTTCGAGGCGGTCAGATAGTCCAGCGCCTTGACGATGCCCTTGGCGCCCGAGCCGGGGGCCTCGATTTCGCGCACCTTGTAGACGCCGGTCGCGATCAGCACGGCATCGTGCTGGCCGCGGATCGCGTCAAAGCTGATATCCTCGCCGACCTTGCAGTTCATCACGAAGGTCACGCCCGCCTCTTCCAGCTGGGCGATGCGGCGCATGACCACGGGCTTTTCCAGCTTGAAGCCGGGAATGCCATAGGTCAGCAGCCCGCCGGCGCGGTCATAGCGGTCATAGACGGTCACCTGAACGCCGGCACGGCGCAGCACATCGGCCGCCGCCAGACCGCCAGGGCCGGCCCCGATGATGCCCACCGATTCCGTGCGCTCGGCAACCGGGCGGATCGGCTTGACCCAGCCGTTTTCCCAGGCGGTATCGGTGATGTATTTCTCGACCGCTCCGATGGTCACGGTGCCGTGGCCCGATTGCTCGATCACGCAATTGCCTTCGCACAGACGGTCCTGCGGGCAGATGCGGCCGCAGATTTCCGGGAAGGTGTTGGTGGCCTGGCTGATCTCGTAGGCTTCCTGCAACCGGCCCGTCGCGGTCATGCGCAGCCAGTCGGGGATGTTGTTGTGCAAGGGGCAATGCGCCTGGCAATAGGGCACGCCGCACTGGCTGCACCGGCTGGCCTGATCGGCGGCCTTCACCTCGGCGAACTCGCGGTAGATTTCGTGGAAATCATGCGCGCGCAGATCGGCCGGGCGCTTCTCGGGCATTTCCTTGCCCAGCGAGACGAAACGAAGCATCTTTTCCGTAGCCATGGCTGGGCCCCCTACCTTGCGTGCCCCCGAAATAAACCAAGGCGATTCAGATGAAAAGTCAGAATAGCTGACCTAATATGAAGATTTTTCCTGTCGGCTCGCAGGATTTCACCATGCGGGCTGAATATTATGTCAGCAAAAATGACCTATCACGGATCTTCCCTCTGGACTCGATAGGATTAGGGTGCCGACAGCGAATCAACCCTGTTCATCCCCCTTTGCGCGAAAGATACCGACCATGCCGCTATTGACCCTCTGCCTGCTGGCGATCGTGCAGGGCATCACCGAATTCCTGCCGATCTCGTCATCGGCGCATCTGATCTTGCTGCATGAATGGACGGGCCAGAACGCCGACGCGCTGGCGCTGGATGTAGCGGTGCATATCGGTTCGGTCATCGCGGTGGTGATCTATCTGCGGGCCGAGGTCGCGCAGGTGCTGCGCGGGCTGGTGCAATTGCTGGGCGGGCAGCGCCGCGCGCCCGAGGCGCAGCTGGCACTGAACCTGATCTGGATGACGATCCCGGCGCTGGTCATCGGCTTTGCCCTGGCGGCAAGCGGGCTGATCGACCTGCTGCGCAGCCCCGTGGTGATTGGTGTGACCATGATCGTCTTTGGCCTGTGGCTGTGGTGGGTACATCGGTCCAGCCCCGAGGCGCGGCCGATGGCGGACCTGAACCGCGGCGATGTGCTGCGGCTGGGGCTGTGGCAGGCGGTGGCGCTGATCCCCGGTGTGTCGCGGTCCGGGATCACCATGACGGCCGCGCGGCTGGCCCGGTTCGAGCGGCACGCGGCGGCGCGGATCTCGATGCTGATGTCGATCCCGGTCACCCTGTCGACGGGCGGCTATCTGGGCATCAAGGTGGTCAAGGAAGGCATGAGCGGCGCGCAATGGACCGAAGTCGGGCTGGCGGCGCTGTTGGCCATGGTCTCGGCCTGGGTCGCGCTGGTGCTGATGATGCGGTTCCTGGACCGGGTCAGCTTTACCCCCTATGTCGTCTACCGCGTGCTGCTGGGGATCGTTCTGCTGGCGGTGGCGCTGTGATCCGGGCCTGACGGCCTGTGGCAGGCGGGCCCTCCGGGGGGGATATTTGGATCAAGGCGAAATGGAAGGGGCGCGGCGCCGGGTGGCAGCCGCGCCCCTTTTTGGTCAGCGCTTGGGCTTGTAGCTGCCTTTGGGGGCCGGCTTGCCAGTCCGCGGTGCGGGGCTGCGCGGTTTGCGAAGCGATTTGCTGGGGTCCGAGAAATCCGGCCGCGGGGCGCTGGTGCGGGACGGGCGGGCCTCGGCCCCCGTCGGTGCCGCATCATCGCGTTTTGCAAAGGTCTTGCGCGGACCATCGTCGCGCTTTGCAAAAGACGAGCCACGGCTGTCCTCGCGCTTCACATAGGGCTTGCGAAAGCCATCTTCGCGTTTTGCATAGGGCTTGCGGTCGCCATCCTCGCGCTTGGCATAGGGCTTGCGGTCGCCGTCCTCGCGCTTGGCATAGGGCTTGCGGTCGCCGTCCTCGCGTTTGGCATAGGGCTTGCGGTCGCCGTCCTCGCGTTTGACGTAAGGCTTGCGGTCGCCGTCCTCACGCTTGGGATAGGGCTTGCGGTCGCTGTCCTCGCGTTTGGGCCAGGGTTTGCGATCACCGTCCTCGCGCTTGACATAGGGCTTGCGCGGCGCCTCGTCGCGGGCCGAGGTGCGGTCCTGCGGATGGTCCGACATCAGCGGGCGCGGGGTATAGGGGCGACGCTCGCCATCCTCGCGCGGGGTATAGGGCTTGCGATCGCCGTCCTCGCGCGGGCCAAAGGGCTTGCGCGACGGGCCTTGCGGGCGATCCGACGGCTTGTAGGACGGCTTGCCGCGCGAAGGCGCGGGCGCACGGCGATCAAGATCGGGGGCCTCGTCAAGGCGGGTTGCCAAGAGGCCGGGTTCCAGTTCCAGCGAGGCACCAAGCTTGGGCGCCGCGCCTTCGGCGATCTGCACATAGGTCTCGCGCTGCTGGACGCGGATCGCGCCAATATCGGTGCGGGTGATCCCTGCCCCGTCGCAGATCTTGGGCAAAAGCCAGCGCGCCTCGGCCCGGCCTTCGTGGCCGACCGACAGCGAGAACCAGACCGAGGGGCCGAATTCGGCCTTGTCGCGCGGCGGACGTGCCTCGCGCGGTTCGGGCGGCGGCAGATCGCCCACGATCTCGGGGGCCGACCGTCCGGCACGCCACATGCGCAGGAAGGCGGCGGCGGCAGCTTCGGGGCTGGCCGAGCCAAGAATCGCCTCGACCAGCGGGGCCTCGTCCTCGGTCACGGCATCGTGCAGCTGATCAGAGGCCAGCATCCGGCCATCATCGGCGGCCTGCACCTCGTCGGCGGTTGGCGGCTTGACCCATTCGGCTTCCAGCTTGGCGCCTTGCAGCAGACGCTGGGCCTTGCGGAAATCGGCAGGCGGCACGATCAGCACGGCCGTGCCCTTGGCCCCGGCCCGGCCGGTGCGGCCCGAGCGGTGCAGCAGCGTTTCGGGGTTCGAGGGCAGATCGAAATGCACCACCAGATCAAGGCCCGGCAGGTCGATGCCGCGCGCGGCCACGTCGGTTGCGATGCAGACCTGCGCCCGGCCATCGCGCAGCGCCTGCAGCGCATGGGTGCGCTCGCCCTGCGAAAGCTCACCCGACAGCGCGACCACCTTGAAGCCGCGGTTCGACATGCGGGCATGCAGATGAGTGACCGAGGCCCGCGTCTTGGCAAACACGATCGCCACCCGCGCCTGTTGCAGCAGCAGCAGGTTGATGACGGCGTTTTCCTTGTCGCGGGCAAGGACCGACATGGCCTTGTAGGAAATGTCGACGTGCTGGCGGGCTTCGCCCTTGACCTGCACGCGGGCAGCATCGCGCTGATAACCGCGGGCCAGCGCCTCGATTTCCTTCGGCACGGTGGCCGAGAACATCAGCGTTCGGCGGGTTTCCGGCGCGGCGGACAGGATGAATTCCAGATCCTCCTGAAAGCCCAGATCCAGCATCTCGTCGGCCTCGTCCAGCACGACGGCGCGGATATCGGTCAGGTCAAGCGAGCCCTTTTCGATATGGTCGCGCAGACGGCCCGGGGTGCCGACAACGATCGCGGCGCCACGATCCAGCGCGCGGCGTTCCGTGCGCCAGTCCATGCCACCGACGCACGAGGCGATCTGGGCACCGGCCGGGCCATACAGCCATTCGAATTCGCGCCGCACCTGAAGCGCCAGCTCGCGCGTCGGGGCCACCACCAGGGCGCGGGGGGCCGCAGCCACCGCCAGATCGCCCGACAGCAGTTCCGGCGCAATGGCCAGGCCAAAGGCCACGGTCTTGCCCGATCCGGTCTGCGCCGAGACCAGCAGGTCGCGGCCCGCCAGGTCTTCGGCCAGCACGGCCTGTTGCACGGGGGTAAGCGTTTCATAACCCTTGTCAGCAAGGGCAGCGGCCAAAGGGGCCGCCAGGGTCGTCTCGGTCATATCGCGTCTTTCGCGGAAAAAGGGGCCAGCCTGTTGGCCCGGTCATGGCGCGCTCGCCTGTTCCGCCCGGCCTCCCGCCGGGGGTGAAGACGCTTGCACCCAGCGGGGGCCATACACCCTGAGCGGGCTGCTGTATAGTCGCGATCTGCAATCCTGCTTTGGATGAGGTTGCCCGGAACGCCCCGTCGCCTCTAAATGGACCAATGATATTGGAGTGTGTGATGCTGCGGATAGCCCCTGTTGCCCTGCTGGCCGGACTTGTTCTGGCGCGATCCGCCGCCAGTGCCGAAACGCCCGATCCGCTGCCGGTGCCCACGGGCGCGCCGGTGCTGACCGTGACCGGGTCCATCGGGGTGCACAACGCGCCAGATGCGGCGGTGTTCGACATGGCGATGCTGCAAGGGCTTGGTTCCAGCCTGGTCGAGACATCGACCCCCTGGACCGCCGGGCGGGCAAGCTTTCGCGGCGTGCCGCTTTACATGCTGACGGACAGGCTGGGCGTCACCGAGGGGATGCTGTTTGCCCAGGCGGTGAACGATTACAGCGCCGAGATCCCGCTCGAGGATGCCGTGCCCGGGCGCGCGCTGGTCGCCTGGGAAATGAACGGCGCCCCGATCCCGCCGCGCGGCCAGGGCCCCTTGTGGGTGATCTATCCCTTTGATGCCGCCCCGGAATTCCAGTCCGAGGTGATCTATTCGCGGGCGATCTGGGGCCTTGACCGGATCGAGGTGCGCCCGGCCCCGGAACAGGGCCAGTGATGCGCGCCAACCTGCTGCGGCTGGCCGGGGTGCTGGCCGCACTTGTGGTCATGGCCGGCTTTGCGGCCGGGATCGCAGCCATGGTCCGCGATGTGCGCGACGAGATCGACGCCCTTGCCACCGCGAATTCCGACAGCGCGCAATGGAGCATGGCGCAGCTGGATGTCGAATTCCTCGCCTTTCAGCTGGAACTGCGCACCCTTCAGGCCGGCGCTGGCGATCCGGCGCGGCTCCGCCGCCGCTTCGACGTGTTCTACGGCCGCATCCGGCTGATGGAGACCAGCCGGCTTTATGATCCCCTGCGCGGACGCGAGGATTTCGAGGTTGCCATGGCCTCGGTCTGGCATTTCCTGAACCAGGTCACGCCGCTGATCGACGGGCCGGATGCTGCGCTGGTCGGGGCGCTGGGGCGGATGGCATCCGATGCCGATGCGTTGCGGCCGGTCTTGCGCAATCTCACGCTCAGCGGACAGCGCGCGATGGCCGTATCGTCCGACCTGCGGCGGCGCGAGGCAGGGGCCACGCTGGTGCGCGTGGCGGTCGTCACGCTGGTTCTGGTGATGGTGCTGGCGGCGATGGTCGTGGTGCTGGCCCGGCTGGTGCGCCAGACCCGGATGCGCGCGGCCGAACAGGCGCTGACCCACGGGCGCTTGCGCGCGATCATCGCCACCTCGCAAGATGCGATCCTGGTCGTGGACGCCCGCGGTCAGGTGCTGGAATCGAACGCCGCCGCCGAGGAGCTGTTCGGCATTGCCCGCCATCAGATCGAGGGCCGCAGGGTCGACACGCTGATCTGTCGCCGCGATGCCCTGGCCGATGATGCCGATCGCTTGCCGCCCGCAGGCGCGCGGCTGACGCGGATCGAGGGCCGGCGCGGCGATGGCAGCCGGTTTCCGGCCGAAATCTCGGTGGGCGAGACGGGCAGCGAGGACGGCCCGATCCGGGTGTGCTTCCTGCATGACATCTCGGACCGGCTGTCGGCCGAACAGGCGCTGGTCGAGGCCCGCGACCGCGCCCTGGCCGGCGAGAAATCCAACGCCGAAATGCTGGCCCTGATGAGCCACGAGATCCGCACGCCGCTGAACGGCATTCTTGGCACGCTGGATCTGCTGCAGGAAACCCGCCTGACCGCCCGGCAGCGCGATTACCTGCGGGTCGTGCGCAACTCGGGCGATCTGTTGCTGCAGCATGTGAACGATGTGCTGGACATCGCGCGGCTTGATGCGGGCAAGATGCCGGTGGCGCATGAGCCCTTTGACCTGGCCGCGCTGCTGGACAGTGTGGCCGACAGCCAGCGCCCGGCCGCGGCCCGGCAGGGCAACCGGCTGGCCGTCGCGCCCGGCGCCCCCGGCCTTGTGCTGGGCGATGCGCTGAAGCTGCGGCAGGTGCTGCTGAACCTGATCGGCAATGCCGTCAAGTTCACCCGTGACGGCGAGATCACCCTGTCGGCCCGGCGGCTGGGCGATGGCACCGTCGCCGTCACGGTCGCGGATACCGGGATCGGCATTGCCGAGGGCGATCTTGGCCGGATCTTCGACGATTTCGTCACGCTCGACAGCTCGTATGGGCGCCGGGCCGAAGGCACGGGGCTGGGCCTGCCGATCGCGCGGCGGATGGTGCGCGCGATGGGCGGCACGATCGACGTCGAAAGCCAGGAAGGGCATGGCAGCCGGTTCCGCCTGACCTTGCCCTTGCCGCCGACCAGCGCCGACAGCCTGCCCCTGCCGCCCGCTGCCCCGACGGCGGCGCCCGCCGTGCCGCTGCCCCGCATGCGGATCCTTGTGGTCGAGGACAACCCGATCAACCGCTTCGTGGTGCGCCAGCTGCTGGAGGATGACGGCCACCGGGTCGACGAGGCGACCAGCGGCACCGAAGGCGTGGCCCGCGCCGGCAAGCAGTGCTATGACCTGATCCTTATGGATATCGGGATGCCGGAACTGGATGGCGTCGCCGCGACCCGCGCGATCCGCTCGGGCACGGGCGCAAGCCGGCACGCCCCGATCATCGCCTTGACCGCCCATGCCCTGCCCGAAGATCTGGCCCGCTTCACCGAGGCAGGCATGAACGGCACGCTGGTCAAGCCGCTGTCGCGCGGGGCGCTGCGGGACATTCTGGCAGGCACGGCCAGACCGCCCGCGCCCAAGGCCAGCCCTGACAGCATAGATCAGGCGCGCGCAAACGCGCTGATCGAACGATTGGGGCCCGAGACCTTTGGCGATCTGCTGCACAGGTATCTGACCGAGACGGGCGAGGGCCTGGCCGAACTGGCCGATGCCAGCCGCAAGAACGATCTGGCCGCGATGTCGGCGCGGGCCCATCTTCTGGCAGGCAGCGCGGCGGTCTTCGGGGCATCTGGCCTGCGCGGGCATCTGGTGGCGCTGGATACTGCCGCGCGGCAAGGTCAGGGCGATCGGGCGCGCGAACGGCTTGCGCGGGCGCAGGCGATCTGGCCCGAAACCCGCGCAGCCTTCAGGGCACTGGCCGAGACCGCCCAAGGGACGATCACGCCCCCCCCGGCCCCGCCGCCAGCCTGACGCGGGGCCAGCGCCCCAGCCAGCCGCGCGTGCCTATCCGCGTCTCGAATGCTGCACGCCTGGCCGGCAAGGTCGGGCGCAAGATCATCTGCCCCAGATCGGCCAGCCCGAAGGGGGCGATCAGGCGGCATGTCCCGCCGTCGCGACAGGCCGCGATGGCGGTCGCCGTCTCGGGCCAGTGGCGCATCGCGGCTTCGACGCCGTCATACGGGGCATCGCCATTCCTCAGATGCATCCGCGCCTGATTGCGCACCGACCAGCGAAGGTCAGGGTTCAGTGCCGTCAGCCGCGCCTCCAGCCGCTGATCGGTGGCCGGGTCCATGTCCTGCGGTCCATGCCAGAGCACATCGACATCCTCGTCCCGACAATCCGAGACGCGGCCATGCAGATGGTCCCAGACCAGATTGCGGATGAACCCCGCCCCGATGCAGCCTTGTGGCAGAGCCAGCGCCGCGACATGCCCCAGCGCTTGCCAGCGCAAGGGATCGGCGCGCAGCAGGGCGACGATCCCTGCCTCTGTCATGCCCGCTCAGGCACCCAGCACCTGATCGCTGACCTCGGCCGAGCGCAGCATGTCTTCCAGCGTGAGCGATTCGATGATCACCAGATAGGACCAGAACACCTCGGCAAAGACCTTGCGGATGCGGCAGGTGGCCTCATCCACGCAATCCTCGCAGCGTTGATAGGCGCGGCGCGACAGGCAGGGCAAGGGCGCGATCGGCCCGTCGATCAGGCGCAGAAGTTCCGAAATCGACACTTCGCGCGGCTTCTTGATCAGCGTATACCCGCCCGACCGGCCACGGGTCGAGGCAATGACCCCGGCATTGCGCACCTCGAGCAGAATATGTTCCAAAAACCGCTTGGGCGTGCCCGAGCGGCGGGCGATCTGTTCGATCGTTAGCGGCTCGGGGCTGTCCTTGGCGGCCTCGTCGGCCAGGACCAGCAGCGCCTTGAGCGCGTATTTCATCTTCTGCGTGATCATGGACAGACACTAGGCCGACCGGCAGGCGGAATCAATGCGCCCCGTCCGGCGCCGCTGACCCTTTGACCCCCTGCAAGGCAATGAGTTCCGGTTACTTTCCCGAAGCAGCGCCTGGTCACTCAGGACGCGTCGGCCGCATCCGGGCTGGCCTTGGCCGCCCGCCAGGCGCCGGGGCTATGGCCCGTCCATTTCACAAAGGCGCGGTGAAAGGCGCTTGGCTCGCTATAGCCCAGATCGGCGGCCACTTGCGCAACGCTGCGCTGCCCCTCGGCCAGCAGGCGCTGCGCGCGCACCAGCCGTAGTTCGTCCTTGATCGCCGCATAGCTTTGCCCGTCCATCCGCAACTGGCGCCGCAGCGTGGCAGGCGACAGGCGCAATTCGGCGGCCATGGCGTCAAAGCCGGGCCAGTCGGCCGGCAGGCTGGCCCCCAACCGCGCCCGCACCCGGGCGGCAACGCCATGATCCTGGCGATAGCGCACCAGAATGTTCGCCGGCGCCTCGCGCAGGAAACTGCGCAAGGCCGCCTCGCTGCGGATGACCGGCAGGGACAGGAACCCCGCATCGAACACCAGCCGCGTTGCCGGCTGGTCAAAGCGCACGGGCGCGCCGAAGAACTGGCGATAGTCCTGCCGGTCCTGGGGCGCGGGGCAGCGGAAATCCAGCCCCCGCAAGGGGATGCGCCGCCCGACCAGCCAGCAGGCCACCCCCATCAGCACCAGCCAGTAGGTGCGGTAGGCAAAGGCCAGGCGGGGGCCCGCCGCGTCGGTCAGCACGATCTCGGCCTCGCCGCCTTGCACACGCAGATCGCCGCGCGGATCGTCCAGCACCAGCGTCAGGAACCGCAGCGCCCGGCGCAAGGCGCGCTCCAGCGTGCCGGCGTGCAAGACCGCATGGCACAGCATGGCAAAGCCGCCAGGGCGCATGGGGCGGGCGGCAAGGCCCATGAACTCGTCTTCCATCGCTTGCGCGATCAGCCACCACAGCCGCCCGAAGTGCAGGTTGCTGACCGGCTGATCGACCGCCGGCGGCAGACCGGCCGCGGCCAGCAAGGGCGCCGGGTCGATCCCCTGCCCGCTCAGCCGGTCCAGCGCATCGGCAACAAATCCGGGCGCGATGATGCGGCGATCCATGGCGCCCCTGCATTGCAAAACCGATCAGCAGACAAGACATGATCTGTCATTGTTTGCAAGACACCGCTGCCCTAGACCCGGCGCGCGGCGGGCATGGCCCGCAAGACATGTCGGACCGGGCCGTGGCGTTTCGTGTAGAACCGGACAGGCACGGCCATCGCCGGCAAGACTGGAGGAGCGGGTATGAGCAAACATGATCCCATCGTGATCGTCGGGGCAGCGCGCACGCCGATGGGCGGCTTTCAGGGCGATTTCGCCAGCGTGATGGCGGCCGATCTGGGCGCGGTCGCCATTGGGGCCGCACTGGCCGGGGCGGGTCTTGCCCCCGAGGCCGTGGACGAGGTGGTGATGGGCTGCGTTCTGCCCGCCGGTCAAGGCCAGGCCCCGGCCCGTCAGGCCGCGCTCAAGGCCGGGCTGCCGCTGGGCGCCGGTGCCACCACCATCAACAAGATGTGCGGATCGGGGATGCGGGCGGCGATGTTCGCCCATGACATGCTGCTGGCAGGCTCGCAGGACGTCATGGTCGCAGGCGGCATGGAAAGCATGACCAATGCCCCCTACCTGCTGCCCAAGATGCGCGGCGGCGCGCGGATTGGCCATGCGCAGGTGCTGGACCACATGTTCCTGGACGGTCTGGAAGACGCCTATGACAAGGGCCGCCTGATGGGCACCTTTGCCGAGGATTGCGCCCAGGCCATGCAGTTCACCCGTGAGCAGCAGGATAGCTATGCGATTTCCTCGCTGACCCGCGCACAAAAGGCGATCACCGAGGGGCTGTTCGCGGCCGAGGTCGCGCCGGTGACCGTGCGCGCCGGCAAGTCGGAAACCGTGGTCCGGATCGACGAGCAGCCCGGCAAGGCGCGTCTGGACAAGATCCCCACGTTGAAACCCGCCTTCCGCGAGGGCGGCACGGTGACGGCGGCGAATTCCTCGTCCATATCGGACGGGGCGGCGGCCCTCGTGCTGATGCGCGCCTCCGAGGCCGAGCGCCGCGGCCTGACCCCGCGCGCCATTCTGGTGGGCCATTCGACCCATGCCGACAAGCCGAACCTGTTCCCCACCGCCCCCATCGGCGCCATGCGCAAGCTGTCGGACAAGACGGGCTGGGGGTTGAAGGACGTTGATCTGTTCGAGATCAACGAGGCCTTTGCCGTCGTCGCCATGGCCGCGATGCGCGAGCTGGATCTGCCGCATGACAAGGTGAACATCCATGGCGGCGCCTGTGCGCTTGGCCACCCGATTGGCGCCTCGGGCGCGCGGGTGATGGTGACGCTGCTGGCGGCGCTGGAAACGCATGGGCTGCGGCGCGGCGTTGCCTCGCTGTGCATTGGCGGGGGCGAGGCCACCGCAGTTGCGATCGAACGGGTGATCTGATGCTGCTGACCGAAACCCAGGAACAGATCCGCGACGCTGCCCGCGCCTTTGCGCAGGAACGTCTGGCCCCCGGCGCCGCGCAGCGCGACCGCGACCACAGCTTCCCCCGCGCCGAAGTGGCCGAAATGGGCGAACTTGGCTTCATGGGCATGCTGGTGCCCGAGGAATACGGCGGGTCCGACCTTGGCACCGTCGCCTATGCGCTGGCGCTGGAGGAAATCGCGGCGGGCGAAGGCGCGATGTCGACCATCCTGTCGGTGCACAGCTCTGTCGGCTGCGCGCCGATCCTGCGCTTTGGCACCGAGGACCAGAAGCGCCGCTTTCTGCCGAAGATGGCCAGCGGCGAATGGATCGGCGCCTTTGCGCTGACCGAACCGCAAGCCGGGTCCGATGCCTCGGCGCTGAAGACGCGGGCGCGGCTCGACGGGGACCATTACGTCATCGACGGCACCAAGCAGTTCATCACCAGCGGCAAGAGCGCGGGCGTCACCATCGTCTTTGCCGTGACCGATCCTGCGGCTGGAAAGAAGGGGATCTCGGCCTTCATCGTGCCGACCGATACCCCCGGCTATGAGGTGGTCTCGGTCGAACGCAAGCTGGGCCAGCATGCCTCGGACACCTGCGCGCTGGCCTTCAACGGGATGCGCGTGCCGGTGGAAAACCGCCTTGGCGCCGAAGGCGAGGGCTATCGCATCGCGCTGGCGAACCTTGAAGGCGGGCGGATCGGCATTGCGGCCCAGGCCATCGGCATGGCGCGGTCCGCGCTGGACCATGCCACCGCCTATGCCAAGGAGCGCATGGCCTTTGGCCAGCCGATCATCGCCAATCAGGCCATCGCCTTCAAACTGGCCGACATGGCGACCAAGGTGGCCATGGCGCGTCAGTTGATGCTGCACGCCGCAGCCCTGCGCGAGGCCGGGCGCCCCTGCCTGACCGAAGCGTCCATGGCCAAACTGGTAGCCTCGGAGATGGCCGAGGAAGTCTGCACGGCCGCCATCCAGATCCATGGCGGCTATGGCTATCTGGCGGATTATCCGGTGGAGCGGATCTATCGCGATGTGCGGGTGTGCCAGATTTATGAAGGCACGTCCGAGGTTCAGCGATTGGTCATCGCCCGCTCGCTCTGATCCGTGATACAGATCAAGGTGGCCCCGGCCCTGCTGCGGCAGGCTGGGGCCGTCTTTTTGCCCCAAGCCCCCAGAGGTTGCCATGCGTGTTCTGCCTGCCGTCATTGCGCTGAGCCTGGCCCTGCCCGCAAATGCGCAGGATGCCGCGCGGGGGGCCGCGATCTTTGCCGGCCATTGCGCGGCCTGTCATGGCGCGGATGCGACCGGCGCTGGCCCCATGGCGGCCGTGCTGACGCTGCAACCCACCGATCTGACCCGGCTGTCGGCGCGCAATGACGGGGTGTTTCCGACCATCCGGGTGGTGATGCGGATCGACGGGCGCGATGCCCTGGTGTCGCACGGATCGCCGATGCCGCTGTTCGGGCAATTGTATGAACGCCAGGACACCACGATCGCGGCACCGGACGGAACGCCGGTGCTGACCAGCCGGGAAATCGCCGATCTGGTTGCCCACCTGGAAGGCGTGCAGCGTCCCTGAGGGGCGGCAAGCGTGCAGGGGGCCTTCTGCCCCCTCTTGGCCGTGCCGGCCAATTCACCCCCGAGGATATTTGGATCAAGGCGAAAGCAGGTGACGCGCCGCCTCGGTCTTCATTGCGCGGGTGACGGGGGCAAGGACGGGCGCGGACTGGCGGGTGAACTGCCAGTAAAGCGGCACATCCAGCGCGGTGCCGGGCACCAGTTCGACCAGCCGCCCCACGCCCATGTGATTTGCGACCAGCGGCGCCGGGTTCATGCCCCAGCCAAGCCCTGCCAGCGCGGCATCGACAAAGCCGTGGCTGGAGGCGATGCGATGGGTGGGAAAGGCGATCTGACGGCCAAAGGTCTGACGCAGCCAGTCGCCTTGCAAGGTGTCCTTGTCGGAAAAGGTCAGGCCCGGCGCCCGCGCCATCGCCGCGCGGTCCGCGCCATCCGGCATCCAGCGCGTCATGAAGCCGGGACTTGCGGTCGCATGATAGCGCAGCCGGCCCAGCGGCACCGTCTCGCAGCCCTGAAGCGGGCCGGAATGCGAGGTCACGGCCGCCGCGACCTCGCCCCGGCGCAGCCAGTCCTGGCTGTGGGCCTGATCGTCGATCACCAGATCGAACAGCAGGCCATCGACTGCGGCCAGCGCCGGGATCACCCAGGTCGCAAGGCTGTCGGCATTGACCGCAAGGCGCAGCGTCACCGGCCCAGCCCCGCCGATCCGCAGATCCTGCGCGACCGCAGCTTCAAGCGCCGCAACCTCGTCATGGTGGCGGATCAGCCGCAGGCCGGGCGCCGTGGCCGTGCAGGGGCTGCCCCTGCGGATCAGCAGGCAGCCGACCCGGTCCTCGAGCGCCTTCAGGCGCTGCGAGATCGCCGAAGGGGTCACCCCCAGCACCGCCGCTGCCCCTTCAAGGCTGCCGCGACGGTGGATGGCCGCAAGGGCAGCGAGCTGGGCAGGATCGAGCATTAGCCAAACTTCATCAGGGAGAGATTGTTTAACTTGGCTAATCTCGCGTGCCCGGCTAGGTCAAGCGGCAAGACAGGAGACACATCATGTTGCAGGCGCTTTTGGCCGGGTTCGGCACCTCGATCGGGTTGATCGCGGCGATCGGGGCGCAGAATGCCTTTGTGCTGCGCCAGGGCCTGCGGCGCGAACATGTGCTGCCGGTGGTGCTGGTCTGCGCATTGTCCGATGCCCTGCTGATCTCGGCGGGGGTGGCCGGGTTTGGATCGCTGAGCGCGGCCGCGCCCTGGCTGGGGCCCCTGATGCTGTGGGGCGGCGCGGGGTTCCTGGTGGTCTATGGCGCGCTGCGCTTCAAGGCCGCGCTGACGGGGGGCGAGGCGCTGATGCCCGCGCCAGGCCAGTCCGCCCCGCTGGGCCGCGTTCTGGCGATGTGCCTGATGTTCACCTGGGCCAACCCGCATGTCTATCTGGATACGGTGGTCCTGCTGGGCGCGATCTCGGCGCAATATGCGCCCTGGCAGGCGGCCTTTGGCCTTGCCGCCGCCGCGGCTTCGTTGACATTCTTCTCGGCGCTCGGGTTCGGCGCACGGCTGCTGGCACCGGTCTTTGCCCGCCCGCGCGCCTGGGTGGTGCTGGAGATTGTCGTGGGCCTGACCATGTGGACCATCGCCGCCTCGCTGATCCTGCGCGGCCTGCCGGATTGACCGCAGGCGCGATCCGGGGCATGGAGAGCCCCATGCCGATTTACAAGATCCTTCGCCGCCCCGAATGGGATGCGTTCAAGGCCGCGGGTATCACCGCTGGCGCGCCGGTCGATCTGGCCGACGGGTTCATCCATTTCTCGACCGCCGCACAGGTGGCCGAAACGGCGGCGAAGCATTTCGCCACCGAAAGCGATCTGGTGCTGGTCGCGGTCGATCCTGACCGTCTGGGCGCCGCGCTGAAGTGGGAGCCGTCGCGCGGGGGGGCGCTGTTCCCGCATCTGTACCGCGATCTGCGGCTGGACGAGGTGCTGTGGGACAAATCCCTGCCCCTTGGCGCCTCGGGGCATATCTTCCCGGAAGGTGTGTGGTGAACCTGATCGAACGTCTGGGCCTTGGCCTTTTGCACCGCATCGACCCGGAAACCGGCCATGGGCTGTCGCTGACGGCGCTGCGCCTTGGGCTGATGCCGCTGCCGGGGGTGATCACCTCGCCGCGCCTTGCAACCACGCTGGCGGGGCTTGCGCTGCCGAACCCCGTGGGTCTTGCGGCGGGCTATGACAAGAACGCGGTCGCGCTTGGCGCACTGGGCGCGGCAGGCTTCGGCTTTGTCGAGGTTGGCGCCGCCACCCCGCGCCCGCAACCCGGCAACCCGAAGCCCCGCCTCTTCCGGCTGACCGAGGACCGCGCCGTCATCAACCGCTTCGGCTTCAACAACGAAGGGGCCGATGCGATTGCCGCCCGCCTGGCGGCGCGCCGCCCCGGCCCTGTGCCGGTCGGCCTGAACCTTGGCGCCAACAAGGACAGCGCGGACCGCGCCGGCGATTTCGCCCGGGTGCTCGCGACCTGCGGCCCGCATGTCGATTTTGCGACCGTCAATGTCTCGTCGCCCAACACGGAAAAGCTGCGCGATCTGCAAGGGCCGGCCGCCTTGGCCGCCCTCCTCGCCCGGGTGATGGAGGCGCGCGCCACCCTGCCCCGGCCGATCCCGGTGTTCCTCAAGATTGCGCCCGATCTCAACCATGACGAGATTGCCGCGATTGCCGAGGTTGCGCTGACCTCGGGCCTGTCGGGGATCATCGCCACCAATACCACCCTTGGGCGCGATGGTCTGAAAAGTGCCAGCCGGGCCGAGGCAGGCGGGCTATCCGGCGCGCCATTGTTCGAAAAGTCCACCCGCGTGCTGGCGCTGCTGTCGCAGGCCACCGGCGGGCGGCTGCCGCTGATCGGGGTGGGCGGCATTTCCACCGCCGAACAGGCGCTGGAAAAACTGCGCGCCGGTGCCAGTGCGGTGCAAATCTATTCGGCGCTGGTCTATGGCGGCTTCTCGCTGGTGCCAAAGATCGTGCGAGGCATCGACGCCGCCCTTGCGGCGCAGGGGCTCGCCTCGGTCGCGGACCTCACGGGCACCGGGCGCGGCGCATGGCTCTGATCTTGTGGCACAACCCGCGCTGCTCGACCTCGCGCAAGGCGCTGGCGCTACTCGAGTCGCATGGCCTTGCCCCGGCGATCCGCCGCTATCTCGACGACCCGCCCAGCCGCGATGACCTGGCGGCGCTCGACCTGCCGGCCCGGCAGATGATCCGCTGGAAGGATGCGCCCGACCTGCCACGCGATCTGACCGATGCGCAGATCCTCGACCACCTTGCCAGCCACCCGCGCCTGATCGAACGGCCCATCCTGATCGGCCCCAAAGGCGCCCGCATCGGCCGCCCGCCCGAGGCGGTCCTGGCCGCGCTCTGACGCGCCGCCCTGGCACGCCCGCCAGTCTTTGCCTTTTTCCAAATACCCCGGGGCGCGCATCGGCCCTGCCGATGCGCCGGGGGCGGCGCCCCCGCTGCCGCGCGCCCTGCGCGCGGCCAGACCAGACCCGCCGCCTGCGGCGCCCGGCCCAAGGCGCGGGGGGCGGGCCGGAACGGCCCGTCCGCCGCGGTGCGGGAGTGCCCCCCGCCCCCCCCAGATCCTGCCCTGGCCCCTCGTTGTCATACGCCCGTTACACAACCGCAGCACAAGCGTCACGCAGCGGCGGTATTCCGGCCCCAGCGGCCGAATCCCGGCCCGACAACCAAGGAGCAATCCATGTCCTTCGTGAAACTCTCGGCCTCGGCCCTTGCCATCGCCGCCGTCTCGGCCACCGCTGCCATGGCGCGCGACAATATCCAGTCGGCCGGGTCTTCGACCGTTCTGCCCTATGCCACCATCGTTGCCGAAGCCTTCGGCGAGAACTTCGACTTCCCGACCCCGGTCGTCGAATCGGGCGGCTCGGGCGCTGGCCGCAAGAAACTGTGCGAAGGCGTGGGCGAGAACACCATCGACATCGCCAATTCCTCGTCGCGCATCAGCCAGTCGGACATCGACCTGTGCAAATCGAACGGCGTGACCGAGATCATGGAAGTCCGCTTCGGCTATGACGGCATCGTCTTCGCCAGCGACATCAAGGGCCCGACCTTCGCCTTCACCCCCGCCGACTGGTATGCCGCCCTGGCCGCCAAGGTCGTCAAGGATGGCAAGCTGATCGACAACCCGAACAAGACCTGGTCGGACGTGCGCGCCGATCTGCCGAACCAGCCGATCTTGGCCTTCATCCCCGGCACCAAGCACGGCACCCGTGAAGTGTTCGACGAAAAGGTCGTCCACGCCGGCTGCAAGGCCACCGGCGCCGAAGAGGCCTTCATCGCCGCCGCGGGCGGGGACAAGGCGGCCGGCAAGAAGGGCTGCATGACGCTGCGCACCGATGGTGTCTCGGTCGACATCGACGGCGATTACACCGAAACCCTGGCCCGCATCGACGCCAACAAGACCGCCATCGGCGTCTTCGGCCTGTCGTTCTACCAGAACAACATGGACAAGCTGGTCGTCGCCACCATGAGCGGCGTGACCCCCTCGGTCGACAGCGTTGCGAACGGCTCTTACCCGGTGTCGCGCCCGCTCTACTTCTACGTCAAGAAGGCGCACCTGGGCGTGATCCCCGGCCTCAAGGAATACATCGAGTTCTTCGTGTCGGACGACATGGCCGGCCCGAACGGCCCGCTGGCCGCCTATGGCCTCGTGTCGGACCCGGAACTGGCCAAGACCCAGGAAGCGGTGGCCGCCGAAACCCCGATGGGCCCGCTGAACTGAGAAAAGACCCGGGCGGCGCCACCAGCGCCGCCCTTTCCCTGACCGGAGTGACCCGATGTCCGTCGGCATCCTGATCCTGATCGTCCTGTGCATCGGCATCGCAGGCTTTGTGCTGGGCCGCCAGCGCGCGCTGTCCCGTGCCGCCGCCGAAGGGCGTCGCCTGCACTCGCTGCCGTCGTATTACGGCCAGTCGGTCCTGCTGTTCGCCACCGTGCCCGCGCTGCTGCTGCTGGGGGGCTGGCTCCTGGTGCAACCCATGGCGATCGAGGGGCGCGCCGCGGCCCATATCACCCAGGCCGACATTCCCGAAGGCTCCAGCCACGATCTGGTCATGGCCGATGTGCGCCGCATCGCGGGCGGGCTTGCGGCCCTGAAGGCGCAGGGCAATCTGTCCGATGACGATCTGGCCCGTATGCGCGCCGATCTGACCGATATTCGCGGCCGTCTGGCCAGCGCGGGCATCGCCGTCGGCGATACCGTCAAGCCCAATGTCTTCGAGGCCGCCAAGGCCCTTGCCGCCGCGCAAACCCTCTCGCACATGCTGATGACGGTTGCCGTGCTGGCAGCCTCGGCCATCGGCGCCGCCATCGCCTTCCTGCGCATCCGCCCCGAGGCGCGCGCGCGCAATGTGGTGGAACAGTTCATCCTGGCGCTGCTGATCGGCTCGTCCATGGTCGCGATCCTGACCACGGCGGGCATCGTGCTGTCGCTGCTGTTCGAGACGATCCACTTCTTCCAGATCTACCCCGCGCGCGAGTTCTTCCTGTCGCTGACCTGGAACCCGCAGTTCCGTGGCGGGTCCGAGCTGGGCATCTGGCCGCTGCTCTGGGGCACGCTTTACATCTCGTTCATCGCGCTGCTGGTTTCGGTGCCGATCGGGCTGCTGGCCGCGATCTACCTGTCGGAATATGCCGGCAAGAAGCTGCGCGCCTTTGCCAAGCCCGCCATCGAAATCCTGGCCGGCATTCCCACCATCGTCTACGGGCTGTTCGCGCTGATCACCGTTGGCCCGATGCTGCGCGACTGGATCGCCCAGCCGATGGGGTTTGGCGAGTCGTCCTCGTCCGTGCTGACCGCCGGGCTGGTGATGGGCATCATGCTGATCCCCTTCGTCTCTTCGCTGTCGGATGACATCATCAACGCGGTGCCGCAGGCGATGCGCGATGGTTCCTACGGGCTTGGCGCCAACCAGTCGGAAACCATCCGCCAGGTGATCCTGCCTGCCGCCCTGCCCGGCGTCGTCGGGGCCGTGCTGCTGGCCGCCAGCCGCGCCATTGGCGAGACGATGATCGTGGTGATGGGCGCGGGGGCTGCCGCCCGGCTGAACCTCAACCCCTTCGAGGCGATGACAACGATCACCGTCAAGATCGTCAGCCAGCTGACCGGCGATACCGAATTCGCCAGCCCCGAAACGCTGGTCGCCTTTGCCCTGGGCCTGACGCTGTTCGTCTTCACGCTGGGGCTGAATGTGCTCGCGCTCTACATCGTGCGCAAATACCGGGAGCAATACGAATGACCGACGCGACCGCTTCTGTCCACGGATCGCTGTTTCAGGCCGATGCGCGCACCCGCCGCCGCCGCGCTGCCGAAACCCGGTTCCGCGCCTATGGGCTGGGCGCCGTCATCCTCTCGGTGCTGGCGCTGGTCTTTCTGCTGAGCTCGGTGCTGGGCAATGGCACCGGCGCGTTCCGCCAGTCGGTGATCCGGCTGGAGATCACGCTGGACCCCGCCATCGTCGCCCCCAAGGGCACCGACCCCGAGGCGCTTGCCAAGGTGACGACCATCGGCTACGGCCGCCTGCTGGATCAGGAAGTGATTGCCGAGCTGACCGCCAAGGGCATCGACACCGCCGGCATGTCCGCCAAGGACATCAGCGCGATGCTGTCCAAGGAAGCCGCTGCCGATCTGCGCCGCATGGTGCTGGCCGATCCTTCGCTGATCGGGCAGACCATCACCTTCGACGCCTTTGCCAACGGCCGGATCGACGGCTATTTCAAGGGCCGCGTCACGATGGAAAGCGCCGCGCTGGACAGCAATGTCAGCCCCGCCCAGCTGCTTCTGGCCGAACGGATGCGCGATGCGGGCCTGCTGCGTCTGGCCTTCAACCCCGGCTTCCTGACCGCGCCCGACGCATCAGAGCTGCGCCCCGAGGTCGCGGGCCTTGGCGTCGCGATCCTGGGGTCGGCCTACATGATGATGATCGTGCTGGTGCTGGCGCTGCCGCTGGGCGTTGCGGCCTCGATCTACCTTGAGGAATTCGCGCCCAAGAACAAGCTGACCGACCTGATCGAGGTGAACATCTCGAACCTCGCGGCCGTGCCGTCCATCGTGTTCGGCATCCTGGGTCTGGCGATCTTCATCAACTTTGCCGGGCTGCCGCAATCGGCGCCCATCGTGGGCGGGCTGGTGCTGACGCTGATGACGCTGCCGACCATCATCATCTCGACCCGCGCCGCGCTCAAGGCGGTGCCGCCCTCGATCCGCGATGCGGCGTTGGGGGTGGGGGCATCCAAGATGCAGGCGATCTTTCACCATGTCCTGCCGCTGGCCATGCCCGGCATCCTGACCGGCACCATCATCGGCCTTGCGCAGGCGCTTGGCGAAACCGCGCCGCTTCTGCTGATCGGCATGGTGGCCTTTGTGCGCGACTTCCCCGCCGCGCCGCCCGAAGGGTTCTTTGACCCCGCATCCGCCCTGCCCGTGCAGGTCTACAACTGGACGACCCGCGCCGATCCGGCCTTCATGGAACGCGCCTCTGGTGCCATCATCGTGCTGCTGGTCTTCCTTGTCGCCATGAACGCGGTCGCCATCGTCCTGCGCCGCCGCTTTGAACGCCGCTGGTAAGGAGGGGCAGGACGAATGAACGACATGCGAATCGTGGAGAGAACCGTGGACGCGAACAAGGCCAAGATGACCGCCCGTGGCGTGCAGGTTTACTATGGCGCCACCCATGCGCTCAAGGATGTCAGCGTCGACATTCTGGACAACACCGTCACCGCCTTCATCGGCCCCTCGGGCTGCGGCAAATCGACGTTCCTGCGCTGCCTGAACCGGATGAACGATACCGTGGCCATCGCCCGCGTGACGGGGGAAATCCGGCTGGACGGCGAAGACATCTATGACAAGCGCGTCGATCCGGTCCAGTTGCGCGCCCGCGTCGGCATGGTGTTCCAAAAGCCGAACCCCTTCCCCAAGTCGATCTATGACAACGTGGCCTATGGCCCGCGCATCCATGGCCTGGCCCGCACCAAGGCGGAACTGGACCAGATCGTGGAAACCAGCCTGCGCAAGGCCGCCATCTGGAACGAGGTCAAGGACCGCCTGGCCGCCCCCGGCACCGGCCTGTCGGGCGGCCAGCAACAGCGCCTGTGCATTGCCCGCGCCATCGCCACCAGCCCCGAAGTGCTGCTGATGGATGAACCCTGCTCGGCCCTTGATCCCATCGCCACGGCACAGGTCGAGGAGCTGATCGACGAGCTGCGCAGCCAGTTTTCCGTGGTGATCGTCACCCATTCGATGCAGCAGGCCGCCCGCGTCAGCCAGCGCACCGCGTTCTTCCACCTGGGCAACCTGGTCGAATATGGCGAGACCGGCCAGATCTTCACCAACCCCAAGGATCCGCGCACCGAATCCTACATCACCGGCCGTATCGGCTGATCCGAGGTTCCGACATGAGCAATCAACAACATATCGCCTCGGCCTTTGACCGCGACCTCGAAGCGGTGCAGGCGCTGATCATGAAGATGGGCGGCCTGGTCGAGGCGGCAATCCTCGACAGCGCCCGCGCGCTGGAAACCCGCGATGATGAACTGGCCCGCCAGGTCGTTGCCGGCGACAAGGCCATCGACGCGCTGGAAAATCAGGTTCACGACGAAACCGCCCGCCTGATCGCCCTGCGCGCCCCGGCGGCAGGCGATCTGCGCACGGCGCTGACGGTGATGAAGATCGCCGGATCGCTGGAGCGGATGGGCGATTATGCCAAGAACATCGCCAAACGCTCGACCGTGCTGTCACAGGCGGCCCCCATCGGCGGCACGGCCGGCACCGCGCGGCGCATGGCGAAACTGGTCGAGCAGATGCTCAAGGACTCGCTCGATGCCTATATCCGCCGCGATGTGGCCCTGGCCGCCGATGTGCGCCAGCGCGACAAGGATGTCGATCAGGTCTACAACACCCTGTTCCGCGTGCTGCTGACCCATATGCTGGAAGACCCGCGGGCGATCACCAATTCCATGCACCTGCATTTCATCGCCAAGAACCTGGAACGGATGGGCGACCATTCCACCAGCATCGCGGAACAGGTGATCTATCTGGTCACCGGCGAATTGCCGGACGACACGCGGCCCAAGGGCGACAGCACCGCCTATGTGACCTCGGCCAACGACTGAGAGAAAGACCATGCTTGCACAGCGACAACCCGTGGTCCTGCTGGTCGAGGATGAAAGCGCGCAGCGCGAAGTTCTCAGCTACAACCTCGAAGCCGAAGGCTTTGCCGTCGTCACCGCCGTCAATGGCGACGAGGCGCTGCTGATGGTGCAGGAAGAAGCCCCCGATCTGGTCCTGCTGGACTGGATGCTGCCCAATGTCTCGGGCATCGAGGTTTGCCGCCAGATCAAGGCCCGTCCCGAAACCCGCGGCATTCCGGTGATCATGCTCTCGGCCCGCTCCGAGGAACTCGACCGCGTGCGGGGCCTCGAAACCGGGGCCGACGATTATGTCGTCAAACCCTATTCGGTGGCCGAGCTGATGGCGCGCCTGCGCACCCAGCTGCGCCGCGTGCGGCCGGCCGCAGCAGGCGAGCGGCTGGTCTGGCAGGATATCTTGCTCGATGCGGCCGAACACCGCGTCTGGCGCGACAGCCAGCCGATCAATCTGGGCCCGACGGATTTTCGCCTGCTGACCACCTTCATGGAAAAGCCGGGCCGTGTGCTGTCGCGCGAACAGCTGCTGGACCGGGTCTGGGGTCGCGACATCTATGTCGATACCCGGACGGTGGATGTGCATGTCGGCCGGCTCCGCAAGGCGCTGATGAAGCATGGCGGCACCGATCCCATCCGCACCGTGCGCGGCGCCGGCTATTCGCTGGGCTAGGTCGGATCGACACTCCGGCACCCTGCCGACAGATATCTGCAAAAGACGATCTTTCCGTTTCACCTTGCCGAAAATACCCCACGGGGAGGTCTGGAGGGGTGTGAAACCCCTCCAGCGGCCAGCCACAGGCGCCGATCCATCCGCATGGCGAGCCGCCCCAGGCACGTTGTGAAGCGCCCACGCATCGTCTAAGGTCTGCTCAACAACAAGGCAGGGCTTTGGTCCATGGCCGGGGCAGGATGACCGCGCTTCGCAAATACGCCAGACTGGAAACCACGGGCCTGTGGCGGCCCGTGCCCGATGCCCAGCGGCGCGAGGTCGTGGTATCGTTCGGTGACGCGTCACTGGTGCTCAGCGACGGACGCACCCAGATGCCGCTCAGCCACTGGTCGCTTCCGGCCGTCCAGCGCCGCAATCCTGGCGAGATGCCCGCGATCTACGCCCCGGCGTCGGATGCGCAGGCCGAAACCATCGAGATCGACGATACCGGCATGATCGAGGCGATCGAGACAGTGCGCGGCGCGCTGGCCCGCCGCCGGCCCCGGCGCGGACGCGGGCGGCTGCTGGCCATGGGTCTTACCGCCGCCGCGATCCTTGCGCTGGCCGTGTTCTGGCTGCCCGGCGCCGTCGTGGGCCACACCACCCGGATCGTGCCCTTCGTGAAACGCGAACAGATCGGCCATGATCTTCTGTTGTCGATGGCGCGCTATACTGGCGCGCCCTGCGCCGATCCGCAGGGCCTGGCCGCGCTGGGGCGGCTGTCCGCCCGCCTGTTCGGGCGTGATGGCGCCCAGGTCGTCGTGCTGCGCGAAGGGCTGGCGCCAGGCGGCACCGCCCATGTGCCGGGCCGTATCCTGATGGTGGACCGCCGCCTTGTCGAACAGTTCGACGGGCCCGAGGTTCTGGCCGGTCATCTGATCGCGGAAAAGCTGCGCACCGAACAATCCGACCCGCTGGCCGAGGTGCTGCACGCCGCAGGGTTGCGCGCCACCTTCACGCTGCTGGCCACCGGCACCCTGCCCGCGGGCGCGCTGGAAGGTCAGGCGCAAGAGCGTCTGCAAACCCCGCCCGCCGAGGTGCCAGGCGATCTGCTGCTGCGCCGCTTCGCCTCGGTCGGGCTACCGGCGCAGCCCTATGCGCTGTCGCTCGATCCACAGGGCACGGCGACCCGCGCCCTGATCGAGGGCGATCAGCTTGCCCCCGGCACCGCCCGCCAGCTGATGCCCGATGCCGACTGGCTGGCACTGCAATCGGTCTGCACCCGCTGAAACGACCCGGCCATGGCCGCGCCAGCCGCCGATCGGACAGCGAAAGCCGCGATCGAAACGGAAAACGCCGCCCCGGTCACAGGGCGGCGTGTCTTGTCATCGTCAATGCCTGTCCCTAGCGCCGCAAGATCGCATCGCCAAAGCCCGCCCCCCGGGCAGCCTGCAGGGCCGCAACCGCCTGCCCGTCAGAGGCAAAGGGACCAGCGCGCACGATCTGCACCGGCTTGCCCTTGATCGCGCCACGGCTGACCTGCACCGGCATCCCCAGCGCCTGCAACTGCGCCGCCGCGCGCGAGGCGTTCTGCGGCACGCCAAAGCTGCCGACCTGAACAAAGCGCGCCCCGCCCGCAGCAGCGGGCGCGGCATCCGTCTTGCTGCTGGCCGCGGCATGTTGCGGCCGGGCATAGGCCGGATCGCGCAGTTTCTGCGGCACACGGTCCGTCCAGACCTGGCGCATCCGCTGATCGCCCTCGGCCGTGCCAAGGGCACGGTTCGGGTTCAGCCGGTCATCGGTCCAGGCCGCCTTGTAGCCCGCAGGCGGCGTCATCAGATCCGATGTCGCGACACGCACGACCGGGCCGGCCGCCACCGGATGCCCCGGCACACCGGCCAGTTCGACATTCGGCACCGGACGCGGGCTGTTGGAACACAGCAGCAGCGTGCGACCATCGCGCAACCGATAGAAATGGCCATAAGGCGTGCGCTCCGGGCAGCCCCGGCTGCGATCGACCAGCGGCGGATGCCCGCCAAGCGAGAACGGCGGGGCATCGCCTGCCAGAACCGGGCCCCGCGGCGCAACCGGCACCGGGGCCGGGGCTGCCACCACAGCCCGCGGCGCAGCCACGGCGGGCGGCGCAGCAGCCACCACAGGCGCCGCCGCACGCAGCGGCGTCGGCTTGCCATAGGTCACCGGCGGCGGCACATATTGCGACGGCGCGACAGCCGCCCCCCGCACGGCCCTCGGCGCAGCCGCCACAGGAACCGGCGCAGCCGCCATGGCGACCGGCGCAGGCGCCGCGGGCACCGGCTCTGGCGTGGCAAGCTGGCGCTGCGCCTGGGCCATGGCGGTCACCGACGGTGTCTGCCCGCAGATCGGGTTGCGCGCACGGTCGATCCGCGCAACCCAGTTGGTCTGTCCGCCATATCCGGCGCGGACGTAAAGACACCCGCGGCTATCGACATATTGCTGGCCGGAAAACCCTGCCGGCGGAAGTTCGGCTGGCGGGCGGCCCTGTGCATGGGCAATATTTGCAGTTGCAGCGGCCGCGACCAGCGCGACCGGCAGAAATTTAAGCAGCATGACTACCCCCTAGTAGCTGGGATCATCATGCAGGCCTTCATCTTGCGAGTAAACCCCCCGCAAACCCTTGATGCGGTGTTACTTCGTGCCATACAGGCGGTCGCCCGCATCGCCAAGGCCGGGCACGATGTAGCCATGATCGTTCAGGTGGTCATCCACCGCCGCCGTCACGATCGGCACATCGGGATGCGCCTCGCGCATCCGGGCGATCCCTTCGGGCGCAGCCAGCAGGCACAGGAAACGGATCTCCTTGGCCCCCTTGGCCTTCAGCAGGTCGATCGCGGCCACCGAGGAATTGCCCGTCGCCAGCATCGGATCGACCACGATGGTGATGCGGTCCTCCAGCTGATCGGGCACCTTGCAGTAATATTGCACCGGCTTGAGCGTCTCGGGATCGCGATAGAGCCCGACAAACCCGACCCGCGCCGCCGGGATCAGTTCGAGGATCCCGTCCAGCAGCCCGTTCCCCGCCCGCAGGATGGAAATCAGCGCCAGCTTCTTGCCCTCGATCGCCGGGGCATCCATCTCGCACATCGGGGTCTCGATCCGCCGGGTGGTCATCGGCAATTCGCGCGTGACCTCATAGGCCAGCAGCAGGCTGATCTCGCGCAAGAGCTGGCGGAACGAGGCCGTGGACGTGCCCTTGTCCCGCATGATCGTCAGCTTGTGCAGCACCAGCGGGTGCGACACGACGGTCAGGTGATCCAGCATCAGACGGCCTCCAGCTTCTTCGCGATACGGCCTCTGGTATCGGCGTCACAGAAGGCCGCGTCAAGCGCGGTGCGGTTGATCCGCGCGAACTGGCCCTCGTCCCAGTCGAAGGCACGGTTCAGCATCTGGAATTCGCGTTCCATCGTGGTGTGGAAAAACGGCGGATCGTCGGTCGAGACCGTCACCTTGACGCCCCGCCGGTCCAGCTCGTTGATCGGATGCTTGCGCCAGTCGGCAAAGACCCCCAGCGCGATGTTCGACCCCGGGCAAACCTCCAGCACCACGCCGCGCTCGGCCAGCTCGTCCACCAGCGCCAGATCCTCGATGGCGCGCACCCCATGGCCAATGCGTTCCACCCCCAGATCGGCCAGCGCATCGCGAATGCTTTGCGGCCCGCCCCATTCGCCAGCATGGGCGGTCAGCCGCAAGCCCGCCTCGCGCGCACAGTCAAAGGACCAGCGGAAATCCTTGGGCTGGGCGGCCTTTTCATCCCCGGCAATGCCAAAGCCGGTGATGAAATCGCCTACCGTCTCGGCCGCGCAGATCGCGGTTTCCCGCGCCTTCTCGGGCCCGAAATGCCGGATACAGGTGACAATGCCGCGCAGCTCTGGCCCGCCCTGCGCCGCCACAGCCCGCGCCGTTTCATGGATCGCATGCAGATATTCGCGCCAGGCCCCCAGATCGCGCCCGCCGCAAAAATCCGGGCTGACAAAGGTCTCGGCATAGATCACCCCGCTCGCCGCGCATTCCTCCAGCACGGCGCGGGTCAGCCGCGCATAATCCTCGGGGCTTTGCAGAACGCTGGTCGCCGCCTCATAGACCTTCAGGAAATGCCAGAAATCGGCATAGGCATAGCCGCCCCGCGCATCGAATATCCCCGAGATGTCGATGGATTTCTCTTTCGCCAACCCGCGCACAAAGGCCGGCGGCGCCGCCCCTTCCAGATGCAGATGCAGTTCGATCTTGGGCAGCATCCCTGTTCCTTTGCCTTTTTGAAAATACCCCGGGGGGTCCGGGGGGCTGGCCCCCCGGCCTTGTCAGATCAGCCCGCGCCCCGGCCCGGGGTTCGCAACCCCCAGATGCGACGCGACCGTGGCCGCCACATCGGTGAACGCGCACAGGCCCAGCGCGCCTGCCCCTGCCCCGGCACACAGCACCGGCACCCGCTCGCGGGTATGTTCTGTGCCGCGCCAGGTCGGATCATTGCCATGATCGGCGGTGAAGATCGCCAGATCCCCCGGCCGCAACCGCGACAGGAACACCCCCGCCTCAGCATCGAACCATTCCAGCGCCCGCGCATAGCCCGCCACATCGCGCGGATGGCCATAAAGGCTGTCGAATTCGACGAAATTCGCAAAGGTCAGCGCGCCATCCTCGGCCTCATCCGCCAGCCGCTGCAGCGATTGCATCAGATCGGCATCGCTCTTGCCCTTGTGCAGCTTGCCGATGCCGCGCAAGGAAAAGATATCGCCGATCTTTCCCACCGCATGGGTCGCCCGCCCAGCGCCCGCGACCACGTCCAGCAGCGTCGGTGCAGGCGGCGCGATGGCAAAATCACGCCGGTTCGCCGTGCGGCGGAAATCGCCGCAGCTGCCGGTAAAGGGCCGCGCGATCACCCGGCCAACTTTCATCGCGTGCAAGGTCGGCGCAAGATCGGCGCACAGCTTCAGCAGCCGCGCCAGCCCAAAGGCCTCTTCATGGGCGGCAATCTGGAACACGCTGTCGGCCGATGTATAGCAGATCGGCCAGCCGGTCCGCAGGTGCTCCTCGCAATGCGCCGCGATGATCGGAACGCCCGAGGCATGGCAATTGCCCAGGATCCCCCCGGTTCCCGCCAGTTCGCAGACCTTGGCCACCAGGTCGGGCGGAAAGGCCGGGGTGGTATCGGGAAAATAGGTCCAGTCCCACGGCACCGGCACGCCAGCCAGTTCCCAATGCCCCGAGGGCGTGTCCTTGCCGCGCGAGACCTCGGTCGCTGCCCCCCAGCGCCCCTGCGGCACCGCGCCCAGACCCGGCGCCTCCATCCCGCTGGCGAGGCGAATTGCAGCGCCCAGCCCCAGCCCGTCCAGCACCGGCATGTGCAGCCGCCCGCTACGGCCCATATCGGCCCGCCCTTCGGCGCAGGCCTGGGCGATATGGCCCAGCGTATTGGCGCCGGCATCGCCAAAGTCGGCGGCATCGGGGGCACCGCCGCAACCTACGGAATCCATCACGATCAGAAAGGCACGCGCCATGTCAGTCAGCCTACCCGGTCCTGCACCAGTTGCGGAAGATCGGCGGTATCGCCCAGATGATAGGCTGCCTGCAAGGTGGCAATCGCGCGATCCGCCGCCTCGGGCGTGGCCGCATGGACACGGGCCAGCGGATCGCCGGGGCCCGCGTTCATCCCGATCCCCTTGAGGTCGGAAAACCCGACGCGCGGGTCAATGGCATCGCCGTTGCGCAGCCGCCCGCCGCCCAGATGCACCACGGCCTCGCCCACCGCGCGGGTGTCGATCCGCGTCACGATGCCGGCACCGACCGCAGGCACATCGCGCACCACCGGCGCCACCGGCAGGTGATCGCGCCAGCGGTCCAGAAAATCCGCGGGTCCCCCCTGCGCGGCAACCATGCGGGCAAGGCGTTCCGCCGCCCGGCCCGAGTGCAGGCTGGCAAAGATGCGCCTGCCCCCCTCGGCCGCATCGGGCGCCGCACCGCACAGCGCCAGCAGCTCGCCCCCCAGCGCAACGGTCAGATCCCACAGCCGCTGGTTCACCGGATCGCAGGTCAGCGCGCCCATCACCTCGGCCACCTCCAGCGCATTGCCGGCATTGGCCGCCAGCGGCTGGTCCATATCGGTGATCAGCGCCGAGGTGCGGCACCCCGCCCCGTTTGCCGTATCGACCAGCGACCGCGCCAGGGCCCGCGCCTGCGCGGCCGAAGGCAGGAAGGCGCCCGAGCCGACCTTGACGTCCAGCACCAGCGCATCCAGCCCCGCCGCCAGCTTCTTGGACAGGATCGAGGCGGTGATCAGGTCGATGCTTTCGACCGTGCCCGTCACATCGCGGATCGCATAAAGCCGTCGGTCGGCGGGGGCGATTTCGCCGGTCGCCGCGACGATGGCACAGCCGACATCGGCGACGATGCGGCGAAAGTCGGCCTCGGGCTGGTCGACCCGGTAGCCCGGAATCGCCTCAAGCTTGTCCAGGGTGCCGCCGGTATGGCCAAGCCCCCGCCCCGAGACCATCGGCACATAGACCCCGCAATCGGCCAAAGCGGGGGCCAGCAACAAAGAGATGGAATCCCCCACCCCGCCTGTCGAATGCTTGTCGACGACCGGCGCGGGCATGTCCCAGCGCAGCACGGTGCCGGAATCGCGCATCGCTTCGGTCAGCGCGACCCGGCCTGCCTCGCCCAACCCTTTCAGCAGCACGGCCATGGCAAAGGCCCCGGCCTGTGCATCGGTCACGCCGCCATCCGCCAACCCCATGGCAAACCAGCGCAGATCGCTGGCCGAGGGCTGGCCACCATCGCGGATCGTGGCGATGATCCGGCGTGCGTCGGTCATGCGCGGTCCATATGGCCAGGGGTGAAGGCACCGGGCAACAGCGTGCCGATGGTGGTGGCAAGCTGCTGCCCGTCGGTCGTGCACAGCGTCACCGGCGTTTCGGGGCCGCCGAATTCGGCCAGCTTTTGCCGGCACCCCCCGCAGGGCGGAACCGGTGCCGGGCAGTCGGCGATCACCAGAACCTCGGTCAGGCGGGTCTCGCCTGCGGCCACCATGGCGGCAATCGCCCCGGCCTCGGCGCAGGTGCCTTCGGGATAGGCGGCGTTTTCCACATTGCAGCCGCGATAGATGGTGCCCGAGGCGCCCCGGACCGCCGCCCCCACCTTGAAGCGGGAATACGGCACATAGGCGTTTTCACGCACTTCGCTTGCAGCTTGCAAAAGGGACATCGGCGCCTCGCACGGTGGGATGATGCAACCATCCTGACGCGGGTGCGGGATCTTGTCCAGATGGTCAGAAACCGGCCGATTGCCCCCGCGCGCGCGCCTCGATCATGCTGGCGACCTTGGCCACACCTTGCTGATACTTGCGCACCGCGCGGCTGCGCGCCAGCTTGATGGATTGCAGCATCAGCCGCGCCGCAAGGGTCAGCGGCCGCAACTCGGTCGAGACGGTGACCCGCGTGCGGCGCGGGCCCAGTTCGACCAGTTCGACAACCATCGTGGCCGCGATCGCCCGGCCATCGCCGGCAAAGACCAGAAGGCCCGGTTCCTCGCGCTGTTCCAGACACACGGCGACCTGACGCGGCTTGCCCTTGAAGGCAAAGGCCAGCTGCCAGGCCGGGGTATCGCCATCATCCTGCCGCGTCACCTGAATCCCGCGCCGCAGGGCCGCAAGCTCGAAGCTGTCGAAATCGTTGACGATTGCCCAGACCTTGGCGATGGGAGCCTCGATATCTTCTCGGGCGTTGAACTTCATGACTGCCTCTTTGCTGACCCTGCCCCGGGCAAGTTATGCCGATGCGGTCTGTCTCAGTCCAGCAGATCCGCAACCCAGGCATTCAGAAGGAACTGGGCGATTGCCCCCTTGCGGGCCGGCTTGACCAGCGGGTGACGGCCGGCCAGCGCATCGGCCATGTCCTCGCGGCTCATCCACATGGCATCTTCGATCTCGGCCGGGTCCAGCGTGATCGTCTCGCTGATCGCCTCGGCCGAAAAGCCAAGCATCAGCGAGGCGGGGAACGGCCAGGGCTGGCTGGCCTGATAGCGCACGGCGCCGACCTTGACGCCGGTTTCCTCGGCCACCTCGCGGCGCACGGCGGCCTCGACCGTCTCGCCCGGTTCGATGAAGCCGGCCAGCAGGGAATACATGCCTTGCGGCCAGCCATGCGAGCGGCCCAGCAGCACCCGGTTGCCATGCGTCACCAGCATGATGACCACCGGATCGGTGCGCGGGAAATGCGGCGCGTTGCAGGCCGGGCACTGGCGCTGCCAGCCGGCCATGGTGACATCGCTGGCATGACCGCAGCGGGCGCAGAACCCATGCGTGCGGTGCCATTCGAACAGCCCCCGCGCGGTCGCGGCCAGTTCGGCATCCAGCGGCGAGAGCAGCGTCATCACCCCGCGCAGTTCCACGAACAGATGGTCGGGGGGCGTGTCGGGGTGCTGCTGTTCCGTGGTGTCGAAGAACCCGCCGCCCTGCGCGGCCGCGTCGATGCCCGCAGGTTCCCACCCCGACAGATCGGCAGCAAACACCGGAGCACCCTGAACAAGGCCAAGGAACAACGGCGGGCCCGACATGTCGGCAAGGGCCGGATGCGTGGGCGCCAGCAAGGCAAGGCGCTCGCGCCCTGCGCCGGCCACCATGGGTTTGCCGCGCCACATCGGCACCACCCGCGCCGCACCATCGGCCCACATGGCCGCCTGCCGCGCCTGATCGCCCCGCAGCTCGGCCGACCGTTCCAATCCGCCAAGCCCGCCGAAGGTTACCGTTTCGCTGTTGCGCATTCCTGCCCCCATCCCATCCGTCGCCCCGTGATGGCACGATGGCGCGCGCGGCAAAAGAGCCCGCAGATTGACGTTGCGGAATTGCAACCATGAGTTGCCAATCAGGAATTTCCCCGCGTTTTCGCAGGACCATCAAGGCATCCGGATATTAATGTCGTGTTACACATTACGGACAGGACACGCGTTTTGCCCCCAAAGGATTCCCCGCCCCGTGCTGGTGCCAGCTGTGCGCTGACCTTGCTGGCAACCAGCGACCTGCATCTGAACCTGTGCCCCTGGGACCATTACAGGGACCGTCCGGCGCCCGGCACCGGGCTGATTTCCGCGGCAGGCCGGATTGCCCGGCTGCGCAGCACCGAGCCGAATACCTTGCTGCTCGACAATGGCGATTTCCTGCAGGGCACCGCCGTGGGCGATGCGATTGCAGAGTCGCACCCGCCCCGCGCCGATCAGCCCCACCCGATGATCGAGGCGATGAACCTTCTGGCCTATGATGCCGTGGCGCTGGGGAACCACGATTTCGACTATGGGCTCGAGTTTCTGGGCGCGGCGCTGGCCGGGGCACAGTTTCCGGCGCTTTGTGCCAATCTGGTGCGCACAGATGGCGGGCCGCCGCTGTTCGGCGGCTGGACCGTGCTGGAGCGGCGCGTGACGGACGATGCCGGCAAGTCCTGGCCGCTGCGCATCGGTCTGGTCGGGGTGCTGCCGCCGCAGGTCGAGGCCTGGGGCAGCGCCCATCTGCAAGGCCGCGCCAAGGCACAAGGCATGGCCGAGACACTGCACCGCCTGGTCCCCCGGATGATCGCCGCCGGCGCCGAGGTGGTGGTTGCCCTGTGCCACACCGGCATCGGGACGGCAAAGGGCGGCATCGCCCCCGAGGCCGAGAACGCCGCTCTTGCGCTGGCCGCCGTGCCCGGGGTCGATGCGGTGATCGCAGGGCATACCCATCAGCTGTTTCCGGGCCCGGATTTCCCGGCCGGTCCCGGGATCGACCCGCAGGCGGGGCATCTGGCCGGCATCCCGGCCGTGATGCCAGGCTATGCCGGCAGCCATCTGGGCGTGATCCGGCTGCGGCTGGACCGCGGGACGGACCGCCGCTGGCGCAGCCGTGGCGGGACGGGCGCGCTGGTGCCCTTGCTGACCGAGACGCCGGCCGACCCGGTGCCGGAACCGCTGGCGCAGCTGTGCAACCGGCTGACCGCCGCGACGCGCCGCCACCTGTCCCGCCCGGCCGGGCGCACCGCCATCGCGCTCAACAGCCATTTCGCCCTGGCGGGGGATTGCGCCACGACGCGCCTGACCGCCCGGGCGATGCGCTGGCATGTCGCGCAGATGCTGCAAGGCGGGCCCCATGGGGATTTGCCGGTGCTGGCTGCCGCCTCGCCTTCGCGCGCGGGGGGAACGGCCGGGCCGTCGAACTATGTCGACTTGCCTGCAGGCGCGATGTGTGAACGCGATCTTGCCGCGCTGTGCCCCTATCCCAACCCGATCCGGGCGCTGAAAGTCACTGGCGCAGGGCTGCGCGACTGGCTGGAATATTCCGCCCGCGCCTTTCGCCAGATCGCCCCCGGCACGCAGGATGCCGCCTTGCTCGACCCGGACTGGCCCTACTACAATTTCGACGTGATCGAGGGGCTGACCTATCAGATCGATCTCTCGGCCCCGCCTGGCGATCGCATCCGCGATCTGTGCCATGATGGGGCGCCCCTGCGGCCTGATGCCGAATTCGCACTGGCCACCAACAGCTACCGCGCGGCGGGGGGCGGCGGCTTTCCCGGCACCGGACCCGAGGTGCCCACGATCCTTGCCGCGCCAACGCTGGTGCGCACCATCATCGGCGCCTGGCTGACGCTCGAAGGCCCCTATGATCTCGCGCCCTCGGCCCAGTGGCGATTCGCCCCGATGCCGGGCACCACGGCCGTGCTGCACACGGGCCCGGGCGCTGTGCATCACCTGCCCCGCCCCGGCCTTACGCCGCTTCAGACCGGCGCGGATGGATTTCTTCGCGTGCGCCTTGCGCTCTGACCCTTGCATCGCGCGGGCGCAGCGCATATCTGCATTCCCGAGAGGTTGGCGCGGGCAAGTGCCTCGCCAACCCGGTCAGGTCCGGAAGGAAGCAGCCGTAACGAGCCCCACTTGGGTCGTTGTCCAGCCTCTCACCCAATCCCCCAGCCCCCGATCCCAAGCCGCCAAGCTGCGCAGGAAGGCGGGGCCATGTTGGCGGGCAAGACGCTGCGCAAGCGGATCATGCGGGTTGACGCCCAGGGCCCGCCGGACTCCAAAGGCGCATGGGATCGGTTGATGGCGGATCAAGCGGCCACGGGGCGGCTGGCCAATGCGCGACGCGCCGCAACCCACGATGGACCCCCAAGGGCGATCTGGCCGCGATGGGGCAAGGGCCACAGCGGCGCCCCTTGCCGAAGGCATCGCGGGTTGCAAAGCAACCACAGGCACGCCCGGCATTTCCCCGCGCCTGCTGGTGCTGGCCATGGCGCCTTGCCAAGGCGAACCCGTTGATCTGTCGGGGGCTGGCGTCTTGCTTTGCAAACCCGAGCCGCCGCGACAATCCGCCCCGATCCGGGGCCATCCGGGTTTTCAAGCAACCGGAGCCGGAGGGTGGATTTCTGATTTGTGCTTAAAATTCAATTCATTAAACGCCAAGCGCCGCAAGGCGGGCAGGCCCGGCATCGCACCTTCGCCAACCGGAAGCCAATCTTCTCGCTCTGCACCGACAAGCCGGATCTTGCGCTTTGATGAGGAATTGGGCAATCAAATGCCATGTGCAGACGGATTGTTCACGGCATCCATGGGGTTGGACTGATTGCCCTGCTGGCCTTCGCGCTTGTCGCGACGGGGTTTGCACACCGCGTTCCAAGCGCGTCGGACATCGCCGTTGAGGCCTATGTGCTTGCCGGCGGCGACATATCCGACATCTGCGGCGACATGGGATCCGACGGCAAGACGACCCATCGGGACTGCCCTGCCTGTCACATCGTCGGATCGACGATGCTTCCCGATGCGCCGCAAAGCCTGGCCGACGTCAACTATGTGTTTGTCGCGACGGTTATCGCCCCCCGGGAAAGCCGCGCGATCCGGACGGTCCTTGATCCTGCGCGCGGCATGAGAGCGCCCCCTCTGGCCTGATCGATTTCCACGAATTCGATCAACGCAATCTGCCGCGCGTGATGCGGCAAGCCAGAGACACATCATGAAACATGCTCTTTTCGCGGCTTTCGCCGCCACCCTTGCCGTGCCGGCTTTCGCGGGCGACATGACCGTCACGATTCCCTTCGCCGCAGAAATCGGCGGCAAACCCTTTGCCTGTGCGCAAACCTACAAGGGCCTCGGGGCCACCGGCGCCGAAGTTGCCGTCAGCGATTTCCGCGTCTTTGTCTCGCAGGCGGCCCTGATCCGGGCCGATGGCAGCCTTCAGCCGATCGCGCTTGATCAGGACGGCCAGTGGCAGTCGGGCGATGTGGCGCTGCTTGATTTCGAGGACGCGACCGGCGCCTGCACCAACGGAACGCAAGGCACCCACAGCGCGCTGTCGGGAACGGTGCCGGAAGGCAGCTATACGGGTCTGGTCTTCACCGTTGGCGTTCCGTTCGAGCAGAACCATGTCGATCCGACGCTGGCGCCCGCGCCGCTGAACACCACGGCGATGTTCTGGAACTGGCAAGGCGGCTACAAGTTCGTTCGCATCGATCTGGTGCCGACGGATCGCAAGGACACCGGCCCCAAGGGCTGGTTCCTGCATCTGGGCTCGACCATGTGCGATGCGCCGTCCAAGACGTCTGCCCCTTTGGCCTGCAAGCATGAAAACCGCATCGAGGTTCGCCTTGACGGGTTCGATCCGGCAAGGAACACCATCGTGATCGACCCTGCCCCCGTCGTGGCAGAGGCGGATCTGCGCACCAACGCCCCCGAAACCTCGCCAGGCTGCATGTCCTTTCCCGGTGATGCCGACTGCATGACCGTGATGGCCAGGCTTGGCCAGCCCTACATGGATGTACCGGCCGGCACCCAGGCACTGATCTCGATGCGGTGACCGACATGCTCCGCTGGGTCATTCCGGCGGCGGCCATGATCCTGGCCGGGGCGATTGGCGCCTCGGCCGACCCCTATGTCTGGCCGCTGCCTGCCTGGATGCCGCGACCGCCCGTGCCCGCCGACAATCCGATGTCGGCGGCCAAGGTGGATCTGGGCCGCCATCTTTTCTATGATGCGCGCCTGTCGCGCGATGGCACCGTCGCCTGCGCGTCGTGTCACGATCAGGCGCGCGCCTTCACCGACGGGCGGGCAAGGGCGATCGGCATCGACAGCATCGCCGGTCTGAAGAATGCGCCGGGCCTGGCCAATGCCGGGTATTTTCCAGCGCTGACCTGGGCCAATCCGCATATGAGCAGCCTCGAGTTTCAGGCGCTTGTGCCGCTGTTCGGCGAAAACCCCGAAGAGATGGGCAGCGTCGGCCACGAGGAAGAGATTTTCGCCCGCCTCTCGGTCGACACCTATTATGCGGCGGCCTTTCCGGCGGCTTTTCCGGACCACCCTGCCCCAGATCTTTACACGATCACGCGCGCCTTGGCGGCCTTTCAGCGCAGTCTGATCTCGGTCGACAGCCCCTATGACCGCTACAAGTATTGGGGCGAGGCGGACGCGATTTCCGACGCGGCCAAGCGCGGCGAAGAGCTGTTCTTCGATCACCGGTTCGAATGCTACCACTGCCATCAGGGCATTCTCTTTACCGACAATCTGCAAACCGCGCGCTCGGCCGAGCCCGAGATCGGCTTTCACAATACCGGGCTTTACGATCCCTATCCGGCAGCTCTGCCGGGCCTGATCGAGATCACGGGCCGCCCCGAGGATGCAGGGCGGTTCCGCACGCCATCGCTGCGCAATGTCGCCGTCACCGCGCCCTACATGCACGATGGCTCGATCCCGGATCTGCGCGGGGTCCTGGCCCATTATGCGGGCGCAGGCCGGGCGCCGGGCCATCCGATGAAAGACGGAATGATTGCAGGCTTTACCGCGACCGATGCCGAGATCACCGACATCATCGCCTTTCTCGAAAGCCTGACGGACCAGGGCTTTCTGACAAACCCCGCCACGTCCGATCCCTGGCCCGAGGGTCACGCCGCACGCAGCCGGCGCATGATGCCGCCAAGGGAGGCAAAATGATGCGAACGAGGTCCGCAGCGGGAGGCGTCCCACGGTGCGCAGACCTCGACCGGCCCGCGCCGCAAGGCGTTCGGGCCGGCACTGTCCCGCCCGGCCGACCAAGAGCCGGGCGGGATTTTTTCAGACCCCCGTTCAGACCCAGTTTCAGACCCCCGCTCAGAACAGCGGCTTTTCACCCGCGAAAGCCGGAAGAAGGACACGCAGAATGAAAAAGCTCATCATCGCGCTGACGGCGGCGCTGATGTTTCCCCCCGTCGCCCACGCGCATGAAGTTCAGGTCGGGGATCTGGAGATCATCCACCCGGCCATTCCGCTGCCCCCCCGCAGCGCCCCCACCGCAGCCGGATACATGGTCATCGCCAACAACGGCACGGCTCCTGATCGGCTGATCGGCGTCGAGGTGCCGATGGCCGCGTCCGCAAGCCTGCACCGCACCGAAGTCAGCGCCGATGGCATCGCCCGCATGCTGCCGATCAAGGCCGTCGCCATCCCCGCGAATGACACTGTCCTGTTCGAACAGGGCGCCATGCATGTCATGGTGATGGGCCTGTCCAGGCCGCTGAACCAAGGCGACATGGTGCCCGCCACGCTGATCTTTGAACATGCCGGCCGGGTCGAGATCGCCTTCATGGTCGACCCGGCGGATGGCATGGATCACGGCGCCATGGATCATTCGGCCATGGGCCCTGCACATGCCGGTGGCCCGATGTCGCCGATGGGCGGCAGCGATGCCGAACAGATCACGGCTCTGCTGAAGGCCCGGTTCGACCGGCCCGAGGCCCCCTTGACCGTGGCGCCGATCACCGTGCAGGGCACCGTTGCCGTGGCAGGGTGGACCCAGGACGGCGCGGGCGGGCGCGCCTTCCTGCGCCAGGATGACCAGGGCTGGTTCGTCGAACTTTGTTCCGGCGCAAGCCTTGTGCTGCCTGCAACGTTCCAATCCATGGGACTGGGCCGGGCAGAGGCCAGGCAACTCGCCGCCGCCGTCACTGGCGCCGAGGCCAGTGCCGGCGCCGATCTGATTGCCCGCCTCAATGCCTTCGAGGGCACGGTGATCATCGGGCGCGAGGCCATGGCCGGCCATGGCCACGGTGCGGTCAATGGCAACTGACTTTCCGGGCAGGGTTGCCCGCGACATCGCCCCCGTCGCATTGGACGATGCCAGTCTGCAGGTCATCGGGCAGCGCCGCCCCCCGCAGAGCCCGGCAAGCCGCCCCCATAACCGGCGCGCGGCGCGGCAAAGGGGTGGCAACGTTCCGGCCCGCCTGGCTCCGGGCCTTGGCGCAGCTTTTGCAGGGCCGGCGCAGGGGCCGGTGATCGCCCGCGCTTGCGCGATGGGCGCGGCGCGATCGGATCGTTCAGGCCCCGTCGCATGGGCCAGCGCCGGCGGGACCCGTTGCCCTGCGCTCGCTTGCGCGGCCGGCTCCGATCTTGCGGGCGCGTGCCCGGCTTGTCTTGATCGACCAGACCCGGGTGCGCCGGGGGGCGATGCGCTCGACGCCTGCGGCGACACGCCCCTCCTGCCGTGGCGTGCGCGCGTGGGCAGACGGGCGGCCAGGGACACCACAGGCACAGCATGACAGCCGGCGCCGAAATTCACCTGTGCGCGACTTGCCCGCAAGGCAATGCCATCGGAACTGCCCTGAGGGCGGCGGCCCCGGACCTTGCCGAAACGTTGCGCGTCTTTCCCTGCCTCGGCGGCTGCAGGCGCCGCTCGCGCCTGTCCATCGCGGCCCCGGGGCGGTGGGGCTGGATGTTTGGCGACCTGACACCAGATGCCGTTCCTGACCTGCTGGCCTTCATTCGTCTGTGGCTCGCCGATGCCGAAGGGCTTGTCCACAAGCACAGGCGCCCGACGGCCCTGCGCACCGCCATTCTGGGGCGGATGCCCCCCTTCGGTTCCGGATCGCGGTCCGGCGCCCCGCCGGACCTTCAAGACCACCCGATTGCCGTTCAACATGGAGAACCCCGATGAGCGCATTCACGCGCGGCCTGGCGGCCGCATTGTCCCTGGCCTTCGCCATGCCGGCGATGGCCGAGATCACCGTCACCGATCTTGACGGCCGCACCGTGACACTGGACCGCGTGCCAGACCGCGTCGCGCTTGGCTTCTATTACGAAGATTACCTGGCCGTGGCCGGTGCCGCAGGGGCCGACAAGATCGTGGCGCTGTCGCGCGCGCCCTGGGCCGATTGGCGGCCCGGTCAGTGGGCAGTCTACACCGCGCGCTTCCCGCAGCTCAAAGGGCTGCCCGATTTCGGCAATGCCGACGACAATACCTTCTCGGTCGAAGCGCTGATCGCCGCCCGGCCCGAGGTCGCGATCCTGTCAAGCTGGCAGACCGCAACCATCGGCGAGCCGGGCGTCAAACAAATCGAGGACGCTGGCATCAAGGTCGTTGCGATCGACTACAACGCCCAGACCCTGGAACGCCATCTGCTGTCCACCCGCGTGCTGGGCGCCGTGATGGGGCAGCCCGAGCGGTCGGAGCAGCTTGCCGCGATGTACGAGACCAGGACAGCCGACACGCTGGCGCGGGTCGCCAAGGCTGGCCCATCCCATCGCAAGATCTATGTCGAGCTTGCGCAGAAAGGCCCGGGCGAAATTGGCAATAGCTATGGAAACGGCATGTGGGCCGGGGTGATCGACCTTGTCGGCGGCGAAAACATCGCCAAGGGCCAGGTCAAGAACTGGGGGCCGCTGTCGCCGGAATACGTTCTGGCGCAGCAACCCGATGTCATCTTGCTGGCCGGTTCCGAGTGGCTGAACAAACCCGAGGCGGTGATCCTTGGCTTTGGTGCCACGGACGAGCTGGCTCAGTCGAAGATGGCGGCCTACACGACCCGTCCGGGCTGGAGCGATCTGCCCGCAGTGCAGACCAAGCAGGTGTTCGGCATTTACCATGGCGGCAACCGCACCTTGTCGGATTTCGTCTATGCCCGCGCGATTGCCAAGGCGCTGTATCCCGAGGCCTTCGCCGATGTCGATCCGGCAGCAGAGCTGGCCGATTACTACAAGACCTGGATGCCGGTTGCGGCGGATGGCCTGTTCATCGACCAGCTGAAATGAGCGTGGCCGCCGATCCTGTGTCCCGCTGGCGGGCAAGGGCGGCACGGCGGGCGGTGGCGGCAGCCGCAGCCGCCCTGCTCTTGCTGATCCTTGTGCTGGGGGACCTGACCACGGGCCCTGCGGGCATGGGCATCCCGGACATCTGGGACACCCTGAGGGCGGGTCCGCATGGCGACGACCGCGCGGCCGCGACGATCCTGTTCCAGATCAGGCTGCCGCAGACCGCAATGGCACTGATCGTCGGCTCCGCGCTTGGGTTGGCGGGATTGCTGATGCAGACGATCCTCGCCAACCCGCTGGCCTCGCCCTTTACCCTTGGCTTTTCCGCCGCCGCGGGCTTTGGCGCGGCCCTTGCGATCATGTTCGGCTCGGCGCTGGCGCTGCCCCTGCCGGCGCATGTCCTGACACCAGCCTGCGCGTTTGTGGCGACATTGGCGGCCACCGGCCTCGTGTGGCTGGTGGGACGCCTGAAGGGCACTCAGCCCGAGGTGCTGGTCCTGGCCGGGATCGCGGTGATGTTCTTCTTTCAATCCCTGCTGTCGCTTCTGCAGTTCCTGGCCTCGCCCGAGGTGCTGCAACAGATCGTCTTCTGGCTGTTCGGGTCGCTCCTCAAGGCGAACTGGACGGCTGTCCAGGTCGGCGGGGCCATTCTGGCGCTTTGCCTGCCGGTGATCGCGCGCGATGTCTGGGCGCTGACGGCGCTGCGCCTTGGCGAGGCGAATGCCGAAAGCCTCGGGCTTGACGTGGCGGCGATCCGCCGGCGGTCCTTTCTGACCACCGCGGCGCTTACCGCGGCGGCCGTGTCCTTTACCGGAACCATCGGCTTTGTCGGGTTGATCGCGCCGCATGTCGCGCGCTCTCTGGTCGGCGAGGACCACCGCATCGCGCTGCCCGTATCGGCGCTGGCGGGCGCCATGATCATCGTCAGCGCCTCGATCGTCGGCAAGCTGCTGTCGTCCGGTGCCGCGATCCCGGTCGGCATCATCACTGCGGTCGCCGGCATCCCGATGCTGCTGGCTGTCATCTTGCGCCACAAGGGAGTCTGATCATGTTCACGATATCCGGCCCGCCCTTGTGGCGTGGCAAGGCACGCATCCTCGATGCGTTTTCCTTTGCGCTGCGGCCAGGTGAAATGCTGGGCGTCGTCGGACCGAACGGGTCGGGCAAATCCACGCTTTTGCACGCGATTGCCGGGCTTTCGCCCGAGGCCGTGACGATCACGCGCGACGGGCGCGCCCTTGGGCGGCGCGAGATCGGCCATTTGCCACAGGCCTTTCTGGTGAAATCCTCGATTTCGGTGCTCGAATGCATCCTGCTCGGCCGCCGCGAGGATCTTGGCCTGCGCATTCGGGCAAGCCTGATCCGCGAGGCCGAGGCCTTGCTGCATCGACTGGGACTTGAACGCCTTGCCGATCGCCCGATGTCGGCTTTGTCCGGTGGCCAGCAACAGCGGGTGCTGATCGCACAGCGGCTGTTTCGGGCGCCGGCCCTTTTGCTGATGGACGAGCCGACCTCGGCGCTGGATCTGCACCACCAGTTGTCGGCCCTGTCGGCCTTGCAGACCTATGCCCGGCAGGCCGAGGGCGCGGTGATCGTTGCACTGCACGACCTGACGCTGGCGGCGCGCTATTGCGACCGGATCCTGCTCGTCTCTGCCGGTGCCTGCGGCCAGCCGGATGCGCCCGATGCCGTTCTTACCCGCGATGTGCTAAGGCAGTTCTGGCAGATCGAGCCCGAATTTCTGGCCTGTCAGCAGGGCCGTCTGGTCATCATCCCGCATGAAGGGCCGCGCGGATCTGAGCCCGCCAAGGCACCGGCCATCGCCCTGGGCTAGGATCGCCCGCCCGGAACGCACGGCCAGCCTGGCAACACCCGGCCGGCACGCATCAGGCGGCGGCGACGAACAGCCGCGGCGTGACAAGACCCGATCGCCGCAGACCGCACGCGGATTGCGCGCCCGCCCGCAAAGTGTTGCAGCGCGTGAAGTCGCAACCCGCTCAGCCCCACCTGCGGGCCTTTCAATCCCGCAGGTGGCGCACGGCCCCGTCCCAATAGGCCATCGGTCCCGATCGAGGCCTGCCCGGGCGCAAGACATTCGCGTCCTTGCCTGTCCGTGCTAGGATCATGGCGCATGCGAGCAGCCGGGAACGCCCCGGCCAGAAACGGCAGAGGAACATGGACAAGCTTTCCGTCATGCAGGCCTTCCGCCGCATCGTCGAACGCGGCAGTTTCGCGCGCGCGGCAGAAGATCTGGGCGTGTCGCCCGCGCTTCTGAGCAGAGAGCTCAAGTTGCTGGAAGACAGCCTCGGGACCACGCTTCTGACGCGCACGACACGCTCCATGTCGCTGACCGATGCCGGGCGGCTCTATTACGACGAGGCGTCCGGCATTCTCGACGCTGTCACCCAGGTCGAGGCCTCGATCCGCGATGGCGCCGGCGCCGTCCGGGGGCATCTGAAGATCAACGCGTCGAGTTCCTTCGGGCAGACGGTGATCGCGCCGATCCTGCCGGAGTTTCTCGAGGCCTATCCGGATCTTCGTCTTTCCCTGTCCATGGACGACCGGGTCGTCGACATGGTCGAGGGCGGGTTCGACGTGTCGATCCGCATTCGCGCCGCCATGCCGGATTCGGCTCTGGTGGCGCGCAAGATCGGGACCATGCGGCAGCGGGTCTTCGCCTCTCCGCGTTATCTGGATCGCGCGGGCACGCCGCAGGTGCCGGCGGATATTTCCAGACACAAGATCATCGGCTTCCTGATTGCCGATCATCTGACCTCATGGACGTTGAATGGCCCCTCCGGCACAACGGTGATCGCGCTTGACCCGCCGGTCCGGGTGGGCAACAGCCTCGTGCTGCGCGACCTGCTGATCGCGGGGCAAGGCATCGGCACCCTGCCGGATTTCGTCTCGAAGGAGCCCGAGGCGCGGGGTGAGCTTGTCCGCGTCCTGCCAGATTGGGAACTTCCCGCGCCAGAAATCTTCGCCGTCACCGCCTCGCGGCTGGGCATGGATGCGCGGGTGACGGTCTTCCTTGACCATCTTCGCGCCGCGCTGCACCCCTGACATTCTTCACCAGGCGTAAAGACTGAAGTCAGCGCCGGGCGGTTATTCCGGCGCGGCCGATCCTCCATCCTCTCTGGCATCGAAACCCTTGCCCTGAGAGGATCCCATGACACGCGTTCTTGTTCTCTACTATTCCAGCTATGGCCACGTCCGCGCGCTTGCGCAGGCCGAGGCCGAAGGCGCCCGCAGCGTGCCGGGCACCCATGTCGATCTGCGCCGCGTGCCCGAGACCGTTCCCGAGGACATCCAGCGCAAGGCCGGTTTCGCCGCCGACGACACGCCTGTCGCCAGCCCCGCCGACCTCGAGGCCTATGATGCGATCATCCTCGGCACGCCGACGCTGTTCGGCATGATGGCCGGGCAGATGAAGTCCTTCCTTGACCAGGCCGGTGGACTTTGGGCGCGCAACGCACTGGTCGGCAAGGTGGCGGCCGTCTTCGCCTCCACCGGCTCGCAGCACGGCGGGCACGAGGCGACGCTGCTCACGACCCAGATCCCGCTGCAGCATTTCGGGATGCTGATCGCGGGCATGCCCTACACCTTTGCAGGCCAGACGACGGCCGAGGGCATTGTCGGCGGCGCCCCCTATGGCGCGGGCACCATCGCCGGGGTCGATGGCTCGCGCATGCCCACCCAGACCGACCTTGCCGGTGCGCGCTTTCAGGGTGCGCATGTGGCGCGGATCGCCGCGCGCCTGGCCGGGGCGGCCCTGGCACAGCAGGCCGCGTGATGCCGCCCGCCCCGAAAGCCCGGCCCCTGCCCGTCACGCCCCATGGTGGACCAGCCCGAACTGGCCCGATCATGCCCGACACATCGCCGACCCTTCATCTGCTGTGCGGCAAGATCGCGGCCGGGAAATCCACCCTCGCGGCCCGTCTTGCAAAGGCGCCCGGAGCCGTCCTCATCGCCGAGGACGACTGGCTGAACGCGCTGTTCGCGGATGAGCTGGTATCGCTGCCCGATTACGTTCGGTGCTCAAAGACCCTGCGGCGGATCATGGGCCCCCATGTCGCGGCCTTGCTGGAGGCAGGCGTTTCGGTCGTTCTCGACTTTCCGGCCAACACGGTCGGGCAGCGCGACTGGATGCGCGGCATCCTTGGGATGACGACCGCCGCACACCAGCTTCACCTGCTGGAGGCGCTTGATGCGGTCTGCCTTGCGCGGCTGCGGGCCCGCAACAGCACGGGCGAACACCCGTTCGCGGTGACCGAGGCGCAGTTCCATCAGTTCTCCAACCACTTCGCCGCGCCCTCTGCCGTAGAGGGTTTCACCGTCGTCACCCATCCTGCGGGCACCTGAGGCACCTGCTGGCGCGCCTGCCCCATGACCTTATCCCGGAACACGAGGCCCCCATGTCCCGAACGAGCGATCTTCTTCTGACCGCGCTTGCCCCGGCGGTCTGGGGCAGCACCTATCTGGTCACGACCGAGGCGCTGCCGGCGGGCTATCCGGTGACCCTGGCCGCACTGCGCGCCTTGCCGGCCGGGCTGCTCGTGCTGGCGATCACGCGCTGCCTTCCGCCCCGCGCCTGGCTGGGCCGGGTGTTCCTGCTGGGCAGCTTCAACTTTGCCCTGTTCTGGGTGCTGCTGTTCATGGCCGCCTACCGGCTGCCCGGCGGGGTCGCGGCGACCCTGGGGTCGCTGCAGGCCATGATGGTGATCCTGATGGCGCGTGGCTGGCTTGGCACGCCGATCCGGGCGGGTGCGCTTGCCGCGGCGGCCACCGGCGTTCTGGGCGTGGCGCTGCTGTTGATCGGTCCTGACGCTGCACTGGACCCCGTGGGCATTGCCGCCGGGCTTGGCGGCGCGGCGTCGATGGCCGCGGGCACGGTCCTCAGCCGGAAATGGCAGCCGCCCGTATCGCCGCTCAGCTTCACGGCGTGGCAGCTGACTGCCGGGGGGCTGATCCTGGCGCCGCTGGCGCTGTTCCTTGAACCCGCGCTGCCGCCGCTTTCGGCGACGAACCTTGCCGGGCTGGTTTGGCTCGGGCTGATCGGTGCTGCGGCCACCTATGCGCTCTGGTTCCGGGGCGTTGCGCGGATCGGGCCCGGCGCGGTCTCGATGCTGGGCATGATGAGCCCGGTGACGGCCGTGCTGCTGGGCTGGGTGGTGGCGGGTCAGTCGCTGTCCCTGCTGCAGGGGCTTGGCGCGCTGATCGTCCTTGGCTCGGTCCTGGCGGGTCAAGGCGCAAGCCGCCCGACGGCGCCCGCGCCAGCAAGGCCGCAGCCGCGTCCCGATCCGGCGGGCGGCACGTTCAGGAACCGCGCCGGTGCGTTTCCGGCAATGCCGGGCACGAGCCCGTTCCCGCACGTCTTGGCCCATCGCACCGAAAAGAGGCCCTGATGACCAGTCCCGCGCCAACGCCCGAGTTTGCCCGCCAGGCCCGCCTTTCAGGCCTGCTCTATCTGATCATCATCGTCGCGGGCCTTGGGGCCGAGGCGGGCCTGCGCGGCCCGCTGATCGACCCGGACGATGCAGCAGCCACCGCGGCGGCGATCCTGGCCGCCCCGGGCCGGTTCCGGCTGGCCATCGCCGCCGACCTGGTGATGGCGCTTTGCGATGCCGGGCTCGCCATATTGCTGTATCTGATCTTTCGGACCGCCTCGCCGGGGCTTGCCCTGGCCGCGATGGTGTTCCGACTGATCCAGACGGTGCTGATCGCCGCGGCGCTGCTGGCCCAGCAAGCCGCGTGGCTGCTGGTTTCACGCGCCAACGCGCTTGTCGATGCCAATGCGCTGGCGCTGGTGTTTCTGGATCTGCACGGCCATGGCTATGATCTGGGCCTGGTTTTCTTTGGCGTGAACAGCTTGATCATGGGTCTGCTTGTCTGGCGATCCGGCCGTTTTGCGAAGATCTTCGGGGCTGGCCTTGCGGTGGCGGGGCTCGTCTATCTGATCGGCAGCGGCCTGCGCTTCTTCTACCCTGAAGGGTCCCGGGCATTCGTCGCGGCCTATCTGCTGACGATCCTCGCCGAGACGGCGTTCTGCCTCCGGCTGCTTTTCCAGGGGAGCCCGGTCAAACAGGGACGCGGGTGAAGAGGTCGTCCCAAGAGGCGCCCGGTTCGAATGCGCCCCCGAGGCATCTGGATGGGGGGCCATGAGCCACCGGGCTACGATGTGCAAGGTCGCAAGCCGGTGGTGAACAAGGCCAAGGCAGTGCGGCAGACCTTGCTGCGGTTCATTGATTTGGGCTGCGCGGCAGGGCTGGCGCGGGACCTGCGCCGCAAGGGGTTCCACGGCAAGCAGGGCACATGGGATCGCGCCTGCCACCGTGCAGGAAAACCCCCGCAAGCGGGCCAACAACAGCCGTGCGCAGATGCCAGCGCGGCCCAAGGGGCTGATCCGTGGCGAAAATGGCGCGACCATGACGCCGACCTGCACAAAGAGAGGGGCCAGCTCTACCGCGGTCATGTGCCGATGGACGTGATCCGGACCCGCGAGACTGGCGAGAAGACGGCACCGCCGCGGCTTGCGGCCGGAAGGGTCGAGGACGCGGCCGAAACAGAGGTCAGCCGCATCCTGCAAACACCCGAGGTCGTGACGCAGGTGCTGGCCGCCCTCAAGCGCAACAGCGCTGGGACCTTCCATGGCGGATGCCATCGCGGCCCTGCACGAGGTCGATGCGCCCTGCCCACAACTCTTGCCGCCCGAACAGGTCCCATCATCCAGTCGCTGGCGCGGCGCGTCGTGGGTCAGCAACGCAGGGCCCGACCTCGACAGTCGGCGCGAAGGGGGCGCGGGCATCATCCGCGCGATGGTCGCCCCGCGTCAGATGGAGGCGGCAGAGGGACAAAACCACCTGTCAGCCGACGGCACGAAAGCGGTTTTCCGCCGCCACCCGGGCGATCCCACCATCACCGGCAAGCGATTCGCACCGCGATCCGGCAGGATGTTGCGCATGGCAACCAATGATTGAGCGAATATCCGTCCCTCAATCCTGAATAAATCTCCCCCCAACATACGGCGACACACATTCCACGGCTGGCGAACAATCCGACCAAAGTCGGATATCGAATCCGACAAAGGACCGGGTGATTTACCCGACCTTCGGATTCGGCGTCCCGCAATTGATTAGCGGATAATTCATCATCCACGCCTTCCGCGGATTGGCAGGCACACGACTTTTAGGGGATGGAGCTTAATAAATGGTTACTCTGAATCGGAACGACCTGTCGCACATTCTGAATCAAATCAAGCTTGCCGAAGAACATACCCGGCTGATCAATTCCGGCGTGGACCCGCGCGAGGCGCTGAATTCGCTGATCACCAGTCCGCTGATCCCGACCGGGCTGCGCACCGTCGATGGCAGCTACAACAATTTCCAGCCCGGCATGGTGCATTTCGGTGCCGCCGATCAGCCGATGACGCGGCTGCTGACCCCGACGTTCCGCAGCGCCGGGACCAACCCGCGCACCGGCGCCCAGACCTCGTATGCGCAGACCTCGGGCACGGTCTATGACAGCGAGCCGCGGACGATCTCGAACCTGGTGGCCGACCAGTCGCTCGACAACCCCGCCGCCATTGCCGCCGCGCTGGCGGTGAACGGGATCACCGGGGCGGAACAGCTGCGCATCGTCGGAGAGATCCTGGACGCGCGGCGCGCAGCCCGTGCCCTGCAAGAGGCGATCGCCACCGCCGAGACGCAGGCCGCCGCCGCCATTGCCGCCGCGCAGACCGTGGTTGACGCGGCTCAGGGCGAGGTCGATGCCGCAACACTGGTCTGGCAGGCGGCCGCCGCCGAATCCGCCGCCGCCGACCTGGCACTGAGTGAAGCTCAGGCGCGCGTCGATGCCGCCCTTGCGACGCTGGCCGCCCTGCCCCCGTCCGGCCAGCTGGCGGCCGCCATCGCAACCCTTGCCGCCGCGCAACTGGCGGCCAGCGCAGCGACCAGCGCCGCCGCAACCGCGCAGGCCACGCTGATCGCGGCCGAGGCCGACCTTCTGGCCGCCCAGGAAGAGCTGGCGCGGCTTGAAGCGTTGCGTGATGATGCCGTCGCCGCAGCCGAAGCCGCCGATGCGGCCGTTGCCGAGGCGCAGGCCGTCTACGATGCCGCGCAGGCGCTTGTCGACGGTGGGGGACCCACCACCGCCGAGCTGACGGCCGCACAGGCCGCCGTGACCGCCGCCGAGGACGATCTGGCCGCGGCCCAGCTTGCGGCAGCCGCCGCCGCCACGGCCCGCCAGGACGCGCAGGATGCCGTCGATGCCCAGCAACTGATCGTGGACGATGCACAGGCCGCCGTGACCGCCGCCGAGGGCGATCTGGCGGCGAAACAGGCCACTGCAGCCCAGACGCAGGCCGACCGCGATCAGGCAGCTGCCGATCTGGCCGCTGCGGATGCCGCCTCTCAGGCGGCTGCGGCCGCCTATCTCGCCAGCCCCACGGCGGCGAACCTTGCGGCGCTGCTGGCCGCCGCCCAGGCCACGCAGGACGCGCAGGACGATTTCGACAGCGCCGCCGCAGCCGACGACGCGGCCGATGCGGCCGTTGCCGATGCCGAGGCTCTGCTGGCCGAAGCAACCCTGGCCCTGACCGATGCCGGTGCCGACCTCGCCGCGCTTCAGACCGCGCTGAGCGCCGCCGAACTGGCCGAGGCCACCGCCTTGCAGGCCGTTGCCGATGCGCAGGCCGCCCTGAGCGCGGCCGAAACCCATCTGGCCGAGCTGCTCGATGCCACCGTCGATCTGGAAGCCGCGCTGGCCGCCCGCGATGCCGCGCTGGCGGCGCTGACCAGTGCTCAGGCCGTGGCCTCGGCCGCCGCAGCCGAGGCGACCGCGGCGCAAGCGGACGTCGATGCCCAGGCCCTGCTGACTGCAGCGGCGCAAGAGGCCGCCAACGCCGCCGCCGAGGACGAGGCCGCCGCCATGGCAGCCCTTGCCACCGCCGAGGCCGATCTGGCCGCCGCGCAGGCCGCCCTGATCACCGCAGCCGGCGACGAGATCGCCCGCTCCGAGGCGCAGGCCGACGTCATTGCCGCGCAAGAGGCGCTGGCCGGTGCCGAGGATGCCGCCGATCTGGCCTCGGCTGCGCTGGCCGATGCCCTGGCCGCGCTGACCGCGGCGCAAGGCGCCCTGGACGATGCCATCGCTGCGCGCGATGCCATCCCCTCGGGCGCGGCCGCTGTAGCCGCGGCCACCGCCGAGGCCGAAGCCGCCGAGGCCGCAGTTCTGGACCTGATCGCCAGCCACGGCATCGAGATGGACGGCGACAATGTCTTCATCCGCAATATCGCGGCCGATCTAGGCGACACCGCATCGTTCAACGGGTTCATGACGATCTTCGGCCAGTTCTTCGACCATGGCCTTGACCTGACCACCAAGGGCGGCGGCACGGTGATGATCCAGCTGCAACCCGACGACCCGCTCTATGTGCCGGGCAGCGCCACGAATTTCATGGTGCTGACCCGCGCGACCAACGATCCGGGCCCCGATGGCATCGCGGGAACGGCCGACGATGTGCGCGATCACACCAACCAGACCACGCCCTGGATCGACCTGAACCAGGTCTATGCCTCGAATGCCTCGCATCAGGTCTTCCTGCGCGAATATGTCATGGTCGAGGGCAAGCCGGTGGCAACGGGCCACATGCTGGAAAGCGACCGTGGCGGCCCGCCCACCTGGGCCGACATCAAGGCCCAGGCGCTGGACATGCTGGGCATCCGGCTGGACGATCTGAACGTGCATGACGTGCCGCTGCTGGTGACCGATCTTTATGGCGCCTTCGTGCGGGGCGAGAACGGCTTTCCGCTGATGATGACCGCAGATGGCGCGGTCGAGGGCAACCCGGCCGATCCGGTCTCGGGCCTCGATGCGCTGTCCGCCGGACGGGCCTTCATGGACGACATCGCCCATAACGCCGCGCCCGGCACCTATGTCGTCGACCGCTTTACCGGCGAGACCGCCGTCAAGACGCCGGACGAGGATACCGAGACCGGCAACGAGATCGTCCCGAACGCCTTTGGCCAGAACGCCACCTATGACAACGAACTGCTGGACCGGCACTATATCGTCGGCGACGGCCGCGGGAACGAGAACATCGCCCTGACCGCCGTGCACACGATCTTTCATGGCGAACACAACCGCCAGGTCGAGGCGATCAAGGCCCAGCTGCTGGATGCCGGCGACGTGGACTTTCTGAACGAATGGCTGGCGGTGCCCGTCAGCGGCATTCCCGCCGATCTGTCCGATCTGCAATGGAATGGCGAGCGGCTGTTCCAGGCCGCGCGCTTTTCGACCGAGATGGTCTATCAGCATCTGGTGTTCGAAGAGTTCGTCCGCGCCATCGCGCCGCAGATCGACCCCTTCGTCTTCTCGAACACGGTCGAGCTGGATGGCGCGATCTTCGAGGAATTTGCCCAGGTCGTCTATCGCTTCGGCCATTCCATGCTGAACGAGACGGTCCAGATGCTGGCCCCGGTGAACGGCGGCGCCGATCCTCAGGAAATGGGGCTGATCGAGGCCTTCCTGAACCCCGTCGCCTTCGACAATGCGGGGGTGGATGCCCATGCCGCCGCCGGCAGCATCCTGCGCGGCATGACCCGTCAGGCCGGCAACGAGATCGACGAATTCATGACCGGCGCGCTGCGCAACAATCTGGTGGGCCTGCCGCTGGACCTGGCCGCGCTGAACATCGCGCGGGCACGCGAAACCGGCATCCCCTCGTTGAACGATGCGCGGCGCCAGATCTTTGACCAGACCCAGGACACCTATCTGAAACCCTATGAAAGCTGGGCGGATTATGCGGGCAACCTGAAGAATCCGCTGTCGGTGGTGAATTTCATCGCCGCCTACGGCACGCATGACACCGTCACCTCGGCCACCACGGCGGCGGACAAGCGCGATGCGGCCTGGGCGCTGGTCTTTGGCGGCGAGAATGCGCCGGCGGACCGGCTGGACTTCCTCAACTCTACCGGCACCTGGGCGGGCGCGGAAAGCGGGCTGAACCTCGTCGATTTCTGGATCGGCGGCCTGGCCGAGGCGCTGATGCCCTTTGGCGGGATGCTGGGATCGACCTTCACCTTCGTCTTCGAGCTGCAGATCGAGAACCTGCAAGCGGCCGACCGCTTCTACTATCTCAGCCGCACGCAGGGCATGAACCTGCTGACCCAGCTGGAAAGCGACAGCTTCGCCAGCCTGATCCGCCGCAACACCGACACCAAGGACGTCGGGATCCACATCAACGGGGCGGCCTTCCAGACGGCGGATTACGTGCTGGAGATGAATCAGGCGCTGCAATGGAACCCGGGCCTTGGCACGCTTGACCCGACGCGCGATCCCGATGTGCTGTCGTCGGTCAATGGCACCACCTCGCTGGTGGAACGCCGCGATGTCGATGGCGATGGCGATGTGGATTACATCCGCTACCTGGGCGGCGAACATGTGGTGATCGGCGGCACGTCGGAAAACGACACGATCATCGGCGGCGCCGGCGATGACGGGCTGTGGGGCGAAGGCGGCGACGACAATATCGAGGGCGGCTTCGGTGTCGATCACATCTTCGGCGGCGCCGGGAACGACGTCATCACCGACAGCGGAACCGATATCGGGGCTGCCGACGTGATCAAGGGCGAGGCCGGCGACGACGTCATCAACGCCGGCATGGGCCTCGACCTGGTGTTCGGCGGCGCCGGATCGGACGTGCTTGCGGGCGGCTCCGAGGCCAAGGACATCTTCGGCGGCGAGGGCAACGACTTCATCCGCGCGGCCTCGGGCGGGGGCGGCATCGTCTTCGGCAACGAGGGCGACGACTGGATGGAAGGCCAGGGGTTCATGAACACCCTGACCGGCGACAATTCCGAGCTGTTCTTCAACAGCCGGATCATCGGCCATGACGTGATGCTGGCAGGCGAGAACGATACCGATTTCGACGCCGAATCCGGCGACGACATCATGGTTCAGGGCATCGGCATCAACCGCAACAACGGCATGGCCGGGTTCGACTGGGTCACCTACCAGCACAACCAGTATGCCGCCGATGCGGACATGAACGTCAGCATCTTCGTCAACCAGCAGAACAACATCCTGCGCGACCGCTATGACCTGGTCGAAGGGCTGTCGGGCTGGAACTATGACGACACGCTGACCGGGCGCGAAGTCGTCATTGGCGGCTACGACCCCAACGGCAATGCGGCACAGGTCGCCGATGACGCGCCGATCGAGAGCTTCTCGAACGCGCTGTTGGAAAAGAACGTCGACCTGATCGACGGCCTGCGCGATCTGGTGGCGCATCTGGAACGGTTCCAGCTGACCCACCCGGCCGGCACCACCACGGAATCGCTGACCGCGGTGATGGATACGTCGGACGGGTCGGACATCATCCTTGGCGGCGGCGGGTCGGACACGATCACCGGCATGGCCGGCAACGACATCATCGACGGCGACCGCTTCCTTCAGGTGATGATCGGCATCAACGATGCGAACGGCGCCCCGATGGCACGGGCTACCGGCCTGACCGCGCCGGTCGTGGGGCTGGACGGCACCACCCTGTTCGAAGGCCGCTCGCTGGAATCGCTGCTGTTCAGCCGGACCATTACCCCCTCGCAGATGCATATCCTCCGCGAGATCGTCGATGGCGGACAACAGAATGACGTCGATGTGGCGCAATACTGGGACGTGATGGCGAACTATGCGGTCGTCTACAATGACGATGGCAGCTTTACCGTCAGCCACATCACCACCACCCCGGGCGTCATCAACCCGACCGACGGCCGCAATATGGCGAACGAGGGCACCGACCGGCTGCGCAACATCGAATTCGTCCGCTTTGCTGACGGCGAAATCCGGCTGGCCGATCTGATCCCGGCGGCCCATCCCGTCACCGGCGCCCCGGTGCTGTCGGACGAAACCCCGACCATCGGCGAGACGCTGACCGCCGATCTGTCGGGCATCGCCGATCTGAACGGCATCGCGGGCATCACGGTGCAATGGCAGGAATCGGCAGACGGCACCACCTGGACCAATATCGCTGGCGCGACCGGCCTGACCTTCACGCCCGGCGCGGCCCAGCGGCTGGACATGCTGCGCGTCGTTGCCACGGTGACCGACACCACGGGCGCGGTGGAACAGGTGATTTCGGCCGTGACCGACCGCACCGGCGATCGCATCACCGGCACGAACCTGGCCAATACCCTGACCGGAACGGCAGGCGGCGACATCCTGACCGGCCAGCGCGGCAACGACATGATCTCGGGCGGGGCCGGGGACGATGTGGTCATCTGGAACGCCGCGACCTTTGTGACCGACGGGCGCGACACGGTGGACGGCGGCGCCAACTGGACCGGCGGCGATCCCGCGCGGGCCGTGGGCGATACCTTCGTCATCAACGGCAGCGATCTGGCCGAAACCTACCGCGTCTATGCGGTGGCCGATTGGCTGGCGCTTGGCGGCACCCGGACCGTGGCGGCCGGAACGGAAATCGTCATCACCCGCAACGGCACCGGCAACGGCAATGTCATCGCCGAGCTGCGCAACATCGAGGAGATCGTCATCAACACCGGCGGCGGGTTCAGCCTGCTCAATCCCCTTGCGGACAATGACGAGGTGCTGATCATCGGCGATTTCAGCCCGACCAGCCTCAGCTTCAACACCATCACCATCAATGGCGGCACGGGCGACGATACCGTCGACATCAGCGCGCTTGCATCGGCGCACCGCATCCTGTTCCGCACCAATGGTGGCAACGATGTCATCGTCGGCACCCTGCGCGCCCAGGATGTGATCGAGGCGGCGCCCGGCATCAATCCGGCCGCCTATTCCGCCAGCCAGGACCCTGTCACCGGCATGATCACCCTGTCGGCCGACGGCTCGACGATCACCTTTGCCGGCACGCTGGACAACCTGCCCCGTGTCGTTCCTGCCCCGGTCAAGGGCGAGGAGATCCCGCCCTATTTCACCCGATCGGATGCCACGAACCTGCTGGATCTGGTGCGCGGCCTGCTGCCGGGCGGCGACGACGATGCCCGTGGCGCGCTGGGGGTGCGCGATCTGCCGGGCCTGCTGAACAACGAGGCAAACCCCGGCTATGGGGCGGCGGGCGAGCCTTTCATCCGGCTGACCGAAGCGCGCTATGGCGATTACGACGAGACCATCGACAACAACGCCATCAACCCGCTGTTCCGGGGGCTCGACCCGCGCGAGATCTCGAACATCGTCGGCGCGCAAGGGGCCGAGGTGGGCCAGCAGACGGCGGTCAACGCCCTGTTCACCGCCTTTGGCCAGTATTTCGACCACGGGCTGACCTTCATTCCCAAGGGGGGCCACGGCACGATCGAGATTGGCGGCCCCGGTATCGTCCGGGCGCCCGGATCGAACAATCCGGCCGATCTGACACGGGCCGATGTGGTCGGCTTCGATGCGGACGGGGCGCCGATCCATACCAACATCACCTCGCCCTTCGTCGATCAGAACCAGGTCTATGGCTCGTCCAGCCTGATCGGCCAGCTGCTGCGCGAAAGCGACGGGGCGGGTGGCGTCGGCTCGCGGGTGCTGATGGGGGGCGACGATCCTTCGGCGCCGGGCTTTGATCTGCTGCCGACGCTGCGGGCGGTGCTGGACCACCATATCGAGGCGGGCACGGTGTTCCACTCGGCGCTGTTCGGCACCGAAGGGCGGACGCTGCTGGACCATTACCCCACCCTGCGGGATGCGAACGGCGTCTATGACGCGGCGGCGGTGGCCGATCTTGCCGCGAACTTCATGGGCGAGGGCTGGCCGCTGCTGCTCGATACCAACCCCTACATCAACCTGCTGGATCACGTCGTGGCCGGCGATGGCCGGGTGAACGAGAACGTGGGCCTGACCTCGATGCACACGATCTTTGCCCGCAACCACAACCACCACGTCGAGGCACTGGCCGAGGTCTATGCTGCCAACGGCATCCAGCTTACGCAAGAAGAGCTGTTCCAGGCCGCCAAGATCGTCAACGAGGCCGAATATCAGCGCGTCGTCTTCACCGAATTCGCCGAAAAGCTGCTGGGCGGCCAAGGCATCCGGGGCGGCGGCGATCACGGTTTCGAAGACTACCAGCCCGAGACCGATGCCCGCATCAGCCACGAATTTGCGGCGGCAGCCTATCGGGTCGGGCATACGCTGGTCGGCAATACGGTCGAGGTGTTGCAGGCCGATGGCACCACCCGCTCGGTCGCGCTGTATGATGCCTTCCTGAACCCGACCAACGAGGCCTCGGCCTTCCTGCTGCCGATCGAGACGCTGCAAGGCTATGGCTACAATCCGCAGGAAGGCTATGGCCAGATCGGCGCGGCGGCGGTTCTGGGCGGCATGGTCCAGCAAGGCGCCGAACAGGTCGATGTGCAGATGGTCGACTCGCTGCGCAACGATCTGACGCGCAACAGCGCCGATCTGTTCGCGTTCAACGTGGCGCGCGGCTGGGATCTGGGGCTGGGCACGCTGAACCAGATCCGCACCGATCTGTCCAACTCGGCCAACCGCCATATCCGCGAGGCCCTGGGCCACACCGGCAACCTGACGGCCTATGTCAGCTGGCAGGACTTCCAGGTGCGCAACGGGCTTTCGAACGCGCTGATCGACCAGCTGCGCCAGGCCTATCCCGATCTGGTGCTGAGCGCCGATGAAATCGCCGCCTTCGAGGAGGTGAACCCCGATATCGAGCTGACGATGAACGCCGACGGCACCGCGACGGTCAAGGGCATCGACCGGCTGGACTTCTGGGTCGGCGGCCTGGCCGAGGCCAAGTTCGAAGGCGCGATGGTCGGGGCGACCTTCTGGGCGATCCTGCACGAACAGCTTGACCGGCTGCAGGACGGCGACCGTTTCTACTATATCCCGCGGGTCGAGGGCCTTGACCTTTACGACACCTTTGTCGAAGGCCAGACCTTTGCCGATATCGTGATGCGCAACACCGGCCTGACCGGGCTGGACGAGCGGATCTTCGAGGTTTCGGACGAGGACGACCTGGAGATCCGCCTGCCTGCCGCGGCCTCGGTCATCGAGCAAGGTGGCAGTGCGCATGACCTGATCGACGGCAATACCGGCAACGACGAGCTGCGCGGGGCCGGCGGGAACGACACGCTGACCGGCGGCGCGGGCGATGACCTGCTGGCAGGCGGCGGCGGCAGCGACGTGCTGTATGGCGGGCGCGGCAACGACAAGCTGATCGACGGCAACGGGCGCGATCTGCTGCTGGCGGGCGATGGCGATGACCGGGTGAACCTGGCGCGTGACAACCGTGTCGATTATGTCTTCGGCGGCAACGGCGTCGATACGGTCACCTTTGCCAGTGGCAGCGCGCCGGTGACGATCGATCTGGGCGGTGCGGGGTCGATCGGCTATGCCACGCTGGACGGGGTGACCGACTTCCTCGTCTCGTTCGAGAATGCCATCGGCGGCGCGGGCGACGATACGCTGATCGCCAGCGAGGCGGTGAACGAGCTGACCGGGCGCGGCGGCAAGGATGTGTTCCGCTTCCTGACCGCCGATGCGGCAGACGGCGACACGATCACCGACTTCCGCCCTGGCGACCAGATCGACCTTTCGGCCATCGACGCCAACACCGGGGATGCCGGCGACAGCGCCTTTGTCCTGCTGGCACAGGGGGCCACGGCGGTCGCTGGCAGCCTGCTGATCGAGGATCTGGGCAACGGCACCTATCGGGTTTCCGGCTTTACCGACGACGAGGAAGGGGCCGAATTCGCCCTGACCGTCCGCGCGTCGCGTGCACTGACGGGCGAGGATTTCACGCTCTGAGCCTGTCACGCCCTGCCTGCCCCCCCACACCAGGCAGGGCACCTTATTCCCCACCTTGTGTTCATTCCTTCCGAGGGTTCATCATGGCTCAGTCCCGGCCCGCACCTGATTTCCGCCGCCGGCTGAAAGCTGCAAATCTGATCCGTCAGGATCTGATGCGCCACGCCGTCGGCCTGTTTGCCATTTCCGGCGTCATCAATGTTCTTGCCCTGACCGGCTCGATCTACATGATGCAGGTCTATGACCGCGTGCTGTCCAGCGGCTCGACCGATACGTTGCTGTTCCTGTCGGCGCTGGCGCTGGCGCTCTACGTCTTTCACGGCGGGTTCGAGGCGATCCGCTCGCAGATCCTGGTGCGGTTCGGCGCGCGGCTGGATCAGCGGCTGTCGCCCCTGGCGCAGCAGCTGTCCATCGAGATGCCGCGCTATGGCTTTTCCACCACCGAGGCGATGGAACGCGGCCGCGCCATCGACACGCTGCGCGGGTTTCTGGGCAGCTCTGCCCCTGGCGCGCTGTTCGACCTTCCGTGGGTGCCGCTGTTCCTGATCTTCGTCTTTCTGCTGCATCCGGCACTGGGCGCGGTCACGCTGGCAGGCGCGGTGGTGCTTGCCGCGCTGACCGTGGTGGCCGAGATCCGCTCGCGCGGGCTGACGCAGGCGGCGCAACAGGCGATGGTGCAGCGCAACACCACAGCGGAATCGAATGCCCGCAACGCGGATGCGCTGATCGCCATGGGCGCGGTCAATCGCGCCGTCGACCGCTATCTGGCGCAGAATGCCGACCATCTGGCCACCGCCACGCGCGCGGCGGATGTGGCGGCGACGCTGTCCTCGATCTCGCGGATGTTGCGGATGGTGCTGCAATCGGGGCTGCTGGGTCTGGGCGCCTATTTCGCGCTGCGGGGCCAGATGTCGGCCGGGGCGATCATCGCCGTCTCGGTCGCCTCGTCCCGCGCGCTGGCGCCGATCGACCAGGTGATCGGCAACTGGCGCAACCTGCTGGGCGCGCGCGCGGCCTATGCGCTGCTGCGCGATGCCATCGCCGCACAGCCCGAGCCTGGCAAGACCGTCGATCTGCCGCTGCCGACCGGCTCGCTGCGGGTCGAGGGCATGACCGTCGCCTCGCCCGCCACCGGGCGGGTGCTGCTGGCCGATGTGTCGTTCGAGCTGAAGGCCGGGCAGGCGCTGGCGGTGATCGGCCCCAGCGGCGGCGGCAAGTCGACGCTGATGCGCGCGCTGGCCGGCGTGTGGCAGCCACTGCGCGGTGCGGTGCGGGTGGACGATGTCAGCCTTGCGCATATCCCGCAGGATCGGATGGGCAAGATCATCGGCTATCTGCCGCAAGAGGTGAACCTGTTCGCCGGCAGCATCCTGGAAAACATCAACCGCTTTTCCGAAGACCGCGCCAGCCGGCAGGTCTATGTCGCGGCCGCCACGGCGGGGGTGCATACGATGATCTCGGCCCTGCCCGATGGGTATGACACCCAGGTCGGCAGCGCCGGAACTGCGCTGTCTGCCGGCCAGCGCCAGCGGGTCGGGCTGGCCCGGGCGCTGTTCGGCGACCCCTTCGTCGTGCTGCTGGACGAGCCGAACGCCGCGCTGGATGCTGCGGGCGAAAAGGCGCTGAACGAAACGATCAAGATCATCCGCGACCGCGGGGGCATTGTGGTCGTGGTCGCGCATCGGCCGAACGTGCTCAAGGCGGTCGACATGGTCGCCGTGGTGCAGAACGGCCGGCTCGCCGCCTTTGGTCCGCGTGACGAGGTGCTGGGCAACAAGCAGGGCACGGCAAGCCCGCCGGCCGATCTGGTCGGCGATGGCCACGCCCGCGCCGTCCACGCAGCGGAGTAGGCGCCATGTCGATCCGCATCGCAAGCCGGGCAGGCAGGGGCAAGGACGGCCCCAACGCCGAAGCCACCAGCGACGATGACCGCGAAGCCGCCCCCGCGCGGGCGATCTTTGCCGGCTTCCTGGTGTTTGCCGCCTGGCTGCAATCCTTCTTCGGCACCGCCGAGGCAGCCCTGCCCGCAGACCGCGCGGCCCCCGACCTGCCCGATCCGCTGACCGGCCCCGACGCGGCCGAGGCTGCCCCGGACGATGGCGCCTTGCCGCGCAAGGGCCGCCCCGCCGCCGAAGCGCAGGACATGCCCCTGCCCGATCCTGTCGCAGGTCGCGGCGGTCAGGCGCGGCCCATTTCGGCTGAAGACGGTCCCGAACAGCTTCCCGATCCTGGCGCCATAGCGGCGACACTGGCGCCCGGCGGCGCGTCGGTTGCCGCGGGTGCCGATCCTGGCGGCACCTGGGGAGCTGTGCCGCCAGCCGCGGCCGGGGTTGGCCAAGCCCCGGCCGCGATCCCCGCGCCATCGCAGCAGGCCCGCCCCCCGGCGCCGACCCCCGCCGATGACCCGGACGCGCCCTTTGTGATGGATGAGACGCTGTCCGATCTTCTGGCCAGTCTCGACAGCTTCCTGGGCGCCGCCGAAGGGTTGAACGTCAGCCAGATCACCGACCTGGTCATTGGCGACGTTCTGCGCGCCGCGCCCATGTCACAGATCGAACACCTTCTGGAACTGGCGGGCGCGGATGCCAGCGGCACCCTGGGCCGGATCGGGGAAATCCTGAACGACCCCGCCTCGCGCCTGGCATTTCTTGGCCAGCTTGGCCTTGGCCCGGATGCGGCAAGCACCTTCGAGCCGCTGTCCGCCTTCGACACGATCGCCGCATTCGATCCGGGCCTTGCGTCCGGCATGACCGCCTAGTTCATTTCAGGATCCTCGCCATGACCTCTCATGTCAGCCCCCTTCAGCCCCCCCGCCGGGATCGCCGCGCCGGGACCGGCAAGACCGATGACTTCGGTATCGGCCGCCATATGGGATTCGCTCTGCTGCTTGGCGCTCTGCTGATCGGCGGGCTGGGCGGCTGGGCGGTCACCGCGCGCCTTGGGGCCGCGGTGATCGGCCCCGGCGCGGTCAAGGTCGACCGCGATCTGCGGCCCGTCCAGTATCTGGATGGTGGCGCATTGGCCGAAATCTTTCTCGAACCCGGTCAGACCATCGCGGCAGGCGAGCCCTTGATGCGCTTTGAAACCGCGCAGCTCGATACCGAACTGGCCGTCCGGCGCGGCCTGCTGCTGGATCTGGAGGTGCGCGCCGCGCGCCTGCGCGCCCTGCGCGACGACATGGACGGGCTGCTGCTGAGCCCCGGCCTTGCGGAAAGCCACGCGGATGCCGCCGAGGTCATTCGCGGCGAGATGCTGCTGTTCCAGTCCGAACGACTGGAACGTGCCGCCCGCCTGAAGGCATTGGAGCTGCGCCATGAACAGCTGGGCCATGACACCCGCGCGCTGGACGCCCGCCGCACCGCGCTGGAAGAGGAAATCCGCCTGGCCGCCGAGACCCGCACCCGCACCAAGGAACTTGTCGCCCGGGGCAGCGTGCCCCTGTCGCGGCTGGAAGACATCGGCCGCGACCATGCCCGCGTCACCGGCGAGCTGGGCGAGGTATCGGCACGCCTTGCCTCGAACGCTGCCCAGATCGGCGAGATCGAGCTGGAGATCGCCCGCCTTGGCCCCCAGATCCGGCACGAAGCCCACCGTCAGCTGCGCGAGATCGAGCCACGGATCGCAGAGCTGACCACCCAGGTCGCGGCGCTTTCGGCGCGGCTGGACCGGGCCGTCGTGCGCGCGCCCGCCGCAGGGACCGTACACGAGGTGCTGGTCAACACACCCGGACAGGTCGTGGCGCCTGGTGCGATGCTGGCAACGCTGGTTCCGCAGGATGCGGATCTGGTGATCGAATTCCGCATCGCCCCCACCGACATCGACCAGATCACCCCCGGCCAGCCCGCCCGCCTGCGCTTTCCCGCCTTTGACCAGCGCACTACCCCGGAACTGCCAGGCACCGTGCGGCACGTCGCCCCCGCGACCACGACCGACCCGGCAACCGGCGCCAGCTATTACACCGCGGTCGCCGCCGCCGATCCGGGCGCGGAACTTCCGGGCGGCCGCAAGCTGGTGCCCGGAATGCCGGTCGAGGTTTTCATTCCCACCCTGGAACGCACGCCTGCGGATTATTTCCTTCAGCCGTTTCGTGACAGTTTTGCCCGCGCAATGACCGAAGGCTGACGCTACAGTTGACCCAGGGATAATTGGGGATCGATTCTGGGGCCTGTAGCCGACGCACCGCTCGGGCCCTGACCATCCGTTTCGTCGACCGGGTCGAGGATGCTATGCCACCTTCTGCAAAGCCAACGCAGGGCCAGTCGCGTCCAGCCAGCCACCTGCTTGCCGGCCTTGCCCATTTGCGCCGGCTGTGGAACCGGCTGGGCCTGACATCGCAATTCCTGCTGGTCATCACGTTGGTGCTTTTGACACTGTCGCAGGTGTCGTCGATGATCCAGGCCGATATCGCGATGCGCACCATGGTCCAAAGCTCGCTGGATGTGGAACAGGCGCTGGCGCGGGGCCTGCTTCAGCCGGCGGTGGGGGAAAGGCCGGTCAGCGTGCACGATGCCGCCGAAGTGGTCGCCAGAGTGGACGAAGCCGTGCGCAACCGGCTTGATCCGCGCTACATCAACAAGGTCAAGCTGTGGAGCGTCGAGGGGCAGCTGATCTATTCTTCGTCCGGGGACATCCAGCCCGGCCACTGGAAGGTTCCCGAGGTCGAACGCGCACTGAACGGCGAGACCGTCATCCTTCAGATGCAGCAGACCGGATCGGACAACGATCTGGACGGGCATATCGGGCCAACGGTCTACGAAGTCTACATGCCGCTTTACGCCGCCGATGGAACGCTTGTCGCCGTTGGCGAGATCTATTGCAGCGTCGATCTGCTGGTCAGCCGGATGAACGACATGCTGGGAGAGGTCGACCGCGTGCGCCTCGGGGTCATGGTGGGGGGGCTGCTGCTTCTTGGCGCGCTGGTCTTCTTTGCCCATCGCACCATCGAGGCACAACGCCGCCAGCTGGACATCAGCCTTGCCGCCGCCGAGGGGCTGAGCCAGCGCAACAGCCTGTTGTTGCGGGAATCCGAAGTCCTGCGCCGCAACTCGGCCGAGGCGAACGAGCGACTTCTCAACCATATCGGCGCCGAACTTCACGACGGGCCGATCCAGCTGCTGTCGATTGCCGCGCTCTATCGCAGCCAGGTGCCGGTCGATACCGGATACCGCGATCTGAACGACAAGGCGGCAGCGCTGATGGACAGCTCGCTCAAGGAGTTGCGCAACATCTCGGCCGGGCTGCTGCTGCCCGATCTCAAGGATGGCTCGCTTCAGGGCACGGTTTCCAGCGCGGTTGCCGCCTTTGCGGCAGACACTGGCCTGCGGGTCGATCTTGATCTGGATCGCCAGGTGACGGCCATCCCGCTGGCGACCCGCGTCACCCTTTACCGGATCGTCACCGAGGCGCTGAACAATGCCCGCAAGCACGGGCTTGCCGACGGCATTCGGGTATCGGTGGACCGCACAGGGACCATGATGGAAATCAAGGTCCGGAATCTGCGGCGCGAACCTTGTGGCCGGGGCGCCCCTGCCAGCCCGACGGACGGGCTGGGGTTGATCGGCATGGAAAAACGCGCCCGCGCGATCGGGGCGTCGCTGGATTTTCGCTGCGAAGGACACAGCGTGGAACTTGCCCTGCGGCTGCATGCGAACGGCACGCCGATCGCCCCAGGCGACAGCGAGACCACCTGACGGTGGCCCCGGCGCCTGCCCGATCCGATGTCAGGTGCGTTTCATCTGCTTTTGCGCGGCCAGCACCACTTCCACCCGGTTTCTTGCATCGAACTTCTGCATGATCTGCGTCATGTAGTGTTTGACGGTCTTTTCCGACAACTGCAGACAGCCCGCTATGTCGCGGTTCGACGCGCCTTGCAGCAGGTGGTGGACGATCTGGTCTTCCCGATGCGAAAGTTCCACCCGGGTCTCTGCCGCCGCGCTGTGCTGATTGCGCAGTTCGCGCAACATGCGGGCGGCCAGCGTCGGCGGGACATATTCCTGGCCCGCGATCACCGCATCGATCGCATGGAACAAATCCCCGTTGCTGCTGCCCTTGACGACATATCCCGAAGCCCCGGCCGCCAATGCGGCCGCACAATCCTTGGGTGTATCCGAGGCCGTAAAGACCAGCACCAGCGGGATGGGATTTTCCGCCGTGATCCGCTTGATCACCTCAAGCGGCTCGCCCGGCATCTGCAAATCCATGACGATCAGATCCAATTCCTGGTCGAACGCCGCGCGCAGCGCTTCACCGGCAGTTGCGCCGGTGCAAACGACCTGATAACGGCCAATCTTTCCGATAAGATCCGCCAGACCAGCCAGAACGATAGGATGGTCGTCAAACAGCCCTAACCTTTTAAGCGGCATGCAGGTTCCTCCAGCCGAACACGCATCCGAATCAACTTTACCCGGGAACACGTTCTAACACGGCCGAGGCATGTTTTGCACTCGGACCAGTAAAAATCCTGTTTCCAAAAACGAGACAGACAATCCCGAAGTGCCGCTCAATACAATTCGCGGTCTATTCACCCGCCGGAGAACGCGACCGACCCGCGCGCCCGCAGCGCTGGTCCGAAACGCGCCCGGACAGGCAATCCGGCTCTGGCCGCGCAGGTCTGGTGCGGGTTCGGTCGCACGCAAAAGCGCGGCTGCGCCCCAGGCATCGCTTGCAAGACCCTTGGGATCCACGAGGCCCGTTTGGTCCTCGTCGTCAATGACCCCTGTTCCGGTGATGTCCTGTGCCGGCGGAAAGTGCCGCCGCGATGCAGTCTGCGCGATCCCATGCCCGCCCGGGGTTCCCCGGCGCTCCCATGACCATCCTGTCCCGGCCCTGCAACGTCAGACGTCAGATCATCCAACCGCTGACCAGGGTGTCTGCATCGCCATGCTGTTCCCGGAAGGGGTCGAACTCGAAGAGGATCATCCTGTTCTCGGCCGCCCGCACGACGCGGCCGGGGACATCGGCCCCGGTGGCCGACCGGAGGATTGACCGCTGCCCGGCATCACCAGGATCGGTTCGGGACAGATGACACGCGAGAGGATCGTGGCCGCGATCGCGGGCCTGGGCGCGCCCGTCACATGGCGGGACAGAAACATGTTTGCCCCGTCCTCTCCAAGGGCAGGTTCTGCCGCCGCCACCAGCGCGTCGATCATGCCCCGGGCGCAAGAGGGGTGACAGCGCTGTCCGGAAGGATCAGTCCCGGATCGCCCTGGCGCCCCGCAAGGATCGGGGGCACGGGAAGGCGCATCGCGTGGATGACAGCGGTGATCTCTGCGTCCGGCTTGGACACCTGCCATATCTGACGGACCGGCGGCTGCCCGGATATCAGCGCGAATGTGAGTGTCTTTTCGATCTGTTCCGGGGCATCCGCGGCCATCTTCCTCGGGACCGGGTCGACGGCCTGACGTTCCTTGGCGTCAGAGACCAGACGATCGACAAGGCGGGGGACACATTCGGTGGTGGCCGTGCGAGCGGTGCAAGCCATGCAGGTGTTCCGCATGTTGCCGCCTGGGGCCCGCGTCATGTTGGCCTGACCTGCTGGCGATGAAACCGGCAGCAGGCCAGGCGTGCAGGGCAGCATTCAGACGGCTTCACCCGCAGACAGGGGCCGCGCCTGCAGGTGACTGGCGTCTGCTCTCTTGTCTGCTCCTGCTGCCCGTTGCATGATCGGGCGAACAGGCCGGAGCCATGATGACTTCTGACAACCCCCGCGACCAGCTCTCGGACCTGATCCTACGGGTAGCCCTTCGGGACAGGGTTGCCTTTGACATGCTCTATGGCGCCACTTCGGCGAAACTTTTCGGCACATGCCTTCGTGTCTTGAAAGACAGGGCAGAGGCTGAGGAAGTGGTCCAGGAGGTCTATATCAAGATCTGGCTCAGGGCGGATCGGTTTTCGGTGACGGGGCAAAGCCCGATGTCGTGGCTGATCGCGATTGCCCGCCATCACGCCATCGACCGGCTGCGCGCGCGGCGCGAGGCGGCCGGAGGGATGGATGAGGCGGCGCTGACAATCCGCGATCCGGCTCCTGGGCCCGAAGCAAGCGCCATGGCCGCAGGAGAGCGGCGCAAGCTTGACGGGTGTCTTGGGGAGCTGGAAGCGGACAGAGCCGATGCTGTGCGCGCGGCCTATCTGGAGGGGGACAGCTATGCCGATCTGGCGGCCCGCCACGATGTGCCGCTGAACACCATGCGAACCTGGCTGCGACGCAGCCTGATCCGGCTGAAGGAGTGTTTGCAGCGATGAGCGACACTGATCTGGACAAGGATTTCACCGAAGATGACCTTCTGGCCGCCGAATTCGTGCTGGGGGGATTGCCGGCCTCGGATCAGGCCGATCTGGCCCGCAGGATAGAGCGGGACGCCCGGTTTGCCCGCCTTGTTGCCGACTGGGAAGAGCGGCTTTCGCCGATGGCAGAAGGGTTCATCCCCGCCGATCTGCCGCCAGCCGTGAAACGCGCGCTGGATCTGAGGCTGTTCGGCAAGGCGCCGGAACGGCAGGGGATCTGGTCCAGCCTTGCGCTATGGCGCGGGGTCGCCGGGCTGGCAACCGCAGCGTTCCTTCTGGCGGTCGCCCTGCCCGGTCTGCGCCCCCTGCCGACGGGCGACCGGCTTGCCGCATCGCTGACGGCTGCGGGCAGCAGCGTGACCTATCTGGTGCTCTACGATTCCGTCACCGGCAGCGTCAGCCTTGCCCATATGAGCGGCGATCCGGTCGAGGGGCGCGACTTCCAGCTCTGGATCGCGCGCGGGGCCGAAGCGCCGGTTTCGCTGGGGGTGATCCCGGCGGGGGTGTCGACCCGGGTTCCTGTCACCAGCGATCAGATCCGTGCCCTGATGACGACCGCCGCCCACATGGCGATCAGCCTCGAGCCGCCGGGCGGCTCTCCGACCGGGCAGCCGACGGGGCCGGTCCTGGCCGTGGGCGATCTGCTGGAAATCTGATCCGCAACGCCGCTCGTGGAAATATTTCAGGCCTGCGCGAAAAAAAATCGCGCAGGCCTGAAACTTTCTGAACCCTGCATCCGTGACTTCTAGCGTTCCCCGATCAGCGGGGCGGACAAATCCGGGAGGAAGTCACATGAAGACCGTTGCCAGAACACTCTTCGCAGGCTGTTTCGCACTGGCCACCGCAGGTGCGGCGCTGGCGCAGGACAATCCCATGGTCGGTGGCGCCGCCATGTTCGCCGACAAGAACATCGTCGAAAATGCCGTGAACTCGGCCGATCACACCACCCTGGTGGCCGCCGTGCAGGCCGCCGGTCTGGTCGAGACCCTGCAAGGCGCGGGACCGTTCACGGTGTTCGCCCCCACCAATGCAGCCTTTGGCGGTCTGCCCGCAGGGACGGTCGAGACCCTGCTGAAGCCAGAGAACAAGGACATGCTGGTCAAGATCCTGACCTGCCATGTCGTGGGCGCCAAGGCGATGGCGGCTGACGTGCAGAAGATGGTCATGGACGATGGCGGCACGCATGTGATCGAGACGCTGGGCGGCTGCAAGATCACCGCCAAGGTCAAGGACGGCATGGTCACCCTGACCGATGAAACCGGCGGCGTGGCCAAGGTCACCATCGCCGATGTCGTGCAATCGAATGGCGTCATCCACGTCATCGACAAGGTCCTGCTGCCGAAGGGCTGACGCCTCTGGCACGGGCCAGGCCATGTCTCGTGCGGTCTCTCCCTCCCGCACGAACATGGCCCGCTATCGCCGGGACCACCGGCCGAACCCCAACCAAAGAAGGAACCTTGTTCATGAACGCGATCAAGACGCTTACCGCGGGCCTGCTGCTTTCCACCCTTGCCGCGCCGGCGATGGCCGCGACCGTGGTCGGTCTTTCGGGCCAGAACGAGCTGCACTGGCTTGACACCGAAAGCTGGACCCGGACGGGCGGCGTCAGCGTGACCGGCATCGAAGGGCGACTGCTTGGGATCGACGTGCGCCCGGCCGACGGACTGCTCTATGGCGTCTTTGCCGATGGCACCCTGGCCAGCATCGACCCCAAGACGGGCGTGGCGACCAAGGTCAGCACCCTGGCCACCAGACTGGCGGACGGTGTCTCGGCCACTGTCGATTTCAACCCGGTTGCCGACAAGCTGCGTGTGATGGGCAGCGATGGCACCAACCTGCGGGTGACCGTCGAAACGGGCGCCGTGGTGAACGATGGCAGCCATGCCTACGCCGAAGGTACCGCGCCGAACATCATCGCCGGGGCCTATACCAATTCCTACAAGGGAACCGAGAAAACCCAGCTTTTCAACATTGATGGCGCCGCCGGCTGGCTGGTCCTGCAGGCTCCGCCGAACGATGGCAAGCTGAATCCCGTGGGTGAGGTCGGCGTGAAGCCGGTCGAGGCCGGGTTTGACATTGCCTCGGATGGCAAGGGGGGCAACGAGGCCTGGCTGGTGGTCGACGGGGCCTTCCATTCGGTCAATCTGGAAACCGGTGCCACCACAGAGGTCGGCAGGATCGACGGCGCGAATGTCCGCGATATCGCCATCCTGCCCACGATGTAAGTAGCGAGTGTCCTAGGTCAGTTCGTACGAGTGACACGGCCCGCAGCCTTTGGCTGGCGGGCCGCTTTCCTTTTCCCGGCAAGCTGCTCTGCACGCTGCCCCTTGGCCGGACGCAATGTCAGCCGACGGCTGCGTGAGGTCTCTTCGGTAATCGGACAGGGGCGCAGGCTGCGATCTGCCGCCTGCCGGTTTCCAGAAGCGCGGGGATCAGGCCATGTCGACATGCGCAAACCACGACGGGGGAAGCAAGGCTCGCGTGGCGCTGGCGCCGTGACGCACAAGCGCACCGTGTCGGAGTTGCCCGCAGAATGTGGCCTGCATCGGACGATGATCGATCAATGGAGGAAGGTTCCGCTCGAAAGGGCCCCGGAGGTCTTCAAGCGTTGCGGGCAGATGACGGCAGCGACTTACGAGGTGACGGTGCGGACTTTGCGTGCCACGCTCTCCGCGGCCACCTGTGTCCCCTCGTCCAGCGTGTCGGGGTCGCAGAGGGCAAGGTCGTATCACGGGATCGAAGTCCCGGCGGGTACGGACGCTTATGGGTGGATCAGGCGCGGCCTCAGTTCCCATTCAGGGACTGATATGGCGGAGAGGGTGGGCCTGAAGTCCAACCTTCTCCATCGCGGAAGCCGCCGATGGCTCATGCAAGCATCACGGGCGTGAGCGGCTGTCAATTCAGCCGCGAAAATCTTCCTTGAACCTGTCGATCTGATGCATGCGCTCATGCAGGATCGCGACGATACCGATATCGCCGTCGGACAGTCGGCGCCAATAGACGAAGTGGTGTTCGTACCGGAAGAAGAACCCTTCAACGCCGAACTCTGCCGGGATAGGCTTTGAGGCGACGCCATGGGCCTCGATCCGTTCGAACGTTTCGAACATACCGGTGATGTAGCGGTCCGCCTGGACCTCGCCCCATCGGTCGCGCGTATAGCGGTAGATGTCATCGAGGCGGAGTGATGCCGCCTCCTGAACCCGGATCGCCATCTGATCAGGCTCGGTTGCGAGCGATGACTTCGGCGGCCGTCAGCGACCTGTAACTGGTCTCGGGCGCAGCGAAGGCGCGGGTCAGTTCGGCCTTCAGCCGGTCGAAAGCCTCCTGCTCGGCCCGCTCCTTGTCTCGCCGGATCAGGTCGCGCACGTATTCGCTGATGTTCTCGTAAGAGCCGTTCTCGCCGACATTGGCCGCGACGAAATCGCTGAGCGCACCGCTCAGACGGACGGTCATGGTCGTGGTGCGGGACATGGAAGGCTCCTCATGCTTGGCGCGTATTCAATATAACCAAAAAACACTACACATCAAGTCTGGCAGCGGTGGACCAAGTTGGCCTCCCCGCCGCCTCAGTGGCGGCTTGACCTTATTCGGCATCCGCGCCGTCGTGCCGATCGGCCAGCAGCAAGACCATGTGGAACACGATATCCGAGTGCCTTGCCAGTGCGATCAGATGCTCGCCGCTGGGTCCACACTCGCCCGCAATCCAGTAATTCACGGTTCGCTCGCTGGCGCCCGTCCAGCGCATCGCCGTCTTGACTGCTCGATGCGTCAGGCCGAGTTCGTCCCGAAGTGCCGCGGCAATGGCGGTCCGGTAGTCGGCGACATCGGCTTCAAGGTGCACATTTGTGCCCGTTTTCGGCACAAATGTGCCCGTCTTGGTCCGCATCTCTGCGTCCTCCTTCGATAATACTGTGGGAAGGACATGAAAAGCGGCAGTTCGTATTTGCGCCCAACCTGCGGTAGAGGGCCATCAGCTCGAAGCAGCCCACATGATTTCTTGGGAGGCGGGCGTGGCTCGGGGAAAAGCACTATTATCCCAAGGAGAAACCGAGCCGTCCGAGCAGTTGCTGGCTGCGGAGTACGTCCGGATGTCGACCGAGCATCAACAGTATTCAACCCAGAACCAGGCGCAGACGATCAGCGAATACGCCGAACGCCGCAGCATCAGGATTGTCAAAACCTATTCGGATGATGCGAAAAGCGGCCTGATCATCGGCGGCAGGATGGCATTGCAGCAGATGATCGCCGATATCGAATCCGGCGTGGCCGAGTTCAGTGTGATTCTGGTCTATGACGTTGACCGCCCACAGACGACCTGCCCACGATGCCTACAGCCGCGCCTGTCAGATCGACGGACTATTGCGGGCCGCAATGTTGGCCGAGGAAAACGAGACGTCAGGCGTTGACGTGAAGGGCACCCCCCAGGTGCTAGGGCTTGCGCTGGAACTGTTGGCCGAGGTCATCGACGGCATAGAGGCGATGCAGCGCGCAGGAAAATCCGGTGACGGCGCCGACTGACTGCCTTCCACCTTCACGGCATCAAGGCCCTGCCCAGCGCGGGGCTTTTGTCATTACCGCGCGCCGTGTCGCAATATCGCGGGTGTCGCAAGGCGCCCAAATCGCAGGAATCGCGGGAATCGCAACGGGGACCGGGACCGCGAAGGTGCCACGACCAGCGTTAGACCTTGTCCGACCAGCCCGGCGCTGGCGCGAAGGTATGGCGACCGTCGCCATGCCTTGCTGCACCTTGCCGCGCGGGCGGGGGTGTCGCTACTGCCGATGCCCTGTGGCTGGCCAATCTTGCGGGCGGGATGCGCCGACCTGTCGCACCCCATGGGGTCCAAGCGCAAATGAGAAGGCGGACATGATGGCGGGTATGGCGAAAACACCCGTAATTTTACAAATGATTTCAATGATGTATAGCGGATGGGACGGGCCTGCGGTCCAACCTTCTCCACCTTGCAACACACTGATTCTACGAGGTTAAATTACGCCTCACTTCAGTCTGTGGTTTTGCGCCGAGAGTTTTGCACCTCGCGATGCCGTCATGGAAGAGCGACAACTGAACCGCACCGGGTTTGCCGGAGGCTCCAACTCCTGAGTAGGATGGAGCGTCATGAGCAAGACGACGAACAAGTTTTCCCCCGAAGTGCGTGAACGCGCGGTGCGGCTGGTCTTCGACAACGAGGGGCAGCATGGGTCGCGGTGGCAGGCGATCGTGTCGATTGCGGCGAAGATCGGTTGTTCTGCCCATACGCTGAACGAGTGGGTGAAGAAGGCCGAGGTCGACAGCGGGAAGCGCGCGGGCATTCCGACCGAGATGGCCGAGCGCATGAAGGCTTTGGAACGCGAGAACCGCGAGCTGCGCCAGGCGAACGAGATCCTTCGCAAGGCGTCAGCG
>NZ_AUCM01000013.1 GCF_000429765.1 Gemmobacter nectariphilus DSM 15620 | reverse complement strand
CTTACAACGGTGGCCCTGGCCAACAAGATGGCACGGATCTGCTGGGCCGTGATGGCACGGAAAACCGTCTACGGAGAAGCAGCCGCATAGAATACGACGCACTGGCGTCGCAACAGTTCGGAGGGTCTGCCCAAGAAGCGTGATGACTACCGGTTTTGCCGGGGATCAGGAAAACCCGTTCGCGAGACAGCGCCCAAAAGCGCGATGATTTGATAGGGACCATGATCCGCGGATATCATCAGGGCCCGCGGCCAACCGGCCGCACTACGAGGCCGGACATATGCAAGCACCCAACCGGATTCGACGCGCTTTGAGGAAAGACTTGACGAAGGGGGTGTCCACATATGCTTCGCGCTGTAAAGGCGGGCTTGCCCGCCGACGGAAATCAGTCGGGCGCCGCCATTGCCGGGCCGGAGCGTTTGTGGGCCGCTCGCCCTCTCAAGAAGGCCAAGGCGCGGTCCCCTTGCCGAGGTGCCCCAACCCCTTGCCCATGGCGGGATCGGTTATCCCCGATCAAGGCCCTCTCTGGCTATGACGCAAGCGCCATAAAGCGGCTGACGTCCTCGGGGGCGATCTGCACCCGGATCTGCGCCCGAAGCGCCTCCAGGCCGAAGTTGACGAGGTCGTCGTTGAAATCCCCCAGCATGGGCGAGAGCGTGATCGCCTCGATTCCGACCTCGATAGCCCGGTCCACCAGGCTGTCCCGCGCGGCGTCACCTGCCGGATCATTGTCGCAGACGATATAGAGCCTGCGCAGATGCGGGGAGAACTGGATGGCGGAGAGATGCCCGGCTGAAAGTGCGGAGGCCATCGGCAGGATCGGCAATGCCTGCCGCAGCGAGAGGATGGTTTCGATCCCCTCGCCCGCTGCCATGACATCCCGCACCTCGCCAAACCGGACGGCGTTTCCGAGCAGGTCTCCCATCGCCTTTCTCGGCGGATCGACAGGTGCCTTGCCGGAACCGTCGCGTTGAATCCAGGTGCGATGCGCACCAGTGATCCTGCCGTCGAGGTCAGTGACGGCGGCGATCATGGCGGGCCAGGTTTCGGTGGGACCATCGTCCTCGGGGCGCCAATAGCAGTTCGGATGAAACCGCAGATTCGCGGTTCCGCGTAAATCCGTAATGCCGCGTCCGCGTAGATACGTCTCCGCGAGGCTGCCGATCAATGGCCGGGTCATGTGCCAGAGGCGGCGCGCCGCTTCGGACGAACCGGATGGTACCGGCGGTGTTCGGAACTTGCGGGACTGTGGCTCCGGTTCGGGATGCGGCAGGCTGAGGAAGCGGCGGGCTTCCTCGGCAACATCAGCAAAATCGATAAGGCCGAGGCTTTCGCCGATCACGTCGAGCAGATCGCCATGTTCCCCGCTCTGCGCATCGGTCCATTTGCCGGCCGCGCCCTTGCCCGATTCCGGCCCGGTCAGACGGACGAACATGGAGCGGCCGGGACTGTTCTGCACATCGCCGACCTGCCAGTAATTGCCCTGTTTGCGCCCATTCGAGAGATAGTGGCGGCACACCGCCTCGGCTTGGCGACCGAGACGCTGCGCCAGTTCGGAAGCGTTGAGACGCGCCATCACGCAGCCACCCGCTCGGAGATGCGCTCGACGGGGAAGCGGTCGAGGAGCTTGGCCGTGACCTCCGGGCCCGCTGCCCCGACCGGGACGAAGAAACGCAGCTTCCAGGAGATGATCTCGCTGAAAAGACCATAGGCCCGCAGGCGCTCGCGCATGGTATCGGTGAAGCCGGTCAGTTCGATCCGGTTCGCGCCCATGACGCGCGCGCGGCGCAGTTGCAGCCCCTCGGCCAGATCGAGGATGGTGCAACCTTCGATCAGCGCGCCATAGGCCGCATCGGACGTGATGCTGCTGACACCGCTGCTCGAGGCGTTGTCGGCCCATGCGGGCGAGACCCGACGACCGATAATGCGTTCGCCCTCGTCGGTCTGGAGCCGATAGACGCGGGAGGAGTCCTGCGGCAGGCGCTTCCAGATCGGCAGCAGGAGCCCGGTCACCATATGCAGGATGCTGTCGGTGAACTCCAGCATCTCTTCCAATTCCGCCCTCCAGGCCGTGGCGAAGTCGGTCCTGTCAGCCTCGAGCCAATGGGTCTCTTCCATCGCCCGCACGGGGAAGCTCACCGCTTCCATCGGCCGGATCAGGCGGACACGGCGCTCGATCTCGCCGTCATCCAGCATCACGCTGGTTGTCGGGATCTGCACCGCGGCGCGACAGGATCGCTCGTTGATGAGCAATCTTGCGCGGGGATCATCCAGTTCCGCCAGGGCTGCATCGAGCGAGATCGGCTGATTGCGTTTGCGCGCTGTCAGGGTCAGGAGCCGGGTTTCCGCCCCCGTGCCCGGATGGGTGTGGATCAGCTGCCGGTTGGTAACGACGAAGCTCTCCGCGCGCAGCGTCTCCAGCCCCATGTCATAGGTGCCGGATGCAATGGCCCCGTCGATCCGCGCCTGCAGAAGCTGCTCGAAGGCCGAGAACAGGATGCCCTGCAACTCGATGGTGAGGGCCAGAAGACGGTTTAGGAAAGTGGTGATCGGCGGCAGATCGTCCTTGATGCCGTTCGAGTCCATCAGCTTCAGGCCGGTGGCCGTTTCAAACCGTTCGAGCGAGCAGCCCTCGACCTTGCCGCGCACGATCAGCAGATAGAGCTGGCGCAGCGCATCGCGGGCATAGGCGGATTCCAGATTGTCCTCTGGCCGGAACAGGCCCTGACCGCCGGTCTGGCGCTGACCGCGGGTGATTGCGCCCAAGGTGTCCAGACGGCGAGCGATGGTGCTCAGGAACCACTTCTCGGCCTTCACATCCGTGGCGATCGGCCGGAAGAGTGGCGGCTGCGCCTGATTGGTTCGGTTGGTGCGCCCCAACCCCTGAATGGCGGTATCGGCCTTCCAGCCCGGTTCCAGCAGGTAATGTACGCGCAGCCGCTGGTTCCGCGCCAAAAGGTCCGCGTGATAGCTGCGCCCCGTGCCCCCGGCATCCGAGAAGACCAGGATGCGCTTCTGGTCATCCATGAAGGCCGAGGTCTCCACAAGGTTCGCGGACGGTGTACGGTTTTCGACTGCAAGGCGGGCCGATGCGCCATCGCCCTTGCGCACGATGCGCCGGGACCGCCCCGTGACCTCCGCCACCACATCCGTGCCGAAGCGCTGAACGATCTGGTCGAGTGCGCCCGGGACCGGCGGAAGCGACCCGAGTTGCTCCAGCATCTCGTCGCGCCGGGCGACGGCTTCTCGGCTTTCGACCGGCTGCCCATCGCGGAACACGGGCCGCGATGAGAGATTTCCCTCGCTGTCGGTGAAGGGCTCATAGAGTTGCACCGGGAAGGAGTGCTGCAAATAGGAGCCGACATATTCCCGCGGCGTGACATCGACGGAAATATCGTTCCATTCCTCGGTCGGAATCTCCGCCAGCCGCCGTTCCATCAGCGCCTCGCCAGTCGAGACGATCTGGATGACGGCCGCATGGCCCGCTTCAAGATCGGCGTCGATCGAGCGGATCAGCGTCGGGGTTTTCATCGAGGTCAGCAAGTGGCCGAAGAAACGCTGCTTGGTGCTCTCGAAGGCCGACCGCGCGGTGGACTTGGCCTGGCGGTTCAACGTGCCTTCACTGCCGGTGATATTGGCCGCCTCCATCGCCGCGTCGAGATTGTTGTGAATGACGGCGAACGCGGCCGCGTAAGCATCATAGATGCGCCGCTGTTCATCGGTGAGTTGATGCTCGACCAACTCGTATTCCACCCCATCGTAGGAGAGCGAGCGGGCGGTATAGAGGCCGAGAGATCGCAGATCGCGGGCCAGCACTTCCATGGCCGCAACGCCACCGGCTTCGATCGCTTCGACAAACTCAGCCCGGGTCTGGAACGGGAAATCCTCACCACCCCAGAGGCCGAGGCGCTGCGCATAGGCGAGATTGTGAACTGTGGTGGCGCCGGTCGCAGAGACGTAGACCACTCGGGCATCGGGCAGCGCGTGCTGGAGCCGCAGGCCCGCCCGTCCCTGTTGCGAGGCGGCGATATCGCCGCGGTCTCCCTTGCCGCCACCGGCATTCTGCATCGCATGGCTCTCGTCGAAGATGATGGCCCCATCGAAATCGGAGCCCAACCATTCGACGATCTGCCTGACGCGCGAAACCTTCTCGCCCCGGTCATCGGAGCGTAGGGTGGCATAGGTGGTGAACAGGATGCCTTCCGACAGCGTGATCTTTGCGCCTTGAGGGAAGCGTGACAGAGGCGTGACCAGCAAGCGTTCCATGCCGAGCGCCGACCAGTCACGTTGCGCATCCTCGATCAGCTTGTCGGACTTGGAAATCCAGACCGCCTTGCGCCGACCGCGCAGCCAGTTGTCGAGAATGATAGCGGCGGACTGGCGTCCCTTGCCAGCGCCGGTTCCGTCACCGAGCATGAAGCCCCGGCGGAAACGGACAGCTCCGGCGGCATCCTCGGCGGCGGCGCGCACGTTGTCGAATTGCTCGTCCACGGCCCAGGCACCGGCGAGGTGATCGGCATGGGCTTCACCGGCATAGATCACCGTTTCAAGCTGGGCGTCCGACAGACGGGTGCGGATGTCGGACGGCAGCATGGGCCGGTAGGACGGCTTTGGCGGCGCGACCGAGGCCATGGCAGCGGATTGCACCAGCCTGGTCGGGTGCGGCTCGGCGCAGGGGATGCGCAGCGATTGCAGCGCATATTCCTCATAGATCGCGTCCGACAAGCGCGCGCCCTCGGGCGGCGCCCAGTCCATGGTCTCATAGGCAAGTTCGACGCCATCGGGATCGTGGGCGGGAGCAGCGGCAGGTCGCGCCGCTGTCGCGCGGGCCAGATAGCCCCGCACGGTTTTCGGCGCGATGGTCGAAGCGGGCACGACGATCTTCGTCAATGATACCGGCGAACGCTGCGGGACATGTGCCTCGATCCATCCGATCAGCGTGGCAACATCAGGCGCGATCCCCGGTGAGGCCGGAAAACTGGTCGGGTCGTCGGTGGGTAGCTTGTCGATCACGGTCAGTCGCGTGTCGATCGTGGTGCCGTGCTTTGCATAGACTGCGCCATCGACGGCAGCGCTGAACACCACGCGACCACGGGCCTGCAAGCGGATGAAAGCGTCCCGCCATGCCGGAGCCTCGGGGCAAAAGCCTGCGCCGGTGATCGTCACCAACCGGCCACCGGGGGCAAGACGGGCCAGTGCCGAGGCAACATGGCGGTAGGCCGCATCAGCGACGCGCCCGCTGACATTGGCCATGACCGAGAATGGCGGGTTCATCAACACCACGGAAGGCACCGCATCCGGGACCAGATGATCGTCGATCTGGGCGGCGTCGAAGCGGGTGACGGGAAAGGCCGGAAAGAGGGAAGTGAGAAGATCGGCGCGGGTCTCGGCGAGTTCGTTGAGGATCAGCGAACCGCCGACGCTCTGGGCGAGGATCGCCATGAGGCCGGTGCCCGCCGAGGGTTCCAGCACCACGTCATCAGGCCTGATCCCGGCCGCCGCCAGCGCAGCAAGGCCGAGAGGCAGAGGCGTGCTGAACTGCTGGAAGCTCTGGCTTTCTTCGGAGCGGCGGCTCTGCGTGGGCAGCAACCCAGCGATCTTCGCCAGCGGAGCGAGCCGGGAAACCGGAGAGGCGGCTTTACGGAAGAGCGTCTTTCCGTACTTGCGCAGGAACAGAACCGTGGCGACCTCGCAAGCCTCATAGGCAAACTTCCAGTCCCAGGCGCCGCTGGCGTCGGACGCACCGAAGGCGGTTTCCATCGCACAGCGCAGGATCGCGGCATCGACGCGTTGACCGCGTTCGAGATGGGGAAGAAGGAGATGGGCGGCGGCCAGGATCGCGGGTGCGGCGCCGAACGGCGTGACCGGATCGGTCACGGGAGACGAGATGTTCATGTCGGGAAACCTCAGAGAGCGGGAACGGGGAGGACCCGGACGGCGCTCTCTCTCGACCACCCGGTCTCACCCCGTCCCGGCCCCTCTCTGACTCGGCACCTCATGCTCCATCACCTCGCAGACCCGAGGGCGACAGCGCTCCGCCATCAAATTTCGCAAGACCTCATTGATTGTAATCAATATTCATGAGATATACCGACTTGAAATCAATCATCGGGACCAAGAACTGAATTTCATGGAACAGGCGCAACGGAATCCGTTTTCAGGTGCCGTAACCGTTTTTCACGAGCGCTGGCTTCCCGAGGAGGCCACACCTGCGGGCTATGCTGCGCTGATCGATGCCTATGCGCTCGCAACGCCCCTGCCCCGGACACTTTCCGCTATCGGCCCACGTCACAAAGTCTACGCGGCCGACGGCTGGCGCCTCTACACGCCCCGCCATGAACCCGAGGCGAGCCTCATCGGTCATCTGACCTTCGCGCTGCGCTACGAGGGGCTGGATCTGGCAGTTCTCAAGCGGCTGTTCAAGGCAACCGGGCCGGAGCCGATCCAGGCCATTGTCGAGGCTGCCCCGACGGGCAGCTACGCGCGCAGGATCTGGTTCCTCTACGAATGGCTCCTCGGCGAAGCATTGGATCTGCCCAACGCCACGCGCGGCAATTATGCGCCCGTGGTCGATGCCAAGCTCCAATGGGATGCAGAGGGCGCCCCCTCGCCGCGCCACCGGGTCCGCAACAACCTGCCCGGCACCCCGGATTTTTGCCCGATGATCTTCCGCACTCCGGCAATCGAGGCCTTCATCGCCCGCGATCTGGCGGCCGAGGCCCGTGCGGTGCTGGCCGAGGTGCCCGCCGATCTGCTGGCGCGCACGGCGGCCTTCCTGCTGCTCAAGGATTCACGGTCGAGTTTCCAGATCGAAGGCGAGAACCCGCCCCAGGATCGTATCCGGCGGTGGGGCCAGATCATCGGTGAAGCCGGGCGCCATCCGATCGACCGGGCAGAACTCGAACGCCTGCAACGCATCGTCATCGGCGATGCCCGCTTCGTCCATCTGGGCCTGCGGCAAGAGGGCGGCTTCATTGGCGAGCACGACCGCACGACCGGCGCCCCCCTGCCCGATCACGTCAGCGCCCGGCATGAAGACCTGCCTGCGCTGATCGCCGGGCTCGAAGCGTTCGACCGCGATATCGCCCCGGGGCTCGACCCTGTTCTGGCCGCCGCCGGCCTCGCCTTCGGCTTCGTCTATATCCACCCGTTCGAGGACGGCAACGGGCGCCTCCATCGCTACCTGATCCACCACGTGCTTGCTGCACGCGGCTTCAATCCGCCCGGGCTGGTCTTCCCGGTGTCGGCGGTGATCCTCGAACGGATCGAGGCCTACCGACAGGTGCTCGAGAGCTATTCGCGTCGACTTCTGACCCATATCAGCTGGCGCCCAACCGATCGCGGAAACGTCGAGGTGCTGAACGACACAGGCGATTTCTATCGCTTCTTCGATGCCACGCCCCATGCCGAATTCCTCTTCGCCTGCGTGGCCCAGACAATCGACCATGACCTGCCAGCAGAGACCCGGTTCCTGCGTGCCTACGACGGGTTCAAGTCCCGCGTCTCGGGCCTGATCGACATGCCCGACCGCGTGCTCGACCTGCTGTTTCGTTTCCTGCACCAGAACGGTGGCAGGCTTTCCGGACGCGCCAGAGCGAAGGAATTCGCCGCTCTGACCGACGCGGAGGCCGACCGGATCGAAGCCATCTATGCGGAGTTGCAGGACGAGTTCTGAGGCGTTGCACCTCACCCGAACCGCTGCCCCGCCTCGGTGAACGTGTAGCCGTTGGCGATGATGGCCTCATCGACAACGTCATCCGAGGACAGATAATCGTATTCGCGCTCGAGCTGGCGGTAGAGCCAGCGGGCGAGATCGCGCAACGCCTCGATCACGCCTTCCTCGGCATCGGCGGTCATGTCCTGATATGTCGGACTGTCACGCTCGACCGAGATCCCCATGCAATATTCGTGACAATAATGGCCGCGATGGCCGGCCTCGGCGCGAAGCTGGTAGAAATTGCGCCGCTGGATCGCCTGAAGGGCGTCGGCGATGCGGTGAAGCGCGGTGTCCTGAGGGGCGTATTCCCTGATCCGGCGCGGAGCGTGTTTCTGGTAGGAATACCACAATTCAAAGCAGGCACCGTCCCCCTGCGAGGAAAAGTCCCGGAACCAGATGCAGGGTTCCTGCCGTGTGCCACCGCCCATTAGCCGGACGGTGCGGGTCTTGAGGTTCAGCCCTAGGATTTCCGCGATGCGCTGGAAATCCTCATAGACGGCATCGTACCAGTCATCGTCGAAGCCACCTTCGCGATACCAGGCGCGGGCTTTGTCCCTGGCTGCATCGGAAAGCTCGTCGAGGCGATAGACAGTGATCTCGATGACCTCACTCATAGGGAGTGCCTCCCCCCAGCACGGTGGAAAGCCAGCCGTCCGTGTAGATCCAGTCCACCGTCTCGCCGACGGCGAGATCGAGGACGTGCGCTCCGCCGCCGAACCCGTCCACACGCGGCTTCGAGCAGGTGTTGGCGTATTGCATTCCCCAAAGGCCGGTCAGCCCGAACTCCTTCGCGCAGCGTTTGACGAATTGGATGACATGCTCGGGATCGCCGGTGCCATCATCGCGCATCCAGAGCTGGGTTCCGCCATGCTCGGGTTGAATGGAAAGCAGAAACCCGTCCGAAGGCGGATATTCGCCGGCATTGTCACCCGCCAGAGCGTTGTAGAGATCGAGTGCGCGGGCAGCGTTTTCGGGGGTGCCCACGTCAAGCAGGCAAGAAAAGTGCGTGAAATAGTCGGCCATGATGGTCTCCGGGCATGACATGGCCCGGCGTGACACCGAGCCGGATGGGATGGAAAGGGTGAAGCTCAGGCGGCCTGCGGCAGGCGGAGCAGATCGGCCGCGGTCTCGCGCCAGAAGGAATCGACCAACCGTGCCTCCAGCGCAGCGGCGCGGTAACGCAGCCGTCGCGCATCACCGGGCTCCGAGGCTCGGAATGCCATACCGCGCAGTCGGCTGGCCTCGGTCACAATCCTGCGTGCCTCGGCATCGGATGCGACCGGCTGTTGCCAGATGATAATGCCGGCGCGGATTTCGCCGGCGAGGACCAGGCGCTGATCGCGGTCCTGAATGAGCATGATGCGCGGCTGAAAATACGGAAAACTGTCCGGCCCCGTGCAAATTTCACCGCGCGACAGGCGCAAGGCCGCAGCCTGTATAGCCTCTTCCGGTGACGGGCATTCTCCAAGCGGGATCACGCGGTCGAAACTGTTCGCCACGTCACTGGCGTCATAGCTGGCCACGCCAAGGCACGAGATGAGTAGCGGCAGCTTTTGCGACCGATAAAGCGCGGGCAGAACATCGGCCGCCAGAATCTGGCCGATGGAACGGAAGGTTTCGGAACGGGCAAAGGTCATCGGGATCACTCCATGACGGGCGCCGGCGAGCCTCTCTCTCCAGCCCTCAACCCGTCACGGCCGAAAGGCCCGCACTCTTCCTCTCTGACCGGGATTGTTCCCGGTTCCGCTGCCGACGATGGGGGACCATCGTGAGGCACTGAAGGCCCGAAGCGCGGGTCTCCGCGCTCGGGTCGTTTGGGGTGAGGCGCTTTCGCGCCTTACTCCCATGGATCCAGTTCCAGCTTCACCATGTCTTCGTCGCCGTCGAACTCGTCGGCGGGCATGGCACCGTGGGTTCCGTCCCCGGCCTGGAACACGACGATCACGACCATCAGAGTGGTGGCGAGGCTGGCGGCGAAAGCGGTGGCATCTGCATAGGACATCGGGATTGGCTCCTGTCACTGGAGGCGGGGGACCATCCCCCGCGCGACAGGCGCCCGACGTGTCTGACCGGATCTGCACTCACCCTCGGGCGTTCGGACGTTTTTCGAATCCCCGAGGGCGGCACGTATGCGTAAGCCGACCCCTCCGGGGTTGAATGTCAAAGAGACGGATCAGACCAAGGTTAGCGAATGGAAGCGGGGGTGGTGTCTCGCATCCGACAGGCGCCGGATACCCCCTTGCAGATGCCCCGCCTGGCCAGCCCTTGCTGCCACGCTGGCATCAGGAGTGTGTTCGAGGACGGGGGTGGAAACCGATGCCGAACATGATGAGCGGCACTGTGGTGAAGCTGGAACTGGAGCCATACAAGCCGATGACAGGAAGACGGTGGCGGCTATCTTCAGACGTGGACGGGCCTGAAGTCCCAGACCCCATCGGCGATCTCGCGGGCGATCATGGCGCGCGCGGTCATCATCACGTCGTCACCGCTGGTGTCGATATGACCGTAGAACCGGGCATGGCCGCCGTTCGCGGTCCAATCGGCGTAGCTGCAATATTCGGGGGCTTCTAGACGGAAGGCGCGCATGTCGTCCGCCCAATGCGGCTTCGGCTCCACCACTACGGTGATGCCGTCGCAGGTTTCCTCCCAGGGCAGCGTGCGCTCCGAAGGCGGGTTGGCGCTGTCCTCGCGGAAGATCTGATCAGTATCGATATCTGCGGACATCGGATTTCTCCAAAGAAAAAGCCCGGTCACGAGGACCGGGCGAGTTGCGGAAACGGAAAGCGGGATCAGTAGCCGAAGCGCCAGGACGGCCATGCCTGTCCGTCATTGGCGTCGGTGACGGCCTCGGCAAGCAGGTCGCCGTCACCTTCGATCAGCGCGGAATCGCGGATCGGGGTTTCGTCGATGACGACAACATCGGCGACGATGCTGTCCTCGACCTCGACATGCACGGGGACGAGATAGGAAAAGACGATGCGCCGGTTCGGGGTTTCGGGTCTCAGGGTCATGTTGGGCTCCTGAAATTGAGGAAAAAGTGCGGGACGACCGTAGCCGCCCCGCGTGAGGATCATTCCGCAGCGACCATGCTCTGCGGGTCTTCGTCCACGGCGGCTTCGTCCTCTTCGCCGTCTCCCGCGAGGAACTCGGGCAGATCGTTGGCCTCGGCGTCGATCCCGGCATCCGCATCAACCTCGGCATCGCGAACCACCATGCGCAGCGGCTCAGGAAGCCAGCCGGTTTCAGCCAGCAGGCGCTCGGCCTCCTTCGCCATGTCACCCTTCTTCAGGTGATCGATGAGCTGGGCCGCCCGCTCGCCAACGCCCTCGCGCACTGCCTCGATGATCCGGGGCTTTGTCACACGGCCGAGATAGTTGCCGACGGTCGGCCGCCAACCCACCGCCACCATGTCGAGGCCCGTTGCCCGTGCCAGCCGGTCGGCCTGGGACAGGCGCAGGTCGAGCCCGTGCTGGCTGACGCCCATGCCGCCATAGGGGTTGGGCTTCTCGTGCAAGGCGTTGACGCCGAAGCTGATGCAATGGGCGAGCAACTCCATGCGGGTGTTGTCGTCCTGATTGACCACCCAGTCCCAGAGCGCCGCATCGTCGGCCGGGATATGATCGCCCCAGCGTTCGTGGCGGTCGGCGATGGCACGCGCCGAGACGCTTTCGCCGAGGTCATCGGCCTGCGCCGGGAAATGAACCTCCCGGACATGGGCTTCGAGGCACCCCCTGGTGGAGTGCGGAAGGAAGCAATCGGTGACCAGCCGGTGCAGCAGCGCCGTCATAGCCACATGCGGGTTGGTCGCGACGGCATCGCGGAGCGCCAGCGTGCGATGCGCGGTGAGCTCGCTGACCAGGCGGTCCGGCAGAGGCCGGATGGTTTCGACGTCCTCGTCCTCTTCGGGTTCGGTCGCCGTGCAACCCACCATGATGACCGCGCGCTGCACACCACCGGACTCGCCGCCCTCGGGAGAACACCCATCGGTACCCTGCCCTTCCTGACCTTCCATCGCCTCGTCGTCGGCACGGACATAGCCGCGCTCGACGGCGAGCTGGCCGTCATGGCGGATGCTGACGAAGACACCGGCGCGAGCCATCTGATCGGCGTCGTAGAGCATCGGTCGGGTCTCGAAGGCTTCCAGCGCATCTTCGATCTCGCCGAGCCGCGAGTCCACCTCGTCGGGCAGTTCGTCGGCCTCAGCATATTGCGCCTCCAACGCGTCGAACTCGTCGCGGAGCTTTTCGCGCTCGGCACGTTCCTCGTCGGTCAGGTCGATGGTGGTGCCGGCCAGACGGCGCATGCCCCCGGTATGGCCATAGGGGAAATCGGTCGCGACCTCGATCCACTTCCAGCCCTCGGCGGCGATGGTCTCCGCCTCGGCCTTCAGTTTCTCGCCCACCAGCCGGTCGAGCAGAACCGGGTCCTGGAGCCAACCACCATCGTCCTGCTGGAAGAGATCGCGCAGCACATAGCCGCCCGCCGCCTCATAGGCCTCAATGCCGACGAAGAGAGCCCGCTTGTCTGAGGCCCGCACCGTGGTCTCGGTCAGCATACGCCGGATCGTGTAGGGCTCCTTCTGCCAGCTGTCCTTGATCGCCGCCCAGACCTGTTCCTGCCGGGCATGGTCGTCGGAGACGGTGAAGGCCATGAGCTGTTCCAGCGTCACGCCGTCCTCCGCATAGGTCTCGAGCAGCGCCGGCGAGACCGAAACGAGGCGCAGACGCTGCTTCACCACCTTGGCGTCGACGAAGAAGGCGGCGGCGATTTCCTCCTCGCTCATGCCCTTCTCGCGCAGGACCTGGAAGGCGCGGAACTGGTCGAGCGGATGCAGTGGTGCACGCTCGATATTCTCGGCCAGCGACACCTCGTCAATCAGAATATCGTCTCCGGCCTCCGAGACGATGCAGGGCACCGGCGCAGTCTTGTTGAGGCGCTTCTGCTTGACCAAGAGTTCCAGCGCCCGGTAACGGCGGCCACCAGCCGGCACCTCGAAGAGGCCGGTTTCCTGCCCCTCGGCATCGAACTCGGGCCGGACATGCAGGGACTGGATCAGCCCGCGGCGGGCGATGGACTCGGCCAGTTCCTCGACCGAGATGCCGGCCTTCACGCGCCGGACATTGGACTGGCTGAGCACCAGCTTGTTGAAGGGGATGTCGCGCGAGGACGACAGGGTGATCTTCTGCGTGGCAGTGGCCATGTCAGGGTCTCCATGACGGACGCCGGGGAGCCTCTCTCTCCGGCAACCAGCCCGTCACGAAACCCCCACCCTCCTTTCCCTCTCCAGGCCGAGCCGCGGATGAACGCGCAGACCCATCAGAGCTCGCCGCGGGCACGCAGGCTGGTCTCCCGGCCGGCGCCGGTGATGATGTGGTCGTGCAGCACTACCCCCAGGGACGCACAGGCCGTCTGGATTTCCTTCGTCATCGCGAGGTCGGCGGCCGAGGGCTCGGGATCGCCGGCCGGATGATTGTGGACGATGATCAGCGCCGAGGCATTGAGCGCCAGGCAGCGCCGCAGCACCTCCCGGGGATAGACCGGGACATGATCGACCGTGCCGGTGGCGAGGCATTCGTCAGAGATCAGCCGGTTCCTGCGGTCGAGATAGAGGACATGGAAGCGCTCCACATCGCCCCGTATGGTCAAGGCGCAATAGTCGAGGACCGCCTGCCAGGACGTCAGGACAGGGTTCTGGTTGAGATGGCGCAGCAGGATCTGCCGGGCCTCATAGACCACGGCCTGCTCCTGGGCCGAGAACCGGAGCGGCTGTGCTTCGATGGCGGGTGTTCTCATCTTTCTTGTCATGGTGCTGTTCTCAGACGGGCAGCCGGCCGGGCGCCGAACTTTCACCGCGTCACGAGGAGAAGCGCCGCCCTCTTCCTGCGAAGCGAGCGGCGCCGAAGCTGCAGAACCCCTCAGGAACGCGGGGACTCCGTGTCGAGGCGTGTCCCGCCTGACAGGCGGCCCGAGCGATAAAGCAGGCGCTCGGCATCGCGAATGCTGCCGGCATCCCGGGCGGCCTTGGCCCAAACCGAGATCGGGAAATCCCCCGTGAACAGCAGATCCCGCTCGATACCCATGCCGAAGGGCAGCCGAATGGAGCGCAGTTCGTTGAGGCTCCAGGAGCCAAGTTCGGGGTAGCCAATGTCGGCCAGGCCAAACATGATGTCGCCGTCCTCGTCGAGCTCGGTCGCAAGCCAGACACCGGCGCCAAAGGGATTGAAGAACTTCACGACCGGAATGTGATCCTGATCGCGATCGCGTCCATTCGCCAGCAGCCGATTGCGCTGTGTAACGGTCAGGAGGATCATGCCGCGGCCCTCCCTTCCGTCGGGGTCTGCCGCTCAACATCGGTGCTGTCGCCGGGCAGATGGGCCAGCAGCCAGTCGGCCGCCTTGCTGGCCTGCGAGGCGGCGCGGACGATCGCGCGGGAATCCTCGCGCATCACCTCCAGCCAGGAGCCGATGTAATCGGCGTGGCGCACAGTCGGGACGATCCCGAGCGAGGCGCAACAGAACGCGCTCGAAATCTCGGCGATCAGTTCCTCGAAGGCGTATTTCTTCGTGCCGAAACCGCCCGAGAAGTCCCGCCCCAACCGTGAGGCATGTCCTGTCGCGTGCCCCATCTCGTGCAGTGCGGTCCGGTGCCAGTTGATCGGCTCGAAATAGGCCTGCGGAGGTGGCACCTGCACGTAATCGAGCGCGGGAACATAGAAGGCGCGGTTGCCACCGATCCGGAAGTCGATACCAGTCGCGGCGATCAGTGCCTCGACCCGCGGCTCGATCAGCCCGGGCGGCGGTGGCGGTGCCTCGACGGCGATGTCGTCGGGCAGACCCTCGCATTGCGCCGCGTTGAACACGGTAAAGCGCTTCAGGAACGGGATGCCGTTTGCATCTTCTCCGGTCTCCCGCGCGCGGCGCTTCTCGTCGTCAGGCGTGAACCGGTCGGCATAAACGACGGTTGTGCCGCGCTCGCCCTTGCGGACATTACCGCCGAGCGACAGCGCCTGGCGGAAGGTCAGCCAGTGCTGCGTTGGATAGCCCTGCTGGATGACCGCGCCCCAGAGGATCAGGACATTGAGCCCGGAATATTGCCGACCTGTGCTGGCGTTGCACGGCATGGCGAGCGGCGCTTGCGCCGCCGCCGTCCCCCAGGGCTGAACCCAGGGCAGCCGGCCTTCCTCCAGCTCGGCGATGATCTTGTCGGTGATGTCGTCATAAAGGTTCGTGCGCGGACCGCTCTTGCGGGCCGCGCGATGCTCTCTGGCCATCGGGATGATCTCCGCGACGGGCGCCGGAGGCCTCTCCTCCAGCCCTCAACCCGTCACGGAAAACCCGCCCGCACTTTCACTCTCAGGGGGCGTTTCGGGGTCTCCCCGCAGAAGGGGTAGGCCGAGATCAAGGCTCGGCCTCAGGGGAAGGCTTTCCCCATATCTGGCCTCTGTACGAGCGCGGAGCCTCACAAAGGCGGCCTATGGCTGACGTCTTCCTGCAGCTTTCAGTCGAAGATCACACGATGCGCTGGAGGCGTGCAGCCCATCATCGCGAACGCGCTGGCGGTCGAGGGGTTCGCCTGAGGTCGAGTCAAAGCAGAATCAAATCCAAGATATTGTTATAGCAAGATAAATGAGCATCTTTGCTTACGTGGACTCGCCAAGTAAGCAACATCCCTCAAAAAGAGGGAATTAATAACATTCTGATTTTAAAGGGAAAAATGGCGCACCCGAGAGGATTCGAACCTCTGGCCTCCGCCTTCGGAGGGCGGCGCTCTATCCAGCTGAGCTACGGGTGCATACCGTTCGCGATGTGCTTACGTCATGCTTACGCGCGTTTTTTGGCTTCTTAAAGAGCGAACCCGATATTCACTCAAGCCATTGTCAAATCGTTACCTTTTCCAAACACCCCTAACTTTCGCCGGACTTGACTACCGCCTTCGGAGGGCAGCACTCTATCCAGCTGAGCTACGGGTGCCTGAGCGCGTCTATAGCCGGTCAATGAACCGGCTGCAACACGCGATCATGCGAAAAGATCGTGGCACAGCTCCAAAGCTGAAACCAGAGCGTCCACCTCGTCCAGGGTGTTGTAAAGTCCAAAGGACGCCCGGCACGTCGCGCCCACGCCCATATGCGCCATGAGCGGCATGGCGCAATGCGTGCCAGCCCGCACCGCAACGCCCCGCTTGTCCAGAATGGTCGAGACATCATGCGCATGGGCGCCGCCTTGCAGGGTAAAGCTGAAGATCGCCCCCTTGCCCGCCGAATTGCCCTGCACGTTCAACCAGTTCAGCCCTGCCAGCCGCTCGCGCGCATAATCGCGCAAGGCCCGCTCATGCGCGGCGACATTGGCCATGCCAAGGCCCATCAGATACTCCAGCGCAACGCCAAAGCCGATCTGCTGGACGATGCCGGGCGTTCCGGCCTCGAACTTCATTGGCGGGTCGGCATAGGTGACGCCATCGCGCGTCACCTCGCGGATCATGTCGCCGCCGCCCAGAAAGGGGCGCATCTCGGCCTGGCGCGCGCGAGAGATCCAGATCGCGCCGGACCCCGACGGGCCATACAGCTTGTGCCCCGTCACCGCATAGAAATCGCAGCCCAGCGTCGACAGATCGACCGGCATATGCACCGCCGATTGCGACCCGTCCACCAGCACCGGCACGCCCTTGGCCCGCGCGCCTGCACAGATCGCGGCGACATCGACCACCGTGCCCAGCACGTTCGACATATGCGTGACCGCCACCAGTTTGGTGCGCGGCCCGATGGCGTCGATCACCGCCTGCGGATCCAGATCGCCGGTCTGATCGACCTCGACCCATTTCAGCACCACGCCCTGCCGCTCGCGCAGGAAATGCCAGGGCACGATGTTCGCGTGATGCTCCATCACCGACAGGACGATCTCGTCCCCAGGCTCCAGCCGCGGCGCGGCCCAGCCATAGGACACAAGGTTGATCCCCTCGGTCGAGCCGCTGGTAAAGACGATCTCATCTTCATGAGGCGCGTTCAGGAAACGCGCGACCTTGCCGCGCACCGCCTCGTATTTCTCGGTCGCAAGATTCGACAGGTAATGCAGGCCACGATGCACATTGGCATATTCCATCGAATAGGCCTCGGTCATCGCATCGATCACCACCTTGGGCTTTTGCGCGCTGGCCCCATTGTCCAGATAGACCAGCGGCTTGCCGTTCACCTGCCGCGACAGGATCGGAAAATCGCGGCGGATGGCCTGAACGTCGTACATGGCAGCCTCCTTAGCCAAGGGTCACAAAGGGCGTCAGCAGCAGCGACAGCACAAAGCCGACCACCAGCATGGCACCCAGAATTCCCAGAAATGTCAGCGGCAGCGACTGGAACCCGTGCAGCCCGGCCACCAGCCCCGTCGAAATTCAGCAGATCGCCACGACCGACCCAAGGCTGAGCAGCCCGGCCAGCGGCGGCAAGACCAGCATGGCGATCAGCTGCACGGCCTGCAACAGCACCATCAGCAACTGGATCCAGACGATGATGCGCAGCGATCCGGCAAAGCTGCCCTGCCCGCCGAACATCCGCCCGGCCTGTGCCAGCACGGCGGCCAGCAGCAGCATGGACCCCACCTGCATCAGTGCCAGCATGAAAGGCTGCGGCAAGAACTCGGCCTCAAGCCCTGCAAGCAGCGAGGCCGTATACAGCCCCAGCACCGACAGCGCCGAGACCAGGATCAACGCCAGCAGAACCGTCCGCTCCGGCAGCGACCATCCGACGATGCGCTGCGCATTGCGGCGCGGATCGCGCACCGCTTCTTCCAGCAACCCCGTCCACCAGCTTCGGTTCATTGCCCCGTCTCCTTGCGCGGCGCCTCGGCCACGACCAACGCATTGATCCACTGGAACAAGAACCCGGCCAGCACCAGCAGCCCGACCACCGTCGCCCCGGCCCCCGGCCCGACAAACCCCGCCACCAGCCCCTGAAGCAGCATCAGCGGCGAGATCACCAGCAACGACCAGAACAGCGCCAGCCGCGCCCCATACCAACTGCCCTGCCCGCCCATCGCCCGCGCCACCAGATGGCTGAGCCCGGCCAGCCCATAGGCCAGCGGCGGCACCAGAAACAGCGTGCCCATCAAGGCCCCGCCAATGCGCGCATCCAGCGGCACAGACGGGTCAAGAAACGCGGCCCGGCTCAGGCCCGGCCATTGCGCGACGAACATGATCAGGCAGGCGACCATCAGCACGACCAGCGCCCGGTCCTCGCGCTGGCCTGCGGCCAGCATCCCGCGCATCACCCCGCGCGGGTCGCGCCAGCTGGCCAGTATGCGCTGCGTCACCGACATGGACCTGCCTCCGACCGGCCGCACGGCCCCGTGCAGCCTCCCTTTGTCCCAGATACCCAAGCGCCCGAACCATCACAAGCGCCCGGACGGGGCAGCCGAAAGCCGCCTGCCCCTTTGCCTTTTTCCAAATACCCACGGCGCAGCGCCCGCCAGGGGGCGCGGCGCCAGGGCAAGGGCTCAGGCCGTCTTGTGCCGCGCCAGCCAGCTTTCGACGCGGGCGCGCACTTCCTCGGCCAGCGCCTCGTCCTCGATCTCGGCAATCGCCTCGGCCAGGAAGGCCAGCACCAGCAGCCCCTCGGCCTCGGCCTTGGGCACCCCGCGCGAGCGCAGATAGTAAAGCGCCGTCTCGTCCATCGCCCCCGAGGTCGATCCATGCGAACATTTCACGTCGTCGGCATAGATTTCCAGCTCGGGCTTGGCCAGGAAGTTGCTGTCGCCATCCAGCAAAAGGCTCTGGCTGATCTGATAGCCATCGGTCTTCTGGGCGCCGGGCTTGACCAGGATCTTGCCCTGGAACACCCCGGTCGCGCCGTTCTTCAGCACCTTCTTGTAGACCTGACGGCTTTCGCACCGCTCGGCCGCATGGGTGATGAAGACGGTATCGTCGTGATGGAAATCCCCGTCGCCCACGGCGGCGCCAGCGACATGGGCGATGGCATCATCGCCGGTCAGCTCGATCACCGCCTCGTTGCGCGTCATCCGGCCGTTCGAGGTCATGGTGAAGGACTTGAACACCGATTCCGTGCCAAGGCGCGCAAAGATATGGGTGATCGCCCGGCGCTGGTGATCGCGGCCCATGGTGCGCACATGGTGGAACCGCGCGCCATCGGCGACGTCCACCTCCAGCACCTTGTTCAGCCGCGCGGCACCGGGGCCGTTTTCCAGCAGCGTCATCTCGGCGCCCGGCTCCAGCCGGATCACATGGTGCAGCACCGCATCCGAGGTCTCGTCGCCATGCAGATAGACCAGCGAGACCGGACGCGCCGCCTTGCCGGTGACGCGGATCAGCACGCCATCCTGGGCAAAGGCGGTGTTCAGCGCGGCAAAGGGGCGCTGCACCGGGGTCTGCCCGCGGGCCTCCAGCACGCCGTAAAGATCGCGCGCCCAGTGAATGTCCACCTGCGCGGCCTCGGCCAGGCGGGTGATTTCCACGCCGGCCAGCTCGGGGCGGTCGGACTGCGCGGCATCGAATACGCCATCGACAAACACCAGCCGCACCCGCTCGATCGCCTCGAAGGGCAGCGCCTCGGGCACGCCGCTGAACAGCGCGGCGGGGGCCGGAACCGGCGCGTTGAACCCGCTCGGGTCGGTATAGCGCCAGTATTCATCGCGCTTGCCCGGCAGGCCCATGGCGGTCAGCCGCGCGCGCGCATCGTCCCGCGCGGCGGTGATCCACGTTCCCCCCGCAAGACGCGGGGCCGCGTCCAGCCGCGCCTCCAGCGCATCCTGTTTCGCTTTCGGCAGTGCCATCACTTCGCCTCCGCCAAGAGGTTGGCATAACCGTTGTGCTCGACCTCCAGCGCCAGTTCCGGCCCGCCGGTCTTGACGATGCGGCCATCGGCCATGATGTGGACGACATCCGGTTTGATATGGTCCAGCAGGCGCTGGTAGTGGGTGATCACCAGAAACGCCCGCCCTTCGGACCGCAGCGCATTGACGCCTTCGGACACCAGCTTCATCGCATCGACATCGAGGCCCGAGTCGGTCTCGTCCAGGATGCACATCTTGGGCTCCAGCATGGCCATCTGGAGGATTTCGTTGCGCTTTTTCTCGCCGCCCGAAAAGCCCACGTTGACCGGACGCTTGAGCATGTCGGCGTCGATCTTCAGCGCCTTGGCCTTTTCGCGCACCAGTTTCAGGAAATCGCCGGCCGACAGTTCCTCTTCGCCGCGCGCCTTGCGCTGTGCGTTCAGCGCGGTGCGCAGGAAGGTCATGTTGCCGACGCCGGGGATTTCCACCGGGTATTGGAACGCCAGGAACAGGCCGGCAGCGGCGCGCTCCTCGGGCTCCATGCCCAGCAGATCCTCGCCGTCCAGCGTGGCGCTGCCGTCGGTGACCTCATAGCCGTCACGGCCCGACAGCACATAGGACAGCGTGGATTTGCCCGAGCCGTTCGGGCCCATGATGGCATGAACCTTGCCGGCCTCGACGGTCAGGTCGACCCCTTTCAGGATCGGCTTGTCCTCTTCTTCCAGCTTGACGTGCAGGTTGCGGATTTCCAGCATGATGCGGTCCTTTCAGGCAATGCGGAAAGGGGCGCCAGCCTTGCGGCTGCACCCCGGATGGCGGAAAGGGGCGCCAGCCTTGCGGCTGCACCCCGATTGGTCAGGATCGGCCCCGCAGGGCCGGGACTGGATCAGTTCGGCAGAATGTCCATCGACAGCGTCATCGGCGCCGTGCTTGCAAGCACACCCTGCACCCAGTCGGGCGAGAAGAGCGATGCGAATGCCTCGGGCCAGACATGCACCGCGTTGTGCATGCCGAACACGGCGAAGGCCACGCCCATCAGTTGCAGCGCCAGCATCAGCGGCCCTTTCAGCCCCAACACCAGCCGCAGCAGCATCAGCCCCACGGCCGCCGCCAGCAGCGCAACCCATAGCTCGGTCGACCCCAGCAGGACCGGCAGCGCCCATTGCGCCCAGACCCAGGCCACGGCCCCGCTGAGCAGCGCCAGAGGCGAGGCCAGAACACTGCTGGGGGTCTGGCGCGGCTTGGCCCGGCCCAGAACGGCGCGCTTCAGCGCCGCTTGCGGCAACTGGTCGGCCATACCGATATGCAGCGTCGCATTGGTATTCCCGGTATGGGCCGCGATCCTTTCGAGCCGCGCCGCAAAGGTCTTGCGCTGATCCAGCATGTTCCGCTCCTGCCATGGGCTGCACATGCTTAGGTTGTTGATAACAACTTGGGCATTCCCATGGCGAAAGCCGGATGTTTTCGCGCCCATATGGCGCGGCGTGACGGTATGTTCCCCACATGTCGATCACAGCGGCCTCTGGTAAAGGCCCACCAGCCATTGCAGGCGGTCAGTCGGCAGCGCCATCGGCGTGACCTCGAAGCGCGCCATGCGGCCGACGATCTCGGCGGGGCGGATCAGCGTTTCCACCGAATGATAGGGCTTGCGGCCGATGTAGTCGTCAAACAGCACCGTCACCGGCCGGGTGCTGCGCAGGGCCACGGTCATCAGGCAGGCCGGGCGGAACCGGCCGTCGATCAGCACCACATCGGGCTGCGCGAACCCGTCCAGATCCCAGACCGACAGCGCATAGCCGGGCCATTTGCGAAAGGTCGCCTCGCTGGCCGGGCGGCCCCAGCCGGCGGTGGGGCCGATGTCGGCATGATGCATGCGAACGGCCGAGGCCGGTGGATTGGCCGCGAACCAGCCCTGCATCATGGCAACCCAGGCTGCATCGGATTCGACGCTGAAGATGGTCTTGCCCGGCATTTCGCCCGCCATCACGGTCGACCCGCCCGAACCATATTCCAGGATGACCGCAGCCCGCTCATAGGCCGCCCGCACAAGGGCCGCCTCGGCCTCGGGCAAGGTCAGCTCGGGCCGCTGCGGCGCTGCCCCGGCGCGTGCTGCTTCGGCCGCCGGATCGGCGGTCGGGGCAGCACGTTCAGGGGCAACGCGTTCAGCCAAGGCGCACCGCCGTGCCGCTGGCCGAGACCATCAGCATGTTGTTGATCACCTCATAGTCCAGATCGACCCCCACCACCGCATCGGCGCCCAGGCGTCGCGCCTCATCCTGCATTTCCGCCAGCGCAGTGCGCCGGGCCTTGCCCAGCTCCTGCTCATAGGCGCCGGCGCGCCCCCCCACGATGTCACGCACGCTGGCGAACAGATCGCGGAAGATATTGGCGCCCAGAATGGCCTCGCCCGTCACGATACCCAGATATTCGCGGGCAGGACGGCCTTCGACGGTGGGGGTGGTGGTGACGATCATTTCAGTTAAACTCATGCGCGGGCACACCGGCGTAGGAATACAAAACAACGAAGCCCGCAATCGTCGCGCCCAGAACCAACCAGACGATCCGCTTCTCTAGGAAACCCAACACCTGCTCCCTTCTGTAGCTTGGCCAATCTTGTGGCTGGAGATGCCGGAATTCCTCGATCACGCGTCTTTGCACCATACTGGGATGCACCGGCTGGGTCAGCACCCTCACGCCGATCGTGAGAATGAAGATCATGTTGGTAATCCCTGCCACCAACATAGGCATGTCAGTCAGCCATCGCGCCAACACCGTCAACGCGGCGCCGAGAAGGAAAGAGAGCCAAGGCGGCCCCCTCCTCAACACCGCCTCGATACTGTTGACCAGTCTAGCCAACACTGCCCTCCAGCGAAATCGCCACCAGGCTTTGCGCCTCCATGGCGAATTCCATCGGCAGGGCTTGCAGCACCTCGCGGCAGAAGCCGTTGACGACCAGCGCCACCGCCTCTTCCTCGTCCATCCCGCGCGAGCGGCAGTAGAACAGCTGATCGTCGTCCACCTTCGAGGTGGTCGCCTCGTGCTCGACGCGGCTCGAGTTGTTCTTCACCTCGATATAGGGCACCGTATGCGCCCCGCACTTGTCGCCGATCAGCAGGCTGTCGCACTGGGTATAGTTGCGGCTTTCGACCGCCTTGGGGTGCATCGACACCAGCCCGCGATAGGTGTTCTGCGCGCGCCCCGCGCTGATCCCCTTGGACACGATCCGCGACTTGGTGCGCTTGCCCAGGTGGACCATCTTGGTGCCCGTATCGGCCTGCTGGGCATTGTTCGCGATGGCGATGGAATAGAACTCGCCTTGCGAATCGTCGCCGCGCAGGATGCAGGACGGATATTTCCAGGTGATCGCCGACCCGGTTTCCACCTGGGTCCACATCACCTTGGCCCGCGCGCCCCGGCAATCGGCCCGCTTGGTGACAAAGTTGTAGATGCCGCCGCGGCCTTCCTCGTCGCCCGGATACCAGTTCTGGACGGTGGAATATTTGACCTCGGCATCGTCGAGGATGACGATTTCCACCACCGCCGCATGCAGCTGGTGCGTGTCGCGCTTGGGCGCCGTGCAGCCTTCCAGGTAGGACACATAGGCGCCCTTGTCGGCCACGATCAGCGTGCGCTCGAACTGCCCGGTGTTTTCGGCATTGATGCGGAAATAGGTCGACAGCTCCATCGGGCAGCGCACCCCTTCGGGCACATAGACGAACGAGCCATCCGAGAACACCGCACTGTTCAGCGTGGCAAAGAAGTTGTCCGACTGCGGCACGACCGAGCCAAGGTATTTCTTGACCAGATCGGGGTATTCGCGGATCGCCTCGGAGATGGAACAGAAGATGACGCCAGCCTTCTTCAGCTCGTCCTTGAAGGTGGTGCCGACCGAGACACTGTCAAAGACCGCATCCACCGCCACCTTGCGCGGCTCGCCCTCGGCACCTTCGACACCGGCCAGAAGCATCTGTTCCTTCAGCGGAATTCCCAGCTTGGCATAGGTTGCCAGCAGCTTGGGATCCACCTCGTCCAGCGACTTGGGCTTGACGGCCATGCTCTTTGGCTTGGCGTAGTAATACTGGTCCTGATAGCCGATTTCCGGGTAGTTCAGCATCGCCCAGCGGGGCTCTTCCATCTGCACCCAGCGGCGATAGGCGGCCAGGCGCCAGTCCAGCATCCACTCCGGCTCGCCGTTCTTTTCGCTGATCAGCCGGACGATGTCTTCATTCAGCCCTTTGGGGGCGAACTCCATCTCGATCTCGGTTTCCCAGCCGTATTTGTATTTACCGGCCATGGCCTGAACGGTTTCGATCGTCTCGCGGTCCACGCCCTCGCGGACTTCGATCTGGTCTTCGACTTGATCGGCCAGTGCCATCTGCATTCCCCTTCATCGCGCCGCACAGGGCGCTGTCATCCCATCCGCGCCCGTGCCCGGTCGCGGGCAGCGGCCCAGACCTCGGCAAAGCGCATCACATCTGCCTCGGCCGTGTCCGGCCCCAGCGAAACCCGCATGGCCGACGCGGCGGCCACCTCGTCCAGCCCCATGGCGCGCAGCACGCGGCTGGCGCGCACCTTGCCGCTGGAACAGGCCGAGCCCGCCGAGACGGCAAACCCCGCCAGGTCCATCTGCATCACCTGCGTCTCGCCCTTCCAGCCCGGCGTGACCAGGCACAGGGTGTTCGGAAGGCGGGGCGCGCCATGCCCGACTGAAATAGTCCCGCTTTCGCCGCCTGACAATGCTGAATCTAGAACATTTCTAATTCCAGCCACCCGCTCCCACAGGCCATCGGCCAGATCGCGCGCCGCCGCCTCGGCCGCGGCGCCAAAACCGGCGATCCCGATCAGGTTCTCGGTGCCTGCGCGGCGCCCCATCTCTTGCCCGCCGCCCTTCAGCTGCGGCGATATGTCCAGACCCCGCCGGATCACCAGCGCGCCAATTCCCTTCGGCCCGCCCAGCTTGTGCGCCGACACGATGCCCATCGCGACCCCGGACCAGTCAAAGGCAAAGGGGATCTTGCCAAAGCCCTGCGTCAGATCGGATACCGCCAGCCCCTCGGGCAGCGCCTGCACCACGCCGGTTTCGGAATTGGCCAATTGCAGGGCCGTCCGGCCCGGGTCGGCCACCGCCACCCGGCCCTCGGCATCGGGGACCAGCGCCTCCTCGCACCAGGCAGACACCGCCTCATGCTCGATCCCGGCACAGACCAGCCCGCGCCCCGCGCAGGCCAGCGCCGCCGCCTCGGTCGCCCCGCTGACAAAGACGATATCCGACCCTTCGGCCCCCAGCGCCGCCGCCACCTGCCCCCGCGCCCGCTCGATCAGCGCCTTGGCCGCCCGCCCCTCGGCATGAACCGAGGACGGATTGCCCGCCACATCCATCGCCGCGATCATCGCCGCCCGCGCCTCGGGGCGCAGCGGCGTCGTCGCATTCCAGTCCAGATAGACGCGCCCGGCCCTCGCCATCGCAGCTTCACCTTTCCCCAAATACCCTCCGCGAAGCGCCGCGCGGCACGCGCGGCCCGGCCCAAAGGGTCAAGCGCGCCTGGCGCGCGCAGGCCCTGCGGGAGCGCCGCCGCTCAGTCCTCGTCCACCACCCGGAACAGCGCCGGCACCGCGGGACAAGGCGTCAGCGCATTCTGCACCACATCCGACAGCCGCACCTGATGCAGGTAGACATAGACATTGGCGCTCAGCCCCTGCCACAGCCGGTTGCACATGCTTTGCGCCCGGCTGCCCGACTGCCCGCCCGAGGCCCCAGCCCCGGTATGGGTGGCATCCACCGTTTCCTCGACCGCTTCCAGCACTTCGGACACCCGGATCGCATCGGGCGATCGCGCCAGCCGATAGCCGCCGCCGGGCCCGCGCACCGATTCCACCAGCCCCGCCCGGCGCAACTTGACGAACAGCTGCTCCAGATACGGCAACGAGATGTCCTGCCGCTTCGAGATCTCGGCCAGCGAGACCCGGGCCTCGCCCGGATGCAGTGCCAGATCGGCCAGGGCCACCATGGCATAACGCCCCTTGGTCGAAAGCTTCATGCAATACTCCCTTGCACCCGTCCGCAAGGACCGGCGCACCATTGACGGCGAACGCCTCGACGCTTAACTCAATTGCGAACTGGCCGGAAGCCTTCCGGTCACCTGGAATGATTCTAAAGTATGCGCCGACACCCGTCAACCAGACCGGGCCGCGCCGCAAAAGGGAAGCCGAAGCCTCCATGCCCGAAGTGATTTTCCCCGGCCCCGAAGGCCGCCTCGAAGGCCGCTACCACCCGCAGAAGGACCGTGACGCCCCGATCGCCATCGTGCTGCATCCGCATCCGCAGTTCGGCGGCACGATGAACAACCGCGTCGTCTATAACCTGCACTATGCGTTCTACAACCTGGGCTTCACGGTGCTGCGGTTCAACTTCCGCGGCGTCGGGCGCAGCCAGGGCGAATACGACCAGGGCATCGGCGAGCTGGCCGATGCTGCCTCGGCGCTCGATTACCTGCAGTCCATGAACCAGAACGCCAAGCATTGCTGGGTCGCAGGCTTCAGCTTCGGCGCCTGGATCGGCATGCAGCTGCTGATGCGCCGCCCCGAGGTGACGGGGTTCATCTCGGTCGCGCCGCCTGCGAACATGTATGACTTCAGCTTCCTCGCGCCCTGCCCGGCCTCGGGCCTGATCATCAACGGCGCTGCCGATCGCGTGGCCCCGCCCAAGGATACCGTGAACCTCGTGAACAAGCTGCACGAGCAGAAGGGCATCACGATCACCCATACCCAGATCGAAGGCGCCGGGCATTTCTTCGAAGACGACGAGGCGCATATGAAGCCGATGATCTCCGAGGTCTCGGACTACGTCAAACGCCGGCTGACCGAAAGCACCCGCTGACATGGCGCTGATCGACGAGCTGGCCGACGCGCTTTCGGGCGATGTCTATGCCGCGATGCAGGAAACCGGCGACGACCGGCTGCATGAGCGGGTCGCCAAGTCGATCGGCCAGATGTCCCCGACGCTGGAAGAGGTGTTCATGACCTCGATGCGCCTGCGCCTTGCCGAACGGCGCGGGCGGCAGTTCTTCATGGCCGAGGTTGCCCGGCTCAAGGCCCAGCAACAGTGACCGACCGTCTGGCCGCCCAGCTTGCCTTCCTGACCGAGGCCGACAAGCTGAAATCGGTCCTTCGGGCCGGCACGTTGTGCGACCGCTCGCGGCGCGAGAATTCGGGCGAACACAGCTGGCATATTGCGCTTTATGCCATGGTGCTGGCTGATCAGGCCGATCCGGCAGTCGATATCGGCCGGGTGATCCGCATGCTGCTGATCCATGATCTGGTGGAAATCGACGTCGGCGACACGCCGATCCATGCGCAGAACGGCGCGCCTCATGGCTCGGCCGATCTGCTGGCGATGGAACAGGCGGCCGCCGCGCGCCTCTTCGGCCTGCTGCCGGCCGATCAGGCCGCCGAATTCCGCGCTCTGTGGGACGAATTCGAGGCATCCCAGACGCCGGATGCGATCTTTGCCAAATCGCTCGACCGGGTGCAGCCCGTCATGCAGAACCTGGCCACCGATGGCGGCACCTGGGTCGACTATGAGGTGACGCGCACCCAGCTGGAAACCCGCGTCGGTCAGCGCATCGCCCGCGGCGCGCCCGGCATCTGGGCCTATCTGTCCCCCATACTCGACCGCTGGTTCGCCCGCCGCTGACCATTGCCTCGGCGCGCAATCCGGCGATACTGCCCGCACAGCCCCGGAGGATCCCATGGACCTGCCCTTTGACGGCGCCATCAGCCGCTTTGCCGAAAAATCCGCCCCCGAAGAGATCCGCGAGCAGCTGAAGGGCGCAAAGAAAAAGGACGTCCTGTCGCCGCTTTATCCCTATCGGCGCGAGATGGATCAGGACGATTACGACAAGGCCATGAAGCCCCTGCAGATCGAACTGGTCAAACTGCAATCCGATCTGCGCGCCACCGGACGTCGCATGATCGTGGTGTTCGAAGGGCGCGACGCGGCCGGCAAGGGCGGCTGCATCCGGCGGCTGACGGAAAACCTCAACCCCCGCCATGCCTATGTGGTCGCGCTGCCCAAACCGACGGAACGCGAATCGACCCAATGGTATTTCCAGCGCTATATCGACTGGCTGCCGGCGGCCGGCGAAATGGCGATCTTCGACCGCAGCTGGTATAACCGCGGCGTGGTCGAACATGTCTTCGGCTTCTGCACCCCGAAACAGCGCCAGCATTTCTTCCACCAGCTTCCCGGCTTCGAGGAAACGCTGGTCGACGAAGGCATCCGGCTGGTCAAGATCTGGCTCAACGTCGGACAGGCCGAACAGCTGCGCCGGATGCTGGACCGCGAAGCCGATCCGCTGAAACAGTGGAAGCTCAGCTCGATCGACGTGGACGGGCTGGAAAAATGGGATGCCTATACCCAGGCCATCCGCGACACGCTGGACCGCAGCCATACCGTCGATGCCCCCTGGACCGTGATCCGCTCGGACGACAAGAACCGCGCCCGGCTGGCGGTGATCCAGACCGTGCTGGGCGCGATCGACTATGCGCACAAGAAGCCCGAGATCATCGGCACCCCCGATCCGGCCATCTGCGGCGGCCCCGACCTCTGGCATGGCTAAACAGGGCTATCACCACGGCAACCTGCGCCAGGCCCTGGTCGACGCCAGCCTGCGGCTGATCGAGGAGAAGGGCCCGCAAGGCTTTACCCTGTCCGAGGCCGCCAAGGAGGCTGGCGTGACCCCTGCCGCCGTCTATCGCCATTTTCAGGGCCGCGAGGATCTGATCGCCGAAGCCGCCCGGCAGGGCTTCGAGATTTTCGGCGATCTGATGGAACATGCCTATAATGGCGGCAAACCCTCGGCCCTTGCGGCCTTCGAGGCTACGGGCCGCGCCTATCTGTCCTTTGCCCGCAAGTTTCCAGGGCATTACGTCGCGATGTTCGAAAGCGGCGTGAACCTTGCGGGCAACCCCGACCTTGCCCGCGCCGCGGGTCGCGCCCGCGCAACACAAGAGGCCGCGGCCGCCACCCTCTCGGAACACCTGCCCCCTGACCGCCGCCCCCCGGCGGCCATGTTCGCAGCCCATGTCCAGGCCATGAGCCACGGTATCGTCGAACTGTTCGCCCGCGCCCGCCCCGGCACCCGCGCCCCCTTTGCCCCCGAGGACCTGCTGGAAACCGGTATAGGCATCTATCTGCGCGGGCTGGGCCTGCTGCCGCCGGATCGCTAGGCGCGCGGCTGTCCCATCACCTTCCCCAAATACCCTCGGGGGTGAATGGCCCGGCACGGGCCAGAGGGGGCTAAAGGCCCCCTTCCCCTGTCCAGACCGAATGTCAGGCGTCAAGGGCGCAGGGGGCTTTCAGCCCCCTCTTGGCCTTGCGGCCAATTCACCCCCGAGGGTATTTGAGAAAAGGCAAAGCACAGGCCGGTGCCTTCCCCAGGGCGGTGCGCCGAGGCCTGTCTTTGACTATGCCTTCAGCGCCGCAATCGCCTCGGCCAGATCGATCGCCCCGTCATAAAGCGCCCGGCCCGAGATTGCCCCGGCGATCACCCCGGTGTCGCGCAGCGCAATCAGATCCTGCATGTGGCTGACCCCGCCCGAGGCGATCACCGGGATGGTCACCGCGCGCGCGAGCGCCGCTGTTGCCTCGATGTTGGGGCCCTGCATCGCGCCATCGCGGTCGATGTCGGTGTAGATGATCGCGGCAACGCCGGCATCTTCAAAGCTCTTGGCCAGATCGGTGGCCTGAACCCCGGTCTCTTCGGCCCAGCCGCGCGTTGCGACAAAGCCTTTGCGGGCGTCGATCCCGACCGCGACCTTGCCGGGGAACTCGCGTGCGGCCTCGCGCACCAGATCGGGGTTTTCCACCGCGACCGTGCCCAGGATCACCCGGCTGAGCCCCCGCTCCAGCCACATGCCGATGGTCGCCATGTCGCGGATGCCGCCGCCCAGCTGGCAGGGCACCGTGACCCGTGCGAGGATCGCCTCGACCGCCGGGGCATTGACCGGCCGCCCGGCAAAGGCGCCGTTCAGATCCACCAGATGCAGCCATTGGCACCCCGCCGCCACAAAGGCCGCTGCCTGCGCCGCCGGGTCATCGCCAAAGACCGTCGCCGCCTCCATCTCGCCGCGCAGAAGCCGCACGCACTGGCCGTCCTTCAGGTCGATGGCAGGATAGAGGATCATGGGCCGGCTCCTTTTCCGATGGTGCGCGCCTCTTGCCACGGGACGGCGCCGATGCCAAGCACCCGGCAGCATCGGCCGGTCCGCAGATCGGGAAGTCACGTCACCCTTGCCCGAATCCTGTCATTCCGGGATCGTGCCGCAGCGGCACGCAAACGCCGCCAGGAGACACCGATGATGAAATTTGCAGCCGCCACCGTGCTCGCCCTGATGGCCGTGCCCGCCTTTGCCGCCGATCCGGTCGAGGGACTATGGCAGACCCAGACGGACGATGGCGCCTATGCCCATGTCCAGCTGGCGCCCTGCGGCCCGGCGATCTGCGGCACGATCGCGCGCACCTTCAATGCAAGCGGCGAATACAAATCGCCCAACCTTGGCAAGCAGCTGGTCATCGACATGATGCCGCAAGGCGGCGGGCGGTATCAGGGCCAGGTGTGGCGCCCGTCCAATGACAAGGTCTATGTGGGCAAGATCGAGCTGAACGGCAACAGCCTGAGCCTTGCCGGTTGCATCGCGGGCGGGCTCTTGTGCTCGAAACAGACCTGGCAGCGGGTGAAATAGCCAAAGCGCAGCTTTCGGGTCGCGCCGTAGCGGGTGAGCTGGCATACCCGGCCCGAGCCGCGAGCAGAGCCCCCCATGACCCGCACCGACTGGACCTGCCTGATCTTGCTGTCCTGCTTGTGGGGCGGCTCGTTCCTGTTCGTCGAGCGGCTGGTCGCCGAACTTGCGCCGCTGACCATCGTTCTGGGCCGCGTGGGGCTTGGAACACTGGTTCTGCTGGTGGCGCTGCCTGTGCTTGGCATCCCATGGCCCCGCGGACAGAACGTCTGGGCGGCGCTGGCCGTGATGGGGCTGTTGAACAACATGATCCCCTTCACGCTGTTCGCCATCGCGCAGGGCGGCATTTCGGCCGGGCTTGCCGCCATCGTCAATGCAACGACACCGCTGTTCACCCTGCTGGCGCTGCGCGTCTTCACCAGGGCGCCGCTGGGCGGGCTGCGGCTGGGCGGGGTGGCTGCAGGCTTTGGCGGGGTTGCGATCATGATGGGCACCGCTGCGACTGGCGGAACGCAGCTGGCCATCGTCTGCTGTCTGCTCGCCGCCGGCTCTTACGGGCTGGCGGCGGTCTGGGGGCAAAGGCTCCGCGGGATGGGTGTGGAGCCGCTGCAGGCGGCCTTCGGCCAGATCGCCTGCTCGACCGCCCTCATCCTGCCGCTCGAGCTGTGGATCGACCGGCCATGGACCCTGGCGATGCCCAGCCCCGGCGCCTGGGGCGCATTGGCTGGGGTTGCCACTTTGTCAACCGCGCTGGCCTACCTGCTCTATTTTCGCATCGTCGCGTCGGCCGGGGCGGTGGCGATCTCGCTTGTGACGTTCCTGATCCCGGTCAGTGCCCTGGCGATGGGCGCGGCGCTCGGCGGCACCCTGCCCCAGCCGCACCATCTGGCCGGCATGGCGCTGATCGCCCTTGGCCTTGCGCTGATCGAAAAGGCCCGCCGGGCCTGAGCGCACGTTGCATCATCTTGCCCCCAAATACCCCCGCCGGAGGCATCCACAGCCCCCGCACGGCGCGCACGCCGGGGGGTCAGGGCACCCAGCGCAAGAAGTTCCCGATCAGCCGCAGACCCGTGGCCTGGGATTTTTCAGGATGGAACTGGGTGCCGACAATGTTGTCCCGCCCGACAATCGCGGTGACGGGCCCTGCATAGTCGACGTGGGCCAGCAGCTCGGCCGGGTCGGCAACGCGCATCGCGTAGGAATGCACGAAATAGGCGTGATCGCCGGTCATGATGCCGTCCAGCACCGGATGGGGACGGTCGATCACCAGGTCATTCCAGCCCATATGCGGCACCTTGAAGGTCGGATCTGCCGGCGCGATCCGGGCGACCTCGCCGGCGATCCAGCCAAAGCCGGGGGTCTCGCGGTATTCAAGGCTGCGGGTCGCCAGCATCTGCATGCCGACGCAGATGCCCAGGAACGGCACACCCCGGCGCGTGACGCCCTCGTGGATCGCCTCGAAGAGGCCGGTATGATCGAGCAGCGCCTGACGGCAGGCCGGAAAGGCCCCGTCGCCGGGCAGGACAATCCGGTCGGCGCGGGCGACATCCTCGGGGTGCGAGGTCACGATGACCTCGCCTGCCCCGGTTTCTGCGGCCATCCGCTGAAAGGCCTTTTCGGCGGAATGCAGGTTGCCGCTGTCATAATCGACGAGAACGGTCAGCATCGCGGTTCCTTTCGGCGGAAGCACTGGCGGCGCCTGAGGACGCCTCCGGCGGGGGGGTATTTGGAAAAAGGCAAAGCCCTAGAGCATACCCTTGGTCGAGGGGATCGCATCGGCCTTGCGCGGGTCGGTTTCCACCGCATCGCGCAGCGCGCGGGCGACGGCCTTGAAGGCGGCTTCGGCGATATGGTGGCTGTTGAAGCCGGCCGCCTGCGTGACATGCAGGGTGATGCCGCCATGGGTGGACAGCGCCTGAAAGAATTCGCGCACCAGTTCGGTATCGAAGGTGCCGATCTTCTGGGTCGGGAAGGTCACGTCCCAGACCAGGAACGGGCGGCCCGACAGATCCAGCGCTGCCTGCACGCGGGCATCGTCCATCGGCAGGGTGCATTCGCCATAGCGGCGGATGCCGCGCTTGTCGCCAAGTGCCTGGGTCAGGGCCTGACCCAGCGCGATGCCGCAATCCTCGACGGTATGGTGATCGTCGATATGCAGATCGCCCCGGGCGGCAAGGCTGATGTCGATCAGCGAATGGCGGGCCAGCTGGTCGAGCATGTGGTCGAAGAAGCCGACGCCGGTCGCCATGTCATAGCGGCCGGTTCCATCAAGGTTCACCGTCACGGAAATATCGGTTTCGGCGGTGGTGCGGGTGATCGAGGCCTCGCGCATCCCTGGCTCCTTCGGCTGACCGGGGTCTTATAGGCGCGGGGGGCGCGCGATGCCAAGGGCCTGCGTGACGGGCGCGCCGATTGGCCCTATGCTGGGCGCGCAGGAGGAGCCCCATGCCGCTGAATGCCCTGACCGGCACCCGCATCCGCGAACGCCGCGCCCGCAGCGGGCTGCGCCAGGCCGAGCTTGCGCGGGCGGCGGGGGTATCGGCCAGCTACCTCAACCTGATCGAGCACAATCGCCGCCGGGTTGCGGGCGATGTGCTGGGGCGGATCGCCGCCGCGCTGGGGGTGCCGCCCGAGGCGCTGGCCGGCGAGGCCGAGGCCGATGCGGGGGCCGCGCTGCGCGAGGCCGCCGCCGCCGCCGGTGTTCCGGCCGAGCTGGACCGGGCCGAGGAATTCGCCGGCCGCTATCCTGGCTGGGCCGCGCTGATTGCTGCGCAGAACCGGCGCATCGTGCAGCTTGAGCAGGCGGTCGAGGCGCTGAGCGACCGGATGAGCCAGGATCCGCATCTGTCCGCCGGTCTGCATGAGTTGCTGTCGGCCGCGGCTTCGGTGCGGTCCACCGCCGCCATTCTGGCCGACACGCCGGACATCGAGCCCGACTGGCGGGCCCGCTTCGAGCGCAACCTGGCCGAGGATACCGCGCGCCTCGCCAATGGCGCCGAGGCGCTGGTGGGCTATCTGGACGGGGTGGCCGCGCAAGAGACCGGCATCGCGTCGCCCCAGGAAGAGCTGGAAAGCTGGCTCGAGGCGCAGGGCTGGCATTTGCCCGCATTGGAGGCGGGGGCCGATCCGGCAGCCTTGGCCGAAGGCGCGCCCGAGCTGGCCAGCCGGGCCGCGCGGGCGCTGGCGCGGGACTGGCTGGAGCAATATGCCGCCGATGCGGCCGTACTGCCGCTGGCGCCGTTTCTGGCCGTTCTGCGCCAGGACGGGCTGGATCCGGGCCGCCTGGCCGCGCGGTTCGGCACCGATCCTGCGGCGGTGTTCCGCCGTCTGGCGACCTTGCCGGCCGAGGCCGGGCCGGTCGGGCTGGTGATCTGCGACGGGTCCGGCACGCTGGTGTTTCGAAAGCCGCTGCCGGGTTTTGCCCTGCCGCGCTTTGGCGCTGCCTGCCCGCTCTGGCCGCTGTACGAGGCGCTGAGCCGCCCTGGCCAGCCGATGCAGGCGCGGGTCGAAATGGCAGGCCGGCTGGCGGCGGGTTTTGATTGCTGGGCCTGGGCGCAGACCAGCTATCCCGAAGGGTTTGCCGGCCCCGGTGTGATCCGGGCGCATATGGTGCTGGTGCCCTCGGTTCGCGAGGCGGCGGCGCGCCCGGTCGGCACCTCGTGCCGCATCTGCCCGCGCGAGGGATGCGCCGCACGGCGCGAGCCGGCAATCATGGGAGAAGGGCGGTAGCGGGGGCGCTGCCCCCGGTCCGCTGTCGCGCAGCGTCACGGGCGCGCCTGCCCCCGGGATATTTTCGTCAAGTCGAAAGGCAGGTCAGCCCCGGATCGCCTCGAGCAGGCGGTGAACGTTTTCGGGGTCGGCATCAGGGGTGATGCCATGGCCAAGGTTGAAGATATGCGGGCCACCCGAAAAGGCGCGGACGATGCGCTTTGCCTCGGCCACAAGGTCCGGCCCGCCGGTCACCATGTGGCGCGGGTCAAGGTTGCCCTGCACGCAGCCATCGGGTTGCAGATGCTCGGCCGCCCAGTCGGCGCTGACCGAATTGTCGACGGCGATGCAATCGGCCCCGGTTGCGCGGGCAAAGCCGACATAGCCCTGGCCAGCCTCGCGCGGGAAGGCGATGACGGGAATGCCGGGGTGGCGGGCCTTGAGCGCCGCGATGATCCGGGCGGTGGGCGCAAGCGCGAAATCGGTGAAATCCTGGCCCTTGAGGCTGCCGGCCCAGCTGTCGAACAGCTTGACCACCTCGGCCCCCGCCTCGATCTGGGCGGAGAGGTATTCGACCGTGGCCGCGGCGATATGGTCGATCAGCGCGGTAAAGGCGGCGCGGTCGGCGGCCTTGAAGGCATGGGCGCCGGCCTGGTCGTCCTTGCCGCGCCCGGCGATCATGTAGGTGGCGACCGTCCAGGGCGCGCCGGCAAAGCCGATCAGCGTGGTTTCCCGCGGCAGCTCGCGCGAGAGGATGCGGACGGTTTCATAGACGGGCGCAAGGGTTTCGTGGATCGCCTCGACCGGCCTTAGCGCCGCGACACCGGCCGCATCGGTGATAGTCGACATCCGCGGGCCTTCGCCTTCGGCGAACCACAGCTTCGCGCCAAGCGCCTGGCCGATCAGCAGGATATCGGCAAAGAGGATCGCGGCATCAAAGCCGAAGCGGCGGATCGGCTGCAAGGTCACTTCGGCCGCAAGGTCGGGCGTATAGCACAGCGTCAGGAAATCGCCCGCCTTGGCCCGCGTGGCGCGGTATTCCGGCAGATAGCGCCCGGCCTGACGCATCAGCCAGACCGGCGGCACGGGCTGGGTTTCGCCGCGCAGGGCGCGCAGGATGGTCTTGTCGGTCATGGCGGCCTCCGTCGCGGGTGTCGGGGGTTCGTCCCTTGTGGGGGCGCGGTTGTCAAGGCCGGGGATCGGCCTGCGGCACTCGGTCCGAGGTGCTGGACAGGGCTTTGGGGCACCAGTAGACAGGGCTCATGACGCACGCCCTGCCCTCCCCCGCCCAACCGCTGCGCATCGGCACCCGCGGCTCGCCGCTGGCACTGGCGCAGGCGCATGAAACCCGCGACCGGCTGATGGCCGCGCATGAGCTGCCCGAGGACGCCTTCGAGATCGTGGTGATCAAGGTCACCGGCGACCGCATCCAGGACCGTTCCTTGCGCGAAGCCGGCGGCAAGGGCCTGTTCACCCGCGAGATCGAAGAGGCACTGCTGGACGGCAGCATCGACATTGCGGTTCATTCGACCAAGGACATGCCGACCTTGCAGCCGGACGGGCTGGTGCTGGACTGCTATCTGCCGCGCGAAGATGTGCGCGATGCCTTCCTGTCGGATGTGGCCGGGGGGCTGGCCGATCTGCCACCGGGGGCGGTCGTCGGGTCATCCTCGCTGCGCCGGCGCGCGCAGCTGATCCATCGCCGGCCCGATCTGGTGGTGGTGGAATTCCGCGGCAATGTGCAGACGCGGCTGCAGAAGCTGCGCGATGGCGTGGCGGGGGCGACGTTCCTTGCGATGGCCGGGCTGAACCGGCTGGGGCTGGCGCATCTGGCGCGTTCCGCCATCGAGCCGGACGACATGCTGCCCGCCGTCGGCCAGGGCGCCATCGGGATCGAGCGGCGCGCGGGCGACGCGCGGGTCGCGGCGCTGCTGGACCCGATCCATCATGCGCAGACCGGCCTGCGGCTGGCGGCCGAACGCGCGATGCTGCGTGTGCTGGACGGATCGTGCCAGACGCCGATCGCGGGGCTTGCGCTTGTCGAGGGCGGGCAAATCCGGCTGCGGGGCGAGGTTCTGCGGCCCGATGGCTCTGAAGCGATCCAGCTTGAGGGCAGCGCCGGATCTGGCGATGCGGTGGCCCTGGGCGAGGATCTGGCCCGGCGCCTGCTGGCGGCAGCGCCCTCGGGCTTCTTCGACTGGCAACGCTGAGCGGCAACGGTCGCGCAGCTGGCCGACGGAGGACCGGGGCCCTGCCCCGGACCCCGGGATATTTCAGGACAGATGAAACAGGCGAGCCGCGGTGCGAGACAATCCACGGCAGCTTGGCGCACAATCCTGCGAGCAAGGGAGATTGACATGTCGCCCGCCCCCGAGCCAACGGGAGCGGGAAACTTCACCTGTCGCGGTCATCGGCGTCCCCGCCTGTACCGCACAATCATGCTTTCACGATCAGGGTTAAGAAGGGATTAAGCCAGCTTCATCTGTCTCAAAATATCCCGGGGTCCGGGGCAGCGCCCCGGCCTGTCCCATCCATCCGGTCAAGACGCCGGAGCATCGCGCCTTTGGCCGACATGCCGGCCCGCGCCTTCCGGCACGGGCAAAGCCGCATGGGCTGCGGCGATCGGCATCAGCCGCGCCAGCACCGCCGGATGGGCTGGACAGGCGCGGTTGGCGCGCATGTCGACGTGCAGCAGCATCTGTTCCAGCGTCGCGACCACATCTGCGCCGCGGCATAGCGTCGTGAACAGGTGAAGCCGTTTGGGATCGGCCGCCAGCACCTGAACCCGGCCCATCAACCGCTCGCCCAGTTTCGATTCCCCAAGATGGCGGATGTGGGTCTCAGCGCTGTAATAGCTGAAGCCTGTCGCCACATAGTCGAGGCCCGCGCCGATCCGGCGCAGGAAGGCATCGGTCACCTCGGAGCAGGCGAACAGATAGCGGCTTTCTGTCATGTGGCCATTATAGTCGATCCAGGCAGGCAAGACCTGCAGCTGGACCAGATCGCCGGTTTCCGTCGACAGCGCCCCGGCGCGCCGGCGATCCAGGCGGGCGAGCAGCCTGCCCAGCCCCAGATCCCGATCCTTGAGGCTGCGCAAGAGACCGGCCAGAGCGGCGGCGCGGTCAGGCTCGGGGATGGTCGCGCAGGCCGCAAGCAGACCGGAACAGGCCGCAAGGGCGGCTTCGGCAGGCATGTCCGTGCAGACTTCGTCCCCCATCCAATGGCACCCACCATCGGCTGAGCGCCAGACGGGAAAGACCCCGCAGTCATTCAGGATTTCGCAAGCTATATCAGATAGATGCGCGCCATGATTACCACCAGGTGTGAACTGCGCCACCGGCAACAGCCAGGCCATGCTTGCCCCCGCATCAGGCGAAGGCGCGGCTTGCAAAGCGCCGCCTGCAGGCTGCGGGACAACCACGGGAATTCCGGCGCTTGCAAGGTGCCCCATCTGGGGTGGCAACGGCGCAAGGCCGTCGGACATTTCGAAAACCATAGCGAAATCAATATCCTGATGCGCCTTCTCAAAGTCGCGCAGGAACTCGATCGTCCCTTCCTTGGGCATCGGCCCGTCGTATAGGGTCGGCACCCAGCGCCGGGCCGTTTCAAGGGGTCCGGCCAGTCGCTGCCGCCCGGCAGGCGAAGGGTCGAGGATGGCAACATCGACCCCATGCAGGGCAAGACGGGCAGCCCAGCCAGCGCCCGGATCACTGCAACCAACGATCAACACCCGTGCCATAATCCGCCCCCCTCTTTGCGCCAGAATACCGGCCAGCGGGGAAAGGCCAAGCCCTAGCGCAGGCGCGGCGGGCGGGCCGGGTCCATGCCGGGGGGGGTGGGCGGCGCGCGTTCAGGGGGCGCGGCGGGTGGCTCGGGCAGCGCAAGGGGTTGGCCCAGCGACAGGATCTGCCGTGCGGCCGGATCATCGGGCGCCAGGAACACCATGTCGACCGACGCCTGGTCCAGCCCCGAAAAGGCCAGCGCCTCGGACAAAGCACGGGCCAGCGCCGGCTCTGCCCCCGCACCGGCGCCCAGCCAGGCCAGCAAGAGGCCGCGCGTTCCATCGGCCCAGGCCGCCTGGGCCAGGACGGCCGCAACCGCCAGCCCGCCCGCCCCCGAGACCGCCACCGCCAGCGCCTCGGCCAGTTCGGGCTCCAGTGCGCCCGGGGCATGGACAGCCACGGGGCGCCCGCGCGCCTCGGCCGGGGCCTGATCGAGCACACCGCTCAGCCAGTCGATGGCATGGGCCCCCATCAGCCAGGCGCTTTCGGACGATCCCAGATTAAGGCCAAGCCCGGTCGCCTGCCCCGCCAATTGTGACACGATCACCCGCCCCGGCAGCGCCGCATAGGGCACCGGAACGCCCGTAAAATCGGCCATCCGTTCCTCGGTATCGAAGGCCAGCACCACCGGGCCATCTTCCAGCGGGAAGACGCGCGGGGACAGGGAGTCGCCCGTCGGCTCGTCCTCCAGCAGCAGGAACAGTTCGGCATCGGCCAGCGTGCGATAATAGCGCAGCCGCGCCGCATCGTCGTCGGGATCGGCCAGCATGGCTGCGTGGGCGGTATCGAGCGGGGTCATCGCGGGCCTCCTGGATCACTTGCCCCGGCATAGGGCCGGCTTGGGGCCGGGCGCAAGACCCATCGCGCCGCGCAGGGCGCCGGTTCCCCCTTGCCCGCCCGGGCCGCCTAAGCCTTAATACTGCCGCATTGGACAATTAACCCTGCGCCAAGGAAAACCTGTGAGAAAGGTCACAGGAAACGGGCCGGCAACAAGCCCGGAGCAGCATGATGATCGAGTTCGAATCAGTTTCAAAGAGTTTCTGGACCGGCAAGTCGCGCAAGGTGATCCTTGACCGTGCCTCCTTCCGGGTCGAGCTTGGCAATTCGCTGGGCATCCTGGCGCCAAACGGCACCGGCAAGACGACGATCATCAACATGATGGCCGGCCTTGAAAAGCCGGACGAAGGCAAGATCACCCGCACCAGCCGGATCAGCTTTCCGCTGGGGTTCATGGGCGGGGTGGTCAACCGGCATACGGCGACGGAAAATTCCCGCTATATCGCGCGGCTGTATGGCCTTGATCCCGACTATGTCGAGGCGTTCTGCCGCTGGCTGTGCGACATTGCCGAATATTTCGACATGCCGGTCGGCACCTACAGCCAGGGGATGCGGGCGCGGTTTTCCTTTGCGCTGATGCTGGCGATGGAATTCGACATCTACCTGATCGACGAGGGGATGCCCTCGACCACCGATGTCAATTTCAACCGCAAGGCCGGGTCGATCCTGCGCGACCGGCTGAAAAGCGCGACCGTTGTGATCGTCTCGCATCAGGCGCAGACGCTGGAAAAATTCTGCCGATCGGCCGCCGTGCTGATGAACGGGCAGCTTGTCATGTTCGATTCCCTGGAAGAGGCTAAGCGGCTCTATGACTACCATGCCTAAGGCCACCCGGTTCCGCATCCGCCTGCCGGTCTCGTTGTCGCCAACCGGGTCGCCAACCGGCAAGGCCCGCCCCATAGACGACCCCTCTGCCCTGCTGGAGCCGCAAGACGATGGCTTTGGCCCCGAGGCCTTTCCGACCGCCGGCAAGGCAACGCCTGCGGCCACGACCGGCGAGGTGACGGCGCCGCAGGATCTGGCACAAGATGCCGAAATCGACGCCATCCGGCGCGAGGGGCTGACGGGCCGGCAATTGCGCCTGGCCCGCCGCATGGCCGAGAAATACCAGCTTCCTGCCACATCGGATTTCGATGCCGTGCGCCTGCTGCGCAAGGCCGGGATCGATCCGTTCGGGCGCAGCAGCGTGCTGGATATGGTGACCGCCGGGGCCAGCGCCGAGGTGCCGGGCGGATCGCGCGCCCTGACCCAGGTGCCGCAGGATGCGAACCTGCCGCAGACGGCCAGCCCGACCCAGTTGCCCTCGCCCGAGGTGCGGATGGAACGCCCGAACCCGGTGTCGGATATCGAACGGATTCAACGCGATATCGGCCGCAGGCGGCGGCGGCGGATGCTGCTGCTGTGGGCGCGGCTGGCGGTGTTCGTCGGGCTGCCGACGCTGATCGCCGCCATCTATTATACCGTCATCGCCACGCCGATGTATGCCACGCGTTCGGAATTCGTGATCCAGCAGGCCGAAAGCCCGGCCGCAGGCGGGCTTGGCGGGCTGTTCTCGGGCACGCAATTCGCCACATCGCAGGATTCGATCGCCGTGCAGGGCTATCTGCAATCGCGCGATGCCATGCTGCGGCTGGATCAGGCGGTCGGGTTCCGGCGCCATTTCGCCGATCCCTCGGTCGATCCGCTGCAGCGATTGCAAGATCCCAATTCGATCGAGGCGGCCTACAAAATCTACAAGAAGACCATGCAGATCTCGTATGACCAGACCGAAGGGATCATCAAGATGGAGGTGTCGGCCCCGACGCCCGATCTGTCGGCCGCCTGGAGCCGCGAGCTGATCCACTATGCCGAGGAACAGGTGAACCACCTGTCGGAACGGCTGCGCACCGACCAGATGAAGGGCGCGCGCGAAAGCTATGACGATGCCGAGGCCAAGCTGATGGCCGCTCAGCAGCGCGTGGTGGAATTGCAGGAACGCAACAAGGTTCTGTCCAGCGAGGTGGAAATCACCCTGCTGTCCAGCCAGATCACCGCGCTGGAAACCCAGCTGACCCAGGAACGGCTGGCGCTTGCGCAGATGCTGTCGAACTCCAGCCCGAACAGGGCGCGGGTGGAACCCGTGCAGCGCCGCGTCGCGACGCTGGAGCAGGAAATCGCCAATCTGCGCGCCCGCCTGACCCAGGATGGCGCGGGCGGGCGGTCGCTGGCCAAGGTGCAGTCGGAACTTCTGGTGGCCGAGGCCGATGTGCAGACGCGCCAGCTTCTGTTGACGCAGGCTGCCCAACAGCTCGAAATCGCCCGGATCGAGGCGAACCGCCAGCAGCGCTATCTGTCGCTTGCCGTGGCGCCGGTCGCTCCGGATGTGCCCAGCTATCCGCGGGCATTCGAGAATACCTCGGTCGCGCTGCTGATCTTTGCCGGGCTCTATCTGATGATCGCGCTGACCGCCTCGATCCTGCGCGAGCAGGTCTCGAACTGACAGGCCCGCGCCGTCCTGCCCATCGAGAGCAGGACGGCGCGGCGCAAGCGCAGAGCCAGGGCTCTGCCCTTGCGCGGGCACCCGGATTGCAAAAGGCGGCCCCGCAAGAGACCGCCTTTGCATTTTGGACACCAGGGGGTGCCGGGTGGGCACCTTGATCGGGCCGGTCCCCGACAGGCGCAAACGCCGGCCGTTCAGCCCATCCCGAGCGCGGCCTTGTACATGTCAAGGATCGCGTCTTCCTCGGCAATGTCATCGGGCTTGCGCTTGCGCAGCGCGATCACCTTTTTCATCACCTTGGTGTCATAGCCGCGCCCCTTGGCCTCGGCGAACAGTTCCTTTTCCTGTTCGGCGATGTCCTTCTTTTCCGCAGCAAGCTGTTCGGCGCGTTCGATGAACTGGCGCAGCTCGTCGGCGGTGACGGCATAGGCATCGGTCGGGTTGCTCATGTCAGCCTCGTTCTGATGGTTTGCCCTGTCCTACCGTTGCGGGCGCGGCGGTTCAAGGCGCCTTGCCAGACACCGGCGGACAAGGGTAGACCCCGCCGGGCAGCGGGCAGATGATCCCGCGCCCGCTTGATCTGTCAGGCGGCAAGATGGCTGTGGCAGAGGGATGACAGAATGCAGGCGCTGATCTGGATCGGAGCGGCCATGACGCTGGCAGGGCTGGCGGGCATCGTCTGGTGCATCGTCACCGTCAGTCAGGCCCGGCGGCGCAAGCTGGACGACGAGGCGATGAAGGCAACCCTGCGCCGCGTGGTCGCGGTGAACCTTGGCGCCTTTGCCCTGTCGGCACTCGGGCTTGGGGCGGTCGTCGCGGCGCTGCTGCTGGGCTAAGGCTGAGGGCACAGGCAAAGGGTCGCCGACGGGATCGGCCGGCCCCTGCCGATCCTGGCCGCCATTGCCAGGATCAGACCCGGCTCGCCTTGGGGCTGCAAACCCTGATACGGGCCAGACGCTTTGAACCGCATGGGCGCATCGCAGGGCACCCCCGCTGCCCTCAAGGTCGCGCCCTCATCTGCGGGCGCGCGGTCAGCGCCTCTCTTGCGAGCGAGGCGCCCACCGCCCTGCGTGCAGGGGCCTATGCCCTGCCCTTCGGGCAAGACCTCGGAACCCAGGGAACATGGACCAACACAGTGGGCGACCGCGGCGCGCCCATGGCGCGCCGCGCGGCCCAAAGCCTCGGGCCGCCCGTCAGGGCGGTCCGAGGGTGCGGGAGCTTACCCCTCGTTCAGATCGGCAAAGCGGGTGCCATTGACGATCATCTCGTCAAGGTTGGGCGCCACCTGCCAGAAATCCGGGGCCTGCGACGCATAGTCCAGCACAGCGTTCTTCAGCTGCAGGATGCCGAAGCGGTCCGCCCAGTGCATCGGCCCACCTTCCCAGCGCGGGAAGCCATAGCCGAACAGCTTGACCACATCGATGTCCGAGGGCCGCAGCGCGATCCCTTCAGCAAGGATCTTGGCCCCCTCGTTGGCCATGGCAACCAGCAGACGGGTTGCGATCTCGTCGTCGGTAAAGCTGCGGGCGGTGATCCCCTTGGCCGCGCGCTCGGCCTCGATGATGGCCAGAACCTCCGGGTCCTCGACCGGCTTGCGCCCCTCGTAGCGATACCACCCCTTGCCGGTCGACTGGCCAAAGCGCCCGGCCTCGCACAGCCGGTCGGCCACGGCCACATAGCGCCTGGCCGGATCGCGGGTGGCCGCAAGGCGCTTGCGCCGGGCCCAGGCGATCTGCAGGCCCGCCATGTCCGACACTTCGAACGGCCCCAGCGGCATCCCGAAGGCGCGCATCGCACGGTCAACCTGCGAGGGCGTCGCGCCATCCTCGATCAGGAATTCGGAGACCTGACGATAGGCAGTCAGGATGCGGTTGCCGATGAACCCGTCGCACACGCCCGAACGCACCGCGACCTTGCCCAGCTTCTTGGCCAGGGCAAGACCCGTGGCCACCGCCTCGGGGGCCGTTGCCTTGCCGACGACAATCTCCAGCAGCCGCATCACATGGGCGGGCGAGAAGAAGTGCAGCCCCACCACATCTGCCGGACGCGAGGTGACAGTGGCCAGCGCGTCAACATCCAGATACGAGGTGTTGGTCGCCAGCACCGCACCAGGCTTGAGCACCGCATCAAGACCGCGCAGCACATCGGCCTTGACGTCGAAATCCTCGAACACTGCCTCGATCGCCAGATCGGCATCGGCGAGCTGCGCCATGTCCATGACGCCCGAAAGCCGCGCCCAGTCGGCCTCGCGCTGTGCGGCCGTCATGCGGCCCTTGTCCACCGCGCCTTCCTGCAGCTTGGCGATCCGCTCCAGCCCGCGGGCCAGACCTTCGCGGTCGCGGTCCATCAGCGAGACGGTATAGCCCGCCGAGAGGCAGGCATAGGCGATGCCCGCCCCCATCAAGCCGCCACCGACCACCGCAACCTTGGCAAGCGGGCGCGCGGCGGCCTTGGCCTCGGGCATCTTCGCCGCCCGGCGTTCGGAAAAGAAGGCATGGCGCAGGCCCGCCGCCTCGGGCGAGCCTACCAGTTCCGAGAACGCCGCGCGTTCGTATTGCAGCCCCTGATCGAAGGGCAGCAGCAGCGCGGCCTCGACGCAATCGACGATGCGGCGCGGGCCTGGCAGACGGTTCGACGCCTGCGCCTTGCGGGCGGCGGCAACGGCAGCCTCATAGGCCACCGCATCGCGCATCCCGTCGCGCCGCTCGCGCGTGGGGCGCGGGGCGGCGCCTTCGGCGATCAGCTTGCGGGCAAGGCGCAGGGCAGCGCCGGGCAGGTCATCCTCGACCACCTCGTCCAAGAGACCCATGGCCAGCGCCTTGGCAGCCGCCACCGGCTTGCCCGAAATCATCATGTCCAGCGCCTGTTCGGCGCCGATCAGCCGCGGGGTGCGCTGCGTGCCGCCTGCGCCGGGCAGAATGCCCAGCGTCACTTCCGGCAGGCCCACCTTGGCCGAGGCCAGCGCGATGCGCCAATGCGCGGATAGCGCCACCTCGAACCCGCCACCAAGGGCGGTGCCATGCAGGGCGGCGATCACCGGCTTGGCGCAGGCCTCGATCTGGTTGCACACTTCGGGCAGCCAGGGGTCTTGCGGGGGCTTGCCGAATTCGGAAATGTCGGCGCCTGCCGGAAACGTGCGCCCGTCGGCGCGGATCACGATGGCCTTGACGGCATCATCGGCAGCCGCAGCCGCGATCCCGTCGGCCAGACCGGCACGCACCGCCAGACCCAGCGCATTCACCGGCGGGCTGTCTATCACCAGCACCGCAACCTCGCCCTCGCGTTCCAGACGCACCGCTTCCGCCATCCCCGGCCCTCCAAATCAAGTTCGAGGGCATTAACAGGTGCAGGGGGCGGTTTGGCAAGGCCGCCGCGTCAGTTACACAGGCATGTTGTCGAACAGATCGTCCACCACCTGATCGGCCCGATCCGGGCCGGCCGAGGCGGGCAACAGCTGCGAGAGCGCCTCCAGCTCGGCGCGCAGCGCCTCGAGCGCAGGATCGCCCTGCGACAGGCGGGCGGCACGTTGGGCAAGTTCAGCCATGCGATCACTCAACTCTTTCGGTGTCATCGGTCTTCCTCCCTTGTGCGGTGCCCGCAAGGCGCGCGCTGTACCCCGTCAGGGCGCACAATTGCGGCAGAACGGCGTATGCGGCAGCGCATCCAGACGTTCGTTGGCAATCTCGGCCCCGCATTTCGTGCAATAGCCATAGTCGCCATCGGCCATACGTTGCAGGGCGGATTCGATCTGGCGCATTTCCTGCAAACCCGAATGGCCCATGCCTTCAAGGACCTCATCGGTTTCCTGCTCGATCGCCATGTCTTCCCAATCCTTGGACTGGTGGGAACTCAGCTCGTGTTCAATCCCTTGAAGCCGGGTTCTCAGCGTGGCCAGACGGCCTTCCAGCATGGATTTGCGCTCGGCATTCGTCGTCATCGCGGTCTCCCTTTGCTGCGACAACGCTGGCAGCATACGCCTGTTGCTGCCTTGACGCATGTCAATCGGGATCACAAATTTCATATTCAAATCTTGAAATATATCTTCAGGAAGCGCATATTGGCCGCAACGCAACCCACGAGGCCATGACCATGACCCCGAAAATCCACGCCTTCTTTGACGAAGCGACCAACACCATCACCTATGTCGTGCAGGAACCTGCCGGCCGTGCCTGCGCCATCGTCGATTCGGTGCTCGATTTCGACTATGCCTCGGGCCATACCGATACGCGCTCGGCCGATGCTGTGGTGGACTTCATCCAGAAGGAAGGGCTGGAGGTTGCCTGGATCCTGGAAACCCATGTTCACGCCGATCACCTGTCGGCCGCGCCCTATCTGCAGGAACGCCTGGGCGGCAAGATCGGGATTGGCGAAAAGATCACCGTGGTGCAGGACACCTTCGGCAAGATCTTCAACGAGGGCACCCGCTTTCAGCGCGATGGCAGCCAGTTCGACCAGCTGTTCAAGGAAGGCGACAGTTTTCACATTGGCCAGCTGCGCGGCGATGTGCTGCACACCCCGGGCCATACCCCGGCCTGCCTGACCTATGTGATCGGGGACGCGGCCTTTGTCGGGGACACGCTGTTCATGCCCGATTTCGGCACGGCGCGCTGCGACTTTCCTGGCGGCTCGGCAGAAACCATGTGGGATTCGATCCAGAAAATCCTGGCCCTGCCGGATGATACGCGGATCTTCGTCTGCCACGACTACAAGGCCGAAGGGCGCGACCAATACGCCTGGGAAACCACGGTCGGCGCGCAAAAGCGGCTGAACAAGCATATCGGCGCCGGCAAGTCGCGCGAGGATTTCATCCGCATGCGCACCGAACGCGATGCCCAGCTGGCCATGCCCAAGCTGATCATCCCCTCGCTTCAGGTGAACATGCGCGCAGGCCAGATGCCCGAGCCCGAGGATAACGGCATCAGCTATCTCAAGGTGCCGGTCAACGGGCTGTAAGGCCCAAGGGGCCGGACGCGCGGCCGGCCCTGCCAAAGGGGGGCAAGTGCCCTCGAACCAACAGGAAAACAGGACATGCTTATCAATCCGATCGACTGGGTCTATGGCCTGGTTGGTGGCCTCATCATCGGGGTCGCCGGTTCGGTCTATCTTTTGCTCAACGGGCGCGTGATGGGGGCCTCGGGCATTCTGGGCGGGCTGGTGGACCGCACGGGCTGGGCCACCTGGGCCGAACGTGCGTCCTTCATCGCCGGCCTTGTGCTGGTGCCGGCCATTGGCGCCGCGCTGGTGGGCGGGGCGCAAACCCATGTGACGTCAAACCTTTGGGTCGTGATCGTCGCCGGGCTGCTGGTTGGCCTTGGCACACGGCTGGCCAATGGCTGCACCTCGGGCCACGGGGTGTGCGGCATCTCGCGCCTGTCGCTGCGCGGGATTGCGGCGACCTTTGCCTATCTGCTGGCAGGCGGGGTCATCATGGTGGCGGCACGGCACTGGCTGGGGATCATCTGACATGAAGCGCAACCTTTTTGCTGCCCTGTCGGGCGGGCTGTTCGGTCTGGGCCTGCTGATCTCGGGCATGGTGGACACGACCAAGGTGCAGGGCTGGCTGGACATCTTCGGTGCCTGGGATCCGACGCTGGCCTTCGTGATGGGCGGCGCGATCATCCCCATGGCCATCGCCTGGCGCGTGGCCGCGCGGCGGCGCGTCGCGGTTCTGGGCAATGCCCTGCCCGAGCCCCCCGCACAGCGCCTGAGCACGCGGCTGATCGTCGGCTCGCTGCTGTTTGGCGCGGGTTGGGGTCTGGCGGGGCTGTGCCCGGGCCCGGCCATGGCCTCGCTGTCGTTCGGGGGGCTGGGCGGGCTTGTGTTCATGCTGGCCATGATGGCAGGTATGGGTATCGCGCCCGTGTTCAACGCCCGGGCGCCCCAGCCCAAGACCGCCTGAGGACCAGCCCATGGACATTCGCCAGATCACGCCCAGCTATTCGGTCAGCCCGCAGATCGACCCCGAGGATTTGCCGGCCATCAAGGCCGCCGGCTTCGTGCGCATCATCGACAACCGACCCGACGCGGAAATCCCGCCCAGTCACCATGCCGCAGCCATGAAGGCCGCAGCCGAGGCGCTGGGGCTGGAGTTCGTGGCGAACCCGGTCGTTGGCGGTGCGATCACCATGGACAACGTGACCGCCCAGGGCAGCGCGATCGCGGGCGCCAACGGCCCGGTGCTGGCCTATTGCGCCTCGGGCAACCGCTCCTCGATCGTCTGGGCGCTGAGCGAGGCGGGCAAGCGCCCGACCGATGACATCATTGCCCTGCCCTCGCGCCATGGCTATCAGATGGAAATGTGGCGCGACCAGATCGACACGCTGGCCGCTCAGCAGGCCTGACCCGCGACAAGACGCAAGGCGCCGCTGCCCGGCCGGGTGGCGGCGCTTTGCGTTTCATCGCCGAGCCGGCGGATCGGCCACCCCGGGCGCGCCCCCGAAGACGCCGCAGACAAGCGCGCAATCCGCACACGCAGCGCGGTGGCCTGTTCGGCCAGACTGTCCAGTTCTGCAAGCAGCGGTGCAAGGTCGGAGGCGGGGTCAACAGCAGGATCGGGCAAAGGCTTCTCCTTCGGCTCTGGTTCCCTGTCAGAGTGCCGCAGCCGGGTTAAGGAATGGCAAAGCCGACCCGGGCCCTTCAGCCTGGCGACAGGAATGCCCCCGGGGGCGGGGCCACCATCGGTCACCGGCGCAGGTTCGACACCGGGCACGACAGGGTGACCGTATCGGGCAACAGCGCGAGGCAGCGCAACCCGGGGCGTTATTCCGGACAGACTGTCCTGCAAGGCGACCATCTGATCCGCCCTGGTCTCAAACAGCGCCTCGGCCAGGAACGGCACGGTGACCTTCATGCCGGAAGGCCGCCAGCGCGCCGCGCATCCTCTGCCGACTGGGGGCCATGTCAGCGGGCAGCAGCCAATTGGCGCGCTCTTCCATAGAGACAATCGCCTTGCCCGCCCACGCAGACCCCGAAATGGCGGGTCGCTGAACGGCCGCAGCGCCGCCGTCTGATCGTCCCGTGGCGCAGCATCATCGCCGTTCCGCCAGGCATCAAAGGACGCAAGCGTGATCCGGCCTCGATCGCCTTGGTGATGGTGTCATCTCGGCGGGTCGTCGGGGGGCTGGCAACGGCACATGGCCGAACTGGACGCAGCCGCAGAGCTGGTTCATGCCGAGGCCCCGCCCCCGCGGTATCACTGGCCCCCGCCATCGGCGCGCAGCGCGACGCTTGTCGAGAGACGGTGGGTGCAGAGTGCCCCCCGCATCCTCACGGCCAGGCGCGGCCATCACGGGAAAGGCGAGGCCCTCTCGGTAACGGCGAGGATCCTGCGCGCGGGGGTCACATGCCACGGGAACTCGCGTGGAAAAGAACGCTTTCATAGGACTTTACGGGGCAAAGCTGCACAAGGACGGAAAGACCTTTAACAAGGCCAACCCCGTCGCCGCAGGCTTGTCCGCGGCGTTGTGGCCCATGGGCTGCAGTGGTCCACCGGCCGATCCGGATATGGTTCATCTTGCGATCAGCTGCGGATCGGGCACCTGCGGCGTGAATGCAGCGCAGGATGCGCCGGGGCTGCATCAAGGTGTTGGCCATCGTATCGGCCCATGCGGGCAAAGCGACGCTGTCATCCGAGGCCCGCACCCTTGCCGACGGGCACACCCTGAGCTCGCCTGTGCGGGCGACGCTGGACATTCATGGTGCCTGGCCTGGCCACGGACGCGCCGCAGATCACCGGCGCCGCGCGGTTTGCCCGGCTGGCCCCCGCAAGCTTGCCAAGGGCGCGCAAGCGGCAACGCTTGCAGGCTGTTGCCTGAGCGCAGCCATAAGGCGGGCCGGCGGGTGGCCACGGTCGTGTCGGGCGAAAGCGGCGGCCCCATGACATTTGCCAGCGATCCGACGGGCGAAGCGCCGCCACATGGTACAGCTGGCCCGCTCGTGCGGCTGGCCGAGGTGCTCCCGCACCCCCGAGCCGGGCCATGGCCCGGCACGGGGCTTTGGGCCAAGCGCCGCGCAAGCGCGGCGCGCCTCCTGCACGGGATGTGGAGCGAAACAACAGGACTGGCATGCAGCAGACACCACATATGCTCAGTCGTTTGATTTTGGAAGAAAAGTGGCGCGGTTGACGGGGCTCGAACCCGCGACCCCCGGCGTGACAGGCCGGTACTCTAACCGACTGAGCTACAACCGCGCGTGGGGGGTGAAGTATAGGATGCGCCGGGGGGCGTCAAGCGGAAGGTGACGGATTTTTCACGGAAAATTCGCAGCCTCTGGCAGCTGCTGGATCGCGATGCCCTGGGGCGCGTGCAACCCGCACCCACCAAGGATTTCACCAAAGGGTGACGCCACAGGCAGACAGATCCAAGGATGCGAAACCCTGCGGAAGCCTTTGATGGAAGAAGGAAAGTGGCGCGGTTGACGGGGCTCGAACCCGCGACCCCCGGCGTGACAGGCCGGTACTCTAACCGACTGAGCTACAACCGCGCGTGAGGGGTGAACTACAGGATGCGCCGGGGGGCGTCAAGCGGCCAAAGACAGATTTTCGCGGGAAATTTTGCGCCCCCATTCAGAGAGCCTGTCCACCTTGCAAGCCTGCCATCAGCCTGGCCTGCCCCGGCAGGCTTTGCCTTTTTCCAAATACCCCCGCCGGAGGCACGCCGCGCTTGCGCGGCGCCCGGCCCAAACCCTTGTGCCGCCCTTGGGCGGCGCAAGGGTGCGGGAGCGCGACGAACTGCCGAGTGCGTCCCGACGGGTTCATGGCGCCGTGGCCCGAGACGGATCTAGCGAAACAGAACCAGCGCGCCGGGCGACCAGGCGACGCGCGTGCGCGTGCCGCGATCCAGCACCGGGCGGCCAAAGACGTTGCGCATCGACAGCCGCACCGGGACGGCCACGCCGTCAAGCTTGACGTCGTAATAGGTCATGTCGCCGTAATAGACGACTTCCTCGATCACGCCGGGGCTTTCGCGGTCGGTAGCCTGCTGGCCTTCATACAGCAGCGTCAGCGTCTCCGGCCGGAAGCCGACCGACACCTCGCCCGTCACCGCGCCGGGGGACTGGCGGGCGCCGATGTGGCACCGCCCCAGACCTGCCACATCGACATCGAATCCATCCGCGGTTTGCGCCGCAATCGTTGCCGGCAGGAAGTTCATCGTGCCGATGAAATCCGCCACCTGCCGCGATTTCGGCAGCCGGTACAGCGTTTCGGGATCGTCCAGTTGCGCGATCTGGCCTTCGAACATCACGGCTATCCGGTCGGACATCACCAGCGCCTCTTCCTGATCATGCGTGACCAGAATGAAGGTGATGCCGACCTGACGCTGCAGCTTGATCAGCTCGACCTGCATCTGCTCGCGCATCTTCTTGTCAAGCGCCGACAGGGGTTCGTCCAGCAGCAGCACCTTGGGCTTGAGGATCAGCGCCCGCGCCAAAGCCACACGCTGACGCTGGCCGCCCGAAAGCGCATGGGCGGCGCGCTTGCCATAGCCCTTGAGGCCGACCATCTCGAGCGCCTCTTGCACGGCGCGGTCCTTTTCGGCGGCCGAACGCGGATCGCGGCGCAGGCCGAAGCCGACATTCTGCTCCACCGACAGATGCGGGAAGATGGCATAGGACTGGAACACCATGTTGGTCGGGCGCCGGTTCGCCGGCACCCCGTCCATGCTGCGCCCGTCGATCTTCAGGATGCCCGAAGATACCTCCTCGAACCCCGCGATGGTGCGCAAAAGCGTGGTCTTGCCGCAGCCCGACGGCCCCAGCAGCGAAAAGAACTCGCCTTGCCGGATCGTTGCGGTGATCCCGCGCAGGGCGTGGTAATCGCCATAGTATTTCTGGATGTTCTCCAGCTCGATCAGCGGCTTGCGGGCGGCACGTTCGGCTTCGGAGGCTTTGGCGAGGGAAGGTGCAGGCGTGCTCACAGGAAACCTCCGGTATCCTTGCCGCCGGATTTCGCGATACCGCGGCGGCGGAAATATTCGGCGACAGTCAGAAGGACGATGGACAGCAGCACCAGGATGGTCCCCAGCGCCATGATCACGGGAACCGATTGCGGGAACCGGAACTGCGAGAAGATGTAGACCGGCAGCGTGGGTTCGGTCCCTGCAAGGAAGAAGGCGATGATGAACTCATCAAGGCTGATGGTGAACGAGATCAGCAGCGACGACACGATCCCCGGTGCCACCAGCGGCAGGATGATCAGGCGAAAGGTTGACCAGCGCGTCTCGCCCAGATCATAGGCGGCCTCTTCCAGCGAGCGGTCCAGCGACTGGAAGGCCGAATTCAGGATCGCCACCGCATAGGGCGTGCAGATCAGCACATGGCCCAGGATCACCGTCCAGATCGTCAGCGGAATGCCAAGGCCCAGCAGCACCCCGAACAGCGACACCGCCACGATGATTTCCGGCAGCACCAGCGGCAGCATGACCAGCCCGGCGATGCCCCCCTTGCCCGGAAAGTTGTAGCGCGTGGCCGCGCGGGCGGTGAAGATGCCAAGGCAGGTCGCCAGCACCGCCGAGGACACCGCGATGATCAGCGAATTCTTCACCGCCGTATGCAGCGTGGGGGTGGACACCATCGCCTCGAACCACTTGGTGGTGAAGCCTTGCAACGGAAAGGCGATGATCGTCCCATCGTTGAAGGCAAAGATCGGCAACAGGATGATCGGCGCATACAGGAACAGCAGGTAGGCGACCGCATAGGTCTTGAACAGGCGGCCGCCGCTCATTTCGGACCCCGCAGGAAACGACGGTTGAGGAACAGGAAGATCAGGCTGATCGCCGTGACCATCAGCATGGCGGAAACCGCGATGGCCGAGCCGGCCGGATAGTTGTCAAGCCGCAGATATTGCAGCTGGATCAGGTTCGCGACCATCCGCCCTTCGGGCCCGCCCAGCAGCTGGGGCGTGACGTAATCGCCAATGGTCGGAATGAACACGATCAGCACCGAGGCAATGACGCCCGGCATGGCCAGCGGCAGGGTGACGCGCCAGAAGGTCATCAGCTGGCTTTCGCCCAAATCCTGCCCCGCCTCGAGCAAGGAACGGTCGATCTTTTCCAGCGCCACGAAGATCGGCAGGATGGCAAAGGGCGCATAGGCATGGGCCAGCGTGATCACCACCGAATTGACGTTATACAGAATGAAGGTCAGCGGCTCGTCGATGATGCCAAGGCCGATCAGCCCCGAATTGATCACCCCGTTGAAGCCCAGGATCACCTTCCACAGGAAGACCCGGATCAGATAGCTGGTCCAGAACGGAATGGTGATCAGGAACAGCCACATGCTCTTGCGCGAGGGCTGGACATGAAAGCTGACGAAATAGGCGACCGGAAAGGCCAGCACCACCGTCACCAGCGTCACCATCATGGCGACCCACAAGGATCGCAGCATGACCGTGCGCACCAGGGGATCGCCCCAGGCATCGATGTAGTTCTGCAGCGAGAATTCCCAGATGATGGTCAGATAACCATCCTTCAGGAAGGAATACAGGAACAGCAGCCCAAGGGGGGCGGCCAGCAGCAGCACGGCATAGATCGCCGGAGGGCTGATCAAAGCCAGCCCGTTTGCTGCCTCGGACCGGCGAAGCCGGTGCAGCGCGCCTTCGGAACTCATGACGCCCCCTGTCGGACGGATCGGTGTTTCCATTCATCTTGCACAGGGTCGGCGCGAAGGGAAGTGATTCAGCGCGCGATGGCCTCGATCGCGATGGCGCGGCGTTTCAGTTCCGCGTAAAGCGCGGGCAAGACGCGCATTTCTGCCACCGCGCTTTCCAGCGCCTCGCGCAGCGGGGCCTCGTCCGGCACCTCTGTGATGACGCGCCAGACGATGCGGCAGGCGATGCCATCGTCATAGACAATCTCGGTCTGCCCGCGCCGGCTGCGGCGAAGGCCCAGAAAATCCGAAGCGCCGCGGGCGCTGTGATAGGAGAAACTGGCGGCCATGTTCTGGTCTCGTTGCTGCTCTGTTCGGCAGACTTTCGCCGCTTGCTGACCATGGGTCAACGGGGCGGCGAAAATCCGCCGGCGCCCGAGTCTTTCCTGCCACACATCAGACCGGCAGATCGGCCGGCGGCGCGCCCAGAAGCCGGGTCAGCACCGCAAGGCCCTGCTCGAACCGCTCGCGGCTCACATCTCCGGGGATGGCAAGGCGCACGGCATTGGGCGCGCGACCATGAACCAGGGCATATTCATCGGCGGTGCGCAGCAAGACGCCCTCGGCCTCGGCCGCGCGGGCAAAGGTCGAGGCGCGCCAGCCGATCGGCAGATGCAGCCAGGCAAAGGGCAACCCCGCCTGCCAGGCCAGATCAAAGGCGCCAAGGGCATTGACCATCGCCTCGGTCCGCGCCGACAGCTCCTCGCGCACGCCATCGCGCAGGCGCCGGGCGGCGCCCGACAGCAGCAGTTCCTCGCAGATCGCGGTCAGCGGGCGCGACAGGGCGAATTGTCCGTGCTGCACGGTCAGACGGCCCGCATCGCCCATGCCGACCGGGCACAACACCCAGCCCAGCCGCAGCGCGGGCGAGACCGATTTGGACAGGCTGCCGACATAGAAGGTGCGTTCTGGGGCCAGGGCCCGAAAGGCCGGCAGGCGATCGCCCGCGACCGAATAGCAGTCGTCCTCGAGCACAAAGACCTCATGCGCCCGCGCGATCTCGGCCAGATCGGCGCGGCGCTGCACCCCCATGCGGGCGGTCGTCGGGTTCTGTGCCTCGGTCGTCAGGCAGACCAGCTTGGGCATGTGGCGCCGGCACGCAGCCTCAAACGCATCGGGGCGCATCCCCTGATTGTCGGTTTCAACGCCCACCGTTTCCGCCCGCACCAGCCGCGCGGCATGGCGCAGGCCCGGATAGGCCAGATCCTCGGTCAGCACGACCGGACGCTCGCCGCGCAAGACGCATTGCATCACCACGTTGATGCCATGCTGCCCCCCGTTGACCAGCGCGATATCCTCGGCCGCGACCGGCCCAAGCACCAGATCGGACAGCCAGCCGCAAACCGCATGGCGCAGGGGCATTTCATCGCGCTGCGCCGGATAGCCAAGCCAGGCCCCTTCCAGCCGCCCGGCCGCCGCGCGCATCGCCTGGGCAATGGCATCGCCCTGCCCGACCTCGGGCATTTGCGGCGAGCGCATGTCGATCACGCGGGTATCGGGTTCGACATGCAGCGGAACGCGCGGGCCAGGGCGCGAAGGTTCGGCGATGAAGGTGCCGCGGCCCACCACGGCCTCGGCCAGCCCCTCTTGCGTGGCCAGCTGATAGGCGCGCGCCACCGTTCCCGGCGTGATGCCCAACCGCCAGGCCAGATCGCGCACGGTGGGCAATTGCGCGCCCGGCGGCAGATCGCCCCGCCGCACCGCATCGCGCATGGCCCGTGCAAGGGCCTGATACTTGGGCCCGTCAAAGGCCGACAGATCGGGAGTCCAGATTGTATTCATCACAAAGTTTCTCTGGTGGCTGCCATCAGCACAATGTATGGGATTGATACGAGCTTTATCGGATTGTATCAATACAAAAGGTGGATGATGATGCCGTCGACTCATGCAGGCATCGCCCTTGACAGCGCGATGCGCCCCTTGCCCCCACTCTCGCGGATCGTTCTGGCGATCGCGCTGATCGTCGTGGCTTGGGAAACCCGTCGCCGCACCCGCCGCGCGATCCGACATCTCGACCCGCATCTTTTGCGCGACATCGGGCTGGACCCGGTCGATGCACGGGCCGAATCGCTCAAACCCTTCTGGCAGGGCTGAGACCCGCCGCAAAAGTCCCCTTCCTGGGCCGGAGCAATCCGGCCTTCTTTTTTTGTGCGTCGCGGTCTGTCGCGGCATTGGCTGACGACCCAAGGCAGGCCGGACACCTGCCCGGCTGACTGGCTGGCCTTGCAGGCGCCGACGCGTGTCGCCCCTCTGGTCGCTGACACACCGCCAAGGGCGAAAACCACATGGCCCCGGAACGCAAAAGGCCCGCCAGAACGGCGGGCCTTTCGATACAGTCCTTGCGGAACCGATCAGCGCTTCGAGAACTGGAAGCTGCGGCGGGCTTTCGCCTTGCCGTATTTCTTCCGTTCCACGACGCGGCTGTCGCGGGTCAGGAAGCCGGCGGCTTTCAGCGCACCGCGCAGGCTGGGTTCATAAAGCTGCAGCGCCTTCGAGATGCCGTGCTTGACCGCACCGGCCTGACCCGACAGACCGCCGCCCTTGACGGTGGCCAGCACGTCGAACTGGCCTTCGACATTGGCGATCTGGAACGGCTGCTTCAGGATCATCTGCAGCACCGGACGGGCGAAGTAGACCGACATGTCCTTGCCGTTGACGATGACCTTGCCGGTGCCGGGCTTGACCCAGACGCGGGCGACGGCGTCCTTGCGCTTGCCGGTCGCGTAGGAACGGCCGAGCGAATCGCGCACCGGCTCACGCGGGGCTTCTTCGGGGGCGGCGGCCGAGGTGCCGGCCACGGCTGCCTTCAGGTCGTCGAGCGATTTGATGTCCGACATGATCAGGCGCTCCGGGTGTTTTTCGGGTTCAGGGCTTTGACGTCCAGCACTTCGGGCTGCTGAGCCTCGTGCGGGTGGTCAGCCCCGGCGTAGACGCGCAGGTTGGTCATCTGCTGACGGCCAAGACGGTTGCGGCTGATCATGCGCTCGACGGCCTTGGTCACCACGCGCTCGGGGTGGTTGCCTTCGAGGATCTGGCGCGCGGTGCGGCTCTTGATGCCGCCCGGGTGGCCGGTGTGCCAGTAATAGACCTTGTCGTCGCGCTTGGCGCCGGTCATCTGGATCTTGTCGGCATTGATCACGATCACGTTGTCGCCCATGTCCATGTGCGGCGTGAAGGTCGGCTTGTGCTTGCCGCGCAGGATCTTGGCGACAATCGTGGCGAGGCGGCCCAGAACGACGCCCTCGGCGTCGATCAGGATCCACTTCTTCTCGATGTCCGCAGGGGTTGCGGTGAAGGTTTTCATGGTCTGACCTGTGCTTGCATCGGGGGCACTGGACCCCCGGCGTGAAAGGATGCTGCCGTATGCAGGATTGAAGGCGCACAGTCAAGCGCGGCAACTCGAATAGTTTACATACATTTCAATGACTTATGCATTAAGGTATCCAGATACCACAATTTTCCCGGTCCGCGCCCCGATTCCCGCCGACACCGCCCGTGGCAAATGCCGGATGCCTCCGGCGGGGATATTTGCATCAAGCCGAAATGGGGAGGCGTAGCGCGCTGCTTCACCTTTCTTCAAATACCCTGCAACGCCAGCCGCAGGGCCGAACGCCTAGACTTTGGCGGCGGCGGCAAACAGCGGGCCCCGGGCGACATGGGCCGCGACCGCCTCGGGCACGCCGCGGGTGATCATGCGCCGATAAATCCGTGCGCCCTGAGCCCCGCTGGCCACGACCTCGGGGGGCAGGATCGCGGCATTGGCGGCCCGCAGCGCGGCCGTCTGGGCCGCCAGCGGCATGGCATCGCGCAGCGTCTCGTGCCCCGGGCAGCCGACCAGGATGTCGGGCGGCGCCATCAGCCCGCGCGCAAGCGTTTCGGCATGGGCCTGTGCCAGCATCCGGCATTCGGCCGCGACCCTCGCTTCTCGCCCCGAAGGCGGCGGGGCAGGCTGCGGCACGGGCATTGCCGCCGCGCAACCGCCAAGAACCAGCACCAGACCCATCACCCGCATCGCACGCTCCCTTGCCCTTTTTCCCTGCATGGCCCTATATCGGCGCATGCTCAAGACCCGCATCATCCCCTGCCTCGATGTCGCTGATGGCCGCGTGGTCAAAGGCGTCAACTTCGTCAACCTGATCGACGCCGGCGACCCGGTCGAGGCTGCGCGCGCCTATGATGCCGCCGGTGCCGACGAGCTGTGCTTTCTCGACATCCATGCCACGCATGAAAACCGTGGCACGATGTTCGATCTGGTCACCCGCACGGCCGAGCAATGCTTCATGCCGCTGACCGTGGGCGGCGGGGTGCGCACACATCAGGACGTGCGGGCGCTGCTGCTCGCGGGGGCGGACAAGGTCTCGTTCAACTCGGCCGCTGTCGCCAACCCCGACGTGGTGGCAGAGGCGGCGGACCGTTTCGGCAGCCAGTGCATCGTGGTCGCCATCGACGCCAAGACGGTCGCCCCTGGCCGGTGGGAGATTTTCACCCATGGCGGGCGCAAGTCGACGGGCATCGACGCGGTGGACTTCGCCCGCACGGTCGCGGCCAAGGGCGCGGGCGAAATCTTGCTGACCTCGATGGACCGGGACGGCACGAAACAGGGGTTCAACCTGCCGCTGACCCGCACGATTGCCGATGCCGTGGATATCCCGGTGATCGCAAGCGGCGGCGTCGGCACGCTGGACCATCTGGTCGAAGGCGTGATCGAGGGCCATGCCAGCGCGGTTCTGGCCGCCAGCATCTTCCACTTCGGCACCTATACCATCGCTCAGGCCAAGGCGCATATGGCGGCCGCCGGCATCCCGGTGCGCCTGACATGAGCGATACCCTCACCCGCCTGGCCGCCACGATCGCGGCGCGCAAATCCGCCGATCCGGACAGTTCCTGGACGGCCAAGCTGCTGGCCAAGGGCCCGGAAAAATGCGCCGAGAAGTTCGGCGAAGAGGCGGTCGAGGCGATCATCGAGGCGGTCAAGGGCGACCGCGACAAGCTGGCCTCCGAGGCGGCGGATGTGCTTTATCACCTGCTGGTGATGCTTGCCGCGCGCGATGTGTCGCTGGATCAGGTGATGGCCGTGCTGGACGCGCGCGAAGGCACCTCGGGGATTGCCGAAAAGGCCGCACGCCCCAAAGGCTGAGCGGCCCCTTTCATCTGTCCGGAAATATCCTCGGGGGTTTCCAAAGGGGGCAGACAGCCCCCTTTGGCGGGGGGGGCGTCATTGGGGCGCCATTGGTTCGAGGCCCGATGACGACGGGGGGCTGGCCCCCTTGCCCGCTCAACCATCTGCAAATTGCAGCCGGCACAGGTCCGCATACAGCCCGCCGCGGGCCAGCAGTTCGGCATGGGTGCCCTGATCGACCACCTGCCCCCGGTCCATCACCACGATCCGGTCCGCCCCCTGCACCGTCGCAAGCCGGTGCGCGATGACCAGCGTGGTGCGCCCGGCCGCCAGCCGGTCCAGCGCCTCGCCGACCAGCCGCTCCGAGGCCGCATCCAGCGCGCTTGTCGCCTCGTCCAGCAGCAGCACCGGCGCATTGCGCAAGATGGCGCGGGCGATCGCCACCCGCTGGCGCTGTCCCCCCGACAGGGCCGAGCCGCGCGGGCCGACCGGGGTGTCCAGCCCCATCGGCAGACGGTCGACGAACTCGGCCGCATTCGCAGCTTCGAGCGCGGCGCGCAGATCGCTCTCGCTCAGATCGCTGCGCCCCATCGTCAGGTTCTCGCGCAAGGTCTCGTCGAACAGCCACGAATCCTGGCTGACCACCGCGATCTGGCTGCGCAGATCGGCCGGGTCGAAATCGGCCACCGGCACGCCGCCCATGGAAATCCTGCCCGATTGCGGATCGACCAGCCGGGTCAGCAGGTGGAACAGCGTCGACTTGCCCGCGCCCGACGGGCCGACGATGGCGGTGCGCTGCCCGCCCTCGGCGGTCAGCGACAGGCCCCGCAAGACCTCGGCCTCGCCATAGGACAGGCTGACATCGTCAAAGACCACCGTCGTTTTGGCCGGCAGGCGGGCAGGATGGGGCGGGGCGACGACGGCAGGGCGCAGATCCAGAAAGGCATAGATCCGCTCAAGGCTGGCCGCCGCCGTCTGCCAGGTCCCTGCCAAAGCACCCAGACGGCGCAGCGGCTGAAAGGTCAGGCTCATGGCGGTGAAGAACGACATGAACTCGCCCACCGTCCGCTCGCCCTCGATGATCTCGCGCCCGCCAAGGATCAGCACCAGGAAAAAGCCAAGCCCGGTCACCAGGTCAATCAGCGCCGGGATGAAGCTTTGGCCAAAGGCCATCTTGACCTGACCGCTGACGATATCGCCCACGATCCGTTCGAACCGCGTGGCCTGATAGCCCTCCATCCGGTTGAGCTTGACGGTGGCGATGCCGTGGAACACCTCGTCAAGCCGGGTCGCCCGCTCGCCCGAGCGGACCCGCAGCGCCGCGGTCTTGCGGCGGATATAGCGCTGCACGGCCAGCGTGGGCAGCAACAGAAGCGGCGCCCCGACCAGCGCGGCAGCCGTCCAGCGCCAGTCGATCTGCAAGGCCACCCCCATCAGCCAGACCAGCGCGATCACATCGCGCCCGATCCCCATCAGCATGACCTGCCAGATGCCCTGCACCGCCAGCGTATCGCCTTGCACCCGCTCGATCAGCGCGCCGGGCGGGTTGTCCTGAAAGAAGCGCATGTCCAGCGTCAGGATGCGGCGCAGCAGATCGACCTGCATCTGCGTGGCCGACCGCAGCGAGATGGCCGTCAGCAGCGTCTTGGAAACCACCGAGGTCAGCGCCCGCACCGCGAACAGGCCGAAGATCGCCCCACCCACCCACCAGATCGCCGCACCGTCCCCGGCGACGAAGACACGGTCGAACAGCGGCTCGAGCATCCAGGCCAGCAGGGCCAGCGTGCTGCCCTCGATCAACAGGACCACAAAGGCAAAGGCCATGCCAAGGCGATGGGGGCGCAGATAGTCGGCCCACAGACGGGAAAACAGGCGCGGCCTGCGGGGGTCATTGGCCATGGCGGGCTCCGGGCGCTTGGGTTGGCCGATGGACTAGCCTGCCAGACGCCCAAGGGCAAGCTGGGCACTTCGGCCACGCGCTACCACCGTATCTTTCATGCGAGGTGCCGGTCCTCGCCCCCGCCGGCTTTCGCCTTGATCCAAATATCCTCGGGGGTGAATTGGCCGCCAGGCCAAGAGGGGGCAGAAGGCCCCCTGCGCGCTGCTTCCGCCAAAGCCGCCCCCGCCGTCAGGGGCTGGCCAGCGGCAGCCCAAGAGCGCCCGAAGGCGCCTGCGGGCCCGACGGCGTCACGGCGGTCGGATGGATGCGTTCGGACGGATCGCGCCCGATGATCCGGCGATGACGGTTGAGGAAAATCTTGCCCCAGGCCTGCCAGGTCCCGACCATGGGCGCCGCCGGATCGCACGGAAACCGGGCGCGCCAGCCTGACGGCAACGGCAGGCCGCAGCCTTCGGCCTTGTCCAGCATCCAGGTCAGCGGAATATTGGCCAGCGGCCGCGCCGCGACAAAGCCGCCGATCTGCCCGCCAATGTCGCCATGGGCGCCGCGGAACCAGACCTGTTCGATGCGACCGGGCCAATCTTCGCGGCTCGTCCACAGGACAGGCTCGAACACGGCGCGCGTCTCGTTCAAGGCCAGCGCCTGATAGCCGCGGCGCACCGATGGGCCAAGCTCGTGATTGTGAAAGCGGTGCGGCGTCTCGGTGAAACGCCACAGGACCGGCAGTTGCAGCCCCAGCGCCTTGACCGTATCCCACACCCCGATCATCTCGATGCTGGCATCGGGATGGCACAGGCGGCGCGACAGGCGGCGGGCGGCGGCACTGTGCGGGTTGGTCTGGTAATGCCGGTAAAGCAGCAGGACCGCGCGCTCCGTCGCCTCTTCGCGGCGCAGCAGGCCCATGCGGTCGATCAGCCCTGCCAGCGAGCGCACCGCATAGGCCCCGCGCGAATAGCCGAACAGGAAGATGCGATCACCGGGCCGATAGCGGCTGGCCAGCACGCCATAGGCCCGGCGGATCTGGCGGTTGATGCCGCGCCCGGCCGCCACATCCAGCGCCTGCCCCCAGCCCTGCCATTGCAGGCCGGGTTCGTAATACAGCGACAGGCGCGCCGTGCTGCGCGCCTCGTTCAGCAATTGCCAGGTGATCCCGGCGTTGGTTTCGTGGCCAGGATCAAGCGAGGACATCGTGCCATCAAGGATCACCACATGAATGGCGGGTCCGCGGCCGGGCTCCGGGCTGGTCGCGCGGATGGGCGGGCGTTCCAGCCAGTCGATGATGTCCCCGATGCGGATCATGAGGGCGCGGCCTGCAAGGCAGCCCAGACGCGCGCGGGGGTAAAGGGCATGTCAGCCCAGCCGATCCCCTGCCCGGCCAGCGCATCGCGCACGGCATTCGCCACCGCCCCCATGGCCCCGACCGTTCCCGCCTCGCCGCAGCCCTTCATGCCCAGCGGGTTGCCGGTGGCCGGAACCGGGGCAAACGAGATGGCAAAGAACGGCATGTCGGTTGCGCGCGGCATGGCGTAATCCATGAAGCTGCCGGTCAGCGGCTGGCCCAGATCGTCATAGACCACCTGTTCCAGCAGCACCTGCCCCGCGCCTTGCACGACGCCGCCATGCACCTGGCCCAGCACCAGTTCGGGCGCCAGCAGCGTGCCGAAATCATCGACGATCGTATAGCGGTCAATCGTGACGCGGCCGGTTTCGGGATCGATCTCCACCTCGGCCAGATGGGCGCCGTTGGGGAAGGATCGCTGGGTGATCCGCGCCTCGGTCCGGTGCGAAAGCAGATCGGTCCGGCCGGCCGCACGGGCCATCTGCGCCGCATCCAGCATGGAAATGCTGCGGTTGGCGCCGGGCACGCGGAAGGCGCCATCTTCAAAGGCGGGGGTATCGCCCAGTTCCGGCGTCAGGAAGTCGGCATAGGCCGCCACCATCTGCGTCACCGTGCTGCGCGTCGCCGTCGTCTGGATGGTGACCGACCGCGAGCCGCCCGTGCCGCCGCCTGCCGGGATCTGGTCGCTGTCGCCTTGCAGGATGCGGATGCGATCTTCGGGAATGCCGGTTTCCGAGGCAAGGAACCGGGCATAGACCGTTTCATGCCCCTGCCCGTTCGACTGCGTGCCGACCCGCAGGGTGACCCCGCCATCCTCGTCGAAATCGACCTGCGCATGTTCGGTCGGCTGGCCCAGGATCGCCTCGATGTAACAGGCAAGGCCCATGCCGCGCAGCTTGCCCGCCGCTTCGCTGCCAGCGCGCCGGGCGGCAAAGCCGGTCACATCGGCTTCGGCCACCAGCTTGCCCAGAAGGCCCGAGAAATCCCCGACATCGTAGTTTTCCCCGGCCACGGTACGATAGGGAAAGTCGCGGATGAAACTGCGCTGGCGCAGATCGAAACGGTCAACCCCCAGAACGCGGGCCGCATGATCCATGGCCGATTCCAGCGCATAGATCGCCTCGGGCCGGCCGGCGCCGCGATAGGCATCGACCTGCGTGGTGTTGGTATAGATCCCCTGCACCGCCAGATGCGCCACCGGAATGTCATAGACCCCTGTCATCACCTTGGAAAACATCTCCGACTGGATGCCCTGCCCGAATTGCGAGTTGTAGGCCCCAAGGTTTGACAAGGTGTTGACGCGATAGGCCGTCAGCTTGAGCCCGGCGTCAAAGGCCAGCTCCACCTCGGAGACCAGATCGCGGCCGGCATTGTCGGTCAGCATCGCCTCGGATCGGTCAGACATCCAGCGCACCGGCTGGCCCAGCACCCGCGCGGCATGGCTGATGACGAAATATTCCGGATAGGCCATGGCCTTCATGCCAAAGCCGCCGCCCACATCGGGGTTGGTGACGCGCACCTGATCGGGGTCCAGCCCCAGCTGGGCGCAAAGCTGCGCCTTTTGCCCCCAGACACCCTGCCCGTTCACGCACAGATGCAGCCGCCCATCTTCCCATTCGGCAAAGGCGCCGCGCGGCTCCATGCTGGCAACGATGATGCGGCTGTCCTCGATCCGGGCGCTGACCCGGTGAGCGGCAGCGGCAAAGGCGGCTTCGGTGGCCGCAGCATCGCCAAGTTCGAACCGATAGCCCACATTGTCCGGTGCCTCGTCATGGATCGGCGTGCCACCCGGTGCGGTATCCAGCTTGGGTTCCAGATCGTGGAAGTCAACCGCGATCGCCTCGAGCCCGTCGCGGGCGGCGGCGGCGCTGTCGGCGATGACGCAGGCCACCGGCTCGCCGACAAAGCGCACGCGGCCACGGGCCAGCACCGGGCGTTCGGGGGCCGCGCCGGGCCGGCCATCGGGGCCGGTCACCGCATAGCCGCGCATCCCCAGCTTGACGCCCGCCGCCAGCAGGTCATCGGCGGTCAGCACCAGCCGCACACCGGGCACGTCCAGCGCCGGGGCCGTGTCCAGCCCGGCGATCTGCGCATGGGCCACGGGGGCGCGCAGGAAGGCGGCAAACAGCGCCCCGGCCGGCGCGATGTCATCGACATAGCGGCCTTCGCCCTTGAGAAACCGGATATCCTCGCGCCGTCCACCTTGCGCCGTGCCGAAAGCGTCCATCATTGCGTCTCCCTCTTCGCGAGGGCGAGGTTAGGTCAGCGCGCGAGGCTTGAAAACCTCTCTTGCACCACGATGGGCAGCATAAATCGCGATCGCCTGTCGCTTAGTCGCGCGCCGCGATGGCCGCGCCTTCGGCGATGCGGTTTCCGGGATAGGCGACGACCAGATCGCCATCGGCCAGACCGCTTTCGACCGCGACCATGCCATCTTGCGCCTGACCGATGGTGACAGGGGTCAGGCGGGCGCGGCCTTCCACGGCGCGGAACACCGCCCAGCCGCCCGCATCGCGGAACAGCGCGCTTTCGGGGATCTGGCGCACCGCATCCGTCGACCAGACCACGACCCGCACAAAGACCCGGTAGCCATCGCCGAGGCCCGCGCGGGCTTCGGGGGGCGTGACGAAATCAAGATGCAGACGCACGCGCTGTTCCTCGATCCCGAGGGCCGAGACGCGGGTAAAGCCGGCCGGGTCCACGCGATCGACCCGCGCCTCCAGCACACCGGGGCCGCCCCAACGCTCGATTCGCGCTGCCGCGCCGGGACGCACCCGGACGGCATCGGTGGACAGCAGATCCACCTCGACCTTCAGATCCTGCAGATCGGCCATGGTCATCAGCACCTCGCCCGCCTGCACCGGCCGGGCGTTCAGGTCGGTCACTGTCAGCACCGTGCCGGTCTGCGGGGCGCGCAGGCGGATGCAGCAATCGCCGGCCTCGGCCGTGCCAGGGACGATCCGGGGGCCGTCCAGCTGTGCCTTGACCCGCTCCAGCGTCGCACGGTGCAAATCCAGATCGAATCGCGCGGCTTCCAGCGCGGCAGTGGCGGTGCGCATGGTCTGCAGGCTGTCCTCGAGCGCGCGGGCGGAAATCGTGCCGCGTTCTGCCAGGGCCCGGTCGCGGGCCAGCTGCGCTTCGGCATGATCGGCATTCGAGACGGACTGGGCCAGCGCGACTTCGGCCTGGCGCACGGCCGCCTCGGCCTCGGTCACCGCCGCCTCGGCCTGGGCACGGGCGCGGGCATCCAGCAAGGGCGCGGCGGCCGGCAGGATCTGCGCAACCTCGGTCACGTCCTTGGTCACGGCATCGCCCTCGCGCACGGGCGAGCGGGTCAGCGTGCCCGAGATCGGCGCCGTGACGGTCCAGGTCTCGCGTACCCGGGTGACCCCTTCGGCCGAGACCATGACCACCATCGGCCCGGTCGCCACGCGCACCAGATCGACCAGCAGCGGACGCGGCCACAGCGCCCAGACCGCCGCCCCGATCGCGGCTGCCCCCATGCCGGCAGCCAGTGCCATTCTGATCAGCCGCATGATCCTACGTCCTTTGCTTGAGCGCCATGACCAGATCCACCTTGTCAAGACCGCGCCGCACCCACAAGGCCGCCAGCAGCGCCGAGCCCAGCACCAGCACGGCCGCCAGCGCATAGCTGTGCCGGGTGATCCCGAAGGGCAGATTGACCAGATCCGACGAGAACCCGCGGTGCAACAGCACCGCCAGCCCCCAGCCGCCCAGCCAGCCGACCGGAATGGACAGCACGGACAGCAGCATCATCTCGCCCACCAGGACATAGCCCACCTCGCGCCGGGAAAAGCCCAGCACGCGCAGGGTGGCCAGCTCATGCGCGCGTTCCGAAAGCTGGATGCGGGCCGCATTGTAAACCACACCCAGCGCGATCAACATGCCAAGGCCGGAAAAGATCGTGGTGACGACACGCATGGATCGGTCCATCGTGGCGTCGATCTCGGCCTTGACGTCGGTCCACAGGGTCAGGCCCGCAATCGCCGGGGTGGCCTTGACCTGGGCATGAAGCGCCGGCAGGCCCGCCGGGTCGATCCGCAGATGCAGCATGTTCACCTGCGGCGGCTGGCGCATCAGGCGAAACAGCGCGTCATTGGCCATATAGGCCTGCTCGCCCAGGCTTTGGCGGATGATGGCGGCGACCCGCACCTCCCATGTCTCGCGCGATCCGGTCAGAAGTTCGACCGCGACCCGAGCGCCTTGTCGCACGCCCAGGCGCTCGGCCAGCCGATCGGGCAGCACCAGCCCGTCACCGGGCAAGGTGGCGGGCTGGCCTTCGGGCGTCAGCAGGCGGGTCAGTTCGGCACCGGGGCGGAAATCCTGCAAGGTCGTCGTGCGGCTGACGGGCCCGCTGTGCAGCCGCACCGGCACGGCAAAGGCGCCCTCGGCCAGCCGCACCCCCGGCAAGGCCAGCGCATCGACGATGGCGACATCATTGACCGGCTGGCTCAGCGCCAGGGTGGCATCTTGCCGGTTCGACAGTACAAACACCTCGTCCATGAAGATCGCCACCACGTCGAACATGTAGAAACAGGCGACCAGCACAGACACCGAGGCACCGACGCCAAAGAACGTAACCGCCGCGCGTCCGGGCCAGCGGATGATCGAACGCAGGATCATCATCGTCGTCTGCCGCAACCCCGCCCCATGCCCCAGACGGTCCAGCCAGCCCTGACGGAACAGGGGCGGCGGGCTGGGGGCCATTGCCTCGGCCGGCGACAGGCGCGCGGCGGCCAGCACGGCGCGCAACACGCCGCCCGTCACCGTCGCCATGCCTAGCACGGCCGACAGCACCACCGGCCCTGCCCCCGGCGCATAGATCAGATAGGGAAAGCGGAAGTAGTCGCCATAGAGCGCGGTCATCCAGTGCCCCGCCAGCCAGCCCAGCGACAGGCCCAGCGCCACGCCCAGCACGCCAATCCCGGCGCTCATCTTGATGTAGTGCAGCGCCACATCGCGGGTCGAATAGCCAAAGGCCTTGAGCAAGCCGATCTGCCCCCGCTCCAGTCCGATCAGCCGGCCCAGCACCATGTTGACCAGAAAGGCCGAGACGATCAGGAACACCGGCGGCATCAGGCTGGCGATGGTGCCAAGTTGCTGAAGTTCACCATCCAGAAAGACATGGCTGGTCTGCCGGTCGCGCCCATGGGCGCCGATGCCGCCATAGGGCGACAGCAGCCGGTCCAGCGCCGCGATCACCGCCCGTTCATCGGCCCCGCGCGCAAGGCCCAGCGCCAGCGTGTTGAACGCCCCTTGCAGATCGGCACTTTCGGCCATGGCCGCTTCGTTCATCCAGATCAGGCCAAAGTGCCGGTCATCCGGTGTCATCGACCCCGGCGCGATGGCATAGACATATTCGGGCGACAGCACGAGCCCGGTCACGCGCAGCTCGTGCCGCTGCCCGCTCAGCGTGATGGCAATGGCCTCGCCCGGACCAAGGCGGCTTGCGGTCGCAAAGGCCTCGGACAGGGCCACCTCGTCGGGGCGCGCGGGATCGGGCAGCCGGCCGGAGCGCAGCAGCGGCAGGTTCAGCGCGGGCTGGCCCGCCTCGGGCAGCGACATGACGCGGGCCGTGGCGGCTTCGGTCATGCCTGGCAGATCGACGATGGCCGGCAGCACGATCCCGGCTTCGACCGCGGCCACGCCCTCGATCCCCGCAGCCTCGTCGGCGATGGCCTTGGGCGCGCGGGTCAGCGTGGCAAAGACATCGGCAAAGCGCTGGCGTTCATAAAAGGCCGCCCGCGTTTCCGAAAGCGATTGCAGCGTGCCCGTCGCCATCACCAGCACCGCGACACCGCAGGCCAGCACCAGGGCGATGGCCACCGATTGCGGCCATATCCGGCGCAGATCGCGCAGCAGCTTGCGATTCAGCGCCCGCATCACCAGCTGACCTTTGAGGGCGCTACCGGATGGGCGTTGCGCGTATCGCCCGAAATCCGCCCGTCGGCCATGGTGATGACCCGGTCGGCAATCGCCTGGATCGCGGCGTTATGGGTGATCAGCACCGTCGAGGCGCCCAGCTCGCGGTTCACCCGCACCAGCGCCTCCAGCACGGTGATGCCGGTCTTGCTGTCCAGCGCCCCCGTCGGCTCGTCGCACAGCAAAAGGCCCGGGCGCTTGGCGATGGCACGGGCAATGGCGACGCGCTGTTGTTCGCCCCCCGACAGCTCGGCCGGGAAATGATCCATGCGGGCAGTCAGGCCGACCCAGCCAAGCGCCTCTTCTGCGGGCATGGGGTTGGCGGCGATCTCGGTCACCAGCCCGACATTCTCGCGCGCGGTCAGCGAAGGCACGAGGTTGTAGAACTGGAACACGAACCCCACGTTGTCGCGCCGATAACGGGTCAGGCCCGCATCCGACAGATGGGTCAGGTCCTGCCCCCCGAACCAGACCTGCCCGCTGGTCGGCCGGTCAAGCCCGCCAAGGATGTTGAGCAGCGTCGACTTCCCCGAGCCCGAGGCCCCCAGCAGAACCACCAGCTCGCCCTGATGCAGCGCCAGATCGACGCCGCGCAGGGCATGAACCTCGACAGGGCCGGTGCGGTAGACCTTGGCAAGCGCCTCGGCACGCAGCACGACCTGCGGTGCCGGGGCGGTCTGGGGCGGGGTCGGGTTTGCACACACCGGGCTGGCCCTTGATCCGGGCGGCCCGATGATCGGGCCGCGACACGCTCAAGTTAGGCGGTCCGGCCCCGGGCGGACAAGGCTGATATGCGCCAAGGCCGCAGGCGCCCCGCAATGGCCCGCCATCCGGGCCTAGCGCATCTGGAACAGTTCCTGATGGAACCGGCGCGCGACCGGCAGCCCATGGGCCGCCATGTCCTTGCGGATCGCGGCGCCAAAGCCTTCGGGGCCGCAGAACCAGATGCTCGCCTTGCGCCAGTCGGGCACGGCCTCGCGGATGCGCGCGCCGTTCAGCCGCCCGTCGCGCGCATCGATCAGCAGATGCAGCGTCACCCCTGCGGCTTCGGCATCGGCGCGCACCCTGGCCAGCGCCTCTTCGTCGACCTCGGCGGTGGTGTGGAACAGATGGATCGTCTTGCCCCCCGTGCCGCCAGCCGCCGCCCGCGCCTTCATCGCCCCGATGAAGGGCGTGATGCCGATGCCCCCGCCAATCCAGATCTGCACCGGGCACTCGTCGTCAAAGGTGAAGCGGCCATAGGGCCCCTCGACCGTCACGGGCTGACCCACCTGCAACTGCGTCCCCAGCCGGGCCGTATGATCCCCAAGCGCCTTGGCGACAAATCCGATCTGCCGGCTGGCCGGATCCCAGGCCGAGGCGATGGTATAGGGATGCGCCCCTTCCCGCGGGTCCGAGGTGACAAAGGCGAACTGCCCCGGCTGATGCCCCGGCCAGCCGGGGTCCAGCGTGATCAGCTTTTCCAGCGCGCGAACGCCGGGGAACTGCGTCAGCCCGCTGATCTTGCCTGGAACGCGCCGCCCCGCCCCGATCCGGCCCAGAATCGAGATGACAGCCGCATAGCTGCCCGCCAGCAGCAGCACCGCCAGCACGATGCCCACCGGCTGGGTCCAGTAGCTGACTTCGGTCAGGATCACCGTGTGAAACGCCAGCGCCAGATAGATCGGCGCCAGCAGCCGGTGCAGGCGGCGAAAGATGCCATAGGGCACCAGCTTGACCAGCGCGATGACGATCAGCGCGACGGCCGCATAAAAGGCCCATTCCCCGACGCCCTCGGCCGCTGAGCGATAGCCGGACAGAAACGCGGCAACCGGATCCTCGATCTCGGGGCGCGGGCCGCGCTGGGGTCGCTGGGCCAGCCCCCAGCCAACCGCCCATTTCGGCGCCTCGACCCAGAGCCAATGGGCGATGGACAGCACCAGCGCGCCACTCCCCAGCCACTTGTGCAGGCGGTATTCCTTGTCCAGGCCGTCCAGCCAGCCTTCGGGCCAGCGCGGGCGCAGCGACAGGATCATCGCGATGCTCATCATGCCAAAGGCCAGAACCCCGGTGTATTGCTGCATGAAGGCGCGCAACGCAAAGAGGCCCGAGGCCCCGAACACATCCGGCGCCGCCGCAAGCCAAAGCCCCGACAGGACGACAAGGCTGCCCCAGAATACCAGCTTGACACGAAACATCCGATTTCTCCGCAAATTTCGCCCCGGGCCGAATGCTAGCCGACGGGCGCAATCATCGTACAGGGCAAACGCCCGCCCCGCTGCATTCCGTCGCGCCAGCACCATGCTGCGCCGCGACGTCACATCGCCCGGCCCCCCTGTCGTTTCGGTACAAACCGGCTCTGCCGGGTTGGCATTCGGGCCGCCAGACCCTATGCTGCACCGCAGCGCATGGACCCCGCCCCCCGGGTGGCTCGTGCGGCCGCCGACCCGCCGGACAACCCGAAAACGCCAAAGATCAACGCCGATGGCCACCAGCATCGGCAGGAGACCCTATTGATGAGCACGCGCCCCTCATATCGTGACCAGTGGTTTTGCAACATCCGGGGCGATCTGCTGTCAGGACTGGTCGTCGCACTGGCGCTGATCCCCGAGGCGATCGCCTTTTCGATCATCGCGGGGGTCGATCCCAAGGTGGGCCTGTATGCCAGCTTTTCCATCGCGGTGCTGCTGGCCTTCACGGGCGGGCGCCCGGCGATGATTTCGGCGGCGACGGCGGCAACGGCAGTGCTGATGGTCACGCTGGTGCGCGACCACGGGCTGCAATACCTGCTGGCGGCGACGGTGCTGGCGGGGCTCATCCAGGTGGGCGCGGGGGTGCTGCGGCTTGGCTTCGTCATGCGCTATGTGTCGAAATCGGTGATGACCGGCTTTGTCAACGCGCTGGCGATCCTGATCTTCCTGGCGCAGCTGCCGGAACTTGACCCGCGCCGCGTCAGCTGGCTGACCTATGCGATGGTCGCGGGGGCGCTGGCGATCATCTATCTGTTCCCGCGCCTCACCCGCGCCGTCCCCTCGCCTCTGGTGACGATCATCGTGATGACGGCGCTGACCATGGTGTTCGGCTGGGATGTGCGCACGGTGGGCGACATGGGCGCACTGCCCGACACGCTGCCGGTGTTCCTGATCCCCGATGTGCCGCTGACGCTGGAGACCTTGCAGATCATCCTGCCCTATTCGGTCGCCGTGGCGGTCGTCGGCCTGCTGGAAAGCCTGATGACGCAGAACATCGTCGATGACATGACCGGCACCCGGTCCGACCGCAATCAGGAATGCATCGGCCAGGGCATCGGCAACATGGCGACCGGGTTCATCGGCGGCATGGCAGGCTGTGCGATGATCGGCCAGTCGGTGATCAACGTCAAATCGGGCGGGCGCGGGCGGCTGTCGACCTTTACCGCCGGGTTCGTGCTGCTGATCCTTGTGGTGTTCCTGGGCGACTGGGTGGCCCGGATCCCGATGCCCGCGCTGGTCGCCATCATGATCATGGTGTCGGTGGGCACCTTCTCGTGGACCTCGCTGCGCAACCTGCGCACGCATCCGCGCTCGTCCTCGGTCGTCATGCTGTCCACCGTGGTCGCGGTGGTCTGGACCCACAACCTTGCCATCGGCGTTCTGGTCGGCGTGCTGCTGTCGGGCATCTTCTTCGCCGCCAAGATCGCCCAGCTGTTCCGGGTGGACATCGTGACATCCCCGGACGGGTCGACCCGCACCTATGTGGTCGAGGGCCAGCTGTTCTATGGCTCGGTCGAGGATTTCGCCAATGCCTTCGACTATGCCGATGTGCCCGCGCGCGTGGTGATCGACGTCAGCCGCGCGCATATCTGGGACATCTCCAGCGTGCAGGCGCTGGACCTGGCGGTGCTGCGGTTCCGCGGGGCTGGCGCGCAGGTCGAGATCGTCGGCATGAATGCGGCCTCGGAAACCATAGTCGACCGGCTGGCCCTGCATCACAAGCCCGGCGCGCCGGACCAGCTGCCCGCGCATTAGGCCGCGCGGCGGCCGCGCAGGGGATCTGGCCTAAAGCGGCCAGAACACCAGCAAGAGCGGCAGGCTGACCGCCACGACCAGCGCCTCCAGCGGCAGGCCAAGGCGCCAGTAATCGCCAAAGCGAAAGCCGCCGGGGCCGAGGATCAGCGTGTTGTTCTGGTGCCCGATCGGCGTGAGGAAGGCACACGAGGCGCCAATCGCCACCGCCATCAGGAAACTGTCGGGATTGACCCCAAGCGAGGCGGCGATGCCAATGGCGATCGGGCACAGCACGGCCGCCGTTGCCGCGTTGTTCATCACATCCGACAGGAACATCGTCGTGACCAGCACCACGGCCAGCGCGGCAACCGGACTGCCCTGCGCGATGGTCTCGACCAGAAAGCGCGACAGCAGATCGGCGGCCCCTGTCGTCTGCATCGCATCGGCCACCGGCATCAGCGCGGCCAGCAGCACGATGACCGGCCAGTCGATGGCGGTATAGACCTGCCGGGGCGGCACCGTGCGCAGCAGCATCGAGGCCAGCACCCCCAGCGCAAAGGCGACCGAGGCCGGCAGCAGCCCCAGCGTGACGACTGCCACCGCGCCCAGCATGATCGCTGCGGCCATCGCGGCCATGCGGCGGTCCGGGATGAACAGATCACGTTCGCCCAGCGGCACGCAGCCGGTGTCCTGCACGAAAACCGCCATCACCTCGGCCGGCCCCTGCATCATCAGCAGATCTCCCGAACGCAGCGGCAGCGTGCGCAGCCGCGCGCGCGGCGGCAGGCCTTCGCGCGACACCGCCAGCAGGTTCAGCCCATAGCGCGTGCGCAGCCGCAGATCGCTGGCCGATTGCCCGACAATGGTCGCCCCCGGCAGAACCACCAGCTCGCGCAGGACCAGATCATCCTCGCGCTCGGTGCCGGAGAGCGGATTGTCGGCGCCGTCCTGTCCCTTGTCCGCCGCCCTGGCCTGCGGCTTTGCAGGATCGGGGGCCTTGCCTGCGTCCGGTGCGGGTTTGACCTGTTCTTCCAGCGCGATGCCATAGGCGGACAGCGCCTGCCCCAGCGCGCCTACATCGGCCTCGAGCACCAGAATGTCGCCGGCCCGGATGCGCCGCCCGCCATGGGGGGCCATCATCCGCACCTCGTTGCGCACCAGCCCGATCAGCTGGGCGATGCCGCCGTCGATGCCTGCCTCGAACTGGCGCAAGCTCAGGCCAACCGCCTTGCTGCCTTCGGGGACGCGCACTTCGGTGAAATAGCTGCCGGTCTCGAACCCTTCGCGGCCTGCGGGCTTGCGGGCGGGAACCAGCCGCCAGCCGATCAGCACGATGAAGGCAACGCCGATCAGGGCAACCGCCACCCCGACCGGGGCAAAGTCGAACATCACAAAGGGCGTGCCGGTGGCCTGCGCGCGAAACCCGGCCACGATCAGGTTGGGCGGCGTGCCCACCAGCGTCATCATGCCGCCAAGGATGGTGCCAAAGGCCAGCGGCATCAGCATCTGCCCCGCTGTCAGGCCCAGCCGCCCGGCCAGCCGCAAGGCGACCGGCATCAGCAGTGCCAGCGCGCCGACATTGTTCATGAAGCCCGACAGCGCCGCCGCCAGCCCGACCAGCGCCGCCATGCTGCTCAGCCGTCCTGCCGATTGCGGCAGGACCGAACGCGCCAGCCAGTCCACCGCGCCGGTGTTTTGCAAACCCTGGCTCAGCACCAGCACGCAGGCCACCGTGATCACCGCCGGATGGCCGAAACCGGCAAAGGCCGCCCCGGCGGGCACCACCCCCGCAACGACACAGGCCATCAGCGCGGCCAGCGCCACGACGTCATGGCGCAGCCTGCCCCACAGGAACAGCGCCATGGTGGCGGCAAGAATGGCGAAGACGGCGATCTGGGCTGCGGTCATGCGGGCTCCTGCAAGGCGGTGCTGGGGACATGATGGCAGGTTCCGGCGCCAATTGTCAGGGGGCGCGCCATGATCGCGGGGCCGCATGGGGGCGATCCGTCAGACAGACGATCTGCATGGGCCCGGGGGCTGGCGCAACTCCGGCCCGGCGGGGTCAGGGCGCGGTGGGCCGGCGCGTCGCCGTTGCGCCGCCTGTTGCGCGGTCAGGCCAGCTGGGCCAGGCGCCGGGCCTGTCGGTCGATCAGCAGGTCAACCTCGGCCCGCGCGGCGGGGCTGAGGGCAGCGCCGGGGCGGCGCTGGGTATCATGGGCGATGATCCCGCGCTTCATCATCACATATTTGCGCACCGCCAGCCCCAGACCGGGCTGCTGTTCATAGCGCGCCAGCGGCAGATAGGCATCGAACAGATCGCGCGCCCGTTCGGACTGGCCCGAAGCTGTCAGCCGGACCACATCGACCATCATCTCGGGATAGGCAAAGCCCGTCATCGCCCCATCGGCGCCCCGGCCCATTTCCTCGGGCAGGAACACGCCGCCATTGCCGCACAGAATGGAAATCCGCCGGTCCAGCCGCCCCGGCGCGCGCAAGGCGGTGATCTTGTCCAGCCCCGGCCAGTCTTCGTGCTTGAGACAGACACAGCTGGGCAGGTCGGCCACGATCCGGGCGATCACCGGCACGCTCATCTGAACGCCTGTCGCCAGGGGGAAATCCTGCAAGACAAAGGGGGTGTCGCCGATGAATTCGGCTGCATTGCGGTAATAGGCAACGATCTGGTCATCGGTCCGCAAGGTGCCGGGCGGCGCGATCATCACGCCTGCGGCCCCCGCGTCCATGGCCGCGGCGGTCAGATCGGCCATGGCGGCAAATCCGGGGGCTGAAACGCCCACCACGACCGGCACCTGCCCGTTCACCCGGGCAAGGACACGGGCCACGATGCCTTGGGATTCCGCGGCGGTCAGCTTGGGGGCCTCGCCCATCATGCCAAGGATGGTCAGCCCGGTCGCGCCCGCCGAGAGATAGAATTCGACCATGCGGTCCAGGCTGGCATGGTCCAGCGCGCCATCGGGCAGAAACGGGGTTGCAGCGATGACATAGACACCGGCGGCGGTTTCGCTCAGGCGGCTCATGCGCGCAGTCCTTCGGTCTGGGCCAATGCCACGCGGCCGATGGCCATGGCACAGGCGGCCTGCGAGGGGTCGATCACCGGGCGGCGCAGTTCGGCCGCAAGGTCGGCGCGATAGTCGGCCATGCCGGCGCAGCCCAGGATCAGCACTTCGGCACCATGCCGGGTCAGATCGCGGCCCACGGCAACCAGCCGGTCCCAGGTGCGTTCGCGGCTGGCAAGCTCGGCCACGCCCAGTTCCAGCGGCAGATCGGCGGCCAGCCGGTCCATCACCCCCATGGCGCCCAGATAGCGCATGTGCCGCGGGATCGACCGCGACAGGATCGAGATGATGCCGAACCGCTGCCCCATGGTCATCGCCGTCAGCACGGCCGATTCCGCAATGCCCAGAACGGGCCGCGCGCTTTGCTCGCGCAGCGCGGCAAGGCCGGGATCCGAGAAACAGGCGACGACAAAGGCCGAAGCCCCCGATTCCAGCCCGCGCGCCTGCGCCAGCAGGGGGCCGACGACACCATCGACATGGGCCTGCGTCTCGATCCCCGGCGGGCCTTCGGCCAGGCTGTGGCACTGGATCGCAACGGGGCTGGCCGCGCGCATCGGATCAATCGCCCGGTCGATCCCGGCGGTGACATGGGCGCTGGAATTGGGGTTGAGGATATGAATGGTCATGCGTGCTGCCCTTTGCGCACAAGGGGTTGACCCCAGAACCCTGGGGGAAGTGCCAGATCGGCCTGCCCGCCGATGCGCGCGATCATCGCCTCGGCCTCGGCCTGTGCCTCGGCCAGGACGCGGGCGGCATCGACATGCAGCGGGCGCCCGCCTTGCATCAGCACCCGGCCGGCCACGACGACGGTATCGACATCGTTGCCATTGGCAAAGCAGGGCACGCGATAGGCGGGCATGTTCAGCGGGTAAAGATGCGGGCGGTGCATGTCGATCAGGATCATGTCCGCCTCCTTGCCCACCTCCAGCGACCCGATGCGGTCGTCCATGCCAATGGCGCGGGCGGCATCAATGGTGGCCATGGCCAGCGCCTCGCCCGGCGGCAGGACAGAGGCGTCGCGGAAATGGCGGCGATGATAGTGCATGGCCTGCTGGATGTGGCGGAACATGTCGGACGAGCGGTCCGGCGCCGTGGCATCCGACCCAAGCGCCACCGTGACCCCGGCTGCGCGCAGCTCGATCACCGGGCAGCGCCCCCGGATCGAGGCAATGGCCGACGGGTTGTGCGCGATCCGGGTATCGGTTTCGGCGCAGATCCCGATTTCATCGTCATGCAGGTTGATGGCATGCGAGAGCAGCGCATCGGGCCCCAGCAGACCAAGCGCCTCTGCCCGGCGCACCGATCCGCCTTCGTGGCCATCCTGGGTGAACAGCACCCCCAGATCCCGCGACAGGGCGCGTGTCGCCTGCGCCTGATGCACGGCCGTGGCATAATCCGCAAAGGTCATCCCGGCCTGATGTTCGTCGCGCAGCACCGGATAGAGCAGCGCCATCTGGATGCCATCGCGGCCATGATGCCGGTCGATCAGCGCGCGGCAGGTGGCCAGCTGGTCGTCGAAGCTGACAGGATAGCGGTTTCCATCGTCGCCATAGATGCGCGGATGCGGCGCGCGGGTTGGCCCCACGGCCACAACGCTGCGGGTGCCGATGCTGGCCACGCCCTCGCAATGCGCCGTGCCATGGTCGGGCCGGTCCGTCCGCATGATGGTATCGCCCCCGCCCAGCAGCGACACGCCACAGGTCACGCCAAAGCGCAACCGCTCCAGCGAGGCAAGCCGGGCCTCGGCCCGCCAGAACGAGGGGGGCGAGGCAACCGTATAAACCTCGCCGCAGATCTCTTCCCAGCGGTTGCCGGTGTCCATGCCCATGGTCTTGATCAGCCCGTGGCCCGCGTGGGCATGCACGTCGATCAGGCCCGGCATCAACACGTTGCCCCCTGCGTCAATCACCTGTGCGGCGGTCTGCGGCAAGTTGGCGGCCGGGCCGATGGCCGCGATCCGGCCATCCTTGACCGCAACCGCGCCACGGTCGATCACGCGGCGGGCCGGGTCCATGGTCAGGATCGTGGCATTGGTGATCAGCAGGTCCATCATAGCCCCCCGAGCTGAGGCAGATCGGCCACGCGGATCACGGCATCCACCGGCAGGGCAAAGCCCGGATGGCGCCCGCGCAGACCCGTGATCTTGATCGGATTATACAGCGTCAGCCACGGCGGATCGGCCTGCATCAGCGCATAGGCCCGGGCATAGATCGCGGCGCGGGCAGCATCGTCGGTGGTGGCGCGGCCCTGGTCGATCAGGGCTTCGACCTTGGGGTTATGATAGCCTTCCCACCAGGAACCCGCGATGCGGGCATCGATCTTTTCATGAAGCACGCGGAAGGTCGACAGCGGGCTGGAATCGAACACGCACAGATCGCGGATCTCCTTGCGCCGGACCATATGGGCATAGTCCTCGCGCTCGGGGTGGATATGCACATCCAGCGTGACGCCGATTTCGGCCAGCTGGCCGGCCAGCGCGGCGGTCAGCCGCTCGGCCTCGTCCGGCAGGCGGGTGGGGCAGTCAAGGCCCAGCGTCAGGCCATCGGGGTAGCCTGCCTTGGCCAACAGCGCACGGGCAGCCGACAGGTCGCGGGCAGGTGCCGGGGCGGTGCCCGCGCCGAAATGCAGCGGGCTGACAAAGCCGTGCAGCGGACGGGCGCCGCCATGGACTGCAGCACCGATCAAGGCCTCACGATCCACCGCAAGGGCCAGCGCCAGCCGCACCCGCGCATCGGCCAGCGGGCCATGCGCGGCATTCAGAAGATAGATGATCGCCACCGGCGACAGGGTTTCCAGCCGCGTGCAATCCGGGCCCAGCCCCTGCGAGGCGCGATAGTCCAGCGCCGCCGCCAGATGGGCGCGCCCGTCCTGCACCGCGGCCAGCCGGCGCGCAGGGTCGGGTTCGGCCTGCCAGCGGATGCGCGCACTGGCGGGGGTGCCGGCGAAATGCGCCACGGCTTCGGCCTCGATCCAGTCCTTGCCCATGGCGGTCAGGCGGTAAGGCCCGGTCCCGACAGGGCGCGTCGTCACCCCTGCCTCGAGATCCGCGACCGAGGATGGCGCCACGATATAGCCCTGCACCAGCACATCGGGCAGATCGGCCATCGGGTGCGACAGCGCAATCTGAACCGTCTGCCCGTCGGGCGCGGTGATCCGCGCATCGCCCAGATACTGCGCCCAGACCCCCGGCGCGCCCAGCGTGTAGCCCTTGTCGGGCCGCGCCATCCGCATCAGCGAGGCACAGACGGCGGCGGCGTCGCAGACCGTGCCATCATGGAACCGCACCCCGCCGCGCAGCGTGAACCGCCAGGTCCGGGCATCGGGCGAGACCGTCCAGGATGTGGCCAGCCGGGGGGCATAGCCGGTGCCATCGCGCCGGACCAGCGTGTCAAAGAATGCCTCGTAGAGGCACAGCTCATCCGCCCCGTCGGTGCAGTCATGCGGATCGCGCAGCGGCAGGCGGGCTTGCAGCAAGGTTATCATGGGCGGTCCCGTTCAGGTTCGTCGATCAGATGGCAGGCGACGGATTGCCCGCCGCCCAGATCGCGCAAGGTGGGGCGTTCGGCCGCACAGCGGCCCCACGCCAGCGGGCAGCGGGTACGGAAACCGCACCCCGAGGGCAGGTTCAGCGCGCTTGGCACCTCGCCCTTCAGCTCGATCTCGGGCCGCGATCGTTTCGGGTCGATCGACGGCGCGGCCGACAGCAGCGCCCTTGTATAGGGATGGCGCGGCCGGGCGAACAGCTGATCGCGCGGCGCGGTTTCCACCAGAAAGCCCAGATACATCACCCCGATCCTGTCCGCGATATGATGCACCACCGACAGGTCATGGCTGATGAACAGATAGGCCAGACCGAATTCGTCGCGCAGATCCAGCATCAGGTTGAGGATCTGCGCCTGGATCGACACATCCAGCGCCGAAACCGGTTCATCCGCGATGATCAGGCCCGGATTGACCGACAGCGCCCGGGCAATGCCGATGCGCTGGCGCTGGCCGCCGGAAAACTGATGCGGATAGCGTTCGGCCTGTTCCGGGTTCAGCCCGACCCGCGCCAGCAGATCCAGCGTGCGTTCGCGCACTTCGGCGGCGCGGCCGCTGCCCAGTTGCTGCAACAGGGGCTCGGCCACGATGTCGCGCACTTTCTGGCGCGGGTTCAGCGAGGCAAAGGGGTCCTGAAAGATCATCTGCATCTTGGCCCGCACCGGCAGCAGGGCGCGCGGGGTCAGGCGCGTGATGTCGGTGCCATCGACCTGCACTTGGCCGCCGGTCGGCGGATGGATGCGGGCAATGGTCTTGGCGACGGTCGACTTGCCGCAGCCGGATTCGCCGACCAGCGCCAGAACCTCGCCGCGCGCGACCGAAAAGCTGACACCGTTGACCGCATGGACCAAGGGATTGCGCAGGCGCGGGATGCCGCCCTTGAACGTCACGCGGTCCAGCAGCCCCTTGGACAGGCGGAATTTCTGTTCCAGCCCGGTGACTTGCAAAATGGCGCTCATGCGGGCTCTCCGGGGGCGACGGGGAAATGGCAGGCGGCGGATTGTTCCCCCCGGTGCGGGCGCAAGGCCGGCGCGTCGGTGGCGCAGATCGCCTGCGCGCGCGGGCAGCGGGCGCGAAAGGCGCAGCCGGCCGGCAGGGCGCGCACATCGGGCACCGTGCCGGGGATCTGCTTGAGCCGCGGCAGCCGATGCGCGGGGTTGGGAATGGAATCGATCAGACCGCGCGTATAGGGATGCGCGGGCGTGTCGATCACCTGTCGCACCGGGCCGCTTTCCACCACCTTGCCGCAATACAGCACCGTCACCCGGTCCACCATTTCGGCCACCACGGCCAGGTCATGCGTCACAAGGATCATCGAGGCGCCATCCTCGGCGATCCGGCGGCGCATCAGGCGCAGGATCTGCGCCTGGATGGTCACGTCAAGCGCGGTGGTGGGTTCATCCGCGATCAGCAGGCGCGGGCGGGCCAGCATCGCAATGGCAATCACCACACGCTGGCGCATCCCGCCGGAGAACTGATGCGGATAGGCGCGCAGGCGATCGGCCGCCTGACTGATCCCCACGCTTTCCAGCATCTCGATGCAGCGCGCCTTGCGGGCGGCGGCATCCAGATCGGTGTGCAGGCGCAGCACCTCGTCCATCTGGGCGCCCACGGTCTGCACCGGGTTCAATGATGTCATCGGGTCCTGAAACACCATCCCGATCTCGCGCCCGCGGATGCGGCGCAGGCGATCCTCGCTGGCGCTGGCAAGGTCTTCGCCGTTGAACAGGATCTGCCCGCCCTCGATCCGGCCCGGCGGGTCGATCAGGCCAAGGATGGAAAAGCCGACCACCGACTTGCCGCCCCCGGATTCGCCCACCAGCCCCATCACCTCACCGGGGGCCAGATCGAAGCTGACGCCGTTCACCGCCTTTACCGTTCCGGCAAAGGTGTGAAACCATGTCCGCAGGTCGCGGACCGACAGAAGGGGCGCGGTCATTTCAACCTCGGATTCAGTTCGTCGCGCAGGAAATCGCCCAGCAGGTTGATGCCGAACACCATGGCCATGATCATCAGACCCGGAAACACCGAGGTCCACCACAGGCCCGAGAACAGCACGTCGAACCCGTTCTTGATCAGCAGCCCAAGCGACGGCTGGGTGATCGGCACACCGACGCCCAGAAAGGACAACGAGGCCTCGATCAGGATGAAGGTGCCGACCTGAACGGTGGCAATCACGATCAGCGGGGTCAGCACGTTGGGCAGGACGTGCTTCACGATGATCCGCGCGTTCGACAGACCGGCAACGCGGGCGGCCTGCACATATTCCTTCTGCACCTCGCCCAGGGTGGATCCGCGCACGGTGCGGGCATAGACCACCCAGCCGACAGCGGTCAGCGCGATCAGCACCTTGTCGATGCCGGTGCCAAAGGCCGACATCAGGAACAGCGCGATCAGCATCGACGGGAACGACAGCTGCACATCGGCCACCCGCATGATCAGCGCATCCACCCGCCCGCCATAGAACCCCGCGATCAGCCCCAGCGTGGTGCCGATGGTGCAGGCCAGCGCCATGGCCGACAGGCCGATCAGGGCCGAAATGCGGGCGCCATGGACGATGGCCGCCACCAGATCGCGCCCCTGCCCGTCGGTGCCCAGCAGATAGGCGGGGTTGCCCCCATCCAGCCAGGCGGGGGGCAGGAAGCTGTCCATCAGGTTGAGTTGCGTCAGGTCATAGGGGTTCTGGCGCACCAGAAACGGGCCGAACACCACCAGCCCCGTGCAGACCACAAGGATCAGCGTGCCCAGAATGGCCGGCGGATTGCGCCGCCAGTTGAAGACAAACTGCGATTTCAGGAACGTAGCCGCCATCTATTTCACCGTGATGCGCGGGTCGATCATGGTGTAAAGCAGATCGACGACGAAATTGACCACCACAAAGATCAGGGCCACCAGCATCAGATAGACCACGATCACCGGCCGGTCGGCGCGGTAGATGCTGTCGATCAGCAGCTTGCCCATGCCGGGCCAGGCAAAGATGGTTTCGGTGATGGTGGCAAAGGCGATCAGATCGCCCAGTTGCAGGCCAAAGATCGTGACCACCGGGATCATCCCGTTGCGCAGCCCGTGCCCATACAGCACGCCGCGCCGCGATGCGCCCTTGGCGCGGGCAAAGCGGATGTAGTCCTGGCGCATCACCTCCATCATGCCGGCGCGGGTGATGCGCAAGATGATGGCCGTGGTGCCAAAGGACAGCGTGATGGCTGGCAACAGGATGTGATGCCAGCCGTTCGCCGTCAGCAACGATGTGCGGATGCCCAGGAATTCCAGCGTCTCGCCCCGGCCCGACGAGGGGAACAGCCGCAGTTCGACCGCCAGGACATAGATCAGCATCATCCCCACCCAGAACCCCGGCAAGGAAATGCCTAGCAGCGAGCCCGACATGATGAAGCGGCTGACCGGATGCCCGGGGTTCGCCCCTGCAAAGACGCCCAGCGGAATGGCCACGATGGCGGCGATCGCCATGGCGACCAGCACGATTTCCAGCGTGGCCGGCAGGCGTTCGACAATCAGATCCAGCGCAGGCTGGCGAAAGACATAGGAATTGCCGAACTCGCCCTGCATCAGGTTCGTCAGGAAGAACCAGTATTGTTCGGGCAAGGACCGATCCAGCCCCAGGATGCGGCGGGCGTTTTCCACCTCGGCATCGGTCGCGTCGATACGCACGACCATATAGACCGGGTCGCCGGTGAAGCTCATCATCAGAAAGACCAGCACCGACACTGCCCAGAGCACGAAAAGCATCTGGAACAGCCGTTTGACGGTATAGGCGAACATCAGGGGATTCCGTTCGGGAAAAGCGACGGGGGCAGTTGCCCCCGCCCGACAGGCGATCAGCCGTCGATGTCCATTTCATAGGCCCACAGGAACTTGTCGGTGCGCGGCGTGAACTTGACCGACTTGTGCGCGGCGTAGATGTCCTGTTCGTAATGCACCGGGATCATCGGGATGTCCTTCATCAGGATCTCGGTGACCTTTTGCAGCGTCTCGTGGCGCTGCTGCGCGTCCGGTGTGCTGTCGGCCTCGATGATCAGCGCATCGACCTCGGGGTTGGAATAGGCGCCGCGGTTGACCTGACCATAGCCGTCGCGGATGCCCCGGGTGTGGAACATGGCCGCATACATCGACCCGGCATCGCCCGACGGCACATCCCAGCCCGACATGATGAACGAGGAATTGTCCGACGGCACACGGATATAGCCAAAGAAGTTGGCTCGCGGCATCAGGTTCAGATCCAGCGTGATGCCGATCTGCGCCAGCATCTGCGCCAGCGCCTGGGCAATCTGCTGATCGTTCACATAGCGGTTGTTGGTCGCATCCAGCGTCATCTTGAAGCCGCCGGCATGGCCTGCCTCGGCCATCAGTTCCCTGGCGCGGGCCACGTCGAACGGATACATCTCGCGGAAGCTGGCGCCGGGCAGATAGCCCAGATGGGTGGCCGGCACATATTGCTCGGACGGGGTGGACAGCCCGTTCATGATGGCCCGCTGAATCGCGTTGACGTCGATCGCGCGGGCGATCGCCTCGCGCACGCGCCGATCCTTCATCGGGTTGACGTCCAGCGGAATGGTTGGCGATCTGTCGCGCGTATCCAGCGCCAGCACCAGGTTCAGCAGGCTGGGGCGGGTGATGACGGAATAGTCCGCCTCGCGCTTGACCCGTTCCACGTCGCGCACCGACAGATCCTGCACGATATCGACTTCGCCGGTCAGCAGGGCAGCCGTGCGGGTGGCCGGGTTGGTGATCGGGCGGAAGGTGACGGTCTTGATGGTTGGCGCGCCGGCCCAGTACTCGTCGAAGGCCTCCAGCACCAGGCGGTCTTCCTTGGTCCATTGCGCCAGGCGATAGGGGCCGGTGCCGACAGGCTGCAGATCGACCTGCGCCTCGCCCACCTCTTTCACATGCGCCTCGTTCAGGATCAGGATGCCGGCCAGATCGTTCGGCAGCACGGCATAGGGCCTGAAGGTCTTGATCTCGACCGTGCTGGCATCGACCTCGCGGAAGCTTTCGATGTTGCGCCCCAGCGTCGACATCAGCGAGGCCTTGAGCCGTTCCAGCGTGAAGACCACGTCGCGCGGGGTCAGGGTGTTGCCATTGTGGAACCTGACGCCCTGGCGCAGCTTGAAATGCCAGGTCACGTCATCGACCAGCGCCCAGCTTTCGGCCAGACCGGGTTCGAACGTCAGATCGGCGCTGCGGCGCACCAGCGGGTCATAGATGTGGTAGAACATGATGTTCGACGACAGTTCCTCGCCCGCCTGCGGGTCGAGGTGCACGGCATCGGCGATCAGGCCGATGGTCAGATCCTTGGCGAGGGCACTGCCCGTACCAAGCGCCAGCGCCAGCGCGGCCGTGGCCATCAGCCGGCGCAGCGGGAAAAGTGGGGTGGTCATCGCATATCTCCTTGCTGGGGCGGAACGGGGCGTTGGTCGCCCTCTGGATCGGGTCAGTCGAGCGCGCTTTGCACCTCGATCTGGTAGCCTTCGGGGTCGTTGAACACGAAGGCGCGGATGCGCAGCGCCTCGGACGAGCGGGGCGCGCTCAGCCCATCGACACCCTGGGATGCGGCCCAGGCGTGCCAGGCATCGACGTCAGGCACACGGATGCAGATCTGCACGGGTTTGGGATCGGCGGCGCGGTGCATCCCGCGGGTCTCGTCGACCAGCCCGACATGCGCCTGCCCGGCGATACGGTAGATCCTGGACCAGCCCTGGTCGATGGCCAGCGTCAGGCCAAGCACCCGTTCATAGAACGCGCAGGCCCGCGGCAGGTCGCGGTAATACAGGAAGGTGATGGCCAGTTCGACCGGACCGGGGGGTGACGGGGGGGCGGGTGTGGACATTCGGCACTCCGACTCGAACGGTGTTCGATATGGATGCAGACGGTATACACAAAAAATCCCAAGTCAACGACCAAGGGCGCCGATTCAGAAAAGGCGCGCCAGATGGGCCAGAATGGCGGCGCGGGCGTTTTCCAGATGGCTGCGCATCTGCGCCTCGGCCAGGGCCGGATCCCGGGCCAGGATCGCATCGATGATGGCAATATGTTCGTGGCAGCCGGGCTCGAAGCGTTCGGGGATCGAGCCGTTGTCGAACATCCGCGTCTTGACCTTGAGCGAGCCCACCAGTTCGCGCAAAAGCTGCGAGCCCGAGGCGGCCGCGATCAGGTCGTGCAAGCGTTCATCCACCTCCAGATGCTCTTCGGCCGAGGGACGCTCGCCCTGCAAGAACCGGTCGATCCTTGCACGCAGGGCCAACAATTGTTCGACCGGGGGCTGCCCATGTGCGGCCTGCCGGGCGGTTTCGCATTCCAGCAACCTGCGCACATGCAGGATTTCCATGATTTCACCGACCGTTATCTTGTGAACCACGGGGGTGCCGCCATTGGGCCGCGCAACCAGCCCTTCGGCGGTCAGTCGGCCGATCGCCTCGCGCACGGGGGTGCGAGAGACGCCCAGCTGTTCGGCAAGCACCTGTTCCTGCAACCGGGTGCCCGCGGGCAGACCGCCACTGAGAATCATCCGGCGCAATTGTTCATAGGCAGATTGGCCGAGGGTGCTGGTTTCGTGCAAAGATGTCATGCACAGTCCGATCAATAAGCAGGCCAAGTTGGCATCCCCTGATCATGCACTTGGCAGGCCGGCTGAAAAGGGGTTGTGTGACGGTATACCGGCAATATACAGGATTGACAATCCGCAGGTGTTCAAGGGGGTTGAAATGGATGATCTGATCGTGGCTGGCGGCACGGTAATCGGCCCTGACGGGCGGATGGCAGCCGATGTGGTGATCCGCGATGGACGCATCGTTTTGCTGGGGGACGCCGCCGGTTTGCCCGGCCGCCGGATAGACGCGACGGGTCATCTGGTCATGCCGGGCGGGGTGGACAGCCATTGCCACATCGAACAGCTGTCCGGCGCCGGGCTGATGAACGCCGACACCTTTGAAACCGCGACGCGTTCGGCCCTGCGCGGTGGCACCACGACCACCGTTTCCTTTGCGGCGCAGCACCCCGGAATGCGGCTGGCCGATGTGGTCGCCGACTATGAGGCCCGGGCGGTCCGTGGCGCGCTGGGGGATTATGCCTTTCACACCATCGTCTCGGACATCTCGGGGGACAACCTGTCGGTCGATCTGCCGGCGCTGCTGGCGCGGGGGCACAGGTCGGTCAAGATCTTCACCGTCTATGACAAGGTGCGCGTGGCGGACGAGGCGATCCTCGATATCCTGCACACCGTGCGTCAGGGTGGCGGCATCGTCTGCGTTCATGCCGAAAACGATGGCATGATCCGCTGGATGATGCGCAACCTGGTCGCGGCAGGTCAGACGGCGCCGCGCTATCATGCGCTGGCCCCCCCCCGGCTGGCCGAGGTCGAGGCGCTGAACCGGATCTGCCGCTTTGCCGAGTTCATGGGCCAGCCCGTCATGCTGTTCCACATCTCCTGCGCCGAGGGGCTGGCCGTGGTGCGCGAGGCTCGCGCCCGCGGTGTGCCGGTGGTGGCCGAAACCTGTCCGCATTACCTGTTCCAGACGGTCGATGTGCTGGAGGGTCCTGACGCGGCCGGCTATCTGTGCAGCCCGCCGCAGCGGCTGGCCGCCGATCAGGCCGCGCTGTGGGGCGGGCTGGAAACCGGGGATCTGGCGGCCATCACCTCGGATCATGCGCCCTATCGGCTGGATGCCAGCGGCAAGTTCGCCCATGGCGCCGATGCGCCGTTCCCCAGGCTGGCGAATGGTCAGCCGGGGCTGGAAATGCGCCTGCCGCTGATGTTCGATGCCATGGTCAGCGACGGACGCCTCGGCCCCGAGCGCTTTGTCGAGCTGACGGCAACCGCCCCTGCCCGCATCTTCGGCCTGACAGGCAAGGGCCGGATTGCGCCAGGCATGGACGCCGACATCGCCATCTGGAACCCTGCGCGTCAGGTGACATTGGGCAAGACGCTGGACGGCGCGGGCTACAACCCCTGGGCTGGCCGCCAGGTGACGGGCTGGCCCGAGACCGTGATCCGCCGCGGCGACATCGTGGTGCAAGAGGGCCGGGTTCTGGCCAGCCCCGGATCGGGACGGCGCATCCCCATGGCGCTGAGCCCCGCCATGGCGCCCCGCCCCCCGATGCACGGTCTGGGGGGCTGATCGGGCGCGCCCTGCGGATCGACCAGCCGTCCGGCGGGACCATGGCGGCGGCTTGCCATCGCGCGGCCATCCTGCAAGTCGGCCGGCCAACCCCTCATGCCAAAGGGAATGATCGCCCCCCCCGGTCGCGACGGTCAAGGCGCCTACCCCGGCCAATATCACCGATCAACCGCGCCTCGCGGGCGGTCCAGCGCCCCCAAGACCGAGCGGGCTGGTCTGCGGATACCAGGGCGAAACCTGTCGCTCTTTCGTGCCAAACGCTATCGCAGTGGCGCCCGGGCTGTCGTATCTGGCGTGGCACTGGCCAGTCCAACGATATGCGGCTAGCCCTGCCTTGGGTCGCGCAGGCCCAGCAGCGCCCGCGCCGCCGCCCGGGCAAAGCCGCGCGTCACCGCCGCACGCCGCGCGCCCGCCAGACGATGTTCGGGCGGCATCCGCAAAATCTCGCCGCCCCAGGCGTCTGCGATGATCAGCCCGGTGCCCTCGGGCAGCAGATCCACGGGAAAGTCGCTGTCCACCGCCCAGAAATAGCGATCGCACCAGTCCAGATAGCCTTGCCACTTGCGGTCCGAGGTGAAATCCGCCCGGCCGGATTTGCATTCGACCACCCAGATTTCACCCTTGGGCCCCAACGCCATCACATCGACCCGCAGCCCGGCCGCCGGGACATGTTCGGTCAGCGGGGCAAATCCGTGATCCACCAGCGCGCGGCACACACCGCGCGCGATCAACTGGCCGGGGCGAAGGGAGGCGGCAGGATCAGGCATGGCGCCACGATGAATGAAACGGGAACATTTGTCGAGCCGCCGGCCCCTTGCAAGCGGACCGTCCCATGCCTAGATTGCGCCTTGGCGGTTACTGCTCTTCGCGTGCGAGGCCCTTTTCCAGTGGCCGATAAGCATTTCCGAGGGAGCTGGCTCTGCCAGGATCCTGGTCCTGGTATCTGGCGCCCACCTGATACGTCAGGCTCTCGGGAAATTCACGCCTTCACGGTCGCTGCGGTTTCCGCCGCCTATGCCCGCGCCTGACAGGAATGCCTCTGACAGGAAGGGGGGCCTTCTGCCCCCCTCTTGGCCCATGGGCCAATTCACCCCCCGAGGATATTTGGACAAGGCGAAACATGGGGTTGGCCGCGCCCATCGGTGGTGGCCCTGACGCTGTTGACGTGATGCGGATATCATGCCGGGCGCAGATGCGGCGCCGTCGGGCCCCGCCCCGCCAATGCGCGGACATGGCCCGCGCGCCCCACCGACATTCGGCGCAAGCGATCTTGCCGCAGATGCGGCTGCACCGTATATCCGCGCCATGCTGGACAATCGCCCCACCCTTCCGCCCGAAATCGCCCGCCGCCGGACCTTTGCGATCATTGCGCACCCGGATGCGGGGAAAACCACGCTGACCGAAAAGTTCCTGCTGTTCGGGGGCGCCATCCAGATGGCCGGTCAGGTGCGCGCCAAGGGCGAGGCGCGGCGCACGCGGTCGGACTTCATGAAGCTGGAACAGGACCGGGGGATTTCGGTCTCGGCCTCGGCCATGTCGTTCGATTACCGCGAGTTCCGCTTCAATCTGGTCGATACGCCCGGTCACAGCGATTTTTCCGAGGACACCTATCGCACGCTGACCGCCGTGGATGCGGCGATCATGGTGATCGACGGGGCCAAGGGCGTCGAAAGCCAGACCCGCAAGCTGTTCGAAGTCTGCCGGCTGCGCGATCTGCCGATCCTGACGTTTTGCAACAAGATGGACCGGGAAAGCCGCGACACCTTCGAGATCATCGACGAGATTCAGGAAAACCTGGCCATTGACGTCGCACCTGCCAGCTGGCCCATCGGGTCGGGGCGCGAGTTTCTGGGCGCCTATGACCTGATCAACGACCGGCTGGAGATCATGGACCGCGCCGACCGCAACCGGATTGCGGAAACCGTGCAGATCACCGGCCTCGACGATCCGAAGCTGGCGGAGCATATCCCCGCCGATCAGCTGGCGAAGCTGCGCGAAGAGGTCGAGATGGCGCGCGAGCTGCTGCCGGCCTTTGACCGCGCTGCTTTCCTGAACGGGTCGATGACGCCGATCTGGTTCGGATCGGCCATCAATTCGTTCGGCGTCAAGGAGCTGATGGAGGGGATCGGCAATTTCGGCCCCGAGCCCCAGCCGCAAAAGGCCGCCGAGCGGATGGTGGGGGCCGAGGAAACCCCCGTCACCGGCTTTGTCTTCAAGGTGCAGGCCAACATGGACCCCAAGCACCGCGACCGGGTGGCCTTTGTGCGCCTGGCCTCGGGGCATTTCGAGCGGGGGATGAAACTGCTGCATGTGCGCTCGAAAAAGCCGATGGCGGTGACGAACCCGGTGCTGTTCCTGGCCGCCGACCGCGAGCTGACCGAAGAGGCCTGGGCCGGTGACATCATCGGCATTCCGAACCATGGCCAGCTGCGCATCGGCGATGCGCTGACCGAGGGTGAGACGCTGCGCTTCACCGGCATCCCGTCCTTTGCGCCGGAACTTCTGCAGACGGTGCGCGCGACCGACCCGATGAAGGCCAAGCATCTGGAAAAGGCCCTGATGCAATTCGCCGAAGAAGGCGCGGCCAAGGTGTTCAAGCCGATGATCGGCTCGGGCTTCATCGTCGGCGTGGTCGGCGCGCTGCAATTCGACGTGCTGGCGAGCCGCATCGAGATCGAATACGGCATCCCCGTGCGCTTTGAAGGATCGGGCTTCACCTCGGCGCGCTGGATTTCCGGCCCGCAGGACGAGATGGACAAGCTGATCAACGTCAACAAGCAGCATGTCGCGGTCGACAATGATGGCGACATGGTCTTTCTGACGCGCCTGCAATGGGACATCGACCGCGTGATCCGCGACTATCCGGCGCTGAAGCTGACCGCCACCAAGGAGATGATGGTGTGACAGCCATCCCGCGCGATCTGGTGGCCGAGGCGCTGGGGCTTTCCCCCGATGCCTTGCCGCCGGGCGATCTGCCCGTCGCGCGGTTTGCCGAACGCTGGATGGGCTGGCTGCGCGCCACCCAAGGCGATGCGGCACCTGAACAGCACCCTGAATTCTGGACCTTTGCCCTGTACGGCGCGCTGGCCAGCCGCGCGCCCGATCTGTGTCTGGATGCGGTGCTGGCCAGCCTTGCCCTGGCTGCGAGCCCCGACGAGGCCGCGCTGATCGCAGCCGGCCCGCTGGAAGATCTGATCGCCGCAAGTGGCCCCGCCATCATCGACCGGCTCGAGGCCGAGGCGCCCGCGCAGCTCCGCCTGCGCTATGCCCTGACCGGGGTCTGGGCCGAAGGCTCCGCCGGCACCCCGCTCTGGCGCCGGATCGAGGCGCTGCGGGCGGGCATCCCCGGCCTTGACGATGGCGCCCCGCTGCCATGATCGGCATCCGGTGAGCCGCGCGAGCCGCGTCCAGCCCGATGGCAGCTTCCTTGCCACCCCGGCGCGGGGGCAGTTCACCGGCAATCGCGGCATCTTGCATGATGGCTCGGGCAATCTGGGCCGCGCGCGCTGGCGGCATAAAAGCTGGATCACCTGCACGGTCAAGCCGCGCCCAGGCCGGTGCCCCCTGCCCATGGCGGCACCCGGCCACTATACCCCGCTGTTCTTTCTGGACGAAGCGGTCGCCTGCGCCGCAGGTCACCGCCCCTGCGCCGAATGCCGCAGGCAGGCCTATCAGGCGTTCAAGGCCGCTTGGGCAGCCGCCTTTGGCGCCGCGCCCTTGGCCCGGCACATCGACGCCACCCTGCACGCAGCCCGCATAGACCCGGCAACCCGGGGACAGCAGCGCCACAGGCGCCCCGCGCACAGCCTGCCAACCGGCAGCTTCATCTTGCTGGACGATCAGCCCCATCTGGTCCGCGATGGCGCTGCCCTGCCCTACAGCCCCTTTGGCTATGCCGCCCCGCGCGCCCTGCCCCGGGGCGATGCCACCGTCCTGACCCCCGCCCCGCTGATCGAGGTGATGCGCGCCGGCTGGCGCCCGGTCCTGAACGCCCGGGACGACCGCCCAAGCTGGTAAAGGCCCGCCCGCCCCGCGACACCGTGCGCCTTTTCACCTTTCTACAAATACCCATGCAACGGCGCCGCCCCGCGCGGCCATCCGGCACGGAGGCCCCCCTCAGGCCGCGCGCAACGCCACCGCCCGGCGCAGGAAGGCACGGTTGACCGGCGAATGTGGCCGCGTCGCCAGTCGCTCGCGCGCCAAAGCCTCGGCCAGGCCGGGCATCCGGCCCCGGATGGCGGCCTCGGTCAGCGTCCAGTCGATCACATCGCGCTGCGCATGGCTGCCGCCAAAGCCGCCCGCGATATGGCGTGCCTGCATCAGCCGGTCCGCCGCCGTGTCATAGGCTCCCCGGCGAAAGGCAATCACCCCCTCGATCAGCGGCAGCCCATAGCGGCGCATCCAGCCCGCGGCCTCGCTCTCCCCCGAAGCCCCGGCCAGCAGACGCTGCGCCCGGTCAAACCGACCAGCGCCCACATGGGCCATCGCCGCGTGCATGTCGTTGAAGGCATACTGCCCCGGCGCCTCATGCGCCTGCCATTTCTCGGACAGCTCGTCCCAGCGGTTCCCGATATCGGCGCCCTGCATCTCCAGCCGCCACAGCAGCGCCGCCCCGTCGGCCAGCGGCAGCGCCATCCCCAGCCCCCCGCGCCGCACCGGCCCATCATAGAGCCGCAGCGCCCCGGCCAGATCGTCGGTTTCCACATGACACAGCGCCCGGTGCCACCAGTTGTGCACCTGCAGATTGTCATCGTCCGAGGCCCACCACGGCTCGCGCGCTGCCATCCAGCCAAGGCCATCCTGGGGGCGGCCCATCATCTCCATCACATGCGCCACCGCATGATGGGCCCAGGAATCGCGCGGATCGCGCTCGACCGCTTCACGGCCCAGCTCCTCGGCGCGGGCATAATCGGCAGCTTCCTCGAACCCGAAGGCGGCCATGCCCATCACCCAGCTTTCCCCCGGAACATCGCGCCACAGCGGCAACACCCGCGCCACCCGGTCGCGCAACGACCGCGTATTGGCGGCGAAGAAGTCGATCAGATGACCCGATTGCAGCGCCAGCAGGTCATGCGGCGCCGCTGCCTGCCAGCGTTCCAGGACAAGGCCCGCCTCGGTCCAGTTGCCCGCCAGCAGCCGGGCCAACGCCTCGCCATGGGCCGCCTCGCGCGCACCACCTGGCAAGGATTGCGCCGTCGCGACAAACGCGCGCGCCATGGCCGTCGCCCCGGGTTCGGTCGCCAGCGCAAACAGCCAAGCCTTGGCCAGCCACAGCATGGCACAATCTGGCGTTGCCGCAATCGCGCGGTCCAGCGCCCCGACCGGATCGCCATGATAGGTCGCATAGGCCCTGAGCGCCTCATCGAACGCCGCCGCCGACTGCGCATCCGCGCCCATCAGAGGATTACCTTGAAGATCTTGCGACATGACGTCTCCCGTGATGGACATCCGGGCCGCACGAGACACCCTGCCGCGCAAAAGGTCAACGCCCCGCCGCACCATGCCCGTCACCGCGTCGGCAATCCGTCTTGACCACCGCCGCGCGATCTGCCACCCATGCCCGGGCCGGGCCTGTAGCTCAATGGTCAGAGCAGGGCGCTCATAACGCCTTGGTTGGGGGTTCGAGTCCCTCCGGGCCTACCAGGCAACCCACTCATAGCCAAGAATCCCTTTGATCTGACAGGGGGGTTACCCCATCAACTGACCCCAAATCCGACCCTGGAACGGATCTGGGATCATGCCTCGGTCGCCGACGTATCTGCATGACAAGCGCGGCCTGTTCTCAGCGAGAATCGTGGGCCCGGGCGAGCAGCATGTAAATGTCGTCAGGCGCGCAAACACCGACTTGAGGCAATAGGGACTCATTTAGAATCAGAGAGTTATGCATGGTTCCGGCGTTTGATATTCCAACCTCGGGCGCTCAAAAACCGACTTGCGGCGCGTAAAACCCAACCCCGGGCCTCCCGACGCCAGGTCCGAGGCATGAAAAAAGCCGCCCTCACGGGCGGCCGAGGAGCTCGGAAGGGGATCCTGGTTTATTTCTTCCTGCGCTCCTTCTTCCGGGGGTCCGGTTTCTCAGAGTTTACCCGGTCCATCACCTTCGTCGTATCGATGCCCCGCCAGTGCGGGGTCATGAACGGGTTCATGTCATCATCGTTGTTCGTCCGGTTGAAGTATGCGCCGGCGAAATGATCCAGCTCCAAGGTCCGAGCAACCGGGTCACCAGCGACACCTTACAGGAGCTGCTGGATTTCCCCAGCTCCATCTTCATCAGGTGGGACCGGGAGACCTCGAAAGGATCGCTCGGATCCGCTGCCGGCGGATGATCGACGGTTGATACGCGCGCGACCCGCGGCAGAGCTCCGTAACGCACCGGGTAGCGGGTCTGGATATTGTTTTCGGACTGACGCTCCCCGTGGATACGAATCCTCGGATCGTCGGTGGGGATCGCCAACGCGGTGCCGTGGCGGGAGCGGAAGGGAAGGGAAGCTGCGGGGCTCCGCAGTCGTCAGAAGAAGTCATGGTTCAAGGTGATTTTTTGCGCGAGCTAAATGCGTCCGCGGATCGCGCGCAAGCTGGCGCGCCGGCGGAGTGGTTCGTGGATGAGATCGACTCTTTTCATCATCGTGGTCAGTCGGCCACCGGGTACATGGTGGGGGTCGTGAACGGATTTCTGACGACCTTGGAGCGGCTATCTGCCACTGAAGGTGTCATCCTTGTCGCCGCTACAAACGATATCAGCCGGATCGACCCTGCTGTTATCCGGGCCGGGCGCTTCGATAAGCATATCCGGGTCAATCCTCCGGACCGAGGCGGCGTGCGGACGTTCCTCTCGTCAGCCCTCGCGGGCACGGTGACAGCGGATCATCTAGATCGCCTCGCGGATCAGTTGATGGGGCGGACCGGTGCCGAACTCACTGCACTCGTGCTAGACGCCCGGACCCGGGCGCGTGCAGAGGGGAAGCCTGAACCGCACCGGGTTCTCCGGAGGCTGATTTCGGTTAGTTACGCGGCCATGGGTTCTGTTTCCAGAGTTGCGTAGAAGTTTGCCTCGGCTTCTGCGGGCGGGATGTTCCCGATCGGCTCGAGCAGGCGGCGGTTGTTGAACCAGTCCACCCATTCGAGGGTTGCATATTCGACGGCTTCGAAGCTGCGCCACGGGCCACGGCGGTGAATGACTTCGGCTTTGAAGAGGCCGTTGATCGTCTCAGCAAGCGCATTGTCATAACTGTCGCCGACGCTGCCGACAGAGGGCTCGATGCCCGCTTCGGCCAGTCGCTC
>NZ_AUCM01000012.1 GCF_000429765.1 Gemmobacter nectariphilus DSM 15620 | reverse complement strand
TGTCGATCAAATACACTGAACGGCTGGCCGAAGCCGAAATCGACCTTTCAGCAGGCACCGTCGGTGACGCCTACGACAATGCGCTGGCCGAATGCGTGATTGGCCTGTTCAAGACCGAAGTCATCAACCAGATCGGCCCTTGGAAATCGATGCGCGAAGTCGAATGGGAAACCCTGAAGTGGGTCGATTGGTATAACAACCGTCGCCTGCTCGGACCCATCGGATACATCCCGCCCGCAGAAGCAGAGGAGGCGTTCTATGCAAACCTGAACACACTCGATATGGTCGCCTAGTCATTGAACAAACCACCCTCCGGTAAACCCGGGGCGGTTCAGAAGGGTTTCCGAGACCTTCACCAGCGCCGAGGTCAGGGCCTCCCAAAGGTTCAGCCCCGGCCGACCCTGCCAGACGTGCAGTTCATCGGCGATCACCACGTTGGGGGTCAGACCATGGTGCGACAGGCCCTCGGAAGACAGCGCCCGATAGGACGATCCGATGCGGCCGCAGAGGATTTCCGAGGTGTAGTCCTTGATGGACAGATAGCGGCCAAGCTGCGGATCGCCGGTCACGATCAGCGCCGCTTCCCGGTATAGCTCGCGCGCCTGTTCCCGGCTGGCAGCGGCCGAGAACACCCGATTGCCGAAGCCGCGTTCCGGGCCCATCAGATGAAGCAGGGTGATCAGCGCGCAAAGCGCCGTCTTGCGGTTGCCGCGCGGCAACAGCAGCACCACGCGGCGCACGATGCGGCTGCCGTCCGGGTGGCGCGGGCCATAGATGCGGCGGATGATGCGTTCCTGCCATGGGTCGAGGCACAGCGCCCGCCCAGGCAGGCGGCTCTTTGGGTGACGCAGCATCCGCAGCCATTGCACCGCCGCCTCGCCATGCCCCAGAGGATCGGGGATTTCGCTGCCATCATCAATCCAGGCCGGGCGCAGCATCAGCCACCCCCGGGAATGATGGACCACAGATCGCGCTGGCCTTCGGTATCTTCGACCGTTGGCCGAGACCGGGAAACAGGGGTGCAGCCAAGTTCCGCCGCCAGCAGCCGCGCCCGCGTCATGGCGTCGGACTGAATGCCGATGGCCGGATTGCGCTTCATGCCGACCAGCAGGGCTTCGCCGTCCTTGTCGATCTTGTAGACCTTCTGCACCGCGCCCAGGCGCTGGATCTCGCGCTCCATCTCGCGGGCCAGCCCCATGGCCATGCAGTAGTTTTCCACCTGCCCAAGGTCGGCCAGGGTCAGGATGCGGCGCGCGGACAGCACCGGAACCACCCGGTCCCATTCTTCGCGCGCATCCGCCGACAGCCAGCCGGGCGCCGTCAGGTCAAGGATCGCGTCCAGGTCGGGGCGGATTTCCGGTTTGGCGCCGCGCATGTCAGTCTACCCCGTTGAAGGCGATGCAGCGCAGCTCCAGCGCAAAGCCGCGCCCCAGCGGCACCACCTCGCGGATGTTGAAGCTGCGCCCCGCATGGCGCACCCGATCGGCCGTGGTGATCTCGCCCGGCCAGAGGGTGCGGAACACGATCACGGTTTCATCGCTCGCGCCGAAGTCGCGGATGAACTCGGTCGTGCCCTGCCGCACGATCTCGGCCGTGAGGCGCGCCTTGTCGGTCCAGGTCATCGAGGGGGTGCCCGCCGCGTCCAGGCTGGCGGGGGCCTTCCTGCACGGTGATCAGGTGCTTGCGCTGCCCGGCGGTCATGGCGCCAGCTCCTTCACCAGCGCCTCGATCGTCACCACGCCATGCGAGGTTTCGCCGTCCGGGTCGCGCATCTGCCGCATGGAAGACACGCGCAGATCGGCGCAATGGAACCCCGGGCCAAGGTCGAGGCGCCCCACAGCAACCGCCGCGCGGATTGCGCCGCAGATGCGCTTGACGCCTTGCAGCGAGGTTTCGCGGGTCCAGACATGGGCGGTATGGTAAACCCGCAGCCGATCACGGGCGATGCTGTCGCCTTCGTCCACCGCCTGACTTTCGCCCAGGATGATGGCCGGGAACAGCGCCGGCCGCTGCCCGGTGTCGAGGATCGCCGCCGCCGGCACCAGTGCGACCACGGCCGGGGTTCCGATCAGCCGCGCCCGCAGCGCCACCTGCACCGCCAGTTCCGCGCTCATCTTGCCTCCCTCACGGCCTTGCCGATGCCGCGCTTGATCGCAGCAAGGGCCTTCTTGCGATGCAGCCGGAAGGCCGGCCAGAAGAACGGCTGCGCCGCGTGCTTGCTGGTGCCGTGTTCTTGCAGATGAGGATAGCGCACATCGGTGTTGCCTGCGGTGATGGCCACCGCGTTTTCGGGCACCACCATCGCGCCGCCCGGCTGGGAATAGGGTGGCGTAGATTGGCCCGGCCCGGTGACTGCAATGCTGGATTTCAGATCGGGGGCGGGGGTCGCGGGATCGTCGGGGGCAAGGTGGCGCATGGTGGCCGCGATCTTTTCCGCCTCGCGCACCAGTGTCGGCTGCACGGCTTCGCGCGCCGCCTGCGGAATCGCCCTCATGCGCCGCTGGAAACTGGCAAGGCCGCCATCGTTCGCCATCAGAAGCTCCAGTCCCGGTATTCGGTGATCAGCTCGCGCACGCCAAAGGGCAGCTCGCGCGCGCCAGGCCCGGCCGTCTCGCGGTTCTCGAACCACCAGGCGACCAGCTGAAGGATCGCCTCGCCCAAGGGTGCGGGGAACGCCTCGCGCGCATCATCCGGCACCGGCTCGGCCTGGGGGTCGATGAAGCGGGCCGCCAGCGTATAGCCCAGCATCCGTTCCACATGGCCTTGCGCCGCCGCCAGCTTGCGCGCCAGCAGCGCGGCATTGGCCGTGGCCATGTCATCGGTCAGGGACAGGTGATCGCGGATCTGGTCGGTCGTGACATAGGCCATGTCAGGGCGCCTCGCTGCGCAGGATTTCCGAGACCGGGCGCAGGCTGGCCTGCACCTTGATCACGCTGTTCGCCGTGTCGAACACCTCTTGCAGGTCGATCACCAGCGCCGACCAGCTGCGCCGGGTCGCCCCGTCGGGAAAGACGATGCGGAACGGGAACGCTTCCAACGCACGCCACGCATTCCACAGCAGCGCCTGCCCGGCATCGGTCGGGTCATTGCCCAGAACGATCTGCATCACCGGCCGCTCCATGTAGGTTTTCAGATGCGACATAGCGGGAAGGCCGTCAGGGAAGTTCAGCGCGGGTTCCAGGTCGGTCATGCGCCATGTGCCGCCCAGCGTGCCGAAAGCCTCGGCCTGGCCGATTTCCACCCAGGCGCCAGACGGCACCGCGCTCGGTTCGAACCCGGGCAAATCGGCCATGAAGATGCGGCTGCCGGCGACGGGGTAAAGCATGGATCAGGCCGCCGCGTTGACCTTGACCACGTTGCTGTTCACCCAGAGCGAGGCGTTGAGCTTCATCACGTTGTTCGCCGTGTCGAAGGCTTCCACCGCGCTGCCGACCTTGGCGACGAAGTAGCGCTCGGACGGGGTGCCGGCCGGCGGGGCATCGTTCAGCACCAGCTTGAAGGCGTAATCGTGGATGGTCTTTTCGGCTGCCAGCAAGGCAATCTGCCCATTATCGTCATAGTCGATGCCGCAGACAACCTCCATGGTGCCGGCGTTTCGGGTGCCTTTCAGGCGCCGGGTGCGGTTCGCCGCGATTCCGTCGAAGGTGATTTCCGCCGAGGCATCGCCGACCGATCCAAGGCCCTCGGTCTCGCCGACTTCCACCCAGGTCTGACTGGCAAAGTCCGTCAGCACGAAGTCGGTGGATTTGGCCGCCAGCGCCCCGCCGATATAGAGCTTGGCGCCGTTCGTCGCGTAAATGGTCATTGGGGTGTTCTCCCGAACTGGCGGCGCTCTTCGCGTTGCTTGGCGCCGGAATGACAGGGGGTGCAGAGGGATTGCAGATTGGTCGGGTCAAGCCGCCGATCGGGGGCTTCCCGGCGGGGCACGACGTGATCCACCTCGGCAGCAGGCGCCCCGCAGCGGCAGCAGCGGGGATGCGCTGCCAGATGCGCCGCGCGCAGCTTGCGCCAGTCAGCGCCCAGCCCCCGCGCGGTGGCGCTGGGGCGGGTCTTGTCGAACCGCGCCTTGCGCTCTGCATCGGCCTTGGCCCGGCAGGGGCAGCGCCCGCCAGGGGGCACCACCTTGCCGCAGGCGCAGACCTTGGGCGCGGCCGTGGGCATCAGGCCACCGGGCGGGTCAGGGGTTCGGTCACAGCCACGGCGCCGGCCGCGATGCTGGTGCCGCCGGCCTTGGTCAGCGACAGGCGCACATAGCGCTTGAACCCGCGATAGCCGAGGCGATAGCTCGCCGAGGCCTCCAGCGTGTCCGGGGCGTCGGTGTCGATCACCGCAGCCGCCGCATCGGCAAAGTCGCCGCTGGTCGTGGTGTCGCTTTCCTGAATGGTCACCCCGAAGTCACCATCGCCCTCGATGGCCCCGGTGTTGACCACGAAGGCCACCGAACGGGCGGCTTGCAGGTCGATGGTGGCACCCGTGGCGGCCGCCGCCTGCACGGCAGGGGCCAGCGCCAGGGTGGCCGCGATGTTGGAATACAGATCACGCATGGCGGTTGCTCCTTACGAGGTGGCCATTTTCAGCTTGCGGAACCGGGCGGCCTGCAGGACGCCCCCGCCCACCCGGCGGGTGGCGTGGATCCGGGTCATCCCATTGGTGCGCTGGGTGTAGGGGTCGACCAGCACGTCGAGGCCCACCCGGTCGAGGATGCGGTAGGCCTTGAAGTCGGCATAGACGATGGGGAAGGCGTCGGCGGCAATATCGGGCATGTCCACCATCTCGACCACCGGGCGGCCGAGGATCATTTCGGGCTGCCCGGCCTGATAGGACGGCTGCCACAGGAAACGGCCGTCGCCATCCTTCAGCTTGCGGACCGTGGCCAGCGTGGTGCCGTTCATCGCCCAGGCGCCCGCATTGCGATAGGTCGCGGGCATCGCATACATGAGGTTGATCAGCGCATCGGCCGACAGGTTCGCCGCATGGCCGTTCGCCGTATAGGCAATGTCGGCATTGACCATGAAGCCCTCAGGCTCCAGCACGCCTTCGCCCGAGACAAAGGCCGTGGCTTCCTTCTTGCCGAAGTCTTCGGCCAGCGCGCTGCGCACCTCGGTTTCGGCCTGCGGCGCATCGGCCAGCAGCCGGTTGGAAATGTCCACATAAGTGGCCAGTTCCTTCACCGCGATTTCCTTCTGCCCGAAGGTGATTGTCGAGGCCGTGCGGGCCTGGGTCTCGCCCACCCAGCGGGCGTTGGTGCTGTCGCCGCGCGTGGGGTAGATGGTCGAGGGTGCCGTGGTGCCGCGCACATCGGCCACCGCCCGGATGGGCGAGAACTCGACCAGATCGCGGATCACTTCCGAAGACAGCTCGGCCGGCGCCAGATAGCCGCCCTGCGGATCGCTGGACTGGTTCAGCGCCTTCTGTTCCTCGGCCGTGATGGCATCGCCAAGGCGCAGATAGGCGGCAAAGGCCTTGCGTTCGGCGGTCGGCTCCTTCGGATCATCCGCGCCGCCCTGCGGCCGGTTCGCCTTGGCCTCCAGCTTGTCGAGGCGGGCCACCAGCGCCGTGGTGTCGGCCTTCTTCTCCAGGTCGGCCATCTTGGCTTCCAGCGCCGCAATGTCCGGGGTCTCGGTCTTTTCCGTCATGGGGTGTTCCTTTGCTGACGTGATGCGCGCGCCGGGGTGCATCGGTATGGCGACAACGGAGATTTCGAACAGGTCGATCTTGTGCAGGTCTCGCCCGCCGCCACGGCGCGGGGTCTTGCTGGTGGCCATGTAGCCAATGGAAAGCCCGCCCATGGCCTTGGCCCGGATCAGGTCGAGGATCTCGCGCCCGCGCTGGACGCTGACCGTGATCTGACCCTTGACGCGCAGGCCTTCCGGGGTCTCTTCGCCCGAATTCCAGACGCCGATAACGTCCTTCTGGTCGTGGCTGGCCAGCATGGGGATGGGGAAAGAAGCGCCCGCAAAGGCCCCGCGATGAACCACGTCGCCGCCCCGATCGGGGGTGCCGAACACCGAGGCCAGCCCCTCGATCGTGCCATCCTCGGTAACGGCGAACTGCGCCTTGATTTCCAGCCGGTCCATCAGCGCAGCCCCTGGAAGGCGGCACGGTCGGCCGCGAAGCTGTCAACCTGCGCCTGCACCCACGGGGCCGCGCGCAGAAGCCGCAGCACGTTGCCATGGGTGAAGGGCACCGGCTCGCCCGCCTCGCGCACGTTCCAGCCCAGAACGCAGGCGGCCAGGCTGTTCAGCCGCGCCTTCTCGCGGGCGGCTGCGTTGACCATTCCGGCATCGTCGGCGGCCTCGGCCAGCTCGTCCATCATCCTCAGACGGGCGCGCGCTTGCGTGGCGCTGTCCGGGCCTGCAATGCGCAGGGTGATCCCCACGCCCTTGCCCGTCACCGGATCCAGAAGGTCGAAGTCGCGGCCCCGGTCGTGGTCCTGCGCCTCGGCCTCGATCTCATGCAGTTCCATCGGTCGGGTCCTCTTTGGCGGGTGGGGTCGCCGGGGTCTGGGAAATGTTGGGGTTCAGGAACTCGTCGCCGCCCTCGCGCGGGGGCAGGCCCAGCCAGTCGCGGCCCTCGTTCGGGTTGATCGTGCGGCTGGCGATCAGGCTGTTGATCGTGGTGGCGCGGGTCGCCAGATCGGCGCGGGTCAGGTCGTCACGATCGAACCGGATCACATGGGTTGCCCGCTCGGCATCCGAGAACAACGCCCGGCGCAGCGCGCCTTCAAGCCCGCGCAGCCACGGCTCCAGCGTGTAGCTCAGGAACTCGCGGCCCTTCTGTTCGCTGTTCGACCAGGTGGCCCGGCTCAGATCGCCCACCATCGGCGCCGGAATGTTGAACGCCCGCGCGATTTCCTCGATCTGGAACCGGCGGTTCTCGAGGAACTGCGCATCGGTGGAAGCGAAGGTAAAAGGCTGGAACGTCATGCCATCGTAGAGCATCGCCGTGCGGCCCTGATCCTCGCCTTCATGGGCGGCGCGCCAGGCCGCGCGGGCGGCCTTGATGGCTTCTTCCTTCACCCCCGCCGGCATCATCAGCGCGCCGCTCGGGCGGGCGCCACGGGTGAACAGCCGCCCCGCGTGGCGGTCCAGTGCCACCGCGATTCCGATGGCCTCGCGCGCCAGCGACAGCGGGGCACGGCCCAGCGGCGGCAGCAGGTGGATCACGTCGCGCGCCGGGATCACCCGGCCGCCCAGCCGGTAGCGCCGTTCGCCGTTGTCGGTGTCCAGATCGAAGATCAGGTTGGCGCGGTAGCGCAGCAGCTCGCGCGGCTCGTCGCCCACCCGGTTGACCCAGACCATGCCGCCCAGGTCGGACATGAGGGCATCCGCGACGATCTGGCGGATCAACTCGAACCCGCTGGTCCACTCGTTCGCCTCATCGCGCAGAAGGGCGAGAACCGGATGGCCGGGCACGTCGATTTCCGCGCCGCCCTCGATCCGCTTCACCATCACGTCAAGCGAGGCCACCGCCTCGCTGATCAGCTGTATCGCGTTTGCCACCACCGGCACCCGCAGCGCCTCGCCTGCGCTGACCGCGATGCCGGAAGCGGTCGGGGCAGCCACGCCGAACAGCTCTTCCCACGATCCTGCCGTGGTCAGGGACTTGGTTTCAGGCTCGGAAGCCTTGCGGGAAAAGGGCCAGATACGCATAGACCAGTTTATGCGCGCTGCCCGCCGTGGTCGTCACCCTCCAGAAACCTACAAAGTCCTCCAAAGTCGTGCTGCCCGTCAGATTTTCGCGGCGCGCAACCACGCCACCAGCTCGGACTTGTAGGCGAAGTGGCGGCCGCTGCCCTCGGGCTTGTAGATCGGCACCCGGGGATCCTTGGCCAGTTCGCGGCACTTGTTCACCGACAGCCCCAGCACCTTGCCGATTTCCTCCAGCCCCCAGATCGGCCGGTTCGGCTCCAGCACTTCATCCGCGCGCCTGCGATCGAGGGGCGGATTGTCCGCATCCGCCTTCTGGAATTTTCCCATTTCGAAGCCCACTTCCCCGTCTCCTTGCCCGTCAATCTTCATAACTCATTGATAAAAAGCCTATTTCGGCCCTCTATCGCGCTTGGTTCCCCGCGCCGGTCCCCAGCCAGGGCGCAAAGTCCAGAACCACCCCCCGGGTCAGGCCGTTCCGGCTGGCGCCACCATCGCCAGCGCCACATCCTCGACCGTTGGCGGATTGCGCAGCCGACCAGCTGCGCTTTCGAGGCGCTGCGCCGCCAGCTCATCACCCCAGACCATGGCCATGCCAACCACGATCTGCGCATGGGCACCGGCCAGGATGGCGAAGGGGTCCAGCCCCTGCACAGTCAACTGCCCGATCACCTCGGCCACCGCGTCCCCGGCAACCTTCGCCTCGGCATCGAGGCGCCGCAGCAGCTCAGCCCTGTCTTCCTGTTTCATCGGCTTTCCCTTGAAATTTGGTTTGGTGTCCGTGTCCGGAATTCGGACATGGCTATTGGGGTTGCCGGCCGGTCTGGGCCTCGACCCATGCGGCCAGTGCCTTGCGCGATGCCCACCAGCGCCCGCCGACACGGCGCACGGGAATTGCGTTGGTCCCCTCCTGCGCCATGCGCCGAAGCGTCGGTGCGCTCAGCCCGCAGATGGCAGCGATCTGGGGCAGCCCGATCAGCCGATCGGGATCGGCCGGGATCTTCGTGTAGACGTTCGGCATATGCCGTTCCTTTCTCAGCATTCGATCTGCCACTTCCGCCAAAGCTCGTCTTCGGTGAAGCGGCCGAGTCTGACGATTTCCCGGGCAAGGGTCTTGGTGACCTTGAACGCCGGGATGTTCTCTCCAGCCGACAGGCGGTCAGCGATGGCCTGCGCCTCGGTCTGAATGTCGCCGCCTCGCGCGTGCGCGCGTGTGTATGGTTCTCTTCTATGGTTCTGGGGGGCATTTTTGCCCCCTTTTTTTACGCAGATTTGCCCCCTTTTTTTCTCGTCGATTGGGGGCATTTCTGCCCCCTTTTCTTGCTCTAAACGGGGCATTTTTGCCCCCTTTTTCTGGGACGGAAACGGCACGATTTCTGCTTGGAAGAGGAACACAATGCTGGCAGTCCGCCCGGATCCCGGCCCCTTTGACAGGCGCCGGATGCACCCGGATTCGACCAGATCGGCCATCGACCGCTTGATCGTATCGACCGAACAGCCGAGGTCTTCTGCCAGTTTTGTGGGGCTCGGGTTGCATTGTCCGGTCTTGTAGTTCGCACGTCGCAGGACCAGTTCATGCGCCAACAGGCGCGCCATCGGTGACAGCGCGCCACGCCCCCGGATGGCCTCCAGCCACCGGAAACGCGCCTTGTCATCGCTCCAGATATGAAGCGGTATTTCGCCACCCACGAAGCCACGATCCACGCCGAAGCCTCGCATTACTGACCGTCGGCACCCAGCCCAGCCACCGCCTCGTGCAGGACACAGACCAGGGCCTCGGCAATCGCCAGGGTTTCGGCAACGCTGTGGTCTCGGGCTTCGATTTCGTCGAGGTCAATGCACTCCACGGATGCCAGGGCATGACGCGCGGTTTTAACCAGCATCCCGATGCTATAGGCCAGATAGGCTTCGGAGTGCCGGCCATCCAGCGTCAACAACAGCTTGGCGGCGCTCATGGCATCACCCATGTGTCAGAGACCGGGGGCAGCCAGTCGGCATTCTGCGCAAAGCCGGCGCGGGGGCGGGTGGCGCTGGGGTCATCCGAGTGGGCCACTACGGGAACCTGCGCCGACCGCTGCCGCAGCTGGGCTTCATTCAGCCTGCCAAGGTTCCATGCGAGGATCCGCAGCATGTCCGAGATTGCACAAAGCGAACCGGGAACGATGCTGTCAGCGGGCCAGTCCTGACCCGCGAACAGGGTATCGACCAGATCGGCGATATTGCTTGCGTCCTGCGCGGCGCTGCCGACGCAGTCGATGCGCAGGGCAGTGGGCAGATGATCCATCGTCATTCCGCACCACCTTTCGGAAGCATGTCCCAGCCAAGGTTATCAGCCAGCGAATGGCCGATTTCCTGCGCTTCCTCGATCAGTCGCAACATGAAGTCCCTGCGATCGGGCAAGTCGATCGCGATGTTCAGCGTGTCGATGATGCGGGCCAGCAGCTCGGCGGCATCGGCCTGTTGCCGGATGTGATCATGCAGTTCGCTCATGCAGTCACCTCGCGCGCGTTCAGCCAGGCCATCACGTCGGCCTCGCGCCAGTAGTTGCGCTGGCCGATGGTGATGGGCTTGGGAAAGCCCAGCTCGGGGCGGTTCATCCAGCGGTGCAGGGTCACCTTGGAGACACCCCCGCAGATCGTGCGCACCGCGCCCGAGGGCAACATGCGGGGCAGGGGGGCTTGCGCGTCATTCGCCAGCGTGGTCATGTGCCCCCCGATGGTTCGTTTTGCGATCCGTCCCGGCGGCGGGGGCGTGTCCGCCAAGATCTTCCCCCGCTGCCTTCATCCGTTCCCGAATCGAACGGATCACTTCCGAGTTCTGACTCGACCTGTTGATGCGTGCCTGATCTTCGAGCCACGCCTTCACATCGGCCGGAAACCGAACCCCGACTTGAACTATTTTCATAGTCACCTCTTGGGCTGAACAATGCCCCAACATGGTCACATTGTGTGAGCATAGTCACATTCTGTGCGCATTGCGTCAAGCGGTGATATAGGCACAAAGTGTGACTATGTGGCCCGGGGGATTCTAATGACCAAGAGCAAGCGCGAAGAGGCTGGGCAAATAGTTATTCGCCCGCCAGCCGGGATGCGGGACAGGATCAAGGCTGCCGCAGAGGCAAACAACCGCAGCATGAACGCCGAGATCGTGGCAACGCTAGAGGAAAAATATCCTGCGCCAGCCTCGCCGGAGGCTCAAAAGTGGCTCGATCTAGAGGATCAGATCCAAGCCAAGAGGTCGAAGCTGGACGAGCTTTGGGAGTTGTCGAACGCCACAAAGGGCACGCCAGAGTGGCATGAAGTCGCAGACGAGTATCTTCGGATTTCGCGGGAAATGGATCAGCTCAACCAGCAGCAGGATCTCCTGACAGGTTTGGACGCCGTTGAAATGATTGAGAAATATTTTCGAGAAATGGCAACCCGTAGAGATTAGACAAACGGGATGCTATCGCGTGTGATCGCGGTTGATGCGGCGGATCTTAGTCCGGACAATCCGCAGCCCCTTCACCCGGGAACTTAGACCGCAAGGGGTGGTCCACAGGGGGGGGGCTGATCTACCCCGATCACTCACTCGGCCCAGCGGCACCTGTTGCGCAGGTAGTCCGCCAGCGCCTCGACGGTGAACAGCTGCCTGTCATACAGCCGCGTCACCAGAAGCCCGACCTCGCGTTCGCTCGGGCTGACAGCATGACAGCGCAATACCCGGTTATTGCGGAAGCTCGGTCGCTCGCCTGCACACTTGGTCGCCACGGGCAGCCCCCGGTTTCCTGCCGGGCAGCGCTATGGTAACCGTAGTCCCGCCCGTGCGCACCCAGCCCCAGAGGAACCGAATCGCGCCCGCACAGTTTACGCTTTGTCAGACTGTCAAGAGTAACGATGTTGAGCAATGAGGTTCATTTCACTTGATCCGGACACTATGTCGGCGATAGTGGGGAAGAAAGATTTCTTGACGTCAAGTTCCCGTCCAGTTCGAAGAGTTGTGAGAGGCTGACATGGCCGCCGTGAAAAAACCGCATGGAATCAAGCTGAAGGCTTGGGTGGATGATGTGCTGATCGCGCCCGTCCTCGGGCGGCGCATGTTCACGAAGATCATTACGGACAAGTTTCTCAAGACGGCGATTCGCGATGCGAAGAAGGCTCGCGGCGGCTCGCTGACGCCAAACGCGGCCCTCCTGAAGAGCGCGGCGAAGTCCTTTAACACCGTCCACCGCGCCCGCTAAGGCACGTCTGCCCCGCATGTCACAGATCATTGAAGAGGTGCGGGGCCCCTACTGTCTGGCCAGTTTTCGTTGTGGCTATCGGGACATCGAGAAGTTCGGGAAGAAGGCATACAAGGTCCATCACAAGGCCCTGCCAGAGTGCCGCGTTCGGGTGCTCTATGATGGTGACGACGTTCTGGGCTTTCACAGCATGTCAGTGAAGGTTCCTGCGGCCGGCGAGATGATTGACACAGAGTCGGTTTACGCTGGTGATCAGACATTTCTGTATCTCGATCACCTTGCGGTTCATTCGAACCACCAGAAGAAGAAGCATTCCACCACACTGATGGTGGATGTGTTCGCTATCGCGGCCGAAACCATGAACAAGTTCGGCAGGATCTTCGCCCTGTCCCTGAATGCTGCGAACGCGGATGCAGAGCGATTCTTCAAGAGGTGGGCCTTCGTCAGTATATCGGACAGCAGCACGCCGTTCATGGTCCTTGACCGCGCAAGTGTCATCAGCACTTACGAAGCAATTAAGGCCGAAGCGGCAGCTAGCTCGGCATCATCCGCAGCCTGATCACGTTCCCCGCCGTGCCCTCGACCAGCTCGGCCAGCAGCCGCGCCCAGGCGTCCAGCGCGTGGCGCTTTTCGTCGGCATAGTCGTGCCGCTGGTAGACCGCGACAATGCCGCCCCCGGTGCCGCTGACGTGGTTCAGGACGGCTTCGGTGACGCGCACGGGGATGCCCAGCCGCGCCATCCGGGTGGCCATGGTGCGCCGCAGATCGTGGAACGTCCAATGCGGGATCGCCACCGGCTCGCCACGTTCCTTCTCGGCTGCGGCTGCCATCGCATCGGCCAGGTGCCGCATCGCCTTGCGGAAGCCTGAAACGGGTGTGGTGCCCGTGGTCGTGAAGATGAAATGCACCTTGCCCTTGTCATCGGCCACGCGGGTGATGCCGTCCAGCACCGCGCGCAGGGCAGGGGACAGCGGCACGTCATGCGCCCGGCCGTTCTTGGTGCGGGTCGAGGCCAGGTGCCATGTGTCCCCATGTATCTCGGCATCTGACATTGCGGTGACCTCGCCCAGGCGCTGGCCGGTCAGCAGCAGGGCCTTGCCCAGTGGTCCCCAGGGGTAGCCCGTTGCCTCGCAGGCGGCCCAGAACCAGCGGATTTCGTCATCCGACAGCACCCGCTCGCGGCTGCGTTCCTTGACGGGGGCCTTGACCTTGAGCGTGGGCGGAACCTCGATCACGTCGCGATCCGCGCACCAGCCGAAGAACTTGGACAGATAGGCGCGCATCCGGTTTGCGGCCGTGGGCGTGCCGGCATCCACCAGACCATCCAGCAGGTCCACCACGTCGCGCCGGGTGATGGTGTTTATGTCGCGCTCGCCCCACTTGGGAATGACGTGCAGGTAGAGTTGCTGGCGCACGGTCTTGCCGCTTTTGATCGTGGACAGGTGGCGCCGGTCGAACTGGTCGATCAGGGCCTTCACCTTGTCGCGGTCGCTCTCGGGCTTGGGGGCTTTGGCCGCCTTGACTTCGGCCGCCGGGTCGCGTCCTTCGGTCGCTGCCGCCAGTGCGTTGCGTGCCCGTGCGCGGGCCTCGGCCAGCGACAGGACAGGGTAGGGGCCAAGGGTCATCCGGCGATGGGTGCCGCCGTGACGATACCTGACCTGCCAGCCCTTTTTCCCGGTCGGCTGGACCACGAGATAAAGGCCGGTGCAGAGGTCGTCAGGGATCTCCTGTCGCCGATCGGTTGGCTGGAGTTTGTCCACCAGCTGGGCGCTGAGCTTCATAATCAAATGGTCCTTCTGGGGAACAAACTGGGGAACAGAGTAGGCGGAACCCTCCGTTACCATGAGAAACGCATGTTTACCGATTTTGTGCAATATAATAATGGGTTATGCGCCGCCATTCTGGCAGATCGTTACTTTCCGATAATGTCGGAAACGCGAAAATCTTCTAATGTTAATCAATTGGTCGTAGGTTCGATCCCTACCGCCGGAGCCAGAAATCCCTGATAATCCAGAGATTTACGAGCAAGCCCCTGCAAGGGGGCTCTTCTCGTTCTTGCACGGTGGGCGATCGGGGAACTGCCTGGTCTTGCCAGCACTCGCCGCTCGCGCCGCGCAGGGATATCAGTCGGGTCTTCTGCGCGATCTCGGGGTCTTCGCACTCGCCGAGGAACGGAGGTGCAAGGGCCGCCATGGCAAGCCTGGGCGCATCCTGCACGATTTCGCCATGCCATGATCCCATCCAGTCGGGCGGCGGTCAGCGGTTGCTTGCTGATCGGGGCAAGCGCCTTGGCGCCCGTCACGTGCGAACGGCGGCAAAATATGACGTGCGAAGGTGCCCACAAGACTTCGGGGCCATTCAGGCGCGCAGGTGCCGCGAGGACGATTGCTTATCAGGGCTATGCGCCCGCCATGTTTGCCCGGCACAGACCCGGCCACGATCAACTGAAGGCAGCCTTGTCATGAACGCGGCAAGACCATGGGGCAGGGCGAACGCGAAATCCGGCCATCAGGGCCGGATCGATGCGTTCCCTGGCTGATCCGCCGGATGCCAGAGCCGAACATCGCGCAGCTAGATCTCGATTTTCTGGAACCCGTCGCGCAGCGCGTTCGACCAGGCCTCGGACATGGCGCGGAAATCGTTGTCGCCGGCCTCGATCCGCCGCGTCATGCCAACCTCGAGCGTGTCCTTTTCGATCACGCACAGATCAAGCGGCATGCCGACCGACAGGTTGGACCGCAGCGTCGAATCCATGCTCAGCAGCACGGCTTTTTGCGCGTCCAGCAGGCTGGTTGCGGGCGTGACGACGCGGTCAAGGATCGGCTTGCCGTACTTGTGCTCGCCGATCTGCAGGAAGGGGGTGTCCTCGGTCGCCTCGATGAAATTCCCCTCGGGGTAGATCAGGAACATCCGCATCCCGCCGCCCTTGCGCTGGCCGGCGACGATCATGCTGGCGCTGGCACCCTGGCCCATGGCCGACAGCTTTTCCTGAATCTCGCCGCGCACCTTGGCAAGGGTCGAGCCGACGATCTCGGCCACGGCCAGCATGGTGGGGGCCTTGAGGATGCAATTGGTCGAATCCGCATCGGGCGAATCGTTCATGTCGCGCAGCCGGGCAATGGTGGTCTGCGTCACCGACAGGCTGCCGGCGGTCATGATGACGATCACCCGCTCGCCCGGCACCTCAAAGGTGAACATCTTGCGATAGGTGGCGATGTTGTCGAGCCCGGCATTGGTGCGGGTATCCGACAGCAGCACCATTCCCTTGTTCAGCAGCAGGCCGACGCAGTAGGTCATCGTCACAAATCCGATTCTGTTCCCATGCAGGATCTAACCGCATTTCTGCGGCGCGGAAACAGGCCCGGCAGGCGCGCCCCGGCACCGCGCCGGAAATACCAGCGCTGTTGCAGGCCTGCCGATCCTTATTGCTGCGACTGCTGCGACGATTGCACGGCCTGAACCGCGACCGTCACATCCATGGTTTCCTCGCCAGGACCACGGGCGATGCCCCGGATCGGCGCGGCATCGCGGGCATCGAACCCCGATCCCAGCCGGATGTAGCGCTCATCCGGGCAGCAGCGGTTGGCAGGATCGAACCCGACCCAGCCCAGCCCCTCGACCCACAGTTCGGCCCAGGCATGGGCCGCCTCGTGGGTCTTGCCATCGGCATCGGCCAGCAGATAGCCCGAGACATAGCGCCCCGGCATCTCGCGCACCCGTGCGCAGGCGATCAGCGCATGGGCATGGTCCTGGCAAACCCCTTCGCCTTGCGCCAGTGCCTCGGCGGCGGTGGTATGCGGATCGGTGGAGCCGGGACGATAGGCGATCGCCTCGGCCACGATGGCCGACAGGCCATGCGCCAGCGACAGTCGGTCAGGCGCCGTCACCGATCGGGCCAGCGCCTTGAGCCCGGAATCGGCCCAGGTCGGGGCCGTCTCGCGCAGATAGGCCATGGCGGGGACCGTTTCCCGGTGCCCGCGCAGAACGCCCGCCATATCCGTGGTTTCCACCACGCCGCGCACCGTCACCGTGATGTCCGAAACCGGACCGGCCACCGTCCAGCCCTGCACCCAGTCGCCCGCCCCGTCGCGGAAGCCCCCGCCCCGGACCCCGCCCGAGACGTCGACCTCCCACGCGATGACCCGCTGCCCATCGCAACTGGACGGCTGCAGCCGGTGGCTTTGCACGGCCGCCCGCACCGGCTGGTCATAGCGGTAATGCGTCACATGCTCGACCGAGAGCCTCATCGCACATCCCCGCTCAGATAGGCGTCATGCACGGCCTGGCCGATCCCCGACACCTCACCGATGAACCGCGTCAGGAACTCGTGCATCCCTTCCTCGAAGATGTCCTCGACCTTCATCTCGGCCAGCTCCCCCAGCATCCCGCGCGCCAGATCCTGCGCCGGACCCGAACGATGATAGCGCCGCGCCAGCCGGTCAAGATGCAGCATCGCCCCTTCGGCGCAAGTGATCAGCGAACGCGGGCACTGGCTGTTGAGGATCAGGAAATGCGCGATCTTCGCCGCCGTCACCTCGCCGCCATAGGCCCAGTGGAACGCCCGATGCGAGGACATTGCCCGCAGCAGCGTCGTCCACTGGTAATTGTCCAGCCCCGATCCGACAAAGTCCGCCCGCGGCAGCAGGACATAATACTTCACGTCCAGCAGCCGGGCCGTATTATCCGCCCGCTCGAGCAGAAAGCCAAGATTCAGGAAGTCGTGGCCATCATTGCGCAGCAAGGTCGCATCGATGGCCCCGCGCACAAGCGCGGCATGGCGCAGCGTCCATTCGGTCAGCGTGAACGACGACAGATCGCTGCGCGGGGTGCGCTCCAGCTGGCGCAATTCCTGAAAGGCGGTGTTCAGCGCGTCCCACACCTGGACCGACAGCGCGGTCCGCACGATCCGCCCGTTCTCGCGCGCCCGGGTGATGCAGCTGGCAACCGATCCGGGATTGTCGCGATCAAAGAACAGATGGCTTTCAATGTTGCGCTGCACCGCCTCGCCGTATTTGCGGGCGAATTCGTCGGCGCTGCCACCTGCCTGCAACAGCGCGTCCCATTCGTTGCGATAGCCTTGCCCGGCATTGGGCAGCAGCGCGATCCGCGCGCCGACCTCCAGCGCCCGCGCCGCTGTCTCGGCCCGCTCCATATAGCGCGCCAGCCAGTAGAGGTTATCAGCCGTCCGGCTCAGCATGCTACCCCCCCGCGCCCGGCCGCCCTTTCATCTGTCCACAAATATCCCGCGGGGGTGCGGGGGCGCGAAGCCCCCGCTGCCGACCGCGTCAGCTTGCAGGCCGCATGCATCATTCCGCCAGCACCCATGTATCCTTGACCCCCCCGCCTTGCGACGAGTTCACCACCAGCGAGCCTTCGCGCAGTGCGACGCGCGTCAGCCCGCCCGGCACCAGCTCGATCCGCTCGCCCACCAGGCAATAGGGCCGCAAATCCACATGCCGTGGCGCGACGCCCTCCTCGACAAAGGTCGGCACGGTCGACAGGGCCAGCGTCGGCTGGGCGATATAGTTGTCCGGATCGCTGACGATACGCTGGCGGAAGCTCTCGATCTGCTCGGTGGTCGATTTCGGACCCACCAGCATCCCGTACCCGCCCGAGCCATGGACTTCCTTCACCACCAGCTCGCCCAGGTTTTCCAGCACATATTTCAGATCGTCCGCCTTCTGGCATTGCCAGGTGGGGACGTTCTGCAAGATCGGCTCTTCGCCCAGATAGAACCGGACCATCTCGGGCACATAGGTATAGACGGCCTTGTCATCGGCCACACCCGCGCCCGGCGCCGAACAGATGCTGACCCCGCCCGATCGGTAGACATCCATCAAGCCCGGCACGCCCAGCATGGAATCGGGGCGAAAGCACAGCGGGTCAAGGAAGCTGTCGTCGATGCGCCGGTAGATCACATCCACCCGCTTCGGGCCTTCGGTGGTGCGCATCCAGACGAACTCGCCCTCGACGAACAGATCCTGTCCCTCGACCAGCTCGACCCCCATGAGGTCGGCCAGGAAGGAATGTTCGTAATAGGCGCTGTTGAAATGCCCTGGCGTCAGGATCACCACATTCGGCTCGCGGTCGCATTTCATCGGCGCGACCGAGGCCAGCGTGCGCCGCAGCGCCTCGGGATAGCCATCGACCGGCTGGATGCGATTTTCCCGGAAGATGTCAGGGAACATCCGCATCATGATCTCGCGGTTTTCCAGCATGTAGGACACGCCCGACGGGGTGCGGCAATTGTCCTCGAGCACATAGAACTCGTCCGGCCCGGTGCGCACAAGGTCGATGCCGACGATATGGCTGAACACGCCCTTGGGCGGCTTGATGCCTGCGACGGCCTTTTCATAGGCCTCGTTGCAATAGACCAGCCGCGAGGGGATGCGCCCTGCGCGCACGATCTCGCCCCGGTCATAGACATCGGCCAGAAAGGCGTTCAGCGCGCGCGCCCGCTGCTTGATGCCGCGTTCCAGCCGGGTCCATTCTTGGTTGGTGAAAACCCGCGGGAACATGTCGAACGGGATCAGCCGGTCCGGATCGCCCCCTTCGCCATAGACGGCAAAGGTGATGCCGATGCGGCGGAACAGCTCCTCGGCCTCGGCCTGCTTCATCTGGCGCAGCTCGGCCGGCATGGCCGCCACCCAGTCCTGAAGCCGGGCATAGGGCGGGCGAACCTGCCCTTTCTGGAACATTTCGTTGAAGAACTCGGCCACGATGCCCCCTGATGCACGCCTTGGGTCCAGTCAATCACTGCACGCCGCGAAAGGACAAGCCCCCGCGGGCAGCATGTGGCTGACTTGCAGGCGGGTGCGCAAATTTTAGGCGAAATTGATGGATCATTCAGGTTTTGCGCTGCGGACCTGCCTGTGGACTGGGCAGATCTCTGATTGATCCTGCGCTGGCGCGTGAAAAACCGGCATCTTGACCGCAGGGTTTGCCCGGCCGTCCTTGCCGGCCGCGCTGGCCCGGTCGCGGCAGGCGCGGCCGCGCGCGGCCCGGTCTCAGGCTGTTCCCTTTTTGTCCAGGCGGATTTATGGTGTCCGGATGATCCGCGACCCCCTTCTTGTCCGTGACCGGCACGGGCTGTGCTGCCCGGCGGGCGGCTTTCATGTCGATCCGTCGGGCAAGGTGGCGCTGGCCATCGTGACCCATGCCCATTCCGACCACGCCCGCCCGGGCGCGGCGGCCTATCTGGCGACCCCAGGCACGGCGGCGATGCTGCGCCAGCGGCTGGGCAGGGTAACCGTGCAGGAACTGCCCTTCGGTCAACGCCTGCGGATCGGCGGCGCGACGGTCAGCCTGCATCCATCGGGCCATCTGCCCGGCGCCGCGCAGCTGCGCATCGAGGTGGGCGGCGAGGTCTGGGTCGTCTCGGGCGATTACAAGACCGAAGACGATGGCCTTGCCGAACCGTTCGAGCCAGTCGCCTGCCACACCTTCATCACCGAAAGCACCTTCGGCCTGCCGGTCTTTCGCTGGGCACCCCAGGCCCGGCTGGCCGAGGCGATCCGCCACTGGTGGGCTGCAGCCGCGTCCGAGGGCGCGGCGGTGTCCATCGCGGCCTATGCGCTGGGCAAGGCGCAGCGTCTCTTGCACCTGCTGGCAGGGACCGGGCCGGGGCCGGTCCTGCTGCATCCTGGTGCGGCGGCCGCCACTGCGGTGCTGGCCGCGTCGGGTTACCGGCTGCCGGACGCCGAAACCTGGGCCGGTGACCGGCCGTTGCCCCCAGGTGCCTTGCTGATCGCTGTGCCCTCGGCGGCCTTGCCCGCCGGCACCCGCACCGCCATGGCCTCGGGCTGGATGGCCCTGCGCGGCACCCGCCGCCAACGCGGCGGGGGCACGGGCTTTGCGCTGTCGGATCATGCCGACTGGCCTGGCCTTGGTGCCGCGATCCGCGCGACCGGCGCCAGCCGCGTTCTGGTCACCCACGGGTTCGAACAGCCGCTTGCCGGCTGGCTGCGCAGCCAGGGGCTTGACGCCGCGCCACTGGCCCAGGGACTTGCGCGGCCATGACCTGCTGCCCTTTCGCTGCACCCCCCTTTCATCTGTCCCCAAATATCCTCGGGAGGGTCCGGGAGGGCAGACAGCCCTCCCGGCGGCCAGCCGCAAGCCCGCGGCCCGTCAAGCGCAGGCGGCCCGCCAGATGCCCCCGGCGGATAGGGCCGGCTGCACGGACGGAACCGGGCAGGGGGCCACGATGATCCGCCTTGCCGCGCTTCTTGCCGCACTCGAAACCAAAGCCGACCCCGCAGCCCTTCTGGCCAATCACCTGCAAGGGCTGGACGATGCCGAGGCCGCAGTGACCCTTGGCCTGCTGGCAGGCCAGCGCCCGCGCCGCGCCGTCGCACCTGCCGACTTGCGCCGGGCGGCCTGCGCGGCCGAGGCGATCCCCGACTGGCTGTTCGACGCCAGCCTAGCCACTGCCGGCAGCACTACCGAGGCCATCGCGAACCTCTTGCCATGGCCCGACCCGCCGTCAGGGCTGTCGCTGACAGGGTATCTTGCCGCGCTGCCGGGGGCGGATGCGGCGGCGATCCTGGCGCAGCTGGCGCCACTGCCACCAGAGGCCCGCGTGCCGGCGATCCGGCTGGCCACCGGCACCTTTCGCACCACGCTGCCCGCCCCGGTCCTTGCCCGTGCCGTGGCAATGGCGCGGGGCGCCGATGCGGCGACCATCGCCCTGCGCCTTGCCGCGGGCTGGATCGCAGCGGCCGGCCTTGCCGCGCTGACCCAACCGGCAGGTGCAGCCCATGCGCCCTGTCGCTTTGTCCCGCTGGCGCGTTTCCTGGAACCGACCGGCCATGCCTGCGACTGGCTTGCCCTGCCGCGCCCTGCGGGGCCCCGCCTGCAACTGATCCGCCGCCCCGGCGCCGCGCATCTGTGGGCCGAGGACGGGCGCCTGATGACCCCCGACCGCCCCCAGCTGGCTACCCTTGTCCAGCGCCTGCCCGAGGGCACCGTGATCGAGGCCGTCGAGGACCGCCCCGGACAGCTGCGCGCGCTTGATCTGCTGGAATGGCGTGGCCAGCCGCTGGCCGACCACGCCTTATCAGACCGCCGTGAATGCCTCGCGCAGCTGATACAGACGGGCATCCCCTGGCCTGATGCGCCGGACAGCGCCGGGCGCGCGCTGACCTTGGCGCCGCCGCTGATGGCGCCCGACTGGCAGGCGCTGCACCGCCACCGCGCTGCTGGCGGTCTGTGGCTGCGACGCCATGACGCGGGCCTTGCCGAAGCCTGGCACGACTGGCCGCCGCCACCCCGCACGACCGATGCGGTGCTGGTCCATGTCGAACTTGCGCCAGGCGGGCAGGGGCTTGCGGCGCTCACCTTTGCCGTGCGCGCGGGCAACAGGCTGGTCCCGGTGGCCCGCACGACCGAGGGGCTGACCACGGCCGAAGAAGCCGCCCTTGCCAGCTGGATCCGCACGGCCGCCATTGCCCGCTTCGGTCCTGTCCGCGAGGTGCCGCCCCAGCGCCTTTACCGCCTGTCCTATGCGGGCGCCGATCCGGCGCCGCGCCGCAAGGCCGGCCTGTGGCTGCGCGAGGCGCGGATCCTGTGCGCCTTGCCCGATCATACCCCCGATCAGATCGCCCCTCTCGACAGCCTGACCACTGCCGGGACTTGATCCGCCGCCCCAATCGCCGCTAAACACAACCGCTCATGATACAGGAGACAGCATGGCCGGCGGTTCCGCATTCGCCCGGATGAAGGTTCGCCTTCACCCCGAGGGGCGCAAGTTCGTGGCGATCTTCGCCGTGGTCACCTTGGTGCTCTTCCTGCTGTGGGAGCCGCTGGGCTGGATCGGCACCGTGCTGACCATCTGGTGCCTTGCCTTCTTCCGCGACCCGCAGCGCGCGGTTCCCCAACAGGCCGGTCTGGTGGTCAGCCCCGCCGATGGCGTCGTCCAGATGATCGAGCGCGTGCCGACCCCGCCCGAACTTGGGATGCAGGCGGCTGAACTGACCCGCATCTCGGTGTTCATGGATGTGTTCGACTGCCATGTGAACCGCGCCCCGATCGGCGGCACCGTCACCAAGCTCGCCTATGTCGAAGGCAAGTTCCTCAATGCCTCGCTCGACAAGGCCTCGCTCGACAACGAACGCAACGGCCTTGTGCTGACGCTGGACGACGGGCGCGAGGTGGGCGTGGTGCAGATCGCGGGCCTGGTCGCGCGTCGCATCCTGTGCTGGGCGCAGACCGGGCAGGCGCTGGACACGGGCGAGCGCTTTGGCCTCATCCGCTTTGGCTCGCGCGTCGATGTCTATCTGCCTGATGGTGTCGCGCCCCTGGTGGCGGTGGGCCAGAAGGCGGTGGCAGGCGAGACCATCCTTGCCGATCTGACCGCCGGCCCCGCGCCGCGCCGCGCCCGGATGATCTGACCCATGGCGAACCGACGCGAATCCTTGCCGTTCCTGCTGCTGGTGCCGAACCTGATCACCATCCTGGGCCTCTGTGCCGGGCTGACGGCGATCCGGTTTTCCTTTGACGCGCGCTTTTCGCTGGCGACCGGACTGATCGTCTTTGCCGCGCTGATCGACGGGCTGGACGGGCTGGTCGCCCGCCGCCTGCGCGCCACCAGCCAGATCGGCGCCGAACTGGATTCGCTGTCGGATTTTGTCTGCTTCGGCGTCGCCCCGGCGATCATCGTCTTTCGCTTCGGCATGACCGAGGATCCGGGCTTCGGCTGGGTCTTTGCGCTGGTCTATGCGATCTGCTGCTGCCTGCGCCTGGCGCGGTTCAACGTGATGCGCGCAACGCCCGATGCCCCGCGCCACTTCGTCGGCGTGCCGGCCCCGGCCGGGGCAGGCCTTGCGCTGCTGCCGATCTTCGCGACCTTTGCCGGCATTGCCGATCTGCACGACGCACCCGTCCTGGTCGCGCTCTGGCTGGGACTGGTCGGGGTGCTGATGGTCAGCCGCATTCCCACCCCGTCCGCCAAGGGCCTGCGGGTGCCGCGCGACAAGGCGGTCTATGTGCTGGTGGGCGCGGCACTTCTGGTCGGGCTCATGCTCAGCCGGTTCTGGCTGCTGATGTTCGCACTCGGGCTCGCCTATCTGCTGGTCGTCCTGTGGCAGGCCGTGCGCCACCGCCGGTTCTGAACGTCGTTCGCTTTGCCTTTTTCCAAATACCCTCGGGGGTGAATGCGCGCCTGCGCGCAGAGGGGGCGGAAGGCCCCCTTTTCCCCGCCCGCCCGCTTTCGCGCCGCCTTCCCCTTGCACCCCTCGCCGATATGTTCCACAAACCGCAAGACGCCAAAGGGGCGGGACGGAACGAATGGCGGATGGCATGGCTTATACGGGCGTGAAACCGACCGAGGAAATCTCGGTCCGCGAGGTCTTCGGGATCGACACCGACATGAAGGTCAAGGCCTTCGAAGAACGCACCGACCGTGTGCCGGAAATCGATCCGACCTACAAGTTCGACCCCGATACCACGCTCGCCATCCTTGCCGGCTTTGCCTACAACCGCCGCGTGATGATCCAGGGCTATCACGGCACCGGCAAATCGACCCATATCGAACAGGTCGCCGCGCGGCTGAACTGGCCCTGCGTGCGCGTCAACCTTGACAGCCACATCAGCAGGATCGACCTGATCGGCAAGGACGCCATCAAGCTCAAGGATGGCAAGCAGGTCACCGAATTCCACGAAGGCATCCTGCCCTGGGCGCTGCGCAACCCCGTTGCCATCGTGTTCGACGAATACGATGCCGGCCGCGCGGACGTGATGTTCGTGATCCAGCGCGTGTTGGAACATGATGGCAAGCTGACGCTGCTGGACCAGAACGAGATCATCACCCCGAACCCCTATTTCCGCCTGTTCGCCACCGCGAATACCGTGGGTCTGGGCGACACCACCGGCCTTTATCACGGCACGCAGCAGATCAACCAGGCGCAGATGGACCGCTGGAGCCTGGTGGCGACACTGAACTATCTGTCGCATGATGCCGAAGCCGCGATCATCCTGGCCAAGAACCCGCATTACAACAACGAAAAGGGCCGCAAGACCATCAGCCAGATGGTGACTGTTGCGGACCTCACGCGCACGGCCTTCATGAACGGCAACCTCTCGACCGTCATGTCGCCGCGCACCGTGCTGAACTGGGCCCAGAACGCCGAGATCTTCCGCAATGTCGGCTATGCCTTCCGGCTGTCGTTCCTGAACAAATGCGACGAGCTGGAACGCCAGACCGTGGCGGAATTCTATCAGCGCTGCTTTGGCGAGGAACTGCCGGAATCGGCGGCCAGCCAGGCGATGAAGTGATCGCGGCCGCTTGCGGCTGGAACGTCTTCGGGGGGTGCGGTTTCGCGCCCCCTTTTCGTTGGGGGAAGTCATGCATATCGGGCTGATCGGCGGCATCGGCGTTGCCGCAACCGTGGTCTATTACCAACGCCTGACGGCGGCCGTCGGCGGGCCGTTTCCGTTGACCATCGCGCATGGCGACATTCAGAACCTCATCCGCAACAACCTTGCCGACCGGCGCGAGGAACAGGCCCGCGCCTTCCTGCCGCTGGCCGAAAGCCTGAAGGGGGCCGGGTGCGACTGTGTGGCGCTGACCTCGCTTGGCGCGCATTTCTGTGCCCGCGAATTCGCCGCGCTGTCGCCCTTGCCGGTGGTTTCGGCGGTCGCGCCGCTGGATGATTTCTTTGCTGCGCAAGGGATCGGCTGTGTCGGCCTGCTGGGCACCCGTGTCGTGATGCGGACCCGGCTGTATGGCCAGCTGACCCGCACCCGCGCCATCGCCCTCGAGGACGAGATCGACCATCTGGGCCAGACCTATCAGGATGTTGCGGTTGCCGGCACCTGCCTGGCGGACCAGCGGGCAACCTTTCTGGACGCAGGCGCGCGGATGATCGCTGCCGGCGCCGATGCGGTGGTGCTGGCGGGGACCGACCTGAACCTTGCCTTTGACGGGCAGGACACGGGCTATCCCGTGATCGACGCGCTGGATGTGCATGTCGCCCTGCTGGCCCGCCTTGCGCGGGGCGAGGTGTCGCTGGACGAGGTTGCGATCTGACTTGCCCCGCCAGACGGGCATGATGTCGCAAAAGTTTCCAGACTGACCAATTGATCGGCGGCAATTTCGCGCGCATGATGCAATCATGTGCGGTTTGCGAACTTTTCCCGTCGTGGCCTGCCTTGCCCTGACGCCGCTTGCAGGCGCCGGACAGACCCTGCTGGACCGCGAATCCCCGCTTTACCGCTTTGCCCAATGCGCCGGGCGGCTGTCGGCGCTGATGGAGCATCAATGGCTGACCGATCCGCCAGCCTCGGACCGCACCGAGGCCTTGCGCGCCCGGATGCTGGACCTGGTCGAGGCGGCCTCGGCCCCGGCCGAGGCGCCGCTTGCCCTGTCGCTGCGCATCGAGGCCAAACACGCCCATGCCGCGCTGCTTCAGGCAGCCGCCTTCGGGCGCAACGAGGCTGCCCGCCGTCAGGCCCTGCGGCTGGAGCGCGACTGCGCCGCGATCCTTGGTCTTTCATAGAAAAAGGGGCGGTGGACCGCCCCTTCGCACTCGTACTCACAGGGAAATTCAGCCGCGTGCGGCCTTGGCGGCACCTGCCCAGAACACCAGCTCTTCGAGCATGGCCTTGGCGCTCGGCGCGATCGAGGCTTCGATGTCGGCCAGGTTGCCCGAGCCGCCAAAGCCCGGGTGGACCTTGAAGAAATCGCCGGTCGCAATGTGAACCGCCGAGCGGGTCGAGGCCATGTGCAGCTCGATCCCGATGGCGCGCAGATGCTCCAGCGCACGGGCACCGCCCATCGCGCCATAGGCGATGGCACCAAAGGCCTTCTTGTTCCAGTCGACATAGGACTGGTCCAGCGCGTTCTTCAGCGCGCCGGTGATCGAGTGGTTGTATTCGGCGACCACGAAGATGTAGCCGTCATAGCTGGCGATCTTCTTCTGCCAGGCGACGGCCACTTCGTTCTGCGACGGCGCCCACAGGTTCGAGGCAGCCTCGTCGAAGAACGGCAGCGGGAAGTCGCGCAGGTCGACGATTTCCGCCTCGATTTCCGGAACGGCATTGGCCTGATCCAGGATCCACTTGGCGGGGATGTCGGCAAAGCGGGTCGGACGGGTCGAGCCGATGATGACGGCGATCTTGAGCTTGGACATTCTGGCAATCCTTGTCGCGGGTTGATGCGTGTGGGCTGGATCTGCACCCGGGCCGGCATTTGTTCAATTCGCTGCAACGGCCCCCCTTCTGTGCATCTGTGCACGAAGCTGCCCCTTGGCAGGAAAAACCGCCGCATACGCATCCTTGCGCTTGGCTCTGCCGGGTGTATTGTTCGGGCCATGAAACAGCCCGCCGACAACCCCGCTGATCCCTTCAAGAAGGCCCTGGCCGAGGCAACGCGGACCATGGCGGATGACCCCGACCTGACCGTGACCTATTCGGTCGACCCGGCGGGGATGACCAAGGACACGATGCGCCTGCCGCAGGTCTCGCGCCGCATGACGCGGGACGAGGTTCTGCTGGCGCGCGGCACGGCCGATGCCTTTGCCCTGCGCCACAAGTATCACGACGAGGCGACGGCCGGCCGCTACATGCCGACCGGCCAGCTGGCGCGCGACATCTACGAGGCGATGGAAACCGCGCGCTGCGAGGCGGTGGGCGCCCGCGCCATGCCCGGCACGGCGATCAACATCGACGCCAAGATCGCGGCCGAGGCAGACCGCAAGGGCTATGGCCAGATCACCCAGGCCTCGGATGCGCCGCTGGCGGTGGCGGCGGGCTATCTGGTGCGCAGCCTGGCCACCGGCCGCCCGCTGCCGCGCGGGGCACAGAACGTGATGGATCTGTGGCGCGGCTTCATCGAGGCGCAGGCTGGCGGCACGCTGGAAAACATGGATGACGTGCTGTCCGATCAGGCGGCCTTTGCCCGGCTGGCCCGGCAGGTGATCGCCGATCTGGGCTATGGCGATCAGCTGGGCGACGACCCGGACCAGAACGACAATCAGGACGAGTCCGAGGAAGAGGGCGAAGAGGACGACAACCCCGACAACGCCGGGTCCGAAGAGGAACAGGAAGACGAGGAAGGCGACGCCGACCCCGAGCGCAGCCAGGAAGACCAGCAGGACGCGGCGCAGGCCCAGGTCTCGACCGAGGAAAGCGACGATCTGGACGAGATGGAAGAGGCCGACAACCCGGCCCCCGACGCCCCGCCCGAGCCGCCCCCGCCCCCCGCGCTGTCGGATGCCGACCCGAACTATCGCGCCTTTACCCTGCAGTTCGACGAGGAAATCCGCGCCGAGGATCTGGCCGAACCTGCGGAACTGGAACGCCTGCGCGCCTATCTGGACCAGCAGCTGGAGCCGCTGAAGGGCGCCGTCAGCCGGCTGGCCAACAAGCTGCAACGCCGCCTGCAGGCGCAGCAGAACCGCAGCTGGCTGTTCGACCTTGAAGAGGGCACGCTGGATGCCGGCCGCCTGGCCCGTGTGGTCGCCAACCCGACGACGCCCTTGTCCTTCAAGATGGAAAAGGACACCGAGTTCCGCGATACGGTGGTGACGCTGCTTCTGGACAATTCGGGGTCGATGCGCGGCCGGCCCATTTCCATCGCGGCGATCTGCGCCGACGTGCTGGCCCGCACGCTGGAACGCTGCGCGGTCAAGGTCGAGATTCTGGGTTTCACCACCCGCGCCTGGAAAGGCGGCCAAAGCCGCGAGAAATGGCTTGCCGAAGGGCGCCCGCAACAGCCGGGCCGGCTGAACGATCTGCGCCACATCATCTACAAGTCGGCGGATTCGCCCTGGCGGCGCACCCGCGACAACCTTGGCCTGATGATGAAAGAGGGCCTGCTCAAGGAAAACATCGACGGCGAGGCGCTGGAATGGGCGCACCGCCGGATGCTGGCCCGGCGCGAGCAGCGCAAGATCCTGATGGTGATCTCGGACGGCGCCCCGGTCGATGACAGCACGCTGTCGGTCAACCCGGCCAGCTATCTGGAAAAGCACCTGCGCGATGTGATCGCCATGGTCGAAAAGCGCAAGATGGTGGAACTGATCGCCATCGGCATCGGGCATGACGTGACACGCTATTACGAACGCGCGGTGACGATCACCGATGTCGAGCAGCTGGCCGGCGCGATGACCGAACAACTGGCAGGTCTGTTCGACAGCGACCCGCGCAAGCGCGCGCGCGTGCTGGGCATGTCCAAGGTCTCTGGCTGGCGCTAGGTGCCCGGATGGCCGGGCAGGGGCAGTCTTCGACAAACCGGGCGCTCCCGCAGGGCTATGCCGCGCCCGAAGGCGCGGCGCCGCCCTTTGGGCCGGGCGCCGTGCGTTCCGCACGGCGTGCCTCCGGCGGGGGTATTTGTCGAAGGTGATGGGGCGTGCGGCTTGGGGTTGTCAACGTGGTTGACTGGCCAGTGGTGACCGAGGGGGGAAGGCTCTAGCCTCCAAATTCGCCTTGAAGAAAATATCCCCGCCGGAGGCTCCCTAATGTGCCGCAGCGAAGGTCTTGGACGGTCAGTCCAGCGGGACCGCTGCGAGCGGGGCGCGCCCATTCCCGGGGCTCAGGCGGGGGGATCGCGCCGCAGCCGGTTCCCGGACCATTGCGCTGGCCCGGCCTTGGTGCAACCTTGCTGCCGGATACCGCGCCCCATGGCGCGTCACAGGGGGCCAATGATGCTGCAGACCTTCACCGCCACGACCTCGCTCGATCAGGGCCCGCCGCGTTTGCAGGCCCTGCGCGCCGCCATGGCGGCCGAGGGGCTTGCCGGTTTTCTGGTGCCGCGCGCGGATGCCTGGCAGGGCGAATATGTCGCGCCCTGCGACGAGCGGCTGGCGTGGCTGACCGGCTTTACCGGGTCTGCCGGCTTTTGCATCGTGCTGCCGGACATGGCCGGGGTTTTCATCGACGGTCGCTACCGGCTTCAGGTGCGCGTCCAGGTTGCGCCCTGCTTCACGCCGGTCAACTGGCCAGAGACCCAGGCCGGCCCCTGGCTGCGCGACACTCTGGCTGAAGGCGTCGTCGGTTATGACCCCTGGCTGCACAGCGCTGACGAGATCGCGCGGATCGAGGCGGCGCTAGAGGGCCACCCTGTCACTTTGCGGCCGATGCGCAATCTGGTCGATGCCATCTGGACCGACCGGCCGGCACCTCCGAATGGTCAGGTCTGGGCGCATCCCGAGGACCTGTCAGGGGAAAGCGCGGCCTCCAAGCGGGCGCGGCTGGCCGAGACCTTGCGCAAGGCCGGCCAGCGGGCCGCGGTGCTGACCTTGCCCGATTCCATCTGCTGGCTGCTGAACATCCGCGGGGCGGATGTGCCGCGCAATCCGGTGGTCCAAGCCTTTGCCGTGCTGCATGACGATGGCCGCGTCACCCTCTTTGCCGAGCCCGAGAAGTTCGGCCCCGAGGTGCGTGCCGCGCTGGGGGACCATGTCACGCTGCGCCCCACGGTGGCTTTTGTGCCCGGTTTGCGCACGATTCCGGGGCCGGTGCGCGTCGATCGTGCCTCGGCGCCGCAGGCGGTGTCGGCCGAGCTGCGCGAGGCCGGGGTCGAGGTGGTCTGGGGGGACGATCCCTGCCGTCTGCCCAAGGCGCGCAAGACCCCGGCAGAAATTGCCGCGACCCGCGCCGCGCATCTGCGCGATGGCGTGGCGATGGCCGGTTTCCTGTGCTGGCTGGACGATCAGGCCCAGGCCGTCTGCAACGGCGCGCGGCAAACCGAGATCGGCGTCGTGACAGCGCTGGAAGGGTTCCGGCGCGCAACCAACCAGCTGCATGACATCAGCTTTGATACGATCTGCGGTGCCGGGCCGAACGGCGCCATCGTCCATTATCGCGTGACCGAAGGGACGGACCGCGCGCTTGAACCCGGCAGCCTGCTGCTGGTCGACAGCGGCGGGCAGTATCGCGATGGCACCACCGACATCACCCGCACCGTGGTCATCGGCACCCCGCCCGAAGGTGCGGCCGAGGCCTTTACGGCCGTGCTGCAAGGCATGATCGCCATCTGCCGCGCGCGCTGGCCCAAGGGGCTGACAGGCCGCGACCTCGATGCGCTGGCGCGCTACAACCTGTGGGTCCAGGGGCGCGACTACGACCATGGCACGGGCCATGGCGTGGGCGCCTTCCTGTCGGTCCACGAAGGGCCGCAGCGGATTTCCCGCCTGTCCGACGTGCCGCTGGAGCCGGGGATGATCCTGTCGAACGAGCCTGGCTATTACCGCGAAGGCGCCTTCGGCATCCGCATCGAAAATCTTGTCGTCGTGCAAGAGGCCGCGCCCCTGCCAGGGGGCGATGCCCGCGCCATGCTGGAGTTCGAGACCCTGACCCTTGCGCCCATCGACCGCCGGCTGATCCGCGCCGATCTGCTGGCCCCGGCGGAACGCGACTGGCTAAACCGATACCACGCCCGGGTGCTGGCAGACCTTGGCCCGCTGGTCGATCCTTCAACCCGCGCCTGGCTGTCAGGTGCCTGCGCCGCGCTCTGACATCTTCATCTGTCCACAAATATCCCACGGGGGTGCGGGGGTGTGAAACCCCCGCTCTGCCTGCACCAAAAGCAAACGGCCGGGCAGATGCCCGGCCGTTTCTCATCGGATTGCCGATTCTCAGAACCCGGCCTTGATCTTTTCGAACTCGGCCAGCTGACGTTCACGCAGCTGCGGATCGTTCGGCACCTGCGGCAGGGTCGGGGCCTTGACCGGGCCAAGGCCGGCGCGCTCCAGCTCTTCGGGCGATTTCAGCGCCATGCCTTTGACGTTGGAATGGCCATAGCCCAGCTCGTCCATCAGCGCGACGGCGGCCTCGGGGCGCAGCCAGGAATTCATGAAGTCATAGAGCTTGTCTTCCGAGCCGGGGCCGTCCTTCATGTTGACGAAGCCGCACACAAAGGTCGACGAGCCCTCTTTGGCCTCGCGCTGGAAGCCGACCGGGTAGTCCTCGGCCTGCAAGAGCGCCACGCCATCGTTCCACGACCACGACACCAGCACCGCGCCCGAGGCCATCTGCTGGGTCTGCTCCGACGGGTCGGCCCAATAGGCATAGACGTTCTGATGCGCCTCGCGCAGCCAGGCGGCGGCGGCCTGGAACTGCGCTTCGGAAATGTCGGTCCAGTCGGTCACGCCGGTGGCCAGATAGGCCAGCGCCCAGACATCATCCGAGCTGTCGGGCATCGAGGTGCGGCCCTGATACTTCGGATTGACGAAGATCTGCAGGGTCGAGACATCCTCGGCCGGGACTTCCTTGGTGTTGTAGGCCACGGCCGTGGCGCCCCAGTAGCTGGGCAGGAACCACAGCCCCTTGTCGTCCTTGAACACCGGCGAGTCGAGGAAGGCCGGGTCGATATCGGCCAGCGAGGTCAGGCGCGAGGTATCCCAGGGCTCGATCAGCCCGGCGTCGCGGTATTTCGACACCATCTGCGAACACGGATGCACGGCATCGACCTTGAAGCCCGAGGCGACCTTCTGGAAGGCCTCGTCATCGTCACCGAACAGCGCGAAGGTGGGCGTGGTGCCATGCTTGGCGACATACTCCTCGAACAGGCCATCGACCTCAAAGCCGGCCCAGTCGAAGATGGTCAGTTGCGGATCGGCCGCCATGGCCGGTGCGGTCAGGGCCAGCGCGGTCACAGAGGCCAGAAGGGCGTGTTTGCGGATCATGTCAGGTCCATCGTTGTGAAGTGAAGTGCCACTTCGATGCGTAGAATAGCCCCGGCCACGGCTCAAGAAGTTTCTGCGCCGCATCAGGGCGTTGGGCCGTGCTGTGCCCCAAGTCGCGCGATCCGGTGCAATTCTGTGCAGTCTCGGACAGGGCGGCCCGCGCAAGCCCCCCGGTTCCGCACCGGCCCACCGCGCAACTCATGGATGCGGGTTTGCACTTGCCAGCCTGCAACTCCTCATGGAGAAATCGTCCGGAACCGGCCGGATTGCCCGGGCCGGGGGGCCAGACGCGGGCCCGCTGGGTGTGAAGGGTTCCTTGCAGTGATCAGCCCCGACTATTGCACGATGATGGCGCGCTACAATCGCTGGCAGAACCGCTGCATCGTACAGGCGGCCGAGACGCTGGATCCGGCGGCGCGGCGCAAGGGGCGGGGGGCGTTCTGGGGGTCGATCTCGGGCACGCTGTCGCATCTTCTGTGGGGCGATCTGATCTGGATGAGCCGGTTTGACGGCGGCCCTCGCCCGCTGGCCCGGCAAGCCGACAGTGCCGAGGCCTTTGCCGATTGGGAAGACTGGCGGCGCGAGCGGCAGGCGACGGATGCGCGCATCCTTGGCTGGGCCGGCAAGATCACCCAGACAGAACTGGAAGGGGATCTGTTCTGGCATTCGGGCAGCATCGGCCGGGCGGTGTCGCGCCCCATGGCGCTGTGCGTGGTGCATTTCTTCAACCACCAGACCCACCATCGCGGGCAGGTCCATGCCTTGCTGACTGCGGCCGGCGCCCGGACTGAAGACACCGACCTCTTTCTGATGCCGGACGAGGCCGACTGGATGTAGGGCGCCCCGGCCGGGGGCCACAGGGTGCCCGGGCCATTTGGTTCAAACTTGAAATGAAGGCCGTTTTGCGCTTTGATCAGCCGCAGGACGAAGGAGTGTTCCATGGCCACCGATTTTGCCGCCACCAAGGCGATATTCGACCTGCCCGAGGGCGTGATCTACCTGGACGGCAATTCGCTGGGGCCGCTGCCTCGGGGCGTGGCCGAAAGGGTCGCGCGCACGATCACCGATGAATGGGGCCAGATGCTGATCACCGGCTGGAACCGCGCCGGCTGGATGGACATGCCCGCCCGCGTCGGCGACCGCATCGCCCGGCTGATCGGTGTGGCGCCCGGCACCGTGGTGATGGGCGACACGCTGTCGATCAAGGTCTATCAGGCGCTGGCCTCGGCGCTCGAGATGAACCCCGCGCGCCGGGTGATCCTGTCGGATACCGGGAACTTCCCGTCGGATCTTTATATCGCCGATGGTCTCGTGCGCACTTTGGGGCAGGGGTATCAGCTGCGCACCGTCGCCCCCGAAGAGGTGATGGACGCCATTGACGAGACCGTGGCCGTGACGCTGATCACCGAGGTCGACTATCGCACCGGGCGGCGCCACGACATGAAGGCGATCACCGCCAGGGCCCATGCGATGGGGGCGCTGGCGGTCTGGGATCTGGCACATTCTGCCGGGGCGGTGGATTGCGCGCTGGCCGAGTGCGACGTCGACTTCGCGGTCGGCTGCACCTACAAGTATTTCAATTCCGGCCCTGGCGGTCCCGCCTTCATCTATGTTGCCCCGCGCCACGCCGAAGCCGCGCGCCCGGCACTGTCGGGCTGGCTGGGCCACGAGGCGCCCTTTGCCTTCGATCTCGACTATCGCCCCGGCCGCGGGATCGAGCGCATGCGCGTCGGCACCCCGCCGATCTTGCAACTTGCCGCGCTGGATGCCGCGCTGGATGTGTGGGACGGCGTGTCGCTGGCCGATCTGCGCGCCCGCTCGTTGCAGCTGACCGACCTGTTCATTGCGGGCGTCGAGGCGGCCTGCCCGGATCTGACCCTGGTCACGCCGCGCGATCATGCGATGCGCGGCTCGCAGGCCAGTTTCCGTCACCCCGAGGGCTATGCGATCATGCAGGCCCTGATCGCCCGCGGGGTGATCGGCGATTTCCGCGCGCCGGATATCCTGCGCTTTGGCCTGACGCCGCTTTACATCGACGGGGGCGATGTGCAGGCTGCGGTGGCGATCCTCAAGGATGTCATGGACAACCGGCTTTGGGACCGCCCAGACTACAAGACCCGCGCCAAGGTGACCTGAGCCTGATGCTTCATCTTTCTCCAAATACCCCCGCCGGAGGCAGCCGACCCCGCCACCTGCGCGCGCGGATGGGGCAGATGCCTCCGGCGGGGATATTTGGATCAAGGCGAAAGGGGGCGGGCCTTCCGCCCCTGTGCCGGCCATCGGGCTGGGCGTGTCTGTGGCGGCGGCTGGGATCGGTTTCCATATTGTGTCGGCAGGATGCGGCCGTCGTCTGACAGCCCCCTCCAGCCAACAGGAAACCGACATGACCAAAACCCCCTACGACCCTGCCAGCGAAGGCGCGCAGATGTCCTTTGATGGCCGCCTGTCCTATGGCGACTACCTGCAGATCGACCGCATCCTGTCCAGCCAGCGGCTGCTGACGGGCGCCCATGACGAGATGCTGTTCATCATCCAGCACCAGACGAGCGAGCTGTGGATGCGTCTTGCCCTGCACGAGCTGGACGCCGCGCGGGCGGCCATCGCGGCGGACAAGGCGCGCGAGGCGTTCAAGATGCTGGCCCGCATCGCGCGGATCTTCGAGCAGCTGAACAGCGCCTGGGACGTGCTGCGCACCATGACGCCCAGCGACTACACCACCTTTCGCGAAGGGCTGGGCCAGTCCTCGGGGTTCCAGTCGCATCAATACCGGCTGATCGAATTTGCCGTCGGCAACCGCAATCTGGCGATGATCCGCCCCCATGCCCATCGCCCCGACCTGGTCGCCCTGCTCGAGGCCGAGCTTGCCCGCCCCAGCCTTTACGACGAGGCGCTGCGCTATCTGGCCCGGCAAGGCCTGCCGGTGCCGCAGGACGTGCTGAGCCGCGATCTGCGCGCCCACTGGACCCCGCACGAGGGCGTTCAGGCGGTGTGGGAAACCGTCTACCGTGACCCGCGCGCCCATTGGGAGGCCTATGAGCTGGCCGAGAAGCTGGTCGATTTCGAGGATTACTTCCGCCGCTGGCGCTTTAACCATGTCACCACGGTGGAACGCGTGATCGGCTTCAAGCGCGGCACCGGGGGGACCGCCGGGGTGCAATACCTGCGCCGCATGCTCGAGGTCGAGCTGTTCCCCGAACTGTGGCACCTGCGCACGAGCCTGTGAGCGGGGAAGACGGCGCGGGAATTCCCTTTGTCTTCCGCGCCGTCGGGCCTAGACTTCATCCGGTGCGAACCACCGGAGTTTCTGATGCGCCCCCTTGTCCCGGCCCTTGCCCTGGCCCTGCTGGCCGCCTGCACCTTCGATCCCGAAACCGGCACCTTTGTCGAGGTCAAGGAAGAACCGAGGCCCGTGGCCTATGTGGCAACGATGGACGCGGGACACCACATTCCAGCGCTGGATGCGCAGAAGGTGCCCCCGGCCTATCAGCGCACGCTGGTGCCGAACCCCTTGCCCGAGGAAGCGCCGGGCACCATCCTGGTCGATACCCAGACGCGGCATCTCTATCTGGTGCAGGACAAGCGCACGGCGCTGCGCTATGGCATCGGGGTGGGGCGTGAGGGCTTTGGCTGGGCGGGCGAGACGGTGGTCGCCCGCAAGGCGCAGTGGCCCACCTGGACCCCGCCGCCCGAGATGATCAAGCGCCAGCCGGAACTGGAACGCTGGCGCGAGGGCCAGCCAGGCGGGCCGACCAACCCCTTGGGCGCGCGGGCGATCTATCTTTACAAGGACGGCCACGACACCGGCTTTCGCATCCACGGCACCCCGCAATGGAAGACCATCGGGACCAATGCGTCGTCGGGGTGTTTCCGAATGATCCAGCAGGATGTGGTGGATTTGTATGACCGGGTGCAGCCGGGGGCGAAGGTGATTGTGAGGTAGGGGCGAGATGACGGGCAAGGTCGCGCCTCAACTCGAGCTGGGTTCCGAACCGAATGTGGTGATCGAGTCGGCGCCGGGCCTCCCTGCTTTGCAATACGCCTCCGAGAGCGAAGCGTCGGCGGAACGACGAACGAGATTTTCCGAGATCGCAGGGATTGACTGGCGTCTGTGGCTGCTTGTGCCGCTTGGCATGGGGCTGTCGGCTTTGATGTTGTCGATTACCCTGGTGTTCCTGGGCAATGGGCCAGCCGCGTTATGGGATAGTTGGCTGTTGATCATGTACGCTGCAATTCTCACCCTGCACTTTACGCTCCCGCCTGCAATCTTGTGCTGGATCGCGACGCGCACCCTCTGCTGGCGCCTGGGCTTGCGAGAATATCAGGCTGCCATCTTGTCGAGCACCGTGGCGGGGTGGGGCGCGACATGCTTTGTGCTTCTGCGCGCACCTGCGCAAGCCATGCTGATACTTGGCGTTCCATGCGCGGTTGCGGGCATGGTTGCTGCTGCTGCGGTATATTGGAGCGGCTGGAGAAGCCGCCTGCCGTGGAACCAAGGGTAGCGACTTTGTAACATGGCATTGCCAGCCATTCGCGGCGCAAACTCGTCCTTTTGCCCCCCTTATGTCAGGCACAAAGGGCGGGTCGTCCTAAAACATTCGCTGGGTGCGGCCGGGGCCTAAAGCCTTCGAATCTTCTTCATTAGCTCATTCGGCGCTGTCGGCGCGGCCTTGCCGCCGGTCGCCCTCGTCACCTGGCCGACGGATCAGTAGGGCGGGGTTCACCCCGCCGCACAGGACGCAGCTAGCTGTTCATGCGAAGACTGAGGCGCAGACTGGCGGGCTCATGCCCGCCCTACGTTTTCCTCTCGCGCGATCAGAGCCCCAGCTTCTTAGCCACCAATTCATTCACCGCGGCCGGGTTGGCCTTGCCGCCGGTGGCCTTCATCACCTGGCCGACGAACCAGCCCGCAAGTTTCGGGTTCTGTTTCGCCTTTTCCACCTGCGCGGGGTTGGCGGCGATGATCTCGTCCACCGCGGCCTCGATGGCGCCGGTGTCCGTCACCTGCTTCATGCCGCGCGATTCGACGATTTCGGCGGGATCGCCGCCCTCAGTCCAAAGGATCTCGAAGAGGTCCTTGGCGATCTTGCCGGAAATCACTTGCGCGCCCAGAAGGTCCAGCAGACCGCCCAGTTGCGCGGCGGAAACCGGGCTGTCGGTGATCGACAGGCCTTCCTTGTTCAGGCGGCCGAACAGCTCGTTGATGACCCAGTTCGCGGCCTGCTTGCCATCGCGGCCCTTGGCGACGGCGTCGAAATAGTCGGCCGCGTCCAGCTCGGCGGTCAGCACCGAGGCGTCATAGTCGGTCAGGCCGAAATCGCCCATGAAGCGGGCCTTTTTCGCATCTGGCAGCTCGGGCATCCGGTCGGCGATATCGTCGACCCAGGCCTGTTCGATTTCCAGCGGCAGAAGATCGGGGCAGGGGAAGTAGCGGTAATCATGCGCCTCTTCCTTGGAGCGCATCGAGCGGGTCTCGTTCCGGTCGGGGTCGTAAAGGCGGGTTTCCTGCACCACCGTGCCGCCATCCTCGATGATGGCGATCTGGCGGCGGGCCTCGTAGTCGATGGCGGCCTGGATGAAGCGCATCGAGTTCATGTTCTTGATCTCGCAGCGCGTGCCCAGATGCGAGAAGTCCTGGGTTTCCTGATACTTCTCATACTGGCCCGGCCGGCAGACCGACACGTTCACATCGGCCCGCAGGTTGCCGTTCTGCATGTTGCCATCGCAGGTGCCCAGATAGCGCAGGATCTGGCGCAGCTTGCCGACATAGGCCGCCGCTTCCTCGGGGCCGCGAATGTCGGGGCGGCTGACGATTTCCATCAGCGCCACGCCCGTGCGGTTGAAATCGACGAACGACAGGTTCGGATCCATGTCGTGGATCGACTTGCCGGCGTCCTGTTCCAGGTGGATCCGTTCAATGCGCACACGGCGGGCGATGCCGGGGGCCATGTCGACGATCACCTCGCCCTCGCCCACGATGGGGTGGTAAAGCTGGCTGATCTGATAGCCCTGCGGCAGGTCGGGGTAGAAATAGTTCTTGCGGTCAAAGGCCGAGCGCAGATTGATCTCGGCCTTCAGGCCAAGGCCGGTGCGCACGGCCTGTTCGACGCAGAATTCGTTGATGACCGGCAACATCCCCGGCATCGCCGCATCGACAAAGGACACGTTGGAATTCGGCTCGGCCCCGAAGGTGGTCGAGGCGCCCGAGAACAGCTTGGCGTTCGAGGACACCTGGGCGTGGATTTCCATCCCGATCACCAGTTCCCAGTCATGCTTGGCCCCGGCGATCACCTTGGCTTGCGGCGGCTGGAAGGTCAGGTCGAGCATGGGCGTCCCTTTCTGCGGCGTGTCCCTGTCCTAGTCGTTGGGGCGCGGCGCTTCAAGGTGCTTGTCGGTGGCGATGGGGCCGGATCAGGGGCGATTGCCGCGGCAGGACTGGTCGCGGGCGCGCAACTCCTCGCGCAGGGCGGTCCATGATCCGAAGCTGGCCATGCGGGCAACATCGGCGTCGATCAGCGCCTCGGTCACCAGGCCATAGGACTGATCTGCAGGGGCCGTCTTTGCCGGGGCCTGCGCGCGCCGGAACAGGCCCAGCACATCCAGCAGGCTGCGGCGCTGGCTGGCGGCGCGACCTTGGCGCCCGATCTCGTCTGTGAAAGCCATGCTTGCCCCCTGATTCTGGTTCCAGCCCCAAGGTCGTCGGGTGTTGCGGCAGGATTGTGGCGGCCCGGCGGGCCTTGCGCGGCCATTTACGCGCAACTTTCCGCTTGTTTTGCTGGTTGCGGGCAGGGTGGGCTTGCGCGGTCGGGCCATGGCGGGCGACAGGCTTGGGGCCGGGCAAAGGGTCCGGTGCTGTCGGAACCGTCCAATGCCCTCACGCAAGCGTCCGTTGATCGCCGCCCTTCTTGCCCTGACCCTGCCCATGGCCTGCACGATGGGCGCAGGAGCCAACACCGATGCCCCGGCGGCCCGCTGGGATCACCGGCCCGAGGCGACCCAGTGGACCCATGCGACGCTGAGCGCGATTTCCAGCAAGGGACGCGCGCTGATCGACACCGATCCTGCGGATATCGAGACCTTCTGCCCGGCCTATACCGATGCGACCGAGGCGGACCGCAAGGCCTTCTGGATGGGGCTGTTCTCGGCGCTGGCCAAGCATGAAAGCACCTGGAACCCGCGCGCGGCAGGGGCGGGCGGCAAGTATCGCGGCCTTTTGCAGATCACGCCGGCGACGGCCCGGGCCTATGGCTGCGATGCGACGGCGCTTTATGATGGCAAGGCGAACCTTGCCTGTGCCGTCAACATTGCCTCGCGCCAGGTCGAGCGGACAGGCGTGGTGGCGGGTGCGCCGGGCGAATGGGGCGGCCTGGCCGCCGACTGGAGCCCGATGCGCAACGCCACCAAGCGCGCCGAAATCGCCGCCTGGACGCGAAAGCAGGATTACTGCCGAATCTGATCTGCGGCCGGACAGGCTTGCGCGGTTCCTGCATATCGCACAAGTTTTCGTCGCTCTGTGGCGCTATGACGAAGGTTTCTGCGATTTCGCATCGATTCCGCCTCGCACAAAGCGAGGAAATTCAGGTCTGCATGTCTTACCTTTCCAGTCGTGCGAACAGGAGAGGCTCTCATGCGGATCATCGTTCTTGGTGCAGGTGTTATCGGGGTTACGTCGGCATGGTATCTGGCCCGGCGCGGGCATGAGGTGACGGTGATCGACCGTCAGCCGGGCCCCGCGCTGGAAACCAGCTTTGCCAATGCGGGCGAGATCAGCCCCGGCTATTCGGCCCCCTGGGCGGCCCCCGGCATTCCGCTGAAAGCCATGAAATGGATGTTCCAGCGCCATGCGCCGCTGGTGCTGCACCCCACGATGAACCCCGACCGCATCCGCTGGATGCTGGAGATGCTGGCGAACTGCACCGGCCCGGCCTATGCCCGCAACAAGAGCCGCATGGTCCGCCTGGCCGAATACAGCCGCGATTGCCTGACCGAGTTGCGCGCCGAGACCGGCGTGCGCTTTGATGAACGCCAGCAAGGCACCTTGCAGGTGTTCCGCACCGACAAGCAGGTCGCGGCGGCGGAAAAGGACATCGCGGTGCTGAAGGCCGATGGCGTGCCGTTCGAGGTTCTGGACCGCGCCGGCTGCATCGCGGCCGAACCTGGGCTTGCGGGCGCCGCGCATCGCATCGCGGGCGGGCTGCGCCTGCCGGGCGACGAGACGGGCGATTGCTTCAAGTTCACCAATGCCCTGGCCGAAAAGGCTGCTCAGGCTGGCGTGACCTTCCGCTATGGCGTGACGATCAACGCGATCCGGGCCGAAGGCGGGCGGGTGAGCGGGGTCGAGACCTCGGAAGGGCTGATGACCGCCGACAGCTATGTCCTGGCGCTTGGCTCGCTCTCGCCCTTCCTGGCCAAATCGCTGGGCATTCGCCTGCCGGTCGAGCCGCTGAAGGGCTATTCGATCACCGTGCCGATCACCGATTACGACCGCGCCCCGGTGTCGACCGTGATGGATGAAACCTTCAAAGTCGCCATCACCCGGTTGGGCGAGCGGATCCGTGTGGGCGGCCTGGCCGAGATCGCGGGCTTTGACACCTCGCTGAACGATCGCCGCCGCGCGACGCTGGAAAAATCGCTGACCGAAATGTTTGGCGGTGCAGGCGATCTCAAGGCCGCGACCTTCTGGACCGGGCTGCGCCCGATGACGCCCGATGGCACCCCGATCGTGGGCGCCACCCCGCTGGCCAACCTGTGGACGAACACCGGCCATGGCACGCTGGGCTGGACCATGGCGGCCGGGTCGGGCCGGTTGCTGGCCGATCTGATCGACGGGCGTGCGCCGGAAATCGACCCCGAAGGCCTGGCCGTGTCGCGGTATGGCCGCAGCCGCGCGCCGCGTGCTGCAGCAGGTGCGATGCGCCCGGCCACAGCCTGAGGGAACCGCGCCGCGCCCTGCGCGTTGTCTGACCGAGTGGATTGCGAGTATGCCCCAGTAACAAGGCCCCCGTGGAACACCACGGGGGCCTTGCGATGTCTCGGGGGCCGCTGCGGCGGGCCGATCAGGCCTCGGCCAGCGAGCGGGCAATCTGGTCCTTGAGCGCCGCCCGCTTGCGGCGCAGCTCCTGTTCGTCCTCTTCGGACATCAGATCGACGCGAATCTCGGCGCGGTGCACCGCGCGGTTCACCTCGTCGTATTCCTTGCAGATCTTGTCGAAACGGGGATTCGCCGCCTGAAGATCCTGGATCTTCTGAGCCTCGGCCGGGAATTCATCGGCCAAGAGATGCGGGGTGTTCGACATGTCGCGCTCCTTCTTCCAATCGACAAAGTCACCCTAGCCCGGCAGAAGGGGGGCGGCTTTGATGCGGATCAAACCCGCTATTTTGCCGCCGTAACCTTGGGCGTTGCCCGCATCGCTTGCGACAGGGCGGCAAAGGGGGCCTGCGCGACCTCGGCGAACAGGGCCTGACCCTTGGGGGTCAGGGCCAGTTCCAGCACGCGCTTTTTCGGCTCCCACGACAGGGCGGCGGCTTCGGCCGGATCGCCAAGCGCGAACATGGCGCCAAATCGCATGGCCTTGCCCAGGATTTCCGCCTTGCGCAGCTGGTCTTCGGTCAGCAGCGAGAACAGCGGGGCAAAGCGCGACCCGGCGCGGCTGTTCTTGTAGCGGTGCAGCAGCGCAAGTCCCAGGAACACCCGGCCCGGATGGTCCAGTCCGCCCAGATTGGCGCGCGTCGCATTGTCGAAACAGACCTCGGCGCGGTAGTCGGGATGCGCGCGCCAGGTGGTGTCATGCAGAAGGCAGGCGGCCTTGACCAGCCGCATCTCCTCGTCGCTGACGCCCTTGAACAGCGGCGACAGGAACGCGAACAGCTTCTTGCCAAAGCCGGGGATGCGGGCCTGTGTCGCCTCGGCCATGCGCGCAGCCTCGATCAGCGGATCGCGCCGGCGCAGCTTGTCGGGCATCTGTTCATAGAGCAGCCCCTCGCGGATCCCGTAGGACGAGACGTCGATTTCCCTGGGCTTGAACAGCCGCACCAGCGCGCCCAGCACCTCGCAGGCCAGCGGCACAAGTTCCATCCGCTCGGACGAGGCGCCCGTGCGGGCGCGCAGCCCGGCCAGATCGTTGCGCCCGATCCAGTCGATGGTTTCCAGCACGTTTTCGGGTGTCATGCGGTATTCGTGCAGCACCGTCAGCGGATAGCCGCGCCGTTCCATGTCCAGCCGGGCAATGACGCGCCAGCTGCCGCCGACCAGATAGATGCGGTCGTGGTTGGGCTGGATGGTATCGCGCGCCTTGCGCAGCACCCGCTCGATCAGCCTGGCGCGGTCGGCAGCGTCGCCTTGCACCTGTTGCAGGCGAAAGGGGCCCAGCGGGGTGGAAATGCGGGTGCCGACCTCGCCCTTGCCGATGCGGGCCAGTTCCATCGAGTTGCCGCCGATGTCGCAGACGATCCCGCCGGCCTCGGGCCAGCCCAGAAGCACCCCCTGGGCCGAGAGCCGCGCCTCTTCGTTCCCGTCGATGATCCACAGTTTGAGGCCGGTTTCAGCCTCGACCTCGGCCTGAAAGGCGGGGCCATCCTCGGCCTCGCGCACGGCGGCGGTGGCCACGACGGTCAGGGGGGCGATGTTCATCCCCTCGGCCAGAAGGGCAAAGCGTTTCAGCGCCGCCATGGCGCGGATGCGGCCCTGGGGATTGAGCCGGCCGGTTTCGGCCAGCCCCTTGCCCAGACCGGCCATGACCTTTTCGTTGTAGAAATAGGCCGGGCTGCGGGCGGCGCCGTCAAAGACCACCATCCGCACCGAGTTCGAGCCGACATCGACCACCCCGACCCGGCTGAGCGCGCGGGCAGAGGGGTCTTCGAACAGCGGGCGGCCGAAGGGTTCGAAATCATCGCTCATGGGGCAGTCCGGTTTGGCAGCCGGGGCGGGGGGCGCTGCCCCCCACGGGCCGGCCCTTGCGGGCCGCCCCTCCCCCCGGGGTATTTTCAGCAAGATGATGCAGCAGGCCCATCACGGGTGAAGATGCGGCGGCCGGGGGCTGCGGTCAATCCCAGGAATGCGCAAGGCGCGGCACATCGGCGGCGCCGGCGCTGCCCCGGCCGGACAGCGAGGGGTTTTCCATGAAGAAACGGTGGCAGGAGAACAGCTTGCCATCGGGAGCGTCGAGTTGCCGCAGATAGCGCCCGTCGGGGCCAAGGATCCAGCTTTGCGCCTCGTCCGCAAGGTTGGCGGCCATGATCTGGCTTTCGATCTGCGCCTTGACGGTAGGGTTCACAGCCTCGACCAGAGTTTCAACACGGCGGTTGAGGTTGCGGCCCATCCAGTCGGCCGAGCTGATGAACACCCGCGCCTGTTTCGATGGCAGGCCATGGCCATTGCCAAAGCACACGATGCGGCTGTGTTCGAGAAACCGCCCGACGATGGATTTCACCCGGATGTTGTCCGACAGGCCCTTGATGCCGGGGCGCAGCCCGCAGATGCCGCGGATCACCAGGCTGATGCGCACCCCGGCCTGGCTGGCCGCGTAAAGCGCGTCGATCACCTCGGGGTCGATCAGGCTGTTCATCTTGGCCCAGATCTCGGCCTTGCGGCCCTGGCGGGCGTGATCTGCCTCGGCGGCGATCAGCTCCAGCAGGCGCGGCTTCAGTGTGGTGGGCGAAATGGCGAGGTTTTCCAGCCCTTCGGGCTGGGCATAGCCGGACAGGTAGTTGAACACCTTGGTCGCATCGCGCCCCAGCGCGGGGTTGCAGGTGAACAGCGACAGGTCGGTATAGATGCGGGCGGTGATCGGGTGATAGTTGCCGGTGCCGAAATGGGTATAGGTGACCAGGTTGTCGCCTTCGCGGCGCACCACGGTGCTGATTTTCGCATGGGTCTTGTAGCGGATGAAGCCATAGACCACATGGGCGCCCGCGCGTTCCAGCCGCCGCGACTGGCGGATGTTCGAGGCCTCGTCGAAGCGGGCCTTGAGCTCGACCAGCGCGGTGACGGATTTGCCGGCCTCGGCCGCCTCGCACAGCGCATCGACAATGGGGCTGTCATAGGAGGTGCGGTAGAGCGTCTGCTTGATCGCCAGCACATTGGGATCGCGCGCCGCCTGCTGCAGGAAGCGGATCACCATGTCGAAGGTCTCGTAGGGGTGATGCAGCAGCATGTCCTTTTGCCGGATGGCGGCGAAGATGTCGCCGTCATGGTCGGTCACCCGTTCCGGCACGCGCGGGGTAAAGGGCGGCCACAGCAGATCGGGGCGCGAGGACAGCACAAGTTCCTTGAGGTCTGCAACGCCCAGCAGGCCCTTGACCTCGACCACCTCGTCCTCGGTCACGTCGAGTTCGTCCATGATCAGCGCGCGCAGCGCAGGCGGCGCGCCGGCCGAGATTTTCAGCCGGATCACCTCGCCCCGGCGGCGGCGTTTGAGGGCGGTTTCGAATTCGCGGACCAGATCCTCGGCCTCGTCCTCGACTTCAAGGTCGCTGTCGCGCAGCACCCGAAAGGTGCAATGGCTGATCTCGTCGTAGCCGGGGAACAGGCTGGAGAGGTTGAGCAGCAGCAACTCCTCCAGCGGCAGGACGCGGTGGCGGCCGTCGGTCGCGGGCAGGGTGACGAAGCGGGCGATCTGGCCGGGGATCGGCAACAGCGCCTGCAGCTTGCGCCGGTCCGAGGTGCGTTCCAGCTCAAGGCCCAGCGAAAAGCCGGTGTTGGGGATGAAGGGGAACGGGTGCGCCGGGTCGATCGCCAGCGGCGAGAGCACCGGGAACACCTGCGCCAGGAAGTGATCATGCAGGAAGGCGCGGTCGCCCTGTGTCAGCCGCGCGCGGGTCAGGATGGAAATCCCGGCCTCTTCCATCTCTTTGGTCAGCACCTTGAAGGTCTTTTGCTGCGTCGCCATCAGATCGCGGGCATCGGCGTTGATCAGTTGCAGCTGTTCGACCGGGCTGCGGCCATCCTCGGAGGGCAGCCATTTGCCCGACCGCGCCAGCTGGCGCAGGCCCGCGACCCGCACGGTGTAGAATTCGTCGAGGTTGGTGGCCGAGATCGACAGGAAGCGCAGCCGTTCCAGCAGCGGAACGCGCGGGTTCGCCGCCTCGTCCAGAACCCGCCAGTTGAAGGCGAGCCACGAGAGTTCGCGGTTGAAGAACCGGCGCGGCCCAAGGAGTTCGGCCTCGGGCAGGTCGGCAGGGGCGGGGAACGGGGCGGTGAGGAAATCGGCCTGGGTCATGGCGCCTGTCTGGGGCTGGAATGTCACAGGGATATGACGACAGCGCCCGCGCCGCAACGGATCTAGTCGAGATCGGGGAACAGGCTGTCACCTTCCAGCCAGTCGGCAGCCATCTGGCGGGTGATCGGAGTGCCCTCTTCGAGGGATCGGGCATCCAGCGCGGTGACAAGGTCACGGGCGGCCGCGAAGGATCGGGTCATGCGGGGCACCAGCCATTCGATCAGCCCGGCAGGAATGACGACCTGACGGTCGGCGAACTGCTTGGCCAGCACGGCGTGCAGCAAGGGGTCGTCGGGCGGATCAAGGCGGATCAGCGTTGCGGCCTGCATCCGGCTGGCGAGATCGGGCAGGCGCAGGCCCCAGTCGCGCGGCGGGCCGGCTGCGGTGATCAGCAGCGGCAGGCCCGCCGCGGCCATCATGTTGTGCAGATGAAAGAGGGCATTCTCGGCCTCGGGCCGTCCACCGATGCGTTCGGCATCTTCGACGGCAACGGCGGTCCGCGCCAGGCTGGGCAGGTCGGCATGCGCCAGTGCGCTGGCCGCGACGATCCGCGCGCCGGTGGCGGCGGCCCAGATATGCGCCAGGTGGGTCTTGCCGCAGCCGGCAGGGCCGGCCAGCACCGCCTTGCCCGCAGGCCAGCCTTGCCAGTCGTCCAGCGCGGCCAGCGCCAGCGCATTGGCCGGGCTGACAAAGAAATCCTCGCGCCCCCGCGACTCGCGCAGCGGCAGGTCCAGCGTCAGTTGTCTGTTCACACGCCCGGCCCCTCGTCGGCAGGGGGATTGGCGGCAAGGCCGCGATAGAGGCGGCTGTCGGTATATTGGTTCGATGCGAAACGGACCAGCACCCCGATGGCCGCCGCGACCGGAACCGCGACCAGCATGCCGACAAAGCCGAACAGCGTGCCAAAGGCCGACAGCGCGAACAGCAGCCAGACCGGGTGCAGGCCGACCGAATTGCCGACCAGACGCGGGGTGATGACATTGCCTTCGAGGAACTGGCCAAGGGCAAAGATCCCGGCAACGATGCCGATCGACAGCCAGTCGCCCCAGAACTGGAACAGCGCCAGCCCGATGGCCAGCGCACCACCGACCAGCGCGCCGATATAGGGAATGAAGGTGATCGCCCCGGCAATCGCCCCGACCACCAGCCCGAACTGCAGCCCGGCCAGCGCCAGCGCCACCGCGTAGTAAGTGCCCAGCACCAGACAGACCGACAGCTGCCCGCGCACGAAAGCGGCCAGCACGCGGTCGATTTCCGACGCCAGATGGCGGATCACCGGGGCATGGTCCAGGGGCAGCAGCGCATTGATCCGGGCCACCATCCGGTCCCAGTCCAGCAGCATGTAAAAGGCCACGACCGGCACGACCACCATGAACAGCACGGCATCCAGCACCCCCATGGCCGAGCCGATCAGGGTATTTGCCAGCTCCAGCCCCTTGGACTTGATGGTGTCGCCGATCTCGGCCAGCGACTGGCGGATCGTCGAGGTATTGTCGGCAAGGTCGGGGAAATGCGTGGTCAGGAACTCTTGCAAGCGCTTGACGATGTCGGGGGCGGCGTTGACCAGCGCGGTAAGCTGGTTGATCAGCGTCGGGATCACCGCAAGCACCAGCGCGACCAGCACCAGCAGCGCCCCCAGCGAGATCACGGTCGTCGAGGCGACCCGGCTGAGGCCAAGCCGTTCCAGCCGGTCGGCCACGGGGTCGAGGAAATAGGCGATCGCGCCGCCCACGACAAAGGGCAGGATGACATCCCCCAGCGCCCACAGCACGAACAAAAGCACCGCCGCAGCGATGCCCCAATATCTGAGCTGGTCCTTGACGGGCAGGGCCATGCGGGTTCCTTCGGCGGCTTGCCCTGACAGATTGCCCATGATGGCCCGGGTTTCAAGGGGGCAGGGGGAATGCGGGGGGCCGCGGCCCCCCGCGCCCCCCGCCCAAAGGGGCCTTTCGCGGCCCCTTTGGAAACCCCGTTGGCGGGCCCGGCCGCCCTGCGCCCAAGCCGCGGCCGGGCCATCGTGGGCTTGCCGGGGCAGGGACGGGCCTTGGCTGCAGGTTGCAGGCCAAGGCCCGGCCAGCTGATCACGACACCGTGCAGGCACGCGGCCGCGCCCTGGCCGCGACGCCCGATTGACGCGGCCGCGCCAGCGGATATGCACATGCTCAGCCCCCCTTTGCCCGAGCCCCCCATGTCGCTGCCCGTGCCCGTCGTCACCATCGGCCTTCTGCTGATGTCGAATGTCTTCATGACCTTTGCCTGGTATGGCCATCTCAAGGACCGCAGCGCGCCGCTGGTCTGGGTCATCATGACCAGCTGGGGCATCGCCTTTTTCGAATACCTGCTGATGGTGCCGGCCAACCGCATCGGCTATGGCCACTTCAACGCCGCCCAGCTGAAGACCGTGCAAGAGGTGATCACCCTGACGGTCTTTGCCGGCTTTTCGGTGCTGTATCTGAAAGAGCCGCTGGCCTGGAACCACATCCTGGGCTTTGCCTTCATCGCGGCGGGGGCGTTCTTCATCTTTCACAAATGGTGAAAGGGCGGGCCTGCGCCCTGGCCATCAGGCGCCGGCTTTCATGCCATCGTCAAAGATGTCCGCGTTGCCCCCGGCCGCCAACGATCCGGGGAGCCGTTCGCGGCACCCCGGTCCGCCAACGCCATCCGCCCCCCGACCATCCAGAACGTTTGTGCGCCGGCTACTTGCCCCGGTCGGCATAGATATACTTGCGCTGGAACGGATAGACCGATTGCGCCCCCCGCAAGGTGCCGGTGTCGAGGGAGCCATCGGGCCGCGTTGCAAGGATCTGGTGCAGCGAGACCCAGCCCTCCTCGAAAGCCATCGCGCAGCCGGCCAGATACAGCCGGAAGGCCCGCAAGGTCTGCTCGCCCCGTTCCTGGCCATGGCTTTCGGTCAGAACCTTCTTTGCCTCGTCCAGCCGCTCTTCCAGCGTGTCGGACCAGGCCCAGAGCGTGCGGGCATAATGCGGGCGCAGCGATTCGGTATCCACCGCCTCCAGATCGGCGGCGGCCATTTCGCGCTGGACATAGGAGATGTGGAACAGCTCGCCGCCGGGGAAGATGTATTTCTCGATGAAATTGCCAAGCCCGCCCGAGACGGAGGCATCGTCCAGAAAGCCCGAGGTGATTCCGTGGTTCATCAGCAGCCCGCCGGGCCGCAGCAGGGCATAGAGCTTGCGGAAATAGACCGGCAGGTTGGCGCGCCCGACATGTTCGAACATGCCCACCGAGGCGACCTTGTCATAGGGCTGATCCTCGGGCAGGTCGCGATAGTCGCGCAGCTCCATCCGCACGCGGCCCTCGAGGCCCTTTTCGCGGATCAGCCGGTTCACATGGGCGTGCTGGTTGTGCGAGAGCGTGATCCCGGTGGCATCGACCCCGTAATTTTCCGCCGCCCACAGCAATAGACCGCCCCAGCCCGCGCCGACATCCAGAAACCGCTCGCCCGCGCGCAGGTCGAGCTTTCGGCAGATCAGGTCCAGTTTCGCCTCTTGCGCCTGGGCCAGGGTCATGTCCGGCGTCGCATAATAGGCGCAGGAATAGACCCGGCGCGGATCCAGCCACAGCTTGTAGAACTCGTCCGACACATCGTAGTGAAAGCTGATCTGCCCGGCATCGCGGCTGCGCGTGTGCAGCCGGGCCGAGCGCAGCCCGTAGACGAACCGTTGCAGCCAGCCTGCCTGCACCGCCCCGCCCATCGGGCGGATCAACCCGGCGGTCATCGCCATCAGGTCGCGCATCCGCCCTTCGATCTGGACCTTGCCTTCGACGATGGCATCCGCGATCACGTCCAGCCGGTTGGCGGTGAACAGCAGCAGCGTCTTTTCGTCAGGCAGGCGCAGCGTGACACGCGGGTTTGCCGCGCCGATGCGTTCGCCATTGTCGAACTCAAGCGCGGCAGCCAGCGGCAGGCGCTCCAGCCTTTTGCTTGCTTCGTGAACCAGTATCGACATCTTCCCCCAGCCCTTGGACTTACGCAGGGAACAGGGTGGCCCGGCGGGCCAAGTCCCCGCAACACATGGGCCAGATCAGAGCATCACGCACCGGCAACCGGGCGCCGGCCTTGTCTCCTCAGCACGCCCTGATGAAAATCAGGCAAGTTTTTGGCATGAAGTCAACTGCTGAACGAGATTCAGCATCAAGCGCCCGCGTTGGGCAGGGCGCCCGTGCGGGCATGGCCGGGTTTTCCGGCCATGCCGGGCGTGCGCTTAGCGGCGGGCCGCGTCGGTGCGGGCCCAGTCCCAATACAGCTCGCGCACCTTGCGCGTCACCGGGCCGGGGGCCGGATACTGCGTGCCGTCGAATTCGCGCACCGCCAGCACCTTGGCAAAGTTGCCCGACAGGAACACCTCGTCCGCGCCTTCGAAATCCTCGAAGGTCAGCACGGATTCATGCACCTTGAACCCTTCGCCGCGCAGGTTCTGGATGTGGCGCGCACGGGTCAGGCCCGACAGGAAGGTTCCGTTGGCGATCGGGGTGAAAAGCTCGCCATCCTTGACCATGAACACGTTGGCGGTGGCGGTTTCGGCCACATTGCCCATCACATCCGCGACCAGCGCGTTGCCGTAGCCCTTCTTCTGCGCCTCGACCAGCATCCGGGCGTTGTTCGGATAAAGCGCCCCGGCCTTGGCATTGCAGACCGCGCTTTCCAGCACGGGGCGGCGGAACCGGGTGCGGGTCAGCGTGGTGCTGTCCTGCGCGCCGGGCATCGGCACCTGTTCAAGGCTCATGGCAAAGACGGTGGACGAGGCAAGCGGCGCGACCCCGACCTCGGACCCATGCGCGGCCCAATACATCGGGCGGATGTAGACGGCGGCATCCGGGGCATAGCCCTTCAGCCCCTCGAGCGCGATCTGCACCATGGTATCGGGATCCACGTTCGGCGTCATCATCATGGCTTCGGCCGAGCGGTTTACGCGGGCGCAGTGGCGGTCCAGATCGGGGGCCATCCCGTCGAACCAGCGGGCGCCGTCAAAGACGCTGGACCCTTGCCAGATCCCGTGATCGGCCGCGCGCATCACCATGACGTCGCCATCGTGCCATTTGCCATCGAACCAGGTGCGGATATTCGTGCCGAACGCCATGGCGCCTCTCCTTCCAATTTGCTGGCTTACCCAATCACCCTTGGAGCGAAAGGTCCAGAGGTGCAGGGTCAGGCAGCGCTTTGGTCGCGCCGGGTGATCGGGTGATCGACATCGGTCTCGGGCAGCCCCTCGCGCGAGAGCAGCACGGCCACGGGGCGCAGGCGGGGAATGTGCGAGCAGACGATCATGATGGACACCATGATCGGCACCGCCAGGAACATGCCCGGAATGCCCCAGACCGCGGCCCAGAACGCCAGCGAGGCAATGATGCCAAAGGACGACAGCTGCAGCGTCCTGCCCAGGAACAGCGGGTCCAGCACCTGACCCACGACGAACTGGATGCCGGTCACGATGGCCAGCACCGCAAGCCCGCTGAAGGGATCGCCGGTCTGCACATAGGCGACCAGCCCGACGGCAATGGTGGCGACGATGGACCCGACATTCGGGATGAAGTTCAGCACAAAGGTCAGAACGCCCATGGCAACCGCCAGTTCCAGCCCGAAGGCCATCATCACGGCATAGACCAGCGCGCCGGTCACCAGGCTGACCACTGTCTTGACGATCAGATAGCGGTTCACGCGGTGCACGATGGACGAGATGATCCGCTCGACCCGCCGGGCGCGTTCGGCATCGCCCATCAGGCTGACCAGCTTGGGCCGGAACCACAGCCGTTCCAGGAACAGGAAGCCCACGAACAGCGTGACCAGCACGGCGCCCGAGGCGATGTTGCCGGCCTGGCCTGCCATGGTGGCCAGCCAGGGGCCGATCTGCACACCTTTCAGCCAGTTCAGCACCGCCTGTTCCACATCGGCGCCCATCCACGAAAACATCGTGGCCACCGCCTTTTGTGCCGGATCGGCATATTGCATCACGGTGAACACCACCGTGTTGGCCTGAGTCAGGATCAGTGCCGAGAGCGAGATCAGCACCGAGGCGATCAGCAGCACCGCCAGCAGGCTGGCGACCCAGACGGAAAACCGCGCCTCGCCAAAGCGCAGGTGCTGGATATAGCTGATGGCATCCGAGGTCAGCGAGAACAGCATGATCGCGATGGCCAGCGAGATCAGCAGGAACTTGGCCTGCACCAGCAGGAACAGGATCACCGCAAAGGCGATGATACCAAGAAACCATACCTGAAGACGGCGCATGTCGTCCTGCGGCGGAGCCGGCGGGGGGGCTTGGTCTGCGGATTGGGTCATCTGGTCCGATGCAGGCGCGGGGGTGTCTTGCGGCACAGTATGGGGGGCCTGCATGGCGATCAAGCCTCGGCCCCCGAAATTGCGTCGAGTTCACGCAGTGTTTCGGCCCTCAGCGCTGCCAGATCGTCGCGGGCAACGCCCAGTTCGGCAATCTGGCGGTCGATTTCCAGCATCTGGCGGTCGGCCATGGCGACAAAGGCGCGGAACTGGGCCGCAGTGCCCTTTTTCTGATAGATTTCCAGCCATTGCCGGATTTCTTCCAGGCCAAAGCCGAAGCGGCGTCCGCGCAGGATCAGCGTCATGCGCGCAATTTCGCGCGGGCCATAGAACCGGGCGCGACCTTCCTTTTGCGGGGCCAGCAATTCGATATACTCGTAATATCTCAGGGTGCGTGGCGTCACGTCGAAACGGGCGCACATCTCCTTGAAGCTCAAACGCGTGTCGGACATGCCGGTCTCCTTCCCCCCGTCCGGCACGTTAGGCCGATTGCTGCGCCTGCGCAATCGCGCGTTCGGGGCATGGCGGCGCGGCAATGGGGGCTTGCGCAGGCCGGCGCTGCGGTGCCAACTGGCAATCAGACCAGCAGGAGCCCCGACGATGGCCAGCCCCTTCACCCCTCAGCAGTTTCTAGACCTGCTGCCCCATGCCCGCGCACTGTCGATGCGCCTTGACTCTGTGTCCGACGACGGGCGCGTCACCTTGTCCATGCCGTGGGATGCACGGCTGGTCGGGGATCCGGCCACCGGGGTGGTGCATGGCGGCGCCGTCTATGCGCTGCTTGATACCGCATCGGGCATTGCCGCCACGCTGAACCCCGGCAGCGCCGGGGGAACGGCGACACTCGACCTGCGGATCGACTACATGCGCCCCGCGACCCCCGGCCAGCGCATCCGGGCCGAGGCCTATTGCTACAACATGACCCGCTCGGTCGCCTTCATCCGCGCCGTCGCGACCGACGATGACGGCTCGCGCCCCGTGGCCACGGCCAACGGCGCCTTCACCAACGAAGCCAGCCGGGCCGCCGCAAAATGACCGAACGCCCCCGTCCCGAACCCGTCCAGATCGTCAAGCAACGCCGCGATGCCGCGCTGCGCGCGCTGGTCAATGGTGTGCCCTATATCCAGTTCATGGGCTTTCAGTTCGACCGCCGCGGCGACGAGCTGACAGCGATCATGCCCTTTGACGAAAGCCTGATCGGCAATCCCTTGCTGCCCGCCCTGCATGGCGGGGCAACAGCGGGCTTTCTGGAAACCACGGCGATCATCGAACTGGCCTGGCAATCGTTGTGGGAAGAGATGGAGCAAGGCCGGCTTGATCCGACCACTCTGCACCCCACGCATCTGCCGCGCCTGCCCAAGACCATCGACTTCACCGTCGACTACCTGCGCTCGGGCTTGCCGCGCGATGCTTATGCGCGGGCGCGGGTCAACCGCTCGGGCCGGCGCTATGCCTCGGTCCATGTCGAGGCCTGGCAGGACAACCGCACGCGCCTGTTTGCCCAGGCGACCGGGCATTTCCTGATGCCGGAGCGGACCTCGGCCGAATGAGCGACATCACCCACCGGCGCGTGCTGTCGATCGCGCTGCCCATCGTGCTGTCCAACGCGACAGTGCCGATCCTTGGCGCTGTCGATACCGGCGTCGTCGGGCAGCTGGGGCAGGCGGCGCCGATCGGGGCGGTCGGGGTCGGGGCGATCGTGCTTGCCTCGGTCTACTGGATCTTCGGCTTTCTGCGCATGGGCACGTCGGGGCTGGCAGCGCAGGCGCATGGGGCGGGCGACAGCGCGGAAACCGGCGCGATCCTGCTTCGGGGCCTTGGCATCGGGGCGCTGGCGGGGCTGATGCTGATCCTGTTGCAGGCCCCGCTGGCCTGGGCAGCGTTTCGCCTGGCCCCGGCCTCAGCCGAGGTCGAGGGCTTGGCGCGGCAGTATCTGGCCATCCGCATCTGGGGCGCGCCGGCCACCATCTCGCTGTATGCCGTGACCGGCTGGCTGATCGCGCAGGAACGCACGCGGGCGGTTCTGGTGCTGCAACTGGTGATGAACGGGCTGAACGTCGGGCTGGATCTGTGGTTCGTGCTGGGTCTTGGCTGGGGCGTGCCAGGGGTGGCGAGCGCCACGCTGATCGCGGAATACAGCGGCCTTGCGCTGGGGCTGTGGCTGTGCCGGGGTGCCTTTGCCGGGCGCGCCTGGGCCGACCGCTCGCGCCTCATGGCGGGGGCGGCCTGGCGGCGCATGCTGGCGGTCAACGGCGACATCATGCTGCGCTCGGTGCTGCTGCAGGGCAGCATGACCACCTTCCTGTTCCTGGGCGCGGGCTTTGGCGATGTGACGCTGGCGGCCAACCAGATCCTGCTGCAATTCGCAGAGATCACCGCCTATGCGCTGGACGGCTTTGCCTTTGCCGCCGAGGCGCTGGTCGGACAAGCGGTCGGCGCGCGCCAGCCGCGCCTGGTCCGGCAGGGCGCGGTCCGGGCCTCGCAATGGGCGGTGGGCGGCAGCCTGCTGCTGGGGCTGGTGTTTCTTGGAGCAGGGCCGATGATCGTGGATGTGATGACCACCTCGCCAGAGGTTCAGTCCGCAGCGCGCACCTATCTGCCCTGGCTGATCGTCATGCCGGTGATCGCGGTGGCCAGCTACATGTTCGACGGCATCTTCATCGGTGCCACCCTGACACGCGAGATGCGCAACACGATGGCCTTGTCGGTCGTGTGCTATGCGGGCGCATTGGTGCTGCTTGTGCCGATGCTGGGCAATCATGGGCTTTGGGCGGGCCTGATGGTGCTGAACCTGACACGCGGGCTGACCATGGCGGGGCTTTTTCCGAGAGCCGAGCGGGCCGCAGCCCCCAGCCTCGTTTCAAGCTGATGCCGAGGAAGGGGGGCTGTCTGCCCCCCTCTTGGCCCAAGGGCCAATTCACCCCCCGAGGATATTTGGATCAAGGCGAAAAGACTTTGTTAACCTTGCTCTGCCAATCTGATGGTGCGGTGCAGGCGGGGACGCCGATGACCGTCAAGGCGAAACGCCCTGCCTCCCCCATGGACGGCCGCCATGGCCCGAGGCAGGGCGCCAGACCGTTGCCTGTTTCGGTGCGGCACCAGCCAGATCATGCTACCCGATCTTGCCTGCCGCGCGGTCGATGCCCCGGCCCGGCGCGTTCGTTCAGTGAGGTTCGACGAAATGCGATCTCGCGCTGACTGACGAGCTGCCGTGCCCAATCCTCAAGGCGCGCTCGAAGCCATCGCGGGGATCTCCACCCCGCGCGCGGCAGCCGGGTCAGCTGGACGCGCCGCGCTTTCCGGCTGTGCCGTCGTGTTCACTTTTGCAAGCGACGCTGCCACTTTCGCCTTGATAAAAATATCCCCGCCGGAGGCTTCCGCACTCTCCGCCTGCACACGGCCGGGTTACAATGAAAAAGGGGCCGCATTTGCAGCCCCTTCGGATCGCGGAAGGACTGCGGCTCAGCCGACGATCGTTGCCTCGGTCGCCTTGCGCAGTTCGTCTTCGGTCACGCCATCGGCGCATTCGACGATCTTCAGCCCGCCCGGCACCACGTCCAGCACGCCCAGGTTGGTGATGATGCGATCCACCACGCCCTTGCCGGTCAGCGGCAGCGTGCAGGACTTCAGCACTTTCGACTCGCCCGCCTTGTTGGTGTGGTCCATCACCACCACCACGCGGCCGACGCCGGCGACCAGATCCATCGCGCCGCCCATGCCCTTGACCAGTTTGCCCGGCACCATCCAGTTTGCGAGGTCACCTTCCTCGGACACTTCCATGCCGCCCAGGATCGCCATGGCGATCTTGCCGCCGCGGATCATCGCGAAGGAGGTGGCGCTGTCGAAGAACGCCGTCTGCGGCAGTTCGGTGATGGTCTGCTTGCCCGCGTTGATCAGGTCGGGATCCTCGTCGCCTTCGAACGGGAAGGGGCCCATGCCCAGCATCCCGTTTTCCGATTGCAACGTCACGCTGATCCCCTCGGGGATATAGTTCGACACCAGGGTCGGAATGCCGATCCCCAGGTTCACATACCAGCCGTCTTGCAGTTCCTGGGCGGCGCGGGCCGCCATCTGGTTCCGATCCCAGCCCATCACACGGCCTCCCGCTTGCGCACGGTGCGCTGTTCGATGCGTTTCTCGTGCTGCCCCTGAATGATGCGGTGCACATAGATCCCCGGCAGGTGGATATGGTCGGGGTCGATCGAGCCGAGCGGCACGATTTCCTCGACCTCGACCACGCAGACCTTGCCGCAGGTCGCGGCGGGCGGGTTGAAGTTGCGCGCGGTCTTGCGGAACACGAGGTTGCCCGAGGGATCGGCCTTCCACGCCTTGACGATGGACAGGTCGGTCACAAGGCCGGTTTCAAGAATATAGGTCTTGCCGTTGAAATCCTTGTGGTCCTTGCCCTCGGCGATCACGGTGCCAACGCCGGTCGCGGTGTAGAAGCCGGGGATCCCGGCGCCGCCCGCGCGCATCCGTTCGGCCAGCGTGCCTTGCGGGTTGAATTCCAGCTCCAGCTCGCCCGAGAGATACTGGCGCATGAATTCCGCGTTCTCGCCGACATAGGACGAGATCATCTTTCGGATCTGGCGCGATTCCAGCAAGATCCCCAGGCCAAAGCCATCGACGCCGCAGTTGTTCGAGGCGACCGTCAGATCCTTGACGCCATTTTCGCGGATCGCGGCGATCAGCAGTTCAGGAATGCCGCACAGGCCGAAGCCGCCCGCGGCGATTGTCATCCCGTCAAACAGAAGCCCGTCGAGGGCTTCGGTCGCGGATGCATAGACCTTGTTCATAAGTCCTCGCTCCCAATTTCGCTGGAGATGTTGTGACGCGGGGGCAGGCGTTAGTCAATCGCTGCACCGCCGCAAGATCAGCGCAGTGCCGCTTCGGCCGCGAGCCCCAGCCGCAGCAGGCGTTCCTCGGCCAGCGGCGGGGCAAGCAGCTGAAGCCCGCAGGACGGAACCGCGGTCGGCAGGCTGAGCGCGCAGCAATCCATCAGGTTGCCGATCCGGGTGTTGCGCAGCGCCAGCAGGTTTTCGGTGACGTAATAGGCGCTGTCCGACATCAGCCGCGCCGCATCGGGCGGCAGGATGGGCGAGGTGGGGGTCAGCACGGCGTCGAACCCGGCGACTGCGGCCGCCCATTGGGCGCGCAGCACCCGCAGCCGCCGCCAGCCGGCCACGAAATCGGCCGCCGTCACGCTGGCCCCGCCCCGGAAGCGTTCGTAAATCTGCGGGAACATCTTGTCCGGTGCCGCCTCGATGGTGTCGCGCCAGATGCCCCAGGCCTCGCCGGTGAACAGGATGGGCGACAGGCCAAGCGCCTCGGTCACGGCGGGCACGGCGATCCGCTCGATCCTGGCGCCAGCGGCGGCCAGGCGGGCCAGCGCATCATCGAAGGCGCGGGCCGGCTCGGGGCGCAGATCGTCCAGCGCGGCGGTTTCCAGCACGGCCAGCCGGGTGCCGACAAGGCTGGTGCCGGCAAGGTCGGCGGGTTTGCCCCCCTCGAGTGCGGCAAGGATCAGCGCGCAATCCTCGACCGTGCGGCACAGCGGGCCGATGGTGTCGAAGCTTTCGCACAGGGGCACAACCCCGGTCAGCGGCAGGCGGCCATGGGTGGTCTTGAGCCCGACAAGGTCGTTCCAGGCCGAGGGGATGCGCACCGATCCGCCAGTGTCCGACCCGATGGCGGCCGGTGCCAGCCCGAAGGCGACCGAGGCTGCGGCCCCCGAGGACGAGCCGCCCGGCACCGCGCCGGGATCGTTGATATTGGGCGGCGTCGCCGTCACCGGATTGAGCCCAAGGCCCGAGAAGGCCAGTTCCGACATGTGCGTCTTGCCAAGGCACACAAGGCCCGCGCGCGTTGCGCGCTCCAGGACGGTCGCGTCCCGTTCGGGGCGGCGCCCCGCCAGCAGGGCCGATCCGGCCTCGGTCAGCGTGCCCGCAGTGTCGAACAGATCCTTCCAGCTGACCGGCACCCCGTCCAGCGGCCCGCGCCGCAGACCGGCCTTGGCCCGGCCATGGGCGGCCATCGCCTCGGCCCGCGCGCGTTCGGGGGTAAGGCGGGCATAGATGCGCGGCGTGTCGGGATGGCTGGCCAGCGCATCCAGATAGGCCTCGGTCAATTCGACGGCGTGGATCGAGCCATCCCCGATTCCGCGCCCCAGTTCCGCTGCCGACAGTGCCAGCCATTCGTTTGCCATATCCGTCCCCGTGTCCCGTCCGCTCTATCGCGGCGGTTGCCATGCTGCACCCGAGGCACCGGGGGCTTTGCGCCCCCGGACCCCCGCAGGATATTTCCAGACAGATGAAGGGGAAGCAAGGGAGCGGCGCGTCGCGGACAGGGCTGTTTCGCCCGCCCCGCGACATGGGCGCGCAGGGCATTGGCGGGGCGGGCGGCTGCGGCTATGATCTGCCCATGATCGCAGAACTCGGACATTTCGCCCTGACCCTTGCCCTGGCCATTGCGCTGGTGCAGACCGTGATGCCGCTGATCGGGGCCTGGAAGGGCTGGCCGGGCTGGATGGCCGTGGCCGATCCGGCGGCGGTCACGCAATTCCTGCTGCTGGGCTTTGCCTTTGCGGCGCTGACCCATGCCTTTGTCACCTCGGACTTTTCCTTGCGGATCGTGGTGGCGAATTCCCATACGCTGAAACCGATGATCTACAAGGTCTCGGGCGTGTGGGGGAATCACGAAGGATCGCTCTTGCTGTGGGTGCTGATCCTGGCGCTGTTCGGCGCCTGTGCCAGCTGGTTCGGGGGCAATCTGCCGCCGACGCTGAAGGCGCGGGTGATCGGGGTGCAAGGGTCCATCGGGGTCGCGTTCCTGGCCTTCATGCTGCTGACCTCGAACCCGTTCGACCGGATCGCCATTCCGCCGCTGGACGGGCAGGATCTGAACCCGCTGCTGCAAGACCCCGGTTTGGCCTTTCACCCGCCGTTCCTGTATCTGGGCTATGTCGGCCTGAGCATGGCGTTCAGCTTTGCGGTGGCTGCGCTGATCGAGGGGCGGGTCGATGCCGCCTGGGGCCGCTGGGTGCGGCCCTGGACGCTGGCGGCCTGGGTCTTCCTGACCATCGGCATCGCGCTGGGGTCGTGGTGGGCCTATTACGAGCTGGGCTGGGGCGGGTTCTGGTTCTGGGATCCGGTGGAAAACGCCAGCTTCATGCCCTGGCTGATCGCTGCCGCGCTGCTGCACAGTGCCATCGTGGTCGAAAAGCGCGAGGCGCTGAAAAGCTGGACCATCCTGCTTTCGATCCTGGCCTTCGGGTTCAGCCTGATCGGCACGTTCATCGTGCGTTCGGGGATCATCACCTCTGTCCATGCCTTTGCCAATGACCCCGAGCGGGGCATCTTCGTGCTGCTGATCTTTGCGGTCTTTGTCGGCGGGGCGCTGACGCTTTATGCCGCGCGGGCCGGCATCATGGAGGCCAAGGGGGTCTTTGCCACCTTCAGCCGCGAATCGGCGCTGGTGATGAACAACGTGCTGCTGGCCGTGTCTGCCTTTGTGGTGTTTATCGGGACGATCTGGCCGCTGGTGGCCGAGATGCTGTGGGACCGCAAGCTTTCCGTCGGCCCGCCGTTCTTCAACGCAGCCTTCACGCCCTTTGTGGTGGCGCTGGCACTGCTGTTGCCGCTGGGGGCGATCCTGCCGTGGAAGCGCGCCGATGTGGGCCGGGCCATGCGCCCCCTGTGGGGGGTGCTGGCGCTGTCGCTGGCGGGTGGGGCGCTGGCCTTTGCCATGCAGACCGGGCGCAGCGCGCTGGGGCCGGTGGGGCTGGCGCTGGGGCTGTGGGTGGTGCTGGGCGCCTCGGCCGATCTGTGGCAGCGCTGCGGGCGCGGCGATCTGGGGGCCAGGCTGGGCCGCCTGACGCGTCTGCCGCGGGCCGACTGGGGCAAGGCGGTGGCGCATGGTGGCCTTGGCATCACGATCTTTGCCGTTGCGGCCCTGACCGCCTGGCAGGTCGAGGATATTCGCGTCGTCAAGGAGGGCGAGACCTTTGACGTGGCCGGCTATGCCATCACCCTTGTCGATGTGCACGAGGAACGCGGGCCGAACTATCGCAGCACCATGGCCGAAATGCGCGTGGTGGACGGCGACAAGACCTTTACCCTGTTCCCGGAAAAGCGGGTCTATCCGGTGGCCGGAATGCCGACGACCGAGGCCGCGATCGATTACGGCTTCCTGCGCGATGTCTATCTGGTGATCGGCGATCCGCAGGATGGTGGCGGCTGGGCGGTGCGCAGCTATATCAAGCCGCTGGCCAACTGGTTGTGGGGCGGGTGCATCATCATGGCGCTTGGCGGGCTGATCAGCCTGTCCGACCGGCGCTATCGCATTGCTGCCGGGGCGCGCAAATCGCCGCAGGGGGTGCCTGCGGAATGAAATGGCTTGTCCTTGCCCTGACGCTGCTGGCCAGTCCCGCGCTGGCCGTGCAGCCTGACGAGGTGCTGCCCGATCCGGCGATGGAGGCGCGGGCGCGCGAGATTTCCAAGGATCTGCGCTGTCTGGTCTGCCGCAACGAAAGCATCGACGAATCGAATGCTGAACTGGCGCGCGATCTGCGGCTTCTGGTGCGCGAGCGGCTGGTCGCGGGCGACAGCAACACCGAGGTGGTGGCATTCATCGTCGACCGTTACGGCGAATATGTGCTGCTGCGGCCGACCGCCTCGGGGTCGAACCTTCTGCTGTGGATCGCGGGGCCGGCGATGCTGGTTCTGGGGCTTGGGGCGGCTGCCCTGTATCTGCGCCGCCGCCGGGTGGCCGATACCGCCCCGGTCGAGGCCCTGAGCGAGGCCGAGAAGGCGCGGCTCGACGAGATCCTCAAGACCTGACGCAAGGTCGGGGTTCCGCGCTGCGCGGAAACCGGCATGATGCCCCCGGCAACAGGGAGGCATAAGATGGACTATCAGGCGATCCGCTACGAGGTCGATGGCGGGCTGGCGCGGATCACGCTGAACCGGCCCGAGGTGATGAATGCGCTGAACCGGCAGATGTGCGCCGAACTGGCCGATGCGCTGCACCGCGCGGGGGGCAAGGCGCGCGCCGTCGTGCTGACCGGCGAGGGGCGGGCCTTTTGCACCGGGCAGGATCTGTCCGAGGCGGCGCAAGCCGAGGTGTTCGACGCGGAACAGGGGCTCAAGGAGACCTATGATCCGATGATGCGCGCCCTGATGGACTGCCCCGTGCCGGTGATCGCTGCGGTGAACGGTCCTGCAGCGGGGGCCGGGGCCAGCCTTGCGCTGACGGCCGATGTGGTGATCGCGGCGGAAAGCGCCTATTTCCTGCAGGCCTTCACCCGGATCGGCCTGATCCCGGATGCGGGCGGCACCTGGTGGCTGCCGCGCCAGATCGGCATGCCGCGCGCGATGGGGATGGCGCTGTTCGCCGACCGCATCACCGCCCGGCAGGCCGCCGACTGGGGGCTGATCTGGGAAGCGGCGGCGGACGATGCCTTTGCCGAAGTCTGGCAGGCGCGGGCGCGGTTCCTGGCCGATGGGCCGACCCAGGCCTTTGTGCGGGCCAAGGCCGCGCTGCGTGCCGCCGGGGACAATGACCACGCCGGGCAACTGGCGCTGGAGGCGCGGCTGCAAGGCGAATGCGCCCGCACGGCGGATTTCCGCGAAGGTGTCGCGGCCTTCTTGCAAAAGCGCCCGGCGCGGTTTCAGGGCTGCTAAGGCTTGTCGCGGGCGGCTGCGGGGGCTAGGTCTGCCGCGCCTTGCGCCCTGTGGCTATCGTTGCGGCGGGGGCTTCGCGCCCCCGCACCCCCGCGGGATATTTTTGGACAGATGAAGCCGCCTGTCGGGGATGGGCGGGCAGGAGTGTGCTATGGCCGGTTATCCGTCGCTGCGGGGCAGTCTGATCGAGGGCAAGGCGATGGCCGATCTGACCTGGCTGCGGGTTGGCGGGCCGGCGGATGCGGTGGTGCTGCCTGCGGACGAGGCTGATCTTTGCGCCTTTCTGGCCGCGCTGGACCCGGCCGTTCCGGTGTTTCCGCTGGGCGCAGGGTCCAACCTGATCGTGCGCGATGGCGGCCTGCGGGCGGTGGTCGTCCGGCTGGGCCGCGCCTTTGCCGGGGTCGAGGTGCAGGGCGATCGGGTGATCGCCGGGGCGGCGGCGCTGGATGCGCGGGTCGCGCAGCTGGCGGCCGCAGCGGGGCGCGATCTGACCTTTCTGCGCACCATCCCCGGCACCATCGGCGGCGCCGTGCGGATGAATGCCGGCTGCTATGGCAGCTATGTCACCGATGTGCTGGAAGAGGTGCGCGTGGTCACGCGGCAGGGCAAGGTCGAGGTTCTGCCCGCCGCCGCGCTGGACCTGCGCTATCGTCAATCGCATCTGCCCGAGGGCGCGATTGTGGTATCGGCGGTTTTCCGCGCATGCGAGGGCGATCCTGCCGCATTGCAGCAGCGGATGGAGGATCAGCTGGCCCGGCGCGATGCCAGCCAGCCCGTCAAGGACCGCACTGCCGGATCGACCTTTCGAAATCCGGCCGGTTTTTCCAGCACGGGCAGGGCCGATGACACCCACGAGTTGAAGGCCTGGAAGCTGATCCAGGACGCGGGCATGCAGGGCGCGCGGATCGGCGGGGCGCAGATGTCGGAAAAACATGCCAATTTTCTGACCAACACGGGTGGCGCGACGGCCACGGATCTCGAATCACTTGGCGAAGAGGTGCGAAACAGGGTTTTCCAGACGGCCGGAATCTGGCTAGAATGGGAAATCATGCGCGTCGGCGAACCGGCCGCCTGAAAACGACCAAAGGGGCCAAGACCCCGGCAGCATAACAAGGGCCGAAAAGGCCCCAGAGGCAGAAGATGGCGGGCAGTTCGGGCAGGACAGCCGCCAGAGTGGCAGTTCTGATGGGTGGACCCTCGGCCGAGCGCGAGGTTTCCCTGTCGTCCGGGCGCGAATGCGCCACCGCTCTGCGTGCGGCAGGCTATGAGGTGATCGAGGTCGATTGCGGCCCCGATCTGGCCATGCGGCTGGCCGAGATCAAGCCCGATGTCGCCTTCAACGCCCTGCATGGCCGCTGGGGCGAGGATGGCTGCGTCCAGGGCCTGCTGGAATGGCTGGGCATTGCCTATACCCATTCTGGGGTGCTGGCCTCGGCGCTGGCGATGGACAAGCAGCGCACCAAGGATGTCTATCGCGCGGCCGGTCTGCCGGTTGTCGAAAGCCTGATCGCGGACAAGGCCGAGGTCGAGGCGCGGCACCTGATGGCGACCCCCTATGTGGTGAAACCCTATAACGAAGGGTCGTCGGTCGGTGTCTACATCGTACCCGAAGGCGCGAACCGCCCGCCAAGGCTGGGCGCCGAGATGCCGGCGCAGGTGATGGTGGAAACCTATGTGCCGGGGCGCGAGCTGACCTGTGCCGTGCTGGGCGACCGTCCGCTGGCGGTGACGGATATCATCACCGATGGCTGGTATGATTATGATGCGAAATACACGCCGGGCGGGTCGCGCCATGTGATCCCGGCCGAGGTGCCGGCGGCGATCCACGATGCCTGCATGGACTATGCCCTGCGCGCGCATCGGGCGCTGGGGTGCCGCGGGCTGAGCCGCACCGATTTCCGCTGGGACGAGGCGCGCGGCATCGCCGGGCTGATCGTGCTGGAGACCAACACCCAGCCGGGCATGACGCCCACCTCGCTGGCCCCCGAACAGGCCGCGCATTGCGGGATCCCGTTCCCCGATCTGTGCGCCTGGCTGGTGGAGGATGCCTCATGCGGGCGCTGAGAGAGACGCCCCAGCGCCGCGACCCGGCGCCGTCCCGCTGGGCCTATCGCCTGAACCGGATGTGGCTGACGCCCGCCTTTCGCCTGGCCGTGCGGGCAGGGCTGCCGCTGGCGCTGACCGCTGCGGTGGCCGGGCTGTGGATGGCCGATGCGGGCCGCCGCCAGGCGCTGTTCGACACCTATGCCGAGCTGCGCAGCGAATTCCAGAACCGCCCCGAGTTCATGGTGAACCTTGTCTCGATCGAAGGCGCCTCGCCCCTCTTGGCCGAGGCGATCCGCGCCGGGCTGGGGTTCGATCTGCCGAAATCCTCGTTCGGGATCGACCTGGGCGAGACGCGCGCGCTGGTCGAGACCTTTGATGCGGTGGAACGGGCCGATCTGCGCATCGTCGCGGGCGGCGTCTTGCAGATCAACGTGACCGAACGCTTGCCCGCGCTGGTCTGGCGCGCGCCCGATGGGGTCTGGCTGGTGGATGCCGGCGGGCACCGGGTCGCGCGGATCGGGGCGCGCAGCTTGCGCGGCGATCTGCCGCTGATCGCGGGCGAGGGTGCGGCCGCATCCGCCCCCGAGGCCTTGGCGCTGGTGCAGGCCGCGGGGCCGCTGGTGCCGCGCCTGCGCGGGCTCGTGCGCATGGGCGAGCGCCGCTGGGATCTGGTGCTGGACCGTGACCAGCGTATCTTGCTGCCCGAGGACAACCCGGTCCGCGCGCTGGAGCGGCTGATCGCCCTCGATCAGGCCGAAGGCATCCTGTCCCGAGACATCACGGCGGTCGATCTGCGCAGCGACCGCCGCCCCACCCTGCGCCTGTCTGCCGAAGGGGCCGATACCCTGCGCCAGATCCGACTTGCCCAAACCGGAGGATGAGTGCCGTGACCGATCTCTACCAGTCCCAGCGCGCGATGCGGCAGATGCGCAAGGCGGCGATGCAGCGCGGCGTGATCGCCGTGCTGGATGTGGGCACCTCCAAGACCGCCTGCCTGATCCTGCGCTTTGACGGGCCGGACCAGTTCCGCTCGGACGATGGCGTCGGCCCGATGGCGGGGCAATCGCAGTTCCGGGTGATCGGCGCTGCGACCACCCGCTCGCGCGGGATCCGGTTCGGGGAAATCGACGGGCTGCAAGAGGCCGAGCGGGCCATCCGCACGGTCGTGCAATCGGCGCAAAAGGCCGCCGGTCAGCGGGTGGACCATGTGATCGCCTGTTTCTCGGGGGCAGGGCCGCGCAGCTATGGTCTGGCCGGGGCGCAGCGGCTGGCTGACAATGTGGTCACCGAACAGGATATCGCCCGCGTGCTTGCCTCGTGCGAGATGCCCGACCTTGGCGAAGGGCGCGAGGTGCTGCACGCCCAGCCGGTGAACTTCCAGCTCGACACCCGCTCGGGTCTGGCCGATCCGCGCGGGCAGATCGGGCACAACCTGTCGGTCGACATGCATCTGCTGTCGGTCGAGCGCGCGGCGGTGGAATGCCTGCTGCACTGCCTGAAACGTTGCGATCTCGAGGTGGCGGGGATTGCCTCGTCGGCCTATGTCGCCGGGCTGGCCGCGTTGGTCGAGGACGAACAGGAACTGGGCGCGGCCTGCATCGACATGGGCGGCGGCGCGACCGGCATTTCGATCTTCATGAAGAAGCACATGATCTATGCCGATGCCGTGCGCATGGGCGGCGATCTGGTCAGCCGCGATATCGCCATGGGTCTGCAAATCCCGCTGGCCATGGCCGAGCGGATCAAGACCTTTCACGGCGGGGTTCATGCAACCGGCATGGACGACCGCGAGATGATCGAGCTGACCGCCGATACCGGCGATTGGGAAAAGGATCGCCGCCGCATCAGCCGGACCGAGCTGATCGGCATCATGCGCCCGCGGGTCGAGGAAATCCTTGAAGAGGTCCGCGCGCGTCTGGATGCAGCGGGGTTCGAACACCTGCCCAGCCAGCAGATCGTGCTGACCGGCGGTGGCAGCCTGATCCCCGGTATCGACGGGCTGGCGGCCCGCATCCTGGGGCAACGGGTCCGGCTGGGCCGTCCGCTGCGGGTGCAGGGGCTGCCGCAGGCGGCCGCCGGGGCGACCTTTGCCAGTGCGGTGGGCCTTTGCCTGTTTGCCGCGCATCCGCAGGACGAATGGTGGGATTTCGAGATCCCGGCCGAGCGCTATCCTGCCCGTTCGCTGCGGCGCGCCATGCGGTGGTTCCGGGATAACTGGTAACCGCTAGATGACGTAGATGTGGCGAAATCCCGCTGGTCTGGTCGCGAATGGCTCAATATTTGGGGCAAAGTGGTCGTTTTTCGCGTGACGCGCGGGCTGGCTGTGGATAGAATCAGTGAAAATGCGGCCTTCGGGACAGGGCCGGGACTGACACAGTCGAAACAAGGGCAGGCGGCAGGACAATGGCTTTGAATCTTATCGTGAATGACGAGAGCGCCGAGCTGAAACCCCGGATCACGGTGTTTGGTGTGGGCGGTGCTGGTGGCAATGCGGTCAACAACATGATCGACCAGCAGCTGGAGGGTGTCGATTTCGTCGTCGCCAACACCGATGCTCAGGCGCTGGCGCAAAGCCGTGCCTCGCATCGTGTCCAGCTGGGCACCCGCGTCACCGAAGGGCTGGGTGCCGGCGCCAAGCCGCAGATCGGGGCCGCTGCCGCCGAAGAATCCATCGAGCAGATCGTTGACCATCTGGCAGGCGTGCACATGTGCTTCATCACCGCCGGCATGGGCGGTGGCACCGGCACGGGTGCGGCGCCGATCATCGCGCAGGCCGCGCGGGAGCTGGGCGTGCTGACCGTCGGCGTCGTGACCAAGCCTTTCGCCTTTGAAGGCGCCAAGCGGATGCGTCAGGCCGAAGAAGGCGTCGAGGCGCTGCAAAAGGTCGTCGATACGCTGATCATCATTCCGAACCAGAACCTGTTCCGGCTGGCGAATGAAAAGACCACCTTCACCGAAGCCTTCGCCATGGCCGATGACGTGCTCTATCAGGGCGTCAAGGGCGTGACCGATCTGATGGTCAAGCCGGGCCTGATCAACCTCGACTTTGCCGACGTGCGCTCGGTGATGGACGAGATGGGCAAGGCCATGATGGGCACCGGCGAGGCCGAGGGCGCGAACCGCGCTGTCGAGGCTGCCGAGAAGGCCATCGCCAACCCGCTCTTGGACGAAATCAGCCTGCACGGCGCCAAGGGTGTGCTGATCAACATCACCGGCGGCTATGACCTGACCCTGTTCGAGCTGGACGAGGCCGCGGGCCTGATCCGCGAAAAGGTCGATCCCGACGCCAACATCATCGTCGGCTCGACGATGGACCCGACGATGGAAGGCAAGATCCGCGTCTCGGTCGTGGCCACCGGCATCGACGCCTCGCATGCCAACATGGCGCCGCCCGCCTCGCGCCAGTTGCCGCAGCAGGCCCAGCCCCGCGCCCCCCAGGGGTTCGTCGCGCCCGCCGCTGCCGCGCCTGCCCCCGCGCCGCAACCCGCCCCCGCGCCGGTCGCCGCCTTCCAGCCGGCGCCTGCCCAGCCGCAGGCCCCGGTCGAGGCCGAGCTGCCGGAACAGGATCTGTTCCACCAGCCCGCCCCCGCGCCGCGCGCCCAGCCGACCTATCAGCAGGCCGAACCCGAAGTGCCGCCGCCGGTCTACCAGACGCGCGCGCCGCAGCCCCAGCCGGCAGCCCGCCCGGCCCCGCCCTCGATCGAGGCCGATGCCAGCACCTTTGTCGCCCCGCGCCGCTCGCCGGCCGGCACCCCCTCGCCCGAGGCGCTCGCGCGTCTGCGCGATGCGGTCGCCAAGACCCCGTCCGCAGCAGCCCCGGCGCATCAGCCGCGCGCCGCGGCGCCGCAGCCGGCCCAGCCGCGCGCCGAAGAGCCTGCGCGCTCGCGCTTTGGTCTTGGCTCGCTGATCGGCAGGATGTCGGGTCACGGCGATGCCGCGCCGCAGGCCGCCCAGGCGACCGCGCGTGCCCAGCCCCAGCCTCCGGCCCATGCCGCCTATGATGACGAGCAGGACCACGAACAGGACCGGATCGAAATTCCGGCGTTCCTGCGCAGACAGGCCAACTAAGGCCGCGCGCCCCTGACCAAGGCCGGGCTCGCCCGGCCTTTTTCTTTTTTATCAATGCCTTGTCGGTTTGCTGCCAAATGTTTCAAGCCTGTTACACACCGTCGCAAAGCGTGAGTTGCTGACCGCGCTCCTGTCGATTACTTAACATTTGCGCGAAAAGGTCGTGGGGACGATCCGCCGCGCGGTGCCGGGCCAAGGCCTGTCGCATCAAGCAATCCGCCGCGTCAGACGGCGTACATGGGGTGAAACGTGCAGAGCAGCCTTCATTCGGCGGTCGTGTTTGACGGCGTCGGCCTGCATTCGGGTTCTGCGGTCCGCATGATCGTGAAACCTGCGCCTGTGGATCACGGCATCGTCTTCCTGCGCACCGACCTGTCGGCCGACATTGCCCGCATTCCCGCGCGCTGGGATGCGGTGGTGCAGTCCAGGCTGTGCACCCTGCTGGCCAACCCGCAAGGCTCCAGCGTCTCGACGATCGAGCATGTGATGGCCGCGCTGGCCGGCTGCGGCATTTCCAATGCCCTCATCGAGATCGACGGCCCCGAGGTTCCGATCCTTGACGGCTCGTCGGCGCCCTTCGTGCGCGGCTTTCTTGCCGTCGGCATCGTCGAACAGGCGGCCCCGGTGATGGCGCTGAAAATCCTGCGCCCCGTCGAGGTGCGCGAGGGCGAGGCGGTCGCCCGGCTGGAGCCTTCGGATGCCATCGAGATGGAGTTCACCATCGACTTCACCGATGCGGCCATCGGGCGCCAGGAAAAGCACCTGAACCTGTCGAACGGCACCTTCGTGCGCGAGCTGTGCGACAGCCGCACCTTCTGCCGTCAGGCCGATGTGGATGCGATGCGCGCCAACGGGCTGGCCCTGGGCGGCACGCTGGACAATGCCGTCGTGGTCGAGGGTGACCGTATCCTGTCGCCCGGCGGTCTGCGCCACCAGGACGAGCCGGTGCGCCACAAGATGCTGGACGCCATGGGCGATCTGTCGCTGGCCGGCGGGCCGATTCTGGGCCGCTATGTCGGCATCCGCGCCGGCCATGCCATGACCAACCGCCTGCTGCGCGCGCTGTTTGCAACCCGCGGCGCCTTTGCCTGGGTGGAATGCAACAGCCATTCGGGCGGCAAGCTGCCCGGCGTGGGCGTGACCCGGGCCGACCTGCCACGCATCGCCATCTGACCGCCCCGACAGGGCGAAAGGCGTTTTGCGCCCCGGATTTTTATGTGCTAGGGAACGGCAAGAGGCAGCGGCAGGCCCGGTGCAACCCGCGCATTCCAATGGGTTGCCAGGCCGCAGGAGCAGACGGAACGATGACAGGGCGGGCCAACAAGGCAAGGCTGATCGGTGCGGTGCTGGTGGTGGCGGTTCTTGCCGGCTGCGCATCGTCGAAACAGCGGCAGGTCGATCTCGAATCAATGTCGGCCAAGGATATCTTCGCGCTGGGTGAAAAGGCGCTGGAGACCAGCCCGCGCCGCCCGGACGCCGGGCGCTATTTCGCCGAGGTGGAACGGCTGTATCCCTATTCCGAATGGGCCAAGCGTTCGGTGGTGATGCAGGCCTATGCCGAGCACAAGCGCAAGAACTACGATGAGGCGCGGGCAGCGGCGCAGCGGTATCTGGATCTTTATCCGGGCGATGAGGATGCGGCCTGGGCGCAGTATATCCTGGCGATCTCCTACTATGACCAGATCGACGAGGTGGGCCGCGATCAGGGCCTGACCTTCCAGGCGCTGCAGTCGCTGCGCACGGTGATCGAGCAATACCCCGACAGCGAATATGCCAAGTCGGCCATGCTGAAATTCGATCTGGCCTTCGACCATCTGGCCGCCAAGGAAATGGAGATCGGGCGCTACTACCTGCGTCAGGGGCACTATACCTCGGCCATCAACCGCTTCCGCGTCGTGGTCGAACAGTTCCAGACCACCACCCACACGCCCGAGGCGCTGCACCGTCTGGTGGAAAGCTACCTTGCGCTGGGTCTGAACGACGAGGCGCAGACGGCGGCGGCGATCCTGGGGCACAACTTCAAGGGCTCGCCCTTCTATGACGACAGCTATCGTCTGTTGACCGGCAAGGGGCTGAACCCCGAGGCCAAGGGGCAAAGCTGGCTGCGGACGGTCTATCGCCAGTCCGTGCAGGGCAAATGGCTTTGATGGGGCAGGGCGCGGGGCGATCCCTCGTGCGCTGACGGGATATGCTGCGCTCGCTGATGATCCGCGACATGCTGCTGATCGACCGGCTGGACTTGACGTTCCAGCCGGGTCTGAACGTGCTGACCGGCGAGACGGGGGCGGGCAAGTCGATCCTGCTGGACTGTCTGGGCTTTGTGCTGGGCTGGCGCGGGCGGGCCGATCTGGTGCGTCAAGGCGCAAGCCTTGGCGAGGTGGTGGCGGAATTCGATCTGCCGCCTGGCCACCCCGCGCATGAGGTGCTGGCCGAGGCCGGGATCGCAGCCGAGGACGGGCTGATCCTGCGCCGCACCGTGACGCCCGAGGGGCGCCGTCAGGCCTGGGTCAATGACCGCCGTGCGGGGGCAGAGCTGCTGCGCAGCCTGTCGGACGGCTTGGTCGAGCTGCATGGCCAGCATGATGACCGCGGCCTTCTGGACCCGCGCGGGCACCGCCAGTTGCTGGACCAGTTCGCCGGCAGTGCCGATCTGCTGGCGCGGGTGCGCGCGGCCTGGTCCACCCTGTCCCAGGCCCGAAAGGCGCGGGCCGAGGCCGAGTCCCGTGTTGCCGCGCTGCGGGCCGAGGAAGAATTCCTGCGCCATGCCGTGGCCGAGCTGGACAAGCTGAACCCCGAGCCGGGCGAGGATGCGCTGCTCGACATCCGCCGCCGCACCCTTCAGGCCGCCGCCAAGGTGCGCGAGGATGTAGCCCGCGCCGTTCAGGCCCTGTCGATCCAGGGCGCCGAAGGCGCGGTGCGCGATGCGCAGCGCTGGCTGGAAGGCGCGGCCGAGCGCGCCGCCGAGGCGCTGGAGGGGCGGCTGGATGCGCCGCTGGACTCGCTCTCCCGCGCGACGATCGAACTGGCCGAGGCACAGGCGGGGGTCGAACGCGCGCTTGAGGCGCTGGACATGGATCCGGCCGAGCTGGAGCGGGTCGAGGAACGGCTGTTCGCCATCCGCGCGCTGGCCCGCAAGCATTCGGTGGCGGCGGACGATCTGGGTGACCTGGCCAATCTGCTGCGCGGCCGTCTGGCGGCGCTGGACGGGTCCGCCCGCGACATGGCGGCGCTGGAGGCGGCCGAGGCCCAGGCCGGCGCCGCCCACCGCGACGCCTGCAAGGCGCTGAGCGATCTGCGGATCGGCGCGGCGACGCGGCTGGATGCTGCCATGGCGGGCGAGCTTGCGCCGCTGAAGATGGAACGCGCCGTGTTCCGCACCGTGATCACCCCCGACACGCCGGGGGCCGAGGGCGCCGATGCCGTGGCCTTTACCGTGGCGACCAATCCGGGCGCGCCTTCGGGGCCGCTCAACCGTATTGCCTCGGGCGGGGAACTTTCGCGCTTTCTGCTGGCGCTGAAGGTTTGCCTGACGCAAGGGGCGACGGGCCTGACGCTGATCTTTGACGAGATCGACCGCGGCGTTGGCGGGGCGACCGCCGATGCTGTTGGTCGCCGCCTGCGCCGTCTGGCCGACGAGGCGCAGGTGCTGGTCGTCACCCATTCGCCGCAGGTGGCCGCCCTTGGCGCGCATCATTGGCGGGTGGAAAAGCGGGTGCAGGGCGAGATGACCCTGTCCACCGTGGTGGCGCTGTCGGTGCTAGAGCGGGTGGACGAGGTGGCGCGGATGATTTCGGGCGACCATATCTCGGACGCGGCACGCGAGGCAGCGCGGGCCTTGTTGCAGGCCTGAGGGGCGGTTGCACCTGGTGCGGTGATCGCGCGCCTGTGGCAGGCCCCGGAGGGGTTTCACACCCCTCCGGACCTCCCCGTGGGGTATTTGGAAAAGGCAAAGGGGCGCGTGGTATTCGGGAATGGGGGCCGTGTGCTTGGGTCTGGTCCCCGGCAGGGCGCGGATGTAGCCTGCGCGGCGACTCGTGCGAAGGAACCCGCCATGACCGATATTGCAGCCATCGAAGCCGCCGCCATCCGACTTGCTGGCCATGTGCGGCGCACGCCGCTGCTGTCCTCGCCCTTTCTGGACGAGATTGCGGGGCGGCGGGTGCTGGTCAAGGCCGAGTGCCTGCAGCATACCGGCAGCTTCAAGTTCCGCGGGGCCTGGTCGGCGCTGTCGGCCCTGGCGCCCGAGGTGCGGGCGCGCGGCGTTCTGGCCTATTCCAGCGGCAATCATGCGCAGGGCGTGGCCCATGCGGCGGCGCTGCACGGGACGACATCTGTCATCATCATGCCCAAGGATGCCCCGGCGCTGAAGATCGCCAATACCCGCGCCCTAGGGGGCGAGGTGGTGCTGTATGACCGTGCCAGCGAAAGCCGCGAGGAGATCGGCCAGCGTATCGCTGCCGAGCGCGGGCTGACCCTGGTGCGCCCCTATGACGAGCCGATGGTGATTGCCGGGCAGGGCACCTGCGGGCTGGAGATTGCCGAACAGGCGGCCGAGGCGGGCGTGGTGCAGGCGGATGTTCTGGTCTGTTGTGGCGGGGGCGGGCTGACCAGCGGCATCGCGCTGGCGCTGGAGGCGCGGGCGCCCGGCCTGCGCGTGCGGCCCTGCGAGCCGGAGGGGTTTGACGATACTGCCCGCAGCCTGGCCGCAGGTCGCCCGCAGCGCAATGCCCGGATGGAAGGGTCGATCTGCGACGCGATCGTGACGCCCGAGCCGGGCAAGATCACCTTTCCCATCCTGCAACGTCTGGCCGGTCCCGGCCTTGTGGTCAGCGACGAACAGGCCCTGCGCGCCATGGCACTGGCCTGGCAGCGGCTGAAGATCGTGCTGGAGCCGGGCGGGGCGGTCGCGCTGGCGGCGGCGCTGTTCTGCACGGATCAGGTGCAGGGCGATGCGGTGATCTGCACTGCATCAGGCGGCAATGTCGACAGGCCGGTCTTTGAGCGCGCGCTTGCCCTGCTGGAGGGCTGAGGGCAGGGCGCGGCCATCCCGGGGCTTGCGCACGGCGCGGATTTGCGCAGAACTGGCGCCCTGTTCCGGGGAGGGTCCATGAACATCTGTGATCTGGGCGATATCCGCCTGCATTGGCGCGAAGACGGCGATCCTGCGGGCGCCCCGGTCGTGTTCGCGAACTCGCTGGGCACCGATCTGCGGCTGTGGGACAAGGTGATCCCGCTGTTGCCGCAAGGCTATCGCTACATCCGGTACGACAAGCGTGGCCATGGCCTGTCGGACTGCCCGCCCGGCCCCTATTCCATGGGGGCGCTGGTGCGCGATGCCGAGCGGCTGCTGGATGCGCTGGAGGTGCGCGATTGCGTCTTTGTCGGTCTGTCCATCGGCGGGATGATCGCGCAGGGTCTGGCCATCAAGCGGCTGGATCTGGTGCGCGCGATGGTGATCTCGAACACGGCGGCCAAGATCGGCACCGCCGAGATGTGGCACACGCGCATTGCTGCCGCCCGCGACGGGGGGCTTGCGCCGATGGCCGATGCCGTGATGGAGCGCTGGTTCTCGCGCGCGTTTCGGCAAGGGCCGGAGCTGGCAGGCTGGCGCAACATGATGGTCCGCACCCCGCTGGAGGGCTATGTCGGCTGCTGCGCGGCGATTGCCGGGACCGATTTCTATACCCCGACCTCGGGCCTGACCTTGCCCACACTGGCGATCGCGGGGTCCGAGGATGGATCGACCCCGCCCGATCTGGTGCGCGAAACGGCCGATCTGATCCGGGGGTCCGAATTCCACCTGATCCGCGGCGCCGGACATCTGCCTTGCGTCGAGGCCCCCGAGGCCTATGCCGCGCGGCTGGCGCAGTTCCTTGAACGGGTTGGCCATGCGCAGGGCTGCTGCGGGCATGATCACCCCCACAACCACGGGCATCATCACTGATGGCACATTTCCTGCTGATTCATGGCTCTTGTCACGGCGCCTGGTGCTGGCGCGACACCATTCCCGCGCTGGAGGCGCTGGGGCATACGGCGCAGGCCATCGACCTGCCGGGACACGGGCAGGACCAGACGCCGCGAGACGGGGTGACGCTGGACGATTATGCCTGCGCGATCTGTGACACGCTGGACCGGCCCGCCATCGTGGTTGGTCATTCGATGGGGGGCTATCCGATCACCGCCGCGGCCGAGCGCGATCCCGCGCAGATCCGGGCGCTGGTCTATCTGTGCGCCTATCGTCCGGTGTCTAGCCTGTCGCTGGGCGACATGCGCCGCGCCGGGCCGCGTCAGCCGCTGCTGCCGGCCATCCGGGTCGAGGGCAAGGTGTTCCGCTTTGATCCCGCCCATGCGGATCTGTTCTATCACGATTGCGCGCCGGACACCGTGGCCTGGGCGCTGGCCAGCCAGACCCCGCAACCGATTGCTCCGCAGGAAACCCCGCTGGTGCTGACCGACCGCTCACGCGATGTGCCGCAGTTCTACATTCGCTGTGCGGGCGACCGGGCGATCCCGCCCGAGTATCAGGCCACCATGGCCGAAGGGTTGCCAGAGGGGCGGGTCAGCCACCTCGAGGCCTCGCATTCGCCGTTCCTGTCGATGCCGGGGGCGCTGGCGGCGCAGCTGGATGCGATTGCAGCCGCGCTATAACGGACAGTTCAGGGGGGCGGGCGTTCGGGCCGAATGCCATGGAACGCCGTGCCTGGCCCAATGGGCCGGGCTCAGGTGCGCGGCATTGCCAGACGGACGGTGTTGCTGCCCTTCTGATAGCTCAGCTCACTGGCGCTGATGGCGGTGACGCGGCCACCGTCGATCCGGTCGCCGATCTTGACCTTGACCAGCCGGCCGCTGCTTTCGCGCACCAGCGCATAGCGGTTGTTCGAGGTGCCGAACACGCCGATCAGGTTGGTGCGCCCAAGGTTCAGCGCCCCGGCCACCGTCGCCTGCCGCGCGACCGAGGCGCGGGTCGGAATGCTGGGCGCGGATTGCGGGGTATCGGGTTCGCCATCGTCGAACATGTCCCCGTCGCGGCTGCGGCCAGACGGGGATTGGCGGCTGACGGCGGGTTCAGGCGTGGCGACGCGCGGCTGCACGGCAGCGACTGCCGTTTCGACCGACCGGGTCAGGCTGGCCGGGCGCACCGGGGGGCGCCGGGTCGGGGCAAGGCTGGCGGTTGTTTCGGTCTGCGCGGCGGCGGTCGAAGCGGCGGCAGCTGCGGCTGCGGCGGCCTCCGCAAGGCGGCGGGTCTGTTCGGCCGCTGCGGCTGCTGTCGCCGCTGCGGCAATGGCCGCAGGGCGCACGGGCGGGCGGCGGCTGGCAAGACGGGTATCGGCCGCGTCAAACGCCGGAAGCGCGCCTTCCTCGGCGGCTGGCGCGGGCGTCGGTGCGGCGGGTGCCAGACCGGCCGGCCGGCTGCGCGGACGGCGGCTGCCCGACAGCTCTGCATCGGGCTGGAAGGCGCTGACGGTTTCGGGGGCGGTCGGCAGGATTGCAATCGCGCCTGGCGCGGCTGCGGTGGGGGCCGTCGCGGTCGCGGTTTCGGGGACCGCAGGCGGTGCCGGTTCAGCCGTCGAGGCAAAGGGGCTGCGCGGCGGAATGATCGCGGGCCGTCCAGCCACAAGGCGCACGCCATCGGGGGTGATCACCCCTTCGGGGGTCGGCAGGATATTGCCCTGTGCATCGAACTGATACAGCGCGCCGTAGGCCGGCAGCACCACCGGGGCCGACGGCGGCAGGTCGGCATTGCTGCTGCCCGGGGCTGCGGCCAGGCGGGCCTGCGGCGTTGCCCCCAAAGCCTGATCGGGAAGCGGCAGGGTCAGTTCGTCGATCCGCCCGCCTTCAAGGCCGCGCACCGGCGCGGTTGCCGTGCTGGCAGAGGCCGAGGTGTCGGGGGCGGTTTCGGACAGGGCGGCCGGCGCCGGGGCAGGCTCTGGCGCGCTGACCGCCTCGGGCTCTTCGGTCGCGGCAAGCGTTTCCGGCGCGGGTTCGGCGGTGGGGGTGGTGGCGGTGCCCGGCTCGGTCACATCGGGCGTGGCCTCGGCCCCCGCGTCAGGCTCGGCCGGTGGCAGGGCCGCGGCCACCGCCTCGGCCGCCGTTTCCGGCGTGACCGCCGCATCTTGCGGCGCGTCGAGGAACATCGCAGCCCAGACGGCGATCACCAGCAAGAGCGCCAGCAACGCCCCCGTCAGCGCGATGCCAAGGAACTTCGGCTTGCCGCCGATCTTCTGCTGGCGCTGGCCAAAGACGGTCATCGCCTCGGCCTCGGATTTGGGCTGCGGCACGTTCGGCTGGGTGGCCGACGGCGGCAAAGGCGGCGGCGGCGGGGCTGCGATCGGGCGCTGAACCGGGGTCTTCGATTTGCCTTTGGTGCTGCGCGAGGCCTTGCCAAGCGCCTTTTGCACCTTGTCGGTCAGCTTGGGCGCGCCAGGCTCGGCCCGCGCGGCTGTCACCGCGCGCAGGATCTGGCTGGAGGGCGCTGGCGGCAGGTCATCATCCGCAGCAACAGGCGCCATCATCGGGCGCGGTGCCTTGGGCGCCGGGGCGGCCTCGGGGACCGCGGCGGGCGTCAGCGAGGCGGCAAGCGCGGCCTTGGCCGCGGCCATCGGGTCGGCGTCAGCCTCGCCAGGCCAGGATTGGGTCTGATCGCCATCATCCGCGCCCAGCTCTGGCGGGATTTCGGCGGGCGCCGGGTCGGCATAGGGGGGCACCATGACCGGCTCGGCGGGCGGCACGGGCTCGGGCTGCGGGGGAACCGGCAGCGGCTCGGGCTCGGGCAGCGGTTCGGGTTCCGGCGCGATCTCGGGCGCGGGGGCAGGCGAGGGCGTGGGATCGGGCTGTGGGGGAACCGGCAGGGGCTCGGGCTGCGGCGCGGGATCTGCGGGCGGCAGATCGGGCAGCGGCTCGGGCGCCGGCGCCGGCTCGGGCTGCGGCACAAGCTCGGGTTCGCTGGGCGGGGCGATTTCGGGGGTCGGCGCAGGTTCGGTCGCGGCCTCGGCCACCGGCGCGGGGGCATCGGCTTCGGGAACCGCCTGCACGGCGTCTTCGGCGGCCGGCTCTTCGAGCACGGCGTTGGTGCGGGCCTTGCGCTGAACGATGCGGATCGGATCCTGATCGCGCACCACCTTTTCGCCTTCGGCCAGCAGTCCCGGCGCGGCAGCGGTCAGGCCGAACCACGGCTCGGCCGCAAAGCCGCCCGGCTCCGGGATGGCGACAAAGGACACCGGGTTGAACCCGTGTTCGACCGCAAATGCCTCGGCCTCGACCAGGGTTTCGCGGGCGACGGCGGCGACTTGCACCGTATCGCCCGTGCCGGACCAGTCGAAGGCCAGGTCGGCCAGGTCATAGGGTGTGCGCCCGTCCAGCGCGGCCGCGATCTGCGCCCGGCGCTGTGCGGCCTTGGGGCCCGGTGCCTCGACCGTGGAATAGAGGATCATCTCGTTCGGGATCACCAGCTTGGTGGCGAACCCCTGCGGCTCCAGCCCCAGCGCCGAGCGGCGCAGATAATCCAGCGCCCCGGCCAGATCCGGATCGGCCAGGTCGACGGTTCCGATGGAATGCCAGCCCGACGGCGTGCGATGAAGCAGGCCGACGCTGTCCTGGCTGAAGGTCAAGGCGAAAGATGGCTTCATGCGTCCACTGTTTACATGGTCGGGTGGCGCGGCGACAGAGCGGCATCACACGTCCAGTTCCCTATAGCAGGAAATCGCCGAAAGAAAGGAATTCTGCCAGTGATTCCTTGTGGAAGGGTCTCACAAACACGAAATCGGTCCTAGAAGGAGAACCGATATGCGTTTGAAAAAGGTAACGGTGCTGGCGGCAACTCTGGCGGCGGCGATGGTGGCGATGCCCGCCCTGGCCGATGCGACCAAGGGCCGTCTTTCGGTCAGCGGCGAGGGGCGGGTGGATGCACGCCCCGACATGGCCGTGATCACGCTGGGCGTGACCACCCAGGGCGCCACGGCCGCCGAGGCATTGGCCGAGAACAGCGCGCGGCTGGCCACCGTGCTGGCGCAGCTCAAGGCAAGCGGCATCGCGGATCGCGACCTTCAGACCTCGGGGCTGAACCTTGGGCCGCGCATGGATTATTCGCGCGATGGTCAGCCGCCCAAGGTCGTCGGCTATGAGGCGTCGAACACCTTGACCGTCCGGGTGCGCGATCTGGCGGTGCTTGGGGGCGTTCTGGACAAGGCGGTCGGGGACGGGGCGAACACCTTCAACGGGCTCAGCTTCGGTCTTGCTGATGCGACGGCCGCGCTGGACGAGGCGCGTGTCAAGGCGGTGCAAGAGGCAATGCGCAAGGCCACGATGATGGCAGGCGCCGCTGGCGTGAAGCTGGGCCGCATCGTCGAGATGAGCGAAAGCGGCGGCGCCCCCGATCCGGTCCCGATGTATCGCAAGGGCGCGGTCGCCATGGCGGCCGAGGCCGTGCCGGTCGAAGGCGGTGAGGTCACCTATTCCGTCAATGTCAACGTGACCTGGGAACTGGCAGATCAGTGATCCCCCGCGGCGCGCGTTGCGGCGCCCGCCGCCCCCAACGCCGATTGCGACAGCGCCACGCGGCGAAGTCCGCCCCTTCAATGCAAAACGGCCCCTGCCGGTGCAGGGGCCGTTCCGTATGGCTTTCGCGAGGCGATGCCGGCTTATGCCAGCGCCAGATTGGTCGCCGATTCGCGGCCGTCACGGCTTTTCTCGATGTCGAAGGTGACCGGCTGGCCGTCCTTCAGACCGCGGATGCCCGCACGCTCCAGCGCGGTGATGTGGACGAACACGTCCTTGCTGCCACCTTCGGGGGCGATGAAGCCATAGCCCTTGGTGGTGTTGAACCATTTCACGGTGCCCTTGGCCATCGTGATATCTCCTGTCGTTGTGCCGTCCACGGAATTGCGACGGCGTGGCTCAGTCATGTCAGGTCGATAGCTGGCGGCCTTGGGCAGACAGGAGGTCGAATAGAAAGACGTCGCGGCCGACAGCATCGCAGGATTCGGCAATAGTGCAAGGAAAATCCGAGGCGCTTGACGTTCGTCGCGCGCGGCCCTAACCGCTTGGCCATGGCACGCGCACCCCTTCTGCAACTTTCCGGTATCTCGCTGACCTTCGGCGGTAATCCTGTCTTTGACGGGCTCGATCTTGTTGTCCAGCAAGGCGACAGGGTCGCCCTTGTGGGCCGCAACGGATCGGGCAAATCGACCCTGATGAAGATCATGGCCGGCAGCGTCGAACCCGATGCTGGCAGCCGGGTGGTCCCGCCCGGTGTGACCGTGGGCTATATGGAGCAGGACCCCGATCTGTCCGGCTTTGCCACCCTTGGCGATTTCGCCGCAGCCGGCCTGCCCGAAGGCGAGGGCTGGAAGGTCGAGGCAGCGGCCGAAGGGCTGCGCTTTGATCCGGCAACGCCGGTCGCCACCGCCTCGGGCGGAGAGCGGCGCCGCGCGGCGCTGGCGCGGCTGATGGCCGAGGCGCCCGAGCTGATGCTGCTGGACGAGCCGACGAACCATCTGGACATTGCCGCGATCGAATGGCTGGAAACCCAGCTGCTGGAAACCCGCGCGGCCTTTGTGCTGATTAGCCACGACCGGGCCTTTCTGCGCCGGCTGACCCGCGCGACGCTGTGGCTGGACCGGGGCGAGGCGCGCCGGCGCGAGCAGGGCTTCGAGGGATTCGAGGAATGGCGCGAGCAGACCTGGGCCGAAGAGGATGCCGCCCGCCACAAGCTGGACCGCAAGATCAAGGCCGAGGCGAAATGGGCGGTCGAGGGGATCTCGGCCCGCCGCAAGCGCAATCAGGGCCGGGTGCGCGCGCTCGAGGCCTTGCGGGCCGAACGCGCGGCGCAAATCCGCCGTCAGGGCACCGCCGCGCTGGAGCTGGAGTCCGGGCCGCAATCGGGCAAGCGGGTGATCGAGGCAGTCGGGATCACGAAGGACTTTGGTCAGGGCCCGGTGATCCGCGATTTCAGCCTGCGGGTGATGCGGGGCGATCGGGTGGCCTTTGTCGGCCCGAACGGCGCGGGCAAGACGACGCTGCTGAAACTGCTGACCGGCGAGATGGCCCCCGATGCGGGATCGGTCACGCTGGGCACCGGGCTTGAAATCGCGGTGTTCGATCAGACCCGCGCGCAGCTGGATCCCGAGGCAAGCCTGTGGGACAGCCTGACCAACGATCCGCAGATGCGGGTGTCGGGCAGTTCCGATCAGGTGCTTGTGCGGGGCGTGCCGAAGCATGTGGTGGGCTATCTCAAGGACTTCCTGTTCGACGAACGTCAGGCGCGGGCGCCGGTCAAGTCGCTTTCGGGCGGCGAAAAGGCGCGGTTGTTGCTGGCGCGTCTGATGGCGCGGGAATCGAACCTGCTGATCCTGGACGAGCCTACCAACGATCTGGACGTCGAGACGCTGGATCTGTTGCAGGACATCCTGGGCGAATATCCGGGCACCGTGCTGCTGGTCAGCCACGATCGGGACTTCATCGACCGGGTGGCCACCCAGACCGTGATGCTCGAAGGGCAGGGGCGCGCGATCGTCTATGCCGGCGGCTGGACCGACATGCAGGCGCAGCGGGCGCTGTCGGCCCCCGCAGCCGTTGTGGCGCCCGTGGCGGCGGCCAAAGCTGCGCCAGCCCCGAAACCCGCGCCGGCTGCCCCGAAAGCGGGGCTGAGCTTCACCGAACGCAAGCGGCTGGACGATCTGCCCGCGATCATCGCGCGGCTGGAGGCCGAGATCGGCAAGCTGACCGATCTGCTGGCCACCCCCGATCTGTTCACCGCCGAGCCGGTGAAGGCGCGCAAGGCCTCGGACATGCTGGCAGAACGTCAGGCTGCCCTGTCTGCGGCCGAGGAAGAATGGCTGGAGCTGGAAGAAAAGGCCGGGGGCTGAGCCGGGGCGGCTGGCCTGGTGGCGCCTTATCCCCTGCCGCGGCGTGTCGGCGCGTGCGGAGCCTCCGGCGGGGATATTTGCATCAAGGCGAAAGGGCAGGCGATGCGCTTTCCCTTTCACCTTTCTACAAATACCCACTCTACCGATGCCACCGGGCGCAACGGACCAAGGGGGCGCTGCGCCCGAAGCCGCCTGTCGTGTGCCGGCGCGGGTGGGATCAGCCGTCCAGCCGGAAGGCCAGCGCCTTGAGATAGCCGCCTTCGGCCAGTTGCGGCAGAACCGGGTGGTCTGGCCCGGCAAAGCCGGTGTGCAGGATCTGTCCGCGCCGACCGCCGCGCCCGATGCCGCGGGCGCTTGCATTGCGAAAGGCGGTCAGATCGGCCGCATGCGAGCACGAACACAGCACCAGATAGCCGCCCGGTTCGACCAGCGGGGCGGCAAGGCGGGCGACGCGTTCGTAGGCGCGCAGGCCGGCTTCGAGGGCGGGTTTCGCCGGGGCAAAGGCCGGCGGGTCGCAGACGACAAGGCCGAACTGCTGCCCCTCGGTGCCCAGCGATTCGAGGACGTCAAAGGCATCGCCCTGACGGGTCTCGAACCGGGCGGCGGCGCCCATCGCCTCGGCGCCTTGCCGGGCCAGGTCCAGCGCGGGGGCCGATCCGTCAACCGCCAGCGCATGGTCGGCCCCTGCCGCCAGAGCGGCAAGGCCGAAGCCGCCGACATGGCTGAAGACATCCAGCACGCGGCGCCCGCGGGCAAGGCGGGCGGCAAAGGCATGGTTCGGGCGCTGGTCATAAAACAGGCCGGTCTTTTGCCCGCCCAGCAGGTCGGCCATGTAGATGGCCCCGTTCATCGGCACCGGCACCGGACCAGACAGCGCGCCCCGCAGCAGGGCGGTTTCCTCGGCCAGCCCTTCAAGGCCGCGCGCGCGGCCAGAGCCGTTCTTGATGACGGTCGACACTCCCGTCACCTCGACCAGCGCGGCCAGCAGCGCATCAAGATGGGTCTCGGCCCAGGCAGCATTGGGCTGGATCACCGCCGCATCGCCGAAGCGGTCGATCACCACGCCGGGCAGCCCATCGGATTCGGCATGGACCAGTCGATAGAACGGCGCGTCATACAATGTCTCGCGCAGGGCAAGGGCGCGGCGCAGCCGGGCGGCGAACCAGGCCTGGTCCAGCACGGCCTCGGGGTCGCGGTCGAGCATGCGGGCGATGATACGGGACTTGACGTTCACCGTGACCAGCCCCAGCGGGCGGCGATCGGCGTCTTCCAGCACCGCGAGCGCGCCGGGGGGCAGCGCCTGGGTGCGGCGGTCGGTCACGAGTTCATCGGAATAGACCCAAGGGAAGCCGTGACGAATGGCACGGGCTTCGGCCTTGGGCCGCAGGCGGACGGGGGGGTAGCTGGGGGCACTCATGGCCCCGTCTACCTTGCCGCGCGTCGCCGCAAAAGGGGTCAGTTGGCGTAAGCCGCGATGATCCTGCGAGCGTGGTCGGAAAACTGCAGTTCCTGGCCGGGTCGCAGCTGGTCCTTCATCGAGACGGCGCCAAGCGACTGGGTCAATTCCCGGTCTTCGCGGGTGGCGGACATCTGGAAGGGTGTGGAAAGAAGAAGGTCGCCGCTGTCAAAGCGGTTGGTCGTTTCCGGTGCCTTGCAGGCACCAACGCAAACGAGGCCCATGACGGCCACGGTCACCGGAATGGCTTTCATAATCATGTCTTTCCGGGGTCTGACGCCCCATTCTGCTCGATAGGGTCGAGCCTAGCAGAAAGTGTCAGGATTGAGAAGCCCTTGCGGCGAAAACATGATCGCGGCGGAAACATGACTGGCGGCCCGAAAACGAAAACCCCCGGCGCTGGCCGGGGGCTTTCGTTCCTCAAGACGGCCGGGGCAGTCTCAGGCGGTGCGGGTCTGCGTGTCGCGGCCAAAGGCGCGGCGCACCAGCGCCACAAAGGCGACGGCAAGGCGGCGCACTTCACGGGCGCGCATTTCGCGGGCCTGGGCTTCGATGGCTTGCAGGCGTTCGGGGGACAGATCGTTCATGGCGTGAACTCCGGGTTTCATGTCTATTTTGCTGGTGCCAAGATGGGCGAATTGCTGCGGCTGCACAATATGCTGCGCCGCAGAACCGCCATGCTGTCTGTGCATGGCGCAGGCGCGGATGTGCCGGGCCAAGGGGCGTTCTTGAAAGGTTAGCGCTAGCGGCGTATGTGTCATGGACCCCCGACGATCCAGTCCGGCCAGGAGGCGCCATGCCGCTCGACCCTCGCATTCGTGCCGTGACCGACCGTATCCGCAAACGGTCGGAAGCCCTGCGCGCGGCCTATCTGGAGCGGCTGGCGCAGGCGGTCGAGGCGGGTCCGGCGCGCGCGCATCTGGCCTGTTCCAACGCGGCCCATGCCTTTGCGGCCAGCGGGGCGGACAAGGCGACGCTGGCGGGCGGGCGGGCGCCGAATATCGGGATCGTCACCGCCTATAACGACATGCTGTCGGCCCATCAGCCCTATGAGCATTACCCCGAGCGGATTCGCGCGGCGGCCCGCGCGGCCGGCGCGACGGCGCAGGTGGCGGGGGGCGTTCCGGCCATGTGCGACGGGGTCACCCAAAGCCGCCCGGGGATGGAGCTGTCGCTGTTCTCGCGCGATGTGATCGCGCTGGCGGGCGGCGTTGCAATGAGCCACGATTGCTATGACGCCGCGCTGTGGCTGGGGATCTGTGACAAGATCGTGCCGGGGCTGGTGATGGCGGCGGCGAGCTTTGGCCATGTGCCGGCGATCTTCGTGCCCTCGGGGCCGATGCCATCGGGCCTGCCGAACTACGAAAAGGCCAAGGTGCGCCAGCGCTTTGCCACCGGGGATGCGACGCGTGAGGAATTGCTGGCGGCCGAGATGGCCAGCTACCACGGGCCGGGCACCTGCACGTTCTATGGCACGGCAAATTCCAACCAGATGCTGATGGAGATCATGGGCCTGCACCTGCCGGGGGCGGCCTTTGTCAATCCGGGCACGGCGCTGCGCGAGGCGCTGACCGATGCGGCGGTGGCGCGGGCGGCGGCGATCACCGCGCTGGGGAACGATTTCCGCCCCGCAGGACGGATTCTGGACGAGCGGGCCTTTGTCAACGGGATCGTCGGGCTGATGGCGACGGGCGGGTCCACCAATCTGGTGCTGCATCTGCCGGCCATGGCGCGGGCGGCAGGCATCGTGCTGGATGTGCAGGATTTCGCGGATATTTCCGCTGCCGTGCCGTTGCTGGCGCGGGTCTATCCGAACGGGCTGGCCGATGTGAACCATTTCCACGCGGCGGGTGGGATGGGCTGGCTGATTGGCGAATTGCTGGCAGCCGGGCTGGTGCATGACGATGTGGTGACCGTGGCGGGCGACGGGCTGGAGTTGTATGCCCGCGATCCCAAGCTGATCGGGGGCAAGCTGGCCTGGCAGGACGCCCCGCGCGAGAGCCTGAACACGCGGATCCTGCGCCCGGCGGCCGATCCCTTTGCCCCGACGGGGGGGCTGGCGCAGCTGTCTGGCAATCTGGGGCGCGGGGTGATCAAGGTATCGGCGGTGCCGGCAGATCGCCATGTGATCGAGGCCCCGGTTCGGGTGTTCCACGATCAGGAGGCCGTCAAGGCCGCCTTCCGGCGCGGCGAGTTCACCGATGACGTGGTGGTGGTCGTGCGCTTTCAGGGGCCGCGCGCCAACGGAATGCCGGAGCTGCACGCGCTGACGCCGGTATTGGCGGTCCTGCAGGATCGCGGGCTGCGGGTGGCGCTGGTGACCGACGGGCGGATGTCGGGGGCCAGCGGCAAGGTGCCGGCGGCGATCCATGTCTGCCCCGAGGCGGCCGATGGCGGGGCGCTGGCAAAGCTGCGCGATGGCGATGTGATTCGGCTTGATGCCGGGGCAGGGCTGCTGGAGGTGCTGACCCCCGGTGTTCTGGACCGGGCGCCAGTGGTGGCGGATTTGTCGGGCAATGCCCATGGCACCGGGCGCGAGCTGTTCGCGCGGCTGCGGGCCGAGGCAGGGGCGGCGACCGAGGGGGCCTCGATCATCCTCTAGGGTGCTCCCGCAGGGCGGTTGCCCGCGCAGGCGCGTGCACCTTCCTTTGGGCCGGGCCGCGCGTTCCGCGCGGTGCCTCCGGCGGGGGTATTTGGGGCAAGATGAAGCCGGGGCGGTCCTGACGGCGGCGGCGGTGGACCGTGGCCGCCGCGCAGGGTGCCGCAGGGGCCGGGGTTGCAACCCATCGGCGGTTGCGCCACCTTTCCGCAATCAGAGGCCGGGGGCGAACCCGGCACCGACAGGGAACCCGGATATGCCGATCAAGAACCGCTTCGCCGAGCTATTGCCCGAAATCACGGCCTGGCGCCGCGATTTCCATGAGAACCCCGAGCTGCTGTATGATGTGCATCGCACTGCCGGGGTGGTGGCCGACAAGCTGCGCGAGTTCGGCTGTGACGAGGTGGTCACCGGCATCGGCAAGACCGGCGTTGTCGGCGTGATCCGGGGCCGTCAGACCGGATCGGGCAAGGTGGTGGGGCTGCGGGCCGATATGGACGCGCTGCCGATCACCGAGATCACCGGGGCGGAATATGCCTCGAAGACCCCTGGCCTGATGCATGCTTGCGGCCATGACGGCCATACCGCCATGCTGCTGGGCGCGGCGAAATACCTGGCCGAGACGCGCAATTTCGATGGCACCGTCGTTCTGGTCTTTCAGCCGGCCGAAGAGGGCGGGGCCGGTGGCCTTGCGATGGTCGAGGACGGGCTGATGGATCGCTGGGGCATCCAGGAGGTCTATGGGATGCACAATTCGCCTGGCCTGCCGGTCGGGGAATTCGCGATCAAGCCGGGGGCGCTGCTGGCCTCGGCCGACGAGATCGAGATCACCGTGATGGGCAAGGGCGGCCATGCGGCCATGCCGCACAAGGCGGTGGATACCACGCTGGTCGCCAGCCATATCGTGGTGGCGCTGCAGTCGGTGGTGTCGCGCAATGCCGATCCGCTGCATTCCATCGTGGTCTCGGTCTGCACCTTTCAGACCGACAGCCCGGCGCATAACGTGATCCCGCAGACCGTTGTGATGAAGGGCACGGTGCGCACGCTGGACCCCAGCTTGCGCGATCTGGCCGAGGCACGGATCCCGGCGATTGCCGCCTCGATCGCCGAGGCCTTCGGGGCGCGCGCGACGGTCGATTACAAGCGCGGCTATCCGGTGACGATGAACACGCCGGAAAACACCGCCTTTGCCGCAGCCATTGCCGAAGAGGTGACGGGCAAGCCGACCAACGATGTGACGCCGCAGATGCCGGCCGAGGATTTCGCCTATATGCTGGAAGCGCGGCCCGGCGCCTATATGCTGATCGGCAATGGTGACAGCGCATTCTGCCACCACCCTGCCTATGATTTCGCCGATGAGGCCATTCCCTATGGCTGCAGCTGGTTCGCCACGCTGGTCGAACGCCGTATGCCCCTGTCGGCCTGAGGAGGACATCATGCCTGTCAAGAACCGTATTGCCGAAATGCAGCCCGAGATCGCCGCCTGGCGCCGGGATTTCCACGAAAACCCCGAACTTCTGTATGAGGTGCATCGCACGGCGGGGGTCGTGGCCGACCGCTTGCGCGCCTTTGGCTGTGACGAGGTGGTCACCGGCATCGGCCGAACCGGCGTGGTCGGGGTGATCCGCGGCCGCCAGACCGGATCTGGCCGTGTGGTGGGTCTGCGCGCCGATATGGATGCGCTGCCGATCACCGAGACCACGGGGCTGCCCCATGCCTCGAAGACGCCGGGCGTGATGCATGCCTGCGGCCATGACGGCCATACCGCCATGCTGCTGGGCGCCGCGCAATATCTGGCCGAGACGCGGAATTTCGACGGCACGGTCGTCGTGATGTTCCAGCCCGCCGAGGAAGGCGGGGCCGGCGCGCGTGCCATGTGCCAGGACGGCATGATGGATCGCTGGGGCGTGCAGGAGGTGTACGGGATGCACAACTGGCCGGGCATTCCGGCGGGCCAGTTCGCCATTCGCCCCGGCCCGTTCTTTGCCGCGACCAACACCTTCACCATCACGATCACCGGCCGGGGCGGCCATGCTGCCAAGCCGCATGATACGGTGGACCCGACGGTCGTTGCCTCGCAGATCGTGCTGGCGCTGCAATCCATCGCCTCGCGCAATGCCGATCCGCTGGATTCGATCGTGGTGTCAGTGACCTCTTTTGTCACCAGCTCGCAGGCGTTCAACGTGATCCCGCAATCGGTGCAGCTGAAGGGCACGGTGCGCACGCTGCTCAAGGAGACCCGCGCCCAGGCGGAACAGCGGATCCGCGCGATTGTCGGCAATACCGCCGCCGCCTATGGGGCCACGGCGGACATCGACTATATCGAAGGCTATCCGGTCATGGCCAACCACCCGGACGAGACCGACCACGCCCGCGCTGTCGCCGCCGAGATCTCGGGCCAGCCGGTGCTGGAGGTCGCGCCCACCATGGGGGGCGAGGATTTCGCCTATATGCTGGAAGAGCGCCCCGGCGCCTATATCCTGGTCGGCAATGGCGATACGGCCAGCGTGCATCACCCGGATTATGACTTTGACGACAGCATCATTCCGGCAGGGTCTTCCTGGTATGTCGGCATGGCGGAATCGCGGATGCCGGTGGCCTGAGCGGGCACGGGGCTTTCCTTGCGACGGGGGCTGCCCTACATCGAAGGGCAGGCCCCTTCCGGGCCATAAGGAAAGACCATGGGCCATACCATCCGCCAGATTGCCGCCGCGCTGGGCGCCGAAGCTGCGGGCGATCTTGACCTGATCGTTACCCGCGCGGCCGAACCGGCGCAGGCGGGGGCGCAGGATCTGGCGCTGGCGATGGATGCGAAATATGCAGACGGGCTGGCGGCAGGCGCGGCGCAGGCCGCCGTTCTGTGGCCGGGCGCCGACTGGCAGGCGCTGGGGCTGAAGGCCGCGATCTTCGTGCCGCGTCCGCGTCTGGCCATGGCGGGGATCACCCGCGCCTTCGATCCCGGCCCCGATCTGGCGCCGGGCATCCATCCGCTGGCGGTGGTCGATCCCTCGGCCATGATTGGCGAGGGGGCGGCGATCGGCCCCTTTGTCGTCATCGGGCGCGATGTGCGCATCGGGGCGCGGGCGCGGATCGCCAGCCATGCCAGCATTGCCCGGGGCGCGGTGATCGGGGACGATGCGCTGATCCATTCGGGCGTGCGCATCTGCCACCATGTCACCATCGGGGACCGGCTGGTGGCCCAGCCCGGCGCGATTGTCGGATCCGACGGGTTTTCCTTTGTCACCCCCGAGAAATCGGGGGTCGAGGAAATCCGGTCCACCCTTGGCGAGCGTGAGGAGATCCGCGCGCAAAGCTGGCTGCGCATCCATTCGGTCGGCGGGGTCGAGATTGGCGACGATGTGGAACTGGGCGCCAATGCCACCATCGACCGTGGCACGATCCGCGCCACCCGGATCGGGCGGGGCACCAAGCTGGATAACATGGTCCATATTGGCCACAACGTGCAGGTCGGGCAGGATTGCCTGTTATGCGGGCAGGTCGGCATTGCCGGGTCCTCGCGCATTGGCGACCGGGTGGTTCTGGCCGGGCAATGCGGCGTGTCGGACAATATCTTTGTCGGCAATGACGTGATCGCCGGCGGCGCCAGCAAGATTTTCACCAATGTGCCTGCCGGGCGGGTGATCCTTGGCAGCCCTGCGGTCAAGATGGAAACCCAGGTCGAGATCAACAAGGCGCTGCGCCGCCTGCCGCGCCTGATGCAGACGGTGGCAGAGCTTCGGAAAATTGTTACAGGATCCGTGCAAAAGGACGGTGCCGATACGGAGGGGACATGAGCGTCAAGGACAGGGTTATTGCCATCATCGCGGAACAGGCGGTTCTGGATGTGGCGGATGTGACGATGGACAGCACGCTGGAAAGCCTGGGCATCGACAGCCTCGGGCTGGTCGAGTCGATCTTCGCCATCGAAGAGGCGTTCGATGTGTCCGTGCCCTTCAACGCGAACGACCCTTCGCAAAGCGACTTCGACATCTCGTCCGTTGCCTCGATCGTTGCGGCGGTGGAAAAGCTGGTGGCGGACCAGCACGCATGAAACGGGTGGTCATCACCGGCGCGGGCACGGTGAATGCGCTGGCGCAGGATGTGCCGGGCACCCTGGCCGCGATGCGCGAGGGGCGCTGCGGCATCGGCCCGCTGGACATCCGCGACCGCGAGCGGCTGTCGATCAGCATCGGCGGCCAGGTGCGCGGCTGGGAGGTCGAGGCCCATTTCAACCGCCAGCAGATCGCGCTCTATGACCGGTTCACTCAGTTCACCCTGCATGCCGCGCGCGAGGCGATCACCCAGTCGGGCCTGGTGTTCGACGACCAGCTGTCGCTGACCTCGGGTGTCGTGCTGGGCACGGCCGGGGGCGGGGTGAACACCTGGGATGAAAACTACCGCGCGGTCTATGAGGACGGGAAGAACCGCGTTCATCCCTTTGTGGTCCCGAAGCTGATGAACAATGCTGCCGCCAGCCATGTCAGCATGGAATGGAACCTGCGCGGCCCGACCTTTACCGTGGCCACGGCCTGCGCCAGTTCGAACCATGCCATGGGGCTCGCGTTCCAGATGGTGCGCTCGGGCGCCGCCACCGCCATGGTGACCGGCGGCTCCGAGGCGATGCTGTGCTTTGGCGGCATCAAGGCCTGGGAAGGCCTGCGCGTGATGTCGCGCACCGCCTGCCGACCCTTCAGCATGACCCGCGATGGCATGGTGCAGGGCGAAGGCGCCGGGGTTTATGTGTTCGAGGATTACGACCACGCCCGCGCGCGTGGGGCGCATATCCTGGCCGAGGTGGCGGGCTTTGCCATGTCTTCGGATGCAGGCGATATCGTGATGCCCTCGGCCCAGGGGGCAGAACGCGCGATTTCCGGCGCGCTGCGCGATGCGGGGCTGAACCCGTCGGATGTGGGCTATATCAACGCCCATGGCACCGGCACCGCCGCCAATGACAAGACCGAATGCGCCGCCGTGGCTCATGCCTTTGGCCCCCATGCCGACCGGCTGATGATTTCCTCCACCAAGTCGATGCACGGTCATTGCATCGGCGGCACCGGCGCGGTGGAGCTGCTGGCCTGCCTGATGGCGCTGAACGAGGGCGTGATCGCGCCCACCATCGGCTATGAAGAGCCGGACCCGGAATGCGCGCTGGACGTGGTGCCGAATGTCGCCCGCACGGCGCGGGTGGATGCGGTGCTGTCGAACGCCTTCGCCTTTGGCGGGCTGAACGCGGTGATCGCGCTGCGCCGGATCTGACAGGCGGCGCCCCCGATGGCCCGGCCGTCTGCGGCGGGCCGAGCCATGGCGCACCTGCCGCGCGCGTGGGTTCGCCACACTGCTTCCCCATCACCTTTCCGAAAATACCCCACGGGGAGGCGACGGCAGGTCGCGCCATTGGTTCGAGAACCAACCGGCGCGGAGGGGTGTGAAACCCCTCCAGCGGTCTGCCAAGGGGCGCTGGCCCCTCCGACCCAGGGGCCGCGCCAGGGCCGCATGCGCCCCGTTCCAATGGCCTGGCCCGGCCGCACATCCGGCGGCGCCTGCGATCCGGGCGGCTCGATGGGCCGTTGCCCGACCCTGGACCCAGGGCGCAGGTCCTCCCGACCTCGCGCCCCACCGCCATGAGGTGCCAGACCTGCGAACGGGGCGCCGAAGCGCCGATGACCCTCGCCGCCGCGCGAACGGGGTGCAGACCCCCCGAAGGCAAGCGCCAAAATGAATACGGGGGGCCGAAGCCCCCCGCCATCGCCTTGGGGACTTTCGCCCCGCCGGCTTATTTTTCCCAGCTCATCGCCGTCAGATCGTCGATCGGCGCCGGCCAGTTTTCCCACAGGCCTTTCAGCCCCGCCTTGGCGACACCGGCCTTGGCCAACTGGAACAGATAGCCGTTGACATAGTCCTTGGCGATCATTTCCTGGGCGGCCTTCAGCAGCTCGGAGCGTTTCGCGCCATCCACCGTCACGGCCAGCTCGTCCATGATCGCCTTGAACTCGGGCTTGCCATACTGGAAGTAATACTCCGGCCGGGCATAGATCCCGATGTCCATCGGCTCGACATGGCTGATGATGGTCAGGTCAAAGTCCTTGCCCTTGAACACCTGTTCCAGCCACTGCGCCCATTCGAGGTTCGAGATTTCGGTCTCGATGCCGACGGCACGCAGCTGGGCGGCGATGATCTCGCCCCCGCGGCGGGCATAGGTCGGCGGCGGCAGGGCCAGACGCAGTTTCAGGTTCGACACCCCCGCCTCGGCCAGCAGGGCCTTGGATTTTGCCGGATCATAGGCCGACAGGCCGGTCAGATCGACGTAATCGGGGTTATGCGGCGCGAAATGGGTGCCGATGGGCGTGCCATAGCCGAACATGGCGCCGTCGATGATTTCCTGACGGTTGATCGCATGGGCAACCGCTTCGCGGACCTTCACATTGTCCAGCGGCGATTGCTTGTTGTTCATCGCGAGGATGGTTTCACCCTCGGTCGAGCCTTCCAGCACCTGGAATTCCGGGTTGCCGACGAATTGCGCCAGCGTCTCGGGGGCCGGGAAGTTCGGGAAATAATCCACCTCGCCGGTCATCATCGCGTTGAAGGCGGCGGTCGGGTCCGCGATGATCTTGAACGTCGCCGAGGTCAGCGCCGGCTTGGTGCCCCAGTAATCGGGGTTCGCCGCCAGCTCGATGCTGTCGCCCTTGGTCCATTTCACGAACTTGAACGCGCCGGTGCCGACCGGGTTGGTCGCATTGCTGGCCACCGATTCCGGGCCCAGGATCACCGCATCGCCCCAGGCCATGTTGAAATCGAAATTGCCGGTCGGCGATTTCATCGTGACCTTGACGGTTAGCGGGTCCACCACCTCGACGCTTTCGATATTGGCGAACAGCTGCTTCTGCGCGTTGGTGCTGCCTTCGGCGGTGGCGCGTTCCAGGCTGAACTTGACGTCTTCGGCGTCCATCGTGGTGCCGTCGTGGAACTTCACGCCGTCATGCAGGTGAAAGGTCCAGACCTTGCCGCCCTCGGTCACGTCCCAGCTTTTGGCCAGCAGCGGCTGGATCGCGCCATCGGGGCCAAAGCGGGTGAGGCCTTCGTAGATGTTGATCTGGGTGACTTCGCGGATCGCGGCCGCCGCGCCCGAGGTCGGGTCGAGGTTTGGCGGCTCGAGCACCAGGCCCACGGTGACGCTGTCTTGCGCCATGGCCGTGCCAGCCATCAGGGCCAGCGCCGCCACCGAGAGTTTCAGGCGGTTGAACATAAGGTTAGCCTCCTTGTCGCGGGGTCTGCGCCCCGATGTTGTCATGGCGCGATCACGCCATGTCGCGCTTACAAAAGCAACTCTTTCAGGGTCAGCGCCATGACGCGGGCGCTGTCCATCATGTCATCGACCCCGACCCATTCGTCGGGCTGGTGCGCCAGATCCAGAACGCCCGGCCCATAGGCGATGCAGTTCTTCAACTTGCCGATACGGTCGATGTGCTTCTGGTCGTAGGTGCCGGGCGAGACGACATATTCCGCATGTTTCCCCAGCACCTTGGCAATCGCGCCGGCCACGGTCCGCACCACGGGGGCGGATTCGTCGGTCATGCTGGGCTGGACCTCGAACAGATCGCGCACCTCGTATTCAAAGTTCGGCCGTTCTGCCTTGACCCGTTCCAGCAGGGCCGAGATTTCGCCCTTCACGTCGCGGATGTCTTCCTCGATCAGAAAGCGGCGGTCGATGATGATGCGGCAGCGGTCGGCGACGCACGGCGCGGGCAGGCCGGTGAACCCCGCTTCGGGTTCGGGCTCGCCGCCGTGGATCGAGTTGATGTTCATCGTCGATTGCCGCGCCCCGGCTGGGATCACCGGCATGGCGGTGTGCTTGGTGGTCAGCAGCGGGTAAAGCTGATGTTCCATCTGTTCGAGCACCGCGCCCATGTGGCGGATGGCGCTGTCGCCCAGGAACGGCATGGACCCATGGGCAATTCGCCCCTTGGTCTCGATTTCCGCCCACCACACGCCGCGATGGCCCAGGCAGATGCGGTCCTTGTGCAGAGGCTCGGGGATGATGACGTGCTGGACGCGCTCGGGGCTGAAATAGCCCTTTTGCGCCATGTAGGCCACGCCGCCATAACCGCCCGATTCCTCGTCGGCGGTGGCGGAAATCTCGATGGCGCCCTTGAATTCGGGGCAGGCGGCGATGAAGGCTTCGGCGGCGATGATGCTGGCGGCCAGCCCGCCCTTCATGTCGCAGGCGCCGCGGCCATAGACCTTGCCATCTTCCAACTCGCCCCCAAAGGGATCCTTGGTCCAGCCGTGGCCGACCTCGACCACGTCATGGTGGCTGTTGAAATGCACGCATTCCCCGGCCAGCCCGCCCTCGCGCCGCGCGAGCAGGTTCCAGCGCGGATAGGTCTCGCTGTCGCCAGGGGCGCCATGGGCGCGGATGAATTCCACCGTGAACCCCTGCGGCTCCAGCCTTGCGGCCAGATAGTCGCAGATTTCCCGGTAGTTGCGCCCCGGCGGGTTCAGCGTCGGGATGCGGATCAGGTCTTGCGTCAGCGCGATCAGATCGTCGCGGCGCGCGGTGATTTCGGCAAGGATGCGTTCTTCGGTCATGATGCTCGCACGATGCGACAGCGCGGTGCCATCTGCAAGAGTGCGAAAGCGGATGACGGTCGGGATGCAATTTGCCATAACCGTTCCCAGATCAGTTTGACATATTTTTACAGGGGGGCCTCATGGCCGATTTCGACGCAGCGATCCGCCAGAGCGAGCAGGAGATCGCCAAGGCTCAATCGCGCATTTCCGCCATCACCGCTCAGGTCGAGGCCGCGCGCGCCAAGATTGCCGAAGGCGGCCCCGAGATCGACATCGAGACGGCGACCTTGCAAGATGTCCACCAGCACACCGAATTGATGAACGCGAACATCGCCGAGCTGATCATGGGGCTGGACGATGTGACCGCCGCCTTCTCGAAGGATTTCGACGAGATGCGCAGCAAGACCGGCTGGGAAAGCTTTGTCGGCGTCTTTTCCAGCGGCAAATCCGAATCGATGCGGCAAGAACGCCTGCGCTCGGCCTCGATCGACACGAAATTGCAGGATCTGATCGCAAAATCCGATGTGATCGTGCGCCTCTTGCAATCGCAGCTCGACCTGCTGAACACCCAGAAGGTCAAGGTCGAGGGCAATCTGGGCGAAACCCTGGCCGAGCGCGAGGCCGTGGTTGGCCAGCTGGAAGCCGTGCGGGCGGAGATCGCGGCCATGGACCCCCGGCTGATCGAGCTGGAAAATCGCATCTCGATGGAACAGGACGCGGCCGCCCGCACCAAGCTGGAAACCGATCTGGCGGCGCTGAACGCGCGCCACAACGCCTTGGTGCAGGACGAACAGGTCATGCTGGCCAAGTCCCAGACGCTCGAGCGCTATATCGAAAAGGGCAAGACCTGGGTCGACAGCCTGACCAACCAGGCGGCGACCCAGCTGGTGCTGATCAACAAGCTGCAAACCGACACCAAGCAGCGCGTGGTGCTCTATGACGCGCTGGTCAAGTCGCTCAAGACCGCGCAGCAGCAGGACGTCGCCCACCGCATCAACGAAATCGGTGTGCAGACCGACAAGGAGGCGCAGGCCGCCATGGCCGCCATCGGCACCGCCACCAACCAGCGCATGGCCGACATGCTGGAAGCGCACGAGGATCACATGGTCTTTGCCCGCAAGGTGCTGGAACAGAAGGCCAAGGCCGACGAACGCTTTGCCCGCCGCTTTGCGAAGATCGTCGAGAAGCACGACAAGAATCTCTACGGGCAAGAGTGATCCGCGGCGATGCCCGAGCCCGCCCCCGACCATACCGAGCTTTATGACGATCTGACCGCCCGGCGCTATTTCGCCAAGTTCGACCGCATCACCGGCCATATGCCGCGGGTCGCGGCCGAGCTTGAACGCGACGGCCACCTGACGCGGCCCGAGCTGCGCCAGATCGCGACCTATATGGAGGCGCTTCAGCGCAGCTTTCAGGCGCTGTCGCTGAAATACCTGATGACGGGCCGCGCCGAAGGGCCGGGCCTGCGCCAGCGCCTGGCCTTTGATCGCCATGAAAGCGGCTTTCCGGTGGCCTCGGAACTTCTGTTCATGGCCAATGATGCCGCCCAGGCCATGGGCCATCTGAACGACATGCCCTCCGAGGACGAATTGAAGGACCGCATGGTCCGCCAGATCGTCGGGGACCAGACCATCCCGACCGGGTTGCAATATGCGCTGGCCCAGCGGCTCTATTATCAGATGCTGGTGCAGGGCGGGCTGTTCCTTGCCCGCAACGATGTCCAGGCCCAGTGGCTTTCGGGCGTCGATGGCCACCGGCGCACCTGGCTCTTGTCCTGGGCGGTCTATGACACGCTGGTCAACCTGCCGGTGATCTACCTGATGGAGATCGAGGATTCGGGCCGCACCGCCTTGCCGCGCGATGACCGCCGCTGGCCTGCGGTGCAATCGCATCTGATGGCGCAATCGCTTAACGGGCTGAAACTGCTGACCATCGCCCAGGGTCTTGATACCGATTTCGACGACCTGCACCCCAAGGTGCTGAAACGGCTGCATCTTGGCCCGATGTATTCCTCGGTCTTCACCTTGCAATCGGGCCCCATCGGCGAGGTGCTGGCCGAGGCCAGGGCCCCCACAGGCCAGGACTGGGCCCTGGTCTGGACACTGGAACGGCTGGTCTCCTCGGGCAGCCAGATGGAAAAGACCGGCTGGTTCTCCACCGCCGAACGCCAGACCTTCGCGCTCGACCCCTTCATGGGGCGCGGCGCGGAAACCGGCGCCAGCGCGACCGACCGCTTCGTCATCCTGCCCGAAACTCCCTATCAGGTGCTGGCCGAACGCAACCCGCCCGGCTTTCACGATGTCACCCGCTTTGTCGTCTCTCCCAGCGGCCATGTGATGAAGGTGCGCTAGATGGCCGCCACCCCGCAGTCTTGCCCTGCCTCGCGAACCACGGCACCCGCCCGCGCGTCCGTCGCGCCGCCGCCCGCCGCCCCATGCCCCGACCGGCTGCTTTGCCTTTTTCCAAATACCCTGGGGGTCCGGGGGTGAAACCCCCGGCCTCTCCGCCCCAGACCGGAGCTTGCCATGTCCAGCCCCCGCGACACGATGGAACTGCGCGAAGATGCGATCCGCGCCCATTACGCCCCCGCGCTCGCGCTGCTTCAGGGGTTCGACCACGCGCCGCGCTTGACCCAGCCGCGCAGCCCTGAGACCGCCCCCGAACGCTCGCCCGGCACTCCCGCGCGCGCGCGGTTCCGCTCGACCACCCCGGGCCTTGTGACGCGCCCGACGGCCCGGCCGGGCAGCGTCCACCTGCTCGACCGGATCGAGGCTGCCGCCGAGGATGGCCTTCCCACCCCCGCCATCGCCACCGCCGCCCAGTCGCTGCGCCGGGCGCTGGCCATCGCGCTTGCCATGGGCCAGACCTTTGCCGAACGCACCGGGCTGACCGAGCTGAAAAAGGCCAACCTTGCCAGCCCGCTGCCCGATGCGCGCCGCGCCGAGTTCACCGAACTGCTGGCGGCCGAGGCGCTCGTCGTGCTGCAGACCTTTGCCAATAGCCTCGCCTTCCTGATCGCCCCGCAGCTGGGCGAAACCACCGTCGAGATCGGCGGGGTCGACGAGGTTCTGACCGACAATCCCGTGCTTGCGCTCCATGGCGCCCTGTGGGAGCTCGATCAGGACATCGCAGCCTTTGCCAGCGACGATGCGCGCCTTCTGGCCATGCTTGCCGCCTATGCCGAAGGTCTGATGGCCAAGGTCCAGGCCCGCGCCGAAACCGCCCCCCGCCTTGGCGCCTTCACCGGGGCCAGCTGGCACATCGAGGCGGATGGGCTCAGCATCGCCGGATTCGCCCCTTCGGCCAAGACGCGCGGCACCGTGCTGACCATGGCTTTCAAAAAGCCCTCCGAGGTGATCGGCAATCACATCGCCAAATATCAGGCGATGAAACTGGCCAAGATGCTGATGGCCTATGATTTCGACCGCAAGCTCAACCCCTTTGCGGAACTGGGCGGTTTCATCTTCACCTTCATGGGCGATGGCGCGCCGGGCACCGGCAAGACGACGCTGATCCAGATGATGGCGGGGCTGCTGAACGATTATTGCAAGGCGGCGGGCTATCCGTTCCGCTATCAGAATTTCAGCATCGACCAGATCGACAGCTATCAGGGCAAATCCGCCCAGAATGCGAAATCCTTCATCGCCAATATCCTTGACCCTGCGGTGATCGGCTTTGGCACCATCGACGATATCGACCAGATCGCCGGCAAGCGCGGCGATCGCCAGTCATCCGCCGGCCAACAAGAGGTCACGGCGGTGTTCATGGAGGCCTTTGCCGGCGCCAATACCGTGGTGCGCGGCAATTGCACCTTTGGCATGTTCTCGAATTTCCCGGAAAATGTCGACGATGCCCTGCGCCAGCGCGCCGGCGCCCGGTTCCTGGTCGATGGCCCGCAATCGCGCGCGGATTACATCGACATCCTGACCCTGCTTCTGGGCAAGAACCATGCGATCCCCTTGGGCGAGCATCAGCTTTACGCCGCCCAGGCGATCCAGCGCGCAGTGGCCGACAGCTTTGCCTCGCACAACCGCCCGCACGAGGACGGGCTGCGCAAGGTCTGGGATCGTGTGACGGCCGATGGCCCGCTCGACACGCTGGCCAAGCTGGGCAGCTACCTCAAGGCGATCCAGACCGCCGACCCCCGCTTTACCGGCCGCGCGATCAAGAACATCACCGATGCCATCAAGGTGCGGGCGATGGATGTGGACCTGCCGGACGAGTGGATGGAAAAGCCCGACCTGTTCCTGTTCCAGCCCTATGACCGCAAGGTCCAGATGCTGCGCGAGATGATCCGGCCCATCACCGTCGAGATGGTGGTGCAGGAAATCAACCGCTACGCCGACAGCGAATTCCGCTATGCCGACAAGTCGGACGAGGTGGCGATCAGCAATATGGTGCGGGATATGGGGCGGGCCGAGGAAGCGAAACGGCGGTATCTGGAGGGGCGGGGGTGAATGGCATGATATTGCTTTGCGCGGTCAATCTGGCGGGGTTGCCCCTGGCCCTGTGGACGGCGCGCCGCGTCTGGACGCGGCTGCCCTCCGGCACATGGCTGCGCTGGCATTGGGCAACGCAGGCAGGTGGCGCCGTCACGTTTTTTCCCAGCGTGATAACGATTGTGATGCTCTCCGAGCTCGAGGGCGCCTCTGCCATCGCCGTGATAGGCTTCCCCCTCGCAGCGGTGACAGTCCTCGTGTTGGTGCTCGCAGCCCGAGAACGGCGGGCCGAGACCAAAGCACAACGGCCACACGGAAGGAACGCCTGATGGCCTATCCCGCCGCCACCCCCGGCCTTCTGGCCATAGCGGCGCCGGTCCTGATCGTGCTGACCGCCTTTCGCGCCCTGATCGGCGCCGCCCGGCGGCCCGATGGCAAACGGGTGCGCCAGATGGGAGCGGTCGCCGTGGTGCTGGCCACGCTGGTCAGCGCCCTTGCGCTCTGGTCCGAGGATGTCGTGCTGACGCTGCCCGCTGGCGCGTTGTGGCGGGGCGACCTGCTACCCTTTCTGCTGGGCGACCTCGCGATTCTGGCAATGGTCTGGACCTTGGCCGCCCTGATGACAATCCGGCTTGCGCGCCGCTTCGGAGCCCGCCCATGAAACGCCTCATCGAAAAAGGCCTGATGTTCGGCAATCTGGTGGAAATCGCCAGCCCCGCCCTCGTCGCGCGCTACAACCGCGCGCTCAAGGCACTGACCGGGCGCGAGACGCAGCTTCAGGACTTCCACATCGACATTTCCGGCTATTCGCCCGAGGTCGGGGACGAGCTGGGCGATGATCTGTATCTCAACCCCGATGGTGCCAACCGGCAGTTCATCTTGCTGACCACCGCGCAAAAACATGCGCCGCTGCTGAATGCCAAGTTCTCGACCGCGCGCGGCATCCTGCGCCAGTTCATCGATGCCAATGAATCGCAGCTCTTTGCCCTGACCGCCCGGGATGCGGTGGCGGGCGAGCTGCAAAACTCGGTCTACGAGCTGTCGAACCCCGCGAAACTGTTCGACATCCGCCGTATCACGGTCGAGGCCGATACCATTGGCCATCATGTCGCGGATGCCGGCAAGCTGACGAAATTGATCGAGCGGTTCCGCACCGAACCCGATGGCTGGCGCGACGATGTGCTGATCGCCGACATGATCGGGCTGGCGAAAAAGACCGGCGATGTGACGCGGGTGCCCATCGCGCTGCCGGCCATGAGCTTTGAGCAGCCGAATTACTGGACCAGCCATTTCGGCGGGCTCTACATCTTCCGCAAGGTCGCAGCGCCTGCGGCGATCACCGTGGCGCCGCCTGAAAGCCTTGGCCCGCTGCCGATCGGGCAAGTGATCTGGCTGCGGCAACGGAACATGCTGGCCGACTGGCTGGGCAAGAACGGCCTTGTCGAAAGCATCGTCACCGCGCGCGGCGTCGATACGGCCGCGCTGCTGCGCCAGAAGATGGATTTCGTGCTGGTCGCGGCGGCGGACAAGCTGGGGTTGGATCTGGCGGGGGCCAGCCGCGGCGATCTGCGCCAGATCGCCCGCAAGCTGGGCCCCGCGCTGCCCGAAGAGTTCAAGGGCCTGGCCGCCGTGCTGCGCTGGGCCGAGACCGGGGGCGACTGGCCCGAGATCCGATCGGACCACCCTGCCTATTTCTACCTGCTGCGCGCCGCTCAGGGGCCAGACAAGGGGCTGGTCAACATGCTGCTGTCGGAGCTGTCGCCGCTGGATGTGCGCCAGCTGTATATCTGCCACAAGGAGCTGTTCTATCACAGCTATGCCCAGTGGTCCGATGCCAAGCGCGGCTGGGTGGCCGAGTTTCTGGAACGGGAATACAAGATCGACAAGGCCGGGGCGCGGGCCGCGCTGTTCGGCCCCGAACCTGCGATGGACGAAACCCCGCGCCCCGCACCGCGGCCCGCCGGGCCCTGGACCGGCACGCCGATCCAGGCGGTCGGCCCCTGGGGCGCCTTGAGGAAAGGGCGGACATGATCGGCTTCATCCGGCTGGGGTTCTTTCTGCTGATCGTTCTGTCGGTGCTGTATGTGCTGATCTCGGTCTATGCCCGCTCGCTGGAACGCGAGCGGCTGGAAAAACGCTGGGACAGCGGCCATGGGACTGGCGAGCGCGATGCCTATATCGAGGAGGGGATGGCACGATACCAGAAATCCTTGCGCCGTCGGCTGCTGTGGGGCGTCTATATCGTGCCGGTGGTGGTGATTTCAGTTCTGGTCTATGTGCTGAACTTCGGGTGAGCCTGCGCGCCGGGCGCAGACAGCAAAGCGGAGAGTGGGATGCAGTGGTTGGTCTGGTTGGTCGTCGCGGTTGCTGTCGTCGGGCTGTTCGGCTGGCTGATGATGCAGCGCGAAGGCAAGCTGCGGTTCGTCAAGTGGGGGGTGCTGGCGATGGTGGCGCTGCTGATTGGCAGCGTGCTGCACTATAACCTGCCGCAACATGACATCGTGCGCATTGTCGGCACCGACAGCAAGCGCATGGACTTTGGCGAGAATTCGTTCTTCTGGGCGGGCCCCGATGTGGGCGCCGGCACCGACGGGCTGACGCGCGATGTGTTCTTCATCCAGACCGTGCAGCCGAACGGCAAGCCGATGGTCTATCGCAACGAGGATACCGGCTGGGGCTGGCCGCCCTATTTCAAGCTGAACAGCTACAACCTGCAGACCACGGCGACGGAACTTGTGTCCACCAAGGAGGCGCCGAAATGGGTGGCGGTCACCCATTACGGCTGGCGGAACGAGTTCTTCACGATCTTCCCCAATGCGATCAGCCTGCGTGAGGTCTCGGGGCCGGATGCAACGATCATCCCCTGGATGAGCATCATCATCCTGTCCTTGCTGGCCGCGCTTGTGGTGCTGATCTGGCGGATGCTGGCGCAGTTTCGCGAACGCATGATCGACCCGCTGGTCGATGAGGTGGGCGATACGATCGACGAGATCGACGCCCGCGCCGATCAGGCCCGCGACCGTGCCCGCGGTGTCTGGGGGCGGTTTACCGCCTGGCTTGGCACCTGGGGCGGCAAGCCGCGCCGCTGACGGGTGGGCCGCCTCGGGGGGCATCGAGCCCCCGCTCGGCGGCGCGGCCTGCGCCGCCTGCGCCATGCCCCGGCCGCTGGTGGTAGGGGATGGCGGGAGAAGCAGTTGGCCTTGCGCAGTCATCGGAGATCTCGCGGGGGGCGCGCTTTGGCGTCAAGCGTCAGGCAAAGCGGGGGCAAGCCTCGCTTCACCCTTGCCGGCGCGTGGGGTTTGGGGCCGGGCTTGGGTATTTGGGGCAAGATGATGCCAGGGTGCCTGTGGCGGCTGCGTGTGCATGTGCGATCCATGGTGCCCGGTCCATGACCATCAGCGTCTGCTTCGGGGAACGCCCCCTGTTTGGAATGCGCGGGCAGGCAAGCGGCGCAGAACCGAGGTGCTTCCTTGCTTTCAAGGAAGGCGTTGTCGTCCCTGGCTAGCAGACCTTCGCCGGCTGATCGCCGAGGGTTACCTGATTTGATGATGTGGACACCCCGACCCCAACCGTCGAATCTGGTTTCAACGGTTCCCCGAGAAGAAGGAGTGGTTGGATATGTCCGGAATGATCATTGGCCTCGATCTCGCGAAGAGCGTTTTCCAGGTCCACGCTGTCGATGCTGACGGAAAAGTTGTCATCACCAGAAAGGTGCGGCGCTCTCAGATGCTCGAGTTCTTTGGGAGGTTGGATCCGTGCTTGGTTGGCATGGAGGCGTGCCCCTCCGCGCACCATTGGGCGCGGGAACTTTCTGCCCTAGGCCACGAAGTCCGATTGATGGTCGCGTCCTACGTGAAGCCCTACGTCAAGCGCCAGAAG
>NZ_AUCM01000011.1 GCF_000429765.1 Gemmobacter nectariphilus DSM 15620 | reverse complement strand
ACGGTGGCCCTGGCCAACAAGATGGCACGGATCTGCTGGGCCGTGATGGCACGGAAAACCGTCTACGGAGAAGCAGCCGCATAGAATACGACGCACTGGCGTCGCAACAGTTCGGAGGGTCTGCCCAAGAAGCGTGATGACTACCGGTTTTGCCGGGGATCAGGAAAACCCGTTCGCGAGACAGCGCCCAAAAGCGCGATGATTTGATAGGGACCATGATCCGCGGATATCATCAGGGCCCGCGGCCAACCGGCCGCACTACGAGGCCGGACATATGCAAGCACCCAACCGGATTCGACGCGCTTTGAGGAAAGACTTGACGAAGGGGGTGTCCACATATGTGTCGCGACTTGGGGTATTCTGAACCGAGCCGTCCATAATTTGGCCAAGGTTGTTTCTTAGCCCTGCGCCTGTATTTCCCGGGACTCTCGCAATGATTGCTTCTGCCAACGGCCCTCAGGTTTCAGAGACGGACATTGCCATCGTGGGCATGGCTGCGCATCTGCCCGATGCGGAAACCGTGGGGCAATATTGGCACAATCTGCGGGCCGGGCTGGAATCCATCCGCCACCTGAGCGCCGAGGAATTGCTTGCCAATGGCGAATCGCCGGCCCGGATGCGGGCGCGCAATTTCGTGCCGGCCAGCGTTGTTCTGGATCGCTTCGATCATTTCGATGCCGAATTCTTCGGGCTGTCGCCCAAGGAAGCCGCGATCATGGATCCGCAGCATCGCCAGTTCCTGGAGGTGGCCTGGGAAGCGCTGGAAGATGCCGGTCACCCGCCCGAGGGGTTTCCCGGACAGGTCGGCGTGTTCGCCGGCTGCGGGATGGGCAGCTATTTCTATTTCAATGTCTGCTCGAACCCCGATCTGGTGAAGAACACCGGGATGTTCCTGTTGCGGCATACCGGGAACGACAAGGATTTCCTGTCGACCCGCGTCAGCCATGTATTCGATCTGAAGGGGCCGTCGCTGAACATTCAGACGGCCTGTTCGACCTCGCTGGTCGCGGTGCATCTGGCGGTGCAATCGCTGCTGAACGGCGAATGCGACATGGCGCTGGCGGGCGGCGTGACCATCGAGCTGCCGCACGGGCGCGGCTACATGTTCGAGGATGGCGAGATCCTGTCGCCCGATGGCCATTGCCATGCCTTTGACCATCGGGCGCAGGGCACGGTGTTCGGGTCTGGCGCCGGCTGTGTCGTGCTGCGGCGGCTGGCCGATGCGCTGGCCGATGGCGATCATGTCTGGGCGGTGATCAAGGGCACGGCGGTCAACAACGATGGCGCGGCCAAGGCGGGCTATCTGGCGCCGTCGGTCGATGGCCAGGCCCGCGCGATTGCCGAGGCGCAGGCCGTGGCCGGGATCAGCGCCGATACGGTCGGTTATGTCGAATGTCATGGCACCGGCACCTATCTGGGCGACCCGATCGAGGTGGCCGCGCTGACGCAGGCGTTCCGGGAAACCACGGACAAGGTGGGCTATGCCCGCATCGGATCGGTCAAGACCAACATCGGCCATCTGGATACGGCGGCGGGCGTCGCCAGCCTGATCAAGGTCGGCCTTGCGCTGCATCACAAGGAACTGCCCCCCTCGCTGGGGTATGAGGCGCCGAACCCGGCGATTGATTTCGACAGCTCGCCGTTTCGGGTGAACGACCGGCTGGCGCCGTTCCCGGCGCTGGGCGCGCCGCGGCGGGCGGGGGTGAACAGCCTTGGCGTTGGCGGCACCAATGCCCATGCCGTTGTCGAAGAGGCGCCAGCACGCGCGCCCTCGGCCGCGTCCGACTGGCCGTTCCAGCCGCTGGTCCTGTCGGCCCGCAGCGGCAAGGCGCTGGACGAGGCTGCGGCCCGGCTGGCCGCCCATCTGCGCGCCCATCCCGATCAGCCGCTGGCCGATGTGGCCTTTACGCTGAAAGAGGGCCGCCGCGCGTTCGAACGTCGCCGGGTGGTGGTGGCGGAAAGCCATGAACAGGCGGCGCGGCTGCTGGAAACGGGTGATCGCTATCGCGTGTTCACCCATACCCATCTGGGCGACAACCCCGAGGTGGTGTTCATGCTGCCCGGTGGCGGGGCGCAATATGCCGGCATGGCCCGCGACCTTTACGAGACCGAGCCGGTGTTCCGCGACTGGATGGACCGCGGCCTTGATCACCTGCAACCCAGGCTGGACTACGACCTGCGCGCGTTGTGGCTGCCCGAGCCGGGGGCCGAACCTGCAGCGGCCGAGGCGCTGAAAAGGCCATCCGTTCAGCTGCCGCTGATCATGATCACCGAGTATGCGCTGGCGCAGTTGTGGATCAGCTGGGGGGTGCGCCCCTCGCACCTGATCGGGCATTCGATGGGCGAGAATACCGCCGCCTGCCTTGCCGGGGTGATCGGGTTTGAAGATTGCATCGGGCTGGTGCATCTGCGCGGCCAGTTGTTCGACACCATCGCGCCGGGCGGGATGCTGTCGGTGCCGCTGTCCGAAGACGATCTGCGCCGGGAACTGGGCGACAGCCTGGATCTTGCCGCGGTCAATGCGCCGGATCTGTGCGTGGTCTCCGGGCCGCAGGCGGAACTGGACCGGCTGGCCGCGAAACTGGCGGCCAAGGGGATCGACACGCAGCGCGTGCAGATCGACATCGCCGCGCATTCCCGGATGCTTGAACCGATCCTGAAGCGGTTTGGCGATTATCTGCGCGGGATCCGGCTGAATGCGCCGACCCTGCCGATCATCTCGAACCGCACGGGCAAGCCGCTGACGGCGCAGCAGGCGACGGACCCGGAATACTGGGTCTATCACCTGCGCGGCACGGTGATGTTCGCCCAGGGCATCGCCGGTCTGGCCGCCCCCGATCGGGTGTTCCTCGAGGTGGGGCCGGGCAAGGCGCTGTCCTCGCTGGCGCAGGCCAATGGGGTTGCGGCCAACCAGGTGCTGTCCTCGCTCCGTCATCCCGATCAGGTGCTGGCGGATGATGTCTATTTCATCGGCACGCTGGCGCGGCTGTGGGCGTTGGGGGTGGCGGTCGACTGGGCGCCGATCTGGGGGGACGGGCCGCGCCAGCGCGTGCCGCTGCCGACCTATCCGTTCCAGCGCAGCCGCTATTTCATCGAACCGGGCACCGCGCAGGCCGAACCTGACCGGCACTGGCCCGAGCGGGTCGAGGATATCGCCCAATGGGGCTGGCGCCCGCATTGGCGCCCGCGCGCGGCCGACTCCGAGGTGGATGCCGATGCGCTGGATCAGGCCGAGCGGCGGACCTGGCTGGTGTTCACCGATCCGGCCGGCGTGGCCGCGCGGGCCGTCGCACGGTTGCGCGCGGCCGGGCACCGGGTGGTGACGGTTCAGGCCGGTGACAGCTTTGCCCGGACGGGCGAGGATGCCTTTGTCATCTCGCCCGAACGCGGGCGCGAGGATTACGACCGCCTGCTGCGCGAGCTGGTCGCGCATGGCCTTGCGCCCCAGCGGATCGCGCATTTCTGGCTGGTGACTGATGCGGAAACCTTCCGCCCCGGATCCAGCTTTTTCCATCGCAATCAGGAACAGGGCTTCTGGTCGCTGCTGTTCCTGTCGCAAGCGCTGGCCGAGGAAAACCTGCCGCGCCCCATCCATATTGCCGCCTTCACGACTGGGGCTGTGCGGGTGAAAGCGGAACGGCTGGCCTATCCGGACAAGGCCACGCTGCAAGGCCCGCTGCGGGTGATCCCGCGCGAGTTTCCGGGGGTGAGCTGTTCCAGCCTGGACCTGACCTTGCCCGGCAAGGCAGGGGTTGATGCGCTGACCGACCGCATCATCGAGGAACTTCTGGCCGAGCCCGCGAATCTGACCGCCGCCCTGCGCGGTGATCGGCGGTATGAACTGGTGCAGCGCCCGCTGGCCTTGCCGGCGGCGGCGGCCCCGCTGCCGCAAGGGGCTGCTGTGCTGGTGACGGGCGGGTTCGGTGGTATCGGCCTGACGCTGGCGGAACGGCTGGTGACGCAACTTGGCGCAAAGATTGCCCTTTTGACGCGCAGCGCCTTGCCGGATCGCGGGCACTGGCCCGAGGTGCTGCGCAGCGATCCCGCTGGCGCGCAGGCGGCCCGTATTCGCGCTGTGCAACATCTGGAATCCTTGGGCGCGCAGGTTCTGGTTGTGCAGGGCGATGTCTGCAACGTCGAGGACATGCGGGCGGCCCGCGCCGAATGCGAACGCATGTTCGGCAAGCTGGATGCGCTGATCCATGCGGCGGGTGTGGTGGCCGATGCGCCGATCCTGGCCAAGACCCCCGCGCAGGTCGAAGATGTGTTCGGCCCCAAGGTCCACGGCACACAGGTGCTGGATCAGGTCTTCCCCGATGGCACGCTGTCGCTGATCGTGGCCTTTGCCTCGACCTCGACCGTCATCGCGCCGGCCGGGCAGGTGGATTATGTCGCGGCGAACGAATTCCTGAACGCCTGGGCGCAGGCGCATACCGGCAAGACCCGTGTCGTGGCGCTGAACTGGGGCATCTGGTCCGATGTCGGCATGGCAGCCGAGGCGGTCACGGGCCGCAAGCCTGCGCCCGTGGTTGCGGCCGGGGTGCCGATGCTGGATCACGCCACCTTTGACGCACAGGGCAACCGGCTGTTCACCGCCGACTGGCAGGTTGGCCGCTGGTGGCTGGATGGCCACCGCACGGCGGCAGGCGATGCGCTGATCCCCGGCACCGGCTATCTGGATCTGGCGGCGCAGGCGCTGAAGGCGCAGGGCGAAACCGGCGCGTGGGAATTGCGCGACCTGTATTTCTTCCGCCCCTTGGCGGTGGCCGATGGGGAAACCCGGCACCTGCGGTTGCGGCTGACGCGCACCGATCAGGGCTATGGGTTCGAGGTGCGGTCCGATGCCCGCGCCTCTGGCCGCATCGGCTATCAGCTGAATGCGCAAGGGACTATCGGCTTTACCCGCGCCGTGCCCGGCCGGATCGACCCGGCGGCGATTGCCGCGCGCTGTGCGGCGCCCGTGACGGGCGAGGGGATGCGTTCCCCGCAGGAAGAACACCTTGCCTTTGGCCCGCGCTGGCGGGTGCTGTCCAGCACGGCGCTGGGGCAGGGCGAGGGGATCGCCCGGCTATCGTTGCCGCTGGCCTTCCGGCACGATCTGGCCGATGGCCACCTGATCCACCCGGCGCTGATGGATCTGGCGACCGGCTGGGCCATGGGGCTGATCGCGGGTTATCAGCCCACCCATCTGTGGGTGCCGGTATCCTATGCCATGGTGCGCGTGTTCCGCCCCCTGCCGGCCGAGGTGGTCAGCTGGGTGCGCAATGCGGGCGACAACCGTGCCGATGCGCCCTTTGCGACCTTTGACATCACCCTTGCCGACCCGCAGGGCAACATCTGCATCGAGGTTCAGGGCTTTCAGATCCGCCGGCTGGATGGCCCGCTGTCGCTGACCGCCCACCCCGACCCGCGCGAGATGGAGTTTGACGAGGATGCCTCGCGCGCCCTGTCTCCGGCCGAGGAACGCCTGCGCCACAACCTGGCCCAAGGGATCCGCGCGGCCGAGGGGGCCGAGGCCTTCATTCGTGCGCTGGGGACCGGGCAGAACCCGGTGATCGTCTCGTCCATGCCGCTGCCGGAACTTGTCGCCCAGGCCGCCGAGGTGCAGGCCGAGGCGCCGGCTGGCCAGTCCTTTGCCCGGCCTGATCTCGACAGCGCCTATGTGGAACCGCGCAACGACATCGAACGCACGCTGGTCGGGTTCTGGCAGGATCTGCTGGGCGTTGGTCAGGTGGGGGTCGAGGACAGCTTCTTTGACCTTGGAGGCCATAGCCTGATCGCCGTGCGGCTGTTCGCGATGATCCGCAAGGCCTGGGCTACCGATTTCCCGATCTCGGTGCTGTTCGAGGCGCCGACCATCGCCGCCTGTGCCGCACTTATCGAGGCGCGGATCGGCCCGCAGGACAGCACCGCCGCCCCGGCCGCGCCGCAGCGCCGGTTCACCCATCTGGTCCCGATGCATCAGGGCGAAGGCGGCGCGCAGCGGCCGTTCTTCCTGGTGGCAGGCATGTTCGGCAATGTGCTGAACCTGCGCCATCTGGCGCAGCTGATCGGGTCGGACAGGCCGTTCTATGGCCTTCAGGCCCGCGGGCTATATGGCGATGAACAGCCGCATAGCGACTTTGTGTCGGCCGCCCGCGACTACATCGCCGAAATGCGGCAGGTGCAGCCGCATGGGCCCTATCTGGTCGGCGGTTTTTCCGGCGGCGGGTTGATCGCCTGGGAAATCGCCCGCCAGCTGGAAGAGGCAGGCGAGGTGGTGGCGCAGGTGATCTTGCTGGACACGCCCTTGCCGATGCGGCCGGAGCTGACGCGCAAGGACAAGGCGCTGATCAAGCTGGCCGAGTTCCGCCGCAAGGGGCTGGGCTATGCGCTGGAATGGTGGCGCGCCCGTCAGGCATGGAAGGCGCAGCAGGGCCAGACGCAGGCCGATGCGCAGGGCCATCAGCTGCACAACGCTGCGATCGAGACGGCGTTCCGCGCTGCGCTACCCGTCTACCAGCTGCACCGCTGGCAGGGCCGCGTCGCCCTGTTCCGCCCTGCGCTGGACCGGCACTGGCAGGTGTCGGGCGGGCAATGGGTCAGCGCGGCCAAGGAATATGTCTACCCCGACAATCAGTGGACCCCCTTTGCCCCCGCGCTGGAGGTGGTCGAGGTGCCGGGCGATCACGATTCCATGGTGCTGGAACCCAATGTCCGCGTTCTGGCTGCCCGCATCCGCAAGATGCTTGATGCGGCCGAAACCGGGGCCAAGCCGTTGCGCGAGGCTGCGGAATGAGCACCGTTCTGACCGTCATCCTCAACTGGCGTACGCCTGACATGACCCTGAGGTCCGTCGAATCCGCGCTTGCGGCGATGGAGGGGATCGAAGGCGCCATCACCGTGGTCGACAACGATTCCGGCGATGGGTCCGAGGCGATGCTGCGCCAGGCTGTCGCGGACCGTGGCTGGTCGCGGGTGCGCGTCGTGCAGGCCGGGCGCAATGGCGGCTTCGGGGCCGGGAACAACGTCGGGATTCGGGCTGGGCTGCCTGGGGGGCGCAAGCCGGATTACGTCTATATCCTGAACTCTGACGCCTTTCCGGCGCCCGACGCGATCCACCTGTTGCTCGACCATCTTGAGGCGCATCCGGGGACCGGCTTTGCCGGCAGCTATATTCACGGGGTCGATGGTGTGCCGCATACCACCTGCTTCCGCTTTCCTTCGGTCTGGTCGGAACTGGAGGCCGCCGCCCGCACCGGCCCGATCACCCGGATGCTGCGCCGCCATGTCGTGCCGATGCAGATCCCCGATGCAGGGGTGATGCGGGTGGGTTGGTCCGCCGGGTGCAGCCTGATGATGCGTCAGGCGGTGCTGGACCGGATCGGCCTCTTTGACGAGGGGTTCTTTCTTTACTTCGAGGAAACCGATCTGTGCCTGCGTGCGGCCCGTGCCGGCTGGGCAACAGATTATGTGCGCGCCTCGCAGGTGGCGCATATCGGGTCGGAATCAACCGGGATGAAGCGCTGGACGCGGACCCCGCGCTATTGGTTCGACAGCCGCTGGCGGTATTTCACCAAAAGCCACGGCCGCGCCTATGCAGCCGCTGCAACGCTGGCACATGTGGCCGGTGGGGCGCTGTGGCGCCTGCGCTGCGCGCTGACGCGGCGCGAGACGGGCGATCCGCCGCATTTTCTGCGCGACCTGATCGCGCACAGTCTTTCGATGGGAACGCGCATCCCCAGCACGGCACCTGCTGTGCCAGATACCGGGGCGATCAGCCCCGCACGGAGCCAGACATGACCCTCTCTGCCCTGTTCATCGGCAATGAATCGCTGCTGGTCCAATGTGCCGAACATTGGCGCAACCGGGGGCACCTGATCGCCGCCATCGTCACCCGCAACGCCGAGGTGCGCCGCTGGGCCGAAGGCGCCGGGGTGCGGGTCGAGGCGCAGGCGCCCGGCCATGCAGAGCGGCTGGCGGATGTGGCCTATGACTGGCTGTTTTCCGTCGCCAACCTCAACCTGGTGCCCGATGCCCTGCTGCGGCAGGCGCGGAACGGGGCGATCAACTTTCACGATGGCCCGCTGCCGCGCCATGCCGGTCTGAACGCCCCGGTCTGGGCCATTCTGGACGGCGAGGCGCAGCATGGCATCACCTGGCACCTGATCGAAGGTGGCATCGACGAAGGCGACATTTTGGAACAGCGCCTGTTCCCGATTGCGCCGGGCGAGACCGCGCTGACACTGAACACCAAATGTTTCGAGGCCGCAATCGACAGTTTCGGCCCGCTGGTCGCACAGCTGGAATCGGGCGCGCCGCGCCGGCAGCCGCAGGAATTGTCGCAGCGCAGCTACCATGCCCGCGATGATCGGCCCCGCGCGGCAGCCCGGCTGGATTTCTCTCAGCCAGCCAATCGGTTGCTGGCGCTTGTTCACGCGTTGGATCATGGCAGCTACGCCAACCCGCTGGCTTTGCCGAAAATCGAGGCTAATGGCCGAATAGTGACTGTTTCAGCCGCCGAGCCCGCCGAAGGGCACGGTGCGCCGGGGCAGGTGCTAGGGGTGGATCAGGCCGGGCTGACGGTGGCCTGCGGGCAGGGCGCCGTGACCTTGCGGGGCTTGCGCGATCTGCCGGGCGCAGTCTGTCCGCTGACCTTGGCCAAGGTCGGGGATGTCTTGCCCCAGCTGACGGCGGCTGATGCCGCGCGGATCGACGCCGCCATCGCTGCCGTGACCCCGGCCGAAGGCGCCACCCGCCGCGCGCTGCGCGATCTGGTCCCGGCCGAGGTGCCAATGAGCGCCGCCGCGACCGCGCCGGATTGGCAGGTGCTGCCGCTGGACGATCCAGGCCTTGCGGCGATTGCGCTGTGGGCCTGCCGCCTGACAGCGCGCGAGGCGGTGGACATTGCGCTGCACGATGCGCGCCTGCCGCAGGCGCCGGGCTATGTGACGCCCTGGGCGCCCTTGCGGGTGACCGAAGCCGGACCCAACCAGATGACGACCCGCGCATCCGGCTTTGCCGCCGACCTGCCGCTGCGCGATCCGGCGATTGGCGCCGTCAGCATGCCGCAGATCGTGCTGGCAATCGGCACCGACGCGCCGGTTGATGGCGCGGTCATCACGCTGACCGCCACGGGATTTCACTTTGATGCGGCCCGGCTGAACCCGGTCTATGCGCGTATTCTTCATGCGCGGCTGGTGGCGATCAAACAGGCCCTGTCGGCCGGACAGAGCCTTTCTGACATCCCCGCCATGCCCGAGGCCGAGCGGGATCTGACGGTCAATGGCTGGAACGCAACGGCGACCGACTACCAGCCCTTGCCGATCCATAGGGCATTCGAGGCGCAGGTTCTGCGCACCCCCGACGCACCCGCCCTGGTGCACGAGGCGACCAGCCTCAGCTATGCGAAGTTGAACGCCGCCGCGAACCGTGTGGCCCATGTGCTGCGCGAGATGGGGGTGGGGCCGGGCACTCTGGTGGGGTTGTGCACCCGCCGAACGCCCGACCTGGTGATCGGGGCGCTGGGGATCCTCAAGGCGGGTGGGGCCTATGTGCCGATGGATCCCGCCTATCCGGCCGACCGCATCGCGCTTTACGCCGAGGATTCGGGCGCGCCGGTGATCGTGACCGACTCCGCGCTGGCCGCCAGCCTGCCACAAGGCACCGCGCAACTGCTGCTGGACCGCGACGGGCGCATTGATACCGCCAGCACGGCGAACCCCGATGGCGGCGCGGCGCCCGACGGTATGGCCTATATGATCTACACCTCGGGCTCGACGGGCCGGCCCAAGGGGGTGATGATCGACCATCGGAACGTGGCGAACTTCTTTGCCGGCATGGACGACCGCATCGGCACCGATCCGGGCACCTGGCTGGCCGTCACCTCGCTGTCCTTCGACATTTCGGTGCTGGAGCTGTTCTGGACCCTGACACGCGGCTTCAAGCTGGTGCTGATGGGCGATGCGGACAGGGCGCTGGTGTCGAACGGGCCGACGGTCAGCGACCGCCATATGGATTTCAGCCTGTATTACTGGGGCAACGATGATGGCGTTGGCCCGGCGAAATACGAACTGCTGCTGGAAGGGGCGAAATTCGCCGATACCCACGGTTTCTGCGCCGTCTGGACGCCCGAGCGGCATTTCCATGCCTTTGGCGGGCCCTATCCCAACCCGTCGGTGACGGGCGCGGCGGTGGCGGCGGTGACGCGCAATATCAGCGTGCGGGCGGGGTCTTGCGTGGCGCCGCTGCACCATCCCGCCCGGATCGCCGAGGATTGGGCGGTGATCGACAACCTGACCAACGGGCGGGCGGGCCTTGCCATGGCCTCGGGCTGGCAGCCGGACGATTTCGTCCTGCGCCCCGAGAATACGCCGCCGAACAACCGGCAGGCGATGTTCGACAGCATCGACCAGGTGCGGCGCCTGTGGCGCGGCGAAAAGGTCGAGTTTCCGACCGCCTCGGGCACGCCCTTTGCCGTGCTGACCCAGCCGCGCCCGGTTTCGGCCGAATTGCCGGTCTGGGTCACGACTGCGGGCAACCCCGCGACCTGGCGCGAGGCGGGTGAGATCGGCGCCCATGTCCTGACGCACCTGCTGGGGCAGTCCATCGACGAGGTGGCGGAAAAGATCGCCATCTATCACGACGCCCTGCGCAAGGCGGGGCACGATCCGGCCAGGTTCACTGTCACGCTGATGCTGCACACCTTCGTGGCGCGTGACCGTGAAACCGCCCGCAAGATCGCGCGCGAGCCGATGAAGGATTACCTGCGCTCGGCCGCCGGGCTGATCAAGCAATATGCCTGGGCCTTTCCGGCCTTCAAGAAGCCGCAGGGCGTGACCAATCCGATGGACATCGACCTGCGCGATCTGTCCGGCGACGAGCTGGAGGCGATCCTCGATTTCGCCTTCCTGCGCTACTTTGAGGATTCGGGCCTGTTCGGCACGGTCGAGGATTGCCTGGCCCGCGTCGAACAGCTCAAGCGGATCGGGGTGTCCGAGGTCGCCTGCCTGATCGACTATGGTATCGCCAAGGACACCGTGCTGGAAGGGCTGTTCCCGCTGGCCGAGGTGGTCAAGCGCGCCAATGCCGGGGCGTCGGTGGCGGAAACCGATTTCTCGATTGCTGGCCAGATCGTCCGGCACGGCGCGACGCATCTGCAATGCACCCCGTCGATGGCCCGCATGATCGCCATGAACGACGAGGCGCGGGGCGCTCTGTCGCGCATCAAGACCCTGATGATCGGCGGCGAGGCGCTGCCGGGCGGGCTGGTGGCCGATCTGAACAGGGCGACCGGCGCGCGCATCCTGAACATGTATGGCCCGACCGAAACGACGATCTGGTCCACGACCGAAGCCGCCACTGCGGCGGAATCGGTTGTGAACATCGGAACGCCCATCGCCAATACCCAGGTCTATGTGCTGGATGAGGCGATGCAGCCCTGCGCCATCGGTGTGCCGGGTGAATTGTGGATCGGCGGCGATGGCGTGGCGCGCGGCTACTGGCAGCGCCCCGACCTGACCTCGGAACGGTTCGTGCCCAACCCGTTCCACGGCGGGCGGATGTATCGCACCGGCGATCTGGTGCGCTGGCGGGCCGATGGCAAGCTGGATTTCCTGGGCCGCGCTGATCATCAGGTCAAGCTGCGCGGCTACCGGATCGAGCTGGGCGAGATCGAGGCCGTGGCCGAAACCTTCCCCGGCGTGCGTCAGGCCGTGGTCATGGCCCGCGAGGACAGCCCCGGCGATCTGCGGCTGGTGGCCTATGTCACGGGCGACAGCTGGCTGGCAACCGATGCCTTGCGCGCCCATATCGCCGCGCGTCTGCCCGAACATATGGTTCCGGCCCATGTGGTCAAGCTGGGGGAATTCCCGCTGACCCCGAACCGCAAGGTCGACCGCAAGGCGCTGCCCGCCCCGGTGGCAACTGCGGAAATCCCTCAGGCGTTCGAGGCGCCGCAGGCCGGGGTGCAGGCCACCATCGCCGCCGTCTGGCAGCGGGTTCTGAACGTGCCTTCGGTGGGCGCGCGGGACAATTTCTTTGCGCTGGGCGGCCATTCGCTGCTGGCCGTGCAGGCGCATCGGGAAATCCGCGCAGCACTGGGCACCGCGAACCTGTCGATCACCGACATCTTCCGCTTTCCGACGCTGGCCGCGTTGGCCGCGCATCTGGATGACGGGCCAGCGCCGCAGCAACCGGCCAACGACGAAGGCCCCGGCCTTGCCGATCGCGCAACGCAGCGGGCCGAGGCCATGTCGGCGCGGCGCGCCCTGCGTGCCCGGCGGGGGGCATAGGTCATGGACCGCGCGGGTCAGGCCGCCGCCGCCGCTCAGGCGATGTTCCCGCCGGGGGCCGAGGTCGCAGCCGTCACCATTGGCGAGGCGCCTCCGCCCTGGATGGCCGAGGCTGCCGCCGTCGCGGGGGCGGTGCCCTCGCGCAAGGCGGAATTCGCGGCGGGCCGTGCGGCGGTGCGGGCCGCGCTGGATGCGCTGGGGCTGCCACCCGTGGCGGTGCCCGCCGCCAGCACCCGCGCGCCCTGCTGGCCTGCCGGGATCGCCGGGTCGATCTGCCATACCGACGGGCTGGCACTGGCCGTTCTGGCGCCGCGCCGCCAGTGCCGGGCGCTGGGGCTGGATGCCGAACCCGACGAGCCCTTTCCCGAAGAGCTGGTCAACAGCGTGACCCTGCCCGCAGAGCGGGGCTGGATCGCCAGCCAGCCCGAACCCGACCGCGCCGCGCGGCTGATTTTCGTGGCCAAGGAAGCTGCCTACAAATGCCAGTTTGCCCTGAGCAGCAGTCTGATCGGCTTCGAGGCGCTGCGCATCAGCGTCGACACCTCGACGCAGCGCCTTTCGGCATCTTTCGCGATCGATGTGCCGCCGTTCCGGTCAGGCACCACGATCTCGGGCCGGTTTTCGCGGGCCGCTGGCCTGTGGATGGCAGGGTTCACCCTGCCGGTTCACGCGCCGGGGCCGGCAGGTAATGTCTGATCATCTCGCAGCGATGGCGAAAGACCTGTTCATCCTCGAACGGGGCGCCATCTTGCGCGGCGGCGCCGATCAACCGGGCCAGGCGGCCCCGGTCGGCGGCCAGCGCCGCCACGGCATCTGCAAGGGCGGCAGGATCGTTCAAAGGGGTCAGCAGTCCCCCGGAATGGCCCGCGATCAGATCGCGGGCAAAGGCCCCGTCATAGCCAAGGATCGGCGTGCCGGAAACCAGCGCCTCGATCAGCACGCGTGGCGATTCAGGGGTCTTGTGGCAGAACAGCAGCCCCTGGGCGTCCCGGAGGGCGGCAAACACGTCTGCCCGGCTGGCGGCAAACCCCGGCAGCGCGACCTTGCTGCCAAGCCCGGCCTGGATCACGCCCTTGCGCAGGGCCTCGATGCGGCTGCCCTCGCCAAGCCATGTGGCGGTAAAGTCGATGCCCCTGGCCTTCAGGTGCCGCAGCACGTCAAGCCAGTCGTCGGGTCCTTTCATCGGATCGGCGCGGCCCACATAGATCAGCCGCAGGGGGCCTTCGGCGGCGCTGGCCTGTTTGGCCTGCAATGCATCGGGCCGGATATGATCTTCGCGGCGCAGGTGGATGTCGTGGACCATTTCTGCATGGCGGGCAAAGGGGGCATAGTGCTGCCAGGTCTCGCGCCCATGGAACAGGCCGACGGCCGCGCGGGCGATCACATGGCGCTCCAGGCGGGCCATCGCCCGCCAGGTCAGCCGCGCGCGCAGGCGCGCCCGCCAGTGTGGGGCCGTCGCGGCGCTGGTGCGGACCACCTGCGATTCCACCCGGTCGGTCCAGACGGCATAGGGCCGGCCCATGCGATGCGCCTCGAGACAGGCGACGGCGCCCCAATCCCCGAACAACCCGCCGATGGCAAAGCTGAGATAATCCGCCCGGCCGATCGCAGACCGGATTCGCCGCCGCTGTTCGGGAAGGTGGCGAAGAAAGCGGTCCGGCCTCCAGGCTGTCGGCACCGGCAGGAGTTCCATCCGCTCAAGCGCCGGCCCGATGGTGCGCAGCGGCTTCCACTGCGGCGGGGGCGGGCCGGTTTCCAGCGGCATCATCACGATCAGCCGGTCGAAATGCTGCGCCCACAGGCGAAGGCCGTTGCAGGCCTGATCCTCCAGCAGCAAATCCCCGTGCGCATCCCGGAACAGCGGAACGGGCGCGTAGATCATCAGCGTGTCTTGTGGCATTGATGGGGTCCAGGAGGCGAGCGGTTATCCGGCAGGTTAGACGCCACTTTTTGGCAAGGGAATGGCAATTCCTCCACGGGATCGGGGCAGGCAGATGCAGCGCAGGGCAGTGATTGGCGGGGGAGCGTTGGCCGCGATGGCGGCCTTGGCCGGTGCCTTCGTCATTTGGCGCCGTGGCCGGGCGCCTGCGCTGCCCGACCCGCGCCCGCCGGTCGATGCGGCCGCGCTGGCGGCAGCTCAGGCCCCGCTGACCCCGCCTGACGGCCCGATGCGTGTCTATCATCTGGGGCATTCGCTGGTCGGGCGCGACATGCCGGCGATGCTGGCGCAGCTGGCCGGGCACGACCATGCCAGCCAGCTGGGCTGGGGCACGCCCTTGCGCGCCCATTGGGAGGATCGGGTTCCGATCACCGGGTTCGAGACCGAAAACGCCCATCCCCACTTTCGCCCCGCGCGCGCGGCGCTGGCCTCGGGCGCCTATGATGCCGTTGTGCTGACCGAGATGGTGGAACTGCGCGATGCGATCCGCTGGCATGCCAGCCCGCATTATCTGGCAAACTGGGCCCAGGCCGCGCATCAGGGCAACCCCAGGGCGCGCCTCTATCTCTATGAAACCTGGCACCGGCTGGACGATCCGGCCGGATGGCTGGCGCGGGTCGATGCCGATTTGCCCGCGCTGTGGCAGGGCGAGGTGTTGCAGGGCGCCCTTGCATGGGGGGCGCCGCCTATCCACCTGATCCCCGGCGGGCAGGTTCTGGCCGCCGCCGTCCGCGCGGCAGAATCGGGCGCGCTGCCCGGCCTGACAGACCGCGCGCAGTTCTTTGGCCGCAACCCCGATGGCGCGCCCGACCAGATCCACCTTGGCGATATTGGCAATTACCTGATTGCACTGGTGCATTACGCCGTTCTCTACCACCGCTCGCCCGAGGGGTTGCCCGCCACGGTTTCCCGCGCCGATGGAACGCCGGTGCAGATTGATCCGGCGACGGCAGACGCCCTGCAACGGCTTGTCTGGCAGGTTGTCCGTGCCACCCCCGGAACCGGAGTCGCCGCATGAGCCTGACCGCCCTGCTGGCCGAGGTTCTGTTCGTCGGCCATTCCCTGATCGGCCCGGTTCTGCCCCGCATGGTCGAACGCGCCGCTGCTGCCCAGGGGGTAGAGCTGCGGGCCGAGATGCAGATCATCAACGGCGCCCCCTTGCGCTGGAACTGGGATCATTCCGCCGAGGCCGAGGGCGATGATGGCCGCCGCCTGCTGGAAACCGGCCGGATCGGCCATCTGGTGCTGACCGAGGCGATCCCGCTGGCCAATCACATCGAATGGTCCGACAGCGCCGGCTATGCCCGCCAATGGGCGCAGGCCGCCTGGTCCGCGAACCCCGAGGCACAGGTCTGGATTTATGAAACCTGGCACAGTCTGGACAGCGGCACGGGCCGGCCGGTTGCGCATGATGACGGCGCGGCCGTGCCCTGGCGCCAGCGCATCGCCGATGACTGGGCCAAGTGGCAGGGCATCGCGGCGGCGGCCGGGCCCTCTGTCCGGGTGATCCCGGCAGGGCAGGCGATGGGCGCGCTGGCCGATGAAATCGCCAAGGGCACGGTGCCGGGCCTGAGCGACATTTCCGATGTGTTCACCGACGACATCCACCTGAACGAACGCGGGCTCTACATGGTTGCCATGGTGATGCACGCGGCGTTGACGGGGCGCGATCCTCATGGCCTGCCTGCCAGGCTGATGCGCACATGGCAGACCCGCGCCATCGTGACGGAACCCATGGCCCTGCGGATGCAGGACATCGCCTGGCAGGTGGTGCAGGACCGCCAGGCCGATGTGCCGCAGCCCGTGGCCGCCCCGCCGCAGGCCCCTGCGGTGCAGGCTGCGGGTGCCGGATCAGCATCGGTCGCGTCGGTTCCGCGCGCGGGCGATGGTGGCCCCGATCCGGTGATCGCGGCGCTTGGCGGGGTGACGGCGCCGGGTATCGGCTTTGGCCTGGCCGAGGTGGTGGACTGGTCGGTCCAGCAGCCCTTTCTGGACGTGATGAAGACCGCCCGGCCCTGGGTCGGCCATCTGCCCGGCCAATGGGGCGGCTGGGGCCATGACGAGCTGTCGGCAGGCGGCTGGCTGGATGCCGAGGGCTGGCCCCGCGCGATCCCGCCCGAACTGACCGGCCTGTCCACCCTGCTGCTGACCGACCTGCCGGCCGACGCGGCCTCGCTTGCCGGACGCTATGTCCTGCTGCACGAGGGGCGCGGCACCTTGCAGATCGACGGGCGCGCGCGGGTGATCTCGCAGGCGCCGGGGCAGGCCGAGTTCGACTTTTCCCCCGGCGATGGCAGCGTGCTGCTGACCATCGCGGCCACCGATCCGGCCGACCCGATCCGCCGCATCCGCGTGGTCCGCGCCGACCGGCTGGCGCGGCTGGAGGCCGGCGAGGTGTTCAACCCCGACTGGCTGGCGCGCATCAGCGGCACCCGGCTGGTGCGTTTCATGGACTGGATGCGCACGAACGGCAGCACCCTGTCGGCGCTGGCCGACCGCCCGCAACCCCCGGATTACACCTGGGCGCGCAACGGTGTGCCGGTTGAAATAATGGTCAGGCTGGCCAATGAACTGAAGGCCGATCCGTGGTTTACCCTGCCGCATCTGGCCACCGACGATCTGGTCCGATTTTATGCGCAGGCGGTGCATGACGGGCTGGCCCCCGGTCTGACTGCCCATGTCGAATATTCCAACGAGCTGTGGAACATGATCTTTCCCCAGGCGCATTGGGCCGAGGAACAGGCCCGCGCCCGTTGGGGGCAAGACTGGAAATGGCTTCAGTTCGGTGCGATGCGCGCGGCCGAAGTGACCGGGATCTGGTCACAGGTCTTTGCCGATGCGCCGGATCGGCTGGTCCGGGTGCTGGCCACCCAGACCGGCTGGAAGGGGCTCGAGGCTGATATTCTGAACGCCCCGCTGGTCGTGGCCGAAGGCAAGCCGGCACCCCATGGCGGTTTCGATGCCTGGGCCGTGACCGGCTATTTTTCGGCCGGAATTGGCGATCCCGAGGCGGAACCCGTCCTGCGCCGCTGGCTGGCTGACAGCCGCGCGGCGGCCGAGGCTGCGGCCACGCGGCTTGCGCCGTCCGAGCGCGCGGCCCACGTCAGCGCCCACCGCTTCGACCTGGCCATCGACCGCGCCGTCGAGGATCTGCGTGATGGCCGCCATTCGGGCCGCGTGACGGATTCGCTCGCGGGCATCGTGGGCGATCTTCTGCCCTACCATGCCGATATTGCCCGCCAGTATGGCCTGCGCCTGATGATGTACGAAGGCGGCACCCATGTCGTCGGCCTTGGGCCCCTGATGGACGATCCCGAGGTGACGGATTTCATGGCGCAGCTGAACTACAGCCCCGGCATGGGCGCGCTGTATCGACAGCTGGTGGATGGCTGGCAGAAGCTGTCCGATGCGCCGTTCAACGCCTTTGTCGATGTGATGGGCCCCAGCCGCTGGGGCAGCTGGGGCGCGCTGCGCCATCTGGGCGATGACAACCCGCGCTGGCGTGCGCTGGCACGGGGGGAATGATGCTGTCCGTCATCTTGCCTGCCAGCAACGAAGAGGCCTGGATCGGCCCCTGCCTTGATGCGCTGATTGCCTCGGACCCGCCCGGAATGCCGGCCGAGGTGCTGGTGGTGGCGAATGCCTGCCAGGATGGGACCGTGGCCAAGGCACAGGCCCGCATGGATGCCGCCCAGACGGCCGGCTGGCAATTGACCGTGCTGGACTTGACCGAGCCGGGCAAGCTGAACGCGCTGAACATCGGCGATGCGCGGGCCAGCGGCGATATTCGCGTCTATCTCGATGCCGATGTCGTGGTCAGCCCGCCGCTGATCGGCCAGATCGCCCGCGCCCTGGCGCAGGCGCCCGGACCGGCCTATGCCAGCGGCACCCCCAGGATCGCCCCGGCCACCAGCGCGGTGAGCCGCGCCTATGCGCGGTTCTGGATGCAGCTGCCCTTTGCCCGGTCGCCCGCGCCCGGCTTTGGCCTGTTCGCGGTGAACGCGGCCGGCCGCGCCCGCTGGGGCGCCTTTCCGGCGATCATCTCGGACGACACCTATGTCCGCCTTCAGTTCACCCCGGGCGAACGCATCGGCCTGCCCGCCACCTACAGCTGGCCGATGGTTGAGGGCTTTCGCCGCCTTGTCCGCGTCCGCCGCCGCCAGGATGATGGCGTTGCCGAAATCGCCGCGCGCTGGCCTGATCTTCTGGAACGTGAAGGCAAGGCCCGCCTGGGCGCCGCCGCCCTGCTGAAACTCGCCCTTCGCGATCCGATCGGGTTTGCAACCTATGCCGCTGTCTCGCTGGCCGTCCGCCTTGGCCCGCAAAGCCGGGGCTGGACGCGCGGGCGCTGAACCGGCGCCGTCCTTCGCCTTGATCCAAATATCCTCGGGGTGCCATTGGTCCCAGAACCAACCGGCGCCGGCGGCGCAGCCGCAGAGGGGCAGGCCCCCTGCACCCTTGCCACACGCCTTGGCTCAGGGCTGCGCGAACAGCGCCGCCAGCTTGCCCGCCTCGCGCGCCACATCGTGCCGGTCCAGCACCCGCGCCCGCCCGGCAGCCCCCATCGCGGCCAGCCGCTCTGGCGCAGTGCCCTCCAGCGCCACCATGGCTGTCGCCAGCCCGTCCACATCGCCCGCAGGGACCAGCCAGCCGGTCTCGCCCGGCAGCACCAGTTCCGGCACCCCGGCAATCGCGGTGGCCAGCACGGGGCGGGCAGCGGCCATCGCTTCCATCACCACCATCGGCAGGCCTTCGGCAAAACTAGGCAGCACCAGCGCATGGGCGGCCGCAAGTTCGGCGCGCACGCCTGCCTCGTCCAGCCAGCCGGTCAGGCGGACATGACTGCCCAGCCCGTTCGCGGCAATCGCCGCCTCGATCGGCGCGCGCAGCTCGCCATCACCAACCAGGGTCAGATGCAGGGCAGGCGCCTGTTTCACCGCCAGCGCCAGCGCCTCGATCAACAGCATCTGGCCCTTCTGTTCCGACAAGCGGCCAATCGCCACCATGCGCCCGCGGCCAGGGGGCAGCGGGGCGGGGTCGTCAAACCGCGCCGGCTCGATCCCGCAATGCACCACTTTCAGCCGGGGCCAGTCGGCAAAATCGGCCCATCGCATCAGCTGACTGCGGCCAAAGCTGGAAATCGCCACGGCAAAGGCCGCGTGCCGGATTTTCTCGCCCAGCGACAGCGCGCGCGGGGCGTCGAATTCCTCGGGGCCATGAACGGTGAAGCTGTAGGGAATGCCTGACAGCATATGCGCCAGCATGGCGACCGTGGCCGAGTTGGTGCCGAAATGCGCGTGAATATGCGTGACGCCCTGGGCCACACAGTGGCGGGCGACAAAGGCGGCCTCGGCCAGATAGATCATATGCCGGGCGATGCCCCCGGTGCCCGGCGTGCCCCCGCGCCCGCGCATTCCGCAGGCTGCCGCCAGCTTCAGCGCCTGCCACATCCGCGCGCGCGGCGCCGCAAGACAGGCCCCGGCCAGCGCGCCCGCGCCTTGCTCCAGCACTCGCAGCGTGGCCGCAGCCTCGGCCCGGTCGCCCGGATCGACCAGCGGCGCGGCATCGGCGCGCATTGCAAGGCGGATCACCTGATGGCCCTGTGCCTCGAGCGCCCGGATCTCGCGCCGGATGAAGCTGTGCGAGGGGCGGGGATAGGTGTTGACGATGTAGGCGATCTTCATGGCCGCTCCGGTTTGCGCCGGGCGACTATGGCACCTGCGGGCAATGGCGCAAAGCGGCAAGGTTTGTGCTCGACAGATTGCGGGCTTCGGGCATGATGCCGGCATGACACGGCGCGGCTTGCATCCCTTTCTGGTCCATGATGGCCCCATTCCCTTTGCCCATCGCGGCGGAAGTCTGGAGGCCGAGGAAAACACCATGCCCGCCTTTGAACATGCGGTGGCGCTGGGCTATGGCCATGTGGAACTGGACGTTCACCTGACCGCCGATGGCGAGGTGGTCATTCACCATGATCCGACGCTGGCGCGGGTCTTCGGGGTGGACCGGGCGGTTGCCGCGCTGACCATGGCCGATCTGGCGACGATCCGCAGCCCCGGCGGCGCGACGGTGCCACGGCTGGCAGATCTGCTGCACGCCTTTCCGCGCCTGAAGGTGAACATCGAGGCCAAGTCGGACGATGTCGTCGGCCCGCTGGCCGAGGTGATCCGGCAGGCGGATGCGCTGGAGCGGATCTGCATCGGGTCATTCAACCCTTCGAGGACAGCGGCGGCGCGCGCGGCCCTGGGGCCGGGGCTATGCTGGTCGCCTGCGCATTGGGGGGTGGCGCGGCTGTGGGCCGCAGGCTGGGGCCTGCCGTTGCCGGTCGGCTTTCCGGTCGCGCAGGTGCCGCTGGACTGGAAGGGTATCGCCGTGATCACGCCGCGTTTCCTGCGGGCGGCACACCGGCGCGGCATCCCGGTTCAGGTCTGGACGGTGAACGACGCCCCCATGATGGAGCATCTGCTGGATCTGGGAATCGACGGCATCATGACCGATCGGCCGACGCTGCTGCGCGAGGTGCTGCAGCGGCGGGGCCAGTGGCGGGCGGGCTAGGGGGGCCTTTTGCCCCCCTCTTGGCCGTGCCGGCCAATTCACCCCCCAAGGATATTTTCGGACAGATGAAACCCTATTGCAGCATCGACATGGGGTCGACGCTGTCAGAGCCGCGGCGCACCTCGAAATGCAGGAAGGGCGGGTTGCCGGCGCGGACGGTGCCGATCTGCTGCCCGCGCTGGACCTTGTCGTTCTTGTTGGCCGAGATGCCGTCGACATTGGCATAGACGGTCAGCAGGTTGCCTTCGTGCCGGATGACGACGATCGGCACCTGTTCGGTGTCGCGGGTGATCGCCGCGATCGTGCCATCGGCTGCGGCGCGGACGGGCGAGCCGGCCGGGGCGCCAATGCCGACGCCATCATATTTGCCCTTTTGGTAGGCGCGGATGATCTTGCCATCGGCCGGCATTGCCATCTTGCTGCTGGCGGTCGTCGGCAGTTTCGGAGAGGGCGGCACGTTTTCCACAGTGCCAGCACCTGCGCGGGCCGGAGTTTCGTTCGGCAGCGGCTTGGCAGCCGAGGGCGGTTGCGGGGTGGTCGAGCCCTGACCGGGCGCCGGGGCCGAGGTCGTTTCCACCGCAAAGGGCACGCTGCCGCTGCTTGGCGGGATCAGCAGGGTCTGGCCTTCGCGCAGGGCCAGATCGGCGCCAAGCCCGTTCCATTCGGCCAGCGCGCGCGGGGTGACATTGTAAAGCCGCGCGACGGTATAGGCGGTCTCGCCGCGCTTGACCTTGTGGCGGATCGGTTCCGCCCCGGTCTGGGGTGCCGCCGGGCGGGCAGGCGCCGGTTTGGCGGTGGTGGCGGCCGGGGCGGCAGAGGTCGTGGGCGATACGCGGTCCAGCGCGGTGGTGGCGATGGTGCCGACATCGACAGGGCCGGGTGCGACCGTGCCGGTCATCGGCTCGGCCACGCGGCCGGGCAGCACAAGCACCTCGCCGCCATGCAGGGGCAGGTCGGGCTGGATCGCATTGGTGCGCCCCAGCGCCGCTGCGTCGATCCCGAGGCGCGAGGCCACCGAGGCGACCGTATCGTTGCGCCGCGCGATCACCACCTGATAGCCCGGATAGGAGATCACCCCCCGATCATCCGCGCGGGGGCGCGATGCGCTGGGGTTGCGGGCGGCCTCGGCGGTGTTGCCGGCGGTGGGGGCGCGCAGATCCCAGTCGAACCCGTCGCCCGATCCGGTGCAGGCCGACAGCGCAAGCAGCATGGCCGTGGCGGCCATGGGGCCCCGCAGCCGGAAACCGCGGTTGGGAATGGATACCGTTTGCATCGCTCTGCCTCGCACTCATGGCCGGGCTGATCCCGGCGCTGGTTTTCGCCCGGCAAGCGGCGGGCGGTCAGTCGGGGGCCACACCTTCCACCAGCGGCACGAAACGCACCGGGCAAAGGTCTTCGTAATCGAAACCATGCTCCAGCCTGCGGACCCGGACAAGCTGTTGCACCGCGTCGGACTGGCCGACCGGCAGCACCATGATACCGCCGATGCGCAACTGGTCCAAGAGGGTTGGCGGCGGATCCTCGGCTGCGGCAGTCACAATGATGCGGTCAAAGGGCGCCTGTTCGCCAAAGGGCGCCGGGCCAGGCGGCAGGCTGTCACGTCCGACCGGCAGGGGGCGCGCGGCTGTGTCGCGGCTGGTGGCGGGCGGGCGGATGCCAAGGCAGCCATCGCCGGTGCGGGCCACGATGTTGTGCAGGCCAAGGCTGGTGAACACCTCTTGTGCCTCGCGCACAAGGCGGCGGTGACGATCGACCGTATAGACCCGGCGAGCCAGCTGGCTGAGCACCGCCGCCTGATAGCCCGAGCCGGTCCCGATCTCGAGCACGATGTCGCGCGGCCCGACCTCGAGCGCCTGGGTCATCAGGCCGACCACCGAAGGCTGGCTGATCGTCTGGCCGCAGCCGATGGGCAGGGGCATGTCGTCATAGGCGCGGTCCGCGAAGTGACCGCGCACAAAGGCGCCGCGGTCCACCCGCTCCATCGCGCCAAGAACCCGCTTGTCGGTAACCCCGCGCGAGCGCAGGGCAAAAAGATAGCGCATCTTGCGTTCGGCGAGGGTCTCGGAATTGTCCTGGCCCTCGTCCCCTGTCATGCGAAGCGGGCCTCGAGATCGGCCAGCATGTCATGGGCGGTCAGGTCGCACCGCATCGGCGTGACCGAGATGAACCCGTCGAGATTGGCCGCCGCATCGGTGCCCGGTGCGGTCGGCATGTGCTGCGGGCCGCCCTTGATCCACAGGAACTTGCGCCCCGAGGGTGAGCGGTGCGGCTCGACCCCGAAGAATGCATCGCGGCGATAGCCCTGGGCGCTGACCTTGACACCCTTGACGCCCGCGGCGCCCACTGGCGGGAAATTGACGTTGTAGAACAGGCGATAGTCGCTGCCGTGATCCCAGACGCCCCTGTCCAGCAGGGTGCGCACGACCGAGGTGCCGTGGACGCGCGCCGCTTCGAATTCGTCGTCCAGTTCCATGGTTTCCGGGCCGAGGTATTGCGAGAGCGCAATCGCCGGAAGCCCCTGAAGCGCCGCCTCCATCGCGCCGCCCAGGGTGCCGGAGTAAAGCGCGTTCTCGGCCGAGTTGTTGCCCCGGTTGACGCCGGACAGCACCAGATCGGGCTGCGCGCCTTGCAGCACGTCGTAAAGGCCTGCCAGCACACAATCGGCCGGGCTGCCTTCGGCGGCATAGCGGCGGGGCTCCAGCTTGGCGACCATCATCGGCCGGGTGTAGCTGATGCAATGCCCGACCCCCGATTGTTCGAACGCGGGGGCGACGGTCCAGACCTCGCCATCGGGGCCGGCGATCTCGTGGGCGATGGCGGTCAGCACCTTGAGGCCCGGTGCGTTGATGCCGTCGTCGTTGGTCAGAAGAATGCGCATGTGCCTGCCTTGCCTTTGTCGCGCCCTGCTTAGCGCGGATTGCGGCAAAAGGGAATCCGCGCAGCGCAATTCGGGGGCTGGATCTGTGGCCCGTATGCCATTGCTGGAAACGGCGTCGACAGGCTGTTTCCGCGCGGCGGCGGGATGGCCCTTTCGCCGGGGCAGCGTCGCGGCTAACCTGCCCCGGTTGCAGGGACAGGCGCCGCCATGACCATTGCCATTCGCAGGATTGCCGGAACCGGACTGTTCGAACGTGCGATGCGCGGATCGGCCATCATCGCCGTGGGCTATGTCGCCGGGCAGGGGATGCGCCTGGCGTCGAACCTGATCCTGACCCGTCTGCTGTTTCCCGAGGCGTTCGGGCTGATGACCCTGGTCACCATGGTGATGATCGGGCTGACCATGTTCTCGGATGTCGGGATCGGCCCGTCGATCATGTCGTCGCGCCGGGGCGACGATCCGCGCTTTCTGGATACCGCCTGGACGGTGCAGGTCGTCCGGGGCGGGCTGCTGTGGCTGTTCACCTGTGCCCTTGCCTGGCCGCTGGCGCAGTTCTACCGGGCGCCCGATCTGACGCAGATCCTGCCGGTGGCGGGGCTGGTCCTGCTGATCGGCGGGTTCAACCCGACCCGCATCGAAACGGCAAACCGCCATCTGGCCCTGGGCCGGGTGACGGCGCTGGATCTGGCCGCGCAACTGGCGGGCATTCTGGCGATGGTGGCGCTGTCGCTGGCGACCCATTCGGTCTGGGCGCTGGTCTGGGGCAATCTGGTGAATACGGTCGTCAAGCTGATGCTGATGTCGGCCTTCCTGCCGGGCCATCGCAACCGCTTTGCCTGGGAGCCGGAGGCCGCACAGGAACTGATCCGCTTTGGTGGCTGGATTTTTCTGTCGACTGCCTGCGGCTTTGTGCTGATGCAGGGCGACAAGGCGGTTCTGGGCCGCTATTTCAGCCTGGAAAGCCTGGGGATCTACAACGTCGGCTATTTCCTGGCCAGTTTTCCGATGCTGCTGGCCTCGGCCGTGGTGGGGCGCGTGTTCATTCCGATCTACCGCGAGGTGGCGATGGATGGATCCGATGCCGTGCGCCAGCGGTTGCGGCGCATGCGGATGGGCATGACGGGGATCGTCCTGTCGATGCTGGCCTTCATGGCCTTGGCCGGGGTGCCGCTGGTGCATCTGCTGTATGATCCGCGCTATGCGGTGGCGGGGGCTGTGGTGGTGGCGCTGGCCTGCGTCCAGCTGCCGCAGCTGATCGTGGCGACCTATGATCAGGCGGCGCTGGCAGCCGGGGATTCGCGCGGGTTCTTTCGTGTGGTGCTGCTCAGGGCCGGGGCGCAGCTTGTGCTGTTCCTGATCGGCGCGGAACTTGCAGGCCTGCCGGGCGCGCTTGCGGGGCAGGCTTTGGCGGGGCTGGTCGCCGCACCGGCCAGCATGTGGCTGGCGCGGCGGCACGGGGTGCATGATGCCCGCCACGATGTGATCTATGTGCTTCTGTCGGCGCTGATTGCGGCCCTGGCACTGTGGTTTTCGTCCAATTCTCTGGCCGCACTGCTCGATTTGTGATTAACATGATACTATTTACGATTGATTGACTTTGGTATGCGCACATCCCAGGGGGTGCGTGCACCAAGATGACAGTGGCGCGACCGCCGAGGAGACGAGATGACGCAGCAAGCGGCAATGCTACGGTCGGTTTCCGGCGGCGCATCCAGCACGGCTTCGTCTGCGCGTGTGGTGGATGTTCTTGCGCGTGCGCTGTCGGCCCCCGTGTCCCAGGCAGACGAGGCGATCGACCTGATCTTGTCCGAGATGGGCGATTATGCCGGCGCAGACCGTGCCTATGTCTTTCAGCTGCGCCCGAACGAGGTGCTGGACAACACCCACGAATGGTGCGCGCCGGGCATCGTTCCAATGCTTGAGGAACTTCAGGATCAGCCGACAGAGATGATCGGCCCCTGGCGCGACGGGTTCGAGGCTGGCGTTGTCGTGCATATCCCCTCGGTCGCCGATCTGCCGCCGGACTCTCCGGTCAAGGAGGCGCTGGAGATGCAGGGCATTCTCAGCGCGGTCTTTGTCCCGATCCGGGTCGATGGTGATTTTGCCGGCTTTGTCGGCTATGATGCCGTGCGGGCCCGCCGTGACTATTCGGCCGATGAAATCGCCATCCTGGCCGCCATGTCCGGCGCGATCGGCACGATCATCGGCCGGGCCGAGGCAGACCGCGAAATCCGCCAGACGCAGGCAGAGCTGGAACATGCCCGCAACCGGCTTGCCGCCACCATGCAGGCGCTGCCCGATCTGATCCTGGAGCTGGATTCCGAGGGGCGCTATACCGCCTATCACACCGGCGCGCCCGAGCTGTTGTTCGATGCCCCCGACCGGATGATGGGCCGCACGCTGGAAGAGGTGCTGCCCGCCGAAACCGCCGCGATCACCCGCATGGCCATGCAGGCCGCGCTGCTGAACGGGCGCGCGTCGGGCTTTCGCTATGCGCTGCGCACCGCCGGACAAAAGCGCTGGTTCGAGGCATCGGCCGCCTTGCGCGCGGCGGACAGCCCCGATGAAGCCCCCGGCTTTGTCTTTGTCATCCGCGACGTCACCGCCGACCAGATCCGGCGCGAGGAACTGGTGCGTCTTGGCCAGGTCGCCCAGCACATGACCAATTTCGTGGTCATCACCGATACCGAACAGCGCGTGACCTGGGCCAACCCCGCGTTCGAGGTGCGATCAGGATATGCGCTGGCCGAGATCATGGGCCGCAATCCAGGCGAATTCACCCGGTTTGAGGGCACCGACACGGCGACAGCCGATCGGATCACCGCCGCACTTGCCCGAAGCGAGCCTGTCCGGGCCGAAATCCTGAACCGTGACCGCTTTGGCACGCCCTATTGGATCGACCTGAACATCCACCCGATGAAGGATGCCGATGGTCAGCCGGCCGGCTTCGTCTCGGTCGAGACCGACATCACAGACCGCAAGACCCAGGAAATCCGGCTGGAAGAGCTGGCTCATGCCGCCGTCACGGCGCGCGAGCAGCTGGAAGCCGCCATCGAGGCGTTGCCCGATGCCTTTGCCATCTTCGATGCCGACGATCGCCTGACGCTGTTCAACGGCCGCTATGTCGAATATTTCTCGGCAGTGGCGGACAGGATCGTTGCGGGCGTGACCTATGCCGATCTGCTGCGCACGGCCCTGGATCATGGTGTCTACCGCGATGCCATCGGCAACGAGGACGCCTGGTTCGCCCAGAAAATGGTCAGCCACCAGTTGCGCCAGAACGACAGCGAAATTCAGCTCAGCGACGGTCGCTGGCTGCGTTCGGTCGAAAAGGCGATGCCGGACGGTGGCTCGGTCGGAATGCGGATCGACATCACCGATCTGAAAAGCGCAGAGCAGCGTTTGCAGGACATTATCGTTGCCGCCGATGCAGGGACGTGGGAATGCGATGTCGTGGCCGATCTGACCCAGATCAACGATCGCTGGGCCGAGATGCTGGGCTATTCCCGCCCCGAGATGGAACCCAACAACTCTGCGCTGTGGCGCCGCCTGTTGCATCCGGCCGACGTTGATCGAGTCCTGGGGGAAGTCGCCCAGATCGTCGAGGGCAAGACCGATCAGTTCGAGATCGAATTCCGGATGCGCCACAAGCAGGGCCACTGGGTCAACATCCTCTCGCGCGGACGGGTGGGCCTGCGCGGGGCGGATGGCAGGGCGCTGCGGATGGTCGGCGCGCATATCGACGTGACGGCTGTCAAAGAGGCGCAGCAGCGGATGGAACAGATCATCCGCGGTGCCTCGGTCGGGACCTGGGAATACAACCGCATCACCGGGCGCAACATCGTTAACGATCTGTGGGCGGAAATGCTGGGCTATTCCCATGCCGAGATGCAGGACATGCCCTATGAATCCTGGGAAGCCATGGTGCATCCCGACGATCTGGCGCGGATGCGGCGCAAGCACGCGATTCTGGGTCAGGTTGAACACGACGTGTTCGAAGCCGAAATGCGCATGCGCCACAAGGATGGCCACTGGGTCTGGGTCATGACGCGCGGGCAGGTCGCACGCCGCAGCGAGACCGGCGCGATCGAGGTGATCTCGGGCATTCATATCGACATTTCCGAAGCCAAGGCGCGCGAGGCCGAGATGCACGCCGCGAACGAGCGGCTTCGTGCGGCGCTGGACGCGCGCGACACCGCGCAGCGCCGTTTCAACGACATTGCCGCCGTCTCGTCGGACTGGTTCTGGGAAACCGATACCGATGATTGCTATACCTTCCTGTCCGAGGGCTACATCCGCAACACCGGGCATCAGCCAGAACGGATGCTGGGCGTTTCGGGCTGGAGTTGCCCCGAGCTGTTCGTCGAAACCCGCGACAGCGCCGACTGGGACTGGCTGCGCGACAGGTTCAAGGCGCAAGAGCCGTTCAGCGATTTCGTGTTCTATCTGCCCGAGCACGCGACCGGAAACCGCGAGATGTGGATCCGCATGAGCGGCCTGCCGTTCTATGCGGCCGACGGCACCTATATGGGCTATCGGGGCGTATCGTCCGATATCACGCTGCTTTATACCGCCAAGGAACGGGCCGAGGCCGCAAACCGCGCCAAATCGCAGTTCCTGGCCAACATGAGCCACGAAATCCGCACCCCGCTGAACGGTGTGCTGGGCATGGCGGAACTGATGTCGGATGCGCTGACCGATCCGGTCCACCGCCAGATGATCGAGACGATCCGGGAATCGGGGCAGGGGCTGCTGAATGTGCTGAACGACATTCTGGACCTTGCCAAGGTCGAGGCCGGCAAGATCGACCTTGAAACGGTGGCCTTCGTCCCGCGCGAACTGGCTGCCAAGGTCGAGGCGATGTATTCGCTGCGGGCGCAGGACAAGGGGATCTCGTTCTCGGTTCAATGCGATATCGGGTGCGAGCGGGCACGGATGGGCGACCCCCACCGCACGCTTCAGGTGCTGCACAACCTGCTGAACAATGCGATCAAGTTCACCCACGAAGGGCAGATCCGTGTGACCTTCCGCACGCGCGGATCGGATCCGCTGATCGTCGAGGTGTCGGATACCGGCATCGGCATGACAGCCGAACAGCAGGCCCGCGCGTTCGAGGATTTCGAACAGGCCGATGGCGCGGTGACGCGGCGCTATGGGGGCACGGGGTTGGGGCTGTCGATCTCGCGCCGGTTGATCCAGCTGATGGGCGGGCGCATTCAGGTGACCAGCGTTCTGGGGGAAGGCACGCGGATCCGGCTGGAGCTGCCCTTGCCGGTCGCCGAACAGGTCCAGGACCTTCGCAAGGACGAGGTGGTGTGCGAACAGCCATCGGTTGCGGGAATGCGCGCGCTGGTGGCGGACGACAACGCGACGAACCGGCTGATCCTCAAGGCGATGCTGGGCGCGCTGGGCGTCAGCGTGACAGTGGTCGAGGACGGCGCGCGCGCCGTTGCGGCCTGGACGCCTGGCGCCTTCGATGTGCTGTTGCTGGACATTTCCATGCCGGAGATGGACGGGATCGCGGCCTTGCATGAAATCCGCCGCATCGCCGCCGAACAGGGCGCGGAACAGGTGCCGGCGATTGCGGTCACCGCCAATGCGATGAAGCATCAGGTCGATGGCTATTTCGCGGCGGGGTTCGATGGCTATGTCGGCAAGCCCTTCCGGCGCGAGGATCTGGCCCGTGAACTTGGCAGGGTGGCCGCCGCGCACTAGCAGGCTTGTGCTGCCGGGGCTGGCGGTGTTTCATTCTTGCCGATCGGCTGAACGGGGGTGCCATGCGCAAGGACCGGCATTTCGGGCGGGCTGGGCTGGGCGGTCTTGCCGCCGGGCTGGCGCCTGTGCCTGTTCTGGCCTGCGCCTTGCCGCCTTCGATCGTGATGACGCTGCCGACCGGGCGCTACATGCTGGGCGCGGCGCTGACCGTGGCGCTGACCGGCCTGCTGGCAGCGATGGCGCGCCGCTTGCCCGAGATGCAGGCGCATGTGTTGGCAAGCCGGCGGGTGCTGGTGCCGCAAACCGTCTCCAGCTATCTGGGCTTCCTGCTGTTTCTGGGCCTGCTGGGCGTCGGCATCCTTGGCCCGCGCGACCCGATGCACAATCTGTGGACGCTGGTGTTCTGGACGGTGGTCTGGGTCGCGCTGCCGCTGGCCTCGCTGGTTTTCGGCAATCTGTGGCGCGGGCTGAACCCCTGGACCGGGCCGGTGCGCATCATTCGCCTGCTGACCGGATGGCAGGGCAGCATCGGGCTGTCGCGGCTGGGGCAGGCCCCGGCAGTCCTGGGGCTGGCGGCGTTCAGCTGGTTCCAGATCGTCTCACTTTCGCCTGACGATCCGCTGATCCTGGCGCAGGTAGCGGGGGCCTATTGGCTGGTCATCTTCCTGCTGGCCCTGGCCGAGGGCGAGGACTGGCTGGAGCACGGCGAATTCCTGACTGTCTATTTCGGCTATCTATCCCGCATCGCGCCGTTCTGGGCCGAACCCGACGGCACGCGGCTGCGGATCATGGCGGGCTGGCCGGGCACGCAGGTGCTGACCATGGCGCCGCTGGGCGCCTCGCAGGTGGCCTTTGTCACGCTGGCGCTGGCAGCGCTGACCTTTGACGGGCTGCGCGAGACGTTCTGGTGGCTGGCGCTGGTCGGGGAAAATCCGCTGGAATTCTCGGGCCGCTCGGCGGTGGTCACCGAAAACACCATCGGCCTGTTCGCCGCCTGGGGGCTGACGGCGGCCACCATAATGGGCGCGCTGGCGCTGGGGCGGCGGCTGTCGGGGGCACGGTTGGCGGCCGGGCCGGTGATGCTGAGCTTTCTGGCCATCGCTGCCGGCTATCATGGCGCGCATTACCTGCTGACGCTGCTGACGGCCGGGCAATACACGCTGGCGGCGCTGAACGATCCGCTGTTTCAGGGCGATGCGCTGCTGGGACTGCCGCCCTTTTATGTCTCGATGGGCTTTCTGACCGATCGCGGCGCCATGACCCTGATCTGGAACGCCCAGTTTGCCGCAATTCTGGGCGCGCATGTCCTGGCCGTGGTTCTGGCCCTGCAATTGTCGGCGCGCGGGGAACGCGGACTTGCGCATTTGCCGCTGACTGTGTTGATGGTAGGGTACACGATACTGGGCCTGTGGCTTCTGGCATCACCGACCGGCGCCTGAGCGACACCGGCCACTTGCGGGGAGGCTGCCACATGACCAAACTTTCGACTGTAAACATGCCGTCACGGCGTTCGGTCCTTGCGGGGCTGGCAGCTGGCGGCGCGGCGCTGACGGTTCCAGGCCTTGGGGCGCGGTTCGCGCAGGCGCAGTCCTCGGCGCCGATCAAGCTGGGGTTCCAGCTGCACCGCACCGGGATCGGTGCTGCCTATGGCCGCTGGTATGAACGCACCACGCAAGCGGCGCTGAAGCTGCTGAACGAACAGGGCGGCATCAACGGCCGCCCGGTCGAGGTGGTGTTCGAGGATGATGGCACCGACCCCAAGCGCGGGGCCGAGGTGGTGGAAAAGCTGACCAGCCAGGCAGGCTGCGATCTGATCTTTGGCCCGCTGTTCTCGCATGTGGTGATTGGTTCGGCCCCCCGCGCGGCGGAACTCAAGGTGCCTTATCTGGTCTGCTCCGAAGGGTTCCACGTTGCCAGCGGCAAGCTGAACCGCTGGACGCTGCAACCGGGCATCACCGATGTGCGCTCGCAGGTGGCGTCGATGGCGCCCTGGGTCACGCAGAACCTGGGCAAGAAGGTCACGATGATCTTCCCCGATTATGCCTTTGGTCACGACCACCGCGATTTCTTTACCGAGGCGGTCAAGGCACAGGGCGGCGAGGTGATCGCCCATGTCGCCATTCCGCCGACCGAAACCAGCTTTACCCGCTATTTCCCCCGGATCCCCAAGGAAACCGAGGTGATCTATCATGTGATGATCGGCCCGGCCGTGCTGACCTTCTGCAAGGAACTGGGCGAGTTCTATGGATCAGGCGCGCGGCCGCAGATCTTCGGGTTTATCGACAGTCTGGAAGCCGTCGACATGGGCGCGCCGGGGCTGGAATTCCTGGAAGGCACCCATTTCTGGGAAGGCCATTGCCGCAACCTTCAGGCCGATGCGTCCGAGAGTGAAAAGGCCTATCGCGCGGCGGTCGGGGTGGATGGCAATGGCGCCTCGGTGTCGGATGCGCGCGACATTGCGACCTATGCCCATATGTTCAGCTGCTGGGAAACGCTGTTCCTGATCAAGAACGGGATGGAGGCTGCCGGCTATCAGGGCCCGGCCGACCGGCAGAAGTTCGTCGAGGCGATGGAGGCGATGACCGCCATTCCCGAAGGGTTGCAGCATCCGCAGGGTGACAAGCTGTTCAACGGCAAGACCCATCAGGTCTTTGGCCATCAGAACATCTCCAGGGTCGAAGGGGGCAAGCTGATCCGCGTGCACCGCACCTCGATCGAGGACGGGATGTATCCCGATGCGGTGGATTACACCGCGCAGTCGTTCTAAGGCCCCGTGGGGCCGGGTCCGCCCGGCCCCCTGCAAGGACGGCGCATGATCTCTGGCCCCTATCTTCTGCTGGCGCTGATGGAAGGCACGGTCATGGCCGCCGTTCTGGCGCTGACGGCCGTTGGTCTTAGCCTTGTGTTCGGCGTCATGCGGGTGGTCAACGTTGCCCATGGCGAGTTTTTCATGCTGGGCGCGGTGCTGGCCTGGTTCGTGGCCCAAGCCGTGCCCGGCCCGGCCTGGGCGGCCTTTGTCGTTGCCCTGCTGGTGGCACCGCTGATCGTGGCGGCGCTGGCGGCGCTGGCGGATTGGGCAGTGCTGAAGCGGCTGGGCTACGAGCCCGAGGCGACCATCGTCGCCACCATCGGCCTGTCTTATATCCTGCAACAGGGCGCGCTAAGCTTTTTCGGCCCCGACGCGCGGCCGATCGAGGCGCCGTTCACCTGGCGCATCCAGTTCCCGTGGTTCGGCTATTCGGGCTACAAGGTAGCGGTCGTGGTGGCGGCGGTGGTCATTCTGCTGGCCGTCTGGCTGTTCATGAACCGCAGCCGCGCCGGGCTGGTGATGCGCGCCACCCAGATCGACCGCGACACCGCCCGTGCCTTTGGCATCAACGTGGACCGGGTCTATGCGCTGGTCTTTGCCATGGGGGCGGGGCTGGCGGGGCTGGCGGCGGTGCTTCTGGTGCCGATCCAGCAGGCGCATTACCTGATGGGGCATGATCCGCTGTTGCTGTCCTTCATCGTGGTGATCATCGGGGGCCTGGGGTCGGTGCGCGGCACACTGATTGCCGCGCTGGTGATCGGGCTGTCGGATGGGGTGATCTCGTTCTTCTGGTCGCCGACGCTGGCCAAGATCCTCGCCACGCTGTTTGTTGCGCTGGTGCTGGTGTTCCGCCCGCAGGGCCTGTTCGGAGAGCGGGCATGAGGCGGGATCTGGCGCTGCATCTGGCCGTGATCGCCGGGCTGGCCGTGCTTAGTGTCCTGCTTCCGCCCTATCACCACACCAATACCGCCCGCATCATGCTGCTGGCGGTCTATGCCATGGGCTACAACATCGCCTTTGGCTATACGGGGCTGCTGAGCCTGGGACACGCGCTGTTCTTTGGTGCCGGCATGTATGCCACTGGTCTGCTGATGGAATTGGGTGACTGGCCTGCGGCGGTGGCCCTGCCCATGGGGCTGTTGGCAGGTGGGGCCGCGGCGGTGGCGGTGGGGCTGCTGGCGCTGCGCACCGCGGGGGTCAGCTTCATGATCGTGACGCTGATGTTCGCGCAGGCGGGCTATCTGCTGGTGATGTATTTCACCGCCTACACCCGCGGGGAAGAGGGGTTCAACCTGGCCCGCGCCGCCCGTGCCATCGGCCCGCTGGATTTGTCCAGCGATGGCACCCGCTATGCCGTTGCGCTGGTGCTGTTCGCCGTCGCGCTGCTGGGGCAGTTGGCGCTGGTCCGCTCGCGCTTTGGGCGCGTCATGGTGGCGATGAGGGAAAATGAGGAACGCAGCCGGATGCTGGGCTATGATCCCTTTCGGGTGAAGCTGATCGCGCTGGGGGTGTCGGGTCTGTATTCGGGGGCGGCGGGGGCGGCCTATGGCGTGATGTTCGGCTATGTCGGGGCCAGCTTTGTTGCCACCCAGTTCTCGATCCTGCCGCTGCTGTGGGTGCTGCTGGGCGGTGCGGGCACGACGCTGGGGCCGCTGCTGGGGGCAGTGCTGATGTTCTATCTGATCGACATTGCCTCGGGCTATACCACGGCGCATCTGGCGGTGATTGGCGTCGCGCTGCTGGTGCTGGTGCTGTTCGCGCCGCGTGGGCTGTTGGGTGTGGTGCGGGAAAGGCTGGTCCGATGGCTGCCGTGATCCTGTCCGCGCGCGGTCTGGTCCGGCATTTCGGCGGGCTTCGGGCGGTCGACGGGGTGGACCTTGATCTTCACCGGGGCGAGAGTCACGCGCTGATCGGCCCGAACGGGGCGGGCAAGACCACGCTGGTCAGCCTGCTGTCGGGGCGGGTGCCGGTGCAGTCGGGCACGATCACGCTGGACGGTGTGGATATCACCCGCCTCCCGGCCCATGCGCGGGTGGCGCGTGGGGTGGCCTATACGTTCCAGATCACCTCGATCTATGCGCGGCTGAGCGTGTTCGACAATGTGGCCCTGGCGGTGCAGCGCCATCCAGGAGACCTGAGGTCGGGCACCATGGCGGCGCTGGCCCGTGTCGGGCTGGACGATCGCGCGGGGCAAGAGGCGGGCACACTGTCCTATGGCCACCAGCGGCTGCTGGAAATCGCCATGGGCCTTGCGCTGCGTCCCAAGGTGCTGATCCTGGATGAGCCGACGCAGGGCCTTGCCAATGCCGAGATCGACACGTTCAAGGCGCTGGTGCGCGGTCTGGTGCCGGACACCACGGTGCTGCTGATCGAACACAACATGGATGTGGTGATGGATCTGGCGCATCGCATCACGGTGCTGAACTTTGGCCAGGTTCTGGCGCAGGGCACACCCGAGCAGATCCGGGCCAACCCGGCGGTTCAGGCCGCCTATCTGGGGGATTGAATGCTGCGGCTCGAGGGCATCGACGGCGGCTATGGGGCGGTGCAGGTGCTGCGCGGCCTGACCTTTGCCGCTGCGGCCGGTCAGGTCACGTGCGTCATGGGCCGCAACGGGGCGGGCAAGACCACCATGCTGCGCGCGATCATGGGGCAGGTGCGGGTGACGGCGGGGCGCATCCTGCTGGATGGCCAGCCCATCCAGCAACTGCCTGCGCATGAGGTGCCGCGCCACGGCATCGGCTATGTCCCACAGGGGCGGCGCCTGTTCGGTCCGCTGTCGGTGGCCGAGAATATCGAGGTCGGGTTGATGACCCGCCACAAGGGCGCCGCGACGCGCGAGCGGGTGCTGGACCTGTTCCCTCGCCTGCGCGAGCGTCTGGACCAGCGGTCCTCGACCCTGTCGGGGGGCGAACAGCAGATGCTGGCCATTGCCCGCGCCCTGTGCCTGGAACCTTCGGTTCTGCTGCTGGACGAGCCGACCGAGGGGTTGCAGCCGTCCATGATCGCGCTGATCCGCGATACCGTCCTGTCTCTGAAGGCGATGGGGGTGGCTGTCGTTCTGGTGGAACAGCGGGTCGATGCGGTGCTGTCGGTGGCGGACCGGGTGGCCTTTGTCACCGGCGGGACGGTGGCGGAGACCTGCGACGCCAGCACCCTGACACCGCACAGCGCGCAGTTCGCGCGCTATGTCGGGGTCTGAGCCCTAGTAGCCGGTGCCCTTGACCACCACACCGACGGTGCGGATCAGGATTTCCGCGTCGGTCGCAAAGGACAGCTCACGCTCATAGGCCGCATCATAGCTTGCCCGCGCGGCAAAGCTGGTCCGGTTGCGCCCGGCGGTCTGCCAATAGCCGGTGATGCCCGGCCGCAGCTCATAGTAGGCGGTCGAGGGATACAGCGCCTTTTGGCTGACCATCATCGGGCGGGGTCCGACAAGGCTCATGTCGCCGGTCAGCACGTTGATCAGCTGCGGCAACTCGTCCAGCGAGGACTTGCGCAGGAAATGCCCGAAACGGGTGATCCGCGGATCGTTCTTGAGCTTTTGCGTCTCGTCCCATTCGCGGCGGGCTTCGGGGTCGGCCGCAAGATGGGCGATCATGCGCTCGTCTGCGTCGACGACCATGCTGCGCAGCTTCCACATGCGGAAGGTACGGCCGCCCTTGCCGACCCGATCCTGAAAATAGAACGGTTTTCCGCCATCACGCATGACCGCAAGCGCAAGCAGCGCGATCAGTGGTGCCACGAATGGCATGGCAAGCAGAACCAGAGCCACATCCAGCGCCCGTTTCAGCCCGTGGCGATAGATGCCCTTGTCGCGATAGCTGGTGTCTTCATACCCGTGGCCAACTTCGATGCCGCCGGGCAATTCAGCATCCGTCTCGAAGTGTCCATAGGTCAGGGTCATTGTGGCTCTCTTGGCAACAGTCAGCGATAAGCATTGCTTGCAATTCAAGGCACGAGCGAACCAGGCGCGCCGAGGGCACGTTCGAAGCGATCATCGAACTCGGGAGCTGGGCAGCTTTCTAAGCACTCACAAGGCATTACCAATCTAAAGGCATTTTAGCCTTTTCTGGCCGAGTTGCGAACGGGGAAAGGTGTCACCAATCCATCACTGGACGGGGGGATTGTGTCGCCAACGGGCCACTTGTTCGCCGTAATGTCGCCATAATTTGGCGGCCCGCAACCAAGGGTTTAATTACATGTTTCAGGCAATTGGCAAATCCCGGGCATGATTCGCGCCCAGGGCGCGCCGATTCCCGGCAGATTGCCGAAGCGAACAAGATTAACGGCCAGACCGACTATCGGCTGACCGTCAGGAAGGGCCTTGCGCTATTGTTTCTGCATTCGCATCTGCGGCGAAGTCAGCCCTGAGCGGTCGCCAGCGCCAGGTGCTCTTCCGGCGCGCTGCGGGCCAGATGACGCAGGGCCGAAACCCCAAGGGTCAGGACAACGCCGGCCATGCCGCCAATGGCATACAAGCCCATGGCGGCAAGCAGGCCATATCCGGCGATCAGCCCCGTTGCGCCCGAGACGATTGCCACAAGAGTTCCGACAAGGATGGATGCCATGATCATCAGGGTTCTCCGCGCTGACTGAGGATCAACGTGCAGGGCCAATGCGGCGAAATCTGGGCAAGGATGGTGCAATCCGGTGGCTGGCGGACCTGCAAGGGGCCGGGTGGCGCCATGCCTTGCGCGTTTCGACTGGTGCGGATCGCCCTGTCTGCCGACATGTTGTGCCCAGGGCGGCTTATCCCCCGAAATGTCGCGTATCGGTCTTGACTCGCCCGCGCGCGCTCAAGACCATGGCGCTTCCTGCCAACGGAGCGCCCTTTGCGATTCACCCGCCTGCGACTGAACGGCTTCAAAAGCTTTGTCGATCCGACAGAGCTGGTGATCGCCGACGGCCTGACCGGGGTCGTCGGGCCGAACGGCTGCGGAAAATCCAATCTGCTCGAGGCGTTGCGCTGGGTGATGGGCGAGAATCGCCCCACCGCCATGCGCGGCGGCGAGATGGAGGATGTGATCTTCGCCGGCGCCGCCACGCGGGGCGCGCGCCATTTTGCCGAGGTCTCGCTCAGCATCGACAATGCCGATCGGCTGGCGCCCTCGGGGTTCAACGACTCTGATCTGCTGGAAATCAGCCGCCGCATCACCCGCGATGCCGGGTCGGCCTACCGCGCCAATGGCAAGGAAGTGCGGGCCAAGGATGTGCAGATGCTGTTCCTTGACGCCTCGACCGGCGCGCATTCGCCGGCGCTGGTGCGGCAGGGGCAGATTTCCGAACTGATCAATGCCAAGCCGCGCAGCCGCCGCCGTGTGCTGGAAGAGGCGGCAGGGATCAGCGGCCTGTATCAGCGCCGCCACGAGGCAGAGCTGCGGCTGTCCGCCACCGAAACCAACCTGACCCGTGTGGATGACGTGCTGGAACAGCTTGCCCAGCAGCTGGCCACATTGGCGCGCCAGGCCCGGCAGGCCGCGCGTTACCGCGAGATTGGCACCGATCTGCGCCGCACCGAAGGCATGTTGCTGTTTCGCCGCTGGCACGAGGCCGATACCGCCCGCCAGCTTGCCCAGAGCCAGCTGACCGAGGCGGTCCGCCTGGCCTCGATGGCCGAGACGGCGGCCCGCAAGGCCTCGGCCGACCGTCAGGCCGCCGAGGATCGCCTGCCGCCGCTGCGCGAGGAAGAGGCGATCGCGGGGGCGATCCTTCAGCGATTGATGGTGCAGCGCGATGCCCTGACCGATCAGGAATCGCGGGCCCGCGAGGCGGTGGAATCCCTGCGCGCCCGCATCGCCCAGTTGCAGCGCGACGCCGAACGCGAGGCCGGGCTGAACCGCGATGCCGGCGAAACCCTTGCCCGTCTGGAATGGGAGCTTGACCAGCTGGCCCGCGCCCAGGACGGCGAGGGCGACCGGCTGGCAGAACTGGCCGAAGCCGCGCGCGAGGCCGCGTCGGTCCTTGCGTCCTGCGAAAGCGATCTGGCCGAGGCGACCGAAGATGCCGCGCGCCTCTCGGCCCGCCACCAGTCCGCACAGCGTCTGGTGCAAGAGGCAACCGCTGCTGTGGAAAAGGCCCGGGCCGAGGCCGCCCGCGCCGCAAGCGCCGCCGAAGCCGCCGCCCTGGCCCTGGATCGCGCTGCCGAGGATCAGGCCATCGCCGAAGAGGCTCAGGCCGAGGCCGTCGCCACCGCCGAAGAGGCCGAGGCCAGCCTTGCCGAGGCCGAGACCGCCCGCGCCGAGGTGCAGACCCGCGAGGCCGAGGCCCGCGCCGCCCGCTCGGCCGCCGAAGGCGAGGCAAATGCCCTGCGCGCCGAAGTGGCCGCCCTTGCCCGGCTGGTGGACCGCGAATCCCATGCCGGCAGCCAGTTGCTGGACCATCTGACGGTGGAGCCGGGCTATGAGGCCGCCTTGGGCGCCGCCCTCTCTGACGATCTGCGCGCGCCCGAGGTGGCGGCGGACGCGGCGTCGGGCTGGGTCGTCTTGCCCGATTATGACGATACCGCGCCGCTGCCCGCTGGCGCGGGACCGCTGGCCCCGCATGTCGGTGCCCCTGCCGTGCTGGCCCGCCGCCTGTCGCAGGTGGGTCTGGTGGATCGCGCCGATGGCCCGCGCCTGCAAGCCGATCTGCGCCCCGGTCAGCGGCTGGTCAGCCTTGATGGCGATCTGTGGCGCTGGGACGGGTTCCGCGCGGCGGCGGCCGATGCGCCCTCGGCCGCCGCGCTGCGGTTGCGCCAGCTGAACCGGCTTGTCCAGCTCAAGCGCGATCTCGAGGATGCCTCGGCCCGTGCCGATGGCGCCCGAGCCGCGCACGAGGCGCTGACCGCGCGCCTGGCCGAGCTGTCCCGCGCCGATCAGATGGCCCGCGAGGCACGCCGCGCCGCTGATGCCCGCGTGACCGAGGCCACCCGCGCCCTGTCGCGCGCCGAGGCGGATCGCTCGATTGCCGCAGGCAAGCTGGAATCCGCCCGCCTTGCCCTTGCCCGCTTTCAGGCCGAGGCCGAGGAAGCCACTGAACGGTTGGCCGAGGCGCACGAGACCGCCGCCGATCTGCCCGACCTGTCCGAGGCCCGCGCGCTGGTCGAAACCCTGAAAACCACCGTCGAGGCCGCCCGCCTTGCGATGATCGCCCGCAGGTCTGCCCATGATGAGGCGCGGCGCGAGGGGGAATCGCGCACCCGCCGCCGGCAGGAAGTCACCAAGGAACTCTCTGGCTGGCGCCTGCGGCTGGAAACGGCGGAAAAGCGCGCCGCCGAATTGCAGGACCGCCGCGAGGCCGCCGAGGAGGAACTGGCCGAAGCCAATGCCGTTCCCTCGGAAATCGCCGCCCGGCGCGAGGAATTGCTCGAGGCGATCCATGATGCCGAAACCCGCCGCGCTGCCGCACAAGACGCGCTGTCGGCCGCCGAAGGCGCGCTGCGCGCCGCGCAAGATGCCGAACGCACCAGCGAACGCACCGCAGGCGAGGCGCGCGAGACCCGCGCCCGCGCCGAGGCCCGCGCCGATGCGGCCCGCGAAACCGTAGCCCTGGCCGCCGAGCGCATCGCCGAGGAAACCGAGGGCAGCCCGGCCGATCTGCTGGAGTCGCTGAAGATCGACCCCGACACCATTCCGCCCTCGGACCATCTTGACGCCGAGGCGCAGCGCCTGCGCCGCTCGCGCGAGGCCCTGGGCGCGGTGAACCTGCGGGCCGAGGAAGACGCCCGCGCGGTGCAGACCGAACACGACACCCTGCGCGCCGAAAAAGAGGATCTCGAAGAGGCCATCCGCAAGCTGCGCGCCGGCATCGCCAGCCTCAACCGCGAAGGGCGCGAACGGCTGCTGGCCGCCTTCGATCAGGTCAACGCCAGCTTCTCGACCCTGTTCACCCATCTCTTCAATGGCGGCGAGGCGCGGCTGGTGCTGGTCGAATCCGATGACCCGCTGGAAGCCGGCCTTGAAATCATGTGCCAGCCGCCGGGCAAGAAACTTTCAACCCTGTCGCTGCTGTCCGGGGGGGAACAGACCCTGACAGCGCTGGCGCTGATCTTCGCAGTGTTCCTGGCGAACCCCGCCCCGATCTGCGTTCTCGACGAGGTGGACGCCCCGCTGGACGATGCCAACGTCACCCGTTTCTGCGATCTGCTGGATGAAATGACCCGGCGGACAGAAACCCGCTTCCTGATCATCACCCACCATGCCGTCACCATGTCGCGCATGGACCGGCTGTTCGGGGTCACGATGCAGGAACAGGGCGTCAGCCAGCTTGTCAGCGTCGATCTGAAACGCGCCGAGTCCCTGGTCGCCTGATCGCCCTTTCACCTTGCCTCAAATACCCCGGGGGTCCGGGGGCTGGCCCCCGGTCCTGCCCGGTCCAAGGGCGCCTACGGCAACAGCACCGTCGCTCCGGTCGTTGCCCGCGATTCCAGCGCGCGATGGGCGTCGGCCACCTGGTCCAGCGGGAAACGCTGGTCGATGCGGATTTTGACCGCCCCCGACGTCACCTTGCCGAACAGATGCTGCGCCATGGCCTGGCAATCCTCGTGCCGAGCAATATGGGTGAACAGCGTCGGGCGGGTGATCTGCAGCGATCCCTTGGCCGCCAGCGTGCCCAGACTGACCGGCGGCACCATCCCCGAGGCATTGCCGAAGGAAATCATCATCCCCACCGGCCGCAGACAATCGAGCGAGCCCTCGAACGTTGCCGCGCCGACCGAATCCATCACGACATCCACGCCGCGCCCGCCGGTCAGCTCGCGCACTTTGGGCGCAAAGGCGCCGTCACGGTAGTTGATCGCCGCATCGGCGCCATGGTCCAGCGCCATCTGGCATTTCTCGTCCGATCCGGCGGTGGCGATCAGCCGGATGCCTTCGGATTTTGCCCATTGGCAGGCAATCAGCCCCACGCCGCCTGCTGCCGCGTGAAACAGCACGGTATCCCCGGCCTTCAGCGGAACCGTGCGGTGGAACAGGTATTGCACCGTCAACCCCTTGAGCATCATCGCCGCGCCTTCCTCAAAGGAAATCGCGTCGGGCAGGGGGCAGACCTGGGCGGCGGGCATCACCCGCGCCTCGGTATAGGAACCGGGCGGCTGGGCGGCATAGGCGGCGCGGTCGCCTGGCTTCAGATGGGTCACGCCGTCGCCCACGGCCTCGATCACGCCAGCGGCCTCCATGCCAAGCGCACAGGGCAGTTGCAGCGGATAAACCCCGGTGCGCTGGTAGACGTCAATGAAGTTCAGCCCCACGGCATGGTGGCGAATGCGCACCTGCCCTGGCCCCGGATCGCTCACCGGCCGGTCCTCGAGCTCCAGCACCTCGGGCCCGCCAAAGGCCTTGATCACCACGGTTCTCGCCATCTTCTCCCCCCGTTCGCAATGCCGCCCCTGCGGCCTGCGCGCATCGTAGCGGCGGGCAGCACTGGTGCAAGCCCGACCTTTTATATTGAATGTAATAACATTACATATTACAAGGCCGGGCACCCCTTGACCCGAGGCCCCCATGACCCGCGACCCCCGCCTTCCCGTCACCGTCCTGTCCGGCTTTCTGGGCGCCGGCAAGACGACCTTGCTGAACCACATCCTCAACAACCGTCAGGGCCGCCGCGTCGCGGTGATCGTCAACGACATGTCCGAGGTGAACATCGACGCCGATCTGGTTGCCGCCGGCACCACCTTGAACCGGGCCGAGGAAAAGCTGGTCGAAATGTCGAACGGCTGCATCTGCTGCACCCTGCGCGACGATCTGCTGACCGAGGTGCGGCGCCTGGCCGAGGAAGGCCGCTTCGACTACCTGCTGATCGAATCCACCGGCATAGCAGAACCGCTGCCCGTCGCCGCCACCTTTGAATTCCGCGACGAATTCGGCGACAGCCTGTCCGACATCGCCCGGCTGGATTGCATGGTGACGGTCGTTGATGCCGCAAACCTGCTGGCCGATTATTCCAGCCACGATTTCCTGTCCGACCGCGGCGAGGTGGCGGGCGAGGGGGATGATCGCACGCTTGTCACCCTGCTGACCGAGCAGATCGAATTTGCCGATGTGGTGGTGCTGAACAAGATCACCGATGCCGGACCTGACCGGGCGGATGCCGCGCGCAAGATCGTCCGCGCCCTCAACCCCGATGCCATGCTGATCGAGACCGATCATTCCCGCGTCGATGCCGCGCGCATCTTCGATACCGGCCTCTTCGATTTCGACCGCGCCCACCTGCACCCGCAATGGGCCAAGGAACTTTACGGCTTTGCCGACCATGTCCCCGAAACCGAGGAATACGGCATTTCCAGCTTTGTCTACCGCGCGCGGCGCCCGTTCGACCCGGCCCGCCTGCACGGGGTTCTGAACGGCCCGCTGCCTGGCGTGATCCGGGCCAAGGGGCATTTCTGGCTGGCAACCCGGCCGAACTGGGTGGCGGAATTCTCGCTCGCCGGGGCCATCTCTTCGGTCACGCCGCTGGGGGGCTGGTGGGCCGCGATCCCGCAAGACCGCTGGCCCCAGGATCCGGCGATGCTCGACAAGATGCGCGCACAGTGGGAGAACCCCTGGGGCGACCGGCGGCAGGAACTGGTGTTCATCGGTGCCGGCATGGACCGCGCCGCGATCACCGCATCGCTGGATGCCTGCCTTGTTCCCGCCAGCCGCTTCACCCCCGAGGCATGGGCGCATCTGGCCGACCCGTTCCCGCGCTGGGGCCGCCAGACAGCATGAGGCGTAACCTTGCCACCCGCCTGCCGCGTCGCAAGGCCGCCCCGATGGCGGCCTTTGACCGGCTGCCCGCGGCCCTAAGGCACTGGCTGCACCAGGCGGCGTTGCCCTGGTCGACAGCCTCGGCCCTGCGGCTATGGCAGCGCGCCCTGCGCGACACCGGATCCGAGTATGACGCCCTTGCCCGCCTGTCCGCGATCGAATCCCGGCTGATCGCCCGCGATGCCGCCCGCATCTGGGGTGACGGCCATCCGGCGATCAGGCCAGATACACCTCGGTCCCCCAGCCCTGACAGGCCGCTGCCAGCGCCTCGGGTAGCGGCTGGTCGGTGACAATCCCGTCCAGCTCGGACAAGGACCCCAGCCGCACCGGCGCATGGCGCGACAGTTTCGAGGCATCGGCCACCACCAGCCGCCGCCGTGCCTGCCGCAAGATCGTCCGTGCAACCCGCACCTCGGCCAGATCGAAATCCAGAAGATCGCCATCGGCATCCAGCGCCGAAATGCCGATGACAGCCAGATCCACCTTGAACTGTTCAAAGAACTGCGTGGTCAATTCCCCCACCAGCCCGCCATCGGCCCGCCGCAACGCGCCGCCCGCAACCATCACCTCGCAGCTTTCGTTCCGGGCCAGAATGTTGGCAACGTTCAGGTTGTTCGTGACCACCGTCAGGTTTCGGTGCCCCAGCAGCGCCCGGGCCACCGCCTCGGTCGTGGTGCCGATGTTCAGGATCAGGCTGGAATTGTCGGGGATCAGCGCGGCGCAGGCCGCGGCAATCGCGGCCTTGGCCTCCAGGTTCTGCCGCTGCCGCTCGGCCCAGGCGGTATTGGCGACGCCGGCCCGCACCACCGCCCCGCCATGCACCCGGTCCAGAAGTCCCGCCTCGGCCAGTTCCCCCAGATCGCGGCGGATGGTCTGCAAGGTCACGGAAAACCGCGCGGCCAGATCCTCGACCACCACGCGCCCCTCGCTGCGTGCGATCTCCAGAATCTCGCCCTGCCGAAAACTCAGTGCCATATGCGCGCCCTCCCGGCCCCGTTCCCCATCATCTTGCCAAAAATACCCCGGGGGTCCGGGGGCTGGCCCCCGGTTCCGCCCTCACCACTGGCGCAACGGCACGGTCAGGTCAACGCTTGCGCATCGCGTCCAGCAGCGCGGCGCCAAAGCCGCCGGTCGCCTCGCCCCCCTTCGGCCCGGCCGACATCGGCCCGCGCCCGCCTTTGGCCGGAGGGCCGCCGCGCTTTGGCGCCTCGTCGCGCCCGCCGCCATCCTTGCGCATGGTCAGGCCGATGCGCTTTCGTGGCACATCCACCTCGACCACCCGCACCTTGACCACATCGCCTGCCTTCACCACCTCGTGCGGGTCCTTGACGAAACGGTCTGCCAGCTGGCTGACATGAACCAGACCGTCCTGATGCACGCCAATGTCGACAAAGGCGCCAAAGGCGGCCACGTTCGTCACCGTGCCTTCCAGCAGCATGCCCACGCGCAGATCGGTGATTTCCTCGACCCCATCGGTAAAGGTTGCGGTCTTGAACGCGGGCCGCGGGTCGCGGCCGGGCTTTTCCAGTTCGGCCAGAATGTCCTTGACCGTCGGAAGGCCGAACCGCTCATCCGCGAAATCGCGCGGCTCCAGCCGGCGCAGCGGCGTGGGGTCGGCCATCAGCGTGCGCAGATCGCGCCCGCAGGCGGCAACGATGCGGCGCGCGACCTCATAGGCCTCGGGGTGCACGGACGAGGCATCCAGCGGTTCCTTGCCGCCCGGAATGCGCAAAAAGCCCGCGCATTGCTCGAAGGCCTTGGGGCCCAGCCGGCTGACCTTCAGCAGATCGCGCCGCGTGGCAAAGGGGCCATTCGCATTGCGGTGGCTGACGATGGTTTCCGCAAGCCCCGGCCCGATGCCTGCCACCCGTGCCAGCAGCGGGGCCGAGGCCGTGTTCAGATCGACCCCGACCGCGTTCACCGCATCCTCGACCACCGCGTCCAGCGCGCGGCCCAGGCGGTGTTGGTCGACGTCATGCTGATACTGGCCCACGCCGATCGACTTCGGCTCGATCTTGACCAGTTCCGCCAGCGGATCCTGAAGCCGCCGGGCAATCGAAACCGCGCCGCGCAAGGACACATCCAGATCGGGGAATTCCTGCGCCGCCAGTTCCGAGGCCGAATAGACCGAGGCGCCAGCCTCGGACACCACGACCTTGGTGGGTTTCTTCGCCCCCGGCATCATCGCCAGCAGATCGGCCACCATCTTTTCCGTCTCGCGGCTCGCGGTGCCGTTGCCGATCGCGATCAGATCGACCGCGTGCTTGACGATCAGCGCCCCGACCGTGGCCTGCGCCCCGCGCAGGTCGTTTTTCGGCTGGAACGGATAGACGGTGGCGGTTTCCACCAGCTTGCCGGTGGCGTCCACCACCGCGACCTTGACCCCGGTACGGATGCCAGGGTCCAGCCCCATGGTCGCCCGCCCGCCTGCCGGCGCCGCCAGCAGCAGATCCTTCAGGTTGCGGCCAAAGACGCGGATCGCCTCTTCCTCGGCCCGCTCGCGCAGTTCCATCATCAGATCGACCGTCAGCGAGGGGCGCAGCTTCACCCGCCAGCACCAGCCGGCGACAGTGGCCAGCCACTCATCTCCCTTGCCCCCGCGCGCGACCGACAGCGCGCCCTTGACCATGCCCTCGGCCCGGCCCATGCCCGGCGCGGCATCCGGGTCGATCTCCAGATCAAGGCTCAGGAAACCTTCATTCCGGCCGCGGAACATCGCCAGTGCCCGGTGCCCCGCGCAGGTTCCAAAGGGTTCCGAATGGGCGAAATAGTCCGAAAACTTGGCGCCCTCGGCCTCTTTCCCCTCGATCACGCGCGAGGTCAGGCGGGCATCGCGGCGCAGAAGGTCGCGCAGGCGGGTTTTCAGCTCGGCATTCTCGGCCAGACCTTCGGCAATGATGTCGCGCGCGCCGTCCAGCGCGGACTTCACATCCGGCACCGCCTCGGTGATGTATCCGGCCGCAAGCACGGCCGGATCTGCGGCGCGGTCGGCCAGGATCGCCTCGGCCAGCGGGCCAAGGCCGTTTTCCCGCGCGATCATCGCCTTGGTGCGGCGTTTCTGCTTGTAGGGCAGGTAGATGTCTTCCAGCTCGGCCTTGGTTGCGGCCTTGGCGATGCTGGCGGACAGATCGTCCGTCATCTTGCCCTGTTCGGTGATCGAGGCGATGACCGCCTCGCGCCGGGCCTGCAATTCGCGCAGATAGACCAGCCGTTCCGCCAGATTGCGCAGCTGGGTGTCGTCCAGACCCCCCGTCACCTCCTTGCGGTAGCGGGCGATGAACGGCACCGTCGCGCCCCCGTCCAGCAATTCCACCGCCGAGGCGACCTGATCGGCGCGCGCGCCGATTTCGGCGGCAATCGTCAGGGCGATCTGGCGGGCGACTTCGGGGGTGGGGGCCATGGCGCAACCTTTCATCCGGGACCGGGCGGGCAGGTAACCCCAACCGCCGCCATCCCGCAAGTCCGGGGTTGCAGTGGCGGCGGCTGCGCGCCAGCATGTGATCACCCCATCAAGGAGCGCGCCCCATGTCCATCCTGCCCCCCATCGCAGCCCATGCCCCCGAACTGACCGCGATCTACCGCGATCTGCACGCCCATCCCGAACTGGGGTTCGAAGAGGTGCGCACCGCCGGGATCGTGGCCGAAAAGCTGCGCGCCTGGGGCATCGACGAGGTGCATGAAGGGATCGGTGGCACCGGCGTTGTCGGGATCATCAAGGGCAAGGGCCGCGGCAACCGCCGCATCGGGCTGCGCGCCGACATGGACGCGCTGCCGGTGCAGGAAACCACCGGCCTGCCCTATGCCTCGACCGTGCCGGGCAAGATGCACGCCTGCGGGCATGATGCGCATACCACCATGCTGCTGGGCACCGCGAAATACCTGGCCGAGAACCGCGATTTTGACGGCACCGTCGTGCTGATCTTTCAGCCGGCCGAGGAAGGCATGGGCGGCGCGCGCCGCATGATCGCCGAGGGGCTGTTCGAGCGGTTCCCCTGCGACGAGGTCTACGGGATGCACAATTCCCCGAACGGCAAGCCGGGCACCTTTGGCATCACCCGCGGGGCGGCGATGGCGGGGGCGGCGTTCTTTGACATCCGCATCAAGGGCAAGGGCGCCCATGCCGCCCAGCCGCACAACGGCAAGGATTCGCTGTTGATCGCCGCCTCGCTGGCCAGCGAGCTGCAGACGATCCACAGCCGCAACCTGCATCCCCTGGACATGCTGGTGCTGTCGGTGACGCAGATCCATGCCGGCACCGCCTATAACGTCGTGCCGGAAACCGCGACGCTGGCCGGCACGATCCGCTATTTCAAGGACGAGGTCTATGACATGGCCGCCCGGCGGATGAAGGAAATCTGCGCCGGTTACGCCCTGGCGCACGGTGTCGAGATCGAGGCCGATCTGCGCAATGCCTTTGACGTGCTGGTCAACGATGGCGATCTGTCGGATGCCTATCTGGAAGCGGCGCGCGATATCGTCGGCGATGACAAGGTCAGCGATACCGAAGAACCCGCCACCGGATCCGAGGATTTCGCCGACATGCTGCGTCTGGTGCCCGGCGCCTATTGCCGGGTGGGCCATGCCGGCACGGTCGGTCTGCACAATCCGGGTTTCGTTCTGGATACCGAAGTGCTGCCCGTGGGGGCATCCATCATGGCGCGGCTGGTCGAGCGGCGCCTGCCCCTGGCGGCGGGCTGAGAGCTATCTTTCCGGGCGGGGGGCACACCCCCGCGCCGGTCGGTTCTTGACCCCTTGGCGAACCTACCGGCGGCCGTGGAAAATTCGGAGACAGACGAATGGGACCCCGGGGCAGGAAATGCCGTGGGGTCCGTGCTGGGCCGTCGGAACGCGACGCGCGACGGTGGTAGGTGAGCAGACCTTGCGGCCCGAAGGCGGCCGAAGCGGTGGTCTCATTTCCCCGCGTTGACCCGCTGGCGCCCCAGTCGGGTATTTCTGGAAAGATGAAAGCCTATTGCCGCGGCAGAAGCACCGTTGGCTGGTCCTCGGGCAGTTCGTAATCCAGCGCGGCGCGGTCCTGGATCGGGGTCGCGCGCTTGAAGGTGCAGATCAGCTCGCCCTCGGCCAGGTCGCTGGCGACGATCAGGCACGATAGCAAGGGGCGCGCCCCCTCGTGGATTTCCACAAACCCGCGCAGGCGGTTCAGGCGGCTTGCGTCGATGGCGAACCCGCTGTCCCAGATGCGCAGAATCGGGAACACCGCATCCCCCAGGTGCAGCGCCAGTTTGCGGCGGCGCGCGGGCGCGCGGCGCTGGGCGCGCATGAGCCCCTCACGCACATCGGCAGGCAGAAATTCCAGCATGGCTTTTCCCTTCCCTGCCTCAACTCTGCCGCAACGTGCCGGAATTTCAAGCGATTCTGCGGTTTTATGCCCAGCAGACGGGCGGCGTGGCAAGAGAGCAACTCTGCGGATTGTCCGGATGTGCGCAGATGCAGCCCTTTCTGCGCGCCACGCGGATGTTCCCAAGGCGAGGCAAGGCCCCTAGGTAGGCGGCAACAGAAAGGAAATGCCATGGGTCAGCTTGTGAACGGGAACTGGGATCCCGCTTGGTACGACACCGCCAGCACCGGCGGCCGGTTTCAGCGCACGGTGGCCCGGTTCCGCAACTGGATCACCCCCGATGGTGCGCCCGGCCCGTCGGGCGATGGCGACTTCCGGGCCGAGCCGGGGCGCTATCATCTGTATGTGTCCTACGCCTGCCCCTGGGCGCATCGGACGCTGATCTTCCGGGCGCTCAAGGGGCTGGAAGGGCTGATCGACGTGTCGGCGGTCCATCCGGACATGCTGGACGATGGATGGACCTTTGCCACCGATTTTCCGGGGGCGACGGGCGATGCGCAATTCGGCCTGCCGTTCCTGCGCGACCTCTACACCCGTGCGGTGCCTGACATGTCGGGCCGCGTGACCGTGCCGGTGCTATGGGACAAGGCGACCGGCCGCATCGTGTCGAACGAAAGCGCCGAGATCATCCGCATGTTCAACTCGGCCTTTGACGGGATCACCGGCAATGGCCGCGATTTCTGGCCCGAACCGCTGCGGGACCAGATCGAGGCGGTGAACACCCGCATCTATCGCGGCTTCAACAACGGGGTCTATCGCGCCGGATTCGCCACCACGCAGGCCGCCTATGACGAGGCCGTGCGCGAGGTGTTCGACACGATGGACTGGCTGGAGGACCATCTGTCGCGCGCGCCGTTCCTGGTCGGCGGCGTCGTGACCGAGGCCGACTGGCGGCTGTTCACCACGCTGGTGCGGTTCGACCCGGTCTATCACCTGCATTTCAAGTGCAACCGCAACCGGCTGGTCGATTTTCCGAACCTTTGGGCGTACACCCGCGCGCTGTATCAGGTGCCGGGGGTGGCTGATACGGTCAAGCTCGATCACATCGTGCGGCACTATCACTATAGCCACGACACGATAAACCCGAACCGGATTCTGCCCATCAACCCGGTGATCGACTTTGCGGCGCCGCATGGTCGGGCAGCGCCGCAGATTTGAACGCCTGCGGGGTCAGACCTGCGCGGTTTGCAGGAAATCGCGGATGGTGGCGATGGTCAGATCCGTCGCCTCGCGGTGAGGGACATGGCCGGTGCCGGGCAGGATCACCAGCTGGCCACCCGTCGCCGCCGCGATCTGGCGGGGCTGGGCGTGCGATCCGTATTCGTCGCGCTCGCCGTGCATGACAAGGGCGGGGCATTTCACCCCTGACAGCGCGCGGTCAAGCGACCAGTCCGCAAAGCCGGGTGACAGCCAGGTTTCGGTCCAGGCATCCAGCACCCAGCGCGCCTTGGTGCCATGGTGGCGGGCCAGCCGGTCCAGTTCGGCAGGGTCGGCAAAGGCGGCCTTCGCCGCGCGGATCCCCTCGCGCGTGCGGTCTTCGATGAAGGCTTGTGCGGCGATCGTGATCAGCGCCGCGACCCGATCGGGGTGGGCGGCGGCGGTTTCCACCGCCATGCCCCCGCCCACGCTGTGCCCGCAGGCGATGAACCGGGTCAGCCCCAGCGCATCGCACAGAACCGGGATGACGTGATGGGCTTCCTCGGCCACGAAGCCGGGGGACAGCACATCGGTGCGCGGCGACGATTGCCCAAAGCCCGGCCGGTCATAGGCGATGACCCGGCGCCCGGTGGCCTTGGCAAGGCGTTCGGGAAAGTCGCGCCAAAGCGTCACCGCCCCAAGCGAATCGTGCAGCAGCACGATGGGCACCTTGGTGTCACGCCCCGCCCAGTCGCGGGCAAAGATATGGCCGTCGCCACAGGGGATGCGGTGATCCTGGGGTGTGGGCTGGTCGTTCGTGGTCATGGTCTGGTCCCGCTTTGGGGTTGTGCGGGCCTTCGACAGACCGGGGCCATCGACCAGGGGGCAGGTCACTGCCCGTCGGGCGGCTGCGGAAGGCGCGCGTTTCATGGCGCCATGAATAAATGTCTGTCGCCGCGCATCAAGCAGGGTTTGCCGCAGCGATTGGCCGCATTGGCCCGATGTCCGGTCTGGACGCGCGCGCGGCGCTGCCTGATAACCCCATGCAACCGATCCCGGAGGCCCGATGCACGCCCTGATCCTGATCCCCGCGATGCTGCTGGATGCCCTGTTGGGCGAGCCGCGCTGGCTGTGGGATCGCTGGCCGCATCCGGCTGTGCTGATGGGCCGGGCGGTGGCAGTGCTGGATGCGCGGCTGAACCGGGGGACAAACCGCAAGATGCGGGGCATCGCGGCTGTGGTGCTGCTGGTGGTCGGGGCAGGGGCCCTGGGCGGCCTTGTCGCGGCGCTGCCCTTTGGCCCGGTCTGGGAAATGCTGGGCGGTGCGATCTTGCTCGCGCAGCGTTCGCTGGCCGATCATGTTCAGGCGGTGGGCGATGCCTTGCGGATCTCGCTGGCGGACGGGCGGCGGATGGTCGCGCGCATCGTCGGGCGCGACACGGCGGCGATGGACGCGCCTGCGGTGTCGCGCGGGGCCATCGAAAGCGCGGCCGAGAATTTGTCGGATGGCGTGATCGCCCCGGCCTTCTGGTTCCTGATCGGCGGCTTGCCGGGGATCCTGATCTACAAGGTGGTCAACACGGCCGACAGCATGATCGGCCACCGCACCCCGCGGCATGAACAGTTCGGCTGGGCCGCCGCGCGGCTGGACGATGTGCTGAACCTGATCCCGGCCCGGCTGTCTGCCGTGCTTCTGGCGCTGGCGGGCTGGCGGCCCGATGCCGCCCGCGTGGTGCTGCGCGATGCCCCGCGCCATCGCTCGCCCAATGCCGGCTGGCCCGAGGCAGCCATGGCCGTGGTGCTGGGCGTCGCCGTATCTGGGCCGCGCAGCTATCACGGGCGGATGACCGATCAGCCCTTCGTGCACCCCGAGGGCCGCCGCGATGCCGGGCCGGATGACATCGACGCGGCCGTTGGCCTGCTCTGGCGGGTCTGGGGGCTGATGCTGGTCCTGGTCGCGCTGATTGCCCTGATTTCGTGCGGATAACGCCCTTTTCCGCGCCGCCTTGCCGGGTATGCTGGTCCCGCCAGACCCGGAGTGCCCGATGCGATTGACCCTTGCCCTGATGCTTGCCGCCACCCCTGCCATGGCCGAGGTGCCCTGTGGCGGCCCTTTTGGCAGCTGGCTGGACGCGCTGAGAGCCGAGGCTGTGGCGGCGGGCCATGCGCCCGCCGGGGTAGACCGCTTTTTCCGCACCGCTGCGCCCGACCCCAAGGTTCTGGCCGCCGACCGCGCGCAGGGTGTGTTCCGCAAGACCTTCACCGAATTTTCCCGCAGCCTGATCAGCCAGAACCGCAGCGATACCGCTGTCGCCAAGGCGCGCCAGCACAAGGCGCTGTTCGACCGGGCCGAGGCGGACTATGGCGTCTCGCGCGGGATCCTGCTGGCCTTCTGGGCGTTTGAAACCGATTTCGGCGGCTATCAGGGGGATTTCAACACGCTGAACGCGCTGGTGACACTGGCCCATGATTGCCGCCGCCCCGGCCTGTTCCGCCCGCAGGCTTTGGCCGCGCTGCGCATGTGGGAACTCGGCGAGTTTGACCCCGCCACCACCACCGGCGCCTGGGCGGGCGAGATCGGCATGGTGCAGATGCTGCCCGCCGATATCCTGGCCCGCGGCGTCGATGGCGATGGCGATGGCAAGGTGACACTGAAAACCTCGGTCCCCGATGCGATCCTGTCGGGGGCGAACATGCTGCGCCACCATGGCTGGCGGGCAGGGCAGCCGTGGCTTCAGGAAATCGTGCTGCCTGCCGATCTGGACTGGTCGCAGACCGGGGTGGACAAGGCGCTGCCCACGGCGGACTGGGCGGCCATGGGGGTGACCGCTCGCAGCGGCACGCTGGCGCCTGGCCTGCAAGGGTCGGTCCTGCTGCCGCAAGGGCGCAAGGGGCCGGCCTTCATGGCCTATCCGAATTTCCACACCCTGTTCGAGTGGAACAAAAGCTTCGTCTACGTCACCACGGCGGCCTATTTCGCCACCAGGATCGAGGGCGCCCCGGCCTTTCGCCCCGGCACGCCCGATCCTGCCCTGTCCCCGGATCAGATGAAGGCGCTGCAACGCAAGTTGCAGGCGCGCGGGCATGATGTCGGCAAGATCGACGGCATCCTTGGCGCGCTGACCCGTATCGCGGTGCAAAAGGAACAGGCGCGCCTTGGCCTGCCTGCCGATGCCTGGCCGACCACCACCTTGCTGGAGCGGCTCTGATGACGCGCCTGCCGCGCTGGGGCGTCGCGGCCACCGTCAAGGCGCCGGCCGATCAGGTGCTGGCCTTTGCCGCCCATCATCTGGATCTGGGCGCCCACCGCATCTGGCTGCATTTCGACGACCCGGACGATCCGGCCGCCGATCTGCTGTCGGGGCAGGACGGCATCACTGTCATCCGCTGCGACGATCCCTATTGGCAGACCATTGCCGGCACCCGCCCCGATACCCATCAGGTGCGGCAGATCAAGAACATCGGCCGTATCCTGCGCAAGGCCGGGCTCGACTGGATCGGGCATTTCGACGTTGACGAATTCCTGCTGGCGGATGTTCCCGTGGCCGAAATGCTGGCCGATCAGCCCGCAGACCGCCATATCGTCCGCGCCGAGCCGTGGGAGGCGCTGCACGACCCTGCACTGCCCGATGACATTTTCACGGCCCGCGCCTTCCGCCGCCAGTTGCCCGACGATGCCGGCGACATGGCGGCGCAGCTTTACGGCCCGCTTGGCGATCTGCTGGACAAGGGAATGCTCAGCCATACCGTCGGCAAATGCTTCTTTCGCACCGGGGTTCAGGGGATGATCCCGCGCATCCACGGTGCTCGCTGGAAACATGGCGACTGGGTCTTTGGCGGGCGCTTCCACCCTGACCTTGCCCTGCTGCATTTCCATGCCCAGGATGCCGAACTGTGGAAAGCGCGCCTGCCTTATCGGCTGTCGAAAGGTGCCTATCAATACCGCCCCGCGATGCAGGCCTGGCTTCAGGCCGCGACGCCCGACGGGATCGACCAGTTCTATGACCGCATCCAGACCGCGCGCCCCGATCTGGTCACGGCGCTGGCCGATCAGGGCCTGCTGCGTCAGGCCAAGCTGGGTTTGCGCCGCAAGGTCGCCGCGCGCTTTCCCGGTCTGGATCCGGCGTGACCGACCCCATTTTCGCCTTGATCCAAATATCCCCGCCGGAGGCATCCGACATCGCCGCCCGTGATGCCGCCGGGGCTTTGCAAGGCGCCGCCACCTTTGGCACAATGCCCGGACCACAGCAGGACCGCGCATGAAAACGCTTGCAGACACCGCCCACGCCGCCTTGCGGCACGATATCATCTCGGGCGCGCTGGCGCCGGGATTGCCGCTGCGCATGGCCTTTCTGTGTGAACGTTACAGCATGGGCATGTCCCCGCTGCGCGAGGCGTTGAACCGGCTTCAGGCCGAACGTCTGGTCACGGCGATCTCGCTGCGCGGCTTCTTCGTGGCGCCCCTGACGGTGGACGAGCTGACCGACACCACCGACACCCGCATCCTGATCGAGACCGAGGCCCTGGCCCGGTCCATCGACCGCGGCGGCGAGGACTGGGCCGCCGCCGTTCAGACGGCGCTTGATGCGCTGCTCGATGGCGCAACCCGGCATGATGCCGACCGGCTGGAACAGCTGCACCACGATTTCCATCGCGCGCTGGTGGCCGCCTGTGGGTCGCGCTGGCTGCTCGATCTGTTCGAGAAGCTCTATTCCGAATCCGAGCGGTTCCGCTTTCATGCCCTGACCGTCGAGGCGCGCGATGGCACGCGCGATCTGGCCGCCGAACACCGCGCCATTGCCGAGGCCGCGCTGGCGCGCAACAGCGCCCTGGCCGTCGAGCGGCTGACCGCGCATTACCGGCGCACCGAAACCGAACTGGTCGCCCGCCTGCCCCCACCCGAGGCCCCGGCCCGCCCGCGTCGGCGCAAGCCCGGGGTCAAGGCCGCAGGATCAGCCGCCCCCGCGTGATCTCGCCAGCGGCCAGCTTGCGCTGGGCCTCGGCGGCCTGATCCAGCGGCATCACGCCGGCGATTTGCGGCTTCAGAACGCCTTGCGCGGCCAGTTTCATCACCTCGGCCACCACACCGGCATCATCCGTGATCATCGCGCGGGTGACGCGAACACCGAATTCGGCACCGCGATCGGTGATCGGGGCGGCAGCCAGCCAGACCAGATGCCCGCCCGGTGCCAGCATCGGGTAGCAGGCATCATGCACCGCCCCGCCCATCAGATCAAACACCACATCCTGCGGGGGCAGGTCCGTGACCGCAGGCCCGTCATAGGCAATGACGCGCGAGGCCCCGAGACCGCGCACATAATCGGCATTCGCTGCACGGCAGGTTGCTGTCACCTCGGCCCCCAGATGGGCGCACAGCTGCACCATCAGCCCGCCCACGGCCCCGGCGCCCGATTGCACCAGCACGCGCTGGCCGCGCTGCACCTGCGCCGTGCGCATGACCGCGATCCAGGCCGACAGGCCCGCGTTGATCAGCGCCGCCGCCGCATCGTCGCCCAGATTGTCAGGCAGAGGCACGACCAGATCGGCATCGGCGACGATATATTCGGCATGGGTGCCCGCCTGCCCTGCCGGCGGGGCCATCACCGCGACCCGATCCCCCGGCGCCAGCCGCGAGATGCCGGGCCCGCAGGCTACCACCCGCCCTGCACCATCGCGCCCCGGAATCTTGGGAAAGTGCAGGCTGAAATACTGTTGCAGCAGGCCCGCGCGCATCTTCCAGTCCAGCGGCGCGACACCGGCGGCCGCGATTTCCACCAGAACCTGACCCTTGTCAGGCTCGGGCACCGGCACATGATCGACCGAGATCACCTCGGGGCCGCCATGCTGGAAATACCGGGCTGCGCGCATCATCTTGGCCATGGAACTCTCCGCCTTTGCTGCGCGGGCAAGGTGCGCCTGCGTCGCAGATGTTTCAAGTCTGAAATTTCTCGGCCTCGGCCAGTTCGCGCAGAATCTCTTCAAAGCGCAGCAATGCCGGGGGCGCGTCGCCCCGCCGATGAACCAGCGACAGCGTCAGGTGGACGTTCAGATCGCGCACCTTGACAAAGCGCACCCCGTGCGGCGGGCGCCAGATTTGTTGCGCATTGGCCAGGGCGCAGCCGGCACCGGCGCTGACCAGCGCCAGAATCTCGGTCTCGGCCATCAGCTCGCTGACATACCGCGGTGTCACCCCGGCCTTGCGCATGGCGGCGTGGATGTCGTCAAAGAACCGCGGACTGGCCCGGCGCTGAAAGCCGATCATCCGCTCATCCGTCAGATCGGTCAGCGCGATTTCGTCAAACCCGGCAAGGCGCGATTCGGCGGGCACCGCCAGAAGGGCCGGGTGCCGGACCAGCGGCAGGCTGACCAGATCGTCCATCGGCTCGGGGTTGTAGATCAGCGCGGCATCCGTCTGCCGCTGGCGCAGCGCGGCCAGCTGTTCCGCCGTCGGCATGGCCAGAAGCGACAGGTCGATCCCGGCAAAATCGGTGCGAAAGCGGCGGATCGCGTCGGGCAACAGCCCTTGCCAGGCAGCCGCCTCGATGAAGCTTAGTCGCAGCGTGCCGTGCTGCCCCGCAGCCGCCGCCCGTGCCGCCCCGACCGCGCGGCCGATAAGCCCCTGCAACCCCCGGATTTCCGTCAGGAACACCCGCCCCGCCTGCGTCAGCCGCACCCCGCGCGGCAGCCGCTCGAACAGCTCGATCCCCAGCTCGGTTTCCAGCAGCTTCATCTGACGGCTCAGCGCAGGTTGGGCGATGCGCAGGCGCTGGGCGGCGCGGCCAAAGTGTTCGGCCTCGGCAATGGCGATGAAATACTGGATCTGTCTCAGCTCCATGCGATTTGATAACAAATCGGTATCAGTTCCGCAAACGTTTTGAATTGGAAAGACTGCCGGGCCGGGCATAGCCTGTTGATGGATGTTCAAGGGGGGCTGTCGCCATGGCCAGGGTTTCGTCGCCGTATCACGCCTTCGCACGCACTGCGGCGCGCCGTCCCGATCTGGTCTTTGCGCTGGCCCCGGCTTCGGCCCGGTTGCCCTGGGCGCCCGAGGGGTTCCGCATCACCTATGCCGAAGCCGCCGCCAAGGTTGCGACCTTGCAGGCCGCCTATGCGGAGGCTGGCTATGGCCATGGCTCGCGCGTGGCGCTGCTGTTGCAGAACCGGCCCGAGTTTTTGCTGCACTGGCTGGCGCTGAATGCGATCGGCGCGTCGATCGTGCCGCTGAACGGCGACATGCGCCCTGATGAGCTGCGTCATCAGATGGTGGTGTCCCAGGCCGAGGCGGTGATCGCCGTGCCGGGGTTCGAGGGCGTTCTGGCCGGCGTGCCCGAAGGCGTGCCGATCGCCAGCCCCGATGCGCCGCCGCCCGCCCGCACCCGCCGCGCGCCTGCCGTTGGCGGGCCGGATGACGAATCCGCGCTGCTGTTCACGTCGGGCAGCACGGGGATGCCCAAGGCCTGCATCCTGTCGAACTATTACTTCATCAATGTGGCGGAATGGTATGTGTCGATGCCCGGCATCGGCGCCATGACCCCGGATGCTGAGGTGTCGCTGACCCCGCTGCCGTTCTTTCACATGAACGCGCTGGGCTGCACCGTGGTGGGCATGATGCTGATTGGCGGCACCATCGTGCCGCTGGACCGGTTCCACCCGGATCGCTGGTGGGCGACCATCGCGGACAGCGGGGCAACCATCGTGCATTCGCTGGGCGTGATCCCGGCCATTTTGCTGCAACGCCCTGCCAGCCCCGACGATACCCGCCACAAGGCGCGGTTCACCTTTGGCCCCGGTGTCGATGCCCAGAACAAGATCGACTTCGAGGCGCGGTTCAATCTGCCGATCATCGAGGGTTGGGCGATGACCGAAACGGGCGGATCGGGCGTGACCGATACGGCCGGGGTGGACTATGAACCGGGCCGCCGCTGCATCGGGCGCCCGCGCGCCGGCATGGACTGGCGCATCGTGAACGACGCCGATCAGGACTTGCCCGTCGGTCAGGCGGGCGAACTTCTGGTGCGCGCGGCCGGCCCCGATCCCCGGCGCGGGTTCTTTTCGGGCTATCTGGGCAACCCTGACGCCACCGAAGAGGCCTGGCGCGGCGGCTGGTTCCATACCGGCGATATCGTGGCCGCCGACGAGGCGGGCCTGCTGTATTTCGTCGACCGCAAGAAAAGCATCATCCGCCGCTCGGGCGAGAATATCTCGGCCCTCGAGGTCGAGGCAGCACTGGCCGCCGATCCGGCGGTCAAGGCCGTCGCGGTGACGCCGGTGTCCGACCCGGTGCGCGACGAGGAGGTGTTCGCCTTCATCGTTCCCGCCGATGGCGCCACCCCCGACGCCCCCGCGCTGCTGGAGCGGGTGGCAGAGCGGCTGAGCTATCACAAGCTGCCGGGCTATGTGCTGTTCACCGATGCCCTGCCGGTCAGTTCGACGCAAAAGTTGCAGCGCGGGCAGATCAAGGCCGATGCAGAGGCGGCGGTCGCCGCGGGCACGGTCGTCGATCTGCGCCGCACCAAGGGTGCGCTGCGCAAGGCGCACTAAGGGGGAATGTCCATGGCGCGGCAAGGCTATGATGGGGTGGTTCTGGCGGCGCCGGTGACGGTGCCCTATGCCCGGTTTTCCACCCGCCCGGCGCAATGGTGGGTGGGCAAGGCGCTGGCGGCGCTGGCCGAGGCTTCGGGCATCGCGCACCGGGATTTCGACGGGTTCTCGCTGGCCAGCTTTTCCATGGCACCCGACAGCGCGATTGGCCTGACCCAGCATTTCGGCCTGTCGCCCCGGTTTCTGGATTTCCTGCCGCTGGGCGGGGTGGCAGGGGTGGCCAGCATCCGCCGTGCCGCGCGGATCGTGCAGGCGGGCGATGCCGATGTGGTCGCCTGCATCGCCGCCGATACCAACGCGCCGCAAAGCTTCCGCCAGTCGCTGGAAAATTTCTCGCGCTTTTCGCAAGATGCGGTCTATCCCTATGGCGCGGGCGGGCCGAACGTGTCGTTCGCGCTGATCGCGCAGGCCTATATGGCGGAAACCGGCCTGACGCGGGCCGACATCGGGCAGTTGGCCGTCGCCCAGCGGGCCAATGCGCTGAAAAACCCCAATGCGCTGATGAAAAAGCCGCTCAGCCTGGACGAATACCTGAATTCGCGCCCCATCGCCCCGCCGATCCATTTGTTCGATTGCGTCATGCCCTGCGCCGGGGCCGAAGGCTTTCTGGTGATGCGCGAGGAAACGGCCAAGGCCCAGGGGCTGCCCTTTGTCCGCCTGACGGCGGCGATCGAACGGCACAACGGCTATCCTGATGATCCGGTCATGCTGCGCGGCGGATGGCAGCGCGATGTGGCCGATCTATGGGCCATGGCGGGCGTCGCGCCGGGCACGGTCGATCTGGTGCAGACCTATGACGATTATCCGGTGATCAGCGCGATGCAGCTGGCCGATCTGGGCTTTTGCACCGCCAAGGGCCTGCCCGAGTTCCTGAATTCCCACGATTTCACCACCACCGGCGATCTGCCGCACAATACCAGCGGCGGGCAGCTGTCGGCCGGGCAGGCGGGCTGTGCGGGCGGGCATATCGGGCTGGTGGAAAACATCCGCCAGCTGACCGGCACCGCCGGCGCGCGTCAGGTCAAGGGCGCGCGGCGTGCCCTGGCCATGGGGTTTGGGATGATCAACTTCGACCGGGGCCTCGGGTCCGGCGCCGTGGTGCTGGAGGCTGCGTGATGCGGATCAAGAAGAACCCCGTTCTGCGCACCCGCCGCCCGCTGCTGCCGCCCGGTGCGCGCAGCCGCGCCGCGCATCTGCTGGCCGCGGCGGCCGGTCAGGGGCGGTTTGACCTCCCCTGCTGCACGGGCTGTGGCCGCTTTGCCTGGCCGATGCCGGAACTGTGCGCCGCCTGCCTGTCCGAGGTTGCGCTGAAACCTGCCCCGACCGGCGCCACGGTGATCTCTGCCACCACGGCCGAGGTGCCGGCCGACAGCTATTTCCGCGAACGCGCGCCATGGCGTGTCGGGCTGGTGCAGATGGACTGCGGCCCGCAGGCCGTGGTGCATCTGGGCCCCGATTGCGCGCCGGGCGACAAGGTTGCGCTGAGCCTGATGCTGGACCGCGCCGGGCAGGCGGTGCTGTTCGCCGCCAAGAAGGGGCAGGCCATGACCGCCGATCCGCAATGGCACGAGATGACCGCCAACCCCCGTGACCGCCGCGTGCTGATCACCGATGCGCGCCACGTTGCCGCCTTGCCGCTGGCCTGCGCGCTGGCCAAGGCGGGGGCGGCCGCGATCCTTGTCGGTGTGCCCGAGGACTGGAAGCCCCTGCCCACGCGCGAGGCGTTTGCGGCGATCCCCGGCGTTTCCCTGTTGCCGCTGGACGTGATCTCGGATCGTTCGGTCGAGGATCTGGCACGCGACATTGGCGGCAAGGTCGAGATCCTGATCAACACCGCCGATCTGCCGCGCCCCGGCGGCCTGGGCGCCCCGGCTGCTGCGGCCGAGGCACGTCAGGCGATGGAGGTCGTGGCCTTTGGCCTGATGCGGCTGGCGCGTGTGTTCGGCCCGGCGATGGCCGGGCGCGGGGCGGATGGCGACAAGGGCGCGGTGGCCTGGGTCAACGTGGCCTCGGTCTTTGGCCGTGTCCATGCGCCGGGGCTGGCGGGCTATGGCGCTGCCCATGCCGCCGCATTGGCCTATGGTCAGGCCTTGCGCGCCGATCTGGCCCAAGGCGGCGTGCGGCTGATGACCGTGCTGTCGGGGCCGACCGAGGATGACTGGTTCCAGACCTTTCCCCAGCCCAAGGTTGGCGGCTCGGCGCTGGCGAATGCGATTGTCTCGGGGCTGATGAAGGGGCTGGAAGAGGTCGTCGTCGGCGATCTGGCCCGCGATCTGCTGGACCGGCTGGCTGAAAATCCAAAGGCAGTCGAACGCGAACTTGCGCAGGGGAGATTCTGATGGTCCTTGAGACGCTCACCGCCGCATTGGCAACCGGCGCAGTCCGCGTGGTGGATCTGACCCAGACGCTGACCGAAGATTTCCCCACCATCGTCCTGCCGCCGGAATTTGGCGCCTCGGCCCCGGTGCGGATCGAACGGATCAGCCGCTATGACGCGGCTGGCCCCGCCTGGTATTGGAACAACCTGTCGTTCGGGGAACATACCGGCACGCATTTCGACGCGCCCGCCCATTGGTTCACCGGCCGCGACATCCCGCGTGGCACCGTCGACACCCTGCCGCCCGAACATATGGTCGCGCCTGCCGTGGTGATCGACTGTTCGGCCGCCAGCGCGACGGATGACGACCACCTGCTGACCCGCGTGGCGCTGGAGGCATGGGAGGCCGAACACGGCCGCATTCCCGCTGGTGCCTGGGTGCTGATGCGCTCGGACTGGTCGCAGCGCAGGGGCGCCGCCTATGCCAACCTGCGCGCCGATGGCGCCCATACCCCCGGCCCGGATGCCGAGGCGATGCGCTGGCTGGTCCATGACCGGGGCATCCTTGGCTTTGGCACCGAAACCATCGGCACCGATGCCGGGCAGGGCGGCGATTTCACCCCGCCCTATCCGGCGCACCACTATCTGCACGGCGCCGGCCGCTATGGCCTGCAATGCCTGACCAACCTGCACCTGGTGCCGCCGACGGGCGCGGTGCTGCTGGCCGCGCCGCTCAAAGTTCACGAAGGCTCTGGCAGCCCGCTTCGGGTGCTGGCGCTTGTTCCCGGCGCATAAGGCGCCCCCCAAATTTCGCCGTTCGCAAAGGTGACCCAGCCATGACCCCCGCCTTCTCGCCCTCGCAACTGCTGACCGCGCAGGCGGCAAGGTTTGCCGATCGCCCGCTGTTCATCGTTCCGCAATCGGTGGCGGCGATGTGGGGGACCGATCAGACCGAATGGACCTATGCCGAGGTCGAGGGAAAGGTTCAGGCGCTCCGCGCGGCCTATGCGGCGGCGGGCTATGGGCCGGGGCACCGCGTGGCGCTGCTGCTGGAAAACCGGCCGGCGCATTTCTTTCACTGGCTGGCGCTGAACGGGCTGGGCGTGGCGATCGTGCCGATCAATCCCGATGCGACGCATGAGGAAATCGCCTATCTGACCGGCCATTCCGGCGCGGTGCTGGCGGTGGCGACAGCGTCGCGTCTGGCGCAGATGCAGGGCCATGGCCTGCCGGCCATCGCCGATGGCGACCCGGTGCCCGCCGCCCCGACCCCGGCCGGCGCCGCCGCCGCGCCGGGCGATGGCGAATGCGCACTGATCTATACCTCGGGCACCACGGGCAAGCCCAAGGGCTGCATCCTGTCGGATCTCTACTTCATGAACTGGGGCACCTGGTATGTTGCCCAGCCCTCCCCCATCGCCCTGCGCGAAGGCATCGAGCGGCTGATGACCCCGCTGCCCTCGTTCCACATCAACGCCATGGGCAACAGCTTCATGGGGATGCTGGCCTGCGGCGGCGCGCAGGTGATCGTCGACCGCTTTCACCCCCGCAGCTGGTGGGACAATGCGCGCGAGACCGGGGCAACCTGCTTTCACTTCCTGGGGGTGATGCCCGCAATCCTGCTGGCGATCCCGCCTTCGGACCGCGACCGCGACCATGGCCTGCGCTATGGCATGGGGGGCGGTGTCCACCCCGATCACCATGCGGTCTTCGAGGCGCGCTTTGGCGTGCCGCTGCTGGAAGGCTGGGCGATGACCGAGACCGGCGGGGCCTGCCTGCTGAGCGCGGTGACCGAACCGCGTCATGTCGGAGAGCGCTGCATCGGCCGGCCCGACCGCCCCGGTCCCGGCATGGATTACCGAGTGATCGACGACCAGGGGCTGGATGTTTCCCCCGGCACCCCTGGCGAACTGGTGGTCCGCGCCCAGGGGAGCGATCCCCGGCGCGGGCTTTTTTCCGGCTATCTGAACGATCCGGTGGCGACCGAAACCGCGTGGAAGGACGGCTGGTTCCACACCGGCGACATCGTGCGGCAGGATGCCGACGGCGCGCTGTATTTCATGGACCGCAAGAAGAACGTCATCCGCCGCTCGGGCGAGAATATCGCCGCGCTGGAGGTCGAGGGCGTGATCAACGCCCATCCGCTGGTGGCGCAATGCGCCGTGGTCGCGGCGGACGAGCCACTGCGCGGTGAAGAGGTCATGGCCGTCGTGGTGCCGAAACCCGGCGCGGATGAACCTGCGCTGGCCCGTGCCTTGCTGGACCATGCGGCCGAGCGGCTGGCCTATTTCAAGGTGCCCGGCTTTGTCGTGTTCCGCGATTCGCTGCCTGTCACCTCGACCCAGAAGGTGCGCAAGGCCGATCTGGGCGGGCTGACCGACAACCCGATGGCCGACCCGCGCGCCCATGATCTGCGGGCGGAAAAACAGGCGCTGCGGCGTCCTGCGATCCATTGATCAAATTGACAGGGAGGCGCTGGACACTGTATACAGAACACAAATAACGGCCAGCCCCAATGCAGGGCATGATCGACCAAAGCCCCGGCCCGACTGCGGAAACCGGATGCCACCACCAACAAGGAGCGACCCATGAAATTCCTCAAACCGGCGGCCTTTGCTGCCATGATGGCAGTGTTCGGCACCGCCGCTGCCGCCGAAGACGTCATCAACGCCGTCACCTTCACCCCGGGCCCGAGCGACTTCTCGAAGGAATTCGCCCGCTTCGTCGATGACGTGAACACCAAGGGCAAAGGCGTCGTCCGCATCGACATCAAGGGCGGGCCCGAGGTCATCCCGAACCCGCAGCAAGGCACCGCCCAGCAGTCGGGCCTGATCGACATGGTCCTGCTGCCTGCCGGTCTCTATCTGGAACTGGTGCCCGAAGGCGAAGTGCTTTCGGCCTCGACGCTGACCCCGATGGATGCGCGCAAGAATGGCGCCTGGGATCTGATCGACAGCATCTACCAGAAAAAGGGCAACGCCAAGCTGCTGGCCCACATGGATGCCTCGGCCGGCTTCCATCTGTGGACCGTGAACGAGCCCAAGCTGACCGCAGACGGCATGGTGGACTTCAAGGACATCGTGCTGCGCGCCTCGCCGCTCTACAAGCAGCTGTTCGAAAATCTGGGCGCCACCTTCATCATCCAGCCCGCTGGCGAGGTCTATACCTCGCTGGAGCGCGGCGTGATCAATGCGAACGCCTATCCGGCACTGGGCTATGCCTCGTTCGGCTGGGACAAGTTCACCAAGTATCGCGTCGATCCCAGCTTCTTCCGCATGGACGTGCTGATCTCGATGAACCTCGATGCCTTCAACGCGCTGTCGCCTGAAGCGCAGAAGATCATCGTGGAAACCGCCGAAGAGCACGAAAAGAAGAGCTTCGAGGAAACCGCCACCCTGGTCGAGAAGCTCAAGGCCGACATGGTCGCCAATGGCATGAAGGCCGTCGAGATGAAGGATCCGGGCAAGACCAAGTTCCTGGAAGCCGCCGCCGCCGCTTCGTGGCAGCGCATGGAAGCGCGCGACGCGACCTATATCGCCAAGCTCAAAGAGCTGTTCCAGTGATCTGAGAACCTTCGGGGCGGGCCTAGCCCGCCCCGTCGTCTTTGCAAGCCCTGCGCCGATGCGCCTGGTGGCTTGCCCCATTCCAACGGGATCCGTCCATGAAACTCCTGTTTGACCTGACAGGTCGCACGAGCCAGCTGCTGGCCGTGATCGCCCGTCTGCTCATCGGCGCGCTTGTGCTGCTGGTGGTGTCCGATGTGGCCGTCCGAAACCTCGGGATGCGCCCGCTTGGCTGGGCGGTGAACACCTCGGAATTCTTCCTGCTCTACATCACCTTCCTGTCGATGCCCTGGCTGATCCGGTCCAAGGGGCATGTCTTCGTCGAGTTCCTGCGCATCGCGCTGCCGACCTCGGCCAAGAAGGTCCTGGCGCGGATCGTCTATCTGGGCTGCATGGCGCTGTGCTTGTATCTGGGCTGGGTGGCGCTGAATTCGCTGACCCTGGCCGTGCAGCGGGGCACCTACGAGATGCGCACCTTCGACATTCCCAAATGGGTGGTCTTCACCCCCATGGTGGTCGCGTTTTTCCTGTCGGCGCTGGAATGGCTGCGCTACGCGCTGGGGTATGACGACATGTACGAGCGCGACCTGATGGAAGTCGGGGGGCACTGAGCGATGGATTGGCTTTACGCATTCGCGATTCTGATCTCGTCGATCATGGTGCTGATGGGGCTGGGCCTGCCTGTGGCCTTTGCCTTCTTTGCCACCAACATCATGGGGCTGTTCCTGTTCTTCGGCGGATCGCGCGGCGTGACGCAGATGATCTCGAACTTCTCCGAGGCGGTGACAACCTATTCGCTGGCGCCGCTGCCGATGTTCCTGGTGATGGGCAGCCTGTTCTTCCGCTCCGGTCTGGGCGAGCGGGTGATCCAGGCCATCGACCTTGCCATCGGCAACCTGCGCGGACGGCTCAGCTATGTGACGCTGGGCGCCGGGTCGATCTTTGCCGCATTGTCGGGGTCGTCCATGGCCAATGCCGGCATGATGGGCAGCCTGATGGCGCCCGAGATGCTCAAGCGCGGCTACAAGCCCCACATGGCCTATGGTCCCATCCTGGGCGCCGGCAGCCTTGCGGTGATCATTCCGCCATCCACCCTGGGCGTTCTGCTGGGCAGCCTGGCCGAGATTGACGTCGGTGCGCTGCTGATCGCGGGCGTGATCCCCGGGATCGTCCTGGTGCTGATGTATTCCGGCCTGATCTGGGTGCAGACCTCGATCGACCCGGAGGCCGCCCCGCAATACGAAACCCCCAAGGTCAGCGGCTGGCAGAAGCTGGGCACGATTGCCGCCAACATCCTGCCGATGGGCTTCCTGATCTTCTGCGTCGTCGGCACGATCATCATGGGCATCGCCACCCCGACCGAAAGCGCCGGTCTGGGCTGCATGGGCGTGGTCGCGCTGCTGATCGTCTATCGCAAGTTCAACCTGCGGGTGGTCTGGCAATCGCTGGACGATGCGATGAAGGTCACGGGGATGACCTTCCTGATCATCACCGCCTCGACGACCTTCAGCCAGGTCTTTGCCTTTTCGGGGGCGTCGAACGGCTTCATCACGGCGATCCTGTCGCTGGATGTCGGGCCCTATGGCATCCTGGCAATGATGATCCTTGTGGTGCTGATCCTTGGCATGTTCATGGATCAGGTCTCGATGATGCTGATCACCATTCCGCTGTTCATGCCGCTGGCCAAGCAGTTCGGCTTTGATCCGGTCTGGTTCGGGCTGATGCTTCTGCTGGCCTACGAGGTCGGGTTCACCACGCCGCCCTTTGGCATGCTGCTGTTCGTCGTGCTGGGCGTGGCGCCGCGCGAGACCACTCTGCGCACCATGGCGATGGCAGCGGCGCCCTATGTGGGGCTGACCATCGTGCTGATTGCGCTGGTGGCGGCAGTGCCCCAGCTGGCGCTATGGTTGCCAAGCATGATGGGACGATAGCGATGACCTTTGCCCTTGTTCTGTTCCACGATGCGGCCAGCGGCACCAATCCGCTGGTCCCCGAGGGCGAGCTTGCCGCCCTGCGCGCCCTGCTGGCCGGCGTGCCCGGTCTGACCGAGGCGCTGGTCTTTACTCCGGCCACGGCCAAGGACAGCTATACCGATGACGGCGCCTCGCCGCCCTTGGGGATGCAGCTGCACTTTGCCCGGCTGGAAGAGCTGGAGGCCGCCTGCGCCCAGGGCGGGGCCTTGCAGGGGCTGACGGCGGCCCTGCCGTCGCTGGCCGGGACACATGCCACGGCGCAGGCGTTCTGGCGCCGGACCTGGGCGGTGCCGGACCCGGTGCCGCAGGTCGCAGCCGGTGCGCTGCCCTGTTCCTTTGTCGTGCACTATCCCGGCCCGGCCCAGGACGACAACGCCTGGCACGCGCATTACATGCACGGCCATCCCCCGCTGTTCCAGCGCCTGCCCGGCATTCGCGGGATCGAGATCCTGACCCCGGTCGATTGGGTGTCGTTCCTGCCTCATCGCAAGGTGCGCCACCTTCAGCGCAACCGCGTGATGTTCGACAGCCCCGAGGCGCTGACCGCCGCCCTGCAATCGCCGGTCCGGCACGAGCTGCGGGCAGATTTCCACACCTTCCCGCCGTTCGAGGGGGGCAATTACCATTTCCCCATGTGGACCGAGACCGTGCGGCCGTAACCGGCCCTGCGGGCCTTGATCGAGTTCGGAGTATCCTGTGTCCTCGCCCGATTTTCGCATCCGTCGCCAACCGCCTCTTGCCGCGCAGGTCTATGATACGTTGCGCCGCATGATGCAGGCCCGGGTGTTCCAGCCCGGCGAGCGCATGGTCGAAGAGGATCTGGCCCGCCGTCTTGCGGTCTCGCGCACCCCCGTGCGCGAGGCAATGTTCCGGCTGGAACAGAACGGCATGCTGGAACAGCGCGATGGCGGTTTCCATGTGCCGCGCCTGACCCTGCGCGACGTCGAGGAAATCTTTCAGATGCGCCGCCTGCTGGAGCCGCAGGGGGTCGCAGATGTGGCCGCCGCCACGACCGATGGCGAACTGGCCGACTATATCGCCGGGCGCGACCGGGTGATCGCCTCGGCGAGCGACGAGGAATCGGCGGTCAAGGCCAACATCGCCTTTCGCGGCCTGTGGCTGGGGCGCATTCCGAACCGGCGGATGCAGGATGTGCTGATGCGTTTTGACGATCAGGTCGTTCTGGTGCGTCACGCGACTCTGCGTTCCGCCCAGTCGCGGGCCGATGCGGCCCATGGTGTCTGCCGTCTGGTCGAGACCTTTGCCGCCCGCGACCCGGTCGCCGCGCGCAAGGTGATGGAAGACTTCATCGACAGTGCGCTGTCGCATTTTCGTCAGGCCGTGACCGACCCGGTTGCCGCGCCTGCCACCCTTCAGCCGGAGCAAATGCCGTGACTCCTCATCCCATGCACGGACCCAGCCGTTTCAAGCTGGGCATCTTCGCCACCAATGCCGATGGCGGCCTGACCCTGACCAAGGTGCCCGAACGCTGGAGCGCAAGCTGGCCCGAGATCGTGCGCGCGGCCCAGATCGCGGACCGCGCCGGCATCGACTTCTTTCTGCCGATCGCCCGCTGGAAGGGCTTTGGCGGCGAGATGAACAACCGCCTGCATTCGTTCGAAACCTTCACCTTTGCTGCCGCGCTGGCCGGGGTGACGGAACGGATCGGCCTGTTTTCCACCGTCCATGTGCCGATGGTTCACCCGGTCTTTGCCGCCAAGGCCTGGGCGACGGTCGATCATGCGTCGAACGGACGGGCCGGGCTGAACGTCGTTGCCGGCTGGAACCCCGACGAGTTCAACCTGTTCGGGGTCAACAAGGTCGATGCGCCCTATGATCAGGCCAGCGAGTGGATCGACATCATCACGCGGCTTTATGCCGAAACCGCGCCCTTCGACTATGATGGCAAATACTACAGCCTCAAGGGCGCCGAGACGCTGCCCAAGCCGCTGCGCGGGACACGCCCGCCGGTGCTGAACGCGGCCTTCTCGCCGCCTGGCCGCGACTTTGCGGCGAAACATGCGGATTTCCTGTTCACCACCTTCAAGACCATCGAGGCAGGCAAGGGCACGATTGACGACGTTGCCAAGCGGTCTGCCGTGACCGGGCGCGATGTTGGGGTGTTCACGACCAACCATGTCGTCTGCCGCCCCAGCCGGGCCGAGGCCGAGGAGTATTACGAACATTATGCCGTCACCATGGCCGACAACGAGGCCGTGGACCAGCACACCAGCAAGCAATCGGCCAATGCCAACAACTTTGATCCCGAAACCTACAAGCAGCACCGCAAGTGGTTCGCGGGCGGCGGCGGCACCTTCCCGCTGATCGGCACGCCTGCCGATATTGCCGAGCAGATGGTCGAGATCTCGCGCGCCGGATTTGCCGGGACGGCGCTGTGCTTTGTGAACTACGCGAACGAGCTGCCCTATTTCTGCGAGGGCGTGTTGCCAATTCTGCAAAAGGCGGGGCTGCGGGGATGAGTGTCACGGAACGCCTGCTGGCCGCGCTTGGGCCCGATATCGTCTCGGCCGGTGGGGACGTGCCCGAGCGCAACCGCGCCGACTGGTCCGGCCTGCCTGCGGTGACACCGCTGGCGCTGGTGCGGCCGCGCAGCACCGCCGATGTGTCGGCCGCGCTGCGGATTTGCAACGAAACTGCCACGCCGGTTGTCACGCAGGGCGGGCTGTCGGGCCTGTGCGGCGGCGCGCATCCGATCGCGCAGGGCGTTGCCTTGTCGCTGGAACGGATGAACCGGGTGATCTCGGTCGATGTGGCGCAGGCCACCCTGACGGCCGAGGCAGGATGCGTGCTGCAAGTCGCGCAGCAGGCGGCGGCCGATCAGGGCATGATGCTGGCCGTCGATCTGGGCGCGCGCGGCACCTGCACGCTGGGCGGGGTGATTTCCACCAACGCAGGCGGCAATCAGGTGCTGCGCTATGGCATGACCCGCGATCACGTTCTGGGCGTCGAGGCCGTGCTGGCCGATGGCACGATCCTGCCTGCGCTGAACCGGCTGCTGAAGAACAACGTCGGGCTTGATCTCAAGCAGATGTTCATCGGGACCGAGGGCACGATGGGCGTCGTCACGCAAGCCGTGTTCCGCCTGCAACCGCGCCCCAGCCATGGGGCCACCGCCTTTGTCGGTGTCGCGGATTCAGCGGCGATGCTGGCCCTCTTGGCGCAGGCGCGCAAGGCGATGGGGCCGGCGCTGATTTCCTTTGAGGTGATGTGGCCCAGCTTCTACGACATCATGCGCGAGGGGATCGGGGCGCCGCATCCGCTGTCGGGCCAGCATGGGGTGTATGTCATCCTGGAGGCGGGCGGGTTCGACCCTTCGGTGCGCGAGCGGCTGGAGACGACGCTGGCCGACGCGATGGAGGCTGGTATCGTCGAAGATGCGGTGATCGCCGGAAACCTGCGCGAGGAACGCGCCCTGTGGGCCGTGCGGGAATCGGTCAGCGAATATCCCCGGATCATCGGCAAGCTGACGCCCTTTGACATCGGCATCCCGCTGGATCGCATGGCCGAGGCGGTGGCAACGCTGGAAGCTGCGATCAAGGCGCGCTGGCCCGATGCCCAGGCGCTGAGCTATGGCCATATGGGCGACAGCAACCTGCACCTTGTGGTCAACGTGCCATCGGCCGGGGCCGATCAGCCGACCAAGGACATCAAGGCGATGGTCTATGGTCTGACGCGCGATTACGCGGGCACGGTCTCGGCCGAACATGGGATCGGCACCATCAAGCGCGACGTGATCGGTTACAGCCGATCCGCCGAAGAACTGGCCACGATGCGGGCCGTCAAGGCTGCGCTGGACCCGCGCGGCATTCTCAACCCCGGCAAGGCATTTGCATGACCCCTTTGCGCCAACGTATCCAGGCGGCCCATGCGGGCGATCTGCCGGTGTTGCGCGGCCCGTTTCTTGCCGTGCCCTCGCCAGTGGTGACGGAAATTGCCTGCGGGTCGTTTCCCGATTTCGTCTGTATCGACATGGAACATGGGGCGGTCTCGCCGGAAACGGCGGAAAACATGGTGCGGGCGGCGGCCGTGCATCGTGTGTCAGCGCTGGTCCGGGTGCCGGGGGTCGATCCGGTGGCGATCGGGCAGGCGCTGGACTGGGGCGCCGAGGGCATTCTGGTGCCGCGCGTCAACACCGCCGACGAGGCGCGCCGGGTGGTGGATGCCGCCCACTATCCGCCGCATGGATCGCGCGGGGCCGGGCCGGGGCGCATGTCGGGCTATGGCCGGGCGATCCCCGAGGCGCTGGCGCGCGCCGCGCGGGAAACCGTGGTGGCGCTTCAGATCGAGACCGTCGAGGCGCTGGACCGCGTGGCCGAGATTGCGTCTGTTCCGGGGGTGGATCTGCTGTTCATCGGGCCGGGCGATCTGGGGGTCGGGCTGGCGGCCTCGGGTCGCAGCACGACGGTGGCCGAAGCGATCGACACCATCCTGACCGCCTGCGCCGCAGCTAGCCGCCCTGCCGGGATCTTCACCATGACGACCGAGGCGCTGGCCCCCCATGCGGGCCGGATCGCGCTGGGGATCGTCGGGTCGGATGCCACGATCCTTGTGGCCGGGTTTGACGCGGCCTTTGCCTGACGGGGTGTCGCAGCGCTGAAGCCGCCGCCCTTGCCGACAGGGGCGGCGGTCAGGGCCGGCCAGGCGGCACGACGCCCTCGGCAATCCAGCGGTCAAAGCGGGCAAGGACGGCCTCGGAAAAGGCGGCATCGTTGATATGGGCGTCCAGTTCGACCAGATCGGCGGTGGCCGGAATGGCCGCGCGCATCTCGTCGCAAAAGGCGTACAGGGCGGCCGGGTCGGACAGCGGGCCGCCGCTGCGGTCCCATTCGTTGCAGCCGTGCCGGGGCAGGAACAGCGTCACCGGCGCGGTGGCCTGTGACAGCTTTGCCCCGATGGCCTGCGCCACCTGCCGGCGTTGATCCGCGTTCAGCAGGTAGGATGACAGCAGCCGGTTATGGGCGTGGCTGGGTGTGTCGCGGAACGCCTCGGGCGCCGGGTGCCAGCCGACGACATCGACCAGATCATAGCAGCCCGGCGCGATCATCTGCGGCACACCGGCGCGGCCTGCGGCGGTCATGCGGCTTGGCCCGGCGGTGATGGCCGATCCGAACAGATGGTTCGACACCTCTTGCGGGGCAAAGTCCATGACGGCGGCAAAGGCGCCCTGTTCGGCCAGGTTTTCGAACGCCCGCCCGCCCATGCCGGTGGCGTGGAACACCGCCACCTCATAGCCGCGGCGTTCCAGTTCGGGTTTCAGCGCCACCATGTAGCGCAGCACCGTCTTGCCAAAGCTGGTCATGCCGATCATCGGCCGGTCATGGCGCGGCGGTTCCACCGCCCGGGCGGCGCCCAGCACCGCGCCCGCCGCCTGCGACAGCGCGGCCTTGCAGACCGGGTTCAGGCCATACAGCCCGCCGGCCCAAAGGATCATCTGCACATCCGCCGCCAGCCGTTCCGGCGGGATCATCGGGGAAAAGCTGACGGTCGAGACGATGTATTTCGGCACCCCCACCGGCAGCGCCGCGCACAGATCCAGCGCAAGGTCGGTCCCCATCGACCCGCCCAGCACCAGAACCCCATCAAACCGGCCTTCGGCGTGAAGCCGGCTGGCCAGCGCTGCCGCGCCGCGCGCCATCAGCTGCATCGCGGTGTTCTCGTCCTCGGCGGCGATGGCCTCGGCGATGCTGCCGCCACCTGCGGCTGCGACATCATGTTTGGACCAGTCGGCCGGCCGGCTGGCCTCGCCCAGGACCGAGACATCCATCGACAGGGCAGCCCCGCCCTGCGCCCGGATCACGCTGGCGATATAGGACAGCTCGTCATCCTTGGTGTCATAGGTGCCGACGATCAGGATACGCTCGCCCATTCGGTCCTCGTGGCGCTGGTGGGGCGCGCCGGGGGGGTCACACCCCCCGCGCCGGTTGGTTCTTGAACCAATGGCGCGACCTTCCGGCGCCCGTGGGGTATTTCCGGCAAGGTGAAAGAGCAGCGGCTGGCGCGGTTCAGGCCCATTCGCCCTTGCGCATCACCGGGGTGCGGCTGCCATCGGCGCCGATCCCGTCGATGTCCACCTGACCCGAGCCGATCATCCAGTCGACATGGATGATCGAGCTGTTGCCGCCCTGCGCGGCGATCTGGTCGGGCGTCAGGCTTGCGCCGCCCACGAAGCACTTGGAATAGCACTGGCCAAGCGCGATATGGCTGGCGGCGTTTTCATCGAACAGCGTGTTGTAGAACAGAAGGCCCGACTGCGAGATCGGCGAGGAATGCGGCACCAGCGCAACCTCGCCCAGACGGCGGGCGCCCTCGTCGCTGTCGATCAGCTTTTGCAGCACGTCCTGGCCCTTGGTGGCATGGGCCTCGGTGATCCGGCCGCCTTCAAAGCGCACGCGGATGCCATCGATCAGGCTGCCCTGATGCGACAGGGGCTTGGTGGCGGCGACATGGCCCTCGACGCGCAGGGCGTGAGGGGTGGTGAACACCTCTTCGGTCGGGATGTTCGGATTGCACGAGACGCCGTTCTTGGCGGTCGAGGCGCCGCCGTGCCATTCGTGGCCATCGGCAAGGCCAACGGTCAGGTCGGTGCCCGGCCCGGTGAAATGCAGCGCGGCAAAGCGCTGGCCGTTCAGCCAGCCCGACCGTTCCGCAAGGCGGGCAGAATGCGCGGCCCAGTCGGCGACCGGATCGTCGCCGTCGATCCGGCTGGCGGCAAAGATGGCCTCGGCCAGTTTGGCCTGCGCCGCGCGGCGCGGCAGGTCCGGGAACACCTGCCTTGCCCATGGCACGCCGGGCCAGGCCAGAAGCGACCAGTTGATGTCGAAGTTCGAGATCTTTTCCAGCGCCGGGCGATAGGCCAGGGCATTGGCGCGGCTGGCGCGGGCGACCTTGGCAGGGTCCTGTTCGGACAGCAGCATCGGGTTGTCACCGACCACGGCCAGCCGGGCCGCGTTCTTGCCATAGGCCTCGGCCATGCCCTTGTAGAGCCAGTCGGGCGCGCGGTCGAAGCTGTCGTCGGCAGCATGGCGGTAGCGCGCCAGCGCCAGAGTCTCGTCGTTGAAGATCGGCGTGACCAGCCCGGCCCCGGCCTGATAGGCATGCACCGCGATTCGGCGCACCAGCGGGGCGGCGGAAATCGGGGCAGTCAGCACCAGATCCTGCCCCGGCTGCAGGTTCAGCCCGACCTTGACCGCCACGCGGGCAAGTCGGTCGATGCGCTTGGGGTCGATCGGGGTCTTGGGTGTATCGGGCATGACGGGCCTTCCGGTCTGGATTTGCGACAGACTGGCGCTGTTCGCGGCGCCGCGCAAGTCGCTCTGGTCAAGGGCGGTGCGCTGCGGCAGGATCGGGCCGGAGGTGCCGATGACCGATCAGATCCACGATCCCATAGCTGCGGCCTTTGCCCTGCAAGCCGCAGGCACCGTCGCGCGGCGCACCGGCTTTGGCCTGGCCGAGCGCAAGGCCGCGCTGATCCGCCTGCGCGAGGTGCTGGGCCGGCGCCAGCCCGAGATCGTCGCCGCGCTGGCCGCCGATTTCGGCAAGCCCGAGACCGAGACATTGCTGACCGAGATCCTGCCCGTGCGGCAGGACATCGCGCTGGCGCTGCGCCGCATGCGCCGCTGGATGCGGCCGCGCCGCGTGGCGCCGACCGTGGCGACCCTTGGCACCAGCGCCCGGATCCGGCCCGAGCCGCGCGGCGTCTGCCTGATCGTCGCGCCGTGGAACTATCCGCTGAACCTTGCGCTGGGGCCGCTGGTGTCGTGCCTGGCCGCCGGGAACAGCGCGATCATCAAGCCCTCCGAGATGACCCCGGCGACATCTGCCCTGATCGCCGCCATCGTGGCCGAGGCGTTCAGCCCCGATCTGGTGACGGTGATCGAAGGCGGGGTCGAGGTATCACAGGCGCTGCTGGCGCTGCCGTTCGATCACATCTTCTTCACCGGCAGCCCCGAGGTGGGCAAGGTCGTGATGGCGGCGGCCGCGCGGCACCTGACCTCGGTCACGCTGGAGCTGGGGGGCAAGTCGCCCACCGTGATCGGGCCGGGGGCGGATGTGGCGCAGGCCGCGGCCTGGGTTGCCTTTGGCAAGTTCGCCAATGCCGGGCAGACCTGCATCGCGCCCGATCATGTCTATGTGCATCACGATGTGCGCGAGGCCTTCCTGCAGGCGCTGCGGGCGCGGATCGCCAAGGCCTATGGCGATGGGGCCTCGCCGCATCTGGCGCGGGTGGTCAACGATCGCCATGCCGGGCGGCTGCGGGCGCTGCTGGCAGATGCGCGTGACAAGGGCGCGCGGATCGTTCTGGGCGGGGATGGCGAGGGCACGCGCCTTGCGCCCACCCTGGTCGAGGCGGTGACGCCCGAAATGCGGTTGGACCAGGAGGAAATCTTTGGCCCCGTCCTGCCGGTGATCGCCTATGACGATCTGGACGCGGTGATCGCCCGGATCAACGCCCGACCCAAACCGCTGGCGCTCTATGTCTTTGACAAGGATCGCGGCTTTGCCGACCGGATCATCGGGGCCACCAGTTCGGGCGGGGTCGGGGTGAACCTGACGCTGCTGCATTACAGCCATCATGGCTTGCCCTTTGGCGGGGTCAACAATTCGGGGATCGGGGCCGCGCATGGGGAATTCGGGTTCCGGGCGTTCAGCCATGAACGGGCGGTTCTGGAAAACCGGTTCTCGGCGCTGACCATGGTGTTCCCGCCCTATACCGGACGGGTCAGGGGGCTGGTGCGGATGGCGCTGCGGCTGTTGGGGTAGGGCGGGGGTCACCCCGCCGCGCCCTACGCCCGGCCTGCGGTTGACGACAGCGTCAGCGGGTCGATCTTCAGCGTGGCCAGCGCGGCCGCCCATTTGGCGCCCTGGTCCGATCCGAACACCAGATCGGGCGCCGCATCGGCGGTCAGCCAGTCGTTGCGCAGGATTTCCGATTCGAGCTGCCCTGGCCCCCACCCGGCATATCCCAGCGCCAGAAACGCCTGTGCAGGACCGGCGCCCCGGGCCAAGGCCTCGAGCACGTCCTGGGTTGCGGTCATCGCCAGACCGCCCGGAACCTTCATCGTGCCGGCGGCCGATTGCCAGCTGTCGCCATGCAGAACGAAGCCGCGCCCCGGCTCGACCGGGCCGCCATACTGGATCTGGATCGGGGCGACCGAATCGCCATGGGCGATGCCGATCTGATCCAGAAGGCGCGAGAAATTCAGATCCGGCATGGGCTTGTTGACGATCAGACCCATGGATCCTTCGTCGGAATGGCTGCAAACAAGGATCACGCTGCGTTCAAAGCGCGGGTCGCCCATCGCGGGCATGGCGATCAGGAACTTTCCGGTCAGATCCATCCGGGGCCCTCCGCTGGTGTGTCCATGGGGCAAGGGTGGCGGTTGAAAGCGTTGCATGCAAGCCACCCTCGCGCGCGCATCGCCGGAATGTGACTTTGAAATAGCGCCCCGACGACCGAAAAGCAGCATCATGCTGAAAACTGTCCTGCGCCCCCTGGCCCTTGCCGTCGCCCTTCTGTCCAGCGCCTCGCCGATGCAGGCGCAATCGCTGGGCGATATCATGTCGGCCGAACTGCTGCCCGGCTGGCGCACGGAACGCGGCACGCATATGGCCGCGATCCGGCTGACGCTGTCGCAAGGCTGGAAGACCTATTGGCGCAGTCCGGGCGATGCGGGCATTCCGCCGGAATTCAACTGGCAGGGGTCGGACAATCTGGGCGCCGTGCGTCTGCACTGGCCGGTGCCCGAGGTGTTCCACTTCAACGGAATGCAGGCCATCGGCTATTCGCATGAACTGGTGCTGCCGGTCGAGATCTGGCCCCAGGTGGCCGGCCAGCCGGTGCGGCTGGATACCACGCTGGATCTGGGCGTGTGCCGCGATATCTGCGTGCCGGCCAATGTGCGGCTTGAGGCCGTTCTGGCACCCACGGGCGCCGCCGATCCCGTGATCCGCGCCGCGCTGAAGGACCAGCCGGGCAGTGCCGGTGCCGCCGGCCTGCGCATGGCCAGCTGCGAGGTCGAACCGATGCGCAAGGGCCTGAGGCTGCGGGCCGTGCTGGACATGCCGCGCTTGGGCCCCGACGAGGTGGTCGTGGTCGAATCCGGCGATCCCTCGATCTGGGTGGCCGAAGCCGACACCCGGCGCGAGGGGGGGCGGCTGGTCGCGGAAACCCAGCTGGTCGCGGTCGATCGCAAGCCCTTTGCGCTGGATCGCTCGGCCCTGACCATCACGGTGCTGTCGGGCGGCAAGGCGGTGGAACTCAGGGGCTGTCCTGCCCCGCGGATCGACCTGCCGCTTGCCGGGGTGACAGCGCCGCAACGGCCGTCGCTAGCGCTGCAAGTGCCACTGTCCCGCCCAGGAACAGCAGAGCCGCAGCAGGAACCGGCGGCAACCCGCGCAGCAGGTGGGCCAATGGGCCCGGCAGGGCGCCCGTAACCACCGCCCAGCCCAGCGTGCCCACGAACAGGGCAAGCACCGCAAGGCCCGTGCCCAGCATCAGCCCGCCCGCCAGCCCCGCGCGGCGGGTCTGGCCAAGCCCGCGCCGCAACGAGCGGAACGCGCGCCCCACGTCGGATTGCGCCGCGATCAGAGCGGGGACGACCAGCAGCACCAGCCCCATGCCAAAGCCCAGGCCATAGACCAGCGTGATCACGGTGGGCTTCAGGAACAGCGCCTGCGACGAGGTCTCATACAGCAGCGGCGCAAGCCCCGCGACGGTTGTGGTCGTGGTCAGCGTCACGGCGCGCAGCCGGTCCGACGCGCCGTCGATGATCGCGCGGTGCAGCGGGCGGGTGGCGGCCAGTTCGTCCACCGCGTCCACCAGTACGATGGAATCGTTGATGATGATCCCCGACATGCCCAGCAGCCCGACAATGGAAAACATCGACAGGGGCACGCCCCAGACATAATGCCCCCAGATCGCCCCCACGAGGCCAAAGGGAATGACCGACATCACCACCAGCGGGCGGGTCCAGCTGGCAAAGATCCAGGCCAGCACCAGATAGATGCCGGTCAGGCACAGGATCAGCCCCAGCATGGCATCGGACAGGAAGTCGCTTTCCTGCTCGGCCAGTCCGGTCTGTTGCCAGCCGACCCCGAAATCCTCGGCGATGCGGGGCAAGATCACGTCGGTCAGCTGGCGGCGCACTTCGGCCGAGGCGGCGGGGTCGTCTTCGGATATATCGCCGGTCACGGTCAGCACGCGCAGCCCGTTTTCGCGCCGCACCGTGGAAAAGCCGCTGCGCATCTCGACCCGGACCACATCCGCCAAGGGCAGCCAGGTGCCCCCGGCGGCGCGCAGATAGGTGCGGTCCAGGAAATCGGCCGTCAGCTCGCTTTCCGGCAGTTCTACCCGGATTTCGGCGGATCGCGGGCCATCGGGGTAGGTGGCAGCCTCGATCCCGTTCAGCCGCTCGCGCAATAGCCGCCCCAGGGTTTCCGCCGTGAACCCCAGCGCCTCGCCTTGGGGGGTCAGGGTCAGGACGATCTCGTCCTTGTCATAGGTCAGGTTGTCTTCCAGCGCGGACACGGCCGGAAAGGGCGCCAGCGCGCGTTTCAGCGCCTCGGCCGCGGCCTTCAGTGTCTGGGCGTCGGCGCCCGTCAGCTGCACCGACAGCGCATCGCCCCCGGGGCCAAAGCGCGAGCCCCGGAAACTGAGTTCCTCGACCTTGGGATGCGGGCGCAGCTCGGCCTCGATGGCCGAGAGGAATTCAAACGAGGAATAGGGCCGCAGATCCGGGTCGATCAGCTCGATCGAGATGGATCCCAGCAGATCGGGTTCCTTTACCTCGGACCCTGGCAGACCGCGCCCGGCATTGCCGCCGATCTGGCCGGTGACATAGCTGATCGGGTCGGTGCCATATTGTTCGGCATGGCGTTCGGCCACGACGCGGGTGGCGCGCTGCATCTCGGCCACCATCGCCATGGTGTCAGCCCGTGTCGCCCCCGGCAGCATCGAGAAATTGCCGCTGATCGACCCTTGTTCGGGCGAGTTGAAGAACCGCCAGCCGATATCGCCGCGCAAGAACAGGCCCGCCTGACTGGCCAGCGCCAGCACCGCCAGCGCCAGCACCGGATAGCGCGCCCGCACCACCAGCGCCATCAGCGGGCGGAACAGGCGGGCGCGGACCCAGCCAAAGCCGCGGTTGAACTGGCGCGAGGGCCAGTCATACCAGCGTTCCCGCGCGGTAGAGGCCAGCGCGTGGGTCATGTGGTTCGGCAAGATCAGGAAGCATTCGACCAGCGAGGCGATCAGCACCGCCACCACGGTAAAGGGAATATCCGCGATCATGGTGCCAAAGGTGCCGCCGACGACGAACAGCCCGGCAAAGGCGATCACGGTCGTCAGCGTCGAGGCAAAGACCGGCGAGGCCATGCGGATCGCGGCATTCTCGGCGGCCTCAAAGGGGGCCTCGCCCAGATTGCGGGCCCGGTGATCGGCATGTTCGGCCACGACGATGGCATCGTCCACCACCACGCCCAGGGTGATGATCAGCGCGAACAGCGACATCATGTTGATCGTCAGCCCGGCGCCATACATCACCGCGATGGCGGCGGCCATCGAGACCGGGATCCCCGCCGCCACCCAGATCGCGGTGCGCGCGTTCAGGAACAGGAACAGCAGCACCAGCACAAGGCCAAGGCCCATCAGGCCGTTTTCCAGCAGCAGGTTCAGCCGGTCGGTGATGCTTTCGGCGCGGGTGCGCACCAGGTCGATGTTCACGCCCTGCGGGACGGTCAGCTGCATCTCGTCCACGACGGCCTGCACCTGGGCCTGCATCTTGATGGCATCGCCCGTGGCCGAGCGATCCACCCGGATCTGCATGGCCGGGTTGTCCCCGACCAGAAAGGCGACATTGCGGTCGGCGCCCAGAACCTCGATCCCGGCAATGTCGCCCACGGTCAGCGTGGTGCCGTCGGCAGAGCGCCGCAAGATGATGGCGGCGATCTGATCGGCGCTGCGCCGCTCGGTGCCCATGACCACGCGGGCGGTGCCGCCGGCCACGTCGCCAGCCGGGGCGGATTGCACCTCGGCGGCGATGGCGGCGGCGATCTCGCGCATGGTCAGGCCGTGGCGCATCAGCGCGGCGGTGGGCACCCGCACCATGGTGCGCGGCGCGGCAATGCCCTGAATGGTGGTGCGCGTGATGCCCTGGGCGAACAGCCGGGCCGTCAGCTCGTCGGTCAGCTGGGCCAGCTGCGCGGGGGGCAGCGGGCCGGTGATGACCACATCCGTCACCCGGTCGCGCCAGTTGCCGCGCCGCACCTCGGGCAATTCGGCATCGTCCGGCAGGGTGCGGATGCTGTCGACGGCGGCCTGCACCTCGTCGCTGGCGCGGCCCATGTCCCAATCGGGTTCAAAGGTGACGGTGATGCTCGCCGCCCCCTCGCGCGACCGGGACGCGGTGCTTTCCACGCCCTCGACCGCCAGCAGCGCGGGTTCCAGCGCCTGCACGATGGCGCGGTCCACCTCTTCGGGGCCGGCGCCGGACCACAGGACGCTGACCGTGACAGTGCCGACCACATTGTCGGGAAAGAACTGGCTGCGGATGCGCAGCCCCGCGACCACCCCGGCCAGGATCATCAGCACCAGCAGCAGGTTGGCCAGCGTCCGGTGCCGGGTGAAATGCGACAGGATCCCGCGTGCCCGCGATTTGCCCGGTGTCGCCATCCTAGCCCCCGATCCGCGATTCAAGCCGCTGCACCGTCTGCGCCGGCACTTTGTCTTGCGCCAGCTGGGCCAGCAGCCGGGCCTTGGCCTCTTGCGGCATCCGGGCGTTGCCCTCGACAAAGGCGATCAGCGCGGCGCGGCGTTCCGGGGTCAGTTCGACCATGTCGGGGGCCGGGGCGGCGGCGCGGCTGTCGCCCTGGCGGATCGGCCGGACCTTCACCCCGTTGCCCAGCAGGGGGGTGCGTTCCGTCACCAGCTCGCGCCCGTCCAGTGCGCGGGCGCGCAGGATCACGCTGTCGCCCTGCCGCCGCTCCAGCGCGACCGGCACGGCCTCCAGCCGCTCTTCGGGGCCAAGGGCCAGAACCGTGCCATCATTCCCCAGCGCGGTGGCCGGCAAGGCAAACACCCCGTTCAGGGGCGGTTCGGGGATATGCAGCGTCACGAAATCGCCAGGGCGCAGGCCGGGCGCGGGGTCAAGCGTGGCATAGACGACGCGGCCCGACTGCCCCGCGCCCACCACGGCACTGCTGCGCGCGAGCGCGCCCTGCGCCACGATCTGCGCATCGGGCAGATCCAGCGTTGCCTTGACCGGAACCGCCCGCAAGGCCCCCTCGGGTGTCAGAAGCCGGGCATATTGCGCGGTCGAGATGCGGGCCGATACTTCCAGCGCGTCAGGGTCGACGATCTCGCCCAGCTTTTCGTTCATGCCGACCAGCCCGCCCTCGACCACCGCCACGGCGGACAGCCGGCCGGTGAACCCTGCGGAAACCTCGGTCTCGGCCAAGGCGCGTTCCGCCTCGGCGATGGTGATCGCCAGCCGGTCCAGCGCCACGGCGGCCTGATCGACGCGCGCCTCGGCGCTGACGACGGCCTGACGGCGCGACAGCACTGCCTGTTCGGCCTGCTGCGCAGCCAGTTCCGCCGTTTCCAGCGCAGCATCCGACCCGACGCCGCGGTCGCGCAGCGTGCGCTGACGATCGGCCGCCGCCCGGCGCAGGTCGGCCTGCGCCTGGGCCGAGGCCGCCTCGTCCCGCGCAAGGGTCAGGGCCCGTGCCGCATCACGCGCCTCGGCTTCGGCCCGGACGCGGTCTGAAAGCGCAAGGTTCAGCGCGGCGCGCGCATCCGATGGGTCCAGCCGCAGCAACACCTGCCCGGCCTGAACCTGGGCGCCATCCTCGAACCCGTCGGCCAGCCAGACGATGCGGCCCGCCCGCGGCGCCCGCACCTCCAGCGTGCGGCGCGAACGCACCTCGCCCCAGACCTGCATTTCGGGTGTGACCTGGCCGACGCTGACCGCCACGACCGGCGCCGCATAGACCCGCTCGCGCACCGCGCGCGGTGTCGATTTCTCGGCCCAGCGGGCCTTCAGCCCGGTATAGACCGTGTTTGCGGCCAAGGTCAGCACCGCCAGCGTCACCGCCAGCAAGACAATCGCGATCATCGAGCGCATGACAAAGCGCATCGGGTGGCCCTCTCCTTGCTTGATCCGGCACTGTCGCGCCAGACCCCGCCCCGGCCATCAGCCAAAGGCGCCTTGTCGTGATACGCAGGAGACGCGCAGATCCGTCACTATTTTCTGCGACGATGTTCATCCAGCCGCGGAAATATCTCGACAAAGTTACAGGGGCGGTGCCGGTAATCCAGCTGCCAGCGCAGGATCTCGTCCCAGGCATCGCGGCAGGCGCCGGGGCTGCCGGGCAGGGCGAACAGATAGGTGCCGCCCGCAACGCCCCCTGTGGCCCGGCTTTGCACCGCCGAGGTGCCGATCTTCTGCATCGAGACCATGGTAAAGACCGTGCCGAAGGCCTCGATCTCCTTCTCATAGACATCGCGGTGCGCCTCGACCGTCACGTCGCGCCCTGTCAGCCCGGTCCCGCCGGTCGAAAGGATCACGTCGATCTCGGGATCGGCGATCCAGTGATGCAACTGCACCGTGATGGCGGCGCGGTCGTCGCGGCAGATCGCCCGCGCGGCCAGCTTGTGCCCCGCACCGACCAGCCGCTCGACCAGCGTATCGCCGGATTTGTCGTCGCCCTCCGTGCGGGTGTCAGAGACCGTCAGCACCGCGATGCGGACGGGAATGAACTCGCGGCTCTCGTCAATGCGGCTCATCGGCCCCTCAATCTGTCTTGCAGGCTTAGCAGATCAGCCCAGCTGTCGCGCTTGGCATAGGGATTGCGCAGCAGATAGGCCGGGTGAAGCATGGGCAGGGCAGGGCGGCCGGCAGTTTCCGTCCAGCGCCCGCGCAGCTTGGTGATGCCGCGCTGGCCCAGCAGCGCCTGGCAGGAATGGTTGCCCACCAGCACCAGCAAGTCCGGCGCCGCCAGTTCGATATGCCGGCGCACAAAGGGTTGCATCATGGCGATCTCGGCCGGCTCGGGGTCGCGGTTGCCAGGCGGACGCCACGGCAGGACATTGGTGATATAGACCGCGCGCTCCATGTCGGGGGCATGGCGATCGAGGCCGATCGCGGCCAGCATCCGGTCCAGCAACTGCCCCGCCCGCCCGACAAAGGGCTTGCCCTGCCGGTCCTCGTCGGCGCCCGGTGCCTCGCCCACGATCATCACCCGGGCACCCGCCCGGCCATCGCAAAAGACGAAGTTGCGCGCACCCTTCTTCAACTCGCAATGCGCGAAGCCGGATTGCAGCTCGGCCAGATGGTCCAGCGAACTGGCCTGCGCGGCCAGCTGACGCGCCTCGGCCACCGGATCGACCTTGGCCGGCTCGGGCGGCGGCTCGGCCGCGGGCCTGGGGCGGGCGGCCACCACCGGCGCCGCGCGCGCGGCCTCGGCCAGGGCGAATCGGTCCACCGGCCCGTCACCGATCCATTCATCGGCGCCAAGCTCGGCCTGCCAGTCCAGCAGCGCCGCGATCACACGGGGGTCCATCCCAAGACTCATGCCGCAGACCATAGGCCAAGCCGCGCCCGGTTGGAACGGGTCTGCACCGGCTGCCCATTCATCTGTCCCCAAATATCCCGGGGGGAGTCCGGCCCTGGCCGGACGGGGGGCTGGCCCCCCGACCCACCCCTCGACCCAGAACGCCGCCTTGCCCGCCGGGCGCCGCGCGCCTATAAGCAGCCCGTCCGGTCAGAAGGGGGTCCGCCGATGTCGTTCCGTCAACGCCATCTTCTTGGAATCGAGCCACTGGCCCCGTCCGAGATTGTCTCGGTCCTTGATCTGGCCGACCGCTATGTCGATCTGAACCGCCGCACGGTCAAACAATCCGACGCGCTGGCCGGGCTGACCCAGATCAACATGTTCTTCGAGAACTCGACCCGCACCCAGGCCAGTTTCGAACTGGCCGGCAAGCGGCTGGGCGCCGATGTGATGAACATGGCGGTCGCGCAATCCTCGGTCAAAAAGGGCGAGACGCTGATCGACACCGCCCTGACACTGAACGCCATGCACCCCGATCTGCTGGTCGTGCGGCACCAGAACTCGGGCGCAGTCGATCTGCTGGCGCAAAAGGTGAACTGCGCCGTCATCAACGCGGGCGACGGCAAGCACGAACACCCGACCCAGGCCCTGCTCGATGCGCTGACCATCCGCCGCGCCAAGGGGCGCATCCAGCGCCTGACCATTGCGATCTGCGGCGATGTTGCCCATTCCCGCGTCGCCCGGTCGAACCTGATCCTGCTGGGCAAGATGGAAAACCGCCTGCGCCTTGTCGGCCCACCCACGCTGATGCCCGCCGGGTTCTCGGAACTTGGCGCCGAGGTCTATGATGACATGAACGAAGGGCTGAAGGACGCCGATGTCGTCATGATGCTGCGGCTTCAGAAGGAACGCATGGACGGCGGCTTCATCCCGTCGGAACGCGAATATTACCACCGCTATGGGCTGGATGCCGAAAAGCTGGCAGTGGCGAAACCCGATGCCATCGTCATGCACCCCGGCCCGATGAACCGCGGGGTCGAAATCGACGGCGAGATTGCCGACGATATCAACCGCTCGGTGATTCAGGAACAGGTGGAAATGGGCGTCGCCGTCCGCATGGCCTGCATGGATCTGCTGGCGCGCAACCTGCGGGCCGAACGCGGGCGTCAGGCGGTGGAAGGCACCTATGTCTGAGCCGCCCCGCAAACGCCGGTCCGATGCTGCCATGTCCGGCATGATCGCCACCGCCGCGCTGGCCGTGATTGCCGTTGTGACCATCCTGTTCGTCTGGATCGGCGGATGAGCGGCCCGGCGTTGCAAGGCGGGCTTGAGCCTGAGCCGGGCGAAACCGTTCTGGCCGAATTCCGTGCCGACCGCGTTGCCTATTGGCGCGGCCATCTGGTCATGGCGGTTCTGGGCGGCGCGCTGGCGGGTCTGGCGCTGCTGGCCATGGGCAACGGCACGCCCTGGGTCGGCCCGTTGGGCGCGGCGCTGGCGGTTGGCGTGCGCGGCGCCTATCTGGCGTCCGAGGTGCTGGGCCTGCGCTGGCAGCTGACCGACCGGCGGCTGATCCTGCCGGGCGGGCGCGCCTTTCGCCTGCGCGACATCGTGACGGTGCGCAAGTTTCTGGGCGATGTGCAGGTGATCACCCGTCAGGGCGACAAGCACCTGATCAAGTATCAGCCCGATGCCGCCGCAGTCATCGCGGCCATCGACCGCGCAAGGGCCGCCGCATGAGCGGACAGGCGAACAGCTGGGACGGCATCCTTGACCCGGACGAGCGGATCGTGTGGCAGGGTCAGCCCGATGCCCGGTTCCGGTTCGGCCTGACCGATCTGATCATGGGCGCCTTCGGCCTGGCCTTTGCCGGTTTCGCACTGTTCTGGATGATCATGGCCTCGCACGCGGGCGGGTTCTTCTGGATGTTCGGGCTGATCCATTTTGCGGTCGGCCTTGGCATCGCGGTCGGCAAGCCGGTCGGGTCGTGGTGGATGCGCCGGCACAGTTTCTATTCGCTGTCGAACAAACGGGCGTTCATCGCCTCGGACTATCCGATTCGCGGCCGGCAGCTGCGGATATGGGAAATCGGGCCTGACTCGCCGATCCAGCTGATCGATGGCGATCCGCAGACGGTCAATTTCGCAACCGAACAGCGCCGCACCGCCAAGGGCGGAACGACGACCCGCGATATCGGGTTCGAGGGCATTCACGACGGGCGCAAGGTCATCGGCCTGATCCGCGCCATCCAGAGGGGGGCGGCATGATGCTGCATTTCACCAACGCACGGCTGATCTGCCCGGAAACCGGCACGGATGAACCCGGCACCCTGACCGTGGCCAATGGCACCATCCTGGCCCGCGATGCGGCCGCCCCGGCAGGCGCGACCATCGTCGATTGCGGCGGCAAGTGCCTTGCCCCCGGCATCGTCGACTGGGGCGTCAAGATCGGCGAGCCGGGCGAGCGGCACCGCGAATCCTTCCGCTCGGCCGGCCTCGCAGCAGCGGCAGGCGGGGTCACCACCCTCATCGCCCGGCCCGACACCAACCCGCCGATCGACACGCCCGAAGTGCTGGAATTCGTCACCCGCCGCGCACGCGAGGCAGCGCCGGTCCGCATCCGCCACATGGCCGCGCTGACCAAGGGCCGGCACGGCCGCGAGATGACCGAGATCGGCTTTCTGATGGATGCCGGCGCCATCGCGTTCACCGACGCCGATCATGTCCCGACCGATACCAAGGTGCTGTCCCGCGCCTTCACCTATGCGCGCAGCCTTGGCGCGCTGGTGGTCGGCCATCCGCAGGAACCCGTGCTGTCCAAGGGCGCGGCGGCCACCAGCGGCAAGTTTGCGTCCCTGCGCGGCCTGCCCGCCGTTTCCCCGCTGGCCGAGCGCATGGGCCTGGACCGCGACCTTGCGCTGGTGGAAATGACTTGCGTGCGCTACCACGCCGACCAGATCACCAGTGCCCGCGCCTTGCCGCCGCTGGAGCGGGCCAAGGCCAACGGGTTCGATGTGACGGCGGGGGTGTCGGTCCACCATGTCACGCTGAACGAATTCGACGTGGGCGACTATCGCACCTTCTTCAAGCTGACCCCGCCCCTGCGGTCCGAGGATGACCGCCTGGCGGTGGTCGAGGCGCTGGCCTCGGGGCTGATCGACGTGCTGTGTTCCATGCACACCCCGGCGGACGAGGAATCGAAACGCCTGCCCTTCGAGGAAGCCGCCCCCGGCGCCGTGGCGCTGGAAACCTTCCTGCCGGCGGCCCTGCGGCTGTTCCATGCCGGGGCGATGGATTTGCCGGGCCTGTTCCGCGCCATGTCGCTGAACCCGGCGCGCCGCCTTGGCCTGCCCTTCGGCCGTCTGGCGGCTGATGCGCCGGCCGATCTGGTGCTGTTCGACCCCCACGCGCCTTTCGTGCTGGACCGCTTCAAGCTGCGGTCGAAATCGAAGAATACCCCCTTTGACGGGGCCAGGATGCAAGGCAAGGTTCTGGGCACCTGGGTTGCCGGGAACCGGGTCTTCGGAGGGGACAATGCCTGAGATCGTCACATCGCTGCCGCTGCTCGCCCTGACGGCGGTCCTGGGCTATCTGCTGGGCTCGGTTCCCTTTGGCCTTGTGATGGCGCGGGCCTTTGGTCTGGGCGATCTGCGCAAGATCGGGTCGGGCAATATCGGCGCCACCAACGTTCTGCGCACGGGCAACAAGCTGGCAGCCTTTCTGACGCTGGTGCTGGATGCAGGCAAGGGCGGCATCGCCGTCCTGCTGGCGCGCGGACTGCTGGCCGAGGATGCGGCGCAACTGGCGGGGGTGGCGGCGTTTCTGGGGCATCTGTTCCCGCTCTGGCTGGGGTTCAAGGGCGGCAAGGGGGTCGCGACCTTCCTTGGCACGCTGCTGGCGCTGTCGTTTCCCGTCGGTCTGGCGGCCTGTGCGCTGTGGCTGGTGACGGCGGCTGTCAGCCGCATCTCCTCGCTGTCGGCGCTGGTCGCGGCGGTCCTGTCGCCGCTGGCGGCCTGGCTCTTGGGTCAGCCGCAGCTGATGGCGCTGACCATCGTTCTGGCGCTGATCATCCTTGAACGGCACAAGGCGAACATCCGCCGCCTGCTGGCGGGCCAGGAACCCCGGATCGGCAAGAAATGACCCTCACGGTCCGGCGGATCGACCCGGCCGACGATTTCGCGGCGCTGCTCGCGCTGATCCTGCATGCCTTCGCCTATATGGACGGGGTGATCGACCCGCCGTCTTCGGCTCATCGCCTGACGGTCGACAGCCTGCGCCAGAAGGCGGCCGATGAAATCGGGCTGGCGGCGTTTGAAGGCGGCACCCTTGTCGGCTGCGCCTTTCTGCGCCCGGAACCGGGCGGGTTCTATCTGGGCAAGCTGGCGGTCGATCCGGCATGGCAGGGCCACGGCGTCGGCCGGTACCTGTTGGCCAAGGCCGAAGCCATCGCCCGCGCTGAAGGGGCGGCCCACCTGCGGCTGGAAACCCGCGCCGAGCTGACGGGCAACCATGCCCGCTTTGCCGCCTGGGGGTTCACCAGATCAGGCGAAAGCCGCCACGCCGGGTTTACCCGCACCACGACCATCGAAATGACCAAGCCGCTGGCCTGATCTTTCGCCTTGATCCAAATATCCTCGGGGGTTTCTCAAGGGGGCAGACGGCCCCCTTGAGCGGGGGTCCGGGGGCTGGCCCCCGGCAGCCCCGCTTCAGGCGAACGCGGCCTCCAGCGCCAGTTCCACCATTGCGCCAAAGCCGGTTTCCCGCTCGGCCGAACTGGTCTGCGCGCCGGTCACGATATGATCCGACACCGTCAGGATCGCCAGCGCCTTGCGGCCATGGCGGGCGGCCAGCATGTAAAGCTCTGCCGCCTCCATCTCGACCGCCAGCGTGCCGTGGCGCTGCAACTGGCGGGTCAGATCCTCGCGCTCGTCATAGAACGTGTCCGAGGAATAGACCCCGCCCACATGCACCCGCGCCCGCCGCTGCAGCGCCGCCGCATGGGCGGCCGCCAGCAGCCCGAAATCCGCGACGGGGGCAAAGTTCATCTCGCCGAACAGGCTGCGCGAGGGGCTGCCCAGCGTGCTGCACGCCTGCGCCAGCACGATGTCGCGCAGCTGCACGCTGTCCTGCAGGGCCCCGGCGCTGCCAATGCGGATCAGGCGCTGCGCGCCATAGTCGCGGATCAGCTCGTTCGCATAGATCGAGATCGACGGCATCCCCATGCCATGCGCCTGGATCGTGACCCGGTGCCCGCGCCAGCGCCCGGTATAGCCCAGCATCCCCCGGACCTCGTTCACCAGCTCGGCATCTTCCAGATAGGTTTGCGCCGCCCACCGCGCGCGATAGGGATCGCCCGGCATCAGCACCGTTTCCGCGATCTGCCCAGGCCGGGCCCCGATATGAATCGTCATGTCACCAATCCTTGACCAAGCGGTCAAAATACAGACTGCAGCGCCCAAGTTAAAGCCCCGCTTCCCCTTGCAGCGACCAAATTCGCAGGCCAAGCTTGAAGCATGGCAAAGACAGACGGGGTCGCGATCTTGGACAGCTGGGACGAAGTGCGCACGGCATGGCAGGTGGCGCGTCTGGGAACCGTCTCGGGCGCCGCCGAGGTGCTGGGCGTGCACCATGCAACGGTGATCCGCCATATCGACGCGCTGGAAAAACGCTTGGGCGCCAAGCTGTTCCAGCGCCATTCCCGCGGCTACACCCCGACCGAGGCGGGGCGTGACCTGCTGAAGGTGGCCGAAGCGGCCGCGGATCAGTTCGGCCAGCTGGCGGGACGCATCCGGGGGCAGGGCGCCGAGGTGGCAGGCGATCTGGTGGTGACCTCGATCATCGGAATGGCCTCGTTGCTGGTGCCGGTCCTGGCCAGCTTTCAGCAGCGCCACCCGCAGGTCAGCGTGCGGTTTCTGACCGATTCCCGCCTGTTCCGGCTGGAATATGGCGAGGCGCATGTGGCGATTCGCGCGGGTGCGGTGCCGGACGATCCGGACAACGTGGTGCAATCCTTCGGCGGGATCGAATCCGCGCTCTATGCCTCGCGCAGCTATGCCGAGGCGCATGGGCTGCCGCAGGGGCCCGAAGGTTTTGTCCGTCACCGCTTTGTCGGGGTCGAGGGCGATCATTCCCGCGCGCCCTATCATCGCTGGATGGCCCAGCATGTCGACCCCGATCTTGTCACCTTTCGCGGCACGGAATCGGCTGCGATCTTCGAGGCGATCCGGGCCGGCATGGGCCTTGGCTTCATCTCGCTGGACGAGGCCGCATCCTGCCCCGATCTGGTCCAGGTCATGCCGCCGCGTCAGGAATGGAACGCGCCGCTGTGGCTGGTGACCCATGTCGATCTGCACCGCACGCCCAAGGTTCAGGCGTTCCTCAGCCATCTCAAGGCGGAATCGCGCGACTGGATCGGCGCGGGCCCGTCGGTTCTGGCAGGCAGGGGATGAAGGCGTTGACCCCGCAGGCGCAAGGGCATCTGGCGATGCTGGCGTTTTCGGCGCTGGTCGCGGGCTCGTTCAGCCTTGGCTCGCGCGTGGCGAACCAGATCGACCCGGCGGCGCTGACCCAGATGCGGTTTCTGATCGCCGCAATCGGCATGGCGGTGCTGGCCGCGATGGGGCCCGGCTTTCGCCCGGCCCATTTCCGCGCGCCATGGCGCTGGGCGCTGTTGGGCGGGATTTACGCCATCTACTTCGTGCTGATGCTCGAAGGGCTCAAGACCGCAAGTTCGGTCGCCACGGCGGCGGTCTTTACCCTGTCGCCGCTGCTGTCGGCCGGGTTCGGCTGGCTGCTGCTGCGCCAGGTGACGACGCCGCGGATGGCGCTGGCGATTGCCGTGGGGGCATCAGGGGCGTTGTGGGTGATCTTTCGCGCCGATCTGGCCGCGCTCTTGCGGTTCGTGGTCGGCCGGGGCGAGGTGATCTATTTCATCGGCTGCATCTTTCACGCGGCCCTGCCCGCCGCGATGCGCCTGACCAGCCGCGGAGAGCCGCAGCTGGTCGCCACCACGCTGCTGCTGACCGGCGGGTTTGTCGCGCTGCTGCCCTGGGGGATCGGGCCGGTTCTGGCGACCGACTGGGCCGCATTGCCGCCGCTGGTCTGGGCCACGCTGGCCTATCTGGCGCTGATCGCCTCGGGCGCCACGGCGTTCTTGCTGGCATGGGCCAGTCACCGGCTGCCAGGGGCCAAGGTCATGGCCTATACCTATCTGGTCCCGACCTGGGTGATCTGCTGGGAACTGGCGCTGGGCGGCAACCCGCCGCCCGCCATGGTGCTGGTGGGGATCGGCCTGACGGTGCTGGCGCTGGTGCTGCTGCTGAAGGACGAAACCGTCAGTCCATTGCCGCGCGGAACAGGCCAGCCGGGGAAAGGGTAAAGATCTCGACCCCGTCCTCGGTCACGCCGACCGAATGTTCGTATTGCGCCGACAGCGACTTGTCGCGCGTCACGGCCGTCCAGCCATCGGACAGTTCCTTGGTTTCCGGCCGGCCCAGATTCACCATCGGCTCGATGGTGAAGAACATGCCAGGCTCCAGCACCGGACCGCTGCCCGCGCGGCCATAGTGCAGCACGTTCGGCGGTGCGTGGAACACCCGGCCAAGGCCATGACCGCAGAAGTCGCGCACCACGCTCATGTGGTGGGCCTCGACATAGGTCTGGATGGCATTGCCGATGTCGCCAAAGGTGTTGCCGGGTTTGACCGCAGCAATGCCCTTCATCAGGCAGTCATGGGTGACTTCCACCAGGCGCCGTGCCTTGACGCCCAGGCTGCCGGCCACATACATCCGGCTGCTGTCACCGAACCAGCCATCGACGATGACCGTCACGTCGATGTTCAGGATGTCGCCGTTGCCCAGCACCTTGGGGCCGGGGATGCCATGGCAGACCACATGGTTGACCGAGATGCACGAGGCATGGCGATAGGGGTCACGCCCCGGCGGCGTATAGCCGATGGTGGCGCTGGTCGCGCCCTTGGCCGTGACACGTTCCGCGATGAAGGCATCCAGCGCCTCGGTCGCGACGCCAGGCTGCACCAGAGGCCCGACCTCGTCGAGGATCTCGGCCGCGATGCGTCCCGCCTCGCGCATTCCGGCAAAGTCCGATTGATCGTAAATGCGGATCCCGTCGCGCGTGACCCGACCGCGCTTGTCGTCCATCGCTTGGTCCCATTCCAGATTATGGGTCCTAGATAGTCCGGTTTCGCGCCCTTGGCCAGACCTGCATCCTGCTGCCCGAACGCATTTGGCATCTGCCCAAGCGCAGCAATCCTGCACGTCAGGCGGGAATCACTTGAGTTTTGGGCAATTCTGAATAGCATTATGGCATCTTTAAGGCGAAAAGACGCGACAATGTGGCCGAATTTGGCCGCATATGTGACAGGAGTTGCCGCATGAATACCCAGGTATCGATTCCGCTGCAGGTGCCGCAGCGCCAGTTGTTGCAGCCAGAGACGTTTCCACAGTTCCTGAACTTCCGCAGCCTTGCCGGGTTGGTTGGCGATGGCGGGCGCCGGATTCGCGCGGGGCGGCTGTTCCGCTCGGGCGGTTTTGACCAGCTCAGCGATGCGGGGGCCGATACGCTGCAATGGCTGGGCCTTGGCTCGGTCTGCGATCTGCGTAGCGTGGGCGAACACAAGAAGTTCCCCTCGCCCCTGCCGGCGGCCGGCTTCCCGCTGGCCATGGCTGCCCCCGAAAGCGACCCGTCCGAGGCGACGCGCGTTGTCGGTGATCCGAATGCCACCCCGCAAGATGTGCGCGCCGCGATGTTCGAGGTCTATTCCGGGATGCCCAGCCGCTTTGCCACCTCGCTGCGCGCGGTGTTCGATGCGGCGCTCAGCTGCCGCGGCGGCCTGCTGGTGCAATGCGCCATCGGCAAGGACCGGACGGGCGTTGCCGTGGCGCTGCTGCTGGCGGCGCTTGGCGTTCCGCGTGAGGAGATTCTGGCCGACTACACCGCCAGCAACCGGGCGCGCGATGCGATCTTTGATGCGATGGCCGCCCGCAACCCGGGGCGCGAGCCTCCGCCAGCCGAATTGCTTGCACCGCTGCTGGCTGCCGATCCGGATTATCTGCGGGCCTTCTGGGCGCGGCTGGATGTCGATTACGGCGGCGAGGCGGGCTATCTGGTGTCGGGCCTTGGTCTGGGCGCCGATGCGATTGGATCCTTGCGCGCGCGCTGGCTGATCTGATCGGCGTCAGGCCGGGCCACTGTTCCCGGCCTGCCAGACAATCCGGGTCCGCGCCTGGTGCGCGGACAGCCAGGCAAGCGTCTGTTCCTGGGGCATCGGGCGACCGATGCCAAAGCCTTGAACATGGCCGCAGCCAAGCTGGGCGAGCAGGGTGTATTCGCTGCGCGTCTCTACCCCCTCGGCCAGCGTATCAAGGCCCAGCCGTTCCGCCATCGACAGGATGGCGGCGACGATGCGCTGTTGTTCGGGGTCTTCGTCGATGCGGGCTACAAACGAGCGGTCGATCTTCAGCCGATGCACGGCAAATCGCCGGATATTGGTGATCGAGGTATGGCCGGTGCCGAAATCGTCCAGGTCGATCCGGCACCCCAGCCGCGCCAGCGCGGTGATGTTGCGCACCGCCACATCGGCATCGCCTGTGGCCATCACGGTTTCCAGCACCTCGACCGACAGCCGGTCCGGCGTCAGGTCGAAACGGTCGAGTTCCCATTTCAGCTTGTCGGCCAGCCGCGGATTGCGCAGCTCGTCGTTCGAGAAGTTGACCCCGACCGACGGCACCCGCACCCCGGCCTTGTCCCAACGGGTCAGGGCGGCGAAGGCGTGAAACACCATCACCTCTGACAGCCGCTCGGAAAGCCCGGCTTCGGCGATCTGGGGCAGGAATTCCGCCGGAGAGATGACCCCGCGATCGGGGTGGTGCCAGCGCGCCAGCGCCTCGACCCCCGAAACATCGCCGGTGTCAGCCCGGATCTGCGGCTGGAACCATGCCTGTATCTGCCCGCTGTCCAGCGCGGCCTCCAGCTCGGCGCGGCGGGCATCGCGGTCGGCGCGTTTGCGGGCCATGCCGGGGGCATAGGCGCGCAGGGCGCCGGGGCCATGGCGCTGCGCCTCGTCCGCGGCGACCTGCGCGGCATCCAGCAGCGCGGCGGCCCCCGCCCGTCCGGCGCGGGCGCCAAGGCAGAAGCCGGCCGAACAGGTCAGCAACAGCCGCTTGCCCCCGATGGCCACCGGCTCGGCCGCGATCCCCTGCAACCGGGCTGCGATCTGGACCGCCGTTTCCAGATCCAGCCGACGGACCGGCGCCAGCGCGACGGCAAAGCCGCCGCCGTCCAGCGGCAGAACCGAATCCCCGGGCCGCAGCGCATCGGCGATTCGCTCGCCAATGCGCCGGATCACTTCGGATTGGGTGGCGCGGCCGTGGCGGTCCAGCAGCGTGGCCGTATCGTCGAATTGCAAGACGATGCAGGCGGTTCCCAACCCCTCGGCATCCGAGACGATCAGATGCTCGTCCAGGTCGGTCAGGAACCTGTGGCGCGAAAAGGCCGCCCCCGTCTGCCCCCCGCCGGGCCGCTGCATCAGCGATCCAGCCGCCACCGCCAGCAGGGTAAGGCCAAGAACACCGCCCACCAGCCCCCGTTCCCCCCCCAGCCAATAGGCCAGCAAGGACAAAAGCGGCCCGGCCAGCAAAAGGCCAGGGGCGAATCGCATCAATGCGGGCAGTCGGCGAAGGTTGGTGCGCAGTGGCATATCGGCGTCCCTGTCGGCGCCGGCAGATCCGGCCCGGTCAGGCTAGACGGACATGCTCACCAGTTCCTTAAGGCTCGCCCTTGAGTTGCGGCGGATTTTCCTCAGATTGCGCGGGTTCCGCGCCACTCTCGCGCCGGGCAAGGCCCAGAAAGTCGAACAGCGCGGGGTCCGGCAGATGCGAGGGGCGGGCGTTCATCAGCGCGCGGAACATGATGTTGCGCCGCCCCGGCGTGCGGCGCTCCCATTCGTCCAGGATCCCCTTGACCTGCATGCGTTGCAGGCCGTCCTGGCTGCCGCACAGATCGCACGGAATGACCGGATAGTTCATGGCGCGGGAAAAGCGGTCGCAATCAGCCTCGGCCACAAAGGCCAGCGGGCGATAGACGAACAGATCGCCCTCTTCGTTCAGCAGCTTGGGCGGCATGGTTGCCAGCCGTCCGCCGTGAAAGAGGTTCATGAAGAAGGTTTCCAGAATGTCATCGCGGTGATGGCCCAGCACGACGGCAGAGCACCCTTCCTCGCGCGCGATGCGATAGAGGTTGCCGCGCCGCAGCCGCGAACACAGCGCGCAATAGGTGCGGCCTTGCGGAACCTTGTCGACGACGATCGAATAGGTGTCCTGATATTCGATCCGGTGCGGAACGCCCATCCGGGTCAGGAAATCCGGCAGGACGGTCGCGGGAAAGCCCGGCTGCCCCTGATCCAGGTTGCACGCCAGCAGATCGACCGGCAGAAGTCCGCGCCATTTCAGCTCGTGCAGGATGGCAAGCATGGTGTAGCTGTCCTTGCCCCCCGACAGGCAGACCAGCCAGCGTCCGCCCGGTTCGACCATGCCATAGGTCTCGATGGCGGATCGCACCTCCTGCACCAGCCGCTTGCGCAGCTTGCGGAATTCGGTGGATTTCGGTGCACCGTAGAACAGGGGGTGAATGTCGTCGGCTTGATCGAGCATCGCGGCCTCGTGGCGGAACGGGGGCGGTATGCCAGAAAGCGGCGCCCGTGCCTAGGTCCGGTCGGCATTCGCTCCTGATTGGCGTTGGCCTGTCTGGCCTGTGGGGGAAAGGGGGCCGTCTGCCCCCTCTGCGCGCAAGCGCGCATTCACCCCCGAGGATATTTGGATCAAGGCGAAAGACAGAAGCGGCTGGCCCCCTGTTGCCTGCCGGGGGCTCTCCCGGACAACCGATCGGGCCTTGCGTTCTGCCCGCAGTCTTTGCCTTTTTCCAAATACCCATTCAACGCCGGGGCCAGGTGCATCGGCCAACCCGAGGGCGACCCTAGCGCGACCAGAACCGTACGGTGAACAGAACGTAGACCGACAAGAGCTCGAGCCTGCCGACCAGCATTCCGGCGATCAGCAGCCATTTCGCGCTGGCGGGAAAGGCGTCGACCGCGCCGGTCGGGCCAACCATCGGCCCCCAGACCGGCCCGATATCGGCGATCGAGGTCCAGGCGGCCGTCAGCGCGGTGCGCGGCGGCAGGCCGGTCATCGACAGGGCCACTGCCAGCAGCCCGAAGCTGAGCACGAACATGGCGAAGAACACGATGACCGAGTTGATGACGTCTTCCTCGACCGTCCGGCCGTCCAGCCGCACCGGCTGCACCGAAAAGGGCATCAGGATCCGCCGGATCTGGGTGCGGATCGCCTGGAACATCACCAGATAGCGGAACACCTTGACCGAGCAGCCGGTCGACGATGTGCAGCCACCGATCAGCCCCACGATCAGCAGCACGACAAAGGGCATGTGCCCCCAAAGCAGCACATCACCGCTGCCATATCCGGTGCCACTGAAGATCGAGACGACGTTGAACACCGAATCGTGCAGCGTGTGAAGCACGGGTTCGCCATTGGCCAGAACCCGCCAGGCGACGATGGCGCCGATGGCATAGAGCGTCCAGCGCAGATAGGCCCGCACCTGCCCGTCCTGCCACATCGGCAGCGGGTGGCCCTGCATCAGCTGGATGAAGCGGATGAAGGGCAGCGTGGACAGGATCATGAACACCGCCGCCGCATAATGCAGCGCGTCGGAGAATTCGGTGAAGGACGTGTCGCGGTTCGAAAACCCCCCGGTCGAGACGGCGGACAGCGCATGAATCACCGCCTCGTATCCATCCATCCCCAGCAGCCAGAAGGTGGCGGCGCAGCCCAGCGTGATCAGCACATAGATCTGCACAAGCGCCGACGAGATATCCAGCGCGCGCGGCAGCACCTTGCCAAGGGTGTCGAACCCCTCGGCCCGGAAGAACTGCATGCCGCCGACCTTCATCACGGGCAGGAAGATCAGCGCGACGACCACGATGCCCAGCCCTCCCAGCCATTGCAGCATGGCGCGCCACAGGTTGGTGCCCAGGGGCAGGCTGTCGAGGCCGGTCAGCACCGTGGTGCCGGTAGTGGTCATGCCCGACATGGATTCGAACATCGCATCCGTCAGCCCGACGCCCGGCGCCCCCAGCATCAGCGGCAGGGCGCCAAAGGCCGGCAGCACGATCCACACGCCGGTCGTCAGCACGAAGGATTGCCGCAGGCTCAGCCCGCTGCCGGTCCCGTTCGCGCAGGCAAGTGCAAGAAGCAGCCCGCAGACAAAGGTCACCGCAGCAGATTCGGCAAAGGCGGCCCAGTTCGGGTTTCCGGCGGCCAGATCCAGCGCCATGGGAAACAGCATCAGAACGCCAAGCGTGGCGGTCAGCAGGCCAATGACATATCCGACGGGGCGCAGGTCCAGCATGTCCGCAGGCTTGGCGTCCCCGGCGGGGGCTGTCAAGCAGGGCCTTGCCGCGTGACCGGCCCGCGGGCTAGACGGGCGACGGTTGCGCCTGTTGCGCGGGCAGACCGGGGGGCAAACCCCATGCCGATTGGGTCTTGAACCGATGGCGGACACTCGGCATCCCGTCGCGGGATGGTTCTGGACAGCTGAGGGGGCAGGAAACGCCGATGCCGCGCTATGCCTTTGTGGTGGAATATGATGGCGGGCCGTTCTGCGGCTGGCAGCGGCAGGCTGGCGGTCTGCCCTCGGTGCAGGGCGCGCTCGAGGCGGCGCTGGCACGGATTGATGGCGCGGCGCCGGTCGTGGCGGCGGCCGGGCGGACGGATGCCGGGGTGCATGCGACGGGGCAGGTGGCCCATGCCGATCTGACGCGCACCTGGGATCCGTTCCGCCTGCAGGGCGCGCTGAACCACCATCTGCGGCCCGATCCGGTCGCGGTGCTGGCGGTGGCCGAGGTGGACCCCGACTTTCACGCCCGGTTCTCGGCCATAGAGCGGCGGTACATGTTCCGCCTGCTGTGCCGGCGCGCGCCGGCGACGCATGACCGGGGGCTTGTCTGGCAGGTGCCGCATCCGCTTGATGTGGCGGCGATGCGTGCGGGGGCGGCGCATCTGATCGGGCTGCATGATTTCACGACGTTCCGCGCGACGATGTGCCAGGCGAAAAGCCCGGTGAAATCGCTGGACGAGATCACCATCACCGAAGTTGCGGTGCCGATGGGGACCGAGCTGCGGATCGCCTTGCGCGCGCGCAGTTTCCTGCACAACCAGGTGCGCTCGATCGTCGGAACGCTGGAGCGGGTCGGGGCCGGCGCTTGGGCGCCCGAGGATGTGAAGCGCGCGCTGGAGGCGCGGGACCGCGCGGCCTGTGGCCCGGTCTGTCCGCCGCAGGGGCTGTATCTGGCCGGTGTGGGCTATCCGCTGGACCCGTTTGCCGGGGTCGCGCGCAGGTAGGGTGCAGGCCTTCCGGTGCAAGGCGGCGCACGCCGGCGTGATCGGCAGGCAGGCCCGGCCGGCGGAAACCTGCCGGTTTCGCCCAGCCCGGATGCGCTGCTATTTGCTTGAAAAACCACATCAATTTTTCCTGATCTACGGAACCCTTGCCCGCCTGTCAGGGTTTCCTAGCTGTGCCGGACGCGGCCGTGGCACCCGCGGGGCTGGCAGACATGTGCCGCCCCGCCCTGGCACCCGGGCCGCAGATCAACGCTTCTGACGAGGCGCAAGATACAGGTGATGAGATGAAAAATATCCTTCTGTCCGCTGCCGTCCTGACGGCGACCGGGGCCGCTGCCCAGGCTGGAGGCCCCGTGCAAGCCGCGCCCGAACCCGTTCTGGCGCCGGTCGAACAGCCCGCACCGCAGTTGAGCTTTGGCAACTGGCAAGGCGGCTATGTCGGCGCCAACCTGAACTGGGGCAAGAACCCGATCTCGGGCTTTGTCGACGATCCCTCGGGGGCAAGTGGTGCGCTGCGCGGCGGCTATGACTGGCAGGCCGGGCGCACCGTGTATGGTCTGGGCGCCGAATACGACTTTGGCAAGCTCAAGGGCAGCAATGGCGCCGGCGCGGCTGCAGAGGTTGGCAAGGCCGGGACTGTCTATGGCCGTCTGGGGTATGATGCCGGGCCCTGGCTGCCCTATGCGCTGGCCGGTTATACCTGGGCCGATGGCCAGTCGGGGGCGACCAGCGCCAACCTGGATGGCTACACCCTGGGCCTGGGCGTCGAGCGCAAGTTCAACGACCGTTTGAGCGGCTATGCCGAATACAACTATTCCGACTTTGGCAAGGTCGCGGCCTTTGGCGGGTCCAAGGTGGAAACCCAGAAGGTCAAGCTGGGTGTGAACCTCCGGTTCTGAGGTGGAAAGGGGCGCCGCTGGCGCCCCTTTTCGTATCCTGCTGTCAGATCAGCCCGGCGTGGCGCATCGCGGCCTTGATCCGGTCCTTGGTGCCCTCGGTCAGGCCGACCAGCGGCAGGCGCACCTCGTCGGAACACAGGCCCAGAACCGACAGCGCATATTTCGCGCCGACCAGGCCCGGCTCGATGAAGATCGCCTCGTGCAGCGGCATCAGGCGGTCCTGATAGTCCAGCGCGGTCTTGTAATCGCCCCGCAGGGTGGCCTGCTGGAATTCGGCGCACAGTTTCGGCGCAACGTTCGCAGTGACCGAGATGCAGCCGACGCCGCCATGGGCGTTGAAGCCAAGCGCCGTCGCATCTTCGCCCGACAGCTGGATGAAGTCGGGGCCGCAGGTGATGCGCTGCTGGCTGACACGTTCCAGCTTGCCGGTGGCATCCTTGACGCCGATGATGCGCGGCAGTTTCGCCAGCTCGCCCATGGTTGCCGGGGTCATGTCGATGACCGACCGCGGCGGGATGTTGTAGATCACGATCGGCAGGTTGCAGGCATCGTGCATCGCGGTGAAATGCGCGATCAGCCCGGCCTGGGTCGGCTTGTTGTAATAGGGCGTCACCACCAGCGCGGCATCGGCGCCGGCCTTTTCGGCAAAGCGGATCAGGCGGATGCCTTCGACCGTGTTGTTCGACCCGGCACCGGCGATCACCGGCACGCGGCCGGCGGCGGCCTGAACCACGGTTTCGATGACGGTCTCGTGTTCTTCGTGGCTCAGCGTCGGGCTTTCGCCCGTGGTCCCCACCGGAACTAGGCCGGTCGAGCCTTGCTCGATGTGCCATTCGACAAGTTTCTTCAGCGTATCCAGATCCAGTTCGCCGTTCTTGAACGGCGTCACCAGTGCAGGCATGGAGCCTTTGATCATGGCACGCTCTCCTTGAGAATGGGGCCTGAATCGCCCGAGGTTGGAACGCGCCCTTCCTAGCCGCGCAACGGGGCGTTGCCAAGCGGGGGGCTGGCGGGTTTGTGTGTTGCGGTTGCCGTGCGGGCCGGGGAAAATGGCGCCATGATGCGCGCCCTGACCGTTCTGCCCGCCCTTGCCCTGTCTGCCATGCTGTCGCTGTCGCCTGCCTTGGCGCAGACCGATCCGTTGCGCGCTGCGCTGGATCTGGCAGGGCGCAAGGATTGGGCAGCGGCGGCCAGCACGGCGGCGCCCCTGGGGCCCGTGGCGGCCGATCTGGTCGAATGGCAGCGCCTGCGCGAGGGCGAGGGGTTTCTGGGCGATTACGAATCGTTCCTCAAGCGCCGGCCCGACTGGCCGGGGCTACCGCTGTTGCAGGCCAAGGGCGAGGTCGCGGTCGCTCGCTCGACCACGCCGGGGCGGGTGATCGACTGGTTCGGCACCCGCGATCCGGCAACGGCGGATGGTGCGGCGGCCCTGGCCCGCGCGCTGCGCGCCAGCGACAAGGGCGATCAGGCCGATGCCATGCTGCGCCGCCTGTGGGTCAGCCTGCGCCTCGACGATGCCGAACAGGCCGCCCTGCTGGCCGAGGCGGGCAAGGCGCTGGACCTGAAGGCGCATCAGGCGCGGATGGACAACCTGCTGTGGGATGGCCGCTTCACCGAGGCGCGGCGCCTGATGCCGCTGGTGGATACGGGCTGGCAGAGGCTGGCCGAGGCCCGCATGGCCCTGCGCGAGGACCGCGACGGGGTGGACCGGCTGATCGAGCTGGTTCCCCAATCCCTGCAGTCCGATGCAGGGCTTGCCCATGCCCGGTTCGAATGGCGCGCCCGCAAGGGCCGGACCGAAGGCGCGGCGGCGATCTTGATGGAACGCTCGCGCTCGGCCGAACTGCTGGGGCGGCCCGAGGCCTGGGCCGGCCGGCGCGCCACCCTGGCCCGCGCCCTGTTGCGCCAAGACAACCCCAAGCTGGCCGAACTGGTGGCCGCCAGTCACCACCTGCAAGCCGGTGGCGACCGGGCAGAGCTGGAGTTTCTGGCCGGCTTCATCGCGCTGCGGTTCAACAAGGATCCGGCCGCAGCCCTGCGGCATTTCCAGGCGCTGGGTGACATCGTGTCGACGCCGATCTCGGTCTCGCGGTCCGAATATTGGCAGGCGCGCGCGCTGGAGGCCCTGGGCCGCACGGACGAATCGCAGGCCGCCTATGCCCGCGCGGCGCGGCACCAGACTGCCTATTACGGGCTTCTGGCTGCCGAGGCACTGGGGCAACCGCTGGATGCGGCGTTGGTCTCGCCCCCGGCTGCACCTGACTGGCGCAAGGGGGCGTTCCTGAACGCCTCGGTCACCGAGGCGGCGCTGCTGCTTTACAAGGCAGGCGATGCGGCGCTGGCGCGGCGGTTCCTGCTGCACCTGGCCGAAGGGCAGGATGCGGCGGGGCTGGCCGCCATGGGGGCCTTTGCACTGGACAAGGGTGATGCGCATCTGGCGGTGCTGATCGGCAAACAGGCGGCTGCGCGCGGGATCATCCTGCCGGGTATCTATTACCCCGATCCTGACCGCTCGCTGTTGCCCGATGGGCTGGCGGTGGAACGGCCGCTGGCCTTGGCCATTGCGCGGCGCGAAAGCGAGCTGTTGCCCGAGGCGGTCTCGCCCGCCGGCGCGCTGGGGCTGATGCAGCTGATGCCGGGCACGGCGAAGCTGATGGCGCAAAAGCTGGGCCTGCCGCACCGGCCCGGGTCGCTGACCACCGATCCGGCCTATAATGCGACGCTGGGCTCGGCCTATCTGGCGCATCTGGCCGAGGAATTCGGTCCCTCGATCGCGCTGCGGGCGGCGGGCTATAATGCGGGGCCAGGGCGGCCGCGCGCCTGGGTGACCGAATTCGGCGACCCCCGGCAGGCTTCGGTCGACGTGGTGGACTGGGTGGAAATGGTGCCCTTTACCGAAACCCGCACCTATATCATGCGGGTGGTCGAGGGCGTTGCGATCTATCGCGCCCGGCAGGCGCCGGGCAAGACGGTGTCGGTGACGGCCCTTTTGCGCGGCACGGGCGGCTGATCAGCCGAACTGCTGATTCAGCCGCCAGACCCCCCAGGCCAAAGGAATGGCCGCCAGCCCGCCGATCACCCAGGTCAGCGGCTGATCGCCAAAGCTCTCGAACGCCTGGGTATAGGCGTGGATCGCCCCGAAGGTGACAGCCGCGTTGAACAGCCCGCGCCGCAAGGTATGTGCGGCCCAGATCGCGCAGGCAGCCAGCAACGCGGCCCAGACCAGCGAAAAGACCCCTTCGGGAATATGCAGCGCATGGTCGTGGAACGCGGTGCGGCCGGCCCAGACGGCCTCCCAGTCGTTCGGGTGCTGCGCGCGCAGCGCCGTCATTGCGAAACTTTCGCCCACCGTATCACCCCAGAGCGAGCCGACCAGAAAGCACAGGTTCGCCACGATGAAGGCCATGATGGCAAACATGCCGGCGTGGCGCTCGTCCCGCTCGGGCCGCCTTGCCATGATCCACAGGCACAGCGCGATGGCGGCCGCCATTTGCAAAATGCTCAGCGTGGGTTCGGGCGAATAGAACACATAGGCAGCGTGAAAATAGAACGTGCCAGTGTCCAGCGCCTGGGCAAAAGGCACGATCGCCAGCGCCGTCAGGGCCCGCACATCCACCAGCCAGCCCACCCCGGCCACCAGCAGCGCGGCGTAAAGGTTCAGCAGCATGACGGGAGCGCCGCTGATCTCATGGGCTTGCCCCAGCAGATAAAGCCCGGCCAGATGCAGCCCGACCCCGGCGACGATCAGAAATCCGGTGACAAAGCGCAAGGCCGAGGGGCTGGTCTGATGCGCGGCCAGGGCGACCAGTGCCAGAACCGCCCCGGCCATCAGAAAGACCAGCCCGGCGCCCGAAGGCTCCAGCCGGGTCAGCGCTTCGGTGACGCCGCCGCCGATCAGCATTCCGGCACCGATCAGCGCGGCGGCATGACCAAAGATGCGCAAAGTGGCCGCCAGGGACGCCAGAACGATCACGCCGATGGCCAGCAGCGCCAGCCCGACCCCGGCCACCGTCACGGTATCGGCCAGCAGAACCACCAGACCGGCCGCGGCGGCCAGAACGCCCCCGGCCAGCAGCACATTGACCGCCAGCGTGATCATCGCCGCCCGCGAGCGCGCGCGGATGGTGTCGGCCTGCCCCGGCGTCAGAACGCCATCGCGCACCAGCGTATCCAGATCGGCGACCACGGCCATGGGTGTTCTCCCTTGCACTTGACGCTTGCAGCTTTGCACCAGCATTGGCCCGGCACAAGCGCGCCACTGGACTTGCGGGCATGGCTCGCCTATCTCGGAGCGGTCATGCAGAAGAAACACGATCCCAACAGCAAGCTGATTGCCGAGAACCGCCGCGCCCGCTTCGATTACTTCATCGAAAGCGAGATCGAGGCCGGCATCGTGCTGACCGGGTCCGAGGTCAAGGCGCTGCGCACCGGGCAATCGAACATCGCCGAAAGCTATGCCTCGGTCGAAGGCGGCGAGCTGTGGCTGATCAACGGCTATATTGCCTCGCTGCAACAGGCCGGCGTCTTCGGGCACGAGGAACGGCGCCGGCGCAAGCTGTTGGTGTCCAAGCGCGAGTTGTCGCGGCTGTGGCAGGCCGTCGGGCGCGAAGGAATGACCATCGTGCCGCTGCGGATGTACTTCAACGACCGCGGCATCGTGAAACTGGCACTTGGCGTGGCCAAGGGCAAGAAGGTCGCCGACAAGCGCGACACCGAGGCCAAGCGCGACTGGAACCGCCAGAAACAGCGCCTGCTCAAGCAAGGCTGACCGCGCTCTCCCGCAGGTCGGACGCCGGGCCAGCCCGGCTTCTCCCTTTGGGCCGGGCGCCGCGCGTTCCGCGCGGCGTGCCTCCGGCGGGGGTATTTGGAAAAAGGCAAAATGGAGGGCGTGGTCGGGGAAGACGGGTTCGGCACTGGTCTGATGGCTGATCGTGCCTGCGCCATTTCGCCTTGAAGGAAATATCCTCGGGTGGTTCCAAGGAGGGCAGACTGCCCTCCTTGGCGGGGGTGCGGGGGCTGGCCCCCGCTGCCCGGCTCAGATCACCGCCGCGATGGCACGGGCGAGAAGCGGAACGCTGTCCTTGTTCAGCCCTGCAATATTGATCCGGCTGTCACCCACCATGTAGATCGCGTGATCGGCGCGCAGGCGGGCCACCTGATCCGGTGACAGGCCAAGGCGCGAGAACATGCCGCGATGGCGGGCAATGAAATCGAAGCGGTCCGAGTTGGTCAGCCGGCGCAGTTCGTCCGCCAGTTGCTGGCGCAGGCCGAGCATGGAGAGGCGGATCTCTTCGAGTTCGGCTTTCCAGTCGGCGGTCAGATCGGGGCTGCCCAGCACGGTCTGCACCAGCCGCGCGCCGTGATCGGGCGGGAAGGAATAGTTCAGCCGGTTCAGCATGGCGAGATTGGCCTGCACCGTGGCGCGGTCGGCGCCTTCGGGCACCACGGCCAGCAGCACGCCCACCCGCTCGCGGTAGACACCGAAGTTCTTTGAGCAGGAGGCGGCGATCAGCAGCTCGGGCAGGCGGCGTGCCAGAAGGCGGGTTCCGTAGGCGTCATCCTCGAGCCCGTCGCCGAAGCCCTGATAGGCGATGTCGATCAGCACGGTCAGCTTGCGGCCTGCCAGCGCCTCGGCCAGCTGGTCCCACTGGGCCGGGGTAAGGTTGGCGCCGGTCGGGTTGTGGCAGCAGCCGTGCAGCAGCAGCACGTCGCCATCGGGAATCGCGGCGATATCGGCCAGCATTCCGGCAAAGTCCACGCCGCCGGTCGCGTTGTCGAAATAGCGGTAGCTGGCCGGCTTGAGGCCCAGATCCGCGACGATGGCCGGGTGGTTCGGCCAGGTGGGATCCGACATCCAGACGCTTGCGCCGGGGGCGGTCTTGTGGATCAGATCGAAGGCGATGCGCAGCGCGCCGGTGCCGCCGGGGGCGGCTGCTGCCGCCAGCCGCGACGCAGGCACCGCATCGCCCAGCACCAGCCCCGCCATGGCCGCATGAAACCCGGGATCGCCCGCAAGGGCGACATAGGTCTTGGTCGTCTCGGCGTCCCACAGCCGTTTGCCCGCCGCGCGCACGGCGCGCATGATCGGGGTATGGCCGGTGGCATCCTTGTAGACGCCGACGCCCAGATCCACCTTGACCGGGCGCGGATCGTCACGGAACAGCGCCATCAGCTGGATGATCTTGTCCTCGGGCTGCGGCTGGAGACGTTCGAGCATGGTGCCTTATCCCTTTTCGACCGGCAGGTCGTCGTACATGCCCCATTCGGTCCAGGACCCGTCATAGAGCGCATGGTTGCGCTGGCCCATCCGTTCCAGCGCAAGGCTGAGAATTGCGGCCGAGACGCCCGATCCGCAGGTGGTGATGACGGGCTTGGTCAGGTCGACCCCGGCGGCGTCAAAGACGCTGCGCAGTTCCTCGGGCGATTTCATCGTGCAATCGGCGGACAGCACCTGTTGCCACGGCACATTGCGCGAGCCCGGGATATGGCCGCTGCGCAGGCCGGCGCGCGGCTCTGCCTCGGTCCCGGCAAAGCGGCCGGGGCTGCGGGCGTCGATGATCGCATGGCTGCCAAGTTTCGAGGCCTGGGCGACCTGGGTCACATCCTTGACCAGGCCGGCCTGGCGCGAGACGGTGATGTGGCGATCGCGCATGATCGGGGGCATGTCCTCGACCGGGCGGCCCTCGGCGAGCCATTTGGGGAAGCCGCCGTCCAGCACGGCCACATCGGCCTTGCCCATCAGCTTGAAGGTCCACCAGACGCGCGGGGCCGAGAAGATGCCCATGCCGTCATAGACGACCACCTGATGCCCGTCGCCGATGCCCATGGCGCGCATCCGGCTGATGAATTTCTCGGCCGGGGGGGCCATGTGGGGCAGCGGGCTGCGGGTATCGGCGATCTCGTCGATGTCGAAATAGCGCGCGCCGGGGATGTGGCTGGCGTCGTATTCCGCCTTGCCGTTGCGGTTCATGGCGGGCAGATACCATGACGCATCTATGACCCGCAGGTCGGGGTCCTTCAGATGCGCCTCGAGCCAGTCCGTGGACACAAGCGTCCGGGGGTCGTCAATCGCCATCGCGGCCTCCCTTGCAATCAGCTCTTCCTAGCCGCAGGGGCGTTGCAGGGCAAGCCGTGCAGGCGGGCCATGGACATTCCCGTTCGCGCGCGGTTCATTCAGGTCGGGGAGCCGCCCAGTCTGCCGCCGAACGGAGAACATCATGCAGAACACGTCCGAAATTCCCTCGCTTGTCGAGGCTCACAAGGAAGATCTGATCGGGCTGGCCGACCGGGTCTGGGGCATGCCCGAGTTGCTGTATGGCGAATTCAAGTCCTGCGCCGAACATACCGCGATGCTGAAGGCCAAGGGGTTCCGTGTGACCGAGAACGTCGTGGGCATTCCGACCGCCGTGATGGGCGAGGCGGGCTCGGGCGGGCCGGTCATCGCGATTCTGGGCGAATACGATGCCCTGCCGGGGCTGAGCCAGGAGGCAGGTCTCGACTATCGCAAGGAGGTCGAGGCCGGCGGCAACGGGCATGGCTGCGGGCACAACCTGCTGGGCTCGGCCGCGCTGCTGGCGGCTTGTGCCGTCAAGGACTGGCTGGAGGAAACCGGCACGCCGGGCCGCGTGCGCTATTATGGCTGCCCGGCAGAAGAGGGCGGGGCGGCCAAGGCCTTCATGGTGCGCGACGGGGCGTTCGACGATGTGGATGCGGCGGTGACCTGGCACCCCAGCTGCATGACGCGGGTGGATGATCCGCTGGCGCTGGCCAACACGCGGATGGATTTCACCTTTACCGGCCGGGCCGCCCATGCTGCCGCGACGCCGCATCTGGGCCGGTCGGCGCTGGATGCGGTGGAACTGATGTCGGTGGGCGTGAACTACCTGCGCGAACATGCGCCGCAGGATGCGCGGATCCACTATGCCTATCTGGAAACCGGCGGCACCGCTCCGAACGTGGTGCAGGCCCGCGCCAAGGTGCGCTATTCGATCCGGGCGCTGAAGCTGGCCGAGATGCTGTCCTTGGTCGAGCGGGTGAAGAAGGTCGCCGAAGGTGCCGCGCTGATGACCGAGACCAAGGTCGAGGCAAAGATTTTCTCGGCGGTGTCGAACCATCTGGAAAACCTGACGCTCGACCGTGCCATGCAGAGTGTGCTGGACGAGATCGGCGGGGTTCCCTTTGACGACGAGGACCGCGCCTATGCCCAGCGGATCCGCGCGACCCTGAGCGAGAGCGATATTGCCAGCGAATGGCGCGCCGTCGGGCAGATGCCGCAGATGGAGGTTCCGCTGTGCGACTGGGTGGTGCCGATGCGTCCGGGTGGCGAGGTGATGATCGGCTCGACCGATGTGGGGGACGTGACCTGGAAGGTGCCGACGACCGAGGTTCTGGTCGCGACCTGCGCCATCGGCACGCCGTTCCACAGCTGGCAGCTGACGGCGCAGGGCAAGTCGGGCATGGCGCACAAGGGCATGACCCATGCCGCCAAGGCGATGGGCCGGCTGGCGCAAAAGCTGCTGGCGGATGCGGGGCTCTTGGCCGAGGCCAAGGCGGAACATGCGCAAAGGCTGGCGGTGACGCCCTATACCTGTCCGCTGCCGGCCGATCTGGCGCCGCCGCTGGTGCCCCGGCCCTGAGGTCTTGCCGCGCCTTTGCCATCCTGCGGGCATCGCGGGGTGGCGGGCGTTGAACGGGTATTTGTGGAAAGGTGAAAGGGCAGGCCGCGGCGCGGGTGGCAGGCCGGGTATGGGTATTTGGGGCAAGATGATGCCCGCGCGGTCCGTGGGTCCGTCAGCGTGGATCGGGCGGTCCGGCGGGTGGCGTCTTGCGGCCCGCCGGAGCGCGCGGCCGCCATCATTGCGAGGACAGCACCGTGGCGCATTGGGCCGGAAGGTCGGCCATGGTGTAGTCGCGCGGGCCGCGCGGGCGAGGTTGCGGGTCTTTTTTCTTTTTCGGGTCGGCCTTGGGCGGGTTGAGATACTCCGTTACCCACCACATCAGCGTGTCGTCGCAGCCGTTGCCGCCCTTGGACAGTTGCGCAACCGTGGGGCTTTGCGTCTCGCAGCCTGCCGATCCGGCGGGGCATTTCAGCCGGACGTGGAAATGCGTGTCATGGCCATAGATCGGGCGGATTTTCTGGAGCCATCTCGTATCGGTGCTGGTCGCGGTCTTGCACATCTCGATCTTGACGGCGGCGGCGACGAAGATGCGATCGACCCGATCGTCCAGGGCTGCGGCGCGCATGATGGCCTGATGCGCAGCGGACCAATGGCTGGTCACGCTGCGCTGGTCGGCGCTGCGCACGGGGATCGAACTGATCTTTTCACGCTCGGCCCGAGAAAGGTTCAGACGGGTGGCCGGCAGCATCCAGATATCGGCATCCAGCCCGATCTGGTGGCTGGCATGGCCTGAGGTCATCGGCCCGCCGCGCGGCTGGCTGATGTCGCCGATGTAAAGGCCGCGCCAGCCGTTGCGGGTGGCTTCGGCCGAGAGATCTTGCAGGAAGCGGATCATCTCGGGGTGGCCCCAGTTGCGGTTGCGCGACAGGCGCATCGCCTGCCAGGTCGGGCCGGTTTCCGGCAGCTGCACCAGACCGGCCGCGCAGCCCTTGGCATAGCTGCCGATGGCGGCCGGCTGGTGCCGGCTGGCTGTCTTCATCGCGCCGAACAGCTGGTTGGCCTTGGCCTCGGCCAGCGCGGTGCCGGGGGCCAGAAGGGCCGCGATCAGGAGGAGGGTGCGGACCATGTGTCTTTGTCTCCGTTGGGTTTGACGAAGACTAGCAGAGACAGGCCGATGACAAAAAGCACGATGAGCGGAATGATGCCCAGCTGCTGGCTGCCCGTGATCTGGGTGGTGACGGCGATCGACAGCGGCGCGATCCAGGACATGGCCTTGCCGGACAGGGCGTAAAGCCCGAACGCCTCGGTCATGCGGCTGGGGTCGGCCTGGCGTACCATCATGGTGCGGCTGGCCGATTGCAGCACGCCGCCGCCCGCGCCGATCAGGCAACCAAGGACATAGAAGGCGATGTCGGGCAAGGCGCTTTCGGGGCCGACGGCAAGGCCGAACACTGCCTCGCGCCCGACATAGACGATGCCAAGGCAGACCAGCGCCAGCAGCACGACCGAGGCGAAGATGACCGGCTTGGGCCCAAGGCGGCTGTCGGCCTTGCCGCCCAACCAGGCGAAGATCGCCCCGGTGATCGCGGCCAGGATGCCGAAGACCCCCACCTCGGTCACCTCCCAGCCCAGGACCCCTGCGGCGTAGATGCCGCCAAAGGTGTACATGCCGTTCAGCGCATCGCGGTAGAAGGTCGAGGATACCAGATAGGCCAGTAGGCTGCGATGTTTCGGCAGGTCGCGGATGGTGGCAACGGTTTCGGGAAACGCCCCGCGCGCGGCGGCCACAATGCCGATGCCGGGGCGTTTGGGTTCGCGCACCCACAGGAAGAACGGGATCATGAACACCGCGAACCAGATGGCGGTGAAGGGCCCGACAAAGCGCGTGCCCTCGCGCGTGGTGGGGTCGAGGCCGAAGAGCGGCTCAAGGCCGATCAGCGTGCGGCCCGAGGTCTCGCCTTCGGCGAAGAACAGCAGCATGATGGCCAGCGCCAGAACGCCCCCGACATAGCCAAAGGCCCAGCCCGAGCCGGAGATGCGGCCCAGGTCCTCGGGCGGGGCAAGGTCGGGCATCATGGCGTTGGTGAAGGTGGTCGCGAATTCCATGCCAATGAGGCCGATGCAGAAGGACAGCATGACCAGCCAGACGTTGAAGTCCTGCGGCGCGGCCCACCACAGGCCCCAGGCCCCGACGAAATACATCAGCGAGAACAGCCAGATGAAGGCCATGCGCCGCCCCGCCCTGTCGGCGATGGCGCCCAGCAGCGGCGAGGCAAGGGCGATCAGCACGCCGGCCGCGCCGACGCCATAGCCCCAGACGGTCTGGGCGGCAGAGCCGTCGCCCATGACCTTGACCACATAGGGGCCGAAGATGAAGGTCAGGAGCAGGGTGTTGTAGGGCTGGCTGGCCCAGTCAAAGAACCACCATCCCCAGATCCGCCGCCGTGTTTCGGTCATCCTGTCCCCCTGGCCCTGGCCGTGGCGCGATCAAACAGGGTGGCGCAGGGCTTGGCAAGCGAAGCTTTCGCGGCGGCCGCGGGCAGGGGGGGCGCTGCCCCAAGGGTCGCGTGCCGCGCCCCTTTCCCCGGGATATTTTCGGACAGATGAACGGGCGCGGGCGGGTGCTGGACATTGCCGGGGGTCTTGGTCAACCTGCGCGCGATCTGGTGGATGGGGAACAGAATGGTGGATGTTGCGGCGGTCGAGGCGGTGATGGCGGCGCTGCCGGGACGGTTCCGGGGGCCGGGCGGGGTTGCCGGCGTTCTGCACGAGGGGCAGGTCGTGGCGGCGACGGCCTGGGGCCATGCCGATCTGGGGCGCCGCAAGGCCATGACGCGCGCAACGCGGCTGCCGGTCTGTTCGATCACCAAGCAGTTCACCTGTGCCGCCGTGCTGGGCGCGGTCGGCGCGCCCGAGGCGCTGGACGGCGGCTTGCCTGCGCTGATGCCGCGGTTTCAGGGCGCGCTGCCGACCGTGCGGGACTTGTGCAACAACCAGTCGGGGCTGCGCGACTATTGGGCGCTGACCGTCTTGCAGGGGGCGCGGGCCGAACAGACCTTTGGCCGCGCCGATGCGGCGCCGCTGATCGCGCGCTATCGGACCGGGCATTTCGCGCCGGGCACCCGCTATTCCTATAGCAACGGCAACTTCCGCATTCTGGCAGACCTGCTGGAGCAGGCGACGGGCGAGGATATGGCCAGCCTTTACGCCCGCCACATCTGGCAGCCCGCCGGGATGGAAACGGCGGTTCTGGCCGCCGATACCCGCCACCCTGCCGATGAGGTCGTGGGGTATGAGGGGAACATCCTTACCGGGTTCGTGCCGGCCGACAACGGGATCTGGTGGATGGGCGATGCTGGAATGGCGGCCTCGCTGGACGACATGCTGGCCTATGAGCGGTGGGTGGATGCCGGCCGCGACACCCCGGAGGCGATCTATTCCCGGCTGGCCGAGCCGCAGGTGTTCCGCGATGGAACGCCGGCAAGCTACAGCTCTGGCCTGTCGCATTCGACGGTGGCGGGGCAGCGGTTCACTGGCCACGGCGGGGCGCTGCGGGGCTTCCGGTCCTATCGGATGTATTGCGCCGAACAGCGGCTGTCGGTGGTGGTGATGTTCAACCACCAGGCAGACGCCCAGGGGGCGGCCCAGATGTTGGCCAAGGCCGCGCTGGGCTGGACCGATCCGGCGCCGCTGGCGTTGGAACCCGGCTGGCAGGGGCGCTGGATCTGCCCCGAGACCGGCCTGACCGCGCGGCTGGAGCCTGGCGCGGCCAGTGTCGTGATGCGCTTTGGCACCTCGCCCGAAGAGCTGCGGCAGCTGGCGCCGGGGCGGCTTGGGTCGGCGCATGTGACACTCGAGCGGCAGGGCGATCGGCTGCTGATGCGGCGGCCGCTGGAAAATCTGGTGACGATGCTGGAGCCCGTTGCCCCGGTCGATGTGGCGGATGGGGCCGAGATCGCGGGACGCTATGCCTCGGACGAGCTGGGCGCCGAGATGGTGATCGAAGCGAACGGCCCTGCGGTCGCCGTCTGGTTCGATGGCATGTTGGGGCAGGGACCGGCCGAGCTGGCCATGCCTGTCGGTCCTGACCTGTGGATTGTCTCGACGCGCCGGTCGATGGATGCGCCGGCACCGGGGGACTGGACCTTGCAGATCCGCCGCGACGGGGCGGGCCGGGTGGCGGGCGCGCGGCTGGGCTGCTGGCTGGCGCGGGGGCTGGACTATCGGCGGACCGCCTGAGCCGGGGTCATGCGGTTCCGGCATGGCCCGTTGCGCAAAGGGTATTGGCCAGCGCCCTGCGGCGCGGTCAGTTTGCCGGGGATCAGGAAAGGGGACGTCATGGCGACCGCGCGGGAACTTGGGCTTGTGATCGGCGGACTGCCTGCGGGCGCGCTGAATGCGATTACCGACGTGCCGGGGGTTGCCGTTGGCCATCAGACGCTGAACGGCGGCGCTCTGGCCACCGGGGTCACGGCGATCCTGCCCCATGACGGCGATCCCTTCCGCCAGAAGGTGCGCGCAGCGGTCGAGGTGATCAACGGCTTTGGCAAATCGGCCGGGCTGATGCAGGTGGCCGAGCTGGGCACGCTGGAGACGCCGATCCTGCTGACCAACACCTTCGGCGTTGCGGCCTGCACCGAGGCGCTGATCCGCCGGGCGATCGCGGCAAACCCTGACATCGGGCGCAAGACCTCGACCGTGAACGCGGTGGTGTGCGAATGCAACGATGGCGGGATCAGCGACATTCAGGCGCTGGCCGTGACGCCGGACGATGCCCATGCCGCGCTGGATGCGGCGCGGGGCGGCCCGGTGGCGCAAGGCGCGGTCGGCGCCGGCACGGGGATGACCTCGTTCGGGTTCAAGGCGGGGATCGGCACATCGTCGCGGCTGATTGGGATCGGCGGGCAGGATTACACGCTGGGTGCGCTGGTGCTGGCGAATTTCGGGGCGGCGGGCGATCTGGTGCTGCCCGATGGCCGGCGCCCGGATCCGCGATCCATGCCCGAAGGTGACAAGGGATCGGTCATCGTGGTTCTGGCCACCGACCTGCCGCTGGGCGACCGGCAATTGCAGCGCGTCGCGCGGCGGGGCGGGGCGGGGCTGGCGCGGCTGGGGGCGTTCTGGGGCCATGGCAGCGGCGATCTCTGCCTGTGCTTTACCACCGCCGATCCGGTGGCCCATGCGCCCAAGACCTTTACCCCCGTCACCCGGCTGGACGATGGCCGCATCGACCTTGCCTTTCGCGCCGCCGCCGAGGCGACGCAAGAGGCGGTGCTGAACGCGCTGTGTGCCGCCCCCGCCACCCTGGGCCGCAATGGCCGACTTTACCCCGCGCTGGCCGACTGGCTGAAGGAGAACGCGCCGACATGAAGGTCTTTATCTCTGCCGATATGGAAGGCACTGCCGGAATTGCCAACTGGAACGAGGCCGACCGCGACCATCCCGATTATGCGCAGTTTCGCGACCTGATGACCGCCGAGGTCGTCGCGGCCTGCGAAGGCGCACGGGCCGCCGGGGCATCCGAGGTGGTGGTGAAGGACGCCCATGAAAGCGGGCGCAACCTGATGATCGACCGCCTGCCCGACTATTGCCGGGTGATCCGCAGCTGGTCGGGCCATCCGGATTCCATGATGTTCGGCCTGGCGCCCGATTTCGCGGCGGCGATCTATACCGGCTATCATTCCAAGGCGGGAACCGAGGCGAACCCGCTGGCGCATACTTCGAATCTGCGGATCTCGCGGCTGATGCTGAACGGCGAGGTGGCCTCGGAGTTCACGGTCAATGCGCTGTGCGCGGCGCGCTATGGGGTGCCTTCGGCGCTGATCGCGGGGGATGCCGGGATCTGCGCCGATGCCCGCGCCATGGTGCCGGGGATCGGCACGGTGGAAACGCTGGAAGGGTTCGGGCCTGCGACGGTCTCTCTGGCGCCGGCCCGCGCCCGCGCCGCGATCCGCGAAGGGGTCGAGGCGGCCTTGCGCGGCGATCTGTCGGGGCGGCTGCCTGCGACGTCGGATCGCTATGAGGTGGTGATCGAGTTCGTGAACCCGATCGACGCCTATCGGGCCAGCTGGTATCCCGGCGCGCGCAAGCATGGGCCAAGGGCGGTGGCCTTTGACGCGGTGGAGTTCTTTGAAATCCAGCGCGCGCTGCGCTTCATGAATAGCTAGGCGCGCGGCCACCAGACATCGCCCCGCGGGCCAGCACATCGGCGGCGGATTGCCAGAGCGTCTCGACCGGGCGGCTCTGGCTTTCGCGGTGGCGATACAGGCGGATCTCGAGGTCCATGGTCCAGTTGTCGTCCATCGTGGCCCGGACCAGCCGCCCGGCGGCAATATCGTCCTGGACCAGGCTTTCGGGCAGCCAGCACAGCCCGTTTCCAGCCAGAGTCAGCATCATCAGCCCGGCGCTGATGGTATTTTCGTGCACGGTCCGGCGGCGAAAGGGCGGGCGCGTCGCAAACAGCCGCCCCAGCGCCACCCCGAAGAACGAGCTGAACCCGTAGCTCAGATAGGGCAGTGTCAGCTTGCCGTTCACCGCCCGGTCCAGCAGCCCCGCCCCCCGGTGCACGACCCCGCCGATGCGGATCTCGGGCGCCACCATGGGCAACAGACGATCATGCCCGATGGTCATGAAGCCGAACCGGGTCTGTTCCAGGTGGAACGGCACCTGATTGTGGGCGTAGGTCAGCAGGAAATCGGCCTCGCCCTCGACCAGGGCGGACAGGTTCGCCTCAAGCCCGCCACGGTCGGGGATGAACGAGGTGCGCAGGTCCGGGGCGCTGGCCTCCAGCGCCCGCAGCCAGTGCGGAAAGAATGACAGCGTCAGCGTATGCAGCGCGGCAAAGCGGACCAGCCCGGCCTCGGCAATCGGGCGCAGGGTCTCGCGCGCGGCATAGAAGGTGCGGATGGTTTCCTGGGCAACCGGCAGGAAACTGCGCCCCGCCGGCGTGAGTTCCGCGGGCATGGTGGCGCGGCTGATCAGCGATGCGCCAAGCCAGGTTTCCAACTGCTTGATTCTGCGGCTGAAGGCGGGCTGCGTGACGTTGCGCACCTCGGCCGCGCGGGAAAAGCTGGAATGTTCAGCCAGGGCGACGAAATCTTCCAGCCATTTGATTTCCATCCTGCACCCCCCCTGCTGCGCAGGATCTGTTGATGTGCCATGCTGCAACCATCTGGAATCGCACGGCTATGTTAGAATGGCATAATGACGTGTCAAAAGCGAATTGGCCATCGCGATATTCCCCCGCCACGCTGCACCCATAACAACAGAAAGCCGGAAACAGGCTTTCGGGTCCAACGGACGGGAAGGGATGATCCAGGTCGAACGCAGTTCCATGCGTGCCGCCAACGCGGCCGTACCTGTTGCCGCGCCTGAGGCACGGAAGGGCAGGGCTCTTGCGGTCGGCAGATCAACGTCGGGCCAGCACCTTCACTGTTTTCGGGAGAACCTTCTTGTCCATCAAGATTGAAGCCGACTGCATCTTGCTGAACGGTCGCATCTGGCGCGGCCGGGCCGATGGGGTCTGTCAGGCGCTTGCCATCTGGCAAGGCAAGATCATCGCCAGCGGCAGCGATGACGATATCCTGTCCCTGAAAGGGGCGGGCACGCAGGTCATCGACCTTCAGGGCCGGTTCGCCTGTCCGGGGCTGAACGACAATCACCTGCACCTGCTGTCGACCGGCCTTGTGATGGGCATGGTCAATGTCACGCCCGACGCGGTGCCGACCCTGGCCGCGATGAAGGCCGCCATCGCAGAGCGGGTTGCACAAACGCCGAAAGGCGGCTGGGTGCTGGCGCGCGGCTATGATCAGGTCAAGCTGGATACCGGCGTTCACCCGACGCGCGCGGATCTGGATGCGGTCGCCCCTGACCATCCGGTCCTGGTGACGCGGGCCTGCGGGCATATCGCCATCGCCAATTCCCGCGCGCTGGAGCTGGGCGGCGTGACCGAGGCGACCCCGGTGCCCGAGGGCAGCGTGATCGGCATGACCGGCAACCGGCTGAACGGTCTGCTGGCCGAAAACGCCATCGGCCTTGTGCGCCGCGCGATCCCCGCCCTGTCCGAGGATCAGCTGGTCGATGCCATCGAGGCGGGCGGCCAGCATCTTCTGTCCTTCGGCATCACCAGCTGCATGGATGCGGCCGTCGGCCAGATCGGCGGGCTGCGCGAAATCCGCGCCTACGAGATCGCCAAGCTGACCGGGCGCCTGCCGGTGCGGGTCTGGCTGACGCTGATGGGCGATCCGGGCCGGTCCATCGTTGACGAATGCCACGCCATGGGCCTTGTGACCGGCGCGGGCGATGACATGCTGCGCATCGGCGGGGTCAAGCTGTTCCTGGATGGCTCGGCCGGCGGGCGCACCGCCTGGGTCAGCAAGCCCTATCGGGACGAGCCGGACAACCTGGGCGTGCAGATGTTGCCGACCGATCAGGTCGAGGCGCTGGTGCAGGATTTCCACGACCGCGGCTATCAGATGGCCTGCCATGCCATCGGCGATGCGGCAATCGAACAGATCATCACCGCCTATGAAAAGGCGCTGGCGAAAACGCCGGCCCCCGACCGGCGCCACCGGATCGAACATTGCGGCTTTCTGGCGCCCGATCACAATGCGCGCATGAAGGCGGCGGGCATCTATCCGGCGGGCCAGCAGGCCTTCATCCATGATTTCGGCGACAGCTATATCGCCGTGATGGACGAAGAACGCGCCTTGTCGTCCTATCCGGCCGGCACCTGGATGCGCATGGGGATGAAGCCTTCGACCGGGTCGGATTCGCCGGTCTGTTCGCCCAACCCGTTCCCGGATTTCCATTCCATGGTGACGCGCCAGACCTGGCGGGGCACGGTGATGGACGCGAACGAATGCCTGACGCGCGAGGAAGCCTTGCAGGCCTATACCGAATTTGGCGCCTATTCGCAAAGCGCCGAAACGGTCAAGGGCCGGCTGGTGCCGGGCCAATGGGCCGACATCGCCGTCTTTGACAACGACCTGCTTGAGGCGCCGCTGGACACGATCAAGACAGGCACCCGCTGTGTGCTGACCCTTTTGGGCGGCCGCGTGGTGCATGACGCGCGATAAGACTTGCCGGGGCGGCCCGACCGGCCGCCCCGGCACGCCAAGACCACCGGGCCCTGCGGAAAAACCGCAGGCCCAAACCAACGGGAGTATAAGAATATGATGAAAAGCCTTTCACTTGCCGCGATGCTCAGCCTTGGGGTGGCCAGCGCCGCGCTGGCGCAAGAGCCGCGCCACGGCGGCACCTTCAATTTCACTGCGCCCTATGGCTCCAGCTTCTCGACGCTGGATACGCAGGCCAGCCCGAACATCCAGGAACACTTCCTGACCTTTGCGATCCACCGCAGCCTGTATTCGTGGGATTCGATCGGCAACAAGCCGGTGCTGGAACTGGCGGATTCGGTCGATGTGTCGGATGACGGCCTGACCTATACCTATCACCTGAAGAAGAACGCGGTCTTCCACAACGACAAGCCGTTCACCGCAGATGACATCATCTTCAGCTACAAGCGCATCGGCCTTGGGTCGAACGCGCTGCCGGGTGCCAGCTATCTGAACATCATCAAGGGCATGGCCGAATACAACTCTGGCGCCGCGCCCGAGATCGAAGGCCTGAAGAAGATCGACGATCACACGCTGGCCATTACCCTGTCGGCGGCCGGCAACCCCGGCTACAACCTGATGGAGGCCACCACCTCGATCTATCCGTCGAACGTCGATGTGGCACAGCAGGCGATCAAGCCGGTCGGTCTGGGCGCCTTCGTGTTCAAGGAACATGTCCCCGGCTCGCAGATCGTGGTCGAGAAGTTCGACAAGTATTACGAGGAAGGCAAGCCCTACCTGGACCGCGTGAACATCATCGTCATGGCCGAAGGGTCGGCCCGCGACGTGGCCTTCCGCAACAAGGAAATCGACGCCTCGATCCTGGGGCCGGTGCAATATTCGGAATACCAGGCCGATCCTGCGCTGAAGGACCATATCCTTGAAGTCGCGGAAACCTTCACCCGCAACATCGGCTTCAGCCAGACCCAGGTCGAGGCGTTCAAGGACAAGCGCGTCCGTCAGGCCGTCAACTATGCGATCAACTCGGACCTGATCATCCAGAAGCTGGTCAAGAACAAGGCCGTGCGCGCGGTCGGCTGGCTGCCGGTCGGCTCGCCGGCGTTCGACGACAGCGCCAAGCCCTATCCCTATGACCCGGAAAAGGCCAAGGCCCTGCTGAAGGAAGCCGGCTATGAGAACGGGTTCGAGTTCGAAGTGACCGCCACCCCCAACGAAAGCTGGGGCGTGCCGATCGTCGAGGCGATCCTGCCGATGCTGAAACAGGTCGGCATCACGGTCCGGCCGCGTCCGGTCGAATCGGCGGCGCTGGGGGGCACGGTGTCCTCGGGCAACTTCCAGGCCTATATCTGGTCGAACCTGACCGGCCCCGATCCGCTGACGGTGATGCGCTGCTTCTGGTCCAAGACGGCCCAGTCGGCCTGCAACTACACCAACTACTCGAACCCCGAGTATGACAAGATCTACGAGGCCGCCCGCGCCGAGAAGGATCCGGCCAAGCAGACCGAACTGCTCAAGCAGGCCAACAACTTCATCCAGGAAGAAGCGCCGGTCTGGTTCTTCAACTACAACAAGGCCGTCATGGCCTATCAGCCCTGGGTGCATGGTCTGGTGCCGAACGCGACCGAGCTGGCGCTGCAGCCCTATGAAGACGTCTGGATTGACGACACGGCCCCCGCGTCGCGTAAATGATCCGGACGGCCGCGGGTGAGGGCCCGCGGCCACCCTTCGCCAGCGCGCGGACCCGGCGGGTCCGCGCGTCCCATGGGGCTGCAACCGGAAAGACCGAATGCTTCGCTTTACCATCCGCCGGATCTTTCAGATCATTCCGACCGTCATCGTGGTGGCCCTGCTGATCTTCGTGATCTTCAGCGTCGTCCCCGGAAGTTTCGCAGCCAGCCTGTTTTCCGATGGCAAGACCAATGCCGACCCCAAGCTGATCGCGCAGCTGAACGAACAGTTCGGGTTGAACAAGCCGCTGCATGAACGCTTCTTCACCTATATGTGGGATCTGGCGCGGTTCGATCTGGGCACCAGTTTCCGCACGCGCCTGCCGGTGATCGACATGATCAACGACCGGATCTGGGCCAGCCTCAAGCTGGCCATTGCCGCGATGGTCTTTGCCATCGTGATCGGGGTTCCGCTGGGCTTCATGGCCGCGATGCGCCCCGGCTCGGTGCTGGATACGGTCACGATGATCGGCGCGGTGTCCGGCCTGTCGCTGCCGCAGTTCTGGCTGGGTCTTCTGATGATGATGCTGTTCGCGCTGCAACTGAACTGGTTGCCCAGTTTCGGCTATGGCGACGGGGCTTTCCGAAACCTGGTGCTGCCCGCGATGGCGCTGGGGGTGACGCCCCTTGCGCTGCTGGCCCGCACCACGCGGGCCGGGGTGCTGGACGTGATGAACGCCGATTTCATCCGCACCGCCCATGCCAAGGGCATGAGCGAGCCGCAGGTGGTGCGCTGGCACGTCGCCCGCAACGCGCTGGTGCTGATCGTGACAACCGTTGGCCTGCAATTCGGATCCCTGATCGGGCAGGCCGTGGTGATCGAGAAACTGTTCGCCTGGCCGGGTATCGGCTCGCTGCTGGTGGACAGTGTGGCGATCCGGGACATCCCGGTCGTGCAGGGCACCATTCTGGTGATCGTGCTGTGGTTTCTGGTGATCAACACGGCGGTGGACCTGATCTATGCGGCGATCGACCCGCGCATCAAGCAGGGGTGAGCGGCAATGAAGCTGGGTTTCAACATTTTCCTTGGCGGCTTCCTGACGCTGCTGGTGGTCTTTGGCGGTCTGTTCGCCCATTGGCTGGCGCCGTTCGATCCGGTGCTGGACGCGAACCTGATGAACGCGGAAATGCCGCCTGACACCGAATTCTGGTTCGGCACCGATGCACAGGGCCGCGATGTCTATAGCCGCATCCTCTATGGCGCGCAGATCTCGCTGACGGTGGGGATCGTCTCGCAGCTGATCAACACGGTGATCGGGGTCGTGCTGGGCATGACCGCCGGCTATTGGGGCGGCTGGTGGGACGATTTCGTCAACGGGCTGACCAATGTGATGCTGGCCATCCCCTCGCTGATCTTTGCGCTGGCCGTCATGGCGGTGCTGGGGCCGGGCCTTGTGTCGCTGCTGATCGCGCTTGGCCTGACGAACTGGAGCTGGACTTGCCGGATCGCGCGCTCGTCCACCCTGTCGCTGAAATCGCAGGGCTATGTGCAGGCGGCACAGACGCTGGGCTATTCGGACCTGCGCATCATGTTCACCCAGATCCTGCCCAACATGATGGGGCCGATCCTGGTGATGGCCACGCTGGGCATGGGCGGCGCCGTGCTGTCCGAGGCGGCGCTGTCCTTCCTGGGCCTTGGCATCCAGCCGCCGTTCCCGTCGTGGGGCTCGATGCTGACCGACGCGCGCGAGATGATCCGTGTCGCCCCCTGGGCGGCGATTTTCCCCGGTGTTGCGATCTTCCTGTCGGTGCTGGGCTTCAACCTGCTGGGCGACGGGCTGCGCGACAGTCTTGACCCCCATATGAGGACGCGCAAGCTATGACGGCCCCGCTTCTCGACATCCGCAATCTTTCGCTGGCGGTGCCGCATGGGCGGTCGTCATTCCCGATCCTGCGCGAGGTTTCCTTTCAGATCATGCCCGGCGAAGCCTATGGGCTGGTCGGGGAATCCGGGTCGGGCAAATCCGTCACCTCGCTGGCCACCATGGGGCTTTTGAAAAAGCCGCTGAAGGTGACGGGGGGCGAGATCCTGTTCCAGGGTCGCGATCTGCTGAAACTGGGGCGGCGCGAGATGCGAAAGCTGCGCGGCGACCGCATCGCCATGATCTTTCAGGAACCGATGACGGCGCTGAACCCGCTGGCGACCGTCGGGCGCCAGATCGCGGAAATGTATGTGCTGCATCAGGGGAAAAGCTGGGACGAGGCTGGCAAGCTGGCGATCGAGGCGCTGGCCTCGGTGCGGGTGCCCAACCCGGACCGGCGGGCAACGAACTATCCGCACCAGATGTCGGGGGGCCTGCGCCAGCGCGTGATGATCGCCATGGCGCTTGCGTGCAACCCTGACCTTCTGATCGCGGATGAGCCCACCACCGCGCTGGACGTCACCGTTCAGGCCGAGGTGCTGAAGCTGATCCGCGAGCTCTGCGCCGAACGCGGCACGGCGGTGCTGCTGATCTCGCATGACCTTGGGGTGATTGCGGAAATGTGCCAGCGCGTCGGCGTCATGTATTCCGGCTGTCTGGTCGAGGAAAACGAGACGCGCGAGCTGTTCCTGAACCCTCAGCATACCTACACCAAGGGTCTTCTGGGTGCGCTGCCCCGGCTGGGCAGCCGGCTGGAACATGGCCGGACGCGGCTGGTCGATATTGACAGCATCATCCCGGATCGGTCTGTCCTGACCCAGACGCGATTCATCGCCCCGCGGCCGGAGGTGACCCAATGAGCGCGCCCATTCTGGAAATCGACGATCTTCATGTGCAGTTCCCGGTCTCGGGCGGTGGCTTTCTGGGGGCGGGTCGCAAGATCCTTCATGCGGTCAACGGTCTGTCGCTGGATTTGCACAAGGGGGAATGCCTGTCGCTGGTGGGCGAATCCGGCTGCGGCAAGTCCACGACTGCGCTGGCGGTCATGGGGCTGCAGGAACCGACCTCGGGCAGCATCCGCTTTCGGGGTCAGCCGTTTTCCGGCCCTCAGGCCCCGGCGCGGATGGATCGTGCCAAGGCGGCGCAGATCGTGTTCCAGGACCCCTATGCCTCGCTGAACCCGCGCCAGACCGTGTGGGGCGCGCTGGCCGCCCCGCTGCGGCTGCATGGGGTGACGGCCAAGTCCGAAGTGGACGACCGGATCGAGGCCTTGCTGAAAAGCGTCGGCCTCTCATCGGAACAGGGGCGGCGGTTCCCGCATGAATTCTCGGGCGGGCAACGCCAGCGCATCGGCATTGCACGGGCGCTGATCCTTGGGCCGGAGATCGTCGTGCTGGACGAGCCGGTTTCGGCGCTGGATGTGTCGATCCGGGCGCAGATCATCAACCTGTTGCTGGATTTGCAGGATCAGTTCGGCCTGTCCTATCTGATGATCAGCCACGATCTGAGCGTCGTCGAACATATGAGCGACCGGGTCGCGGTGATGTTCTTTGGCCAGATCGTCGAATCCGGGCCATGGCAGGCGATCTTTGCCAATCCGATCCATCCCTATTGCCGCCGGTTGATCGCAACGATCCCCGACCCCGAGGTGATCCTTGGCCGCAGCCGCAAACCGACCGATGGGGCGCAGCCTGAACCGCCCGCCGGCTGGCGCTTTGCCGATGACGGGCTGAATGCGCCCGATCTGACGAAACCGCCGGTTCCGTCAGAACTGGTCGAGGTCGAGCCGGGCCATTTCGTGCGTCTGGCGCGGGCATAGGGCCGCCGCCCCCCATGAATGACAACGGCCCGCCAGTTCTTGGCGGGCCGTGTCGCATCTGGGGATGCCGATCAGCTGTGATACTTGATCGTCTTCACATCCTCGCCCGGCGCCGTCTTGGCGCGGCGCACGACAAGACGGTTCAGCGCGTTGATATAGGCCTTGACGCTGGCGACGATGGTATCGGTGTCGGCCGACTGGCCGGTCACGATGCGCCCGTCCTCTTCCAGCCGGACGGTGACGGTGGCCTGAGCGTCGGTGCCCTCGGTCACGGCATGCACCTGATAGAGCTGCAGCCGCGCCTTGTGCGGGAACAGCATCTTGACGCAGTTGAAGGCCGCATCGACCGGACCATCGCCGGTGGCGTCGATCACCTTGTCCACGCCATCGACCGTCAGGGTCATTTCGGCCTCTTGCGGACCATCGGTGCCGCAGATCACCCGCAGGCGCTTGAGTTGCAGGGTATCGTTCTCGGCATTCGCGGCCTGATCGGCGACCAGCGCCAGCAGGTCATCGTCGTAGACTTCCTTCTTGCGGTCGGCCAGCGCCTTGAAGCGGACAAACACGTCGTTCAGCTGGTTCTGGCCCAGATCATAGCCCAGCTCGTTCAGCTTGGCCCGCAGGGCGGCGCGGCCCGAGTGCTTGCCCATGGCGATGTTCTTCGCCGTCAGGCCGATATCCTCGGGCTTCATGATTTCAAAGGTTTCGACGTTCTTCAGCACGCCATCCTGATGGATGCCCGATTCGTGCAGGAACGCGTTCTTGCCGACGATGGCCTTGTTCGGCTGCACCACAAAGCCCGAGACGGTCGAAACCCGGCGGCTGAGGTGCATGATCTTGGTGGTGTCGATCTGGGTGCGATAGGGCAGGATGTCGTTGCGCACGCGCATCGCCATCACCACTTCCTCCAGCGCGGCATTGCCGGCGCGCTCGCCCAGACCGTTGATGGTGCATTCGATCTGGCGCGCGCCAGCCTCGACGGCCGCCAGCGAATTCGCCGTCGCCATGCCCAGGTCGTTGTGGCAATGGGTCGAGAAGATCACCGTATCCGCCCCGGGCACGCGTTCGCGCAACATGCGGATCAGGTTGGCGGATTCGAACGGATAGGTATAGCCGACCGTATCGGGAATGTTGATCGTGCTGGCCCCGGCCTTGATCGCGATCTCGACCACCCGGCACAGATAATCATGTTCCGTCCGCGTCGCGTCCATCGCCGACCATTGCACGTTGTCGCACAGGTTGCGCGCATGGGTGACGGTCTGGTGGATCAGATCGGCCATCTGGTCCATCGACAGGTTCGGAATCGCCCGGTGCAGCGGCGAGGTGCCGATGAACGTGTGGATGCGCGGCGATTTCGCGTGGCGCACCGCTTCCCAGCAGCGGTCGATGTCCTTGACGTTGGCGCGCGACAGGCCGCAGATCGTGGAATTGCGCGAGGCGCGGGCAATTTCGGACACCGCCTGAAAATCGCCTTCCGAAGCGATCGGGAACCCGGCTTCAATGATGTCGACGCCCATCTCGTCCAGCAGGCCGGCAATTTCCAGCTTTTCGTCATGGGTCATGGTGGCGCCGGGCGATTGTTCGCCATCACGCAGGGTGGTGTCGAAAATCAGCACGCGGTCTTGCGTTGCGGTATCGGTCATCGGAATCATCCTTCGCTGTTCTGCTTGTCCTGGGCTTGGGCGCTGGCTACCTCCGAGCGGTCGCGCCCAAGGGCACGCTCAGAGGCGCGTAAGGAGAAGCAGGCCACGGGGGCCGGGCAGGGCAGCAACCCTGCAAGCGATGGCGATATGTGCATCCCGTGTCATGGGTCCGCACTATACGAATGACTCTGCCGTTGAAAAGCGAAAAATCCCGCCGCATCGCAGCATCCGCGCAATGAAAAACCCCCGCGGGCCTGGCCCCGGGGGTTCACCATCGGCAGGTTGCCCTGCCCAGTCGTTCGAAATCGCTCAGAGAGCGCCTTCGCGCTGCGCCTTCTTGCGCGCGAGCTTACGCGCACGGCGGATCGCTTCGGCTTTCTCGCGCGCTTTCTTGACCGACGGCTTCTCGAAATGCTGCTTGAGCTTCATTTCACGGAAGACGCCTTCGCGCTGGAGCTTTTTCTTCAGAGCCCGGAGGGCCTGATCGACGTTGTTGTCGCGAACGCTGACCTGCATGTGGTTTTCACCACCTTTCTAAGTTGAAGTTGCACTGAATGTGCAGGCGCGCGGGCTATAGCAAACCGGGCCGGGGTTGTCTACCTTTGCCACTGGTGAAAGGAGGCCATGATGCACGAGATCACCGAAAGACTTGCCCGCGCGGCGCTGCCGCATGTGCCCTTTGACGGCTGGTCCGATGTGACCTTCCGCGCCGCATGTTCCGATGCGGGCGTGGCCGAATCGCTGGCGCGGGTGCATTGCCCGCGCGGGGCTGTCGATCTGGCACTGGCGGCGCACCAGTTGGGCGATGATGAAATGCGTGTCCGGCTGGCTGCGGCCGACCTTGCCGGGATGCGCTTTCGCGAGCGGGTGGTTCACGCGATCATGCTGCGGCTGGATGCGGCCGGCGACCGCGAGGTCGTGCGCCGCGCCTCGGCCCTGTTCGCCCTGCCGCAACATGCGGCCGAGGGCGCGCGTGCGATCTGGCAGACGTCCGATGCGATCTGGACGGCGCTTGGCGACACGTCCGACGATCTGAACTGGTATTCCAAGCGCGCCATCCTGTCGGGCATCTATGGTGCCACCGTGCTGTATTGGCTGGGGGACGAGACGCCCGATGCCTCGGCCACCCGCGATTTCGTCGAACGCCGCATTGCGGGCGTCATGGCGTTTGAGGAAACCAAGGCCAGGCTGCGGCAGAACCCGCTGACCAAGCCGCTGATGACCCTTCAGGCCCGCATGGCGGCCTGTGTGAAAGCCCCCCAGACCGGACCTGCCGCATGACCCAGATGATGACCGACCTGCCCGAGACCATGCGCGTGGTCGAAATCTCGGCCCCCGGCGGGCCCGAGGTTCTGGTGCCCTCCACCCGCCCGCTGCCGGTGCCGGGACATGGCGAGATCCTGATCCGCGTGGCCTTTGCCGGGGTCAACCGGCCCGACGCGCTGCAACGCGCGGGCAACTATGCCCCGCCGCCGGGCGCCTCGCCCTTGCCGGGGCTCGAGGCGTCAGGCCATGTCGTCGCCATGGGGGCCGGTGTCACCCGCTGGCGCCTGGGCGATGCGGTTTGCGCGCTGCTGCCGGGCGGTGGTTACGCGGAATATGTGCTGTGCCCGGCCGATCATGCGCTGCCGGTTCCCGCCGGAATGGCGCTGCGCGAGGCGGCCTGCCTGCCCGAAACCTTCTTCACCGTCTGGACCAATGTGGTCCAGCGTGGCCGTCTGAAGGCGGGCGAGCGGTTTCTGGTTCATGGTGGCACGTCGGGCATCGGGACCACGGCGATCCAGCTGGCGAACGCCCTGGGCGCGCGGGTCTTCACGACGGCCGGGTCCGATGTGAAATGCGAGGCCTGCCTGAAGCTGGGCGCCGAACGGGCGATCAACTACCGCGCCGAGGATTTCGTCGAGGTGCTCAAGGCCGAAGGCGGCGCCGATCTGATCCTGGACATGGTCGGGGGCAGCTATCTGCCACGCAACATCAAGGCGCTGGCCGATGACGGGCGGCTGGTGCAGATCGCCTTTCTGACCGGCCCCAAGGTCGAGCTGAACTTTGCCGAGGTGATGACCCGCCGCCTGACGATCACCGGATCCACCCTGCGCCCCCGTTCGGTCGAGGTGAAGGCGGGGATTGCTGCCGAACTGGAACGTCAGGTCTGGCCCCTGCTGGCCTCTGGCCAGATCGCGCCGGTGATGGACAGCGAGTTCCCGCTGGACAAGGCCGCTCAGGCCCATGCCCGCCTGGAAAGCAATGGTCATATCGGCAAGATCGTGCTGCGCGTCGCCTGAGCGCCTGAGCGCCTGAGCGCCTGAGCGCCTGAGCGCCTGAGCGCCTGAGCGCCTGAGCGCCTGAGCCGGCAGGCGGACCCGCTGCATGGCTCTGGCGCCGGAGCGATTGGGCCGACATCCCGGCAAGTTGCCGCAAGCACCGCCGTCACCGCTGCTGCAAACCTTCGGCCCGCCTCTTCATCTGTCCGAAAATATCCTCGGGGGTTTCCAAAGGGGGCAGACGGCCCCCTTTGGCCGCCGGTGCCGCCCCATGCGCCCTCTGGCAAACCGGCAACCCGACGTCAGTAGATATACCGGATCTGTTCCGTCCAGTAGCGTTCCATCCGCCGCAGGGCCGAGTTCATCGCCTCCATCCCCTCAGTGTCGATCAGGTTGCGCTCCATCAGACCTTCGGCCTGGCGGGCGAACAGTTCGGCCAGCAGGGCGCGCACCTTGCGGCCCTTTTCCGTCAGCCGCACCCGCACCGAGCGGCGGTCGATCTCCGACCGCTGGTGGTGCATGTAGCCCAGTTCCACCAGCTTCTTCAGGTTGTAGCTCACGTTCGAGCCCTGATAGTAGCCGCGTGATTTCAGCTCGCCCGCCGTCACCTCGTTGTCGCCGATGTTGAACAGCAGCAGCGCCTGAACCGGATTGATCTCCAGCAAGGTCACGCGTTCGAATTCATCCTTGATGACATCCAGCAACAGCCGGTGCAGCCGTTCCAGCAAGGCAAGGTTTTCCAGATAGCCCGGCATCAGGCCCCGCGCGCCGGGCGCGGACAGTCTGGTCTGAATGGTCATGTCGTTCTCCGGCAACCCATCGTGTCACCAGAGAATCGGCGCAATTCCCCAAGATCGCGTAAATTCCCGCGAAAATGCTGTCAGACGCCGCCGGCCAGCCGGGCGCGGGCAAATTCGGCCAGTTCGGCGATCAGCGGGGCATGGACCTCGGGCGCCTCGGACTGGCCCAGAACCCACTTCATCAGGTCCTGATCGTTTTCTTCCAGCAAGGCGTCATAGGCGTCCAGCGCGGCGATATCCATGCTGGCAAGGCGCTCGTCGGCAAAGGGGCCCATCACCAGATCCATTTCCTTGGTGCCGCGCCGCCAGGACCGCATCCGCATCCGCTTCAGTCGCGCTTCGGGGGTTTCGCTCATGGGTTTGCTCCTGACCGTTTCAACGCCGCTTTTCGCGCCGCAGCGCCATATTCGCAAGGCGTTTCGGCGCATCGGGCGGATATCGCTTGAACGACCTTGCCCCCCACCCTAAGACGGGCCCGCCTGCCGTTTCAAACCCCCGAGGCCGACATGCCCTTCCTGTCCGACACGCTTGCCCGCGTCAAACCCTCGCCGACCATCGCGATTTCCAACAAGGCCCGTGAACTGGCCGAACAGGGGCGCGACATCATCGCCCTGTCGGCGGGCGAGCCCGATTTCGACACGCCGCAGAACATCAAGGATGCGGCCAAGCGCGCGATCGACGAAGGCAAGACCAAGTATACCAACGTCGACGGCACCCCGCAGCTGAAGGCGGCGATCTGCGCCAAGTTCAAGCGCGAGAACGGGCTGGACTACAAACCCTCGCAAGTCACGGTCGGAACGGGCGGCAAGCAGATCCTGTATAATGCCCTGATGGCCACGCTGAACCCGGGGGATGAGGTGATCATTCCCGCGCCCTACTGGGTCAGCTACCCGGACATGGTCTATCTGGCTGGCGGCACGCCCGTTGCGGTCGAATGCCCGGCGCAGACCGGCTACAAGCTGACGCCCGAGCAGCTTGAGGCGGCGATCACCCCCAAGACCAAGTGGTTCATCTTCAACAGCCCCTCGAACCCGACGGGCGCCGGCTATACCCGGGCCGAACTGAAGGCGCTGACCGATGTGCTGATGAAGCATCCGCATGTCTGGGTGATGACCGACGACATGTATGAACATCTGGTGTTCGACGATTTCGAATTCGTCACCCCGGCGCAGGTCGAACCCGGCCTTTACGACCGCACGCTGACCTGCAACGGCGTCAGCAAGGCCTATGCGATGACCGGCTGGCGCATCGGCTATGCCGCGGGTCCCGAGGTGCTGATCAAGGCCATGGCCAAGGTGCAGTCGCAATCCACCTCGAACCCGTCGTCGATCAGCCAATGGGCCGCGACCGAGGCGCTGAACGGGCCGCAGGACTATATCCACGAATCCCGCCTTGTCTTCCAGCGCCGCCGCGATCTGGTGGTGAAGATGCTGAACGAGGCGCCGGGCGTGCGCTGCCCCGTGCCGGAAGGCGCGTTCTATGTCTATCCGACCATCGCGGATTGCATCGGCAAGACCTCTGCCAGCGGCATCAAGATCACCAATGACGAAGACTTCGCCAATGCGCTGCTGGAAGAAACCGGCGTTGCCGTGGTGTTCGGCGCGGCCTTTGGCCTGAGCCCGGCGTTCCGCGTCAGCTATGCCACCTCGGACGAGGTGCTGGTCGATGCCTGCACCCGCATCCAGACCTTCTGCAAAGGTCTGAAGTGACAGAGAGCGGCACCGCGAACCTGCCACCCCGCGATTTCGCCATCATGGCCGAAGTCCACGGGCGCCTTGGGTTCGCGGTGGGCGCCTGCAAGGACGGCCGGTTCCCGGCCTGTCTTCGCCTGGACGATCCCGATGCCCTGCTGGACGAACAGCGGAGCCTCGGGCTAACCTTGGATCGCAAGGCCATAGCGCGGCGGATCGGGGTATTATTTTCGGTGCAGCGGATGGTTGCCCGCGCAGGTCGGTGTTGCCAGTGATCGATGACAGGGGGTGAAATGGGTGCGGAGCTTCCTGACTACTACTTTCGCATTCGCGAGAATGGCGCCGCGGTCTTTCGCGTCGATACCGAGAACCGCCAGCGGCGGATCGAGATGGACGAGATTGCCTTTGTCAACATCAAGAGCGGCAATATAAAGCCGCATGGCGATCGGTCCCTGACCCAGGCGGATCAGGCCGCCATCGCGGAATGGCTGGCCGACCGGCAGGCCATGCTGGCCCGCCGCGATATCGACGACATTCACCGCACCGTGGACCATCTGAACATGACGGCGCACTGGGCGCAGTCCCGCGCCAGCGACGAGGCGCTGGACGAGGTGACGGACCGGCTGCTTCTGGCCATGCACGATCTGCGCACGGTGCTGGTGCGGCGCAAGGCAGAACGGCTGATGAAGGGCTAGGCCTCAGGCCAGCCGCCGCCCGCGCAGCAGCCAGGCCAGCCGGTTCAGCCCGACGCCTGCCAGGGTGCCGACAGCGATCCCCTTCAGATCCGCCGTCCAGTCTGCCAGTTCGCGTGAGCGCCCGACATAGGGCTGTACCAGTTCGATCAGCCCGCCATAGCCGGCCAGGATCAGCGCCAGCCCAAGGCTCCACCTTGGGCGAACGGTCGCGATCGGCAGCGCCAGCGCCGCAAAGGCCAGCAGGTGGTGCAGCTTGTCGGTGCCGCCGATGCCCGCAGGCACCGGCACCCGCAGCATGGTCAATGCTGTGGTCAGCACGGCCAGGGCGATGGTCATGGCGATGGCAAAGGCGGGGGCGGGGAACATGCGACCGTTCTGGCCTGTTCTTGGCCTCAAGTCCATCGCCAAGGCCGCCTTCCCGAAGATGTGAGCGCCCGCCCGCCGGTCAGGCCCAGTCTGGCTTGCGCTTTTCCAGAAAGGCGCAAATGCCCTCGTTCGTGTCGCGCAGCAGCATGTTTTCCACCATGATGGCGCCGGTGAAGTCATAGGCCTCGGCCAGCGGCATCTGGATCTGATCATAGAACGCGCGCTTGCCGATGCGCACGGCCGCGTCCAGCTTGGCAGCCACGGTGGCGGCCAGCGCCTGGGTTTCCGATTCCAGCGCCTCGGCAGGCACGACGCGGTTGACCAGCCCCAGCGCCTCGGCCCGGCTGGCGTCGATGAAGGTGCCGGTGGACAGCATTTCGAACGCATGTTTGCGCGGCACGTTGCGGGTCAGCGCGACCATGGGGGTGGAACAGAACAGGCCGATGTTCACCCCGTTCACCCCGAACCGGGTGCCTTCGGCCGCGATGGCCATGTCGCAGCTGGCCACCAGCTGGCATCCGGCGGCGGTGGCGATACCGTGGACCTGCGCGATGACCGGCTGGGGCAGTCGGGGGATGGTCTGCATCACTTGCGCACAGCGGGCGAACAGATCGGCAAAGGCCGCCGCACCGCCATCGGGGGCCTGACGCGCCGCCTGCATCTCGCGCAGGTCATGCCCGGCGCAGAACGCCTTACCCGAACCTTTCAGGATCACGGCGCGGATGCTGCGGTCAGTCTCCAGCGCGGCGAAGGCATCCTTCAGCGCCGCCAGCATGGCATCGGACAGCGCATTCAGCTTGTCCGGCGCGTTGAGCGTAAGTGTCGCAACGTTACCGGCATCGTGCCGGGTCAGGATCGGGTCTGCCATCTTGCCATTCCTCCGCTTTGACGAAACCTTACGCCGGGGAAGACAGGGAGGAAAGTGTGACACTGGCGATGGATATTCCGGCGCTGCACGAATTCATGCAGCAGGCCTTTCCGCAGGTGGCCGATGATTTTCTGGTGGACCGGCTGGACCCAAAGGGGCTGACGGTGCGGATGCTGATCGGGGATCGCCACTTGCGGCCCGGTGGCACGGTGTCGGGCCCCTCGATGTTTGCACTGGCGGATGTGGCGATCTATCTGGCGATCCTGTCGCGGATCGGGCCGGTCGCGTTGGCGGTCACCACGAATTGCAGCATCGACTTCATGCGCAAGCCCGAGTCCGGGCGTGACCTGATCGCCGAGGCGCGGCTGCTCAAGCTGGGCCGCGTGCTGGCGGTGGGCGATGTTCTGCTGCGCTCGGACGGGTCGGATTCGGTGGTCGCGCGGGCAGGGCTGACCTATTCGATCCCGCCCGCAGGCTGACCGGGTTCAGGCGGTGTCGCCGTCTTCCGCGGTGGCATCGCCAGGCACGTCAGCCGGTGCCGCCGCAGGCGCTAGTGCGGCAGGGGCAGCCGGCGGCGGAGCGGCAGGGCGCGAGAACCGGCCCTCGACCTCGGCGCCGGATTCGATGACCAGGCGGCTGCTTTGGCAATCGGCATGCAGCTTGGCCGCCGCGCGCAGCGTGAGCGAGCCGCAGCTGACCGAGCCATCCATCTCGCCCCGGACATCGACCTGACCGGCCTGAACCTTGCCCTTCATCTGGCCTTCGTTCCCGATGACCAACGTGGCGGCGGCGAGTTCACCATCGACGTTGCCGTGCAGCTCGATCGTGCCTTCCGAGGCGATGACGCCAGTGATCACCAGATCCGGGGCCAGAACCGAAACCTGTCCTCCGCGGCCAGTGGTCGGCCGGTCATCCTGGGTCTTGCTGAACATGCGGCTCTCCCTGCGCGGTCCCGTCAGGCCGGGAATCCCCTGAAATTCGTTTGCGATTGAAGGGCCAAGCGGACGGCCGGGTCAAGCCCCGGAAGGCGCGCAGGGCCACGGAACGGGCGGTTTCCGGCCGGTTTGCGGGGGGATGCGGGGGGCTGGCCCCCCGCGCCCCCCGCTCAGGGGGGCCGTCTGCCCCCCTGAGATCCCCCCGAGGATATTTGCGGACAGATGAAGGGGCTCAGGTGCCGCAGAAGGTGCGGCGGATGATTTCGGCCGGGGCCGGGGCGGCCCGCAGCGGGTCGTCGGGGGCCGCGTCAAAGGGGGCGGCAAGGGCGGCATTCAGCGCGTGGAACGGGACAAGGTCGCCGGCCACGGCGGCGGTGATCGCGGCTTCGATCTGGTGGTTGCGCGGGATGATCGCGGGGTTCACCCGGCGCATGGTGGCCTGTGCATCGGTCAGGCTGCGGCCTTCGGCGGCAAGGCGGGCGTGCCAGTCGGCCTGCCAGGTGGTGAAGGCCTCGGGCTCGGGGAATTCGGCGGCGGCAGTGCCTTCGGCAAGACAGCGGAAGGCGCGGGTGAAGTCCACCCCCAGCCGGGCCATGCGGTCGAGCAGCGACTCGATCAGCGCCTGATCACCATCCAGCGCGCGGACCAGACCCAGCTTGGCACGGAAGCGGGTCAGCCATTCGGCCTGATAGATATCGGCAAAGCCATGGACCAGCGGGGTTGCCGCCTCGACCGCTGCCGCCTCGTCGGGGTCGATCAGCGGCAGAAGGCTGCTGGCCAGTTGCGCGACGTTCCACACCGCGATCTGTGGCTGGTTGCCATAGGCATAGCGCCCCATCTGGTCGATCGAGGAAAACACCCGGCCCGGATGATAGGCGTCCATGAAGGCGCAGGGACCATAGTCGATGGTCAGCCCGCCGACATGGGCATTGTCGGTATTCATCACCCCATGGATGAAGCCAAGCGCCATCCATTGCGCGACCAGACGCGCCTGGGCCGTCGTGACCTGTTCCAGCAGGCCAAGGGCGCCGGTCGTGCCGGGGTAGTGGCGGCCCAGCGCCATATCGGTCAGCCGGCGCAGCGCATCCGTGTCCTGTCGGGCGGCGAAATACTGGAAGGTGCCGACGCGCAGATGGCTGGAGGCAACGCGGGTCAGCACCGCGCCCGGCATGGCGCCTTCGCGGTAGACCGGCTCGCCCGTGGAGACGGCGGCCAGCGCGCGGGTGGTGGGCACCCCAAGCGCGTGCATCGCCTCGGAGACGATATATTCGCGGATCACCGGCCCGACCCAGGCCCGCCCGTCGCCCATGCGCGAAAACGGCGTGCGCCCGGCACCCTTGAGCTGGATATCCCAGCGCCGCCCGTCGGGGCCGACATGTTCGCCCAGCAGCACTGCCCGCCCGTCGCCAAGCTGCGGCACCCAGTTGCCGAACTGGTGCCCGGCATAGGCCTGCGCCAGCGGCTCTGCCCCCGGCGGGACGCGGTTGCCGGCGAACACCGCGATCCAGTCGGGCAAGGACAGTTCGTCCGGGTCAAGGCCCATGTCCTGCGCCAACCCGGCATTCAGGCCGATCAGCCCCGGCGCGGCGACAGGCGTGGGGTCTTGCCGGGCGAACATATGCGCGGGCAGGCGGGCGTAGGAGTTGTCGAACTGCATGGGGCCTCCATCGCGATCATGGGGGGATATAGGGCGCGAATGGGTGGCTGTCAGGGGCTTGCCGTGGCGTCGCGGCACAGGAAACCGCCGCAGGGCGGTTGACGCGGCTTGCAAATGACTGGCCCTGACGCGATTGTGTGCGGCGGCTTTGCGAGGAAGATCATGGCACCCAGAACCGGTTCAAAAGGCTTGCAGCCGATCATGGAACGCCAGACCGTTCAGGATCAGGTCTATGCCCAGCTGCGCGAGGCGCTGATCGCCGGCGCCTTCGAGGCGAAGGAGGCCTTTACCATTGCAGGTCTGGCCGAGCGGTTCCATGTCTCGCACATGCCGGTGCGCGAGGCGCTGCGGCGGCTGGCCGCCGAAAACGCGCTGCGCATCGCGCCGTCGGGCACGGCCTATGTGCCCGATCTGTCGGCGGACGAGCTGGACGATATCACCCGCGCCCGCGTGATCATCGAGGGGGCTGCCTCGATGATCGCCTTCGATCATCTGGATGACAGCGATCTGGCCACCCTGACGGCGATCGTGGCGCGCCACCATGCCAGCGGCCTTGCGGGCGATACCCCGGCCATGACCGCCGCCAACCGCGAGTTCCATTTCCATATCTACCGCGCCGCGCGAAGCCCCGTGCTGATGAGCCAGATCGAGAATTTGTGGCTGCGGTCGGGCCCTTATGTGCGCATCCTGTCGGACCGGATGGAGCAACTGCTCAAGACAGAGCTGCGCGACAGTTTCACCGCCCATCACGAAGCCGCCTGCAAGGCATTGGCGGCGCGCGATGCCGCCGCGTTCCGCGCAGCGATGGAGACGGATATTCAGGCCTCGCACGGCCTGTTGCGTCAATTGATCGCCGAAGCGGCAGGGTGATGCGCGGCTTCTTGTCGAATCGCGGTTGATCAAACAATCATAATCGGTATGGCTTGGTCCGTGGCGCCCCTGGGCCACAATGACAGGAGCCTTGCATGACCCGTGATGCCGCCATTGCCGCCGCCCTTGAAACCCTGACCAGCGGGCGGTTCAAGGCCGATCTGGCGCGCCGCGTCGCCATGCCCACCGTCTCGCGCGAGGCAGAGCACTGGCCCGACCTGCAACGCTATCTGGATGACGAGCTTGCGCCGATCTTTGCCCGTCTGGGGTTCGAACAGCGCCAGTTCCGCCGCGATCCGGCGCCGGGCGGGTTCCTGCTGGCCAGCCGGATCGAGGATCCGGCCCTGCCCACCGTGCTGATGTATGGGCATGGCGATGTGGTGACCGGCGTGCCCGAGATGTGGTCGCCGGGACTTGATCCCTTTGTGCTGACCGAACGTGATGGCGTCTGGTATGGCCGGGGCACTGCCGACAACAAGGGGCAGCATTCCGTGAACCTTGCCGCCATCGAGGCGGTGCTGGCGGTGAACGGGCGCCTTGGGTTCAACCTGAAGTTCCTGATGGAGATGGGCGAGGAATACGGCTCTCCTGGCCTGGCCGATCTGGTGGCCGAGAACCGTGACGCGTTTGCCGCCGACATGCTGATCGCCTCTGACGGGCCGCGGATCGGCCGGGCGCAGCCGACGATCTTTCTGGGCGCGCGGGGCGGGCTGAACATCCACCTCGAGGTGGTGGCACGCGAAGGGTATCACCATTCCGGCAACTGGGGCGGGCTGCTGGCCAATCCGGGCGTGGAACTGGCCCATGCCATTGCCGCGCTGATCGGGCCGACCGGCGAATGCCTGGTGCCGGAGCTGACGCCTGGCACCATTCCTGACGACGTCAAGGCGGCGCTGGCGCGCTGCACCATCGAGACCTCGCCCGGCGATCCTGCGCTTGACCCCTGGTGGGGCGCCCCCGGCCTGACACAGGCGGAACGGGTCTATGGCTGGTCCACGCTGGAAGTGATGGAGATCGAGGTCGGCAACATCGCCAAGCCGCTCTACGCCATCCCGCCTTGGGCGCGGGCACGGTTGCAGCTGCGCCATCCGGTGGGGGTAGATACCGATGCGGTGCTGCCAGCCGTGCGCCGCAAGCTGGATGCGGCAGGGCTTCATCGAGTCAAGATCGTGCCAGCCACCGATGCGGCCTTCCCGGCCAGCCGGTCGGACCTGCAAGATGAATGGGTGCGCTTTGCCACCGACTCGCTGGCGCAGACGCTGGGCCAGGTGCCAGTGATCTTGCCCAATCTGGGTGGGTCGCTGCCGAACACCATCTTTACCGATACGCTGCGGCTGCCGACGATCTGGGTCCCGCACTCCTACCCCGGTTGCGGGCAGCATGGCGCCGATGAACACCTGCCGGTGTCCATCGTGCACCAAGGACTGGCGATGATGGCGGGGCTGTTCTGGGATCTGGGGCACCGGGCATGAGCTACTTCCTGTATCACTCCATCGGCACCTTTGCGGGCAAAGAGGCGGCGGTGACCCGCGCCGTGTCCGATTTCACCTGCCATTGGTGCGCCGAGGATGATGGCCAGTGGCCCGATGCCATGACCCGCCGCGGCGCCTTCATCGCCAGCTGGCAACGGCTGATCGGCGCGCCTGCGGGCAGCCTGACCCTGGCTGAAAGCGTGACCGGCGCGCTCTATGCGCTGATGCGCGGCCTGCCGGAACAGCGGCTGGCGGGCGGTGTGGTTCTGGTGGCGCAGGACTGCTTTCCCAGCCTGCATTTCCTGCTGGCCGAACTGGCCCGCCGCATCGGCTTTACCCTGCGCACCGTCGCGCCCCCGCAAGGGCGCGCCTATGTGAGCGACGATGATTTCCTGGCCGCCTGGGGGCAGGATGTGCGGCTGGCGCTGATCACCTGGGTGACCTCGACCGCCTCGCATATGGCCGATCTGGACCGGCTGCTGGATCATGGCCGCCGCATGGGAACGCTGGTGGGCGTCGATATCACGCAAGGCGTGGGCATCCGGCCTTATGCGGCGCGGGCCGACTTCACGGTCGGTTCCTCGCTGAAATGGCTGTGCGGGGTGCCAGGGGCCGGGGTGCTTCAGGTGATGCCCGATCTGCTGGCCGAATGTCAGCCTGAATTCCGGGGCTGGTTCAGCCAGGCCAACCCGTTTTCCTGGGATCTGGATGGGTTTGCCTTTGCCCCCGATGCGCGGCGGTTCGACAATGGCACCCCGAACGTGTTGCCCGCCATCGCCAGCCAGCCGGGGCTGGATCATGTGCTGCAGACTGGCGTTGCGGTGCTGGGGGCGCATAATCGGCACTTGACCGGACTGCTCGCCCAAGGCGCCGCGGACCTTGGCCTTTCCCTGGCCTCGCCCGCCGAGGCCGACCGGCGCGGTGGCAGCCTGATGTTGCACCTGCCCGGCAATGCGGCGGCGGTCGTCGATGAATTGCGCCGGCGCGGGATCTACACCGATGCGCGCGGATCGGTGCTGCGGCTGTCGCCGGGCAGCGTGACAACGGCGGATCAATGCCATGATCTGCTTGGCGCCTTGAAGCAACTCGCCGCCTGACCCTTGGCCTGATCATCACCTTGCCGGAAATACCCCGGGGGGTCCGGGGGGCTGGCCCCCCGGGACGTCCACCCCGCGCGCGTCACAACCCGCCGAAGAACCTTTGCATCCGGTCCATCGCTTCGGTGATATCTGCCTCGGACAACGAGCCGAAGCACACCCGAAGATGCCCCTCGCCGGCCGGGCCATAAAAGCTGCCCGCCTCGACCGCGACGCCGGTTTCCTCCAGCAGCCGTTCTGCCACCGCCTGCGAGGTCATGCCGGTCTGGCGAATGTCGGGAAAGGCATAGATCGTGCCCTGCGGCCAGGCGCAGCGCACACCTGCCATCTGGTTCAGGCGGCTGACCACGATGTCCCGCTTGGCCTTGTCCTCGGCCACCAGCCCGGCCAGCACGGCCGGATCGCCGGTCAGCGCCGCCGTGGCGCCATCCTGGATGAAGGTGTTGACATGGGTCACATCGTTCGCCGTGATCTTCAGCAGCGCCCCGATTGCCCAGTCCGGCGCGACCATATAGCCGATACGCCAGCCGTCCATCGCGTAGCTTTTGGTAAAGGCGAACATGGTGATCGTCCGCTCCTCCATCCCCGGCAGCGAGGCGATGGAGATATGCTGGGCGCCGTCGAACAGGATATCCTCATAGACCTCGTCCGAGATCACCAGCAGGTCATGCCTGATCGCCAGATCGGCCAGCCCCTGCAACTCGGCGCGGGAATAGACGCGGCCGGTCGGGTTGCACGGGTTGATCAGCACGATCATCTTGGTGCGCGGGGTGATCTTGGCCTCGATCCGCGCCGGGTCGATGGCAAAGTCGTTCCCGGCATCCAGCTGCGCCATGACCACCTTGCCGCCCGCCAGTTCGATCTTGCCGATATGCTGCGGGTAATAGGGCTCCAGCAAGATCGCCTCGTCCCCGTCGTCGATCAGCGCCATGATGGCGGCATAGGACGCATGGGTCAGGCCATTGGTGACGATGATCCGGTCCACCGGCACATCCAGCGCATTCTTGCGCAGCAGCTTTTCGCGCGCGGCCTCGCGGAAATGCAGCTCGCCGGCCAGGTGGGAATAATGCACCTTGCCCGCGCGCAGGGCGGCAATCGTGGCCTCCTTGATATGTGCCGGGGTATCGGCATGGGGCATCCCGACTTCCATCCGCAAGAGCGGCCGCCCGGTGGCCGCCAGCGCGGCGGCCCGCCCGAACATTCCAAAGGATTTGCCAGAGGTTTCCGTGATGCGGCGGGCAAGATAGGGCATGAGATATCACCAGATAGGGTAGATCATTTGATCACATGTTTGCCGCCGAAGGTCAAGATGCTTGTACCCCGCAGCAACGGCGCATATCAGAGGTCAAATCGCTTGCCGCCGATCCAGCACCCGGCCAAGCGCAGGGCTGTCCCGTCAAGAGCCAGCGCCGTCACATCCGCGACTGCGCCGGGGCGCAATGTGCCAAGATCGTCCTGCCGCAAATAGGCCGCCGGGGTCGCGGTTGCCCGTGCGATCACCTCGGCCAGTGGCACCCCGATCGCCAGCATCTTGGACATGACGGTCAGCAGATGAAAGCGCTCGCCATCGACGCACATCGCGTGCAGGTCGGACGAGATGAAATCGGGCACGAACCCCAGGTCCGCAAGACGCGCCGCAGTGTCCTGATCGAACGAGATCGTTCCATGGCCGATGTCGAACAGCACCCCGCGCGCGCGTGCCGCCAGCGCCGCTGGCAGGATGCGACCGTCGCCGCGCAGCAGGCTGTTCGGGAACCCCTTGCAGGCATGGGTCAGCACATCGCCCGGCCGCAGCCGGTCCAGCACCTCGCGCCCGGTCGGGGGCACATAGTCGATATGCGCCATGACCGGCACGCCCGCGGCCTCGGCCACCTCCAGCGCCATGTCCAGCGGCGCCAGTCCCATCGCGCCCGAGGCATAAGAACCCAGCCGCACCTTGACCCCGACGATGGTGTCGCGGTTTTCCTGCACCACGCGCAGGCATTCGGCCATGTCCAGCAGTCGCAGGTCCGAGGATTCTCCGAACATCAGCCCCGGTTTCCAGGCAAAGATCCCGGCGTATGAAATGTTGAGAAACGCGAAGATCCGCATGGGCGCCGGGCGGATCACATGGTCGCGGAACCCTTCAAAGTTTGAAGCGCCCGCCGATCCGGCATCCACCAGCGTCGTGGCGCCGCTCATTCGGGTGATCGCCAGCGGGTCCAGCGCCAGCGATGTGCCGCCGCGATAGATATGGGTGTGCAGGTCGATCAGCCCCGGCACCACGATGTGGCCGGTGACATCCTCGACACGGTGCCCCGTCAAACCCGGCCCGATCGCCGCGATCCGTCCATCGGTGATCGCGACGTCAGCCTGGGTATCCAGCCCGGCGGCCGGGTCGATCACCCGCCCGCCCCTGAGCACCAAATCCCCGCTCATGCCGATCCTCCCTGTGCAACAGTGCGAAAACATCCGGCAACTCCGGGGCGGACGCCCCGTCCGCCTGACGCCAAATGGCGCCGCGCCTGCGGGTCATGCGGTGCAGCTGTCCCCAAGCCGGTCAAGAAAGGCGATGCAACGTTCCAGCATGGCGATTTCGACATATTCGTCGGGCTGGTGCGGCTGGCTGTTGTCGCCCGGCCCGATCACCAGCGCGGGAATGCCCTGCAAGGTGAAGATGCCCGCCTCGGTGCCGCCCGATTTGGTCAATGGCTGCTGGGTGCCGGTCAGGTCGAGCATCTCGCGCAGGATCGCCGGGTCGCTGACCGGGTTCAGCGGCGGGATGCGGGCTTGAACGATGAATTCGATCCCGGCCTCGGGGCTGATCCGCTTCATCGCCGGCTCCAGGGTGCGGGCAAAGGCCTTCATCCGCTCCAGCACGGCCAGATCGCTGTCGGGCGGGCTGCCGGGGGTGATGCGCATTTCCCAGAAGAATTCGCAATCCTCGGCCACGATGTTGCCATGCAGACCGCCCCGGATCTGGTTGACCTGAATGGTGGACCAGGGCGGCGTGGCGGCAGCATAGTGCGGCCCGTCGCGCATGTCGTCGCGGATGCGGTTGATCTCGGCGATCACCTCGGCGGCGATCATCACCGCATTGACGTATTTGTCGGGCTGCGAGGAATGCCCCGGCACGCCCTTGACCTTGCACCAGCCGATCAGCCCGCCCTTGTGGGCATTGGCGACATGCATCTCGGTCGGCTCGCCGATCACCGCAAGGCGGGGTTTCATGCCGCTGGCGCCGATCCATTTCGCCATGTCCCATACGCCCGTGCAGCCCACTTCCTCGTCATAGGAAAAGGCAAAATGGATCGGGCGGGTCAGTTTCTTGGCGGCAAGCGCGGGCAGGGCGGCCAGGCAGCAGGCCAGAAAGCCCTGCATGTCGCTGGAGCCGCGCCCGATCAGCCGGCCGTTTTCCACCCGCGCCGTCCAGGGGTCGGCCGACCAGGCCTGGCCTTCGCAGGGCACCACATCGGTATGCCCGCTGAACAGCACCCCGCCCGGCACCTCGGGGCCAAGCGTCAAAAGCAGGCTGGCCTTTTGCCCGGTCGGGTCGGGAAAGCGGCGGGCGGTCATGCCATAGGGGCGCGCGACCTCTTCGATCCAGTCCAGCATCGGCAGGTTCGACCCTGCGCTGATGTTGCGAAATGCAATGATCCTGGCCAGCAGGTCGGTAACGTCGGTCATGGATGCGCCCCCTCGTGAAAACATCATTCGATTTTTTGATCACATATTGCGCGGCCGGGTTTTTCAAGTTCAAACTTCCGCAGGGGCGCGAATTCGGGGGTGGACATGGACGCAGGCGGGCAGGTTGTCGTTCTGGGCGCAGGCATCGCGGGTGTGTCGGCGGCGCTGCATCTGCAACAGCGCGGCGTGTCGGTGCTGCTGCTGGATCGCGCAAAGCCGGGCAGCGGCACAAGCCATGGCAATGCCGGGCTGATCGAGATGTCGACGGCCCTGCCGCACCCTTGCCCGCAAGATCTTGGCACGCTGGTGCGCTATGCCCTGAACCGCGCGCCGGATCTGCGCTGGCAGCCGGGCGGGCTGTTGGGCATGGCGGGCGGGCTATACGGCTATTGGCGCAATTCGCGTCCAGGCAGGATCGGGCCGATCGGGGCCAGCTTTCGGGCGCTAATGGGTAAGGCGCTGGACGAGCATCGTGCCCTGGCCGTGCCTGCCGGTGCGGCGGGGCTGCTGCGTGACTGCGGCTGGCTGGAACTGGTGCGCGACCCACGCCTGCTCGAGGTGGATCGGCAGGCCGAGGTGGCGCCCCATGGCATTCGCGTATCCCGGCTGGACAGCGCGGCGCTGGAGCGCGCCGAGCCGCATCTGCGCCAGCCCTTTGCCGGGGCGTTCCATTGGCAGGCGACCGTGTCGATCACCGATCCGGGGGCCTATGTTGCCCGACTGGCCGCGGCCTTTGTTGCGCGGGGCGGCGAGGTGATGGCGGCAAAGGTCCAGGGCGTGACGCGGCAGGGCGCCGGCTGGCGCATCGCCACGACCGGCGGTGCGGTTCACGCCGCGCGGGTGGTGGTTGCGTTGGGGCCATGGAGCCCGGATGTGCTGCGCCCGCTGGGTCTGCGGGTGCCGATGCTGTTCAAGCGGGGCTATCATAGGCACTTTGCAGCGGCCGAGGGGACGGTGCTGAACCACCCTGTGCATGTTCCGGGCAGCGGTCATCTGGTCGTGCCGATGGACATGGGGATCCGTGTGCTGACCGGGGTCGAGCTGGCCCCCCGCGATGCGCCACCCGATCTGCGGCAGATCAGGTCCGCCGAGGCGGCCGCGCGCACCTATCTGGCGCTGGCCGAGGCGCTGGATCCGCCCTGGCTGGGCACCCGCCCCTGCATGCCCGACATGCTGCCGGTGATTGGCGAGGCGACGGCGCATCCGGGTCTGTGGCTGCTGTTCGGCCATGGCCATCACGGGCTGACCCAAGGGCCGGCCAGCGGGCGCCTGCTGGCCGAGCTGATGACGGGCGAGGCCCCGTTCATAGACCCCGCGCCCTTTTCTGCGCATCGGCTGTAGGGCGGGGTTCACCCCGCCACACGTCAGACCGCGACGCCCTCGCCGATCAGATCGCAGGCTGCCAGCCGCCCCCCTGGCAATTCGCGCAAAGCCGGGCGGCGCGTCGCGCAGGCGGGCACGGCAATGGCGCAGCGCGGGTGGAAATGGCAGCCCGATGGCGGGTTGAGCGGCGATGGCATCTCGCCCTTGATCCCCTCGAACCGGCGCTTCTTCGGCTCCAGCCTTGGCACTTCGGCCAGAAGGGCGCGGGTATAGGGGTGCTGGGGATCGGCGAACAGCTCTTCGGCCCCGGCCAGTTCGACCACACGGCCCAGATACATCACCGCGATCCGGTCCGAGATATGTTGAACGACGCCCAGGTCGTGGCTGACGAAGATATAGGTCAGCCCCATCTGTTCGCGCAGGTCCATGAACAGGTTGAGGATCTGCGACTGGATCGACACATCCAGCGCGGCGGTGGATTCGTCGCAGATCAGCACCCGCGGCTTGACCGCCAAGGCCCGCGCGATGCCGATGCGTGCCCGCTGCCCGCCCGAAAACTGGTGGGCGTAAAGATAGCGGGTGCTGGGGTCGAGGCCGACCCGCTCCATCATCTCGCAGACATAGCCGTCCTGTTCCGACGCCTTGATCAGCCCATGCGCGACCGGCGCCTCGCCGATGATGTCGACAACGCGCAGGCGCGGGTTGAGCGAGGCCATGGGGTCCTGAAACACCATCTGCAGATCCAGCCCGGCCTGTCGGCGCTGGCTGGCGGACATGCCGGCCATGTCCTCGCCCTGAAACCGGATCGTGCCGGATGATGGCGACAGGATGCCGCTGATCATGCGGGCCAGCGTGGACTTGCCGCAGCCGGATTCGCCGACCAGCCCCAGAACCTCGCCCGGACGGACGGCAAAGCTGACATCGTCCACCGCCCGCACACGCGGCGGCAGGGGGCTTCCGACCAGCTTATGGGCAATGCGCGCGGCAATGTCGGGCTTGCGGGCAAAGATCCGGCCAACGCCGTCCAGCTGAAGGATGGGGGTGGCGGCGGGTTCGGTCATGGCGGGCATTCCGGGCTCAGGCCGTGGCGGTGGCGGTCAGGGGGTGGTGGCAGGCAACCGCGCGGCCAGCGACGGGGCGGGGCGCGGGCACCTCGGCCCGGCAGGTCGCATCGGCATGATCGCAGCGCGGATGGAACGGGCAGCCCGTCGGCATGGCAACCAGCGAAGGCGTTGCGCCAGGGATCTGCGCCAGCCGCGCCCCGCGATGGTTCCGGCTGGGAACCGAGGCGATCAGCCCGGCGGTATAGGGATGGCGCGCATCGGTCAGGATGTCGGCCACGGTTCCGGTTTCCACGATCCGGCCGGCGTACATCACCGCGATGCGGTCGGCCAATCCGGCGACCACCGACAGATCATGCGTGATCCAGACCAGCGCCGTGCCGGTTTCGGCGGCCAGTTGCTGCACCTCGCCCAGAACCTGGCTCTGGATCGTCACGTCAAGGGCCGTCGTCGGTTCATCCGCGATCAGCACCGCGGGGCGGTTCAAGAGGGCAATGGCAATCGCCAGCCGCTGCCGCATCCCGCCGGAAAACTGGTGCGGATAGCCCAGAAGCCGTTCTTCGGGCGAGGGGATGCCCACGGCGGCCAGCGCAGTGACGCAGCGATCCCGCGCCGCCTTGTGCGACAGGGCGGGGTCGTGGGCGCGCAGGGCCTCGATCATCTGGGTATCGACGCGCAGCACCGGGTTCAGCGTGGTCGAGGGATCCTGAAAGATTATCGAGATCTCGCGCCCGCGCATCCGGCGCAGATCCGCCTCGGACCGGCCGACCATCTCGTGCCCGTTCACCTTGACCGAGCCGGAAACGATGCGTCCCGGCGGGTCGATCAGGCCCATGGTGGCAAGGCCGGTGATCGACTTGCCGGAACCGGATTCCCCGACCAGCCCCAGCACCTCGCCGGGGGCGACCTGAAAGCTGATGCCGCGCACGGCGGCCAGATCGCCGCGGCGGGTTCCAAAGGACACGGCAAGGTTCGTCACCTCAAGTGCGGGGGCGGCGGGATGTGCGGTCATTGGTCCCTCGCTCACGACGAAAGCCGGGGGTTGAGGACGATGCGCAGCCGGTCGCCCACAAGGTTGATGGCGATGATCACGACCACCAGCATCACGCCGGGGAACACCGCGATCCAGTATTTGCCCGACAGCATGTAGCTGTAGCCCTGCGAGATCAGCATCCCCAGCGAGGGTTCCGTCACCGGCACCCCGGCGCCAAGAAACGACAGCGTCGATTCCAGCAAGATCGCGCCGGCCACCTGCACTGTGGCCACAACGATCAGCGGCGGAATGCAGTTCGGCAGCAGGTGGCGGAACAGCACCCGCCAGCGCGGCAGTTGCAGCACCTCGCAGGCGGCGATGTAATCCTTGCGGGTTTCCACCAGGGCCGATCCGCGCACGGTGCGGGCGTAATAGGCCCATTGCACGATCACCAGCGCAAAGATCACCTTGTCGATCCCGCGGCCAAAGGCCGACAGCAGCACCAGCGCGATCAGGATGGACGGAAAGGCCAGATGCAGATCGACGATCCGCATCACGACGGCCTCGAACCGGCCACCGATGAAGGCGGCGGCGACGCCGACCGTCGCCCCGATCGCCCCCGCGATCAGCACCGTGGTGATGCCGACCGACAGCGAGATCCGCAGCCCGTACAGGATGGCCGACAGCATGTCGCGTCCCTGCGAGTCGGTGCCCAGCCAGGCAATCTGGCCCGACATCAGCTCGCTTCCTGGCGGCAACATGTTGTCCATGATGTCGATCTGCATCAGGTCATAGGGGTTCTGCGGCGCGATCCATGGCGCCAGCAGCGCCACGACAACAGCGACCAGCAGGATCAGCAGCCCGACCACCGCCGAGGGCTTTTCGATGAACTTTGCCGCCTGGATCAGCAGGATGTTCTGTTTGGGCAAGGGCGCGCGGGCCGGGGTGGCGGGCGGCTGGCTCATGCGCTTTCCTCCGACAGCCGGATCCGCGGATCCAGCACGGCATACAGGATATCGACCACAAGGTTGATCACGACGAACATCACCGTGGTGAACAGCAGGTAGGTCACGACAACCGGCCGGTCGAGCCGGTTGATGGAGCTGATCAGCAGCTCGCCCATGCCCTGATAGGCATAGATCGTCTCGACCACGACGGAAAACGCCAGCAGGCCGCCGAATTCCATCCCCATGATGGTGACGACCGGGATCATCACGTTCTTGAAGATGTGCAGGCTGACGATGCGCCAGAACCCCAGTCCCTTGGCGCGGGCAAAGCGGATGTAGTCTTGCGACATCACCTCGCGCGTGCCGGATTCGCACACCCGGATCACCAGCGACGCCTTGTAAAGCGCAAGGGTCGTGGCCGGCAGGATCATGTGCTTGAGCCCGTCCAGCGTCAGCGATGCGAAATTGGCGCCGAAGACCTGCACCGTTTCCCCCCGCCCGCCCGAGGGCAGCAGTTGCAGCGTCACCGCAAAGATCAGGATCAGCATCAGCCCCACCCAGAAGGCCGGCAGCGAAAACCCAAGGATCGACCCGGCCATGATCGTCTTGCCGGCAAAGCTGCCCGGCCGCATCCCGGCGATGATGCCCAGCGGGATCCCGATGGCCAGCGCCAGCAGCATGGCGAACACCGCCAGCTCCAGCGTGGTTGGCAGGCGCAGCATCAGCACTTCGATCGCCGGGATGCCATAGACGAACGAGGTGCCCAGATCGCCGCGCACGGCATTCCACAGGAACAGGCCGAACTGTTCGTAAAGCGGGCGGTCCAGCCCCAGGCGCTGGATCGCCGCTGCGCGTTCGATCTGGTCGGAATCGGGGCTGAGCAGCGCGTCGACCGGGTTGCCCAGCATGTAGACAGCGGCAAAGACCAGCACCGCCATGGCCAGCATCACGAACAGCGCCTGAAAGATCCGGCGAATCAGGTAGGCGGTCATGGGCAGATCTCGTGGCGCGGAACGGCGGGCTCTGGGTGGTTCAAGCGCGTGTCCTTCTTGTCTGGTGGCCGATTGGATGGCGCCAGGGGGGCGGCGGCGATAGTAATGGTTGAAACTCAAATTAACAGCGTTGTATCATTTGATCAAGGAAACACTCAACAACAGGGAAACACCAACATGACCTATGTCAGCAGGCTTCTGTCATCGGCGGCGCTGGCCATTGCCTTGGCGGGCAGCGCGGCTCAGGCGGCGGATCTGACCTATGCGATCAGCGCGCCCGTCACGGCCGTCGATCCCCACTATCAGAATGCGACGCCGAACAACGCCGCCCTTGGCAATATCTTCGAGGCGCTGACGGTGATCGGCCCCGATGGCATGGTTCATCCCTCGCTGGCCAAGGAATGGCGGCTGGTCGATGACGTGACCTGGGAATTCGATCTGGTCGATGCCACGTTCCACGATGGCAGCCCGTTCACGGCGGCGGATGTGGAATTTTCTCTGCTGCGTCCGGCGACGATCACCAACAGCCCGTCGTCCTTCACGATCTACACGAGGCCGGTGAAAGAGATCCAGATCGTCGACGATCACAAGATCCGGGTTGTCACCAACTTCCCCTATCCGCAGTTCCTGCGCGACCTCTCGCGCGTGGCGGTGGTCAAGAAAGCCGCGGTCGAGGGTGCCGGCACACCCGATTTCAACAGCGGCAAGGTTGCGATCGGCACGGGCCCCTACAAGTTCGCGGGCTACACGCCGGACGATCAGCTGAACATGACCCGATTTGACGGCTACTGGGGCGACAAGCCGGCGTGGGACAATGTGCGCATCCGCTTCATCACCGATGATGGTGCGCGGTCTGCGGCGCTGCTGTCCGGTTCGGTCGATGCGATCGAGAACGTGCCGACCACCGATCTGGACCGCTTCAAGTCCAACCCCGATCTGGTCTTTGAATCGGCCAAGTCTATGCGCGTCGTGTTCCTGTTCGTCGACAGCGGCCGCGACCAGCCCCCGACCGTCATGGGCCATGACGGCAAGCCGCTGGACAAGAACCCGCTCAAGGATGTGCGCGTGCGTCAGGCGATCAGCTATGCCATCAACCGCGAGGCGATCCGTGACCGGCTGATGTCGGGGCTGGCCTATCCGACCTGGAACATCGTGTTCGATGGGGGCGAGGGCAATATCCCGGCGCTGGACAGCCCGGTGTTCGATGCCAACAAGGCCAAGGCGCTGCTGGCCGAGGCGGGGTATCCGGACGGCTTCCAGATCACGCTGGCGACCCCGAACAACCGCCTGATCAATGATGAACAGGTGGCACAGGGCGTGGCGCAGATGCTGACCCGCGTGGGCATCAAGACCCAGGTCGATGCGATGCCCTTCACCATGGTCAACACCCGCGGCAATGGCGGCGAGTTCGCCTTCAGCATGATGGCCTGGGGGAACACCGCCGATGCGGCCGGCGGCATTCGCGCGATGATTGCCTGCAAGAACAAGGACAAGGGCATGGGTCCGGTCAACTGGGGCAACTATTGCAACCCCAAGCTGGACGAGGTGACCATGAAGGCCATGTCCACCATGGATACCGACGCCCGCAAGGGGTTGATGGCCGAAGCGGCGCAGATCGTGCATGACGACATGGCCATCGTGCCGCTCTACTGGCAGGGCTCGACCTGGGCGGCGCGCAAGGGCATCGACATCCTGCCGCGCGCCGACGAACAGACCCGCCCGTCGTCGTTCACGCCGAAGAACTGATCCGCGTCCTTTCGTGACGCGACCCTCGGGCGGCTTCGGCCGCCCGACCCATGACCGGAGCCCGACATGACCCAGCCCCTCAGCGCCACCGACTATCTTGCCCGACTGGTGGCCTTTCCCACCGTCAGCGCGGTCAGCAACCTTGCCATGGCCGACGCGATCGAGGCGATGGTCGCCCCCTATGGCGGCCGGTGCCGCCGGTTCCCGAATGCCACTGGCGACAAGGCCAATCTGCTGGTCACCTTCGGACCCGAGCTGCCCGGCGGGGTGCTGTTCAGCGGCCATATGGATGTCGTCCCCTGCGAGGGCCAGGACTGGACCGGCGATCCCTGGACCCTGCGCCATGTGGACGGGCGGGTGATCGGCCGGGGCGCAACCGACATGAAGGGGTTTCTGGCCTGCTGTCTTGCCGCGATGCCGGCGATTGCCGCCGCCCCCTTGCAGCGGCCGGTGCATTTCGCCTTTTCCTATGACGAAGAGGTCGGCTGCACCGGCGTCGGGTCCATGGCCGAATGGATCGGCGCCAGTGCGATGCGCCCCCGTCTGGCCGTGATCGGCGAGCCGAGCAACATGGAACTGATCACCGCGCACAAGGGCGGCATGATCGGCTGGGCGCATGTCAAGGGCGTGCCCGGCCATTCCTCGCAGCCTGACAAGTATGTCAATGCGGTGATGATCGCCGCCGAACTGGTGGCCGAGATCAACCGCATCCGCCAGGACATGAAGGACGGGCCGCGGCTCGATCTGTTCGATCCCCCCTATTCCACCATTCAGGTCAACCAGATCCGCGGTGGCCTGCATGGCAATATCGTTGCCGAGGATTGCGCCTTTTTCTGGGAAATGCGCGTCGTGCCCGGCACCGACGATCGCGAAGTGTTCCGGCGCTTTTCGACCTATGCGGCCGAGGTGCTGGAACCGGCCATGAAGCGCATCTCGCCCGAGGCCGGCATCCGGTTCGACGTCATGTCGCGCATTCCCCTGCTGGCACCGCTGGGCGAGTCCGGGCTCGAGGCGGAACTGCTGGGTCTTCTGGGCCAGTCGGCGCCCCGCGGCGTGTCCTATGGCACCGAGGCAGGGATCTTTGCCGCCGCGGGGATCCCTTCGGTGGTCTGCGGGCCTGGCGACATTGCCGATGCGCATCAGCCGGACGAAGGCATCGCCATTGCGCAGCTGGACGCCTGCGTGGCGTTCCTGGAACGCCTTGCGGGCAGCTGTCGCGGCTAGCGATCATCGCGGGCCGCCCGACAGCCTGGCGCACGGGCGGCCCGGTTTGCTCTGCCTTTTCTTGGCATGGCAATTCATCAGAAATAAACTAAGCTCGGACAATCTGTGGCCATGCATGATTGTCCTGGAATGAAAATTCGACGCTACGTCCCGGCTGGCCTGATTGGTTTCGCAGGCCTTTTCGGCCTTGCAGGCATTGCCATGATTCCGGCCGAAGATGCGGCTCAGGTTGGCATCTTCATTTCCTCGCCCGACGGCGTGGCCGATGGGCAGCACCGGATCGGGCAGTTGTCCTTGCCAATCGTCGATATTCGCCTGGGCGGGCGGCTGATCATCATCTCATCCCGGACATATGACGGCAAACGGCTTGGCCTGAGCGAGATCAGGGCCCGGTTGCCAGGCGATCTGTTCATGGTCAGCGCGCGTGGGGCGACATGCATAGACGAACAATCTTCAAGCCGGAAATCGGGCTGATGTCGGGCCCGACCCTTGATCTTGGCCGGCTGGATCGCCTGCGCGATTACATGGGCCGGGTCGTGCTGGTCTTTGTCTGGCTGCATGTGCCGCTGACTGCGGCCATCGCGCTGGCAGGTGGGGCCGGCGGGGTGGCCGTGCCGCTTGCCGTTGCAGGGCTTTGTGGGCTTGCCACGCTGGATTGGTGGCGGGATGCAACAGGCGAAAGCGCCCAGCTGACGATTGCCGCCTGTCTGGCCCTGATCGTGTCCTGTGTCGTCTTCCAGTTGTCCTATCACCCGTGGCAACCGGATGCGCATATGTATTTCTTCGCCGCCTATGCGACGATTGCCGCGTTTTGCAATGCGCGGGCGATCATCGTCTATGGCGTGATCGTCTGCCTGCATCATCTGCTGTTGAATTTCCTGCTTCCCAATGCGGTGTTTCTGGGCGGGGCAGATTTCGGCCGCGTTATCCTTCATGCGGTGATCGTGATCGTCCAGGGGGTCGCGCTGGTCTGGCTGGCGCAAACGCTGGCCCAGACAATCAATGAGGCCGATACGGCCAACCGCGCCAAGACAGCCTTCCTTGCCAACATGAGCCACGAGATTCGCACCCCGATGAACGGGGTTCTGGGCATGGCGGAACTGCTGGGCGACACGCGCCTTGCCCCCGAGCAGAAGGGCATGGTGGACACCATGCGCAATTCGGCCGAGGCCCTGCTGGGCGTGATCAACGACATCCTCGATCTTGCCAGGATCGAGGCTGGCAAGGCCACGCTGGACGAACAGCCCTTTGATCCGCTGATCCTGTTCCGCAAGGTCGAGGCGCTGCACCGCATCACCGCCGAGCGAAAGGGGATCGGCTTTCACCTTGTCATTGCCGAGCGGGCCCAGGCGATGCGCCGGGGCGATGAAACCAAGCTGATCCAGATCCTCAACAACCTGATCGGCAATGCCGTCAAGTTCACCGATTCCGGCGAGGTGCATGTCGCCGTCGATCAGGGGCGGGACGGCGGGCTGGACATCGTGATCACCGATACGGGCATCGGCATGACCGAAGACCAGATCGCCCGCGTCTTTGACGAATTCGAACAGGCCGATACCTCGATCACCCGCCGCTTTGGTGGGTCGGGTCTGGGGATGCCCATCGTCAAGCGCCTCGTCGGCATGATGCGGGGCGAGGTGCGGCTGGCCTCTCACCCTGGTCGGGGCACGCTGGTCGAACTGTGGTTGCCCTTGCCTATCAGCGAAGGCCCCGGTCAGGCCGCAGCCCCGGTCGATCTCCCTCAGTCGGCCGACCTCTCCGCACTGCGCGTTCTGGTGGCCGAGGACAATCGGACGAACACGATGATCCTCAAGGCGATGCTGCAATCCCTGGGGGTCGCGGCCGATTTCGTCGAAGACGGCACGGATGCCGTGGCGATCTGGCGGCCCGGCCGCTATGACCTGATGCTGCTGGATATCTCGATGCCGGAACTTGACGGCATCTCGACGCTGGCCGCGATCCGGGACAAGGCGGCAGGGGCATCGGTGCCCCTGGCCATTGCAGCAACCGCCAACGTGATGGAGGATCAGGTCAGCCGCTATCTTGCGGCGGGGTTTGCGGCCGTTCTGGGCAAGCCCTACAAAAAGACCGATCTGCGGACCATGCTGGAACTGGCGCAGTCTGGCAGTCTGGCGGGCCGCGACGTTGCCTGACTGGCCGCCCGTCCGCTGTGATCAGCGGACGGGACGCAGCTTGCCTACGATCGCAAAGGCAAGGCGGCCGACACCCTGCGTCAGCACAAAGGCGATGGGCCAGGCGATGATGAACTGGCGTGGCCATTCGTGCAGCCATTCGCGGGTCAGCCCAAGGTGGAACGCCAGCATGATGCCCGACATCGAGGCGGCCATCATCAGCGTGATAAGCGCCTGAGCCAGCAGCAGGGATTTCTTGTCCATGACAAGGTCTCTTTTCTGTCGACCGTGCCGGGTTCAGGAAAGCCCCATATCCAGCACCAGCCTGATTGCAGGTTGACGCCGAGGGATCATGCTGTCGCATGAGCGATCCCGCAAAAGCGGGAACCGGAATAACCAGACCGATCTTGAATCTTTCCGACACGGGCCTTGTGGCCTGCGGCCAGGGCAATGTCAATTCATCTGCCAGAGCCGCCGCCGCCCCCGGCCGGGGGCGGCCTGGCCCAAAGGAAGCGGTCGCGCCTTGCGCGGCCAGCGCCCTGCGGGAGCGCGCGGTCAATAGCCCCGCGCGCGGTCCACCAGATACAGCAACGGCTCGCCCGCCTCGCTGCGCCGGATATTGTCGGCCACCACCCGGCTGGCCGATGGCGCGCGGGTTTCGGCGGCGATATGCGGCGTCACTGTCACCCGCGGATGGCCCCAGAACGGGTGATCTTGCGGCAGCGGTTCTGTGCGGAACACGTCCAGCGTGGCATGGCCCAGATGCCCGCTGTCCAGCGCGGCCAGCAATGCCGAATCGTCGATCAGCGTGCCGCGGCCGGGGTTCAGGATCACCGCGCCGTGCGGCAGCAGCGCCAGGCGGCGGGCATCCAGCAGGTTTTCGGTCTGCGGTGTCGCTGGCAGCAAGGTCACGACGATCTGCGCCGATGCCAGCGCCGCCGACAGCCCCGCCTCGCCCGAAAGGCAGGTCAGCCCCGCGACCTCGCGCGGGCTGCGCGACCAGCCGGTCACCGGAAAACCCAGATGCACCAGCATCTGCGCGCAGGCCTGGCCCAGCTCGCCCAGCCCCAGCACCGTCACCGGCCGCTCTGACGCCAGCGGGGGCGGCAGCGGAATCCAGCGATGATCGGGGTTCACGATATGCGCATCCATCCCCAGATGATGGCGCAGCACATGACCCGTGACCCATTCCACCATGCCCGCCGTCAGCGCCGGATCGACCATCCGGCACAGCGGCTGCGTCAGGGTCGGATTGCCGACGATCCGCTCGACCCCGGCCCACAGGTTCAGCACCGCCTTGCAGCGGGTGTAGGGGGTGAAATCGGTGATATTCCCACCGGGGGCGAAGACGATGTAATCCGCCTGATCGGGCGGGCAATCGGTGACCAGCCGCGCGGCAATTCCTGCCTCGGCCAGGGCGGCGCGCAGATGCGGCTCATAGGTCGGCCAGCGGGCCGCACCGGCGGCGAACAGAACGGTCAGCATCAGCCCATCGCCTTGACCAGCGCGCGCAGCGCCGCGGCCGGATCGTCGCTGCGCCAGATTTCCTCGTCGCCAAAGGCGAAGAAATCGGTGATCGGCGTCAGCTGCGCGACCAGATCGGCGGTCAGCGCGCCTTCGGCCACCACCGGCACCTCGATCATCTCGGTCCACCACTGGAACAGCTCGGCCTCGGCGCGGCTGCCATCACCCAGAGCCGTTGCACCCACCGGGCCAAAGGCCACATAATCGGCGCCAGCTTCGGCGGCGTTCATCCCCTCGTGCCGGGTGGTGCCGCAGAAGGTGCCGATGATCGCATCCTGCCCCAGATCCTTGCGCACCTTGCGCACCAGGCGGGCGCCGTCGGTCAGGTGCACGCCGTCCAGCCCCAGCCGCTCGACCAGCTGGACATGCCGTTCGATCACCAGCGCGACATCGCGGGCATGGGCGATTTCACGCAGCGCATCGGCGGCGCGGGCGACGTGATCTTCATCCCGGCTGGCCAGCGACAGGCGCAAACAGGCGACCTCGGCCGCGTCCAGCACCGAGGCAAGTCGGGCCGGGAAGGTCTCAAGGTCAAAGTCGGGCGGCGTGACAAGATAGATCTGCGGGAGTTCGGTATCGGCCATGGCGCGGTCCTTCGGCGGTTTCGCGCCCTATAGCGCGGCTGGGCGGGCTTGGCTACCGGGGCGGCAGCGTGGCGATATGCGTCAGGGCCATGTCCAGCAGGGTCAGGCGGGCCGCATCCTCGCCCATGCAATCGGCGGCCAACTCGACGAAATCCGGCATCGGGCGGCGGGTGACGTTCATCACCGCCGTGCCGTCCAGCGCCAGCGCCTCTGCCTGACGCGCGCGTCCGACACGGTAGAAGGCGCCGCGCGGCATCAGCCCGCAGGCCATGTGGCCGCTGACCATGAAGGCCATGCCGCCGAACATGCGTTGCTCGCGCACGTCCTGCCGGTCGGCCATATCGCTGCGCATCAGTTCCAGAAGGCCCGGATCGGCGGCCATGTCTGCCCCTTTGGCTTGCGTGACGGGTCCACCCAGCCTATCACCCCCGCGACTTCCCGCCACAGGAATCCCGATGACCCAGCCCCTGATGATCCTTGTCCGCCCGCAGATGGGCGAGAATATCGGCGCCGCCGCTCGGGCCATGCTGAACTTCGGGCTGGACGGCATGCGGATCGTCGCCCCGCGCGATGGCTGGCCGAACCCCAAGGCGGTGGCCATGGCCTCGGGCGCCGGGCGGCTTCTGGACCGGGCGGGGCTGTTTGCCGATCTGCCGGGGGCGCTGGCCGATTGCCATTATGTCTTTGCCACCACCGCCCGCCCGCGCGAGCTGACCAAGCCCGTGGTCACCCCCGAAGAGGCCATGGCCCAGACCCGCGCCCTGATTGCCGCAGGCAAGAAGGTGGCCATCCTGTTCGGCCCCGAACGCACCGGGCTGGAAAACGACGAGGTGGCGCAGGCCAATGCCATCGTCACCGTGCCGGTGAATCCCGAATTTCCCTCGCTGAACCTCGCGCAATGCGTGCTGCTGACCGCCTATGAATGGCGCCGCCAGACCGACGGCACGATCCCGGTGCCCGAGGTCGACCTTGCCACCAGCGTGGAACGCCAGCACCTTGGCGATCACTACGAGGATGTGCTGGACAAGGCGGGGTTCTTCTTCCCCGAAACCAAGGCGGCGAACATGAAGCGCAACCTGCGCAGCATGTGGGCCCGGCTGCCGCTGACGCGGGCCGATGTGCAGATGCTGCACGGCATGCTGCGCCAGGTGGTGCGGCGGCTGGGCTAGGACGGACCGGCAGCCAGCGAACCCGCTGCGCAAGGGGCCCTGAACCCCTTCTCCCCTTTCATCTGTCCCCAAATATCCCACGGGGAGGTCTGGAGGGGTGTGAAACCCCTCCAGCGGCCAGCCAGGGGCGCTGGCGCATCCGACCTAGGCCCGGCGCCCGATGATCTCCGGCGCGCGCATCGCGGGGGGCGTATTGCGGCTGCGCTCGCTGCGGACGACACCGTCGATGACGGTCATGCCGACGCCCGGCAGGTTGCCCAGCTGGATCGAGTCCAGCATCGTCTTGCCCGGTGCGTGTTGCGCCTGATCCAGCAGGACGAAATCCGCCGCGCGCCCCACTTCGATCAGCCCGCAATCCAGATTGCGCCGCCGCGCGGTGTTGCCGGTCGCCAGGCAGAACGCGATCTCGGCCGGGATGTTTCCCAGCGAGGACAGCATCGCCACCATCCGCAGAATGCCCAAAGGCTGCACCCCCGACCCGGCCGGACCATCGGTGCCCAGGATCACCTGATCCAGCTTTTTCAGCTCGCGGGCCGTGTTCAGCGTCAGCAGCGCCGCGCGTTCGTTGCCGTTATGCACGATCTCCAGCGCGGCATGGCATTTCTCGCACAGGCAGATGATCTGGTCGTCGGGCAGGGCGGTGTGGCCCCCGTTGATATGCCCCACGACATCGGTGCCGGTTTCCAGCACCATATCGGCATCAATCAGCCCCGATCCGGGGATCGACGGCCCGCCGGTATGAATGGTCGACTGGATGCCGTATTTGCGCGCCCAATCCACCATCTGTCGGGCGGTCTTGCCATCCTTGACGGAGCCAAGGCCCACCTCGCCAAGATAGCCGACACCGGCGGCGGCCAGTTCCTTGAAGTCGTTTTCCTCCATCCCGTGTTCGATCACGGGCGCGCCGGCCAGAACCTTGACCCCCGAGGGGCGGAAGTTTTCGTACCAACGCTGCGCGGCGATCGCCATGGCCTTCAGCCCGATGATATCCTTGGGCCGGCCGGGCATGTGCACCTCGCCCGCCGAGATCATCGTGGTGACGCCGCCATGCAGCGTGCTGTCGATCCAGTGCAGCTGTTGCTGGCGGGGGGTATAGTCGCCCACGACCGGGTGGACATGGCTGTCGATCAGCCCGGGCGACAGGGCAACGCCCTTGGCGTCGATCACCGTCGCAGCGCCTTCGGTGTCCAGATCCTTCTCGCGCCCCCAGGCGGCAATGCGGCCGTCGATGGCGATCAGGCAGTCGCCGTCCAGAACCGGGTCCTCGATGCGGCCGGAAAGGATAAGTCCGATGTTCCGGATGACCAGTTTCGATTCGCCCATGTCGCGGCTCCCGACTGCGTGATCACTGTTAGCAGACTAACGAGCACGCGGTTTCGGTCAAGCACGCTTGCGCTTGGGGGCGCTCAGGTCAGCTTTGCGATCAGCCGCAACAGCGTGCGCCGCTCGGCTGGGTTCAGCGGCGCCAGCGTCTGTTCCGAGATCGCCAGCCCGACCGGCCGCATCCGCGCCAGCAGCGCGCGCCCCTCGTCGGTCAGCGAAATCACGCTGCGGCGCCGGTCGTCCGGGTCGGGTTCCGACACCGCCAGGCCGCGTTCGCGCAGCCGGTCGACGACGCCCTTGATGGTGGCCACATCCATCGCCGCCAGCCGGCCCAGCCGGTTCTGCGAGGATTTGCCCTCGGCCTCCAGCCGCACCATCACCGAAAACTGCGTCGGCGTCAGGTTCTGCAGCGTGTGGTCCTGAAAGATCGTCGTGTGGCGCTGGTTGGCCAGCCGCAGCAGATAGCCGATCTGGTCGTCAAGCCGGTAGTCCACAGGGTCATCAGTCATGGTCGCCATGGGGCAGGTCTGCCTTGTGCTGCATGGGGCGCCGGCCACCTTGCCAATGGCGGCGGCCGGTCCCGGGGGCCTCGCCAAAGGCGCTCAGCCTTCCAGCGCCTCGATCATCTCGACCCGCGTTGCGTGCCGGCCGCCTTCGAATTCGGCAGTCAGAAAGGCATCGACGATATCCAGCGCCAGCCCTTCGCCCACCACGCGGGCCCCCAGCGACAGCATGTTGGCATCGTTGTGCTGGCGGATCATCCGGGCCGAGAACGTGTCGGAACAGACACCGCAGCGGATGCCCCTGACCTTGTTCGCCGCCATCATGATGCCCTGCCCGGTGCCGCACAGCACGATGCCCAGCCGGCAATCGCCCGAGGCGACCAACTGCGCCGCCGCCGCGCCGTGTTTCGGGTAATGGGTGCTTTCGGGGGTCGTCGGCCCGATATCCACCACCTCCCAGCCTGCCGCCGCGATATGGGCGGCGATGGCCTGGCGAAGCGGAATGGCGGCGTGGTCGCTGGACAGGGCGATGCGTTTGCTGGCAGTCATGGCACGAGCCTCGGTTAAGATTTTCCTGGCGTTCATGGCCGGGCCGGCCCCGACAGTAAAGCGCGAAGTGTCCTGTGTCTGCCCGGCATTCCAGCCACCGCCAGCCCCCCGAGGCGCAGTTCTGTCTTGCCCCCTGCCATTTCGCCTTGATCCAAATATCCTCGGGGGTGAATGCGCGCTTGCGCGCAGAGGGGGCAGACGGCCCCCTTGCGACATCGGCCAAGGCGGGACCGGGCCGCCTAGCGCAGCCCGTCCTCGCCCTTGACTTCGGCAGTCGTCAGCCCGCCAACGCGCGGCAGCGGGCGGCCGCTGTCGGTCACGGCAACCGCAACCATGATCTCGTTCGCGCGCGGGGCGTCGTTCAGCTGCACCTCCATCGCGTCGAAATGGGATCGGACATAGGCAGCGTCCTTGTGGCCAAGCGGGATGTCCAGCACCTGACCCGGGCTGCCCATCTTCTTCGACGAGGGCACCAGCGCCGCGCCCTTTTCCACCGCAACCCGCAGCGGGGCGCCCAGTTTGGGGTGAAGGATCGCGGCGGCATGTTCCAGCTCGCCATTTTCACCGACCATGGCCGCCTTGCCATAGCTTTCCGCCTGCGCCGGGCTGATCCCCAGCGCGGCCACGCATCGTTCGCCCAGCAGCCCGCCCAGCTCGGCGCCAATCTCCATCAGCTCGGACAGATCCTCCTGATAGCGCCCGGCAAAGGGGTTGGCGATGATGGCGACCGCCGCGGCCTTGCGGGTGGGCGGGGCAATCTGGTGGCCCATCTCGCGGTGGGTTTCCTCGACGGTGACAACGATCTTGCGGATTAGCGCCTTCATCTCAGCCCGTCCTTTGCGGTGATATCCTCGGCCCGCAGGCCGCCCATGCGGGCATGAACGCGCGGGCCGTTGGTCATCACCAGCGCAAGGGCCAGTTCATTCGCGCGCGGGGCATCGTTGCAGCCAACCTCCATCGCGTCGAAATGCGAGCGGACATATGAGGCGTTGATATGCGTCACCGGAACGTCCAGCCGCGCCCCCACCCCGCCGACCTTCTTGGTCGATGGCACGATGGCCATGGCCTCGCCCAGAACCTCGCGCATGGCATAGCCGCCGGGCACATGCCACAGCGCGCCGTGTTCCTGTTCGCCTGCCGATCCGACGATGGCGCCCTTGCCATAGCCCTGCACGTTTGCAGGCCCGCCCAGCAGGTTCGCCAGCCGTTCGGCCATGTCGCGGCCCAGCGGCTTGAGGTCTTCCATGAAGCCCTGCACATCCTCGACATAGTGGCCGGCAAAGGGGTTCTCGATGATGGCAAGGATCGAGGCACGGCGATAGGGCTGGTCGGCGACCGGCCCGCCCTCGTGCCAGATCTCCTCGACCGAGGTGACGATCTTGCGGATCCTGACGTCGGGCATTCAGCTGATCTCCTTGGCAAGGGATGGGAAATGAGGGCCGGCGGCGCGGTGCCGACCGGCCAAAAACAGCGCGGCGCCGTCGATCAGCCCGGCGCGGTGCATGGCAAGGGCAAGCGCGTGGCCTGCGGCAAGGGCGCGGTCGATCTCGGCTGTCGTCAGGGGGCCGCGATGGGTGGTGACGGGCAGATCGCCAAGGTCGCTGTCAGGCCGCAGGTCTGTCGCGGGGCATCGGGAAATCGCCGGGTGGCCCGGCAGGTCCACCGCATTGGCGATCAGCGTGGCGGCCGCATCGGCGCTTGCGGCTGTGCGGGCCAGCACCGTCACGCTGTCGGCAATGCCAAGGGTCTGGCTGCGTCCGCCCATGCCGCTGGTGGCAATTCCGCGCACCGGATCCGCCGCGCGCAAGCGGACCCCGCCAAGCGCCGACTGGTCAAGCCCGGCGATGCCGATGGTGACTTCGGTGCCCGGTGACAGATGCAGCGCAATATCGCCGCCATTGTTGACCCAGGCGCGGGACAGGCGGGCGCCCGATACCATCGCCTCCAGCACCGTTTCGGCCACGGCCCCTGCCACCGCGGCCATGCGGGTGATGAAGACCGCACAGTGGGGGCGAACGGCGGCATCCATGCGGCGCGCGATGGTGCCGTGGGGCAGAGGGGCCTCGGGCGTCACGGGTTGGCGCAGCAAGGGCAGTTCCGCGACCAGCTCGTCCAGCACGGTTGCGAACCGGGCGGTGGCGGCGCGAAAGGCGCGGTCACGTTCGCCATCGGCCCCGATCACAAGGTCGATCGGCCCGTGATGCAGGTGCAGCCGCGCCCCGTCGGGCAATATGGCGGCCTGCGGCCCCATTCAGCCCGCCTGGCCCCGGAACCAGCGGTAGTTCCAGGGCGACATCGGGTCGGGCTCGCGATCGGCCGGGCCGACGCGGCGGGTGCGGTCCGTCAGGATCTGGTGGAGCGGCCGGATTTCATCGACGTAACCGCCCAAGGCGGCGTAGTCCTCGGCCCGCATGGTGAATTCGATCGGCGCGACCAGCGCCGGGGTGGGGACATAGCCGAACGAGCCCTCGGGCATCTGCATCACGTCGACCATCACGGTGATGCCGCCGCCCGGCCAGACATAGGCCTCGGCCCCGCCGCAGGACACATGGGTCAGGGCGTTCTTGACGGATCGGGTCAGCTTTACCGGGTTTTCCGTGACGCCCGCCCGCAGACTGCCGCCAGCCCCGCCCATGAACAGCACGGAACAGACGGAGGGTTCGCAATTGTCGCGGATGATCCGGGCGGACCGCTCCAGCGCCTCGGGCAGGGGGGCGGGCCGGGGGCGCAGGGCGGCATCCAGCACATAATAGCCGAACTGCTCTCCGGTGGTGGAGATCATGAAGAGCCGCAGCCCCTCCCAGGCCACGGCGGGGTTGAAATCGCCCAGGATCACCAGCGGATCCGAAATATCGGTGCCGCCCCAGCCGGTGCCGGGCCTGGCCACCTGAAAATAGCGCCCGGGGGTCGAGCGGCGGCCCTTGATGCGGATGCCGGTGGGCGGCACGTCGAGCAGCTTGCCGGCCTGATGTTCACTGAGGACGCCGGTGATGTGGTCGTCCACCACGACGACATCATCGACATGGCCCAGCCATTGCTTGGCGAACATCCCGATGGTGGCAGATCCGCAGCCGACGCGCATCAGGCGTTCCTGCTCGCCATTGATGACCGGGGGTTGGCCGGCCTGCACCACCAGGGTTGTCTGGTGGCCATCGTCCCCGATGGTCATTTCCACTGGCTCGCGGTTGCACAGGCGCAGCAGGGTACCGCAGGTGATGCGGCCTTCGGCCTTGGACCCGCCGGTCAGATGTTCGACCCCGCCCAGCGAGAGCATCCTGGACCCGTATTCAGAGGTCATCACATGGCCCACCGGCTCGTCCTTGACGCGGACGATGTCGCGTTCCTCGCCGATGTGGCGGTCGGTGTCGATCTTCACCTTGACGCCGCAATAGGAAAAGATCCCTTCGGTCACGACCGTGACCATGTCGACGCCGCCGGCCTGCTGGCTGATGATGAACGGGGCGGGTTTGTAGTCAGGGTAAGTGGTCCCCGCGCCCACGGCGGTGACAAAGGGGCGCGCGCCTTGCACGATGTCGCCATCCCAGTCGCTGGCATCCGGCCCGGTCAGAAACGGCACCAGCTTTTGCCCGGTGCGTTCGATGATCGTATGAGGGTCAAGGCGGACCAGAACGCCATCGTGGTTGGCATAGCGGTCGCAGGCGCCGATCCGGCCGTCGGCGATATAGCACATCACCGGGCAGGCATCGCAGCGGATCTTGCCGGGCGGGGGGCTGGCGTTTTCCATTCCGCTCTCCCTTGCGCCGGGGTGGCGCGGGTGGGGGTGGCTGTCCGGGTCTGCATCTTTGTTAGTGTGCCAATGGTATGGAGGGCTGGCCTGCCCTGTCAACTCGGGACTGGGTGCTGGGGGGGTGCCGGGGCCGATCGCCCGGAGGGTTCGGCGGCGTGCCTGGCCCTGGCGTCGATGGGTATTTGGAAAAAGGCAAAGACGGGAACGTCTGGAGCAATGGCGGGGCCGCGCTTGCTAGGGCCAGGGCGGCAGGTCGGGGGCGTGGCGGGCGCGCAGCCAATGGGCGAGGTCCGCGTGGTCCTGGGCGGAAAATTCGCCGCGAAATGAAGGCATGTCGCGCAGGTCCAGCCCGTCGGGCGCGGTCAGCCCATGGTCGAGCAGGGTCAGCAGCGCCTCGGGTGTTGGCGCGCGCAGGACGGCAGAGCGGTCAAGCGAGGATTGGGCGGCGTGCAGGCTGGTCGCGAATGTCGGGGCATGGCAGGCGGCGCAGGCGCTCTCGAACAGCCGGGCGGCGCGGCTGGCCGTGGGGGCGGCGCTGGCCAGCGGCGCGGGCGCTGCGGCCGGGGGGGCGAGCGAGGCCAGGTAGACCGACATTGCCCGCAGATCCGCATCGGGCAGGGCGCGCAGGTTGGCGACGACCTCGGCCATGGGTCCGGCGGCGACTGTCACGGCGGACCGGCCGGTGCGCAGGTAGTCGAACAATGCGGCCTCGGTCCAGCCGCGCTGTCCGGCCTTGGGTCCGGCAAGGGCGGGGGCGAACCAGCCATCCACCATCGCCCCGCCAAGGGCTGCCGCCTTGCGTTCGGCGCCCAGCGGGTTGCGAGGCGTGTGGCAGGCGCTGCAATGGCCGGCGGAGTCGACCAGATAGCGGCCACGGTTCCAGGCGTCAGATTGCATCGGGTCGTCTGGCTGCGGGCGGGCATCGTGAAAGGCCAGGTTCCATCCGGCCATCAGCGGCCGCAGGCTGAACGGCCCCAGCATCCGGGCCGGGGGCGCGGCGCTGCGCACCGGCGCCAGCGTTTGCAGATAGGCATAGAGCGCCTGCATGTCCCCCGGCGTGATGCGGGCGAAGGACGTATAGGGAAAGGCCGGGTAAAGGTTATGCCCGTCCCGGCTGATCCCGCGGCGCATCGCGCGGTCGAAGGCCTGAAAGCTCCAGTTGCCAAGGCCGGTGTCCGGGTCGGGTGTCAGGTTGGTGGAATGGACGGTGCCAAAGGGGGTCTGGATCGGGCGACCCCCGGCATTGGGCGCGCCGCCCTCGGCGGTATGGCAGGACCGGCAGCCGCCAAGGGCAAAGATCTGCCGGCCTTGCTCGATGGTCCCGGCGCTGTAGAGGCTGGCCGAAGGGGCGGGGCTGGGCGGGATTGCGCGGGCAAGCGGCAGGCCGACCGCGCCGAACATCAGCGCCCCGCCAAAGGCGCCGGCAAGTGTGGCCAGCCGCTTGCGGCGCTGCCAAGGGGGCGGCGCGGCGGGGCTGGCAATCCCCAGCGCGGCGCGCATCCGTTCGGGGGTAAAGGGCACCTCGCGCATCCGCACGCCGGTCGCGTCGAAAATCGCGCTGGCTATGGCGGCGGCGCTGGGCACGGCGGCGCTTTCGCCCACGCCCAGCGGCGGATCGCCAGGGCGTTCGATCAGCAGGGTGTCGATTTCGGGAACGGCCGGAAAGGTCTGGATCGGGTAGGCGGCCCAGCTTTTCGGGCCAAGGGTGATCTCGTCGAAGGTGACTTCCTCGGCCAGCACCCGGCTGGCGGTCTGGATGACATTGCCGTGGATCTGCTGGCGCACGCCATCGGGGTTGATGACCAGCCCCTGATCTTGCCCGACAAAGACGCGGTGCAGCGAGACTTCGCCCGTGTCGAGATCGACCGAGACATCGACGACCCAGGCCGCCGAGGCGGCAGCGACGCCGGGAAAGGTGCCGTGCACATAGGTCGCCACCGCAAAGCCCTGGCCATAGGCCATCCGCCCGTCACGCCGCAGGCGGGGGCCCGTGCGTTCGGTCCAGCCTGCCGCGTCGGCGGTGCGGCGGACCAGATCGGCCAGCCGGGGATTGTCGATATGGCGCAGGCGAAAGGCGACCGGATCGGCGCCTGCCTCATGCGCCATTTCGTCGAAGAAGCATTCGTGGGCAAAGGTGTTGGGCAGGGCCGAGACCCCGCGCATCCAGGCGGCGCGCACGATGGGCGCCATGTCATGCACGGTGATGCGGGTGTTCGGGATGCGATAGGGCGGAATAATCGTGCGGTCGCCCATGTCCGAGGGGCGCGGCTCGGGCGTGATGCGTCCGGTCAGCAGCAGCGCAAGGTTCGGCCCGCGGTTCGAGGGATACCATGTGTCAAAGCTGTAGGCGCTGACCATGCCACCCCGGTCCAGTGCCCCGCGCACGTCCATCACCTGCGCGGCGCCGCGCGGCTCCCACTGGTGTTCCTGGGCGCGGGTCAGCTGCACCCGCACCGGCCGCCCGACGGCGCGCGCCAGCAGCAGCGCATCGCCGCACACATCATCGGCGCAGTTGCGGCCATAGCAGCCGGCCGCCTGATAGCGGCGGATCTCGATCTGCTCGGGGTCAAGGCCGACCAGAACCGCCAGATCGGCGCGCAGCATGTGGGGGTTCTGGCTGCCCGACCAGACGATGGGCCGCCCGCCCTGCCAGTCGGCCACCGCACAAGAGGGGCCGATGGAGCCATGCAGGTGATAGGGCCAGACATAGTGCCGGTCGAGCCGCCGGCCGGACCGGGCATAGGCGGTGTCGAAATCGCCCTCCTCGGCCAGCCGGCGCGGGGTCGCGGGTTGCTGGCGGATCGTGCCGCGCAGATCGCTCAGGTCGGGTTGCGGCGGGGGCAGGCGCCAGTCGACGTGCAGGGCCTGGGCAATGGCGCGGGCCTGATGGTCCTGTTCGGCCACCACGCCCAGAAAGTCGCCAATCCTGACAATGTCGATCAGCCCTGGCAGATGCGCGACCGAGTCCGGGTCGAAGCGGATCAGGCTGTGCCCGATGAAATCGCCGCTGTCGCGCCCGGCACAGGGCGGGCGGATGACATGGCCATGCACCATGCCGGGCAGGGCGATATCCTGGATATAGCGGTAGTCCCCCGTCAGCTTGGCGGTCAGGTCGCGCCGGCCATGGGGGCGGCCGACAATGCGGTAGGCCGCAGGATCCTTGAGCGGCGTGTCGGGATCGAGGTGCAGCCGGATGCCCCGGCCCGCCAGCAGATCGGCATAGGGCACCGCGCCATCGGGGCCATGGACCACGCCATCCTGGGTGCGCAGGCTGGCCGGGTCGGTGTTCAGGCGCTGCCCGCCCAGGCGCAACAGCTCCATTCGCGCCTGTGCGGCGGCAAGGCGCAAGGGGCGGGCGGTAATCTGGATCGTCTCGGAGGCGATGGTCGGCCCCTGATCGGGTGTCAGGGCCGTATCCCCCAGCACCACGCGCACATCGCCCAGCGGCAGGTCCAGTTCCTCGGCCACGATCTGCGCCAACGCGACCTCGATCCCGGTGCCCAGATCGACATGGCCGCAACAGGCGGTGGCCTTGCCCTGCGGGTCAAGTGCCAGAAGGGTGGCAGAGCCGGCCGCCGCATCGCAAACGATGGTCAGCGCGGCGGGAGCGGTCATGGCTCGGCAGGGCGTCGCAGCATGGCTGCGCGTTCGACCGAGGCCATGATCTCGAGGTGGCTGCCACAGCGGCACAGGTTATGGCGCAGCACGTCGCGGATGGTGGCCCGAGAGGGCGAGGGATCGCGGTCCAGCAACGCCACGGTGGTCATCACCATGCCGTTCAGGCAATAGCCGCATTGCGCGCCCTGACAGTCCAGAAACGCCTGTTGCACGGGGTGCAGGGCGCCGGTCTGCGGATCGGCCAGCCCTTCGATGGTGACGATCCGGTGCCCTGCGGCCTTGACCGCCCGGATGACACAGGCGCGGGCCGGGGCGCCGTCGATCAGCACGGTGCAGGCCCCGCACTGGGCCATGCCGCAGCCGTATTTCGGCCCCGTCAGCCCAAGCGTCCCGCGCAGCACGTCCAGAAGCGTTCGGTTGCCCGGGTCCGCGATCCGGTGCGTTTGCCCGTTGACGTCAAGCGTCAGGGCCTGTGGCGGCGCTGCCCCAGACGAGGTCTGCCGGGTTGTCCTGTCGGTCGTCACGCGCGGCTTCCGTCTTCAGACATTCGTCCCTTGGGGCATCGTTTCCGAAAACCCCGCACCTGTCCACATGTTTGCGTGATAACGACTGCGGCGCGGGTCAGAGCACGCGGAACACCTTGTCGCGCGCGGTTGCGCCCCGGATCAGGTCAAGGCGGCTTGGGGCAATGCCAAGCGCGCGGGCCAGCAGCTTTTGCACCGCCTTGTTCGCCTTGCCATCCTCGGGCGGGGCGGTGACGCGGGCGCGCAGGGCGCCGTCGGTCAGCTCCAGCGCATCGCGCCCGCCCCGCGGCGTGACACGCAGGGCGATTTCCGTTCCGGGGGTGGCAAGATGGGACAGGTCGGGTGAGCTCATGCGCCGCAGGATGCGCCGGGGGGCGGGGCATGGCAAGCGGGGCTTGCGAAGGCCGGCGCGGGGCGGCAGGCTGGCCCAAGGCGAGGAGGGTCGCAATGGCACGGTCAGGCAACAAGGCGTCACCAACCCCGCCGCGCCCAAGGATCGGCCTTGCGCTGGGATCGGGCGGCGCGCGCGGGTGGTGCCACATCGGTGTGTTGCGCGAACTGGAGGCGATGGGCCTGCGCCCTGACGTGGTTGCGGGCTGTTCCATGGGCGCCCTGGTCGGGGCCGTCTGGGCCGTCGGCCAGCTGGATGCGCTGGAGGACATCGCGCAAAGCATGACCTGGACGCGGGTCTTGCGGATGCTGGACGTGCGCTTTTCCGGTGGCGGGCTGATCGGGGGGGCCGGAATTCTGGGCCTCTTGGACCGTGTCGGCCTGAGCGGGCGAATCGAGGACATGCCGCTGCCCTTCATCGCCATCGCGACCGATATTTCGACCGGCCGCGAGGTCTGGCTGAGCAAGGGCAAGCTGGATGATGCCGTGCGCGCCTCGATCGCCATGCCAGGCGTGATCGCACCAAAGGAAATTGACGGGCGGTGGCTGATTGATGGTGGCGTGACGAACCCTGTGCCGGTCTCGGCCGCGCGAGCGCTTGGGGCCGATGTGGTGCTGGCCGTGAACCCTGCCTCGCGCAGCGGTGGCAATTTCTGGACGCCCGGCCCCGCGCGTGGCCCGCGGCTGTCGGGCCTGCTTCCGGCCGCCTTGCCCGCCCGCTTCAGGACAAGCGCAGAGGATCGCCCGGTCCCCCCGGCCTATGTCCATCTGGTGACGACCACGATCGACATCATGACGGACCAGTTGCGCCGCAGCCGTCTGGCTGGCGATGCGCCCGATCTGCTGATGAATGCCAAGCTCAGCGACATGTCGGTGCTGGATTTTCACAAGGCCGAACAGGCCATCGCCGAAGGCCGGCGGATTGCCCGGGCCCATGCGGCTTTGCTTGCAGACTGGGTGCGGGACACCCCACCCCCCGCCGAAGATGGCGTCCCTGGCGAGCCCTAGCGGTCGGCCACAGGCACGCCGCGCCGCTTTGCCTCGACGACGATGTCGAACTGGTTGCCCGCGAACTGGCCGCCCTTGCGCATCTCGCCCAGGATCAGCGTTGTCTGGTTGCCGCTGTCATCGGTGATGACCCACTGGCGCAGTTCTGTCGGATCGGCGGTGAACACCATGTCGATGCTGCCATATTCGGGATGCTCGGGATCCTGGGCGGTCACGCGGGTTGCCGGGCCATCCTCGCGGTGGGCCACGACCATCTTGGCGGTGTCCAGATCGACCTTGGGGGCCAGGATCAGGTTCAGCGGCGTGCGGCGCAGCGGATACTGTTCGGGGGGCTGGTTCGATTTGGGATCGAAGATCGCCACCTGCTGCCCGTCCGACATGACCAGCGAGCGGTCCGGGGGCGCATATTCAAAGCGCACCTTGCCTGGCCGGCTGATGCGAATCGTGCCCGTGGCGATGGTGCCATCGGCATTGATCTGGGTGAACTCTGCCTCGGCCGTCGTCAGCGCGTTCAGATAGCGCGACAGTTCGGCAAGCGGCAGCTTGTCTGCCTGTGCAGGCAGCGCAAGGGCAAGGACGGCGAGCGGGGCGGCAAGGGCGCGAAAAAGGGTCATGCGGTTGAATATAGGACGCGCATGGTGCTATCGCATCCCCCGATCGCGCACGATGTTCACAACCCTGCGTGAGGGCCGGGCGCCCCTGGCAGACCCCTGCAAGCCTTGTTGACAAGGGCCGCGACTCCCCTTATACGCCGCTTACCTGTATCGGGGGCCAAGGCCCTTGGTGCGGGTTGCACGAATGAAGTGGTCATGATCCGGGCCCTGGGCCCCGATCCTCTGGAATTCCACCGCGTCGCCTTGTCTATGGGCGTCTGCGGTAAATGTGTTTTGCGGACGCGCAAGGCACCAAATGACGGACTGCCCCCGGACGCCCTGTGGACGCACAGAGGACGAACGGGTTGCAAGAGAAGGCGAGAGATATGCCGACGATCCAGCAGCTGATCCGCAAACCGCGGCAGCCCAAGGTGACGCGCTCCAAGTCGCAGCACCTCCAGCAGTGCCCCCAAAAGCGTGGCGTCTGCACCCGCGTGTATACCACGACTCCGAAGAAGCCGAACTCCGCTATGCGTAAGGTTGCCAAGGTGCGCCTGACCAACGGCTTCGAGGTGATCAGCTATATCCCCGGCGAAAAGCACAACCTGCAAGAGCACTCTGTCGTGCTGATCCGCGGCGGCCGTGTGAAAGACCTTCCGGGTGTCCGTTATCACATCCTGCGCGGTGTGCTGGATACCCAGGGCGTCAAAGATCGTCGTCAGCGCCGCTCGAAATACGGCGCGAAGCGTCCGAAGTGAGGAACTGAGAAATGTCGCGTCGTCACGCAGCCGAAAAACGCGAAGTCCTTCCCGATGCCAAGTATGGCGATCGGGTTGTGACCAAGTTCATGAACAACCTGATGATCGACGGCAAGAAATCGGTTGCCGAATCGATCGTCTACAACGCTCTCGATCGCGTCGAGAAGCGTCTGAAGCGTTCGCCCATCGAAGCCTTCCACGAGGCTCTGGACAACGTGAAACCGGCCGTCGAGGTCCGCAGCCGCCGCGTTGGTGGTGCGACCTACCAGGTTCCGGTTGAAGTCCGCCCGTCGCGCCGCGAGGCGCTGGCGATCCGCTGGCTGATCACCGCTGCGCGCAAGCGCAACGAGAACACCATGGAAGAGCGTCTGGCCGCCGAGCTTTCGGATGCCGTGAACAACCGTGGTACCGCCGTGAAAAAGCGCGAAGACACCCACAAGATGGCCGACGCGAACAAAGCGTTCAGCCATTATCGCTGGTAAGAGGGCATCATGGCACGCGAGTATCCGCTGAACCTCTACCGCAACTTCGGGATCATGGCGCACATCGACGCGGGTAAGACCACGACGACCGAGCGCATCCTGTACTACACCGGCAAGTCCCACAAGATCGGCGAAGTCCATGACGGCGCCGCGACCATGGACTGGATGGAGCAGGAGCAGGAGCGGGGGATCACCATCACCTCGGCTGCGACCACGACCTTCTGGGAAAAGACCGAGGACGGCAAAACGGCGATTTCGCCGAAGCACCGCTTCAACATCATCGACACCCCCGGCCACGTCGACTTCACCATCGAAGTCGAGCGTTCGTTGGCGGTTCTCGACGGTGCAGTCTGCCTGCTGGACGCCAACGCCGGTGTCGAGCCGCAGACCGAAACCGTGTGGCGTCAGGCTGACCGCTACAAGGTTCCGCGGATCGTCTACGTCAACAAGATGGACAAGATCGGCGCGGACTTCTTCAAGTGCGTGCAGATGATCAAGGACCGCACCGGCGCGACCCCGTGCCCGATCGCCCTGCCGATCGGTGCCGAGGACAAGCTGGAAGGCGTCGTCGACCTGGTGACCATGAAGGAATGGGTCTACCTGGGTGAAGATCTGGGCGCCTCGTGGGAAATCCGCGAGATCCGCGAAGATCTGAAGGATGTCGCCGACGAATGGCGCGGCAAGCTCATCGAACTGGCCGTCGAGCAAGACGATGCCGCGATGGAAGCCTACCTGGAAGGCACCGAGCCGTCGATCGACGAGCTGCGCGCGCTGATCCGCAAGGGCACCCTGTCGATGGCCTTCGTTCCGGTCACCGCCGGTTCGTCGTTCAAGAACAAGGGCGTTCAGCTGGTCCTGAACTCGGTCATCGACTATCTGCCCAGCCCGCTGGACGTTCCGGCCTATGTCGGCTTCGCTCCGGGCGACGAGACCGAAACCCGTAACATCGAGCGTCACGCCGATGATGCGGAGCCGTTCTCGGCGCTGGCGTTCAAGATCATGAACGACCCCTTCGTCGGTTCGCTGACCTTTACCCGCATCTACTCGGGCGTCCTGAAAAAGGGCGATTCGATGATGAACGCGACCAAGGGCAAGCGCGAGCGCGTCGGCCGCATGATGATGATGCACGCCATCAACCGCGAGGAAATCGAAGAAGCCTTCGCGGGCGACATCATCGCGCTGGCGGGTCTGAAGGAAACCACCACGGGCGACACGCTGTGTGACCCGGCCAAGCCGGTGGTTCTGGAAACCATGACCTTCCCCGAGCCGGTGATCGAGATCGCCGTCGAGCCGAAATCGAAGGCCGACCAGGAAAAGATGGGTATCGCGCTGGCACGTCTGGCCGCCGAGGATCCGTCGTTCCGCGTCGAGACCAACTTCGAATCCGGCCAGACCATCATGAAGGGCATGGGCGAACTTCACCTCGACATCCTCGTCGACCGTATGCGTCGCGAGTTCAAGGTCGAGGCGAACATCGGTGCTCCGCAGGTGGCCTACCGCGAAACCATCTCGACCTCGGCCGAGATCGACTACACGCACAAGAAGCAGACCGGTGGTACCGGCCAGTTCGCGCGCGTGAAGCTGACGATCACCCCGACCGAGCCGGGCGAAGGCTATTCGTTCGAATCGAAGATCGTGGGCGGGACGGTTCCGAAGGAATACATCCCGGGCGTCGAAAAGGGCATCAAGTCGGTCATGGACTCGGGTCCGCTGGCAGGCTTCCCGGTGATCGACTTCAAGGTCGCGCTGATCGACGGTGCGTTCCACGATGTCGACTCGTCGGTCCTCGCCTTCGAGATCGCCGCGCGTGCCGCCATGCGTGAAGGTCTGAAGAAGGCCGGCGCGAAGCTGCTGGAACCGATCATGAAGGTCGAAGTGGTCACCCCGGAAGAATACACCGGCTCGATCATTGGCGATCTGACCAGCCGTCGCGGCATGGTTCAGGGTCAGGACACCCGCGGCAACGCCAACGTGATCAACGCGATGGTGCCGCTGGCGAACATGTTCGGCTACATCAACAACCTGCGCTCGATGTCCTCGGGCCGCGCGGTGTTCACGATGCTGTTCGATCACTACGACGCCGTGCCGCAGAACATCTCGGACGAGATCCAGAAGAAATACGCTTGACCGGTGTGGCGGGGTGAACCCCGCCCTACCGCCCCGTAGGGCGGGGTTCACCCCGCCGCCACCGACAAAAGAACAGGAGTTGCCATCATGGCGAAGGCAAAGTTTGAACGTACGAAACCGCACGTGAACATCGGGACGATCGGTCACGTTGACCACGGCAAGACGACGCTGACGGCTGCGATCACGAAATACTTCGGCGAATTCAAGGCTTACGACCAGATCGACGGCGCGCCGGAAGAGCGGGCTCGCGGGATCACGATCTCGACCGCCCACGTCGAATACGAAACCGAAGCGCGTCACTACGCCCACGTCGACTGCCCCGGCCACGCCGACTATGTGAAGAACATGATCACCGGCGCCGCGCAGATGGACGGCGCGATCCTGGTGGTGAACGCTGCCGACGGCCCGATGCCGCAAACGCGCGAGCACATCCTGCTGGGCCGTCAGGTCGGCATTCCCTACATGGTCGTCTACCTGAACAAGGTCGACCAGGTGGATGACCCGGAACTGCTGGAACTGGTCGAGATGGAAGTGCGCGAGCTGCTGTCGTCGTACGACTACCCCGGCGACGACATTCCGATCGTCAAGGGCTCGGCCCTGGCGGCGATGGAAGGCCGTGATCCGGAAATCGGCGAGAACTCGATCCGCGCGCTGCTGGCCGCTGTCGACGAATACATCCCGACCCCGGCGCGCGCTGTCGACCAGCCGTTCCTGATGCCGATCGAAGACGTGTTCTCGATCTCGGGCCGTGGCACCGTGGTGACCGGCCGTGTGGAACGTGGCGTGATCAACGTCGGTGACGAAGTCGAGATCGTCGGCATCCGCCCGACCACCAAGTCGACCGTGACCGGCGTGGAAATGTTCCGCAAGCTGCTGGACCGCGGCGAGGCTGGCGACAACATCGGCGCGCTGCTGCGCGGCGTCGACCGTGAAGGCGTGGAACGTGGCCAGGTGCTGTGCAAGCCGAAATCGGTGATGCCGCACACCCACTTCGAAGCCGAAGCCTACATCCTGACCAAGGAAGAAGGCGGCCGTCACACCCCGTTCTTTGCGAACTACCGCCCGCAGTTCTACTTCCGCACGACGGACGTGACCGGCACCGTGAAGCTGCCGGAAGGCACCGAGATGGTGATGCCGGGCGACAACCTGAAGTTCGAGGTCGAGCTGATCGCCCCGATCGCCATGGAAGAAAAGCTGCGCTTCGCCATCCGTGAAGGCGGCCGCACCGTCGGCGCCGGCGTCGTCTCCAAAATCCTCAAGTAATATCGCGGTAGGGTGGGATTAAGGTCCCACCC
>NZ_AUCM01000010.1:54180-190726 GCF_000429765.1 Gemmobacter nectariphilus DSM 15620 | reverse complement strand
AGATGGGCCTGGATGTCGCGCACCGACAGACCGGCGGCATAGAGCCCGATGATCTTGTCGTCGATGCCGTCGATGCGGGTCTGGCCCTTCTTGACCAGTTCCGGCTCGAAGCTGCCCTCCCGGTCCCGCGGCACCGAAAGCGGCACCTCGCCGTCCGAGCCCTTCACCCGCTTCGTCGCAACCCCGTTCCGGCGATTGGTCTGCTCCCGCGGCGGCTCTGCGCCAGCCTCGTACCCCAGATGCGCAGTCAGTTCGGCCCCGAGCATCCGCTCCATCAGCCGGACCTTCAGCTCCTTCATCAGCCCGGCATCGCCAAGCAGATCCTCAGGCCGCTTGCAGCCCTTCAGCAACTCGTCCAGCACTTCGTTCGAAATCGTCATCGTCCTTGCTCCTCTCAGGAAGCATGGACCCAATCAGCCATACACAGAAGACCGGACACTCTCATGTTCTCGGGCAGGGCGTTCTTGGGCCAGGCCACCTTGACCACATCCTCGGGCGTCAGGACATGGCCGAACGGCAGTTCCTTGTTGGCGACCAGCACCTCGACCGTGGGCACGATCCGCCGCAGCGCAGCCTGTTCGCGGGCCTTGGTGACGTTGATGAATTGCGACGTCTTCCACGCCGCAAAGCCTGCGAGACCCAAGCCGAGCACCATCACCAGCGAAAATACCATACGCATCCCAGTTCCCCTCGTTCAGTCAGCGATCACGGCCACGGCCGTTCACCCGGTCAGTTGCCCATGTTGCGCGAGGCCAGATCGGCAATTGCCTGTCCCCAGTTCACCGATTCATTCAGAACGGGTACGATGAAGAGCATGCACAGCCCGATCACCCCTGCGGTCAGCACGACGAAATCCGCCGAGACCGCGCCGTCCTGATCCGTCAAGAAATGCCTGGCAGCCCGCTTCAATGATGCCTCCACGATCGCAGTCCATATGCATGGTCGTATGCGGGCAGCCTGCCGGTGGAATGTGGCGAAAACAGGGAGGCACTGCGGAACCTTGGTGGTGCCCGGACGCATCGGTCGGGCATCGGCTTGGCGGTGACAGGAAAAGGCCGCACCCGGGCGGGCGCGGCCTTTCCTGACCTTACCGGCCGTCGGGCTATCAGTAGCCGACGGTGGTTTCTTCGATCTTGGTGGCCATTTCGCCAGCCACGGTCTCGATCCCGCCACCGACGGTGTTGATCACGACGACGCCCAGGCCGACGATGGCAGCGGTCAGCACGACCCAGTCAACGGTCACGGCGCCCGATTCGTCAGCACGGAATTTTTTCAGCAGCGAGAAGAGTTTCATGGTCTTGTCCTTTGGATGGTTGCGGCTGGGTGGCTCTGTGGCATTGCCAGCCGCGTTGTCAGAAAATCAGGGTGTCAGGCGATCTGCGGATCAGTAGCCGACGGTGGTTTCTTCGATCTTGGTGGCCATTTCGCCAGCCACGGTGGTGATGCCGCCACCGACGGTGTTGATCACGACGACGCCCAGGCCCACGATGGCGGCGGTCAGCACGACCCAGTCAACGGTCACGGCGCCCGATTCGTCGGCACGGAATTTTTTCAGCAGCGAGAAAAGTTTCATTCTGGTGTCCCTCCATCAGGGTTTGCTCGGTTTCTTCGCCGCTTCGGTCTGCATCATCCCGGCCTCTGTTCCGGTCCGCCTTCCGTCCTGGCTTGAGGACATATGGCCTTCGAATCGTGGCACGAGTTGGGCGCGTATCAGGTATTTTCGGACTATTCTAAATATCCGTGATGTAGCGCATGTCCATGATATGAATGGAAAATTCATGTTTGGTGCGGCGCTTGCGACCAATGGATCGCGGCAGATTTGCCGCTTTTTCCTGCACGATTCGGGTATTTCCATACGGCACTTCTGATAACGGCCGGTTTCTGGCAAAATAAGCCAAGGCCGGATCACCACGGGCAGAGCAGTCATGGAACAGACAGGTGCGGCGACGCTTGGGTCGCAGGCTGGGCGATTCGTCCGGGGTGCAGCGGTTGTTGCGCTGCTGGCGCTGGCGGGTCCCGCACGGGCCGAGGCGCCGGTCAACGATTTCACCTTCAAGCGCATCAAGGCGCCCGCACCGGGGCAAAAGCCGGTTCTGGTGCAGATCGACCCGGCCGAACAGGCGCGTCTGCTGGCCATTCCCGCCGCCCGGCCCGAGCCAGCGGCGCCGGCCGATCCTGGCGCGGTTGTCGCCGCCCCCGCGCCCAAGGGGCCAGGGCTGTTCGACTGGTATTGGGCCGAGGTCTCTCCGACGCTGGGGCCGGTGTCGGGCCGGTTCGGCAAGGCGCTGGAAATGCTGGGCAAGGCGCCGGGCGGTGCCACGGTGCCAGCCCCCCGGATGCAGACCATGCAGGACATGGCGAATCGCTTTGGCACCGAAATTCTCAAGGCGACCATCGGCACGCGCGTCTCGCCCGCGCTGGCCCTTGCCGTGATCGGGATCGAAAGCGGCGGTCGGGCCGATGTGGTCAGCAGCGCCGGGGCCGTCGGGCTGATGCAGCTGATACCCGCGACCGCAAGCCGCTTTGGTGTCACCGACAGCAAGGACCCGGTCCAGAACCTCAAGGGCGGCATCGCCTATCTGGATTGGCTGATGAAGGAATTCGATGGCGATCCGCTGATGGTTCTGGCCGCCTACAATGCCGGGGAAGGGGCGGTGAAGTCCAACGGGGGCGTGCCGCCCTATGCCGAAACGCGCGCCTATGTGCCCAAGGTTCTGGCCGCCTGGCAGGTGGCGCAGGGCCTGTGCCTGACGCCGCCGGAGCTGGTCAGCGATCCTTGTGTCTTCAAGGTGATCGCGGCGGGCGGCTAAAGCTCTATCTCGGTCTCGGGCAGCGGCTCTGGCCTGCGCCGGATCAGGATGTCGCCGTTCGGCAGCTTGACCGGCGCTTCGTAGTTGCGGATATCGCCCACCATTTCGGCGAGCGATCGCAGCATCGGCTCCATCGCCTTCAGTTGCTCGCCCATCTCGTCCAGGGCCGGCTCCATTTCGGCCATCAGGCCGCGAAACAGCAGGCGCGCGCCCTCGCTCAGCAGGCTCAGCCCCTCGTCCATCTCCGACGGGGGATCGGCGGGGGGATCCTGGGCCGCCAGCGGGGTGGCGACCAACAGCGACAGGGCAAGGGCGACGGACAGGCGCATGTGCCGATCATACCCCCGCGGCGGCGCAAGTCACGGCTCGAAGTCCAGCGTCACCGGGAAGTGATCCGAGGCCGCCAGCAGCGCCTCGCGCAGCTCGGGCGTCTGCCAGCAGACCGGATCATCGAACGGGTGCCAGATGCGCCAGTCGGGCCGGGTGTCGGCAATCGTCTGGGACACCAGGATGTAATCCAGCAGCGCCGGAAAATAGCGCCGCGTCTGCTTGTTGTAGAACCGCGCCGAGGACGGCCCGCCCCCAAGCGGATGATGCAGCGCGTCCAGCGCATGGGGATCGTGCAGGCGCATGGGGCCGTCGGTCGAACACCCGGCCACGGCCGCGCATCCCATCACGATCTCGACGCCCGACAGGCCGAACACCCCTTCGAAGGTGTCAAGCCCGGGGCCGTCGTTCAGATCGCCCATCACGATCAGCCGATCCCCCGCGCGCAGATGCGATTCGATCCGGCGGCGCAGCCAGATGCACTGCGCCAGTTGCTTGCGCCGGTTTGACAGCGCAAGGCTGCGCACCTCGTCGGCATTGCGCGCACCATGCGGGGCCTTTGATTTCGCATGTGCCCCGATGAGGCGAAACGGCAGGCCGCGCACTGGCGTGATGGTCAACTCCAGCGGCGGGCGCGAAAAGACCACCTGCTCCAGCCCGTTGCCATTGCCAAGGTCTATCCCGGTTTCGCGGTCAAATCGCGGGGCGTCCGGGCCTTCTTGCGGATCGACCGTCACCGACATGGTATCGGGATCATACAGCAGGGCCAGTTCCTGTTCGGTATCGCTGCGAAAGCCCATCACCGCGCGGCGCGTGCGCAGCCCGCACAGCTCGGCGAAATTTTCCAGCGCCTGCACGGTGCTGCGGCGCCGGTTGTCATCGGGCGCCTCGACGATGAAGACGGCATCGGCATCCATCGCGGCCATGACGATGCCGATGCTGACCAGCTGCTCGCCGCGCGTCACATGATAGCGGGCCGAGGGGGCATTGTCCTCGAGCGGCCTGCCCGCATCGTCGAACAGGGCATTCATCCATTCGATGTTCCAGGTCGCAAGCCGCATCACGCAGCGCGCGCCCGGCTGATTTCCTCCCATGCCGCATTGACGGCGATCAGCCGCTGTTCGGCCAGCCGCACGGCTTCGGGTGGAACGCCGCGGGCCTGGATGCGGTCAGGGTGGTTTTCCCGCACGGCGGCCTTCCAGGCTGCGCGAATCTCGTCCAGCGAGGCATCGTGATCGACATCCAGCACGTCATAGGGATCATGCGGCATGTCGGGCACATGCCGTTCGCGCAGGCCGCGGAAACAGCATTCGCGCAGGCCGAAAATCCCGGCCACCTGGCGCAGAAAGGCATCCTCGGCCTCGTGATAGTCGCCATCGGCAATTGCGATGCGGAACAGCCCTTCCATGATGTCCATCAGCGTCTCGCGATCGCCGGTGAACATGCGGGCGATCTTGCGGGCATAGGCCTCATAGCCGGCCACATCCTGCCGGGCGAGGTTGAAGACCCGGGCCGCATTCGCCTCTTCGCCTGCGGGAATGGCAAAGACGCGGCGAAAGGCGGCCACCTCGTCACGCGTGACCTGACCGTCGGCCTTGGCCATCTTGGCACCAAGGCCGATGATCGCAATGGTAAAGGCCACCGACCGTTCGGGCGGGGTGCGCAGGCCGTCAAAGACCGAGGCAAGCCCCTCGCCCTTGGCAAGGGCGGCCAGCGCCTCGGATATGCGGGTCCAGATCGACATGGCCGCAGCATAGCGGCGGTGCCGGGTGCTGTCAGGCCAGAACTTTCTGCATCAGCACAAGATCCCAGTAGCGCCCGAACTTCCAGCCCGATTCCGGGATCACGCCCACTTCGGCATAGCCGATGGCGGCATGAAACGCGCGGCCCTGCGGGTTGCCGCCCGACACGCCTGCCACCATCGTATGATAGCCCTTGGCGCGGGCGTCATCCTCGATCGCCGTCATCAGCGCCCGGCCGATCCCCCGACCATGGGCCGCAGTCGCCAGGATGATCGTATGCTCCATCGCGCGGGCATAGCCCGGCCCGGCCCGGAACTGGCCATAGCTGGCAAAGCCCAGGATCTGCCCATCTTCCTCGGCAACCAGAAAGGCATGGCCGGCCAAAGGCTTGGCGGCAATGGTCTCGCGCAGCTCGGCTTCGGTCTTTTCGACCGGATTGAAGGTCACAAGCGTATCGCGGATCAGCGGATTCCAGAACTTCAGGATCTGGGCGGCATCTTCGGGCCGGGCAGGGCGGATCACAGCTGGCGCACTCCATGCGGGGTGGAAAAGGTGGCGGACAGGCCGGGGGCGCCCTCGGTCACACTCAGGCGCGGATCGTCGATCAGCCCGGCCAGCGCGGCGCGCAGGGCATCGGCGCGCGGGTGGCTCAGCCGCAGGCCGGTCAGCCGCACCCCCTGATCGGGCAGGCGGGGGGCCGGCGTCGGCCCCTGCCAGCGGATCAGCGCGGGAAATATCCCGTCGAACGGCAACCGCCCGTCATCCGGCACCGCCATTTGCCAGCGCAGATCGCCGCGCGCCAGATCCATCGCAGCGCCGATGCCGGGTGGACAGGCGGCCAGCGCGGCGCCCATGTCATCACAGGCACAGACCCAGCTGGCCAACCGGGGCGGGCCGGAAAAGCGGTCCAGATCGAACCAGCGTGGCCGACCCGGGGCGGGGGCCGCCGGGTTGATGGCAATGACCTCCAGATAGTCCTGCGGCCCCAGCGACAACAGCCGGTTGTGCGTGCCCATCGCGGCATGCTCGCCCCCGGGCGCCAGCGGCACGCCAAGCGCGGCCTCGACGGCCGCCGCCCCGTCCTCCAGCGCGGCACAAGCCACCGCGACATGATCCAGCCGCAGCATCACAGGTGCTTTCCGAAAAAGCCCAGCAGGCGCGCCCACAATTCCGGCTCGCGGTCCAGATCATAGCCATGGCCCTGACCTTCGCCGACCATCAGATCGACCTCGCGCCCCATATCGCGCAACCGCTGCGCCACGTTCAGCGTCTGGCCATGCGGCCAGACCGGATCGGCATCCCCGACCGACAGGAACACCGGGATCTGCACCCGCTCCAGCGGCAGCGGCAGGCCGGGTGTCAGCGCCGCCTCCTCGCCCGGCCAGACAAATGCGCGCGGGGCATCCCCTTCGGGCCGGCGGCGATGCTCGCCGGTCACGAAATTCGCCGGATCAAAGGCTTGCGTGACGAAATCCGCCCCGGCATGGCTGGCAACTGCCCGGAACGGCCCCTCAGCGCCTTGCAGCGCCGATGCGATCAGCACCAGCCCGCCGCCAAAGGACCAGCCGAATACCCCCACCCCCCGGCAGCGCGGATGCGCCGCCAGCACGCGGCCGGCCTCCACCAGCCCGCGCAGGTCGACATCGGCAATCGGCCCCGCGTGCCACAGATCGCCGCTGCCATAGGCCCAAGGCATCGCCAGCACGCCATGCGCGGCCAGAATGGCGGCGAACCTGTGGCTCCACCCGGCGGCCGGCCCTTCGGACCCATGCACGATCACCACGCCGGGCAGCGTCTCGCCCGTGGCCGGCCCATACACCGCCAGCCCGTCCACCATCTCCAGCGTCAATGCCATCGCGCAGCTCCTGTCCAGATCCTCGCCGCCACTCTGCCGCGCCGCAGAACCCTGCGCAACTGCCGGCCCCCGAAACCACAGCCCATCTTTCGCCTTGATACAAATATCCCCGCCGGAGGCATCCGACGGGGCCATCTGCGCACCAGAACTTTACCGCCTCCGCCCACCATGCGCGCGCGGCAGCAGCCCTGGCCGGGGGCTCGATGCCCCCGGCCAGGGCTTGCCCCCTTACGCCGCCTTGGCCGCGCGGATCAGCTTGAGGATGTCGCGCGCAGCGTCCGGAATGTTGGTTCCCGGCCCGAAGATCGCCTTGACCCCGTGATCATAGAGATACTGATAGTCCTGCTGCGGGATGACCCCGCCGCAGATCACCAGAATATCCTCGGCCCCGGCCGCCTTCAGCGCCTCGACCAGCTTCGGTGCCAGCGTCTTGTGCCCGGCCGCCTGGCTGGAAATGCCGACGATATGCACGTCATTGTCCACGGCATCCTGCGCGGCTTCCTCGGGCGTCTGGAACAGCGGGCCGACGTCGACGTCAAAGCCGATATCGGCAAAGGCGGTGGCAATCACCTTGGCACCGCGGTCATGGCCGTCCTGGCCCATCTTGACCACCAGCATCCGGGGCCTCCGCCCCTCTTGCGCGGCAAAATCCTCCACGTCCTTCTGGATCGCGGCAAAGCCTTCGTCGCCCTCATAGGCGGCCCCATAGACACCGGCCAACGTCTTCACCTCCGCTCTGTGGCGCCCGAAGGTGCCTTCCATCGCCAACGAGATTTCCCCCACGCTGGCCCGCGCACGGGCGCATTCCACCGCAGCTTCCAGCAGATTGCCGCCCTCGACGGTGCGCCGGCCCAGCTCCAGCAGCGCGGCCTGGCATTTCGCCTCGTCGCGGGTGGCGCGCATCTGTTCCAGCCGAGCGATCTGCGCGTCGCGCACCTTGGTGTTGTCGATCTCCAGGATGTCGATCGGATCCTGCTTGGCCAGGCGATACTTGTTGACCCCGACGATCACATCCTCGCCCCGGTCGATCAGCGCCTGCCGGCGCGCGGCGGTTTCCTCGATGCGCAGCTTGGGCATGCCGCTGGCCACAGCCTTGGTCATGCCGCCCATCGATTCCACTTCCTCGATCAGCGCCCAGGCCTTTTCCGCCAGTTCCGCCGTCAGGCTTTCAACGTAATAGCTGCCGGCGAGCGGGTCGACGACATGGGTGATGCCGGTTTCCTCTTGCAAGATCAGCTGGGTGTTGCGCGCGATCCGGGCGCTGAATTCGGTCGGCAGCGCAATGGCCTCGTCAAGGGCATTGGTGTGCAGCGATTGCGTGCCCCCCAGCGCCGCCGCCATCGCCTCATAGGCGGTGCGGATGACGTTGTTATAGGGATCCTGCTCTTGCAGCGACACGCCCGAGGTCTGGCAATGCGTGCGCAGCATCAGGCTGCCGGGCTTCTTGGGCTCGAATTCCTGCATGATGCGCGTCCACAGCAGACGCGCGGCGCGCAGCTTGGCGGCCTCCATGAAGAAGTTCATGCCTATGGCAAAGAAGAATGACAGCCGGCCCGCGAAATCGTCCACGTTCATGCCGGCCGCGATCGCGGCGCGCACATATTCGCGCCCGTCCGCGAGGGTAAAGGCCAGCTCCTGCACCAGGTTCGCGCCGGCTTCCTGCATGTGGTAGCCGGAGATCGAGATCGAGTTGAACTTCGGCATGTTCTTCGAAGTGTACTCGATGATGTCCGCGATGATCCGCATCGAAGGTTCGGGCGGATAGATATAGGTGTTGCGGACCATGAACTCCTTGAGAATGTCGTTCTGAATGGTCCCGGACAGCAGCGCCTTGTCGTGGCCCTGTTCCTCGCCGGTGACGATGAAGTTCGCAAGGATCGGGATCACCGCCCCGTTCATCGTCATCGAGACCGAGATCTTGTCCAGCGGGATGCCATCGAACAGGATCTTCATGTCCTCGACGCTGTCGATGGCCACACCGGCCTTGCCGACATCGCCCACCACGCGCGGATGGTCGCTGTCATAGCCGCGGTGGGTGGCCAGATCGAAGGCGACCGACACGCCCTGCTGCCCGGCAGCCAGCGCCTTGCGATAGAAGGCGTTCGATTCCTCGGCGGTGGAAAAGCCGGCATATTGCCGGATCGTCCAGGGGCGGCCGGCATACATCGTGGCGCGCACGCCGCGGGTGAAGGGGGCAATCCCGGGCAATTCGCCCATCTGCGGCAGGCCCTTCACATCCTCTTCGGTGTAAAGCGGCTTGACCTTGATGCCCTCCAGCGTGTTCCAGGCGAGCTTTTCGTCGGGGTTTGCCCCCTTCAGCTCCTTGCTTGCCAGCTGGCGCCATTGATCGAGCTTGTCGGCCACGGCCTTTCTCCTCATTCAGATGGGGGAAGTCCCCGGATTGCCTTGGGTTTCGGCGCTTTGCCACCTATGTAGATAGGCAAGGGAGGCGCCATGAAACCGCTTCATGTTCTGCTTGCGGCGCTGTGGCCGCTGATGGCCGGGGCGCAAGAGGCCCCGGAGCTGGTCGTTTTTCCGGCGGACGAGATTGCCCTGGACGCACAGATGTTCGTCACCCGGCCGCTGCTGGTCTTTGCCGACAGCCCGAACGATCCGAATTTCCAGCGCCAGATGGATTTGCTGGCCCGCGATCCGGTTTCGCTGGCCAACCGCGATGTCGTGGTCGTGGTCGACACCGACCCGGCCGCGCGCAGCGACTGGCGGCAGAAGTTCCGCCCGCGCGGGTTCAGCCTTGTGCTGCTGGACAAGGACCTGCAGCCCGAGATCCGCAAGCCCTTGCCCTGGGACGTGCGCGAGATCACCGCCGCCATCGACAAGTTTCCCCTGCGCCGGCAAGAGGTGCTGGAACAGTTTCCGGGGCGGTAGCGGGCCGGCGCGGCAGGGCGCTGCCCGGCGCCTTGCAGGCCGATCCAGATGGCCTGCGAGCCCGGTGAACAGGTCATGTCGCACCGGGCCCCGGCCATGTGAGGCGTGCCACACATCTGGCAGGGCCCGGCGCCGGTCATGGCTTATTCGAACTCCATGATCACATCGTCCACCTTCAGGCTGGCACCCGGGGCGGCGTTGATCTTCTTGACCACGGCTTTCTTCTCGGCGCGCAGGATGTTTTCCATCTTCATCGCCTCGACGGTTGCCAGCGCCTGGCCTTCCTGAACCTCGTCGCCTTCGGCCACGCTGATCTTCACCACCAGACCCGGCATCGGGCACAGCAGGAAGCGCGAGGTATCGGGCGGCAGTTTTTCCGGCATCAGCTTGGCCAGTTCCGCCGCGCGCGGGGTGCGGACGTGAACCTTCAGATCCGCGCCGCGCAGGCGCAGGCGGAAGCCCATGGGGATCTCGCTGACCTTCATCACGACCGGCTCGCCGTCAACCGTGGTGCTGGCCAGATGGCTGCCCGGCGTCCAGTCCGAGGTCACGCGGTGCGTCGCGCCATCCTCGAAGGTCACGGTCGACCCGTCGCGGTCGGCGGCGATCTTCACGGCAAGGTTCTCGCCGCCCAGGCTGACGACCCAGTCGTCGCCCACCCGGCGCTGATGGTTGTCCATCGTGCCGGAAATCCGGGTGCGGCGAATTTCGGCCACGCGGTTCATGGCCGCCGCCGCCGCCGCGACCTTGCGCAGGTGCGATTCCGGCAGCGTCGCGCCCTGGAAGCCCTCGGGGTATTCCTCGGCGATGAAGGCGGTGGTCATGTCGCCGGCGACGAATTTCGGATGATCCATCACGGCGGCGACAAAGGGCAGGTTATGGCCGATCCCTTCGACCTCGAACGTGTCCAGCGCCAGGCGCATTTCCTCGATCGCAGCGCCCCGGGTCGGGGCCCAGGTGCACAGCTTGGCGATCATCGGGTCGTAATACATGCTGATCTCGCCGCCCTCATAGACGCCGGTATCGTTGCGCACGATCCCCCCGCGCGAGGTTTCGCCTTCGACCGGCGGACGATAGCGGGTCAGACGGCCGATCGAGGGCAGGAAGTTGCGATAGGGATCTTCGGCATACAGCCGCGATTCCATTGCCCAGCCGTTGATCTTCAGATCTTCCTGCTTGAAGGGCAGCGGCTCGCCATTGGCGACGCGGATCATCATTTCCACCAGGTCGATCCCGGTGATCAGTTCCGTCACCGGATGTTCCACCTGCAGGCGGGTGTTCATTTCCAGGAAGTAGAAGTTGCGCTGACCATCCACGATGAATTCGACCGTGCCGGCGCTGGTATAGCCCACCGCCTTTGCCAGGGCACAGGCCTGTTCGCCCATCGCCTTGCGCGTGGCCTCGTCCAGGAAGGGCGAGGGCGCCTCTTCGATGACCTTCTGGTTGCGGCGCTGGATCGAGCATTCGCGCTCGTGCAGATAGACGCAGTTGCCGTGCTTGTCGGCCAGCACCTGAATTTCGATGTGGCGCGGTTGCGTGACGAACTTCTCGATGAAGATGCGGTCGTCGCCAAAGCTGTTGCGCGCCTCGTTCTGCGACATTTCAAAGCCTTCGCGCGCTTCCTGCGCGTTCCAGGCAATCCGCATCCCCTTGCCGCCGCCGCCAGCGCTGGCCTTGATCATCACCGGATAGCCGATCTGATCCGAGATCTTCACGGCTTCCTCGGCATCGGCGATCAGGCCCATATAGCCCGGCACCGTGCTGACGCCGGCTTCCTGCGCGATCTTCTTCGAGGTGATCTTGTCGCCCATCGCCTCGATGGCGGGGCTGGGCGGGCCGACGAAGACAACGCCCTCGGCCTCGAGCGCGGCAGCAAAGTCCATGCGCTCGGACAGGAAGCCATAGCCGGGGTGAACCGCCTCGGCGCCGGTCTTGCGGATGGCGTCCATGATCTTGTCGATCACGATATAGGACTGGTTCGCAGGCGGCGGGCCGATGTGGACGGCCTCGTCCGCCATCTGCACATGCAGCGCATTGCGGTCGGCATCGGAATAGACCGCGACCGTCTGGATGCCCATCTTGCGCGCGGTCTTGATGACGCGGCAGGCAATCTCGCCCCGGTTGGCGATCAGGATCTTCTTGAACATGTGTCCTCCTCGGATGCGCGCAAGGCTGCGGGCGCTGGATGTGCAAAGGCCACCCGGACCGCTGCGGTCCGGGTGGCCTGGATAGGGGCGGGGCGCCGCGCGGGGGCGGCGCAGGTCAGATCAATAGCGCGGGCGGCAGGGCGGCAGGCCCAGGTTGACGCCGCAGGTTGCAGCGGCAAGTGCGCCGCCGATGACTGCACCGGTAAGCGCGTTGCCGCCGGTCGCGTCAGCGGCGACGGCACCGAGCACGGCGCCGCCGCCGGTGCGCGAGAGCGGGTCCGACATGCAGCCGGCAAGCGGCGCGATGAGGAGCGGAAGAAGGATGAGCTTGCGCATGGGGAACTGCCTCGTGCTGGGGGTTCTGGTTTTATGAACGCAGAATCCCGCATCGCGGTTCCGGCTGCAACGTCATTGCGCATCAACTTTTCAGGCGCAGCGGAATTCCGCTTGGGCCCGGGCGCCGCCCGTTCCGGCACAAAAAGACCCCCGACCGACCAACGGCCGGGGTTCCAGTCTTGGGAAGGGGGAAGGTCCATGGGGACCGGGCCGGCACCACGCAAAGGCGCCGGCTTGACATCAGCATCAGGCGATCCTGCCAGCGGCGCAAGCGACAGTTGCCGGGCATCCCGGGGATGCGCGGCGGATTGCCGGTGGCAGGGCAGGATCGGCCGGATCACGCCTCATCCTCCTCGTCGTCCCAGTCGTCCTCATCGGGGGACCAGGGGCCCTCGGGCTCTTCGAAGACTTCGGGGAAGGCAGCGCGGGCACGCTTGGCGTCGATCTTCAGCAGCGCATCATAGGATGCGGGGTCAAAGGGATCTTCGGCCGGCACCACCTCGCGGCCGAACAGCCAGGACAGGCGGCCGGCGTCCAGGTTGCCACGCTCGAACGGTTCTTCGCCGAACTGTTCCCACAGCGCCCGCATGAAGCCCAGATCGGCCATGCGGTCGGCATGAGCGCGGTCGGCATAGCGTTCGCGCCGGATGATCTTGGTTGCGCCGGCCTTGTTGGCGCGGCGGATGACGAATTGGAAATCCGTGCCGGGCAGACGGCCCGGGAACCCGCGATGTTTCAGCATCGGGAACTCCTTCCGGCCACGGCGCGCGGAAGGCGTGCTCCGGGCAGGCCGGCGCCTGCCCGCGAGCGGTGACCTGTTGTCAGATCACTTGTATTTGCCGGTGTAGGTCGGCGGCGGGGCCACCGGCTCGGTGACATAGACCGGCTCTTCTTTCGGGGCGCAAGCCGCGACGAAAAGGGCAAGCATGAGTGCCGAAGCGGCACGGGTTTTGAAGGACATCCACTGCTCCTGTTATGCTGGATCGTTCGGGCGGATGTAGTGCCCGACGATCGATTCATTACCACGACCGCAAGCCGGCCGCGAGAGCAGATCATATCGCATCCGCAGCAACCCGCCCATGCAGCCAGCGCCATAGTTCCGCCTTGTGGCCGGGTTGCATCACCGGGGCAGAGCATCAGAATGCCTCCCACAGGCAGGCGCCGTCCTGGATGGAATAGGCCTCGAAGAACTGCGTTGCCTCGGGAGAGATCACCCCGAATTCGACCGGCCGGTCCGACAGCGAGATGACCACCTGCGCCGGGCGCGGGCCGGTCGTCGTCTCGATCCGGGGCAGGGCATAGGTGTTGCACAGGTCTTCCATGTCGGCAGAGGCGGTGTCGAAATCGACCGTTCCACCCTGCTGCGCGATCTGCGGCGCGACAAAGCGGAACCGGGCTGTCAGACCGGCAGGGCCAGGCTCGTTCCAGATCGCATCCAGAAACGTCACCGGCTGGCCGGACGGCACGGGAACCAGCTCCTGCCCGAAGGCAGGAGAGGCAAGCAGGATCGCGGCGATCAGACCCCCGCGCATCCCTGGGTCACAGCGGGATGTTGTCGTGCTTTTTCCACGGGTTCGCGAGCTTCTTGTTGCGAAGGCTCGCAAAGGCCCGGGCCACCCGGCGGCGGGTCGAATGGGGCATGATCACCTCGTCGATGAAGCCCTTTTCGGCCGCCACGAACGGGTTGGCAAAGCGGTCCTCGTAATCCTTGGTGCGCGCGGCGATCTTGGCAGCATCGCCAAGTTCCGAGCGATACAGGATTTCCACCGCGCCCTTGGCGCCCATCACGGCGATTTCCGCCGTCGGCCAGGCATAGTTGAAATCGCCGCGCAGGTGCTTGGAGGCCATCACGTCATAGGCGCCGCCATAGGCCTTGCGGGTGATCACCGTGACTTTCGGCACCGTCGCCTCGCCATAGGCGAACAGCAGCTTGGCGCCGTGCTTGATGACGCCGCCATATTCCTGGCCCGTGCCCGGCAGGAAGCCCGGAACGTCCACCAGCGTCAGGATCGGGATTTCGAACGCATCGCAGAACCGCACGAACCGCGCGGCCTTGCGGCTGCTGTCGATGTCGAGGCAGCCCGCCAGAACCATCGGCTGGTTCGCCACCACGCCGACCGTCTGACCTTCGAGGCGGACAAAGCCGGTGATGATGTTGCCGGCGTAATCCTTCTGGATTTCGAAGAAATCGCCCTCGTCGGCAATCTTCGTGATCAGCTCTTTCATGTCATAGGGCTGGTTCGGGTTGTCCGGCACCAGGCTGTCCAGGCTGGATTCCACGCGCGCCGGATCGTCAAAGAACGGGCGCACCGGGGCCTTTTCGCGGTTCGACAGCGGCAGGAAGTCGAACAGGCGGCGGGTTTCCGCGATCGCCTCGACATCGTTTTCATAGGCGCCGTCGGCCACGCTGGATTTCTTGGTATGGGTGACGGCCCCGCCCAGTTCCTCGGCGGTCACCACCTCGTTCGTCACGGTCTTGACCACGTCGGGGCCGGTGACAAACATGTAGCTGCTGTCCTTCACCATGAAGATGAAGTCGGTCATCGCAGGCGAATAGACCGCGCCGCCCGCGCAGGGGCCCATGATCAGCGAGATCTGCGGCACCACGCCCGAGGCCATGATGTTGCGCTGGAACACCTCGGCATAGCCGGCCAGCGAGGCGACGCCTTCTTGAATGCGCGCGCCGCCCGAATCGTTCATGCCGATCACCGGGGCACCGTTCTGCATGGCCATGTCCATGATCTTGCAGATCTTCTGGGCATGGGTTTCCGACAGCGAGCCACCGAACACGGTGAAATCCTGGCTGAACACATAGACCTGACGGCCATTGATCGTGCCCCAGCCCGTCACAACGCCATCCCCGGCGGGGCGGTCCTGTTCCATCCCGAAATCGGTGCAGCGATGGGCGACGAACATGTCGAATTCTTCGAACGAGCCCTCGTCCAGCAACAGCTCGATCCGTTCGCGGGCGGTCAGCTTGCCCTTGGCGTGCTGAGCCTCGATCCGGCGCTCGCCGCCCCCCTTGCGGGCCACGGCGCGGCGGTTCTCGAGCTCTTGCAGGATGTCCTTCATCGCGGTCTCCCCCGGTTTGTTGGTGCGCACCATAGGGCAGGCTTGCGGGCGCACAAAGCACAAAGCGGAAAATTTGCATATTATGTGCAGCAGGTGATCTGAAAATTGCAAATCAGCTAATCCGGCGGAACCTGCTGTCGCCGCCAGGGTTGTCCACCAGACCCGGCCCCGCCCAGGAAAGGAATGCCGCCGACATGACTGTCCCGTTGCCGTTTGATCTGTCATCGGCCCGCGCCACGCTGATCGTCAATGGCCGGGCAGGGCGGCAAGACGCGGGCGGCGCCCTGGCGGGCATCCGCGCGGCGCTGGCCCCGCATCTGGGCGAGCTGGCGGTGACCCGGGTGCGCAAGGGCGGCACGATCGGCGCCGCCGCGCGGCAGGCGGTGCAAGGGGGCAGCCAGATCGTGCTGGCCTTCGGGGGGGACGGCACGCAGAACGCGGTGGCGGGCGCGCTTGCAGGCACAGGCGCGGTGATGGGCGTGCTGCCTGGCGGCACCTTCAACTATTTCGCCCGCGAGCTTGGGGTCGAGACGCTGGAAACCGCGCTGGCCGCCATCACGGGGGGCCGCGTGATCCAGCGCGATCTGGGGGCGATCAACGGGCGCATCTTTCTGAACAATGCCAGCTTCGGGCTTTACCCGCATATCTTGCGGCGGCGCGAGGACATCTATCGCCGCTGGGGGCGTAGCCGGATTGCGGCCTATTGGTCGGTGCTGATCGCGCTGCGCGATCTGCGCGCCCCGATGCATCTGTCGGTCGAGATCGGGGCGGACCGGGTCGATTTCCATACCCCGCTCGCCTTCGTGGCCCGTAGCGCCTACCAGCTGGAAACGCTGGGGCTGGACGGGGCGGATGCGGTGCGCGCGGGGCACTTCGCCCTGTTCATCGCGCGCGGCACCTCGCGGCGTGCGCTGATGTCGGCGGCGGTGCGGCTGGCCATGGGCAAGTCGGTCCGCGGCGAGGATTTCGAGCTGGTCGTGTCCGACAACTTGCTGATCGAGCCGCGCGAGGCGCGCAAGCTGGTGGCGCTGGATGGCGAAAAGGACCGGATGGACGCCCCCTTTCGGCTGCAGGTGTTGCGCGGCGGGCTGAAGGTCCTTGCCCCTGCCGGTGGGGCGGGCAGCCCATGACGCGCCTTGTCCACCTGACCGATCTGCATTTCGGCATGGAACGCGCCGATCTGGTCGCCCCGCTGGCCAGGGCAGTGCGCAGCGCTGCGCCCGATCTTGTGATCGTCACCGGCGATCTGACCCACCGGGCGCGCCCGGCACAGTTTCGGCAGGCGATGGGGTTTCTGCGCGCGCTGGACCTGCCCTTTGTTGCGGTGCCCGGAAACCATGACATGCCGCTGGTCAACCTTCCGCTGCGCCTGGTGGCGCCGTTCTGGCGCTGGCGTCGCGGTGTCGGGGCGACGGTCCCGCCGGTGGCGATGGCAGGGTCCGTGCGCATCCTGCCGGCCAATACCGCCGATCCGTTCCGCTGGCGGCGCGGTCTGCTGCGCGCTGATGACGTGCAGCGCGTCACCGCCGATCTGTCAGCCGGGGCGCTGAACGTGCTGGCCTGTCACCACCAGCTGACCGAGCCGCCCGGCTTTCAGCGCGGCGAGACGCGCGGGGCAGCGCAGGCCTTGCCCGCCTTGGCGCGGCAGGGGCTGCATGTGGTGCTGTCCGGCCATCTGCATCACTGGAACATCGGCCTCGGCATCACGCCGTGCCAGCCGCAGCCCGTGCTGATGGTGCAGACCGGCACCGCGCTTTGCGCCCGCGCAGGCGAGCGGGACCACGGCTTTGCGCTGATCGAGGCGCAGGGGGCCGACCTGAGCGTCACCCCCTGGATCGCCGGCGCGGCCGGGTTCGCCCCGCATCCGGCTCGCCGCTTCCGCCGCGCAGCCGGCGCATGGCACATGTCGGACGCCAATCCCGCAGCGCCGCAGATGTCTGAAAGCTGGTGACCCCGAATGGATTCGAACCATTGACCTGCCGCTTAGGAGGCGGCCGCTCTATCCCCTGAGCTACGGGGCCACGCGGCTTTGGTGATGCCTGCAAAATCCGCCCGATGCAACCTGTCTTGGGGCTTGGAACCGGCCGGGCATTGGCGCTAACAATCGGGAAACAGCGTGAGGAGGACGCGATGACCAAGCCACCCGGCAAGCCCGGCCCCAAGGTGTCGCCCCGCCGTCCGCTGACCCTGCGCGATGTGTCGGAACTGTCGGGCGTGTCGGAAATGACCGTCAGCCGGGTGCTGCGCAACCGCGGTGACGTGTCGGAAACCACACGCGAAAAGGTGCTGAGCGCCGCGCGCCAGATCGGCTATGTGCCGAACAAGATTGCCGGCGCCCTGGCCAGCCAGCGGGTCAACCTGGTCGGCGTCATCATTCCATCGCTGTCGAACATGGTCTTCCCCGAGGTGCTGGCCGGCATCTCGGAGGTGCTCGAGGAAACCGGGCTCCAACCCGTTGTCGGGGTTACCCACTACTCTGCCGAACGCGAAGAGGCGGTGCTTTATGAAATGCTCTCGTGGCGGCCGTCGGGCATCGTGATTGCCGGGCTGGAACATGGCGACAGCGCGCGCGCCATGTTGCAGGCGGCCGGGGTGCCGGTGGTCGAGATCATGGATACCGATGGCACGCCGGTCGATAGCGCGGTCGGCATTTCCCACCGCAAGGCCGGTCAGCGCATGGCCGAGGCCATCCTTGCGGCCGGCTATCGACGGATCGGATTTCTGGGTACCAAGATGCCCGACGATCACCGCGCCCGCAAACGGATGGAAGGGTTCGAGGCCGCGCTGTCCGAGGCCGGGCTGATGTTGGAGGATCGCGAATTCTATGCAGGCGGGTCGGCCCTGCTGAAGGGGCGCGAGATGACCGAGGCGATCCTGAGCCGATCGCCAGATCTGGATTTCCTTTATTATTCCAACGATATGATCGGGGCAGGCGGCCTGCTGTGGTGTCTGGAGCAGGGCATCGACGTGCCGGGTCGTCTGGGACTTGCCGGTTTCAACGGGGTCGAGCTGCTTCAAGGCTTGCCGCGCCGGTTGGCCACGATGGACAGCTGCCGGCGCGAAATTGGCCGCAAGGCCGCCGAGATCATCGCCGGCAAGCGCCTCGGCGGGGTGATCGGCCGCGAGATCATCGAGCTGGAACCCGTGCTGCACCCTGGAGACACGATCCGCCAGGCCTAGGGCAGTTCGCCGTTCGGTCAGCCGCCGCAATTGGCCCCGGCGTCGAATGGGTATTTGGAAAAAGGCAAACCCTGCGGGCAGAGAGGGGTGTCCGGGCCGCGTCTGCGCGCGCGATCCCGGGCTGGCGGCGCGCGCGGATCGGCCTTGCCTGCTGGCCCCGCACCGCCTGTCCTGTGCCCGGCCGCAGATCGGGTCAGGGCTTTGACTCCCGGGGTCTCTTTGCCTTTTGTCAAAATACCCCCGGGGGCTGCGCGGCCTTTCCGCAAGCGCGCGGATGACATGGGGGCAGGGCCCCCCTCGTGCGCCCTCCTCGCGACAAGCGCGCAGGCTTTGCCCAAGCCTAGGGCAGGGCTTATCCTGGCGCCGCCCCGTCGCCCGCCCCCTGCCGGAACACCGTCAGGATCTGCTCCAGCGGCTTCTTGCGCTTGGCGACCGATGGCACTGTCGCATCCGGCGCCGGATGGCCCACTGGCAGGATCATCACCGGCTTTTCCGAAGCCGGGCGCCCGCACAGATCGTTGAGGAACTTCATCGGGTTCGGCGTGTGGGTCAGGCAGACCAGCCCGGCGCGGTGCAAGGCGGCGATCAGAAAGCCGGTGGCGATGCCGACGCTTTCGGGAACGTAATAGTTCTTGTAGCGCGTGCCATCCTCGGTCACGCCATAGCGCTGGGCGAAGATCACGATCAGCCATGGTGCGGTTGTCAGATGCGGCTTGGACACGCCCGTCCCGATCGGCTCCAGCGCGGCCAGCCATTCATCGCCGGCGCCGCCATCGTAGAACGCGCGCTCCTCTTCCTCGGCGGCGTCGCGGATGCGGGCTTTCATCGCTGGATCGCCGATCAGGCAGAAATGCCAAGGCTGATGGTTCGCCCCCGACGGCGCCAGACCGGCCGCGGCGATGCACTCGGCGATCACCGCCTCGGGGACCGGATCGGCGACGAAATCGCGCACCGAATGGCGGCGGGCCAGATCGGCGCGGAACACCTGCGCGGCCGCCAGCGCCTGATCGTCGGGCAACCGCACCCGGTCGGGCAGCGGCAGAGGTTCGTATCGGACGGATCCCTTGGTGTACATGTCGCCCCCTCCCCAAGGGTCAACGCAGCGCGATGGTCGCGCGGACAAGCTCGGCCGTGATGCCGGGTTCGGACAAGGCATGGCCTGCCATCGGCACCATGTAAAGCCGCGCCATCCGCCACCCTTCGGCCAGCGCAAAGGCCGAGGCCGGCGGGCAGATCATGTCATAGCGGCCCTGCACGATGGTGGCCGGCAGATGTTCGATCCGGTGGCGGTTGGCCAGAATCCAGCCGTCCTGATCCAGAAAACCGTGGTTCTGGAAATAGTGGCATTCCAGCCGCGCAAAGGCGCGGGCGTAATCGGGCGGCGCCTCCATGCCGGCCCCTTCGGCGCTGATCGAGGCGAGCGCGTTTTCCCAGCCCGACCACAGGCGGCCGAACTGCACCTCTTCGGCCATGTTGCCGGAAAACAGTCGCTGGTGATAGGCGCCGATCAGATCGCCGCGCTCGGGCTCGGGGATGGCATGGGCAAAGCGGCGCCATTCCTCGGGAAAGAACTGCCCGGCGCCGCCGCCATAGAACCAGTCCAGCTCGGCTTGCGTCATCAGGAAGACGCCGCGCAGGATCAGATGCGCGACCCGCTCGGGGTGGGTGATCGCATAGACCAGCGAAAGCGTCGCGCCCCAGCTGCCGCCGAACAGCATCCAGCGGTCAATCCCCAGCGTGCTGCGGATCGCCTCCATGTCGCGGACCAGATCCCAGGTGGTGTTGGCCGCCACCGCCGCCGTAGGACGCGAGCGGCCGCAGCCGCGCTGGTCGAAGAGCACGATCCGATAGATCGCCGGGTCGAAGAATCGCCGCATCGCCGGGCTGCACCCCCCGCCCGGACCGCCATGCACCACGACGACCGGGCGCCCGGCCGGATTGCCGCATTGCTCGACATAGACCCGGTGCCCGTCGCCCATGTCGATCACACGCCGATCAAAGGGGTCGAGCGGCGGGTAAAGGTAATCGGCTGCGCGCCTGTGTCCGTCTGTTCTGTCCATGCCTGGCCCTGTATAGCAAGATCAGCCTGCCAAGTCGCAGCCGCCGCCGCAAGGAGGAACGCATGAGCATGACCAATACCGTCGATCCGGCCGAAGTCGCCAAATTCGAGGCGATGGCCGCCGAATGGTGGAACCCTTCGGGCAAGTTCAAGCCGCTGCACATGCTGAACCCATGTCGGCTGGATTACATCTGCACGCAGATCGCTGCCGAATTCGGGCGCGATCTGAAAGCCGCCCGCCCGTTCGAGGGGCTGCGCCTTCTGGATATCGGCTGCGGCGGGGGGCTGCTGTCCGAGCCCATGGCGCGGCTGGGCGCCGAGGTCGTGGGCGCCGATGCGGCCGAGCGCAACATTCCCGTGGCGCGCATCCACGCCGAACACTCGGGTCTGACCATCGACTATCGCCATACCACCGCCGAGGCGATGGCGGCCGCGGGCGAGCAGTTCGATGTGGTGCTGAACATGGAGGTCGTCGAACATGTGGCCGATCCGCTGGGCTATCTGACTGCCTGCCATGATCTGCTCAAGCCGGGCGGGCTGATGGTATGCTCGACGCTGAACCGTAACCTCAAAAGCTACATGATGGCGATTGTCGGCGCGGAACAGGTGATGCGCTGGCTGCCGCGCGGCACGCATGAATGGTCCAAGTTCATCACCCCCGATGAACTTTATGACCTGCTGCGCCGCGCAGGCCTTGACCCGGTGGACCGCAAGGGCATGGTGTTCAACCCGCTGGGCTGGTCCTGGTCGCTGTCGGACCGCGATCTGTCGGTGAACTATGCCACCACCAGCTTGCGCCGGGGCTAGGGCGGACAGCGATTGTGCAAGGGTGGCTCTCCACCCCCGGCATTGCGCTCCTTCACCTTGCAGAAAATACCCCACGGGGAGGTCTGGAGGGGTGTGAAACCCCTCCAGCGGTCGGCCAGAGGCGCCGGCCCCTGCGAATGTCGATCCGCCCCTGACCTGCGGTTCTGGACAAAACCGCCGTCGGCGGCTAGCAGGGGGCGTCCTTTGCGAAAGAGGCTCTGATGATCCCGCTCGACACCCTGCGCGCCCGCTATATCGACGGCATTCTTGCTGCCTCTGACGAGGCCGCGCTGGAGGAATTGCGGCTGGCCGCCCTTGGGAAAAAGGGCGAAGTGGCGCTGCTGATGCGCGAGCTGGGCAAGATGAGCCCCGAGGAACGCCAGACCACCGGCAAGGCGCTGAACGAGCTGAAGGACGAGCTGGACGCGGCCTTGCGCGCGCGCAAGGTCTCGCTGGCCGATGCCGCACTGGACGAGCGGCTGCGCGCCGAATGGCTGGATGTGACGCTGCCGGCCCGGCCGCGCCGGTTCGGCACCATCCACCCGGTCAGCCAGGTGACCGAGGAATGCACGGCGATCTTCGCCGACATGGGCTTTGCCGTCGCCGAAGGGCCGCAGATCGAGACGGACTGGTTCAATTTCGACGCGCTGAACATTGCCCCCGAACATCCGGCGCGGCAGGAACATGATACGTTCTTCATGCACCGCGCGGCAGGCGACAACCGCCCGCCCCATGTGCTGCGCACCCATACCTCGCCGGTGCAGATCCGCGCGATGCAGGCGCAGGGCGCGCCGATCCGGGTGATCGCGCCGGGCCGCGTCTACCGCATGGACATGGACCAGACCCATACGCCTATGTTCCACCAGATCGAAGGTCTGGCGATCGACCGCGACATTTCCATGGCCAACCTGAAATGGGTGCTGGAGGAATTCTTCTCGGCCTATTTCGGCACAAAGGTGAAGACCCGGTTCCGCGCTAGCCATTTCCCGTTCACCGAACCCTCGGCGGAAGTCGACATCCAGTGCAGCTGGGTCGGCGGCACGCTGAAAGTGGGCGAGGGCGATGGCTGGCTGGAAGTGCTGGGGTCCGGCATGGTCCATCCCAAGGTGCTGACGGCGGCGGGGGTCGATCCGACCCAGTGGCAGGGCTTTGCCTTTGGCATGGGGATCGACCGCATGGCGATGCTGAAATACGGCATCCCCGACCTGCGGGCCTTCTTTGAATCCGATCTGCGCTGGCTGCGGCACTATGGCTTTGCGGCGCTGGACATGCCCAGCGTGCACGCAGGCTAAGGCCGGCGCCGGTCAGCCGGCCGGGTGCAGCCACTGGCGGTTGGCATAGATCAGCGGCAGGCGCGGTGCATTCAGCCAGACCTCTTCGGCCTCGCCGATCAGAACGTGATGGCTGCCGACCAGTTCGGACTTGGTGATCTTGCAATCCCAGGCAACCAGCGCATCGGCCAGCACCGGGCAGCCGGTGGGGCCGGTGATCCATGTGCCCCCGTCAAAGCGCTCGCCCGTGCCGCGTCCGGCAAAGGCTTCGGCCAGCGCGACTTGCTCGCCCCCCAGAAGGTTAACGCAAAAGACGCCGTTTTCCAGGATCGCCGCCGCTGAGCGGCTGGCGCGGTTCAGGCAGACCAGCAGCGAGGGCTTGGGGGTATCGACCGAGACCGAGGTGACGGCCGAGGCCGTCAGTCCGGCGCGGCCACCCGGGCCGTCGGTGGTGATGACATGGACCGAGGCGGCGGCGCGGCTCATGCCGTCAAGAAATCTGGCGCGAAGATCGAGGTCGCTCATGGATCGGCTCCGTTCGGCAGGCGAGGGGCCAGCCCCTCGCGCTCCCCGGGATATTTGGGGACAGATGAAAGGGCCGCCCGGTCAGCCCAGATCGAAATAGCGCATCAGTTCCACATCGGGCACCTTGGCGCGGAACTGGTCGAACTGGCTTTCGCGGCTGGCGGCAAAGGCGTTCACGAAGGCCTCGCCCAACCAGTCGCGGGCAAAGTCCGAGGCGCGGAAGGCCGCGATCGCCTCGGGCATGGCGCGGTGGAAGTCCTGTTCCGGTGTCTGGGCATAGCCATTGCCCTTCACCTCGGCCGCAGGTTCGATTTGTTCAAGGATGCCAGCAATTCCGGCCGCCAGAGTGGCCGCGACGGTCAGATAAGGGTTGGTGTCCGACCCGGGCAGACGGTTCTCGACCCGGATGGACCCGGCATCGTGGCCCACCACGCGCAGGGCGGTGGTGCGGTTTTCATAGCCCCAGGTCAGGCCGGGCGGCGCGAAGGTGCCGGGGGCAAAGCGGCGATAGGCATTGACGGTCGGCAGGAACACCAGCGTCATCGGGCCCAGATAGGTTTGCAGCCCGCCGATGAAATGCCGGAACGTCCGCGACATGCCATGTTCGGCGTCTGGGTCGTGGAACGCCGGATTTCCGTCGGCATCCTTCAGCGACATGTGCAGGTGGATCGACTGGCTGTCAGCCTCTTCGGACCAGCGCGGCATATAGGTGATGCTGCGGCCCTGACGCATGGCCAGCGCGCGAAGGAAGGTCTTGAGCACGATCAGCTGGTCGGCCGGCTCCAGCCCTTCGCCGGCGGCGATGCACGCCTCCATGAAGCCGCCGCCGATTTCCTCGTGCATCTTGGCGATGTCGATGCGCAGGGGTTCGGCCATGGCGGCGACCGCCTCGTACCATTCGGACTGTGCGGTCTGATAGAGCACCAGATCGTGGCTTGGATGCGCCGTTGCGGTCTTCAGACCGCGATAGCCCTTGGCGCGGGCGCTTTCGGTGGTTTCGTCGAACAGGGTGTATTCCAGCTCCAGCCCGTATTTGGGGTGAAAGCCGGCCGCTGCTGCCCGCTCCAGCACCCGGCGCAGGATCGAGCGGGGGCAGATGGCCGAGGTCTCGCCGCCATAATTGGACAGGAACAGAAGGTCATGCCCCGGCTTCGCCCACGGGATCCGCCGCACGGTTGCAGGATCGACCAGCAGCGGATCGTCGTGAAAATCGGCGCTGTCGTCGGTGATGCCCGGAACGGTCAGGATCTGGTCGGTCGGGTCGAGCGTCAGCGTGACAGGCGCCATGCCCATCCCGTGGCGCAAGACCCCGGCCAGCGTGCGGCGCGAGACCATCTGGCCGCGCAGCGCGCCATTGGTATCGGCCATGGCGACGGTGGCAAAGCGGCAGCCGTTCTGCTCGATCAGCTCTTCGATGTTCATGTCGTCCCTGTGGTCGGCGGTTTGTGGGCAAGATCGGCAAGCGCCGCCAGATCGGCTTGCGGATCGTTGGAATAGGCGCGCAGGAACACCCGCAGCCCGTTTTCAAGATAGCGCCGGATCTGGGCCCGGTTCGGGACGGCATCGGGGCGGTGCAAGGCTTGGGTCCGCGGCGCCGACAGGATCAGCGCCCAGAGATCTTGCGCGGCCAGTTCGGCATCGTCGAAGGTCAGCCGCCCGGCGGCGCGCTGGCGCTCCAGCCAGGCGATCATGCCGGCCAGCAGACGGTCTGGGCCCGCGGTCTGATAGGCCGCGCCGATTTCGGGAAAGCGCGCCGCCTCGCCGATCACCAGCCGGGCCAGGCCCAGCAGGTCGGGGCGCATCACCACATCAGCATAGGCCCAGGCAAAGCGGTGCAGCTGCGCGACCATTCCGCCCGACTGGTCGGCAAAGGGTTCCAGCATCACATCGCGGGCGCTGTCCATCATGGCGGCGAACAGCGCCTCCTTGGAGCCGAAATACTGATAGAGCGTCGGCTTCGAGACCCGCGATGCTTCGGCGATCGCATCCATCGAGGCGCCCGCATAACCCGCCAGCGAGAAGACCCGAAAGGCCGCGTCCAGGATGCGGCGTTCCTTGGCGGCGCGGTTGCGGGCACGGGCGTCGCTCATGCGGTGACCCGGCGGACAAAGGCGATCAGGTGGCGGTCATAGGTGCCGGGGTTCTCGATGTTGCACAGATGGCCGGCGCGGGGGATCACCTCGAAGCGCACATCCGGGGCCGGGGCACTGTCAAGGATGCGGCCGGCGACCGTGCGGATCTCGGCTGGCGGGGCCAGACGGTCGAATTCGCCGGTCATGGCCAGCACCGGGCAGGTGATGTTCGAAAAGTCGAATTTCTCGAGCGGATTCGTAAAGCAACGCAAAGCATCGCGATAGGTTTCTGCAGGGATCGCGGCCATGGACTCCAGCAGCTCGGCCCGGATTTCGGGGCTGGCATCCGGTCCGGCCAGCACGTTGACCACGGCGGGGGCAAAATCCGCAGGGCGCTGGCCAGCGTTCAGCGGCACCTCGCGCGACAGGCGAAAGGCCTCGCGTTCCTCTGGCCCGGCCTCGGACATGCCGGTGCAGCCGCCCGAGATCACCAGCCCGGCCAGCCGATCCGAATGCCGCATCGCAAACGAGGTCGCGATCCAGGCGCCATAAGAGAGGCCCGCCAGCACGAACCTTTGCGCGCCGAAATGGTCGGCCACGCGCAGGATATCCTCAATATAGCCATCGATGGTCGAGGGGCCAAAACCCAAGCTGCTGCCGCCATAGCCGCGCAGATCCAGCGCGACGGCCCGCGCATGGGGGGCAAGCGCGGACAGCTGGCGATGCCAGTTCACCCGCCCCCCGCCGATCCCGTGCAGGAACAGCACGAGCGGCCCCTCGCCTGCGACCGACAGGGCCAGCCGGGGTGTCCCGTCCAGCACCAGATCGTTGATCGGGGCAGGCGGTGCGGCAGGGGGCGCCTGCGGGGCCTTGGCCTGGCCATGCAGGGCGGCCAGCACGTCGAGGCCGGCGCGGAACACCGCCTCGGTCCCGGCGCAGATCGCGGCCAGACGGTCGGCGCGGGCGGTGATGTCGGCGGTCCACAGGATCGACGATCCGCCCCCTTCGACCGGGGCGACGGACAGGCGGGCAACATAGCGGTCGGCGCCTTCGATCCCCGACAGGGCGGTATAGCTGAGGACATGATCGCTGTCGGATCGGTAGATCAGCCGCTCGCGGTAAACGGTATCCTCGCCCTTGACGGTGAAACGGCGGGTTTCATGCGGGCCGGGCTCGGCCTCGATCCGCTCGATAGCCGGGTGCCAGCGGCCAAGGAAATCGCCTGCCACGGCCCAGACGGCCGCCGGCTCCGCCGACGCATGGCCGATGACCTGCACACGTTCGCGCGGCATCAGCGCAGCCCGCCGCTGGTGCCACCCTCGCCCCGCCACAGCGAGGTGCGGGCCGAGTCGGTGTCGGTCTTCACATCGTCAATCTCGGACAGGTCGTAGACCGAGAGGAGGGCCAGATAATCCTCCATGATTTCAGAGGTATAGGGCAGCATCAGCGCACCGCAGCGGCTGTCGCGATACATGCGTTCCAGCGGCAGGGACTTCAGCATCGACTGCCCGCCACAGGTGCGGATCGCCAGGGCGGTGATTTCCTGCACCCCCTCCATCACCGAATATTGCGCGGCATACATCCGCATCACCTGCGCCTTGGTCGGATAGCCCTGCGCCTCGGAAAACGCCTGCGCCCAAAGCGCGCGCATCTGCGCCAGTTTCACATACATCTGCCCCACCGCATGCCGCTTGGTGCCGTAAACCCGGCGGTCGATGGGCGGCAGGCCGGTGATGCGGCCTTGCAGATAGGCCACGGTGAAATCATAGGCGCCCTGCGCCACGCCCATATAGGTGGGCGAGAGTGTCGCCATCATATGCGGCCAGTGCGGCATGGTCTTGATGAAGATGCCCTTGGGCATCAGCATGTCTTCTTCGGTGACGAAGACATCCTTGAGGATCAGATCGCGGCTGTTGGTGCCGCGCATCCCCAGCGGATCCCAGTCGCCCTTGATCGACAGGCCGGGGCTGTCCTTGGGAACGACGAAGATCATCGTATCCTCGTGGCGCGGCGCGATGCCTTCGAAGTGTTCGGTGCAGACGATGGAGTAATAGTCGCAATAGCCGGCGAGCGAGGCAAACTTCTTGAAACCGTTGATCTTCCAGCCGCCCTCGACCTTGACGCAATAGGTTTGCGCGGGCTTCGAGGTCCAGTTCGTGCCGCCTTCGGAAATCGGCTGGGAATAGATGCCCTGTTCCTTGACGGCGCGGCGAAACTGCCGCTCGCGCAGCGGGGCAAAGGCGGCCTTTTCCTCGGGCGTCAGGTTCGGCATGTCGAACATGAAGCGCGACCACATCATGGACGATTGGTGCATGTTGAAGGTCAGCGCGGTTGCCCCGCAATGCTTGCCGATCTCGGCCCCGACCATGGCATATTCGCCAAGGCTGAAGCCCATGCCGCCGAATTCCTGTGGCACCGTCAGTGTCAGCAGCCCGTGCTCGGCCAGATCGCGGTAGTTGTCCACCGGGAACGAGGCGTCGATGTCGACGGCCTCGGCCCGCGGGGCAAAGCGTTCCTGCCCCAGCCGGTTCACAAGGCGCAGCGTGTCCACCACCTCGGGGCGGATGCGGCCAAGGTCGTAGTAATCGGCGATATCGCTGGTGGGCAGCGGGAAGATGCTCATCATGGGCTCCGGGGGTCAGAGGGCGAGATCGCCTTGCAGCACGCCATCCTTCACGACGGTTTCCCCGTCGAGCGTGATGGTGCAGCGGCGCATCGGCAGGTCGAAATGGCCAAGGGTGAAGCGGTCGGCATACTGGTTTGCGCCGGTCGACCACAGGAAGTTGCCAGCCCAGGCGCGAAACTCGGTCGCCTGCATGTCACGCTTGTCGTAAAGCGCGCCCGACACCCAGCGGGCGCCGGGGTTCATGCCCCAGCCGACATGGCTCAGGCCATAGGCGTTGCGGTCGCCCCAGGCCTCGAGGTAGTCGCGGAAGAGTTCGGCATCCAGCCCGTCGCCCCGGATCTCGGTGACGAAATCGTCGCGCACCGTCATGTCGATCGGGCTGGAAAGATAGGATTTGAACGTCAGGTTCATATCGCCCACATCCATCACGATGCGGCCGTTGATCGTGCCAGGACCGGGGAAGCACAGGCACAGCCCGCCCGGCCAATGCGCAACGCCGCCCGGTTTGGTCGTAAAGCCCGGCGTGCCGCCACAGGGCGCATCGCGGATGTCGATCCGCAGGTCGGTGCCCGCGCGGCTGGTGACGCGCATCTCCGAGGCCTGGCGCAACATCTCGATCCCCAGCGCGACCCTGGGGCCAAGTTCGGCCCGCGGCTCGGTGCGTTCCAGGATCTCGGGGTGTTCGTTGCAGATCACCAGCAGGCGGGTTCCGGCCAGTTCGATTTCCGGCCATTCCTCGGCGTGGATCAGCCCTTCGACCGTGACATCGACGATCACCTCGACCCGCTTCAGCGCCTCGACCACGGCGCGGCGGTTCTGGATGGCGACACAGGTTCCGGTGGATTTGACCGGCACCGGCGCGGTTTGCGGCGGGGTCGGCAGCACGATGGTGTGGTATTCGGCCCCCAGATCATAGCAGGCCAGCCCCGCCAGCTGCATCAGCACCGGGCGCGACTGGGTTTCCGCGATGATGGCAACGGTGGTGCCGTCCTTGATCCCGTTCAGGGCCAGCACGCGGCGAAACGCCGCCAGCCACTTGCCCTCGACCACTTCCTGAAGCACGGCGATCCCCTTGGCATAAGCGCATCCGTTCCGCGCCCATCAGGGGCGGTGGCAAGGGAACGGCGATGCGACTGAAACTTTACTTTACGGTTCAGTTTTGTTTCGAATCGCCAATCTGTCAACGGAAATCTTCGAAAATGCGGTGTCAGGCCGAATGCACCGTCGCCCGCCCGCGCCCCGCATGTTTCGATCCGTAAAGCGCCTGATCGGCATCGGCCAGCATCTGTTCGGCCGAGGCATGCGGGTAGGCTGCCGACACGGTCATGCCGATGCTGGCCGAGATGGTGCAGGACTTGCCATCGAATGGAATGGGCTGCGACAGGCGGTCGATGATGCGCCGGGCGATGCTGGTCATGCGCGTCTCGTCGACGAGGCCAGGCAGCAGGATGACGAATTCATCCCCCCCGATGCGCGCCACCGTATCGTGCAGGCGCGTCTCGCCGATCAGGACGCGGGCAACCTGTTGCAGCACATGATCGCCGGCAGCATGGCCATGCGTGTCGTTCACCTGCTTGAACCAGTCGAGATCGAGATGCATCAGGCCAAAGGGCTGGCCGCTTTCAATCAGCTGGGCCAGCCGGGCATCCATGGCGCGGCGGTTGCGCAGGCCGGTCAGCGTGTCGGTCTGGGCCTGTTCCTCGGCGATCGACTTGGCCCCTTGCAGGCGGCGGTTCAGCTCGTTCAGTTCGGCCATCACCAGGGTTTTCGCCTCGATCAGATACAGAAGTTCCACTGCCAGATCGGTGGGGGCAAAGTCCCCGTCGCTCAGTCGGTGCTGGCGCACGGCTTCGGGCAAGTCGATGCCAAAGGACAGGTTCAGCAGCGCCCCGCCATCAGACAAGGCCACCGCAAGGCCGCGCAGTGCCGCACCGTTCATCGAGATGTGCAGCCGATGCGAGGTACGGCGCAGCTGTTCGACACTGGTGATGCCAGGGGGGCGGCGCAGCGTGAACATGGCCGAAAAGGGCTGTCCCACCAGCGGCGCGGGGGCGATCTTGGACAATGTGGGGCCGGCCGACGTGATCGTGCCCCGCGCATTCAGGCACAGGTGCATCGGCATCAGCCGGTTCAGGGCCGTGGGGGTCATCGAAACCAGCGCATCGGTCAATCGGCCATCCATCTAGACCTCGCCGGCCAGATCAAAGCGGCGGCCTTCGGAAAAATCGGCGGCCAGCAGGTGAATCATCAGCGTTTCAGGGCGGGCGGGCGACTGGTCCAGCAGCACCAGCGCGCCATAATCGTCAGCCATGGCGCGCAGGACGCCCATCAGCACATGGCAGAACCCGGGTTGCCCCTGACAGGTCAGTTCGTAAATGCCCGGTTGCGATTCGGCCAGCGTCAGCGCGGGCAGGCCCAGATCGGGCAGCGCCAGGCGGCCACGGTCGGGCAGTTCTTCCAGCGAATGCAGGAAATCGGTGAAGGTGACGCCGCCAAAGCGCAACAACCGCCGCAGCGGCTGACCCGTGGCTGACGATACCAGCCAGGTGCCGATGTCTTCCAGAATGGTTTCGCGGCTGCGGTCCAGCAGATCGGCGGCCGTGCGCAGGACGGATTCGGTCAGGGCATCGTCATAATGCAGCATCGCTTCGAACCCGTCGGGGTGCAGCTGCGCCGTGCGCGCGACGCGGGCCCACAGATCCTCGCCGTAGGTGTCGCGCAGAAAGCCCTGAATCGCGCGGTTCATCAGCCCGTGCATCGCCCTGTCCTTGCAATGATGGGGCAAGTCTAGGCGGCGCCCGTTAACAAAGCGCCAATGACTGCGGATCAGGCGGCGCTGCGCCCCCCCATGGCAACCTTGTCGCGCCCGTCGGCCTTGGCGGCCAGCAGCGCGCTGTCGGCGCGGGCGATCAGCATTTCCGCAGGTTCGTAGACCGTCGAGGACAGCGCCAGGCCGATCGAGACGGTCACCCCCAGCTGTCCGCCCCCCGGAAGGGTGACCGGCCGCGCCGAAATGGCCCGGCGCAGCCGCTCGGCCATGTCATGGGCCGCGCTTTCGGTCACATCGGGCAGGGCGACCAGAAATTCCTCGCCGCCCAGTCGGGCCACCAGATCGCCAGGGCGCAAGGCGGAGGTCAGGCGGTTCGCCACCTCGACCAGCGCGGCATCGCCTGCGGCATGGCCATGATGATCGTTGACCGATTTGAAGCGATCCAGATCCAGCACCATCACCGCGCAGGTCCGCCGCGTGCGCGCCGCCGTCGCGACCATGCGGCCCAGCACCGGCAGCGCATAGCGCCGGTTGTGCAGGCCCGTCAGCGGATCGGTCACGGCAAGGCGCAGGCTTTCCGCAAGCCGGGCGCGCTGACGATCGCCCAGCCGCTTGCGCGCGATCAGCGCCTGGGCGCGAACCGCAGCCTCGGCCCCGTCGAAATCGGCGCGCAGCACATCGTCGGCCCCAAGATCGAGCGCCGTCGCCGCCTCGGCAGGGCAATCGGCCGGCAGCACAAGGCAGATGGCCGCATGACAGCTTTCGGGGCGCGAGCGAAGATCGGACATCATCTGCAAGCCGCTGGCACCGCCGTCCAGCTCGGCGGCCAGAATATAGAGATCAGGGGTCGGACCCGTCCCTTCAAGCGCTGCCTCGCGCCCCATGATGACCAGACGGTCCTGCAGATGGGGGGCCAGCGCCTTGCGCCAGCGCAGCGCGGTTTCGGGCCGCGCGGACAACAGGGCGATGCAGGCGGGCTGGTCAAAGCCGGGGGCAGCCTCGGCAAAGCCCAGACCGTCGATCTGTTCCGCCTCGGCGGAAAAGCTCGCCCGGTCATGGGCCCGCATCAGGTTGCGGATGCGCGCCATCAGGACCTTGTCGTCGATCGGCTTGACGAGAAAATCGTCGGCGCCGCCCCTCAGCGCAGTGATGCGCGCGCGTTCATCGTCGGATGCGGTGAACATGATGACCGGAATGCGCGCCGTGGCCGGATCGGCCCGCAAGGCGCGGCACACCTCGATCCCGTCCATGCCGGGCATGGCATAGTCGAGCAAGATCACGTCCGGCAGCTCGCGCCGGGCAAGCTCCAGCGCTTCGGCGCCGCTGGCGGCCATGGTCGCCTCATAGCAGGCGGCGTTCAGCTTGACCTTGAGGATGATCCGGTTGGTGGGCACATCATCGACGATCAGAATCCTGCGCGTCATGGCACCATGACTCCTCTCGGTCGGGTTGGGGTTGCACGTCTGTTCCGCAAGGATCACCTTCTGCCACAATGGTTAACAAATCGTTTCCGATTGCATGGCCCGGGTGTCACGACCATATGAGGAAGGGCATATGAGGGCGGAAATCCGCCGAGCGGGGAGAGGCAGATGAACAGGGATCGTGCCGAGATCGTGGGATTGCAGGCGCTGGCGCATATGGCGGCGCATGACGATCTGATCGGGGCCTTTCTGGGGGCGACCGGGGCAAGCCTGTCCGACCTGCGCGAGCGGGCGGCCGATCCTGCCTTTCTGGGGGCCGTGCTGGAGTTCCTGTTGCAGGACGACCGCTGGGTTCTGGGTTTTGCCGAGGCAGCAGGGCTTGCGCCGACCGAACCGGCCGAGGCGCGGGCCGCGCTGCCAGGTGGACAAAGCTGGCACTGGACCTGACCTCTTGCAGCAGGGGCGCGGGAACGGCAGGGTAATGTGCGGCCGGCAGAAACGGGCGGGGGAACCATGATCGACGGCATCATCTTTGACAAGGACGGCACGCTGTTCGACTTTCGCGCCACTTGGGCCGAATGGTCGGCCCGGCTGTTGACAGAACTCAGCAACGGCGACCTTGACCATGCCGACCGCCTTGCCGGGGCAATCGGCTTTGACCTGACCAGACGGGATTTCGCGGCCGACAGCCCGGTGATTGCAGGCACGCCCGTGGAAATCGCCTCCTTGCTGATCTCGCATCTGCCCGGGCACCGGCACGAGACGCTGGTTGCCCGGATGAACCTGCTGGCCGCCGAAGTGCCGCTGGTCGAGGCCGTCCCGCTGCGCCCGCTGCTGATTGATCTGCGCGCGCGGGGGCTCAAGATCGGTCTGGTGACCAATGACGCCGAGGCCCCGGCGCGGGCCCATCTGGAACGGTCAGCGGTGACCGATCTGTTCGATTTCATTGCCGGATGCGATTCAGGGCATGGTGCCAAGCCTGCGCCGGGCCAGTTGCTGGCCTTTTGTCAGCACACCGGGGTGAGCCCGGGACGCGTTGCGATGGTGGGCGACAGCCTGCACGACCTGCACGCTGGCCACAGGGCCGGGATGCGGCGGGTCGGCGTGCTGACGGGCATTGCACTGCTGCCGGAACTGGAACCCCATGCCGATGCGGTCCTGGCCAATATCGGCGGCTTGCCGGATTGGCTGGACGCGCAGGTCTGACGCGGGCTCAGGCGATCCGGCGGAACGCCGGGATCGGGCCGGAATTGTCAAAGAACGGCACGCTCTCGATCTGGCCGCCGCGTTCCATCTGACGGGCGACCTCGGCGATCACCACTTCGGTGATGAAGGGCAGATCGAACCCGCGCGCCCGGCGCAGCGGCACCCATTGCAGATGCGCCAGTTCGTCCTGGGCGAAGGAGAAATCGTCAGGATCGCCTGCGACGCCGGTCACATCGGCCAGAAAGAAGCGCGCATCAAATCGTCGGGTGCGGCCGGGGGGCGTGATCGCGCGAAACACATACTGCAGGGGTGATGCATCGGGCATCAGGCCACGGGCGGCCATTTCGGTCCAGTCGGCGGTCGGCTCGCCGGGCCAGGGGGCAGGGCGGGCCAGCGCAAGGCCGGTTTCTTCCCACAGCTCGCGGATCGCCGTTGCGGCAAGGGTTTCCGCCGTCAGGCCGGGCAGGGCGCCGGGTTGCGGAAATTCCCCCAGACGCCGGGTGCAGACCGGGCTGAGCGGCGTTGCCAGCGGGACCGTGCGGTCCTCGGCATCCACGCCGCCGCCCGGAAAGACGAACTTGTTCGGCATGAACGCGGCTTTTGCGCCGCGCTGGCCCATCAGCACCTCGGGGCCTTCCTTGCCGTCGCGGGCAAGAATCACCGTAGCCGCATCGCGGATCGGCTGGTTTTCGTCTGACATCCGGTTCCTCCCAATCGCCCGTCAGTCGGCGGAGGATCCGAACCCATGCATCCGCCGCGACCATTGAATCGCGACCAACATGCCCTTGAGCCGTGGCAGAAGGTAGAGCGAAAGCGCAACGGCGGCGATGGAAAATGCAGCCGCCATGACCAGGGGTTCCGGGCGGAACTTGACGAAGATGTAAAAGATCAGCGGTGTCAGCAGCTTGCCGACCACGACGATGGTCAGATAGGCCGGGCCGTCATCGGCGCGGTGATGGTGCAGGGCCTCGTCGCAGACGGGGCAATGCTCGCGCACTTTCAGATAGCTGTGCAGCATCGGACCCGATCCGCAGGCCGGGCATTTGCGGCGCCAGCCACGCAGCATGGCCTGACGAAGCGGGCGGTCGTCTTGCAGATCGGTCTGGGTCGCCGCGTCGAAGGGCAGATCGGTGGTGGTCATGTCAGCCGCACTCTGGGGAACAAGGTCTGAATATGCCCTGCCGAGTCAGCTATTGAAAGGGCCAGCGTGCCCTTGCGACAAGCGGCCGCAACGCACATCGGGCGGACACAAGGCCGTGATCCTTTGAAATCTGTCGAAATCGGCGACGGAATGGCCCGCGGTGCCCGTGGAACAGGCATCAAAGGGCAGTTGCCCATTCTTCAAGGAGACGACGATGACCCGCAAGACGACTTTGACCATGGTGTCCCTGCTGTCGCTGACCCTGGCCGCCGGTGTTGCCATCGCTGGCCCGCATGGCGATCGTGGCCCGGGAATGGGCCACGAGATGATGATGCCCTCGTTCGAGGACCTCGACACCAATGGCGATGGCAAGATCACCCGCGAGGAAATGGACGCCCGCCGGCTGGAGCGGATCAAGGCCATGGACCCGAATGGCGATGGCGTGATCACGTTGGACGAGATGAAGGCCCATGCCGGCGACATGGCTCGCCAGCGCGCCGAACAGATGGCCGAGAAGATGTTCACGAACCTTGATGCGGACAAGGATGGCAAGCTGTCCGCCGCCGAGGCGCTGGCCGGGCGCATGGGGGGCAAGCGCGGGGCGGACAAGATGTTCGGCATGGTCGATCGCGACGATGACGGCGCCATCAGCAAGGATGAATTCGATCGCGCCGCCGAGCGGATGCAGAAGATGCGCGGCGAAGGCGGACGGGGCGAGGGCCGCAAGGGCATGCATGGCGAGGGCGAAGGCCGCATGGGCATGCATGGCGAGGGCAAGGGCATGCACGGTCAAGGCGGCCAGATGGGCGAGCATGGCGGCATGCAGGGCAAGGGCCCCGAAGGCCGTGGCCCGAACGCCCAGATGCCCAAGCCGCAGAACTGATCCTGTCGTGCCGGGCGCAGGGCCGACTTGCCTGCGCCCGGTATCCCGCTTAGCGTGATCTGTCCAAAGCCGGTTGCTGTGCCCTACGATGCCCGACACGCCATTTCCATCGACCCACCCCGACCCGGAGCGGGCATGATGGCGCTGGATGCCGGATTGGCCGCAGCGCCGGAAGAGGCGTTGCTTCGGCTTTACGCCAATGGCGACAGCCTGGCCGCGCGGGAATTGTCGCGCCGCTTCTTGCCCCGGATGCTGGCCTATGCCCGCAGGATGCTGGGCGACGCGGACGAGGCCGAGGATGTCGCGCAGGAAGCCATGTTGCGGCTATGGCGCATCGCGCCCGACTGGCGCAGCGGCGAGGCGCAGGTGTCCACCTGGCTGTGGCGCGTGGTGGCGAACCTGTGCACCGACCGTTTGCGCCGCCGGCGCAGCGTGGCGCTGGATGCGGTGCCCGAACCCGAGGACGACACGCCCTCGGCCTATAGTGCGATGGTGGATGCCAATCGCGCGGCGGCGCTGGAAACCGCGCTGGCCGATCTGCCGGAACGCCAGCGCCAGGCCGTGGTGCTGCGCCATCTGGAAGGCCTGTCGAACCCCGAGATCGCCGAAATCATGGGGATCGGCGTTGAAGCCGTGGAAAGCCTGACCGCGCGCGGGAAACGCGCGCTTGCCGCCCGGCTGGCCGGGCAACGTGAAACCCTGGGGTATGACGATGACGACTGAACCTCTGCATTCCGTGGCCGATGATGCCGGGCTGGATGCCCTGTTCGCCGCTGCCCGCGCGGCAGAGGCGCCGGTTCCGGATCGCTTGCTGGCCCGCGTGCTGGCCGATGCCGATGCGCATATGCCGCGCCCGGCGTCCGTCGCGGCGCCGGCCCGGCCTGCGGCTTCGCGTGGCTGGTTGGCCGGGGTGCTGGACATGCTGGGCGGTCGCGGCGCGGTGGCAGGGCTGGCGGCGGCCGGGCTGGCCGGGGTCTGGATCGGCTTTGTCCAGCCGGTCGATCTGGGGCGGGCCTTGCTGCAATCCCCGGCCGTCGATGCGGTTGAGCTGTATCCTGCCGATATTGACCAATGGGCTGATCTGGTGGCCCCCGAAACCGTTCCCGAGGGCTGAGCCATGACCGATACCCCCCCGCCCGCCCCCCAGACGCCGCGCATGTCGCGGCGCATGCGCTGGCTTCTGATCGGCTCGCTGACGCTAAACCTGCTGGTGGTGGGCGTGGTGGCAGGTGCCGCGCTGCGCTTTGCCGGGGGCGATCTTCCGCCGCCGCCCCGCAGCATCGGCTTTGGTCCCTGGTCGGCCGGGCTGGACCGCGACGATCACAAGGCGCTGCGCGAGGCCTTTGCCGCCACGGGCCGCGATTTTCGCAGCGAATGGCGCGCAGAGCGGGCCGACCGCGAGGCGCTGGTCGCCGCCTTGCGGGCCGAGCCCTTCGATGCCGAGGCGCTGCGCGCGATTGCCCAGCGGATGACAGCGCGGTCCCAGGACCGGATGGAACTTGGCCAAAGACTGGTGCTGGATCACATCGACGCAATGACCCCCGAGCAGCGCAAGGCCTTTGCCGACCGGATCGAGAAATCGCGCAAGCGGGACGACAAGGACGGCGACAAGGCCAAGGGCGGTGATCGCGGCGGCCCGCCCCGCGACTGAGGCTCAGGTCTTGTCCGGGTCCTCGCCATCATCCGTGCCGCCCAGCGATTGCCAGTCGGCGGCTTCGGCATTGCCCATGGCGATGCGCTGCGCGGCGCGGCGGCGCTCGACCCGTTCGATGGTCTTGCGGCTGCGCAGGCGCTGATAGGCCCGGATCAGCGGTAGGCTGGCATATTGGAACATCAGCCCGACGATGGTGCCGGGAATGATCGCGCCGACCAGATAGGGCAGGTAGACCTTGGTGAAGAAGACGTGCAGCGAGCCCCATTCGGTCGGCGCCCCATGCAGCAGACCCATGAAGTTGCGGCTGATCTGCGCCCCGGCCTCGCCAAAGGCCGGCATGACGGCCGACAGCGGCAGCCGGTAATCGGCGCCCAGCAGCCAGTAGCCGGTTTCCAGCGACATGGTGGCAAAGATCGGAAAGGTGATCGGATTGCCGACAAAGGTCGCCAGCAGCGCCGCAATGATATTGCCGCGATAGAGCCACGCGACAGCCGCCGCCGACAGGAAGTGAAAGCCGAACAGCGGCGTGAACGAGACGAACACCCCGGCGAACACCCCGCGCGCGATGCGTTCAGGGCTGTCCGGCAGCCGGCGCAGGCGGTGCAGGATATAGCTTGAGGCCCGTTTCCACCCGCCGCGCGGCCAGAAGAATTCCAGAACCACGCGCGACCAGGGACGGGACTCACGACGTTTGAAAACCAAGGCCGTTCCTTCCTTGCCGCCGCCCTGACCTCAGGGCTTCCGCTTCTGGTCGCGGACACGGGTCACGCGCGCGACATCGCTTTCGGCATCCAGCGCCATGGTTACATTGTGCAGGTGCTCGATATCCCGAAGATCGACATCGATCACGATCCGGTAATAATCGGGCTTCTTGTCGGCGAAATGAAGGTCGGAAATGTTCGCCTTGCGATCCCCGATCAGCGTGCAGATACGCCCCAGCACCCCGGCGGCATTCGAGATGGTCAGATCCAGCGTCACCGTGTTCACCGCCGCATGGCGCCCCGAATGCCATTGCAGGTCGATCCAGCGGTCGGGCTGGTCCTCAAGGTCGATCAGCGCGGGGCAGTCGATCGCATGGGCCACCACACCGCGGCCGCGATAGGTGATGCCGACGATCCGCTCGCCCGGCAGCGGCTGACAGCAGGGCGCGCGGGCAAAGCTCTGGTCGTCGGCCAGGCCCATGACGGGGCGGGTGCCGTCCACCTCGTCCTGGGCAATCGCCAGTTCGGGATAGAGCGTTTCCACCACCTTGCGCGCCGTCACCTCGGCCGAGCCGATGCGGGCCAGCAGTTCTTCGTCATCGGGCAGGCCAAAGGCGCGGGCCGCTGTTTGCAGCGCCTTGTCGGTGGCCTTCTTGCCATAGCGTTCAAAGGTCACCCGTGCGAGTTCACGACCCAGCTTGACGAACCGGCCCCGGTCTTCCTCGCGCAGCGATTTGCGGATCGCGGCCTTGGCGCGGCCGGTGGTCACGATGTCGATCCAGCTGGCCTGCGGCTTTTGCCCTTCGGCGGTGATGATTTCCACCGACTGGCCATTGCGCAGGCGGGTCCAGAGCGGGACACGAATGCCATCGACCTTGGCCGAGACGCAGGCATTGCCGATGCGCGTGTGGATCGCATAGGCGTAATCCAGCGGCGTCGCCCCGCGCGGCAGCTGCACCACATCGCCCTTGGGGGTGAAGCAGAACACCTGGTCGGAATACATCTCCAGCTTGACGTGTTCGAGGAATTCGTCGGTGTCGCCTTCCTCGAACCGCTCGGTCAGCTGGGCGATCCACTTGGCAGGATCGACGGCAAAGGGGTTCGCGCTGCGCTGTCCATCGCGATAGGACCAGTGCGCGGCGACCCCGGCCTCGGCCACCTCGTGCATTTCCTGGGTGCGGATCTGAACCTCGACCCGCTTGCCATCGCGGCCCGAAACGGTGGTGTGGATGGACCGATAGCCGTTCTGCTTGGGCTGGCTGATGTAGTCTTTGAACCGCCCCGGCACCGCGCGCCAGCGCTGATGCACGACACCCAGCGCGCGATAACAGTCCGCCACGTCGCGGGTGATGATGCGAAAGCCGTAGATGTCGGAGAGGCGCGAGAAGGCCAGATCCTTTTCCTGCATCTTGCGCCAGACCGAATAGGGCTTCTTGGCGCGGCCATAGACATTGGCCTCGATCCCGACGCGGTCCAGCTCCAGCCGGATATCGGCGGTGATCTTGTGGACGACATCCCCCGCCTCGCGCTGAAGCAGGATGAAGCGGCGCAGGATGGAATTGCGCGCCTCGGGGTTCAGCACGCGGAAGGACAGATCCTCCAGCTCCTCGCGCATCCATTGCATCCCCATGCGGCCGGCAAGGGGGGCATAGATTTCCATGGTCTCGCGGGCCTTCTGGGCCTGCTTTTCCGGCTTCATGCTGCGGATGGTGCGCATGTTGTGCAGCCGGTCCGCCAGCTTGACCAGGATCACCCGCAGATCCTTGGACATGGCAAAGAACAGCTTGCGGAAGTTCTCGGCCTGCTTGGACTGGGTCGAGGTCAGCTGCAGGTTGGTCAGCTTGGTCACGCCATCGACAAGTTCCGCCACCTCGGGGCCGAATATGCGCTCCACCTCGGCATAGGTGGATTTGGTATCCTCGATGGTATCGTGCAGCAGCGCTGTGACGATTGTCGCATCGTCCAGCCGCATTTCCGTCAGGATGGCGGCCACCGCGATGGGATGGGTGAAATAGGGCTCGCCGGAATGGCGGAACTGCCCTTCATGCATAAGCCGCCCGTAATCATACGCGCGGCGCAGCAAATCCTCGTTGGTGCGCGGGTTGTAGAGGCGGACGAGCGCGATCAGGTCTTCGACGTCGATCATCGCTGCTCCGCCGGACCCGTCAGTCTTCGCGCTGTGCTTCGACCAGCATCCGCAGCATACGCTCTTCCGACATGTCGTCGGCGGCGGGGCGGTCCATCTCGGCACCCATCAGAAGCGACATCTTGTCTTCCTCGGGCTCGTCCACCTCGATCTGGGTCTGGAGGCTGGAGATCATCCGCTCGCGCAGCGAATCGGCCTGCTGGGTTTCCTCGGCGATCTCGCGCAGAGCAACGACCGAGTTCTTGTCACGCTCACGCTCGACCGTGATCGGGGCACCCGCAGCAATCTCGCGCGCACGATGGGACGCAAGCATCACCAGCTCGAAACGGTTCGGCACCTTGTCAACGCAATCTTCGACCGTCACGCGGGCCATGTGTCACTCCAGTTCGATCGGGGGCATGGAGACGCCTCCCTAAAGCATCGGCGGGGGATTGACAAGGGCGGATTGCGCAGGGCCCCGGCGATGCACGGCAGGCGCCCGGCGATCAACGCGCACCCCGCGCGGCGACGCGGCCTTGTGGCACAGGAAAGCCTTTGACGGCCAAAACCTCAATGCTACACTTTCGTATGAGGTATGTTGCAGTTGACCGCGTTTGGAATATTTACGGCCTGCGGTCCGAAATCGCATGGTTCTTTCACCGCGCGCCACTCACGCAGTTTCGATTTCAGGCCATTTTTTCAAGGGGACTCGACATGTTTTACAAGGATGACAGGCTGGCGTTGTTCATTGACGGCTCCAACCTTTATGCCGCAGCCCGCGCCCTGGGCTTCGACATCGACTACAAGCTTCTCCGGCAAGAATTCATGCGCCGCGGCAAGCTGGTGCGCGCCTTCTACTATACCGCCCTGCTGGAGAACGAGGAATATTCGCCCATCCGGCCGCTGGTGGACTGGCTGCACTACAATGGCTTTGCCATGGTGACGAAACCGGCCAAGGAATACACGGACAGCCAGGGCCGCCGCAAGGTCAAGGGGAACATGGACATCGAACTGACCGTCGATGCCATGGAGCTTGCGCCGCGGGTCGATCATATCGTGCTGTTCTCGGGCGATGGCGACTTCAAGCCGCTGGTGGAATCGCTTCAGCGTCAGGGTGTTCGGGTCTCGGTGGTCTCGACCATCCGCAGCCAGCCGCCGATGATCGCCGACGAGCTGCGCCGCCAGGCCGACAATTTCATCGAGCTGGAAGAGCTGCGCGATGTCATCGGCCGCCCGCCGCGCGAGCCGCGCCCGATGACCGAGCGCCCGGTCGGCGAACGCGAAGAAACCCCGGTCGAGGCGCGCTGATACCCAGCGCCCGATGGATGGTCCCTTGCGCATGCTGCGCTACCGGCTGACGCCGGCAGATGCGCTGGCCTGGGGCTACCGGCAGATTGATCTTACGGGGTTGCGCAAGCTGGGGTTGCTGGCCCCGTGGATCGTCCTTGGCATGGTTTGGGCGGCGGCAGAGCCGCTGCCCGACCTGCTCGCCCGCGGGGCCGCCGCGGGCGGGGCGGCGATCCTTGCTTGGCTGGTCGTGCGCATCCTCGTGACACGGGCAAAGCGGTGGCGCGCCCATGCCCGGGTGCCCGCGCTGGTGGACATGATCTGCCAGGTCCGGGCCGACCATCTGGAGGCCCGCCCCGAGACGGGTGACGCCGCCCCCATCATCATCGCCCCCCAGACCATGCACCGGGTTCTGCTGACATCTGATCGTCTTTTCGTGGAAGCTGCGCCCGATCTGCTGGTCGTGCCGAGTTCCGCCTTTGCCAGCCCTGACGCGATGGCTGCCTTTGCCGCCCATCGGGAGGCCCTGTCACGCGCCGCGGCCGATTGACGGTGGATCTTGCAGCCCGGCTGTCTTACCTGTGCCCCACCAGCCGACAAAGGTGATGCATGACCCTGCCCGCCCTGACCTTGTATCTTGCTGCCCCGCGCGGGTTTTGCGCCGGGGTCGACCGCGCGATCCGCATTGTCGAGATGGCGTTGGAAAAATGGGGCGCGCCGGTCTATGTCCGCCACGAGATCGTGCACAACAAGTTCGTGGTCGATGGCCTGCGTGCCAAGGGGGCAGTGTTCGTCGAGGAACTGGACGATTGCCCCGTCGATCGCCCGGTGATCTTCTCGGCGCATGGCGTGCCCAAGGCCGTCCCGGCCGAGGCCGCACGGCGCGAGATGATCGCGGTGGATGCGACCTGTCCGCTTGTGACCAAGGTCCATAACGAGGCGCAGCGGCACTTCGAGAACGGCCTTCAGCTGGTCATGATCGGCCATGCGGGCCACCCCGAAACGGTGGGCACCATGGGCCAGTTGCCACAAGGCGAGGTTCTGCTGGTCGAGACGGTGGCCGATGTGGCCACCCTTGACGTGCGCGATCCGGCGCGGCTGGCCTTCATCACCCAGACGACCCTGTCGGTCGATGATACCGCCGATATCGCGGCGGCGCTCAAGGCGCGGTTCCCGCACATCCTTGCACCTGCGCATGACGACATCTGCTATGCGACCACCAACAGGCAGGCGGCGGTCAAGCGGATCTCGCCGCTGATCGACGCGCTTCTGGTGATCGGGGCGCCGAACTCGTCCAACTCGCGCCGGCTGGTCGAAGTCGGGCGAGCAGCCGGCTGCGCCTATTCCCAGCTTGTCCAGCGGGCGACGGATATCGACTGGCGAGCGCTCGAGGGGATCAGCGCCGTCGGCATCACCGCAGGCGCCAGCGCGCCCGAAGTGCTGGTCAACGAGGTGATCGACGCCTTCCGCGCCCGGTTCGACACACGGGTCGAACTTGTGGAAACCGCCCAGGAAACGGTCGAGTTCAAGGTGCCAAGGGTCCTGCGCGAGCCTGTCTGAGCAGGGTGCCGCCTCGGGGGGCATCGAGCCCCCGCTCGGCGGCGCTGCCGCGGAATGTGGTGCCGCCGGCGCGGCAAAGCCGCCGGGAAAACTATGCGTGGCGCCATGGTCGCCGGTTCCGGCCTTGCGCCTGGCGGCACCGCAGACATGGGTATTTTTGGCAAGGTGAAAGGCAACTCGCGGCCTCCCGAAGCGGCCGTTGCCAGGGCCGCCCTATGGTCTTTGCCTTTTTTCAAATACCCCCGCCGGAGGCACGCCGCGCGGAACGCGCGGCGCCCGGCCCAAAGCCTTGGGCCGCCCCTCGGCGGTGCAAGGGTGCGGGAGCGCCGCGCCGGGGTTGCGCTGACGGGCCGAGCTGCGGCAGGATCGCAGGCAGGGGCCATGCGGGGTGCAAGACAGTGACTGGTGATCGTGATCGGGGGGGCAGGGTGGTCGGACGGCGGTTCGTTCTTGCCGGGGTGCTGGCTGGTCTTGCAGTGCCGGCATGGGCCGAGGCGCCAGGGCGATCGCTGCGTCCCCAGCCGCGCCCGCCCCTGTCGGGCCGCACCGCCCTTGCGGCCAGCAAGACCCCGGATGCTCTTGCCCCGCCGGCCGAGGCGCTGATCGACGCGGCCCGGCTGGGCGGGCGCGTCAGCTATGCGGTCTTCGATGCCCGCAGCGGTGCGTTGCTGGAAGGGCGCGCGGATGCGGCCGGGCAACCGCCGGCCTCGGTCGCCAAGGCGATCACCTCGCTCTATGCCCTTGACCGGCTGGGGCGTGATTTCCGTTTCGTGACGCGTGTTCTTGCAACGGGGCCTGTCCAGGGCGGGATGGTGCAGGGCGATCTGATCTTGCTGGGCTCGGGCGATCCGACACTGGATACCGACATGCTGGGCGATCTGGCCGCCGCCTTGCGCGCCAAGGGTGTGCGCGGGGTGCGCGGGCGGTTTCTGGTCAACGCATCCGCCTTGCCAAACATCGACCAGATCGACCCCGACCAGCCCGAGCATGTCGGCTACAATCCGGCGATCTCGGGGCTCAACCTCAACTTCAACCGGGTGCATTTCGAATGGAAGCGCGCCGGGGCAGGCTGGCAGGTTGGCATGGACGCGCGCGGCACCCGCTTTGTGCCGGCTGTCCGCATGGCCAGCGCGCGCATCGTGGAACGTCAGTCGCCGCTCTTCACCTATGAGCGCGGCACGGGGCAAGAGCGCTGGACCGTCGCCTCGGCCAGTCTGGGCAAGGGGGGCAGCCGCTGGCTTCCGGTGCGCGCGCCCGAGCTGTATGCGGGCGATGTGTTCCGCACCCTGTGCGATGCGCAGGGCATTGCGCTGCCCGATCCGCAGGCGGTCGGCGGTCAGTCCGCCGGCACCGTGCTGGCCCAGATCGCCAGCCCGCCATTGCCGGACATGCTGCGCGCCATGCTGCGCCATTCCACCAACCTGACGGCGGAAAGCCTGGGCCTGACGGCCTCGGGCGCGGGCAGCTTGCGCGAATCGGCGCGGCGCATGTCGGACTGGCTGCGCGCCACCCATGGGGTCGAGGCCGACTTCGTCGACCATTCCGGGCTGGGGGGCGGATCGCGCATCTCGGCGGCGGCGATGGCAGGGGCCTTGATGCGCGTGCCACAACTGGCCGATCTGATGCGGCCCTTCCCGACGCGGTCCAAGGGCAAGGGCGAAGGGCCGCGTGTCCAAGCCAAGACCGGCACGCTGAATTTCGTCTCGGGTCTTGCCGGCTATGTGGCCGGCCCGAAACCGCTGGTTTTCGCGATCTTCGCCGCCGACACGGCGCGCCGCGACCGCTTGCGCGGGGCCGAGCGCGAGCGCCCGGCAGGTGGCCCCGAATGGACACGGCGCGCGCGCGCCATGCAGGGCCAGCTGATCGAACGGTGGGCAGCGCTGTACGGGGGCTGATCGCCCTATTTTCGCCACATTTGCGCGACTATTGTTCCCGGATCCGGCACAAAGACCGGCGTCAAGGCTCGTGCAGTAAAGATAATCGGTATGGCAACGATCAACACCGGGTTGGGTGGTCCTCAGGGCGTGGGCGAGGGCAGTTTTCGCGGCTCACAGCTGACGGCGGGCAATTATGATGATGGCTCGGTCCGGGTGAACATCACCTCGGTCTTCGGATCGCAGGGCATCAATTTCTTCGGCAACAACTATACCTCGATCTACATCAACACCAACGGGCTGATCACCTTTGCCGGCCCTGTCACGACCTATACGCCGTCGAACATCGCCAATCTGGGCTATCCGGCGATCGCCCCCTACTGGACGGACATCAACGTCACCTCGGGCAGCGCGACGGGCACCAACAATATCTACTGGGATCTCGATCCGGCGAATGAGCGGGTCACGATCACATGGCTGGGCGTGCGGGCCTATCAGAACCCGAACGGGCAGGGGACCAACACCTTTCAGGTGGTCTTGCAGCACACCGGCAACGGCAATTTCGAGCTCGAGTTCATCTATCAGCAGATCCAGTGGACCAACGGCTATACCGGGGTCGCGCAGGTCGGCATGACCGATGGCGGGGCGAACGATTATGTCGTGCCCGGATCGGGCAATGCATCGGCGCTGATGCAGTATCCGAGCAACGAATTCGATGCGAACGACCCCAATGGCGTCTATGCGATCCGGTTCAACAACGGCACGCCGGTCTGTTTTGCGGCAGGAACGCGGATTTCGACGCCCCTCGGCTGGACGCGGATCGAGGACTTGCGCGCTGGCGATCTGGTCGACACGCTGGACGCCGGGCCGCAGCCGGTCCTGTGGACAAGCGGGGCCGACGCGCTGGCCGTCGGCGCGGCCGAGCCGGTGCGCATTCTGGCCGGGGTTCTGGGCAACAGCCGTGATCTTGTGGTCTCGCGCCAGCATCTGATGCTGATCGGCGGCCCCGAGGTGGAACTGCTGTTTGGCGAAGCCGAGGTTCTGGCCGCAGCCAAGGATCTGGTGGATGGCGTCGGCATGCTGCGCGACATCGGGCGGCGCATGATCCGCTATCACCATCTTCTGCTGCCCGATCATCATGTGCTGATCGCCGATGGGGCGCTGGCCGAAAGCCTGCATCCGGGTCCGATGGCCATGGCGGCGCTTGGTCACATCAGGGCGGCCGATCTGCGCAGCCAGGTCGGCGAGACGCGGCTGGGCGCGCTGTCGCGCCAGTCCGCAGCGCGGCGCGTGCTCAAGGCCCATGAGGCTGCGGTCCTGAGGGCGATGCGCGGGCCGGTGCACCAGGGGCGGCTGGCCGCCTGACGCCACACTTGCGGCTTCGCGAATATGAGCCTAGCACTTGCGCATGACCGTGATCGACGCCCCCCCCGCCCCCGACGACCGGATCGCCCGGCGCAACGTGTTTGTCCTTGTCGCCGCCCAGGCCATTCTGGGCGCGCAGATGCCGATGATCTTCACCATCGCGGGTCTGGCGGGGCAGTCGCTGGCCTCGAACCCGTGCTGGGCGACGCTGCCGATCTCGGCCACGGTGCTGGGCTCGATGCTGTCGGCCACGCCCCTGTCGGCGCTGATGCAGCGATTCGGGCGCCGCACGGGATTTGTGGCCGGATCGGTGGGCGGCATGATCGGGGCCGCGATCGGGGCTCTTGCGCTCTATATCGGGAATTTCCCGCTGTTCGTGCTGGGCGCCCTGTTCACCGGCATGTACATGAGCGCGCAGGGCTTCTACCGCTTTGCCGCCGCCGATACCGCGTCGGATGCCTTCCGGCCCAAGGCGATCTCGTGGGTGATGGCGGGGGGGCTGCTGTCGGCGGTGATCGGCCCGCAGCTGGTCAAGATCACCGCGCAGGCCTTTGTCTTTCCGTTCCTGGGCACCTATCTGGCGGTGATCGCGCTGAATGCGGTGGGCATGTTCCTGTTTGCCGCCCTGCGCATTCCGACGCCCAAGGCCCCGTCCGCGAATGCCCCGCGGGGCCGCACCCGGATGGAACTGTTGCGCACCCCCGTCATCGCCGTCTCGGTGATCTGTGCGACGGTGTCCTATGCGCTGATGAACCTTGTGATGACCTCGTCGCCGCTGGCCGTCGTCGGCTGCGGGTTTGAAACCTCGGATGCCGCGAATGTGGTGACCGCGCATGTTCTGGCCATGTATGCGCCGTCGTTCATCACCGGGCATATCATTGCACGGATCGGGGCAGACAAGGTGGTTGCCATCGGGCTGGCGATTCTGGCCGGGGCAGGTGCCGTGGCCATGACCGGGGTCGAGCTGGAAAAGTTCTTCCTGGCGCTGATCCTGCTGGGCGTGGGCTGGAACTTCGGCTTCATCGGCGCGACCACCATGCTGGCCTCGTCCTATGAGCCCTACGAACGTGGCCGGATGCAGGGGCTCAACGACCTGATCGTCTTTGGCGGCGTGACCATGGCATCGCTGTCCTCGGGCGGGCTCATGAACTGCTCGGGCGGCTCCGTGCAATCGGGCTGGGAGGCGGTGAACATGGCGATGGTGCCGTTCCTCGTGCTGGCCGGCGGGGCGCTGATCTGGCTGATGTCGCGGCCCAGGACGATCTGACGCGGCGCGGCCCCGGGGCTGCGGCGCAACTGCGTTTCCCTTTTTCCAGAAAGGGTTGGCCGGTCTTGTCCTGGGGCCATCTGCGGTGCCGGGGGAATTTGCAAAATTCCGCATTCCCCCTCTTGCCATGCCCTGAACCATCCGCTAGTTACCCGCCTCACGGAGTGCGGGCGTAGCTCAGGGGTAGAGCATTACCTTGCCAAGGTAAGGGTCGTGAGTTCGAATCTCATCGCCCGCTCCAATACGAAACGGGCGCCTTCGGGCGCCCGTTCGCGTTTCCGGCCCCTCCTGTCCCGCCCTGCCAGATTTGCGACAAATCGGTGAAGAAGCCTCTTGCAGCCCCCGTGGGCATCGGCTAATCACCCCCTCACGGAGTGCGGGCGTAGCTCAGGGGTAGAGCATTACCTTGCCAAGGTAAGGGTCGTGAGTTCGAATCTCATCGCCCGCTCCAAATACGAAACGGGCGCCTTCGGGCGCTCGTTCGCGTTTCTGGCCGTTCCGCGCCATGGGCTTCATCTTTCCGCAAATACCCTGGGGGTGCGGGGGTGAAACCCCCGCCTGCCACAGCCGGGTCAAGCCGCCGTTTTCCGTGCCATGACCCCCGCTCGGGGTGTTCCCTTCCCCCGGCAGGCGGACTAGGTTTGCCTCAGACCGGAACGGAGCGCCGACATGCCTGCCCAGCCCCTTCGCCTTGGCGTCAACATTGACCATGTGGCCACCCTGCGCAACGCGCGCGGCGGGGCCTATCCCGATCCGGTGCGCGCCGCGATTCTGGCGCAAGAGGCGGGGGCCGACGGAATCACCGCCCATCTGCGCGAAGATCGTCGCCACATCATCGATTCCGACATCGAACGGATCATGGCCGCGATCCGCATTCCGCTGAATTTCGAGATGGCCGCCACGGCCGAAATGCAGGCCATCGCCTTGCGCCATCGGCCCCATGCCGTCTGTGTGGTCCCCGAAAAGCGCGAGGAACGCACGACCGAAGGCGGCCTTGATGTCGCGGGCGACGAGACCCGCCTTGCCGACTACATCGCCCCGCTGCGCGAGGCAGGGGCGCGGGTGTCGCTGTTCATCGGCCATGATGTGCGGCAGATCGAATCCGCCGCCCGTATCGGCGCGGCGGTGGTCGAGCTGCACACCGGGCATTATTGCGACCTGCATGCCGAAGGCTGCATCGCCGAACGCGACGAGGAACTGCGCCACCTGATGGCGGGTGCCGCCCTTGCCCAGGCGCTGGGGCTTGAGGTCCATATGGGCCACGGTCTGAACTTTGAAACCGTGCAGCCGATTGCCGCCGTGCCCGAGGTGGTCGAGCTGAACATCGGCCATTTCCTGATCTCCGAGGCGGTGTTCACCGGCCTTGTGCCCGCCATCGCCGAAATGCGCCGCCTGATGGACGAGGCACGGAGCGCGCTGGCATGAGGCGCCGGCGCGGTCTGCGGCCCGCCCCCGTCCCGCGCGCGGCGGGGGAGCGGCCTTGATGATCCTTGGCGTCGGCACCGACCTTGCCAATATCGAGCGCATCGCCGGCGTGCTGGACCGTTTCGGTGACCGCTTCCGCGACCGTGTGTTCACCCCCGAAGAGCAGCGCAAGGCCGAGCGCCGCAAGGCAACCGCCGCGACCTATGCCAAACGCTGGGCCGCCAAGGAGGCCTGTTCCAAGGCGCTTGGCACCGGGCTGCGCATGGGCATCGCCTGGCGCGACATGTCGGTCAGCAACCTGCGCACCGGCCAGCCCGTCATGCAGGTCACCGGCTGGGCGGCCGAGCGCCTGGCCGCCATGACCCCGCCCGGACACGAAGCGGTGATCCATGTCTCGCTGACCGACGATCACCCCTGGGCGCAGGCCTTTGTGGTGATCGAAGCCCGCCCCCTTGGCCCGCCCGCGCCTTGACAGGGGGACGGTCGGCGCGCATGTAGCCCCGGTCAGCAGGAAAGGCGGATCATGGCAGACAAGGCGCAAAAGAAGGACGGCATCTGGGAAACGGTCAAGACCGTGGTCTATGCCGTGGCGATTGCCGTCGTGTTCCGCACGCTGTTCTTCCAGCCCTTCTGGATCCCCTCGGGCAGCATGAAGGACACGCTGCTGATCGGCGATTTCCTGTTCGTCAACAAGATGGCCTATGGCTATTCGCGCTATTCCTGCCCGATGGGCCTGTGCCCGATCTCGGGCCGGCTGTTCGCCTCGGAACCCGAACGCGGCGATGTGGTGGTGTTCCGCCATCCGGTCAACGGATCGGACTTCATCAAGCGGCTGATCGGCCTGCCGGGCGATACCGTCCAGGTCAAGGGCGGCGTTCTTTACCTGAACGGCGAGATGGTCCCCCAGACCCCGGCCGGCACCTTCGACGAGGTCTATGAGCCCCAGGGTCCCATGGGCCACGAGCCGCGCTGCGAGAATGCGCCGGTGGGGCAGGGCGGCCTCTGCACCAAATCGCGCTACACCGAAACGCTGCCCGGCGGGCGCACCCATGATGTGCTGAACATCACCGATGGCGGCTTTGGCGATGATACTCCGGTGTTCACCGTGCCGGCGGGGCATTACTTCTTCATGGGCGACAACCGCGACAACAGCCAGGACAGCCGGTTCAGCCGTGCCGTCGGCGGCGTCGGGTTCGTTCCTGCCGAATATCTGATCGGCCGCGCTGACCGCATCATGTTCTCCTCTGCCGGCCGCTCGCTGTTCTATTTCTGGACCTGGCGCGCCGACCGCTTCTTCAAGGCGGTCGAGTGAAGCTCTCGGGCGATCTTCAGGCCTTTGCGGGCCGTCTGGGGCACAGTTTCCAGCGCCCCGAATTGCTGGTGCGCGCCCTGACCCACCCGTCCATCGCAACGCCTGCCCGGCCCGACAACCAGCGGCTGGAATTTCTGGGCGATCGCGTGCTTGGCCTGGTGATGGCCGAGGCCCTGCTGATGGCCGACAAGGCCGCCTCCGAAGGTCAGCTGGCGCCCCGCTTCAACGCTCTCGTGCGCAAGGAAACCTGCGCCGAGGTCGCGCGCGAGCTTGGCCTTGGCGATGTGCTGCGCCTTGGCCGGTCGGAAATGCTGTCGGGCGGGCGCCGCAAAGAGGCCCTGCTGGGCGATGCGATGGAGGCGGTGATCGCCGCCGTCTACCGCGATGCCGGCTTCGAGGCCGCCAAGGCGCTGGTCCTGCGCCTGTGGGGCGACCGGGTGGGCCGGGTCAAGGCCGATGCCCGCGATCCCAAGACCGCGCTTCAGGAATGGGCGCAGGCCCGCGGCCTGCCGCCGCCCAGCTACATCGAACTTTCCCGCGAAGGTCCGCCGCATCAGCCGGTGTTCACCATCGCCGCTCGCCTGTCCACCGGCGAGCAGGATCAGGCCACCGCCGGATCGAAACGCCAGGCCGAACAGGCCGCCGCCCGCGCGCTTCTGGCGCGCATGGAGTCCCAGCCATGACCGAAGAACCCCAACGCGCCGGCTTCGTCGCCCTGATCGGCGAACCCAATGCCGGAAAATCCACCCTTCTCAACCGGATGGTCGGTGCCAAGGTCTCGATCGTCACCCACAAGGTGCAGACCACCCGCGCCCGTATCCGGGGCGTTGCCATGGCCGGCAATGCCCAGATCGTCTTTGTGGACACGCCCGGCCTCTTTCGTCCGCGCCGCCGGCTGGACCGAGCGATGGTCGCGGCGGCCTGGGGCGGGGCAGCCGATGCCGATATCGTCGTTCTGCTGATCGAGGCGCATCGCGGCCTGACCGAAGGCGCCAAGGCGATCATCGACACGATCAAGGACCGCCTGCCGCGCTCCACGCCCGTGGCCCTGGCGATCAACAAGATCGACCGCGTCAAGGCCGAAACCCTCCTCGCCCTGACCGAGGAGATGAACGCGGCCTACCCCTTCGTGAAGACCTTCATGATCTCGGCCGAACGCGGCTACGGGGTCGAGGATCTGCGCGACTGGCTGGCCGCGCAGCTGCCCGAACACCCCTGGCTTTACCCCGAGGACCAGATCGCCGATCTGCCCATGCGGATGATCGCTGCCGAGATCACCCGCGAAAAGCTGACCCTGCGCCTGCACGAGGAAATCCCCTACCAGCTGACGGTCGAAACCGAAAAGTGGGAGGACCGCCCCGATGGCTCCACCCGCATCGACCAGATCGTCTATGTTGCCCGCGATGGCCACAAGGGCATCCTGCTGGGTGCCAAGGGGGCAACGATCAAGGCCGTCTCGACCGCAGCCCGTCAGGAAATCGCGGAATTCCTTGGCCGCCCGGTCCATCTGTTCCTGACCGTCAAGGTGCGCCCCGACTGGCTGGACGAGGCAGAGCGCTACACCGAAATGGGCCTCGATTTCCGCGATGGCGAATAGGCGCGGCGCCCAAGACCCCAGGGGCGGCCCCGCAATCGGTCCAGCCCCTGCACGCCTCTTGCCGCGCCATCGCGCATTTGCCTTTTTTGAAATACCCTCGGGGGGGACCGGGGGGGCAGACGGCCCCCCCGGCGCCTGCCGCCCCGCGCCATCGCCGGGCTGCCGCCCATGACCCGCCTGACTGCCGATTTCTGGGTCCGCGCCTATCTTGCCCGGCTGCGGCTGGCCGACATTCCGGCCTATGTGACGGCCAAGGGCGATCCCACCGCAGGCGCGGTGATCGTGAAATGCGCCCGGCTTGATGGCACGGCGGCCGCCTGGCAGCGCAGCTTTGATCTGATGACGGGGGCCCGCGCCTGGGTGGTGCTGGCCGACGGGCACGAGCGCGACGTCGACGAGGCCCTGGCCCGTCAGCGCGCCCGCGACCCCGACCTGTGGCTGATCGAGATCGAAAGCCGCGACGGGCGCACCTTGCTGGACGAGCCGGGCCTCGCCGACTGACTGCGCGCGGCTGAACAGGGCCCTGTGCGGTCTTGGCTTTGCGAACAGGCGCTGCTGCGCTTAGGGTCTGGCCAGCAAACGGCAGGAGACGCACGATGACGACCACGGTGGAACTGGGCCTCGACACCTTCGGCGATGTGACCAAGGATGCGCAGGGGCAGGTTCTGCCCATGGATCAGGTGCTGCGCGACGTCGTCGATCAGGCGGTGCTGGCCGATGATCTGGGCATCCACTTCATCGGCCTTGGCGAACATCATCGCCCTGATTTCGCGATCTCGGCCCCGGAAATCGTGCTGGCGGTCATCGCCGGCAAGACCCGCCGGATCAAGCTGGGCACGGCCGTGACGGTGCTGTCGACCGACGATCCGATCCGGGTGTTCCAGCGGTTTTCTACGCTCAACGCGCTGTCGAACGGGCGGGCCGAGCCGATCCTGGGCCGGGGCAGCTTTACCGAAAGCTATCCGCTGTTCGGCCATGACATGCAGAACTATGACGTTCTGTTCGAGGAAAAGCTGGACCTGTTCGCCAGCGTCTTGCGCAATCCGCAGCTGAGCTGGCAAGGCCAGCACCGCCCGCCGCTCAGGGACCAGCGCGTCTATCCGCCGCTGGGACCCGACGGGATGACCGTCTGGGTCGGTGTCGGCGGCAGCCCGGAATCGGTGGTGCGCGTCGTGCGTCAGGACCTGCAGCTGATGCTGGCGATCATCGGCGGCGATCCGCGCCGGTTCGTGCCCTATATCGACCTTTACAAGCGGGCCTGCGCGCAGATCGGCAACCCGGTCCGGCCCGTGGGCATCCATTCGCCGGGCTTTGTCGCCGACACCGACGAGGCCGCGCGCGAGATTCTCTGGCCGGCCTACCGCGAGAGTTTCGGCCGCATCGGGGCCGAGCGCGGCTGGTCGCCCACGACAAAGGACCATTTCCTGCAAGAGGTCAAACATGGCTCGCTCTATGTCGGCTCGCCCGAGACGGTTGCGCGCAAGATTGCGGCAACCGTCAAGACGCTGGGCATCCGCCGGTTCGACCTGAAATATGCGACCGGCCCGGTGTCCCATGCCGATCTGATGAAATGCCTTGAACTTTACGGCAGCCGGGTCATTCCGATGGTGAACGATCTTCTGGCCTGAGCGCGGGGCGGCACGCCGGGCAGGGGGCCGTCTGCCCCCTCTTGGCGCGTTCCGCGCCAATTCACCCCCGAGGATATTTTCGGACAGATGAAAGGCAAGGCGCGCGCCGATCTGCCAGGTCGCTTGCCGGTGGAGTTGCATCGGGGCGCTGTCTTGGCCATATAGGCAGCGACCCTTGGGGAGAATGCGATGCAGTATCTGGAATTCGAAAAGCCGCTGGCAGAGATCGAAGGCAAGGCCGAGGAGCTGCGCGCCATGGCCCGGGCGAATTCCGAGATGGATGTCAGCAAGGAAGCCGAGGCACTGGACCGCAAGGCCGAGGTGCTGCTGAAGGATCTGTACAAGGATCTGACTCCCTGGCGCAAATGCCAGGTCGCGCGCCATCCTGACCGGCCGCATTGCCGCGATTATATCGAGGCGCTGTTCACCGAATACACCCCGCTGGCCGGGGACCGCAACTTTGCCGACGATCACGCCGTGATGGGGGGGCTTGCGCGCTTCAACGACCGTCCGGTCATGGTGATCGGCCAGGAAAAGGGCCACGACACCAAAAGCCGGATCGAGCGCAATTTCGGCATGGCCCGGCCCGAAGGCTATCGCAAGGCGATCCGGCTGATGGACATGGCAGGGCGGTTCGGCCTGCCGGTCATCACGCTGGTCGACACGCCCGGCGCCTATCCTGGCAAGGGCGCGGAAGAGCGCGGGCAGGCCGAGGCGATTGCGCGGTCCACCCAGAAATGCCTGGAAATTGGCGTTCCGCTGTTGACCGTGATCATCGGCGAGGGCGGCTCGGGCGGGGCGGTGGCGCTGGCGACGGCGAACCGCGTGGCGATGCTGGAACATTCCGTCTATTCGGTGATTACCCCCGAAGGCTGCGCCAGCATCCTGTGGAAGGACGCCGAGCGCGCCAAGGATGCCGCCGAGGCGCTGCGCCTGACCGCGCAGGATCTGCAAAAGCTGGGTGTGGTCGACCGCATCGTCAAGGAACCGCTGGGCGGTGCGCAGCGCGACCGCGCTGCCGCCATCGAGGCGGTGGGCAAGGCGATCGAGACCATGCTGAAGGAGCTGTCCGGCAAGAAGCCGGACTGGCTGGTCAAGGATCGGCGGCAGAAGTTCCTGGATATGGGCACCAAGGGTCTGGCGGCCTGACATGAACCCCTGGGCGGTTCTGGTCATTGCCGGCGTCTTTGAGATCGTCTGGGCGCTGGGGCTGAAGTATTCCGAGGGCTTCACGCGGTTCTGGCCGTCGGCCATCACGCTGATCGGCGCCTTGGCCAGCTTCTGGCTGCTGGCCCATGCGATGAAATCGCTGCCGGCCGGCACCGCCTATGCCGTCTGGACAGGCATCGGGGCGCTGGGGGTGGCGATCTTCGGCATGATCCTGCTGGGCGAGGGGGCAAGCCCGTTGCGGCTGGCGGGAATTGGCTTCATCGTCGCGGGAATCGTTGCGCTCAAACTCGCCTGAGGCGCGACGGAAGTGGGCACCGGCCACGTTCGATCCGAGAGCCTTCGGACCGCATGTGGGGTGCTGTCTGAGTTCGACCAGAATGGAGGTGCCCTGATGCGCGCCCTTGCGATTGTCACGGCCTTTCTTGGCGTCATGTTTGCCGGCGCGATCTTCGGGTTCTTCTATGCATGGCTGTGTTCGACCATGTGGGGGCTGGATACGGCCGATCCGCGCGTGGCCATGGCGGCGATGCAGGCGATGAATGGCAGCGTCAGGAATGCCGTCTTTGCCCCGGCCTTCTTCGGAACGCCCGTGGTGCTGGCACTGGCGGCCTTGCTGGGGGCGCGCGTGATGCGCGGGGCGGGGCTGGCGCTTGGGGCTGCGGCGCTGGTCTATGCCGTGGCGGCGCTGTTCGTGACCTTGCAGGTGAATGTCCCGATGAACGAGGTGCTCGCCGTGACCCCGGTGCCCGACGATATCGCGGCCGCGCGCGAGATCTGGGCCGGCTATTCGCCGCGCTGGCAAGAGTTCAACCTGATCCGCACGGTGGCATCGGGGGTTTCGCTGGCTTTGGCGGTGCTGGGCTTTGGCCTGTTGGCCCGGCCCGAGCGGCGCAAGGCGTTCTGAGCATGGCCCTGACGGTGCGCCCCGGCCAGCCAGAGGATGCGGCGGCGCTGGCAGCCATCTTGAACGCGATCATCGCGCAAGGCGGCACCACGGCGCTGGAAGACCCCTATACGCCCGAGGCGCTGAGCCGCGCCTATATCGACGGACCGGATGCGCTGAGCTGCATCGTCGTCGAAGGTGATGGGGCTGTGCTGGGCTTTCAGTCTCTGGCGCGCCATCAGGGCCTGCCGCAGGCCTGGGCCGACATTGCCACCTTTACCCGGCAGCACGGCAAGGTGCCGGGGGCGGGGACCGCGCTGTTTGCCGCGACGCGGGCTGCCGGGCGGGCCTTGGGGATTGCGACGATCAACGCGACGATCCGGGCCGATAATACCGGCGGGCTGGCCTATTACCGCAAGATGGGCTTCGTGCAATATCGCTGCCGTGCCGCAGTCCCGCTGCGCGATGGCACGCTGGTGGACCGGCTGGATCATCGGCTGGATCTGATCGGCTAGAGGCTCCCGCAGGGCGTGCAGCGCGCAAGGCGCGCCGCCTTCCTTTGGGCCGGGCGCCGCGCGTTGCGCGCGGCGTGCCTCCGGCGGGGGTATTTTGAAAAAGGCAAAGCCTGCCAGGTCAGTTCAGGCAGCTTGCCAGTTTGCCTGCAAGATCTGCCAGCAGGGTCTCGTAGAGGTCTGGTCCTGGCTCGAGGCTGCTGCCCGACGGGTCGAGCGTTGCGCCGATCCGGGTGCCGGTGCCTTCGACCAGCGTGGTCAGCAGTTTCGGGTCGTGCTGGGCTTCGGGGAAGGCGCAGAGGATCTTGCCCTCGATCAGTTGCGCGCGCACCTCCGACAGATGCGCCGCGCCCGGTGCGGCCGCATCGCCCAGCGAGATGCTGCTGGCGACCGTCAGACCGTAGTGTCCGGTGAAATAGCCATAGGCATCGTGGAACACCACGAAGGAGCGGTCCTTGAGCGGGGCGAGGTCGCTTGCAAGGCGCGTGTCCAGCGCCTTGATGCGTTCGCCCGCGGCACGGGCATTGGCGGCATAGGTGGCGGCATTCGGGGCATCCTGTTCCGACAGTTCGGCTGCGATGGCATCGAGCCAGACCAGAGCATTCGCAGGGTCGAGCCAGGCATGCGGGTCAAGGCCGGAATGGGCGTGGTCGCCGTGATCGTCCTGTGTCCCATGATCGCCGTGATCATCGGCCTGGGCGTCGTGGTCATGGTCGCCCTCGGTGGCTGCGTGCTCGTGCGGACCCTCACCGAAATTGCGGCGAAATGTTCCTTGCAGCCCCAGCAGGTCCAGCCGGTGTGCCTTGCCGCCGATCCCGTCCAGCGCGCGGTCAAGCCAGGGGGTCATCTGCGGCCCGATCCAGACCACCAGATCGGCCTTTTGCAGGCCGGCCGCCTGGCTGGGGCGCAGGGCAAAGCTGTGGGCATTCGCGCCGCGGTCCAGCAGCAGATCGGGCTGGCCCAGATCGCCCATCACCAGCGAGGCCAGCGCATGAACCGGGGGAATGTCCGTGACAACGCGCGGAACTTCGGCCATCACGGGCGCAGGCAGCAGGGCCAGCAGGGCTGCGAGGGAAAATCTCATGTCGGGCCTCCGTCGGGCTTTCAGTCGGTGCGCGATGAGTGTATGTAATAAGATAACATGTCAAGAGAGGATCGCCCGATGACCGATCCGGCCACGCCGTTCCAGTCCCATGACCATCACGCCTGCGCTGACAGTGCGCTGGCCGAGGCCGAGCGGCTGGTCAAGGCACGCGGTGCGCGCCTGACCCCGGTTCGGCGGCGCACGCTGGAGATCTTGCTGGAATCGCATCGGGCGATGGGCGCCTATGACGTGCTGGACCGGCTGGCCGCTGAAGGCTACGGGCGGCAGCCGCCGGTGGCCTATCGGGCACTGGAATTCCTTGTAGATCAGGGGCTTGCGCATCGTGTTCAGCTGTTGAACGCCTTTGCCGCCTGCATGGATCCGGCGCATGACCATCAGCCGGCCTTTCTGATCTGCCGCAGCTGCAACCGCATTGCCGAGGCCCCGGCCGAAACCGTCCGATCCGCGCTGCAATCCGCCGTTGCCGAGACCGGCTTTGCCGTTGATCGTCTGAGCGTCGAGGCCACGGGCCTGTGCCCGGCCTGTCAGGAGGCCGCATGACCGCGCTGATCGAGGCTCATGGCCTGACCGTCCGTCTGGGCGGTCACGAGGTGTTGAGCGGCGTCGATTTCCACATCGCGCCGGGCGAGATCGTGACAGTTCTGGGCCCGAACGGGTCGGGCAAATCCACCCTGCTGCGGGCGCTGATGGGGATTGTCGCCCCGTCGTCCGGCCAGATCACCCGCGCGCCGGGGCTGCGCATCGGCTATGTGCCGCAAAAGCTGGCGATCGACCGGAACCTGCCGCTGACGGTGCGCCGGTTCCTGTCGCTGCCCCGGCGGGTCAGCGATGCGCAGGCCATGGCGGCGCTGGACCGGACCGGCCTGCCGCAAGCGCTGGCCGGGCGCCAGCTGGGCGCGCTGTCGGGCGGGCAGCTGCAACGGGTGCTGCTGGCGCGGGCCCTGCTGGGCAACCCGCAGATCCTGGTGCTGGACGAGGCCACGCAGGGGCTGGACCAGCCGGGCGAGGCGGCCTTCTACCGCCTGATCGAGGATATCCGCGCCGAAACCGGAGCCGCCGTGCTGATGGTCAGCCATGACCTGCATGTGGTTATGGCGGCCTCGGACCGGGTGGTCTGCCTCAACGGCCATGTCTGCTGCGAAGGCACGCCCCGTGTCGTGTCGACCGCGCCGGAATATCGCGCCTTGTTCGGGCTGGGCACGCAAGGCGCGCTGGCGCTTTACCGCCATGAACACGACCACGGGCACGATCATGCCCACGACCATCCGCACGACCACAGCCACCCGCACGAGCCGCACCATCATGCTTGACGATTTCCTGACCCGCGCCGCCCTTGCCGGAACCGGGGTCGCCGTGGCGGCCGGGCCGCTGGGCTCTTTCGTGGTCTGGCGGCGGATGGCCTATTTCGGCGATGCGACGTCACATGCCGCGATCCTTGGCGTTGCGCTGGCGCTGGCGCTGGGCCTGCCGGTGATCGCGGGCACCACGCTGGTCGCGCTGGCCATGGCGGGCACGGTGTCGGCGCTGGCCGGGCGCGGCTGGGCGATGGATACCACGCTGGGGGTGCTGGCCCATTCGGCGCTGGCCTTCGGCCTCGTGGCAGTGTCGTTCCTGCCCGGGGTCCGGGTCGATCTGTCCGCGTTCCTCTTTGGCGATATCCTGGCCGTCGGCCGCGCGGATCTGGCCTTCATCTGGCTGGGCGCACTGGCCGTTGCGGTCCTGCTGGCCTGGCGCTGGCAGGCACTGCTGACATCGACGCTGAACGAGGATCTGGCCTGCTCTGCCGGCCTCCATCCGGGGCGCGAGCGGCTGGTGCTGACGCTCTCGCTCGCCATCGTCGTGGCTGTGGCGCTCAAGGTCGTCGGGGCGCTGCTGATTGCGGCGCTGCTGATCGTGCCTGCCGCTGCCGCCCGCTCGCTCGCCCGCACACCCGAGGCCATGGCGATCGGCGCCACGCTGATCGCGATCCTTGCCACCTTCGGCGGTCTTGGCCTCTCCATCACCCACGACACGCCCGCCGGCCCCTCGATCATCGCGGCCGCCGCCGTGCTCTTTGCCCTGCTGCTCGCCCTCTCTGCCGTGCGCCGCGGCCAGCTTTCGCCTTGATGCAAATATCCCCGCCGGAGGCACGCCGCGCGGCACGCGCGGCGCCCGGCCCAAAGGAAGCAGCCGGGCCTTGCCCGGCGCACGACCTGCGGGAGCCGCCCGGCAATTTTCCCCCCGCCCCTTGCGGGGGGCAGGACGCGCCACTAAGACTCTGGCAAGGCCCGCTGTGGCAGAACCCGACAATAACCGAAGGCAGGCGAGACATGCGCGATCCGGCAGACTTCTACATGAACACCCTCGTCCCCATGGTCGTCGAACAGACCAGCCGGGGCGAACGGGCCTATGACATCTTCTCGCGCCTGCTGAAGGAACGGATCATCTTCCTGTCCGGCCCGGTGCATGATGGCATGTCCACGCTGATCGTGGCCCAGCTGCTGTTCCTCGAGGCGGAAAACCCCACCAAGGAAATCAGCATGTACATCAACAGCCCCGGGGGGGTCGTCACCTCGGGCCTGTCGATCTACGACACGATGCAATACATCAAGCCCAAGGTCTCGACCCTGGTGGTCGGGCAGGCAGCCTCGATGGGCTCGCTGCTGCTGACCGCAGGCGAAAAGGGCATGCGCTTCTCGCTGCCCAACAGCCGCGTCATGGTGCACCAGCCCTCGGGCGGCTATCAGGGCCAGGCGACCGACATCCTGATCCACGCGCGCGAGACGGAAAACCTCAAGCGCCGGCTGAACGAGATCTACGTCAAGCACACCGGCAACGACTATGCGACCGTCGAAGCCGCGCTGGAGCGGGACAATTTCATGTCCGCCGAGGCCGCCAAGGCCTGGGGCCTGATCGACGAGATCGTCGACAGCCGTGGCAAGGCGGACGCCGAGACGAAGTGACCTGATCCGCCGAAGGGCGATTAGGCGTTGTGATGGGCGCGGCGCTCCCGTAATCTCATGGGGGCGCGACGAGGTAAGGCCAAGGGAACGTAACGCATGGCAAGCAATTCGGGCGACAGCAAGAACACCCTCTACTGCTCGTTCTGCGGAAAGAGCCAGCACGAGGTGCGCAAGCTGATCGCGGGCCCGACCGTGTTCATCTGCGACGAATGCGTCGAGCTGTGCATGGACATCATCCGCGAGGAAACGAAATCCTCGGGCCTGAAATCCACCGATGGTGTTCCCACCCCGCGTGAAATCGCCAAGGTGCTGGACGATTACGTCATCGGCCAGGATCACGCCAAGCGCGTGCTTTCGGTGGCGGTGCACAACCACTACAAGCGGCTCAACCATTCCGGCGGCAAGGCCGGCGAGGTGGAACTGGCCAAGTCGAACATCCTGCTGATCGGTCCGACCGGCACCGGCAAGACGCTGCTGGCGCAGACGCTGGCGCGCATCCTGGATGTGCCGTTCACCATGGCCGATGCCACCACGCTGACCGAGGCAGGCTATGTCGGCGAGGATGTGGAAAACATCATCCTCAAGCTCTTGCAGGCATCCGAATACAATGTCGAACGCGCACAGCGCGGCATCGTCTATATCGACGAGGTCGACAAGATCACCCGCAAGTCCGACAACCCCTCGATCACCCGCGATGTCTCGGGCGAAGGGGTGCAGCAGGCCCTGCTGAAGATCATGGAGGGCACGGTTGCCAGCGTGCCGCCGCAAGGCGGGCGCAAGCATCCGCAGCAGGAATTCCTGCAGGTCGATACCACGAACATCCTGTTCATCTGCGGCGGCGCCTTTGCCGGCCTTGAACGCATCATCGCGCAGCGCGGCAAGGGCACCGGCATCGGCTTTGGCGCCGATGTCAAGGACCCCGAGGCGCGCGGCGTGGGCGAGCTGTTCCGCGAGCTGGAGCCCGAGGATCTGCTGAAATTCGGCCTGATCCCGGAATTCGTCGGCCGTCTGCCGGTGATCGCCACGCTGAACGATCTCGACGAGGACGCGCTGGTCACCATTCTGACCGAGCCGAAGAACGCGCTGGTCAAGCAATACCAGAAGCTCTTCGAGATCGAGGGCGTCAAGCTGATCTTCGCCCCCGATGCGCTGTCGGCCATCGCCAAGCGCGCGATCAAGCGCAAGACCGGCGCCCGTGGCCTGCGGTCGATCATGGAAGATATCCTGCTGGATACCATGTTCGAGCTGCCCGGCATGGAGGGTGTGCAAGAGGTTGTCGTGAACGAGGAAGTCGTGAACGGCACGGCCAAGCCGCTTCTGGTCCATACCGAAGGCAGCAAGAAGAAACAGGCCGCCAGCGCCTGATCGCTGCTCGCAGTTGCACTCCAGGGGCGGGCCGAAAGGTCCGCCCCTTTGATTTTCGGCATTCGGCAGGGGTCATTCTTGCGCCATGTGTGAAACTGTTCTGCGCCAGCGGCTATGTTTCCCGCCGCCATCTCCAAGGCAAAAGCACATCTGCCAAATGTCTTGGGAGGAACACTGATGGTCACCACTCGCCGCGCCCTGATGGGGGCGTTCGGAACCGCTCTTGCCGCACCGCTGCTGTCACGCGCTGCCTTCGCCGCAACCGACCCGATCACCTTCGTGGTGCCCTACAGCGCGGGCGGCTCGGTCGACGGGCTGACGCGCGCCCTGGCCGATGGTCTGTCGCGCACCACCGACCGCACCTATCTGGTCGAAAACAAGCCGGGCGCGAATGGCATCATCGGGGCACAATATGTCGCCAGCACCCGCAGCCCGCAGACCACGCTGTTTGTCGGCGGCACGGGGCCGGTTTCGCTGAACCTGCTGCTGCGCAAGCAACTGCCGTACAAGGCCAGCGATTTCAAATCGGTGTCTTATGTGGCCAATGGTCCGCTGACGGTCACCGTGCCGGTGTCCTCGGGGCTGACCACGCTGGCAGAGTTTGTCGAGCGTGCCAAGACCCAGGGCAAGCCGATGCGCTTTGGCACCTTCGGGCCGGGCAGCCTGAGCCAGATCTTTGGCGCGATGCTCAGCCAGGAATTCGGGATCGACGTGACCGAGGTCGCCTATAAATCGACCGCCGAAGAGGTCCGCGACATCCTTGGCGGCCAGGTCGATTTCACCGTTTCCTCGCCGCTGGGCGTGCTGGGGCAGATCAATGCCGGCACGATGAAGATGCTGGCGCTGGCGCGCGACGAGCGGATGGCCCAGCTGCCCGACGTTCCGACCTTTGCCGAACTTGGCCATCCGGGGATGACCACGTCGTTCTGGACCGGGATCTTCGCGCCTGCCGCCATGGAGGATGCGCTGGTGACCAAGATCAACGCCGACATCGATTCGGTGCTGCAATTGCCCGAGATTTCGGCGCTGCTGGAAAAGATCGGCCAGTTCAAGGTGGGCGGGGCGCCTGACGCGATGGTTCGCCAGCTGGACGAAGACCGCGAAAAGTATGGGGCGATCATCAAGACCCGCAATATCACGGTCGAATGACCATAGGGCAGGGGGCCATCAGGCCCCCTGTCGCATTTTCAGGCCCCGTAGGCGCGCGGGATATGCGCCATCAGGGTGTCGGAAAAGCCGCCATCCACCACGATCTCGGCCCCGTTCACATAGGACGCACGCGGGCTGGACAGATAGATCACCGCATCGGCCAGTTCTGCCGGATCGCCGATCCGGCGCAGCGGCACCACCGCCTCGCGCCGGGCCCGGTCATCGGGGTGGCGGTAGAACTGTTCGGAAAGCGGCGTGATGAACAGGCCCGGGCTGACCGAATTGGTGCGGATATTGTCCGGCCCCCATTCCAGTGCCAGTTGCCGTGTCAGCATGGCGATCGCGGCCTTGCCCATGGAATAGCCGCCCGAGCCAGGCTGTGCATTATGCCCGGCGATCGAGGCGATGTTCACGATGGCGCCGGCCGCGCTGGCATCGCGATGACGCCGGAACGCCTGTGCACAGCGCAGATAGCCGCCGACATTGACGGTCATCTGGCGCTCCCAGGCGGCCAGATCCAGATCGGCCAGCGGGGCCGAGGCCGACATGGCCGCATTGTTCACAAGGACATGCGGCGCGCCCAGGCGGCTTTCGCAGGCGGCAAAGGCGGCATTGACCGAGCCCGTATCGCCAACGTCCACCGCCATGAACTGGCAGCGCGGGCCGCTGGCCGCGAAGTCGGCCATGGCGCCTGCCTCGTCTTGCGGCGCGCGGTCCAGCAGCAGCACCTTTGCCCCCGCGCCCAGAAAGGCATGGGCCATCGCCCGGCCCAGCCCGCCAAGCCCCCCGGTAATCACGCAGACCTTGTCGGACAATCCTGGCCAATCCGCTGTCATGTCATCTCTCCCTTATCAGCCGGTCGCGGCGACGCTAAGGTGGCGCTGCGGCAAGGTCCATGCCCCGGACCCGGCGCGGTGCCGTGCTGGTGGCGGGGCTGGCCAGCATCAAGGCACAAGGGGGTTGACTTATGCGGCGACTGATTTCTTCGGGCTCGCGATTCGAGGCAGACATCGGCTATTCCCGTGCCGTCATGCTGGATGGCTGGGTCTTTGTGTCCGGCACGACGGGCTATGACTATGCCACGATGACGCTGCCCGAGGATGTGGAAACACAATGCGCCAACACGCTTGCCACGATCTCGCATGCGCTGGCCGAGGTCGGCTGCGGGCTGGATGACGTGGTGCGTGTGCGCTACATCCTGCCCGACCGGCAGGATTTCCCCAAGCTCTGGCCCCAGCTGTCGCGGGCCTTTGCCAAGGCGCGTCCGGCCGCCACGATGATCGAGGCGCGCCTGATGGAGGACGCCATGAAGATCGAGATCGAGGTCACCGCCCGCTTGCCGGACCAGCCGCGCTAGACCGCGATCCGCCCGGCGCCAAGGCCATGCAGCACCCGCTCGGCCATCGCCTCGCGCCGTGTCAGGAAGGGGCGCGCAGCATCGGGGTGCTGGCCGGTCGCCAGCATCGGGAACAACAGGCCGATCTCGCGCCGGGCCGGGCCGGGCAGCGCCTTGATCGCCTGTTCCCCCAGATACAGCGATTCGGTGGCGCAGCCTTCGGCCAGGATGATCTCGTGCCGGTCAAAGAGCAGGTGGTGATAGCTGATCCGGCGCTCGACCGGGCTGAGCGCGATACCCTTGCGCCCGATCAGGTGCTTGGCCGCGATCAGCCGCTCGGCCGTGCCGATGCGCACCAGAATGCGGTGCTGCTGCGTGACCTGCAGATCGCGGCGGGGGCGGCCAGGCCCAAGCGCGCCGGCGGCGATCCGGACCGGGCGCAGGCGCTGCTCGATCATCTGTTCGGCACGGCTGACCATGCGCTGCCCGGTCCAGCGGATCGGCTGCAACCCGTGGTCCAGCGTCTGGACCATATCGCCAGGAACAAGCCGTTCAATCGCGACCAGCCCGCGGGCGGTGCGGATTCGGGTCCCGTTGGCAAGGCAGATCGGCATCGGGTTCGGCAGGTTGAACCCGGCGCCAGGGTCGATGTTGAACGAGATCATCAGCCCCGACAATGGCGGCAGGCCGTTCGGGAAATGCAGGTAGACATTGCCGTCCACCTTGAAGGCCATGACCGGCACGGACAGCAATGGAATGCCCAGAAGCGTGACCGTCGAGGCCGTTCCGGCGCCAAGATAGTCGATCGTGCTGGCCGTCCCCCCACCGATCGAGGCCGTGGATACCCCGTCGCTGGCCTGGTTCAACGTTCCGTCATCATCGACGAATGTCGCCGTCTGCGCGCCGCTTCCTGTGTTCAGCACACTGACATTGAGCAATCCCCCCGTCGAGAGGGACAGCAGGCTTCCGGTATACTGGTACACATTCGCAATCGTAGAGGTCACTGACACGGCGAGCCTCCTGAGGTGGCAGAGATGATTTGAACTTGTGGCCTTACTTCAACATGCGACACTCAACATAGGGTTGCCGAAATGCGGCGTTTTCCGGGCCCTTTGCCGACGAAATCTTGTGCTGTCGTTGCCGCTGGATCTTGCCGCAGCGATGGTCCATAGAGAGGCAAGCAAATGCCGGAGGAATCCCGATGAAATTCCTGCTCAGCTTCCTGACCTGGTGGAACAGCCAGACGCTGAACACCCGCTTCTTCACCTGGCGGAAAGGCGTGAAGGTGGGTGAGGACGATCAGGGCAACGTCTATTATCGCTCGCGCGATGGCAAGAAGCGCTGGGTGATCTTCAATGGCGAAATGGAAGCCAGCCGCGTGCCGCCCGACTGGCACGGCTGGCTGCATTACACCTGGGACGAGCCGCCGACCGAAAAGCCGCTGGCGCACAAGCCCTGGGAAAAGCCGCATCACGAAAACCTGACCGGCACCGACGCGGCCTATCTGCCCGCCGGCTCGCTGCGCCGTGCTGCCCCCGCCGAACGCCGCGACTATGAGGCGTGGCAACCGGAATGAGCGGCGAGAACCTCACCGAGGTCGCCGTCGGCGGCGGCGTTCTGGCCGTTGCGCTGGGGTTCCTGTTCTACGCGACTCAGGTCACGGGGCTTGGGCCTCAGCCCGGCAATTATGAACTGCGCGCCGCCTTCCGCTCTGTCGAGGGGGTGCGGGTCGGCACCGATGTGCGCATGGGCGGGGTCAAGATCGGGGCGATCACCAAGCTTGATCTGAACCCCCAGACCTTCATGGCCGAGGCGCGCTTTACCATCCGCGACGGGATCGAACTGCCCGACGACAGCACGGCGCTGATCTCGTCCGAAGGGCTGCTGGGCGGCAATTTCCTGGAAATCATGCCCGGCGGGTCGCCCTTCAATCTGGAGCCGGGCGCCGAGGTCGAGGATACGCAGGGTGCCGTCAGCCTGACCTCGCTTCTGATGAAGTTTGTCGGCGGCGCGGCCGAAGACACGCTCAAGAACGGGGGCGGGGCCGGCCAATGATCCGGCGCGCGGCCCTTGCCCTGTGTCTGGCCGGCAGTGCGGCAGGCGCCCAGACCATGACCGAGGCGCCGGGCGCGGAACTGCGCTGGCTGGACAAGGCCTCGGGCGAGACGGCCGATGTCGAAATGTCGCGCGGGCAATCGGCGGTCTGGGGGCGGCTGACCATCCAGCTCGACAGCTGCCGTTATCCGGCCGACAATCCGACGGGCGAGGCCTATGCCCATCTGACCATCCGCGACAGCCTGCAAGAGGCGCCGGTGTTCTCGGGCTGGATGGTGGCCTCCAGCCCGGCCTTGTCGGCGCTGGATCATCCGCGCTATGACGTCTGGGTGCTGCGCTGCCTTGCGCGATAGGCTGTTGAGCCTGTCCCCCCGGATGATGTAGGAAGCGGGCCGCAACCTCGTCCCGGAAAGGACCATGCCATGAAGTTCCTCGACCTTGCCAAGGTCTACATCCGCTCGGGCGGCGGGGGCGCGGGCTGCGTGTCGTTCCGGCGCGAGAAGTTCATCGAATTCGGCGGCCCCGATGGCGGCGACGGTGGCAACGGCGGGTCCGTCTACGCCGAGGCGGTCGAAGGTCTGAACACGCTGATCGACTTTCGCTATCAGCAGCATTTCTTCGCCAAGTCGGGGCAGGGCGGCATGGGCAGCCAGCGCACCGGCAAGACGGGCGACGACATCGTGCTGAAAGTGCCGGTCGGCACCGAAATCCTCGAAGAGGACGAGGAAACCATCATCGCCGACCTGACCCACCCCGGCCAGCGCGTGCTGCTGGCGCAGGGCGGCAATGGCGGCTGGGGCAACCTGCGGTTCAAATCCTCGACCAACCGGGCGCCCGCGCGGGCCAATCCGGGGCAGGAAGGTGTCGAACGCACCATCTGGCTGCGGCTGAAGCTGATCGCCGATGCGGGGCTGGTGGGGCTGCCGAACGCGGGCAAATCGACCTTCCTGGCGGCCACCTCGAACGCGCGGCCGAAGATCGCGGATTACCCCTTCACCACGCTGGTTCCGAACCTTGGGGTTGTGGGCGTTGACGGCAAGGAATTCGTGATGGCCGACATTCCCGGTCTGATCGAAGGCGCCTCCGAAGGGCGGGGGCTGGGCGATCAGTTCCTCGGCCATGTCGAACGCTGCGCGGTGCTCTTGCATCTGGTCGATGGCACGTCATCGACCATCACCAAGGATTACCGCACCATCGTGGCCGAACTCGACGCCTATGGTGGCAGCCTTGGCGACAAGCCGCGGATCCTCGCGATCAACAAGATCGACGCGCTGGATTCGAAAACGCTGTCGACTCGCCGCCGTGCGCTGGAAAAGGCCTCGGGTGGCAAGGTCTATGCGATTTCCGGCGCGGCCGGCCTTGGCCTGCAAGAGGTGCTGCGCGCCCTGATGTCGGAAATCGAGGCTCGCCGCGCGCCGGCTGAAAAGGATCAAGGACAATGGCGCCCCTAGGCCCCGATGTTGCCGCCGCCCGGCGGCTGGTGGTCAAGATCGGCTCTGCGCTGCTGGTCGACCGGGTGACGGGCCTGCGCGGCGACTGGCTGCGCGGTCTGGCCGAGGATGTGGCCGCCGCCCATGCGCGCGGCACCGATGTCATTCTGGTGTCCTCTGGCTCGATCGCGCTGGGGCGCCGGGTGCTGGGCCTGCCCGATGGACCCTTGCCGCTGGAACAGTCGCAGGCAGCGGCGGCGGTCGGCCAGATCCGCCTGGCCCGCGCCTACGAGGAAGTCCTGGTGCCCCACGGCCTCAAGGCCGCGCAGGTGCTGGTGACGCTGGAAGATACCGAAGACCGCCGCCGCTATCTGAACTCGCGCGCCACGCTGGCAACGCTTCTGTCGCTGGGTGTCATTCCCATCGTGAATGAAAACGACACCGTGGCCACCGACGAGATCCGATTTGGCGACAATGATCGCCTGGCCGCCCAGATCGCGGTGACGGTGGGGGCCGATCAGCTGATCCTGCTGTCCGATGTCGATGGCTTCTACACCGCCAACCCCAAGGAAGATCCGACCGCCCGGCGCTTTGACGTCGTCGATCACATCACCCCCGAGATCGAGGCGATGGCCGGCGATCCGATCTCGGGCCTCTCGAAGGGCGGGATGAAGACCAAGCTGATGGCCGCCAAGACCGCCGTTGCAGGCGGCTGCGCCATGGCGATCATGGAAGGGTCCACCTACCGCCCGCTTGCCGCGCTGGCGAATGGCGCAAATCGCACCTGGTTCGTCGCCGCAGGCGATCCGCAGGCGGCGCGCAAACGCTGGATCGCGGCGATGAAGCCGCGCGGCAGCATCGTTGTCGATGCAGGCGCGGTCGCTGCCTTGAACGCGGGCAAGTCGCTGCTGCCTGCCGGGGTGCGCGGCGTCACCGGCCAGTTCGGCCGGGGCGAGCCGGTGCGGATCGAAGGCCCGGATGGCGCCGAGCTGGGCAAGGGCCTGATCCGCTATACCGCCGCCGAGACCCGCGCCATCGCTGGCCACCGCTCGGGCGAGATCGAGACGATCCTCGGCTATCCTGGCCGCGCTGCACTGATCCACCGCGACGACATGGCGCTCTGACGTCGGGCCATCTCCGCGGCCCGATCACCGCAGCCCCCCTTGGGCATACGCTGGCCTCAACTCGCTTGCGCGTGCCCTGTCAGGGCGCGCGAACAAACCGGCGCCCCCGCCCGGCAATCTCCCGGCCTTTCTCAAGGCCGCTTTGCCTTTTTCAAAATACCCCGGGGGCAGGACTGCCCTTGACGCCGCGCGGCAGTGACAGGGGGCAGCGCCCCCCATCCCTGCCGGTAACGCCTCAGCCCCGCTCGGCCGCCACCGCGTCGAGTGCCGCCTTGGCGATGGCAAACATCTCCTTCACCTGCGCCTCGGTGATGATCAGCGGCGGGCAGAAACAGATCGAATCGCCGATACCGCGAATGATCAGCCCTTCGGCCTGCATCCGGTCTGCAACAAAGGCGCCAGCCGCGCCTGGCTTGTCCCAGCCTTTCAGCTCTACCGCGCCGATCAGCCCGACGCCCCGGGCGTGCCGGGCCAGCGGATGCTGCGCCAGCTCTTTCAGCCCCGCCTGGAACATCGGCGCCAGCCGGGCGGCATTGCCGACCAGATCGCGTTCCTCGATGATCTTCAGGTTCTCCAGCCCCACGGCCGTCGCCACCGGATGGCCCGAGGCGGTGAAGCCATGGCCGAACGAGCCGATGCGGTGCGATTCATCGGCCACCGGCTGATAGAAGGCATCGTTGATCACGATGGCCGACAGCGGCAGATAGGACGACGACAGCTGTTTCGACAGCACCAGCACATCGGGCACGATACCATAGGTCTCGCAGGCGAACATCTTGCCGGTGCGGCCGAACCCGCAGATCACCTCGTCGGCGACCAGCAGAATGTCATGCTTCTTCAGGATCGCCTGCACCCCGGCCCAATACCCTGCCGGCGGCGGCAGCACGCCGCCCGCGCCCATCACCGGCTCGCCCCACATGGCGGCGATGGTCTCGGGGCCTTCACGCTCGATCAGCGCTTCCAGATCGGCCAGCATGCGGGCGGTGAACTGGGCTTCGGTCTCGCCCTCGGCCCCGAACAGCTCGAAGCTGGGGCACGAGGTATGGACCATCCGGTCCAGCGGCAGGTCAAAGCTGGTATGGTTGCGCTCGATCCCGGTGATCGAGCCGGCGGCGATGGTCACGCCGTGATAGCCCTTGATCCGGCCGATGATCTTTTTCTTTTCCGGCTTGCCCATCGCGTTGGACCGATACCAGACCATCTTGGCCACCAGATCGTTCGCCTCGGACCCCGACGAGGTGAAATGCACCTTCGACATCGGGAACGGGATCATCGAGAGGATCTTTTCCGCCAGATCCACCGAAGGCCCGTGGGTCTTGTAGTTGAACTGGTGGTAATAGGGCAGCCTCGACATCTGCTCGAACGCAGCCTTGGCCAGACGCGGCTCGCCAAAGCCGACGGCGACCGACCACAGGCCTGCCAGCCCCTCGATATAGCGCTTGCCGGTGTTGTCGTAGACGTAGATCCCCTCGCCGCGTTCGATGACGACCGATCCGGTCTCTTCGTGTTTGCGCATGTCGGCCGCGGCGGGCATCTGATAGCGGATGTCGCGCGCTTCGGTCGAGTTGGGAAGAATGTCCATCGGTTTCGTCCTGTCTGGCGCGCCTTAGGCGCGGTATTCCGGAAAGCTGTTGGGCGACAGCTGGTCAATGGTGCGGTGGGCCCAGTCCTCGACATGCATGTTGTCCCACATGTGACGGGCGCCCTTTTGCAGGTTTGCGGTCAGCGTGCCCAAGTCATAGCCCGGAACGATCCGGTCGCGCATCACGAAAACCCCGTCGATCATGCTGGAATGCAGATCGTCGCTCTGGGCCGAATAGACGATGTTGCGCACCGGATCGCGCATCGGGGTCATGGTCATGCTGGCGGTTTCCCAGAACAGCAGGTCCGCCTTGGCCCCCTTGGCAATGCGGCCCAGATCGTCGCGCCCCAGCGCCTTGGCACCCGCCAGCGTGGCCGAGTTGAACACATCGGCCGCTGTCGCCACTTCGGTCCGGCGGTCCTGCACCTTGGACATGACAGCGGTCCAGCGCAGCCCTTCGATCATGCTTTGCGGGCAGGTGTCGGTGCCAAGGGTCATGGTGATGCCCTTGTCGAGGTATTTCGCATAGCTGTCCATCGCGATGCCGCGCCGGCAATAGACCCAGACGCAATGCGCGACATTGGTGCCGCTGTCTGCCAGCAGGTCCAGATCGGGGGCGTGATAGTTCACCCAGCTTGACCCGCCCGGCATGATCGCATGGCCCATGATCAGTTCTGGCCCCAGAAAGCCGATGCGGTCCAGCCATTCGATGGGCGAGCAGCCATGACGGCGCACCATTTCCTGAAACTCGGGCACCGATTGCGAGGTATGCAGCGCGGTCGGAACCCCCATCTCGCGCGCCAGCGCCTTGGTTTTCCGCAGCAGGTCTTCGGAACAGGTATCGACCTGGGCAGGGCTGAGGAACCCTTGAATCCGCCCGTTCGCCCGGCCGGAATAGTCCTCGACGAACTTCACCGCATGGGCCAGCCCCGCCGCGCCATCGTCGCCGCGCGGGCGATAGCTGACGGTGCGGCCATCGTCGGTGAACCAGGTGGTCGAGGAATACATCTCGCCGATCCAGGCGCGCAGCCCGGCCTTTTCGCATTGCTCGGCAACATAGGGGCCCATCAGGCCCAGTTCCACGATAGTCGTGGTGCCGGTGCGGATCAGCTCGTGCATCGAGAAGTCCACCGCCGCCTTGCGGGCCTCGTTGGTCATGGCGCCCTTGCGCGCGGTCAGGAACTCGAACAGGCCAGACAGGTAGAAGTTGCGCGGCCCGCGATCCTCGACAAAGGACTTGTCCAGCGGCGATTCCGACAGGTGGGAATGGGTGTTGACGAAACCGGGCGTGATGATCTGGTGGCGGGCGTCGATCACCTCGTCGGCCTGGCCGGTGAATGTGCCGCCGCCGACATGGGCGATGCGGTCGTGTTCCACCACGATATGGCCATTCGTCAGATGGCGGTGGCCGCCGTCTTGAAAGGCGATGATGTGACCTGCGTTGATGACCTTGCGCATGGGCTCCTCCTAGCCTTGGGCAGCGCGGCGGCGGTCCAGAACCGCCAGGCGTTGTTGCAGCACGCCCGACATGGGCGCGGCGACCGAGGCGGGGATCGTCGCTGCCTCGTCAGGGAAATGGCAGGCGACCTGCTTGCCTGCCGTCTCGCGCAGATCGGGCCGGTCACGCGCGCAGATGTCGCGCGCGATGGGGCAGCGGGTGTGGAAGGCACAGCCCGATGGCGGGTTCAGCGCGCTGGGCATGTCGCCCTTGACCGCGCGGTCGGGCAGGGCGGCGCCGGGCACCGGCTTGGGCGCGGCCGCCACCAGGGCGCGGGTATAGGGATGGCGCGGGTCGCGGAAGATGGTTTCCGCATCGCCCATTTCCACGATGCGCCCCAGATACATCACGGCCACCCGGTCCGCGATATGGCGCACCACCGCCAGATCGTGGCTGATGAACACATAGGACAGGCCGAACTGGCGTTGCAGATCCTGAAGCAGGTTCACGATCTGCGCCTGCACCGACACATCCAGCGCCGAAACCGGCTCGTCGCAGACGATGATGCGCGGTTTCGTCGCCAGCGCCCGGGCAATGCAGATCCGCTGGCGCTGCCCGCCCGAGAATTCATGCGGATAGCGCCCGGCGTGGAAATCCGACAGGCCGACGGTTTTCAGCAGGTCCGACACCATCGCCTCGGCGGCGGCCCCGGTTGCCACCTTGTGCAGGATGATCGGCTCCAGCAGTGTCTCGCGCACCGTCATGCGCGGGTTGAGCGAGCCGAAGGGATCCTGGAACACCATCTGCATCTCGCGCCGCTTGTCGCGCAGCTGGCCGGGGGGCAGGGTGGTGATGTCCTTGCCATCCAGCAGGACATTGCCGGCGGTGGGTTCCGACAGCCGCAGGAGGGCGCGCCCCAGCGTGGACTTGCCGCAGCCGGATTCGCCCACGATGGCAAGGGTCTCGCCCTCCATCAGGCGGAAGTTCACGTCCGACACCGCCTGCACCGCGCCGATCTGGCGGTTCAGGATGCCCTTGTGCACCGGATAGTGCTTGGACAGGTTCATGGCTTCCAGAACGGGCGGCTTCATCGGGTGGCCTCCTCGATAGGGGCCTGCCAGCAGGCGACGAAATGCGACGGGGCGATTTCCCGCAAGGGCGGGCGTTCGGCGGTGCAGCGGCCATCGGCCAGCGGACAACGCGAGGCGAACTTGCAGCCGGGGATCAGCATATAGGGCGGCGGGACCGATCCGGGGATCGTCTCCAGCCGGTCCGAGGTGGTGTCGATGCGCGGCACGGCGGCCATCAGACCGATGGTATAGGGATGCTGCGGCGCCTCGAACAGCGAGGCGACGGGGGCGCGTTCGACGACATTCCCGGCATACATCACCACCACCTCGTCACAGGTTTCGGCAACGACGCCCAGGTCGTGGGTGATCAGCACGACGGATGCCCCGGTGCGCGCCGACAGATCGCGCATCAGCGCCAGGATCTGCGCCTGGATCGTCACGTCCAGCGCCGTGGTGGGTTCATCCGCGATCAGCAGTTGCGGATCGTTCGCCAGCGCAAGGGCGATCATCACCCGCTGCCGCTGACCGCCCGAAAGCTGGTGCGGAAAGTCGTCGGCGCGCTTTTCGGGCGAGGGCAGGCCGACCATCTTCAGCATCTCGATGGCCCGGGCGCGGGCCCTGGCGCGATCGGTCATGCCATGGGCGCGCAGGGATTCGATGATCTGGTCCGCGATCGTATAGACCGGGTTCAGGCTGGTCATCGGTTCCTGGAAGATCATGCCGATCTTGCCGCCGCGCAGCTTGCGCATCTCGGCCTCGGACAGCTTCAGCAGGCTTTTGCCTTCGAACAGGATGTCGCCGCCAGCATAGCGCGCCGGGGGCTGTGCCAGCAGCCGCATGATGGCCAGCGAGGTCACCGATTTTCCGCAGCCCGATTCCCCCACGATGCCCAGCGTCTTGCCGCGCGGCACCGAAAAGCTGATGCCATCGACCGCGCGGAACAGGCCGGCATCCGTGTGGAAATGGACATGCAGGTCGCGCACCTCGAGAAGCGGGTCGGCATCGGGCATCGGGGACTCCGGGGATGGCAGCAGGGCAGGATCGGCCCCGCGAAGACGCGGGACCGGCCAGGGATCAGGGGCTTACTTCACCACTTCCAGACCGAGGCCCTTGTAATAGGCCGCGCCATAGATCGGGTGGGCCGTCATCGGCTTCAGCTTGTCCGACTGCACGATGATGATCGGCGCATGATAGAGCGGCATCCAGTTCATCGCCTCGTGCACCTTGTAGAGCACCTTGCCGAAGTTCTCGGCCCGGCCCGCATCGTTGAGCGCCGAAGACCCGGCGGCCAGCCACTTGTCGGTGTCCTCGTCGGCCCAGTTGGTGCGGTTCGGCGCCGGGCGGTTGCTGGAGCGGAAATAGAGGTTCATCGCGTCACCGGCCGAGACATAGGGATAGGCCATGGTGAACATGTCGAATTCCTGGGTCGCCAGCTTGCCCCAGCCGACGGTCGGATCAAAGACGTTCAGCTGCACGTCGATGCCGACCTTCAGCAGTTCGGCCTGCACCGCCTGGATGATGTTGGGCCACACGCCCGACAGGCTGTAGAGCACTGGCTTCAGCTTGACGCCGTCCTTTTCGCGGATGCCATCGGCACCGACTTTCCAGCCGGCCTCGTCCAGCAGGGCCTTGGCCTTGTCGACGTCGTGGGTGGTGATCATCACCTTCTCGACCTCGGGGTTCCAGTCCAGCGTGTCGGTGGCGATATAGCTGTAGGCGGGCAACACCTTGCCATAGAACTGGTCCTCGACCAGCGCGGCGCGGTCAAAGGCGTAGTTGATCGCCTGGCGCACGGCCAGATCGGACACCGTGGGCTTGTCCAGCTTGAAGCCGACGAAATAGGTGTAGCGCGCCGATTCCGAGGCGCTGACGACAAAGCCCGGCGTTGCCTCGAACTGGTCAAGCGCGATGTAGGGCGCATAGTTGGTCGCATCGACCTGGCCGGTCATCAGCGCGGCGGTGATGGTGTTCGCCTCGGGGATGATGCTCCAGGTGACCTTTTCCACCTTGGCCGGCCCGGTGTTTTCATAGAAATCGGGGCCCCAGGTGTAGTTGGGGTTGCGCGTCATGGTGAAACGGTCGCGCGGCAGCCATTCGCCCCAGCAGAACGGCCCGGTGCCGTTGAAGCCGGCGACGCCGAAATCCGGGCCCAGCTTTTCGACCGTGTCCTTGTCGATCACCACGGCAAAGTTCTGCGTCAGCTGGTAAAGCAGCTCCGAGAACGGCGCCTTGAGCTTGTATTCCAGCGTGGTGTCGTCGATCGCGGTGATCTTGTCGACCGGGCCGGCGCGCCAGGCGACGGGCGATTTGGTTTCCGGGTTGATCCAGCGGTTGAAGCTGTAGGCGACATCGGCGGCGGTCATCTTCTTGCCATCGCAGAAGGTGACATCGTCGCGCAGATGGAAGGTATAGGTCGTGCCGTCGTCCGACACGTCCCAGCTTTTGGCAAGGCCGGGGCGCAGGGTCTTCATGTCGGGCTCGATGGCGACCAGCGTGTCGGCGATCATGAACAGCACTTCGGCGGCGGCAGTGGCCGTCACCTTGTGCGGGTCATAGCTGTTGGAATCGATCAGGCGGGCCAGCTTGACCTCTTGGGCGTGCAGGCCGGCTGCCGGCAGCGCGGCGGCCAGCGCCGCGCCCAGCAGCAGGGATGACTTTCGGGAAAACATGGCGTCGTGCTCCTTGTTGGCAGAATGAGGGTGGTGCTTGGTCCCGGCGCGTTCGGTGGCCGGGTTGGGGGTGGTTCAGGTCTGCAGGCGCGGGTCCAGCACATCGCGCAGCGCGTCGCCCGCAATATTGGCGGCCAGCACGATGATCAGGATCAGCACCGAAGGGATCACCGCGATATGCGGTGCGAACAGGAAGAAATCGCGCCCCTGCGCGGCCATCATGCCCAGTTCCGCCACCGGCGGGCGCGCCCCGAGGCCCAGGAACGACAGCGAGGCGGCAATCAGGATCAGCTGGCCGAACCGCAGGCTGAGGAAGATCAGGATCGAGGAAATCGCGTTGCGCAGCAGATAGCGGGTGAACAGCTGCCGGTCGGGCAGGCCAAGCGCGCGGCCGGCCTCGATGAATTCCTGCTTCATGATGCCCATGGCGATGCCGCGGGCGATCCTGGCACAATCGGGGATGGTGGAAACCACCAGCGCCAGCACCACCGGCATGATCCCCTGTCCCAGCGCGGCCACCAGTGCCAGCCCCAGCAGGATCGCCGGCAGCGACAGCAGCACGTCGGACAGGCGCATGATCCAGGGATCAAGCCGGGCATAGAATGCGGCCAGCAGGCCCAGGAACGATCCCAGCAGCCCGCCCACCAGAATGCTGGACAGCCCGATCAGCAGCGTCAGCCGCGTGCCATAGAGCAGCCGGCTGAGGATGTCGCGCCCTTGCGGATCGGTGCCCAGCAGAAAGTCCATCGACCCGCGCGCGGCCCAGGCGGGTGGCAGCATCACCTTGCGCGAGCTGGCATAGGGGTCATAGGGCGCAAGCCAGGGCGCCAGCGCGGCGGCGGCAAAGATCAGCACCAGCACGACCAGTGCCATCAGCGCCGCGCGGTCGCGCAGCAGGCGGCGCCACCAGGGCAGGCGCTGGGGCGGGGCAGTCATGGCGGGGGTCGCAGTAGCAGCGTCGGTCATTTCTGCACCCTCGGGTCAAGCACGGAATAGAGGATGTCGACGATCAGGTTGATCGCGATGAAGGTCAGCGCCATGGTCAGGATGCAGCCCTGCGCGATGGTGAAATCGCTCGACAGGATCGCGCCGACCGCCAGCCGCCCCACACCGGGCCAGCCAAAGATCGTCTCGGTCACCACCGCGCCGCCCAGAAGATAGCCGGCTTGCAGCCCCACCAGCGTCACCACCGGGATCAGCGCGTTGCGCAGCGCGTGGCGCACCACCACCGCGCGTTCGGTCAGCCCCTTGGCGCGGGCGGTGCGCACATGATCGAGCTTGAGCACCTCGAGCACCGAGGAGCGGGTCATCCGCGCCACCGGGCCGATGAACACCATGCCCAGCGACAGCGCGGGCAGCGCGATGTGGCGCAGCCCCTCGAGCGTCCAGACCGGGCCTTCGCGCCCGACAAAGGGCAGCCAGCGGAAGGTCAGGCCGAACAGCTGGATCAGCAGCAGGCAGATGAAGAAGACCGGTAGCGACACGCCCGCCACCGACAGCGCCATGATGGCGCGGTCGACCAGCGTGCCGCGCTTCATCGCGGCCAGCGTGCCCATGGCGATGCCCAGCGGGATCGACCAGATCAGGCAGGCCAGCATCAGTTCGACCGTCGGGCCGATGGCGGCGGCCAGTTCCTCGGTCACCGGCTTGTTGGAAATCATCGAGCGGCCGAAATCGCCGGCCAGCACCCGTTCGAAATACATCCAGAATTGCACGACCAGCGGCCGGTCAAGGCCCATGGACTTGCGGATTTCCTCGACCACTTCGGGGGGCGCGGTGGGGCCGGCCAGCACCACGGCCGGATCGCCCGGCACCAGTTGCAACAGCAGGAAGCCAAAGACCATCACCCCCAGCAGAACCGGGATCGACAGGCCGATGCGGCGCAAGAGCATGGCGAGCATGGCCTAGCCCCCCGTCGCATCGTGAACGACCTTGCCGCCCAGCAGGGTCATCACGCAGTCGGTGTCCAGGATGGCCGCAGGCGCGATCTGGAACAGGTCGTGCGAAAAGACCGCAATGTCTGCCAGCTGCCCCGGCACCAGACGGCCCTTGCGCCCCTCGTCATGGGTGGCATAGGCCGAGTCCAGCGTATAGGCGTTCAGCGCCTCGGCCATGGTCAGGCATTGATCGGCGCCCAGCACGGTGCCCTTGTCGGTGGTGCGGGTGACCATGGCATAAAGCCCCGCAAAGGGGTTCAGCACCGTCACCGGGCAATCGGTCGAGGCCGAGGGGCGCAGCCCTGCGTCGATCCATGACCGCATCGGATAGGACGTATCGGCCCGTTCCTTGCCCATGGCTTCGACATATTGATCGCCGAAGTAATAGATGAAATCGGGCTGCGGGCCGGGGATGACGCCCAGTTCCTGCATGGTGGCGATCTGGTCGGGCGTCACCCAGCCGCAATGCTCGATCCGGTGGCGCCGGTCGGGGGCAGGGTTCGCCGCCTGCGCCAGCCGCACGGCGGTCAGGAACTGTTCGATCCCGGCATCACCGATCGCGTGAACCGCCAGTTGAAAGCCGTGGTCATGGGCGCGTTTGGCCAGCGCGTTGCACTCGTCATCCGACAGGCAGAAGATGCCGCGATCCGAGGTGCCGGGGTAGTTTTCCTTCATCGCCGCGGTCTTGCCGCCAAGGCTGCCGTCGATGAAGAACTTGACCGGCCCCACGCGCAGCATGTCGCAGCCGGAGCCGGACAGGTGCCCTTCGGCAACCGCCCTGTCCAGAATGTTGCGATCCTTGTCGCCGATCAGGCACATCGACACCCGCACGGGCAGGCGGCCGGTGTCCCTGGCTTTCTGATAGGCCTCAAACTCGGTCCAGCCATGGCTCATGCCGACGGCGGCATCCATCGTCGAGGTGATGCCAAGCGCCAGCATCAGCTTGCCGCCCGCCTCGATGGCGTCGACGTAATCGTCCAGCCCCGGTTCGGGGTGCAGATCCAGCACCGGGCGTCGGGCGTTTTCGGCCAGAAGGCCGGTCAGCTCGCCATTGGCGCGCTGGATCGCGCCGCCATCGGGGTCGGGGGTATTGTGGCCGATCCCCGCCATCGACAGCGCGATCGAATTCGCCACGCCCACATGCCCGCAGGCACGCGAGACATAGACCGGGTTGTCCGGCGCCGCCGCGTCCAGCTCGCGCAGGGTCGGGTGGCGGTATTCGGCCAGCTTGGCATGGTCATAGCCGCGCCCGATGATCCATTCGCCGGGTTTGCGGGTTTTCGCGGCCTCGGCCACCAGGTCCAGCAGGCTGCCGACGGATTTCACCCGCTTGGGGTTCAGATCCAGATGCTTCAGCCCCAGCCCGAACATCGACAGATGGGTATGCACGTCATAAAGGCCGGGCGTCGCCAGCCGTCCGCCAAGGTCGATCACCTGCGTGTCGGGGCCGGCCAGGGCCGCGATGTCATCCGCGCTGCCGGTGGCCAGCACCTTGTCGCCCTGAATGGCCAGTGCCTCGGCAAAGCCTTCGGCCATGCCGCACCAGATCTTGCCGTTGGTCAGGATCGTGTCGGCGGTCATTTGGCAGTCCTTCGGGCTGGAACGGGTGCAGTCATGGGGCGGTCCTGTCATTGGCGTTTGAGGGATGCGGCCGGCCCGATGTGGCTGGACCGGCCGCTCCGGCGGCTCAGGCGCGATAGACGACCTCGCCGCCCAGCAGGGTCATCAGGCAGCGGGCGCCCAGGATGGCCTTGGGCTCGACCGTGAAGAAATCGGTGTCGAACACGGCCACATCGGCCAGCTGGCCAGGGATCAGACGGCCCTTGCGGTCTTCGTCATGCACGCCATAGGCCGCCTCGTAGGTGTAAAGGTGCAGCGCCTCGGCCATGGTCAGCTTCTGATCCAGCCCCAGCGGCTTGCCGCTGTCCGAAAGCCGCGTGACCAGCGCATAGATGCAGGGCAGCGGATCGGGCGAAGTCACCGGGCAATCGGTCGAGGCCGAGGGGTGCAGCCCGCTGTCCAGCCAGGTCTTGAACGGGTAGCAATGCTGCGGCCGCTCGTGGCCAAGGATGGTGTGATAGCCCTCGCCGAAGAAATAGAGAAAGCTGGGCTGCCCGGCCGGGATCACGCCCATGGCGATCATGCGCGGCAGATCCTCGGGCTTGTGCCACCCGCAATGTTCGATCCGGTGGCGCCGGTCGGGGGCGGGCAGGGCGGCATAGGCCTTTTCATAGGCGTTCAGCACCATGTCGATGGCCGCATCCCCGATGGCATGGGGGGCAAGCTGATAGCCCCGCTCGTGCGCGGTCATGGTCAGCGCATCGGTCTGTTCCTGCGTCAGGCACTGAACGCCGAAGTTGGTCGGATCATTCTCATAGGCTTTCGACATCCAGGCGGTGCCCGCCCCGGCCGAGCCGTCGGTGAAGTATTTCACCGGCCCGATGCGGAAGATGTCATCGCCAACGCCGGTCACCAGGCCCTTGGAATAGGCATAGTCAAGGATGTTGCGTTCCGCATCGCCCATCAGCGTGCCTGCAACGCGCACCGGAATGCGGTTCGCCTTGCGCGCGGTGAGATAGGCGTCCAGCTCGACCGTGCCGACCTCAAGCCCGATGGCGGCCTCCATGCAGGAGGTGATGCCGAAGGACAAAAGGCTTTTGCCGCCGCGTTCGATGGAATCGACCAGATCTTCCTCGGTCGGCAGCGGGATCACCGCCTGAATGGGCGCACGGGCGTTTTCGAACAGCAGGCCATCCAGCTCGCCTGCGGTGCGGCCGATCTTGCCGCCGAACGGGTCGGGGGTGTTGTGCCCGATCCCGCCCGCCTGCAGCGCCAGCGTGTTGGCCACCGTGGTATGGCCGCAGGTGCGGGTCAGGAACACCGGGTTTTCCGGCGAGACGGCATCCAGTTCCCGCCTGGTGGGGTGGCGCAGCTCGTCCAGCTTGTCGTGGTCATAGCCGCGGCCCAGGATCCATTCGCCGGGTTTGGCGTTTTTCACTGCCTCGGCCACCAGATCGACAATGGCCTGAACGCTGGTCACACCGGCCGCCGGGCGCAGGTCCAGCTGGACCAGGCTTTTGCCATACATGTGCAGGTGCAGGTGCGCATCGTTCAGGCCGGGCACCGCAAGGCGCCCCTCAAGGTCGATGATGTCGGTATCGGGGCCTGCCATGGCCGCGATGTCGGCGGCGCTGCCGGTGGCCAGCACCTTGTCGCCTGCGATGGCCAGCGCCTCGGCAAAGCCTTCGGCAAGGCCGCACCAGATCTTGCCATTGGTCAGAATGCGGGTCGGGGCGGTCATGGGCAGTCTCCTTGGATGCGGGGCTTGCCCCCCCGCGTCGGTGGGTCAGTAGCCGCTTGCGCGGTCGACAAGTCCGGGTGGGCGCCGGCCTTCGCGCACGGCCTGATAGTTTTCAGCGATCTGGCGCAGGATCTCGGGCCGGCTGCTGTCCGAGGCGCGATGCGGGGTCACGAGGATGTTCGGATGACCCCAGAACGGGTGATCGTCCGGCGGGGGCTCCACCCGGAACACGTCGATGCTGGCGGCGGACAGCTGGCCGCTGTCCAGCGCGGCCAGCAGATCGGCCTCGACCAGATGCTCGCCGCGGCCGATCTGGACCAGAACCGCACCCTTGGGCATCTGTGCGAACAGCGCCGCATCCAGCAGATCGCGGGTGCTGTCCGTCAGCGGCAGGGTGTTGATCAGGATGTCCGACTGCGCCGCCACCGCCTGAATGGCGCCTTCGCCGCCGATCACCTGAACGCCGGTCGGCGCCTGCACCGCACCGGCCGAGCTGCGCGCGGCCAGCACCGGAAAGCCCATCGCGGCAATGGCCCGCGCGCAGGCCTGACCCATCAGGCCATAGCCCAGGATCCCCACCCGCACCCGGCCAGGGGGCGGGGCGCGAAAGCTGCGGTCCCAGGTGCGGCTGGCCTGATTGGCCACATAATCGCCCATCCGGCGATGGTGCCACACGACATGCCAGGCCGCGAACCCGGCCATCATGTCGGCCTGCCCCTGATCGCGGATGCGGGTGACGACAACCTGCGGCGGCAGCGACGGGCAGGTCAGGATCCGGTCCACCCCGGCCGCAATCGACGAGACCATGCGCAGATTGGGATAGGCGTCAAAGGCGCGATCCTCGGGCGCCCAGCTCAGCGCCACGTCGACGCGGGCCGGGTCGGTGACCTGATCGGGGCTGATCACCCGAACGCGGTCGGTATTCGCATCGGCGAAGATCCGGGCAAGATCGAAGGTCCGCGACAGCGCAAGGATCTCGATCACCTCGGGGGCGCCGCACCCGCTCATGGTGCAAGGCCCGGCCTGCGCAGGGCAGATGGCCCGCCGACCCCGAAATCCGCCCCTGCCGCGATGTCGCATGCGCCATCGCCTTGCGCACAAAACTGGCGGCACGTCGTCCGAACAGCGCCCGGTGTTGTCATCGTTTTTCCCTGTCCGCGAATCGCCCAGGTTGTGCGACCGTCGTTCTTGTTGAGCTGAGGTTCCGGGAAACTCGTCGACTTTTCAAGTGTCGACAATCGACATAATGTATGCCTAGATGGCACATTGCCCGCGGCCGGACGTGACGCCCAAAGATCGGGCAGACTGCAACGCCGCATCCATCTGCATCAAGGGGGCGTCCTTGGCCGGCGCAGTCGAGACAGAACCGATGTTCAAGGCGTTGCAGCAGCCCGACCTGCCAAGCCGCATTGCCGATCAGGTGTTGCGCGCCATTGGCGACGGGCTTTTGCGCCCTGGCGAACGTGTGACCGAGGCGCGGCTTGCCGAACAGCTGGGCACCTCGCGCGCGCCGGTGCGCGAGGCGCTGCGACTGCTGGAAAGCCAGGGGCTGATCGTGTCGCACCCGCGGCGGGGCTTTTTCGTCAAAAGCTATGATGCGGACGAGCTGGCGGATATCTATGACCTGCGCGAATGCCTGGAACTGCACAATGCCCAGGCGCTGGTCGACCGGATGACCCCGGCCGATCTGACACGGCTGGAGGCCCAGGTCGAGCTGCTGAAAAGGCTGGGTGCCGAAGGGCGGATGCAGGAACAGGTGGCCGAGGATTACGCCTTTCATCGCATGATGTGCGAGATTGGCGGCAATTCCCGCATCCTGCGGCTGTTCGACCAGATCGCGACGGAACTGCGATCCGGCATCGCGCTGGTCGGCCGGGTCTATGACGATCCGGTCGAGATTGCCCGCCAGCACGAGCCGCTGATCGAGGCCCTGCGCTCGCGCGATGTGGCGCGGATCCGGGCCGAGCTGCAGGACCACCTGCGCGATGCGGCGTTTCATGCGACCGCGCTGTACCGCCAATGGCCGACCGCCGACGCGGACAGGCCAGCCGACCCGCCGGACAGCGCGCGCTGAACGGCAGGCGATTGCCGCATCTGACCTGAATCAAGGCGGCGCGCGCCCTCTTGTGGCATGTGGCGCGCAGGAGGACGCGCCATGGACCTGACCTATCTGCTTGATCGTCTGCCCGAGCCGATCCTGGCTGCCCTGTTCGGCCTGCTGGTGGGGGCGGTGTTCGGCTTTTCTGCGGAACGGTCGTCCTTTTGCCTGCGCGCCGCGACCGTGGAATTCGCGCGCGGGCGGATGGGGTCCAGGGTGGCGGTCTGGCTGCTGACCTTTTCCACCGCCGTGATCTGGGTGCAGGGGGCGCAATGGCTGGGCCTGTTCCGGTCGGCCGATGCGCGGATGATGGCGGTCACCGGCAGCTGGTCGGGCGCGGTGATCGGCGGGTTGATGTTCGGCGCCGGCATGGTGCTGGCCCGCGGCTGTTCGGGGCGGCTCTTGGTGCTGGCGGCGACGGGGAACCTGCGGTCGGTGGTGTCGGGGCTGATCTTTGCTGTGGTGGCGCAGATGGCGCTGCATGGCTGGCTGGCGCCGGTGCGGCAATGGCTGGCCGGGCTGTGGGTGACGCCGGGGGGCGCGAACGTCAACCTGCTGACCCTGCTGGGGCTGCCGCAAGGTGCCGGAATGGGCCTTGGGGTTGCGCTGGCCGTGCTGGCACTGGTGCTGGCGGCGCGCAATGCGATCGGCTGGCGGGTGCTGGTGTTCGGCTCGGGTGTGGGCTTTGCCGTGGCGATGGGCTGGGTGCTGACCTGGAACCTGTCGCAGGCCGCCTTTGACCCGGTGTCGGTCACATCCGCGACTTTCTCGGGGCCATCGGCCAGCACGCTGATGTTCTTTCTGACGGAAAACCCGGTGCTGGACTTTGACATCGGGCTTGTGCCGGGCGTTGCACTGGGGGCGCTGGTTTCGGCCGGGCTCAAGCGCAGCCTGAAGTTTCAGGGCTTTGACGGCGAAAGCCAGATGCGCCGGTCGATGTTCGGTGCGGTGCTGATGGGCTTTGGCGCCATGCTGGCGGGGGGCTGCGCCATCGGGGCAGGGGTGACGGGCGGGTCGATCTTTGTGGCGACCGCCTGGCTTGCGCTGCTGTGCATGTGGATCGGCGCGATGATCACCGACTGGCTGGTCGATCAGCAGGGCGCGCGGGTCACTGCCTGACGGCCCCTGGTTGCGCCGGGATCCTGTCGGCCCCGGCGCAGGCAGCGCTATTCGAATTCCATCTCGGCATAGACGACGCCGGCATTCTTGGTCGCCAGTTCCTCGAACGTATCAAGGCGCGACCAGCGCGACTGATCGACATAATAGGCACCCGCCAGATCGCCGCCTGCCTCGATATGCGCACCGATCTTTTCGCGCAGATCCAGCAGGTAATCGCGGGTGAACCGCTGCACCTGCGCCAGATTGGTCGGGTGGCCGTGGCCGGGGATCAGATAGGTCGGGGCCAGCGGGACCAGTGCCGTATCCCAGGTCTCGATCCAGCACGAGGTGCAGGTGCCTTCAAAGATCGGCGGCATCCGTTCGTGAAAGGCGATGTCGCCGGCCACCATCATCGACCATTGCGGGATCCAGACCTGAGTATCGCCGGGGCTGTGCGCCGGGCCAAGGTGCAGCACCTGAAGCGTCACATCGCCCATGGTGATGTCCTTGCGGCCGGTAAAGGTTTCGGTCGGCATGGTGATGACGGTGCCCTCGGCATTCTCGCGGGCATAGCGTTGCAGGGCGGCCAGATCCTGCGCCGCGCCATCCGCGAATTCGGCCGCCGCTTCCTCATGCGCCAGGATCGGCACGCCTTGCGCGGCCCAGTAGCCGTTGCCCAGATTGGCGTGGCCCTGACCGTTTTCCACGATCACCAGCCTGACCGGCTGATCGGTGACGGTCTTGATCTCGGCGTGCAGCGCCTCGGCCAGTTTCCACGAGGCGCCCGAGTTGACCACGACCACCCCGTCGCCGGTGACGATGAAGGACAGGTTGTTGTTATGCCCCGCGTTTTCATAGGTTGGCGGTGCGGTGGCGCCGGTGGCGGTGAACACATAGGGGATCACCTCGACCGGTTTGGCATATAGCACCGATTGCGGATACTGGTCGGGAATGTCCTCGGATGCCAGGGCGGGCAGGGCGGTCAGCAGCAGCAGGGCAAGGGCGCGCATGGATCAGATCTCCACGAAGGTATAGGCGTCGCCCGCGCGTTCGACCCGGCCGATCCCGCCGCCCGGCAGGTGAAAGCCGATCATCGTGGCGCCGCTGTCGGCCAGCTGCGCCAGCAGCGCGACCCGCGTTTGCGCGCCCAGCACCGGATCCTGATCCGAGGGCGAATGCCAGGCCGGCATGTCAAAGGCGATATGGCCATTGCCGATGGCGTCGCCGATCACGGTGATCGTGCCTTCGGGACCGACGATGTCATAGCTCATGTGGCCGGGCGTATGGCCGGGGGTCAGGCGGGCGGTCAGGCCGGGCAGAACCTCTTCGCCGTCCGCCAGCTTGCGCACGGTATCCGCGATCACCTCCAGCCGCCGCGCGGCGCCGACGGCAAAGGTGGCGCGATCGGCGCCGATCGTCTCGAGCGTGGCAGGATCGGTCCAGAAGTCGAATTCGGCCGCACCGATCATGTATTCGGCATTCGGGAACACAGGTTCGTCGAATTCATCCAGCAGGCCCCAGATGTGATCGGGATGCGCATGGGTAAAGACGACATGCGTGATGTCCTCGGGCGTGACGTCCAGCGCGTCCAGCGCCTCGGCCAGCTTGCCGGCGGTGGGCATGAAATCGGGGCCCGAGCCGACGTCGAACATCACGGTGTTGGTGCCATCGCGCAGCAGGGTGACGTTGCAAGGCGGGGTCAGCTGGTCGGTCGGCAGCTTGTGCCGTTCCAGCAGCGCGGCGATCTGATCGGCCGGCAGGTCGCCAAAGCTGAAGCCGATCGGCATGACAAGATTGCCATCGGACAGGGTGTCGATGCGCAGCCCGCCGGTTTCCAGCGAGGTGCCGGCCCAAAGCCGGCGGGGCGCAAGGGGCGCGGCCAGCGAGGCAGCGGCACTGATCAGGATATGTCGGCGGGTCAGCATGGGGCACCTTTGGAAATGCGGCGGCCCCGGCAGGGGGCCGCCCGTTGGTCTGTGGGCGGGCAATGGGTCAGCCGAAGATGTCGGCGGTGATCCCGGCATACCAGCCAAGGCTTTCCTCATAGGTCGCCTTGCGCAGGGCCGCATCTTCGCCGGTCTGGCTGATGAAGCTTTGCACGCTGGCGATCTTTTCGGGGGTGGGCTCGTAGGCGGCGCCGACCTTGACGCCATCGTCGGCGGCGATCAGCGACCAGCAGGTGTTCGCGTATTTCGCCGGGAACACCTTGGCGCCCAGCAGATCGCCCCGGATCGCCATGGCGGCGATCTTGGCCTGACTGTTGGCCGAGAAGCCCGATTTCGGCATGTCGCCCTGAGCGCTGGAATCGCCCAGAACCCAGATGTTGTCATCGGTTTTCGACTTCATGCTGTCCGGGTGCACCGGCGCCCAGCCCGAGTCTGCCGTCACGCCGGCCAAGGCGGCGATCTTGCCCGCCATCTGGCCAGGAATGACGTTGCAGACATCGACCTTCTCGGCCTCGCCGTCGATCACCACTTCCATGCTGGCCGGGCGCACCTCAACGGCGTTGCCGCCCATGTCGGGGCCGATCCGTTCGACCATGCCGGGGTAGTGCTTTTGCCAGCCTTCCTCGAACAGCGCCTGTTTCGAATATTTGTCCTTGGGGTCGATCAGCAGGATCTTGGCAGTCGGGTTGTGCTGTTTCAGCCACCAGGCGACCATGCTGATCCGCTCATAGGGGCCAGGCGGGCAGCGGTAGGGGTTGGGGGGCGCCACCATGGCAAAGGTGCCGCCCTGGGGCATTGCCTCGATCTGCCGTTTGAGCAGCTGGGTCTGGGGGCCCGCCTTGTAGGCGTGGGGCATCACCTCGGCATCGGCAAGCGACCAGCCGGCGACCGAGCCTTCCTTGAAGTCGATGCCGGGCGAGAGCACCAGCCGGTCATAGCCAAGGGTCTGGCCCCCGGCCAGCGTGACGGTTTTCGCCGCGCGGTCCACCGCCGTGGCCATATCGGTGATGACGGTCACACCACCCGCAGCGATCTTGTCATAGCCATGCTGCAGGCTTTCGAAGTCGCGAAAGCCGCCCAGATAGAGGTTCGAGAAGAAGCAGGTGGTATAGATCGGGTTCGCCTCGATCAGCGTGACGTCCAGCGCGCCCTTGCTGTCCTTGGCCAGATAGCGCGCGATGGTTGCCCCGCCAGCCCCCCCGCCGATCACCACGACCCGCGGCTTGGCCTGGCCCAGAACCATCGGCGCCGACAACAGGGCGCTGCCTGCGGCCACCCCGCCCAGAAACAGGCGTCTGTTCAGTGTCATGTCGTCCTCCCTTGGATGGAACCGGCAGATGTTCGCGGCTCTGCCAGTCCAGGTAAATCATTGACTTTGCGAAACAATGGAACGCTTCTTCTTGTTTTTGGGCCCTTTGGGGAAAGCTGTTTCCCGGCATCCTCCCATGCCGGGGCCTGTCCCTAGCGGGCCGGGTCCAGCGCGGCGAAAAATGCTGCCAGCGCCGCGATTTCGTCGTTGGACAGCCGCCCGGCCATCATCTGCATCACGGGATGCGGGCGCAACTGCCGCTTGTAGGCGTGCATCGCGACCACAAAATCCTCTGTCGGCCAGCCGGTGATCGAGGGGATGCCCTGGTCGGACCCATCCGCCTGATGACAGGTGGTGCATTCCGACGACAGGTATTCGCCGTAATCCGGGTCGCCCTTGAGCGCGAGGATCGCGGGATCAAGGTCATGGTCGGTCCTGACGGCGGTGGGCTCGGCCTCGGGGATGTTCTGCGGCTTGTCGGAATATTCGCGCAGATAGGCCAGCAGCGCGCTGCGGGCCTCGGGGTCGGCCATGCCGCGATAGTTCATCCGGGTGCCCGAAACCAGCGCCCTGGGGTTTTCGACATAGGCGGTCAGGGTTTCCAGCGTCCAGGTCAGGCCGTCGCGGCCCATCCGCGTCATGGCCTTGGAATAGCTGAAATCCTCCAGCGACCCGGCCCGGCGGCCAAAGATCCCTGTCAGGCGCGGCCCGACCCGATTTGTGGCGCCAGGGCCGATCTGGTGGCAGGCCGAACAGTGCTGCCTGAACAGCGTCTCGCCCCGGACAGCATCGCCAATGGCATCGGCCGCCGCAGGCAAGGGGCCCACGGCGGCGGAAAGGATCAGCACGATGGCGGCCAGGCGCCTCATGCCGGTCAGTTGCTGAAGGTCGACAGATAGGCGATCACCGCCGCGCGGTCTTCCTCTTTCTTCAGGCCGGCAAAGGACATCTTGGTGCCCTTCATGAAGCCCTTGGGGTCGGCCAGGAAGGCATCAAGCGAGTCCATGTCCCAGACCAGCCCGCCTTCGGCCATGGTCAGCAGCGGCTTGGAGTATTTGAAGCCATCCGCCTTGCCCGCCGCATGGCCAAACACGTTGTTCAGCGCGGGGCCCGTGCCGTTCTTGGCGCCGTCGCCGACCTTGTGGCAGGCGGTGCATTTCTTGAACACCTTCTCGCCGTCCTCGATCAGTTCGGGATCGATGGCGACGACGGCCTCGGTCGCAGGCGCTGCCGGTTCGGCCTTGGCCTCTTCGGCCTTGGCCGGTTCCGGCGTGACCTCGGCGGCCTTGGTGTCGCCCGATGCCGGGGCTACCGCTGCGGCGGCGTGCAGGTCGGGCAGGGTGCCGGCCGGCTTGCCATCGGGATCAGTCGGGGTCACGTTCAGCTCGACCGCGCGCTTGGTGATCTTCTGTTCCGGCAGGCAGTCCGTCATGCAGGCGGCGGCCGAGAACAGCGGATATTCCGACTCGGCCCGGTCGTCGGGGTAGAACCCGTCGGCATTCGGCAGCTGGATTTCGGTGAAGTTCTTGTCGGACAGCACGAAATCTTCTTCGACCAGCCCGTTGGAATAGAGCAGGAAGGCGGTGATCGCATAGGTCTCGTCGACCGACAGGGTCTGCGCCGCGCCAAAGGGCATCGAGCGGTGGATATAGTCATAGACCGTCGACAGATGCGGCCAGTAGCTGCCGATCGTCTTGACCGGGCGCATATCGCGCAGCGTGCCATCGCCGCCCGCCAGCACCGGCCAGGCGTCCAGCCCTTCGGCGAATTCGCCGTGGCACATCGCGCAGTTGGCGGCGAACACTTCCTCGCCGGTCGCCACATCGCCCGAACCCGGGCGCAGCCCCTGGCCATCGGGCAGGACAGCGACGTCCCAGGCCGAGATTTCTTCGGGCAGGGCGGCGCGGCCCAGGCCCAGGCGTTCGGCCATCGCCGGCGCGGCAAGGGCCGAGACCGTCAGCGCCGAGCCAAGAAGCAGCTTAAGCGATTTCGACATTCTCGACCTCCCCGTCGGCCCGGACCCACCAGGTCTGGATTCCGTTGTTGTGATAGACGTTGTTGCGGCCGCGGATCGCGCGCAGCGCGTCCTTGGTCGGCTGGACATAGCCGGTTTCATCGGTGGCACGCGATTGCAGCATCAGCTCTGACCCGTCCCAGTCGATATCCAGATGGAAGCGGGTCAGCGCCTTGGCCTTGGCCTCGCCGGTGATGCGGGCCTCTACCCAGTTGCGCCCGCCATCCATCGAGACATCGACCTTGGTGATCTTGCCATTGCCCGACCAGGCAAGGCCCGTGATGACCAGTGGCCCCTTGCCATGACGGATCGGCGCCTGCGGCGAGGGCGAGGTGATGACGGATTTCGCATCCATCACCCAGGTCCATTTCCGCGCGCGGCCATCGGGCATCAGATCGGTGTATTTCGACGTTTCCTCGCGGCTTTCCACGGCCCGGTCATAGACCCCAAGGCGGCGCACCCACTTGACCCACATGTTGCCTTCCCAGCCGGGAACGACCAGACGGGCCGGATAGCCATGTTCCTTCCGCAGCGCCTCGCCATTGGCGTAGAAGGCCAGCATCACGTCATCCAGCGCCTTTTCCATCGGCATGGAGCGGCCGTTGGACGAGGCATCGGCCCCTTCGGCATAAAGCCACTTGCCTTCCGGCTTGACCCCGGCCTCTTCCAGCAGGACGCGCAGCGGAACGCCGACATATTCCATGTTGTGGATCATGCCTTGGGTGAACTGGCAACCTTCCAGCTGGGCGCCGCCCCATTCCATCCCGCCGTTCGCCGCACATTCGCAAAAGGCGGTGACCGAGGTGCGGGGGAAGCGCAGCAGGTCTTCAAAGGTGAAGACCAGCGGGCGTTCGACCAGGCCGTTGATCATCAGCCGGTAATCGGCCTTGGACAGCTCGATCGCGCCGGAATGGTGACGCTCGAAGGCGCAGCCTTGCGGGGTGATCGTGCCTTCCAGCGCGTGGATCGGCGTGAAGTTGATGGAACTGACCGGGCTTTCGGTCAGCCATTCGACGTTGCGGCGCACCACATGCTGTTCAAAGCGGATGGGCATGCCATAGGGCACGGCATCCACCGGGTCGCCGAATTCGGTCGCCCAGGGCTGCACTTCGGTGATCAGCGGGTCGGCGCCTTCGGCGCGGGCGGCGCTGGTGCCGGCCACCAGCCCCGCGCCTGCCAGCGCGGTCTGGCGCAGGAAGCCGCGGCGCGAGGTGCCGGTTTCGGGTTCGTCATTATTCATGGGCGAACACTCCTTGGTCGTGTCAGATGCCGGTCACGGTGACCGAGGTGTTGGGTTCCAGACGGACGGTGCCGATCTTCTTGATGTGGGATTCGATGACATCCCAGATTTGCGGGCCTTCGGTGCCTTCGTTGACCGAGGCCCAGCCGGCGACCGTATAGGATTTGGCCGCGTCGATTTCTTCGCCGGTGTCGACCAGCGCCATGGCGCTGATCCGCTCGCCGATGGGCTTGGACACGTCGACCGCATAGGCCAGCCCGCCCACGCGCACCATGTCGCCGCCCTGCTGGTAATAGGGGTCGGTGTTGAAGATGTTGTCGGCCACGTCTTCCAGGATCAGCTTGATCGTCTCGCCCGTCATTTCGGTGCGGTAGCACTGGCCATAGGTCATGCTGGTGACGTTCAGGATATCCTCGCGGGTGATCGCCTCGCCCGGCAGGATCGAGGTGCCCCAGCGCACGCCGGGCGACATCGCGATCTGGGCGTCACGCTCGCTGCGGATCGCGTCGCAGATCAGATCGTCCCAGGTGCCGTTGAAGTTGCCGCGCCGGTAAAGCAGGCTTTCGGTGGTGCCGATCTTTTCTTCCAGCTGTGCCTTGAACGGGGCGCGTTCGGCGTCGATCAGCGCGGCCATGTCGGCATCGGGCGTGATGACATCCGAGAAGATCGGGATCAGCTTGTGGCGGAAGCCCATCATGCGGCCATCGCGCACGTCCAGATCGACGCGGCTGACGAACTTGCCGTTCGATCCGCTGGCAATCAGGATCGTCTCGCCCACCAGCACAGGCTCGGGGACGGCGTCATGGGTGTGGCCGGTCAGGATGACGTCGATGCCATTGACGCGGCTTGCCATCTTCTTGTCGACGTCAAAGCCGTTGTGCGACAGGCAGACGACCAGATCGACGCCTTCGGCGCGCACCTCGTCGACGACCTCCTGCATCCGCTCTTCGCGGATCCCAAAGGAGTACTCGGGGAACATCCACTTGGGGTTGGCGATCGGCATATAGGGGAAGGCCTGGCCGATCACTGCGATGCGCACACCGCCCTTTTCAAAGATCTTGTAGGGCTCGAACGCGGGTTCATCCCATTCGGCGTCAAAGATATTGGCGCCCAGGAAGGGGAAGGGCAGCCCCTCGACGATTTCCTTGACCCGCTCGGTGCCAAAGGTCCATTCCCAGTGGCTGGTCATCGCCTCGGTGCCAAGCGCGTTCATCACGTTGACCATGTCCTGACCCTTGGTCAGCAGCGAGGTCATCGAGCCATGCCAGGTGTCGCCGCCGTCCAGCAGCAGCGCATCGGGACGCGCGGCGCGGATGGATTTCACCACGGTCGCCACACGGTCCATGCCGCCCATCTTGCCATAGGTGCGGGCCAGCGCGTCGAAATCGGTATAGGTCAGCGCATAGGCCTCGGCCGAGCCGGGGGCGATGCCGAACATCTTCTGGAAATCGGTGCCGGTGACATGGGGCACATGGCCCTTGGCCGCGCCGACGCCCAGGTTGATTTCCGGCTCGCGGAACCAGATCGGCTTGAGCTGGGCGTGAATGTCGGTGATATGGATCAGGGTGACATTGCCGAAGTCGTCGAATTGCAGCAACTGGTCCTGGGTCAGCCGCTGCTGGGCCGCCAGCCGCGCCCAATTGCCAAAGCCCGACGCGCCATAGATGGCGGTGGTGGCCATGGCGGCCTGTATGAACTCGCGGCGGGTGATCATCCCCGGAACTCCTGTTAATCGTCGGGCAATACACGACCATTGCGCCAAGGCGCCTGGGGCCGGACCCCGGTGTCAGACTGTCGGAACGTGGCCGCCGGCCGGACCGGCGACCACAAGGGTTCAGTGACGGACCGAAACGCCTTCGACGCTCAGGCCGGCGCCGCGCGAGGCGACGTAAAGCTCCAGCGCCTTGAACTCGTCCGAGCCGGCCTTGAAGGTCTCGGCCCGGGTGTCACGCACGCAGCCGACGAACCGCTGCTGGGCGCTGACCATGCCGGCATCCTTCAGGCGATAGGTCGGGAAGCCGTTGATCTGCCCCTGGCTCAGGTGGTCGGCGCGGATCATGTTGCCGAAATTGTCCTCGTGGCAATTCGCGCAGGACATTTCCAGCTGACCATAGCGGGTGTAGTAGATCTCCTTGCCCTTTTCCCAGAACGGGGCGGCTGGGCCGTCGATCTTGACCTGCACCGGCATGCCACGCGACTGAAGCGAGATCAGCGAGAGCATGTCCTTCATGTTCGAAGACGTGACCCCCCACTTTTCCAGCCCCATGCGCTCGGTCACGCAGGTGTTGATGTAGTCTTCCATGATCATCAGCTTGCCGGACTTGGCATCGACCCGCGGCATGTGCGCGCGCAGGCCGGCCATCGACTCGGGGCCCTGGTGGCAACCGGCGCAGCTTTCGCCGTTCTTTCCGATGGCCTCGTTCCACTTGTCGGTGGCGCGGTCGACAAACACCATGGCCGGGTTGTCGAAATCGTCCCGCTCCATCGCGCGGGTCGCCTCGTCACGGAACAGCCAGCCCGAATAGATCTCGTCCAGCGCGCCATCCAGATAGGCGGGGGCGGTGGTCTTGGTGACGATCTCGACGGGGCCATCGTCGGTTTCGATGACCAGTTCGTCCTCGACCGGGGCGGCGAAGGCCGCGCCGACAAGGGCGAGGCCAAGGGCCGTTGCGGCCAGTGCTGTCTTGGTCTTGGTAAAGCGCGTCATGGCGTCTCCTCCCTGGACGGATGCTGCTTTACGCGACTTCGATCGGCTTGACGTCTTCGTAGACGGAGCCGTCGTCATCATACCAGGTGAACTTGAATTCACCCGCCGCGTCGACCTTGGCATCGAATTCGAAGTAGGGGTTGGTCGAGACGGCCGGTTCGATCGTGACGTCGACCACGTTCACCCCGTTCAGATCGCAGGTGAAGCGGTTGATGATCGAGCGCGGGATCAGCTTGCCGTCCGAGCCCTTGCGCTGGCCCGATTCCATCGTGTGCGAGATCAGCGCCTTGATGGTGACGACTTCACCGGCCTTGGCCGATTTCGGAACCTTCACGCGGGGCTTTGCGTCTTTTGCCATGTCGTTTCTCCTGTTCCTGAACTCAGCCGCCGCAGCCGCCGATGGTCACCTTGACGGTGGTCTGCGCCTTGACGACCGAGCCGTCGGCCATCTTGGCCAGGGCGACGACATCTTGCGTGGTCGCCAGACGGATCCGGGTGGCGGCGCGCTGGGCACCGGCCGCGGGGCCGAAGGTGAAGGTGGCAACCGCCGGCTCCGGGTTGCCGGTGGCCAGCAGCATGATGGCAACGGCGCCGGGGGCGTTCACCTCGACCGGGACGGTGTTGCCGTTTTCAGCGATTTCCGGGGCGGTCAGCGTCAGGCCGCCTTCGCCGACCGCTGCGCCGCCGGTAAAGGCCGCGGTCAGCTCGTCGACGGTCTTGGCAAGGGCCGCAGAGCCCGGCAGCACGGCGGCAGCAAGTCCGCCAAGGCCAACCCAGAGCGCATCGCGTCGTGACAGTTTCATCAGTTTCTCCTTCGTGTTGGCGGAGCCCGCCAGGTGGCAGGCGTCAGTCCTTGAGCGTCATGAGGAAGGCGACGACATCCTCGATCTGCTGGGCATTCAGGATGGGGGGCAGCGGTTCGGTGCCCGCCTTGCCGGTATAGGCGTCGCCCGGACGGATGTAGCCATCGACCTTGTAGAAGGCGGGCATGAAGGTTCCGTCAAAGGTCATCTTGGCATTCGCCACGATGCCGCGCAGTTGTGCCTCGCTCCAGCGGCTGCCAGCACCATCGAGGGCCGGGCCGATGTCGCCGGGGAATTCCACCTTGGGCAGCGCGGCGATCTGGTGGCAGGCCACGCAGTTGCCAAGCGCATTGGTGGTCATCACCTTGACGCCGTTTGCCGGATCACCCGGCACGCCGGTCAGCGAGGTCTCGACCGCGCCTTCCGCATAGACCACCTCTTTTGGTGCCGTCTCAGAGATGGCAGGCGTCGCCATGGCCAAAACCAATGCCGACACATACCATAGATGGCTGTTCATGCTGTCCTCCCTCTGCTCTCCCGTAGTCCCCGAAAACCTTGCGGCCCCGACTGCGACAACATGGATATATGGATTTTTGAATATTCCTATATCTTGGTGTTCGTCAAGGCTTCCGGTCAGTTGCTCGCGCCCAGCGTGCGGGCGACGTATTTCTGAAAATGCTCGCCGCTGTCATACCCGTGGTCCTTGACCCAGGTCAGCAGCGCCTTGGTCGTGCCCTTGCCGAAGGCGCCGGGCATCAGGGCGACGGCCGCTTCGGCGGCGGTTTTTCCCTCGGGCACCTCTTCGGGCAAGAATATCATGGTGGGCGTGAACATCACCCCCCAACGCGCGGCCATGTCCTTTTCGGGCAAGGCCGTGCCGTCGAAATCGGTCACCTCGACATCGCCGAACAGGTTCATCTGTATGACGAAATAGCTGTCGCGGATCAGCGCGTCGATCGCGGGGTCGGGAAAGACCTCTTCGTGCATCTTCTTGCAGTAGATGCAGCCGCGCTGTTCCACGATGATCATCAGCCGCTTGCCTTCGTGATTCGCCTCGGCCAGATCCTCGCGCAGATCCTTGAAGGTTTCGCGCAGCCAGTCGGGCTTGTGCAGGCCATCTTCGCCAATCTCCGATCCAAGCGCAGGGCTTGCGGCCAGAACCAGGGCGGCCAGCAGGGTGCGGATGGGTTTCATGGTGTCTCCCCCCTCATTTCAGCGTCGCGGACCAGTCGAAGGTCCGAATCATCCAGTCGGCAATCAGGTTGACCGAATTGGTGGCGATCAGGACGCCGAACACGATCAGCATGACACCCATTGCCTTTTCCACATAGCCCATAAGATTGCGGTGCCGCGCGACCCAGCCCAGGAACGGACCGGCAAAGAAGGCGGCGACCACAAAGGGCAGGGTCATCGCCAGCCCGTAGACCACCAGCAACAGGCCGCCGCGCCACAGATCGCCCATGCCGCTGGCCACCATCAGGATCGCCGCCAGCGCCGGGCCCACGCAGGGCGTCCAGCCAAAACCGAAGGCCAGGCCCATCACATAGGCGCCGATCAGGGTGGATGGCTTGGCCTCGGACTGCACCCGGGCCTCGCGGTAGAGCAGGCCGATCTTGAGAACCCCCAGGAAATGCAGGCCAAAGACGATCAGCACTGCCGCCGCGACCCAGGACAGCGTTTCCTTCCACTGGGCAAAGGCCTTGCCAAGCGCCGTGGCGCCAAGGCCCAGCAGCAGGAAGATGGTGGTGACCCCCAGCGCAAAGGCCAGCGCGCGCAGGATCAGCCGGCGGCGCGCACCGGGTGCGACCTCGCCGCCCTCGCGCAGTTCCTTGACGGAAAGCCCGGCCATATAGGACAGGTAGAACGGCACCATCGGCAAGATGCACGGGGACAGGAACGATAGCAGACCCGCCAGCGCGGCCCCGCCGTAACTGATGTCAAGCATTCAACCCCCTCCCCGAGGATCGCCGCGCGGCTGCCGCTTGTGATGCCGCAACGGTTACATTAGCATATTTCTATGTTCTTCTGCGTGCGTCAATCCTGCGAGTGAAACCGATGATCCCGCGCCTTGTGCTGTCGCTGTTCCTTGCCGTGGCCCTGCCGGTTCAGGTCCGGGCGGCCGAGCTGCAGCTGCTGATGTTCGAACAGCCCGGCTGCATCTATTGCGCGCGCTGGAATGCCGAGGTGGCGCCGCAATACCCGCTGACCGACGAAGGCAAGGCCGCCCCGCTGCGCCGCCTGCAGCTGCGTGAGCCGCTGCCTGCCGATCTGACGCTGGATCGCCCGGCGGCCTTTACGCCCACCTTCGTTCTGGTGGCCGACGGGGTCGAGACCGGACGGATCGAGGGCTATCCGGGCGAGGATTTCTTTTGGCCGTTGCTGGCCCGGCTGATTGCCGCTGTGCCCGCCGGCGAGTGAGGCGCGCGCGCATCGCCGCGCGTCCGTCATGTGAAACCAACCGGGTTCCGGTTGCCCTTTGCGGCCGACATCGGCATGAAGGGGGCGATTAGGGGGGACAGGGCCCTTGGGCGATATCGGCAGCATACGGTCTGACGACGGCGATGCGACCGGCCTGGACGCATTGGTTCAGGCCGCGTCCGATGCTGCGACCTTCCTCAAGGCGCTGGGGCACGACGGGCGACTGACGATCCTGTGCCATCTGATGTCCGGCCCCAAAAGCGTCACAGAGCTGGAAAACCTGCTGGCCTCGCGGCAGGCTGTGGTCAGCCAGCAGCTTGCGCGGCTGCGGCACGAAGGCCTGGTCAGGGCGCGGCGCGAGGGGCAGGCGATCTATTATTCGATACTGGACCCGAAAGTGGCCGAGATTTTGCTGGTTCTCAAGCGAATCTACGGCACGCCCTGCTAGCTGGGCAGCGGTCAACGGGGGGCGCCGGGGTGGAGGCCCCGGCAGGAAGGGAGAGGCGCGATGGAGGGGTTGCCCTATGGAGTGCTGGCCGCGCTGGTCGGTCTGGCGGGCGGCGTCGTGCTGGGCCTGTCGGCACGGCTGGGCGATTTCTGCACGCTGGGTGCGCTGGAATCGGCTGTCTATGGCAAGGACCATCGCCGCCTGAGGCTGTGGGGCATCGTGCTGGGCGTGGCGATCCTGGGAACCCAGGGGCTGGCCATGGCCGGGGTGGTCGATCTGGGGGCCTCGTTCTATCACAGCATCGCCTGGAACCCCTGGGCCTCGGTCGTGGGCGGGCTGATGTTCGGCTATGGCATGGCGCTGGCAGGCAACTGCGGGTTCGGGGCGCTGGTGCGCTTCGGCGGGGGCGATCTGCGATCGCTGGTCGTGGTGGTGGTCATGGGGATCTTCGGCTTTGTCGCGCTGTCGGGGCCGCTGGCGCCCTTGCGGGTGATGCTGTTTCCCCAGCCCGATGCGACCGGGCCGCAGGGGGTGGTGCATGATCTGGCAGGGCTGGGCATTCCGGCGCTGGCCACGGTGCTGCTGACCGGCTGCGCGGCGCTGGTCTGGGGGCTGTGGCATGCGCCCTTGCGCGCCCGTCCGCGCATGATGCTGTGGGGCGTGGCGGCCGGGCTGGCGGTGGTCTGGTGTTTTCTGGGCACCAGCTGGCTTTACGACCAGAGCCTTGGCGAGATCGGTGTCGAAGGGCCCTCGTTCACTGCGCCGGTCGGGCGCACGCTGATCTATCTGATGACCTCGACCGCGGGCGGGATCACCTTTTCCGTAGGGTCGGTCGTCGGGGTGATGGCCGGGGCGCTGATCGGGTCGATGACGCGGGGCCTGTTCAAGTGGGAAGCCTGCGAAGACCCGCGCGAGCTGGGCCGCCAGGTGGCAGGCGCGGCGCTGATGGGGGTTGGCGGGGTGATCGCCATGGGCTGTTCGGTCGGGCAGGGGGTCACCGCCTTTGCCGCGCTGGCCTGGTCGGGGCCGGTGACGCTGGCCGCGATTGCCGCAGGGGCCTTCCTGGGCCTGCAACAGCTGATCGGCGGCTACCAGCCCGAGTAAGTGTGCACGCGCAGCGTGTCCGACGGCTTGCAGCCGGGCGGGAAACATGCGCCTATCGCCCCGATTCCAGTGAGGGGAGACGAGGATGCGACTGCAGGGCAAGACGGCGATCGTGACCGGGGCGGGTTCGGGCTTTGGTGCGGGCATCGCCCGGCGTTTCGCGGCGGAAGGCGCCCGCGTCATGGTGGCCGACATCAATGCCGAAGCGGCAAAGGTCATCGCGGACGAGATCGGCGGCATCGCGCAGGGCGTCGATGTCGGCAAGGGCGAGTCGGTGGCCGCGATGGCTGCGGCGGCCGAGGCGGCCTTTGGCGGGGCGCCGGACATTCTGGTCAACAATGCAGGTGTCACCCATCTTCCGGCCTATATGGAAGACGTCAGCGAGGCCGATTTCGACCGCGTGATGCTGGTCAACGCCAAGTCGGTCTATCTGACCGCGCGGGCATTGGTGCCGGGCATGAAGGCGCGCAAGTCGGGCGCGATCCTGAACGTTGCCTCGACCGCTGGCGTCTCGCCGCGTCCCAAGCTGAACTGGTACAATGCCTCCAAGGGCTGGATGATCACCGCGACGCGGGCGATGGCGGTCGAACTGGCGCCGTTCGGCGTGCGGGTCAATGCGATCAACCCGGTCGCCGGGGAAACCCCGCTGCTGAAAAGCTTCATGGGCGAGGACACGCCCGAGATGCGCGCGAAATTCCTGTCGACCATTCCGATCGGCCGGTTCTCGACCCCCGAGGACATGGCGAATGCGGCGCTGTTCCTGTGCTCGGACGAGGCAGGCATGGTGACGGGTGTCGCCATGGAGGTTGACGGCGGGCGCTGCATCTGAGGCGCGGCGCGGGGTGGATAGCGCCGGGGGATTTTGCATCCCCCGGACCCCCTGCAGGGTATTTGGAGCAAGATGATGACAGGCGGGGGCGTCATGCGGCCAGGACCGAGGAACCTGATCACCGATGTGCCGGGGCTGAAGGTCGGCAATGCCGAGGACCGTCGCGTGCGCACTGGCACCTCGGTGCTGCTGGGCGAGCGGGCCTTTGTCGCCGCCGTTTCGGTGATGGGCGGATCGCCCGGCACGCGCGAGACCGATCTGCTGGCCCCCGACAAGGTGGTGCAGGAGGTCGAGGCGCTGGTCCTGTCGGGCGGGTCGGTCTATGGCCTTGATGCTGTCGGCGGTGTGGTCGACGGGCTGCGGGCCATGGGGCGGGGCTTTGCCGTTCATGGGCTGCATGTGCCGGTCGTCCCAGGCGCGATCATCTTCGATCTGGCCAATGGCGGCGACAAGGGCTGGGATGCCAGCCCCTATCCGGGGCTGGGCCGCGCCGCTTTGGCGGCCGTGTCCGAGGATTTTGCCATCGGCTCTGCCGGGGCGGGGTTCGGGGCGACGACGAAGAACCTCAAGGGCGGGCTGGGGTCGGCATCCCTGGTGCTGTCGAACGGGGTGACGGTGGGGGCGCTGGTGGCGGTGAACCCGCTTGGGTCGGTCGTCGTGGGCGATACCGGGCAGTTCTGGGCCGCGCCCTGGGAGATGGGCGGCGAATTCGGCGGCCGGGGCGTTGCGCAAAGCTATCCCGCCGACGAGGAAGTCCGCCCCGGCAAGGCGCTGCGCGAGGCGACAACGATCGCCATCGTGGCAACCGATGCCAGGCTGACGCAGGCGCAGGCCTTGCGCATGGCGACGGCGGCGCAAGATGGCATGGCGCGGGCGATCGTGCCCAGTCACACGCCCTTTGATGGCGATCTGGTCTTTGCGGTGTCGACCGGCGCGCGGGCGCTGGAGAGCGGCGATGCCGACATCTTCACCCTGGGCCATGCGGCGGCGACCGTGCTGGCCCGCGCCATCGCGCGCGGGGTTCATGCCGCGCAGGCGTTTGAAGGGGACTTGCAGCCCGCGTGGTCCAGCCTGTACGGTCGATAGGCTTCCATTTTTCGGAGACTATTGATGCGTATGTCCCTTTTTGCCCTTGCCCTGCTGGCGGCCGTTCCGGCCCAGGCGGACGAGATTTCCGATACCATCCGCTCGGCGCTGGAGGCGTGGGAGGCGGGTGACCGGCAGTTCGCACTGGACGAGCTGATCGCCGCCCAGCAGATGATCCAGTCGGCCAAGGCTGACGATCTGTCAGCCTTTTTGCCCGAGGCCCCCGAGGGCTGGACGCGCGAGATCAAGACCGACATGAATGCGGGCCTTGCCATGATGGGCGGCGGGATCGGGGCCGAGGCCACCTATGAAGGCCCGGATGGCAGTTTCCGCATCACCCTGATGGCCGACAATCCGATGGTGGCCAGCATGGGCGCCATGCTGTCGAATGCGCAGATCATGGCCAGCATGGGCAAGGTGGTGCGCGTCGGCCGCGTGCGGTTCTTGCAACAGGACAACAGCCTGCAGGCGCTGATCGCCAACCGCATTCTGGTTCAGGCGCAAGATGGCGATCCCGCCGTCATGCTGGGGCTGCTGGAAAAGATGGACCTGGCCGCGCTGGAAAAATTCGGCGGCTGATCACAGCAGCTCGACCCGGCCATCGGGGGTCAGGTGTTGCAGCGAATCCTGTTGCAGCCCGTCAATGATGTTCTCCTCGGGGCTGCGGCGGGTATGGGCCATGCGCACCGCCCAGCCTGCAATCCCGTGCGAGACGATCACCCGCAGATCGGCCGGATCGGCGGCAACTTCGGCAAGGGCGGGGGCGACGCGGGCCACCAGACCTTCCAGCGTCTCGCCGTCGGGGCCGTGAAAGAACCAGCGGTTTTCCGGCGCGCTGGCCCGCAGGCCAGGCCAGCCGGCATCAATCTCGTGCCGGGTCAGGCCGTCCCATTGGCCAAAGCTGATCTCGGTCAGGCGCGGATCGGGGCGCGGGCCGATGGCGCCGGGAATGCGGCTGGCGACAAGGCGGGCGGTTTCCAGCGCCCGGCCCAACGGGCTGGAATGAATGGACACCTTGCGCCCTGCGGCGAGGGCGGCGACCCGCTCGCCCATGCGCAGCGCCTGATCGCGGCCCTTGTCGGTCAGGGGCGAATCCAGCTGGCCTTGCAGCCGCCCGGCGGCGTTGAATTCGGTCTGTCCGTGTCGCAGCAGCAAGATCATGCGACAAGGGCCCTTGTCAGGTCGCTGTCCGGCTGGCTCAGCGGGGCGATCACGTCAAAGTGGTGACGACCGGGGGCGACATGCCAGGGGCAGTCCCATGCCTCGGACAAAAGCCGCGCCTGCCACAGAAAGGCGGGGCGTTCCTGCCCGCCGACCCAGACCAGCACCTCGGGGCCGGGGCGGCGGGGCAGCCGGGCAGGGCTTTCGGATGCCACCTCGGCGCCGTCCAGATGCAGAGTGCGGTTCATGCCGGTCAGCGCGATCTGTTCCAGATCGGCCAGCGGCGAGATGGGAACGGCGCGCCTGATCCGCGCGGCGACAGCATCGGGCAACGCCACATCGGCGCAGGCCATGCGGGCGGTCAGATGTCCGCCGGCGCTGTGTCCGGCCAGGACGATGGGGCCGGCAACCTCGGCCGCCGCCGCGGTCAGGGCTGCCGCGATCTCGGCCGTCATCTGCGAAATCCGCGCCTCGGGCGCCAGCGTGTAGGACGGCATCGCCACCGCCCAGCCATGGGCCAGCGGCCCGGCGGCCAGATGCGACCAGATCTCGCGCCCGAAGGCCATCCAGTAGCCGCCATGGATGAACAGGGCCAACCCCTTGGGCGTGCCCTCGGGCAAGAACAGATCGAACCTGTTGCGCGGACCATCGCCATAGGGCAGGTCCAGCCGGGCTTTCGCCCCCGCGCGAAAGGCCTCGGCCGCAGCGGCCCAGCGGGCCGGATAGTCAGCCCCCTCGGGGATGAAATCCGCATTGGCATAGGCGCGGTCCCAGTCCATCGCATACCTCCGTCGCTGGACAAGCGTGTTTGCCCATGCTTGACATGTCCCGTCAGAAAATGGGAGGCCCCGATGCTGGATACTGCTGCCGATCTGCGTGCGATGCTCAAAGACCCGTCGCTGCTGGCGACACGCGCCTATGTGGCCGGAGAATGGATCGAGGCCGATGACGGTTCGACCTTTCCGGTGACGAACCCGGCGCGGGGCGATGTGATCTGCACCGTGCCGAACCTGGGCAGGGCCGAGGTTGCCCGCGCCATCGCTGCGGCCGAAGTGGCGATGAAGGCCTGGCAAAAGCGCACCGCCAAGGAGCGCGCCAACATCTTGCGCAAATGGTTCGATCTGATGATGGCCAACCAGGACGATCTGGGCGCCATCCTGACCGCCGAGATGGGCAAGCCGCTGGCCGATGCCAAGGGCGAGATTGCCTATGGCGCCAGTTTCATCGAGTGGTTTGCCGAAGAGGCCAAGCGCATCTATGGCGAGACGATTCCCGGCCACCAGCCCGACAAGCGCATCACCGTGCTGCGCCAGCCGATCGGCGTTGTGGGGTCCATCACGCCGTGGAACTTCCCGAATGCGATGATCACCCGCAAATGCGGCCCGGCGCTGGCGGCGGGCTGCGGCTTTGTCGGACGGCCCGCGGCGGAAACCCCGCTGTCGGCGCTGGCGCTGGCGGTGCTGGCCGAACGCGCGGGGGTGCCGGCGGGGCTGTTTTCCATCGTGACCTCGAAACGGTCCTCGGACATCGGCAAGGAGTTCTGCGAGAACCCGGCCATCCGCAAGCTGACGTTCACGGGCTCGACCGAGGTGGGCCGCATCCTGCTGCGTCAGGCGGCGGATCAGGTGATCAAGTGCAGCATGGAGCTGGGCGGCAACGCGCCCTTCATCGTGTTCGACGATGCCGATCTGGATGCGGCGGTGCAGGGCGCCATCATGTCGAAATACCGCAACAACGGGCAAACCTGCGTCTGCGCCAACCGGATCTATGTGCAGGCCGGGGTCTATGATGCCTTCGCGGCCAAGCTGGCTGCAGCGGTCGACAAGATGCGCGTGGGCGACGGGCTGACCGAGACGGTGGATCTTGGCCCGCTGGTCAACATGGCTGCGGTCGAGAAGGTCGAGGAACATGTCGCCGATGCGCTGGCCAAGGGCGGCACCGTGGTCACCGGCGGCAAGCGGCACGAACGCGGCGGCAGCTTCTTCGAGCCCACCATCATCACCGGCGTGACGCAGGACATGATGGTCTCGAAGGAAGAAACCTTTGGCCCGCTGGCGCCGCTGTTCCGCTTCGAGACCGAGGATCAGGCGGTGGCCTATGCCAATGACACGATCTTTGGCCTGGCCGCCTATTTCTACGCCCGCGACATCGGCCGCATCACCCGGGTGCAAGAAGCGCTGGAATACGGCATCGTCGGGGTGAACACCGGGATCATCTCGACCGAAGTGGCGCCCTTTGGCGGGGTCAAGCAATCGGGCCTTGGCCGAGAAGGCAGCCGCCACGGGATCGAGGATTATCTCGAACTGAAATACGTCTGCCTGTCGGTCTGATCCGCGGCTGGCCGCGTTGCACCAAGGGGGGCGCTGCCCCCCTTCTTGCGTTGGCGCGGGTGGTGCGGTCGCGCCTGCCCCCCGGGATATTTGGACAAGGCGAAACACGGGTTGCGCGCTCGGGGCAGCTCGGTCGTGTGGTCTTTCGCCTTGATACAAATATCCCCGCCGGAGGCATCCACGCTTGCCGCTGGTCATGACGCCGGACAGCCGGGCGCAGCAGTTGGGGTGAGGGGGGCGGCGGGGCGTTTGAACGGCAAACCCCTTCGGGGGCACGGAACGCGGTGGCAAGGCCGCGTTTTCCGGGCGCGGAGGGCATTGTTATCCGATAGCAGGGCGCTGATTTTGCCTTGCAGCCGGTGCCTTCCCAGATTGGTTCCATCGAACCGCGCCGCCCTTTGACGGCGCCTCAACGGAAGGATGCCGACATGCTGCCCGCTGTCACCCGAACCGCCACTGTTGCTGTCACCGCCCTTGCGCTGGCGGCGGCCTCTGTTGCCCCGGCCCAGGCGCTGGGCAAGAACGAGCGCAATTTCCTCAAGGGGGTCGCTGCGGCGGTGATCGTCAATGAACTTGTCAAGCAAAGCCGCGCGCAGGCTGCGCCGCAGCCCCTTGAGCCGCGCTATGGCCAGGATCCGCGCTATCGCGAGGAGAATCGCTATCGCTACGATCAGCGGTATCGCGGCGATGACTGGCGGTATCAGAGCCATGCGCCCCAGCCGCCGCGGCAGGGGTATTATGCCAACGTCGCCGCCGATGCCTTTTATGAATACAGCCCGCAATCGCGCCGGCTGATCCAGCAGCGGCTGGCGGCCTATGGGTATTATCGCGGTGCCATCGACGGGATCTGGGGGCAGGGCACGGCCTCGGCCATGGCGGCCTATGCGCGGGACGTCAATGCCTCGGCCAGCCTTGGCAGTCGGGACGGGTCAGTCCGGCTGTATAATGCGCTGATCGGCTGAGTGCCGCTCTATGGCCCGGCGGCTGCCGCCATGCTGCCGCACTCGCCTGCCACCTTGGGGCCATTCCGAGTTCCGAGGCTGCCATGTCCACGCCAGATCCGTTCATCCTGTCGCAAATCCGCCAGCTCATCGCGCAGGATCTGCGCGCTGCACGCACCGACGAGGATCTGGCGCGGCGCCTGGCCGCCAAGGGCTATGGGCTGCGCCTGACCGATCAGGGGCGCGTTCTGACCACGCTGCCCCATGGGGTCGAGATCGGGCCGCTGAACTGAGCCTCAGGTCACGTCGCGGGCCTGAAGCTGGCCGCCGGGGCCCTGCTGCACCTCGAAGCGGGGCAGCTTGCGCATCAGATCCGACAGTTTCGGCGCGCCATAGGTGCGGGTGTCGAAATCCGGGTTGGCCTGGGTGATGAACTGGCCGATCTGGCCCAGCGAATACCATTCGCCTTCGGGGTCGATGGCGCGCATGGCAGCCACGATCAGCGGAATTGCCCCGGTGGGGGCCTCTTTGCCGCTGGCGGTCTGGCGCGGCTCGGGCGCCTGGGGCGTGGCCGGGCGGACCGGTTCCGACGGGCCAAGGTTCTCGACATAGATGAAGCGCTTGCAGGCCATGCGGAAGGCCTCGGGCGTCTTCTTTTCGCCGATGCCATAGACATCCAGCCCCTGTTCGCGGATCCGCGCGGCAAGGCGGGTGAAATCGCTGTCGGAGGAGACCAGCACGAAGCCGTCGAACAGGCCCGAATGCAGGAAATCCATGGCCGCGATCACCAGCCCGATATCGCTGGCATTCTTGCCCTTGGTGTTGGAAAACTGCTGATCGGCCACCAGACCAAGGGCGGCGACCTTTTCGGCCCATTTGTTCAGCCGCTGGGCCGACCAGTCACCATAGATCCGCCGGACCGATGCTTCGCCAAATGTGGCAATTTCTTCAAAGATCGCTTCGGCATAGCCGGCGGGCACGTTGTCGGCGTCGATCAGCACACACAGTCGCGGGGCGCGGGGGTCGGGCATCGGGACATCCTTTTTTCCCTTCATGCCCGAAAACGCCCCGCGCCGAAAGGCCGCTCAGGGTTGTTCCTGCCAGATCGCCTTCACCCGGTCCGCCACGATCTTGCGCGCGTCATTGTCGCTGTCGGAATTGTGGACGATCAGGAACGGGGCAACGAGGCCGGCCTCGATCGGGCAGATGATCAGCGCGTTGACCACATTGCCACGCAGGTTGTAACCGCCAAGGGTCCATTCGCTGCGGCCGATGTTTTCCTTGCCGCCATGCACCTGGTAATAGCGTTTCATGGTGCGTTCGGCGCGGGTCATGCAGTCCGACCGCGCGGACATCGAGCCCAGATCGTCGACGGTCCAGCCAGCGGAAAAGGCCGGCGCGGCAAACATCGCGGCGGCGAGGGTCAGAATAATGCGTTTCATGGTATCCCCTTGTGGCATCAGATGGCGCCAGCATAGCCATGGCGCTGGATGCGGGGCAATGCCCGTGTTCAGGGGGTCAGCGTCAATGCCCGGCCGCTGGTGACGCGCAAGGCGTCCTGCGGGGCGATGCCCAGCAAAAGACCCCTGGCCCCGGCATTGATCCACACGTTCGGGGCCGCCATCGGGCTTGCGTCAAATGCTGTGGCGACGGCACGCTTCTGGCCAAAGGGCGAAATCCCCCCGACGCGAAATCCGGTCAGGCGTTCGGCCTTGTCGGGTTTCATCATCTCGGCCTGTTTGCCGCCAAAGGCTGCGGCCACCTTTTTCATCGACAGCTGCCGGTCCGATGGCAGCACGCAACAGGCGGGCTTGCCATCCACCTCGACCATCAGGGTTTTCAGCACCAGCGCCGGGTCCAGCCCCAGCGCATGAGCCGCCGCAAGGCCGATGGCATCGGCCTTGGGGTCATAGTCATAGGGGTGCAGCGTGACGGCAACCCCGGCCGCCGCCAGCGCGCGCAGGCCGGGGGTCGAGGTCATTCGTCGCCAATGGCCGCGGCAAAGGCCCCGCGGTAGAGGCGCGACAGATCGGCCAGCGGCGCCTCGGCATTGCCCATGCGCAGGAAGCCACCGCCAAAGCGGCCAACGGGCTGAACGGGAACGCCGGCCTCGGTCGCGGCCTCGATCAGCGCCTTGGCATTGTCGATGGAGCAGGCCACCAGATAGCGCGCCTGATCTTCGCCGAACAGCCAGGGCAGGGCGCCATCATCCAGCGCGACGCCGACCCCCGCGCCTTCGGCCATCTCGAAGGCGGCCAGCGCAAGGCCGCCGTCCGACAGGTCGGTGGCCGCATGAACCAGCCCGCGATTGGCGCGCAGGAATTCGCCGTTGCGCCGCTCGGCTTCCAGATCGACGTGCGGGGCATCGCCATCCTCGCGGCCCCACAGCTCGGCCAACAGCGCCGACTGGCCGAGGTGCCCGGTGCTGGCACCGATCATCAGCGCCACATCGCCCGACTGGGGCTTGCCATTGATCAGCTCGTCCAGGCTGGACAGCAGGCCCACCGCGCCAATCGTCGGCGTCGGCAGGATCGGCTGGCCATCGGTTTCGTTATACAGCGAGACGTTGCCCGACACGATCGGCATGTCCAGCGCCGCGACTGCCGCACCGATGCCTTTGATGGCGCCGACGAACTGGCCCATGATCTCTGGCTTTTCGGGGTTGCCGAAGTTCAGGTTGTCGGTGGTGGCCAAGGGCCGCGCGCCCATGGCGGTCAGGTTGCGATAGGCCTCGGCCACCGCCTGCTTGCCGCCTTCGAACGGGTTCGCCTTGACGTAGCGCGGGGTCACGTCGCTGGTGAAGGCCAGCGCCTTGCCGGTGCCATGCACGCGCACGACGCCTGCGGGCAGGCCGGGGGTGACCAGCGTGTCGGCGCCGACCTGGCTGTCATACTGTTCCCACACCCAGCCCTTGTGTGCATAGCTGGGCGAGGAGATCAGCGCCTTCAGCGCCTCCATCGGGTCGGCCTTGGGGATCGGGCCAAGGGGGGCAGCGGCAGGGGTTTCCACCCAGGGGCGGTCATATTCCGGCGCGCTGGACGACAGTTTCGACAGCGGCAGGTCTGCCTTGACCTCGTTCCCGTGCAGGATCAGGAAACGGTCTTCGGGGATGGTCTCGCCCACGATGGCGAAATCCAGATCCCACTTTTCAAAGATCGCCCGCGCTTCGGCCTCGCGCTCTGGCTTGAGCACCATCAGCATCCGCTCCTGGGATTCCGACAGCATCATTTCATAGGCATTCATGCCGCGCTCGCGCTGGGGCACATGGTCCAGTTGCAGCTTGATGCCCAGATTGCCCTTGTCGCCCATCTCGACCGCCGAACAGGTCAGCCCCGCCGCGCCCATGTCCTGGATCGAGATCACCGCGCCGGTGGTCATCAGCTCGAGGCAGGCCTCGAGCAGGCGCTTTTCGGTGAAGGGGTCGCCAACCTGCACGGTGGGGCGCTTTTCCTCGATCGTGTCGTCGAACTCGGCGCTGGCCATGGTGGCGCCGCCGACGCCGTCGCGGCCGGTCTTGGCGCCCAGATAGACGACTGGCATGCCGACGCCCGAGGCCTTGGAGTAGAAAATCTTGTCGGCATCCGCGAGGCCGGCCGCAAAGGCGTTGACCAGACAGTTGCCATTATAGCTGCGATGGAAGCGCACCTCGCCGCCCACGGTGGGCACGCCAAAGGCATTGCCATAGCTGCCGATCCCCTCGACCACGCCTTTGACCAGATGCGCGGTTTTCGGATGGCTGGGCAGGCCGAAGGACAGCGCATTCATCGCGGCAATCGGGCGCGCGCCCATGGTGAACACATCGCGCAGGATGCCCCCCACGCCGGTTGCCGCGCCCTGATGCGGCTCGATGTAGCTGGGGTGGTTGTGGCTTTCCATCTTGAAGATGACCGCCTGGCCATCGCCAATATCGACCACGCCCGCGTTCTCGCCTGGTCCGCAGATCACCTGCGGCCCGGTGGTCGGCAAGGTGCGCAGCCAGCGCTTGGACGACTTGTAGGAACAATGCTCGTTCCACATCGCCGAAAAGATGCCCAGTTCGGTAAAGGTGGGCTGGCGGCCGATGATGCCCAGCAGGCGTTCCCATTCGTCCGGCTTGATCCCGTGTGCGGCCACCAGGTCTGGCGTGATCTCGGGTTCGGACATGGCTGGAACTCCTATAAGCGGCGTTGCCGCGCCTCTTACGGCACAAGGGGCAAAAGGGGAAGCATCCGCAACACGCGATCGGTCTGACAAGGCGGTTTTTGCAACGCGGTGTGTTCGCTGCCTGCCTGCGCCAAGGGCGATGCGCGGCCATTTCGCCCAAACTTGGGGCATTCGGCCTTGAGGCCAAAAAAAAGGCCGAGCTTTCGCTCGGCCGAAGTCCAACAGGGAGGTAAAGGACGGTAAGAGAAACTCAATCACCGTCCTCGAGGCTGGATTTAGGCGCCGGGGTGCGGTCATTCAAGCATTATATGGCCGCGAAAGTGGTATGGCTGCTATGTGCTGTAGTCATGCCTTGCCGGTCATTGCAGCAAGGCATTGCTGCACCTGCATAATTTGCAGACGCAGAAAAAACTCGCAGGTGCAGAAATGTCACTCGCGCACGTTGCGCCGGTGCGCCATGACCTCGTCCATGACGAAATCCCGGAAGGCCGAGACCCGTTTGGAATGCCTAAGCTCCTCGGGGTAGGCCAGGAACACCGGCACTTCTTCTGATTCGAAGCCCGGAATCACCCGTTCCAGATGCGGGAAGTCAGGCGTGAGGTATTCGGGCAGCACGCCAATGCCCAGATTGTTCAGCACACCCTGCAAGACGCCGAAGTAGTTGTTCACCTTGAGCGTCGAGGCCGGTTCCTGCGCCAGGATCTCTTGCACGATCCGCGCGCCGGCCGCGACCTGGGCGGCGCCGGTCTGCTGGCAGATGATGCGGTGCTGGCGCAGATCGTCCAGCGTTTTCGGGCGGCCGCGTTCTTCAAGGTATTGCGGGCTGGCGAACAGCTGCATCCGGATGACCATCAGCCGCTTGCGGATCAGATCGGCCTGGCTGGGTTCCTTCATGCGGATGGCAACGTCGGCCTCGCGCATGGGCAGATCCAGCACGCGTTCCTCAAGCATCAGGTCGATGCGCAGATCGGGATATTGCTGATACAATGTCGCCAGCCGCGGGGCGAGCCACATGGTGCCAAAGCCCGTGGTGGTGGTGACCCGCAATTCGCCGAACACCTCATCCTCGCTGTCGCGGATGCGGGCGGCGGCGGCATCAAGGCGCTTGGCCATGGAACTGGTCGCATCGAACAGCAGCTCGCCCTGTTCGGTCAGAATCAGGCCCCGCGCATGACGATGGAACAGGGTCGCCGACAGCGATTCCTCGAGCGCGCGAATCTGGCGGCTGACAGCGGATTGCGACAGGTGCAGCGACTCACCCGCATGAGTGAGGCTGCCCGCATCGGCCACCGCATGAAAGATTCGCAGCTTGTCCCAGTCCATGACGTAACTTTGTATCACCTGATCCCCGTCAGACGCATGACAGATATGCGCGAGCGATAACGATTGCAAACGAAAGCGGAATGAAAATTCTGCTTTGTAGGTCAGAGTTTTTGACCTATTATGATGAAATATGCTCAGACCGCAGGGGAGGTGCCCGATGAGCAGGCAGGATGTGTCGCTGAACGACCGTTTCGACCTGAATAAATCGCCGGTTCTGTTGAATGGCACGCAGGCGCTGGTGCGCCTGATGCTGATGCAGAAGGCGCGTGACCGGGCGGCAGGGCTGAATACGGCCGGCTATGTCACCGGCTACCGCGGATCGCCCCTTGGCGGGGTGGACCAGCAGATGACCCGCTCGGGCAAGTTGCTGACGGCCAATGACATCCTGTTCCAGCCCGGTCTGAACGAGGATCTGGCCGCAACCGCCGTCTGGGGCAGCCAGCAGGCCGAGCTGCGCGGCGAAGGCAAGCACGATGGCGTCTTTGCCCTGTGGTATGGCAAGGGGCCGGGTGTCGACCGGTCGGGCGATGTGATGCGCCATGCCAACATGGCCGGCACCTCGCCTCATGGCGGCGTCTTGATGGCGATGGGCGATGACCATACGGGCGAATCCTCGACCACGCTGCACCAGTCCGACTGGGCGATGGTCGATGCCTATATGCCCGTGGTCTCGCCCGCCGGTGTGCAGGAAATTCTGGATTACGGCCTTTACGGCTGGGCGCTCAGCCGCTTTGCTGGCGTCTGGGTCGGGCTCAAGACCATGAAGGACACGATCGAGGCGACCGCCGTGGTCGATGGCCGCCCCGACCGGATGCAGTTCGTCACCCCCGATTTCGCCATGCCGCCGGGCGGGCTCAACATCCGCCTGGCCGATACGCCCGTCGCGCAAGAGGCGCGGATGATCGACTACAAGCGTTTCGCCGCCGAGGCCTTTGCCCGCGCGAACCGCATGGACAAGCGCGTCTGGGGCAAGCCGGGCGCCCGGATCGGCATGGTGGCGGCGGGCAAGAACTGGCTGGATCTGGTGCATGCCCTCAGCCTGCTGGGCATCGACGAGGCCGAGGCCGAGCGGCTGGGCATCACCACCTACAAGGTGGGCCAGACCTTCCCGCTGGACATGCAATCGTTCCACGAATGGGCCGAAGGGCTCGATCTGGTGATCGTGGTCGAGGAAAAGCGCAAGCTGATCGAGGTGCAGGTCAAGGAGGCGCTGTTCGATGACCGGGGTGGCCGCCGCGTCTATGGCTGGCACAAGGGCGACAGCTGGGAAAACGGCCGCCGGCTGGAGCTGTTCCCGACCCGCTATGCGCTGGACCCGATCCTGATCGCGGAAAAGCTGGGCGATATCCTGATCGAGGAAGGGCGCGGCACCGACCGGATCCGCGCCTCGGTTGCCCGGCTGATCGAGACGCGCCGCGCCGACAATGCCCCGGAAATCGCCGCCCGCACGCCGTGGTTCTGTTCGGGCTGCCCGCACAATACCTCGACCAAGGTGCCCGAGGGCAGCCGCGCCTATGCCGGGATCGGCTGTCACTACATGGTCCAGTGGATGGACCGGGAAACCACCGGCTTTACCCAGATGGGCGGCGAAGGTGCCAACTGGGTGGGCGAGGCGCCGTTTTCGACCCGGGGTCATGTGTTCCAGAACCTGGGCGATGGCACCTACAACCATTCGGGGTCGCTCGCCATCCGCTCGGCCGTCGCGGCCGGGACCAACATCACCTACAAGATCCTGTTCAACGATGCCGTCGCGATGACCGGCGGCCAGCCGAACGAAGGCGGGCTGACCGCGCCGCAGATCGTGCGCGAGGTGCTGGCGATGGGCGTCAAGCCGGTCGTCGTGGTGCATGACCCCAAGGAGGGGCTGGATCTGAAATCCTTCCCCCCCGGTGTCACCTTCCGGCTGCGCGACGATCTGATGGCGGTGCAAAAGGAGATGGCCGCGGTCAATGGCGTCTCGGCCATCGTCTATGTCCAGACCTGCGCGGCGGAAAAGCGCCGGCGGCGCAAGCGCGGGGCCTTCCCCGACCCGGACAAGCGGGTGTTCATCAACACCGACGTCTGCGAAGGCTGCGGCGATTGCGGCGTGCAGTCGAACTGCGTTTCGCTGGTGCCTGTAGAAACCGAACTTGGACGCAAGCGCGCGGTGGACCAATCGTCCTGCAACAAGGACTTTTCCTGCCTCAAGGGGTTCTGCCCCAGCTTTGTGACGCTGGAAGGCGCCAGGGTGAAAAAGGCCGCGACCCGGGCGCTGGATCTGCCGCATCTGCCCGATGCGCCGTTGCCCGCGATTGACGGGACGTGGAATATCGTGGTCACCGGCGTTGGCGGCACCGGCGTCGTCACGGTGGGCGCAATCATTGCCATGGCGGCCCATGTCGATGGCAAGGGGGCAGGCATGATGGAAATGGCCGGCCTTGCGCAAAAGGGCGGGGCGGTTCACATCCATTGCCGCATTGCCGAACGGCCCGAGGATATCACCGCCGTTCGTGTGGCCGTAGGCGAGGCCGATGCGGTGATCGGCGGCGATCTGGTGGTGACAGCAGGCGCCAAGACGCTGGGCCTGATGACCACCGGGCGCACCCGCGCCGTGGTCAACAGCCACGAGATCGTCACCGGCGAGTTCACCCGCAAGCCCGATTTCCGCCTGCCTGCGGACCGGCTGAAACTGGCGCTGGAGGCGCGGCTGGCCGGCGATATCGCGCTGTTCGATGCCTCGGAACTGGCGCGGGTGGTGTTGGGGGATTCGATCTATTCCAACATGATGGTCTTTGGCGCAGCCTGGCAGCAGGGCCTTGTGCCCCTGTCGCTGGACGCGATCCGCAAGGCGGTGGACCTGAACGGGGCCGGGGTCGAGGCGAACCTGCGCGCCTTTGACATTGGCCGCTGGGCAGTGCTGCACCCGGATCAGGCCGCCGCGATGATCCACCCCGAGGACACCGCCGCGCCCGTCGATCCGGTCGCCTTCCGCGCCGATCACCTGCGCGCCTATCAGAACGATGCGCTGGCGGATCGCTATGTCGCGCTGGTCAACCGCGTGACCGACCCCGCACTGCGGCTCGCGGTCGCCAAGGGCTATCACAAGCTGCTGGCCTACAAGGACGAATACGAGGTCGCCCGCCTGCATCTGGAAACGATGGAGAAGGCGCGCGCCGAGTTTGATGGCGATCTCAAGCCCCGCTTCCATCTGGCCCCGCCGATCCTTGGCGGCACCGATGCCGATGGACGGCCGAAGAAGCGCGAATTCGGCGCCTGGGTCGTGCCGCTGTTCCGTGTCCTGGCGGCAATGAAGGGGCTGCGCGGTGGTGCGCTGGACATCTTCGGCCGCACGGCCGAGCGCCGGATGGAACGCGCCCTGATCGCGGAATACGAGCGCGACATGGCCGAGGTTCTGGCCGGTCTGACCCCCGACCGCATGGTGGCGGCCAAGGAACTGGCCGAGCTGCCCTTGACCATCCGCGGCTTTGGCCCGGTCAAGGAGCAGAACGCGAAAAAGGCCGCAGCCCGGCGGCTGGAATTGCTGGAACAGTTCCGCAAGGGTGGCACGCCGCAGCCCAAGGTCGCGCTGGCGGCCCGCTGAAAAACCTTTGGCCGGGGCCATGCAAGGCCCCGGCCCGATGTCTTTGCAGGTCGCTCAGGCAGCCCAGTCGAGTTCCGGCCCCAGTGGCACGATGCCCGTGGGGTTCAGCGCCTTGATGGAATAATAGCCGCGCTTGATATGGTCGATGCTGACCGTCTCGCGCACACCGGGCAGGGCGATCACCCGCGCGACATAGGCCGACAGCGCCGGATAGTCCGCAATCCGGCGCAGGTTGCATTTGAACAAGCCGTGATAGGCCGGATCGAACCTGACGAGCGTGACGAACAGCCGAATGTCGGTTTCTGTAAAGCGATCCCCGAACAGGAACGGCCCGCCGGCGGCCAGCCGGGCCTCCAGTTCGTCCAGCTGGGCAAAGACATCGGCAAAGGCGTCGTCATAGGCGGCCTGCGTGGTGGCAAAGCCGGCCCGATAGACGCCGTTGTTCAGGCGCGGGTAAATGCGATCGTTCAGCGCGTCGATCTGGTCGCGCAGATCGTCAGGGCACAGCACGGGGCCAGAGGCCAGATTGCCAAAGCCCGTGTCGAACATGCGCAGGATCTCGGCGCTTTCGTTCGACACGATGGTTCCCGACGCCTTGTCCCACAGAACCGGAACCGTGGCGCGGCCGGTGTAGACCGGATCGGCCTGGGTGTAGATCTGGTGCATGTAGCTGGCGCCGTTCACCGGATCGGGCGCGGCAAAGCGCCAGCCCTGATCGCCGATTTCCGGCTCTACCACCGTCAGCGAGACCACATCCTCCAGCCCCTTGAGCTTGCGGGCGATCAGCGTGCGGCTGGCCCAGGGACAGATCAGCGCCACATACAGATGATAGCGCCCTGCTTCGGCCTTGAACCCCGCGTGGCCCGTCGGCCCGGCGGCGCCATCCGGCGTTACCCAGTTGCGAAAGCCCGAGATCTGGCGCACGAAGCCGCCCTTTTCGTCCGTGGCTTGCACGGGTTGCCAGTTTTCCACCCATGCGCCGTTCACCAGCATGGCCTAACCCTCCACCACCAGCGAAATCGGCGTGTTCCACGGATCATTCACCACCAGCCGGTTGCCCGCAGGGGCCAGCGTCGCCCGATCGCGGATCGTGGCGGCGCGGGCGGCATTCAGCCGGATTTCCACCTCGGCCAACCCGGTCGAGGGCAGGTTGCGCGGCCCGGCGCCCCGGCTGTTCCAGATATTGGCCGCCAGATGGTGGTGATAGCCGTCGGCGGCATAGAAGCTGGCGCCCGGATAGCGGGCGGTCAGGTCAAGGCCCAGAACCCCGGCGTAGAAGGCATCCGCCTCGGGGATTGCGCCGGCCTGAAGATGGACATGGCCAACCACGGTGCCGGCAGGCGCGCCCTGCCAGGCCCCGCGCCCTTCGGCGCTGGCGACGATGGCGGGAATGTCCAGCGGGTCGGTGGCCATCTGCACTTCGGCGCCATTGCGGGCCCACTGATCGCGCGGGCGGTCGGCGTAGATTTCGACGCCGTTGCCTTCGGGATCGGTCAGATAGATCGCCTCGCTGACCAGATGGTCGGCCACCCCGTCCACCGCCGTGCGACGGGCCGAGGCATCCATGATCCATTGCCCAAGGCTGGCACGGTCGGGCAGCAGAAAGGCGGTGTGGAACAGCCCCGCCTCGCGCCGGCTGCGCATCCGCACGCCCGTGTCGCGGCGCAGTTCCAGCAGCACGGTGTCGCCGGCGCCATAGCGGGCGGTTTCGCCATCGCGCTGCAGCAGATGCAGCCCGACCGCCTGTTCATACCATGCCCCGACCTTGTCGAGGTCATGCACCACAAGGGCCACGCGGCCCATGCTGAGATTGCCCATATCCGTTCCCTTTCGGGCGGGGGTCAGGCCCCCGCCGCTGTCAATCGCGCCATGTCCTCGGCGCCAAGGTGCAGCCTTGCGCCGCGCGCCAGGCTTTCGAGCTGTTTCACCGATGTCGCCGACGCCAGCGGCCCCACGACGCCCGGCTGCGCGGCCACCCAGGCCAGCGCGATTTCGGCCAGCGTGGCGCCGGTGTTTGCCGCCACTTCGTCCATGGCCGCCAGAACCTTCATCCCGCGCTCGGTCATGAACCGCTTGACGCTGGTGCCGCGCGGCCCCTGGTCCAGATCGGCCTCGGTGCGGTATTTGCCGGTCAGGAACCCGGCCGAGAGCGAGTAATAGGGGATCAGGCTCAGCCCCTCGCGCAGGACGATCTGCTTGACCGCGCCTTCATAGGCGCCCCGGTTCAGCAGGTTGAATTCGTTCTGCACCGATTGATAGCGCGGCAGGCCCTTGGCCGAGGAAATCCCCAGCGCCTCGCCCAGCAGCGTCTCGTCATAGTTGGAACAGCCGATCCAGCGCACCTTGCCCGCCTTGATCAGCCGGTCATAGGCCTCGAGCGTTTCCTCCTGGCCGACGGTCGGGTCGGGCCAGTGGCTTTGGTAAAGGTCGATGTAATCGGTCTGAAGCCGGGCAAGCGAGCCTTCGACCGCCTGCATGATCCATTTGGCCGACAGATCGCGCTTGCCCTGGCCGATGTCGGACCCGACCTTGGTCAGCACATGCACCTTGTCGCGGTTGCCGCGCGCCTTCATCCAGCGGCCGATGATCCGCTCGCTTTCGCTGTCATTGCCCGGCACCCAGCGGGAATAGACATCGGCGGTGTCCAGCGCGCTGAAGCCGTGATCCACAAAGGCATCGAAAATGGCAAAGCTGGTGGCCTCGTCCGCAGTCCAGCCGGCCGTGTTGGTGCCCAGCACCAGCGGGGCGATGTGAATGTCGGTCTGGCCAAGGCGGCGAAGGGGGGTCATGGCAGCTCTCCTGCTGGCGGGCAGGGCGCGCCCTGTCCGTGGGGTGAAGGTAAGGCCGGCGGGGGCAAAGTCCATTACGGATGGGCGCACAGCAGACCGCCGCTGGTGCAGAGGTCGGCCGGCGCCGTCGCAAGGGGCATTGCTGCGCCGGGGCCTCGCAAGACCCTAGGCCAATCCCGGCCGGGTGCAATATGGCGGGTGGGTCAGGGCGCCTAGCTTGCGGCGGCCGTGTCCGGGCCGTGCAGTCTTTGCCAGCCCAGTTCCGCCCGCGGCCAGCCCAGGCCCGCCACCAGATCCTCCAGCCGCAGGGCGGCGGTGCGCAGATGGCCCAGGTGGAAATCCAGCCTTGCGTTCATGTCGCGCGTTGCCAGCAACATGCACAGCGAGGCAATGGTGCGCCCGGCCGGGTCGCGCACCGGGCAGGCCAGGGTCGAGATCGAGCCGTCGAACCAGCCTGCAACCGAGGCATAGCCCCGTTCGCGGAACCGGCGCAGATCGTCGAAGAACTGATCCCAGCTGATCCGCGCCCCGCTGGGGGTTTGCAGCGCATCGCTGGGGAACTGCTGGCGAATCCGCGAATCCGGCAGGTCGGCCAGCATGACCCGCGCCGCAGCCGTCGGCATCAGCGGAAGGCGCGCGCCCTCGATCGGACGGACGTAACCTTGGGCCATGTGCCCTTCGCTGATGGCGACGATATGGACCCAGTCTTCGACCAGGTCGATTTCGGTCAGCGCGCCAGTGGCGGCGGACAGCGCGCTCAGCACCTCGCGCGCCAGGGTCTCAAAGCCGTTGCGGCGCAGATAGGCGTTGCTGACAAAGCCTGCCATGCGCCCCAGCACCAGGCGCGAGTCGGTTTCCTCGATCCAGTTCCGTTTCAGCAGCAGATCGGTCAGCGCATAGACGGTCGAGCGCGGCATTCCGGTCTGGGCCGAAAGTTCCGCCCGGCTTGCGGGCCGGTCCAGCCGGGCCAGGCATTCCAGAATATCCAGAATGCGATCGGTTCCGCGTGCGCGCTGAGCCATGCCGTTCCCCCCATGTGCCGGCCATGTCAGGGTTGACAACCCGGTGCCGAGCCAGATCAATATCCACCAAAGAGAACAACATGTCACTACAGTGGACAAGATCGGTCAACGGTCTGACAGCGAGGGAAAGATGATCGAAGGTTTCCTGACAGGGCGCTTGGCCCGTGTGGCTGTTCATAAGGCGCAGGCGTGTCGTGCGCCCTTGCGCCGCACCATCCGCAACGCTTGCTGAACCACCGCAGGGCCGCCCCTGCGCCTCTTCATGTTCTGACCCAGAAAACGGATGCCGCCATGGCCTGGACCGTCAAGGAAACCAACCTGTCCCACCAAGCGCAGCTGCGCAAACCGGCTGTCAGCTCGGCGGCCGGGGTCGTATCGACCCAGCACCGCCGGGGCTCGGAAATCGGGGCCGAGGTGCTGCGCGCGGGCGGCAATGCCTATGATGCGGCGGTGGCCGTATCCTTTGCCATGGGCGTGCTGGAGCCGTGGATGTCCGGCCCCTTCGGCGGCGGCGCCATGATGGTCTCGCCTGCGAATGGCCCGGTCGAGGCGCTGTTCTACGGGATGCGCGCGCCGATGAAGCTGGATCCGGCGGATTATCCGCTGGCGGAAGATGGCCATGCCTCGGATCTGTTCCCCTGGCGGGCGGTGGTCGATGACCGCAACGTCTATGGCCCGCTGGCCGTGGCGGTTCCGGGCACCGTGGCGGGTATTGCCGCGCTGCACCAGCGGTTCGGCACCATGCCGTGGCGCGATCTGCTGCAACCCGCCATTGCCTGTGCCCGCGCGGGGATGCTGCTGGACTGGTATGCCGGTCTGATGATCGCCTCGCGCGCCGAGGCGCTGGCAAAAGACCCGGATGCGGCAGCGATGTTCCTTGATGGCGGCACCTGGCCGCGGATGGGCGGCTGGACCGCGATGTCCGAGATGCGCGTCACCATGGACCGCATGGCCGATACCCTGTCACACTTGGCCGAGGCCGGGGCGGAGGATTTCTATCGCGGCGATCTGGCGCGGGCGCTGGTGAGCGATCTGCAGGCCAAGGGCAGCCGCATGGTGCTGGCCGATCTGGAAAACTACCGCCCCGAATGGCAGGCGCCGCTGTCGGTCGCCCATCGCGGCGCGACGTTTCACGCAACGCCTCACCTGACCGCCGGGCCGACGCTGGGCGATACGCTGGCGCATCTGGGCGGCACCTTCCCGGCGCCATCGGGCGCGCCGCAACCGGGCGATTATGTGGCCTGGGCCGAAAGCCTGCGCGCCGCCTATCGCAACCGGCTGGCCAATGCGGGCGATACCGCAGTGGCCGAGGCCGGGATGGATGCGCCGAACGCCCCGTCCTGCACCACGCATTTCGCCATCGTGGACCGGCAGGGCAACATGATCTCGATGACCCAGACGCTGCTGTCGGCCTTTGGCTCGTCGGTCGTCTCGCCCTCGACGGGATTGCTGATGAACAACGGCATCATGTGGTTCGACCCGGAACCGGGGCGCCCGAACTCGGTTGCGCCGTCGAAACGCTGCCTGATGAACGTCTGCCCCATCGTGGCACAAAAGGGCGACCGGCGCATCGCCATCGGCGCATCCGGCGGGCGCAAGATCCTGCCCGCCGTGGCGCAGATGGCGCTGATGATGACCGACCACGATCTGACCCCGGATCAGGCGATCCACACCCCGCGCATCGATGTGTCGGGCGGGGCGCAGGTGGTGGCCGATGCCAGCCTGCCCGATGCCGTGCTGGCCGCGCTGGGCGAGCGGTTCGAGACGGTGGCCGTGCCGCGATCGTTCTTCCCGCTGGGCTTTGCCTGCCCGGTCGGCGTGGTGCGCGACGGTGCCACCAACACCGGCATCTGCGAGATCACCATGCCCTGGGCCGACGCCGTTGCCGAGGCCTAGGCCGACACGACCCATAACAAGACCAACGAAAACCTGACAGGAAGGACCACCACATGAAGCCCATCACCCGACTTCTGGGATGCGCCGCGATCGCGCTTGCCATGCCCGGTGCCGTCTTTGCCGGCAAGGCGGACGACACCGTCACCGTCGCCTTCACGCGCGAGCTGGACAATGCCGACACCTATTTCAGCTCGGCCCGCGAAAGCACGGTCTTTGGCTATTCGGTCTTCGACCCGCTGGTCGAGCGCGATCCGAAGACCGGCGAATGGGTGGGCAACCTGGCCGAAAGCTTTACCTGGGTTGACGATCTGACGCTGGAATTCGTGCTGCGTCAGGGCGTCAAGTTCCACAACGGCGATGATTTCACCGCCGATGATGTGGTTTACACTTACAGCCACTTCTCGGATCCGGCGACGGGCGTTGCCATGCCGAACACGGTCGCCTGGATTGCGGGCGTCGAGAAGCTGGACCCCTACAAGGTGCGCGTCAAGCTGAAGGCGCCGTTCCCGGCTGCGCTGGATTATGTCGAAAGCGCGTTGCCGATCTATCCGGCGGCCTATTATCAAAAGGTCGGCTCGGCCGGTTTCGCGCAAAAGCCGGTCGGCACCGGCCCCTATGCGGTGGGCAGCATCGACCCCGGCCGCGGCTTCACGCTCAAGGCCTTTGACGGCTATCATGCGGGCAGCTCGAAATCCAAGGCCGCCATCGGCACTGTCGTCGTGCGTTCGATCCCCGATGTGAACACGCAGATTGCGGAACTGTTCTCGGGCTCGCTGGACTTCATGTGGAACGTCCCCGAGGATCAGGCCCAGAAGATCAAGGCCAAGGGCGGCTATACCGTCACCTCGGCGCCGACCGTGCGCTTTGGCTATATCTCGATGGATGTCTCGGGCCGCACCGGGTTCGAGCCGTTCAAGGACCAGCGCGTGCGCGAGGCGGTCTATCACGCCATCGACCGCGCCGCGATCCGCGATGCCTTTTTCGCGCCCGAGGCCGTGCTGACCAATTCGGTCTGCAACCCGATGCAGTTCGGCTGCGACCAGAACGTCAAGACCTATGACTACGATCCCGAAAAGTCCAAGGCGCTGCTGAAGGAAGCGGGCTATGAAAAGGGCTTCGAGGTGCCGTTCTTTGCCTATCGCGACCGGCAGTCGGCCGAGGCGATGATCCAGATGCTGGCCGAGGTCGGGATCACGGCGAATATGAACTACCTCAAATATGCGGCCCTCGCGGAAAAGGTGCTGAAAAGCGAAGTCCCGATGAGCTTCATGACCTGGGGCTCGGGCTCCATCCTTGATGTCTCGGCCTCGACCTCGAAGTTCTTCGACGGCTCGGCCATCGACGATGTGAAGAACCCGGATCTGACCGCGCTGCTCAAGACGGGCGATACGACCACCGACCCGGCCAAGCGCAAGGAGGCCTATTCCAAGGCGCTGAACATCATCGCGGATGGGGCCTATTGGGTGCCGCTGTGGGCCTATACGGCGAATTATGTCATGTCGCCGGATCTCGATTTCGCGCCGACGCCGGATGAATATGTCCGCTTCTTCGAGATGAACTGGAAATGATCGCCCGCCGCGCCCCCGGGACCGCCGGGGGCGCGGCATCCTTGCGGCAGATCGCAACGCGGGACACCCGATGCTCCGATACCTCATGGGACGGCTTGCGATGGCGGCGCTTGTCGCGCTGACCGTCTCGATCATCAGCTTTGCGCTGATCTACATGGCGGGTGACCCTGCCGTTGCGCTGGCGGGCGAGAATGCAACGCCCGATGTGGTGGCGCAGATCCGCGCGCAATATGGCTATGATCGCCCCTTGCCGGTGCAATATCTGGACTGGCTGGCCCATGCCCTGCGCGGCGATTTCGGCACCAGCCCCTATTTCCGCCTGCCGGTGTCGGAGCTGATCGCCGACCGGCTGGAGGTGACGATGATCCTGGGCGTGCTGGGCATATCCTTTGCGCTGCTGGTGGGCGTGCCGATGGGCGTGCTCGCTGCCATGCGGCCCAATTCGCTGATCGACCGCGCCGCGCTGTTCATCGCGGTCGTCGGGCAGGCGATCCCGTCCTTCTGGTTCGGCCTGATCCTGATCGTGCTGTTTGCGGTCAACCTGGGCTGGCTGCCCGCCTCGGGTGCCGACAGCTGGAAAGGGTTCGTGCTGCCGACCATCGTTCTGGGCTATTATGCCACGCCGGCCATCATGCGCCTGACACGGGCCGGGATGATCGAGGTTCTGGGGTCGGATTACATCCGCACCGCCCGGGCCAAGGGGGTGAAGCCGCGCAAGATCCTGTTCAAGCACGCGCTGCGCAATGCGGTGATCCCGGTGGTCAGCCTGGCGGCGGTGCAGATGGGTTTCATGCTGGGGGGATCCATCGTCACCGAAAGCGTCTTTGCGCTGCATGGCGCGGGCTATCTGGCCTGGCAGTCGATCTCCAGGAACGATCTGCCGACGATGCAGGCGCTGATCCTGATCTTCTCGCTGTTCTACATCTTCTTCACCTTCCTCGCGGATGTGCTGAACGCCTGGCTTGACCCGAGGCTGCGGAAATGACGCCCCCCATGGTTTCCCCCCCCGCGCCCGTGCTGTCGCCCCGCCGCCAGATGCTGCGCCGTGCGCTGCGCCATCGCGGGCTGATCTTTTCGTCCATCGTGCTGGGGCTGATCGTGCTGATCGCGGTCTTTGCCCCGCTGCTGGCGCCCTATGACCCCTACAAGCAAAGCCTGATCGCGCGGATGAAACCGCCGGTCTATCTGGGCGGGACATGGAAATACCCGCTGGGCACCGATGCGCTGGGGCGGGACATGCTGTCGCGGCTGATCTATGGCGCGCGCGTGTCGCTGATGATCGGGCTGGTCTCGGCGGGGCTGTCGGCGGTGATCGGCACGGTGATGGGCATTTCCGCAGGCTATTTCGGCGGCAGGGTGGATCGGTTCGTGCAATATCTGATCAATGTGCGGCTGGCCATGCCGGTGATCCTGGTGGCGCTGGCCACGGTGTCGCTGCTGGGCGGGTCGATGTTCATCATCATGATCGTGATGGGCCTGCTGCTGTGGGACCGTTTCGCAGTCGTGCTGCGGTCGGCCACCATGCAGGTCCGCGCCATGGAATATATCGAGGCGGCCGAGATGCTGGGCGCGCGCCAAAGCCGCATCCTGTGGAAGGAAATCCTGCCCAATGTCTCCAGCCATCTGATCGTGATCTTCACGCTGGAAATGGCCCATGCGATCATCCTGGAGGCGGGGCTATCGTTCCTGGGCCTTGGCGTTCAGCCGCCCACGCCATCCTGGGGTCTGATGATTTCCGAGGGCAAGGAGATGCTGCTGTTCGACAGCTGGCTGATCATGATCCCCGGTATCGCGCTGTTCCTGCTGGTGTTCTCGATCAACATGTTCGGCGACGGCATCCGCGATGTCACCGCACCGGAGGGCCGCAACTGATGACCGGCACCATTCTTTCCATCGAAGGTCTGACGGTCGATCTGCCCAAGGGGGGCGACCGGTCTCATGCGGTCGAAAACCTGTCGGTCACGGTCGGCGCGGGGGAAATCGTCTGCATCGTCGGGGAATCCGGCTCGGGCAAGTCGATCACCTCGTTCGCCACCATGGCGCTGCTGCCGCGTGCGCTGAACGTGTCCTCGGGCCGGATCGTGTTCGAGGGGCAGGACATCCTGAAACTGTCCGAAGCCGATCATGCCAGGCTGCGCGGCAACCGCATGGCGATGATCTTTCAGGAACCGATGACGGCGCTGAACCCGTGCTACACGGTGGGCGACCAGATCGAGGAAGTGTTCCTGTCGCATACCGACATGCCCAAGGCGGAACGCAAGGCGCGCACGCTGGCGCTGTTGACCGAAGTGCGGATGCCCGATCCGCCGCGCATTTATGCCAGCTATCCGCATCAGCTGTCGGGCGGGCAACGGCAGCGCATCGTGATTGCCATGGCGCTGGCGCTGGACCCATCCTTGCTGATCGCGGATGAGCCCACGACGGCGCTGGACGTGACGACGCAAGCGCAGATCCTGTCGATGTTCCGCGAATTGCGCCGCACGCGCGGGGCCGGGATCATGCTGGTGACGCATGATTTCGATGTGGTGGCCGAGGTGGCCGACAAGGTCGTCGTCATGCAGCGCGGCGTCGTGGTGGAACAGGGCACGGCAGACGAGGTGCTGAACCGTCCCAAACACCCCTATACCCGCCAGCTGATCGACGCCGTGCCCCGCCGCGCGCGGGACGATGCGCGCGAGACCGCCTCGCGCCCCGAGGTGCTGCGGGTCGAGGAGCTGACCAAGACCTACCGCATCCCCGCCAGTTTCGGCCGCGCCGCGCGCGAGGTGGCGGCGCTGCGCCCGGCGTCGTTCAGCCTGCGCGAAGGCGAGACGCTGGGGATCGTCGGCGAATCCGGCTCGGGCAAGTCGACGCTGGTGCGCGCGCTGTTGCGGCTGATCGACCCGACCAGCGGGCGGGTGATGATCGACGGCAAGGATATTGCGGCGGCGCCGAAATCCTCGCTGCGCACGCTGCGGCGGGACATCCAGATCGTGTTCCAGGATCCCTATGGCTCGCTCAACCCGCGCCGCACCATCGGGGATCAGCTGGTCGAAGGGCCGGTGAACTTTGGCGTGCCCCGCGCCCAGGCGATGGAGCGCGCGCGCGATCTGGTGCGCATCGTCCGGCTGGGCGAGGAAGTCTTGCAGCGCTATCCCAACCAGTTCTCGGGCGGTCAGCGCCAGCGCCTGTGCATCGCCCGCGCGCTGATGGTCGAGCCGAAGATCCTTGTCGCGGACGAGGCGGTTTCGGCGCTGGATGTGTCGGTGCAGAAAGAGGTTCTGCGCCTGCTGGCCGAGATCCGCGACCGGATGGGCCTGTCGATGCTGTTCATCACCCATGATCTGCGGGTCGCGGCGCAGATCTGCGACGATGTGATCGTGATGAGCAAGGGCGAGATCGTCGAGCGCGGTGCCATCGGCCGTGTGTTCGCCGATCCGCAGCATCCCTATACCCGCGAACTTCTGGCCGCCATGCCCGGCCAGGGGTGGAAGGTGCCCGACCTGTCGGCCCTGCCGCCTGCTGTTGCCTGACCCCCTGCCAAGGACCGCCCCATGACCACCGATCCCGCCGATCTGTCTGCCACCGAGGCCCGCGCCCTGATCGGCCGGCGCAAGCTCTCGCCCGTCGAACTGGCGCAGGCCTGCCTCGCCCGGATGCACAAGGTCAACCCGGCGGTCAACGCCGTCGTCTCGGTCCACGAGGACGAGGTGATGGCCGAGGCCCGCGCCTCCGAGGCGCGGCAGATGTCGGGGGCGCCCCTTGGCGCGGTCGAGGGGCTGCCCTTTGGTGTCAAGGACATGATCAATGTGACCGGCCATGCCACGACCTTTGGATCGCTGATCTACAAGGACAATGTGGCGGCCAGCGACGATCCGATCGTCGCCGCCATGCGGGCGGCGGGCGCCGTGGTGCTGGGCAAGACCAACAACCCGGAATTCTCGCTGGGCGGCAACACCCGCAACGCGGTCTATGGCGCGACGGGCAACCCGCATGACCCGACCAAAAGCGCGGCCGGATCCTCGGGCGGATCGGCCGCCGCGCTGGCCTGCGGCATGGCGCCCCTGTGCACCGGGTCGGATACCGGCGGTTCGCTGCGCAATCCGGCAGCGTTTTGCGGCGTGGTGGGCTATCGCCCCTCGCCCGGTGTGGTGCCGGGGACCGGGCGGAACATGGGGCTGTTCCACTTTTCCACCTCGGGCCCGATGGGGCGGACGGTGGATGATGCCGCGCTGATGCTGTCGGTTCTGGCGCGGCCCGACAGGTCCGATCCGCTGACCACGGTGATGGACGGGCGCACCCTGTGGGATCCGGCGGACCTTGCCCATCCCGCCCCGACCGACCCCGCCCGCTGGCGCGTCGCCTGCACCGAGGATTTCGGCTTCACTCTGACCGAAGGCATCATCCGGCGCGCCTTTGCCAAGCGGGTCGCGTTCCTTGCGCCGTTCCTGGGGCAGCTGGAGGCGGCCCACCCCGATTGCGCCCATGCCGACCGCATCTTTGCCATCCTGCGCGGGGTGCAGATGCTGACCACCCATCTGGCCGGCGTGCGCAAGGATCCGGCGGCCTATGGCCCGAACGTCCATGCAAATATCGAGGAAGGCCTGTCCTTCAGCGCCGAGGATATCGCCTGGGCGCTGGCAGAACAGACCAGCTATTACCGGCGCTGGCAGACGTTCTTTGACCGCCATGATTTCCTGCTGTCGCCCGCTGTCACCATCTCACCCCGCGACTGGCACGAGCTTTACCCCGAACAGATCGACGGCCAGCGCACGCAAAGCTATTACCACTGGCTGTCGCTGGCCTATGCCTCGACGCTGGCAGGGCATCCCTCGATCACCATTCCGGTCGGCCGGGACGAGGCGGGACTGCCCTTTGGCCTTCAGATCATCGGGCGCCGCAATGAAGACGCCCGCCTTCTGGCCTTTGCCCGCGAGATCGAGGCGATCTGCAATGCCAGCGCCGAGATGGCCTTTCCCCGCGCCGATATTGCCGCGCTTGCTGCCCGCCCGCCGATTTCCGCCAGCCCAGGCTTCAAGGGGTTTGCCTGATGCCCTCAGCCATCACCATCGACAGCGCGGAACTGCGGCTGGTCGAATTGCCGCTGCTGACCCCGTTCAAGATTGCCACCGGCACCCAGACCCGCAAGGTGTTTCCCCTGCTGATCCTGCGATCGGGCGGGGTCGAGGGTTATGCCGAAGGGGTCAGCGACGTGTTGCCGGATTATCTGCCGGAAACCAACGTCACCTCCATGCTGATGCTGCGCGAGGTGTTCTTGCCGCAGATCGTCGGGCAAAGCTTCGACACGCCCTGGCAGCTGGAACGGCTGATGCGGCCCTGGCGCGATCATCAGATGGCCAAGGCCTGTGTCGAAATGGCCTTCTGGGATCTGTGGGCCAAGGTGCTGGGCCAGCCGCTGCGCGCCCTTCTTGGCGGCACGAAAACCGAGGTCGAGGTTGGCGTGTCCCTGGGCATCAAGGAGATCCCCGCCACGTTGAACGACGTGGCGGCCCATGTGCAGCAGGGCTATCGGCGCATCAAGCTCAAGGTGATGCGGGGCCATGACCTTCGGCTGCTGGATGCGGTGCGCGCGCGGTTTCCCGACGTCCATCTGACGGTGGATGCGAACTGCGCCTATACGCTGGCCGATCTGCCGCTGTTGCGCCGGTTCGATGCCTATGGGCTGGATTATGTCGAACAGCCGCTGGCGTGGAACGATTATGTCGATCACGCGGTGCTGCAACGGGCGCTGGCAACGCCGGTGTGCCTGGACGAATGCATCCGGTCCTCGGCAGAGTGCCGCAAGGCGCTGGCGATGGGGGCGGGGCAGGTGGTCAACATCAAGGTCGGCCGGGTCGGCGGCCATGTCGAGGCCAGGCGCATCCACGACATCTGTCAGGCCTGGGACGTGCCGGTCTGGTGTGGCGGGATGCTGGAGGCGGGGATCGGCCGCGCCCACAACATCCATCTGTCGACGCTGGAGGGGTTCAGCAAGCCGGGCGATACCTCCTCGGCCTCGCGCTATTTCGAGCGCGATATCGTGGTCGAGCGGCTGGAGACGGAAAACGGCATCATGCCGGTGCCGTCAGCGGGGCCAGGCATCGGGGTGACGCTGGATTACGACTATCTGGAAGCTGTCAGCGCCTCGGTCGAACGGTTCGGCTAGGGGGCGAGAGCGGGATGGGCCGGCGCCCCTTGGCTGGCCGCTGGAGGGGTTTCACACCCCTCCGCGCCGGTTGGTTCTCGAACCAATTGCGCACCAACCGGCGCCTCCCCGTGGGGTATTTTCGGCAAGGTGATGCGCAAGTCGGGGGGCGATGGTTTCCCGCAAGGTCTGTCCGGTCCGGGCGTGAATGACCTGAGGGGCCGCGGACATCGCGGCCCCTCAGGTCAATGTGCGGCCACTCAGGCGGCCTGCTGACCCTTGCGGCTTTCGTGGACATAGCGCTTGTCGCAATAGGGGCAGTCGATCCAGCCGGTTTCCTCGGGGATCACCAGCCAGACGCGGGGATGCCCGAGCGCGCCCTCGCCGCCGTCGCAGGCCACTTTCCAGCGGCTGACGGTTTCGGTTTCCGGCGCGGAATGTTTGGGCTGGGCGGTCATCTCCGGGATCTCCTCGGGCGTCGATTTGCCGCGTATTCTAACGCAAGGGCGCGGCAGGGCAAGGCGGCTTTGGCCTTGTATTCGGCGCGCGGGGCAGACATGTCTGGGCCACCCAGTGCCCCAAGGTGCAAGGCAAGACATGATCCCGATTTCCGACCGCGCCGGCCTTTGGCTGACGATTGTAACCGTGGCCGCAACGCTTGTCGGGCTGGCCGCCCACTGGGCGGGGGCAGGGCAGATCGCCCTGGCCGCCTGGGTGCTGGCCTATCTGGCGGGGGGCGTGCCCGCAGGGCAGGACGCCTTGCGCGCGCTGTTCACCGAACGGGCGCTGGACATTGACCTGCTGATGGTCATCGCAGCCCTGGCCGCCGCTGCCGTCGGCGCCCCGCTGGAGGGGGCGGTGCTGCTGGCGCTGTTCTCGGTGTCGGGCACGCTGGAGGACCGCGCGATGGACCGCGCCCGCCGCGCCGTCGAGGCGCTGATGCAGCTGCGCCCGGATTTCGCGCTGCTGCGCCGCGGGGACGAGGTGGTCGAGGTGCGGTCCGAAACGCTGATGCCTGGCGATGTGGTGGTGCTGCGCCCTGGCGCGCGGGTGCCGGTGGATGGGCGCATCGTCTCGGGGGCCGGCAGTCTGGACGAATCGACCATCACGGGGGAATCGCTGCCGGTCAGCCGCGCCATCGGCGATCAGGTGTTCGAGGCGACCGTCAACCTGAACGGCGTTCTGGATGTCGAGGTCACGCGCCCGCTGGCCGACAGCACGGTCGCCCGCATGATCCGCCTTGTGACCGAGGCCCAGGCCGCCCGCGCGCCGTCCGAGCGGTTCAGCGACTGGTTCGGCCAGCGGTATACGGTGGCGGTGCTGGGCGGCTCGATCATCGCTTATCTGGCCTTTCTGGCGCTGGGGCACGACATGGACAGCGCGCTTTACCGCGCGGCCACGCTGCTGGTGGCGGCCAGCCCCTGCGCGGTGGTGATCTCGGTTCCGGCCGCGATCCTGTCGGCGCTGTCGGCGGCGGCACGGGGCGGGGTGCTGTTCAAGGGCGGCGGGGCGCTGGAGACGCTGGCCTCGGTGCGCAGCTTTGCCTTTGACAAGACCGGCACGCTGACCACCGGCAAGGCCGAGGTGCGCCGTATCGCGGCCGCCGATGGCGACGAGCCGGCGATGCTGGCCTTGCTGGCCGGGATCGAGGCGCATTCGGAACATCCGATTGCCGCCGCCTTGCGGGCCGAGGCGGCAGAGCGCGGCATCGTGCCGGTGCCCGCGACCGGCGTGATGGCCCACCCGAGCGAGGGGGTGACAGCCGATGGCGAACTGTGGGCGGGCAACCGGCGCCTGGCGGCGCGAATGGGCGCGGACCCGGCGGCCGATGGGCTGCGCGGCTTTGACGAGGCGTCGGAAACCGTGGTCTGGCTGGGGCGGGGCGCCCGGGTGATCGGCGCCGCCGCTGTCGCGGATCGGCCGCGCACCTCGTCGCGTCAGGGGCTGGCGCAGCTGCGGCAGGGCGGGGTTCATACCCTGGCCATGATGACGGGCGACCGGCGCCCGGTGGCGGAACGCATTGGCGCCGAACTGGGCCTGCGCGAGGATGAAATCCACGCCGATCTGATGCCGGCCGACAAGGTGGAGCTGATCGCGTCGATGACCGCAGACGGGCGCGTCGCCTATGTGGGCGACGGGGTGAACGATGCGGCGGCGCTGGCCCGGGCCGATGTCGGCATCGCCATGGGCGCGGCGGGATCGGATGTGGCCTTGCAGGCCGCAGGCGTTGCGCTGATGTCCGAGGACATGACCCGCCTGGCCGAGGCCCACCGCCTGGCCCGCCGCACTGCGACGATCATCCGCCAGAACCTGGTCTTTGCGCTGGGGGCAATGGTGGTGCTGGTCTCGGGCGCGCTGTTTTGGGATCTGCCGCTGCCGCTTGCGGTGATCGGGCACGAAGGCGGCACCGTGCTGGTGGTGCTGAACGGGCTGCGCCTGCTGGCCGATCCGATCCGCCGCCCGTCATCGGCGCCCGCGCAGGGGGCTGGCAAAGCCCCTGCCATGGCGTAGAACGACACAAACAGCAGGAGACGCCGCATGAGTGCGACCGAGGCCCTTTCCATCATCAATGCCCGCACCGGGGGGGCCAAGGTCCGCATCGGGCTGATCCTTGGCTCGGGCCTTGGCCATCTGACCGAGGCGGTGGACGGTGTCGCCATCGACTATGACGATCTGCCGGGGTTTCCCCATGCGGGCGTGTCGGGCCATACCCGCAAGCTGGTCGTCGGCACGCTCGAGGGCGTGCCGGTCGCGGTCTTCGGCGGGCGGGCGCATTACTACGAGGAAGGCCGCGCCGATGCGATGCGCCTGCCGATCGAGGTGCTCAAGGGTCTTGGTGCCGACACGCTGATCCTGACCAATGCGGCCGGATCGTTCCTGCCGGAAAACCCGCCTGGCGCGCTGATGCTGATCGCCGATCACATCAACTATTCCGGCCGCTCGCCCTTGATCGGCGAGCCGACGGATGCCCGGTTCGTCAACCTGACCAACGCCTATGACCCCGAGATCCGCGCGGGCCTGCGGGCTGCGGCGGTTGCCGAGGGGATCGCGCTGAACGAGGGCGTCTATGCCTGGTATTCCGGCCCGAACTTCGAAACCCCGGCCGAGATTCGCATGTTGAAGATCCTGGGCGCCGATGCCGTCGGCATGTCGACGGTGCCCGAGGTGATCCTTGCCCGCTTCTATGGCCTGCGCTGTGCGGCGGTGTCGGTCATCACCAACATGGCCGCCGGCATGAGCAGCGAGCATATCAGCCACGAACATACCAAGGCCAGCGCCCCGGTGGGCGCGGCCAAGCTGGAACGCATCCTGCGCGGCTGGCTGCGCGGGCTTTAGCGCAGCCGGCGGCGGTGGGTCACCGGCCCGCCGCCTTGTGCCAGGATGCGGGCGGTCGCGGTCGACAGCGGCTCGCGCACCACCGACATGAAGGCGGCGGTCGCGTGGATGATCTCGTCGGGGCCCGAGACGATGGCGACATGGCCCTTCCAGAACACCAGATCGCCGCGATGCACCGGGGCGGTGTCGGGCACGGGGGTGCCGGCAGCCGCCTGAAGGTCGCTGTCGCCAGGGCAGGGGATGCCGCAGGCCAGCATTGCGGCCTGGGCCAGACCGGAACAGTCCAGCCCAGCCGCACTGTTGCAGCCCCACAGATAGGGCACGCCCAGAAACCGCTCGGCCACCGCCACCGGATCATGGTCATGCTGCGCCAGCGGCCGCAGATGGGCCAGCGGCACGAAGCCATGCGGCGTTTCCACGAACTTGCCGCCCACCGACAGCACCCGGATTTGCGCGCCGAAGGGCAAGGTCTGCAACTCGCGCGCCTGAACGCGGGGCTCGGGGTAAAGCTGGCTGAACAGGCTGTTGACGCGGTGGGTCACCGGATGGTCCGGGCCAAGCGCGGCATCGGCGATCCAGCCGCAATAGCCGTCCTTGTCCGCCATGACAAAGGCCTCGCCCTCGCGCCGCTCGATGACCAGCACCCGCTCGCCCCATAGCACCTGCCGGTCGCGGGCGCCGCCGGGACTGCGGTTCAGATCGGCCAGCGGCAGGATCACGCGGGCCGGCGTGCCATCGGTGAAGCTCGAGGCCTCGACCCGGCCCTTGAGCGAGCTATGGGCAACGCGGCCGGAAAACGGGGTGGTGCGCCGATCCATCGCTCAGATCTCCAGCATGGTGGGCAGCGCGGCGAACAGCGCCCGTGCCCCTTGGCCAACGCCACCCTTGGGACGGGCAGGGGCATCGGCGATCTGGTGACAATATAGGTCGAAATGCACATAGCGCGGCGCCTCGGCAAAGCGGCGCAGGAACAGCGCGGCAGTGATCGACCCCGCCATCCCGCCCGAAGGCGCATTGTCCAGATCCGCGATCCCGGGTTCGATCTGCGGCTCATAGGGATCCCAGAACGGCATCCGCCACAGCGGATCGCGCACCTGCTGCGCGGCATGGTCCAGCGCCTGCGCAAGCGATGCGTCATCGGTGTAATAGGGCGGCAGATCGGGGCCAAGCGCCACCCGCGCCGCCCCCGTCAGCGTCGCCATCGAGACCAGCAGATCTGGCTTTTCCTCGCAGGCATAGCTCAGCGCATCGGCCAGCACCAGGCGCCCTTCGGCATCGGTGTTGTTCACCTCGACCGTCAGGCCCTTGCGGCTGGTCAGAATGTCGCGCGGGCGCATGGCATTGCCGGAAACGGCATTCTCGACCGCCGGGATCAGCACCCGCAGCCGCACCGGCAAGCGCGCTGCCATGATCATCTCGGCCAGCCCGATCACGGTTGCCGCGCCGCCCATGTCCTTTTTCATCAGCAGCATCCCGGCCGACGGCTTGAGATCAAGGCCCCCGGTGTCGAAACAGACCCCCTTGCCAACCAGCGTGACCATCGGCCCCGTTGTGCCCCAGCGCAGGTCCAGCAGCCGCGGCGCGCGGGCACTGGCACGGCCGACGGCATGGATCATCGGAAAATTGCGCGTCAGCAGATCCCCGCCGCCGATCACCTCCAGCTGCGCGCCATGCCGGCTGGCCAGCGCCTGAACGGCGGCCTCCAGCTCATCGGGGCCCATGTCGGCCGCCGGGGTATTGATCAGATCGCGGGTCAGCGCCTCGGCATTGGCGATGATTTCCAGCCGGTGGGCATCACAGCCCTTGGGCGCGACCAGCCGCGCGCGCGGCGGTTTGGCGGCGCGGTAGCGGTCAAAGCGGTAGCCGGCCAGCAACCAGCCAAGCGCGGCCTCGTCCCGCTCGGCCGGTGACAATTCGCCATGCAGAACCCAGCTGCCTTCGGGCAGCTTTGCAGCCGCCCGGGCAAGCGTAAAACGGCTGCGCGCCCGCGCTGACGCATCGCCGAGCCCGATCACCGCCCCCGCGACCGAGCCATTGACCCCCGGCAACACCACCGGATCGCCCGCCGCCCCCGACCAGCCCTGCACCTCGAGCCAGGCCCGCACCGCAGGCGGGCGGGCGGCCAGAAAGGCGGGGGCGTCTTCCTGATGCACGACATGCAGTGGCAGGGCATTGGCATCGGCAGGCGCAAAGGCAAGGCGGCGCGGATCGGTCATGGCGGTTCCTCCTGGAAGCCCCAGCCTATCCCGCTGATCGGCAGCCGCAAGGGGCGGCGGATGAGCGCGTCAGGTCCGGTCTTTCGCCTTGATCCAAATATCCTCGGGGGGTGAGGACCGGCGTGCCGGTCCGAGGGGGGCAGACAGCCCCCCTTTTGCCCAACGCTGCGCAAACGGCGATCGCAAGGGGGCCTTCTGCCCCCTCTGGCCCGTGCCGGGCCATTCACCCCCGAGGATATTTGGATCAAGGCGAAAGGAGGGCCGATTCGCCGGGGTCAGGGGCTGGTCCAGTTGCCAAGGCGTGCCTGATCGGCGCTGCGCGACAGGCGCGCCCAGGTCGCGGCCAGCGCGGTCGGGTCGCTGCGGTCCAGGCATTCCGTCACGTCGCAGGCGATGCGCGCGACGGTGGTCAGCCCGAGGTGATCCGCGATCCGCCGCATCCGGCGCAGACTTCGCGCGAATCCGTCCAGATCGCGGGCCGCATATTGCAGGCTCAGATCTTCATGGACGCTGGCCAGCTCGGCCATCGCCCGGTCCAGCAGTGCCTGAACCTCGGCCCCGCCAAGTTCGGCATACAATAGCCCGATGCGCGACGGATCCAGCCAGATCCGTTCGCGCGGGCACAGATACATGACCATTCCAGCCATGGCACCCTCCACATCCATCCCGTTCACCCGGGCGGGAGGCTGCGCCTGGTGTGCTGAAGAAACCGTTGCGGTGGATTGCAAAAATCGCTCGAATTTTCATGGCCGGCGGCCTATGTCGTGCGCAACTCAAGGAGAGACCGCAGATGAACCTGGCACGTCCGCTTCCCAGCTATCTCGTCCAACGCTTTCACGGATGGCGCGCGACCACCTGGCAGGACAACAAGGCGTGGTACCGAAAGCTGGCGACGGGCGGACAGCATCCGCGCGCCATGGTGATTTCCTGCTGCGACAGCCGGGTGCATGTCACCTCGATCTTTGGCGCGGATGAGGGCGAGTTCTTCATTCACCGCAACATCGCCAATCTGGTGCCGCCCTATCAGGCCGACGGCGAGCCGCATGGCACCTCGGCCGCAGTGGAATATGCCGTGACGGCGCTGAAGGTGGCGCATGTCGTGGTGCTGGGCCATGCCAATTGCGGCGGGGTCAAGGGCTGCCATGACATGTGCAGCGGCCATGCCCCGGCGCTGGAGGAAAAATCCAGCTTCGTCGGGCGCTGGATGGACATCCTGCGCCCCGGCTACGAGCGGGTGGTGCAGCTGCCCGCGCCTGACCAGCTTTCGGCGCTGGAGAAGGAGGCCGTTCTGGTCAGCCTGGAAAACCTGATGACCTTCCCCTTTGTGCGGGCGGCCGTCGAATCCGAGGAACTGACGTTGCATGGGCTGTGGACCTCGACGGGCGAAGGCACGCTCGAGCAATACGACCCCGAGCGCGGCGGCTTCCACCCGGTCTGAGCGGCGCAAGGACGCGCCCTGTGGCCAAGGCGATAGCGCCGTGGCCCCTTGTCCGGCAGGCGCGGCGCGGCAAGGATGCCCCCCGTGCGCAGGCGCCGGACCATGCCTTGGGCCGGCCTTCGCAGGCTGGCCTCGCCAAGGTTGTTATCGCCCCGAAAGGCGTTTGTGCTTGACCTTTCGGTCCCCGTTCTGTTGAAGCGCGCTGACCCGTAATGCAGGTGGCCCCCCCATCATGAACGATCAGAACAAGAACCTCATTCTGGCGACGGCGCTGAGCTTCCTCGTGATCCTCGTGTGGTTCGTGCTGTTTCCGCCCGAAGAACCGGCGGTGGATCCGAACGCCCCGGTCGCCGCAGTGACCCAGACCGCGCCGGCCGCTGCCGTGCCCGGAGCCGCCGCTCCGGCAGCCGCGGCCGAGCCCGTGCCCGAAACGGCCCGGATCGCGGTGGACACGCCGCGCCTTGTCGGCTCGATCGCGCTGACCGGCGGGCGGCTGGATGACCTGAGCCTGCGCGACTATCGCCAGACCACGGCGGCCGATTCCGACATCGTGCGGCTGCTGCGCCCGATGGGCGGGGCGAATGCCTATTACGCCGTCTATGGCTGGGCCCCCGGCGGCGCGCTGGCCGATGGCGATGTGCCGGGGCCGAACACCGTCTGGTCGGTGGCCCAGGGCGATACGCTGGCGCCTGGCAAGCCGGTTGTGCTGGAATGGGCCAACGGCAAGGGGCTGACCTTCCGCCGCACCATCGCGGTGGACCGGGACTTCATGTTCACCATCACCCAGTCGGTGACGAACACGGGCACCGAGGCGGTGCGGCTGGCGCCCTATGGCCAGGTCGCGCGCCATGGTCTGCCGCCCGATCTGCAGAAGTTCTTCATCAGCCATGAAGGCACCATCCAGATGGTCGATGGCCGTCTGACCGAGATGGACTACAAGGACATCCAGGACGCTGCCGTTTCGGCCACCGAAGGTGTGCCAATGGTGTCGGTCGATGCGGCCAGCACCGGCTGGCTGGGCTTTGGCGACAAATACTGGATGACCATGCTGGTGCCGTCGTCGGGCACTGCCTTCAAGGCCGTCCAGAAGTATTTCCCCGCCCGCGACGTGTGGCAGACCGAAACCCGCATGGCGACCGTCTCGGTTGCGCCGGGCGAGACGGCCAGCGTCGACAGCCGCCTGTTCGCAGGCGCCAAGGAATGGGCGCTGCTGCAGCACTATGAAAACAACCCGGGCTTCGTGCAGCGCCTGTTCGGCGCCAAGGTCGATCCGGCGATGCAGCCGGTTCAGGGGCTGGTCGATGCGATCGACTGGGGCTGGTTCTTCTTCCTGACGAAACCGATCTTCACCGTCCTGCACTGGCTGCATGCCGTGATCGGCAACATGGGCATCGCCATCATCGCGCTGACCTTCCTGCTCAAGGCGCTGGTGCTGCCGCTGGCCTACAAGTCCTACGTCAGCATGGCGCGGATGAAGGAACTTCAGCCCGAGATGGAGGCGCTGAAGGAACGCGTGGGCGACGACCGCCAGAAGATGCAGCAAGAGATGATGAAGCTGTATCGGGACAAGAAGGTGAACCCGGCCGCCGGGTGCCTGCCGATCCTGCTGCAGATCCCGATCTTTTTCAGCCTCTACAAGGTGATCTTCGTCACGATCGAACTGCGCCACGCCCCGTTCTTTGGCGTGTTCCAGGATCTGTCCTCGCCCGACCCGACGTCGCTGTTCAACCTGTTCGGCCTGCTGCCCTGGGCGGCGCCGGCGCATGGCACCATGCTGGCGATGGTCTTCATCGGCGTGCTGCCGATCCTGCTGGGCATCACCATGTGGCTGCAGCAGAAGCTGAACCCGGCCCCCGCCGATCCGGTGCAGGCGCAGGTCTTTGCCTGGATGCCCTGGGTGTTCATGTTCATCCTGGGCGGGTTTGCCAGCGGTCTGGTCGTCTACTGGATCACCAACAACCTGATCACCTTCACCCAGCAATATGCCATCATGCGCAGCCACGGGCACCGGCCGGACATCTTCGGCAACATCAAGGCCAGCGTGAAGCGCAAGCCCAAGGCAGAACCGGCCAAGACGCCGGACAAGGCCAGGAAGAAATGACGGCACGGCTGGAGATCATCTGCCGCCATCCCCTGAAAGGCCACGGACGCGAGGAACTCGCGTCCGTTCGCCTTTCCGGGGGGCAGGCACTGCCCTGGGACCGGGTCTGGGCCGTGGCGCATGATGCGGCGCGGCTGGACCCCGAGGGCGGCTGGAGCCGCTGTGCCAATTTCGCCCGCGGCGCCAAGGCGCCCGAGCTCATGGCGCTGGAAAGCCGGCTGGACGAGGCGACGGGCGATCTGACCCTGCGCCACCCCGCACAAGGCGAGATCACCTTTCGGCTGGGCGATGAGGCCGCGATGGCCCGCGCGCTCGACTGGCTGCGCCCGCTGAACCCGCAGGGGCGCGCCCGGCCCGAACGGATCGTCACCGCCAGCCAGCCGCTCACCGACAGCGCCTGGCCCTCGGTCTCGGTCCTGTCGCTGGACACGCTGGACGATCTGGCCGCGCGGATGGGGATCGACCTGTCGCCCCACCGCTTTCGCGGCAACCTTTGGGTGCGGGGCTGGCAGCCCTGGCAGGAATTCGATCTGGTGGGACAAGAGATTGCCATTGGCCCGGTGCGGCTGCTCGTGCGCGAGCGGATCACCCGCTGCAAGGCGACGACCGTCGATCCGGCAACCGGGCATGTCGCGGGCGATACGCTGGCCGCGCTGCAATCGGGCTGGGGCCATCAGGATTTCGGCGTCTATGCCGAGGTGATCACGGGCGGCACGATCGCCCTTGGCGATGAGGTGCTTGCATGAGCCTGACTTTTCCGCTGGCCGAAGAGCCCGAAGATTTCGCCCGCGAAAAGGGCCGCCTGCTGTTCGCGGGGCCGGTCGATTTCGTCAAGGGCGTGGTGGCGATGCCCGGCCTGCCCCCGGCCGACCGGGTGGAATTCTGCTTTGCCGGCCGCTCGAACGTGGGCAAGTCCAGCCTGATCAATGCGCTGACCGGGCGCAAGTCGCTGGCGCGTGCCTCGAACACGCCGGGCCGCACGCAAGAGATCAACTATTTTGCCCTCGGCGAGGCCTTCTACATGGTCGACCTTCCGGGCTATGGCTATGCCGAGGCGCCGGTCGCCGTGGTGGCGAAATGGCAGGCGCTGCTGAAACAGTATCTGGCAGGCCGCGCCACGCTGCGCCGGGTCTTCGTGCTGGTCGACATGCGCCATGGCATCAAGGCGGTAGACCAGGAGATCCTGACCCTGCTCGACAAATCCGCCGTCACCTTCCAGGTGGTGCTGACCAAGGCCGACAAGGTCAACCTTGCCACCCGCGAGGCGACCATTGCCCAGGTTCAGGGCGCATTGGCCAAACACCCGGCCGCCTTTCCCGAGATCGTGGTCACCTCGTCGGAAAAGGGCGAGGGGCTGGAGACCTTGCGCGCCATCATCGCGGGCCTCGGCTGATCGGGTCCTCTCCCGCACGCGCGTGCGGGGCTTTTCGCCTTGATCCAAATATCCTCGGGGGGTGAATTGGCCGAGAGGCCAAGAGG
>NZ_AUCM01000010.1:0-54170 GCF_000429765.1 Gemmobacter nectariphilus DSM 15620 | reverse complement strand
GGTCCGGCAAGCCGGACCTCACCCCCCGAGGATATTTGGATCAAGGCGAAAGAATGGGGGTCAGGGCCGGGGCGCGGCGGCGCGGCCGAGGCGGTCGTTGATGGCAAGGCCAAGGCCGGTCATCGGCACCGGCGCTATGGCGATGCGTCCGCCGGGGCCGGCCAGGCGGTCAGCGCGGCGCAGCACGTCGAACAGGCGCGCGGCGGCCTCGTCCAGATTGCCGCTTTCCGAGAGCGACAGGGCGGCGCCGGCGCAGGGGCCGAAGCCCACCCAGATCTCGCCCGTTTGCGGGGCTGTGGCGTTCAGGCGCACAGCCGCTTCGGGGGCGTAATGCGACGCCAGCTGGCCGGGCGCCTCGGGACGGGCGGCATCTTCGGGGCGGATGGGCAAGGTGCCAAGAACGCGCGCCAGATCCTCGGCCGTCACCCCGCCGGGGCGCAGCAGGCGGGGCGGGGTGCCAGGCGCCAGGATGGTGGATTCCACCCCGACTGCGCAGGGCCCGCCATCAAGCACTGCGGCAATGCGACCCGACAGCCCGTCCAGCACGTGATCTGCCGTCGTTGGGCTGATCTTGCCCGAAGGATTGGCCGAAGGCGCCGCGACCGGCAGCCCGGTTTCGCGCAGCAGTGCCTGCGCAAGGGGATGGGCCGGCACACGGATCGCCACGGTCGGGTGGCCAGCGGTGATGCGCGGCGACAGGCCCGCCCCTGTCCTCAGGGGCAGCACCAAAGTCAGCGGGCCGGGCCAGAAGGCCCGGGCCAGGGCGCGGGCCTGATCGTCGAACACCGCCAGCCGTTCGGCCGCTGCCAGATCGGGCACATGCACGATCAGCGGGTTATGGCCCGGCCGCCCCTTAGCCTCGTAGATCCCGCGCACGGCCGCATCGATTGTCGCCGCCCCGCCCAGCCCGTAGACCGTTTCGGTCGGAAAGGCCACAAGGGCGCCGGCCCGCAACAGGGCGGCGGCGCGCGCGATGCCGGCGGCATCCGGGCTCAATCGAAGGGTGGTGTTCATATCTGACGCGGCGTATCGGTTGCGGGCGCGCGGGCAGGCGGTAACATTCGCGCAAAAGTCCCGTGCCACAGAGCGGGCGCGCCTGCAAGGCGTCAGCCAATCGGAGGAACCATGCCCTTTCGTGCCCCAGTCACCGAATACCGCTTCATGCTCGACCATGTCGTCGGCTTCTCGCAGGTCGCCGCGACCGATCTGTTTGCCGAGGCGACCCCCGATACGGTCGAGGCGATCCTGACCGGCGCAGGCAAGCTGTGCGACGAGGTGATGGCCCCGTTGCAGCGCCCCGCCGACCTGCAGGGCGCCAGGCTGGAGAACGGCATCGTGCGCACCACCCCCGGCTTTGCCGAAGCCTATGCCCAGATTGCCGAAGGCGGCTGGGTGGCGTTGTCGGCCGGGACCGATCATGGCGGGATGGGCCTGCCGATTGCCGTGACCTCGTGCGTCAACGACATGATGGGCGCGGCCTGCCTTGCGCTGCAGCTGAACCCGCTGCTGACCCAGGGCCAGATCGAGGCGCTGGAACATCATGCCAGTCCGGAACTGCAGGCGCTGTATCTGCCGAAGCTGATTTCCGGCGAATGGACCGGCACGATGAACCTGACCGAGCCCTCGGCCGGGTCGGACGTGGGCGCGCTGCGCAGCAAGGCAGAGCCGAATGGCGATGGCACCTATGCGGTGACGGGGCAGAAGATCTTCATCAGCTGGGGCGATCACGACTTTGGCGGCAATGTCTGCCATCTGGTGCTGGCGCGCCTGCCCGATGCGGCGCCCGGCACGCGGGGCATCAGCCTGTTCCTGGTGCCCAAGCTGATCCCGGATGAAAACGGCAACCCGGGCCAGCCGAACGCGCTGCGCGTCGTCAGCCTGGAACACAAGATGGGCCTGCATGGCAGCCCGACGGCGGTGATGCAGTATGACGGCGCCACCGGCTGGCTGGTCGGCGAGCCGCACAAGGGCCTTGCCGCCATGTTCACCATGATGAACAACGCCCGGCTGGGCGTGGGCATTCAGGGCATTTCGGCGGCCGAAGGCGCCTATCAGCACGCGCTGGCCTATGCGCTGGATCGCAAGCAGGGCAAGCCCGCAGCAGGGACCACGGGGGCCATCGTCGATCACCCCGACGTGCGCCGGATGCTGGCCGGGATGAAGTCGGAACTGTTTGCCGCCCGCGCCATCGCGCTGGCCAATGCCGTGGCGATCGACATGGCCCGCGCCACGGGCGATGCCGAATGGTCGGCCCGCGCGGCGCTGCTGACGCCGATCACCAAGGCCTATGGCACCGACACCGGCATTTCGGTTGCGCAGACCGGCATCCAGATCCATGGCGGGATGGGCTTCATCGAGGAAACCGGCGCGGCGCAATATCTGCGCGATGTGCGGGTGACGGCGATCTATGAAGGCACCAACGGCATTCAGGCTGCCGACCTTGTGGGCCGCAAGATGATGGACGGGGGCGAAGCGGCCCTGCGCCTGCTCCAAGAGGTGCAGGACGGCGCCGAGGCCGCGCGCGGCCTGTTGCCCGATCTGGCAGGCGAGGTGTGGTCGGCCGCGGAATCGCTGCGCGAAGGCACCGAATCGCTGGTCGCGCAGGACATGGTGGACCGGCTGGCCGGGTCGGTCGCCTATCTGCGGGCCTTTGCGCTGGTGCTGGGGGCGCATTTCCACCTGCGCGCGGCGCTGGCCGAAGGCGGCACGGGCGCCCGCGCGACGCTGGCACATGTCTACATCCGCCGCCAGTTGCCCCAGCATGGCGCCCTGCTTGCGGAAATGCGGGACGGCGCGGCATCGCTTTATGCCCTCAGCCCGGAGGACCTTGCAGCGTGACCGATCTGTCGGCGGCCCAGATCCGCTTTCCGTTTCCCGATGCGCCCGCGCCAGGCACCGCGACCGAAGTGGCCGAGGGCGTGCTGTGGATGCGCATTCCGCTGCCCTGGGCGCTGGACCATGTGAATGTCTATGCGCTGGACGACGGGGACGGATGGACGCTGGTGGATACGGGCGCCGACATCGACATCTGCCGCAAGACCTGGGATGCGCTGCTGGCAGGGCCTTTGGGCTATCGTCCGGTGCGGCGGGTGGTGGTGACGCATCACCACCCTGACCACATCGGCCTTGCCGGCTGGTTCCAGCAACAGGGGGCCGAGCTGATCACCACCCGCACCGCCTGGCTTTACGCCCGCATGCTGGTGCTGGATGTCGAAGAGCGGCCCGCGCCTGAAACGCTGGCCTATTGGCGCGGGGCCGGCATGGCGCCCGAGGTCTATGCGAAACGCGTCACCGCGCGGCCCTATAACTTTGCCGATGTCGTGGCGCCCTTGCCGCTGGGCTATACCCGCATCGTCGAGGGGGACCGCATCCGCATGGGCGGGCGCGACTGGATCATCCGCATGGGCGATGGCCATGCCCCCGAACATGCGACCTTCTGGGAGGTGGGCGGCGATCTGGTGATCGGCGGCGATCAGATCCTGCCAGGGATTTCGGCCAATATCGGTGTTCACGCCTCTGAACCGCTGGCCGATCCGCTCAGCGAATGGATGGCCGCCTGTGCGCGGCTGGAACCCCATGTGAGCGAACGCCAACTGGTGCTGCCGGGTCACAAGCTGCCGTTCAAGGGGTTGCCGCACCGTCTGCGGCAGATGGTCGATAACCACCATGGCGCGCTTGATCGGTTGCGCGCCCATCTGGCGCAGCCGCGCACCGCCTGCCAGTGCTTTGTCCCGTTGTTCGGGCGCGAGATTTCGGGCGATGCCTATGGGCTGGCGATGGTCGAATCGGTTGCCCACCTGAACCATTTGCTGAAACTGGGCGAGGTCCGCCGCTGGCGCGGCGAGAATGACGTCTGGCTTTGGCAAAGGGTCGACAGGTGAACGGCGACGACATCCTGACTTCGGCCGAGGTCCACGAGGCGTCGGCGCTTGACGCGATGCGCGGGCTGGCCCGCTGTGCCCCGCCCGTGCCCGGTGCCGCCCCCACGGTCGAGCAGGAACCGTTGCCCGAGGCGCTGACCCGCGAGCCGCCCGAGGCGAAAAGCCCGGCCCGCTGGGCCTATGAGCGGGTGCTGCTGTATCTGCGCAATTTCGAAAGCCAGCTGGACGCCCAGCACGAGGTCGCGCTTGGCTTTGCCGGGTCGGATGCTGGCGTGCTGCGGATCGAGGGGCTGGGCTTTTTCGACCCCGATATCCTGACCTTTTACGGCCAGGGCGAAGATGGCGCCCGCACCCAGCTGATCCAGCATGTCAGCCAGCTGAACGTGATGCTGCGGGCCGTGCGCAAGGAATCGCCGCCCGAAGAACCGCCGCGCCGGATCGGGTTTCGCCTGGACGAAGGCCCGGCCGCCTGACGCCTGTGCCCGGCGGGGCCGCCGTGCCACACCCGGCCCGGTTGCCGGCCGGTCCCCCGTGACAGCGCCGGATGAATCGGCTAGACCTTGCCTGCAACGCGAAACAGGGAGCCCGAGGCATGGCCGATCACGCCGAACACAAGCATGGCAGCATGAATATCCGTGCGCAGGAACAGACCTTTGCAGGATTCGTCCGCATGACGACCTGGGTCGTCGGTATCGTGATCTGCGTGCTGGTCTTCATGGCCCTGGCAAACGCCTGATCGCCCGATGATCCGGGGTATCGCCGCAACCGCCGTCGCCGTGACCCTTTCGGGGTGCGGGGCAGAGCAGATCTGGGCCCCCGACGAGGCTGTGCAAGCCGCGCGCTACGCACCCGGCGGGCAGGCGGAACTGATGTTGCTGACCTCGATCAACGACAGATCGGGCGAAGGGGCGCATAGCGCGCTGATCATCAACGGATCGGAGCGCGTGCTGTTCGATCCGGCAGGGAACTGGGACAGCCCGGTCGCCCCGGAACGGCACGATGTGCGCTATGGCTTCACGCCGCAGGCGCAGGCCAGCTACTTCGCCTTTCAGTCGCATGGCCCCTATCATGCGGTGATCCAGCGCGTCGCAGTCTCGCCCGAGGCGGCGGAACGTGCGCTGCAACTGGTCAAGGCGAACGGTCCGGTGCCGGATGCGTTCTGCGCCTCGGCCACGTCGGGGATCTTGCAGCAGGTTCCGGGGTTTGAATCGGTGCGCAGCACGATGTTCCCGCGCAGCCTGATGGAATCCTTTGCGTCCTTGCCCGGCGTTCAGACACGCGTGGAATTCGGCACGCCCGACGAGGCCGATCCGACGCGCGAGCCGAAGATGTCGCCGGTGATCGTGGCCGCGATGAACCAGCGGCCCGGCAGCTAGGCCATCAGCCCAGCAGGAGTTGCGCGGCGATCAGGGTTGCCGCGCCTGCGCAGATCGACAGCAGCACATTGCGAAACATCACGCCCAGCCCAAGCGCCACGGCGGCCGCACTTATGCGCACAGGATCCGCCTGGCCGCCAGTGGCCGCAGGCCAGGCGACCAGCGGGGCCACCAGCCCCGGAATGACCGCCACCGCCGTATAGCGCAGCAGCCGCAGCACAAAAGGCGGCAGGTCGCGGTTGCCCACGACGCCAAGGAACGAAAAGCGGATTAGGAAGGTGCCGATCCCCAGCGCCAGGATGATCAGCCAGATTTGCAGCTCGCTGTAACCGCTCATGCGCGTTTCCCGATCAGAAGTTCCACCATGGCGCCGGTCAGCATGGCGGCCAGCGCGGCGACCAGAACGCCGGTAGAATAGGGCATCCAGGACAAGGCCAGCGTGCCGACAACCGAAACCAGCGCCGCCGCCAGATGCGGTATGGATCGCAGCATGGGCGCGATCATGGCGATGAAGGTGATCGGCAGCGCGAAATCCAGCGGATAGTCCGGCGGAATCTGCGTGCCCACCACCGCGCCGACCCAGGTGGCGACATACCAGGCGGGCGCGATCGGCAGCACGGTGCCGGCGAAAAAGGCCAGCCGCTCGGCCGGGGTCAGGTGCGGGCGTTTTTCAAACTCGACCACCGAGGCCGCATAGGACTGATCGACCAGAAAGAACGCGACCAGCGCGCGCGTTCCCAATGGCAGCGCCCCAAGCGAGGGCGTCAGCGCCGCCGAATACATCCCCATCCGCAGGTTGACCGCCAGCGAGGTCGCCAACACCACCAGCGTCGGCGCCTGTTCCTGCATCAGCTGCAACGCGCTGAACTGGGCCGCCCCGGCAAAGACCGCCAGCGAAAAGCCCATCACCTGGGCAATGTTCAGCCCGGCGCCGGTGGCCACCACGCCGAACAACAGCGCAAAAGGCACGATCACCAGCAAAAACGGCGCGCTGAACATCATGCCGCGCAGCAGCGCCTTGCGGCGGTTCCTGGAAACTTCGGCAGTCATCGCGCGTTGCCCCCGGGGCTGGACCTGCCCGCCCGGATTAGGCAATCCTGCGAACAAGGGCAATGGGATGGACCCGGGGATTTTGGCAAACCGCATCTGCATGATCCGGCGTCTCGACAGCCTGCCGGCCCCGGCCGCCGACCAGGCGGCGCGGCTCTATTGGCAGGCCTTTGGCGCCAAGCTGGGCCGCCTGCTTGGTCCTGACCGGCGGGCCATGGCGCTGCTGTCGCTGGCCGCGCGGCCCGATCATGCGCTGGTCGCCGTCACCCGCGATCAGGCGCGGGTGGTCGGGGTCGGCGGCTTTCGCAGCCCCGAGGGCGGGTTCATCGCGCTCAGCCGGCCCAATCTGGCGGCGATCTATGGCGGCTGGGGCAGCCTGTGGCGGTCCGCGGTTCTGCGCGGGCTGGCCGGCGATACCGATAATGCGCGCTTCCTGATCGACGGGCTGGCGGTCGATCCCGACTGGCGCGGGCAGGGCATCGGCTCGGCCCTGGTCGAGGCGCTGGCGGCCGAGGCGCGGGCGCGCGGCTATAGCCGGCTGCGGCTGGACGTGGCCGACCAGAACCCGCGCGCAAGGGCGCTGTATGAACGGCTGGGCTTTGGCGCGGTGGGCCATCAGCGCCTGCGGCTGTTGGCGCCGGTCTTCGGGATCAGCGGCTCGACGGCAATGGACCGGGCGGTGTGAAATCCCATGTGATCAGCAGATTGTCGGATCTCCACAGCGGCCCCGGATCGGCGAATCCTGCAGCCTCGGTCCCCCCAAGGGCCGCATAGAACCCGCGTGCTGCAAGGTTGCCACGCACCACCGCAAGCGCCGCGCCGGGAAACCCGGCCGCCGCCAACCGCTCGTGCGCCAGCAGCAACAACCTCCGGCCAAGGCCGGTGCCGCGCGCTGCCCGATCGACATACAGATGCCCGATTGCGCCCCGCGCTCCGTGCAACGGATGATCCGGCGGGCCAAGGCTGACCAGGCCGGCGATCCGCGCGCCAATTCCCGCCAGCACCGTGCCCTGCGGTGGCGGCAAGGCCAGCGCACGGCCCCATTGACGCAGCCGATGCTCCTCGTCCAGCCGGGCGATCGCCTCGGGCGGGGCAAGGGCGGCATAGGTCTCGTGCCAGATGCGATTGTGAAAAGCCGCGATGGCCCCGGCATCCGCGGGCCCGGCCTCGCGCAGGATCACTCCGCGCTCGCGGCGGCCCGCAGCGCCATGGCACCTTGGCGCAGCACACCGACATCGCTGCCGACCGCGACAAAGGTCACCCCTTGCGCCAGCGCGCGCTGGCCTGCCTCGGCCCCGCCGACCAGAATGCCGGCAGCCTTGCCGCAGGCCACGATCCGCGCGATGGCATCGGCGATGGCGGCCTGCACCTCGGGCGCGCCGGAATTGCCCGGAAAGCCCATGTCGGCCGACAGATCGGCCGGGCCGATGAACACGCCGTCCACCCCCTCGACCGCGCAGATCGCCTCGAGGTTCTCCAGCGCCTTGCGGCTTTCGGCCTGCACCAGCAGACAGACCTGCGCATTCGCCTTGGCGACATAATCGCCATCCATGCCAAAGCGCGAGGCGCGGGCCAGCGCCGCCCCCATGCCGCGGATCCCCTCGGGCGGATAGCGCATGGCGCGGGCCATCTCGGCGGCCTGCTCGGCCGTGTCGATCATCGGCACCAGAACCGTCTGCGCGCCGATGTCCAGCACCTGCTTGATCATCCAGACCTCGCCCGCCGGCACCCGCACCACCGGATGCGCGCCGCCCGACTGCATGGCCTGCAACTGCGCCTGCATCAGCGGAATATCGTTGGCCGCATGTTCGCCGTCGATCAGCAGCCAGTCATAGCCGCAATGTCCCAGCAGCTCGGTCACATTGGCGCTTGCCAGCGCCACCCACAGCCCGATCTGTGCCCGGCCCGCCGCCAGCGCCGCCTTGAAGCCGTTTGCCTTGACCATCGCGCTGTGATCTCAGCCCGCCGCCCGCTTGGCAAGGCCGACATCACCTGTCTTTCGCCTTGATCCAAATATCCCGGGGGGCTGTCCAGACCGGGACGTGGCGCCCCGCCTGCCATGGGGGCAGCGCCCCCCTCGTGCCCCTTCCCCTCGCGACGCCGTCAGGCCCCGATGCTCCAGCCGGTCAGGCGCCGGTCCGCCCGCGCCATGCGGTGATCCAGCATCTTGCAGCGCAGCCGCGCGATCTGGGCCTCGGCGCCCGGTGTGCCGGCAAGGTCGCAGGTCTCGTCCGGATCGGCCTGGCGATCGAACAGCATCGGCGCCAGCCCGCCGTTGAAATGCACCAGCGTCCAGCGCGCCTCGCGCAGGATGGCGGCATTGGCGGCATGTTCGGAAAGTCCAAGGTGGCGCTGGAATCTTGTCCCCAGGACCGGGTGCGAAAGGTCGATTTCCGTAAGCGCGAAATCCTCGTCCCCAGGCTGGCCACCTGCCAGCAGGGGCTGCAAAGGCGCCCCGTCCATCGCAGGCGGCACCACGCCGCCAAGCGCTGTCAGGATGGTCGGCGCGACCGAGGTGGTCGAGACCGGCCCCGCCACACAGTGGCCCGCCGCCACCCCCGGCCCCCGGACGATCATCGGCACGCGGTGCGCGGCCTGAAACACCGTGTCCTTGCCCCAATAGCCCTGATCGCCCAGCATCTCGCCATGATCGGCCATGACGATCACCAGCGTGCGACGGGTCAGGTCATGGGCATCCAGCCAGTCCAGCACCCGGCCAAGATGATGATCCACCTCGGCCACCAGCCCCAGATAGACGGCGCGCATCTCGGCCACCTGCGGCGCTGTCAGGGCGGCGGCATCGCCATCGAAGCCCATCCACAGCCCCCGCACCGCGGGTTCGGAAAACCAGGCTGCGCGGAACGGGTGGTCCACCGCCGCCATCTGGGGCAAAGGCACCGCCGCCGGATCGACCAGCCGGTTCCACGGGGCCGGCGCGACAAAGGGCGGATGCGGGCGGATATAGGTGGCGTGGGCCGTCCAGACCCCATCGCGGCGCGCGTCCAGCGCCTCGATCAGACGGTCGGTCAGAAAGGCGGTGTCGCTGTCCTCGGCCCGATACAGCGCCGGGTCGCTGATCCCGCCGCCGACCGAGCGGTGCAGGTCATACCAGCGGTCGGGCTGCGGCTCTGGCAGGTGGTATCCCCTGCGGCGCAAATGGGCGATCCAGTCCATCGGCGCCTCGAACCGCATGTTCACCACCTCGCGAAAGCCCGGCGCGGGTAGCTCGTAGGTGGCCATGTCGGGGTCAGAGGGGTGATGCGCCCCCGGATCGGGGCCGATGTCGCCATAGCCGAACAACAGCGGCTCGCGTCCTAGCCGGCGCAGCTCGGTGCCCAGCGTCGCATGGTGGCGCGCAAGGGGCGACCCGTTGCGGATGGCGCGATGGTTGAAGGCATGCAGCCCGGTCATCAGGCTGGCCCGCGCCGGCCCGCACGGGACGGCGGCGGTCAGGGCGTCATGGAACCAGGCGCCCTCGCGCCGCAGCCGGTCCAGCGACGGGGTGGGAACGATGCCATGCAGCCCGCCCGCCACCACGTCGGCGCGCAACTGGTCGATGGTGATGAACAGCAGGTTGATCTGATCTGGCGTCATGGCGCTTTCCTGACATGCGGCGGCGCTGTCGTCAAAGCGTCACCGCCCGGCGCTAGGACGAAAGCGTCCCAGCCCGGAGCCCGCCCGATGACCGCGCTTGTCCCCTATGCCCCGCCGCCCCAGATCGCCCGCGACCTCTCCTATGCGCCGACGGCGCGCACGCCTGCCGGGCGGCTGCTGATCCGCGCGGTCGAGAACATGACCGGCCGCCGTGCGCTGGTGCGGCGGGCGCAGGGCTATGAACGAACGCTGGCCGGAGGCGGCGATTTCTGGCGCGAGATGATGCGCCGCTATGGCCTGCACCTGGAGGTGCTTGGGGGCAGCTTCGACGATGTGCCGACAAGCGGGCCGCTGGTGATGATCGCCAACCACCCCTATGGCATCCTGGACGGGTTGGTGATGGGGCATATCCTGTCGGCGCTGCGCGGCGAGTTCCGCATCCTGGCCCATCAGGTGTTTCGCGGCGCGCCCGATCTGCGGCAGGTCGTGCTGCCGGTCGATTTTTCCGAAACGGTGCAAGGCCAGCGGGCCAATATCGCCATGCGCGGGCAGGCGGTGGACTGGGTGTCGGCCGGCGGCGCGCTGGGGATCTTTCCGGGCGGCACGGTCTCGACCGCTGCGCGGCCGTTTGATCGGCCGATGGATCCGGTCTGGCGCAGCTTTACCGCCCGGCTGGTCGCGCGCACTGGCGCAACTGTCGTTCCGATCTGGTTTGAGGGCGAGAATTCGCGCCTTTTTCAGCTGGCCAGCCATCTGCACGCCGATCTGCGCATGGCGCTTTTGCTGCGCGAATTCCGGGCGCGGGTGGATCGGCCGGTGCGTCTGGTGATCGGCCAGCCGATTTCTGCGGCGCAGCTTGCGGCTTTTCGCGGGGACAGCAAGGCGATGATGGATTTTCTGCGTCGTTCGACCTATGAGCTTGCGCCACGGGGACTCGATGCCGGCCGGCATGGCCTGGAATTCGAGGCCCATCACAAGCGATAGGCGGGTCAAATGGCAGTCGGCGTGTTCGATTCGGGGCTGGGTGGTCTGACGGTTCTGGACGCGGTTGCCCGGCGTCTGCCCGATGTGCCCTTTGTCTATCTGGGCGACAATGCCCATGCGCCCTATGGGGTGCGCACGGCGGATGACATCTTCAACCTGACCTGTGCGGCGGTGGAACGGCTGTGGGCCGAAGGGTGCGATCTGGTGATCCTGGCCTGCAACACCGCCAGCGCGGCAGCCCTGAAACGGATGCAGGAAACCTGGGTGCCGCCGAACAAGCGGGTGCTGGGCGTGTTCGTGCCGCTGATCGAGGCGCTGACCGAACGGCAATGGGGCGACAATTCCCCGCCGACCGAGGTGGCGGTGAAGAATGTCGCGCTGTTCGCCACCCCGGCCACGGTGGCCAGCCGGGCCTTTCAGCGCGAGCTGGCCTTTCGCGCCATCGGTGTCGATGTCGAGGCGCAGCCTTGCGGCGGGCTTGTCGATGCGATCGAGCAGGGCGACGAGATTCTCGCCGAGGCGCTGGTGAAAAGCCATGTCGAGGCGCTCAAGCGCCGGATGCCGCATCCGCAGGCGGCGATCCTGGGCTGCACCCATTACCCGCTGATGGAAGCCGCCTTCAAGGAGGCGCTGGGGCCCGAGGTCAAGGTGTTCAGCCAGGCCAACCTGGTGGCCGAATCGCTGGCCGACTATCTGGCCCGCCGGCCGCAATTCCTGGGGTCCGGCACGCAGTCGAAATTCCTGACCACCGGCAATCCGGCCAGCGTTTCGGCCAAGGCGACGCAATTCCTGCGCCGGCCGATCCGGTTCGAGGCGGCCTGAGGGCCGTTGTGCGAGGGGGCCTTGCCCCCTGTTGCCGTTGCGCCTGTGGTGAGGGTGCACCTGCCCCCAGGATATTTGGGGACAGATGAAGGGGGGGCGCTGCGCCTTAGTGGCCGCGGAAGGCGGGGTCGCGCTTTTCGCGGAAGGCCGCAACAGCCTCGAGATGGTCGGCCGAGCGGAACATGCGGCCCTGATCCTGCAGTTCGCGGGCCAGAAGCGCCTCGAGCTGGCCATCAACCTCGGCCAGGGCGCGTTTGGCGGCGGCGAAGGGCAGGGGGGCGATCGAGAGCAGCGTTTGCGCGCGGGCCAGGGCGGCGGCGGTCACATCCTCGGCCACTTCGTCGATCAGCCCTTCGGCAAGGGCGGCGGGGGCGGCGATCACCTCGGCGGTCATGGCCATGCGCAGGGCGCGGGCGCGGCTGGTGCGGCGCTGGATCGACCACAGGAAGCCGGTATCGGGCACCAGCCCCATGCGGGCGAACGAGGCGCCGAACCTGGTGCCCGGCGCCGCGATCACATGATCGGCCAGCAGCGCCAGCGACATGCCGGCCCCGAAGGCCGCGCCGTTGACCGCCGCGATCACCGGCTTGGGAAAGCTGGCCAGCGTGCGGGCGATGTCGTGCAGGATGCGCAGCCGTTCGACCGAGCGGGCGGGGTCCTGCCCCATGGCGGAAATGTCGCCGCCCGCGCAGAACCCGGGTCCGGTGCCAGTGATGACCAGCACACGCGTTTCGCGCGCCTCGGCCTCGGTGCGCAGGGCAGCCAGCAGGGCGAGGCGCAGATCGAAGGACAGGGCGTTGCGGCGCTCGGGGTCGTTCAGCGCCAGCCGGGTGATGCCGCTGTCCGAGCGGGTGACGAGAACGGGGGACGGGTCGGTCATGGCGGTTCCTCCTGTAGGTCAGGCCCGTGCTTGGCAGGCCGGGCGGCCCGGCGCAAGCGGGGCAGGCGGAACGCGGCTTGAACCTTGGGGCTTCCCTGTCTAACCTTTTGGTCAAATCACCGGATAGCCAATCACCGGAAAGGAAGACCCATGAAGCACAATCGGATCATCGCAGGCGCCGCACTGGCCCTGAGCCTTGTGGCGGGCGCTGCCAGCGCACAGCAGATGTCGTTCTTCCGCATCGGCACGGGCGGCACGGCGGGCACCTATTACCCGATCGGCGGCCTTCTGGCGAATGCGATCTCGAACCCGCCGGGCTCGCGTCCGTGCGAATCGGGTGGCTCGTGCGGGGTTCCGGGGCTGATCGCCTCGGCGCTGTCGGCGAACGGCTCGGTGGCCAACATCAACGCGATTGCCGGCGGCTCGCTGGAATCGGGTTTCGCACAATCGGACGTTGCGACCTGGGCCTATACTGGCACCGGCATCTGGGAAGGCAAGCCCGCGGTCGAGAAACTGCGCGCCATCGCCAACCTTTACCCCGAAAGCATCCATCTGGTGACCAGCGCCAAATCGGGCATCAACAGCGTGGCGGATCTGAAAGGCAAGAAGGTGTCGCTGGACGAGCCGGGTTCGGGCACGCTGGTCGATGCGCGGATCATCCTTGAAGGCTATGGCCTGTCGGAAAAGGACGTGCAGGCCGAATTCCTCAAGCCCGATCAGGCCGCCGACCGGATGCGCGATGGCGCGATGGATGCGTTCTTCTTTGTCGGCGGCTATCCGGCCGGCGCGATTGCGGAACTGGCCAGCCAGCACGAGGTCAAGCTGGTGCCGATTTCCTGCGAGGAAGCCCCGAAGATCTGCGCGACCTATACGTTCTTTGCAGCCGACACCGTGCCGGGCGGCACCTATGATGGCAACCCGGACGATGTGAAGACCCTGTCGGTCGGCGCCCAGTGGGTGACCAGTGCCGATCAGCCCGAAGATCTGATCTATGGCATCACCAAGGCGCTGTGGAATGACAACACCCGCAAGCAGCTGGACGCGGGCCACGCCAAGGGCAAGATGATCCGCAAGGAAAGCGCGCTGAACGGCATTGGCATTCCGCTGCATCCGGGCGCTGAAAAGTTCTACAAGGAAGCCGGCCTGCTGAAATGAGCCCTTCGGGGCATCGGCCCCGGTAACAGGACACATCGGGGGGCCGCGAGCGTATCGCGGCCCCCTTTCTCGCACCCCAGATCAGGAAACGCGCAATGACCGACCACCGCAGCACGCCCGGCGGGGGCGAGGATGTCCGGCACCTGTCGGCGGACGAGCTTCAGGCCATCGAGGAAAAATTCGACCCCGAACTGCGGTTCCGGGTGCTGGCCTGGCCGCTGACGCTGGTCGCGGCGGCGGTGCTGTTCCTGTTGTCGTGCTATCACTTCTACACGGCGGGTTTCGGCATTCCGCAGGCGACCGTGCACCGGGGCTTTCACCTTGGGGTGACGCTTTTGCTGGTGTTCCTGTCCTTTGCCGCCTTTGGCCGCAAGGACATCCTGCCGGGCCCTGCCGCGCCCTTTGGCCTGCCGCTGGGGGATTGGGTGCTGGCCATCGCCGGCCTCGTGGCCGCGCTGTATGTGCCGTGGATCTACAGCGAGCTGGCCTTTCGGGTCGGCAATCCGCTGCCCATTGACGTCATCATGGGCACCATCCTGATCATCGTGCTGCTGGAGGCCGTGCGCCGGTCCATGGGCTGGCCGTTGCCGGTGATCGCGATCCTGTTCATTGCCTATGCGTATTTCGGCAAGTCGATGCCTGGGATTCTGGTGCATCCGGGGGCCAGCTGGTCGAATATCGTCAACCATCTCTATCTGACCTCGCAAGGCATCTATGGCACCGCGCTTGGGGTGATCGCGACCTATGTGTTCCACTTCGTGCTGTTCGGGGTGATGGCGACGCGCATCGGGCTTGGCCAGCTGTTCATCGACGTGGCCTCGGCTCTGGCGGGGCGCTATGCGGGGGGGCCGGCCAAGGTGTCGGTGCTGTCCTCGGCGCTGCTGGGGTCGATCTCGGGCTCGTCCATCGCCAATACGGTGACGACTGGCGCGCTGACCATTCCGGCGATGATCCGCATCGGCTATCCGCGCCACTTCGCGGCGGCGGTCGAGGCGGCTGCCTCGACCGGCGGGCAGATCACCCCGCCGGTGATGGGGGCGGTGGCCTTCCTGATGATCGAATATCTGGGCGTGCCGCTGACCACCATCCTGACCGCCGCGCTGGTTCCGGCCTTCATGCATTTCTTCGGCGTGCTGGTGCAGGTGCATCTGGAAGCGCGCCGGCTGGGCCTGCGCGGCCTGTCGGTCGAGGAACTGCCCAATGCCTGGAAGGTGCTCAAGGCCGGCTGGCTGTCGGTCGTGCCGCTGGTCATTCTGGTGGGGGTGCTGCTGTCGGGGCGCACGCCCTTTGCGGCGGCCTTCTGGTCGATCAGCGCCTGTATTGTCGTGCTGGCGATCCAGCAGTTGCAGGCGGGCGGTATCGCGCAGGCGATCCGGGGCACCGCGCATGGGCTGTGGGAAGGCTTCATCCTGGGTGCCAAGCAGTCGCTGTCGGTCACGGCGGCGGCGGCGCTGGTGGGCGTGGTGATCGGCGTCGTCACGCTGACCGGTGTTGGCTTCAAGATCGCCTATATGGTTGCGGGCGTTGCGCAGGACTGGGCGGCGGCAGCACATGGCGCGCTGTCCTTCCTGCCGTTCGAGCTGATGGGCGTGCCGACCTGGACCTTGCTGTTCACGCTGATCCTGACCGCGATCGTCTGCATCCTGATGGGCTGCGGCATTCCGACGACGGCGAACTACATCATCATGGTCGCCGTGGCCGCCCCGATCCTGGGGCTGCTGGGGGTTCAGCCGCTGGTCGCGCATTTCTTCGTGTTCTACTATGGCGTGCTGGCGGATGTGACACCGCCTGTCGCCATGGCGGCCTATGCCGGGGCGGGGATTGCCGGGGCCAATGCCTTCAAGGCCGGGAACACCGCGTTCCGCCTGTCGATGGGCAAGGTGCTGGTGCCGTTTGTCTTTGCCTTCCAGCCCGCGCTGCTGCTGGTGACCGACGGCTTCACCTGGAGCGCCTTTGCGCTGGCCTTTGGCGGGGCGGTGCTGGGCATCTGGGCGCTGGCGGCGGCCGTGTCGAACTGGTTGTTCGCACCGCTCTGGTGGTTCGAACGGGTGGTGCTGGTCATCGCCGCGCTGCTGCTGGTCGCGCCCGACATGATCGCGACGCTGATCGGGATCGCGCTGATGCTGCCGGTGATCGGGCGCCAGCTGCTGATGACGCGCGGCGCGGCGGCAAGCTGATCGGGGCGCCCCGGCCTGCCGGGCCGGGGCCTTGGTCAGGCGGCAAGGACCGGCCCTGTCACCAGATCGCGCGGCCGGGGCGTTTGCTGCCAAGCGGCACCCTTCCGGCGGCGCGATGGGCGCGCGGGGGCCGTGCCTTTGGACGGACCCGAGTTGCCGGGCGCAACGCCGCAGGTGCGGTTGCCGTTGCGGGCAGGCATCCTCATCGCGGCGGATCGGCCGGCACCCCTGGCGCGGGTCCGCCCGTCGGCGCAGCGGTCATGCGAGGATGCTGGGGCACTGGCAGGCCGGCACAGAATGCGACCTGGCGGCGCGTAAAAGGGGGGCGCCGCGAACAGGGGGCCGGCGGTGGTGTGCCGGCCGCCGGGCTTTGGGGGGCAAGAGCAGGCACGCCGATCCGCCCTGAGGGGCGGCAGGGGCCGTGCCAACATGCCAGCACAGATGCGGCACCCTTGACCCGCAGAATGCCCCCTCGCGCGCCCGGCGGGGTCAGGCCGCCGCCCGCATCCGCGTGCCGGCCGCGCTGGCCAGCACATGCAGCAAGGTGCGCGTGTCGTCCCAGCCAAGGCAGCCATCCGTGATGCTTTGGCCATAGGTCAGGGGGCGGCCCGGCTGCTGGTCCTGCCGGCCGGCGACCAGATGGCTTTCCAGCATCAGCCCCCGGATCGCCCGGCTGCCATTGCGCACCTGCCCGGCGATATCCGCCACCACGGCGGGCTGGCGCATCGGATCCTTGCCGCTGTTCGCATGGCTTGCGTCGATCACGATGCCGGGGTCGACCTTGGCCTTGTCCGCCGCCGCCATGACCCTGGCAAGCGCCTGAGCGTCATAGTTCGGCCCGTCATGCCCGCCGCGCAGCACCACATGGCAGGCGGCATTCCCGGTGGTGGTGGCAATCGCGGCCCGCCCGTCCGCCGTGATGGCCGGGAAGCTGTGCGGTGCGGCGGCCGAGCGGATCGCATCCAGCGCCACCTGCACCCCGCCATCGGTGCCGTTCTTGAATCCGATGGGGCACGACAGCCCCGAGGCCAGCTGGCGGTGGATCTGGCTTTCGGTCGTGCGCGCCCCGATGGCGCCCCAGGCGATCAGATCGGCGAAATACTGCGGCAGTATGGGATCCAGAAACTCGGTCGCGGCCGGCAGGCCCAGGCGGTTCACCTCGAGCAGCAGGCGGCGGGCCATCGGCAGGCCATCCTCGATCCGGTCCGATCCATCCAGATGCGGATCGTTGATCAGCCCCTTCCAGCCCACCGTGGTGCGGGGTTTTTCGAAATAGACCCGCATCACGATTTCCAGCCGGTCCGACAGGGTGCGCCGTTCCTCGGCCAGCCGTGCGGCATAGTCCAGCGCGGCGGCCGGATCATGAATGGAACAGGGACCGACAATCACCAGCAGGCGGTCGTCGGCGCCGCGCAGGATATTGCGGATTGCGCTGCGGCTGCCCGCGACGGTGGCCGAGATGGCATCATCGCGCGGCAGCTCGGTGGCCAGCTGCACCGGCGTGGGCAGCGCGCGCAGCGTGTCGATATGCAGGTTTTCGGTCTGGATCGGCATGGTCTTTCCTTGGGTGGGAAGGTCGGACCGGGGGCACCTCAACTGAAAAGCCGCCGGTCGAACCAGCGGCTTCGGGAGGTTGGTATCGCTTGCCTTGCGCTACACGTTCACCCGATCCCGCCGGAATGGCGGAACCAATAAAACGCGGCAAAGGTATAGGCGGCGGTGTGCGACATGCGACCTGCATAGCGCGCGGGGCGGCGCCTGTCATGCATTTTCTTCACAGCGCAAAGAAGGCGATGGTCATGGCTGCGCCCACGGCCGTGATGAACCCGCGCAGCAGGGCGGGCCGGGTGATCCGCCGTGCCAGCAGCGCGCCCAGATAGCCGCCCACGGTCATGGCGATGGCCAGCGGCAGGGCGTGGGTCCAGTCGATCAGCCCTGCCGCAGTATAGGTTGCGACCGACACGACCGACAGGATGGCCGAGATCGCGTTCTTCAGCCCGTTCATCGCGTTCAGATCGGCAAAGCCGATCAGCCCGAACACCGCCAGCAGCATGATGCCCAGACCGCCGTTGAAATAGCCGCCATAGATGGCCACCGCCAGCATCAGCCCCGCAGCCAGCGGCCGGCCCACACCTTGCCCGCCCTTGGCCGTGATGCGGCGCAAAAGCATCGGGCCCGCCGCAAAGATCACCGTGGCCAGCAGCAGCAGCCATGGCACGATGGCCGAAAAGGCCTTGGACGAGGTGACCAGCAGCAAGAGCGCCCCGACGAACCCGCCGATCATCGCCAGCAGCACGATGGCGCGCAGGCCTAGCGGCCCCTCGGCCCGCAGATCGCGGCGAAAGCCCCAGGCGCTGCCGACATAGCCGGGCAGGGCGGCCAGCGTCGCGGTGGCATTGGCGCTGACGGGCGGCACCCCGGCCCAGACCAGCGCGGGAAAGGTCAGAAACGTGCCGCCCCCCGCCACGGCATTCAGCGCCCCGGCGGCAAGGCCGGCAAGGATCAGCACAGGTGTGGTCATCGGATCGGTCATGGCAGGCGCCTTTGGTTCGGGTGTCGGGGCTGCCTTGCATGTCTGGCGATTGGTCTGCAAATTGGTCTGGAAACCATCGGGGATCCGCCATGCGCCGCGCCTCTGACATCCTTGGCCCCCTGCGCGAGGCCATGGAGCTTGCCGCCCCGGTCGCGGGCGATCGCCTGCCGCCCGAACGCGACCTGGCGGCGCAGCTGGGATGCAGCCGCCAGACCCTGCGCGCTGCATTGGCCGTTCTGGAACAGGAAGGCGAGATCTGGCGCCACGTCGGGCAGGGCACCTTTCGCGGTGCGCGCCCCCGTGGCCATCCGGTGCGCGAGGCGCTGCTGATCGAGGCGCGATCCCCCGACCAGATCATGCGCGCGCGCCTGCTGATCGAGCCGCCGATTGCGGCCGAGGCCGCCCGTGCGGCAACACCGGGCGATCTGGAGTACCTGCACCGCCTGGTGCGCGACGGCGCCATGGCGGCCGGCCGCGCGGCCTGCGAGCAGGCCGATGCGCGGTTTCATCGTGGCATTGCCGAGGTGGCGGGCAACCCGATCCTGCTGGGCGTTCTGGACCATCTGTCGGGTGCCCGCAGGCGTGCCGTCTGGCAGCGCGAATGGGACCGCACCTATCGCCATGTCGGTGTGTCCGAGTTCACCGGCGCGCATAGCGCGCAGCATGCCGCAGTGGTGGCGGCGATTGCCGCAGGCGACGCGCCGGGTGCCGAAGCCGCGATGCGCGAGCATCTGGAAACCATCGAGGCCGCAATGCGACGGGCCAGCGATGCACTGGAGCAACGCCGCACACCCGTTTAGGGGGGTGCAACAGATCTTGCTTATGCTAAGCGCTGGATCAGCCTAGACTTCAACCATAGGGAGTATGTCATGGCGTGTGTCAGTGTTTTCCTGTCGTCGGCCCTGGGCGGGCTGAGTGCGCTGTGCGCCCTGTCGCTGGACTATGGTCTGGGGGCTGCCCTGACGCTCTGGCTGGTGTCAGGCACGCTTGGACTTGTTCCCGCCGTGCGGGACGGGGTGCAGGCCGGGCCTGGCCGCCATCAGACCTTGTAATAGGCGCGATACCAGTCGACGAACCGCGCCACGCCCGTCGCCAGCGGGGTCGAAGGGCGGCTGCCGGTCAGCTCGTGCAGCAGCGTCGCATCGGCCCAGGTGGCAGGCACATCCCCCGGCTGCATCGGCAGATAGTTGCGGATCGCCTTGCGGCCCAGCGTGTCCTCGATGGCATCGACGAAATCGAGCAGCTTGATCTTGCTGGAATTGCCGATGTTCACCACCCGCCAGGGTGCCACCGGCGACAGGCTGTCCATGGGTCCCGCAGGCTGCGTGCCGGGAACCGCGTCGATCAGCCCGCGAATGCCGTGCACCAGATCATCGACATAGGTGAAATCGCGCCACAGCTCGCCATGGTTGTAGATGTCGATGGGCTGGCCATCAAGGATCGCCCGGGTGAACTTGAACAGCGCCATGTCCGGCCGCCCCCAGGGACCATAGACGGTGAAGAAGCGGAACATGGTGATCGGCAGGCCATGGATATGCGCCCAGGCATGGGCCATCCCTTCGGTCGCCTTCTTGGTGGCGGCATAGAATGACATGGGCGTGTCGGCCTTGTCGGTTTCGGCATAGGGCATCTTGGTGTTGGCGCCATAGACCGAACTGGTCGATGCCATCAGCAGATGCCGGACGCGGTGGCGCAGCGCGGCTTCCATGATGTTGAAGCTGCCGATGATGTTGGAATCGACATAGGATCGGGGGTTGTCGATGGAATAGCGCACACCTGCTTGCGCCGCGAGGTGAACGATGATGTCGGGCGCGAACCCGTCGACCACCGCATCCAGCGCCGCACGATCCTCGAGCATCGCCTCGGCGCGGTGAAAGCGGGGGTGTTCGGCCAGAATCGCATGGCGGCGCTGCTTGAGCGTGACATCGTAGTAATCGGTCATGCCGTCAAAGCCCTGCACCTCGGCCCCCTCGGCCAGCAGCAGGCGGGACAGGTGAAACCCGATGAAACCGGCACTTCCGGTCACAAGCACGCGCATGAACGATCACTCCAGCATCCGACGGCGCCACCCTGCCGCAAAGTGCGTGCGGCGGCCAGCCCTGCGCAAGGGGTGCGCGGGAACTATGGCGGGGATGGGGCGGTGATGGATCAACTTGTCGGTATTTCGCAAGGTGATCGCAGGGCAGGCCGTGGCAATCTGGCGCACATGGCTGTTTGTGGAGGATGCGATGCTGCCGCCCATTTCACCGACGGAGGCGGCCCTGATGCAGGACCGCGCGCGCGCCGAACGGATGCAGGACCATCTGGTCCCGCCCCTTGCGCAGGCGCCCAGCACGCCGGGCCCCGCGCGATCCGAGGACGGGCCGCGCAAGGTAGGTCCGGCATCGGCGCTGGATTTGCGGCGCTGATGCCGGACGTCTGACCTATTCGGCGGCCTGGGCTGCCGGGTTGTTCGGATGCGTCTGCCAGTTGGCATAGGGCGCAACCGGCCGGCCGGTGCGGGGATCAACCTCGCCCAGCGGCATCTGCTCCATGGTGATGCAGTTTTCCACCGGGCAGACGTTGACGCACAGGTTGCAGGCGACGCATTCGGCGTCGTTCACCTCGAACACCCGGCCGGGTTTCATCAGGATGGCCTGGTGGCTGGTATCTTCACAGGCGGCAAAGCAGCGGCCGCATTTGATGCAATCGTCCTGATTGATCCTGGCCTTGGTGACATAGTTCAGGTTCAGATCCTGCCATTCGACAAAGTTCGGCACCGCGCGGCCGATCAGGTCGGACAGCGCCATGCCCTTGTCGTCCAGGTATTCCGACAGGCCCGAGATCATTTCCTGCACGACCTTGAAGCCATAGGTCATGGCGGCGGTGCAGACCTGCACATTGCCCGCCCCAAGCGCCAGGAATTCGGCCGCATCGCGCCAGGTGGTCACCCCGCCGATGCCGGAAATCGGCAGGCCGCGGGTTTCCTGATAGCGGGCGATTTCCGCCACCATGTTCAGCGCGATGGGCTTGACCGCCGGGCCGCAATAGCCGCCGTGGCTGCCCTTGCCGTCGATCATCGGGAAGGGCGAGAAATGGTCCAGATCGACGTTGGTGATCGACTTGATCGTGTTGATCAGGCTGACCGCATCCGCCCCGCCCCGCTTGGCGGCAATCGCCGGCGGCAGGATCGAGGTGATGTTGGGCGTCAGCTTCACGATGCAGGGCATGCGGCTGTATTGCTTGACCCAGCGGGTGACCATCTCGATGTATTCGGGCACCTGGCCGACGGCCGAACCCATGCCGCGCTCGGCCATGCCATGCGGGCAACCGAAGTTCAGTTCGACCCCGTCGGCCTCGGTGTCCTCGATGCGCTTGAGGATGTCCTTCCAGCTGTCCTCGTCGCAGGGCACCATCAGCGAGATGACCAGCGCGCGGTCGCGCCACTTGCGCTTGACCTCCTTGATCTCGCGCAGGTTCACCTCGAGCGGGCGGTCGGTGATCAGCTCGATGTTGTTCAGGCCCAGGAGCCGCCGGTCGGCGCCCCAGATCGCGCCATAGCGCGGGCCCGAGACGTTGACGATGGGCGGCCCCTCGGCCCCCAGCGTCTTCCACACGACGCCGCCCCAGCCCGCCTCGTAGGCGCGTTCGACGTTGTATTTCTTGTCGGTCGGCGGGGCAGATGCCAGCCAGAACGGGTTGGGCGATTTGATGCCCAGGAAATCACTTCTGAGGTCGGCCATGGCTATCCTCCGCAGGATGTTGGCTTATGGCAAGGGACAGGGCATTGCCGCGCGGCAATGCCCCTGATGAATGTTCGGAATTTGCAGGGGTCAGGCGCCGGTGACGGCGTTCCAGATCCAGAGCAGCACATTGCCGCCGATCTCGCCCGATTTGGGGATGGCCCACGCCCAGGCGGTGGCGCCCACCACGTTCACCGCCAGAAAGCGGGGAAAGTTCATGTGCGACACGCCCGCCATCAGGAACACCACCGCCCGCAGCGGGCCGACGAAATGCCCGATCAGGATGGTTGTCAGGCCCCAGCGCGCAAAGGCCTGCGTGCCCTGCATCGCCAGTTCCGGGTGCTTGCCCAGCGGCCAGATGCGCATCATCGACGGGCCGTAGCGCCAGCCCAGCCAATAGGAAAACAGCGATCCTGCGATCGACCCCAGCGCCCCGCCGATCCAGATCGGCGTGAAGTCCAGCGCCCCGGTGGCCACAACCGCGCCGACGCCGATCAGAATTGCCGTCGAGGGGATGATGATCGAGAAAACCGCGATGGTTTCCGCAAGCGCGAAGAAGAACGCGATCACCCCCGCCCAGTCGCGGTTGGCGCTGACAAAGGCGATGGCTGCATCGACAAGGGTGTCCAAGGCGCTCTCCCGGGCGGGTGGTTCGGCCCGCGTCAGGTAGCCTCAATGGCGCGCTATCACAAGCCGCACTCATGCGCGGCCCATCAGATGCGCGTGAATGGCCTCGGCAGCATCGCGCCCTTCGGCCACGGCGGTGACGGTCAGATCCTCGCCCCCCGCCGCGCAATCGCCGCCAGCCCAGACACCTGCACCCGGCCCGGCGATCTTGCCACCCGACAGCGTCAGCCCGTCAGGCACGCCGGCCAGCGTCTGGCCGATGGCCTTGAACACCTGATCGGCCTTGAGGGTGAAGGTCTCGGCTCCCGGCTTGCCATTGGTGGCATAGGCGAAGTCGACCGACTCGGCCTTGCCTGCGCCGCTGATCCGCAGGGGGACGGCGTTGTAGACGATCCTTACCCCGGCCTGCGCGGCATGATCCTGTTCATAGGGGCTCGCGCTCATGCGGTCCTTGCCGCGGCGATAGACCATGGTGACGTTTTCCGCGCCCAGCAGCTTGGATTGAACCGCCGCATCCACCGCCGTCATGCCGCCGCCGATCACCACCACATCGCGGCCGACGGGCAGGGTGGTCAGGTCGGCCTGGCGCAATTCGGCGATGAAATCGACCGCATCGCGCACACCCGCCAGATCCTCGCCCGGAATGCCAAGCGCGTTGACGCCCGCCAGCCCGATGCCAAGGAACACCGCGTCATGGTCGGCCCGCAGCCCGTCCAGCGTGACATCGCGGCCCAGCTTCTGGCCCGTGCGGATCTCGATCCCGCCGATGGACAGCAGCCAGTCCACCTCGGCCTGGGCAAAGCCGTGGGTCGCCTTGTAGGCGGCGATGCCGTATTCGTTCAGACCGCCTGCCTTGGGGCGCGCCTCGAAGATCACGACATCATGGCCCTTCATCGCCAGACGATGCGCGCAGGCAAGGCCCGCAGGCCCTGCGCCGACAACGGCGATGCGCTTGCCGGTGGCTGCGGCGCGGGCATAGGGGTGCGGCCTGGCCATGCCGACGCTGGTGGCATAGCGCTGCAACCGGCCGATCTCGACCGGCTTGCCTTCGGCGGTTTCGCGCACGCAGGCCTCTTCGCACAGGGTTTCGGTGGGGCAGACCCGCGCGCACATGCCGCCAAGGATGTTCTGGTCCCAGATCGTCCGGGCGGCCGCCTCGGGCGTGCCGGTGGCGATCTGCCGGATGAACAGCGGAATGTCGATGCTGGTGGGGCAGGCCGTGATGCAGGGCGCATCATGGCAGAAATAGCAGCGGTCGGCCGCGACCTGTGCCTCGTGCATGTCGAAGGGCGGTTCGACATCGTCGAAATTTCGGGCGATCACATCGGCGGGCAGACGCCCCGGCGCAATGCCGGGCGTGAGCTGGCTGTTGGACAACGGGTGCCTCCCTTGGGCTTTGTTCATTGGGGTCAGGCTGCCACAGGCTGAAATTTTATCAAGCGGTAAAATATCGCAGGGCCATGTTTTCGCGCCCGGCTGCCTTGATTGCATGCGCCTTGCCTCAACCTTGGGCACGTTGGCGGCTTTTCCTTGGAAAGCGGAATGCGTATATAGCGCCATGGCCCCAGACAGGGCAGGCAAAGACCAGGGGCGACAGGCCCCGCCCACCCGCACGGGAACCTTAGCGAGGACGGCATGACCAAACACACCCACGAAGGCGACGTGGCCTTCATTCAGGCCCTTGCGGAACTGCTGAACGCAAACGATCTGACGGAACTTGCCGTCAAGCGCGAATATGGCGAAGACGACAGCCTCGAGGTCCGTGTCGTCAAGCAGGCTACCGTGGTGCAGGCCGCACCGATCGCCGTTGCCGCCGCGCCGGTCGCGGCACAGGCCGTGGCCGCGGCCCCCGCCGCACCGGCCGCCCCCGAGGATCCGGCCCAGCATCCGGGCGCGGTGACCTCGCCCATGGTGGGCACCGCCTATCTGGCGCCAGAACCGGGCGCGGCGCCCTTTGTCGCCGTCGGCGCAACCGTCACCGAAGGTCAGACCGTGCTGATCGTCGAGGCGATGAAGACCATGAACCACATCCCGGCCCCCCGCGCCGGCACGGTTAAGCGGATCCTGGTCTCCGACGGCACCCCGGTCGAATTCGGCGCTCCCCTGATGATCATCGAGTGAGGTGGGCATGTTCGACAAGATCCTGATCGCCAACCGGGGAGAGATCGCGCTGCGCGTGATCCGGGCTGCCCGTGAAATGGGGATCAAGTCGGTCGCCGTGCATTCGACCGCCGACTCGGATGCGATGCATGTGCGCATGGCCGATGAAAGCGTCTGCATTGGCCCGGCCCCGTCGTCGGAAAGCTATCTGAACAAGGCCGCGATCATCTCGGCCTGCGAGATCACGGGCGCGCAGGCGGTGCATCCGGGCTATGGCTTCCTGTCGGAAAACGCGGCTTTCGCGCAGGCGCTGGAAGATCACGGCATCGTGTTCATTGGCCCTTCGGCCGAACATATCCGCATCATGGGCGACAAGATCACCGCCAAGGATACCGCCAAGGCGCTGGGCATCCCGGTGGTGCCGGGCTCTGACGGCGGGGTGCCCGATGTGGACACCGCGCGCCGCGTGGCCGGGGAAATCGGCTATCCGGTCATCATCAAGGCCACCGCTGGCGGCGGCGGGCGCGGCATGAAGGTGGCCAAGGACGAAGAGTCGCTGGAAATCGCCTTCCGCACCGCCCGGTCCGAGGCCAAGGCCGCCTTTGGCAACGACGAAGTCTATATCGAGAAATACCTGCAGCGCCCCCGCCATATCGAGATTCAGGTCTTCGGCGACGGCAAGGGCAATGCGGTGCATCTGGGCGAGCGGGACTGTTCCTTGCAGCGCCGTCACCAGAAGGTGTTCGAAGAGGCGCCCGGCCCTTGTATCACCCCCAAGATGCGCTCCGAAATCGGCGAAGTCTGCGCCGCGGCCATGCGCAAGCTGAAGTATATCGGCGCGGGCACCATCGAGTTCCTCTATGAGGATGGCGAGTTCTATTTCATCGAGATGAACACCCGCCTTCAGGTCGAGCATCCGGTGACCGAAGCCATCTTCGGCGTCGATCTGGTGCGCGAGCAGATCCGGGTTGCCAGTGGCCTTGGCATGTCCTTTGCCCAGGACGATCTGGAAGTGAACGGGCACGCCATCGAGGTGCGGATCAATGCCGAAAAGCTGCCGTCCTTCTCGCCATGCCCCGGCACGGTGACGGCCTATCATGCGCCGGGCGGCCTTGGGGTGCGGATCGATTCCGCACTCTATGATGGCTACCGGATTCCGCCCTATTACGACAGCCTGATCGGCAAGCTGATCGTGCATGGTCGCGACCGGCCCGAGGCGCTGTCGCGCCTGCGCCGCGCGCTGGGTGAACTGATCGTCGACGGGGTGGATACCACGATTCCGCTGTTCAGCGCCTTGCTGGCCGAGCCGGATATCCAGAACGGCGACTATTCCATCCATTGGCTGGAAAAGTGGCTGGCGCGTCAGTTCGGCTGACCGCGCAGCTTTTGCTGCGGGCCTATGCCATGGGGATCTTCCCCATGGCGGAAAGCCGCGACGACCCGGACATCCACTGGGTCGATCCGCGGCTGCGCGGGATCTTTCCGCTGGACGGCTTTCACATCTCGCGCAGCCTGGCCCGCCGCATCCGCCGCGGCGACTATCAGGCGAAGGTGGACACCGACTTTGCCGGTGTCGTGTCGGCCTGCGCCGCGCGCGAGGAAACCTGGATCAACGACGAGATCTTTCGCCTGTATCTGGACCTGCACCGCATGGGCCACGCCCATAGCCAGGAAATCTGGCACGGCGGCCGGCTGATCGGCGGGGTCTATGGCGTGGTTCTGGGCCGCGCGTTCTTTGGCGAAAGCATGTTCTCGGCCGCGACCGATGGGTCGAAACTCGCGCTGGCGCATCTGGTGGCGCGGCTGCAGGCCGGGGGCTTTCAGCTGTTCGACACCCAGTTCCTGACCCCGCATCTGGCCAGTCTTGGCGCGATCGAGATCCCGCGCGCCGAGTATCACCGCCGTCTTGCCGAGGCGCTGACGGGCAAGGCGCGGTTCGATCTGGAGGCCGACCCGTTGTCGTCCCTTGCCCACGCGCAGCTTGCGTCCTGAAGGCCCGGTGCAGAGCCTTGCAAGGCTCTGCCACGCTGGCCTGGCGGGGTTTGCGCGCCCTCAGCCCAGCTTTTTCAGATAGGTCCAGGTCGGCACCCGCGCATGGCGCGAGACGCAGAACGTCTCGGCATCGCCCAGATATTCGAACCCCGCATTGGTCAGGACACGGGCCGAGCCGGGGTTGTCCTGGAACACGGCGGCAAAGATGGTGCGGTTGTTCTGCGGATTGGCCTCGACCAGCGCGCGCACAGCCTCGGACGCGATGCCGGTGTTCCAGAAGGCCGGGGCGACCCAATAGCCGATTTCCGACTGCGCACGGTCCATCCGTTTCAGGCTGATGACGCCCAGCAGCTCTGCCAGCCCGTGATCGGCGCCGTCCATGGCCCAGATATCCTCGCTCCGGTCAGGGGCGGTGGCGCGGGCGATATAGGCCTCGGCCGTGCCGGGGGGCAGGGGGTGCGGGATCGAAGAGGTCATGGTCGCGACGCGCCTGTCCCCCGCATGCAATGCCAGCAGCCCCGCATCCGACGGGCGCAGGCCGCGCAGCACGAACCGCCCTGCGGCGATCTGGGGCACGGTGTCGATCACATTATCCATCTTCATCGCTTCCTCCTCCGAAGCGAAAGGGCATGGCCCTTTCAGGATGGTCGTCACCGGCCACGGGAACAAGCCCCGATGGCCGGACATTCTGTCGCTGTCCCGGAAACGAAACGGGGGACCGGCTGTTCTGCCGATCCCCCGCTTACATTCCGAATGTAAAGGTTCGGCTTACTCCGCAGCCTCCGCGACCGGGAGGACCGAAATGAAGGTGCGGCCCTTGAGGCCCTTGCGGAAGGTCACGCGGCCTTCGGTCACGGCGAAGATCGTGTGATCCTTGCCCATGCCGACGCCTTCACCCGGGAACCAGGTGGTGCCGCGCTGACGCACGATGATGTTGCCCGGAATGGCCGCCTGGCCACCGAACAGCTTCACGCCAAGACGGCGACCGGCAGAGTCGCGACCGTTGCGGGACGAACCGCCAGCTTTTTTATGTGCCATGGGTCAGACTCCCCTTACTTGGTTTCGTGGGCGGCGCGGCGCGCATCGGCGGTGCCGACAGCAGCGGTCACGCCGGTGGTTTCAGCGCCCGAGGCGAGAATGTCGGTCACACGCACCAGCGTCAGCTTCTGACGGTGGCCACGGGTGCGCTGCGACGAATGCTTGCGGCGACGCTTGTGGTAGCTGATGACCTTGTCGGCCTTGATGTTGTCGATCACCTCGGCCTGAACGGCCGCGCCGGCGACCAGCGGGGCGCCGATGGTGACGGTTTCACCGCCGACCATGAGGATCTCGTTGAACTGGACCTTGTCGCCAGCGGTGGCGGCGATCAGTTCCACGCGCAGCACGTCGCCGGCCTGGACCTTGTACTGCTTGCCGCCCGTCTTGAGGACCGCGAAAGTGGTCATCGGTGTCTTCCTTTTTCTTCCGCGCCCTGCGGCCCCGGTGCATGTCCGGCGTTTGGTGCCTTCGGGCAGCGCGCCCCGCCAAGGGCGTCACACAAAATGCCCTGCGCGAGTCGCCCCGGCGCAGGGATGGGCGCTTTTCCGAGAATCCGCCGCAAAAGTCAAGCCTGCCTCAGATATCCTGGCCCTGAAGCATCTTGGCCGCCGCCAGCCCCAGATCCCGCGACAGCGTGTTGAACAGCCCGTCAAAGGCTGCGAACAGCGCCCGGTTCAGAAGTTGCCCGTCGGGGGTTTCGGAAAAGGCAATATAGGCGTCAAGGTCGGCATCAGCCAGGGGCCGGTAGGCCATCACCATATAGGGCAGCAGCCAGTCGATGGTATCTTGCCGGATCTGCGGCTCTTGCGACCACAGGTCGGCCATCATCTCGCCGTCGGGCAGGGTGGCATCGACCGCACCGCCGGCGATCATGCCCTGGTAAAAGGCAAGATTCGCATTCATCGCCCCCGCGATGTTCTGCTCGATCAGGTCATTCGCGGCGATCAGGCGGTCCAGCTGCTCCAGCCGCGGATCGCCGCGCTCCTTCAGCTCGGCAAGCGCGACCTCGGCGGCCTCTCTGGCGCTGTCGTCCAGGAACGCCGCGCGCGCGGCGATTTCCAGCTTGACGATGGCCGCCCCGGGCTCGGCGGTGAAAAAGGCCGTCATCCGCGCGACCTCCTCGGGCCGTGCGCCCAGTTCGGCATGAAGCCGCGCCAGCGCCTGGGTCTGCATCCGGGCGGGGTCGTGGATCGCCTCGACGGCTGCATCCCAGCGCGCGCCGCCTGCGCCGGGGAAAAGTTCGGCCTCAAGGTCGGCGCCGTAGCCGATTCCCTCCTCGACCAGCACGCGCAGCAACTCGGGCAAACGCAGCGCGGCGGCCAGATCGTCGACAGGTCCGGCCAGCGCGCGCAGCGGCGTCAGCAGGCTGGCGCAGGCGATCAGGGTCAGCAGGGTGCGGCGCAGCATGTCGGGGCTCCGGTCAGGGTCTGGCCCTTTCTAGCGGGCGATCTGCCTGCCTGCCAAGGCGCCGCTTGCCTGCCGGTCCTGCGCAGGCGTCACAAGCCTGTGTCGTTTGGGGATGTGATTGTCAAAAAACTCGAAAATCCCGCTTGCACCCGCCATCGGGCTGCACTAGGAAACCGCCCACGACCCCGAACACGGAGAGGTGGCGGAGTGGTCGATCGCGCCGGTCTCGAAAACCGGAGTACCTGCAAGGGTACCGTGGGTTCGAATCCCACCCTCTCCGCCACTTCCCTTCAAGGAATCGTTCTCCCGATCCCGCCGCGGCCGGATTTTCCCGTTGCTTTCGAGGGTTATGCGCGGTTGACTTTGCACTGGCGTCCTCGCTGCAGCAGCCGGAATGGTTTTCTAAAGCCCGATATTCTCCGGACCTCTCGACTACTAGCATCCGGTGTAGAGCCCGTAACCGATTGAAAATATGGGGGCAGATCCTCGCGCCACCTGAACACTTCGACGCCGGTGGCGTTCGTGAGATGGAACAGAAATCGAACTCCTGCAGCGAGCTTCAATCCGACAGGGGAAGCGCGTTGAGGTCTGACCGGATTTGTCGCCACCCCGGCATGTTTCGATCGAGGGTGTTCAAGAAGAGCTCGTCGTGTCGCGGTGATACGAAATGGGCCATTTCATGCAGGATGACGTAGTCGAGGGCGGCCAGAGGCTTCTTCGCCAGGTCGAGGTTCAGCCACACGAGCCCCTTTTCGGGATTGAAGCTGCCCCACTTCGTCTTCATCAACCTGATGCCCCACCGCGGTACCGGTACGCCCAGCCGATCCGACCACTTGACAATACGGGGAGCGGCCTTTTCCCGCAGCTGCGATCGGTACCACGTCGCCATCCAATGTGCTTTCTGATCGGTCGTTGAGCCTGCTGGCGCCAACATCGTCAGGCGATCCGAAGCGTCTGGCCGGATTGCACAGCGGTTCTTGTCGTTCGGCTGGACCAGAAGCCTGAGCGGTTTTCCAAAGACAAAATGGGTTTCGCCTGAGACATACCGGCGTTCGGATTGGCGGGCCTGACCCTCGAACTCGCGCTGCTTTTTCTTGATCCAGCCGAGCCGGGTCACAACCGCCACCCGGACAGCGTCTTCGCTGATGGCTGGAGGGGCAGCGACCCGCACGCGACCGGCCGGAGGATAGACCCCGATATGCAGGTTCTTGATCGGTTTGCGGACCAGTTCTACCGACAGCCCGGCGATCTCGATCACTTCAGTATTCATCATGCGACCGAATGATCTCGATGATGCTGTCCACGGCGTCCTCCGCATCGAGTATCTCCAGCAGTTTTCGCCGCAGCATCCGCTCCTTCATCTTGTTGCCGCGCCATCCCGTCTGAGCCGTGCTGCGGATCGCGGCATCGACCGCCATCGTCGTGGCCTCGTCCTGAGCAAGGTTGTCGAAGAGCGCCTTGCGCCCCGGTGTGGTCATGGTCGACGGGTATTCGTCGCCATGCCCGGCCTTTACCGCCCTGACCAGTTCCGCGATCTTTTCCAAGTATTCCGCGTAGGCGATGGCGTCGTCCTTACGTTTCTTGACTAGGTCGGTCAGCAGCTCGGACATTCGTTCGTAGAACTTCGGGTTCACCGGCGTTTCGTCGATGATCAGCCTGCGCACGTTGTTCTCGATGGCTTCGGCCACGTTCTCGCGCTTCTTCTTCAGGGAACTCGGCAACTCCCCCTCGACTGCCGCCCCCTTGCTCGCCACCAGATCGATCAGGCTGATGTCGTCCAGGTGCGAGATCACCTCGGACTCGTCCGCCTTGATGTAGGTGTCGATCAGGTGCCGCATCGCGGGCTCGAACTGCTTCATGTCCAAAGCATCGCCGCTGTGCAGGCGCACCGCATCGCGCAGCGAAATCGCCCGTTCCACCTCGTTGCGGTACTGCCCCAGCTGCAAGTCGTTCACGCCCGAGGCTGCGGGATCATCGGCCACCGATGCGAACGCCCGGGCATAGGCCCCTGCCAGTTTGTAAAGCGCCTGACGCCGCCGGGCCTTTTCCTCGGCCTGCGGATCGGTCTCCCACCCGCCAGGACTGGAGAAATAGGCAAGCACCTGGTCGTCGCCTTTGGGCTGTTCAACCGGATCAAGCAGCCCGAACCAAGCGTCGCGCGCGGTCATCAGATCCTCGCCCGCCTTTTCGGCCCGCGAGGATATCAGCCCCTCGACATCGGCAGCGTCGAAGGCGTCGAAGGCGCCCGAGGTGTAGTCTTCGACGGCCGTTTCGATGTTTTTGAACAGGTCCTTGTAGTCGACGACATAGCCGTAATCCTTGTCGTCCCCGTCGAGGCGGTTCACCCGGCAGATCGCCTGGAACAGCCCGTGGTCCCGCATCTGCTTGTCGATGTAGATGTAGGTCGCCGTCGGCGCGTCGAAACCGGTCAGCAGGCGGCTGACGACGATCAGCAGCTTCATCTGCGCCGGCTCTTTGCGGAACTTCCGCAGGGCCTCGGTCTCGTAGGCTTCTTCATCCGTGCCCAGATCGGTCATCAGCCGGTCATAGACGCGATAGACGTACTGCTTTTCGGTCTCGCCCATCCCGGCCTCTTCGCCGGTCAGTTCCGAGGCGTTGCGGGTGTAGGACGTGACGATGGCGCATTTCCCGGCGAGGTCCGAGCCGGAATTGCGGAAGATCTCGAACAGCCTGCACGCCTCGGGGATCGAGCCCGCCACCAGCATCGCGTTGCCGCGGCCAGCCTTGAGCCGCGGCTTCAACTCCATGTCCATGATGATGTCATTGGCGATCTGTTCCAGCCGGTCCTTCGACGACAGCACGCGCTGCAACGTGCCCCAGCGCTGTTTCAGGCTCGCCTTGGCCACCGGGGTCAGGCCCTTGGTCTTGGCCTCGAACCATTCGTCGATCTTCTTGGGCGAGGCCACGCGCTGGTCGATATCGCGCGCCTCATACCGCAGGTCCAGCACGACGCCATCCTCGACCGCTTCGTTGAAGCGGTAGGGCGTGCCGATATAGGGGCCGAACACCTCAAGCGAAGTCTGCTTGTCCGACCTTAGAAGCGGCGTGCCGGTGAAGCCGAAGAACACTGCACCCGGCAAGATCGACCGCATGGCACGGGCCAGCTTGCCCGATTGGGTCCGGTGCGCCTCGTCGATGAAGACGAAAAACTCGCCCACCGGTGCGCCGATCTGGCCGCGCTGGATGTCGGCGATCATGGCGCCCAACTCGTCCTCTTCCCGCCGCCCGAACTTGTGAACGAGCGAGGACACCACCCGATCCTTTGGGTCGGCCAGCGCAGCCAGCAGGTCGGCGCCGGACTTCGCGCGTCGCACCTTGTCGCCGGTGTTGCCAAAGACCGCCTCGATCTGGTCGTCCAGTTCCTTGCGGTCTGTCACAACGAGGATCCGCGCATCGGGGCGGGCCTCGCGGATCCAGCGGGCCAGCATAACCATGATCAGGCTTTTCCCCGAGCCTTGGGTCTGCCAGATGATCCCGCCCTTCTTCGCTGCCACAGCCTCTTGCGCGGCCTTCACGGCGAAATACTGGTTGGGGCGAGCGACCTTCTTGATGCCCGCATCGAACAGGATGAAATCGTTGATCAGTTCCAGAAACCGCGCGGGCGCCAGCATCTGCGCCCCATCGCGGTCGAGCGGGTTGGTGATCGCGCTCTCCTCTTTCCAGGCCAGCCAATAGGGCTGCGGGGTCTGGATCGCGGCATAGCGCAGGCCTTGCATGTCGTTGCTCGCGAATGTGATCTGCACTGTGGTGAAGAAGTGCCGGATGAACTCGGGGCGCTGGTTGTCCAGCGTCTGGCGGATGCCCTCGCCCAGATCGACAGTGGATTTCTTCAGCTCCACCACGCCCATGGCGATGCCGTTCACATACATCACCAGATCGGGGCGCTTGTTGTAGGCCTTGGGGTTCTTCGCCGTGACCGCCACCTCTTCGGCGACGCCGAGATCATTGGCGGCGGGGCTGTCCCAATCGACAAAGCGCACGGTGACCGGGGCCTCGCCGGGGCCGGGGGTGACCTGCACGCCATAGCGCAGCATGTCATAGGTGGCGCGGTTCGATTCATACAGCTTCAGCCCGTCCATACGGGCGGCGCGCTGCAACTCGGCGATGGCCTTGGTCGCCACCTCGGGGTCATGGCCACGGGCCAGCAGCCAGGGGCGCAAAAGGGCGGGCTCGATGTTGGCATTGCCCTCGCGCTTCTGCCAATCGCCCAGATAGCGCCAGCCGAGGCCGCCCGTTTTACCAGAGGTATCGCCGCACAGCTGCGCGATCATGCGGTTCTGCGTGGCGCGTTCCGGATCGCCGATGGCCATGGAAATACCCCCTGAAATACTGTTACCCGAGTCAGACCAGCCTGACCCGCCCTGTCAAAAGAGTCTGCATCATCCCCTCCTTCACCGCCCGCGCCTTGGCGAGGCGGGACTCGAGGGTCTGGATTTCGGCGTCCATGTCGGAGAGGACAGTGGCGATGGCTTGCTGTTCGTCCGGTCGTGGCAACGCAATTTCTGCGCTTGAGATATGGCGCCGGTTTGTTGCCAAGACTTTTGTGCCCGCAGCCAACTGGCACAAGTGACTACGAAATGCCGGCATGAACTGAAGGAAAGCCTTAAACCCATCAACCAAGATCGACTTGTCAAAGCGCGCGGCAATCGTGTGAAGCCCCGAGACGACTTCTGTTGCACCCAGATCGGTTACTTCCACCGATGTGCCTACGCCAGCGAGATCCTCCGATGCGTCAACGAATACGAGGTCGCCAGCAGCCAGCCTGTCCAGTCGCCCGGCGGACAACGAGTCCAGCGTCGGCATCGGCTTGGTCGCGGGCGAGAGAAAGATCGACGCTGCGCCATGGATGTCGCCGTAATGCAAATTCTTGACGGGGCCATGTTCGGATAGTTGAGCGCGGGAATGTGTGCCGTTCTTCAAGAAACGCACATGGTCACCCAACCGCTTCACCTCCCACTCCCCCGAGAACCCCGGGAGGCGGCGGCGGGCGGTGAGGAGGTCTTGCATCGCGCCCTGCTTGATCAGGCGCTTCTTGGCGATCACCCGCTCCAACCCCGCCACCACCCCATCCGCATCCGACAACGCGGCGACCACGCGGTCTTGTTCGCTGCTGTCTTTCGGGAACAGGATTTCCATATCCGCGATCATCTCTCGACGAACGGAGTCAACTGACGACTTCGCCGTCATCGCCATGATGCGGTCATAAAAGAAGTGGCTGAAATAGTAGAAGAAATATCGCCCGGTGACGCCCTCGGAAAAGCTGTGCATCAGATAGACGCGCTGGTGGAAGTCACATTTCCCATTGATGTAATGGAAGATTTTTCCTGTGCCGACGCCATCGCCTGCCGTCAAGACGCCTTCGCCGTCGAAGCCGACCGAGTTGATACGTTCAACGGTCTGCGAGCGCACGAAAAACGGATACAGACCGTTCTCAACGCGATCCTTGGTATCCTTGTCTCCGGTCGTGATCTTCGCAACGGCCTTGATCGGTTTTCGATCCCATCCGGCATGGATTGAGGCCTCACTCATCCCGCCACCCCCATCGCCGCCAGATGCCCGGCTACCCGCGCCTCGAGCCCGGCCAGATCCTCCATGATCTGCGGCAGGGTCTGGCCATAGCGTTCGGTCAGCACCCGCACGCGGGCGGTGAGCGTCTCCGTCCGCGCTTCGACCTCGGCCCCGATGGCGGCGGTAATGTCGGCCAGCCACTTGTCCTGCACCACAAGGGTCTGGATCTCGCCCATGGTCAGGTTGGGGTATTTCTTCAGCACGGCCTCGGTCAGCCGGGCCTCGGCCTCTTTCGCCGCGCGCTTCGCCTCGGCCTCGCCTTCAAACAGCACGGCTGCCTGTTTCAGCAGGGCCTTTTCGTCCGGCTCCAGGCCCCTGTCCTTCAGCCGCGCCTTCACCCCTCCCGCCGTCAGCTTGGCCCCATCGGCCAGAAGGTCCTCGAACAGCCCGCCCTCGGCCCCGTGTTCTTCGGCCAGTTCCTCGATCTCGCGCCCCAGGTCCTCGGCCCGGGCGGTGGCCTGATCCAGCGCCGCCTTGAGGTCGGCGAAGAAGCGCGCGGTAATCAGGGCGGGCGGGATAACATCGGCCACTAGGCGGACCTTGTTCACCGTCAGGTCGCCCTCTTCCAGCCACTTCACCTTGCCGTCGTCGCTGGTCTCCTTGCGCGCCTCGCGCAACTCGCGCGCCGCCAGCCAGCCGCCGCCCGCGATGATGAACACATCGTCCTGCATGGTGGCGGCCCAATAGGACATCAGGCGCTGATAGGCCTCATACTTGTCGATCAGGGGGGCGGCGTCGAAGCGCGCCAGCATGTCCTCCGCAATGGTGTGGATCAGGTCGCGCGGGTGGTCGCCCTGTTTGATGCCCGTAAGGAGGGGGGTATTGGCCGCGATCCAGCCGTCCAGGATGGCGGTGACCTGCGCGCGGAAGGCCGCGAAATCCGGGTGGGTGCGGATGGTCGCGCGAACCTGATCGGGCGCGACCAGCGGATCGGCATAGCCAGGCCGCGGGTTCGGCCCGAAGAGCGTGGCGCGCAGCGTGGGCATGACGGCCCAGAACTCGCCCAGCGCGTCGATGTCCCGCTCTGGCACGCCGCCGTGCAGGTGGGCGGTGATGTCCTGCAGATCCTCGGGGTCGGAGCCGTCGATGTAGCGGGGGATGTTCAGGTTGAAGTCGTTGCGGGCGATCTCGTCGAAGGGGACGAGGCGGGAATAGCCAGGGATTGTCTGCTGGCGCGTGAAGGCGTCGATGATCTTGTGGATGTCGCGCTCGCGCAGGCGGTTCTTGGGGCCGTCCTTGATGAAGCCCCTGGAGGCGTCGACCATGAAGACGGGGCGGTTGGCGGTGGCCTCGGACTTGTCGAGCACGATGATCGAGGCGGGGATGCCGGTGCCGTAGAACAGGTTGGCGGGCAGGCCGATGACGCCCTTGATGTAGCCGCGTTTCAGGATCTTCTCGCGCAGCTTCGACTCGGCATTGCCGCGGAACAGGACGCCGTGCGGCAGGATGACCGCGCCCGAGCCGGTGGCCTTCATCGACGCGAGGATGTGCAGCAAGAAGGCGAAGTCGCCGTTTTTGGCGGGCGGTTCGCCATCGTCGAAGCGGCCGTATTTCGTCTCGGCCGTCAGCCCCGCGGCCCAGGCCTTGGCCGAGAAGGGCGGGTTGGCAACAACGAAATCGAAGGTCTGCAGGGTGTGGGCGTCGGCCAGGAAATGCGGTTCGGCGATCACGTCGCCCTGTGCGATCTCGGCCGTGGCGCGGTTGTGCATGATCATGTTCATGCGCGCGAGGCCACGGGTGGCGATGTCCATCTCTTGGCCGAAAATGGTGATCGGCACGCGGGCGGTCTCGGCGGCCTTCAGCAGCAGCGAGCCCGAGCCGCAGGTTGGGTCATAAACCGTCTGTTTCGGGCTGGTGGCGCGGCTGACGCCCGCCACGGCGGCAACGACACGCGAGACCTCGGCCGGGGTGTAGAACTGCCCCTTGGACTTGCCCGCCTCGGTCGCGAAGTTGCGCATCAGGTATTCGTAGGCGTCGCCGAGGATGTCGTCGCCGTCGGCCCGGTTCTTCGAGAAGTTCAACTCTTCCCTGCTGAAGATGTTGATCAGCGCGGTCAGCGTATTGATCATCTTCTGGCCGCGTCCGAACTTCTCGGCATCATTGAAGAAGGCCCGGTCGATTACACCGCTGAGGTCGTTCTCTTCGGCGATGCGAGCGATGATCGTGTCCATCCCCTCGCCGATGTTCTTGGACCCGCGCAGGGCCTTCATGTCGGCAAAGGACGCGCCGGGCGGCACCTCGATCAGCGCGTCGGGCTGGCCAGCACGGTCGGACACGTATTTCACGAAGAGGAGCGTGAGGATGTAATCCTTGTAGAGCGACGCATCCATCCCACCACGGAGCTGGTCGCAGCTTTCCCAAAGGGATCGGTAGATGTCGCTCTTCTTGATGGCCATTTGATGCCCCTGCCAATCTTTTGCACTACCCCCTCTTGGCGGCACGGCTTGCAAAAGGTGCTCAGGGGATTGTGCTATCTATCTGATGACTGCCTTGACCATTCAACCGGAAACGGCTCCAGAGCCCGCGCCAGCGTGATCTCCGGCCCTTGCTTCCCGTCCAGAATCGTCTCCACGATATCGGGCGAGAGCAGTGTCAGGCGCAGGATCCGCGCCATGTAGGTGAAGGCAATGCCTTCCCTCGCGGCCAGTTCGGAAATCGACGCGAACTCGCCCGAGTCCAGCATCCGCTTCCAGCGAAACGCGCGGGCCAGTGCCTTGACGAGTGCGTCATCGGGGCGGCGCGGGGTCGACGCGCCTCCGGGCAACTGCATCTCCTTCCGCCCCCCACGCTTCACGAGGCGGAACGGGACATGGATGGTGACAGTATCGGGGACCGGGGTGGCGCGGGTCATGCGGCTGCTCCTATGTCGGCGGTGATTTCGCGCGCGAGCCCGGTCAACCCGTCCAAGCGCAGGCGGACGTTCAAGCCTTCGGTGCTAATCTCGACCCGCTCGACCAACAGGGCCACGATGCGCGCCTGCTCGGCTGGAAAGAGTTCGTCCCACAGCGGGTCCAGTTTCTGCAGGGCTGCGCGGGCCTCGGTTTCGGTGATGCCGTCGGCGTGGGCGCGCGCAGCCTTCCACGTCCCCGCGACGATCTCTGGCTGGCGGAACACAGCGCGCAGTTGGTCGATGACGGCGGCTTCGATCTCGCCCGCAGGCACCCGGCCCACGGGGCACGCCCCTGCACCATGCTTCAGCACGGTCTGGCTGACGTAATAGCGGTAGAGCCGCCCGCCCTTGCGGGTATGCGTCGGCGAGAACGCGGTGCCATCGGGCCCGAACAGCAGCCCCTTCAGCAGTGCGGGCGTGTCGGCGCGGGTGCGTGCGGCACGTTTGCGGGGGCTTTCCTGCAGAATGGCGTGGACCCGGTCCCACATCTCGCGGCCGATGATCGCGTCGTGTTCGCCGGGATAGCTGTCGCCCTTGTGGACCGCTTCCCCGATGTAGGCGCGGTTGTTGAGCATCCGATAGAGGTATTTCTTGTCGATCCGGTTGCCGCGCGGCGTGCGGATGCCGCGCTTGCCAACCTCCCGCGCGAGTTCCGTGCAGGACCCGATCTCGAGGAAGCGTTCGAAGATCCAGCGGACATGCTCGGCGCGTTCGTCGTCGATCACCAGCTTCCGGTTCTCGACGCGGTAGCCATAGGGCGGCACCCCGCCCATCCACATGCCCTTGCGCCGAGAGGCCGCGACCTTGTCGCGGATGCGTTCCGCGGTCACCTCGCGTTCGAACTGAGCGAATGACAGCAGGATGTTCAGCGTCAGCCGCCCCATGGACGTGGTCGTGTTGAACGACTGCGTGACGGAGACGAAGGTCACACCGTTCCGGTCGAACACCTCGACCAGCTTGGCGAAGTCCGCGAGCGAGCGGCTGAGGCGGTCGATCTTGTAGACCACCACCACGTCGACCAGTCCGTCCTCGATGTCGTCGATCAGCCGCTGCAGGCCGGGGCGTTCCAGCGTGCCGCCGGAGGTGCCGCCGTCATCATACTGATCGCGGACCAGCACCCAGCCCTCGGACCGCTGGCTGGCGATGTAGGCTTCGCAGGCCTCGCGCTGCGCGTGCAAGCTGTTGAACTCCTGCTCCAGCCCTTCCTCGGAGGATTTCCGGGTGTAGACCGCGCAGCGCAGCTTGCGGACGGGCTTCGATTTTTCGGGGGGTGGCTTCGTCATCTCCGCCCCCTGTGGTTCTTGAGCCCGAAGAAGACCCAGCCGTTCCAGCGCGTGCCGGTGATCGCGCGGGCGATCGCGGACAGCGACTTGTACGGCCGCCCCTGCCATTCGAAGCCGTCCGCGGTGACGGTAACGACGTGCTCGACGGCCTGCCACTCGCGGATCAGCCGCGTGCCGGCGATGGGCATGGCGTCCGCGCGGACGCGGCTCTTCTTCCTGTCGCCGCCGTCGAGGTCCTCACCCAGCCGTTCCAGCCGCCGGATGGTCTCGGGCTTCAGCCCGCCATAGGCGAGTTCCTGGATCCGGTATGCCAACCGGCTTTCGAGATAGCGCCGGTTGAAGGGCGGGGGCTCGCTGTCGAATAGATCGCGCCACTGCTGCTTCAGTTCGGGCGTCGTCGCAGTCTTCAGTGCCGCCAGGCGCGCGGGGATGGGATCGTGGGTCGTCATGCGTTTCTCCGGTGAGTTGGAGTTGCATGACGGCATCGCTCGGGCGGATAGTGTAGGCGAATTTCTCCAGTCTCGTCAGAAGGTTCGCCCCGCTCGCGCAGCAGCAGCCGGATCAGCCCGAGCGCCAGCAGGCCGCACAGTTCGGCGCGGCGTTCGGCGGGGGTCATCTGGTCGGGCGGCAAAGGATTCGGGCGTTTCATGAAGGGCGGTCCGTGATGTCTCGCCCTTCTCCTACTCACCGCATTCGCGAACCGTCCCACGGAGTCCGGAAAGGCGCGGGTAGAGCCGCCTCGGACTCGACTCCCGGTTGTCCGGTCGGGTAGAACATAATCAGAACATGTCGGCCGTTTGCGAGGTATTCCCGTGGGTTCCGATCTCAAGAAATTTGTTAATCCGAAGTTTCTCAAAACCATTGATCCGGCCCTGATGCGGGTTTTGTTCGTTCGGCACTTCGGCGAGGACGAACTGCCTGTGGCATTCGAGGGAGAGGCCCCAACCGTTCGGGCGGCTCTGGCGACGCATTTCGAAGGAACCGTTGCAGGCTGGAACGCCGGAATGGTCGCCGATTTGCATCGCGTTGCCGAGCTTGGAACCAGCGAGGGCATGCAGCTTATTCTGAACGAAGCCCGTCGTCGTGGCGTGGTTCTCTATCCCGAGCCCGACCCTGCCGACGCCGAGGCAGCGCCCATTCGCCATGATCCCAAACACGTCGCGCTTCACACGTACCTGCTGCATCACCGCGTTTTCGAGGCAGCAGCCGACTTTCATGCGCTGCGTGCGCCGACTTCGCCCGCCGAGTTTCGCGGCCCGGAACGCGATGTTGGAGCGGACCTGACCGAAGAAATGACCGAGGCTTTCAAGGCTGCGGTGATCAATCTGTTTTCGCAGGACCTGCAGGGTCAATATTGCCGCCTTGGGCCCTATGAGGAAGACGGCGAAATCAACCTGGTGATCAGCCACGGCGCGCAGGTCACTACGACGCCGGTGGTCACCGGGGATCGCGAAGAGATCATTACCCTTCGCGCGGTCAAATATGCGGTGCTGCGTTACTCCCCGGTGGAAGGGCGCCTGTTCGTGGGCGGCGTGGTCAAGGCGCAGCAAGGCGAGATCGCCGAGCTTTTCGCCCGGCATATACTGAGGCGGCCCGGGTTCTTCTCGGGGCGGGACGCCCGCGATCTTTATACGCTCGATCCGATCAGCGATGCCGGGCCCGATTTCGCGTTCCAGCATCGCTATGACGAGACCATCAAGGAGGTTCGGATCGTGGCCGCCGCCGCTGACCTCTTCGAGCGGGATGAAGAGGATCAGCGCTGGCGTCATGTACGCAGTTGGGAATCGAAGGACGCATCCGGCGGCGCGCTTACGCATTTCCGCGGCAGCGAGGTGCGGTTCGGCCGGGGCTGGCGGTTGGGCGAGATCACCTTTCGGGTCGCATTCGAAACCGGCGCAAAGCGTCCGGCACAGGTTACGGTGCGGCTGAAGCCACCGGGGACGCTCGCCTTCCGCCGGACGCGGTTCGAAAAGGCGGTCCACACGCTGATCGCGCGGCACGGGCTGGAGAAGGACCGCGATGCTGGCATGGTTGTGGACGCGGCTGAGTGAGGGCGGCGCCCGGGCCTTGATCTCGGGCCGGGCGCTGAGCCGCTTTCCCGCAAGTGATGTGGAGCGCCTCTTGCGGGCGCAGGTGCTGATCGAGGAACGGAGGGCCGATACCTGGTCGGTCTGCGCGGAGTGCGATTGCGGGCTTGATGCGCGCCCCCTCGAACAGTTGGACGACACGTTCCGCGCTTGCTGCCCGCACGATCCGGCCGAAGACGTGATCCTGCAGAAAGACGATCTGCGCCGCTTCTCGGTCGACGTCGACCGGCTCGTGGCCCGGATTACAGCCAGCGGGAATCTGGGCGGCGTAGTTGCCTGCATTGCTGACGGCGTCTGGTTGTTGGGGGAGACCCCGTCCGGCCATGCCGTGGTCCTGTCAATCGATGCCGAAAATCTGGTTGCGCCGGGCGCGGTGATGGCGATCAGGGCGGCCGTGGGGCCGAAGCCGATCATGGCAATCGTCCACGACCTTTCCGCGGCAATCGCTGTCAGGTTGCGGGAGGTCGGGGTCGAGCCCCACGATATTGCGGCGGTTTTCAAGCTGGGGTCGGATGGCACGGAACGCCTCGTCCTCGATCCGCCATCTTCAGTGCCGCGCCTTGTCATGACGCTTTCGGCGCAATCGGTCACTCTCGACGGCCGTCGGCTCGACCTGCCGACTCAGATGTTCGCGCTGTTTCGGCTGCTGATCGAGCAATCCGTCAAGCGTGATCCAGTCCTGAAAAAGCAGAATATCGAGAGGCAGACCGGCCGTCCCGCCAATGAAATCGCCCGCGACCTTCGCAACGCGCTTATCTCCTCCGGCATGCCCGAGGCGCAGGCGAAATCGCTGGTCGCGACGGTTCGCGCGCGCGGCTATCGGCTCGGCCTCGACCCTGCCGAAGTGGTCATCCAACCCTGAGGCCGCCACACACAATCCGCACATAACAAACACATGGCAATTACACCGGCAGCAGCGCGCTGAGCGGCACATTCGGAACAACAGCAACATGTTCCAAGGTGCTCCCGAATGCTTCCGCCGATTTCCCCCGATGACCTTGCCACGCTGATCGACGAGGCGGCCGTTGCCGCGCGCCGCCTGCATCGCAAGCTGGTGCTGCCTGCCGCCGATCTCGACGATCTCCGCCAGGACCTGCTGATCGACCTGATCTGTCGGCTGCCCGGCTTCGACGCGCGCCGTGGCAGCATCGGCGCTTTCGCCAACATCGTCCTGCGCAACCAGTCCTCGCGCATCGCCATCCGCCATCATCGCCAACGCAGGATGCAGGGCGGCACGGTGCTTTCGCTCGATGCCCCCGTTTCCGGCGGGACCGAACCGTTGGGCTGCTTGCTGGCGGAAGCCGATGGTCTGGCCGCCTGGCATGGACAGGACCGCTCTGCCGCTAACGACGCCGACACCCGTCACGATCTCGCCCGGGTGCTGGGCGGCCTGCCCGAGGAAGCGCGCGGGCTTTGCGCGGCACTTGGCACCTGCGCTGTCGCAGAGATCGTCGAGCATACCGGCACCTCCCGGTCCGCCCTCTACCGTCACATCGCCCGCCTGCGGCTCGACCTCGCCATGCGCGGGATCGGGGCCAAGTGGGACGGTTCGAGAGCAGCGTGAGTAGAGGACCGACATGGAGATGATCGTCATGCCCCTCACCGAATTCACGCCCGCAAAGGCCCGGCCGCTCACCGACATCGAGTTCTGCGCCTGGATCGGCCAGGCCATGCCGGGCGACCGCCTCGAGTATCATCGCGGGTTTCTCGGGATCGATACCACGGCGGTGATTTCCACCTTGCCGGAACCGGATCGCCGCAGGCTCGGAGCGCTGGCCAGTGCCGCCCACCGCGCCTTCGAGGCCGCGCTGGTACATCTGGTGCAGGTCCGCGTCGGCCCCGACCGCTTCGCCTATCTGGCCATCGCGCGGACCAAGCCGCGCCATGCGCCGATCCCGTTTTCCCATCTCATCGCGACAGAGGAGGCCGCCTGATGCGCGCCGCGCTTGCCTGGATCGGGGATCGGCTGCCGCCGTCCGTCTACTTCCTTCTGGCCGGAAACTCGGCCCCATCCCTCAACGGAGAAACGGACATGACCGAGACCAACGGCCCGCTTGCGCTCCTGCGCAAGGCTTTCCGCAGCCTTGAGGATCTGCCGGAGGTGATCCCCACCTCCTGGCGTCCCGGCAATGCCACCGATCCGCTGCCCGTCGAGACCGCGAGTGTTGACGATATCGCCATCGCGATCGTCGCCGCGAATGCCGAACTGTCCGCGGCCATCCAGCGATCCTCGGCGTTGGAAAAGCTCCACCGTCTGGCTCGGGAAGCCGGGGCTGTAGGCACGGACCGTGCCGTGGATGCGGCCCTGAAGCGGGAGGGGCGGTAATGGCCATGCCGTTCCCCAGCACTGAGGCGCCGACCGAGGCCCGCCTCAACAACCTGCCAACGTTCGACGACCTCGATCGGCTGTCCATCGGCGAGATCGCCGACATGCCCGCTGCGCTGCTTCTTGCGCTGCAGGACGAAGCAGCGGCCGAGAGCGCCCGGGTCAAGCGCCTGAAGGACCGTTTCGAGGCGGCACTGGCGCAGCGTTATGGCGCCGCGACCGAGGCCGAGCGGTCTGGACAGGGCAAGACCTCCGGCACGGTCCGGATCGAGGATGCGGGCGTGGTCGTGATCGCCGACCTGCCGAAGAAGGTCACCTGGGATCAGGACCGGCTGGCCACCATGGCAACCCGGATCCGCGAGGCCGGCGACGATCCGACCCAGTATCTCGAGATCGCCTATCGCGTGCCCGAACGCCGCTTCGGGGCCTGGCCCGATGCCATGCGCGAAGGCTTCGCAGCCGCCCGGTCCGAGACCACCGGCAAACCCGTGTTCCGGCTCGAGACCCGAGACCGGTGACGCGCGGCGGCGGGACGCCCGAGCGGCAACGCCGGGCAGGTTCCCCTTCGGCACCCGGTCACCCCCGCCGCCGCGACCTTTCATTCCTTCGGAGAACCCCATGGCCTTCCGCATCATCACCGCCGACGAACGCCTTTCGGCCGCCGAGAACAAGACCTCGCTCGCCATCTTCGGCCCGCCCGGCGTGGGCAAGACCACGCTTCTGAAGTCCCTGCCTGCCGAGGAAACCGTCTGCCTCGACCTCGAGGCCGGGATGAAATCGGTGCAGGACTGGCGCGGCGCCTCGATCCCGGTGCGCAGTTTCACCGACTTCCGCGATCTTGCGGTGCTGATCGGCGGACCGGACCCCGCGCAACACCCGCAGTCCTGGTATGGAACCGAACGCCATGCGTGGCTGCAGGCCCAGCACCGTGAAAGCGGTATTGAGGCCTTCCTCGCAGCGCGCCGCATCGTCTTTGTCGACTCGATCACCGATCTTACCCGGCAGGCGATGGCCTATGCCCGCCAGCAGCCCGAGGCCTTCTCGGACCGGACCGGCAAGCCGGATGTCCGGGGCGCCTACGGGCTTCTGGGGCGCGAGGTGATCCAGGCGCTGAAGCACCTCCAGCATGCGCGCGGCAAGACCGTGATCTTCGTCGGCGTTCTGGAAAAGGTGACCGACGACTTCGGCACCGTCACCTGGCAACCGCAGATGGAAGGCAGCAAGGCCGGGCGGGAGTTGCCGGGCATCGTGGACCAGGTCGTCTCGATGCACCTCTTCGCCCGCGATGCCGAGGGTGGCTGGGTGCTGGACGAGACCGCCACCGACCGCCGCCTTGTTTGCAAGTCGGGCAACCCCTGGGGCCTTCCCGCCAAGGACCGCTCCGGCCGCCTCGACCTGACCGAACCGCCCGACCTCGGCGCGCTGCTCGCCCGGATCGACGGCCGCGCCCCCCATCACCCCGCTTTCGCCTCCTGATCCCTGAAAGGACATGACCATGAGCTACGATCTGAACGACGCCCAGCCGCAGATGGCCCCCATCGGGGAACTGATCCCGGACGGCACCTTCGCCAAGGTGCGCCTGACCATCCGCCCCGGCGGCGTGAACGGCGCGACCCCGGCGGATGCGGGGCTGCTGAAGGCTTCGCAGTCCAGCGACGCGCGCATGCTCGACTGCGAATTCACCGTGGTCGACGGCCCCCATGCCCGCCGCAAGTTCTGGCAGAGCTTCACCGTCGCGGGCGGCAAGCTGGACGAGAAGGGCCAGTCCATCGGCTGGAAGATCTCGAAATCCACCTTTCGCGCCATCGTGGACAGCGCCCTTGGCCTTGATCCCAGGGACGAAAGCCCCGCCGCCAAGGCCAAGCGGGTTCTGCCCGGTCTGCGGCATCTGGAGGGCATCGTCTTCGCCGCCCGCATCATGGTGGAACCCGCCTCCAACCCGCAGTACCGCGACCAGAACCGCATCGCCAACGTCGTTCTGCCCGATGAGCCGCAGCATGCCGCGATCATGCGCGGCGAAATCGTCCCGCCCGATCCGGTCAACGCCCCGCCGCGCAAGGCCGCGAGCGTCGCGGCGCCGGGCTGGCAGGCTCCGGCACCGGCCTGGGGCGCGGCGCAACCGTCGCCTGCGGCGCCGAACTGGGGCGCGACACCGCAGCCCGCGGCGGCACCGGCGCCCGCCTGGGGCGCGCAGAACGCCCCGGCCGCTCCGCCCGCGCCGCAGGCCCCCGCACCCGCTGCGCCGGGCACCCCCGCCATGCCCGCGTGGCTCAATGGCTGAAGCGCGGCGGAAGCGGCGGTCGGGTGGGTCGGTGCGATCCACCACCGCCAAGCCCGATGGGGCTGGGCCGGGCGACCGGCCCATGACCCCCGACGAATGGCAGGCGCAAGTGACGCGCGCCGCCGCGCTGGAGATCGGAAGATGGCTCGAGGCCCGAGGAAGACTGCACCAACCCATCGCAAGCCTCACCCTCGGCGACCTCGAGGCCATGGCGGTGAACGCCATCTCGCGCTGGATCGTGATGCAATCGCAACGGCTTCACCGGCAGGATTGGCCACGGGACGACCCGATCGCGACGCTCTTGCTCGGGTGACGATCTGCGCCGTCTGCGCCCGGGAGGCCCGGGGCTTTGGCTACGTCCACCGGCTCCAGCACGACCGCTACCCCTATCACCGCTTCTGCTCGCTCCGCTGTCAGGACGTGGGCAGCGCCATCGCCCAAAGGAACAACGGCATGATCGACAAGACCGCCCGCGAGGCACAGGCCATCCGCGACGCCCGGGTGCTGTTCGCCGAAGCGCTGACCGACCTTGGCCTGATGGCGCCCTTCTTCAACCGCACCGCCGCCGACATCGACCGTCTGATCGAGGCGGCCGTCACCGGCTACGTGGACAGCATGCTGGCGCAGGGCGCACGCAAGGAGCGGACCGGCACGGCCCATGACGATCCGATTCCGTTCTGAGGGGTCAGCCATGATCGACCTGAACGACGAGACCGCCCCCTGGACCGACCTTCTCGCCGCCGCGACGGCGAACGCCATCACCGACTTCGAAGTCGAGTTCTGCGAGAGCCTGCGCCTGAAGCTCGAGAAATTCGGCGCGCGTGCCCGGCTGACCGAGGCCCAGCATCACAAGCTGACCTGCATCGCGCAGGCTGGCGGGTTCTGGGAGCGCGACCAATGATCGACCTGAACCACGGCTCGGGCTGCATCTACGGTCAGGATGCGCCGCGTCCGCCGATCGCCACGGCCGTCTCATCCGCCATCGATGCGGCCCTGACGGCGCGCAATCGTGCCGAGCGCCCCCGCACCTATGTCAGTTCCTCGGGGCTCGGGCGCGACTGTCTGCGCCAGATCCAGTATGACTTCCTCGCGGTGCCCAAGGACGAGGGCCAGGAGTTCGAACCGCGCATCCTGCGCATCTTCGAGGCTGGCCACCGGGCCGAGGACATTGTCGCGGGCTGGTTCAGGATCGCCGGGTTCGACCTGCGCACCGAACGCCCCGATGGCCGCCAGTTCGGCTTCGAGGCCATGGCGGGCCGGTTCAAGGGCCATATCGACGGCTGCTTCGTCTCGGGCCCCGTCGCGATGGATTTCCCCGCCCTCTGGGAGAACAAGGCGCTCGGGGCCTCCAGCTGGAAGGATGTGGTCAGGCGCGGCGTCAGCATCGCGCGGCCTGTCTATGCCGCCCAAATCGCCCTTTATCAGGCCTACATGGACCTGCCCAACCCGGCGCTGTTCACCGCGCTGAACCGCGACACGATGGAATTGCATGCGGAACTCGTCCCGTTCGATGCCCGCCTTGCGCAGGAGATGTCGGATCGGGCCGTCACGGTCGTCCAGGCCTCGGCGGCCGGCGAATGGTTACCCCGGATGGCCACCGAGCCCACGGCGGTCGTCTGCCGGGGCGGCATGGCCGGCGGCAAGTGGCACGCGCCCTGCGCGTGGGCAGAGCGGTGCTGGAGGGGCGTCGGTGTCTGACTTCGTCCCCTCGGCCGCGCAGGCCGCCGCCATCGCCGAAGTCCGCGACTGGTTCGAGAACCGCGCCGAGCAGCAGCAGGTGTTCCGGCTCTTCGGTTATGCCGGGTCGGGCAAGAGCACGGTCCTGAAATTCGCCCTCGACGACCTTGGACTGTCACCCCATCGCTGCGCGAAGGACGGCGGTTGCGTGCCGGGCGTCGTCACCGCGACCTTCACGGGCAAGGCCGCACTGGTCCTGAGCCGCAAGGGCACGCCCGCCCGCACCGTCCACAGCCTGATCTATTCGGTGATCGAGTCGACCGAAGAGGAAATCGCCGCCGCAACCGCCAAGGTTCAGGAGGCCGAGACCGCCGCGCGCAAGCTGACCGGTTTCGACAGGACCGCGGCCGAGGCGGGGATCGAGGCGATGCGCCAGGCGCTGTCCGCGATGAAGCATCCCCGTTTCGCCCTGAACCCGCAAAGCGATGCCGCGGATGCGCGGCTCATCGTGCTGGACGAGGTGTCGATGGTGGGCGAGGAGATGGCCCGCGACCTGATGAGTTTCGGCAAGCCGATCCTCGTGCTGGGCGATCCCGGCCAGTTGCCGCCGATCAAGGGCGAAGGGGCCTTCACCCGGGACGCCCCCGACGTGATGCTGACGGAGATTCACCGCCAGGCGGCCGAGAGCGCCATCATCCGTCTCGCCACGATGGCGCGGATGGGGGAACCCATCGGCTTCGGGGTTTACGACGCCCATGTCGCCAAACTGCGCAAGGGCGACATCACGCCGGATCAGGCGCTGCGCGGCGGGCAGTTGATCTGCGGCCTGAACGCGACGCGCTTCCAGCTGAACAACGCGATGCGCGCGGCGGCCGGGCTGGGCGGGACGTATCTGCCCACTGGCGGGGCGGAAAAGATCATCTGCCTGAAGAACGACAATTCGCTCGGTCTGATCAACGGCATGTTCCTGACCCTCGAGGATATCGTCGACGAAGGCAGCCTCTACTTCTCGGCCGTGGTGCATGACGAGGACGGGCGGCGTGTGACGCCATTCGACAGCGACGGCCGCCCGGGCCGGTTGCGCATCTACAAGGGGCATTTCGAGGATCACGTCGCTTACGATGCCAAGCGCCATGACCGCGACTGGCGGGAAAAGCGCAAGCTGACCGAGGCGACCTTCGGATGGGCGATCACTGCCCACAAGGCGCAAGGATCGCAGTGGGAGAACGTGATCGTCTGGGACGACGGACTGGGCCGCAGCGAGATCGACCGCCGCCGTTGGCTCTACACCGCCATCACCCGCGCCGAGCGCGGCCTCGTCCTCCTGGCGTGAGGGGACGCGATGATCGATCTCAACGATGTCGCCACGCCGAAGGCACGCCACGATCTGGCCGCCGTGAAGGATCGGCTTGCCGCCACCGCAGGCGACTGGCTCCCCAGCATCTTTCCGGAGGCGCGGCTGGCGCGCGACCGTCGCTCCTTACGCTGTGCCGACCTGTCCGGCCGCCCGCCACGCAAGGAAGGGTCGTGCACCATCCACCTCGACGGGCCTTATGCAGGCTGGGGCTTCGATTATGCCACTGGTGAAAGCGCCGGGCCCATCGATCTGATCGCGCAGGCGACGGGGCTGAGCGACGGCGCGCTTTTCGACGAAGCCGCCCGGATTGCCGGGATGGATCATCCCGCGCCCCGAAACGCGCCGCGCCCGAAGCCCGATCATACCGGCGAGATTGCGCGACTGATTGACGGCGCACAGCCGCTCGCTGGCACGCCCGGCGAAACCTACCTCCGCATCCGCGGCCTTGCCGATCCGGGATGCCCGGATCTGTTGTTCCACCCCGATCTGCCGGATTTCGACACGCGACGCGGTTGGCCGGGCCTGATCGCATTGCCACGCCTGGCAGACGGCACCCGCGCTCAGGGTATTCACCGGACCTTCCTGCTCGACGACGGCAGCGCCAAGGCGTCTGCCGGGAAGAAGATGCTGGGATCGGTAGCGGATGCGGCCGTGCGCCTGTTCGCCATGCCTGCGGACGGCCATCTCGGCATTGCCGAAGGCATCGAGACCGCCCTAGCGGCGCATACCCTGTTCGGCACCGCCGTCTGGGCGGCGCTCTCTGCCGACGGGCTCGCGCGGTTTCAGTGGCCGACGGGCACGACGCGGATCACGATCTACGCCGATGCAGGCGACGCAGGTCGTCAAGCCGCTGCGACCCTGTCGGATCGCCTGAACCGGGCCGACATTCCGAACGAGATCGTGGTCCCGCTCCATGGCGATGATTTCAACGACGATCTGATGCGCGGAGCGCGTGCGACCGACTATCGCCCGGAGATTTCGGCGGACGAGCCGGGCGGACCTGAGACCATGACGCCAGTGGCGGCTCCGGCACCTGGCGATCCGGACGCTCTGATTGCCGCCGCCGAGGCACTGACCAACCCGCCCGAACTCGCCGCGCTCTCCAGCCTTCTCGGTCGCCTTGCGCTTGCCCGGCTCGATCCGCTGCCCGAACGCCAGATCCTCGCCCGGATCAAGACCGCGACCGGCATCTCCATGTCGATCCTCGACAAGCAATTGACGGAACTGCGCCGCCGCGTGCATGCGACGGGCGATCCGCAGGGCAGGATTGCGCGTCCCGCCTGGTTTGGGCGGCTGTGTCAGGATCTGTCCGGCACGCCCGAGCGCAACGAGGCCAATGTGATCATCGCCCTGTCCTCGGATCCGGTCTTTGCCGGGCTCCTGGCCTTCGACGAGTTCGCCCAATCCATCGTGGTTCGTCAGCCGCTGCCGTGGGATGACCCGGCCCTCCGATTTCCGCGACCATGGGATGATGCCGACGATGTGCGCACCGCCGAATGGCTGCAGTTGCGCGGGCTGAACGTCGCCCCCATGGTTGTCAGCCGAGGTATCGGCGCAGTGGCGCGCGACCTGCGCATTCACCCAGTCCGCGACTGGCTCGACACCCTGCAATGGGATGGCACGCCCCGGATCGAGACCTGGACAAGCACCTATCTCGGCGCAGCGCCGACCGCCTTCCATCACACCATCGGCGCGCTCTGGCTGATCTCGGCGGTGGCCCGGATCTACCGGCCCGGGGTGAAGGCCGACCACATGCTGATCCTCGAAGGGCCGCAAGGCGCGCGCAAATCCACCGCGATCAAGGTGCTCGCGGGCGAGGATTGGTTCACCGACGAGTTGCCCGAGCTTGGGTCCAAGGATGCTGCCATCCACATGCAGGGCGTCTGGATCGTGGAAATTGCCGAACTCGATGCTATCGGCCGCGCCGAGGTCTCGCGCATCAAGGCGTTTCTGACCCGCACCACCGACCGCTTCCGACCGCCCTATGGCCGTTACACCGTTGAAGTGCCGCGCCAATGCGTCTTCGCGGGCACTGTGAACCCCGACACCTATCTGCGGGACGAAACCGGCAATCGCCGCTTCTGGCCACTACGCTGTGGCAGCATCGACATCGCCGCAATCGCTCGCGACCGGGATCAACTCTGGGCCGAAGCCGTCCACCGTTTCCGCGAAGGCGCGATTTGGTGGATCGACGATCCGGCGCTGCTCGCCGAGGCCGCCGCCGCGCAGGAAGCGCGCTATCAGGCGGATGCCTGGGACGCGCGGATCGACCGCTGGCTGACGCACGACACCCGCAGCGTCAATCGCGGCCACGCGGGCTGGGATGATTGGCAGGATGAAGAGTTCGAACGTCCCGAGCCGATCCGCGATGTGTCGGTGGGTGAAATCCTCGAAGACGCGCTCGGCATCGAGCCAGCGAAATGGACGAAGGGCGACCAGATGCGTGTGGGGGCTTGGCTGAAGTCGCGGGATTGGGAGCGATACCGCAGCGGCGCAGGCGCGACCCGCGAATGGCGTTACCGCAGGTCGCCGCGCGGCTGACGTCGCGATGGCCGTGGCAGGCATGGAGGGGGCATCCAACCGGGTGCCCTTTTTCGTTTTGCCGCTGTCCCACTTCGCGGCCTGTCCCACTTCAATCCCAAGGTGGGACAGAAAAAACCATTTCAAATCAATCCTGTCCCACCTGTCCCACTTGGACCGCCAACTTCTCTCTTTCCCATATGAAGCGCATATGTCCCGGCTGACCTCATTCTTCCTCATGCGACGTAGGGAAAAAGGTGGGACAAGTGGGACAGGTGGGACACGCCTTGTTTTGAAATGAAAATCTGGCGTCCCACTTTGATCGGCAAGTGGGACACCCCAAGACCAGGTGGGACAGAGGTGTGTTCAGGCGCATTTTTCTTGAATGGGTGCGCGTGTCATGATTCTCTGCCCATGACCAAAGCCGAAGGCCCACGATTCAGGTGAGCCTTCAACATGACGCTGACCATCCAGACTGCCGACCTGCGCCTCGAACCGGGGTGCCTTTCCACGTCCTGCATCCTTGCCCTCGACCTCGGGACAACGACAGGTTGGGCCTTGCGTGGCCATGACGGCCTGATCACCTCTGGCACGACGTCCTTTCGCCCCGGCCGCTTCGATGGCGGCGGGATGCGCTACCTGCGCTTCACCAACTGGCTGACCGAGGTCGACCGGCTGTCAGGTCCTGTCGCCGCGATCTGGTTCGAAGAAGTCCGCCGCCATGTCGGCACGGACGCTGCCCATGTCTATGGCGGTCTGATGGCCACCCTCACGGCATGGGCTGAACTCCGCGGCATCCCCTATGAGGGCGTTCCGGTCGGCACCATCAAGCGCCATGCCGCCGGCAAGGGCAATGCAGACAAGGAGGCGATGATTGCAGCCGCGCGAGCGCGCGGGTTCAGCCCCGCCGATGACAACGAGGCGGATGCCATCGCCCTCCTGCATTGGGCCATTGCAACGAACGGGGGTGTCGCATGAGGTGGTATCCCCGAGGCTATGGTGGCACCCGGCGTGATCCAGATCGCGTCAAGCAGGACGGCTGGCACGACCATGGTCTACTGGCCGTGTCCATCGACGACCCGCGTCTCACCTGGCCGGAGCAGGAACTGGTCCGCCAGCTAGCAGAAAAACTCTACGGCCCGCGTGTCGAGCCAAGGGAGATCGCCCATGACTGAGTGGACTTCCGCCATGGTCGAAGCGCGCCTTGAAAGCGCTGCCGATGTCTTCCGGTCGCTGCCCGAGGTGAAGCCGCAGGGCTACTTCAACGCCTGGCCCGAGTATTTCCACACCTTCGCCGACAGGGTCGGTCAGGAGCCTCGAATGCGACGGCCGAAGCCAAGCCCGCGCGACATAACGCAGGCCGAGGATACTCTTCTCTGGCTGCGCTGGCTCGACCCCGCCGACGCGCGCCTGCTGTGGCTTCGAGCGAACCGGAAGCCGTGGAAGCCGATCTGCTGGGAACTCGGCATCAGCCGTGCCACCGCAAACCGGCGCTGGCAGTACGGGATTGCGGTCATCGTCTGGCGCTTGAACAGGACGCGTGTGCCGTCGAAGCGGTCGATGGAATTCGTGGTGGCGCGAGCATCAAGCGCGGATGTCTAACGGCACACCGCTATTCCGTGATAGCTCCAAAGTGCTGCGGATAATCGCCTTGGGCTTCCTCGCCCCGACGCAGAATATCGATAAGCGCAGCGAAATCGTGATCCGCCTGCGTCCCCTTCCAGCGATTTGCGAACCAACAGGTTAGCTGGATGTTCTCCGGCGAATAGTGGCCTGCGCTGTCCTTTCGGTCGATCGAAACCACTAACTCGGTAACCGGTCGTCCTTTCTGCGGCAGCAGCATCGGCAGACCTGTCAGCACGCATCGCCCGTCCTGGTCTTCCCACAGGTGGCATAGAAAATCATAGAACGCTTCCGTCGAAGAGAACCCGAAGAGCTCCTTATTCTTCACCACCCGCTCGACTGCCTGCCCGTTGGCATTGCCGACGCGGTGGATCACGCTCTGAGCGAGGCCGATCATAGCCGCCTTGAGATCACCCGGCCGCTGTAAGCCCTGCTGTCGCATCTGTTCGATCTTCTGCGGCAGGCGAACCAACAGCCAGAGATAGGAATGCGCGTCGATCAGGCGGACTTCCTTGACCCCAACCCAACTGGTCAGCCCTGCTTGGACCGAGCGCACCGCTGCGATGAACTCCTGGTAGTTCGACCACGAGCATCGACCGGAGGTTCGAACGTCGATTCCGAGTTGCTCGAAAGCCTTGTCGAATGTGGTGGTGCCGATCGGCAAGAACTGGTTGTCATCGAAGACGTAGAACAGATACGCGATCAGGCTGTAGCGACGACCGATCAGAGCGACGAGATCGTCGAGAATTTCGGCGGGCTCTCGCCGCTCTCGGAAGAGGTCGAATACGTGACGCTCGAAGCGTTGGCGTGTGGGGCCGTTCCCGAGTTCTTCGCGAAGCCGGCCCGTTTCGCTCGGCTGATTGTGCCGAGGTTCGAGAGTGTCCGGTCTTCTGTGTATGGCTGATTGGGTCCATGCTTCCTGAGAGGAGCAAGGACGATGACGATTTCGAACGAAGTGCTGGACGAGTTGCTGAAGGGCTGCAAGCGGCCTGATGATCTGCTTGGCGATGCCGGGCTGATGAAGGAGCTGAAGGTCCGGCTGATGGAGCGGATGCTCGGGGCCGAACTGACTGCGCATCTGGGGTACGAGGCTGGCGCAGAGCCGCCGCGGGAGCAGACCAATCGCCGGAACGGGGTTGCGACGAAGCGGGTGAAGGGCTCGGACGGCGAGGTGCCGCTTTCGGTGCCGCGGGACCGGG
>NZ_AUCM01000009.1:77164-199778 GCF_000429765.1 Gemmobacter nectariphilus DSM 15620 | reverse complement strand
CCAGCCGCACCGCGCGTTCGCGGAACTCGGGTGAATACGGCTTCGCGGTCTTCTTCTTTGATGTCTGTTCCATAACGGGCAATTCTCCGAGAGTTTTGCCCTCCGGTAAACCCGGGGCGGTTCAGGATGACGCAGTTCATTTTCGCCTCCACCCTGCTGCGGCGGTGATACCCGCTCCAGTTCCGCCACAGCGCCCGGCCCAGGTGCTTCGACGCTCGCAGGATCTCGTTGCGCGCCCGGGCTCCGGCCGTGTCCGGCTTCCAGGGCCTGGCATTGCGGCGGGGCGGAATGATTGCTGCCGCGCCGTGGTCGGCGACGGCGTCGTGGCAGGCGCGCGTGTCGTAGGCACCGTCGGCAGTGACCGTCGCGATTTCCTGATCCTGGCCGATCTGCTTCAGGAGTTCCGGCAGCATTGGCGCGTCGCCGACATTGCTCGAGGTAACTTCGACAGCCCGGATCTCCAATGTTTGCTCGTCGATTCCGAGGTGGATCTTGCGCCAGACCCGGCGTTTCGAGGCTCCGTCATTGCGGCTGTGCCACTCGCCTTCGCCTTCCACCTTGATCCCGGTGCTGTCGACGAGCAGGTGCAGCGCCCCCTTGGAGCCGCGATACGGGATGATGACGTCCAATGTCTTCTGGCGGCGCGACAGGGTGCTAAAGTCAGGCACGGACCAGCCCAGCCCGGATAGTTCCAGCAGGCTCGCGACGAAACCGGTGGCCTGGCGGAGCGGCAGCCCGAGGAGGACCTTGAGGGTCAGGCAGGCATGGATGGCCGCGTCGCTATAGGCCTGCTGGCGGCCGCGACGCCCCGATGGGGTGGCCTCCCATTGCATCGAGGGATCGAACCAAACGGTCAGCGATCCGCGCTGCCTCAGCGCCTGATTGTAGCTCTTCCAGTTGGTCGTCTTGTACGTCGTCTTGGGCGGCCTGCTCATGCTGCATGGCTAGCATGCTGGATTCACAAGATGAATCCCCCCGATTTGCGCAACAGCGCCGCATCGAGATCATGTTAGCCCGGTTGAAGGACTGGCCAACGTCGGGAAAACAGTCCCTCGGACTGTTTTCTGATCCTCCCCATACATCGCAACCCGCTACGACAGACGTGCGAAGACCTTTCTCTCCGCCGTCGCTCTCGCCGCAACCGTCATCTTCTGGCTTTGACGATCAATGAGTCTGGAGCCTGGTTCGAGTATGTCAAGCAGCCGCTTTGGAAGCATAGCCCAACAGGCGCCGCCGAGAAGGCCCGTTCCGACGCAGAGGGCGCCTTTCATGTCTGCGCCCATTTGCGCTCGAATTCCCAGACGTCCTCGAAGCCGATCAGGCTGTTGAACTCCTTGAAGGAGAAGAGCGGCAGGCTCGGGCTGGCCGAGGTGCCTTCGCGCGTCAGCACGTTGAAGGCATTGTTGATCGCATGGGCGGCGGCAAGGGCGCTGGTCGCCGGGTAGATCGCCATGGAATAGCCGATTTCGGCCAGCTCCTTGACCGATCGGATCGGGGTCAGGCCACCGTCGGCCATGTTGGCCATCACCGGCTTGTCGAGGATGCGGCAGACCTCGCGCATTTCCGCTTCGCTTTCCAGCGCCTCGGCAAACAACACATCGGCGCCAGCTTCGGAATAGGCCTTGAGGCGAGCGACGATTTCGTCAAATCCGCCGGTCTGGCGGGCATCTGACCGCGCGATGATCACGGTTTCATCGCTTTGCCGGGCGGCGCAGGCGACCTTGATCTTGTCGACCATTTCGGCCGTGGGGACCACCCGCTTGAACGGGGTGTGGCCGCATTTCTTGGGAAATTCCTGATCCTCGATCTGGATGCCGACGACGCCTGCCTCTTCATAGCCGCGCACGGTGTGATGCACGTTCAGCAGCCCGCCATAGCCGGTGTCGGCATCGGCGATCACCCCGGCGTTGACCTTGGAGCACAGCGTGCGGACGCGATCGACCATCTGCGTGTAGGTGGCGATCCCGGCATCGGGCAGGCCGAAGGCCGACGCTGTCATCCAGTAGCCCGAGGCATAGGCGAACTTGAAATCATGCGTGTTGAAGATTGCAGCGGCGATCAGGTCATGCACGCCGGGGGCAAAGACGAATTCCTTGTTAACAAGGGCGGTGCGAAGCGAGGGCTTCATGGTGTTTCCTATCCTGTATGCCGGGGGCCGGTTCTAGAGGGTCTGCAGAAGGCGGGGCCCGGCCCCGTCAAAGGTGAAGCCGATGTCACGGCGGATGTGCGAGGGCACGATCACCAGCCCGTCCCGGGCGGACCGGTCCAGCAGGCCGCGCCGTGTGAGGCTGGACCTGGCCCCGTCCGCGCAGAAGCGGGAATGCCAGTCGGGCTGATAGGCTTGGGCGAGGGAATGGAACCCGTCACCGCAAAAGCAGATGTCGGGCGCGCCCTGGCGTTGCAGCTCCAGCCCGACCTGGCCGGGGGAATGGCCAGGCAGACCCAGAAGCGTCATGCCGTGCCCCAAATCTGCGCCATCCTCGACACGCTCGACCAGGCCCGCCTCGAGCACCGGCTGAACGCTGTCGGCAAAGGCGCCGTGGTTGTGCTTGCCCGGGGCGATGCCTTCTTGGGTCAGCCAGTGGTCGAGCTCGATCCCCGAGATCAGATAGCGCGCGTTCGGGAAGGTCGGCACCCAACGGCCGTTTTCAAGCCGGGTGTTCCAGCCGACGTGATCGGCGTGCAAATGGGTGCAGAGCACGATGTCGATGTCTTCGGCACGCAACCCCGCGGCCGCCAACTGGTCGAGATAGATCCGCGGCGCGATCTGATGCCATTCGGGGCGCGCAGGACGTTCCTTGCACCCGCCGACGCAGGTGTCGATCAGGATGTTCAGCCCGCCGTGGCAAAGCACCATGCTTTGCACGCCCAGAAGGATCGTGCCGGCGGCGAAATCCACATGATGCGGATCCAGCACCGCGGCATGGGGGCGCAGGGCCTCGAGGTCGCAGTCGGGAAACAGGAAGGACGCGGGCAGGGCGAAGCGGTCGATTTCGATGATGCGCTGAAGGTCGAGCGGCGTGGTCATGGGCTGCTGTCCGGCAAGGAGCGTGATGACGCTTGGTCGGCGATCTGCGGCGGGGCGAAGAATCCGCTGAACCAAACATGCTGAATCTGCACGACTTGTTGGAACAAAAGCAATATCCCATGTGGCGCGGATTGCCCGTTTGGGGGCGTCCGAGCGAGGAAACGCAGGGGGATTCGATGGAAAACTCAAGAAAAGCAGACGGTTAGATGGGGGTCTGTGGGGTGAAATATTTATACCTACAAATACTTGATAACATTTGCGCTTTGATCGAACTTGGCTACAATCCCCTCAAAGCACCGCTGACAAGCGGCAAAAAAAGCGGGCCGACAGAGGAGATTCAGCATGCTGCTCTTTCAGCAGCTCGTAAGCAGCCTGATGCTGGGCAGCGTTTACGTGAGCGTGGCCATAGCCTTCACACTGACGATCGGGATTCTGAATTTCCTGAACTTCACGATTCCGACGCTGTTCATGCTGGCGGCGGTGGTCGGATGGGCGCTGAGCTACTGGGGTCTGCCCTTTGGCCTGAGCGGTGCGCTGGCCTGGCCGCTGGCGCTGGCGGTCGGGGTGGCGATGTCGCTGCTGGTGTCGCTGCTGGTCGAGCGGATGACCTTCCGCGTGATGAAGATGCGCTTTGGCGACAGCACCGAACATGCGATTCCGCTGGTGTCGTCCCTTGGCTTCCTGCTGATCATCGAAAACCTTGTGCGCATCGCCTATGGCAGCGATGCGCAGCGCTTTGCGGGCCCCGATGTCGAGCTGACGGCGAATATCGGCGGGATTCTGGTGCGGGTGCCGCAGCTGGTGAACCTGATCGTGATCGCTGTGGTCGTGATGGGCCTGGCCTGGATGCTGCGCTACAGCCGGATCGGGCGGGGCCTGCGGGCGATTGCGGAAAACCCGGATGCGGCGAACATCCTGGGCGTCGACACCAAGGTCATCGTGCCGATCGTCTTCATGCTGTCGGGCGCCTTTGCAGGGATCGCCGGGGCAGCCTTTGCGGTGAACTATGGCGAGGTGTCGCCGCAGATGGGCGAGGATATCGGCAGCAAGGCGATCGCGGGCATGGTGATCGGGGGCCTTGGCTCGATCTGGGGCGCGGTGATCGGCGGTCTGCTGGTCGCGCTGATCGAGATCATGACGATCCATTTCTTTGGCGCCGATACAATCCAGATTGCGGTATGGGGATCGCTGCTGGTGCTGCTGCTGGTCCGTCCGCAGGGACTTCTGGGCCATAATGCCATCGGCAAGGGGAAACTGTGATGAGCGGTTACTGGGCGGGCATCTTGTCGATCCTCGCGGTCAACATCATCTTTGCCTATGCGATCTTCATTCCTGTCGCGACGGGCCAGCTGAACCTGGGCGGTGCGGGGTTCCAGGCGATCGGGGCCTATACGGCGGCGTTCCTGTCGGCCTCGGTCGGATTGTCCGTGACCTTCACGCTGCTGGCCGCCACGATCATGGCCGGAATCGCGGGTGGGGCGCTGGCCTTCCCGATCCTGCGGACCCGCGGGGTCTATCTGATCCTGGCAACCTTTGCGTTCGCCGAGGTGGTGGCAGGGGTCATCCTGAACTCGGAAACCCTGGGCGGGGCGATGGGCATGTCGGTGCCCGGCTATGTCGAATGGTATGTGCCCTGCATTCTGGCCGGAGCGGTCACGGTCTTTGTCTTCTACCTGATGGCCACCCGGTTCGGGCTGAACATGCGCGCAATCCATGACGATGACGTCGTGTCCGACCTGATGGGTGTCAATGTACGGATGACCAAGGTGATCGCCTTTGCGATCGGGGCTGCGCTGGCGGGTCTGGCCGGGGGGCTCTATGCCCATACCTTCACCTATGTCGAGGTGCAGGGCTTCAACGCCATGGTCTCGATCTATGTGCTGCTTTACGTCCTGCTGGGCGGGACGCAAACCGCCTGGGGGCCGATCGTCGGCGCCTCGTTCTTCACGCTGCTGCCCGAATTCCTGCGCGCCTTCCTGCCCAAGCTGCAGGTCTGGGTGCTGGGCGTTCTGGGGCAGGATGCGGCCACGGTCCAGCCGCCGGATGAAAGCTGGCGCTTTGTGCTGTTGGGCGTGATCACCGTCCTGATGATGGCGTTCCGCCCCGAGGGTTTTGTGACCCGTGACCTGGTCGACAGGTTCAGCTGGCGCAGCAGGCGCCTGCGCACCCCGGACGGAGCGAAATCATGACCCCGCTGCTGGAAATCCGGAACGTCTCGAAGAATTTCGACGCGTTGAAGGTGATCGATGATGTCAGCTTTTCGGTGCCTGCGAATGGCCGGACGGCGCTGATAGGGCCGAATGGTGCAGGCAAGACCACGATTTTCAACCTGATCTCGGGGTTTTACGACGTCAGCTCGGGTGTGGTGCTGCTGGACGGGATGGATATCACCAAGGTGCCTTCGCGCAAGCGGGCGGCGCTTGGTCAGGCGCGCAGCTTCCAGAACATCCGGCTGATGCCGCATCTGTCGGTCGTCGAAAACGTGATGCTGGGCCAGCAATCCCGGGCGGACGGGCTGAAGCAGGCGCTGTTGCCGCTGCGCGCCTCGCATCTGCGGGCCGAGGCCGAGGCGCAGCTGGAAAGCATGAACATCCGGGTGCATCCCGATGATGTGGTGTCCTCGTTGCCCTATGGCATCCGCAAGCAGATCGAGGTGGTGCGCGCGCTGGCCTCGAAGCCGAGGCTGCTGTTGCTGGATGAACCGGCGGCGGGGCTGAACCCGGCTGAGACCGCAGCTTTGGTCGAGTTCTTGCGGAAGATTTCCGACAGTGGCGTGACGCTGCTGGTGGTGGAACACGACATGAGCCTGGTGCGGTCGCTGTGCGATCATGCGGTGGTGCTGAACTTTGGCCGCAAGATCTATGACGGGGCGACCGCCCATGTGCATGAGGATCCGCAGGTGCTGGAGGCCTATCTGGGCCCGGGGCACGCGGGCAAGGCCGGTCTGGCTGGGGCTGTGGCGTAAGGGGGAATGCGATGCTTCTGGATGTGCAGGGCCTGACCATCACCTATGGCCGCAATACGGCCTGCGACGCGGTGGACCTGACCGTGGGGGCCGGCGAAATCGTCACTGTCCTTGGTGCGAATGGGGCCGGCAAGACCTCGCTGTTGCGCGGGCTGCAGGGTGCGGTTCCGGCGGCAGGCGGCAAGATCGTCTTTGACGGGGTCGACATGACCCGGCTGGCGCCTGCGGCGCGGGTGAAGGCGGGGATGGTTCTGGTGCCCGAGGGGCGGCAGATCTTCGTGTCGATGACCGTGCATGACAACCTGTTGATGGGCGCCTATCTGCGGTCGGATGCAGGCGGGGTGCAGGCTGACATCGAGGCGATCTATGACCGCTTCCCGAACCTGGCCTCGCGCCGGGATGCACTGGCCTCGGTGCTGTCGGGGGGCGAACAGCAGATGCTGGCGGTCGGGCGTGCGCTGGTGGGTCGGCCGCGGCTGATGATGCTGGATGAACCCTCGCTGGGGCTCTCGCCGCTGTTCGTGGGCAAGTTGTTCGAGTTGATTGCCGATCTGAACAGCCATGGTCTGGGCATTCTGCTGGTCGAGCAGAACACCACCATGGCGCTCGAGGTGGCGGCCCGCGGCTATGTTCTGGAACTGGGCCGTGTGGTTGCCGCCGATACTGCCGAAGCTCTGTCGCGCGATGCCGCGCTGACCGAGGCCTATCTGGGCCACTGAACCTGACCCAAAACCAATGCAACAGGGGAAAACAGAATGAAGCGTTATCTTGTCGCTGGTGCCGTTGCCTTGATGGCTGCCGCACCGGTCTTTGCGCAGGACAGTTACAAGATCGGCAACATCGCCGCGATGTCCGGCCCTCTGAAGGGCCCGGGCGAACCCGCGACGGTGGCGATCGACCTTGCCGTTCGGGAAATCAACGCCGCTGGCGGCATCAACGGCAAGCCGATCGAGCTGATCCGGTTCGACACCGGGTCTGACCCGAAACAGGCCTCGGTCGCGATGCGCCGGATGGCGCTGGACGACAAGGTGATCGCGGTTCTGGGGCCATTCTCGTCGGGCGAATCCAACGTTGCGCTGAATGACGCAGAGCGCCTGAAGGTCCTGACGATCCCGACCTCGGCCTCGGCGCCGGGGCTGACGGATGGCAAGAAATACGGCTGGCGCCTGTCGGAAGACGAGGTCAAGCAGTTCGGCCGCCTGCTGACCACGCTGAAGGCGAACAACATCAAGCTGGATTATGTGGACATCATCTACGTCTCGGACGAGACGATTTCGAACACGGCGGGCACCAAGGTCTATCCGGCCCTGCTGGACAGGGCCGGTGTGAAATACGGCGATCCGATCCCGGTGCAGTACAAGAGCTTCGACATGTCGGCGCAGGTTGCACAGATCCTGAAGAACAACCCCGATGCGGTGGCGGTTGCGGCGACGCCGGATTCGGCCTCGAAGATCGTCAAGGAACTTCGGCGCCAGGGCTATGCGGGCCGCGTGATCGGCTCGCAGATCTTCGCCGATCCCAACATCGTGGAACTGTTCGGCGCGGCGGGCGAGGGCACCTTTGTCGTCGCGGGCTTCTGGAAGGGCAACAATGCGCAGGCCGAGAAGTTCAACGAGGATTACATCGCGCTGGCCAAGGAACGCGGGATGCACCGCCTGGGTGCGCACCATTCGGACGCGCAGGCCTATGACACCGTCTACCTGGTCAAGCAGCTGATCGAAAAGACCAAGGTGACGGGCGATCCGGCCAAGCTCGAGGAAGAGCGTGAGGCACTGGTCAAGGCGATGCAGGGCCTGCGCTTTACCGGCGTGCTGGGCAAGGACATCTGCTGGAGCGGCAATGATGCGGAACTGCCCGGCCAGGTGATCGAGATCAAGGGCGGCAAGTGGACCCGCTTCTCCGAGACCCCTGCGGATCCCTGCTGATCCAGGCCAGCCAAGGCCCTGGCCCGCGCCGTTTGGCGCGGGCCTTTTTGTTGGGATTACGGCCTCGCGGCAATCCTATTGGTCTGGACAAATGAAAAACCACTTCGTAGCCTCGCGCAACAGGAGGCGGCGATGGCGCATGAATCAGTCTACAGTTACCGGGCCAAGCTGGGGCTGATCACCCCGCCCACCAATACAGTGAACGAGGCGGAATGGGCGCGGCTGGTGCCAGCGGGGGTAACCGTCCATTCGCACCGGATGCCGCTGCATGGGCACGGCAATCCAGATGCGCTGCTGGCCGATATCGTGGCCAATGTGGGCCTGCTGGGTCAGGCCAATGTCGATGTCGTGGCCTATGCCTGCACGGCCGGGTCGATGGTGGTTCCCGCGCACTCCTTGCCCGAGGCTGCAAGCGCAAGCGCGGGGCGCCCGGTTGTCACCACGGCAGCGGCGATCGTTTCCGCCTTGCAGGCGCTGAAGGTCAGCCGCGTGTCGATCGCAACGCCCTATCATCAGGCGCTGAACGATCACGAGGTGGAGTTTCTGCAGGCCCATGGTGTGACGACCGATGCGATCCTGGGCCTTGGTCTGGGCGCGAACGGGCCTGGCGACTATCCGTTCATTGCCCGCACGCCGCTGGAAAAGGTCGAGGAAATCGCGCTGCGCGCCTTTGTTCTGGGCTCGCAGGCGCTGTTGATCACCTGCACCGATTTCCCCTCGCTTCCGCTGATCCCCAGGCTGGAACAGGAACTGGGCGTGCCGGTTCTCAGCTCGAACACCGCGACGCTGTGGGCCAGCCTGCGCCGCGCCGGGATCGATGATGCGATCCCTGCCGGCGGCGCGCTGATGGAGATGTGACGATGGCGCAGACGCTGTATGACAAGCTGTGGCTCAGCCATGTGGTGCGTGATTTCGCCGATGGCAGTTCGCTGATCTATGTGGACCGGCATTTGCTGCACGAGGTGTCCACGCCGCAATCCTTCGTGGCGATGGACAAGCGCGGCCTGCGTGCCCGCCGTCCCGAGGCGAACCTGGCCGTGGCCGATCACGCTGTGCCGACGGTGAACCGCGACAAGCCGATCGCCGACCCGATGGCCGCGCGCCAGACTGCCCGGCTGATCGAGAATGTCGCGCGCCACAAGATCCCCTATATCGCACTCGACGATATCCGGCAGGGGATCGTGCATGTGATGGGCCCGGAACAGGGGTTCACTCTGCCCGGGATCACGCTGGCCTGCGGCGACAGCCACACCTCGACCCACGGGGCCTTCGGGGCTCTGGCCTTTGGCATTGGCGCTTCGGAATGCGGGATCGTGATGGCAACGCAGGCGCTGGTGCAGCGCAAGGCGTGCAACATGAAGGTGGTGCTGAAGGGCGCAATGCCGCCGGGCCTGACCACAAAGGATATTGCCCTGAAGCTGATCGCGACGGTGGGGGCGAACGGGGCGGCCGGCCACGCCATCGAATATGTCGGACCCGCGCTGGCCGACATGGGCATGGAAGCGCGGATGACCCTGTGCAACATGGCGATCGAGGCCGGTGCGCGGGTTGCCCTGATTGCGCCTGACGCGACGACCTTTGCCTGGCTGAAGGATCGGCCAATGGCCCCCAAGGGCGATCTGTGGGAGGCCGCGCTGGCCTATTGGCAGACGCTGCGCAGCGACGCCGATGCAAGCTATGACCGCGAGGTCGAGATCGACCTCGAGGGGCTGGCGCCTCATGCAACCTGGGGCACCTCGCCCGAGGATGCGCTGCCAATCGATGCACCGATCCCCGACCCGGCGCTGGATGCCAACCCCCAGCGCGGCGCGCGACATAAAAAAGCGCTGGATTACATGGGCTTGCGACCGGGTCAGCGGCTCGAGGGCCTGCCCGTCGATGTGGTCTTCATCGGGTCTTGCACCAATGGCCGACTGGCCGATCTGCAGGCCGCGGCGGCGGTGCTGAAAGGGCGCCGCGTGCAGGAAGGGGTGCGGGCCATCGTCGTTCCGGGCTCGGGCCTCGTCAAGGCGCAGGCCGAGGCGCAAGGTCTGGACCATATCTTCAAGCAGGCCGGGTTCGAATGGCGCGATGCGGGCTGTTCGATGTGCGTTGCGATGAACGGCGATACGATCGCGCCTGGGGAACGCTGCGCCTCGACCTCGAACCGCAACTTCGAGGGGCGGCAGGGCAAGGGCGGGCGCACGCATCTGATGTCGCCCGCGATGGCGGCGGCCGCGGCCGTGACCGGCACCCTGACCGATGTGCGCAAGCTGGAGGCGCTGGCATGATCACCCCGCTGACCCGGATCACCTCGCGCGCGGCGTATTTCCCGGAAACCAACATCGACACCGATATCATCTTTCCCGCCCGCTACCTTCTGCGGCTCGAGCGCGAGGGCCTGGGCGAATGCGCCTTTCGCGATCGCCGCTTCACGTCCGAAGGGGCCGAGATCGCCGATTTCCCGCTGCATCGGGACGGCTGGCGCGGGGCGCAGGCGATCGTGGCGGGGCCGGGCTTTGGCTGTGGCTCGTCGCGCGAACATGCGGTCTGGGCGCTGGTGGACTTTGGCATTCGGCTGGTGATCGCGCCCGATTTCGGCGACATCTTTGCCGGCAATGCGGTCAAGAACGGGCTTCTGGTGCTGCGCCTGCCCAAGGAGGTCTGCGACGACCTGGGCCGCAAGGCGGACGAGGGCGCGCAGTTCGAGCTGGACATGCAGGCGCAGACGCTGTGCGTCGATGGCATGAAGGTGTGCGATCTTGGCCTTTCAGAAGAGGTGCAGCAGGCCTTCCTGAACGGCTGGGACGAAACCGACGTGATCTTGAACCGCGACCTGCCGGCGATCGAGGCCTTCGAGTCGGGCCACAAGCTGCGCCAGCCCTGGCTGTTCGCATAAGACGGCGTTTATCGGTACAAGCCAACAAACGGTTTGACAGGATGTCCGTATCTATGCAGTCTCGACACGGGTTGCCGATTTTCCGGGAGCTGGTGCAATACCGACAGGTTCGCCTGCATTTCCTGCCTGAATGACCCCTCTGCTACGACCAATGGCCCGCCACAAGAGGCCGGACGCGATGGCAAACGACAAGGATGCAACAGGGATTATGAACATGAACACACTGGTCAAGACGCTTGCCTTTGCGCTGGGGGTCGGCTTCGTCCTTCCTGCGCAGGCACAGATGGTGGGTCTTGCCACCACGACGGGCGGGGCGACGGAGCAACTGGCGATGCATCTGGCCAAGGTGCTGTCGGAAACCACCGATCTGACGATGCGCCCGCAGGTGATGGCCAATACCTCGCAGTATATCCCCCAGATCAACCTGGGCCGGATTGAAATGGGGATCGCCAATTTCCCGCAGGTGTCCCATGCGGTCCAGGGGATCGGCATGTCCGAGGGAGACCCCAATCCCAATCTGGTGATGCTTGCCTCGATCATCCCGTTCAACGCAGGCATCGTGGTGCCCGAAAGCACGGGAATCGCGACACTGGCCGATCTGAAGGGCCGCAAGGTGCCGCAATTCCCGAAGAACTCTTTGGGCGAGTTCTTCTTTACTGCCGCGATGGAAACAGCGGGGGTGACCTATGCCGACGTGCAGGGGGTGCCGACAGCGAATTTCGCCCAGCAGTTCAAGAACGTGAAGGACGGCACCACCGAGGTGACGATTGGATCGGTGGGCGCCCAGTCGATCATGGATGTCGAGGCCAGCGCGGGCAAGGTGCGCTATCTGTCCTTCAAGCCGGGTGACGAGGCGATCTTGTCGAAATATCTGCCCGGCACCAATCTGAAGACCTGGGGGGATCGGCCGGCGGCTGCGGGCATGACCCCGGAAACCACGGTGCTGTTCTATGACTACACCCTGTTCGGCCACAAGGACCTGCCGGCCGAGGTGGTGACCAAGGTTCTGGCCGCGCTCTATGACAACCCCGAGGTGGTCAAGCAAGGTGGCCCGCTGTGGGGTGAATACGATCCCGCGATGCTGGCCCATGTGACGACGCTGCCCTACCATCCGGCGGCCGAGGCCTTCTATCGCGAAAAGGGCATCTGGGGCGGCAAATAGGCCGCATCAGCCCGCGCCTTCCTGCACCGGGGGGGCGCTTTTCACAGCGAGGGGGTCTGGGATGACCGATCACGGGTTGCGCGGCAGGGTAACCAGAACCACACTGGCCGGCCTTGCCATTGTTGTACCGCTGATCGCGATTGCGGGCGTGCTGGGCGTTCCGCAGAAGCTCGGGTTGATGATCTTCCCCCAGCAGCTTGCGGCGCTGATGCTGTGCGCCTCGCTTGCCGTGTGTTTTCTGCGCGGAAGCCTGTCGCCAACGGCCCGGTTCTGGCAGCTGGATCTTGGCCTTGCCGCGCTGTCACTGGCGCTTGGGCTGCACGTCTTCCTGCGGTTCCAGATCCTTTCCGAACGTTCGCACCAGTACCCGACCGAGGCCTTGATCCTGGGCTGTGTGGTCATCGGCTTGATGATGGAGGGGCTGCGGCGCGTCATCGGCTATACGCTGGTGGTCATTTTTGGCCTTTTGCTGCTGTACGCGGTTGCGGGCCATTATGTGCCAGGTGCCTTGCAGGGGCGTCCGCAGCCGCTGGGCGATGTGGTGCGGTTTCTGGGCACGGATTCCTCGGCGACCTGGGGGCAATCGTTGCAGATTGCGGCGTTTGTCGTGGTGCTGTTTGTGCTGTTCGGGGCGTTCCTGATTGCAACGGGCGGGTCGGAGTTCTTTTCGAACCTTGCGGGCCGGATCTCGGGCAAGGGGCCCGGTGGTGCGGCAAAGGTCGCGGTGACGGCCTCGTGCCTGACGGGGATGATTTCGGGCAGCGCGGTTTCGAACGTGATGACGACCGGGGTGGTGACGATCCCTGTGATGAAGCGGGCGGGATTTTCAGCCACCAATGCCTCGGCGATCGAGGCGGTGGCCTCGACCGGCGGGCAACTGATGCCGCCGCTGATGGGTGCGGCCGCCTTCCTGATGGCGGAAATTCTGCGGGTGCCGTACCGTGACATCATCGTGGCCGCCGCCTTGCCTGCGCTTTTGTATTTCGTCTCGATCTATGTGCAGATCGACTTCATGGCGCGGCGCGACAACATGGCCAGCATGGAGGCCACCCGCCGCCAGCCCTTTCTGGAAATCCTGGCCGAGGGCTGGATCAGTGTGCTGGCGATCGTGGCGTTGATGCTGGGTATCTTTGCCTTCAACCACTCGGCCGAGGTCGCGGCGGTCTATGCCACGGGGGTGACGGTTGTGCTGGCGCTGGGCGCCTATCTGTTGCGCCTGCGCCACGGCGGGATGAGCCCGCGCCAGATTCTGAAGGCTTTGGTCGATGCGGGCGTCTCAACCTCCGAGGTCCTGCTGATCACGGCTGCCGCAGGCATGATCATCGGGCTGATGACGCTTACGGGGCTTGGCTTCACGCTCAGCTATTACCTGATGACCTTCGGGTCCGAGAGCCTGTTCGCGCTTCTGCTGCTGTCGGCAGGGATCGCGCTGCTGCTGGGGCTGGGCCTGCCGACGACGGGCGTCTATCTGCTGCTGGCCACGCTGACCGCGCCTGCGCTGGTCGAGCTTGGCGTTCCGCCGATCCCGGCGCATATGTTCCTGCTGTATTACGGCATGCTGTCGATGATCACCCCGCCGATCGCGCTGGCGGCCTTTGCCGCGGCCAGCATCGGCGGCGCCAACCAGCACAAGACCGGGATCGCGGCGTTCAGGTTCGGCTGGCTGTCCTACTTCCTGCCGTTCTTTTTCATCTACAAGCCGGGCCTGCTGCTCGAGACCACCTGGCCGCAAGCGGTCTATGTGTTCGTGTCGACGATCGTGTCACTGTCGCTGATCGCCGCGGCCTTTCTGGGCCATGGCCACCGCAAGCTGGGATGGCGCGCGCGGGCGGTCTGGCTGGCCTTGGGGGTGGCAATCATGTTCCCGCTGGATCGGCTTTTGTTTTCCGCTCTCGACTACAGCGTGGCAATGCTTGGGTTGGCGGTGCTGTTGCAGCACATCCTGATGCGCGATGGCCGCTTCCTGACGCTGCGGGCGGCCAGGGAATGAGCGGCCGTCATGTGATCGTGGCAGGCGGAAGCCGTGGCATTGGCGCGGCCTGTGCCGACTGGTTCCGGGCGGCAGGCGAGCGGGTCACGGTGCTGTCGCGCAGCGGCGGTGTGGATCTGGCCGATCCCCGGGCGGCAGCGGCCGCGATCGCCCGCGCCGAGGCAGAGCAGGGGCCGGTCGAGGTGCTGGTCTGCACCGCCGGCGCCGCCCGGCAGGCGCCGCTGGCCGAGCTGTCGGCGCACGCCTTGCGGGCCGGGATGGAGGCCAAGTATTTCACCTATGTCAACGCGATCATGCCGGCGCTGCAGTCGATGGCCAGGCAGGGCGCCGGTGTTGTGGTGAATGTGATCGGCGCAGGCGGGCAGGTGGCCTCGGTCACCCATCTGCCGGGCGGGGCGGCCAATGCCGCGCTGATGCTGCTGACCACGGGGCTTGGCCATGCCTATGGCAGCCGCGGTGTGCGGGTCGTGGGCGTGAACCCGGGCGCAGTGGCGACCGAGCGGTTCGAGCAGATGGTTCAGGCGCGCGCCACCCAGGCAGGCACCGACCCGGCGCAGGTCCGGGTTGAGCTGGCAAAGGCCTTTCCCTCTGGTCAGGTGCCGACGCCGCAAGAGATCGCCGCGGTCGTGGCCTTTCTGGCCAGCGATGCCGCCTCGGCCGTCAATGGCACGATCCTGCGCGTCGATGGCGCGTCAAATCCTGTGGTGTAAGGCGGGCAAAAATACCATTCTTTCCCAAAAGAATTGTTGATTTGTCACTACCTTTTGGACAGAGTGTCGGCACAGAGTCAGGATGAACGGAGGTGGCGCGGATGTCCGGCAGTGCAGATCGCGTGTTGGTTGTGGGGGCGGGTCCGGTCGGGCTGGTGGCGGCGACATGCCTTGCCGAAGCGGGAATTCCTGTCACCGTGATCGAGGCAAGCGATGATCTTCCCAAGGATCTGCGGGCCTCGACCTTCCATCCGCCGACGCTGGACATGCTGGACCGCTTTGGCGTGTCCGGCCGCCTTGTCGAGCGCGGGTTGGTCTGCCCCAAGTGGCAGTTCCGCGACCGCAAGGAAGGTCTGGTGGCCGAATTCGATCTGGGCATCCTGAAAGGCGAGACAAACCACCCCTACCGCCTGCAGTGCGAGCAGTGGAAATTGACCGAACATCTGCGCGACATGCTGATGCGCGATGGCGGGGTCGAGATCCTGTATGGCAGCCGCGGCTTGTCGGTCAGCCAGACTGACGATGATGTGACGTTGACGATCTCTACCCCCGATGGCGGCACGCGCGAGCTGCGTGCGCGCTACCTGATCGCCTGCGACGGGGCGCACAGCAATATTCGCAAGTCGCTGAATATCGAGTTCGAGGGGCTGACCATCCCCGAGATCTTCCTGTCGATGTCCACGCATTTCGACTTTGCCAAGGCGATCCCCGATCTTGCCCCGATTGCCTATGTCACCGACCCGAGCGAATGGGCGGTGCTGCTGCGCACGCCCTCGCTGTGGCGGGTGCTGCTGCCGACCGATCCCAGCCTGTCGGACGAGCAGGTGAAAGACCCCGCCGTCATGGAATCGCGCCTGCAGGCGCTGTGCCCCAACCCGGATCGCTATGACATCGTCCACTCGACCGCCTACCGCGTGCATCAGCGTGTCGCGAAAAGCTATGTGGCCGGGCGGGTGTTCCTGGCAGGCGATGCGGCGCACCTGAACAACCCGCTGGGCGGGATGGGCATGAACGGCGGCGTGCATGACGCGGTGAACCTGACCGAAAAGCTGGCCCAGGTCTGGAACGGCGCGCCTTTGGACATCATGGGCCGCTATGAACGCCAGCGCCGCAAGGCAGCGATCGATACGGTTCAGGCGCAATCGCTGCGCAATCGGCAGATCATGGCCGAGACCGACCCGGCCGCGCGCAAGGCCTATCACGATGATCTGCGCGCCATCGTGGCCGATCCGGTCCGGCACAAGGACTACCTGATGCGGTCGTCGATGCTGGGGTCGCTCAAGGAACTCGAAAGCGTCGCGTGACGCTTTCGGCAACAGGGGAAAAAGATGACTGACAGCCTTGGATACCGCATGAAATTCGGCGTCATTGCGCCGTCCACCAACACCTCGGTGCAGCCGGAATTCGACAGCATGCGCCCGGTCGGGGTGACCAACCATTTCTCGCGCATCGTGATCCCGGATGATCCGGTCCATTCGGACGACGATTTCAACGAACTGGTGATGCGGATCCGCGCGGCGACGATGGATGCGATCGACGCGGTCAAGACCTGCTCGCCCGGCGCGCTGATCATGGGCATGTCGGCGGAAACCTTCTGGGACGGCAAGGAACGCGCCGACACCTTGAAGGCGCAGGTCGAGGACCGTGCCGGAATGCCGGTCGCGATGGGCTCGGATGCCTGCCAGGCCGCGCTCTCGAAGATGGGCGACATCAAGCGCATCGCGGTCATCACCCCCTACATGCCGATCGGGGATGAGCAGGTGCGCAAGTTCTTTACCGATTGCGGCTACGAGGTGGTCACGGTCAAGGGCCTGAAGTGCAAGAGCCCGATGCTGATAGCGCATGAAAGCGAACAGACCCTGCGCGATGCGATCATCGAGGTGAACGACCCCTCGGTCGAGGCGATCGTGCAGGCGGGCACGAACCTTGCGATGGCGCGTGTCGGTGCAATCGCGGAATTCTGGCTCGACAAGCCGGTCATCGCGATCAACACCGCGACCTACTGGCACGCCCTGCGGATGAACGGGATCGAAGACAAGGTGCAGGGCTTCGGCTCGCTGTTGTCGCATCACTGAACCGGGGAGGCTGGGCCGATGCAGTATGATTTTGTTCCGATGTCCGCGCGCAAGCCGCTGAAATGGCCGGGTGATCAACGGCTTGCGGTGCTTCTGACGATCAATTTCGAATACTGGGATCCGGTCCAGCCCACCGACAAACCCTACTATCCGGGCGGGCCCGGCATCGTTGGCGGCAACCTGCCGGGGAATGTCTATGACAACCCGAACTTCACCTGGCGCGAATATGGCCAGCGCGTCGGCGTCTGGCGGATGTTCGACGTGTTCGATGCCGAGGGCGTTCCCGCCAGCTGCACGATGAACGCCAAGATGGCGCTGGAGCGGCGCGAGGTGATCGACGCCGCGCTTGCCCGCAACTGGGAAATCGTCGCGCACAACTATGTGCAGGACGAGTTGCTGACCGATTACATGTTCGACGAAGCGGCCGAGCGTGATGTGATCCGCCGCACCTTGCAGGTCTATGAACAGACCGTGGGTCGAAAGGCGCGGGGCTGGCTGTCCAGCTCGTTGCGCTCGACGCTCAACACCATCGATATTCTGGCCGAGGAAGGCCTGACCTTCGTCACCGACCTGTTGAACGACGACCAGCCCTATCTGGTCAAGACGCGGTCGGGCAAGCCGATGGTGTCGATCCCCTATACCTCCGAGGTCAACGATTTCAGCTTCTTGCGGCAAGGGCTGACGGTGGAAACCGGCTTCCAGATGTTCAAGGAGCAGTTCGACTGGCTTTATGCCGAAAGCGCGACAAGCGGGCGCTTCATGAACATTGGCCTGCATCCGCATGTGATCGGCCAGCCGTTCCGGATCCGCGCCCTGCGCGACTTCATTCGCTACGCCAAGCAGTTCGACGGCGTCTGGTTCCCCAAACGCGAGGAAATCGCGGATTGGTATCTTCAAAACCACGCAGACCACATTCCCCCGAAAGCCTGATCCCCGGAGGAGTTCGCATGAAGGACCTGCGCGCCGAACTGGCTCGCGCGCCGCGTGCCGTGACCAGCTATGTGGGCGGGGGTTTTGTGGCAACCCACGGTGCGCCGATCCCGGTGATCGACCCATCCACCCGCGCCGTGGTCGCCACCCTGCACGAGGCTGACGCGGCCGAGGTCGATCGCGCCGTTGCCGCCGCCAGCGCGGCCTTCGAGACCGGACCCTGGGCGCGTGCCAGCGTTGCGGACCGGCAGAAGGTCCTGATGGACATTCATGCGGCCATTCTGGACCACGCTGATGAGTTGGCAGCGCTCGAGACCCTGAATACCGGCATTCCGCTGCGGCAGACGCGGGGGATGCATGTGCCGCGCGCGGCCCAGAATTTCAGGTTCTTTGCCGAATTCATCAACCAGCAGGGCGGGGACGTCTACACCCAGGAGCCGGGCTATCTGAGCCTGGTGACCTATGATCCGATCGGGGTCTGCGCGCTGATCGGGCCGTGGAACATGCCGCTGGGGCTGACCGCGATGAAGATGGCCGGGGCCCTGGCCTTTGGGAACACCTGCGTGGTGAAGCCATCGGAAATCACGCCGCTGACCCTGGCGCGGTTGTTCCAGATCCTGCATGACCGCGCCATCCTGCCCGATGGCGTCATCAATCTGGTCAATGGCAGCGGCGCTGTCACAGGGGCTGCGCTGTCGGGGCATCCTGACATCGACATGGTGTCTTTCACCGGCGGGACCGAGACGGGCGCGCGCATCCTGACTGCGCTTGCGCGCGGCATCAAGGGCGGCGCGATGGAGCTGGGCGGCAAGTCGGCCTCGATCATCTTCGCCGATGCCGACATGGGCCGGGCGGTGGATGGGGCGATGCTGGGCAGTTTCATGAACAACGGGCAGATGTGCCTTGCGGGCAGCCGGATCTTTGTGCATCGCTCGGTCGCGGATCGTGTGATTGATGAATTTGCAACCCGCACCAAGGCGTTGCGTATTGGCGATCCGTTCGATCCCGAAACCGAGATCGGCCCGATGATCAACGCGGCGCAGCTGGACCGGGTGCAATCCTACGTCGCCTCGGGTCTTGCCGAGGGGGCCAAGTTGCTGGCCGGCGGCAAGCCGTGCGAGGGATCGGGCGGCGGGTTCTATCTGGAGCCCACGGTGATGCGCGCGCCAAGCAATGCGCTGGCGATCTGCCAGGAAGAGATTTTCGCGCCCTTTGCCACCTTCCAGGTCTTTGACGACGAGGACGAGGTGATCGCGCGCGCCAATGATAGCCGCTTTGGCCTGGTCGGCTATGTCTGGACGCAGGAACTGGAACGGGCGATGCGCGTGTCCGGGCGGCTTCGGACCGGGACGGTGCTGGTCAACACCCCGATCCTGCGCGACCTTCGCACGGGGTTTGGCGGCGTGCGCCAGTCCGGGCTGGGGCGCGAGGGGGCCAAGGGCTCTCGCGCGATGTTCACCGAGATGAAATCCACCATCATCGCGCTGCAGCCCCCCGCGCTGCCGCGTCTGGGCATATGAGGGCCCCATGACACATCATCCATCGTTGCGCGACCGGGTCGTGCTGATCACCGGCGCCTCGCGCGGTCTGGGACGGGAAATGGCGCTGGACCTGGCCGAGGCCGGGGCGCGGGTGGTGCTGACGGCTTCGGCCGACAGCCCCGATTGGCAGGATACCCTGGCCGGGATCGGCCCGGATCGCGCTCTGGGCATCATTGCCGATGCCGCAAACCCTGCCGAGGCCGAGCGCGTGGTTGCCGAGGCCGAGGCGCGCTTTGGCCGCGTGGATGTGCTGGTGAACAATGCCGGGCGCGGCATGCGCCTGATCAGCGAGACGTTCAACACCGTTCCCACCCGCTTCTGGGAGGCCCGCCCCGAAGATTGGCGCGCCATCATCGAGGTGAACCTGAATGGCGCCTTCTACATGGCGCGCGCGGTCACGCCCGGGATGATTGCCCGCGGGTTCGGCAAGATCATCAACATCTCGACGTCGGACCAGACCATGGTGCGGCGCGGCTATGCCCCCTATGGCCCCTCGAAAGCCGGGCTGGAGGCGGCGTCGCGCGTCTGGGCGCAGGATCTGGCGGGAACCGGGGTCGATGTGAACGTCTATCTGCCAGGCGGTGCGGCCGACACGGCGCTGTTGCCGCCCGGGCTGGACCGCAAGGGGGCCGATGGCAACCTGCTGCCGCCGTCCATCATGCGGCGCGGCATCGGCTGGCTGTGTTCGGATCAATCGAACGGCGTGACCGGCGCGCGCTTCATCGCGCGGCTGTGGGACGAGGCTTTGGAACCCGCTGCCGCCGCTGCGGGCGCGCGCAGCCCGGCTGTCGAGCGGCCGTCGATCATGTGATCACTCGCCCGATTGCGGGCGGGCGCGCTTGATTTTCATCATGTAGGTCATCTGGTCCGCCGGGTGCCAGTTGAACGAGGCGATCAGCACCCCGTTTTCGGTGATGTAGCGGCGCAGCAATTGCAGTGACAGCGACCCGTCCGGCAGGCCGAGCAGGCGCGAGATCGAGGTGGGCATGGCCAGCGCGCGGATCTCCTGCTGCGCTTCCTTGATGGTTTCGTGCGAGCGGCGTTCGAGCAGGTCGAAGAACGGCCCCTGAAGGTCCGAGAATTCGGGAAGCAGGCTCTCGAACCGCTCGGGCACATAGCTTTCGATGTAGCAGATCGGCCGCCCGCCCGGCGCTGTCCAGCGAATGCCAAAGACGTGGAACCAGCGTTCCCCGGCATGACCGCCGACGCGGCTGGCAAGGGTTTCGTCAAGGATCACAGCCTCTTGGCCGAGAATCACCATGTAGGTATCCAGCGCCACCTGGAACAGTTCGTGCAGCGAGTTGAAGGATTGGTAATAGCCGGTCTGCGCCTTGGTCGAGATGACGCGCGTTCCCATGCCCTGACGGCGCTCGACATAGCCATCCTCGGTCAGGCAGCGCAGCGCCTCGCGGATGGTGGACCGGCTGGTGTCAAATTCCGCAGCCAGTTCGATCTCTGTCGGCATCAGTTCGCCAAGGGGGTATTGGCCGGACACGATCCGCTCGCTCAATTCCTTATGGATGCGCGAGTAGCGCGGGCCGCCATTGTCGGAATCAGTGAATTGTGCAGGAGCCTTCATCGCGTTTCACCTTGAACTTTGCCCTCCTTATAGCCCACGTTGTCCGGTCATGACAGGGCTTCCGGGAGGATGCGGCGGGAAGTGTCGGAAAAAATGGCAAAATGAGGGGCCGGGACCACGCGGAAAGCCTATTCGCCCCCTCATATTGATATGGACAAATAATTTTTTATAGCGACAATTGGGCATGATGACTGAGGCCGGGCTGGCCGCCGGTCTGATTGATGCAGCCAAGGAAAGGCACCTGCACATGGCGAACCCAGCATTGAAGGCCGCTGTCACCTCGGGCGAGTTCGTCCTTGCGCCCGGGGTGTTCGAACTGATCTCGGCCCTGATCGCCGATCAGATGGGGTTCAAGGCGCTCTATGTCACGGGCTATGGCACTGTTGCCTCGTATCTGGGGATGCCCGATGCCGGGATCGCGACCTATACCGATATGATCACCCGGATCGCGCGCATCGTCGAACGCACCAGGACGCCGGTGATCGCTGACGCCGATACGGGCTATGGCGGCCTGCTGAACGTGCGCCACACTGTGCAGGGCTATGAACAGGCGGGTGTGTCCGCGATCCAGCTCGAGGATCAGGAATTTCCCAAGAAATGCGGCCACACCCCCAACCGCCGCGTGATCCCGCTGGAGGATATGGTCCGCAAGATCGAGGTGGCCGTGGATGCCCGGCGCAGCGACGATTTCCTGATCATCGCGCGCACCGATTCCCGCACTGGCCTGGGCCTTGATGAAGCGATCAGGCGCGGCAAGGCCTTTGCCAAGGCGGGCGCCGATATTGTCTTTGTCGAATCCCCGGAATCCGAGGAAGAGATGCGCCGCGTGGCGGAAGAGATCGACGCGCCGCTGTTCGCCAACATGGTCAACGGCGGGCGCACGCCGCTTTTGCCGGCCGACCGGCTGAAGGACCTGGGCTATGCCATCGGCATCCATCCCGCCGTCGGCTTCCTTGCCATGGGGGCTGCGCTGCGCAAGGCCTATGCCGATCTCAAGGACCACGGCGAGACCACCGACGCGGTCGAGCTTTACAACTTTGCAGGCTTCAACGAGCTTTTGGGCTTCCCCGAGGTCTGGGAGTTCGAGAAGCGCTTTGCCCAGGTCTGAAAGGACAGCCGATGACCGATGATCTGAACGAGAATTACCGCAAGGCCTATGGCAACCGGGTGGGGTTTGGCCGCACCCCGGCGCTGATCCTGATTGACTTTGCGCAGGCCTATTTCGACCCGGACTGCACCCTGTATGCCGGGGTCGATGCGGCGCTGGATTCGGCGCTGCGCCTGCGCGAGGCGGCCCATGCGGCGGGTGTGCCGGTGATCTGGACCGAGGTAACCTATCAGCGCGGGCTGCATGGGCGTGATGGCGGGCGGTTCTTTGAAAAGGCGCTGCCGCTCAAGGCATTCATGCAGGGCGAGCCCACGGCCGCCTTTGCCTGCGGCCTGACCCCGCGCGAGGATGAACTGGTTGTGTCCAAGCAGTATCCCTCGGCGTTCTTCGGCACCTCGCTGGCCTCGACCCTGACAGCGGGCGGGCATGACAGCGTCATCCTGACCGGGCTGACGACTTCGGGCTGTGTGCGGGCGTCGTGCGTGGATGCGATGTCGCACGGCTTCCGCACGATCGTCGTGGCCGAGGCTTGCGGCGATCGCCACCCCGGCCCGCATGAGGCGAACCTGTTCGACATGAACGCGAAATACGCCGATGTGGTGACGGAATCCGAAACGCTTGCCTATCTTTCCACCCTGGCTGCGCAGAGGGCTTTGGCATGAGCGCACGTCGGATCGTTCTTCTGGGCGGGGCGGGCGGCATTGGCCGGGCGCTCTTGGCGCAGTTGCAGGGCGATGGGTTTGACACGGTCGTCATGGACCTGCCAGCCTCGATCGCGGCGCACGGGTTGACGGGGATCGGGGTCGACATCACCAGCGAGGCTTCGATCGCGGCGGCTTTTGCCGAACTGGATGCGCTGGGCGGGCCGGTGCATGGCTTTGTGAACCTGGCCGGTTACAACAGCCGCGTGGTGCCGCTGGCCGATACCGAGGCTGCCTATTTCGACGACATCATCGCGGGCAATCTGCGCGGGGCCTATCTGGCCGCGCGCGCCGCGATGCCGCGGCTGGTGAAGGACGGCACGGGCAGTTTCGTGATGGTCGCCTCGGGCCTTGCGGCGCATGTGCGTCCGGGGTTCGGGGCCTATTCGGCGTCCAAGGCTGCGGTGGTGGCGATGACCAAGACGCTGGCGCTGGAACATGCGCCCCAGCTCCGGGTCAATGCGGTTGCGCCGGCGGTGGTGGACACTGCCTTCCTGCGCGGCGGCACCGGCCGGTCGGCCGAGGATGGCCCGGCAGTGGTGAACCTTGAGGCCTATCGCGCCGCGACGCCGCTGCAACGCATCGCGACGCCCGCCGATGTCGTCGGCCCGATCCGCTTCCTGCTGGGGCCGGACAGCGGCTTCATGACGGGGCAGGTGCTGTGGGTGAACGGCGGCGGCTACATGCCGTGACGGGCGGCGGTCAATCCGCCGTCCATCCGCCATCCAGCATCAGGGCAGAGCCTGTCATCAGGCCGGAGGCATCGCTGGCAAGGTAGATCGCCGCGCCGACGATGTCGTCGACCGTGCCGATCCGGCCCAGCTTGATCTTTTGCAGCACGCTGGCGCGGAAGGCCGCATCCTCAAGGAACGGCTTGGTCATCGGCGTTTCGATGAAGGTCGGGCAGATCGTGTTGACGCGGATGCCCTTGGGGCCAAGTTCCGCCGCAAGCGCCTTGGTAAACCCCTCCAGCGCCCATTTCGAGGCGCAGTAAAGCGTGCGGCTCGCCGCCCCCACATGCCCCATCTGCGAGGACATGTTGATGATCGAGCCGCGCAGACCCGCCGCCACCATCGCCCCGCTGACCGCCTGTGCGGCAAAGATCGCGGCGCGCACATTCAGGCCCATGACGGCGTCGTAATCGTCTTCCGTTACCTCGGACAGCGGTTTGGGCCGGTTGGTGCCAGCGTTGTTCACGAAGATGTCGGGCGCGGGCATCGCCGCCACGGCAGCAGCAAAGGCGCGGGTGTCGGTCACATCGCAGACCAGCACCCGCGCCTGGCCACCTGCGGCGCGGATCGCCTGGGCCGCCGCATCCAGTTCAGGGGCGGAACGGGCGCAAAGGATCACCTCTGCCCCCGCCTCGGCCAGACCGCGCGCGATCCCCTCGCCGATGCCGCGCCCCGCGCCTGTGATCAGCGCGCGTTTGCCCGCCAGCGAAAAGCGGGTCATTCCGCCGCCGCGCCATAGGGCACGTTGCGCTTGCCATAGCGGCGCACGCGGATGTTGCACTGTTCGGCATGTCCCACGAAGCCTTCAAGGATGCACAGCCGCGATCCGTAGGCGCCGATCATCGCCGCCGCCTCGTCGGTCAGGATGCGCTGATAGCTGTGGGTCTTGATGAACTTGCCAACCCAAAGTCCGCCAGTGTAGCGGCCCGCCTTCTTGGTCGGCAGCGTGTGGTTGGTGCCGATCACCTTGTCGCCATTGGCGACGTTGGTGCGGGGGCCCAGGAACAGCGCGCCATAGCTGTGCATGTGCGCCAGATACCAGTCGTCGCGGTCGGTCATCACCTGCACATGTTCCGAGGCGATGTCATTGGCGACCTGCAGCATCTCCTCATGCGTGTCGCAGACGATGACTTCGCCAAAGTCCTGCCAGCTGCGGCTGGCGGTGTCCGCGGTGGGCAGGATCGTTAGCAGGCGGTCGATTTCAGCCATCGTCGCCTCGGCCAGCTTGCGCGAATTGGTCAGCAGCACGGCCGGAGAGTTGTAGCCGTGTTCAGCCTGCCCCAGCAGGTCGGTGGCGCAAAGTTCCCCATCGACCGTGTCATCCGCGATCACCATCGTCTCGGTCGGGCCTGCGAACAGATCTATGCCGACGCGGCCGAACAGCTGGCGCTTGGCCTCGGCAACATAGGCGTTGCCGGGGCCGACCAGCATGTCGACCGGCGCGATGGTTTCGGTGCCAAGCGCCATTGCCGCGATGGCCTGGATACCGCCCAGCACATAGATTTCATGCGCGCCGCCGAAATGCATTGCGGCGATCACCGCCGGGTTCGGCTTGCCCTTGAAGGGCGGGGTGGCCGCGATGATCCGCGGCACGCCCGCGACCGAGGCGGTGGCCACCGACATATGCGCCGAGGCAACCATCGGGAATTTTCCGCCCGGCACATAGCAGCCAACCGACTGCACCGGAATGTTGCGATGGCCCAGGATCACGCCGGGCAGGGTCTCGACCTCGATGTCGCGGATCGAGGCCAGCTGCGCGCGGGCAAAATTGCGGACCTGTTCTTGCGCGAACCTGATGTCCTCGATCTCGCGCGGGGTCAGTTGCGCGATCAGCGCATCGATTTCAGCCTGTGTCAGGCGAAAGGCGGCCGGGGAATAGCCGTCGAACTTTTCCGAAAGCGCGCGCACGGCGGCATCGCCATTCGCCTCGATGTCCTGAAGGATCGCCTCGACCGCGCTGCGGGTGGCGAGATCGTCGCGGGCGCGGTCCGCCTCGGGTTTGCCGCGCTTGAGATAGGTGATGGCCATTGCGATTGCCTTGCTGATGGGTCTTGCAAAAGTCTATCGGCGGCGCACTGACTTTGATAATGAATCATCCATGAGTGAAAAAATTTCATCAAGGTCATGACGAGGCCAACAGCGAAACAGGTGGCGGAACGCGCGGGCGTTTCGGTTGCGGCCGTGTCGCGCGCCTTCCGGGCGGGGGCGCCGCTGGCGGCCGACAAGCGCGCGGCGATCCTGCGCGTCGCGGCCGAGATCGGCTATCAAAGCCCTGCCGACCGTCTGTCGCGCGGGGCTGAACAGACCGTGACGCTGGTCGCATCAGACCTGTCGAACCCCTTTTATCCGATGGCAATCGAGGTGATGGCCTCGGCACTGGCGCGGGCGGGCAAGCGTGCGCTGCTTTATGTCGCGCCGCCAGGGGTCGACCTGGACGAGGCGCTGCGCCAGATCCTGGATCTGCGCAGCCCGGCAGTGGTGATCCTGTCCTCCACGATCTCGTCCACCTTGGCACAGCGCTGCCGGGCCAACGGGGTGCCGGCGATCCTGTTCAACCGGGTGCAGATTGACGCCGACATGACGGCGGTGACCTGCGACAACTATGGCGGTGCGCGGCTGGTGGCGCAAAGGTTCCTGCAGGCAGGGCGGCGGCGGATCGGTTTCATGGGCGGGATCGTCAACACCTCGACCCATCTGGAACGGGGCCGGGGCTTTCGCGACCAGCTGGCCGAGGCGGGGAAGCAACTCGCCTTCGACTGGAACGGCGGCTACGACTATCGCCGCAGCTTTGATCTGGCGCATGCCGCGCTCGCCCGGCCTGACCGGCCAGATGCGCTGTTTTGCGCCAACGACATCATGGCCCTCGCGGTGCTCGATGCCTGCCGTGCCTTGGGGATCGACGTGCCGCAGGACCTGGCGGTCATAGGGTTTGACGACATTCCGAATGCAGGCTGGCAACCCTATCGACTGACGACCCTTGCTCAGCCGCTTCTTCGCATGGCGACGGAAACGGTCGCGCTGCTCGAGGCGGCGGCGGCGGGTCAGTCGGTCCAGGGCACAATTCGCATCTTCGGTGCGGATCTCGTGGCGCGCGACAGCGGTTAGGTCTTGGCTGACGCAGGCCTTGCCTGTCTGATCAGGCCTTGTTCGGCCTGCGCTTGGGTGCGTGGTCTCCTTGATCGCCGCGTGACAGGCACGCAGGTCATTTTTGAACACGGATCAGAGCAAAGACGCGTCTTTCCAGCCGAACCCGCACCGGCCGTCACGAGACGCGTGGGCCTCGCCGACGTTCCAGGCGGCCCCGCGTGAAGCCAGTCTTGGCAAGGATCATGGACCGCCCTGCAGCCCAGGGTAACGACGCGTTGATCTGCTGAAGCAGGGTCGGCGCACCTGAGCCGATAGCGCAAACCGATGAAACGGAGGAGGCGCAACTGTTCAGGCCGCGCGATACGCAGATATCGCGGCTTCATCCGCACAAGGGCCATGGTCATCCAGATGCCGAGGAGTGGCGCGGCATGGGCAAGACGCAGGAGGGTAGCCAAGCCATCGGGGACTGTTTTCCCGACGACGCAGCATCACGCGCAATAGGCTGCGGTGCCATGACGCCCGGCCGGGACATGCCCCCCCAAGACGCTCTGCAACCGCAGGGGGGCGATGCAGCTTTCCGGGGGGCGGTTCTGGCCTCTGGCGGTGCAAGGACAAGGTCGTCATGAGCGATGCGACATGTCTGAAGGCGCATGGCACGGTCCCTAGCCTGCGGGCGAAAAGGGGGGCCTGATGACCGACGCGGGCGCCTGATCGGGCGGACCAAGGGAGGGCTGAACATCAGGCTGCTTGCTTTGGCGGATGCCATGGGCCGCCCGATCCGCTTCCTGATGTCGGCGGGCTTGGCCAGCGACCATGCCGAAGCCACCGCTCTGTTGCATGGTCTGCCCGCCGAGGCATGGAAGATTGCGGACCGGGCTTATCTTGCCAACTGGTTCGGGGAAGCGTTGAAAGACCGGGGGATACGTTCCTGCCTCGCCGGTCGGAGGTCGTGCACCCTGTTCGTACGCCATCACAGGCGCCGCGACACAGGGCGCAATCGGATCGAGATCATCTTCAGCAGGCTCAAGGACCGGCGCCCGATTGCAACGCGGTGCGACAGGTGCCCAACGCTTTTCCTTTCCTCCATCGCGCACGCTGCGACTGTCTTGAGACTGGACCCAGGATAGGCGGTGCCTGACCATGCAGCAGTTCATCCGATGCGCTCACTGGACCAGAAGTTCGGCATGCAATGCACCGGCGGCGTTGATTGTCTTGAGAATGTCGATCATGTCGCGCGGTGCCACCCCAAGTGCGTTGAGACCAGCCACGACCTCGGACAGGCTTGTCGCGCCAGAGACCTCGGCCAGGCCGGTTCCGTTGCGTTGGTCGATGCCTGCGGTGCTTCTGGGCACGGCGACGGTTTCGCCGCGGCTGAAGGGGTTGGGTTGCACGACGATCGGGGCTTCTTCGACCCGCAGGGTCAGGCCGCCTTGTGCGACAGCGACACGGCTTATGCGCACATCGGCCCCCATGACGATCGTGCCCGAACGCTGATCGACCACGACGCGGGCTCGGCGTTCCGGTTCGACCGGGATGTTTTCGATCCGCCCCATGACATGCGCCGCAGATCGCATGCGGGCGGCAGAAATATCGATCGCGACTGTCCCGCCATCCAGCATGGCGGCAATCGGACGACCGAATTCCGCGTTGACGGCGGCCTCGATCCTGGCTGCTGTGGTAAAGTCCGGGCTGCGCAGGGCCAGCCGGATTGCGGACAGCGAGGAGAAATCGAAATCGACCTCGCGTTCCACACGCCCGCCGCCGGGAATCACGCCCGAGGTGGGGACACCCTGAACGACCCGCGCGGCTTCGCCCTCGGCCGAGACGCCGCCTGCCAGCACGGCGCCCTGCGCCACGGCATAAATCTGTCCGTCGGCACCGTTCAGGGGGGTCATCACCAGTGTTCCGCCAAGCAGGCTTTTGGCGTCGCCGATGGCGGAAACAGATACATCAATGCGCCCCCCCGCGCGGGAGAACGGCGGCAGACTGGCGGTGATCATCACGGCGGCGACGTTCTTGGGGCGCAACTGTTCCCCCGTCACGTTGACCCCAAGCCGTTCAAGCAGATTTGACATGATCTCTTCGGTGAAGGGGGCATTGCGCAATCCATCGCCCGTGCCGTTAAGGCCGACGACCAGGCCATAGCCAACCAGATCATTGCCGCGAACTCCGTCGAATTCGACCAGATCCTTCAACCGGACCGGCGCAGCCCCTGCGGGCAGGGCGATCATCAGGCACAAGAGCAGCAGCCGGATCATCGCAGCGACCCGATCAGGCTGAGCCCCGAGAGCCGGGCGGTCAGCGCATACAGGGTTTCCAGCTGCGTGCGTGCGGCCTCGAGTTCGGTGGCGCCGGCATAGGGATCACTGGACACAAGGCCAGCGCGGGCGATGCCAAGCGCGGTTTCTTCGGCCGAGTTGCGGGTCTGGGCCTGCGTCAGGCGGCTTTGGGTGATCCCGACCCGGGCGGCCAGCATGGTGCGCTCGGTCGCGGTGCTCATCAGCGCCTCACCCGACAGACGGGCGAGTTTGCGCGATTCCATGGGCGATCCGTTCAGCACGCCGTGATCCATCACCGCGGACATCGCAAGCCCGGACAGCAGCGATTTCAGCGCCGGATCGGTGGCGGTGACCGAAGGCGATGCACTTTCGCCGGGGCCGACGGCAATCGCCGGTTGCGGTTGCCCGCCCCGATAGGCGACCGCATCGAAGCCGGCCGGATCGTCGAACCAGGCTTGCACCGCGGCCTGCACCTCTTCGGCCGTTTCTGCCCCCGAAACCGCAGGCAACAGGGCCGCCATCAGTGCATCTGCGCCGATCATCGCAGGGCCATCGCCGCGCGTGCCGGCAAAAATCGACTGATCGGCCGATCGGGCATTCAGCAATCCGATTGCCGCCTCCAGATGCTCGCCCGCGCTATGGGCGGCAAGGGCCACCTGAGTCTCCTGGGTTGCGCCGCCAGCTGTCACCAGCGTATCGGCCATGCTGGAGGCAATGCCGTTCAGCGCCCCAAGCGCCGATTGCATGGCATCCAGTTTGACCGAAAGCGATTTCGCGCTTACCTGCCAGCTGCCAATCCGCGACAATGCGCCCTCGATCGCGGCCAAAGGCGACATGTCCCCCCGATTGGCCGCGGCAATGTCGCTGTGACGCCCGCTTGCCAGCTCTTGCGTCACGCGGTTCAGCCGGTCGTTGCTGGCGGTGGTGTGGCGTTGCAGCATCAGGCTGCGGGCAAGGTCGCCCAAGGATACCATGGTCATGACTTAGATCTCCAACAGGCTGGCAAGCATTCCGTCGACCGCCTGAATGACCTTGGTATTCGCCTCGTAGGCGCGTTCGATCATCAGGAGGAGCTGCATCTCGCGGTCGCTGTCCACGCCGGATTCGGCCTCAAGCGCGGTCAGGGTCGTGCTGCGGCTGGCGGCCACGGCGCTGGCGCTTTCCATTGTCAGGCGCGTCGTCGCCGTGCCCGAGAGGAATTCGGCGGCAAGGCCCGACAGGCTGCGCGACCCGGGAAGGAAATCGCCCGAGGCGGCGGGTTGCGGGGCGTCCAGTGCGGCGGCAAGCGCGCTTAGCAGGCTGCCATCGCCGCTATCGCCCGGAACTGTCGCACCCACCCCCGCACGCAATCGCCACAAATCGCCCCCCCTGGCCGGATCGACCGCCGCATTGACCGAAAGTCGCGCGGCAAGGCCGACCTCTCGCCCAAGATCAAAGGGTTGGCCCGCATCAGTGAACAGGCCGGCGGCGGTTCCGCGCGTGCTGTCCGCTGCCTCCATCCGGGTCATCAGATCGCGGGCGATGGCATCCATCTGGCGCTGTGCTGCGGGGCCAAGATCGTCGCGGATGGCAAAGTTCGCCTCCATCCGGCCGCCTGCCATCACGCCGCCCTCGTTGGCCGAGACCGGGCGGCCATTCAGCGTCAGGCCGGACAGTGGCCCGGAGTCTGCTGCGATCATCCCGGCCTGGGAAAAGCCGAACGTCGCTGGTTGCCCATCCAGCAGCGTTGCCCCGCCAGACGAATACAGCGCAATCTGTCCGTTTTCGCGTTGCACCTCGCGCAAGGGGACAATTTCGGCGATGCGATCCACCAGAACCTGCCGCTGATCGACCAGGGCGCTGGCGTCGCGTCCGGCCGCGGTCATCTTGACGATACTACGGTTCAGGTCCGACACCCGCATCAGCGAATCGTTGAGGCTGGCGACATCCGCCGCGATGGCGCGGTCAGCGGTGCTGCGCGCCTGCTGGATCCGCCCCGAGATATCCCCAAGTGCGGTGGCCAGTCCGCGCGCGCCATCCAGCACCCCTGTCAGGGACGCCTCGGACGATGGCGCGGCGGCGGCAGAGGTCAGCGCGGCGCCGAACGCATTGATCCTGGTCGTCAATGCCCCGGCCGTGCCGGGTGTTCCCAGCCACCCCTCCAGCGATTGCAGGAAGTCGGCCTGCGTTCCCTGGGCTTGCGCCTCGGCCTGTGCGTTTCGCCGGTCGGCGGTGATCAGGGGCGTGCTGGTGCGCAAGACAGCATTGGCCAGAACACCGCCTCCGGTCAGGCTGGTCAGGGACATGTCGCGCCGCCCGAACCCTTCGGTGCGCAGGTTGGCAAGGTTGGTCGCCACCACCTGGGCGCCGCGCGATGCAGCGGTCAGGCCCGAGACGGCGGCGGACAGGCTTTGCGACAGGCTCATCGCGATCCTCCGTCAGGTCAGCGTTTCAGGTTGGTGGTTTCCTGCAGCATCTCGTCGACCGTCTGGATGATCTTGGCGTTCGACGAATAGGCGCGCTGGGTCTGGATCAGCTGGGTCAGTTCGGTCGCAACATCGGTCGCGCTTTCCTCGCGGCTATAGGGCGACATCGCGCCGGTCGGCCCATCACCGGCATCCCACAGATAGAAGCCACCCGAGGCAAGCGACACCTCATAGGCTTGATTGCCGACGGCGGTCAGGCCGTTGGGATTGCGCACATCGGCCACCGGCACCTGATAGAGCTTGCGGGTAAAGCCCTGATCGTAAACGCCATAAAGGTTGCCATCGGCATCGAATTCGACCGAGATCATCGAGGCGACCGGGGTGCCGTTCTTGGTCTGCGTGCCCGGCGAGAAGGCCGAGGACAGCTGCGTCATCCCGTCCAGCTGCCCCGGCTTGCCGATGGTCAGCGCGATGGGGCCGCTGGCGACCGTCAGCTCCATCGTGCCCGTCGTCGGATCATAGGCCCCGCCCGAGGTCGTGGTCACCGATTGCAGCAGGCCGCCGCCCGTCTGGCTGTCCTCGAACGTCATGGTGTATTCGCCGATCATCGTGTCCGAGGCGGAGTCATGCACGCTCAGTGTCCAGCTGTTCGAGGCACCGCTGGCCGGCACCGAGGGCGTGAAGCTGAAGGTCAGCGTCTGCGACAGGCCAAGATTGTCGAAATACTGCATCGCCACCTCTTGCCCGGCACCGTCGGCACCCGCGAGTGTCGAGGTGGCGGGCAGGTTGACGGACAGGCCGATCGCCGTGGTCGGGTTGGCCGTGAACTGGTTCATGTTCAGCCGGATCGGCTCCAGCCCCGTCAGCGCTTCACGGGTCTGGGTGCCGATGCTGCCATCGGCGGCAGCAGGCCAGCCCATCAGCACCTGGCCGGCCGGCGTGGTCAGATAGCCGTCAGCATTGGCCTTGAACGATCCGGTGGTGACCAGCTGCATCTGCGTCGGGCTGCCATCGCCCGCCAGCGAGGCCAGCGAGGTCACGGGCAGAAAGCCGCGGCCATCGACCGAAAGGTCCGTCGCGCTGTCAGTGCGCACCAGCGGGCCGCGATCGTCGATCAGCCGCAGGGCCGTCGTGCGCACGCCCCCAGCCGAATACTTGCCGGCATTGGCCGAATCCACCACCATGGCGTGAAAATCGACGGTGTTCCGCTTGTAGCCATAGGTCGCCGAATTGGCGATGTTGTCGGATATCGTGGCCAGCCGCGCCGCATTGGCATTCAGTCCGGCCACGCCTGCATTGAGCGAGGAGGAAATCGTCATCGGATCGCACCTTTCTGCTGCTGCGACTTCATCTGTCGCAAGGCAGAATGCGCCCGGGGGCTTAATTTCCGGCTAACGCGGCCAAAGCCTGTCACCTGCGATTGCGCAGCAGCACAAGTTCCAGCCGGTTGTTGCGTTCGGCCATCGGGTCGGCAACGACCGGCTTGCGATCGGCAAATCCGGTAACCCGTTGGATTCGTTCGGGTGTGAAGCCCGCCCTTTGCAAGATTTCACGGCTCGCCTGTGCCCGTGCTGCCGAAAGTTCCCAGGCCGGGTTTTCGATCAGCGTGATCGGATAACTTTGCACGAATCCCTGCACGGCGATCTGATTTCCGACCATCGCAAAGCTGTCGACGACCACGCGCAACAGATCTTCCAGCACCGGACGGGGGGTTGCAGTGGTGCCTTCGAACAGTGGGGAATCAGGCAAGTCGAACAGTTCGATCACCAGCCCCTCATCCGTCAGGCGGGTGACGACATGGCGCATCAGCCGCTCCATCGTCATGCTTTCGCCCCCGACCGCCCGCAGCGCGGAATCGAGCGCCTTCAGCGCCCGCTCTTCGGCCGCAGCCTCGTTCTCGCCGGAAAGCCCCATGGCCTGACGTTCGTCGCTGGGCCGCATCGCGCTGGCGCCGGTGCCGGACTGGGCCAGCACTTCTTCGGAAAACAGGCTCTCGCCGCCAAAGGCACCATCGCCGCCGCCCGATACACGGTTCACCGGCACCACGGGGTTGAAGTAATCCGCAATTCCCTTGCGCTGTTTTTCAGTCGTCGCGTTCAGCAGCCACATCAGCAGAAAGAAGGCCATCATGGCGGTCACAAAGTCGGCATAGGCAACCTTCCATGCCCCGCCATGGTGCCCACCGCCCGCTACAACCTTCTTTCGTTTGATGATGACCGGCGCGGCATTGCCTGGCCTGGCCATTTCATTCACCCTTTCGTCTCACCCGAGACCAGTCGTGGCACAGGCAGCGTTAGGGGCGCCTTAACAGGTTCAATCTTACCCGCTTTTCCGCCGCGCCTCGATCAGCGCGACCGCCTGCGCAACCGCGGCGTCTATCGACAGATCCGAGGTGTCGAGGATCACGGCATCGTCAGCCGGGCGCAGCGGGGCATCGGCGCGGCCCATGTCGCGGGCATCGCGCTCGCGCACTTCGGCCAGAACCTGCGCCGGCTCGCCCCCCACCTCCAGCCAGCGGCGATGCGCCCGCACCTCGGCGCTGGCGGTGACATAGAGCTTCACCTCGGCCTCGGGGCAGATCACCGTGCCGATGTCGCGCCCGTCCAGAACGGCCCCACCCGGCTGGCGGGCGAAGCGGCGCTGGAATTCGACCAGCGCGGCGCGCACTTCGGGAATGGTGGCGACACGGCTTGCGGCCTGGCCCGCCTCCAGCGTGCGCAGTCCGGGGCCTTCCAGATCGGCTGGAACCAGCGCCAGCGCGGCAGCCTCGGGCGCGGCCCCGGCCGCCACCTTCGCCCCGACGGCCCGATACAGCAGCCCGGTATCCAGATGCGCAAAGCCGAACCGCGCGGCCACGGCCCGGCTGATGGTGCCCTTGCCGGCCGCTGCCGGCCCGTCGATTGCCACGGTAAAGCTCATGCCCGCCTCCACTGACTTGCGGCCATAAAGCAGGAACGGCGGGTCATGGCAAACCCGCCGCTCCTTCATCTGTCTGCAAATATCCTGCGGGGGAAGCCGTCTGGTTCGTGAACCAGACGGCGCGGGGGTGCAAAACCCCCGCTTGCGCGCCTAGTGCCCGAGGATCTGGCTCAGGAACAGCTTGGTGCGGTCCGACTGGGGATTGTTGAAGAATTCCTTGGGCTCGTTCTGTTCGACGATCTGGCCCTGATCCATGAAGATCACCCGGTTCGCCACCGCCTGGGCAAAGCCCATCTCGTGGGTCACGCACAGCATGGTCATGCCTTCCTCGGCCAGCTCGATCATGGTGTCCAGCACCTCCTTGATCATCTCGGGATCAAGGGCGCTGGTCGGCTCGTCGAACAGCATGATGCGCGGCTTCATGCACAGGGACCGCGCGATCGCCACCCGCTGCTGCTGGCCGCCCGACAGCTGGCCAGGATACTTGTGCGCCTGCTCGGGGATCTTGACCTTGCGCAGGAAGTGCATCGCGGTTTCCTCGGCCTCTTTCTTGGGAACCTTGCGGACCCAGATCGGCGCCAGCGTGCAGTTTTCCAGGATTGTCAGATGCGGGAACAGGTTGAAGTGCTGGAACACCATCCCGACCTCGGACCGCACCTTGTCGATGTTCTTGAGGTCCGATGTCAGTTCCGTTCCGTCCACCACGATCTGGCCGGACTGGTGTTCCTCCAGCCGGTTGATGCAGCGGATCAGCGTCGATTTCCCCGACCCCGACGGGCCACAGATCACGATGCGTTCGCCGCGATGGACCGTCATGTCGATGTCGCGCAGAACGTGGAACTGGCCGTACCACTTGTTCATCCTGGCGATCTGGATGGCGACCTCGTTCGAGACCGTCATCTTGCTGCGGTCGATTTCATGGTCGAGTGCAAGTTCGGACATGGGGGGTTCCTTACCGATGGTCGGTCTTCAGCCGGCGTTCCAGATACATGGAATAGCGCGACATGCCGAAGCAGAAGATGAAGAAGCAGGCGCCGATGAAGATGAACAGCTCCCAGTAGATGCCGTTCCAGTTGCTGTCGGCGCGAATGGCGTTCGACAGGCCGATCGGATCCAGAAGGCCGATGAACACCACCAGCGTGGTATCCTTGAACAGGCCGATGAAGGTGTTCACGATGCCGGGGATCGAGATTTTCAGTGCCTGCGGCATGATGATCAGCCGCTGCGCCTTCCAGTAATCCAGCCCCAGCGCATCCGCCGCCTCATACTGGCCGCGGGGCAGGGCAGCCAGACCGCCCCGGATCACCTCGGCCATATAGGCGGCGGCGAACAGCGTCACCATGATGATCACCCGCAGGATGATATCAAAGTTGGTGCCGGGCGGCAGGAAGTAGTTCAGCAGCAGCGAGGCCGTGAACAGCAGCGTGATCAGCGGCACGCCCCGGATGAACTCGATGAAGCCGACGCAGATCATCTTGATCAGCGGCATGTCGGACTTGCGCCCCAGCGCCAGCATGATGCCCAGCGGCAGCGACAGTGCGATGCCCGTCACACCAATGATGATCGACAGCATGAACCCACCGAATTCGCGGCTGGGAACAGCAGCGATGCCCAGCGGGATCACCGACTGCAGCACGTCCGACACCGCTGCGGCGGCTACGAACCACCAGATCAGCGCGGCCAGCGCCCCGGCGATCACGGCCAGCGCGCCGTTCGTCATCGGGCTCAGCCCACGGAACACCGCATAGCCGATGGCAAAGCCCGCGATCACCGCCAGCGGCAGCCACAGCGAGCCGCCCCACAGCAGCCAGAAGGCGATGAACGGATAGACCGCCGAGAACCAGATCATCTTGCGCGGCAGCTTGTCGAACAGGACAGGCGCCACGGCCACCAGCAGCAGCACCATGGCCAAGTTGGGCCGCCAGTACATGTCTGATGGATAGAATCCATACAGCAGCTGGCGCCAGCGGTCGTTGATCACGGCAAAGCAGGCACCGGATTCGCCAGCCAGAATCTGGCGGCATTCGGCCAGGCTGCCCGCGTTCCAGACCGAATTCATCAGCCAGGGGCCGACATGGTCGATGATCACATAGATCACATAGATCGCGGCCAGCGTCAGAAAGATGTTCAGCGGGCTGGACAGCAGGTTTTCCCGCACCCAGCGCACCGGGCCCACCTGACTGCTGGGCGGCGGTTGCTGGGGCAGCATTTCCTTGCGCACGAAGGTCACGGCCATCTTAGCGCTCCTTCAGCTTCACAGAGGAATTATAGAGGTTCATCGCCATCGAGATGACCAGGCTGATCACCAGATAGGTCAGCATCATCAACAGCATCCCCTCCAGCTCGCGGCCGGTCTGGTTGATGGTGATGCCCCCCAGCGTCGAGCGGATGTCCATGTAGCCCACGGCCAGCGCCAGCGAGGTGTTCTTGGTGATGTTCAGATATTGCGAGATCATCGGCGGGATGATCACCCGCAGCGCCTGGGGCAGGATGACCAGGCTCATGATGCGGCCGGGGCGCAGGCCAAGGGCGGCTGCCGCTTCGGACTGACCGCGCGAGATGGCCAGGATCCCGGCGCGCACGGTTTCGGCGATGAAGGCGCCGGTATAGACCGTTAGCGCGAACCACATGGCGATCAGCGAGTTGCGCAGATGCGTGCCGCCCGCAAAGTTGAAGCCCTTGAGCTCGGGCAGGCCCAGATGGAACCCCAGCGCGAACTTCAGCGCCGCCAGCGGGACAAGAAAGATCAGCAGCGATTTCCACCAGGTCACGGGCCGCACGCCGGTCGCGTTCTGCACCGTTTCGGCATTCTTGCGCAGGGCCCGATTGGCAAGGACGCAGGCCAGCAGCACCGCAATGATCACCAGCAAGTCCCACGAGACGAGGAACACGCCCAGATCCAGATTGCCAAGCGAGCGGGTGAACAGCGGCTCGGGGACGTAAACCCCGCGGTTCGTGACCGCGATGCTGTCGAACAGCAGCATGGACGAGGCGGGATTTTCCCCCCGGAACGCATTCGGGGCCGGCATGGATTCCGTCATGATCGCGAAGATCAGCAAGATCCAGATCAGCAGGGGAATGTTGCGGAAGGTCTCGACATAGACCGTCATCAGCCGGGCGACCAGCCAGTTCTTGGACAGGCGCAGCACGCCGGCCAGAACGCCGACAACGGTGGCCGTCACGCAAGACAGCGCCGCCAGCAGCAGCGTGTTCAGCAGCCCGACCAGAAAGGCGCGCCAATGCGGGCTGTCGCTGCTGTACTCGATCAGACGCTGGTTGATGTCATAGCCGGACCGGACCGTCAGGAAGCCGAAGCTGAAGTCCTTGCCAAGCGCCTTGAGGTTTTCAACCGTATTGTGGATCAGCCACCAGGCGGCGGCTGCGAACAGCACCAGAAAGATGACCTGCAAGGTGATCGAGCGATACCGCGTATCGTAAAGCAGCATGCTGAGCCGAAACCCGTCCTTGCGGACGTCGGGCATGGTCGCCATTGATGTACCCCCTGATCCGCCAGGCGCTTTGCACTCTCCGGCCATGGCCGGGGCGGATTGATTGTCGCAGAACGAAAAGGCGGAAGGGGCGCGGTGTGCGCGCCCCTTCGGTGGTCTTAGCGGAAGGGCGGCGAGTACATCAGCCCGCCCTGGGTCCATTGTGCGTTCAGCCCGCGAGCCAGGCCGATCGGAGTGGCCTCGCCGATGGTGGCGGCGAAGATCTCGCCATAGTTGCCGCCCGCCTTGATGGCGCGCTTGGCCCAATCCTTGTCCAGGCCGATCATCGCGCCCAGCTCACCCTCGGTGCCCAGCAGACGGTTGATTTCCGGGTTCTCGGTGCCCTTGGCCAGCTCTTCGATATTGGCCGAGGTCACGCCGTATTCTTCCGCGGCGATCAGCGCGTTCAGCGTCCAGCGGGCGATGTCGGCCCATTGGTCGTCGCCCTGGCGAACCAGCGGCCCCAGCGGCTCTTTCGAGATGATTTCCGGCAGGACGATGTGGTTTTCCGCATCGGCGAAGGTCGCGCGGGTCGCGGCAAGGCCCGAAGCGTCGGTGGTGTAGACGTCGCAGGCGCCGGCCAGATACTGCTGCTGCGCTTCGGCGTTGGTCTCGATCGGAACGGGCTCATACTTCATGTTGTTCGACTTGAAGTAGTCGGCCAGGTTCAGTTCGGTCGTGGTGCCGGTCTGGATGCAGACGGTCGCGCCGTCGAGTTCCTTGGCCGAGGAAACGCCCAGCTCCTTCTTCACCATGAAGCCCTGGCCGTCATAGTAGTTGACGCCGGCAAAGGTGAACTTCAGGTCGGTGTCACGGCTGAAGGTCCAGGTGGTGTTGCGGGCCAGCATGTCGATCTCGCCCGACGCCAGCGCCGAGAAGCGGGTCTGGCCGGTGGTGGTGATGAAGTTGACCTTCATCGGATCGCCCAGGACGGCCGCTGCGACCGCACGGCAGATGGCCACGTCAAAGCCCTGCCAGACGCCGTTCGAGTCAGGCGCCGAGAAGCCGTTGACGCCGGTCGACACGCCGCAGTTCAGGGTTCCACGCGCCTTGACATCGTCCAGCGTGGCAGCCGACGCGAAACCGGCCACAAGGGCGGTCAGCGAGAGCGTGCCAAGGAATACGGATTTTTTCATGCGTACCTCTTCCTGAGTTGCCGCCGGCAGAGCGGCGGATCTTTGTTTTTGAGCCCCGCGGTAGCCGAAGATCGCCTTCAGCCTCCCAGACATGGGGTGTCGGGGATAGTGCGACGAAGCCACATGTGGCGTCAAGGCTCGCGTCGCAGAACCCTTCGCATTTGCAGAAAGTTCTTTGGAATGAAGCGTTTCCGGGGCGAAACCTTGCCGATGGGCTGCCTTGCGCGAAATACTATTGCGCAGGCTCGGCCACGGGCCCGCAAAGCCACAGGAATCGTGCCGCGTCCTGCATCGCCTGGCGCTTGACGGCCGCAGCTGCGGCGGCTTCGTCGTCGGCGCCCCATTGTTCGGTCTGCCAGTCCTCGTCGATGCGCGAGACCTGCCAGCCGGCCGCTGCATCCAGCCGGCCCCGCGCGATGGCAAGGCCGATCACCAGCGAGCCCGAGATGGCCACCAGATCGTGCAACGCGGTCAGGCGGAACGGATCGTGCGCCTGCACGGCCTGCGTCAGGCGTGCAAGGCTGTCAGAGGGCTGGGCAACCGGAAGGATCCCGGTGGCGACCGTCAGCGGCGCCCCCAGTTCCACCGCCGCCCAGTCGAGCAGCGGATCCCAGGCCGCGGATTGCCTCGCGATCAGCGGCTCGGGCGCTTCGGCGCGGTAGCACAGAAGATCGGTACCACCGTAATCGGCCAGCATGGCGGCGACCGCATCGAATTGCGGCGTCACCTTGTCGATCGCGGAATTCGCGGCGCGGGTCAGCGGCATGGTTTCTGGCCGCACTTCGCCTTGCTGGGCGTCCCATTCGGCGGCAATGGCCTGCGCCATCGCCTCGGTCGGCACGATCAGCGGGGCCTTGGCGGGGGTCTTGACCGGGCGCCCGTCCAGCCGGATGCCCCAGCCCGCCCCGTCGGGTTCCACCGTGGCGGCCGACCAGAACCGCTTTGCCTTCCAGCCGCTCATCCGCGCCCCCTCGGGCCGGTCACGCCGGGCCAGTTGGTCAGGTCGAACGGATCGGGCGGGACAGAGTTCACATCCCAGCCCAGCGTTTTCCAGGTCTTGGCCATGTGATCGGGCAGGGGGGCGGTGAAGGTCATCATCTTCTTGGTGATCGGATGCTCAAAGCTCAGCAGCCGGGCGTGCAGGTGCAGCTTGCGGCTGATCTCGCCCCCCAGTTGCGAGCCCCAGCCATCGCCCAGGTTTTCCTGGCTCGATCCGCCGTATTTCCCGTCACCGATGATCGGGTGGCCCAGCTCGGCCATGTGCGCGCGCAGCTGGTGCGTGCGGCCGGTGATCGGCGCAAGGCCGACCCAGGATACGCGGGTGCCCAGCACCTCCATCACCGAATAATCGGTATGGGCGCGCTTGGCGTCGGGATAGTCCTTCATCTTGGCAGGATGGACGCAGACCATCTTTTCGCCTTCGCCCGCCTTGCCATGGCCGGGGGCCTTCATCAGCGCGAACTTGATGGACCCCATCTTGGGGTTCGGAACGCCTGCAACGGCGGCCCAATAGATCTTGCGGGTATTGCGGTGGCGGAACGCCTCGGACAGGGCGCGGGCCACGCGGTCGGTGCGGGCCAGCACCAGAAGCCCGCTGGTATCCTTGTCCAGCCGGTGCACCAGTTTCGGCTTTTCCTTGTAGCCGAACATCAGCGCGGGGGTCAGCCCGTCGACATGGCGATGATCGAGCCCGCTGCCGCCCTGGCTGGGCAGGCCGGCGGGCTTGTTCAGCACGATCAGGTGCTGATCCTTGAAGATCACGCAGTCCTGGATCATCCGCGCATCGGCGTCCGAGATTCCGGCCTCGGCCCGCGGCGGGGGCGGGGCATCGGGCAGCGGCGGCACGCGCACGACCATGCCGGGGGCCACCCGGTCGCTGGCCTTGGCCCGCGCGCCATCGACCCGCACCTGCCCGGTGCGGCACATCTTTTCCACCGCGCCCTGCGTCAGCTGGGCAAAGCGCTTCTTCATCCAGCGATCCAGCCGCTGTTCGCCCTCGGCTTCGGAAACCGTGACCATCTGAACGCTGCTCATGCCGCCATCCCCCGTATCAGGGTCGCACCCGCGACCAGTGCCGCAATCGACAGGACGACCGATCCTGCCGCATAGCCCGCCGCCGACCACGCCGCGCCACTTTCCCAAAGGCGCAGCGTGTCAAGCGAAAAGGCCGAAAACGTCGTGAACCCGCCCAGCAGTCCTGCCATCAGCAAGGGCGCAAGGCGGGTCAGCCCCTGCATGTCCAGCCAGATCCACAGCGCGCCCATGACGAACGAGCCGAGGACATTCACCGCCATGGTGCCGAAAGGAAAGTCGATGCCGGCCAGCCGCGCGACACCGGACACGGTTGCAAACCGTGCCACGGCGCCAATGGCACCGCCCAAAGCCACCTGAGAAAGGGTCCAGATCATCGCTTTCCTCTGCGCGGCGCGGGCCGGCTTGTCAACAGGCGCGCAAGGCGGCATCACGGGGGGATGATCTTGCGCAACCACAGGACGGGGGGCATCAGCTCTCAGGCTGTCTACTCCGATTGCGGGGCCTATCGCCATGCCTTGCACCGCCGTTGGGGCGATGGGCCGGTGATGGGCTGGGTGATGCTCAACCCCTCGACCGCGACCGAGGCGCAGGACGATCCGACCATCGCCCGGTGCAGCGCGCGGGCGCGGGCCACGGGGTTCGGCGGCATCGCCATCGGCAATCTGTTTGCCTATCGCGCCACCGACCCGCGTGATCTGAAGCGGGCGGGCGATCCGGTCGGCCCCCATGCCGACGCGGCCCTGCTGCAGGCGCTGGCGGGGGCCGATCTGCTGGTCTGCGGCTGGGGCAACCATGGTGCGCACCGGGGGCGCGATGCGCAGGTGATCGCGCTGCTGCGCGGGGCAGGGCATCGGCTGCACCATCTGGGCCTGACCGGGCAGGGCCAGCCCCGCCATCCGCTGTATACCGCCTATTCCGTGGCGCCGATGGCCTGGGACTAGTCCCGTTCGGGGGCGCCCAGCGGGAACAGATGGCGGTAGGGCCGCGCCTCGTCCACCACGGGTGCGATGCTGGGGCGCGCCAGCAACCTGCGGCGATAGGCCCGCAGCGCCGGGCAACTTGGCGGGATCGGATGCACCCAGTCGGCATAGAACAACGCCGGTGCCGCGGCGCAATCGGCCAGCGTGAACGCCTCACCCGTCGCCCAGTCGCGCGCGGTCATCTGGCTGTCCAGCCAGCCATAGGCGCGCTCCAGCCGCTCGGCCGCCATGCGTCGGCCCTCGTCCGGCGGCATCGGGTAACGCCCCAGCGCGGTATCCACCGCCAGTTGCACCGGATCCATCACATGCAGGTCGAACACCCGGTCCATGAACCGCACCGCCAGCGCCGCCATCGGGTCGGCCGGGATCAGCGGCACGGGGCCGGGATGCGCCAGGTGCAGATACTCGATGATGATGCTGGTCTCGGTGAACTGCCGCTCGTCGTCCAGCAGCATGGGGAACTTGCGCAGCGGCCAGCGCTGGATCCAGTCCTCGACATGGGCGGGCGTGTCCGGGCCGATGATGCGGAACTCGAAATCCGTGCCGCTTTCGTAAAGCGCGATCAGCGCCTTTTGGGTGTAGGAGGAAAACGGGTGACCATACAGCGCAAGCGTCATGCGGCTTCTCCCTGGACCGATCATGGCCAGCCTGCGCCGGGGCAGGGCCCCGCGCAAGTCCTTGTCAGATGGCGGCGCCCGGTGCAGCCTTGCGGGCAGGAGGAGCGCCCATGACCACAATCCCCGGCTTTGTCCGTGACACCATCCGCTTGCCCGATGTCGATCTGTCGGTGCAGCAGGCCGGCAGCGGCGCGCCGCTGATCTTGCTGCATGGCTATCCGCAGAACGGCATGTGCTGGGCGCGTGTGGCGCCTGATCTGGCGCGCGACTTCCATGTCATCATCCCCGACCTGCGCGGCTATGGCCAAAGTGCGGCGCCGCCCGACGATGCGGGCCATACCACCTATTCAAAACGCCGCATGGCGCAGGACATCGTGGACCTGATGGACCATATGGGCCTGAGGAAATCGAACATCCTGGGGCATGATCGCGGCGCGCGGGTCAGCTATCGGCTGGCGCTGGACCACCCGGCGCGGGTGGACCGGCTGGGGATCATCGAGATCGTGCCGACCGGCGATTTCTGGGCGGCCTGGACGGCCGATCTGGCGATGGCGGCCTATCACTGGACCTTTCTTGCCCAGCCCGCCCCCTTGCCCGAGCGGATGATCGGCGCCGATCCGGTGGCCTATCTGGATCATACCCTGGCGGCGTGGACGCTGGACCACACGTTGAACGCCCTGCCGCCCGAGTCGCTGGACAGCTACCGGGCGCAGATCCGCGACCCGGCGCGCATCCATGCCATGTGCGCCGACTATCGCGCCGGGGCCACCACCGACCGGCGGCTTGATCGGGAAAGCCGGGCCGCTGGCGCGCGGATCGCGGCGCCTGTGTGCTACCTGTGGGGCGAACATGGCTTTCCCGCGCGCACCGGCGATCCGCTGGGCATCTGGCGGCGCTGGGCCGATGATGTGCAGGGCGGCCCCTGTCGTTCGGGCCATTTCGTGCAAGAGGAAAACCCGCAGGCGGTGCTGGATCTGTTAGTGCCCTTCTTTCGCGGCGCTTAGCCAGGCATCAGCCGGATCGCATCGACCGTGAGCCCGCTGCCCCCGACCACCTCGGCCAGGGGCTTGCCGTTCAGCAGAACGACAACCTCGTCCGCGACCCCGCCGGGCGCCAGCGTGACCAGCGGCACGGCGCCGTCATAGACCACGACCAGCTCGTCTTGCGTGATGTCGAAGTCCATGATTCGCGCAACCTGCCCCTGCATGTCGTGGCTCAGCTCGAACCGGTCCATGCCATTGCCGCCCGAGGCGACATCGCCGGCCCCGATGCGCAGCACGTCATCGCCCTCGCCAGCATTGAGATAATTGGCGCCATCGCCCGCCGTGCCATGAAAGGCCCCGACAAGCGTGTCATTGCCGGCATCGCCGTCCAGCGTGTCTTGCCCCGGTCCGGCCTGCATCAGGTCATCGCCCATGCCGCCAGACAGCCAGTCATCGCCTGCGCCGCCGTGCAGCGTGTCGTTGCCATTGCCGCCAAGCAGGGTGTCATTGCCCTCCCCGCCGTCCAGCCGATCGTCGCCTTCCTGGCCGCACAGGGTATCGTCGCCGTCGCCGCCGGACAGATGGTCGGCGTCATGGCCGCCCAGAACCGTATCGGCCCCGGCCCCGCCGAACAGCTGATCCTCGCCCGCAGCGCCGTTCAGCTGATCGTCGCCCCGCCCGCCATAAAGGATGTCGCGCCCCGCCGTGCCCTCCAGCCCGTCAGTGCCGGGGCTGCCGGTGATCTGGTTTGCCAGATCCTCGGCCCCCGCATCTTCCCCGGCGGGCGGCGCGGCAGCAGCCGGGGGCGCGGTGTCGGCCAGCGCCGGGTCCGCCGTGCCGTCTTGCAAGCTGTCGTCGGTGGCGGGCGGATCGTCGGCCCCGGCATCCCACAGCTGTTCATCGGGCGCCGAGTCGTCAGCTGCAGAGTCAGTCGACTCGGCCGGCGCCGCATCGTCGTCAGCCTCACCCTCTGGCGGGCGCACAATAAGGCTGCTGCCCACCACCCCGGCCATCAACAAGCCCAGCACACCGAACAGACCGAACATCGCCACACCCCCGCGCGCGTCAAGGTTGAAAATTAACCATGATATAGGTTAACATGCTGATTTATATTGGAAATTATCATGGAATCGCGGCGAGAACAAGGCGCGAACTGCGCGGGTTTCGGGCACAGCGGGCCCGCGCCCGAACTTGGGTCTTTATTTTCCGGCCAATTTCCCCTATCAGCCCCCATCCGCTGCAACGGCGGGTATCTCCACGGGCCTTGCTGGACGACATCCCGGCTTGTGCCATAGACCTGAAAAGGAGCCCCCGATGTCGATTACCGTCGAAGAGAAGAACCGCCTGATCAAGGAATACGCGACGAAGGAAGGCGACACCGGCTCGCCCGAAGTTCAGGTCGCGATCCTGTCCTCGCGCATTGCCACGCTGACCGAGCACTTCAAGTCCCATAAAAAGGACAACCACTCGCGTCGCGGTCTGCTCAAGCTGGTGGCTCAGCGCCGCAAGCTGCTGGACTATCTGAAAGGCAAGGACGAGTCGCGTTACACCACGCTGATCGGCCGTCTGGGCCTGCGCCGCTAAGGCCAGCCGCAAGGTTTCAGGAAACGCCCGTGCCGCAAGGCGCGGGCGTTTTCTTTTTGGCCTAAGTATAACAAAGTTCGTCGTCACTCAGGATTGAAGGCTCCAAGCTTACGAAATTCACTAGTCGTAGGCGCACGCATGTTTACCCAGCCATAGCTGAGGTCGGTGACGCGTTTTTGCTCTCGAAGATGGGCCTCCTGACTCTGAAACATATCCTCCCAGCCGGCAATTCCAGAGTCCTTTCGGACCACCACGCAGTTAAGAAGCGGAAGGTCATTAGTCTCACAATACCTCTTGATGTAGCCTAGGGGCCCCCCAAGCGTTTTTTCAGCGCCTGGCTCGTAGCCCATAATCTCACGAAGGTAACGATAAGACATTACACCGGGTGGCAGATGGTCGGCGTAAGGATCGCGACCTCCAAAAGCGACATAGCCGCTGAGGATTTGCCAGATCCACCTTGCTCTTGAAGCTTGGGACTCGCCGCTTGTTTCAAATTGCCTAAGTGCCATGTTCGACTAGCCTCTCCTACGCTCGGACCACGGATTTGCGTCAAATTGCCAATGTGATCCGTTTTGATGAATCGTGCGGTATTGCTCATTATGGCGATTTTGCGCGCCTTGTCAATATGGAGCATGTCCTTGTGTTTCCGTTCTGCATCGAACGTGACGCTTCCCAAACCCCCTGTTTTCCTGTATGTGCCGCCCCCATCTGTGACGTGACGCCCTTGGCCCCGGGCACATGCGAAGGATTGGGGCGGCGGCAATGGGGCCGCCATAAAAGCGGAGACCCGGCAGGGGCCGGGAGAGCTCCGAAGAGGAAACCGAATGTTCAACATAACCAAGAAATCCATTCAGTGGGGCGGCGAGACGCTGACGCTGGAAACGGGCAAGGTCGCCCGCCAGGCAGACGGCTCGGTCATCGCCACGCTGGGGGAAACCTCGGTCATGGCCAACGTGACCTTTGCCAAGCAGGCAAAGCCGGGCCAGGACTTCTTCCCCCTGACCGTGCACTATCAGGAAAAATACTACGCCGCCGGCAAGATCCCTGGCGGCTTCTTCAAGCGCGAGGCGCGGCCGTCGGAAAAGGAGACGCTGGTCTCGCGTCTGATCGACCGTCCTTGCCGCCCGCTGTTCGTCGAAGGCTTCAAGAACGAAGTGCTGGTCATGGCGACCGTGCTGTCGTGCGACCTGGTGAATGACCCCGATATCGTCGCGATGATCGCCGCCTCGGCCGCGCTGACGATTTCGGGCGTGCCGTTCATGGGCCCGATCGGCGCGGCCCGTGTCGGCTTTGTCGATGGCAAATATGTCCTGAACCCGGCCATGGATGACATGACCCAGCTGCGCTCCAAGCCCGAGCAGCGACTGGATCTGGCCGTCGCCGGCACCAAGGACGCCGTGATGATGGTGGAATCGGAAGCCTACGAGCTGACCGAGGAAGAGATGCTGGGCGCCGTGGTCTTTGGCCACGAGCAGATGCAGCCGGTGATCGACCTGATCATCGACCTGGCCGAAGTCGCCGCGAAAGAGCCCTTCGACTTCACCCCGCCGGATCTGACCGCGATCTATGGCAAGGTGAAAGCGGCGGGCGAGGCGCAGATGCGCGCCGCCTTTGCCATCAAGGACAAGCAGGAGCGCACCAACGCCATTTCGGCCGCGGTTGCCGCCATCAAGGCCAGCCTGTCGGAAGAAGACCTGGCCGACATCAACCTTGGCTCGGCGATCAAGAAGCTGGAAAGCTCGATCCTGCGCGGCGACGTTGTGAACAACGGCATCCGCATCGACGGGCGCGACACGAAAACCGTTCGCCCGATCGTGGTGGAAACCGGGATCCTGCCGCGCACCCATGGCTCGGCGCTGTTCACCCGCGGCGAAACCCAGGGCCTGGTCGTCACCACGCTGGGCACCGGCGAGGATGAGCAGATCATCGACGCGCTGAACGGCAACTATCGGTCGAACTTCCTGCTGCACTACAACTTCCCGCCCTATTCGGTTGGTGAAGTTGGCCGCGTGGGCTCGCCCGGTCGCCGTGAAATCGGCCATGGCAAGCTGGCCTGGCGCGCGCTTCAGGCCGTGCTGCCGGCGCCGACCGATTTCCCCTATACCATCCGCGTCGTGTCCGAGATCACGGAATCGAACGGCTCGTCCTCGATGGCTTCGGTCTGCGGCGGCTCGCTGGCGATGATGGATGCGGGCGTTCCGCTGAAGGCGCCGGTGGCCGGTGTGGCCATGGGCCTGATCCTGGAAGAAGACGGCAAATGGGCCGTGCTGACCGACATCCTGGGCGACGAGGATCACCTCGGCGACATGGACTTCAAGGTCGCCGGCACCACGAACGGCATCACTTCGCTGCAGATGGACATCAAGGTTGCCGGGATCACCCCGGAAATCATGAAGCAGGCTCTGGCCCAGGCCAAGGACGGCCGCGTCCACATCCTGAACGAGATGGCCAAGTCGCTGTCCGCCCCGCAGGGCTTCAGCGAATACGCCCCCAAGATCGAGACGCTGACCATCCCGACCGACAAGATCCGCGAAGTGATCGGCTCGGGCGGCAAGGTCATCCGCGAGATCGTCGAAGTGTCGGGCGCCAAGGTCGACATCAACGATGATGGCGTGATCAAGATCGCCTCCAGCGATGCGGCTGCGATCAAGAAGGCCTATGACATGATCTGGTCGATCGTGGCAGAGCCGGAAATCGGCCAGATCTACACCGGCAAGGTGGTGAAACTGGTCGATTTCGGCGCCTTCGTGAACTTCTTCGGCAAGCGTGACGGGCTGGTCCATGTCAGCCAGATCGCCAACAAGCGCCTCCAGCACCCGAACGAGATGCTGAAGGAAGGCCAGGAAGTGAAGGTCAAGCTGCTCGGCTTTGACGAGCGCGGCAAGGTCCGGCTTGGCATGAAGATGGTCGACCAGGAAACCGGCGAGGAAATCGCCGAGAAGAAAAAGGAAGACGCCGAGGGCTGAGCCCGTCACGGCGTGACCTTTTGGCCCCGGGGGAAGCCCCGGGGCCATTGCATTCAGCCCCCGGTTTCGGGCAGCGACAGGCGAGGCACGGTCTTGTCGTGATGAAACTGTTTCCAGATCGCCACAATTCTGCGCAGCGGCGGAAGATCCTTGGTGATTTGTTTACCGGAATGCGCAATTCTGGGATCAGGGCTCAATCGGGGAAAGTCTGGGGATATCACATGATTCGCACGATTACTCTGGGAAGTTGCGTTTCTGTTCAGGGCATCTTTGTCCGCGCCTTTGGCGATGGTCGCATCGCGATCCGCGACGGGGAAAAGACCTTTGTCGGCCGCCCGGTGCAACTGGGGGCTCCGGCAGGGGCATCGCTGTCCTTCTGAGGAATTGGCGGGCCCGAAGGGGCCTGCCGGGCTCAGACCGCGATGGCGGTGGTCTTCAGGACGGTCCGCAGCGAAAACGATGACTGCATCTTTGCCACGCCTGGCAGACGGCTCAGGTATTGGCGGTGGATGCGGGCGAAATCCTCGGTATCTTGCGCGACGATCTTCAGCAGATAGTCGGCAGAGCCGGCCATAAGATTGCATTCCAGAACATCGGGCACCTTGGCCACCTCGCGCTCGAAAGCGTCGAGCAGTTCATCCGCCTGTCCTTGCAACGTGATTTCCACGAACACCGTGGTCGGGCGCCCCATGCGCCGCGCGTCCAGCAAAGCGACATAGCGGTCGATGTAGCCTTCCTCTTCCAGCCGTTGTACGCGCCGATGGCAGGCCGATGCGGACAGGTTGATCTGTTCGGCCAGATCGGCATTCGAGATGCGCCCGTCGCGCTGCAGGACGGTCAGGATGCGGCGGTCGGTGGGGTCAAGGTCGTTCATGCGAAGAATTTTCGATGAAGTTGGGCCATGGCGCAAGGGGCTTGCGCGGTTCGGGGCTGGCGTCCCGCAAAATCCCAAGCCGTTTGCATCGATTCGCGCGCATCATTCCTGCGGATCCGGCGCCAAGACCGGTTTCAGTTCAAGGGAGGAACCATGAAGATCGGATGTCCGAAAGAGATCAAGCCCCAGGAATTCCGCGTGGGCCTGACGCCGCAGGCCGCGCGCGAAGCCGTCGCCCACGGCCATCAGGTGATGGTCGAGGCTGGCGCCGGAACGGGGGCCGGTTTTGCCGATGCCGACTATGTGGCAGCAGGCGCCAGCATCGTTCCGACCGCCGATGAGGTGTTTGCCAGCGCCGAGATGATCGTCAAGGTCAAGGAACCTCAGGCCGTCGAACGCGCGCGGCTGCGCAAGGGGCAATTGCTGTTCACCTACCTGCACCTTGCCCCGGATCCGGATCAGACGCGCGATCTGCTGGCCTCGGGCGTCACAGCGATTGCCTATGAAACCGTGACCGATCGCACTGGCGGGTTGCCGCTGCTGGCCCCGATGTCCGAGGTCGCCGGGCGGCTGGCGCCCCAGATGGGGGCTTGGGCGCTGCAAAAGGCCAATGGCGGGCGCGGCGTGTTGCTGGGCGGTGTGCCGGGGGTGCGGCCGGCCAATGTGATGATCATCGGCGGCGGGGTCGTCGGCACCGCGGCGGCGCGGGTTGCGGTGGGCATGGGGGCGAATGTCACGGTGCTGGACCGCTCGATCCCGCGAATGTCGTATCTGGACGATATTTTTCAGGGCCGCCTGACCACGCAATATTCCAGCGCCGCCGCGCTGGCCGAATTGCTGCCCGAGGCGGATATGGTGATCGGCGCCGTGCTGATCCCCGGCGCCGCCGCGCCAAAGCTGGTCAGCCGCGCGCAGCTTTCCACGATGAAGCCGGGCTCGGTCATCGTGGATGTCGCCATCGACCAGGGCGGCTGTTTCGAGACGTCAAAGGCGACCACCCATGCCGATCCGATCTATACGGTCGACGGGGTGATCCACTATTGCGTGGCCAACATGCCGGGGGCGGTGGCGCGCACTTCGACCATGGCGCTGGGCAATGCGACCATGCCCTTCATGCTGGCGCTGGCTGGCAAGGGCTGGCGCCGCGCCTGCGCCGAGGATCCGCATCTGCTGGCCGGGCTGAACGTCCATGCCGGCCAGCTGACCTATGCCGCCGTCGGCGAGGCACTGGGCCTGCCCTCCATCTCGCCATCCGAGGCACTGGCCTGAGCAAACCAATGCCCCACCAGGGTCCGCGGCGCGTCGGCGCGGCACTTCGTGGGGCATTGTGTCATTTCGCCTTGCCCCAAATATCCCCGCCGGAGGCCCCGGCCGGCCACAGTTGCAGCCGCCGGGGTGAGGCGCTGATCAGGCCCGGGCCTTCAGTGCATCGCGGATCTGGATCAGCAGCTCTTCGGTCGTGGGCCCTTTGGGCGCCGGGGCAGGCGGCGGCGCTTTCAGCCGGTTGACGCCCTTGACCAGCATGAAGACCACCCAGGCGATGATGAGAAAGTTGATCACCGCCGTGATGAACGAGCCATAGGCAAAGACCGGCGCGCCGGCATCCCGGGCCGCCTTCAGCGAGGCGGGATCGGTGCCGGAGAGGTCGATGAACAGGTTGGAAAAGTCGATCCCGCCGGTGACAAGGCCGATGATCGGGTTGATCAGGTCTGCCACCAGCGAGTTCACGATGGCAGTGAACGCGGCACCGATGATGATCCCGACGGCAAGGTCGATGACATTGCCGCGGGCAATGAATGTCTTGAATTCGTTAAGCATTACTGTCCCCTATGCAATTTCTGCACGTGCTGTTTCAGCCGGCGCGGGCCCTCATGGAACGCCAGGCACAAGCCTTCGCGCAGTATCGCACAGGGCAGGCGCTTTTATCAGGGGGAATTTCGGACTAGCTCTGTCCCGAAGCGCAATGGAGCCCCCGATGACCGCACTTGCCGATTTTGCCATCACCCACAAATGGCCCCCCCGCAATCCTGATGCGATCCAGCTGTATTCGCTGGCAACGCCGAATGGCGTCAAGGTGTCGATCATGCTGGAGGAATGCGGGCTGCCCTATGATGCCCATCTGGTGGATTTCGCCACCAGCGACCAGATGTCGCCCGAGTTCCTGAGCCTCAATCCGAACAACAAGATCCCGGCGATCCTTGACCCCAACGGGCCGGGCGGCAAGCCTCTGGCGCTGTTCGAAAGCGGGGCGATCCTGGTCTACCTCGCGGAAAAGGCCGGAAAGTTCCTGCCCGATGCGAACCGCTACGAGGTCATCCAGTGGCTGATGTTCCAGATGGGCGGGCTTGGGCCGATGTTCGGGCAACTGGGCTTCTTTCATACCTTCGCCGGCAAGGAGATCGAGGACCCGCGTCCGAAAGAGCGCTACCGCGCCGAGGCCGAGCGTCTGCTGAAGGTGCTGGAGGGCCGTCTGGAAGGGCGCGACTGGGTGGCGGGCGACTATTCCATCGCTGACATGGCGATTGCCCCCTGGCTGCGGACGCTGCGCGATTTCTACAAGGCAGGGGACATCACCGGGTATGATACCTTGAAGAACGTCCCGGCCTATCTGGAGCAGTTCCTGAGCCGCCCCGCCGTTCAGCGCGGCTTGCTGGTGCCTGGGCGCGGCTGAGGGCGGGCGGGGGGCCAGCCCCCCGCGCCCCCCGCTCAAGGGGGTTTTCCACCCCCTTGAGAAGCCCCCAGAGAAGCCCCCGAGGATATCTGGATCAAGTCGAAAAGGCTGTGGCCGGATCGACACCCGCCGCCGCGCGGCCCGCCCAGCGGCCGCTGGCCAGGCTGGCCGTCAGCAGATAGCCGCCCGTCGGGGCATCCCAGTCCAGCATCTCGCCTGCCGCGTATATCCCCGGCAAGGCGCGCAGTTGCAGCCCGTCGTCCACTGCATCGCGCCGGATGCCGCCTGCGGTCGAGATCGCCTCGTCCATCGGGCGGGGGCCCTTGTGCGGGATGGGCAGGGCCTTGAGCCGCCTGGCCAGCGCCTGCGGATCGGTTGGCAGCGGGCGCGCGCAGTCCTGGGCCAGTGCGATCTTGGCAGCGTCAAGGCCGGCCTTGCGCAGGGTGTTGGTCAGGCTGTCCTTGCCGCGCCGGGTCAGGCGGGCGGCCAGTGTGGCGGCGTCTGTATCCGGCATGAGGTCGATGATCAGCGCCGCGCCATCGCGCAGGGCCGGGGTCAGCGGGTAAAGGCCGCCACCTTCCAGCCCGCGCGCGGAAATCGTCACCTCGCCCCGGCTGGAAAAGTCGGCAGCTGTTAACCGGATCCCCTTGAGCGCCGCGCCAAAGTGGCGGGCCATATGGGGGGACCAGTCCACGACAAGCCCGGCGTTCGAGGGGTGGAACGGCGCGATCACCACCCCGCGCGCGGCCAGCCAGGGCACCCAGGCAGCATCGGACCCGAGGCGCGGCCAGCTGGCGCCGCCAAGCGCAAGGATCGTGCGGTCGGGCGTCAGCAGGCGCGGCCCGTCGGGGGTGTCAAAGGCCAGCGCCGCGCCTTGAAACCCGGTCCATCGCCAGCGGGTGCGCAGCACCACCCCCAAGCCCGACAGCCGGGCCAGCCAGGCGCGCAGCAGGGGCGAGCCCTTCATCACCACGGGAAACACCCGGCCGGTCGAGCCGGTGAACACCTCTTGCCCCAGTCCGCGCGCCCAGTCCTGCACCTGCGCCGGGCCAAAGGCCGCCAGCATCGGCGCCAGCCAGTCGGCGCCTTGCGGATAGCGGGCGGTGAAGGCGGGCAAGGGCTCGCCGCGGGTCAGGTTGAGGCCCGACTTGCCCGCCATCAGGAACTTGCGAGCAGGCGAGGGTTTGGCCTCGGCCACCGTCACCTGCCAGCCGGCGCGGGCCAGTTCCTCGGCCGCCATCAGCCCGGCGGGACCAGCCCCGATGACCAGCGCGGTCTTCATGCCTTGGCCATATGGATGACACGCTGCGGAAAGGGCATCTGGATGCCTTCGGACTTGAGCGCATCCCAGACGGCGAACAGCACGCGCGATTGGAACTTGTCGGTCAGATCCTCGATCCCGTTGACCCAGAATTCGACGCTGAAATTCACCGCGCTGTCGCCAAAGCCCTTCAGTTCGCATTCCACCGGCTCGGGCTGGTCCAGCACAAAGGGCAGGGCGCCGACGGCAGCCTCGATCAGCGGGGGCACGCGGTGGATGTCGGTTTCATAGGCGACCGAGAAGTCCACCTCGTAGCGGTGGGCGGACCCGGCGTCAGAGTAGTTGACGATGCGCGAGGTGATGAAATTCTCGTTCGGCACCACGATCCAGCGGCCATCGACCGTCTGCAGGATACAGGCGCGGGCGGTCATCTTGATGATCGTGCCGGCCTGCCCGTCGTCAAGTTCGACATAGTCGCCCACGGTCGTCTGCCCTTCGAGCAGCAAGATCACGCCCGAGACGAAATTCGCCGCGATTTGTTGCAGGCCAAGGCCGATGCCAACGCCAAGCGCGCCGCCCAGAACGGCGATGGCGGTCAGGTCGATCCCCATGATCTGCATCAGGATCAGGAAGGCCGTGCCGAAGATGGCGATCTGCGCCGCCTTGCTGGCCAGTTCGCGCGTCGCGGGGCGCAGCTCGTCCTGGCGATTGATGTAGGTCTCGGAGTGCCGGTTGGACCAGGCCCCGGCCCAGAACAGCAGCGCGCCGGCGATCACCCCGCGGATCAGCCCCATCAGGGTAAAGCGGATGTCGCCCAGTTCCACCCGCACCTCATGCAGCCGGGCCGACACCGGATCAAGCAGGCCCACGGCATGGATCGCCATGATCGGCAGCAGCACATAGCGCCCCATGAGGCGCAGGAAACTGTCGGTCAGCACCTCGTTGACCAGGATGCGGGCAGCAAGGAACAGGAAGATGCGCTTGCCAAAGGCAATGACCGTGCCGGACCCGAAGACGGATCGCGTCAGCTCCTCGCCCACGGCGGTGAACAGAAAGGCCAGCAGCGGCATCATCAGCGGCAGCAGGCTGCACAGCACCCGCATCGAGGGCGCCAGCAGGCGGGCCGCCCCCGGCGCGGGGGTCAGCAGCCGCACCAGATGCGGGCGCATCCGCGCCGTGATCAGCCGGGCCAGCAGCCAGGCAAGCACCAGCAGGGCAAACTGCGACCAGGCGGCCGGGCTGGTCAGCCAGTCGATCGCCAGATCCAGCACGAGCCGGGCATGGCCCGTCATGGTTTCGACGAACTCTGGCTGGAATTCCATGAGACGGGCTCCGAACTGGTGACAGGGGCGCAATCGCAAAGAAACCGTGTGCAGGCAAGCCACCCGGTGCAAAGCGGAATCTTGAAGGTGTGAAATTTTAAGATTGAAATAATATCCGGGCGGCGCTAGCCTGAGCCCCATAACGCCCATTCGGAGGAACCCGATGAAGATTCTCTGCCTTGGCGGCGGTCCTGCCGGTCTCTACTTCGCCATCTCCATGAAACTGCGTGATGCCTCGCACGATGTCACCGTGCTGGAGCGCAACAAGGCGAACGATACCTTTGGCTGGGGCGTCGTGCTGTCGGACGATGCACTGAGCCGCATGCAGAAGAACGACCCCGTCTCGACCGAGGCGATCCGGTCGAACTTTGCCTATTGGGATGACATTGCCACCATCCACAACGGCACGCGCGTCGTGTCGGGTGGTCATGGCTTTGCCGGGATCGGCCGCAAGGCCATGCTGATCTTGCTGCAACAGCGCGCCCGCGAGCTGGGCGTGAAGATGGAATTCGAAACCACCTTCAAGACGGCCGAGGAATACCGCAAGGACTATGACCTTGTCGTTGGCTGCGACGGTCTGAACAGCATCGTGCGCAACGAATACAAGGATGTGTTCAAGCCCGATATCGACGTGCGCAAGTGCAAGTTCATCTGGCTGGGCACCCACCAGAAATTTGCCGACGCCTTCACCTTCATCTTTGAAAAGACCGAACACGGCTGGATGTGGGCCCACGTCTACCAGTTCGACGACAACACGGCGACCTTCATCGTCGAGACCCTGCCCGAGACCTGGGACAAATGGGGTTTCGAGCATATGTCCAAGGAAGAGATCGTCGAGACCTGCCGCAAGATCTTTGAAAAGCATCTGGGCGGCCACGATCTGATGTCGAACGCCAACCACCTGCGCGGCTCGGCCGTGTGGATCCAGTTCCCGCGCGTGATCTGCGAAAAGTGGTATCATGAAAACGTCGTCCTGATGGGCGATGCGGCGGCGACCGGGCATTTCTCGATCGGGTCGGGCTCGCGTCTGGCGTTCGACAGTGCGATCGCGCTGGCGGAATATCTGCATTCCGAACCGACGATGGAAAAGGCCTTCCAGCGCTACCAGGAAGAGCGCCGGGTCGAGGTGCTGCGCCTGCAGTCGGCGGCACGCAACAGCCTGGAATGGTTCGAACAGGTCGAGCGCTATCTGGACATGGATCCGATCCAGTTCGCCTATTCTCTGCTGACCCGCAGCCAGCGCATCAGCCATGAAAACCTACGCAAGCGCGATGCCGCCTGGCTGGCCGAGGCCGAGGACTGGTTCCAGGACCAGGCTGGCGGGCAAAAGGGCCGCCGCCCGATGTTCGCGCCCTTCCGCTTGGGCAACATGACGCTGAAGAACCGCATCGTGATGTCGCCGATGGCGCAATACAAGGCGGTGGACGGCTGCCCGACCGACTGGCACCTGATCCATTATGCCGAGCGCGCCAAGGGCGGCGCGGGCCTGATCTATACCGAAATGGCCTGCGTGTCGGATGTCGGCCGCATCACCCCCGGGTGCCCCGGCCTTTATGCCCCCGAGCACGAGGCAGCATGGAAGCGGCTGGCCGATTTCATCCATGCCGAAACCACCGCGAAGTTCTGCATCCAGATCGGTCATGCCGGGCGCAAGGCATCCACCTGCGTGCCGTGGGAAGGCGGCGGGATCGACGCGCCGCTGCCCGAGGGCAACTGGCCGATCCTCAGCGCCAGTGCCATTCCCTACAAGCCGGCCAGTCAGACGCCCAAGGCGATGGACAAGGCAGACCTGGAGGCGGTGAAGGCGCAGTTCGTCGCGGCGGCCCAGATGGCCGATCGCGCCGGGGCCGACATGATCGAGATGCACGCGGCGCATGGCTATCTGCTGGCCTCGTTCATCTCGCCGATCACCAACACCCGGACCGATGAATACGGCGGATCGCTGGAAAACCGCCTGCGCTATCCGCTGGAGGTGTTCCGCGCGATGCGTGCGGCCTTTGCGGCGGACAAGCCGATGTCGGTGCGGATTTCGGCCCATGACTGGATCGAGGGGGGCGTCACGCCCGAGGAAGCCGTCGAGGTCGCCAAGGCCTTCCGCGCTGCCGGCGCCGATATCATCGACGTGTCCTCGGGCCAGACCGATCCGGCCGAAAAGCCGATCTATGGCCGGATGTTCCAGACCCCGTTCTCGGACCGCATCCGCAACGAGGCCGGGATACCCACCATGACGGTCGGCAATATCTCGGACTGGGATCAGGTGAACGGCATCCTGATGGCGGGCCGGGCCGATCTGGTCATGCTGGCGCGGATGCATCTGGCCGATCCCTACTGGACGCTGCATGCCGCGGCCGAGCAGGGCGACACCGCCGTCGACTGGCCGCAGCCCTACAAGGGCGGGCGCGATCTGCTGTATCGTCTGCGCGAGCGGCAACAGGAGACGATCCGGGCATGATGCTGGCAGGCAAGCGGGTTCTGATCACCGGGGGCGGCACCGGCACGGGCGCGGATCTGGCGCGCGGCTTTGCCGCCGCCGGGGCCGAGGTCGTGGTGACCGGCCGCCGGGCCGAGCCGCTGGAAAAAGTTGCGGGGGCCCTGCCGGGCGCCCGCGCCATCACCGCCGATGTGACCGACGAGGCCAGCGTCAAGGCGATGTTCGACCAGGCTGGCCCTTGCGACATCGTGATCGCGAATGCGGGTGCGTCTGACAGCGCGCCGCTGGGCCGGGTGACGATGGATCACTGGAACGCCATGCTGGCGGTCAACCTGACCGGAACCTTCCTGACCTTTCGCGAAGGGCTGCGGCAGTTCCCGGGCTGGGGGCGGCTGATCGCCATTGCCTCGACGGCCGGGCTCAAGGGCTATGGCTATGTCGCGCCCTATGCGGCGGCCAAGCACGGGGTTGTGGGGCTGGTGCGGTCAGTGGCGCAAGAGGTGGCGAAAAAGCCGGTCACGGTGAATGCGCTGTGCCCCGGTTTCCTCGATACCGAGATGACCGAACGGTCCATCGCCAATATCATGGAAAAGACCGGCAAGGACCGTGCCTATGCCTTGGGCGCCTTGACCGCGACCAACCCTCAGGGCCGCCTTGTGCAGCCTGCCGAGGTGACGGCCGCCGCCTTGTGGTTGTGCGGGCCGGGTTCCGATGCCATGAACGGACAGTCCATCGCGATTGCCGGGGGAGAGGTATGACAGACCCGTTGTCGAAGCGCCGGTTGAAGATGTGGATCCGTCTGCTTGGGGTGACCCGGGCGGCCGAGGGGCAGTTGCGCGAATATCTGCGCCTGACCCATGATACCACGCTGCCGCGGTTCGATGTGATGGCCGCGCTGTGGCGCCGCCGCGACGGGGTGACGATGAGCGAGCTCAGCCGGATGCTGCTGGTCTCGAACGGCAATGCAACGACGGTGGTGGACCGGCTGGAAAAGGACGGGCTGGCCAAGCGCACGCCGTCGGAAACCGACCGCCGCACCGTCTATGTCGCGCTGACCCCCGAGGGCGAGCGCGTCTTTGAAGGCTGGGCCGCCGGGCACGAATCCGAGCTGAGCCGGATTTTTGAACATGTGGACGAGGCCGATCTGGATGCGCTGACCGCCATCCTGAAACGCATGGGGAGAGAAAAGGAATGACCGAATTCGAGATGGCCGGCCTGACGCCGCAGCATTTCCTGTGGGAGGTGAAGGACCGCATCGCGACCGTCCGGCTGAACCGCCCCGAGCGCAAGAACCCGCTGTCGTTCGAAAGCTATGCCGAACTGCGCGACACCTTCCGAAAGCTGGTCTATGCGACCGATGTGGATGTGGTGATCTTTGCCTCGAACCAGGGCAACTTCTGTTCTGGCGGCGATGTGCATGAAATCATCGGCCCGCTGACCAAGATGAACATGAAGGAGCTGCTGGCCTTTACCCGCATGACCGGCGATCTGGTCAAGGCGATGATCGGCTGCGGCAAGCCGATCATCTCGGCGGTGGACGGGATCTGCGTGGGGGCAGGGGCGATTGTCGCCATGGCCTCGGATCTGCGGGTGGCAACGCCCGATGCCAAATGCGCCTTCCTGTTCACCCGCGTGGGTCTGGCCGGCTGCGACATGGGCGCCTGCGCCATGCTGCCGCGCATCATCGGCCAGGGCCGGGCGGCGGAGCTGCTGTATACCGGCCGGGTGATGAGCGCCGACGAGGGCGAGCGCTGGGGCTTCTGGAACGCCCTGCACGCCCCCGAGGCGCTGGAGGCCGAGGCGCTGAAGCTCGCGCAGCGGATCGCCGCCGGGCCGACCTTTGCCCATGGGATCACCAAGACCCAGATCAACCAGGAATGGAACATGGGGCTGGAGCAGGCCATCGAGGCCGAGGCGCAGGCGCAGGCGATCTGCATGCAGACGCAGGATTTCGTGCGCGCCTACAATGCCTTTGTGGCCAAGGAAAAGCCGGTGTTCGAAGGGAATTGAGGTCGCGGGGGGCAGCTGCCCCCCGCACCCCCCGCCCAAAGGGGGCTGTTTGCCCCCTTTGGAAACCCCCGAGGGTATTTGGGAAAAGGCAAAATGGCAGATCGTAGTTTTCTGAGCTGGCCGTTCTTCGAGGACAAGCACCGCGCGCTGGCCGAGGGGCTGGACGCTTGGTGCGCGGCCAATCTGCATGTGGACCATTCCGACACCGATGCGGCCTGCCGGTCGCTGGTGGCGATGCTGGGGCAGGGCGGCTGGCTGAAGCATTCCGGCGCGGGTGAGGGCGAGGCGCTGGACGTGCGCAGCCTGTGCATCATTCGCGAGACGCTGGCGCGCCATGACGGGCTGGCCGATTTCGCCTTTGCCATGCAGGGGCTGGGGATGGGCGCGGTCTCGCTTTTCGGCACGCCCGAGCAGCGCAAGTGGCTGGACAAGACCCGCGCCGGCCAGGCGATTTCCGCCTTTGCGCTGACCGAGCCGGGATCGGGGTCGGATGTGGCGCGCACCGCGACGACGGCGGTGCGCGATGGCGACGGATTCATCCTGAACGGCGAGAAGACCTATATCTCGAACGGCGGGATTGCCGATCTGTATGTGGTCTTTGCCCGCACCGGAGAGGCGCCGGGCGCCAAGGGCCTGTCGGCCTTTCTGCTGCCCGCCGATACCCCCGGTCTGGAAATCGTCGAGCGGATCGAGGTGGTGGCGCCGCATCCGCTGGCGCATCTGCGGTTCAACGACATCCGCCTGCCGGCCAGTGCGATGATCGGCCAGCCGGGGCGCGGGTTCCAGGTGGCCATGTCGGTGCTGGACGTGTTCCGGTCCACCGTTGGCGCCGCTGCACTGGGCTTTGCCCGCCGCGCGCTGGACGAGGCGCTGGCACGGGTCAAGGAGCGCCAGCTGTTCGGCGCGCCCTTGCACGAGTTGCAGATGGTGCAGGGCCATATCGCCGACATGGCGCTGGACGTCGATGCCAGCGCGCTGCTGGTCTATCGTGCTGCCTGGACCAAGGACATGGGCGCCCCCCGTGTCAGCCGCGAAGCTGCCATGGCCAAGCTGAACGCGACCGAGGCCGCGCAGCGTGTCATCGACACCGCCTTGCAGTTGCATGGCGGCGACGGGGTGCGCAAGGGCTTCATCGTCGAAAGCCTGTATCGCGAGATCCGTGCCCTGCGCATCTATGAAGGCGCGACAGACGTGCAGAAGGTGGTCATCGCGCGGGCGGCGCTGGACGCATGAGCTATACCCGCATCGTCCCGATCGAGTTCAATCACTGCGATCCGGCGGGGATCGTGTTCTATCCCCGCTATTTCGAGATGATCAATTCGGTCGTCGAGAATTTCTTCGAAGACTACGTCGGTTATTCCTTTGCCCGGATGCACACGGGCGGCAACCATCACGGGGTGCCGACGGTCTCGATCAACTGCAACTTCATGGCGCCCTCGCGGTTGGGCGACAAGGTGCCGTTCACGCTTGTCGTCACCGGCGTTGGCCGGTCCAGTCTGAAGGTCCGCATCACCGCCGCCATGGGCGACGAGGTGCGGTTGATCACCGAAAATACCCTTGTGTGGATCGACGATGGCAAGGCGGCTGCCTGGCCCGAGGACATCCGCAGCAAACTGCACGCGCAACTCGAGATGGGAGGCCAAGATGGCTGAGGCGACAAGCCCGCACGAATTCCTCAACCCCAAGGGCTGGAAGCCTGCTGTCGGTTATGCCAATGGCGTTGCCGCTCGTGGCAAGATGGTTTTCCTTGGCGGCCATATCGGCTGGAACGGCCAGCAGGAATTCGAGACGGATGATTTCGCAGGCCAGGTCCGCCAGACCCTGTCGAACATCGTCACCGTGCTGGCCGAGGCGGGTGGCAAGCCCGAACATATCGTGCGCCTGACCTGGTATGTGACCAGCAAGCGCGAATATCTGGACGGCATTCGCGAGGTCGGCCGCGCCTACCGCGAGACCATCGGCAAGCACTTCCCGGCGATGGCGCTGGTGCAAGTGGTGGCACTGGTCGAGGACCGCGCCAAGGTCGAGATCGAGGCAACCGCCGTCATTCCCGACTGATCGGGATCTGGCGCGCCCCGCAAGATCGGGGCGCGTCCTTCAATAATGGCCCGTCAGAGGCCGACCAAACCGGGAGACATCAATGACTGGCCATGTGCTTGGCCCTTCGGGGCATGTCGATACGTTCACGCGCGACAACCTGCCGCCCTTTGATCAGTGGCCCGAGCTGCTGCTCGACCGCTTCCAGTATCCCGAATGGCTGAATGCGGCGGTGGAACTGACCGACCGCATGGTCGAGCGGGGCTTTGGCGACCATACGGCGCTGATCGGCAATGGCCGGGTGCGCACCTACAAGGAACTGTCGGACTGGACGAACCGTCTGGCCCATGCGCTGGTCGAGGATTACGGCGTCAAGCCGGGCAACCGGGTGCTGATCCGGTCCGCCAACAACCCGGCGATGGTGGCCTGCTGGCTGGCGGCGACCAAGGCTGGCGCCGTGGTGGTGAACACCATGCCCATGCTGCGCGCGGGGGAAATCGCCCAGATCGTCGACAAGGCCGAAATCGGCGTCGCCCTGTGCGACACCCGCCTGATGGACGAGATGGTCGAATGCGCCAAGGGTTCGGTCCATCTGCATACGGTCGTGGGCTTTGACGGCACCGCAAACCACGATGCCGAACTTGACCGCGCCGCGCTGAAGAAATCGGTGCGCTTCGATGCGGTCAGGACCGGGCGCGATGATGTGGCGCTGCTGGGCTTTACCTCGGGCACCACGGGCCATCCCAAGGCGACGATGCATTTCCACCGCGATATCCTGATCATCGCGGATGCCTATGCCAAAGAGGTGCTGAACCCGACGCCCGAAGATGTGTTCGTGGGTTCCCCGCCGCTGGCCTTCACCTTTGGTCTTGGCGGGCTGGCGGTGTTCCCGCTGCGCTTTGGCGCGGCGGCGTGCCTGCTGGAAAACGCCTCGCCCCCCAACATGATCGACCTGATCCAGCAATACAAGGCGACCGTCTGCTTTACCGCGCCCACCGCCTACCGGGTGATGATCAAGGCGATGAAGGAAGGCGCGGATCTGTCGTCCCTGCGCGCCGCTGTCAGCGCGGGCGAAACCCTGCCCGGCCCGGTCTACGAGGAATGGATCGAGCGGACCGGCAAGCCCATGCTGGACGGCATCGGTGCCACCGAGATGCTGCACATCTTCATCTCGAACCGCTTCGAGGATCACCGCCCCGCCTGCACCGGCAAGCCGCTGACCGGCTACATGGCCAGGATCGTCGACGACGAGGGGAACGAGAAGCCGCGCGGCGAGATTGGCCGCCTGGCCGTGCGCGGCCCGATCGGCTGCCGCTACATGGCCGACGATCGCCAGCTGAAATACGTCCAGAACGGCTGGAACCTGACGGGCGATGCCTTCTGGCAGGACGAGGACGGCTACTTCCACTTTGCCGCCCGCAACGACGACATGATCGTCTCGGCCGGCTACAACATCGCAGGGCCGGATGTCGAGGCGGCGCTGCTCAAGCACCCGGACGTTCTGGAATGCGCCGTGATCGGCGAGCCGGACGATGCGCGCGGGCAGATCGTTTCGGCCTATGTCGTGCTGGCCCACGGCGTTCAGCCGGGCCCGGACGAGGTGAGAATCCTGCAAGATCACGTCAAGGCGACGATTGCCCCCTACAAATATCCCCGCCGGGTGCATTTCGTGGGCGCACTGCCGAAAACTGCCAGCGGCAAGATCCAGCGCTTCGCCTTGCGCAAGGGCAACTAGGGCGGCGCGGCATCCGGCAAGACCTGCGCCAGCGCGCGGCAAGGCGGCGGGGCTGACACGCCCGCTCACCCGTCCTTGCCTTTTTCCAAATACCCTGCGGGGTGGTCCGGAGGGGGGCAAACCCCCTCCGGGGCCGGGGCCGCGCGCATAGGCTGATCGCCTGTCGATCCGGCCAAGGCGCCGGGCCGCCGCCCCGCCGCCTTTGCTGCGATTGCATTTCCCGGCCCTACCCCTTATCTGCGGGGTTCTATGCCGCTATCTCGAGGGCCCGCGATGAACTGGATCACCAACTACGTCCGACCCAAGATCAACTCGCTGTTCTCGCGCCGCGAAGTGCCCGAGAACCTGTGGACCAAATGCCCCGAATGCGGGACCATGCTGTTCCACCGTGAACTGGCGGAAAACCTCAACGTCTGCTCGAACTGCGATCACCATATGGCCATCACCCCGCGTGATCGGTTCAAGGCGCTGTTCGACGGCGGGATCTTCGTCGAGGTCAAGGTGCCCGAACCGCTGGCCGACCCGCTGCAGTTCAAGGACCAGAAGCGTTACCCCGAGCGGATGAAGTCCGCCCAGAAGGCCACCGGCGAGAAAGAGGCTATGCTGGTCGCCGAAGGCGAGGTGCTGCGCACCCCCATCGTCGCCGCGGCGCAGAATTTCGCCTTCATGGGCGGCTCGATGGGCATGTATGTCGGAAACGCCTTCGTGGCTGGCGCCCGCCGCGCGGTGGAACTGAAACGGCCCTTCGTGGTCTTTGCCGCGGCTGGCGGCGCGCGGATGCAGGAAGGCATTCTGTCGCTGATGCAGATGCCGCGCACCACCGTCGCCATCGAGATGCTCAAGGAGGCCGGCCTGCCCTATGTCGTCGTGCTCACGCATCCGACGACCGGCGGGGTCACGGCCAGCTATGCCATGCTGGGCGATGTGCAGATCGCCGAGCCGAACGCGCTGATCTGCTTTGCAGGCCCCCGCGTGATCGAGCAGACCATCCGCGAGAAGCTGCCCGAAGGGTTCCAGCGCGCCGAATATCTGCTGGATCACGGGATGCTGGACCGGGTGACGCATCGCAAGAACCTGCGGGACGAGCTGGTCACCATCTTGCGGATGCTGACCAACCTGCCGCCGGCCATCAAGGGCGATCTGCCCCCGGCCGATCCGCAGCCCATCGAAGAACCCGAGGCGCCGGCCGCCTGAGCCTGGCCCGTTGCCTGCCGGGGGCGCCCCGGCTATGCTGCGCGTGTCGCGATAACCCAGAGGATGCAGCCATGGCCCTCACGCTGGTTCAGTTCGATTTCCCCTTTGCCGGCCCCTGGGGCGACGGCATGACCAAGGCGCTTGGCGGACTGGCGCAGGACATCGCGGCCGAGCCGGGCCTGATCTGGAAGATCTGGACCGAGAACGAAGCCGAAGGGCGCGCCGGCGGCATCTACGTCTTTGACAATCCGGCCGCTGCCGCCGCCTACCGCGACAAGCACGCGGCGCGGCTGGGCGCCTTTGGGGTGACCGGGATCGTCGCGCATACCTTCGATGTGAACGGCGATCTGTCGGCGATCACCCGCGCGCCGCTCTGACCGGACCGCAGCAGAAAGACCTGACATGACCACGACCGTCGCCCGCGCCGGGTCGGATGCCGTTCTGGAACGGCTGATGGCCTTGCACCCCAAGATCATCGACCTGCGGCTTGACCGGATGTATGCGCTGCTGGACCGGCTGGGTCGGCCCGATCTGCGGCTGCCGGCGGTGATCCATGTGGCCGGCACCAACGGCAAGGGTAGCACCCAGGCAATGATCCGCGCCGGGCTCGAGGCGGCGGGCAAGGTCTGCCACGCCTATACCTCGCCGCATCTGGCGCGGTTTCACGAACGGATCCGGGTCGCGGGCGAGCTGATCACCGATGCCGACCTGACCGCGCTGATGGAAGAGGTCGAGGACGCGAATGCGGGCGATGCCATCACCTATTTCGAGATCACCACCTGCGCGGCCTTTCTGGCCTTTGCCCGCACGCCGGCCGATTACCTGTTGCTGGAAGTGGGCCTTGGCGGGCGGTTCGATGCAACGAATGTGGTGGAAAAACCCGCTGTTTGCGTGATCACTCCGGTGTCGCTGGATCACCAGCAATTCCTGGGCGAAACCGTGCGCGAGATCGCGGGCGAAAAGGCCGGCATCCTCAAGCCCGGCGTGCCCTGCGTGGTCGGCCCCCAGACCGCCGAGGGGCTGGAGGCGATCGAGGCGCGGGCCGAGGCGATTGCCGCGCCGCTGATCGTTGCCAACCGTGACTGGCAAAGCTGGCGCGAGCGCGACCGGCTGGTGTTCCAGGACCAGAACGGTCTGCTGGATCTGCCGCCGCCGAACCTGCCGGGGCCGCATCAGATCGACAATGCGGGGGCCGCGCTGGCGGTGCTGCGCCATCTGGGCATGCCCGAGGCGGCCTGCGAGGCAGCGGTAAGCCGCGCCTATTGGCCTGCCCGGATGCAGCGGCTGCGTCAGGGGCCGCTGGTGCAGGCCGCGCCGCTGGCCGAGCTGTGGCTGGATGGCGGCCACAACCCGGCAGCGGGCGAGGCACTGGCCGCGACCTTGGCCGCCATGCCCGCGCGCCCGACCCATGCGATTTGCGGGATGCTGAACACCAAGGATATCGCCGGCTTCCTGCGCCCGCTGGCGCCGCATCTGGCCAGCCTGCGTGCCGTGTCGATCCCCGGCGAAAAGGCCACCCTGCCGGCCGAGGATACGCGGGCGGCGGCGGCCGGTGTCGGGATCGTCGCCGACGTGGCCGAAAGCGTCGCTGCCGCGCTGGCCGCCATCGTGGCCATAGACCCTCACGCGCGGGTGGTGATCTGCGGCTCGCTCTATCTGGCCGGATCGGTGCTGCGCGAGAACGGCTGACGGTTTGTCGTTGATCCCGTCGCGCGGCGGGGTAACATGACAACACCATGACAGAGCAAGGCCCCATCCCGTTCCCGCTGTCGCAACGCCTGCCCGAGGTGGTCAGCTTTGACCGGCACGAGCTGGGGCAGATCCTGTCGATCTATGGCCGGATGGTCGCGGCCGGGGAATGGCGCGACTATGCGATTTCCGCCTTGCGCGATCTGGCCGTGTTCTCGGTGTTTCGCCGCACGGCCGAGACGCCGCTCTACCGGATCGAAAAGCGCCCGAAGCTGCGCCAGAAACAGGGGCAATATGCAGTCGTCGGTCCCGATGGCCAGGTCTTGCGCCGCGGGCATGATCTGGCGCAGGTCTTGCGGGTGCTGGAGCGCAAGCTGATCCGTTCCGTGGACCGCGAGACCTAGCGCCGTCTGGCCAATGTTGCTGCGGGGGTTTTGCACCCCCGCGCGGTCCGGTTCGGGGAACCGGCCCGCTTCCCCCGCAGGATATTTGGATCAAGGCGAAAGCGGGCCGGGGTCAGTCCGTCTGGTCGTTGGCCAGCAGGGCCGCGCGGTCCAGCGCGAAGCCCGAGGCGATCCAGCGCGATTCGAGCCGTTTCAGCGTGGCGCCAAGGGCGGCGCCCTGGATGGATGGCAGCAGATCGGCCGCCGTCACCGGAAAGCGGGCTGCTGCTGCGGCGGCGATGGTGGCTTCTGTATCCGCAGGCAGCGGCTGGCCCAGTGTGGCCGCCGTGATCAGGGCGGCATCCGTGGCGGCATCCGCGCCCAGTCGCCAGGCGGCCTCGGGCAGCGGGAGCGTCATGGCGCGGCGGATATGGTCGAGCGCCGCGCTTTCGGCGCGCGAGAGGCGCAGATCGGGGGCAGGGCCGCCAAGCGCGGCCAGCCGGCGTTGCCAGCGGGGCGGGCGGCCGTCTTCCAGATGGACCAGCGGTGCCAGAACGCGGGCATCGGCGCCGGGCAGGATGCGGGCCAGAACGCCGGTCGCCTGCATCGCGGCGAGCGACGGGGCAGGATCGGGGGCGGCCAGCAGCTTGCGCATCTCGTGACCGATGCGTTCGCGCGAGACATGCGCCAGCCCGTCCAGCCCGCCAGCGATGGCGGCCAGGGCCTCGGGGTCGGGGCCGTTGGCCGGGTCGCCATACCAGGCGTGAAAGCGGAAGAACCGCAGGATGCGCAGGTAATCTTCGTTGATGCGGGCGGTTGCATCGCCGACGAAACGGACGCGGCGGGCCAGAAGATCGGGCAGGCCGTCCAGCGGGTCGATGACCGTGCCGTCGATCCGGGCATAAAGCGCGTTCATGGTGAAATCGCGCCGCGCGGCATCTTCCTCGATCCGGTCCGAGAAGGCGACGGTGGCATGGCGGCCAAAGGTTTCCACATCGCGGCGGAAGGTCGTGACCTCGTGCGGGATCTGGCCGGCGATCACGGTGACGGTGCCATGGTCGATCCCGGTGGGCACCACCTTGAGCCGGGCGGCCGCAGCGATATGGCTGACCTGATCGGGCGTGGCGTCGGTGGCAATGTCCAGATCTGCAACCGGCGCGCCCAGCAGCGCATTGCGCACGCAGCCGCCCACGAACAGCGCCTGGTGTCCGGCCGCCTCCAGGGCGGTGCACAGGGCGCGGGTGCCGGACCGGGTCAGCCAGTCGCCCGCGATCTTCATGGGGCCAGCCTGCCGGCCAGACCGCGCAGGATGCGCGCCGTTGCGCCCCAGATGTAATAGGGGCCCCAGGGCACGGTGTAATAGGCCCGCCACTGGCCTTGCCAGATCCGCCGCTCGATGCGGAAGCGGGCGGGGTCGGCGACATGGGTGAAGGGCACGCGGAACACCTCTTCGACCTCGCCGGTTTCGGGGATCGGGGTGAAGGGGCCATTGATGCGGGCGATGATCGGGGTGATGGCAAAGCCGGTCACCGTCTCATGCGTCGGCATGCGGCCGATCAGTTCGACCTGCGCGGGGTCAAGGCCGATTTCCTCGTGCGCCTCGCGCAGGGCGGTGGCCTCGGACGAGGGATCGCCCGGATCCTGCTTGCCACCCGGAAAGGCGATCTGCCCCGGATGGTGGCGCAGCGCCGAGGAGCGTTTGGTCAGCACCAGTTCCGGCCCCATGGCCCCGTCGGCCAGCGCGACCAGCACGGCGGCGGGGCGCAAAAGCCGCCCCTCGGGGGGGCGGTGGCCCGGGTTCAGGTCGAAATCCGACGAGGCGCCTTCGGGGTCGGCCAGCGCGCGGCGCAAACGGTCTATGTGGTCATTCACCGCTGGCCTCCCTGCTGGCTTCAAAACCCAGCGTAGCAGGGTCGAGCACATAATGCGCGCCGCAGAACTGGCAATCGGCGGTCACCGTGCCTTCGGGCGTCGTCATGTGGCCGATGTCCTTGGCCGAATAGATCGACAGGCTGCTGCGCACCTTGTCCGCCGAGCAGGAGCAGCCGAAGTTCACCGGCTGGACGGCAAAGACGCGCGGCACCTCTTCGTGGAACAGCCGGTAGAGCAGGCGGTCGGGCGACACGCCGGGGCCGATCAGTTCCAGCTCTTCGACCGTATCCAGCAGGAAATTGGCGCGCTGCCAGCTTTCGCTGTCATCGCCGGTCAGCAAATCCTCGGCCGTCAGCAAGCCGCCTTCGCCCGAGCCACCCGCGCCGGTGGCGAAGGGCGAGGCCTTGGGCATGTGTTGCAGCATCACGCCGCCGGCCCGCCAGCTGGCGGTCTGGCCGGGCAGCTGCGACTGGCCAAAGCTGAGCGCAAAGCGCGTCGGCAGCTGTTCGGACTGGGCGAAATACGCCTCGGCACAAGCCGCAAGCGAGCCGCCGGCGATCGGGGTGATGCCGGAATAGGGCGTGGTGCCGGGCCCCTGGTCCAGCAGGATGGCGAAATACCCCTCGCCGATCTGGGGAAAGGCGGGGCCGGTGGGGTCCAGCCGGTCGGGATCAAAGCTGGCATAGGCGCGGATACGGGCGGGCTGGCCGTCTTCGGTCGGGCCGTAATAGTCGGTCGCCACCAGCCGCGCGGCGCCATTGCCGCGGATTTGCAGGCTGAGTTTCCAGCGCAGCTTGATGGTCTGGCCGATCAGCGCGGTCAGCAGCACGGCCTCGGCCACCAGCGCCTCGATGGCGGGGGGGTAGTTGTGCTGGCCCAGAATGGCATTCAGCGCGCCATCCAGACGGGCGACGCGGCCCCGCACATCGGCGCGGTCAAGTTGAAACGGCAGGACGCTGTCGTCCCAGGTGGGGGTATTCGTCGCGGTCATTGGGGGTTCCTTGCCAGCCCGAAGGCATGGCGCATTGGGAATGTTGGTCTGTATATAGGCGATTGACCGCCCCAGCCAAGAGGCCCCGATGATCCCCCGTTTCGATCTGCCGCCAGAGCCGGGCCGCCGCTATCGCCGCCGCCCGGGTGCCTATGCCGTGCTGATGCGCGGCGGGCGCGTGTTGCTGACCCATCAGCAAGAGCCTTGGCCCGAGTTCCAGTTGCCCGGTGGCGGCATCGACCCGGGCGAGCATCCGGTGCCCGCGCTGCACCGCGAGGTGCGCGAGGAAACCGGCTGGTCCATGCAGCTGATCCGGCGGCTGGGGGCGTTCCGGCGGTTCACCTATATGCCCGAATATGACCTGTGGGCGGAAAAGCTGTGCACCATCTATCTGGCGCGGCCGATCCTGCGGCTTGGCCCCCCGACCGAGCCGGGCCATAGTGCCGTGTGGGTGCGCCCTGACCAGGCGGCGCAGATGCTGGGCAATCCGGGCGATCGGCATTTCCTGTCGCTATTGCGCTAGGCCGCGCCAGTCCAGCAACACGCCCGACATGTCATCGGCCAGATCGGCGCTGCCGGCCCATGCCTCGACATCCCATTGCAGGGCGTCAAGGAACTCCTCGCCCCCCAGAGCCAGGTTTCGGCGGACAAGGCGGGCCAGCCCGTCTTCGCCCAGTTCCTCGCCCATGGGGTTGCGGCATTCGGTCAACCCGTCGGTCATCAGGAACAGCCGGTCACCGGGGGCAAGCGTGATCTCCAGCCGGTCCCAGCGGGCGCCGGGGATCAGCCCGACCGGCAGGCCACCGCCGCCCAGCGGGCGCACATCGCCCGCCGCGTCCAGCAGCAGCGGGTGCGGGTGCCCGGCCTGCACCATGCGCAAGCGCCCGCTGCGCAGATCGGCATCGCCATAGACGCAGGTGAAATACTGATCGACCTGCATCACCTCCAGCACCAGATGGTTCAGCCGTTCGGCCACCTGTTCCGGCGGCAAGACGCGAATCGCCCCCGAATCGTAGTCGAACACCACATTGCCATCGGCAAAGCTGGCCGACAGCAGCCCCGCCAGCCGCGCTGCCATCATCGCCGAGGCCACGCCATGCCCCGAGACATCGACCGAAAAGAACGCCAGCCGGTCCGGCGCCAGCGGGAAATAGCCCACCAGATCGCCCCCCACATGGCCCGAAGGGCGCAGCAGCAGGGAAATCGCCGCGCTGCCAAAGTCATGGTGGCGGTCGCGCACCAGCGACTGTTGCAGCTTGCGCGCCTCGATCAGGTCACGGTCGAGCGAATCATAGACGCCCTGCAATTCGTCCAGCGCCGCGCCCAGCAGGCGGTTGTTGTCCCGCAATTCGCGCTGCATGGCCAGCAGGCGTTCCCCGGCCCGCATCCTGGCGCGCAGTTCCTCGGGCGTGACGGGTTTCGACAGGAAATCGTCGGCCCCCGCGTCCAGCCCCAAGGCAACCTCGTCCTTTTCGGATTTCGAGGTCAGAAGGATGAAATAGCCATAGCTTTCACCGGGCAGGGCGCGATAGGCGCGGCAGAAGTCCGGCCCCGACAGGCCCGGCATCATCCAGTCCGACAGCACGATGTCGAACTGCTGCACACGGCACAGGGCAAGCGCCTCGTCGCCCGTGGCGGCCTCGGTCACCTCATAGCCCCAGCGCGTCAGCGAGACGCGCAGCAAGGCGCGCTGCGCGCGGCTGTCGTCGACGACCAGCACACGCTGCCGCGCAGTCAATTCCGGTCTGGTCTGAGTGGACCCCGATGGCACGTTTCACCCCCATTCGCTGCGAGGATCGTTGCCGCGACGGGTTAAGGGCGAATGAACGTTAAAATTGCTGTTGAAACACGATGCGGCGAATACGATGCTTTAACCTTGCAACGTCAGCGTGTTTTGTGGCTGGTAGGCGTCGCCTTGCGGTGCAGGAGTTGGATGATGATTGACTGGGACAGGGTAACCTTGCTTCGCGATGAGGTGGGCGCGGAAAGTTTCACAGAGGTCGTGGCCCTGTTCCTGGACGAGGTCGATGAGGTGATCGCCCGCATGCGCAGCGCGCCCGACCAGATCAATGTCGAACGCGACATGCATTTTCTCAAGGGCAGCGCGCTGAACCTTGGCTTCGGCAGACTGGGCGCGGTCTGCCAGCTGGGCGAGCGGATGGCGGCCGAGGGGCGCGCGGCCGAGGTCGATCTGACAAGCGTCGTGTCGCTTTACGAAAAGTCGCGCGCGGCGTTCCTGGACGGTCTGGCAGAGCGCCAGGCCTGAGCAGGCGCCTGCGCCGCGCTCAGATCAGGAATTCCGCCAGCGTCTCGTCGCCGGTGATGTCGCGCCAGACAAAGGCGGCCGCATCCAGCCGGGCAAGCAGCGTGGTGAAATTCTCGGGCCGCGAGGTCTCGATCCCGATCAGCACCGATCCGAAGTTGCGCGCCGATTTCTTGAGGTATTCGAACCGGGCGATATCGTCGTCGGGGCCCAGCATCGACAGGAATTCGCGCAGCGCGCCAGGGCGCTGGGGCATGCGCAGCAGGAAGTATTTCTTCTTGCCGGCAAAGCGCATGGCGCGTTCCTTGACCTCGGGCAGGCGCTCGAAATCGAAATTGCCGCCCGAGGTGATGCAGACGACCGTCTTGCCGCGAATCTGGGCGGCAAGATCGGGCAGCGCGTCGATGGAGAGCGCGCCAGCGGGTTCAAGGACGATCCCCTCGACGTTCAGCATCTCCAGCATGGTGATGCAGATGCGGTCTTCTGGGGCGGCCAGGACATGGGCCGGGTCCACCCATCGCAAGGCAGCAAAGGGCAGATCGCCCAGCCGTGCCACCGCCGCGCCATCGACAAAGCTGTTGACGCGGGGCAAGGTGACAGGCCCGCCCGCAGCAAGCGCGGCGGCCATGCTGGCCCCGCCCAGCGGTTCGACAAAGCGAAAGTCGATGCCGGGCGCGGCTTCGTTCAGATAGCTGGTGACACCGGCCGCCAGACCGCCGCCCCCGACCGGAATGACCACCATGTCCGGCGCGCGGCCCAGCTGGTCCAGCATCTCGACGGCCACGGTCGCCTGACCTTCGATCACGTCGGCATCGTCAAAGGGGGCCAGGAAATGCGCGCCTTGCCGGGTGCAGAAGGCCTTGGCGGCGGCAAGGGTCTGGTCGAAATAGTCGCCCGTCAGCACGATTTCCACCGCACCGCCGCCAAAGGTGCGGGTCTTGTCGATCTTCTGTTGCGGCGTCGTCACCGGCATGAAGATCGTGCCGCGCACCCCGAAATGCCGGCAGGCATAGGCCATGCCCTGCGCATGGTTCCCGGCACTGGCGCAGACGAACTGGCGCTGGTCCGGCTGCGCCACGCGCAGCTTGCGCATCGCATTGAAGGCCCCGCGCAGCTTGTAGCTGCGCACCGGGGTCAGATCCTCGCGCTTGAGCCAGATATCGGCGCCAAAGCGGGCCGACAGATGGTCATTGCGTTGCAGCGGCGTCGGCTCGAACAGATCGCGCAGGGCAGCAGCGGCATCGCGCACGGCTTGGGGGAAATCGGTCATCTGGACCTCCGGGTCTGTCGGGTTCCCGTAACAGTCCGCGGCCCGCGCGTCCACCGCCCTTGCCGCCCCGGCCAAATGCGGCTAGACCCTGCGCGGTTTTCCCTTGACGGAGCTGCCCCATGTCCGCGCCCAAGAAAGTCGTGCTTGCCTATTCCGGCGGCCTCGATACCTCGATCATCCTCAAGTGGCTGCAAACCGAATACGGTTGCGAGGTCATCACCTTCACCGCCGACCTTGGCCAGGGCGAGGAACTGGAGCCCGCGCGCCAGAAGGCGCTGATGCTGGGCATCAAGGAAGAGAACATCCACATCGTCGACGTGCGCGAGGAATTCGTGCGCGACTTCGTGTTCCCGATGTTCCGCGCGAATGCGGTCTATGAGGGGCTGTATCTGCTGGGCACCTCGATCGCGCGGCCGCTGATCTCGAAGCATCTGGTGGACATTGCCCACAAGCATGGCGCCGATGCGGTGGCGCATGGTGCGACCGGCAAGGGCAACGATCAGGTCCGGTTCGAGCTGTCGGCGCTGGCGCTGGACCCGACGATCCGGGTGATCGCGCCCTGGCGGGAATGGGATCTGACCAGCCGCACCAGGCTGCTGGAATTCGCCGAGGCGAACCAGATCCCGATCGCCAAGAACAAGCGCGGCGAGGCGCCGTTCAGCGTGGATGCGAACCTGCTGCACACCTCGTCCGAAGGCACCGTGCTGGAAGATCCGGGTGTCGAGGCGCCCGATTACGTCGCGCAGCGCATCGTGCCGGTGGAAGAGGCGCCCGATACGCCGGAATTCATCGAAGTGACCTTCGAGCAGGGCGATGCCGTGGCGGTCAACGGCGAGGCGCTGTCGCCGGCCATGCTGTTGACCCGCCTGAACGAGCTGGGCGGCAAGCATGGCGTGGGCCTGCTGGACTTCGTGGAAAACCGCTTTGTCGGCATGAAGTCGCGCGGCGTCTATGAAACCCCCGGCGGCACCATCTTGCTGGAAGCCCACCGCGGGATCGAACAGATCACGCTGGATGCCGGCGCGGGCCACCTGAAGGATTCGATCATGCCGCGCTATGCGGAGCTGATCTACAACGGCTTCTGGTTCAGCCCCGAGCGTGAGGCGCTGCAGGCGCTGATAGACAAGACGCAGGAACATGTCACCGGCACGGTGCGGCTGAAGCTCTACAAGGGCTCGGTGCGCACGGTTGCGCGCTGGTCGGATCACTCGCTTTATTCCGAAAAGCATGTGACGTTCGAGGAAGATGCGGGCGCCTACAACCAGAAGGATGCCGAAGGCTTCATCCGTCTGAACGCGCTGCGGCTGAAGCTGATCGCGACGCGCAACGCGCGGGTGGCCAAGAAGGGCTGAGGGGGGAGCCGGGGGCTGCCGCCCCCGGACCCCGCTTCAAGGGGGCGCACGCGCCCCCTTGAAAATCCCCCGTGGGTATTTCGGAAAAGGCAAAGCGAGGCCGTTTCCGGGTGGCTTGCGGGGCGGCGGTACGCGGCCTAGATTGGGGGCAGGTGCAAGGAGCGACCCATGATACAGGCCCAGGATATCGAGAACCTGCTGCGCGAGAGCTTTCCGCATGCCCAGATCACGGTGCAGGGCGATGATGGCGCGCATTTTGCGGCCGAGGTCATCGACGAGAGTTTTCGCGGGTTGAACCGGGTGCAGCAGCAGCGCGCCGTCTATGCCGCGCTCAAGGGCAAGATGGACGGGGCGAACGGCGAATTGCATGCGCTGGCGCTGACCACCAAGGCGCCAGAGTGATGTTGTGGGTGCTGCTGGCCGTGCTGGTCATCGCCGGGCTGGTGATGGCGGCCCGGCGGGCGTGACCTTGGGATATTGGCCGCAGGTTGGGCGGCCGTGAGGGGATGAAGATGAGCGCAGTGGACCAGATCCGCGAGACGATCGCCGCGAATGACGTGGTGCTTTACATGAAGGGCACCAAGATGATGCCGCAATGCGGGTTCTCCAGCCGCGTGGCGGGGATCCTGAACTTCATGGGCGTCGATTATGCCGATGTGAACGTGCTGGCCGATCCGGATGTCCGTCAGGGGATCAAGGATTTCTCGGACTGGCCGACCATCCCGCAGCTTTATGTCAAGGGCGAGTTCGTGGGCGGCTGCGATATCGTCACCGAGATGACCCTGTCGGGCGAGCTGGACCAGCTGTTCGATGCCAAGGGCGTCGGCTATGACAAGGCCAAGGCGGATCAGATCCGCGAGGCCAACAAGTAATCAGGCCACCAGCGCCGGCCAGACCGCGCGGTTGCGGCTGGCAAAGGCGGCGATATGGCCGATGCTGTGCACCCCGTGGTCTTGCGGGGCGATCAGGCGGCGGGTGACCGCCGCCTTTGGCATCCAGTCGGCCAGTCGAGTGACTGCCGGCGCCGGCACCATCCCGTCATCGGAAAAGCTGATCAGCGTCACCGGGCAGCTAAGTGCCGGGCTGGCCAGCGGGGGCATGTCCGGGTCGGCAAGGCAAGATCCGTCCGTCGTGCACCAGCGGCGCCACTGGCGGAAGGCGGGCCCGGGCACATCCGCCCCCAGCATCATGCGCCGGCCCGGGAAATAGCCCAGCAGCGCGACAGCGGCTGGGCCATAGCCGTGCCACATGGCCGCGATGCCCGCGCGCAGCGGCCAGGGATGTTCACGCAAGGCCACGGGCCCGGCGGCGACGATGATCGCGCGGTCGACAAGGTGCAGGTCGGGCTGGAACGGCAGCGCAAGCCCGCCCAGCGAATGGCCGATCACCCAAAGCGGCAGGCCAGGACAGCGCTGGCCCATCCAGCGCCGCACGGCCGCCGCATCATGCACGCCCCAATCCGCCATCGTGGCGCGCGAGCGGCGCGGATCGCCCGAGGCGGCGAAATCGCGGTAGTCCCAGATCAGCACCGCCGCGCTGTGTTCACTGGCCAGCCAGCGGGCGAAGGGCGCGTAATATCCGGCTGGCACGGCGGTTGCCGCGTTGATCACGATGGCCTTGTCCGGGGCCTCTGGCAGGATCAGCCGCCCGGCCAGCGGGCCGCCCGGCCCCATGATCCGCACCTCGTCTTCGGTCATCGCGCGATCCTCCTGGCCGCAGTTTCCGCGCCGGTGCGGGCCGTGCAATGGTGCCGTGACGTCACGCCCGCCGGCTTTTCCACATGACGCAAGATTGGCCCCGTGCTAGGCCATGGGCATGAAAAAGCCCGCGACCCAGCTTCCGACCCGCCAGCAGATCCTCGACTGGATTGCCGACAATCCCGGCGATCCTGCCAAGCGCGACATTGCCCGTGCCTTTGGCATCAAGGGCCCGCTGAAGATCGAGCTGAAGCGGATGCTGAAAGAGATGGAGGCCGACGGCGCCGTCGAGAAGAAGGCCCGCCGTTATGGCAAGCCGGGCGAATTGCCCGCCGTCGCGGTGCTGGAGGTGACGGGACCGGACCGGATGGGCGATCTGTTCGCCCGCGCGCTGGAATGGGAAGGCGAGGGCGAGGCGCCGCGCATTCTGGTGACGACGGCCAAGGACGATCCGGCACTTGGGGCCGGGGACCGCATCCTTGTGCGGCTGACCAAGGTTGAAGGCGAGGCCTATTCCCATTCTGCCCGGCTGATCCGCCGCATCGGGCAGGGCGCGCGGCGCATTCTGGGCCTGTTCCGCAAGATGACCGAAGGGGGCCGGATCCTGCCCATCGACAAGGGCGAGACCAAGGAATGGATGGTTGGCCGCGATGCCACCCAGAACGCCCGCGATGGCGAGCTGGTCGAGGCCGAGATCGTCGGCCGGCGCGAGGCGATGGGCCTGCCGCGCGCGCGCATCATTTCGCGGCTGGGCGATCCGGGCGCGCCCAAGGCGGTGTCGCTGATCGCCATCCACCAGCACGGCATCCCCGACGATTTCCCCGATGATGTGATCCTCGAGGCTGAGCGGCAGGAACCTGCGGGCCTTGGCGATCGCGAGGATCTGCGGCATCTGCCGCTGGTCACCATCGACCCGGCCGATGCGCGCGACCGTGACGATGCGGTGCTGGCCCATGCCGACCCGGACAAGACCAATCCCGGCGGCCATGTGATCTGGGTCGCCATCGCTGATGTGGCGCATTATGTGCGCCCGCAATCGCTGTTGGACCGCGAGGCGCGCAAGCGCGGCAATTCCACCTATTTCCCCGACCGGGTGGTTCCGATGCTGCCCGACCGGCTGTCGGGCGACCTGTGTTCGCTGCACGAAGGGGTGGACCGCGCCTGCATGGCGGTCTGCATCCGCATCGACGCGCAGGGGCAGAAAATCTCGCACCGCTTCACCCGCGGGCTGATGCGCTCGCAGGCCTCGCTGGCCTATGAGGCGGTGCAATCAGCCATCGACGGCCGCCCCGATGACCGGACCGAGCCGCTGCTGGATCCCATCCTGCGCCCGCTTTACGCGGCCTATGACTCGCTCAAGCGTGCCCGCGCGCTGCGTCAGCCGCTGGAGCTGGACCTGCCCGAGCGGCGCATCGTGCTGTCGGACGAGGGCAAGGTGGTCTCGGTCGCGTTCAAGGAACGCTACGACGCCCACAAGCTGATCGAGGAATTCATGGTGCTGGCCAATGTCGCCGCCGCCGAGGAACTTGAACGGCTGAAACGTCCGCTGCTGTATCGCGTGCACGAAGAACCCAGCCTCGACAAGATCGACGCGCTGCGCGAGGTGGCCGAGGCGTCGGGCTTTGTGCTGGCCAAGGGGCAGGTGCTCAAGACGCAGCATCTGAACAACCTGCTGCGGCAGGCCGAGGGCAGCGATTTCGACGAGCTGATGAACATCACCACGCTGCGGTCTATGACCCAGGCCTATTACGACCCGCGCAACCTTGGACATTTCGGACTTGCGCTGCGGTCCTATGCCCATTTCACCAGCCCGATCCGCAGATATTCGGACCTGATCGTGCATCGGGCGCTGATCCTGGGGCATGGCTGGGGCGACGATGGCCTGAGCCGCGAGGACATCGAAACCCTGGCCGAAACCGCGCAACAGATCTCGGACACGGAACGGCGCAGCATGGCGGCCGAGCGTGACACGACGGACCGCTATCTGGCCTCGTGGCTGTCGGACCGGGTCGGGGCGGAATTCACCGGGCGCATTTCCGGGGTGCAGCGGTTCGGCCTGTTCGTGCGGCTGGACGAATCCGGGGCCGACGGGCTGATCCCGATCCGCGAGATCGGGCGCGAGTTCTTCCACTTTGACCCCGACAGCCAGACGCTGATGGGGGCCGATACCGGTCTGACGCTGGGCATTGGCCAGCGGGTGACGGTGCGGCTGGCCGAGGCAGTTCCGGTGACGGGCGGCCTGACGCTGGAGCTGCTGTCGGTCGACGACAAGGGGCTGCCTTCGGGCCGCGCGGCGCGGGCGCGCAAAGGCGGCGGCAAGGGCTTTGGCAAGCGGCGCGGCCACGCGCCGCGTGAAAAACCGGCAAAGTCTCGCAAGATCGCGCGCAAGCGGCGCTGATCCCGGGGCGGGCCTAGGCGGGCACAGGGTTTCCGGTTAGATTGCTTCCAAAGAGCAGATAACAACGGAAATCACAGGTGTCTTCATGCCCGGTAAAGCCAAGGTTCTTGCACTCGGCCTCGCCCTGCTGCCGATGGGATGCGGCAGCGCGGGTTCGGAACGCTATGTCTCGCCGCGCCCAAGTGCCGCGCCTGCCGCGATAGCCGTGGCGACGCCCGAACAGCAGGCCGGGTTCGACCGCTGGGCGGTGGGCTTTCGGGCGCGGGCCGCAAGCAAGGGCATTTCCCCGGGCGTGCTGAACAGCGCGATGCGCGTGGCCGCCTATGACCCCGATGTGATCCGGCTGGACCGGCGGCAGGCCGAATTTGCCCGGCCGATCTGGGAATATCTGGACAGTGCGGTGTCCGACACGCGGCTTGCCAACGGGCGCAAGGTGCTGACCGAACATGGCGCGGTGCTGTCGCGGATCGAGGCGCGCTATGGTGTGCCGAAAGAGGTGGTCGCAGCGATCTGGGGCATGGAAACCAGCTATGGCGTCAATCGCGGCAAGAAGGGCATCATCCCGTCGCTGGCGACGCTGGCCTATGACGGGCGGCGCGGCGCATTCTTTGAAGACCAGCTGATCGCGGCGCTGAAGATCATTCAGGCCGGCGATGTGGACCCGGCGCACATGCTGGGCAGCTGGGCCGGCGCGATGGGGCATACCCAGTTCATGCCGACCAGCTATCTGTCCTATGCGGTGGATTTCACGGGTGACGGCAAGCGTGACATCTGGTCGGACAACCCGACGGATGCGCTGGCCTCGGCTGCGAACTATCTGGCCAAGATGGGCTGGACCACCGGCCAGCCCTGGGCCGTCGAGGTGACCGTTCCGGCAGGCTTCCGCGAGGCGGGCAAGGGCATCCGCAAGGCGCCGTCGGCCTGGCAGGCGCAGGGGGTCAAATCGGTGCGCGGCGGGCGGATCCCGGATCATGGCGCGGCGTCGATCCTGATGCCGGCCGGCGCGAACGGGCCCGCGCTGATGATCTTTGACAATTTCCGGGTCATCAGCCGCTATAACAATGCCGACAGCTATGTCATGGGCATCGGCCTGTTGTCCGACCAGCTGGCCGGGCGCGGCGGCCTGCAGCGCCCATGGCCGCGCAGTGATCGCGCGCTGACCGAAGCCGAACGCAAGGAGATCCAGCGCCGTCTGGCCGACATGGGCTATTATCAGGGCGAGATCGACGGCGTGACCGGATCGGGCACGATGGAGGCTGTGCGCGCCTGGCAGGTGGCCCAGGGCATGGCCCCCGATGGCTATGTCAACGAGGCGCTTCTGAAGAAGCTGCGCTGATCTGACATATCCGTGAGAGGTGATCTTGTCACTTTGCCGGCAGGCCGTCTGCCCTGTAACCTCCGGCCATCCTGAAGCGTTCCGCATTTGCAAGCCCTGGAGAGCAAGCCAATGAAATTCTTGTCAAAGACCGTCGCCCTTTGCGTGATCCTTGCGGCCGGTGCCGCCGTTGCCAAGGACGGGGTGACGAACCCTGTGGTCAAGGCACGGATGGAGACGATGGATACCATTCGCGTCAACACGGGCATTCTGGGCAACATGGCCGGCGGCAAGACCGCCTTTGATCCGGCGGCCGCAACTGCCGCCAAGACCGCGCTGGCCGCCGCCGCCGCGCAGATCGTCGCCAAGTTCGAGGCGAATGAGGATGATCCGGTGTCCGAGGCCGCTCCGGCGATCTGGCAGGATTTTGCCGGCTTCACCGCCAAGGCCGAAGCGCTGGTGACAGCGGCCGAGGCGATGGATGTCGCCTCGCTTGAAGGGGTGAAGGCCGGGATGGGCGCCGTCGGCGGTGCCTGCAAGGCCTGCCACGAAGCCTATCGCGCCAAGAAGTAAGGCGCCCCTGTCGCCTGCCCGCAAGGGTGGCGCCCGGCATGGCTGGCATGCCGGGCAGCTTGGCCGCAGGTCTGCGGCGGGATGATCCTGCTTGGCCGCCCGTGACTGTTTGGCAGCTGTGGGGCTGGGCCGGATTGCCCGATGCGCAGATGGTGCGCGCCAGATGGCCGGTTGGTCGCGCAGAAACGCGGCCTTCGGGGCAATCCAGCTTGCAGGCCGCCGGCGCGGGGAGGGGGCCCATCTGCGTGAGCGGACGGGGTTGAAATGCCACCCCGGATCGCGCCATTACCTGACGAGCCCGATTGCGTTGCACAATGATCGGGTCCAGCCTGCACCCGACTGAACAGGAGTTCCCTCATGCGCACCCGTGCCGCTGTCGCCCTTGCCGCTGGCAAGCCCCTGGAGATCATGGAGGTCAACCTTGACGGCCCGAAAAAGGGTGAGGTTCTGATCGAGGTGAAGGCCACGGGCGTTTGCCACACCGACGAATTCACCCGCTCGGGTGCCGACCCCGAAGGGATTTTCCCCTGCATCCTGGGCCATGAAGGCGCAGGCGTGGTGATCGAGGTGGGCGAGGGCGTGACCACGCTGAAGCCGGGTGACCATGTGATCCCGCTTTACACCCCCGAATGCCGCGAATGTCCCTCGTGCCGGTCGGGCAAGACGAACCTTTGCACTGCGATCCGCAATACCCAGGGCCAGGGCCTGATGCCCGATGGCACGACGCGGTTTTCCATGCTGGATGGCACGCCGATCTATCACTACATGGGCTGCTCGACCTTTGCGAACCACACGGTTCTGCCGGAAATCGCGCTGGCCAAGGTGCGCGAGGACGCGCCTTTTGACAAGATCTGCTACATCGGCTGCGGCGTGACCACCGGCATCGGCGCGGTGATCAATACGGCGGGGGTCGAGATCGGGTCCACCGCAGCCGTGTTCGGCCTTGGCGGCATCGGGCTGAACGTCATTCAGGGCCTGCGGATGGCGGGCGCCGACATGATCATCGGCGTCGATCTGAACGACGACAAGGAAGAGATGGCCCGCAAGTTCGGGATGACCCATTTCGTCAACCCCTCGAAGATCGAAGGGTCGGTCGTGCAGCACATCGTCAACATGACGAAGAAGGGCGACGATCAGATCGGCGGCGTCGACTATTCCTTTGATGCCACCGGCAACGTCAAGGTGATGCGCGATGCGCTGGAATGTTCGCACCGCGGCTGGGGCGTGTCGGTGATCATCGGTGTGGCGCCTGCGGGGGCCGAAATCTCGACCCGGCCGTTCCAGCTGGTGACGGGTCGCGTCTGGAAGGGCACCGCCTTTGGCGGCGCCAAGGGCCGCACCGATGTGCCGAAGTTCGTGGACTGGTACATGAACGGCAAGATCGAGATCGACCCGATGATCACCCACACCATGCCGCTGGACCAGATCAACGAGGCCTTCGATCTGATGCACGAAGGCAAGTCGATCCGGTCGGTGATCCTGTACTGAAAGCGTCGGGCAGGGCCGGTTGCGGCCCTGCCATATGGCCCGCGTGGCGCGGCGGGGGCGCTGCCCCCGTTGGTCTGTTGCGCGAGTGGTGGGGGCAGGCTTGCCCCCGGGGTATTTGAAGCAAGGTGAAACGGGCAGGGGCCGCGCGCCCTATCGGTTCGAGCGCTCGATGCTGGCGCCAAGGCGTTTCATCAGCGGCTCGAACACCGGGAACGAGGTCGCGATCGGGCTGCCATCATCCACCGACACGGGCTGTTTGCTGGCAAGGCCCAGCACAAGGAAGCTCATGGCGATGCGGTGATCCAGATGGGTCGCGCAGGTCGCGCCGCCGGGGACATTGCCCTGGCCCAAGCCGTGGACGATCAGCGTATCCTGATCTTCCTCGATGCGCAGGCCGCAAGCCTCGAGCCCGCGGGCCATGGCGTCGATCCGGTCGGATTCCTTGACCCGCAGTTCCTTGACCCCGCGCATGGTGGTGGTGCCGCTGGCGCAGGCGGCCACGACCGAGAGGATGGGGAATTCGTCGATCATGCTGGCGGCGCGGTCGGGCGGGGTCTCAATCCCCTTGAGATCGCCGGTAAAGCGCACGCGCAGGTCGGCCACCGGCTCGCCGCCTTCTTCGCGCGGGTTTTCAAAGGTGATGTCGGCGCCCATTTCCAGCAGCGTGACGAACAGCCCGTCGCGGGTGGGATTGCGGCTGACGCCTGGCACGAGGATGTCCGAGCCCGGCACGATCAGCGCGGCGCAGACCGGGAAGGCGGCCGAGGACGGATCGCGCGGCACGGCAACGGTCTGGGGGCGCAGTTCGGGGCGGCCGGTCAGGGTGATGATGCGCCCTTCGGGGGCGGTTTCCACGCGGATCTGTGCGCCGAAGCCCGCCAGCATCCGTTCGGAATGGTCGCGCGTTGCCTCGCGTTCGATGACGACGGTTTCGCCAGGCGCGTTCAGCCCGGCCAGCAGCACGGCGGATTTCACCTGCGCGCTGGGAACCGGGACCGTATAGCGCACCGGCACCGGGTCGGCGGCGCCCACCAGCGTCATCGGCAGGCGGCCGCCCTGGCGGCCATAGGCGCGCGCACCGAACAGTGCCAGCGGATCGGTCACGCGCCCCATCGGGCGCTTGCGCAGCGAGGCATCGCCCGTGAAGGTGGCGGTGATCGGGCTGGTCGCCATGGCGCCCATGATGAGGCGCACGCCGGTGCCCGAATTGCCGCAGTCGATCACATCGGCAGGTTCACCAAAGCCGCCGACGCCGACGCCCTGCACTGCCCATTCGCCATCGCCCAGCCGGTCCACCGTTGCGCCGAAGGCCCGCATGGCGGCGGCGGTGTCCAGCACATCCTGCCCTTCGAGCAGGCCGGTCACATGGGTCCGCCCGACGGCCAGAGCGCCAAGGATCAGCGCGCGGTGGCTGATCGACTTGTCCCCCGGCACTTCGGCCACGCCTTTCAGCGGGCCTGAGGCGCGGGCGGTCATCGGAATCGGATCGGCATGGGCGGACATGGCACTTCCTGCGGCTGAAACTCCCTGCATCGCACTTAGCCGATGGGGCAGGGCAGGTCCACCGGGACCTGCCCCCGCCGATCGGGGCACCGATGGCCTGGGGCGGGGTTCACCCCGCCATCGGCCGGGATCGGCGGGGTGACCCCCGCCCTGCGCCTAGCGCGTCGGCACGGGTTCCGGGCCGCGATAGTCGTAGAAGCCGCGTTTGGTCTTGCGGCCCAGCCAACCGGCCTCGACATATTTGGTCAAGAGCGGGCAGGGGCGGTATTTCGTATCGGCCAGCCCGTCATGCAGCACGTTCATGATGGCAAGGCAGGTATCCAGCCCGATGAAATCCGCCAGTTCCAGCGGCCCCATCGGATGATTCGCGCCCAGCTTGAGCGACTGGTCGATGGACCGCACGTTGCCAACGCCCTCGTAAAGCGCATAGACAGCCTCGTTGATCATCGGGATCAGCACGCGATTGACGATGAAGGCAGGGAAATCCTCGGCGCTGGCGGCGGTCTTGCCAAGGCTTTCGACGACCTTGAGCATGGTCTGATAGGTCGCCTCGTCCGTTGCGATGCCGCGGATCAGCTCGACCAGCTGCATCACTGGCACGGGGTTCATGAAGTGAAAGCCCATGAACCGCTCTGGCCGGTCGGTGCGGGCCGCAAGTCGCGTAATGGAAATCGACGAGGTGTTCGAGGTCAGGATCGTATGCGGTGCAAGATGGGGCTGCAGATCCTCGAAGATGGCGTTCTTGACCGTTTCACGCTCGGTGGCGGCCTCGATCACCAGATCGGTGGGGCCCAGATCGGCCAGCTTCAGCGTGGTGCGGATGCGGCCCATGGCGGCAGCCTTTTCCTCGGCGGTGGTCTTGCCGCGGCTGACCTGACGTTCAAGGTTCTTGTCGATCAGCGCGATCGCATCGTCCAGCGCCTTCTGGTTGACGTCGGTCAGCAGCACCTCATACCCCGACAGCGCAAAGACATGGGCGATGCCATTGCCCATCTGGCCTGCACCAATCACCCCGACGCTGCGGATTTCCATACCTGCCTCCAGCCATTTGTCCTTGTCGACCTTATGCGGGGCCGAAGGTCGGGTGCAAGGGGGCGTTGGAAATGCGCGCAATTCTAAACCTTAGGCTTGCGCTAACCCCGATCTGGCAGCCTGAGGCCGGGTGACTGCAATGGGTGGGTGTTATGACATATGAGGTTCCGGGCGCCGGGGCGCTCGACTATTTTCCATGCCGCTATGGCCAGTCGCGGCTGGTGTTTCGCGGGCCGTGGCGCGATCCGGCGGCGGCAACCGCCGTGGCACTGGGGGCCGAGGAAACCTATGGGCGGTTCGTCGCCCGGCCATGGCCCGAGCGGCTGGAACAGGCCAGCGGGCAGATGGTGCTTAATATGGGCGTTCCATCGGCGGGGCCGGATGCCTGGCTGCATGAACCGGCGCTATTGCGCATCGCGGCCGGGGCGCGGCTGCGGATCGTCCAGGTGCCGGGGGCGGTGAACCTGTCGAACCCGCTTTACTCGGTGCATCCGCGCCGCAATGACCGTTTCCTCAGTGCCAGCCCGCGTTTGCAGCGCCTGTATCCCGAGATCGATTTCATGGATTTCGCCTTTACAAGGCACATGATCCGGGCGCTGGCCGCGCGCGGCGCGCATCGCTTTGCCGAGGTGGCGCAGGTGTTGGGGGAAACCTGGCTGGACCGGATGGGCGCGGTGCTGGAGGCGTTGGGGCCGCGCACGGTGCTGCTGTGGTTTGCCGACCGCCGGGCGCCCCTGCCGGGCGAGCGGTTGCGCCTTGCGCCCGGTGCGCCGCTGCTGGTCGATACCATGATGCTGCAGGCGCTGCGCCCGCGCGTGGCCGGTCTGGTCGAGGTGGTCGAGCGGGATTTCTTCGGCAGCTCCGAAGGCAAGGAGTTCGGGCCGCTGGAAGAGGCGGCCGCCCGTGCCTTGCCGGGGGCCGATGCGCATGAGGCCGCGGCGCGTGCGCTGCTGCGCTGGGTGCCAAAGCAAAAGGGCGCCCCGAAGGGCGCCCCCTGAGGTCCGGGCAAGGCCGGATCAGAGCTTGTCGGTCAGTTCCGGCACAAGGTTGAACAGATCGCCCACCAGCCCGTAATCGGCGACCTGGAAGATCGGCGCCTCTTCGTCCTTGTTGATCGCGACGATGATCTTGCTGTCCTTCATGCCCGCCAGGTGCTGGATCGCGCCCGAGATGCCGACGGCCACATACAGTTGCGGCGCGACGACCTTGCCGGTCTGGCCGACCTGCCAGTCGTTCGGCGCATAGCCCGAGTCGACGGCGGCACGGCTGGCGCCAACGGCGGCGCCCAGCTTGTCGGCCAGTTTCTCGATCAGCGCGAAGTTTTCCTCGGACCCGACGCCGCGGCCACCCGAGACGACGATCTTGGCCGAGGTCAGCTCCGGACGGTCGGACGCGGCGACCTTGTCCTCGACCCAGGACGACAGATCCGACGCCTTGGCGCCCACGGCCTCGACGGCGGCCGAGCCACCCTGGCCCGCGGCCGAGAAGGCGGCCGTGCGCACGGTGAAGACCTTTTTCGCGTCAGCCGATTTCACGGTCTGGATCGCGTTGCCGGCGTAGATCGGGCGCTCGAACGTGTCAGCATCGACCACGGCGGTCACATCCGACAGCACCATCACATCGAGCAGCGCGGCGACGCGCGGCAGGACGTTCTTGGAAAACGCGGTCGAGGCTGCAGCGATATGGCTGTAGCCACCCGCCAGCGACACGATCAGATCGGCCACCGGCTCGGCCAGGCCATGGCCCGCGTCATCGGCGTGCAGCACCTTGGCGACGCCATCCAGCTGGGCAGCGGCCGCAGCAGCCGCGGCCGGGCCGACAACCAGAACCGCCACATCGCCCAGCGATTTCACCGCCGTCAAGGTTTTGGCAACCGCATCGGTGGCAAGCTGCCCGTTGTTCACATCGGCCAGAAGGAGAACAGCCATCAGATCACCCCCGCTTCGTCTTTCAGTTTCGCGATCAGCTCGTCGACCGAGCCCACCTTGACGCCCGCCTTGCGGCCGGCCGGCTCGGCGGTCTTCACCACGGTCAGGCGCGGCGAGACATCGACGCCGTAATCGGCGGCGGTCTTTTCCTCGAGCGGCTTCTTCTTGGCCTTCATGATGTTCGGAAGGCTGGCATAGCGCGGCTCGTTCAGGCGCAGGTCGGCGGTGATGATGGCCGGCAGCTTGACCTTGATGGTCTGAAGGCCGCCATCGACCTCGCGGGTGACCGTGGCGCTATCGCCGTCAACCGCCACTTCGCTGGCAAAGGTCGCCTGACCCCAGCCCAGCAGCGCCGCCAGCATCTGGCCGGTCGCGTTCATGTCATTGTCGATCGCCTGCTTGCCGGCGATGACCAGGCCGGGCTGTTCTGCCTCGACCACCTTGGCCAGCAGCTTGGCCACGGCCAGAGGCTCGATGTCGGTGTGAACGTCGGACGAGGCTTCGACCAGGATCGCACGGTCAGCGCCCATCGCAAGCGCGGTGCGCAGGGTTTCCTGCGCCTGCTTGACGCCGATCGACACCACCACGATCTCGGTCGCGACGCCCTTTTCCTTCAGGCGGATCGCCTCTTCGACGGCAATCTCGTCAAAGGGGTTCATCGACATCTTCACGTTCGCCAGATCGACACCCGAGCCATCCGCCTTCACACGGACCTTCACGTTATAGTCGATCACCCGTTTCACCGGGACCAGAACCTTCATCGGCAAAGCTCTCCCTTTACTGTCGCGACCGGGGGGCCGCGCCTTGAGTCTGACAGGGTGTTAGCCCTTCTGCGGTTGCAAAAACAGACAAAAATCGTTCACACGCGCCTTGGGACGCCGCGTTTTCTGCATATGAAATCGCGCTTGTGTCATATGTCAGCGTGTGAGGCCCGGAACCCAGAGCACATCGTCGGCCCCGTCGTTATTGGCAATGCGGCCAGCAACAAAGAACCAGTCGGACAGCCGGTTGAGGTATTTCACGGCATCAGGGTTGACCGATTCGGCGGCGGCCAGTTCCACGGTCAGCCGCTCGGCCCGTCGGCAGACGGTGCGGCACAGATGCAGCTGGGCCGACAGCGTGCTGCCACCCGGCAGGATGAAGCTGCGCAGCGGCGTCAGGCGGGTGTTCATCGCGTCGATCTCGGCTTCCAGCCGGTCCACCTGGCTGGGCAGCATCCGCAGCACGGGATAGCCGGCCTGATCGTCCCTTTCCATGTGCGGGCGGCCAAGATCGGCACCCAGATCGAACAGATCGTTCGAGATGCGGGCCAGCGCCTTTTCCATGTCGCCCGTGGCGTGCAGCCGGGCAAGGCCGACCGTGGCATTGGTTTCATCGACCGTGCCATAGGCGTTGACGCGGGCAGCGTGCTTGGGCACGCGCGTGCCATCGACCAGTGCGGTTTCCCCGGCATCGCCGGTGCGCGTGTAGATTTTCGACAGAACGACCATCAGTTCCCCCAGGTGTGCCGGACAAAGGCAAAGCCGACGATCAGCGCGACCGCGATGGCCTGCGCGATGATCCGCCAGCGCATGAAACGGTTGGCGTGGCGGCGGTTGAAATCGCCCCCCTTGGCAAAGCTGCCAAGGCCCAGCATCAGCACGACCAGCACCGCAAGGGTCGAGCCGGCGACGACGTAGAACAGCGGATCGTTGAGCAGCATCTGAAACTCCGGTCTGGCGTGACAGGGATGTAGGCGGCGCAGTGGCCCGGGCCAACCCCCATGGCGAAAGCAAAGGGCCCCGCAGCCAATCGACTGCGGGGCCCTGATCTTGCGGGCCGTGCGGCCTTAGCCGATGGCGGCGGCCTTCACGTCGTCGTCGATGTGGTCGACATACTGGCCGAAGTTCTTCGAGAACATGCCGACCAGCTTGGCGGCCTGCGCATCATAGGCCGAGGCATCGGCCCAGGTGCCGCGCGGATCAAGCAGGGCGGTATCGACGCCCGGCACCGCGACCGGAACCTCGAAGCCGAAGTTCGGATCCTTGCGGAACTCGACATCGTTCAGCGAGCCGTCCAGCGCGGCGGTCAGCAGGGCGCGGGTGGCCTTGATCGGCATCCGCTTGCCGGTTCCGAAGGCGCCGCCGGTCCAGCCGGTGTTGACCAGCCAGCACGAAGCGCCGGTCGCCTTGATCTTTTCCTGCAGCAGCTTGCCATAGACTTCCGGCCGGCGGGGCATGAAGGGCGCGCCGAAGCAGGTCGAGAAGGTCGGGGTCGGCTCGACCACGCCACGCTCGGTGCCCGGGGTCTTCGAGGTGAAGCCCGACAGGAAGTGATACATCGCCTGCGCCGGGGTCAGCCGCGCGATGGGCGGCAGAACGCCATAGGCATCGCAGGTCAGCAGGATCACGTTCTTGGGCGCGCCGCCAAGGCCGGTCTCGCTGGCGTTCGAGATGTAATCCAGCGGATAGGCGCAGCGCATGTTCTCGGTCAGGCTGCTGTCTTCGAAGTCCAGCTCGAACGTGTCGGCATCATAGACCATGTTCTCGACCACGGTCGCGAACTTCGAGGTGGTGGCGTAGATTTCCGGCTCGGCCTCGGCCGACAGGTTGATCGTCTTGGCGTAGCAGCCGCCTTCGAAGTTGAAGGTGCCGTTGTCCGACCAGCCATGTTCGTCATCGCCGATCAGCACGCGGTTGGGGTCGGCCGACAGCGTGGTCTTGCCGGTGCCCGACAGGCCGAAGAACACGGCCGTGTCGTCGGGGTTGCCATGCGCGTGGTTGGCCGAGCAGTGCATCGCCATCACGCCCTTGCCGGGCAGGATATAGTTCAGCAGCGTGAAGACCGACTTCTTGTTCTCGCCGGCATATTCGGTGTTGCCGATCAGGATGACCTTCTTGTCGAAGTTCAGCGCGATCACCGTTTCGGTGCGGCAGCCGTGACGGGCCGGGTCGGCCTTGAACTTCGGGCAGTTGATGATGGTCCATTCCGGCACAAAGGTCGCCAGCTCGGCCGCTTCGGGGCGGCGCAGCAGGTGGCGGATGAACAGGTTGTGCCAGGCCAGCTCACTGACAACGCGCACGTCCAGACGGTGCGCGGGGTCGGCGCCGGCATAGAGATCCTGCACGAAATAGTCGCCGCCCTTCATGTGGGCCAGCATGTCGGCGTAGAGCACGTCGAACGCCTCGGGCGACATCGGGGCGTTGTTTTCCCACCAGATGGTGTCTTCGACCGAAGGCGTGCGGACGACGAACTTGTCCTTGGGCGAGCGGCCGGTGAACTGGCCGGTCGAGACAAGGAATGCCCCGCCCTTGCCAAGCCTGCCTTCGCCCCGGACCAGTGCGGCTTCGACCAGCGCCGGCTCGATCAGGTTGTAATAGACGTTGCCAAGCCCCGTGAGACCTTGAGCTTCAAGTTTATGGGCTGGGTTCACGCGTCCATGATCCATGTGCAGGCTCCCGTGCCGCGCTGGCGGCCAGATCAGATTCCGAAATCCCGGCGCGACAGGAAATACTGCGCCGCTCGCAGCCCTGTCGGGCGCGATGGCTGCGCTATAGCATGATGCCCGCCGAGGGGAACAGGACGCAGTGTCCCAGTTAGCGCAACCAAGCAACGGTTAGCGCAATCACGCAATGAACTGCGGCATATTAGTCATTGGTTTGGAATTTTTAGCTCTTCTGGAAGGGTCCGCGGGGGGTGATTCGTACTTGGCAGTTGATTCACCCGGGCGAAAGACGGAGAATGTGGCAAAAAATAGGCATGTGAGCAGTATAAGGATAAACCCATGTCCAGGATCGCCCTCGTTGACGACGATCGCAATATTCTGACGTCTGTATCCATGACCCTTGAGGCCGAGGGTTTCGAGGTTGAAACCTACAACGACGGCCAGTCGGCGCTGGACGCCTTCAACCGCCGCCTGCCGGACATGGCGGTGCTGGATATCAAGATGCCCCGGATGGATGGCATGGACCTGCTGCAACGCCTGCGGCAGAAGACGAATATGCCCGTGATCTTCCTGACATCCAAGGACGATGAGATCGACGAGGTTCTGGGCCTGCGCATGGGCGCGGACGATTATGTGAAAAAGCCCTTCAGCCAGCGGCTTCTGGTCGAACGCATCCGGGCGATTCTGCGCCGGCAGGATGCGATTTCGGCAGGGGACGCCCCGGTCACCGACGAATCAAAGGTGATGGAACGTGGCAACCTGCGCATGGACCCGCTGCGCCATTCCGTCAGCTGGAAAGGGCAGGACGTGTCGCTGACCGTGACGGAATTCCTGTTGCTTCAGGCGCTGGCCCAGCGGCCCGGCTTCGTGAAGTCGCGCGATCAGCTGATGGACGTCGCCTATGACGATCAGGTCTATGTCGACGACCGCACCATCGACAGCCACGTCAAGCGTCTGCGCAAGAAGATGCGCGCCGTCGATGCCGAGTTTTCGGCAATCGAGACGCTGTATGGCATCGGCTATCGCTATAACGAAGAATGACCCTGGCCAGCCGCATCGACACCCAGCGCTCGGCGCCCGCGCCCCGGCAAGGTCAGGGCGAGGTGCTGCTGGGCGAGGATTGGGTCAACCCCGAAGGATCGACGGATCCCGCGCTGCGCGATGATCGGCGCCGGCGCAGCGTGGTCTCGCCGAACCGCTCGCCGCTTGCGCGCAAGATCGTCGTGTTCAACCTGCTGGCGCTGGTGGTTCTGGTCGCCGGGGTGCTGTTCCTCAACCCCTCGCGCGACAGCCTTGTCCTGCAACGCGAGGCTGCGCTTGTCACCGAGGCACGCCTGATCGCCACGGCGGTCGAGGCGCGTTTGCCGCAGCTGTCCGGCCCCGCGCAGGATGCCCCGACACAAGAGGCCGTGGCGGCGCTGACGCTTGCGCAGATCGACCTCGCACCGGGAACCGAGCTGTTCATCTATGACCGTGCCGGGGGGCTTGTCGCCTCGACCGTGGGGCGTGCGCGCGGCGATGTCGCGCGCGGCCTGCCGGTGCTGGTTCCGCGCAACACCTATCTGACCGATCTGCTCAGCGCCGTCTGGGATGGCGTATCGCGCCTGGTTCCCGGCAGCGCGGCGCCAGGGCAGGGGTTCGATGCCGCCACACTGGCGCAAGGGCTGGTCGAGGCGGCGCGCAACGGCACGACAACGGTGCGCAGCGGCACCGACGCCGGCGGCGCGACGCTGTTCTCGGTCGCAACGCCGATCGTGCGCGATGGCGCGGTGCTGGGTGTGGTGGCCGTGACCTCTGCCGCGGGCGAGCTGGATCAGCTGGTGCGCAACGAACGCGAACAGGTGCTGCGCATGTTCGTCGTGGCGCTGCTGGTGTCCATCGCGCTCAGCCTGGTGCTGGCCTCGACGATCGCCAACCCGCTGTCCGATCTGGCCGCGGCCGCCGAACTTGGGCGTGACCGCAATGCCCGCAAGATGGCGCCGGGCCGGGTGCGCATCCCCGATCTGACCGCGCGGCCCGATGAAATCGGCCGCCTGTCCGGCGCGCTGCGCGGCATGGTCGCCGCGCTCTATGACCGGATCGAGGCGAACGAGCAGTTCGCCGCCGACGTGGCGCATGAAATCAAGAACCCGCTGGCCTCGCTGCGATCTGCCGTCGGCTCGCTGCGGCTGGTCAAGAAGGAAGAACAACGCGAACGTCTGCTGGATGTGCTGGAACATGACGTGCGCCGGCTGGACCGGCTGGTCAGCGACATTTCCAACGCCTCGCGGCTGGACAGTGAACTGGTCAAGGAAGAGGAAGAGGAATTCAACCTCATCCGCACGCTGAACAACATCAACCAGTACATGGGTCAGCAGGCGGCCGAGAAGGGTGTGGACTACATCACCGACCTGCCGGCCGAACCGATCGAGATCCATGGTCTGGAGGGGCGCTTGGCACAGGTGTTCGTCAACCTGATCTCGAACGCGATATCCTTCTGCGACGAAGGCGATGCCGTGCGGGTCTGGGCGCGCCGGCGCGACAACCGCGTGCTGATCGTGGTCGAAGATACCGGGCCCGGCATCCCCGAACAGGCACTGGGCAAGATCTTCAAGCGGTTCTACTCTGACCGGCCCGCCACGCATTTCGGCAACAACTCGGGCCTTGGCCTGTCGATCTCGAAACAGATCGTCGAGGCGCATGGCGGGGTGATCTGGGCCGAAAACATCCGCCCGACCGAAGACGATGCCGCATCCGACCCGCTTGGCGCGCGCTTCGTGGTGGGCCTGCCCGTCTGATGGACCGCCCCCCCGCGCAGGTGCTGCATGCCAGCTGTGTGGCGTTCGACGCGCGGGGGGTGCTGATCCTTGGCCCTTCGGGGGCGGGGAAATCGGCCCTGGCACTCAATCTGATGGCGCTGGGGGCGGATCTGGTTGCCGATGACCGGGTGGCCCTGCATCCGTCGGGCAATGATCTGCTGGCCAGCGCGCCCCCGGGTCTGCCCCCTCTGATCGAGGCGCGGGGCATCGGCCTGCTGAACGCCCGGCTGCTGGATCGCGCCGCAGTTGTGCTGGTGGTCGACCTTGGCCAGACCGAGACCGACCGCCTGCCGCCCAGACGCCACATCACACTGATGAATCACAAGCTGGAGGTTGTCCACGGTCCCGTGAGCGGGCATTTTGCTGCGGCGATCCGGCACTATATCCTCATGGGTCGCAAGGATTGATCCATGTCCGATGTCTCGCAGCAGCAACGCCTGATCCTGGTGACCGGCCCCTCGGGCGCCGGCCGGTCGACGGCGATCGGCGCGCTGGAGGATCTGGGCTGCGAGACCATCGACAATCTGCCGCTGTCGCTGATCCCGCGCCTGCTGGACGGCCCGCCGCTGGGCCGGTCCATCGCGCTTGGGGTCGATGTGCGCAACCGCGACTTTTCCTCGTCGGCGCTGATCGAACTGATCGACACGCTGACCGCCGACCCCCGCGTCGCGCTGGAGGTGATGTTCCTCGATTGCCGCACCGAGGTGCTGGAGCGGCGCTATTCCGAGACCCGCCGCCGTCACCCGCTGTTCCCGGCCGAGCCGCCGCTGATCGGCATTCTGCGCGAAACCGACCTGCTGGCACCGATCAAGGTGCGGGCGGACCTCTTGATCGACACATCGGAATTCACGCCGCATGACCTCAAGGCCGAGGTGGCGAAATGGATGGGGGCAACCCCGGCGCAGCGCATGGCGGTGTCGCTGCAATCCTTCAGCTACAAGCGCGGGGTGCCGCGCGGGGTGGACATGGTGTTCGACTGCCGCTTTCTGCGCAATCCCTATTGGGTGCCGGCCCTGCGCAAGCTGGATGGCCGCAGCAGCGAGGTGGCGGCCTATGTGTCAGGCGATCCGCGCTTTGCGGAATTCTTTGACCGCGTGTCGGGCCTGATCGGCATGTTGCTGCCCGCGCATATCGAGGAAGGCAAGGCGCATCTGACCATAGGTTTCGGCTGCACAGGCGGGCAGCACAGGTCGGTTGCAGTTGCAGAAAAACTGGGCGATACCCTTGAGCAGGCCGGATGGCAGATTTCCCGCCGCCACCGGGAACTTGAAAGGATGCCCACAGGTGCGCCAGCTCTGGCGGCCCGCGGGCCGGGTGGTGGGCAGGGTGATAGGTGATGGGCCAGTCCGCAACGGTTAGTCAGACCCCGCATGAGATCGGAATCGTGATCGTGGCGCATGGTGGCCTTGCGCGCGAATTGCTGGCCGCCGTCGAACATGTGGTGGGCAAGCTGTCTGGCGTGCGCGCGATCAGCATAGATCCCGATTATGACAGGCAGGCAAAGGCCTCCGAGATTCGGGCCGCCGCGGATGCGGTGGACGATGGCAGCGGCGTGGTGGTGGTGGTGGACCTGCATGGCAGCTCGCCTGCGAACCTGTGCCAGGCGGTTGGCGGCCCCGCCCCGCGGCATATCCTGACCGGGGCCAATGTGCCCATGCTGCTCAAACTGGCGCAGTCGCGCCACCAGCCGCTGGATGCTGCCGTGCAGGCGGCACTGGCCGCCGGGCGGAAGTACATAGATGGCCGGGAAGTCGGCAATGGAGAGGTGCGCGCATGATCACTCGCAGCCTGCGGATCGTGAACGAAAAGGGCCTGCACGCCCGCGCCTCGGCCCGCTTCGTCGAGCAGGTCGAAGCCTTTGACGCAACAGCCATGGTCAGCCGCGACGGTATGCGGGTTTCGGGCGATTCGATCATGGGCCTGCTGATGCTGGGGGCCCACAAGGGCACCACGATCGAGGTGGAAACCTCGGGCGATCAGGCCGCGGCGCTGGCCGATGCGCTGGAGGCGCTGGTCGCCAATCGTTTCGGCGAGGATATGTGAAATTGCCGATGCCTGACGCCCCTGCCTTGCCGGTGCCGAAACCCTATGACAAGCGCCGCCTCAGCTATGCCGGCACCTTCACCAATCCGTGGAAGTCCGGCACGATCCGCACCATCGAATGGCTGACGGCCAAGCCCAAGCTGCTCTCGCTCATCCGCAAGTTCGAACGTCAGGGCGCGCCCTTTGGCCAGACCTTCTGGCCGCAGGCGCTGGAGGTGATGGGGATCGACGTGCAGACCCCCCCGCACGAGATCGCCCATATCCCGGCGACCGGCCCGCTGGTCGTGGTGGCGAATCATCCGCATGGTCTGGTCGATGGCATGATCCTGGCCTGGCTGGTCGGTCAGGTCCGGCAGGACTACAAGATCCTCACCCGCTCCTTGCTGACCGGCATTCCCGAGATCGCCGAATTCATGCTGCCGGTCCCCTTCCCGCACGAGGAAAACGCCCGCGAGGAAAGCCTTGCGATGCGCGCCGAATGCATGCGGGTGCTCAAGGCGGGGGGCTGCATCATCCTGTTCCCGGCCGGCCGGGTGGCAAATTCCCAGGATTGGATGGGCCCTGCGATCGAAGGCGAATGGAATCCGTTCACCGCCAAGATGGTGATGCGCTCTGGCGCGGCGGTGGTGCCGATCCATTTCCAGGGCCAGAACACGCGGCTCTATCAATGGGCGGCGAAAAGCTCGGCCACCTTGCGGCAAAGCCTGCTGCTGCATGAAATCCGCGCGGCCCTGAACAAGCCGCAGCGCCCGGTGATCGGCGCGCCGATCAGCCCCGAGGAGATCGCGCCTTGGTCCCGGGATCCGCGCGGCTGGCTGACGATGCTGCGTGATCGCACACTGTCCCTCAAGCCCTGAGACCCGATCCGCGCAGCGATGCCGCGGTGCGGCTTTGCCTTTTGAAAAATACCCCACGGGGAGGTCTGGAGGGGTGTGAAACCCCTCCAGCGTCAACGCTTGCCCAAGGGCTGGGGCATGGGCGCCCGGTCCGTGGGGTCAGTCGAACACGCCGGTCACGCGGCCGAACAGCATGAAGGCGCGGGCGGTGCGGGTATCGGCCAGCTCGGCGATGTCCTGATCGGTCGCGGTCTTCTCGAACGCCTGAAAGCTGCGGTCGAACTGGCGCAGGAAGTGGTGCGCCGCATCGCGGAAGATGGTATCGCTGCGCATCCGCCCGGCCGTCAGCGCGATGGACGAACGGTCGCGGATGCCGCCAAGCGCCGCAATGGTGCGCCCGCGCTCGCCCGCCGCGAAACGGCGCCAGATCTCGGGCTTGGCCCGGTCAGGGCGCAGATCGTCGACGTAAATTCCGTCCTGCGCCAGCAAGGTCAGCACATCCTGCGCCGCTCGGATCAGCCGCGCGGCCTCGCGATCCTCGAGCGCAAGGCGCAGGCAGCGAAAGCCTTCCTTGTCCTCGGGGTTGTCGGGAAAGTTCAGCGCGCAGATGAATTCGTCGATGGCAATGGGCAGGCGCTGATCTTCGGGCGGGGCATCGTCCAGTGCCAGTGCCGGCTGTTCGCTCTGCTGGACCGGCACGGCGGGCAGGGGGCGCGGCGCGGCCGCATCGCGGCGTGAGGACGCAAAGGTCGCGATGGCGGTCTCGGTCTGCTTTGCGGCTGCCGCGATCTCGTCCAGCTTGCGCTCCACGCTGGGGCGCGCGGCTGCGGCTGCGGCCTGTTGCTGCTGCACATAGCTGTGGCGCATCGCATCGACCGCCACCTGCAGGCGTCGGGCCTCGTCCTTCAGCTCGCGGATGGTGCGGGTGGTGATCGCGGCAACCCAGATCAGCGCAATGGGCAGGAACACCACAAAGACCTTCAGGATCAGCCCGTCGCCGCCGGATGCCGCAGGTTCGGTCAGCAAGAACCAGGCAAGCACCGCCACAAGCCACACAAGGCTGAGAACCCCGGCCGCGATCTCGGTCACGGTGATGCGCGGCGATTCGCCACGCGGAGCCACCGCGCCCAGCATCATCGGACGATCCGTCTTCGGGTCGGACATGCGGTGGCCTCCTGTTCCGAGGGCCCCTATTCGTAGCGGACCGAAAGCACCTCGTAGCTGCGTTCCCCGCCGGGGGTGCGAACCTCGACGCTGTCGCCTTCGTCCTTGCCGATCAGGGCGCGGGCCAGGGGCGACTTGATGTTCAGAAGACCACGTTCGATGTCGGCCTCGGCTTCGCCCACGATCTGATAGTGGTGCTCTTCCTCGGTATCCTCGTCGATGATGGTGATGCGGGCACCGAACTTGATCGACCCGGACAGGCGCGCAGTGTCGATCACCTCGGCGCGGCCCAGGATCGCCTCCAGCTCCTTGATGCGGCCTTCGATGAAGCTCTGCTTCTCGCGCGCGGCATGGTATTCGGCGTTTTCCGACAGATCGCCATGTTCGCGCGCTTCGGCAATGGCGCGGATCACGGCCGGGCGTTCCTCGGACTTCAGCTGGCGCAGCTCGGCGTCCAGCAGGTCGAACCCGGCGCGGGTCATCGGAATCTTTTCCATCGTCGGCACCCTTCGTGTAGACAGGCGCCGTCCCCATGCACGGGGTGCGGCGCCTGTCGGTCTTTCCCAATACCTGACCCCTGCGCGGTGCGAATGCAAGCCCCTTGCGGTCTGCCTCGCACGGGCGGTGCCGGCGGTTTTTCCGGTCAGGCGGGCGCGCACAAAGCATGTCGTCGGGCTTGTCTTTCGCGCAATGATGTTGCGTTACGATTGACCGTTGCGGCCCCCTTCGCTAGCAAGGCGCCAAGCAGGAACCCACGCGCACGGGCGCGCGACCCGACACGGAGGCAGCTATGGCAGAAGCGATCGAACGCGAGGCGATGGAATACGATGTGGTCATCGTGGGCGGCGGGCCCGCGGGCCTGTCGGCGGCGATCCGCCTGAAACAGCTGGAGCCCGACCTGAACGTCGTTCTGCTGGAAAAGGGCTCCGAGGTCGGCGCGCATATCCTGTCCGGCGCCGTGCTGGACTCTTCGGGCCTTGATGCCCTGATTCCCGACTGGAAGGAAAAGGGCGCCCCGATCACCGTTCCGGTGCGCGAGGACAATTTCCTGATGCTGGGCGAGGCCGGGTCGCTGCGCATTCCGAACTGGCCGATGCCGGGACTGATGAACAACCACGGCAACTATATCGTCAGCATGGCGAATGTCTGCCGCTGGATGGCCGCGCAGGCCGAGGAGCTGGGCGTCGAGATTTTCCCCGGCATGTCGTGCAGCGCGCTGGTCTATGGCGACAACGGCGAGGTCAAGGGCGTCATCGCTGGCGAGATGGGGCTGAACGCCGATGGCACCCCCGGCCCGCATTACGAGCCGGGCATGGAGCTGCATGGCAAATATGTCCTGCTGGCCGAAGGCGTGCGCGGCAGCCTGTCCAAGGAAGTGATCGCGAAATACGATCTCTCTGCCGGGAAAGAGCCGCAGAAATTCGGCATCGGCATGAAAGAGATCTGGGAGATCGACCCCGCCAAGCACAAGGAGGGGACCGTCACCCACACGATGGGCTGGCCGCTGGGCAACCGCGCGGGCGGGGGCAGCTTCATCTATCACATTGAAAACAATCAGGTGTATATCGGCTTCGTCGTCCACCTGAACTATGAAAACCCCTATCTCTATCCTTACATGGAGTTCCAGCGCTTCAAGCATCACCCGGTGGTGGCGGAGCTGCTGAAGGGCGGCAAGCGCGTGGCCTATGGCGCCCGCGCGATCACCGAAGGCGGCTGGCAGTCGCTGCCCAAGCTGGTGGCGCCGGGCGTGGCGCTCTTGGGCTGTTCGGCCGGCATGGTCAACGTGCCGCGCATCAAGGGCAACCACAATGCGATGCTTTCGGGCAAGGCAGCGGCCGAAGCCGCCCATGCCGCCATCGCGGCGGGCCGTCAGGGGGATGAACTGTCGAGCTATGAGGCCGACGTGCGCTCGGGCCCGATCGCCAAGGATCTCAAGCCCGTCCGCAACATGAAACCGCTGTGGTCGAAACTGGGTCTGGCGGCGGCGCTGCCGCTGGGCGGGTTCGACATGTGGACCAACAGCCTGTTCGGCCTGTCGCTCTTTGGCACGCTCAAGCACGGCAAGACCGATGCGGCGGCGACCGGCAAGGCGAAGAACTTCAAGCCGATCGACTATCCGAAACCCGATGGCGTGCTGTCGTTCGACCGGCTGACCAACGTGGCCTTCAGCTTTACCAACCACGAGGAAAGCCAGCCTTGCCATCTGCGGCTGAAGGATGGCTCGGTCCCGATCAAGATCAACCTGCCCGAATATGCCGAACCTGCGCAGCGTTATTGCCCGGCCGGCGTCTATGAGGTGATCGGCGAGGGCGCCGAGGCGCGGTTCCAGATCAATTTCCAGAACTGCGTCCACTGCAAGACCTGCGACATCAAGGATCCCAGCCAGAACATCACCTGGACCACGCCCCAAGGTGGTGACGGGCCGAACTATCCGAACATGTGACACCCGCGTGATCGGTGCCGGGGCGCATTGCCTTGGCACCCTTGCGGCCCTAGCTTCGGGGCACCCGACCGGAGAACCGCCTTGCCCCCGATCCGCCGATCCCGCCTAGCCATCGCCCTTGCCGGGGCCCTGATCGCCTTGCTTCCCGTGACGGGCCGTGCCGAGCTGGCCGGCGCTTATCTGGCGGCGCGATCCGCCGACATGGCCTCGGATTTCGCGCCGGCGCGCGATTATCTGCTGCGCGCACTGGCCGAGGACCCGGCCAATCCCGGGATCCTTGACGGGCTGATCACCGCCTATGTCGGGCTGGGCGACATCAAGGGCGCTGTGCCGGTTGCCCGCCGGCTGGGCAGCCTTGGCGTGAAAAGCCAGCTTTCGGCCATGGTGCGGCTGGCCGACATGCTGGCGAACGGCGATTACAAGCAGGCCCTGACCGATCTGGCCGACCCTGAAAACCGGCTGATCAGCCCGCTGGTCGATCCCCTGGTGCGCGGCTGGGCCCAGCTTGGGGCCGGCAGCATGGCGCAGGCGCTGGCCGAATTCGACAAGCTGGCCGAAACTCAGGGGCTTGAGGTGTTCGGCCAATATCACAAGGCGCTTGCCCTTGCGATGGCGGGGGATTTCGAAGGCGCCGACCGGCTGTTTTCGGATGTGCGCAACCCCTTGATGGGGATGCGGCGCGCGGTCTTTGCCCATGCCCAGATCCTCTCGCAGCTTGACCGCGAGGATGCGGCCCGCGCCCGCCTTGACGATGCCTTTGGCGCCGACGGCACCGACCCCGAGCTTGACGCGCTGCGCAAGGCGCTGGACGCCGAGGCCCCGGTGCCCTTCGATACCGTGCGCACTGTCCGCGATGGTCTGGCCGAGGTGTTCTTCCTGCTGGCTTCGGTCTTTCAGGGCGAGGCGCCGGACATTCAGACGCTGGCCCATGCCCGCATGGCCGAATTCCTGCGTCCTGACCATATAGATGCGATCCTGCTGTCGGCCTCGATGCTGGAATCGATGTCGCAGCTGGACCTCGCGATTGCCAATTATGACCGGATCCCGGCTGACAGCCCGGCCCGGCTGGCCGCGGCCAGTGGCAAGGTTCAGGCGCTGTACCGTCTGGGCCTCAAGGACGAGGCGATTGCCGCAGCCGAGGATCTGGCGCGCAGCCATGGCCAGTTCCTGTCCGTCCATGTGGCGCTTGGCGATCTTCTGCGCCGCGAAGAACGCAACACTGACGCCGCCGAGGCCTATGGCCGCGCCATTGCACTGGTCAAGACGCCCGATGCGCGCCACTGGGGGCTGTTCTATGCCCGCGGCATCGCGCGCGAACAGGCCAAGGACTGGGACAAGGCCGAAGCCGATCTGCGCAAGGCCCTGGCCTTGCAGCCCGATCAGCCACAGGTGCTGAACTACCTTGGCTATTCGCTGCTCGATCGCAACGTGAAGATCCCCGAGGCGCTTGGCATGATCGAGCGCGCGGTCGAACAGCGCCCGGACGATGGCTATATCATCGATTCGCTGGCCTGGGGCTATTTCCTGACAGGCCGCTACCCCGAGGCGCTCACGCAGATGGAGCGGGCATCGCTGCTGATGCCGGTCGATCCCATCGTTACCGACCATCTGGGCGATGTCTACTGGGCGGTTGGCCGTCTGAACGAGGCGCGGTTTCAGTGGCATCGCGCGCTGTCCTTCGAGCCGACGGAAAAGGATGCCGCCCGCATCCGCCGCAAGCTGGACATAGGCCTTGATGCCGTGCTGGCCGAGGAAGGACTGCCCGCGCTGTCCGACCGCGGCAAGAAATGACGCTTCAGGTCTTCGCGCCGGCCAAGGTCAACCTGACGCTGCATGTGACCGGACGGCGGGATGATGGCTATCACCTGCTCGACAGCCTGGTTGCCTTTGCCGGCGTCGGAGATGTGCTGACACTGGAACCGGCCGACGATCTGTCACTCCGGATCACCGGCCCCGAAGGCGCTGGCCTGGCGGCCGAGCCCGACAATCTCGTCCTGCGCGCGGCCGCTGCCCTTGAGGCGCCGGGGCAGGGCGCGCGGATCACCCTCGACAAACGCCTGCCGGTTGCTTCGGGCATCGGCGGCGGCTCTGCCGATGCGGCGGCGGCACTGCATGGCCTGTCGCGGCTCTGGTCCTGTCCGCTGCCCGATCCCGCGCGCAGTCTGGCGCTTGGCGCCGATGTGCCGGTCTGCCTGCAGGGCCAGACCTGCCGCATGTCCGGCGTGGGCGACCATCTCGCCCCCGTCCCGCCCTTGCCGCCCGTCTGGGCCGTTCTTGCCAATCCGCGCATCCCGGTGCCCACCCCGGCGGTGTTCTGCGCCCTGACCTCGCGCAGCAATCCCGCGATGCCCGCGGACCTTCCCTGCTGGGCCAATGCGCCGGATCTGGCCCGCTGGCTTGCCGCACAGCGCAACGATCTGGAACCCGCCGCCATCGCCGTCGCCCCGCAGATCGCCATGGTCCTGGACCGCCTCGCCAGCTTGCCAGGCACTCTCCTTGCCCGCATGTCCGGCTCGGGTGCCACCTGCTTTGCGCTCTTCGGCACGCCCGCATCGGCCGAGGTCGCCGCCACCGCCCTGCGCCAGACCCACCCCGACTGGTGGATTGCCGCCGCCCCCCTGGGCGACGCCAACCGCACCACCGTCTGATCTTTCACCTTGCTTCAAATACCCCCGCCGGAGGCATCCGCCACCGGCCATCCCGCGCAAGGTCCGGCACAGGCGCCGCGCCGCGCGACCGCGCGGCGCCCGGCCCAAAGCCCTTGGGCGCGCCCCGCGCGCTCAAGGGGTGCGGGAGCGGCCCCTCAGTGCAGCGCCAGAACTGTCTCCAGCGCAACCTCGCCAAAGCCGTTGAAGCGGGTGTTGGTCGCCAGCGAATAAGCGCCAAGGCCATGGAACAGGACGTAATCCTCTTCGGCAATGTCGACCGGCAGGTCCAGCGCGCCAGGCAGCCGGTCCACCGAATCGCAGGTCGGGCCAAAGACGATGCGCGGGCGCGGCGCGCCGGTGCGGCGGGTGCCGCAAGGCGCCAGAACCTCGGTCCGGTCGATCACGCCGATCACCGGCAGCTCGTCCAGGTTGCCATAGGTGCCGTCGTTCAGGAACACATGCTCGTCGTCGCGCACCGCCTTGACCCGCGCCGCCAGCGTGAAAGATTCCGCCACCATCGCACGCCCCGGCTCGCAGACCAGCGCCGGGCGATCGGCGCCAAAGGCCTTGTCCACCGCCGCACCGATCCCGGCAAAGATCGCACCCAGATCAGGCCGCACACCGTTCAGCCGATGGCTGGGAAAGCCGCCGCCGACATTCAGCCGCGCGATCCGCACCCCGGCCTGCCGGGCGATCCCGGCTGCCGCGTGGATATAGGCGCCCCAGGCCGAGGGATCGCTGCATTGCGTGCCCGGATGAAAGGTCATCGACGGGATGAACCCCGCCGCCGCCACGCGTGCCAGCAACTCTGCCGCCAGCTCCTGCGTTGCCCCGAACTTGGCGCCGAAATTGTAGGCCGCCCCCTCGACCGGCAGCTTGAATCGCACCGCGATCTCGGCGCCCTCTGCCGGCACCATCTCGATCAGCTTGGCCAGCTCTGACCGGCTGTCGACCGCCCAGGATTTCACCCCCAGCGCGACGGCCACGGCAATCTCGGACCGCGCGCGCACCGGGTTGTTGTAATGCATCGCCGCTTCCGGGGCGAGGCGGCGGATCATCAGCATCTCGGCCGGCGAGGCCACGTCAAAGCCGCGCAGACCTGCAGCGGCCAGGTTCGCGATCACCGCCTCGTCGGGGTTCGACTTGACGGCATAGGTCACCATCCCCGGAAAGCCGTCGATGAAGCGGCGGGCGGTGTCTTGCAACACGCCGGGGGCAAAGAACATCACCGGATGTTCCGGCTGCGTGCGGGTCAGATATTCGGCAGGTTTCGACCAGATAGTCTTCGACAGTCCCATCGGCGCATCCTTTCGGGCCAACAGAACGCAGCATCCTTGCCCCGGACAACGGGTTGGGGAAAGCGCGTGAGCGTTTCATCCAACCAGGCCAGGTGCGTATGAGCCGCCCTTTTCCTGAGACTTTCTGGACGCGCATATGAGGCACATCCGGCGCGATGAAAACCTATGAAATGTCGCGCGAGATCGTTATATCGACGAAAACGCCGGTCAAAATGGAAGGTGCGCGATGGATGACATGGACCGAACCATTCTGGGGCTGCTCAGCGCCGATGCGCGCATGTCGGTGGCAACCCTCGCGCGGCGGTTGAAGGTTGCCCGCTCGACCGTTCAGGCCCGGCTGGAGCGGCTGGAGACCACGGGCGTCATCGCCGGCTATACCCTGAAACTGGGCGAGGCCGCCAAGGCCGCCCGCATCCGCGCGACGATCCTTCTGACCATCGAGCCCCGGTCCCAGGCCGGCATCCTGACCCGGTTGAAGACCGTCCCCGAGGTCGAGGTCGCCCATTCCACCTCGGGCCGGTTCGATCTGCTGCTGCAAGTCGCCGCGCCCAGCACCGCCGCGCTGGACGAGGTGCTGGACCGCATCGGCCAGATGAGCGGGGTGAAATCCTCGGAATCGCTGATCCACCTGTCGACCCGGATCGACCGGGCGGTCTAGGGGGAGGGCGTGATTCACCCCGACGCCGCCGGAGAATGGCGGGGCGAACCCCGCCCTACTTCCCCTTGTCCCCTGCGCGCGCTACATAGCGGGGGTTGCCGAGAGGATGCCCGAGATGCCGATGGAAAAGACCTTCAACCCGACCGAAGCCGAAGCGCGGATCTCTGCCCGGTGGGAGGCGGCGAACGCCTTTGCCGCAGGCGTAAACGCCAAGCCGGGGGCCGAGAGCTTTTCCATCGTCATTCCGCCGCCGAACGTCACCGGCAGCCTGCACATGGGGCACGCCTTCAACAACACGCTGCAGGACATCCTGACGCGCTGGCACCGGATGCGCGGGCATGACACGCTGTGGCAGGTGGGCACCGACCATGCCGGCATTGCCACCCAGATGGTGGTGGAACGGGAACTCGCGAAAACCAACCAGCGCCGCACCGATTTCAGCCGCGAGGATTTCACCGCCCTTGTTTGGGACCAGAAGCGCAAGTCGCGCGGCAACATCATCGGCCAGCTGAAACGCCTTGGCGCCAGCTGCGACTGGTCGCGCGAGGCCTTCACCATGTCCGGCGCCCCCGGCGCACCGGCGGGCGAGGAAGGCAATTTCCACGATGCCGTGATCAAGGTCTTCGTGGACATGTACCAGAAGGGCCTGATCTATCGCGGCAAGCGGCTGGTGAACTGGGATCCGCATTTCGAGACGGCTATCTCGGATCTCGAGGTCGAGAACCTCGAGGTTGACGGCCATATGTGGCACTTCAAATACCCGCTCGCGGGCGGTGCGACCTATGAATATGTCGAGAAGGACGCCGAGGGGAACGTGACCCTGCGCGAGACGCGGGATTACATCTCCATCGCGACGACCCGCCCGGAAACCATGCTGGGCGATGGCGCGGTGGCCGTGCACCCCGATGACGAACGCTACAAGCCCATCGTTGGCATGCTGTGCGAAATCCCGGTGGGGCCCAAGGAACACCGCCGGCTGATCCCGATCATCACTGACGACTACCCCGACATGACCTTTGGTTCGGGCGCGGTGAAGATCACCGGGGCGCATGATTTCAACGATTATGGCGTGGCCAAGCGCGGCGCTATTCCCTGCTATCGCCTGATGGACATGCGGGCGCGCATGCGCGCCGACGGTCTGCCCTATGAACAGGCGGCGGCCACCGCGCAGGCGGTCGCACGAGGGGCGCAGACCCTGACCGAGGCGGAAACCGACCTCTTGAACCTGGTCCCTGACCATCTGCGCGGCCTTGACCGCTATGAGGCGCGCGAAAAGGTGGTGGCCGAGATCGTCGCCGAAGGTCTGGCGGTGATGACCCGCGCCGATGACCCGCGCCTTGGCAAGGCAGCGGTCAAGCCGGGTGCCGAAGGCGCCGACGCGCTGGTCCCGCTGATCGAGGCGAAAAAGATCATGCAGCCCTTTGGCGACCGCTCCAAGGTCGTCATCGAGCCGATGCTGACCGACCAGTGGTTCGTGGACGCCGAAAAGATCGTCGGCCCGGCATTGGACGCCGTGCGCTCGGGCCAGGTGAAAATCCTGCCCGAGAGCGGGGAAAAGACCTATTACCACTGGCTGGAAAACATCGAGCCCTGGTGCATTTCGCGCCAGCTGTGGTGGGGCCACCAGATCCCGGTGTGGTATGGCCTCGATATCATGGGCGGCTTCAAGGACGATCAGGGCGACAACGCGCTGGACGAGGTGGAGATTTTCCGCCTGCTGAACGAGGGCGGCTTCAATTCGGCCGAGCCCGTCTATCATTGCGCCGCCACCTTCGATGCCGTGCTCGACAAGTTCCGCGATGCGCTGGCGCCGCTGCCGATGCCCTTGAACCACGCCCGCGTGGTCGAGGTTGCCAGCCGCGCCGAGGCGATGGACATGTTGGCCACCGCGCTGGCCGATTACAACCTGTCGCAAGATCCGACCCATCTGGTCTATCCGGTCTGGCGCGATGCCGATGTGCTGGACACCTGGTTCTCGTCGGGCCTGTGGCCGATCGGCACGTTGGGCTGGCCCGAGAACACCCCGGAAATGCAGCGCTATTTCCCCACCAGCGTGCTGGTGACCGGGGCGGACATCCTGTTCTTCTGGGTCGCCCGCATGATGATGATGCAGCTGGCCGTGGTGGATCAGGTGCCGTTCCACACCGTCTATCTGCATGGCCTGGTGCGCGACGCCAAGGGCAAGAAGATGTCCAAGTCGCTTGGCAACGTGGTGGACCCGCTGGACATCATCGACGAATTCGGCGCCGATGCCCTGCGGTTCACCAATGCCGCCATGGCGTCCCTGGGCGGCGTGCTCAAGATGGACATGCAGCGCATCACCGGCTACCGCAACTTTGGCACCAAGCTGTGGAACGCCACCCGCTTTGCCGAAATGAATGGCGTGTGGGAAGGGCATGCGACCGGCCCCGTGCCGACTGCGCAGGCCACCGTGAACCGCTGGATCATTGGCGAGACCGCCCGCGTGCGCGCCGAGGTCGATGAGGCCATGGCCGCCTTCCGCTTCAACGACGCGGCGGATGCGCTCTACAAATTCGTCTGGGGCAAGGTCTGCGACTGGTATGTCGAATTCGCCAAGCCCCTGCTGGCCGACGAGGGCACAGCAGCCGAGACCCGCGCCACGATGGCCTGGGTGCTGGACCAGTCGATGATCCTGCTGCATCCGATCATGCCCTTCATCACCGAAGAGCTGTGGGCGATCACCGGCACCCGCGCCAATCTTCTGGCGCATCAGGACTGGCCCGCCTATGGCCCCGAGCTGGTCGATGCCGAGGCCGAGCGCGAAATGCGCTGGGTCATCCAGCTGATCGAGGATATCCGCTCGGCCCGCGCCCAGATGGGCGTTCCGGTCGGCCTGCATCTGCCGGTGGTGATGATCTCGCTCGATGATCGTGGCCGCGCCGCCTGGGCCCGCAACGAGACGCTGATCAAGCGCCTTGCCCGTCTGGCCGATATGACCGAAGGCGCGGCGCCCAAGGGCTCTGTCACCATCCCGGCCGAAGGCGGCGCCTTTGCCCTGCCGCTGGCCGGGGTGATCGACGTGGCCGCCGAACAGGCCCGGCTGGAGAAAGCCGCCGCCAAGCTGGAAAAAGAGGCAGGTGGCCTGCGCGGGCGCCTTGCCAACCCCAAGTTCGTCGAAAGCGCCGCCGAAGAGGTGGTGATCGAGGCGCGCGACAACCTCGCCCTGCGCGAGGAAGAGCTCTCGCGCGTCAAGGCGGCATTGGCCCGCCTTGCGGAAATGGGGTGATCCGATGATCCCGGTGCATGGCTTTGCCGGCGCGCGCGTTGGTGTTCTGGGCCTCGGCCGTTCCGGCCTTGCCACCGCGCGGGCGCTGGCGGCCGGGGGGGCAACCCCGGTCGTCTGGGACGACAGCCCCGAAGGCCGCGCGAAAGCCGAGGCCGAGGGGTTCACCCCCGAGGATCTGCGCCGCGACAATGTGCTGACCGGGCTCGCCTGTGTCGTCACCTCGCCCGGCATCCCGCATCTCTACCCGGCGCCGCATCCTGTCCTGTTGCGGGCGATGCAGCTGGGCGTGCCGGTCGACAATGACATCGGCCTCTTCTTCCGCTCGCTCGGGCAACAGGACTGGTCGAATTTCGACACCGCCCCCCGCGTGGTGGCAGTGACTGGCTCGAACGGCAAATCCACCACCACCGCGCTGATCGCCCATATCCTTGCGGAAACGGGGCGCGAGGTGCAGATGGCCGGCAATATCGGCCGCGGCGTGCTGGATATCGACCCGCCCGGCGATGGCGGCATCGTGGTGCTGGAACTGTCCAGCTACCAGACCGACCTTGCCCGCGCGCTGACGCCGGACGTCGCGGTCTTCACCAACCTCTCGCCCGATCACCTTGACCGCCACCACGGCATGGGCGGCTATTTCGCCGCCAAGCGCCGCCTCTTTGCCGAAGGCGGCCCCGACCGCGCCATCGTCGGCGTCGATGAAACCGAAGGCTGGTTCCTGGCCGATCAGCTGGCCATGGGCCCGCAGGACGACCGGGTGATCCGCGTCTCGTCGGGGCAAAAGCTGGAAACCTTTGGCTGGTCGGTCTTTGCCCGCAAGGGCTTCCTGTCGGAATGGCGCAAGGGACGCCAGATCGCCTCGGCCGACCTGCGCGAGATTGCGGGCCTGCCAGGCGCGCACAACCACCAGAACGCCGCCGCCGCCTGGGCCGCCACCCGCGCGCTTGGCCTTGGCCCCCGCGATATCGAGGCCGCGCTGCACAGCTTTGCCGGCCTTCCGCACCGCAGCCAGCTGATCCGCACCCTCAATGGCGTGCGCTTCGTCAACGATTCCAAGGCGACCAACACCGACAGCGCCGCCCAGGCCCTGCGTGCCTTCCCCCGCATCCGCTGGATCGCCGGCGGCATGGGCAAGGATGGCGGCATTGCCAGCCTGCAAGCCGATATGGGCAATGTGCTCAAGGCCTATCTGATCGGCCATTCGGCCCGCGACTTCGCGCTTCAGATCCCCGGCACGGCGCAGGAAATCTGCGAAACCATGGACCGCGCCGTCGCCCGCGCTGCCGCCGAGGCAGAGCCCGGCGATGTCATCCTGCTGGCCCCCGCTGCGGCCAGCTTCGACCAATACCCGAACTTCGAAAAGCGCGGCGAACATTTCGCCGCCCTCGTCGCAGCCCTGCCCGAAGCATAAGGCGCGGTCTGGTCCTTTGCCTTTTTGCAAATACCCCACGGGGGTCCGGGGGTGTGAAACCCCCGGCGCTACCCCCAAGCGCTGCCGTCAGACCAGACGCGCCACCACATAGGCCGCCAGATCCGACAGCATCCCGCGCAATGGATGGTCCGGCAGCGCCTCCAGCGCCGCCCGCGCCCGCGCCGCCCAGTCGTTTGCGGCCGCTCGCGTCGCCTCCAGCGTGCCATGCCGCGCCATCAGCGCCAGCGCCTGGTCCAGATCGCCTTCGCGCTGATCGCGCCTCTCGATCACGCGCTCCCAGAAGGCCCGCTCTTCGGTATCGGCGGCAGCGATCGCCAGAATGACCGGCAGCGTCAGCTTGCCTTCGCGGAAATCGTCGCCGGTGTTCTTGCCGATGGCGCTGGTCCCGCCATAATCCAGCAGATCATCGGCCATCTGGAAGGCGATCCCCAGGGCGTCGCCATAGGCGCGCAGCGCGTCCACCTGCGCGGGCGATCCACCGGCCACCATGCCGCCCACCTCGGTCGCCGCCGAAAACAGCGCCGCCGTCTTGCCGCGGATCACCTGCAGATAGGTCTCGGCCGTCGTTCCCATGTTCTGCGCGGCCGTCAGCTGCAGCACCTCGCCTTCGGCGATCACCGCCGAGGCATTGGCCAGCACGGCCATGATCGCCAGCGAGTCGCATTCCGTCATCAGCTGGAAGCTGCGCGCGAACAGGTAATCCCCCACCAGGACCGAGGATTTGTTGTCCCACAGCAGGTTCGCCGTCGGCCGGCCACGCCGCTTCTCGCTTTCGTCCACCACATCGTCATGCAGCAGCGTGGCCGTGTGGATGAACTCGACCGTCGCGGCCAGCTTGACCGCCTTTTCGCCCTGGCCGCCCAGCAGCCGGGCGGCCGCCAGCGTCAGCATCGGGCGCAACCGCTTGCCGCCTGCCTCGACCAGATGGGCCGTCACTTCGGGAATGCGCGGGGCATGTTCGCTGGCCATGCGGTCGCGGATCAGCGCGTTGACCGCATCCATGTCGTCTGCCAGCGCGGCGGCCAGCCTGTCGTGGGGTTTCGTCGCGTCGCTGTCCACGGTTTCGTGCCCTCTCACCCCGTCTCGACAAGCCGCCGGCCTGCCGCTAACCCTTTTCCCATGAGGGAAATCCTGCGCAGCACTGACCCGACCCGGATCGCCTTTGCCGAGGCGCTGCTGTCGGGCGAGGGTATAACGGCCTTCGTTCTCGACATCCACACGAGCGTGCTGGAGGGGTCCATCGGCATTTTGCCGCGCCGTCTGATGGTTGCGGACCGTGATGCCTTTGTCGCGCGGGCCGTTCTGGCCGACAACGGGCTGGATCCCGCATGAGCCAACCCGCAAGCTTCGCGCCCGAGGATCAGACGCAGGATCTGTTCCTGGGCGGGCGCCTGCGCCTGTCGCAGCCGCGCCATGGCTATCGGGCCGCGACCGATCCGGTCCTGCTGGCCGCTGCCTGTCCGGCCCGCGCGGGCGAGTCGGTGCTGGAACTGGGCTGCGGCGTGGGCGTTGCCTCGTTCTGCCTTGGCGCGCGTGTCACCGGAGTTCGGCTGCACGGGCTGGAGCTGCAACCCGCCTATGCCGAACTGGCGCGGCACAATGCCATGGTCACCGGCATCAGTCTCGAGGTGCATCAGGGCGATCTGCGGCAGATGCCTGCGGGGCTGCGTGGCTCGTTCGATCATGTCATCGCCAATCCGCCCTATTTTGCCCCGCAGGATGGCACCGCTGCCCGCGACAGTGGCCGCGAGACCGCGCAGCGCGAGGATACGCCGCTGGCCGACTGGCTGCTTGCCGCGCGCAAGCGGCTGCATCCGGGCGGCTGGCTGACCATGATCCATCTGGCCGAACGCCTGCCCGACATTCTGTGCGCGATGGAGGGGTTCGGGTCCGTTGCCGTCCTGCCGCTTGCCGCGCGGCCGGGCCGGGCGGCCAGCCGGGTGATCTTGCGGGCGCGCAAGGGGGCGCGCGGCCCGTTCCGCCTGCTGGCGCCGCTGATCATGCACGACGGCCCCGGCCACGATGGCGACCGCGAGAATTATGCCCCCGCGGTGCGTGCCATCTTGCGCGATGGCGCGGCGCTGGCGGCTTTCGGCTAATTCTATGCAGATGACGCTCCCGTGACACCAAGTTCAGGTGACACGACTCACGTTCTGTGATGCACTCGTTACACGGATGTAACCGGAGAGGAGACCGTCATGACCATCGCTTCGCACCTTCAGGAACTGCGCCGCAAGCACGAACATCTCTCGACTCTGGTGGAACAGGAACAGCGCAGCCCTGGGTCGGATGCCCTGAAGATTGCCGAACTGAAACGGCAAAAGATGAAGCTGAAAGAGGAAATCACCCGTCTGGCGGACGCCTGACACTCTTGGACCGCCCATGACGCCGTGGCATGAGGGCACACGGCGCAGCGGCGGGGGCAAACATGTCTGGCACCAGAAACCCGGGGCAGGGGGGCTGCCTTGCCTGAGCTTCTGGTGCCGGTTTCCGCCTTTGTGACGGTCTGGGCCTTTCTGGCGATGAACATCGCCACGCCCGGGCCCAATGTTCTGAACACGATTGCGCTGGCCATCGGATCCGGTCGCAGGGCAGGGTTGGGCTCGGCCCTTGGGGTCGGGCTGGGAATCGGCCTGTGGTGTCTGGGGATGAGCCTTGGAATGGCGGCGCTGATGCAAAGCGTGCCGGGCCTGCGTGCGGCCATGACGCTGCTTGCCTGCGGCCTGCTGGTCTGGTTCGCATCGCGCTATCTTCGGTCGGCGATGGCGGGCTGGGGGCGCGCGAATGGCAGCGTCAACGCCCGGGCAGGCAGCAATCTGCGCGGGGCTTTCCTGCGATCGCTTTCGGTGAACGCGACCAATCCCAAGGCACTGACCACCTGGATCGCCGTGATGGCAATGTTTCCGGTAGGTCGGGCCAGCGGGTGGGACATCGCCCTGCTGTGTGCCGGGGCCTCGGTGCTGTCGTTTTCCATCCATTCTGCCTATGCGCTGGCCTTCTCGACCCCGGCGGCGGTGCGGGTCTGGCTGCGGGCCGCGCCCGTGGTCAATGCGCTGGTCGGGGTGTTCTTTCTGGGATTCGCAGGCCGCCTTGCTGCCGGACTGATGCCCTGACGGGGCCTGCCCGCGCGACAATGCCGCATCGGTTGCGCAGAATCCGTGCCCCCGTGGCGGTTTGCCCGCTGGACGTGCCCCGCCATGCCCGCTAAAAGCCGCCCGAGAGGGGGGTGTCTTGCGCGCCCCCGTCCACGCATATGGCCGGTCTCCCCGGCTGGCAAAGGGAGTTTGGAACGTGTCCCACGCAGAAGATCACGCAGGCACTCGCAGGGATTTCCTGTATTATGCCACCGCCGGGGCCGGGGCGGTCGCCACGGGCGCCGCCGTCTGGCCGCTGGTCAACCAGATGAACCCGTCGGCCGACGTGCAGGCCCTGTCGTCGATCTTCGTCGATGTGTCGGGCGTCGATGTCGGCACCCAGCTGACGGTCAAGTATCTTGGCAAGCCGGTGTTCATCCGCCGCCGCACCAAGGACGAGATCGAGATGGCCCGCGCCGTGCCGCTGGACCAGCTGGTCGACAAGGATGCGCGCAACCCCAACCTGGGCGCCGGCACCCCTGCGACCGATGCGAACCGCGCGCTGGCCGCGCCGGGCGCCGAGGGCGAGGCCGCCGAAGAATGGCTGGTGATGTCGGGCGTGTGCACGCACCTTGGCTGCGTTCCGATTGGCGATGGCGCGGGTGACTTCGGTGGCTGGTTCTGCCCCTGCCACGGGTCGCACTATGACAGCGCCGGCCGTATCCGCCGCGGCCCGGCGCCGGAAAACCTGCATATCCCGGTAGCCGCGTTCGTCGACGCATCCACGATCAAGCTGGGCTGAGGAGCGACCCATGGCTGGAATTCCGCACGACCATTACGAGCCCAAGACCGGCATCGAGAAATGGCTGCACAAGCGCCTGCCCATCGTGGGTCTGGCCTATGACACGCTGATGATCCCCACCCCCAAGAACCTTAACTGGATGTGGGTCTGGGGCATCGTCCTGACCTTCTGCCTTGCGCTGCAGATCATCACCGGCATCGTTCTGGTGATGCACTACACGCCGCATGTCAGCCTGGCCTTCGCCTCGGTCGAGCATATCATGCGCGACGTGAACGGCGGGCACATGATCCGCTACCTGCATGCGAACGGCGCCTCGCTGTTCTTTGTTGCGGTCTACCTGCACATCTTCCGCGGCCTCTACTACGGGTCCTACAAGGCCCCGCGCGAGGTGACCTGGATCATCGGCATGCTGATCTACCTGGCGATGATGGCGACCGCCTTCATGGGCTACGTTCTGCCCTGGGGTCAGATGTCGTTCTGGGGCGCCACGGTGATCACCGGCCTGTTTGGCGCGATCCCGGGCGTGGGTCCGTCGATCCAGGAATGGCTGCTGGGCGGGCCGGCGGTGGACAATGCCACGCTGAACCGCTTCTTCTCGCTGCACTACCTGCTGCCCTTCGTCATTGCGGCGCTGGTCGCGGTGCACATCTGGGCCTTCCACACCACCGGCAACAACAACCCGACCGGGGTTGACGTGCGCCGCACCTCGAAGGCCGAGGCGGAAAAGGACACCGTGCCGTTCTGGCCGTATTACGTGATCAAGGATCTGTTCGCCCTGGGCGTCATCCTGATCGTGTTCTTCGCCATCGTCGGCTTCATGCCCAACTATCTGGGCCACCCCGACAACTACCTCGAGGCGAACCCGCTCTCGACCCCGGCGCATATCGTGCCCGAATGGTACTTCCTGCCGTTCTACGCGATCCTGCGTGCCTTCACCGGCGATGTGTGGGTGGTGCAGCTGGTTCAGTTCGTGACCTTCGGCATCGTCGACGCCAAGTTCTTTGGTGTGCTGGCCATGTTCGGCGCCATCGCCGTGCTGGCGCTGACGCCCTGGCTGGACACCTCGTCGGTGCGGTCGGGCAAGTATCGTCCGATGTTCAAGTGGTGGTTCTGGCTGCTGGCGGTCGACTTCATGGTGCTGATGTGGGTGGGCGCGATGCCGGCCGAAGGGCTCTACACCTGGATCTCGCTGATCGCGGCGACCTACTGGTTCGTCTACTTCCTCGTCATCCTGCCGCTGCTGGGGCTGATCGAAAAGCCGCTGCCGCAACCGGCAACGATCGAGGAAGATTTCAAGTCGCACTACGGCCAGCCCGCAGAGTGAGAGAGGGGCAAGCACAATGATCCGTAAACTCACGCTTTCCGCGCTGGCTGCGCTGTCGCTGTCCGCAGGGTCCGCTCTGGCGGCCGGGGCCGTGGCGCATACCGAGGACTTCTCGTTCAGCTTCGAGGGGCCCTTTGGCAAGTTCGACCAGATGCAGCTGCAACGCGGTCTGAAGATCTACACCGAGGTCTGTTCGGCCTGCCACGGCATGAAGTTCGTGCCGATCCGCACGCTGGCCGACCCCGGCGGCCCCGAGCTGCCGGCCGATCAGGTCCGCGCCTATGCCAAGGAACTGGCCGCGGTCACGCTGCCCGATGGCGAAGAACGTCCGCGCGAGCCGTCGGACCACTTCCCGCCGTCGAGCCTGTCGAACGCGCCGGACCTGTCGCTGATGGCCAAGGCCCGTGCCGGCTTTCACGGCCCCTATGGCCTTGGGATCAACCAGTTCTTCCGCGGCATCGGTGGACCCGAGCATATCGCCTCGATCCTGACCGGCTATACCGGCGAGGAAAAGGAAGAGGCTGGTTCGACCTTCTATGAAAATCACGCCTTCCCGGGTGGCTGGATCGCCATGGCGCCCCCGCTGACCGATGGCGCCGTGGAATTCGACGATGGCCACGCCAACTCGGTTCACCATATGGCGCAGGACGTTGCGGCCTTCCTGATGTGGGCGGCCGAACCCAAGATGATGGCGCGCAAGCAGGCCGGCTTTACCGCCGTGATCTTCCTGAGCGTGCTGTCGGTGCTGCTCTATCTGACCAACAAGCGTCTGTGGGCCGGCATCAAGGGCAAGAAACACGCCTGATCCGGCACCCGTTGCCAGACCCTGAAACCCCGCCCCGCAAGGGCGGGGTTTCGCATTTTGCGCCTTCCGCAACGTAAACAACCGAAAATCGTTGACGCACAGAGAGGTTGCAGGCTCATCATAGGGACAGCATCACGGAGGACTGCACCGGAAAACCGGGCAGGTGGTGCGCGGAACGGACCCGTCAGAGGACCGGCCGCCTATGGGAGAGATATATGGATGTGCTGCAGCTGCTGGTCAGCGGGCTTGCGAACGGCTGTGTCTACGGTCTGGTCGCGCTTGGCTTCGTGCTGATCTACAAGGCGACCGAGGCCGTGAACTTCGCCCAGGGCGATTTCATGATGCTGGGCGCCTTCGTGACCCTTGGGCTTGTGAATCCTGAATATGCCGGGCTGCCGTTCTGGCTGGCGCTGCCCCTGGTGTTCCTGATCATGGGCGCGATCGGCTATCTGATCGACGCCGCGATCTTGCGGGTGGTGTTCGGGCAAAGCCAGACGGCGGTGATCATCCTGACCATCGCGCTGGGGTTCATTCTGCGCTTTGCCGCCGGTGCCATCTGGGGGCACGAGCCGCAATCGCTGCATTCGCCGTTGGCCTTTGGCGATGTCCGCTTTGCCGGGGTGGTGCTGGGCACGGTCGATCTGGCGGTGATCGTGGTCACGCTGATCCTGACGCTGGCTTTGTGGCAGTTCTTCCAGAAAACCAAGGTGGGGCTGGCGATGCAGGCCGCCAGCCAGAACCAGATGGCGGCCTATTACATGGGCATTCCGGTCAAGCGGGTGCAAGGCATGGTCTGGGCGCTGGCCGGGATCGTCGCGGCGATTGCCGGGATCCTCTATGCCTCCAAGGGTGCCTTGGAGCCGAACGCCGGCTTCATCGGCATCAAGGCCTTTGCGGCAGCGGTGATCGGCGGCTTCGGCAGCCTGCCTGGCGCGCTGATGGGCGGGCTGATCGTCGGCATCATCGAACCCTTTGCCGCCCGCTACCTGCCCCCCGGCTATAGCCAGATCGCGCCCTATGCGCTGTTGATTCTGGTTCTGGTGTTCCGCCCGCACGGCCTGTTCAGCCAGGTCCGCACCAAGAAGGTCTGACCGATGCGGTTCCATTTCAAGACGAGTTACGACACCGATATCGACCTCTTTCCCGACTGGTGGAAGCGCGGGCTGTATCTGGCCTTGCTGGCACTGGCGGTGGGGTTGCCGTGGCTCTTGGACGATTTCTTTCTGGGCGAGGCGACGAATGTCCTGATTTGGGCGGTGGCCGGGCTGGGGCTGATGCTGCTGACCGGCCAGACCGGGCAGGTCAGCCTTGGGCATTCCGCCTTCATGGCGCTGGGGTGCTATGCCTGTGTGCTGCTGATGGATGCAGGTCTGCCCTTTGTGCTGGCCTTTCTGCTGGCGGGGGTGATCACCGGCGTTGTCGGCGCGATCATCGCGGTTCCGGCGCTGCGGCTGCATGGGGTGTATCTGGCCATCGCCACGCTGGCGCTGGCGATTCTGGCCGATGACATCATCGTGCTGCTGGCGCCCTGGACCGGCGGGGTGAACGGCATGTATGCCCCCCCGGTCACCATTCTGGGGCTGGAAATCAACCGCTGGGCCAATCCGGCCGCCTGGTACTGGATGGCGCTGGCGGTGGTCGTGCTGGTGACGGCAGCCTATCGCAACATCCTGCGCAGCCCGCTGGGGCGGTCTTTTGCCGCCGTGCGCGACAGCGAGATTTCGGCGCAGGCCATGGGGGTCGATGTGGCGCGCACCAAGACCATCGCCTTTGGCCTGTCGTGCGCCTTCACCGGCCTTGGCGGCGCGCTGATGGGCCTGTTTGCCGAGGTGTTCAACAACGAGACGTTCAACTTTCTGATCGCCATTCAACTGGTGATGATGATCGTTGTCGGCGGGCTTGGCTTCATCCATGGCGCGTTTCTGGGGGCGGTGGTGGTGGCCTTTCTGCCCCAGCTGCTGTCGATCATCACCAGCAGCATCGGCGGCGGCATCGCCATTCCTGGGCTCGAGGCGGCGGTGTTCGGCGGCATCCTGATCCTGTTCATCCTGTTTGAACCGATGGGCCTTTATGGCCGCTGGCTCAAGGTGCGCACCTGGCTGGAGCTGTTCCCCTTTGCCCGCAAGGACATGTTCCGCCGGCAGAAATCCTATCTGAAAACGGAGCGGCTGCGGTGAGTTTGCTGGAAATCCGGGATGCCACCCTGAAGTTCGGCGGGTTGACCGCTGTCAACGCGCTGTCGATGTCGGTGGAAGAAGGGCAGGTCTTTGCGCTGGTCGGGCCGAACGGGGCGGGCAAGTCGACGGCGTTCAACCTGATCTCGCGGTTCTACACGCCCTATTCCGGCTCGATCACCTTTGACGGGCATGATCTGTTGCGCCTTGCGCCGCATCAGGTGCCGGGGCTGGGGATCGCGCGGACCTTTCAGAACATCGAGCTGTTTCATCAGGCGACGGTGTTGCAGAACCTGCTGGTCGGGCGCCACCGGCACCGGCGCACGGGGATGATCGAGAATATCCTGTTCACCCCCCGCGTGCGCGACGAGGAACGCGCCCACCGCGAGGCGGTGGAAGAGGTAATCGATTTTCTCGACCTGCAACCCTATCGCGATCAGCGCATTGCTGGCCTGCCTTATGGCGTGCGCAAGGTGGTGGAACTGGGCCGCGCGCTGGCCAGCAAGCCGCGGCTGTTGCTGCTGGACGAGCCTGCCAGCGGGCTGTCGGTCGAGGAAACCCAGAACATGCGCTGGTGGATCGACGACATTCGCCGGCAGATGGGCATTACCGTGCTGATGGTCGAACATGACATGGGCCTGGTCGCCAAGGTCTGCGACCGGGTGCTGGCGCTGGATGGTGGAAAGAAGATCGCCGAGGGCACCCCGGCCGAAGTTCAAAGCCACCCCGAGGTGATTGCCGCCTATCTGGGCACAGGTGCGATTTCGAAAACCGCCGATGCCAAGGGGGCCCGGAAATGACCGCCCCGTTGTTGGAAATTCGCAACCTTGAAACCTTTTACGGTCCCATCATGGCGCTGCGCGGCGTGTCCTTGCAGGTGCATCAGGGCAGGGTCGTCACCGTGCTGGGCGCCAATGGCGCGGGCAAGACGACGCTGCTCAAGACCATTTCCGGCATCATGGACCCGGAAAAGGGCGAGATCCTGTTTCAGGGTCAGAACGTTGCCGGGTGGGAGCCGCACCGCATCGTGCGCGCCGGGATCGTCCATGTTCCCGAAGGGCGCGAGGTGTTTCCCCTGCTGACGGTCGAGGAAAATCTGGCCCTTGGCGCCTATACCCGCAGCGACAAGGCGGAAATCGCCCGCGACCGGCAGATGGTGTTCGACTATTTCCCCATTCTGGCCGAACGCCGCGCGCAAGAGGCAGGCACGCTTTCGGGCGGGCAGCAGCAGATGCTGGCCATCGGCCGGGGCCTGATGCTGCGCCCGCGCCTGATGCTGCTGGACGAGCCCAGCCTTGGCCTGTCGCCCCTGCTGACGCAGGAGATTTTCGCCATCCTCAAGCGGCTGAACAAGGATGAAGGCGTGACCATGATGGTGGTGGAACAGAACGCTGCCGTGGCGCTGGATCTGGCCGATGATGGCTATGTGCTGGAACTGGGCCGCATCGTGATGAACGGCACCGCCGACCGGCTGGCCGCGTCCGAGGATATTCAAAGCTTCTATCTGGGCCACGCCAACGAAGGCGCCCGGGGCGAGCGGCGCTGGAAGCGGCGCAAGACCTGGAGGTGATGCCATGACCCGCCATGCCAAGATCCCCCAGATGGAAACCGTCAAGGGCGTTGCGATCAATGTCGACGCCAGCCAGCGGCCCTTGCTGGTCGATGGCTGCGACACGATTTCCGCCCTGTTCCGGCTGCGCGCCGAGACCGAGCCAAACCGCATTGCCCACCGGGAAAAGACGCTGGGCATCTGGCGCGAGTTTACCTGGGGCGATTACTGGACCCATGCGAAATGGATCGGCCTTGGCCTGCGCCGCCTTGGTCTGCAGCGCGGCGAGGTCGTGCAGATCCTGTCCGAGGATCGCAAGGAATGGCTGTATGTCGATCAGGGCGTCCAAGGGGTGGGGGGGATATCCTCGGGCATCTACACGACCGACTCGTCCTCTCAGGTCGCCTATATCCTGGCCGACAGCCGCTGCCGGTTCCTGATCGTCGAGAACGAGGAGCAGCTGGACAAGTTCCTGGACATTCCCGACGGCGCACCGGGGGTGGACAAGGTCATCATCCTGGAAGACGAGGGCCTGCACGATCTGAAGGGGGAGCGGTTCCTGTTCCTGCCCGAGCTTTACGAGCTGGGCAAGCTGGAAGAGGCCGAACACCCCGGCGCCTTCGAGGCCGAGATCGAACGGGCGCAGCCGCAGGATGTGGCGCTGCTGATCTATACCTCGGGCACCACCGGCGCGCCCAAGGGCGCCATGCTGACCCATGAAAACATCCTGCATTCCATTCAGGCCGGCCTGCGCAATCTGGCGGTGCGCCCCGAGGCAGAGCAGCTCTGCTTTTTGCCGCTGTGCCATATCTTCGAACGCAACAACTCGGCCTATTTCCCGATTGCCGCGCGGTCGGTGGTGAATTTTGCCGAAAGCCCCGAGACGGTGTTCGATAACCTGCGGGAAGTCAGCCCGGATGTCTTTGCCGCAGTCCCCCGTGTGTGGGAAAAGGTCTATTCGCGCGTGCTGATCATGGCGCAAGAGGCCACCTGGATCGGCCGTCTGGCCTATGGTCTGGCGATGAAGGTCGGCATGGCGCGGGCGGCGGCGGACAGCGCGGGCAAGCCGCTGGGCCTGCTCATGCGGCTGGGGGTTGCGCTGGCCGATCTGCTGGTCTTTCGCAACCTGCGCCAGCTTCTGGGCATGAACCGGCTGAAACAGGGCATCTCTGGCGCTGCCCCGATCAGCCCGGCTTTGCTGACCTGGTTCCGCGCCATCGGCGTTCCGGTGTTCGAAGGCTATGGCATGACCGAAAACGCCGCCACCTGCACCGTCAACCGCCCCGGCGCCGACCGGCTGGGATCGGTCGGGCAGGCGATGCCGGGCGTCAAGCTGCGCATCGCCGATGATGGCGAGATCCAGTGCATGGCGATGGCGAATTTCAGGGGCTACTGGAACCTGCCTGAAAAGACCGCCGAGACCTGTACCGCCGATGGCTGGCTGCGCACCGGCGACATCGGCCGCATCGACGAGGACGGGTTTCTTTATATCACCGGGCGGCTCAAGGACATCATCATCACTGCGGGCGGCAAGAACATCACCCCGGCGGAAATCGAAAGCCGGCTGAAGTTCAGCCACTATATCTCGGATGCCGTCATCATTGGCGACCGGCGCAAGTTCCTGACCGCGCTGGTAATGATCGACCAGGAAAACGTCGAGAAATTCGCCCAGACCGCCCGCGTGCCGTTTTCCGACTTTGCCTCGCTGACCCGGGCGCCGGAAGTCCAGGAGTTGATCCGGGCCGAGATCGACCAGGTCAACCGCGAATTCGCGCGGGTCGAGCAGATCAAGGATTTCCGGCTGATCGACGTGCTGCTGACCGCCGAGGACGAGGAACTGACCGCCACGATGAAACTGAAACGCAGCTTCGTCGAGAAGAAGCACAAGGGACTGATCGACGACATGTATCGGTAACCCCCGGAGGAGGGGGCAAAGGGAGGACGCAATGAAAGGCACGATGAAAGCATTGGCCGCAGGCGCGCTGGCGCTGGGTCTGGCACAGGGGGCGCTGGCCGAAACGCAAGGGGTGTCGGACAAGGAAGTCGTGATCGGATCGGTGAACGATCTGTCGGGGATCTTCGCCGCCATCGGCGTTCCGGCGATGAACGGCGCCTCGCTGCGGTTCGAACAGGCCAATGCGGCGGGCGGCGTGCATGGACGCCAGATCAAGTTCGTCGTCGAGGATCATGGCTATCAGCTGCCCAAGGCGACGCAGGCCTATAACAAGCTGGTCAACCGCGACAAGGTTTTCGCGATGATCATGTCGCTGGGCACGCCGCACAACCTGGCCGGCTTCAAGATCATGGACCCCAAGGGCGTGTTCAACATCAACCCGCTGACCGCCGCGCGCGAGATGTTGCCTGCCGAAGGGGCAGAGAACAAGTTCATCGCCTTTTCCAGCTATTACGACCAGACCGTCGCCGGGATGCGCTATCTGAACAAGGAGTTCGGGCTGACCAAGGTCTGCACCATGTATCTGCCGACCGATTTCGGCATGGAAATCTCGTCCGCCTCCAAGGAAAAGGCGGCCGAGCTGGGTATGGAGTTCGTCTCGGAAACCACGCACAAGCCCGATGAGCAGGATTTCGTCGGTGCGGTGCAGAAGCTGCGCGCCGACGGGTGCCAGGTGGTGACCATGGCGCTTGGCGTGCGGGCCGGGATCACCGTGGTCGGCACGGCGAAACAGCTGGGCTGGACCGACGTCAAGTTCCTGGCCACCTCGGCCGGCTTCCTCGAGGCAGTGGCCGCGGTGCCGGGCGGCGTGACCGACGGGCTTTATGCGGCCGCTGGCTGGGTGGATCTGCAGGCGCGCAAGAACGATCCGGTGCCGGCAAAGTTCATCGCGGATTACACGGCCAAGTATAACCAGCCCGCCACCGGCTTTGCCATGCTGGGCTATGACACGGCCGATATCGTCATCCGCGCGCTGGAAGCCGCGGGGCCGGGTCTGACAGCCGACAGCTTCAAGAAGGCCATGGAATCGCTCGACTTCAAGGACGAGCTGACCGACATGCACATCAAATACACGCCCGAGAACCATCAGGGCGCGAACGAGGTGACGATTTCGGTGGTCAAGGACGGCATCTGGAACCTGATCGCCCGCGAAGGTGGCGCCTCCAACTAGGGCAGGGCCCTCTGGACCCGGTGGGGCAGACAGGCTAAGGCCGGTCTGCCCTTTTCGTCTTGATCAAATTTCCCAAGGGGTCGCCGGCCGGTGCGCCACCGGTGCAAGAACCAGCCGGCGCCGGGGCGGCCCCCCGCTGCCACACAGGGACGCCAGGAGCGACCAATGACCGCCTCGACTGATCGCATCCTGCCAGGCGTTGCGCTGATGCTGGGCTTTTGCCTGTTCGCCCCGCTGATCGACGTATCCTCGAAACTCGCGACCCAGACGGTGCCTGTGGGGCAGGTGACGCTGGCGCGATTCATCGTGCAGTCCGTCCTGATGTTGCCCATCCTTCTGCTGCTGGGGCAGGGGATGCGGATGACCGCGCGGGCGTTTCGCCTGACGCTCTGGCGGGCGCTGGCCTCGATTGCGGCGACGTTCACCTTTGTCTGGGCTGTCAGCCACATGCCTATCGCCGATGCGCTGGCCATCGCCTTTGTCGAGCCGTTCATCCTGCTGATCTTCGGCAAGCTGATGTTCAACGACGAGGTGGGGCCGCGCCGCATTGCCGCTTCGGGCGTGGGGTTCATCGGCGCGTTGATGGTCATTCAGCCCAGCTTTGCCACCTTTGGCTGGGTTGCCCTGTTGCCGGTTGGCACGGCCTTTGCCTTTGCCGCCTATATGCTGATCACGCGCGAAGCCTCGCGCCACATGACGCCCGAGGCGATGCAGTTCCACACGGCCTGGGTTGCGGCCGGCATCTGTCTGCCGATGGTCGCGCTGGCCGAAGGGTCGGGCATCGCGACGCTGGATCCGGTCATGCCGCAGGGACTGGCGTGGGGCTGGCTGCTGGGGGTGGGGGTCGCGGCAACGGTCAGCCACATGTTCATGACCTATGCGCTGAAGCTGGCGCCTTCGGCCACGCTGGCGCCGCTGCACTATCTGGAGATCGTTTCTGCCGCGACGCTGGCCTATCTGGTGTTCGGCGATTTCCCGAATGCCTGGACCTGGACGGGAATCGGCGTGATCGTTGCCTCGGGCCTTTACATCATTCACCGAGAGAGGGTGACGGCAGCCCAAGCCCGCGCAATACGGCGGCAAGCCGGCTCCGCGGCAGGATGACCAGCATGCGCGGCGCATCGAAGGTCAGCCGCACCTCGGGGGTGGCCACTTCGTTCGATGTGCCGATCCGGGCGTCCGGGGCAAAGCGCAAGCCCTTGATCGGCCAGCGCAAACCCGCGCTGATCCCCTGAACCGGGCCTAGCGGGAACAGCGACAGCCGGCTGCGCACCGGCAGGGTCAGGCGCAATTCGGGCGGGGCCAGAAAGGCCAGATCATGGCCCGACAGGATCAGGCAGCGCCGGTGCGGATGGCGGGCCAGCGCGTTCAGCACCGACAGGCCATGGTCGATTCGCGCACCGGAAAAGCCCAGACCCAGCACAAAGGGCGCCGCCACGCTGCGCAGCGCCTTGTCGAAATCCGTGGTCTCCTGTTCCTCGATATGGTGCAGCCGGTCTGCCAGCCGCGCGCGCGCCGGGGCCGAGATCGAATCAAGGTCTCCGACCACCGCCTCGGGCAGATGGCCCAGGCGCAGCACCCGGTCGGCCCCGCCATCGGCTGCGACCAGACGGGGCGCATGGGCCAGCGCCAGCGCCATCTGCGCCTGGGTGACGGGGGCCCCGCCAACCAGCGTTACACCATGATCTGACTCGACAATCGTGTGTTCCATGCCGAGACTTCTTCCAATTAAGGCAAAAGAAGGCAACCGGGGCCACGATCAATCCTTCAATTTGCCTTTGTCGGTTCATGGAATCGGACCAATAGGTGGCGAAGTTGAGCAGCGAAAGTTGTGCAGAGGGTAGAAGACCATGGTATCGCAGAACCGGATCCTGACCGTTTCCTACGGCACCTTTTCCTGCACACTGGAAGGATTTGACGATCCCTTCGGCACGATGAAGGCGATTGCCGAATATTTCCGGGATCTGGCGGCCGAGGACCGGTATTTCGGCGCCGAACCGCCGCAGCCTGATGCGGCGATGCTGCACAAGATTGCCGAGCGCGAGATTCAGCGCCGGGTCGAAGCCAAGATCGAAGAGAACGGGGTGATTCTGCGCGCAGGCGATGCGGTTGCGGCGCCGACGCTGGCCCCTGCTGCGGCACCCGTCGCTGCGGCGGCCCCCGAGCCCGTGCAAGACCAGGCGCCCGCGCCGCAGGCCGAACCCGAGGTCATCCAGCCGGTCGCCGAATCGCCTGCACCGCGCCTGCGCGCTGTCGACGATAGCGTTGCCGCCAAGCTGGCCCGCATCCGCGCCGCTGTCAGCCGCTCGCGCGATGCCGCCTTCGCGGACGAGATCGAGGACGCCGAAGAGGCCGCGGACGATGTCTTTGCCCTGGCCGCCGAGGAAATCGTCGAGGCCGCGCCCGAAATCTTGTCGGCGGCCGAGCCGGCAGACGACATGCCGGACGACGTGATCGAAGCGGACGATATGGCGCTCATGCTGTCCTCGATCGTCGATGGTCAGCCCGACGCGCCTTCCGTGCAATCGCCGGCCGCGATGGTCGACGAGTGGGCGCCGGAATTCGACGCCGATCTGGCACTTGACCAGGATGCGCTGACCGAGACCCTTTCCGAAGCCGAAGCCGAAGCCGAAGCCGAAGCCGAAGCCGAAGCCGAAGCCGAAGCCGAAGCCGAAGCCGAAGC
>NZ_AUCM01000009.1:0-77154 GCF_000429765.1 Gemmobacter nectariphilus DSM 15620 | reverse complement strand
CCGAAGCCGAAGCCGAAGCCGAAGCCGAAGCCGAAGCCGAAGCCGAAGCCGAAGCCGAAGCCGAAGCCGAAGCGACCCCTGTCGCGGCGCGCCCGAATGCCAGCCGTTGGGCGGTGCGTCGGCGCCGCGCGAACCGCCGGGCCGCTGCGGCGCGCCAGGCGGCCCCGGTTGCCGCACCGGCCCAGACCGAGCCGGAGGTGGCCGAGGTCGCGATCGTGCCGACCGATGCCCCGGCTGCTGTTGATGTGGTGAACGCCCCTGCGGCCGATTTCGACCTTGATGCGCTGGAAGCCGCCTTTGAAGGGCTGGAGGCCGAAGCCGCCGCCGAGGCAGCGGCCGAGCCCGAACCGCCTGTTGCCATCCTTGACGAGGCCGAATCGGGTGAGCTCGAGACGAGCTTTGATATCGACGCCGTGCTGACCGCCGTGACCGAGGCTGTCGTGGCCGCGCCGGTCCAGGCGCCCGAAACCGCGCCGCAGATCGCCGAATCCGAGCAAGAGGCCGAGATTGCCAGCGACGAGGTCGACAGCCTTATTGCGCGCCTTGCAGAACCGGCCCATGATGCAACCACAGGCATTGCAGAAGGTGATGCCGATAACGCAAGGGTTGCAGCGGATGCAGAAGGCACCGCAGAAACGGTTCAGGACGTGACGGCGCTTGCCGACATTCCGTCGCGCGCCCGCGTGATCAAGGTGCGTCGCGCCCAGCCCGAAGCTGTGGCCGCCGCCGAACCCGTTGTGCAAACCGAACCGCAAGAGACGGCTGCCGCGTCCGAGGCGGCTCTGGCCCAGCCCGAGCCTGCCAAGGTGCGTCCGAACCGCCCGGTGCGGGCGGGTGGTCGTGGCAAGCGTCCGGAAACCCCGCGTCCTGAAACGGCTGCGGCTCCGGTGGCAGCGGTGTCAGCCCATCCGGCCCGGCCTGCGCGCCCGGCGCGTCCGCAGCGTGCGGCCGACCGTCTGGCCGAAAGCGGTGCGCAATCGGATGACGCCGCCGTCGACCGGCTGATCCGCCACGCCAATACCGAGATGGAGGGCGCCGAAACGCGCCGCCGCACCTCGACCATTGCGCATCTGAAGGCCGCCGTTGCAGCGACCGTTGCCGAACGCATGGCGCCGCAGGACGAAAAAACCCGCGCCGCTGACGTCACGGCCGCCTATCGCAGCGACCTTGCCGATGCCGTGCGCCCGCGCAAGGCCGACGAGGCCGAGCCGGCCGCCAAATCGGGCCGTGTGCCGCCGCTGGTTCTGGTCTCGGCCCAGCGGATCGACCGCCCGGCAGTTGCCGCCCCCGCCGTTGCCGCGCCTGTGCGCCCGCGTCATGTCGCGGCCTCGAACATGGCTCTTGCCCTGCAGGATGACGATGACGAGGACGAAGTCGACGGCAGCCACGACAACCTGTTCGGCGGTGGCGGCGAGCTCAAGGATTTCCTGCGCCATGTCGGAGTGGCCGATCTGGCCGACCGGATGGAAGCGACGGGCGCCTGGTTGATGGCCGTCGAAGGACGCGACGATTTCAACCGCCAGCTCTTGATGCGAATGTCCGAGGCGACCGATCTTGCCGGAAGCAAAGAGGATGCGCTGATCGCCTTTGGCGTCCTGCTGCGTGAAGGTCGTCTGATCCGTCCCCGCCGGGGGCTTTTTGCATTGCCGGAGAATTCCGAGGCGCTGGCCGAGGCGCGCCGCTACGCCGGCTGAACCGGCGCCGGATTACCGATCATCGCGGGGGCCTTCGGGCCCCCGTTCGCGTTCCGCGGGATCCGCTTGACCGATCCCGCGGAACACCTTGCGAAACGGCAGCGCCCAGACGACACCCAGCCCGACATAGACCAGGAATTCCAGCCAGATCGGCGGGCGGTCCAGCCAGTTCACCAGACTGACCGCCGCGACGATGTAAAGCGGCAGTCCGACCAGCAGGATCAGCAACGACAGCCGTTTGCGGGTGCGATACTCCATCGGTTCAGCCCTTTTTTCCGCGGCGCAGGCCGCTGGCCGTGCGCGCCGCCTTGACCAGCCGGTCTCGCCAGCGGGGCAGGTTGCTTTCGGCCCCGCCGCGCCGGACCATGCCGAAATACAGCAGGCGAACCGGGCGGAACCCGACAAACCCCAGCACCTGGCGCCGATAGCGCCAGCCCAGCGGGTCGAAATAGGCCAGCCGCAGATACAGCGGCGGGGTATCCATGGTGACGATCACATCGGCGGACCGGCCAGCCAGCAGCCGGTCCCACCAGGGATCGTCCTTGTGATAACGGAACGCGCGCCGGGGCAGCAGCACCCGGTCCCAGAACCCCTTGAGCCGCGCCGGTTCCGCCCCCCACCACAGCGGAAAGGCCAGAACCAGATGGTCGCACCCCTCGATCGCCGTCAGGGCGCGGTCCAGATCGGGTTCCAGCGGCGGGACGTCCACATAGCCGCGCGAGAGATCGGGGTTGAAGTCCAGATCGCGGACCGCCAGCCGCTCTACCTGCGCATCGGCAGGCAGGGCGGCGGCATAGGTGTCCAGCAGATGGGCCGAAAGCCGGTCGGCGTCTGGGTGGGCGTCGATCAGCAGAACCCGCATCGGATCAATCCGAGAACGGGTCGGTCACCAGAATGGTGTCGTCGCGTTCGGGGCTGGTGGACAGCAGGGCCACGGGACACTGGATCAGCTCTTCGATGCGGCGGACATATTTCACCGCAGCACCCGGCAGATCGGCCCAGCTACGGGCACCGGCGGTCGATTCGGACCAGCCCTCCAGCTCCTCGTAGATCGGCTTGACGCGGGCCTGAAGGTTCGCGGCCGTCGGCAGATAGTCCAGCACCTGGCCATCCAGTTCATAGCCGGTGCAGATCTTCAGCGTCTCGAACCCGTCCAGAACGTCCAGCTTGGTCAGCGCGATGCCCGACACCCCCGAAGTGGCGCAGGTCTGGCGCACCAGAACCGCATCGAACCAGCCGCAGCGCCGCTTGCGCCCGGTGACGGTGCCGAATTCGTGGCCGCGCACGCCCAGACGTTCGCCATCGGCGTCATGCAGTTCTGTCGGGAAGGGGCCTTCGCCGACGCGGGTGGTATAGGCCTTGACGATGCCCAGCACGAAATCCACCGCCGTCGGGCCAAGGCCCGTGCCGGTTGCCGCCATGCCCGCCAGCGTGTTCGACGAGGTGACATAGGGATACGTGCCGAAATCGACATCCAGCAGGCTGCCTTGCGCGCCTTCGAACAGGATGCGCTTGCCGGCCTTGCGGGCCTCGGTCATCACTTTCCAGACCGGGGCGGCATAGGGCAGGATCTTCGGCGCAACCTCCATCAGCTGCGCCTTCAGCGCGACCGGATCGACCGGATCAAGGCCAAGGCCCGCGCGCAACGCGTTGTGGTGCGTCAGCAGGCGGCCGATGCGCAGATCGAGCGTCGCCTCGTCGGCCAGATCCGCCACGCGGATCGAGCGGCGGCCAACCTTGTCTTCATAGGCCGGACCGATGCCGCGGCCGGTGGTGCCGATCTTGGCAACCGAATTCTGCGATTCCCGCGCGCGGTCCAGCTCGCCATGGACAGGCAGGATCAGCGGGGTGTTTTCCGCGATCAACAGGCCCTTGGGATCGACCACGACACCTTGGGCCGCCAGCTTGTCGATTTCCGACAGCAGCGCCCAGGGGTCCAGCACGACGCCATTGCCGATGACCGACAGCTTGCCGCCGCGCACGATGCCCGAGGGCAGCAGCGACAGCTTGTAGGTCACGCCGTCGATGACGAGGGTATGGCCCGCGTTGTGCCCGCCCTGGAAGCGCGCGATCACATCGGCGCGTTCCGACAGCCAGTCGACGATCTTACCCTTGCCTTCGTCGCCCCACTGGGCGCCTACGACAACCACGTTGGCCATTGGGATGGTCCTTCCCTTCAGGTGAAACCGGCTGCTCTATAGCGGTGTGGGGCAGGGCGCGAAACAGGAAAAAGCGCCGCGGCATCAGGTTGTGCGGGGATGGCCGGCGTTTCCGCCCGGATTGGCGGCTGACTGGCGATCGGACATGGAAATTGGCCAGAGCCTTGGGACTGCGCGGCATAAGCGGACGCTTACAGGGGGCAAGATCAGCCCTGTGCGCATCGACGGCGGATCTGGCGGCTGGCAGGTCGGGCCATCGCCTCGGCATGTCGCCGGGGTGCAAACCTGCGAAAGGTTCGACACATGACCAAGCATCTGATCCTTGCTCTTGCCCTCTGCGCGGCCCCGGTCTCGGCGATGGCCATGCCGGCTGTCGGCGATATGGTCGGCACCAACCCGACCGACGCGACCGCCGCCTTGGCCAAGGCCGGCTGCACCGTGACCTCGTTCGAAGCCGAGGACGGCAAGATCGAGGCAAAATGCACCGATGCCGACAAGAAGATGTGGGAAGTTTACATCGACCCGAAATCGGGCGCCATCACCAAGATCAAGGCCGATCACTGATATGGCCCGCCCTGTGGCTTCGGGGCGGCGGGGGGGCGCGGTTGCGCCTCCCGACCCCTGGGATCCGCTGATCCGCATCACGCATTGGGGAATCGCGCTGGCCGTGGTGTCGAACGGGCTGCTGAACAAGCCGGGCGGCACGGTGCATGTCTGGATCGGCTGGGCGGTGATGGCGCTGCTGGCGATGCGACTGATCTGGGGGGTGATCGGGCCGGCCGAGGCACGCTTTTCCGCTTTTCCGCCCGACCCGCGCGCCGCGATGTCGCATCTGGTCGATCTTGTGCGCGGGCGCCCGCGCGAACACATGTCGCACAACCCGGCCGGGGCGCTGATGGTCTATGCGCTGTGGGCCAGTCTGGCGGTGGTGACCGTGACGGGGCTGATCATGACGGATGGTCAAAGCCCGGTGACGATTGCCGAACAGAAGGCGGCGGTGGCGGCTGGCGACTGGTCGATGCTTGCGAAGAGCGCCGGCAAAGAGGATGATGAGGGCGGTCTGTCCGAGGCTGCAGGCGAGCTGCACGAGGGGGCCGCGAATCTGATGCTGATCCTGGCAATGATCCATGTGGCCGGGGTCGTGGTCGAAAGCCGCGCGTTGCGGCGCAATCTGGTCCGTCCCATGGTGACTGGCCGAGGCAAGGGGCGGTGATGACCCGCAAGGGACGATTGCAACCTGCCGCGCTGGCGGCCATCCTTGCGGTGCAAGGGGTGGCCGCCGTCTTTTTCGTCGGGGATGCGCTGGCCGATCTTCGGGCCGGTCCCGCGGCGCCCCATTCCGTTTTCGAGGCGCTGGTCGTGGTTGCGCTGGTCCTTGGGATGGGCGTCGGCGCCTGGCAGCTGCGTGTCGCCCTGGATCGGCTGCGTGTGCAGGATCGGGCGCTGGCCACCGCCCGGGGCACGCTGGCGCAGGTCATCGAATCGCAATTCACCCGCTGGGGCCTGACACCGGCCGAGCGGGATGTCGGTTTTCTGGCGCTCAAGGGCCTTGATGTGTCCGAGATCGCCGGGGTGCGCGGTGTCGCCGATGGCACGGTGCGCGCCCAGTTGACGCGGATCTATGCCAAGGCCGGCGTTTCGGGTCGCGCACAGTTCGCCGCCTGGTTCGTCGAGGACCTGCTGGACGAGGGGTTGCCCGCCCCCGCAAGCCATACGGCGCCGCTTTCGGCCCAAGAGGGGGCTTCTGCCCTTGCGCCGGGCCATCGGTCCGACTAGATAGCCCTGTCGGCAGCAGACAGGTCCCCGCGCATGGAAAACGTCGTTCTCACCATCCACCTGATCCTGGCTCTGGCGCTGGTTGGCGTCGTGCTGCTGCAGCGCTCCGAAGGCGGCGGCCTTGGCATTGGTGGCGGTGGCGGCGTGGTTTCGGGCCGTTCGGCGGCCACTGCGCTGGGCAAGATCACCTGGCTTCTGGCCATCGGCTTCATCTGCACCTCGATCGCTCTGACGGTGCTGGCACGTCGCGAAGCGGCCTCGTCCTCGGTGATCGACGCGGCAACCCCGGCAGGGACGACCGCCCCGGCCCCGGCTGCGCCTGGCAGCTCCTTGCTGCCCCCCGGCCCCAGCGATCAGCCGCTGACGCCTCCGCGCGTCGACTGACACCAACTGTTGTTTATTGCGGCCTTCGGGCCGCAATCGCTTGCGGCGCATTGCGTCGCGGGACAGGGCATTGTATAGCTTGGATCCCGTGATCTTGCGATTCTGCAATCCATTCGCCATTCACGGGGGCTGCCATGGCACGTTACATCTTCATCACCGGCGGCGTGGTTTCGTCCCTTGGCAAAGGGCTTGCCTCGGCGGCGCTTGGGGCGCTGCTTCAGGCTCGCGGCTACTCCGTGCGCCTTCGCAAGCTGGATCCCTATCTGAACGTCGATCCTGGTACGATGTCGCCCTTTGAACATGGCGAGGTGTTCGTCACCGACGATGGCGCGGAAACCGATCTGGATCTGGGCCATTACGAACGCTTCACCGGCGTTTCGGCGCGCAAGACCGATTCCATTTCCTCGGGCCGCATCTATTCCAACGTGCTGGAAAAAGAGCGCCGTGGCACCTACCTGGGCAAGACGATCCAGGTGGTTCCGCATGTAACAAATGAAATCAAGGACTTCCTTCGCATCGACGAGGATGAATGCGATTTCATGCTGTGCGAGATCGGCGGCACCGTCGGCGATATCGAGGGTCTGCCGTTCTTCGAGGCGATCCGTCAGTTCATCCACGAACGCCCGCGCGGCGAGTGCATCCTGATGCACCTGACGCTGCTGCCCTATCTGGCCGCTTCGGGCGAGTTGAAGACCAAGCCGACCCAGCATTCGGTCAAGGAGCTGCAATCCATCGGCCTGGCCCCCGACGTGCTGGTTTGCCGCAGCGAGCACCCGATCCCCGAGAAAGAGCGCGAGAAGATCGCGCTGTTCTGCAACGTGCGCAAATCGGCGGTGATCGCGGCCTATGATCTGAAAACCATCTACGAGGCGCCGCTGGCCTATCACCGCGAAGGGCTGGATCAGGCGGTTCTGGACGCGTTCGGCATTGCCCCCGCCCCGCGCCCCAACCTGACGCGCTGGGAAGACGTGATGGACCGGCTGACCAATGCCGAAGGCATGGTCCGCGTGGCGATCGTCGGGAAATACACCCAGTTGGAAGACGCCTACAAATCCATCGCCGAGGCGCTGACCCATGGCGGCATGGCGAACCGCGTCAAGGTCAAGGCCGAGTGGATCGACGCCGAAATCTTTGAACGCGAGGATCCGGCGCCCTATCTGGAAGGCTTCCACGCGATTCTCGTGCCTGGCGGCTTTGGCGAACGCGGGACCGAAGGCAAGATCCGCGCGGCGCAGTTCGCCCGTGAAAAGCGCATCCCCTATCTGGGCATCTGCCTTGGGATGCAGATGGCGGTGATCGAGGCCGCGCGCAATCTGGCCGGGATCGACGATGCCGGGTCCGAGGAATTCGACCACGAGGCCGGGGCCAAGCGGTTCACGCCGGTCGTCTATCACCTCAAGGAATGGGTGCAGGGCAACCACCGGGTGGAACGCAAGGTCGATGACGACAAGGGCGGCACCATGCGCCTTGGCGCCTACACCGCCGTGCTGTCCGAAGGCTCGCGCGTGGCCGAGGTCTATGGCGACACCCGCATCGAGGAACGCCACCGCCACCGCTACGAGGTCGACATCCGCTATCGCGACAAGCTGGAGGCTTGCGGGATGGAATTTTCCGGCATGTCCCCCGATGGACGTCTGCCCGAGATCGTCGAGCACAAGGGCCATCCGTGGTTCATCGGCGTGCAGTTCCACCCCGAGCTGAAATCCAAGCCCTTCGAGCCGCACCCGCTGTTCGCCGATTTTGTCCGTGCGGCCGTCGAGGTCAGCCGGCTGGTCTGATCTTCGCGCGGGCAGGGCAAGGTTGTCATGCCCGCGTTACAAAACGTGCTAGTCTGTTGTGGTGACGCACCACTGCGGACCGTTGCCATGGCCGAGCCAGCCGAACCCCTCTTGCCCTCGACCACATGCGAGGCGGCCTTTCGCCAGATTGCCCGCGATTGCGCCAGCGATTTCGCCGAGGCGCTGGACACGGTGCTGGACTGCGACGCGCCCGAGGGTCCGCACAAGGCGCGGGTGGCGTTGCGGCGGCTGACCACCGCGATTGATGCCTTTTCGGATTTGCTGCGCCGCAAACGGCAGACGCGGTTGCGCGATCAGGCCAAGGCGATCTTTCGCCTGCTGGGCAAGCTGCGCGACAGCGATGTGCATCTGGAAACCCGCTGCGACATGCCAGGCCACAAGGGGCGGCTGCGCCGGAATGCCAGGATCCGCGCCAAGGTTCGCAAACGGCTGAAATCCCTGCAGGCCGACCAGCTGGCGGCTCAGCTGGCGCGGTTGACGGCGCAGGGCGGCAAGCTTTGGCGCCGCAGCGAGGGCGCCCGTGCGGCGCAGTCGGCCCCGGTGGGCGGCTGGGCGGTGGGCCGGCTTGCTTCGGCCTGGGCCGATTGCGGCTGTCACGGGGCCTCGGTATCCACGATGGACCCGCTTGCACGGCACGAATTTCGCAAGGATCTGAAATCGATGCGGTATCTGGTCGAGTTTCTTGGCCCGGTGGTGCCCGGTCTGGACCAGGAGCCGTTCCGCAGCGACTTTCGCGACATTCAGGATGCCTTGGGCATCTTGAACGACTGGCAGGTCGCCATGGCGCTGGAAGGGCGCGCCTTGCCCAAGGTGCTGCCCGGCAAGCAGGCGCGCGCGCTGGTCGCGGCCGAGGCGCTGTGGCTGCGCCTGTCTACCGCGCCCTTGCCCTGGGTCTAGTGGCAGTGCACCCGGCCGGCCTTGTTGTCCATGTGGCAGCATTGCCCGGGCGGCGAGGATTTGCGGCAGCCACCGCCATGGGCCAGCGCAAGCGGGGTGGCGCTTGCCCAGACAGACAGTGCAAGGATCAGCAGGCGCATGGCAGAACTCCGAAAACAGGCGTTAACCTTCGTTAACGCCTGCGCGCCTGTCAACCGATCGCGCCTTCAGCCCTTGCCGATGGCCGCCAGCACCAGCGGCTTGATCGTCGTCTCGGGGCCGGGGGCAAAGACCAAATCTTCACGCAGGAAGTATTTCTTCTGGTTCATCGCGGGCCAGTCGCCGGTGACGATACGATAAGTGGCCTTTTGCGGCACCTGGGTCGGCGCGGCATACAGGAAATCGCCGGTGCGCTGGTCCAGCGTGGCGGCCTGATCCTGGTTGCAGACGGCCAGAATCTCGGACAGCGTGGCCGCATCGACATCGGCCACCACCAGCTTGCCATCAAAGCGCACGACCGAGTTGAAGGCATGCAGGCTGACCGCCCCCGCAGCCAGGCCGGTGCCCAGCGTGGTATGGCCGATGAAGCCGACATCCGCCCCCGCAGCCTGCGCCATGGCCGCCGCCACAAAGCGCCCGGTCTCGGCCAGTGTCAGCGCGGCCGGGGCGGTGGCAACCGTCGCCCGTTCTGCATCGGTCAGGTGTTCGGCCATGGTGGCGGCGATCAGCGCGGCCAGATCGGCCGAGGCAGGGCCCGCAGGATCGACCGGAACCTGGGTCAGGCCGATGCTGCCATCGGCGCCGATGTCGGCCACGGTATAGGTGCTGCTCCACGATCCGGTGTGCACATAGCGCGTTGCGCCCTGATCGTGGGTGAACAGCAAATGATCGTGCCCGCCGATCAGCAGCGTGCCATCGGGCAGCATGGGCAGGATGGCGCGGTCTGCCACCACGCCGGCATGGCTGAGCACGACATTCAGCCCCGGCCCTGCCAAGGCATCGCCAAGATGGGCGGCAGCCCAATCGACAGGGGCGGGAATCGCAAGGCTGTCGCGTTGCGCCTTGGGGTAAGTGGTGATCGCATCGGTGGCGATGCCGACCAGCTTGACGGGCATGTCCCCCAGCTGCAGCGCGGCTGTTGCCTTGGCGAAGGGCTGGCCGGTGCGGGCGTCACCGATGTTTGACACCACCGTCAGGCCCGCAGCCTGCGCCCGGGCGATGGCCTGGGCCAGATCCTCGACCAGATCGGGTTCGTGATTGCCAAGGTTCAGCACTGTCGGCGCCAGCCTGGCCAGCGCCTTCAGCAAGGCCCAGTCGATCGCCCCGCCCGAGCGTTTGGTGACGGCATTGCCGATCTCGAACACATCGCCGTTGATGACGATCAGATGCGGCACGTCATGAATGGCAACCTCGGCCTCCAGCGCGGCCAGCAGCTGCGCGCTGCGTTCATAGGCCGAATGCAGGTCCGACAGGATCAGAATGCGCCCGGCCGGTGCCGGAGCTTGTGCATAGGCTGCCATGGGAAGAAGGGCCACGCTGGATGCCAGAAGTTGCAGCGCGCTGCGCCGGTGAAGGTCGATCTGCATGGGCCGGTCCTTTCCACTGGTCCGCCGAGGGGGGCGGCTCGGTTTGGCCTGCAGACCTATGCTGACAAGGAAACAGCCACGCGACAACCCGTAACAAGAAGGGGGCGCCAGTGGCGCCCCCGAAAAGTTCCTTGTGCAACAGCAATCAGTTGCGGGCCTTGTCGACCATCTTGCCCTTGGAAATCCAGGGCATCATGGCGCGCAGCTTTTCGCCGACCTGTTCGATCTGGTGCGCATCGTTCATGCGGCGGGTGCCTTTGAAGAACGGCTGGCCGACGGCGTTTTCCTGCATGAAGTCACGCACGAACTTGCCGGTCTGGATGTCGCGCAGCACGGCCTTCATGCGGGCCTTGGTCTCGTCATAGGGCAGGATGCGCGGGCCCGAGACATATTCGCCATATTCGGCGGTGTTCGAGATCGAGTAGTTCATGTTCGCGATGCCGCCTTCGTAGATCAGGTCCACGATCAGCTTCACTTCGTGCAGGCATTCGAAATAGGCCATCTCCGGGGCATAGCCGGCCTCGACCAGGGTTTCAAAGCCCATGCGGATCAGCTCGACCAGACCGCCGCACAGCACGGCCTGTTCGCCGAACAGGTCGGTCTCGCATTCTTCCTTGAAGTTGGTCTCGATGATGCCCGAGCGCCCGCCACCGATGGCCGAGCAGTAGGACAGACCGATTTCCAGCGCGCGGCCGGTGGCATCGTTGTTCACCGCGACCAGGCAGGGCACGCCGCCGCCCTTGACATATTCGCCGCGCACGGTGTGCCCGGGGCCCTTGGGCGCCATCATGATGACATCGACGCCGGGCTTCGGCTCGATCAGGCCGAAGTGCACGTTCAGGCCGTGGGCAAAGGCGATCGCGGCGCCTTCACGCAGGTTGTCGTGGACGTATTTCTTGTAGGTTTCGGCCTGAAGTTCATCGGGCATGGTGAACATGATCAGGTCGCACCATTTTGCGGCCTCGGCGATTTCCATCACCTTCAGCCCTTCGGCTTCGGCCTTTTTCGCCGAGGCCGAGCCGGGGCGCAGCGCGACGACCAGATTTTTGGCGCCGGAATCGCGCAGGTTCAGGGCATGGGCGTGGCCCTGGCTGCCATAGCCGAGGATCGCGACCTTCTTGTCCTTGATCAGGTTCACGTCGCAGTCGCGGTCATAGTAAACGCGCATCGGATGTCCTTTCGGTTCTTGATGGCGCAAGAATAGGCGGATTGCCAAGATAGCCTGTGCAAAGATTGACGATTTCTGCAAAAGTCTGCAGATATCATGCGCAGATAGGCAGGATGGTGAAATGTTCATTCAGATCGACGATACTGACCGCCGCCTGATCCGTCAGCTGCTGGCCGCGCCCGAGGTGTCGACGGCCGATCTGGCCGAACGGGCGGGGGTGACCACGGCCACCTGCTGGCGCCGGCTGGACCGGCTGCGCGGTGCCGGGGTGATCGGCCCCCCTCAGGCGGTGATCGATTGGCGCGCCATGGGCTATGAGGTCGAGGTGAGCCTGCGCTTCAATCTCGACAAGACCAATCCGCGGGCCTTTGACGAATTCATCAATGCAGCGCGCGAGGTGCCCGAGGTCATCAACATCGAGACCTTTCTGGGCCGGGTCGATGTGCGGCTGAACGTCATTGCCCGCGACATGCGGCATTATCAGGAGGTCTATCGCACCCGCATCCTGACCTTGCCGCATATCGCCGATATCGAAGCGCTGGTGCTGGTCGCCACCATCAAGGACGAGGGGGCGCTGCCAGTATGATCGACCTCGATGATACCGACCGCGCGCTGCTGCGGATGCTGGCGCAAGATGCGGGGCAGGGGGCCGGGGCGCTGGGCCGGGCGCTGGGGATCAGCCAGCCCGCCGCCTGGCGCCGGGTGCGGCGTCTGGAGGAGGCAGGCGTCATCCGCGGCCGCCGGGTCGAGGTGGACCGCCCGGCCGTGGGCTTTGGCGTGACGGTGTTCCTGGGGCTGAAGCTGGCGACCAAGGGGCGGGTCAGCATCGAGGATTTCGAGCGCGCGGTGACCGCGATCCCCGAGGTTCAGGTGGTGCAGCATGTGCTGGGGCTGTTCGATTATCGCCTGCGGGTTGTGGCGCGCGATCTGTCGGATTTCGAACGCATCCTGCGCCGGCGCATCATGACCCTGCCGGGCGTGGGGCAGGTGGAGGCCAATGTGCTGCTGTCCGAAGAGCGCCGCCCCGGACCTCTGGGGTAGCGCTCCCGCAGCCCCGAGCCGCGCAGGCGCGGCACGAAGCTTTGGGCGGGGCGCCGCGCCAGGGCGCGGCGTGCCTCCGGCGGGGGTATTTTGGGCAAGGTGAAAGGGGGTCGCGCGCCCGGCCTGCGGGCGGCGGCAGTGCCGGAGCGGGCGAATGGCCTTCGGCCGGGCGATTGCCCCCTGTCGTGCGCCAGCTTACTGCGTGTCCTCGTTGCGGCGGCCAAGCTGGGCGCGCAGGCGTTCGGTTTCGGCGCGGGCATTGCGCAGCCCGTCCATCGCGGCGCGCAGCTCGGCCTCGGTCTGGGCGATGCGGTTGGCAAGCTCTGCCTCGCGCTGCTGGAGGTAGACGATGGCCTCGTCACGGGTTTCCTCGGCCTCGTGCAGCGATTGGGCCAGCCGTTCCAGTTCGGCCGTATCGGCCCCGGGCACGCGGGTGAAGCGGTGCAACAGCCAATAGGCGAACCAGCCCAGCCCGAAGGCGACGAACAGGATGATCGCCATGCCGAAGATGAGTTCGGTGCTGTTCATTGGCCGGCCTCCTCGGGGCGGGGTTTGGGTCGCAGGGCAGTGGGGCCGGCAGTGTCGCGCCATTCGCCAAGCTCGGGGTCGCCATTGGCGCCAAGGGCATCGCGGATCAGCGCGCCGGCATCCGCCGGACGGGTGATCGCAGCGCCCTCGCCTGCCGTCTCGTCAGGGACGGGCCCTTCGGGATCGGCGGCCAGCGCATCTCCATCGGCGCCGACCTCGAGATCGCCGGCGTCCCCCATCGGCTCGTCGCCTTCGGCATCGCCGATCTCGCCCGGGACCAGATCGTCGGGGCGGTCGGGCGGGGGGGCGATCGCCTCGCCGTCGTCTTCGGGCTCGGGGTCGATGCCGATTAGCTCGGGCGCGGCGGCGGGCTCGTCGGGCGAGACAAGGCGCAGGGCGATGCGGCGGTTCGCGACGCGGCCTTCCTCGGTTCCGTTGTCGGCGATGGGCTCAGCCGCGCCGTAGCCACGGGCGGTCATGGCCGATGTGTCGACGCCGCGCGCGTCGAGGGCTGCCAGAACGGCATCGGCGCGCTGCTGGCTGAGATCGAGGTTGGTTTCGGCCCGGCCTTGCGAATCGGTGTGCCCGCCGATTTCCAGCGGGGCACCCGTGCAATCGGTCAGGGCATCGGCCAGTTCGGCGATGATCGCATTCGATTCGCCCTCGATCTCGGCCTTGCCGGGGGCAAAGGTGATCTGCCGCTTGGCCAGCACCGTGTTGGCCATGGTCAGGCACTGGTCGGGCGTCGGCAAGGCGCGGGCGGGGTCGAGCCGTTCCTCGTAGGTCACATCGACCGAAAAGCCGGCCCCCTGGCCCAGCCGGTCCGAGAGCAGGCGCGAGATGTCCGAGCGCGCCTCCTTGTTGCCGGTGATGCCGCGCAGGGCCAGGCTCTCGGGTTCGACCAGGACGACGCCATTGTGCAGCTGTGCCAGCGCGGCAAGGCCGGCCAGCACGCGCAGGCCCCAGCCGCTGGGCAGGCTGTCGTCCAGCCGGGCCGCGATATAGACGTTCGCGGCGCCAAAGCGGGCATGGGCATAGGCCTCGACCGACTCGCGCATCCGCTGATCGACGAGGCGGCCGCGCAGCTGGACATTGCCTTCGGGCGAGAGGGTGGCGGTGAATTGCGCCGGGCCCTGCGGGCCTTCGGTCTGCGGGCGCGGGGTCAGCGTCGCCTTGAGCGAGAAGACATCGGGCAGGCGGTTGGTCAGCTCGCCGATCACGCGGTCGAAGTCGGATTGCGCGACGGTCGAGGCGGCGATCAGCGTGACATCGACATCCGAGATGGTCACCGATCCGGCCCCCAGTTCGGCCATGGCGGCGATCACCGCCTCGGCCGCATCGGGCCAGCGGGGCGAGGGGGCGCCAAGGCCCAGGGTGCAGGCGGGGGTGCCCTCGACCTTGGCCAGCCTGGCCGCATTGAGGATGCGGTTCAGCGAGCGGTCGCTGTCAGCCGCGCAGGCATCAAAGCGGGGGCCATCCTCGTCAATCACGAAGCGCAGCGTGAAGGGGGCGATCACCGGGCGGGGGGCCGAGATCTGGATGGTGACGGGCACGTCTTGCGGCAAGGCGCGGCCAAGGTCGGATTCAAAGCGCCGCTTTTGCGCCGGGCTGTCCGAGATGGCGGTGACGGTCACGCCATCGGCGGCCACGGAAATCTTGGACCTGGGCAGCAGGCGCAGCGCGACAAGGCCGAAATCCATGGCAGGCGCCCATGCGGCGGGGACCGGGAAATCGGCGGTTTCCAGCATGTTGGACAGGCTGTCTGCCGGGGCCAGCTGGCTGGCCGTGGTCAGCAGCGGTGCGGTGTCCCAGGATGCGGGCACAAGGCCGATCATGGAAATCCCGTCGTCGTTGCGCAGCAGCTCCAGCGAAAAGCGCGGGGCGGTCAGGGCCTTGGCCGGGGTCACCGCCATGCTGTCGATCACCCGGCTGGCCCCGACGACCCGGCCGGCGACGGTGGTGGCGCGAAAGCGCACGGCCTCGGTCGGTGCGGTGCCGGTCAGGGTGACGATCAGCCCGTCGGCGCTGGCGCTGGCCCAGGTCAGACCTGCCGCATTCAGCGCGCGGGTGACGTGACGCTGGCTGCGTGATTCCAGTGCGCCGCCCACGGCCATCGCCATCAGCAAGGACAGCACGGCCGCACAGGCAAAGGCGATTGCGGTAAGAATGGCAGGTTTCAAGCGCATGAGCGATTCCGCATCGTTATCGGCCACTCGTAAGGCGCGTGGGGGGCAGGTTCAATCACACCAGCGCCGCAGCGGCAAGAAACAGCGCAACCACAAGGCCAGCATCGCGGTTCGACCGGAACAGCCGCAGGCAGGTGTCGGGGCTGTCGATGTCCAGCTGCGCGAGTTGCCAGCCCAGATGCGCGGCAAAGATCCAGATGCCGGCCAGCGCGATCAGCACCGCCATCCAGCCCGCATCGGCCCCCAGCAGCGCCATCAGCGTGGCCAGCGTCAGCAAAAGGACCGTCAGCGCCATGAAGCCGCGCAGCCAGGCCACCGTATGGGTGCCGAACAGCCGGGCGGTGGATTTGATGCCGATCAGCGCGTCGTCGTCCTTGTCCTGATGGGCATAGATCGTGTCATAGAACAGCGTCCAGGAAATGCCCGACAGCCACAGCACAAGGGCTGCCCACCCGATCGTGCCATCATGTGCGGCCCAGGCCAGCAGGGCGCCCCAGTTGAAGGCCAGCCCCAGAAAGACCTGCGGCCACCAGGTGAACCGCTTGGCAAAGGGATAGATTGCGACCAGCACCAGCGAGCCGACCCCCAGCCAGATCGCCAGTGGCGGAAAGGTCAGCAGCACGGCAAAGGCAACCAGCGCCTGCGCCGCCATCCAGACCAGCGCCCGCTTGACCGTCACCTGCCCTGACGGGATCGGGCGGGACCGGGTGCGTGCAACGGCACCATCAAAGTCGCGGTCGGTGATGTCGTTCCAGGTGCAGCCCGCCCCGCGCATCAGAAAGGCGCCGATGCCACAGGCGATCATCACCCACAGATCCCACCAGCCCGGCGCATCGGACGCAGCCGCCAGCGCCACGCCCCACCAGCAGGGCAGCAGCAAGAGCCAGGTGCCGATCGGCCGGTCGGCCCGGCTGAGCCGCAGATACGGGCGCAGCGCCGCCGGTGCCCGGCGATCAACCCAGTTTCCCGCCACGGCATCGGCAACGGTGCCATGCGGCTCTGGCATTCGCGGCGCGTCGGTCATACACCTGTTCCCATGACACCCAAGGTCCGCCTTCATCTAGACCAGCCGCTTGCCCCGGGGCAACCGCTCGCGCTGGACCGTGATCAGTCGAACTATCTCTTTGCCGTGATGCGGCTGGAGGTGGGCGATGCGATTCTGGCCTTCAACCGGCGCGATGGCGAATGGATCGCCCGTGTCAGCGCCGCCTCGAAACGCGGGGGCGAACTGGTGGCCGAGGTGCAGACCCGCCCGGTGCAGATGCCGCCCGATCTTTGGCTGATGTTCGCGCCCATCAAGAAGGCCCGCACCGATTTCATCGTCGAAAAGGCGACCGAACTGGGCGCGGCGCGCATCATGCCGGTGCTGACCGAATACACCAATGCCGAACGCATCCGGCAAGATCGCCTGCAGGCCCATGCCGTCGAGGCGACCGAGCAATGCGGCGGCACCTTTGTCCCGGTGGTCGAGGATTTGCAGGCCCTGTCCAAGGTTCTGGCCGCCTGGCCGGCCGGGCGACAGCTTTTGTGGTGCGATGAGGCGATGGTCGGCCGCTCGCGCCCGCTGGCAGGGTTGCCGCGCGGGCCATGGGCGGTGCTGATCGGCCCCGAGGGCGGGTTTTCCGCCGCCGAACAGGGGCGGCTGCGCGCGCTGCCCTTTGTGCATGCGCTCTCGCTTGGCCCGCGCATCCTGCGCGCCGATACGGCGGCGGTCGCCGCGCTGACGCTGTGGCAGGCGCAGCTGGGGGACTGGGGATGATCCGCCATGCGGTGCCGGGGGACGAGGCCGCCTTGACGGCGTTTCTGTCCGGGCATCTGGAAACCTCGATGTTCCTGCTGGGCAACCTTCAGGCCCAGGGGTTGGCGTCCTCGGACCATCCCCATGCGACAACCTATGTGATCGACGATCGCGGCGGCCGGATCGGGGCGGTTCTGGGCCTGTCGAACAATGGCTTCCTGATGTGTCAGGCGCCCGGCCTGACCCCGGCGCTGGTCCATGGGCTGCTGGCCCCGCTGGCCGGGCGCGAGACGCAGGGCATGACGGGCGAGGCGGATCAGGTTGCCGTTTTCCTTGACGCGCTGGGCGTGCGCCCGCGCCTGAACCGGGTCGAGCCGCTGTTCGCGCTGGATCTGGCCCGGCTGCCGGAAACCGCCCAGCCGATCCGCCCGCCGGGGCCGGGCGACGTGCCGCTGCTGACCGGCTGGTTCACCGGCTATCTGGCCGAGACGGACAGCGGCACCCCCGCCGATGCCGCCCTGCGGGCAGAGGCGGCGGTCAAGGACAGCCCCGTTCGCCTGATCGAACGCGCGGGCCGCCCGATCGCCATGGCGGCGATCAACGCGGCTGCGGGCGATGTGGTGCAGGTGGGCGGCGTCTATACCCCGCCGGCCCTGCGCGGGCAGGGTCTGGCCGGGCAGGCGGTGGCCGCCTTGCTGGCCGAGGCGCGCGGCAAGGGCGCGGCGCGTGCCATCCTGTTCGCGGCCTCGGATGCCGCCGCCAAGGCCTATGTCCGCATCGGCTTCCGGCGCATCGGCAGCTATCGCATCGCCCTTTGGCCCACCGCCTGCCGCATCGAGCCCGCCGCATGAGCGATCTTGCCGCCCTCAACGCCGCGTTGGATGCGGCTTTCGGGCCCGGACACATCGTCGCGGGCCGCGTGCTGCAACACTCTGCCCAGGCCATCGTGGCCGAGGCGATGGACGCGGAGGCGCCGGTTATCGTCAAGCGCGTCCTTGGCCCCGATGCAGCCATCCGCACCGACCGGCTGCGCGAGGCGCATGACAGCATCGCCCCGCATATGGCCAAGGGCCTGTTCCGGCTGGCCGAACTGTTGCGCGTCGCGCCGCACCACGGGCTGGCGGTGATGGCGCCCGCGCCGGGACAGCGCATGGATATGGTGCTGGCGCAGGCCGATGCTGCCGAACGCCGGGCGGTGGTCGATCTGGCAGGGGGCTGGCTGGCGGCCTTTGCCGCGCCGCGCCTGCGCCGGGGGCCTGTCAACCTGCATCCCTTCATCCGGCGCCGCAAGGACCATCAACCCCCCGATCTGACCCCCGCCGACCGTGCCCTGACGGGCGAGGTTCTGGCCGGCCTGCGCCATGCCGCGCGCAGCCTCGCCCATGCCCCCATCGCGCAATCCGGGGTGCATGGCGATCTGACGCCCTACAACCTGCACCTTGCCCCGGCACCTGATGACGGCATCGAGGTCTGGGCCTTTGATCTGCAACCCCTGCGCATCCGTCCCATCGCCCAGGATGCCGCGCAATTTCTGGTGGTGGCCGGCCTGCGCCAGCCGCCGGATGGTCCCGGCCCGCGGCGCCATGGCCTGCCGTCGGCCGATGTGGCGCAAATGCTGAAGGCTTGCCCCGAAGTGTCCGACCCGGTCCTGCGCTTTTTCATCGGGGATCGCCTGCTGCGCGCCTTGCATGATGCGGCCGCGCACCCTGACCGCGCCAGGGCCGCCCGCACCGCCCTGCGCCACTGGCTGGAGGGCGCCGCATGAGCCTGATCCGCCCCGAACTTGCCGCCCGCCTGACCCGCGCGCGCGAGGCGATCGGCGCCGGGGTGGCGCTGGCCTTCGGCCTGTGGCTGGCCACGCGCGGTGGCTGGCTGCTGGCAGGATTGGGCGGCGTAGTCGCCTTGGTCGGGGCGGGCCTTCTGGTCGCGGCGATCCAGCGCCTGCGCTTTGCCCCTGTCACCCGTGGCCCCGGTGTGGTCGAGGTGGACGAGGGCCAGATCGCTTGGTTCGGCCCCGGCATCGGCGGCTTCGTCTCGCTCGCGGAACTCGCCGAGCTTGGCCTCATCACCGTGCAAGGGCTGCGCGTCTGGCGCCTGCGCCAAAGCGACGGGCAGATGCTGCTGGTGCCCGTCGATGCACAGGGCGCGGGGCAACTTTACGATGCGCTGACCACCTTGCCGGGGATCGAGGGGCACCGCCTGCTGACCGCGCTGGCGGCACCCGGCGACACCCCGCTGATCTGGCAACGCGCAACGTCGCGCATTCTTCCGTTCCGGCGGCCTTGACCGGGCCTTGACTTGGCGCGGGCTTGGCGCCACCTCTGCCCACCGTAAACCAGAAGCTCGGAGTTGCCCCAATGTCCATTCCCCAGTCCGGCGGCGGACCGATCGAACATCCGGGGCAACTGGCGGAATACCTCGCATCGGGCTGCAAGCCAGCCGATCAATGGCGCATCGGCACCGAGCACGAGAAATTCGGCTGGCTGACCGACAGCCGCAAGCCGCTGCCCTACGAGGGGTCGGCCTCGGTGCGCGCCATTCTGGAAGGTCTGCGCGACCGCTTCGGCTGGACCGAAGTGCGCGAGGGCGAGGCGCTGATCGGCCTTACCCGCAATGGCGCCAATGTCTCGCTGGAACCGGGCGGGCAGCTTGAACTGTCCGGCGCCCCCCTTGTCGACATCCACGAGACCAGGGCCGAACTGGACATGCACCTTGCCGAGGTCGCGGCCATTGCCGACCCGCTGGGCGTGCGCTTCATGGGGATCGGCGCGGCCCCCGAATGGCACCATGAGGACATGCCGGTCATGCCCAAGGGGCGCTATCGGCTGATGACCGACTACATGGGCCGCGTCGGCACCCATGGCACCCAGATGATGTATCGCACCTGCACCGTTCAGGTGAACCTCGACTTCGCCTCCGAAGCCGACATGGTGAAAAAGCTGCGCGTCGCCCTGGCGCTGCAACCCGTCGCCACGGCGCTGTTCGCCTCGTCGCCGTTCTTTGACGGGCAGCCGAACGGCCATCGCAGCTGGCGCAGCCGCATCTGGCGCGGGCTGGACGATGCCCGCACCGGGATGCTGCCCTTCGTGTTCGAGGACGGCTTCGGGTTCGAGCGTTATGCCGACTGGGTGCTCGATGTGCCGATGTATTTCGTCTATCGCGATGGCCGGTATGTCGATGCGCGCGGCCAGTCGTTCCGCGATTTCCTTGCCGGCAAGCTGCCCGCCCTGCCAGGAGAGATCCCGACCCTCTCCGACTGGGCTGACCATCTGACGACGGTGTTCCCCGAAGCGCGCATCAAGAAATACATCGAGATGCGCGGCGCCGATGCTGGCAGCCGTGCCCATCTGACAGCGCTGCCCGCTTTCTGGACCGGCCTGATGTATGATGCCGGCGCGCTTGATGCCGCCTGGGATCTGGTCAAGGGCTGGTCTGCGGAAACCCGCCAGGACCTGCGCGTCGCCGCCTCGGTCAGCGCCTTGCAAGGCGAAGCCGGGGGGCTGCGCCTGCGCGATCTTGCGCGCGAGGCGCTGAAACTCTCGCGCGCCGGTCTTGCCGCGCGCGGCAAGGACGAAGGCCGCTTCCTCGAGGTGCTTGACCTCCACGCCGCGACCGGCCGCACCCAGGCCGATGATCTGCTCTCTGCCTGGGAAGGTGCCTGGAGCCGTGACTTCGCGCCGCTTTATCCGGCCGTCAGCCTCTAGGGCTTTGCCTTTTTCCAAATACCCTGCGGGGGTTTCTCAAGGGGGTGCAAAACCCCCTTGAGCGGGGGTGCGGGGGCTGGCCCCCGCCTAGCCGGCCGTCCGATCCGCCCAGCCGGCAAAGATCCGCTCCAGCGCGACCACGACATAGAACAGCACGATCCCCAGGAAGGCGAGCGCGAACAGAACCGCGAACATCAGCGGATAGTCGGCGTTGATCTTGCCGCTGTCGAACAGCGCCCCAAGGCCGCGGCCATGCGGCTCGACGATCTCCATCAGGTTGGTCCCGATGAAGGCCAGCGTGACCGCGACCTTCAGCGCGCCAAAGAACTCCGGCAGCGTCTTGGGCAAGGCGATCTTCCAGAAGATGGTGAACCGGCTGGCCCCCAGCGCGCGCAGGATGTCGCGGTATTCAGGCTCCAGCGTCGAGAGCCCGATGGAAACCGACACGGCAATCGGAAAGAACGAGATCATGAAGGCGATCAGCACAGTATTGAAATCGTGCTGGCCAATGAAGATCAGCGCGATCACCGGCACCACCGTCGCCTTGGGAATCGCGTTGAACCCCACCAGAACCGGATACAGCGCATCGCGCATCAGGCGCGAAAAGCCCATCACCATGCCCAGCAGCGTGCCGAAGACCACCGCCACGGCCAGGCCAACCACGGTGCGCCACAGCGTCTCCCAGCCCATTTTCAGGAACAGCTCGCGGTATTTCCAGAACGCTGGCCACAGGTCGGACGGTGCGGCCATCTTGTAGGTCGGCCAGCCCTTGAACCAGACCAGCCATTCCCAGAACCCCAGGATCACGGCAATGGCAACGACGGGCGGGGCGATCTTGCGCAGCATGTCCATCAATGCGCCCCCCCGTTGCGGCCTTGGGCAATCTCGATCTGCTCGCGCAGGATTGCCAGTTTCGCCACGCTGTCGGGCTCGTACAGCATTTCGATGGGGCGGGGCGAGGGCATGTCGATCTTCATCCGATACTGCACGCGGGCAGGGCGATCGGACAGCACGATGATCTCGTCGGCCAGATAGACCGATTCGCGCAGGTCATGGGTGATCAGCAGCGCGGTGAACGGCTCTTCGGCGCGCAGACGGTGCATGAGCTGCCACAGATCCTCGCGGGTAAAGGCATCCAGCGCGCCAAAGGGCTCGTCCATGATCAGCACTTCGGGCTTGTGGACGATGGCGCGGCACAGGCTGGCGCGCTGGCGCATCCCGCCCGACAGCTGGCTGGGCCGTTTGGCCTCGAACCCTTCCAGCCCCACCAGGGCAAGCAGCTGACGCGCGCGCTCCTCGCGCAGGGCGCGCGACATCCGGGGCGCGACGATCTCCAACGGCAGCATGACGTTTTCCAGAATGGTCCGCCATTCCAGCATGACGGGGTTCTGAAACGCCATCCCCACCGTCTTGCGCGGGGATTTCACCCGTTCGCCATGCAGCCAGACCTCGCCGGTGTCGGGCTTCATCAGCCCGGCGATCAGACGGGTCAATGTCGATTTTCCACAACCCGACGGCCCGACGACGGCGCAAAACTCGCCCTCGGGGATCGAAATGGTCAGGTCGTTCAGCACCGGCAGCGGACCTGCCTTGGTGCGGTAGGCGTGGGTCACGCCCCTCAGTTCCACTAGATCGGCCATCCGGCACCCCGCAAGGCGGCGCGGCCCCCTTGCGGGGGCCGGCGCTGGTCAGAATTTCAGGCTGCCATCCTTGGGAAGATAGGCATCGGTGAAATAGAGATCCGGGGTCGGGGCGTTCTTGAAGGTGTAGATCTCTTTCAGCTGCTCGATCGACCGGGCATAGCGGGCCGGGTCGATATTGCCCATGCCATTGGCCTTGACCCAATCGGTCATTACCGTGCCCTCAAGCGCCATCTTGAAGCGCCGCGTTTCCAGCGCGACATCCGAGGCCGGGGTGCGGGTGATCATCTGGCCGACCGCCTTTTCAGGGTCCGCCGCCGCGTCCTTCCAGCCCTTGGCCAGTGCGCGGATAAAGCCGGTGACGGCCTCGGGGTTCGCCTTGGCAAAGTCGGTGTTCACGATCACCGCGTTGCCATAGTAGTCGACGCCATTGTCGGCCATCACAAAGACCGAAATGTCATCCTCGGGCACGCCCAGACGGACAAGGTTCAGCACGACCGAAAAGGAAAACCCGGTCACGGCCGCGACCTTGCCCTCGGCCAGCATCGGCTCGCGGGTGGGGAAGCCCAGGGGTTCGACCTTGACCTTGGACATATCAAGCCCGGTTTCCTTGGCAAAGACCGGGAATTGCGACCAGGCGCCATCCGGCGGCGGGGCGCCCAGGACCTTGCCCTCGATGTCCTTGATCGCGTTGATGCCCAGCGACTTGCGCCCGACCATGGCCGCCGGCGGCTTGTCATAGACCATCATCACCGCCGTCACCGGCGCGCCGGGGTTCTGGTCAAGGAACTTGGCGATGGAATTCATGTCGGCAAAGCCCATCGGGAAGGCGCCGGTTGCCACCTTGGGGATCGCGTCCAGCGAGCCCTGGCCGGCCTGGATGTCCACCTTCAGCCCCTCGGCCGCGAAATGGCCGTTGTCGATGGCGGCGAAATAGGGGGCGGCCGGGCCTTCGAACTTCCAGTCGAGCGCGAAGTTGATCGCGGTTTCGGCCATGGCGCTGCCCGCCAGCAGCAGGCTTGCCGTGGCGGCAGTCAGGACGCGGTGGAACATGGGTGATCTCCCGATTGGTTTTTCTTGTATTCCCTTCAGCAATCCAGAACCGCAGCCATTGCGCAAGCATCATGTGCCACAGATAAGGCATGTGCACATTGCAAAGGCGTCAAATGCACGCTCTTGGCGCAAATTTTGGGCAGATGGCGGAATGCATAAAGGCCGACCCCGAAGGGCCGGCCTTTGCCGCAGAACTTGGGTCTTGTTTCAGACGAAGAACTGCCCGCCGTTCGCGCTGATGGTCGAGCCGTTGACGAAGGCGGCATCGTCGGCCACCAGAAAGGCCACGCAGCGGGCGATTTCCTCGGGTTCGCCCAGCCGGCCGGTCGGGATTTGGGCGATGATCGATTCACGCACCTTTTCCGGAACGGCCATCACCATTTCCGTTGCGATGTATCCGGGGCAGATCGCATTGGCCGTGATGCCAAACCGCGCGCCTTCCTGTGCCAGCGATTTGACGATGCCCAGATCCCCGGCCTTGGTCGCGGCATAGTTCACCTGACCGAACTGACCTTTTTGCCCGTTGATGGACGAGATCACCACCACGCGGCCGAACTTGCGATCCCGCATCCCGGACCAGACCGGATGGACCGTGTTGAACACGCCGGTCAGGTTGGTGTCGATGACCTGATGCCACTGTTCCGGCGTCATCTTGTGGAAGGGCGCATCGCGGGTGATGCCGGCATTCGCCACCACAATATCGACCGGGCCCAGATCCGCCTCGACCTGCGCGATCCCGGCTTTCGAGGCCTCATAGTCGGCCACGTTCCACTTGTAGGTCTTGATGCCGGTCTCGGCGGTGAAATTCGCGGCCGCCTCGTCGTTGCCCGCATAGTTGGCCGCGACGGTATAGCCCGCGTTCTTCAGCGCGACGGAAATCGCGGCGCCGATCCCGCGCGAGCCCCCGGTGACCAAAGCAACTCTCGACATGATTCCTCCTCAAACGGGTTAGGTCTTGAAACTCTGTTACCGTGAATAACATGGGCGCGCAAGAATGTTGCGCGCCCATTTCTGCATCTGCGAGAAAATTTCGCTGCAGGTCAGCGTTCGAGGCACATGGCAACGCCCATGCCGCCGCCGATGCACAGCGTGGCAAGACCCTTCTTGGCGTCGCGGCGCTGCATTTCGAACAGCAGGGTGTTCAGGATGCGCGCGCCCGAGGCGCCGATCGGGTGGCCGATGGCGATGGCGCCGCCATTCACGTTGACCAGATCGGGGTTCCAGCCCATGTCCTTGTTCACCGCGCAGGCCTGGGCGGCAAAGGCCTCGTTTGCCTCGACCAGATCCAGATCGGCCGCGTTCCAGCCAGCCTTGGTCAGCGCCTTGCGGCTGGCAAAGATCGGCCCGACGCCCATGATGGCCGGGTCAAGACCTGCGGTTGCATACGATGCAATGCGCGCCAGCACCTTGAGCCCGCGCTTGGCCGCCTCTTCCTCGGTCATCAGCAGAACGCCGGCCGCGCCATCATTGAGGCCGCTGGCATTCGCCGCCGTGACCGAGCCATCCTTGGTAAAGGCAGGGCGCAGCTTCTGCATGGCTTCGATGGTGGCGCCATGGCGGATGTATTCGTCGTTTTCGATGACGACATCGCCCTTGCGCGTCTTCAGCGTGACGGGGACGATCTCATCCTTGAACTTGCCGGCCTTTTGCGCGGCCTCGGCCTTGAGCTGGCTGGCAAGGGCGAATTCGTCCTGCTGCTCGCGGCTGATCTGCCATTTCTGGGCGACGTTCTCGGCCGTCTGGCCCATGTGATAGCCATGGAAGGCATCCCACAGACCATCCTTGATCATCGAGTCGATGAAGTTCAGATCGCCCATCTTCTGCCCGGCGCGCAGATGCGCGACATGGGGGGACAGCGACATGCTTTCCTGCCCGCCGGCGGCGACGATGGCCGCATCGCCCAGCTGGATGTGCTGCGCGGCCAGCGCGACCGCCCGCAGGCCCGAGCCACAGACCTGGTTGATCGACCAGGCTGCCGATTCCTGGGGCAGACCTGCCTTGATATGGGCCTGACGGGCGGGGTTCTGGCCCTGGCCTGCGGTCAGCACCTGGCCCAGGATGGTCTCCGAGACCTCGGCCTTGTCAACGCCGGCGCGTGCGCAGACAGCGTCGAGCACCACGGCGCCCAGATCGTGGGCTGGGGTATTTGCAAACGACCCGTTGAAGCTGCCGACAGCAGTCCGTGCTGCCGAAACAATCACCACGTTGGTCATGGGGGGCTCCTCTTCCCGATGCGAAGCTCAGGGCAGGACGGGCCTGCCGCCGTGCAGCATGGCTAAGCGGCCAGCGGCAGAATCGCAAGGAAATTGCGGATCGGGCTTTTGACGCAGCGTCACTTTGCCACCTGCCGCCGACGGGCCCGCGGCAGCCACGACGGCTGGATCATCGGCGCGCCGAAATGGAACCCTTGCAGGCAATCCAGCCCGTTTGCCGCCAGCCAGTCGGCATCTGCCTGGCATTCCACGGACTCGGCGACGACCAGCATGTCGAAATGCCGCGCGATCGAGGCCAGAGCGCGGGTCAAGACCTGATTGTCGGGGTTCGAGGCGATGTTGCGGATGAACTGTCCGTCAATCTTGACCACATCGAAGAAGAAGTCGCGGAAGTAGCGAAAGGCGGTATAGCCTGCGCCAAAGTCGTCCAGCGCAAAGGAAATCCCTTCGCCATGCAGGTCGTCCATGAAGGCCGTGACCACATCGGGCATCAGCATGGCCGAGCTTTCGGTGATTTCCAGGATCAACCGCTCGCCCGCCGTTTCGTCGCGCTTGAGGCCCTCATGCAGGGTCTTGAGCCAGGGCGCATAGCCGATGGAGCGCGCGGACATGTTGATCGCAAGGCGCAGGTCGGGCACCTCGGCCAGCGCGGCAAGGCCAAGCCGCAGCGCCGCACAGTCGATCAGCCGGCCGGTTTCCCGCGTTTCGACCGCGCCCATGAATTCGCGCGCCGGGATCACCCGGCCCGAAGGGTCAAGAATACGGATCATGCCCTCGTGAAAGGCAACCCGCGACTGGTTCGCGGCCAGCACGACCGGCTGATAGGCCAGCATCGTGCGCCCGTCGCGCAGCGCATGATCCACCATGGCCAGCGTGCCCTTGTCGCGTTCTTCCACCGCAGCCGTCAGCGGGTCGGCCGGGCCTTCGTGAAAGCCGTTGTCATATGAGGCGTCGTGCATCTGCCTGCTCCGTCCCGAAACTGGGTCATCATGCTGCCCAAAGCATGAACAATCGGTAAACATTCCCATTTTGTTCCAATTGTGTTAAAACCCATGGTAACAGTTCAACCCATTGGGAAAATTTGAAAATGTCCGAGCGTTGCACCTGGTGCGGCACCGACCCGCTGTATGTCGATTATCACGATACCGAATGGGGCGTGCCGGAAACCGACCCGCGTGCGCTGTGGGAGAAACTGATTCTGGACGGGTTTCAGGCCGGGCTTGCCTGGATCACCATCTTGCGCAAGCGCGAGGGGTTTCGCAGCGCCTTTGCGGGCTTCGATCCGCAGACCATTGCGCACTGGGGCGAGGCCGAGGTGACGCGCCTGCTGGCCGATCCTGGCATCGTGCGCCACCGCGGCAAGATCGAGGCGACGATCGGCAACGCGCGCGCCTGGCTGGCGATCGAGGAAAAGGGCGGCTTTGCCCCGTTCCTGTGGCAGTTCGTCGATGGCAGCCCGGTGCAGAACCGCTTTGCCTCGATGCGCGAGGTGCCGGTGGATACGCCCGCCTCGCAGGCGATGTCCAGGGCGCTGAAGAAGGCAGGGTTCAAGTTCTGCGGGCCAACCATCACCTATGCGTTCATGCAGGCGACCGGCATGGTGAACGACCATATGGTGACCTGCCCGTGCCACGACAGGGTGGCGGGGCTGGGCCGGGCGGTCACTCTCCGATCAGGCGCTTGAACCAGCCCTTTTTCGGCGGCTCGCCCTCGGCCGGGGGCTCGGCGGTATCGGGGCCCTCGACGGCATCCTGAAAGCGGTTGAAGAAATCGTCCGCCATCTTGCGGGCAAAGCCGTCGATGATGCGGCTGCCAAGCTGCGCGAGCTTGCCGCCGACATTCGCCTCGACCTCGTAATCCAGCTTGGTGCCCGTGCCCTCGGGCGTCAGACGCACCCGCGCGGCGCCCTTGGCAAAGCCGGCCGCGCCGCCCTTGCCCTCGCCCGAGATGGTGCAGCTTTCGCCTGGCACGATGTCGGACAGTTTCACGAGGCCGGTGAAGCGCGCCTTGACCGGGCCGACCTTCTGCACGACCGCAGCCTCGAACCCGTCTTCGGCGGTGCCGGTCAGCTCTTCGCAGCCCGGCACGCAGGCCTTGAGAACCTCGGGGTCGAAAAGCGCGGCCCAGACCGTGGCGGGCGGGGCAATGATGAGGCGGCTGTCGTTCATCTGCATGGCGGGCTCCTCCTGTTCGGGCTCAGCATAGGCGCGGGCGGGACGCGGCGAAAGGCCCATGGGCGCCTTGCCCGGCTTTTCCGCCGCTGGCCGGGTTCAGCCCTGCGCGGGCAGTGTCAGCTTCATGTCGCGGTGCGGGATGTCGGCGTCCAGATAGTCGGGCCCATAGGGGGTGAAACCCAGCTTTTCATAGAACCCCAGCGCATGAACCTGCGCCGACAGCTTGACCGTGTCGATCCCGCCGCGCGCCGCGAAATGGGCAATGCCCGCCCGGATCAGCGCGGCGCCAAGCCCGGTGCCGCGTGCCTCGGGCAGCACACAGACCCGGCCGATCTTGCCCGTGGTCCCGTCTGTCAGCAGGCGGGCGGTGCCCATGGCCCGGCCATCGACGGTGGCCAGCAGATGCACGGCGACCGGGTCAAGATCGTCGAATTCATCGGCCTCGGAAATGCCCTGTTCGTCCATGAACACGGTGCGGCGCAGCGCATGGCAGGCGGCCAGATCCAGCGTTTCGGTGATCGTCATGCGAAATAGTCCCGCAGGATCCGGCTGTAGATGGATTTCAGCTGGTGGATGTGCGCGACTTCGACATTCTCGTCGACCTGATGCATGGTCTTGCCGACCAGGCCGAATTCCACCACCGGGCAATGATGCTGGATGAAGCGCGCATCCGACGTGCCGCCCGAGGTCGAAAGTTCCGGCACACGGTTGGTTTCGGCCTGCACCGCGCGCCCGACCAGATCCGACAGCAGACCCGGCGGCGTGACGAAGCTGTCGCCGGCCAGATAGAACTCGACGCTGAATTCCACCCCGGTTTCGGCCTGCACCTTTGCCGCCTCGCCCTGCAGCCAGTCCGACAGGCTGGCGCCGGTGTGAAGGTCATTGTAGCGGATGTTGACCGTGCCCTTGCAGGCCGCGGGGATCACGTTGTTGGCCGGGTTGCCGGTGTCGATCGTGGTCACCGCCAGGGTCGAGGCATCGAAATGCGCGGTGCCCGTGTCGAGGTCATGGCTGGCCAGCCGGTCCATCAGCCGGGCCATGGCCGAGACGGGGTTCTTGGCTCGGTGCGGATAGGCCGAATGGCCCTGAACGCCGCGCGCCGAAAACCGAGCAGTCATGGACCCGCGGCGGCCGATCTTCATCATCTCGCCCATCTCGGACGGGCAGGTCGGCTCGCCGACAAGGCAATGGCTCATGGCCTCGCCATTGGCGGCCATCCAGTCCAGAAGGGCGACGGTGCCATCGGTGCTGACGCCTTCCTCATCGCCGGTGATCGTCAGGATCACGGCGCCATCGGGGGGCGTTTCGCGCACGAAATCCATGGCGGCGGCGGCAAAGGCGGCAACGCCCGATTTCATGTCGGCCGCGCCCCGGCCCCAGATGCGGCCATCGCGGATTTCCGCGCCGAAGGGATCGCAGGTCCAGTCCGCCGGATTGCCGACCGGCACCACATCGGTATGGCCATTGAAGCCGAAGCTGCGCGCATGCCCCTTGTCGCCCCAGCGGGCAAAAAGGTTCGGCACCCCGGCCCGGTCCACCCGCGTGCAGGTGAAACCGGCAGCGCCAAGCGCGGTTTCCAGCAGGACCAGCGCCCCGCCTTCGACCGGCGTGACCGAAGGGCAACGGATCAGCGCGGCGGTCAGGGCCACCGGGTCGCTGGGATCGAAGGGCAGGGCAGTGTCGGTCATGTCGGGCTCCGTGCAGATCGCGCGCACCCTAGTCAGCCCGAAAGGGCGGTTCCAGCGAAAACCGAAGGCGCGGTGTTGTTGCCCGATGGCCACCCCGTGCCATGGCGCTGCCGCGTCCCGGTGACAGGCCGGGCGATCTGCGTCAGGATGGGCCAAGGATTTCATCGAGGTATCGCGTGACAGGTGCGGCAGTGCGGCCAGGCAGTCTGAACGGCTGGATCGCCCTTGGCAGCGATCCGGCGCCCCGTCTGGCGCCCGAGACGCGGCTAAGGTCCGGCGCGCTGCTGGCGGTGCTGGGCGGGCTGCCGCACAGCGCTGCCGTGGTGCTGGAACTTGCCGAAGGCGCGATCCGTCTGGCACCGCGGCAAGGCCGGCTTTGGCCCGAGGCGGGGCTTGCCGCCTCGTCGGGGGTTTCGTTGCTGGCCGGGCGCGATGTCGGGCTGGTCGTGCGCCATCGCCGGGGGGATCAGGTGGTTCACCATGCCTTGCCAGGTCCGATTCCGGCGGCAGCCGGGCCGCTGGTTGTGCGGCTGGACTGGGCGGGGGCCGGGCTGGACGGGGCAGGCGGGCGCTGGCGGCTGGACCTGATGGACAGCGACGGGGTCGCGGTGCTGCCGGGGGTGTCGGGGTCTGGCGCGCTGGCGCCCGATGCGGCGGCGGTCTGGGCCCTGTGCCGTGTGGGGCCGCACCGGCTGGCCCATCCGGCGCTTGGCACGGTCGGGGCGCGTCAGACACCGGGCAGCGCGATGGCGCCCGAGACGCTGGCCTGGTCGCCCGCCGCGATTTCCGCCCACACGCCGGTTGACACCCCGCGCGGGCCGCGCCCCTTGGGCACCCTGACCGCGGGCGATGCGGTTCTGGACATGGACGGGCGCATGGTGCGCCTTGCCGCGCTGCATCTGGCGGATGTGCCGCCAGGCTTTCCGTTCAGCCCGCGGCGCCTGCGGGCAGTCCGCTTGCCGATGACCCGCGATCTGCTGGCCGGGCCGATGACGCGCCTCGTCTTTGACGGAGGCGAGGCCCATGCCCTGAGCGGATCGCGGCGCGCCATGGTGCGGGCCGCGTTCCTCCCCGATCCGGTGGCCCGGCCGATGGCCGGCCCGCTGCGCAGCCTGTTGCTGGCCCTGCCGGTGCCCGATCGCCCGGCCGTTCTGGCGCCCGGGGGCTTGCCGGTCGCCTGTCCCGACCCGTCGGGCGTTCTGCCGGCCGATGGCCCCGATCTGGCCCGCGCGGCAGCGCTGATGCTGCTTGAAGGCGCCGACCTTGTCCCCCGGCGCATGGCCTGAGCCACCCGGGTAGAACGGCATGGGGTGGAAACCACCTTGGGGGGCGGTTCAGCGTTGTGCGGTTGCCCAAGGCCCCCGCCGCCGCTAGGCCCGGTCAGTCGAAATAGGGCGTCAGCACCGCGACGATAACCGAGTTTTCGGCCAGCGCCCGATCCATCAGGCGGCCTTCCTCGGGGTCGATCGCCTCGCCGGCCGCTTCTCGATCGGCGCGGGTGCCGTGGCCGGTGACTTCCAGAACCGACAGTTCCGCCTGCTGCAAGATGGCGACGGTCTCGCGCACGGCCTCGGCCTCATCGACGCCCGAGGCATAGCACAGCAGGCCCGCGCCGGTTGCCCCCTCGGGCAAGCCGTCGCCGGGTTTGCGGCCAACCTCGACCAGCAGGGTATGCACCTGCTGGGGGCGTTTGACCTTGGGTTCGGCGGGTTTCTGGTCGGTCGGCATCGGCGCAACTCCGGCTGGTGGTGCCGGCTTAGCAATGCCGGGCTTCGGGGGCAAGCGGCGCCTGTGGTGCGCGGCGCGCGTGGGGGCGCTGCCCCCTGTAGCCGTTGTGCGCGTGGTGCGCGTGCGCCTGCCCCCGGGATATTTGGATCAAGGCGAAAGGGGGCAGGAGGATCAGCGCAACCGAAGGCGGGGCGCGTCGGACGGGTCAGCGACCTGGCCGATCACGGCAGCCTCGTCAAAGCCGTGGCGGTGGAAGATGGCCAGTGCCTCGTCCGCCGTATCGGGCGCGCAGGCGATCAGCAGCCCGCCCGAGGTTTGCGGATCGCTGAGCAGGGCGCGGGATTCGGCCGGGAAGTCGCCGGGAAGCACGACCTCGGTGCCATAGCTGGCCCAGTTGCGCCCCGAGGCGCCGGTGACATTTCCGGCGCGCGCCAGATCAAGAACGCCAGGCAGGACAGGCACGGCCGACCAGTCCAGCCACAGATCGGCGCCCGCGCCGCGCACCATTTCCAGCGCATGACCGGCCAGGCCAAAGCCGGTCACATCGGTCATGGCGTGAACGCCGGACAGGCGGGCCAGATCGGGGCCGGGGGTATTCAGCCGCGTCGTGGTGGCGATCATCCGGGCATAGCCGGCAGCGTCCAGCGCGCCCTTTTTCAGCGCGGCGGACTGGATGCCCACCCCAAGGGGTTTGCCAAGGATCAGCACATCGCCAGGCCGGGCATCGGCATTGCGCTTGAGGTGCGCCGGATCGACCAGACCCAGCGCGACAAGGCCATAGATCGGTTCGACCGAATCGATGGTATGCCCGCCGGCCACCGGGATGCCCGCCGCCGCGCAGGCGGCCGCGCCGCCCGAGAGGATCTTGCCGATGGTCTCCACCGACAGCACGTTGATCGGCATGCCGACCAGCGCCAGCGCCATGATCGGGGTGCCGCCCATGGCATAGACATCGGAAATGGCGTTGGTCGCGGCGATGCGGCCGAAATGGTCGGGGTCATCGACGATGGGCATGAAGAAATCGGTGGTCGCGACCAGCGCCTGATGGTCGTTCAGCCGATAGACGGCCGCATCGTCCGATGTCTCGATCCCGACCAGCAGGTCCTTGGGGATAGGCAGGCTGGGGGTGCCGCGCAGGATGCCCGACAGCACGCCGGGGGCGATCTTGCAGCCGCAGCCCCCGCCATGAGAGAGCGAGGTCAGGCGCGGCTCGGGCGCGGTCGTCGGGGCGGTCATGCGGCACCTTTGGGCTGTGTCAGGGCGTTGAGTGTGGCGGCCAGCCGGTCGGCAAGGCCGGGCAGGGCGGCGGGGGCCAGCGAGGGGGCGGGCAAGTCGGTGACCGGAACCACGGCGCGGGCGCGGTGCTTGCGATAGCGCGGGTCGTAGTGATGTTCGACCAGCTCTGCCGCCAGCGTGGCAAAGCCGCCGGTGGCGGCAAGGGCTTGCCAGCGTTCGATGCGCTCGGCCGGGTGAAAGGGGCGCAGGCGCTCCAGCGTGGCGGTCAGGCGGGCCGGATCGTCGGTCACATCGGCATAGGCGCGGGTCAGATAGGCGGCGCGTTCAGCCACCGGCGCCACAAGCGCGATGCGCGGGGCGGTGGTCATCGCCTTCCACAGGGCAGGGGGCAGGCGGCAGTCGCCGACCTTGGCGCTTTCGGCCTCGATCAGCACGGGGCGGGTGGGGTCGAGTGCGGACAGCGCCATCGCCAGCCGCCCTTCGAACATGCGTTGCGAGGGCTGGGCCCCCATCGCCCCGAACAGCGAGCCGCGGTGATGCGCCAGCCCTTCAAGGTCGATCACCTGCACCCCTCGTTCGGGCATGAGGGTCAGCAGCTCGGTCTTGGCCGAGCCGGTGTTGCCATCGAGCAGCACCACCGGGGCGGGGATCGGGCGATCATAGAGCGCCTCGGTCACCAGCGCGCGCCAGGCCTTGTAGCCGCCGTTCAGCGTTTCCGTGCGCCAGCCGATGCTGGTCAGGATGCTGGCAAAGGACCCCGACCGCATCCCGCCGCGCCAGCAATGCACCAGGGGGCGCCAGCCGCCGGGCTTGTGTGCCAGCGGCCCTTGCAGGTGGCGGGCGGCATTGGCCGCGACCAGCGCGCCGCCGATGCGGCGGGCATCAAAGGGCGAGACCTGCTTGTAGATCGTGCCGACGCGCGCCCGTTCGGCATCGTCCAGCACCGGCAGGCTGATGGCGCCGGGGAGATGATCGTCGGCATATTCCGAGGGAGAGCGCACGTCGATGATGTCATCGAAGCGATGCGTGGCTAGATCGGTCAGCGAGGTCAGCGTGATGGCCATGCGGGTGTTCTAGCCGATGGCCAAGGGCCGGGAAAGGGCGCGTGTCGATGTTGCGCAAGGGGGCGCTGCCCCCTGTCACCCGAAAGGCCTGTGGGACTGTTGCGCCTGCCCCCGGGATATTTGGATCAAGGCGAAAGGCGGGTCAGCCGCGCAGCTTGCGACCGATCCAGATGAGCAGGGCCGCCCCCGCCGCGCCGACGATCAGTTGCGGCAACCAGGCGCGGGCAGCATAGATGCCGGCCCAGCCCAGCAACGCGTTCAGCACCACGGCGCCGACGATGCCAAGGAGGATGTTGGTGAAAAGGCCGGTGTCGGCCTTCATGATCATGCTGGCGATCCATCCGGCGAGCCCGCCGATGATGATCGACATGATGATGCCAAGTCCCATGTTTGCCCCCTTGGTTGGCGTTGCGCCCCCAGGGTAACATGGAAACAGGCCGCCGGTTCCGGGAAAATCGCGGCGCGCCGCTTGCGGGGTCGACCGAACCACGCGCGCCGAGAATCCGGCGGAATGGATGACGCTGCTGCCCGGCTTTCCCCATCACCTTTCCGAAAATACCCCACGGGGAGGTCTGGAGGGGTGTGAAACCCCTCCAGCCGCCGGGGATGGGCGTGCCCGCTTCCGGTCTGTTCCTGCCGCACCGCCCGCCCGCGCAGGTGGCGGGCGGCTTTGCCGTCGCTGTCGCCCGCTTGGGGGCGGCGCGCACCAGGGCGGAAGGCGCCGCGACGATGCGCGCCTGTCCGGGTCAGTCCCGCAAGAGCTCGTTGATCGAGGTCTTGGAGCGGGTCTTGGCATCCACCCGCTTCACGATCACCGCGCAGTAAAGGTTGACGCCGTTCTTCGACGGCATCGAGCCCGAGACGACGACGGATCCGGCCGGAACCTCGCCATACATCACTTCGCCGGTCTCGCGGTCGACGATCTTGGTGGACTGGCCGATGAACACGCCCATGCCCAGCACGGAACCCTCGCGCACGATCACGCCCTCTACCACCTCGGAGCGGGCACCGATGAAGCAGTTGTCCTCGATGATGGTCGGGCCGGCCTGCATGGGTTCCAGCACGCCGCCGATGCCGACGCCGCCCGAGAGGTGGACGTTCTTGCCGATCTGGGCGCAGCTGCCCACGGTGGCCCAGGTGTCGACCATCGTGCCCGAGTCGACATAGGCGCCCAGGTTGACGAAGGACGGCATCAGCACCACGCCCGGCGCGATGAAGGCCGAGCGGCGCACGACGCAGTTCGGCACCGCGCGAAAGCCGGCGGCGCGCCACTGGTTGTCACCCCAGCCGGCGAATTTGCTGTCGACCTTGTCCCACCAGCCGCCGCCTTGCGGGCCGCCCGACTGCATTTCCATGTCGTTCAGGCGAAAGCCCAGCAGCACGGCCTTTTTTGCCCACTGGTTGACGTGCCATTTGCCGTCCGCCTGCCGCTCGGCCACGCGCAGCGTGCCCGCGTCCAGCGCCGAAAGCGTCTCTTCGATCGCCGCGCGGGTCGTGCCGGTGGTGGCAGGGGTGATGGTGTCGCGCGCTTCCCACGCGGCTTCGATGGCGGCTTCAAGGGCGGCGTTGGACATTTGGGGCCTCGTGTCGCTGAAAGATCGGTTTTGGCTATAGGGCGTGGGCGCGGGTCGCGCAATCCGCCCTGCACGGGCAGGCATGGAAACCCGGCGCCGGATGTGTCAGGTCTGGGCCCCCATGCCAGAGGATGCCCCGATGACCGACGACAGCCGCAGCCATTCCTTCCGCGACAGCGTGCAAGACATCGCGGCCGCCGCGGGCGTGCCCGATACCCCGCAGACCCGCGCCCCGGCCTATCGACTGGCCTTTACCGACGCCGATTTCATGACGCGCGAGGAAGTGCGGCCCGTGCGCTTGCAGCTGGAGCTGCTCAAACCCCAGATCGTGATGGACGAGCGCGGGATCCAAAGCACCATCGTGCTGTTCGGCGGCGCCCGGATCCCCGCGCCCGATCGGGCCGAGACCGCGCGCGTCCCCGCGCTGGCCGAGCTGTCGAAATACTACGAGGAAGCGCGCCGCTTTGCCCGCCTGATGACCGAGCGCAGCATGAAAAGCTATGGGCGGGAAAACGTCATCGCGACGGGCGGCGGCCCCGGCGTGATGGAGGCAGGAAACCGCGGCGCGCATGAGGCAGGCGGGCAGTCCATCGGGCTGAACATCGTGCTGCCGCACGAACAGGCGCCGAACGAATATGTCACGCCCGATCTGTGCTTCAACTTCCACTATTTCGCGATCCGCAAGATGCATTTCCTGATGCGGGCCAAGGCGGTCTGCGTGTTCCCCGGCGGGTTCGGCACGCTGGACGAGATGTTCGAATCGCTGACGCTGATCCAGACGGGGCGGATGAAGCGGGTGCCGTTCCTGCTGTTTGGCCAGGCGTTCTGGGAAAAGGTGGTGAACTGGCAGGCATTGGCCGAGGCCGGGACCATCTCGCCCCAGGATCTGGACCTGTTCCGCTATGTCGAGACGGCAGAGGAGGCGGTGGGGGTGATCGACGGGTGGAAGGGGGCGGGGTGTTGAAGGGGGGGAGGGCGTCCGATCGACGATATCACCTGTATTGCCGTTGGTGTAGTTAGGGCTACTTTTTGGGCGGTGTTCCTTTCATGCCCGCAAGCGTTGATTGAAGCCCGGACATTGCGGTCGCCGCCAACCCCCCAATATTCTTCGCCGATGCGGAAGCAAGATCGGTAGCTGCTGCGAGAAGAGAAGACTGCTCGGAAAGCGCCTTGTTTATCCTTTCGATCGCCATATCTTCTCGCTCGTCAAGATGGCCATCCGCCTCGGCTATCTCGATCAGCAGAGTCCGGAGCTCTCCTCTCATCGCATCAAAGTTGCAGTCCGGGTTGGTCTTTGCGAAGGTAGCAAGCTCGGACGCCATGTCTGATAGACGAGATTTGCCTATATTCTCTTCCATGAGCTTCAGGGCCTGATCCAGATATGCTCTGTCATATCCCCATTCTTTCTCAAAATACTCCGAGATTGCTTCCAACTCGACAGGGTCAATCTGTCCGTCAATTGCTGCAACCTTCAAGGCAAGGCTCCCCATCAGATCAAGAATCGTCGTGGCTAGAACATCGAGGCCAGTATTCAAGAACTTGGGAATCTCGTTAATTCGGCTTCCAGAGTATGATCTGAATAGGCGAGTGACGCCGTAATACGCGCCACCCGAAACCAACGCGGCACCTACAACCCAACCGACAGGTGTTGCCGCAGTCCCGATTCCAATCGTTGTCCAGAGCGTTCCGAAGAAGGTAGACGCAACCGTGCTTGATGCCGCAACGCTTGCGCCTGTGCCCGCAACCCCGCCGACATCCCAAAGAAGAGATGCAGTCTTGCCGAGTCTCAGTGAAGCATAAGCGTCTCTACCAATGCCCAGCTTGATCTTGAATTTTTCGGAGTTGCTTAGTACTGCGCGGATTTCGCTGAATTCAAGAATTGAGATTTCTTCCGCAGTCGTCATGCCCTTGCGAAGCCCGCTTTGAGGCCATCGAAATGTGCTTCGACTCGATCCATATCTGCCTTGGCGGCATTGTTGCGCAAGTCGTCGAGAAACCCCTTTCCGACGCCAATAACGATTACCAGCTTTGAGAGTAAAGCAGCCAGTCCTGCAAACGGTGCGATGGGCCCAAGGGCAATGGTGCCAAGAGTTCCGCTGATCACCGTGGCGATCACAAGCCCAACCAACGCCCCGAGGGCAAGATTCGGAAATTTACGCATCAGAGATGTGGCAATTTCAAAAATTCTCCGGCCGATGGCCACTACGGCTTCGCCAATCTTTATCGTGATCTTTGCGATATCATAAAGAATGGCTTTTGCATCTGCGGAGAAATCCGTGCCGTCGATGATAATCTTGATCTTCCGCAGCGACGGTGCGCCGTTGATGCTTTGTACGGTCTCTTCAAAAGTCTCGAGTCTTGTGAATTCAGATTCCATGGGTGCCTCTCGAAAGGGGGCCGACTCTAACGAAGCGACTATCGGCTGGCATGTCTCGTGATTCAACTATTATCTGCGCATGGCGCATGATCGTAGCCGCGAATGACAGCCTCCCCCCCCCCCCCCCCCTCACGCCCTCTGATGCCTTGCCCTCGCCCCCTGCTCGATCGCCGCAGCGTGAAGCCGGCTGATGTTCAGCTCGTGCCGGATCTCCTCGAGCATCCGCAGCTCGGGCTGGCGAAGTGTCCCATCTGCGGCGGCCACGTCGCAGGCCAGCGCATAGGCCGTCTCGAACAGGCGCTCGGGCAGCGCCTCGCGCACCAGGCCGAACAGGGCGTCAAGGCCGTCTTCCTCTTCCAGCAGGTCGAATACGGTCTGGGCGACGGTCTTCATCCGGTCGGCATCGTAATCGCCAAAGACCGGAAGGTGATTCACGATGCGCTGGATCGCCACCAGTTCGGGGGTGTGCATCTGTTCATCCGAGGCGGAGACCGCGATCATCACCGCGACCAGCGCGTCCTGGGGCGACATCGAGGGGGTATCGGCAGACATGGCGGCTCCTGCAAGGCGTTTCGCCGCTCAGATTATTGACCTGCGCCGCCCCCGGCAATAGAGGGCGGGGGTCGTGCCGGCATGGGGCCTGCACGGGAACCCTGAGGATGCGCCGATGTCTGCCTTGCGTGACGCCGCGATGAAATCGAAAGCCTGGCCCTTTGAAGAGGCCCGCCGCATCCTCAAACGCTATGAAAAGAAGCCGCCGGCCAAGGGGCATGTGCTGTTCGAGACCGGCTATGGCCCCAGCGGTCTGCCGCATATCGGCACCTTCGGCGAGGTGGCGCGCACCACGATGATCCGCCGCGCCTTTCAGCTGATCAGCGACATTCCGACGCGGCTTGTGTGCTTCTCGGATGACCTCGACGGGATGCGCAAGGTGCCCGAGAACGTCCCGAACCGCGAGATGCTGCTGGCGAACGTGCAAAAGCCGCTGACCAGCGTGCCCGACCCGTTCGGGGAATATGAGAGCTTTGGCCATCACAACAATGCCATGCTGCGCCGGTTCCTCGATACCTTCGGGTTCGAATACGAATTCATCTCGGCAACCGATTTCTACCGTTCGGGCCAGTTCGACGCGGTCCTGCTGCGGGCGGCGGAACGCTATGACGACATCATGAAGGTGATGCTGGCCAGCTTGCGCGAAGAACGCCAGCAGACCTATTCGTGCTTCCTGCCGATCCACCCGGAAACGGGCCGGGTGCTGTATGTGCCGATGAAAGAGGTGAACGCCAAGGACGGCACCATCACCTTTGACGATGAAGAGGGCCGCGAATGGACCCTGCCGGTGACGGGCGGCAACGTGAAGCTGCAATGGAAGCCCGATTTCGGCGCCCGCTGGGCAGCGCTGGACGTCGACTTCGAGATGTATGGCAAGGACCACAGCACCAACACGCCGATCTATGACCGGATCTGCGAGATCCTGGGCGGCAAGAAGCCCGAGCATTTCACCTATGAGCTGTTCCTCGATGAAAACGGCGAGAAGATCTCGAAATCCAAGGGCAACGGGCTGACCATCGACGAATGGCTGACCTATGCCTCGACCGAGAGCCTGTCGTATTTCATGTATCAAAAGCCCAAGACGGCCAAGCGGCTGTGGTGGGATGTGATCCCGAAGGCGGTGGACGAATATCACCAGCAACTGCGCGCCTATGCTGAAACGGATGATGCGGAAAAGCAGGTGAACAACCCGGTCTGGCACATCCATGGCGGCAACCCGCCAAAGTCGGACATGGTGGTGCCGTTCTCGATGCTGCTGAACCTGGCCTCTGTGGCGGGGGCCTCGGATGCCAAGGGGCTGTGGGGCTTCATCAAGCGCTATGCTCCCGAAGCCAGCCCCGAGACCAACCCGCAGCTGGACCAGGCCGCAGGCTTTGCCGTGCGCTATTTTGCCGATTTCGTGGCGCCCAAGCGGGTGTTCCGCCTGCCAAGCGATCAGGAACGCGCGGCGATCGAGGATCTGTCGGCGCGGCTGGAAGGCTGGCAAGGCGGGCTGGACGACGAGGCCCTGCAGTCCATGGTGTTTGCGGTCGGCAAGGACCACGGGTTCGAGAACCTGCGCGAGTGGTTCAAGGCGCTTTATGAGGTGCTGCTGGGCGCCAGCGAGGGGCCGCGCTTTGGCGGGTTCATCGCGCTTTACGGCATTGCCGAAACGCGGGCGCTGCTTGGCCGGGCGCTGGCGGGCGAGCTGGTCTGACGGCGGCGCGGGGCGTTTGCCGTGCACGGGGAGGGCTGTCTGCCCTCCCCGAACCCCTCCCGAGGGTATTTGGAAAAGGCAAAGCAGGCGGGCGGCGCCTGACCTTCTGTCGTTGCATTTCGACTTGATCCAGATATCCCCGCCGGAGGCATCCGACAGGGATCACAGGCGCGCGGCTGGGGGGTTTCAAGCGGGCCGCCAAGAGCCTAGGTTTCCTGCCAAAGGAGATCTGCCATGACCAATCCGCTGCTGGCGCCTTCGGGGGTGCCCTTCGATCTGCCGCCCTTTGCCGCGATCCGGGACGAGGATTTCGCGCCGGCCTTTGAGGCGGCGCTGATCGAGGCGCGGGCGAATGTGGCCGCGATTGCCGCCAATCCCGAACCTGCAAGCTTTGCCAATACGATCGAGGCGATGGAACTGGCCGAGGAACGGCTGGACCGTGTGGCCTCGGTGTTCTTCAACCTTGTCGGGGCCGACAGCACCCCGGCGCGCGAGGCGCTGCAGCGCGAGCTGGCACCGAAACTGGCGGCCTATAGCAGCGAGAAGGTGCTGAACCCGGCGCTGTTTGCCCGGGTCGAGGCGGTGTGGCAGGCGCGGGATGCCCTGGACCTGACGCCCGAGCAGGCGCGGCTGCTGGAGCTGACGCGGCGCGGCTTTGTGCGGGCGGGGGCGGCGCTGGCGCCCGAGGGGGCGGCGCGGATGAAGGTGCTGAACGAGCGCGCGGCCGTCCTGGGCACGCAGTTCGCGCAAAACCTGCTGGCCGATGAGCGGGACTGGTTCATGGACCTGACCGAGGCCGATCTGGAGGGCCTGCCCGAGTTTGTTGTGACCGCCGCCCGCGATGCGGGGGCCGAGCGGGGCCGGCCGGGGCCGGTGATCACGCTGGGCCGGTCGCTGATCGTGCCGTTCTTGCAATTCTCGCCCCGCCGCGATCTGCGGGAACGGGCGTTCCGGGCCTGGGCCGCGCGCGGCGAGAATGGCGGGGCGACCGACAACCGCGGCATTGCCGCAGAGACGCTGGCGATCCGGCATGAGCGGGCGCAACTGCTGGGCTATCCGGATTTTGCCGCCTACAAGCTGGAAACCGAGATGGCACGCGCGCCGGGCGCGGTGCGCGATCTGCTGATGCGGGTCTGGGCGCCTGCCAAGGCGCGGGCCGAGGCGGACGGCGCCATCCTGACCGCGATGATGCATGCCGACGGGATCAACGGCGATCTGGAACCTTGGGACTGGCGCTATTATTCCGAACGCCGCCGCCGCGCCGAGCACGATCTGGATGAGGCGGCGCTGAAGCCCTATCTGTCGCTCGATGCGATGATCGCGGCGGCCTTTGATTGTGCGCACCGGCTGTTCGGGCTGGAGTTCAAGGCGCTGGATGTGCCGCTGTATCACCCTGATGCGCGGGCGTGGGAGGTGACGCGCGCGGGCGACCATGTGGCCGTGTTCATCGGCGATTATTTTGCGCGGCCCTCGAAACGCTCGGGGGCCTGGATGTCGTCGTTTCGGGGGCAGCGCAAGTTTGGCGGGGCCGAGCGGCCGGTGATCGTGAATGTGTGCAACTTCGTCAAGGGCAGCCCGGCGTTGCTGTCCTGGGACGATGCGCGCACGCTGTTCCACGAATTTGGCCATGCGCTGCACGGGATGCTGTCGGATGTGACCTATGGCTCGCTGTCGGGCACCAATGTGGCGCGCGATTTCGTGGAACTGCCAAGCCAGCTGTATGAACACTGGCTGTCGGTGCCCGAGGTGCTGGAGCGTCATGCCCGCCACTGGCAGACTGGTGCTGCGATGCCGGCCGATCTGCGCGAGCGTCTGCTGGCGGCCCAGACCTATGATCAGGGCTTTGCGACGGTCGAATATGTTGCCTCGGCGCTGGTTGACATGGCGTTCCACGAAGGCGTGCCGCCGGCCGATCCGATGGCGCGGCAGGCCGAGGTGCTGGACGGGCTGGGGATGCCGCGCGCGATTGTCATGCGCCATGCCACCCCGCATTTCGGCCATGTCTTTTCGGGCGGCGGCTATGCGGCGGGCTATTACAGCTACATGTGGTCCGAGGTGATGGACGCCGACGCCTTCGAGGCGTTCGAAGACCAGGGCAGCGCCTTTGACGCGGCCACGGCGGCAAGGCTTCTTGAGTTCATCCTGTCCAAGGGCGGATCGGTCGAGGCGGATGCGCTGTATACTGCCTTCCGGGGCCGGATGCCGGGGCCCGAGGCGCTGCTGAAAGGCCGCGGGCTGCTGGAGGTGGCCGCATGAAATTTTCGGTCCTTGATCTGGCGCCGGTGCCCGAAGGCAGCACTGTCGCCGATGCGCTGAACAATTCCGCCGACCTCGCGCGCCATGCCGAAGGGCTGGGCTATACCCGCTACTGGCTGGCCGAACATCACAACATGCCCGGCATTGCCAGTGCGGCAACGGCGCTGGCGATCCAGCATGTGGCGGCGGCGACCCGGACGATCCGGGTCGGGGCGGGGGGTATCATGCTACCCAACCATGCGCCGCTGGTGGTGGCCGAACAGTTCGGCACGCTGGCGATGCTGTATCCGGGGCGGATCGACCTGGGCCTTGGCCGCGCGCCGGGGACCGATCAGGCGACGGCGCGGGCGCTGCGCCGTTACATGGCGGGGGCGGATACCTTCCCGGACGATGTGGTCGAATTGCTGGGGTTCCTTGGCGACAACCCCGATGGCCCCGTTCATGCCTTTCCGGGCGAGGGCACGCATGTGCCAGTGTGGATCCTGGGGTCTTCGACCTTTGGGGCGCAGCTGGCGGCGTATCTGGGGCTGCCCTATGCCTTTGCCAGCCATTTCGCCCCGGATTTCCTGCATCAGGCGGCGGCGGTCTATCGGGCGCAGTTCCGGCCCTCGGTGTGGCTCGACAAGCCCTATTTTGCGATGGGCATGGGCTGTTTTGCGGCCGATACCGACGAAGAGGCGAAGTTCCTGCGCACCTCGATGCAGCAGACCTTTGCCAATCTGCGGCTGGGGCGGCCTGGGCGGTTGCAGCCGCCGGTGCGTGATATCGAGGCGCGGATCCCGCCTTCGGTACGGGCGGGGGTGGATCATGCGCTGTCCTGCGCGGCGACGGGCGGGCCCGCGACGCTGCGCGCGGAAGTCGAGCGGCTGACGGGCGATCTGCGGCCGGACGAGGTGATCCTGGCAACGCAGATGTATGACCATGGTGCGCGCAAGCGCAGCTATGAGATCGCGGCCGAGGTCTTGCGCGGGTTGTAAGCGGCAGAGGGGGGGCTTTGCGCCCCCCATGGCCTTGGCAGGGCCAAGGCCATTCCCCCCGCAGGATATTTGGTTCAAGGCGAAGGGGGGCGGCTGCGGTCCGGGGCAAGCAGGCGGCGGAACAGCGTGTCGAGAAAGGCGCCTGCCTCGTCGAACGGGTCGTGGTCGGGGCCAAGGACGGCGCGGACCTGCATGTCGAAATCGGCGTAATGCTGGGTCAGCGCCCAGATCGAGAACAGCAGATGTTGCGGCGGCACGGCGGAAAGCCGGCCATCGTCCATCCACTCTTGCAAGACGGCGGCCTTTTCGTCGACCAGCGCCTTGAGCGGGCCATTGAGCTGGGCGCCGATGCGCGGGGCGCCTTGCAGCACCTCGTTGGCAAACAGGCGGCTCTCGCGCGGCATGTCGCGGCTCATGTCCAGCTTGCGGCGGACATAGCGCAGCAGTTCCGTCATCGGCTCGCCCATCGGGTCGAGATCGCGCAAGGGTTGCAGCCAGATGTCGAGCAAATTGTCGAGCAGTTCGGCGTGGATCGCCTCTTTCGAGGGGAAGTAATAGAGCAGGTTCGGTTTCGACAGCCCTGCCGCCTCGGAGATCTGGTCCAGCGTGGCGCCCCGGAAGCCCTGTTGCGAAAAGACGTCCAGCGCGGCGGCGAGGATGGTTTCGCGGTTCTTTTGCTGGATGCGAGTCCGGGGTCTGGGGCGGGTCATGTCGTGCGGTCCTTTGGCCGAAAGGTGGACCGGGGCGTTGCGCCGCGCAAGCCGAAAGCGCTGCGGCTTGCCCAAGTCGGGGCAAGGCGCTAGGGCTGGGGAATGTTGTCCTATCAGCACATCTATCATGCCGGAAATCCGGCCGACGTTCAGAAGCATGCCTTGCTGGCGTGGCTGCTGGACTACATGACCGCCAAGGACAAGCCGCTGACCTATATGGAAACCCATTCGGGGCGGGGGCTTTACCAGCTGGATGCCCCCGAGGCGGTCAAGACGGGCGAGGCGGCGGCCGGCATCGCGCGGATGGAGCAGGGCTTTGCCCCCGATCATCCGTATCGCCGGTGCCTTGATGCGGTGCGCAAGGTGGCGGGGCCGGCGGCCTATCCGGGATCGCCGCTGATCGCCGGGCTGCTGCTGCGCCCCTTTGACAAGATCGTCCTGGCCGAGTTGCACCCGCGCGAACATGCCGCGCTGCGCGAGGCGATGTCGTCGGTCTATGCCGATATCCGGCGCGAGGACGGGCTGGCGATGGCGCTGTCGATGTGCCCGCCAACCCCGCGGCGCGGGGTCCTGATGATCGACCCCTCCTATGAGGTGAAGGACGATTACGACCGCCTGCCCTCGGTGATCGGCAGCATTGCCCGCAAATGGCCGGTGGGCGTCATCATGCTGTGGTATCCGATCCTGACGGGCGGCGCGCATCGGCCGATGCTGGAGCGGCTGGTGGCGGCCCATCCTGACGCCTTGCGCCATGAGGTGCACTTTGCCCCGGTGCGTCCGGGGCACCGGATGGTCGGGTCGGGGATGTTCGTCATCAATCCCGCATGGGGGATGGCAGAGGAGGCGGCGCGGATTTCGGCGCTTTTCAACGCCTAGCGACTTGGTATTTTCCGACATCTGGTCGGGTCAGGAGGCTGCAAGATGCAGTTGGACTATCATATTCTTGATGTCTTTACCGATCAGCCGTTTACCGGGAACCCGCTTGCGGTCGTTCTTGGGGCGGATGGTCTGGAGGACTGGCAGATGCAGACCATCGCCCGCCAGTTCAACCTGTCCGAGACGATCTTTGTCCAGACCCCGGATGATCCGGCGCATGCCGCCAAGGTGCGGATCTTTCTGCCGCTGGCCGAGATCCCGTTCGCGGGTCATCCGACCATCGGCTGCGCGGTGCTTCTGGCGGGGGTGCGCGGAATTGACGGGCAGCTGGTTCTGGAGGAACGGGCGGGCCTTGTGCCGGTGACCCTGGGCAGCGGCGCGGTGCCGATGGCCGAGTTCACGGCGCCCGTGGTGCCCTTTGCCGCCGGTGCGGTGCCCGATGCCGGGCTGGTGGCGGCGGCGCTGGGGTTGCCCCAGCTGCGCAGCGTGGCGCTGTGCGAAGGCGGCTCGCGGTTTCTGTTCCCCGAGGTCGCCACACTGGAGGCGCTGGCCGCAGCACGGCCGCTGGAGCCGGCATGGTCTGATCTGGGTCGCGCCGGTGCGCCGGGCAAGATGTGGGTCTGGTGCTGGACCGGGGCGCGGACGGTCCGGGCCCGGATGTTTGCCCCCGGTGCAGGCGTGCCCGAGGATCCGGCGACCGGATCGGCGACTGCGGTCTTTGCCGCAGTCTTGCACGGGCAGGGCGCGCTGGACGAGGGCGAGACGGTCTTCACGATTGATCAAGGCGTCGAGATGGGGCGGCCCAGCCGCTTGCGCCTGACAGCGGTCGTGAAGGATGGTGCGCTGGTGGCAGCGCGTGTGGCAGGACGGGCGGTGCGGGTGGCCGAGGGGCGCATCCGGGTGCCGGAACGGAGGGGATGATGGCCAAGGGATATTGGGTGGCTCATGTCGATGTGCGCGATCCGCAGGCCTATGAGGCCTATCGACAGGCGAATGCGGTGGCCTTTGCCAAATATGGCGCGCGGTTCATCGTGCGGGGCGGGGCGCAGGAGGTGCGCGAAGGCGCTGCCAAGGCGCGCACGGTGGTGATCGAGTTCGACAGCATCGAGACTGCGCGGGCCTGCTATGACAGTCCCGAATATCAGGCGGCCAAGGCGCTGCGCGATCCGGTGTCGTCGGGCGATCTGGTGATCGTCGAAGGCTGGGATGGCTGAGTGCCCATGGGGCAAGCGGGGCAGGGGGGCCAGCCCCCCGCGCCTTGCGGCGCCCCCCCGGGATATTTCCGGACAGATGAAACGGCATAGGTTGGGAGTGCGTTCATGGTGAAACGGTTGCTGCAATGGCTGGCCGCGCCCGAGCCTGCACCTTTGCCGGCGGACGAGGCACGGCTCGCGCTGGCGGCGCTGATGGTGCGGCTTGCGCGCTCGGACGGGGACTATTCGGCGGCGGAAGTGGCGCGGATCGACCGGGTGCTGGGGGCGCGGTTCGGCCTTGATGCCGACGGCGTCGCCAGATTGCGGGCCGAGGCCGAGGCGCTGGAGGCGGGCGCGCCGGATACCGTGCGCTTTACCCGCGCGCTCAAGGCGGCCGTGGTGCTGGAGGACCGGCTGGGGCTGATCGAGGCGCTGTGGTCGGTGGCGCTGGCCGACGGGGGCCGCGATGCCGAGGAGGACCGGCTGATGCGGCTGGTGGTTTCGCTGCTGGGCGTGACGGATGCGGACTCGGGGCTGGCGCGGCAGCGGGCCGAGCGGGCCCTGGCGCGCCCGTAGGCTAGCCTTCCGTCGCGTAAATTGATCAATTTTTGGACTCCGGCGGTCGGAACCGGCAGAATCCTCGTTGCAATAACGTCCCGGATCGGCCCTATTGGGTGTAACGAGAACAAGACAACGGGGATATCGTGACCACCGCAACCGCGCCGGTGATCGAGATTCGCGGCCTGCACAAGGCCTATGGCAACCTTGAGGTGCTGAAAGGCGTCGATCTGGTTGCGCCGCGCGGGCATGTGGTGTCGCTGATCGGCTCGTCGGGGTCTGGCAAATCCACGCTGCTGCGCTGCTGCAACCTGCTGGAGGACAGCCAGCAAGGCGATGTGATCTTTGAAGGTGAACCTGTGCGCTGGCGGGGCGAGGGGCTGCACCGTCACCCGGCGGACAAGGCGCAGGTGCGCCGCATCCGCACCAACCTGTCGATGGTGTTCCAGCAGTTCAACCTGTGGTCCCATCTGACCATCTTGCAAAACGTGATGGAAGCGCCGCTGACCGTTCAGGGCCGTGACCGCGCTGAGGTCGAGAGCAAGGCCCGCCAATATCTGGCCAAGGTCGGGATCGCCGACAAGGCCGACGCCTGGCCCGCGCAGCTGTCGGGCGGCCAGCAGCAGCGCGCCGCCATTGCCCGCGCCCTGTGCATGGAGCCCCGCGCCATCCTGTTCGACGAGCCGACCAGCGCGCTGGACCCCGAGCTGGAGCAGGAAGTCGTCAAGGTCATCAAGGCCCTGGCCGACGAAGGGCGCACCATGCTGATCGTGACGCATGACATGAAGATGGCCGCCGATGTCAGCGACCATGTCATCTTCCTGCATCAGGGGCTGATCGAGGAACAGGGGGCACCGGCCGATCTGTTCGGCGCGCCGAAATCGGAACGGCTGCGGCAGTTCCTGTCCGCGACCATGGCGCATTGATTGCGCCAACCACACAAGACGTCACCAACCATAACAAACGTGAGGGGAACATGAAGAAACTTGCACTGACCCTGGGCGTGCTGGCGCTGAGTGCGACCGCCGCCCTGGCACAGACGGTGCGGATGGGCACCGAGGGCGCCTATCCGCCCTTCAACTTCATCAACGACAAGGGTCAGGTCGACGGGTTCGAGCGGGAACTGGGCGACGAGCTGTGCAAGCGCGCCAGCCTGACCTGCGAATGGGTGACGACGGATTGGGATTCGATCATCCCGAACCTGACCGCAGGCAACTACGACACGATCATCGCCGGCATGTCGATCACCGAGGAACGCGCCAAGGTGATCTCGTTCACCCAGAACTACACGCCCCCGGCGGCTTCGTCCTATGTGGCGCTGTCGAAGGATGCCGACCTGAAGGGCGTGATCGCGGCGCAGACCGGCACGATCCAGGCGGGCCATGTGGCCGAGACCGGCGCGACGCTGGTGGAATTTGCAACGCCGGATGAAACCATCGGCGCGGTCCGCAACGGCGAGGCCGATGCGGTCTTTGCCGACAAGGACTTCCTCAAGCCGTTCGTGGAGGAATCCGGCGGCGCGCTGATGTTCGTCGGCGAGGACGTTGCGCTGGGCGGCGGTGTGGGCATGGGCCTGCGCCAGTCCGACACCGAGCTGCGCGGCAAGTTCGATGCCGCCATCGGCACGATGAAGGCCGACGGCACGCTGAACGCCCTGATCGAGAAGTGGTTCGGCCCGGACTCGCCGAAGTTCTGATCCCCGGCAGGGGCGCCCGTGCGGCGCCCCTCCCTTACGGAAGTCCGCTCCGATGTTCGAAGTCTGCGCCGATCCCAAGTCGCTCGAAGGTGCCGCGTGGTTCGCGTGCTACCTGACCTCGGGCACGCATCTGTCCATGTATTGGTCGGTGCTGACGGTGCTGCTGCTGCTGGCGCTGGCGGCGCCGGCGGCGCTGGGCTTCGGCTTTGGCGGGGCGGTGATGGCGCGCTCGCATGTGCTGCCGGTGGCTTTGCTGGGCAAGGGCTATATCGCCATGGTGCGCGGTGTGCCCGATATTGTCTTCTTCCTGTTCGTGCCGATTGCGGTGGATCAGGGGCTGGAATATCTGATGCATGTCACGCTATGCCCCGACTGGACCGAGCCGGTGCGTCAGGGCAATGATTTCGTCGTCTGTCCGCAGGCCAAGGTGCCGCTGTCAAGCGCGCCCAAGGTCGCCCATGATGCCTATGCCTTTGTGCTGGCGCTGCTGGCCTTTGCGCTGGTGTTCGGGGCCTTTGCCGCCAACACGCTGAAGGGCGCCATGGATGCCGTGCCGCGTGCGCAGGTGGAAACCGCCGAGGCCTATGGCATGTCGCCCGCGCAGGCGTTTCGCCGGGTGATCTTGCCGCAGATGTGGGTCTATGCGCTGCCGGGCCTGTCGAACCTGTGGATGATCCTGATCAAGGCCACGCCGCTGCTGTTCCTGCTGGGCATCAAGGATATCGTCTACTGGGCGCGCGAGCTGGGCAGTTCCAAGACGCAGATCTATGCCTATCCGCATCCAGACTGGCGGGTGTGGTATTTCCTGGCGCTGCTGTGTTTCTACCTGCTGCTGACCTGGGGTAGCGAAAAGGTGCTGGGGCGGCTTCAGATGCGGCTGTCCGTCGGGCAGGCCACCGCCTCGGGCGAGGCGCTGCGCAAGGCGGGTGCAGCATGAGAACCTGTGCCGAATCCCTGACCGAATATGGCCTGCGCGCGCTGGGGCGCGATTTCGGGGCCACTCTGTTGCCCAAGGGCGCCGACATCACCCTGTGCGATCAGGTGGTGCTGATCGGCTCGGGGATGTTGTGGAACGTCTATTTCGCGCTGCTGGCGGTGGTGCTGGGCTTTGGCCTTGCAACGGCCATCGCGGTCGCCAAGGGCAGCGAGCACCCTTGGCTGTCGCGGCCGGCGCGGGCGTTCATCTTTGTCTTTCGCGGCTCGCCCTTGTTCATCCAGTTCTTCTTTGCCTACGAGTTCTTCCAGATCGTGCCAAAGGTCACGGGCACCCTGGCCCTTGGCCCGGTCGAACTGTCGGTGTCGACCGGCTGGCTGACGCGGGCCTGGCTGGGGGCGCTGATCGTGCTGTTCCTCAATACCTCGGCCTATACGGCGGAAATCTTTTATGGTGCGTTGCGGTCGGTGCCGCGCGGCGACATGGAGGCGGCGGATGCCTATGGCCTGTCGGGCTGGTCGCGGTTTCGCCGCATCACCTGGCCGACCATGCTGCGGCTGGCCTGGCCCAGCTATACGAACGAGGCGATCTTTCTGTTCCACGCCACGACGCTGGTGTTCTTTTCCGGCTTTCCGGCCTGGCAGCAATCGGGCGATGCGCTCTATTACGCCAGCTATTTCGCGACTCAGACCTTCAACCCCTTCGTCGCCTATCCGATCATTGCCGCCTATTTCATCCTGGCGACCCTTGTGATCACTGCGCTGTTCGGCGCGGTGAACCGGCGGCTCAACCGGCATCTGCCAAAGGAGGTGCGGCCGAAGCTCCGCATCCGGCCGCAGATCATTCGATGAAAGACCTGTCCAACTGGCTGCGCAAACATACCGATGTGCGCACCATCCGCGTTGCTGCGGCCGATCTGAACGGCCAGGCGCGCGGCAAGCGCATTCCGGCACGTTTCGCCGAAAACGTCATCAAGAACGGCACGCGTTTTCCGATGTCGGTGATGAACCTCGACATCTGGGGCGAGGATATCGACGATAGCCCGCTGGTGTTCGAACAGGGCGATGCCGATGGCATCCTGCGCCCGACCGAGCGCGGCTTCATGCCGATGCCCTGGCTCGAGGCGCCGACCGGCCTGTTGCCGATCTGGATGTTCCGCGAAAATGGCCAGCCCTATGATGGCGACCCGCGCCATGCCCTGCGTGCGGTGGTGGATCGCTACCGCACCCATGGCCTGACGCCGGTGGTGGCGATGGAGCTGGAATTCTTCCTGATCGACGATAGCGGCAAGACCTTGCAGGTGCCGCCCTCGCCGCGGTCGGGCAAGCGGCGCAAGGCGGCCGAAACGCTGAGCATCCGGGCGCTGGATGCGTTCGACGTGTTCTTCACCGATCTTTATGATGCCTGCGAGGCGATGGACATTCCCGCCGACACCGCGATCAGCGAGACGGGCCTTGGCCAGTTCGAGATCAACATGATGCATCAGGATGATGCCTTGCGGGCGGCCGATGATGCCTGGCTGTTCAAGATGCTGGTCAAGGGCCTTGCGCGGCGCCACGGTTTTGCGGCCAGCTTCATGGCCAAGCCCTATCCCGAATATTCCGGCAGCGGGCTGCACACGCACTTCAGCTTGCTGGACAGTGCCGGGCGCAATGTCTTTGACAATGGCGGACCCGAGGGCACGGCCATACTGCGCAGCGCCGTCGCCGGCTGCCTGGCCGGGATGCATGACAGTGCGCTGGTCTTTGCCCCCCATGCCAACAGCTATGAACGGCTGGTTCCCGATGCCCATGCCCCCACCGCGATCTGCTGGGGGTATGAAAACCGCACCGTGGCGATCCGGGTGCCCTCGGGCAGCCCCTCGGCGCGGCGGATCGAACACCGGGTCGCGGGGGGCGATGTGAACCCCTATCTGATGCTGGCCGCGATCCTGGGCTCCGCGCTGATCGGGATCGAGGACGGGATGGAGGCGCCGCCCCCGGTGACCGGAAATGCCTATGCGACTGAAGGCCTGTCGCAATTGCCCGCGACCTGGGCGGGCGCGATCGACGCCTTTGAACATTCCCCGATCATCGCCCGGATGTTTGCCCCCGAACTTGTGCGCAACTACATCCTGACCAAGCGGCAAGAGCTGCATTACATGGCCGAGCTGACGCCAGAAGAGCAGGTCGAGCTGTATCTGGATACCGTCTGACCCTGGGGGGCAGAGCCGTGCCCGGCTCTGCCCTACAGCCAGCGGCGCCAGCGGAAGAACAGATAGGCCCCGACGGCCGAGGCCAGCATCAGCCCCAGCGCGCCAGGATAGCCCCAGGCCCAATCAAGTTCCGGCATGATGCGAAAGTTCATCCCGTAGACCGAGGCCACCAGCGTCGGCGGCATGAAGATCACCGCGACGACCGAGACGGTCTTGGTCGTCTGGCTTTGGCCAATGTTGATGATCCCCAGCGTCACATCGCTGGCCATCTCGACCCGGGTTCCCAGAAAGTCGGCATGAACCGATAGCGCGGCGATGTCACGGCGCAGGGCCTTGATGGTGCCAAGGGATTTCTTGGGCAGGGGCTCGGGCGACTGTTCCAGAAAGCCAAGCGCACGTTCCAGCGTCAGAAGGCCCAGCCGAACCCGTCCGATGCGTTCATTCTCCATTCCCGTGCTGCGCAAAAGGTCGCGCAGCGGGCCGACATCGGTGCCCGGATCCTCGTGGAACACCCGGCGGCTGGCGGCGTCCAGCGTCTTGCCCACGGCCTCCAGCAGGTCGGCCTGCCGCCCGATGATTTCCTCGATCAGGCCAAGCAGGATGTCGCTGGCCTGGCCGCATCCGGGACCGACCTTTTCGGCGCGGGCGGGATAGGTCTCGAACGGGCGGGGATTGTGGTGGCGCACCGTCACCAGCCGGTTCTGCGCCAGGATGAAGGTGACCGGACCCGTGAGCTGTTCGCCATGCACGTCGGTTCCGGGCAGCACCACGGTCATGTAGTCGATGCCATTGTCACGATAGAGCCGGTTCGAGATCTCGATCTCTTCCATGTCGGCAAGGGTCGGCACCTCGATCCCCAGGGCCACGACCGCCTCGACCTGTGCCGGCATGGGCCGGTAAAGGTCGATCCACAGCGCATCGTCCAGGGCTGCGTCATGGGCAAGGCGTTCAAGGCGCGGGCCATCGGGGCGATAGGCGTAAAGCATCGGGGCACCGTTTCAAGGGTCTTGCCGGAACGATCCGGGGCCGGGGCCCAAAGGTCAAGTGGCGGATCGCCCGGCGCCTGTTCCGGCGATCAGCCGATCGACCCAGCCGCTGGTATCCAGGCCATTGGTCAGCGCCAGCCAGATGCCATCGGCCGCAAAGCGGATCTGTTGCAACTCGGCGCTGCCATCGGTGGCGGCGTGCCGGGCCTCTTGCCGGGCCATCCAGTCATACCAGTCGCGCCGCAGCACCGGATCGGCCCAAAGCGCGGCGATCAGCGTGGGCGAGGGGCCATCACTGGCGCCGTCCAGACAGGTGCGCACATAGGCGCGCGTAAAGCGACCATGGGCGATGGGATCGGCGGCCATGCAGGCCTCGACCGCAGTCTCGAACCCCTCGATCGCGGCGGCCTGCAAGGCGCGCACCAGCAAGTCCTTGCTGGGAAAGTGGTGCAAAAGGCCGCCCTTGGTGACGCCGGCCGCCTCGGCCACCGCCTGCACCGTCAGCGCCTGAACTCCGATCCGCGCAGCCAGCGCGCCGGCCTCGGCCAGGATGGCGGCCCGCACCAGTTCGGGCTGCTTGCGGCGGTGATGTGCCCCGCTCAATGCGCGGCGGCCTGCGAGAAGGCGTTCATGATGATGACGCCCGTCATGATGAAGCCGATGCCGACAATCGCCGCCAGATCCAGGCTTTGGCGAAACACGAACACGCTGATCAGCGCCGTCAGGATGATGCCGACCCCCGACCAGATCGCATAGGCCACGCCCAGCGGAATGTGCCGCAGCGCAAAGGACAGCGTGTAGAAGGCCAGCGCATACAGCAGCAGCGTCATGGCCGAGGGCAGCAACCGCGTGAACTGTTCCGATTTCAGCAGGAACGAAGACCCGGCGACTTCAAGAACGATGGCCACGCCAAGCGCGGCCCAGGATTGCAGGATGGACGGCATGATTCGACCTGTCAGAAAGATACCGACCATCTGGTCGGTTTCATCGCTTCGGTCAAGAGGGCACGCCGCGCTGACCACAGGGTCCGTTGCCGTGCAGGCAGATCAGGGCAGGGCAAAAGCAAAAGGCCCTGCAAAAGCAGGGCCTTTCGTTGGAACTGTCCGGTGCCTCAGCGGCCTTCGACCGCCACATAGTCGCGCTTCGGCGCGCCGACATACAGCTGACGCGGACGGCCGATCTTGCCCGCCGGATCCGAGATCATCTCTTTCCACTGGGCGATCCAGCCCACCGCACGCGACAGCGCAAAGATCGGGGTGAACATCGCGGTCGGGAAGCCCATCGCCTCGAGGATGATGCCCGAGTAGAAGTCGACGTTCGGATAGAGCTTCTTCTCGATGAAGTAGGGGTCTTCCAGCGCGATCCGCTCCAGCTCCTTGGCGACCTTGAGCGTTTCGTTGTCGTGGATGCCCAGCAGATCCAGCACCTCGTCGGCCGACTGCTTCATCACCTTGGCGCGCGGGTCAAAGTTCTTGTAGACGCGGTGGCCAAAGCCCATCAGGCGGAACGGATCGTTCTTGTCCTTGGCGCGGGCGATGAATTCCGGGATGCGATCCACGGTGCCGATCTCGCGCAGCATTTCCAGGCACGCCTGGTTGGCGCCGCCATGGGCCGGCCCCCACAGGCAGGCGATGCCGGCCGCGATGCAGGCGAACGGGTTGGCGCCCGACGAGCCGGCCAGACGCACAGTCGAGGTCGAGGCGTTCTGTTCATGGTCGGCATGGAGCATCATGATGCGGTCCATGGCCTTTTCGAGGATCGGGTTGACGACATATTCCTCGGCCGGGACCGAGAAGCACATGCGCAGGAAGTTGCCCGCATAGCTCAGGTCGTTCTTCGGATAGACGAAGGGCTGGCCGACCGAATACTTGTAGGCCATCGCCGCGATCGTCGGGATCTTGGCGATCATGCGGATCGCCGCGACCTCGCGCTGCCACGGATCGTTGATGTCGGTCGAATCGTGATAGAAGGCCGACATCGCGCCGACGACGCCCACCATGGTGGCCATCGGATGCGCATCGCGGCGGAAGCCGCGGAAGAAGTTGTGCATCTGTTCATGCACCATCGTGTGACGGGTCACACGATTTTCGAAGTCGATCATCTGCTCCTTGTTCGGCAGCTCTCCGTACAGCAGCAGGTAGCAGACCTCGAGGTGATGCGACTGTTCCGCCAGCTGTTCGATCGGGTAGCCGCGATAGAGCAGCTCGCCCTTGTCGCCATCAATATAGGTGATGGTGGATTCGCAGGCCGCGGTCGAGGTGAAGCCGGGGTCAAAGGTGAAGACGTCGGCCTGGCCATACAGCTTGCCGATGTCGAGGACATCGGGCCCGACCGTCGGCGCATACATCGGCAGGTCATAGCTCTTGTCGTCGATGGTCAGCTTGGCGGTCTTGATCGGTGTCGGCATTCTGGTCCCTCTTCTAGGTGCCGGGGCAACAGCCCCTGCGAAAGCTCATTCCCGCACGGAGGGGTCAGGCCGTTTCCGGCCAAACCGCAGCCTCCGCAAGCCGCGCCATCGTTTCTTCCCGGCCGATGACCAGCATCATATCGAAGACGCTGGGTGTGACGGTCCGACCAGCCAGCGCTGCACGCAGCGGCGCTGCAATCTTGCCCATTCCCAGCCCGTGAGCGGCAGCTGTTTCCGCTACCACAGCCTCGAGCGTCTCGCGCGACCAAGTAGCAGTTTGCAGGCGCGGCGTCAATTCCGACAGTATACCACGGGATACCGCATCCAGCGCGGCCAGCGCCTTCGGCTCTGGCGAAATCGGGCGCGAAACGGTCACAAATGCAGCCTTGTCAAGGAGTTCCGGGAAGGTCTTGGACCGTTCCTTCAGCGAGGGCATTGCGCGCAGCATGAGACCTGACTGTGCATCGCTCAACGGATCGCGTCCGGCGGCGCGCAGATATGCCTGCAATTCGTGCAGCAGCGCGGCGTCGTCCATGCTGGCGATGTGCTGGCCCGACAGATTCTCCAGCTTCTTGAAATCCAGCCGGGCCGGGGCGCGGCCGATTCCCGTCAGATCGAACCATTCGATGGCCTGGGCATCGGTGAAGAATTCGTCATCGCCATGCGCCCAGCCCAGACGGCACAGGTAATTGCGCATCGCCTGCGCCGGATAGCCCATTGCCGCGTAGTCGTGCAAACCCACCGCTCCATGCCGCTTTGACAGCTTCTTGCCATCCGGACCGTGAATAAGTGGTATATGCGCCCAGACCGGCACCTCCCAATCCATCGCGTCATAGACCATCTGCTGACGGAACGCGTTGTTGAGGTGATCGTCGCCGCGGATCACATGGGTGACGCCCATGTCATGGTCATCGACCACCACCGCCAGCATATAGACCGGCGTTCCGTCGGACCGCAGGACGATCATGTCGTCAAGGTTCTCGTTCTTGACCCGCACCTCGCCTTGAACCGCGTCCTGGATCACGGTCTCGCCATCGCGGGGGGCCTTCATGCGGATCACATAGGGGGCGTCGGGGTGGGTCGCCGGATCGGCATCGCGCCAGGGCGACAGGAACACCGGATAGCGGCCGGCGGCCTTTTCCGCCTCGCGGAAGGCGTTGATCTCCTCGGGGGTGGAAAAGCACTTGTAGGCCTTGCCGCGTGCCAGCATCTCATGCGCCACCTCGGCGTGACGGGGCGCGCGCTCGAACTGGCTGATCGCCTCGCCATCCCAGTCAAGGCCCAGCCATTCCATGCCTTGCAGGATTGCCGCCGTTGCCTCGGGCGTGGACCGTTCGCGGTCGGTATCCTCGATCCGCAGCAGGAACTTGCCGCCCCGGCCGCGGGCATAGAGCCAGTTGAACAGCGCGGTGCGCGCGCCGCCAATATGCAGATAGCCCGTGGGCGAGGGGGCGAAGCGGGTGACGACGGGGCGGTCGGAGGGGCCGGGCATGGGCGGGCCTTTCGGAATTAACCTTCGGGAAACCATTGTGGTCCAGGATCGACGCCTGTCTAGGCAATCGCGGGGGGCGCGGCAAGTGGGCCGGCTGGGCAACTGGCTGTTGGCGGAACGGGGGCGGCTGTTCCCGTGGGTGCCGGTCTGCATGGCGGTCGGCATAGGGATCTGGCTATCGTGGCCGGGCGAACCTTGGCTGGCCTATTGGGGCGCCTTTGGCCTCGCGCTGGCGGGGGCGCTGGTCTGGCTCTCGCCGCTGGCGGTCTGGCAACCGGCAGGGGCGGCCGTTCTGGCGGCCGCGATGGGGTTTTTGCTGGCCGGGGCGCGGTCTGATCTGGTGGCGGCGCCCGTGCTGGGGTTTCGCTATTATGGCCCGGTCGAGGGGCGGGTGATCGACATTGACCGCTCGCAATCGGATCAGCTGCGCCTGACGCTGGACCGGGTGGTGCTGGAACGGGTGCCGCCGGATCGCACGCCGGGGCGGGTGCGGGTGTCGCTGCATGGGGTGCAAGGGTTTTTCGATCCGCAGCCAGGGATGCGGCTGATGATGACCGCGCATCTTTCGCCGCCCGAAGGTGCCGTGGAACCTGGCGGCTTCGATTTTCAGCGCCTGGCCTGGTTTCGCGGGCTGGGGGCGGTGGGCTATACGCGCACGCCTGCCTTGGCGCAGTCGCCGCCCGGGCTGTGGGATGCGCAGGTTGCGCGGATGCGGATGTATCTGTCGGCGGCCTTGCAAGCCGCAATTCCCGGCGAGCCGGGCGCCTTTGCCGCCGCGATGATGACGGGCGATCGGTCCGGCATGGGGGCCGAGGCGGTGCAGGCGCTGCGCGATTCCAGCCTCTATCACCTTGTGTCGATTTCCGGGGTGCATATGGGGCTGCTGGCGGCCTTTGTCTTTGGGGCCTTGCGGGGCGGGCTTGCACTGATCCCGCCGCTGGCGCTGCGCATTCCGGCGCGCAAGGTGGCGGCGGTGGTCGCGCTGGCGGTGGCGGCGGTCTATCTGGTGCTGTCGGGGGGCGATGTGGCCACCACGCGCGCCTTTGTCATGGTCGCCCTGATGCTGGGGGCCGTGCTGCTGGATCGGCGGGCGATTTCGCTGCGATCGGTCGCCATGGCGGCGGTCGTGATCATGCTGGTTCAGCCCGAGGCAGTGGCAGAGCCGGGGTTCCAGATGTCCTTTGCCGCGACGGCCGCCCTGGTCTCGGGATTTGAGCTGTTCAACCGGCTGGCGCCGCCGGGGCGGTTGCCGGGCTGGCTGCGGCCGGTGGCCGTGCTGCTGTTGTCCTCGGTGCTGGCGGGCTTTGCCTCGGCGCCCTTTGCTGCGGTGCATTTCAACAGGTTCACCGATTACGGGCTGGTGGCCAACCTGCTGGCTTCGCCGCTGATGGGGGTGCTGGTGATGCCGGCGGCGGTGCTGTCGGCGGTGCTGGCGCCCTTGGGGCTGGCTGCGCCGGTACTGTGGCTGCTGGAACTGGGGACGGGCGCAATCCTGGCCATTGCCCGCATGGTGGCGGGGTGGGAGGGGGCGGTCACCATGATTGCCTCGCCCGCGCCCTGGGTTCTGCCGGTGATGGGTCTGGGGGGCGCCGCGCTGGTGTTGCTGCGCGGGCGCGCGCGAGCTGCGGGCCTGCTGCCGGTTCTGGCCGCGCTGCTGCTGTGGCACGGGGATCGGCCTGTGCTGCTGATCGCCTCGGATGGCGGCTTGGCCGGGCTGATGGGGCCAGAGGGGCGGGCGCTGTCCACCCCGCGCGGCAACGGGTTCGCGGCCCGCACCTGGCTGGAAAACGATGGCGATCCCGCCGGGCAAGAGGGGGCGGCTGCGCGGCCCGGCTTTTCCGGTGCCAAGGGGGATCGGCGATTCGCTCTGGCCGGGGTGCGCGGCGCGGTGCTGACCGGCAAGTCGGCACCGGACCGCCTGCCGGCCGTCTGCGCCGAGGTTGATCTGGTGGTGATCGCCGCCCGGCTGGCGCAGCCACCGCCCGCCGGTTGCCGGGTGATCGACCAGACCCGTCTGGCGCGCACCGGACCGCTGGCGATCCGGCCGAACGGCCAGGGCGGGCTGGTCATCCATGCGACCCGCCCCCTGTCGCCGCGCCGATGGTCCGGCATGGCGCCCGCGCCGGGGACCGCAGATATCGACTGGACAGCACCGATGCCGCAGGTTGCCGAGGCAAAGCCCCGCCCGCCCCTGGTGCAGGATCGCCAGCCTTCGGCCCCCGACAGTCGGCCCACGGGTCAAGCGCGGCCAAAGCAGGTCACTGTCGCGCGACCCGCTGGCGAAACGGCTCAGACCGCTCTGCGGTCAGCAGAAGCAAGCGCCCGCCGGTCAGGTGACACTTGCACAGCCTTGAGGTGTGGCGCGGTCAAAGACGGCCCGCCGAAGCCCGCTGTTCGGTCAAATCTTGCGCTGGCCGCCGCTAAAGATCAGGCCGAGCGCCGCATCACCCCGGCCAACTTTCGCTGATGGTATCGCCTGCCCCCCCCCGGGGGGCAGGGGCCGACCCTCGGGCCGTTCAACACAAGGCCAACACGCGGGGACAGCCCCCCATTGTGGTCGTGCACGCTGATCCCCGGAGGATACATCCGGACCGACGAACGCGCATCGGCCAGACCCGACCGTCGCGGCCGCCGGTTGCCACACCAGGATCAATAGGTGCGGATCAGGCCGACCAGACGCCCCTGCACCTTGACGGCGTGGTCAGGGTAGACGCGGGTTTCATAGGCCGGGTTTGCCGCCTCGAGCGCGATCATGCCGCCGCGGCGGCGGAAGCGTTTCAAGGTTGCCTCCTGATCCTCGACCAGAGCGACCACGATGTCGCCGTTCTCGGCCGTGGTTTGTTCGCGGATCACCACGACGTCGCCATCGTTGATCCCGGCCTCGATCATCGAATCCCCGCGCACTTCAAGCGCATAGTGCTGGCCATTGCCCGACAGCATCGAGCCGGGCACGGCGATGTGATGCGAGACATGGTTGATCGCCTCGATCGGGACACCGGCGGCGATGCGGCCCATGACCGGCAGTTCCATCGCATGGATCGCCTCGACCGGCAGGGCGCCGGGCGGGGGGGGCGGCGTTTCGGCCACGATCCGGGGGCGGAAGCCGGGCTTTTCCATTGCCTCGGGCAGCTTGACGATTTCGATGGCTCGGGCGCGGTGGGCCAGACGGCGAATGAAGCCACGTTCCTCAAGCGCCGTGATCAGCCGGTGAATGCCCGATTTGGATTTCAGATCCAGCGCATCCTTCATCTCGTCGAACGAGGGGGGGACGCCATCCGCCTCCATCCGCAGGCGAATGAAATCGAGCAGTTCCAGCTGTTTGCGTGTCAGCATCCCGGCGCCCCGCGACAAAAGGTTCCGCTATGTTCTGTCACCGTTCCCGTTTTGTGTCAACCCGGCTCGGGTCTACAAGGGGAAGTAGTCGACCGGGGTTCCCGCCAGGCGTGCCGGATCGCCCACAGGCCGGATCAGCAGGGCCGAAGCCTCGGCCAGCGGGGTCAGGCGGCCGCTGTCCTGATCGGGGAACGGGTCGATCAGCGGCAGGCCATCACCCTGGGCGAGAGAGGCGCGCATGTAATGCGCGCGCTGCCCGTTCGCCGGCACATCGCAGGCAAGCCGGGCCTGCAAGGGGCGCGGCGCGGGATCGGGCAGGCCTTGCAGCGCGCGCAGCAGCGGTAGCAGGAACAGATGCCCGCAGACGATGGCCGAGACCGGATTGCCAGGCAGGCCCAGCATGACCGCATCCCCCAGCCGCCCGGACATCAGCGGCTTGCCGGGGCGCATGGCGATCTTGTGGAAGGCGCGCTGCATGCCCGAGGCCGCCGCGACCTTTGCCACCAGATCGTGATCGCCGACCGAGGCGCCGCCGATCGTGACGATGACATCGGCGCCGCGTGCCATGTCCAGCATCTGGGCAAGCGCGGCTTCGCTGTCGCGCGCAATGGGCAGGATGCGGGCGCGGGCGCCTTCGGCCTCGGCCATGGCCTTGAGGGCAAAGATGTTCGAGGCGACGATCTGGTCCGGCCCCGGCACCTCGCCCGGCATGACCAGCTCGTCCCCGGTGGCGATGAAGGCAACTTCGGGCCGGCGGGTGACCGTCAGGTCCGAGCAGTTCATCGCGGCCAGCAATGCCAGATCGGCGGGCCGCAGGCGCCGGGGCGCAGCAAGGCGGTGGCCGGCGGCGAAATCGGCCCCGGCCGGGCGGATGTTCGGGCCATCGCCAAGGGTTTCGGCAATGATGATGCGCGCACCGTCGCGCGTCACGTCTTCCTGAATGACCACGTTGGTGGCGCCTTGCGGCACCGGCGCGCCGGTGAAGATGCGCACCGCCTGTCCGGGGCCGACCGATCCGCCATAGGCGGCCCCTGCCTGGGCGGTGCCGATCACGCGATAGACCTGACCGGGGGCAGGGGGGTCGGCCAGCGCATAGCCATCCATCGCCGAAGCCGCAAAGGGCGGCTGGGCGCGGCGCGCCACGGCATCGGCCGCCAGCACGCGGCCCGAAGCCTGGGAAAGCGGAACCGTTTCGGTCCCCAGAGGCCCGGCGAGGGACAGGATGCGCGCCAGTGCCTCGGCCACCGGGATCATGGCGCCTCGTAGCGGCCGGACTTGCCGCCCTCTTTCATGGCAAGGTGGATCGCGCCGATCTCCATGCCCTTTTCGGCCGCCTTGAGCATGTCATAGATCGTCAGGGCGGCGACCGACACGGCGGTCAGCGCCTCCATCTCGACGCCGGTCTGGCCGGTGGTCCTGACGGTGGCCTCGATGCGGATGCCGGGCAGGGCAGGGTCGGGGGTCAGCTCGACCGAGACCTTGGTGACGGGCAGCGGGTGGCACAGCGGGATCAGATCCGAGGTCCGCTTGGCCCCCATGATCCCGGCCAGCCGTGCAACGCCCAGCACATCGCCCTTGCCGGCGCGGCCTTCGGTGACAAGGGCAAGGGTGTCGGCGGTCATCCGCACCGCGCCCCGGGCTATGGCGGTGCGTGCGGTGACGGCCTTGTCCGACACGTCGACCATATGGGCCTGACCCTTGGTGTCGAAATGCGTCAGCATCTAGACCCCGCCATGTGCCGTCAGCGGCCGGGCCAGCAGCGCGCGGGTTGCAGCCTCGACATCTGCCTGCCGCATCAGCGATTCGCCGATCAGGAAGCGCCGCACCCCGTATTGTGCCATGTCGGCCAGATCGTCCGGCGTGAACAGCCCGCTTTCCGAGACGACCTGACGATCCTCGGGCACCCGGCGCGACAGATCGCGCGTGGCGTCGAGGCTGGTTTCGAACGTATGCAGGTTGCGGTTGTTGATGCCGATCAGCGGTGATTTGAGCCGCAGCGCCCGGTCGAGTTCCGCGCGGTCGTGGATTTCGATCAGCACATCCATGCCGTGATCCATCGCGGTGGTTTCCAGCTCTTCGGCCAGGGCATCATCGACCGAGGCCATGATGATCAGGATGCAGTCGGCCCCCCAGGCGCGCGCCTCGAGCACTTGCCAGGGGTCATAGAGGAAATCCTTGCGCAGGCAGGGCAGATCGCAGGCCTCTCGCGCGGCCGTCAGGAATTCGGGCGCGCCCTGGAACGAAGGGCCATCGGTCAGCACCGAAAGGCAGGCGGCGCCCCCGGCCTGATAGGCGCGGGCCAGCGAAGGCGGGTCGAAATCGGGGCGGATCAGGCCCTTGGACGGGCTGGCCTTCTTGATTTCTGCGATCAGGCCATAGCCTTTCTGGGCCGCACGGGTCAGCGCCGCGCCAAAGCCGCGCGGGGCGGGGGCCGCCTTGGCCTGATCCTGGAGGTCGGACAGCGAAAGCGCGGCCTTGGCGGCGGCGACCTCTTCCAGCTTGTAGGCCTTGATACGGTCGAGGATCGTGGTCATGGACGGTCTCCTTTCCTCGTGAGTAGCGCGTGAGCGCCAGGAATGGAAGCCTTGGGGGAAGCGAGGGGCCAGCCCCTCGCGCTCCCCGCCAGGGAGGGCTGTCTGCCCTCCCTGGACCCTCCCGAGGGTATTTGCGGCAAGGTGAAGGGTCAGGCCGACCAGTCGATTTCCGGCTGGCCCTGCTGTGCCAGCCAGCGGTTGACGGCGCTGAAGGGGCGCGAGCCGAAGAAGCCGCGATAGGCGGCCAGCGGCGAGGGATGCGGGCTTTCAAGGAACAGGTGCCCGTCGCGCGGAAGTCTGGCGCAAAGTTTCTGCGCCGGTGCCCCCCACAGCAGGAAGGCGCGCGGGCCGGTCGTGGCCAGGCGGTCCAGCACCTGCGCGACCAGCGGCTCCCAGCCCCAGCCCTTGTGGCCGTTCGCCTGGCCAATGGGCACGGTCAGCACGGTGTTCAGCAGCAAGACGCCCTGCCGTGCCCAGCCGGTCAGATCGGCAGGCGGGGCGGCATGGCCGGTATCGCTGGCAACCTCGGTCAGGATGTTGCGCAGGCTGTCGCGGGGCGCGGTGCCGGGCGGAAAGCCAAAGGCAAGGCCGGTCGCGCGGCCTGGGGTGTGATAGGGATCCTGGCCCAGGATCACCACCCGCGTCTGTTGCGGCGGGCACAGGGCAAGCGCGCGAAAGATAAGATCGGGCGCGGGTTGCCAGCCGGGGTTGGCCGCCAGCCGGTCCCACAGGGCGGGCCACTGGACTTGAAAGAACGGCAGGTCGGCCCAGCCGGCGGGCGGTTCGGGCCGGGTCATTGCGCCGGGGTGATCCGGCGCAGGATGTCGAGCCGGGCCTTGGCCGCGCCGCTGTCGATCGAGTCGCGCGCGATCGCGACGCCTTCGGGCAGGTTGGCGGCGCGGTCGGCCACCACCAGCGCGGCGGCCGAGTTCAGCAGAACCGCATCGCGGTAGGCGCCGGTTTCGCCATCGAGCAGCGCGCGCAGGGCGGCCGCGTTTTCCGCCGGGGTGCCGCCCAGCAGCTTTTCGAACGGATGCCACGGCAGACCGGCATCGTCGGGCGAGACGGTGAATTCCGTCACGATCCCGCCATGCAGCGCGGCAACGGTCGAGGGGGCGGCAATCGACAGCTCGTCCGTGCCATCGCCACCATGGACGATCCAGGCCTTGACGGCGCCAAGCGCGGCCAGCGTCTCGGCCACCGGGCGGCACAGCTCGGCGGCGAAGGTGCCGGTCAGCTGGCGGCGCACGCCGGCCGGGTTGGTCAGCGGCCCGAGGATGTTGAAGATGGTGCGCGTGCCAAGTTCCAGCCGCACGGGGGCGACGTGGCGGGTGGCGGGGTGGTGCATGGGCGCCATCATGAAGCCGATCCCGGCCTCGGTCAGGCAGCGTTCGACCACCTCGGGGCCCACCATGACATTCAGGCCAAGTTCGGTCAGCGCATCCGCTGCGCCGGATTTCGACGACAGGTTGCGGTTGCCATGCTTGGCGACCGGCACGCCCGCGCCGGCAACGACCAGCGAGGTGGCGGTGGAAATGTTCAGCGTGCCCTTGCCGTCGCCGCCGGTTCCCACGATGTCGATGGCGCCTTCGGGGGCCGTCACGCGCACGCATTTCGATCGCATGACGCTGGCGGCGGCGGCATATTCGTCCACCGTCTCGCCCCGGGTGCGCAGGGCCATCAGCAGACCGCCCATCTGGGCCGGCGTTGCCTCGCCCGCGAACAGGATGCCAAAGGCGGCCTCGGCCTCCTCCCGGGTCAGGGGGCGGGTGCAGGCGGCGGCGATCAGGGGTTTGAGGGCCTGGCTCATGCGGGCACCCCCACGGTGTTCAGGAAATTGCGAAGCATGTCGTGTCCGTGGTCCGAGGCGATGGATTCGGGGTGGAACTGCACCCCTTCGATGGGCAGCTCGCGGTGGCGCAGGCCCATGATCAGGCCATCGCCCGTCTCGGCGGTGATTTCAAGGCAGTCCGGCAGGCTGGCGCGGTCCACGACCAGCGAATGATAGCGCGTGGCGCGCAAGGGGTTCGGCAGGCCCGCGAACACCCCCGTATTCTGGTGGTGCATCAGGTCGGTCTTGCCATGCACGATCTGCGGGGCACGCACCACCTTGCCGCCAAAGGCCTGGCCGATGGTCTGATGCCCCAGGCAGACACCCATGAGCGGCAGGCGCGCCTCGGCGGCGGCCAAGGTCAGGGGCAGGCAGATGCCCGCCTGATCCGGATCGCAGGGGCCGGGCGACAGGACGATGGCGTCCGGGCGCAGCGCCATCGCCTGCTGCACATCCAGCGCATCATTGCGCACGACCTTTACCTTGGCCCCCAGTTCGCCAAAATAATGGACAAGGTTGAAGGTGAAGCTGTCGTAGTTGTCGATCAGCAGGATCATGCCATTCCCCCATGGCCTAGCCGCGCCTGGTGGCGCATTCAGGGGGTGAACCCCGTCCGATGTCGCGCTATAGATGCGCGCAGCGTGGGCAGGGCGTCAAGACCGCCTCGGGACGGATATTCCGGGTGGCCCACGAAGAATTGAGGCAGGAGGAAGCGGTGATCCGGGGGATTCTGGCAGGGCTGGTTTCGGGCGTGGCTTTGGTCGTGGTGGTGCTGGGGGCGGTCTCGCTGACCTCGCCCTTGCCGCAGCGGCCTGCGATGCCGGGCCCGGTTGATGCGCCCGCCGTCCAGGGCGTCGAGGCGGCGTCTGCGCCTGCCCCGCAGACGCCGCCGGCCGAACCCCCTGCCGCCGAACCTGCTGCCCCGAGCGTGGACGAGACGGCGACGGCTGCACCGACCGAAGCTGCCCCGCAAGCCAAGGCCGCGCCCGAAGCCGCCCCGGAGCCGACCGCCGCGCCTGCCGAGGAACGGGCGCCCGAGACGGCACCGGCCCCGATCCTGCCTCCGCCGTCCGAAAGCGCGCAGGCCGCCCCCGCAGCCATCGCGCCCGAGGCGCCCTTGCCGCAAGGCGGGGCACCGGCTGCGCCCGAGGTGGCGGGCCAGGATGTTGCCGGGGCCGAGGGCGCTGCAACCCCGGTTGCGCCGATGCCGGCCGCGCCGCCAGCCGCGCTGACCCAGCCGGCGCATCCTGCAGGGGTGGCGCCGGTGCTGCCCTCGACCGATGCGGCGCCGGATGCGCGCAGGCCTGCGGCCCCGGCCATGGCCGAAGCCGAGCGCGCAGACGACGGGCCGCGCATCCTGCCGCCTGCCCCGCTTCCGCCGCAGGCTGCGACTGACGCGACAAAGCCCGAAGCGGCGGCCGTTACTGATGTCCCGGCAGAGCCTGCCAGCCGGCCCGAGCCTGGCTTCAATGGTGCGGTCGACGGGGTTCGCACCGGCCGGTTGCCGACGATTGTGCCGGCGGCCGAAGTGGCGCCGGATGCCCCGCCCGCAGGTGCGCTGCGCCGCAATGCGCGCGCCTTTGCCAACCCGGACAACAAGCCGCCCTTTGCCATCCTGCTGCTGGACCAGGGCGGGGCCATTGCCGATCTGTCGACGCTTGCGGCCAGCGATCTTCCGCTGACCCTGATCGTGGACCCCGCCTTGCCCGACGCGGCCGAGCGTGCGGCGCTGTGGCGCGCTGCGGGGCAAGAGGTCGCCCTGCCGGCAACCGCCCTGCCGCGCCGTGGGGCCGCTGCCGACATGGAAGTCGCGATGGAGGCCTTGTCGGCCGATTTTCCGGGGGCGCTGGCCATTGCCGACCTGCGCGAGACCTCGGCCCAGGGTGACCGCGCCTGGGCCAGCGCGCTGGTTCCGGCGCTGGCAGCCCGTGGGTTCGGGATGGTCTCGATGGACCGTGGCCTGAACGCTGCCGATCAGGTCGCCCGCCGCGAAGGGCTGCCGGCGGCCATCATCTTCCGCGAGCTTGATGCCAAGGACGAAAGTGCCGCAGTGATCCGCCGTTATCTGGACCGGGCCGCCTTCAAGGCCCAGCAGGACGGGCGGGCCATCGTGGTGGGCCGCGCACGCCCCGAGACGATCACCGCCGTGCTGGAATGGGCGCTGGAGGGGCGGGCGGCCACGCTGGCGCTTGCGCCGCTGTCGGCGGTGTTCCCGGCGCAGTAAACCTTGTGGCGGCAGGGGGCGGCGCCCGCAGCGCAGCCCTTTGCCCCGGCCCATGGCGGGGCTGATGCGCTGCCGCAGGCGCGCCTAGCGCCAGAACACCACCCAATCGACCAGATCCAGAAACCGCCGCGCCAGAAACAGCGTCGCGCCGGTGCCCGTCATGTAGTCGATGCCCATTCCGATCAGGATCAGGGCCACCAGGACGATGGCAAGCGTGTTGGTCATGGTGTCTGTTCCCAAGGGGGGGCCGGCGCCCCAAGGGTTACGGTGCCTAGAGGGTGCAGGCAAGCAAAAGGGGGCCGCAGGGGCCCCCTTTGCCGATCATCTCGTGTGATCTCAGACCAGACGGCCGATGGCGGCGGCGACATCGGCCATGCGCGCCGAGAAGCCCCATTCGTTGTCATACCAGGACAGCACGCGCACCAGACGCTTGCCGGTGACCTTGGTCTGTTCCGGCGCGAAGATCGAGGATTGCGTCGTGTGGTTGAAGTCGATCGAAACCTTCGGCTCCGGATCATAGCCCAGCACGGCGCCCATCGGGCCGGCCGCCGCCTCGCGCATGATCTCGTTCACGTCGGCCACGGTCACGTCCTTGGCGGCATAGAAGGTCAGATCGACGCAGGACACGTTCGGGGTCGGCACGCGGATCGCGGTGCCGTCCAGTTTGCCTGCCAGTTCCGGCAGCACTTCGCCCAGGGCCTTGGCAGCGCCGGTCGAGGTGGGGATCATCGCCATGGCCGCCGCGCGGGCGCGGTAAAGGTCGCTGTGGCGACGGTCCAGCGTGGGCTGATCGCCGGTGTAGGAATGGATCGTCGTCATGATGCCCGACTCGATGCCGATGGCATCGTTCAGCACCTTGGCCAGCGGCGCCAGGCAGTTCGTGGTGCACGAGCCGTTCGAGACCACCAGATGCTCGGGCAGCAGCTCGGTGTGGTTCACGCCGTAAACGACCGTCTTGTCGGCCTTCTTGGCCGGGGCCGACACCAGCACGCGCTTGGCGCCGCGGGTCAGGTGAACGGCGGCCTTGTCGCGGTCATTGAACTTGCCGGTGCATTCCAGCACGACATCGACGCCGGTCCAGTCCAGTTCGTCGGGGTTGTAGGTCGACATCACGCGGATCGGGCCCTGGCCCAGATCCATCGTGTTGCCCTCGACCCGGATGGTGCCCGGAAAGCGGCCATGCACGCTGTCGTATTTCAGCAGATGGGCATTGGTTTCAATCGGGCCGGTGGCGTTCAGCGCGACCACCTGCACGTCATTGCGCGCAGCCTCGGCGATATGGGCCAGCGTGCAGCGGCCGATGCGGCCGAAACCGTTGATGCCGATGGTAATGGTCATGCGCGTCTCCATGAGAAAGCCAATGGCGCCCCGATACACCGGATCCGTCCGATGCGGAAGCATGGATTCCTCGGAAAATCATGGTGTTAACGCAAACAGGCGGAGGGTTGCCGCCGGTTTGCGCTAACGATCACGCAGGGGTGAGCGGCCCGGTCAGTTCGCCTTGCTGCGCTGGCCCGCGACGATCTGCTGCATCCCGTCCAGCGGCACATAGCCGCGCACCATCGTCTCGTTGATCACGAAGGTCGGCGTGCCATTGATCTGCAAGAGCGAGGCCAGCTCGTGGTTGGCTCGGATGATCGCCAGGGTCGCATCCGATTCCATCTCGGCCGACACTTTGGCCGCATCAAGGCCCAGTTCGGCGGCCAGATCGTCCAGCGCCTCGGCATTGGCCGGACCCTTGAGCGAGATCAGCGCATCATGGGCCTTCTTGTAGACCTCGTCCCCGGCCAGCTTGCGCACCGCGATGGCGAATTTCGACGAGGCCAGCGAATCCTCGCCCAGGATCGGGAATTCCTTGAACACGAGGCGGATGTTGCCATCCGATTCGACCAGTTGCTCGACCTCTTGCCAGGACTTGCGGCAATAGCCGCAGCGATAGTCGAGGAACTCGACCACCGTCACATCGCCTTCGGGATTGCCGCCCACCCAGTCGGCCGGGCTGGTATAGATCGCCGCCGCATTGTCGCGCAGGATTTTCAGGTCGCTGGCCACCTGATCGGCCTCGCGCTTCTGTTCCAGAATGCCGATGGCCTCCATCAGCACTTCGGGGTTTTCCAGCAGATAGCCGCGCACAGCCTGGCCAAAGGCCGCACGCTCGGCATCGGTCATCGCGGTCAGATCCAGCGCCGAGACGGGCGCGGCAAGGCCAAGGCAGAGGGCAAGGGCAGGCAGAAAACGCATGGACAGCTCCGGTTGGACAGCCGGAGGCCCGGCGGAATTGGGGGATCGGCCCTTGACCCGGCGCAGCCTGCGCGGAAAAAGGCCGAAAGTCAGGCGCACCATAGGGGGCAGAACATGCGGGTTTCAAGCCGGGGCGATGTCGATCCCTTCATCGTGATGGATGTGATGGAGGCCGCGCGGGCGCTGGAAGCGCAAGGGCGCCACATCATCCACATGGAGGTCGGCCAGCCCAGCACCCCCGCCCCCGCCGGCGCGCGCAAGGCCCTGGCGGCCGCGATGGAGGCCGATGCCCTGGGCTATACCGTGGCGCTTGGCCTGCCCGAGCTGCGGCGCGGCATCGCGGCCCTGTATCAGCGCTGGTATGGCGTCGATCTGGATCCGGGGCGGGTGATCGTGACGGCCGGATCGTCCTCGGCCTTCCTGCTGGCCTTTTCCGCCTTCTTCGATGCAGGCGAGCGGGTGGGGATGGGGCTGCCGGGCTATCCCAGCTACCGCCATATCCTCAAGGCGCTGTCCTTGCAGGCGGTGGGCATTCCGACCGGGCCGGACACAAGGTTCCAGCCGGTGCCCGCGCAAATCCCCGAAGGGCTTGCCGGGCTGATCGTCGCCTCGCCGGGCAACCCGTCGGGCACGATGCTGGGCAAGGCGGAACTGGCGGCGCTGGCCGACCACTGCGCAGGGCGCGACATCGCGCTGATCTCGGACGAGATCTACCATGGCCTGCACTACGAGACCCCGGCCGTCAGCGCGCTGAACGTGACCGACGATGTCTGCGTGATCAACTCGTTCTCGAAATACTTCTCGATGACCGGCTGGCGCGTCGGCTGGATGGTGGTGCCCGAAAATCAGGTCCGCCGCATCGAGCGGCTGGCGCAGAACATGTTCATCTGCCCGCCCCATGCCAGCCAGATCGCGGCCCTTGCCGCGCTGGACTGCATCGACGAGCTGGAGGAAAACCGGGCCGTCTATGCCGCCAACCGCGCCCTGATGCTGGAGCGCTTGCCGCTGGCAGGCTTTTCCCGCATCGCGCCGCCCGATGGCGCGTTCTACATCTATGCTGACGTGTCCGACCTGACCGATGACAGCCGCAAGCTGGCCGCCGATATCCTGAATGGTGCCGGGGTCGCGGTGACGCCCGGGCTGGATTTCGACCCGGACCGAGGTCACCAGACCCTGCGCTTTTCCTATGCCCGCGCGACGGCGGATATCGAGGAAGGTCTTGCGCGGCTGGCGCGGTTCATGGCGGGCAGGGCGCGCTGATCGCGGCGCGGCGCGGCGCCCGGTCTGACTGTCGCATGGGTATTTGTGGCAAGATGATGCAGGCGCCGCGTCATGCAGGGCTTGCGCCTGTGGCGGGCGCCCTTGGGTATTTGCAGAAAGGTGAAAGCAGGGCGCGGCGCACCACTGCCTTTCGCCTTGATGCAAATATCCCCGCCGGAGGCATCCGGCACTTGCCGCGGGCGCGGCGGGCGGATCAGAGGCCCTGACGGATGAACTGGCCGGGGTTGAAGCGTCCGAAGTTGCCCATCATCTGCTGGATGAAGCCGACGCCCTTGATGTTGGTGTCGGTCACGCGGCGCGACAGGGCGACGACCTGACCATCCTGCAGCCCGAAGCGTTCGATGTTGCTGACCTGGCCGCGCGCATCGAAGCTGATCGCCAGGACCTGACGGTCGATTTCCTGGGGCGCGCGGGCGCCCTTGTGGGACCAGCGGCTTTGCACATAGTACCAGCCACTGTCGGCCATCAGGCCGCCTGCGGATGGCCGGCCGACCTTGGCCGTGACCGACTCGCGCGTGTCCTTGCCGACAGTGACCGCGGAGAGGTCTTCGTCCGACGGGGTATAGCCGTGATTGCGGATCACCTCGGCGCACGCGCCAAGCGCCAGAAGCGCCAGCCCTGCCAGAGCCATGCGCAACCCGGTTTTCGCCTTGACCATCGCCGTCCTCTTGTCTTGACTGCCGAAGCCTCATATCCGGCTTACAGAAGGTTTCGGCGCGGTTCAAGCAAGACCGCGCCCCATAGGGAGGCCCGCCATGACCGACCGCTCTGCCATCCGCATCCGAACTGCCGAGCTGACAGGCAACCGGCGCCGCCCGTTCGAGCTGGAGCCCGACGCCGAGGAACGGGCCGAACTGGCCGCAGAACTGGGGCTGCTTGCGCTGACGGCCTTGCGCTTTCAGGGGGAGCTGCGCCCGAGGGGGCGCGCCGATGTCGCACTTGAGGCACGGCTGGAGGCGCAGGGCGATCAGGCCTGCGTGGTGACGCTGGCCCCGGTTCCCTTTGCGCTGGATGTGCCGGTTGCGCGTGTCTATGTCGCGGGCATGACCGATCCCGAGGGGGACGAGGTCGAGATGCCCGAGGACGACACCCGCGAGCCCTTGCCGGAATCGGTCGACCTGTGGGCGGTGATGGTCGAGTCGCTGGCGCTGGCACTGCCGGATTATCCGCGTGCGCCGGGGGCAGAGCTGAGGCAGGCGGTGTTCACCGAAAAGGGCGCCGAGCCCCTGACCGACGAGGCCATGCGCCCCTTTGCCGGACTGGCAGCGCTGAAAGGCAAGCTGGAGGGGTGAACCGGCAGAAACCCCTTGCGCCCGCGCAGAATCCGTCTATGTTCCGCGCCTCGCAAGACAGGTTACGCCGACCCGGTCTAAAGCTGGGTTTCGGCGTGATTTTCGCAAGCATATCAGGGGCGTGTCCCCGACAAGCCCGAGGTTGAGAAATGGCCGTTCCGCAGAACCGAGTCACCCGTTCGCGCCGCAACATGCGCCGTGCCCATGACGCACTGGTCGCCGCGAACCCCAACGAATGCCCGAACTGCGGCGAGCTGAAGCGCCCGCACCACGTTTGCGGCGCCTGCGGCCACTACGATTCGCGCGAAGTCGTGTCGACCGCGACCGAAGTGGATCTGGACGAGGACGCGGCGTAAGGCGTTTGCCTGACGCCTCGTGACCGCGTTCCTCCATGGGTTCCACCGGACCGGAAGTGACTGATCGCGTTGCAGATGTCGTGACACGGCAGCAACTGGTCATATCGGTGGACGCCATGGGCGGAGATCGCGGTCCTTCGGCCGTGGTCGCCGGTGTGGCCGCCGTGGTTGCGGCCAACCCGGATGTCCGCATCCTTCTGCATGGGGATCAGGCCGTGCTGGGCCCGCTTCTGGACAGGAAGCCGGGCCTTTCTGCCGTTGTCGAATTGCGTCACGCCCCGCGTGTCGTGACCATGGAGGACAAGCCCAGCCAAGTGATGCGCCATGGCGAGGGCACCTCGATGTGGTCCTGCATCGAGGCCGTGCGCAGCGGCGAGGCGGCGGCGGCCGTGTCTTGCGGCAATACCGGGGCGCTGATGGCGGTGTCGATGATCCGCCTGCGCCGCATGCCGGGAATCAACCGCCCGGCCATCGCCTGTCTGTGGCCCAGCCGGAACCCCGGCGGGTTCAATGTCATGCTCGATGTCGGCGCCGACGTGAAGGCCGATGCCCCCGATCTGCTGCAATATGCGATGATGGGCGCGTCCTATGCGCGCAACGGGCTTGGGCTGGCGCGTCCGCGCGTGGGCCTGCTGAATGTCGGCACCGAAGATCACAAGGGCCGGGCCGAGGTGAAGGCCGCGCAGGATCTGATTGCCGAAGCCACCGCGGCAGGCGGTTTCGATTATGTCGGCTTTGTCGAGGGCAGCGATATTCCGTCCGATCGGGTGGATGTGATCGTGACCGACGGATTTACCGGGAACATCGCGCTCAAGACCGGCGAGGGGTCCGCCCGGCTGGTCGGGGATTTCCTGCGCGAGGCGTTCAACGCGACCTTTTTGTCCAAGATCGCGGCGCTGCTGGCGCTGGCCTCGCTCAAGCGCTTGCAGTCGCGGATCGACCCGCGGCGGGTGAATGGCGGGGTGTTCCTTGGCCTGAACGGCACGGTCGTCAAATCGCACGGCTCGGCCGATGCCACCGGGGTCGAGGCTGCAATCGGGCTGGCATGCCGGCTGGCCCGTGCGGGGTTCATCGAACGGCTGGCGGCACGGGTTGCATCTGCCAATGCCTCGGGGCAGGATACAGCAGGGCAGGGTGAAGGAGCCGGGACCAATCCATGACTATCCGCGCCGTCGTCCGGGGCGTCGGGCATTATTTGCCCGAACGTGTGGTGCCCAACAGCGAATTCGAAGCGACCATCGACACCAGTGACGAGTGGATTCGCTCGCGCTCGGGGATCGAACGGCGGCATTTTGCTGCCGAAGGTCAGACCACGTCAGATCTGGCGATTCGGGCCGCTCAGGCCGCGCTGGCCGATGCGGGCATGTCCGCCGACCAGCTGGACGCCATTGTCGTGGCGACCTCGACGCCGGATTTCACCTTCCCGTCGGTTGCCACGATGGTGCAGGCGGGCCTGGGCACGACCAGCGGTTTTGCCTATGACGTCCAGGCGGTTTGCGCCGGGTTCGTCTTTGCGCTGGCCAATGCCAACGGGCTGATCTTGTCGGGCCAGGCCCGGCGCGTCCTGGTGATCGGGGCCGAGACCTTCTCGCGCATCATGGACTGGACCGACCGCGGCACCTGCGTGCTGTTCGGGGATGGCGCCGGCGCGCTGGTGCTCGAGGCCGAAGAGGGCGCCGGGACCTCGGACGATCGGGGGATCCTCTCGGTCGATCTGCATTCCGACGGGCGCTATCGTGACTTGCTTTATGTCGATGGCGGCGTGTCGTCGAACGGGCAGGCGGGCTATCTGCGGATGCAGGGCAATGCCGTCTTCAAGCACGCGGTGCAGAAGCTGGCCGAAACCGCGCATACCGCGCTGGAAAAGGCCGGTGTCAGCGCAGGCGATGTCGCCTGGATCGTGCCGCATCAGGCCAATCTGCGCATCATCAGCGCCACCGCCGAGCGGATGCAGGTGTCGATGGACCGGGTCGTCGTGACCGTGCAGGATCATGGCAACACCTCGGCCGCCTCGATCCCGCTGGCGCTGTCGGTCGGCAAGGCGCGCGGCCAGATCAAGACCGGCGATCTGATCGTGACCGAGGCGATTGGCGGCGGGCTTGCCTGGGGCGCCGTGGTGCTGCGCTGGTAGGCTTCAAAGCGCCGCCGCAAGTCATTGATATTGACTCGGAAAATCCGCTGCCCCATGCTGCCCCAAACACCGGGGGGACGGTATGGGCGAAAAGACTCTGACGCGCATGGATCTGAGCGAGGCCGTATTCCGAGAGGTCGGCCTGTCGCGCAACGAATCCGCGCAACTTGTTGAATCGGTTCTGCAACATGTCTCGGACGCGCTGGTCGCGGGCGAGACGGTCAAGATTTCCTCGTTCGGCACCTTCTCGGTGCGCGGCAAGGCGGCTCGCGTGGGTCGCAACCCGAAAACCGGGGAAGAGGTGCCAATCTCGCCCCGCCGTGTGCTGTCGTTCCGGCCCTCGCATCTGATGAAGGACCGCGTGGCGGCCGGCAAGGGCTGAAGGGCGGCGGGCGGATGGCAAAGTCGCCCGAGGCGTTCCGCACGATCAGCGAGGTTGCCGACCTGCTGGAGGTGCCCGCGCATGTGCTGCGGTTCTGGGAAACCCGGTTTCCGCAGATCCGCCCGGTCAAGCGCGCCGGGGGGCGGCGGTATTACCGGCCGACCGATGTGGCGCTGCTGTCCGGGATCCGGATCTTGCTGCACGATCAGGGCATGACCATACGCGGTGTGCAGAAAATCCTGCGCGAGCAAGGGGTTCGCCATGTCTGCGCCCTTGCCGATCCGGGGTTGGAGACCGAGGCGCAGGAAGAATGGACGCAAGAGGCGTCGGTTCCCGCCGCAGTGCCCGAGGAAGTCCGGGTGATTCCCTGGCCCGGTCCGCGAAAGACGGCCGACGCTGCCGCCGATGACGCGGCCGCCCCGCAAGCCGGGCAATCTGGTGTCGACGAAATGTCCGGGCCGTCAGGCTTGCCGCCCGACCCGCAGGACGGGGGCGAAGGTGATCCCGTGCCCGCCGCCCCGGAACCTGGTCCGGCGGTGGCGGATGATCTGGTGCCCGACCCGCAGGATGGCGCCCCCGGCCCGGTGCTGCCGCACGGCGCCGCAACAGAAGCGTTGTCCGGGGACGAGCCGTCATGGCCGCTGGCCCCCTCAGAGGAGCCACAGGTGACCGACGATCTTCTGCCCGATCCGCAAGACAAGGATGGGGCTGGCGAACGCCCCGCTGTGGTCGATGGGGCCGAACCGCTGGACGATGCCAGGGGGTCGGCGGGCGACTTGTCGCCCGCGCCTTCGGACGATGCGCCATGGCCCGCAGCCCCGCCAGAGGTGCCGCCCGCCATCCCGGACCCGCAAGACACGCCCCCGCCTGGTGACGATATGGGCGCTTTTGCGGACAATGAACCCGACATCGAAGCGCCCTGGCCTGAGGCGCCGTCTGATCTGCCCGTGGTTTCGGATGATCTGTTGCCTGATCCTGGCGTGCCTCCGGCGCCCGCGCAGATCCGCCCGGATCCGTTCGACGGGCTGCCATTGTTCATGCAACCCGCCGCCAAGCCGAGGCCATCGGTTCCCGTTCCCGACCTGCCCGAGGATCCGCGGCACGACATGCGCGCGCTTGCGGCCCGTCTGAGGCAGGTCGCGCAGGGCGATATCGCCCCCGCCATTTTGCGGGACCTTGCGGCAAGGCTGCATGCGCTGCGCGCGCGGATGGACCAGAGTCACCCCGAACGCTAAAGGCGACGCCGGATGCGATTTCGCGCTTGCCCCTGCGCAGAATATGGGTATGTATCCCCCTCGTCGGGCCGTGGCGCAGCCTGGTTAGCGCGTCCGTCTGGGGGGCGGAAGGTCGTGAGTTCGAATCTCACCGGCCCGACCATCACCGAAACCGCCCGCCTGCCCTGTGGCAGCGCGGGCGGTTCCGTTTTCGGAAAGGGCGATCATGGCTGACGGGGTTCTGCCGGCACAGACGATCCGGGCGATGATCGCGGACGGCACCATTGCCGCCGATCCGGAGGTGCGCCCAGAACAGGTGCAGCCTGCCAGTCTGGACCTGCGCCTTGGGTCGGTCGCCTATCGCGTGCGCGCCTCGTTCCTGGCCGGACATGGCCGCAAGGTGGCCGACCGCATCGCCGAATTCGAGATGCACCGGGTCGATCTGACCCAGGGTGCGGTGCTGGAAAAGGGCTGCGTCTATGTCGTGCCGCTGATGGAGCGGCTGGCGCTGCCTGCGGATGTCGCGGCCGTTGCCAATGCGAAAAGCTCGACCGGACGGCTGGATCTGCTGACCCGCACGATCACCGATGGCGGGGTGGAATTCGACCGGATTCCCGCAGGTTACGCGGGCCCGCTCTATGCCGAGATCTGCCCGCGCAGCTTTTCCGTGCTGGTCCGGCCCGGGATGCGCCTCAACCAGCTGCGCCTGCGGCGCGGCGATGCGATGCTGGACGATGCCGCGCTGGCCGCGCTGCACACCCGCGATCCGCTGGTCGATGGCGCGCCGCTGATTTCCGGCGGACTTGGCTTTTCCGTCGATCTGCGCCCCAGGACGGGCGATCTGGTCGGCTACCGCGCCAAGCCGCATACCGGGGTGATCGACCTTGACCGGATCGGCGCCTATGATCCGGCGGAGTTCTGGGAAGAGGTGCGCAGCGCGCAAGGGCGCATCATCCTGGACCCCGGTGCCTTCTACATTCTTGTCAGCTGCGAGGCGGTGACGATTCCCCCCGACTATGCGGCGGAAATGGCGCCCTATTTGGCGATGGTTGGTGAGTTCCGCGTGCATTATGCAGGCTTCTTCGATCCGGGCTTTGGCCACCGCGCAGCGGGCGGCAGCGGTAGCCGCGGCGTTCTGGAAGTGCGTTGTCACGAGGCACCGTTCGTTCTGGAACATGGCCAGGTCGTCGGCCGTCTGGTCTATGAGCGCATGACCGAGCGGCCCGATACGCTGTATGGTGCGGGGATCGCGTCGAACTATCAGGGGCAGGGGCTGAAACTGTCGAAGCACTTCAAGCTTTGACCGGCGGTGCCCGTGGCCAGTGGCGGATGCCTCCGGCGGGGATATTTGTATCAAGTCGAAAGGGGCGCGCGGCGCTTTGGGGGCGCTGCCTGACGGGAAAAAGGCGCGGCGGATCCGGGATCGCGCCGCGCCTGATGCATCATCTTGCTGCAAATACCCCTGCGACCGCTGCCGACCGGTGCTGCCCGGGGGGCAAGGATCAGTTCGTGCAGGGGATCGGGATTTCCACGACCTCGGCGCCCTTGCGGGTGCGGATGGTGCAGACCTTGGCCTGTTCGACCGGGGCAATCTCTTCGCGCTGGATGCCCAGCAGACCGCGCTTGTCGACATCGGCAGCCGCAGCTGTCGTGTCATCGGCCACGCCGACCAGCGACAGGGCCAGCCGTCCGGTCATCTGCGCCTGAGCCAGACGCGCGACCTGCTGGGGCGAGACTTCGACCGTTACCGTCTTGGCAGAGCCCGAGGCACCGGCCGAGCCATCAGTGTTCTGGTCGATGGCGACAACGTTGATGCCGGATTCGATCAGCTTGGTGATCTCGCCCGCGCGTTCATCGGAAAGGCCGGCGGTATTGCCCGTCCAGTAAAGGTCGACGCGGTCGCCGGCGCGCAGAAAGCCCGACACGCCGGACGAGCCGTCCACGCGGATGGTGAAGGCGCGCATCCCGCGGCCAAGGCGGGTGTTCAGGCCGGCATCCTCGCCCGGTTCGGTCACCTTGGAGGCAAGCAGCGGCTCGAATTTTTCCATCTGGCGGATCACGGTGCGCTGGCGGGTGCCTTCGCCGGGGAACAGCACGGCGGTGTCCTGAAAGATGTTCTCGGGAGTGTCTGAAATTCTGTGTATCTGATCTGGCCCATGCGGTTTTCAGATACGTTCAGGCGTCGAAGCGCCCGGCGAACATTATGGCCAGCTGATTGCGGGCCGCAACCCATTCCCGGACCGCGCGGCCACCCTTTTCGAAGTTGCGGATGGCGAGGAAGATCAGCTTGGTTGCGGCCTCCTCGGTCGGGAAGGAGCCCTTGGTCTTCAGCGTCTTCCGCAGCACTCGGTTCAGCGACTCCACGGCGTTGGTGGTATAGATGATCTTCCGGATCGCGGCGGTGAAGGCATAGAACGGGATC
>NZ_AUCM01000008.1 GCF_000429765.1 Gemmobacter nectariphilus DSM 15620 | reverse complement strand
GAAGAAGCGCGGCACGCGCCTCGACCGTGAGCGCCCCATCACCGGCACGCGGCTGCTCCGCGAATGGCAAGGTGTCGAGTACATCGTCACCGTCACCGCCGACGGCTTTGAATGGCAGGGGCGGCCGTACAAGTCGCTGTCCGCTATCGCGCGCGCCATCACGGGCACGCGCTGGAATGGCTGGGTGTTCTTCGGCCTGAAGAATCGGAGGGCGCGGACATGACGAAGGCCCCTACGAAATCAGGAATGGTCCGGAAACTCCGCTGCGCGATCTACACTCGGAAATCCTCCGAGGAAGGGCTGGAGCAGGAGTTCAACTCGCTGCACGCCCAGCGCGAGGCATGCGAAGCCTACATCGCCAGCCAGCGCTCAGAGGGGTGGGTGCTGGTCCGCGATCAGTATGACGACGGCGGCATCTCGGGCGGCACGCTCGAGCGCCCGGGCTTGAAGAGGATGCTGGAGGACATCGAGGACGGGCTTGTCGACGTGGTGGTGGTCTACAAGATCGACCGCCTCAGCCGCTCGCTCGCCGACTTTGCTAAGCTGGTCGAAGTGTTCGACCGGAACGGCGTAACCTTCGTCTCCGTGACGCAGTCGTTCAACACCACCACGTCGATGGGCCGGCTGACTTTGAACATCCTCCTCTCGTTCGCCCAGTTCGAGCGGGAGGTCACGGCCGAGCGCATCCGCGACAAGGTCGCCGCCAGTCGGAAGAAGGGCATGTGGATGGGCGGGGTGCCGCCATACGGTTACCGGGTCGAGAACCGGAAGCTGGTGATCGACGAGGAACGCGCGGAGCACGTCTGCTGGATCTTCGCGCGGTTCATTGAGATCGGCTCGGGCACGGAACTGGCGCGGGAGGTCGCAAAGCGCGGGCTACGCACGCCCCGCGGCAACCGGATCGACAAGAAGTTTCTTTACCGGATGCTGAACAACCGCGCCTATATCGGCGAGGCAGTGCACAAGGGGCAGAGCTATCCGGGCGAGCACGACGCGATCATCGACCGCGAGACATGGAACCGCGTCCACGCCATCCTGCAGGAGAGCCCCCGGAAGCGAGCTGCCCGCACCCGCGCCGAGACGCCGGCGCTCTTGAAAGGGCTGCTCTACGGCCCGGACGGCGCGGCGTTCTCGCCCAGCCACACCCGCAAGGGCGGCAAGCTTTACCGGTACTATGTCAGCCAGACGGTGCTGAAGCATGGCGCCGGGTCATGCCCGGTCGGCCGGGTGCCGGCGGGCGATATCGAGGCCGCCGTCATCGACCGGTTGCGCGCCGTGTTCCGCCAGCCGGAGATCGTGGCGGGAACGTGGAAGGCCGCAAAAGCGCAGGGCGGCGACATCACCGAAGCAGACGCCCGCGCGGCGCTCCAGCAACTCGACCCGCTGTGGGACGAGCTCTTCCCCGCCGAGCAGGCCCGCATCGTGGCGCTGCTGGTCGAGCGCGTGGAAGTCGGCACGGACGGGCTGAACGTCCGGCTCCGCGTCGACGGGCTCGGCAGCCTCGCGCGAGAGATGCTGGCCGGCGGGATCGGAGAAGCCGCATGACCCGCGGGGCTCCGATCCCCGAGACGGTCACGCTTCACGTCCCATTCAGGATCGTGAAACGCGGCGGGAAGAAGGAAATGCAGATGCCCGAGGGCGCCACGCAACCGCGGCGGACCGACAACGCGCTGGTCAAGGCGCTGGCCCGCGCGTTCCGCTGGAAGCGGATGCTGGAGTCGGGCGAGTTCACCACCATCGCCGAACTGGCCGAGCACGAGGGCATCGCGCCCTCCTACATGACCCGCGTTCTGCGCCTCACGCTCCTCGCACCCGACATCGTGGATACAATTCTGGAAGGGCGGCAAGGGCCGGACGTGATCTTGGCCCGGCTGATGTACGGGTTCCCGGAGGAGTGGGAGCGGCAGAAGAAGTCTTTCTGACATTCTCGACACTGCCCGTCCAATCCTCGTCTTGATCCTAAAATCATCGCGTGATTGCTTGGGCTTGATCCAGTTCTCTGGAGATTGCTCGCGTTTCAGTCGGGAGGGCGTTGTGCCGGGGCCTCAAGTTGATGGATTGGTTGAACGTATCCGCCAGGCGCTGCCACGGCATGGCAATCTCGAAAGCGCGGTTGCTGCCGTTCGCGCCGAACTCGACCTCCTCTCCCCCGGGCTTGCAGCTAATCTGTCCGGCGAGATCGACGAAGCCGCCGCCATCGTTGCCCGCGAGTTCGAACAGATCGAGATACTCCACAGCCACTCGGTGATCAGGAAACGGCCGGAATGGTACTTCGGCCCGAGACCGTCGGACCTGCACTGGCCTGCCGTGAAGTCCTTCCTTCTTAACGAGAAGAAGTGGCACGAGGACGACGTGCGCGGCATTGATGACGCATCGAACGAAGTGGTCTCACTTCTTGAGAACCCGCGGGATCCGGCGAGGAGCCAGTTCTCCTGTCGCGGACTGGTCGTCGGCCACGTCCAGTCGGGCAAGACGGCCAACATGACGGCCGTCATCGCCAAGGCACTCGATGCAGGTTACGACACAGTGATCGTCCTCGCCGGTCTGACGAACAAGCTGCGCCATCAGACCCAGCTCAGATTGTATTCCGACCTCGTGCGGCGCAATCCCCTAAACTGGCAGGTGCTCACGTCGAACGAGGTGGACAGGGATTTCCGGGCTCCGCCTCAGGGCGGTTTCCTCTCCCATTCCGACAAGGCGCAGCTGGCCGTCATCAAGAAGAACGTCTCGCCCCTTGGAGAACTGCGCAAGGCCATCAGGGAGACATTGCCGGCTGTGTTGCAGCAGCTCCGGGTCCTGGTCATCGACGACGAATGCGACCAGGCAAGCGTGAACTCGGCGCGGGGCGAGCTCGACATGACGGCCATCAACCAGCGCATCCGCGAACTTCTCGGACTTCTCCCGGCTGTTACCTATGTCGGCTACACTGCCACTCCCTTCGCGAATGTGCTGATCAACCCCTACCGTGTCGACGGCCAGGAGCTCGACGATCTCTATCCACGGGACTTCATCACGGCTCTGCCGAAACCAGATCGGTACTTCGGCACCGAGCGTCTGTTCGGGAAGACGCCGGTCGACCCAGAGGACGTGCGGCCCGACGAGGAAGGGCTCGACATGATCCGCGACGTGCCGGATGAGGACGAGGCGGGGCTGCAGCCGCGCAGCAGGAAGGAGCGTGACGCCTTCCAGCCTGCCATGACGCCGAGTCTCGAGGCCGCCATCCTCTACTTCCTCGCATGCTGCGCCGCGCGGCGCGCCCGTGGACATGGGGACCAGCACATGACGATGCTGGTGCACACATCGGCCTACGTTCGTGCGCACGAGGTGGTTGCGGCGCTGATCGAGGGCTGGGTCGACGTGCACCGCAAGGATCTTGTCGATCCGGCATCCGACATAGGATCCCGGCTCGGTCGGGTCTGGGACGAGGAGCAGGGACGACTGCCGGACGACCTGACTGATGCGAAGCCGGTCACACTGGAAGATGTCTTCCGGTATCTGCCGGAAGTGCTCCAAAGCATCGAGTTCCCGGTCGAGAACGGCGCAAGCGACGACAGGATCGATTATTCCGGCGGGCCAAAGACCTACATCGTGGTCGGCGGCTCCATCCTCGCTCGGGGCCTGACCCTCGAAGGCCTGATGGTCAGTTATTTCCTGCGAACGGCAAACCAGTACGACACGCTACTCCAGATGGGACGCTGGTTCGGCTACCGGCCCGGCTACGAGGATCTTCCGCGGATCTGGATGCCGAGCGATCTCAAGCTGCGATTCAGGGCGCTTGCCTCCGTCGAACAGGAAATCAGGGAGGACATCGAGCAGTATCGGCTCCGCGACCTCACGCCGATGGACCTGGCGGTCCGGATCAGGGCAATTCCCGGCATGGCGATTACTGCGGCAAACAAGATGCGCGCCGCGAGGCGCTGTGCTGTCAGCTACTGGGGAACCCATCGCCAGACGTTCCGTTTCGCTCACACTGACGCTGGACTGCTCGAAAGGAACTGGGCAGCAGGCAGCGAACTTGTCAGCCGTATCGAGGCGCTTGGCCTGCGCGATCGGGACGCAGGGGAGCGCAAGCTCTGGCGCAACGTGCCGAGGTCGTCGGTCCGCAGATTCCTCGAGGCCTATTCCGTCGAGTCCTCCCAGGCGGACCTGCTGCCGGCCATGCTGGTCCCGTTCATCGACGGGCCGGATCCGCGCCTTTCATCATGGAACATCGGTATCGTCGAGTCCGGCCGCGGTCGCCATTCCGATGCTCCTCTCGGCACGATCGGTTCCGTCAGGACGGTCAACCGCGCAAGGTTGAAGGACACGAGCGGGATCGCGGACATCAAGGCGCTCATGTCGAGACGCGATGTGGTTTTCGACTGCGGCAACACTGTCGGAGGCAACGGAAGCTGGGAGGAACTGAAGGCGGCGAGGCTGGACTCGGTGGGACAGGTTCCGCTTCTCCTGCTCTATCCCATCGCGCGGGACTCGCGCCCCGAGCGCGAGAGCAAGGCGAGAGTGCCGCTCGATGCCGTGCATGACGTGCTCGGCATCGGGATCGTCTTCCCCGGATCGGTCACGGAGGGCGGGAACTTCGTCTCGGTGGAGCTGCAGCCGCTGTCGGCCGAGGAACTCGCCGCGATCGAGGAAGAGGAGGCCGCGCAGACGGAGGCGGCAGGTGTCTGAAAGCGAACAGGAAAGCCCGCCGCAGGGACGCTGGAACGTCCTTCGGGCAGGCCACATCGACGGAGATGGTCTCGGCATCCCCTCGCGGCCTCTTGGCGCAACGACGAAGGCGGGGCCGATCCGGCTGGCCATCGGTTCCGGCGGGGAAGCGCGGCTGCTGGTGCCGCTTGTGACGGGCGAGAAGATCGGTGCTCTCGAGACGGGCAGTGCCTTGAAGATCGGCTTGACGACTCTCACGCATGGGCAACGCGCGATCCGGTTTCTCGATGTCATCTGCATGTCGCCGGATCTCGAAGCCGTATTCGGCGAGGTCGTGGATGACATCGTCCGCCGTCTGGCCGACCGGAAGGACGGGGTCGCGGCAGTGGCAGGTGCGCTCGATGACTTCCGCGAACTTCTCGTCCCGCCAGCAGGGAGAGAGATGGACAGATCGCGGGTTGTCGGCCTCGTGGCCGAGCTGGTCGTGTTGAACCGGCTCCTTGACATCTCGCCGTCGGCCTGGCGCTGCTGGCGCGGGCCGGCCGGAGACCGGCACGACTTCCGGGCCAGAGACGTCTCGCTGGAGGTCAAGGCATCGCTCGGCGCAGGGGCCCGCGAGGTCACTATCAACGGCATCGATCAGTTGGAACCGCCTGCGGGCGGATCGTTGCACCTTGCGCATCTGGTCCTCGAGGCGGTCGAGGGCGGCCTTCTCACAGTGGCTTCGCTCGGAGACAGGGCCTTGCTGCGCGCCGACGACCCCGCGGGACTGCGGGCGCTGCTCGCTGCAGTCGGCTGCACGGACGTGCATGACGCCGCATGGAACCGTTTCGCATTCAGGGCGGAGGCAGAACGCCTCTATCGTGTCGGCCCATGTCTTCCCCGGATCGTGCCTTCGAGCTTTGTCGGAGGGATGATCCCTGCAGGTATCGTCGATGCGACCTACAGGATCGATCTCGGGCATGCCTCTGACGCAGAATGCCCGCCGGCTGAATTCGCCTCACTCCTTCAGGAATTGTCCGGATGACCTTGAGCCCGCTTGAGCTCCATTCCGAGCCTTACGGTTCGACCGGAAACATCGGCGAGAACTTCCGCCGTCTGCTCGGTGCACCAACACTCGATCCGTTGCAGACGGTCATCCGGGAATCTGTCCAGAACATTGCCGACGCCGCGCGACCGGGCGTCGGGCCCGAGATCCTGATCAGGCTGCGGACTCTCTCGGAAACCCAGCACGACATCCTTCGGAGCGTCGTCCTTGCCGAGATTCCGGAGGAGCCGCGTTCGTCCGCCACGATCTCGGGCTTCCTCGAGGCCGAAAGTGCGGTCGTACTCGAGATCTGCGACTTCGGCACTGTGGGCCTTGGCGGCCCGACACGATCAGACCGGATCCCGGTGGGAATCGAACAGACCAACTTCATCGACTTCCTTCGCAATATCGGCACAGCTCGGGACACCGAACAGGGGGGCGGCACCTACGGCTTCGGCAAGGTCGCCCTGTATCGCGCCAGCGCGTGCAGCACGATCATCGTCGATACGCTGCCCGACGGAGCCGGTCCGGAGGGGCGGCGCCTGATGGCATGCCATGTCGGCCGCTCCTTCGAAAAGCCGGAGAACGGGATGAGGAGGCGCTTCACAGGCCGTCACTGGTGGGGCGTCAGGGATCCAGCCGACGGGATCGCCGATCCGGCAACGGGTGCTGCCGCCTCAGCACTTGCCGGCCATATCGGTCTGCCGGCACGCGGACCCGGCCGATCGGGGACATCGATCATGATCCTCGGCTTCCAGACCGACGAGGGCGATCTGACGGCAACCGGAAACCGGATCATCGAGACACTGCTTTGGAACTTCTGGCCGCGGATGATGCGCGACGCCCCCGCTAAGCACCGGTTTGCTTGCAGGGTGATGGTGGAGGATCGGGAACTGCCCGTTCCGACGCCTGAAGAATTCGCCCCGTTCGATCTTTTGTGCAAGGCGATGAGCGCGGCGCGGGCCCGCAAGGGGAACGATGTTCGGCAGATCGAGTCCCAGAGGCCACAGAAGTTCCTCGGGACGCTCGCGATCGAGAAGGGCCTGCGGTCGCTCAGGCGTCACTTGACTGCAGATGAGGACGCCCGGCTTTTCCCCGAGCAGATGCACCACGTTGCACTGATGCGCCCCGTCGAGCTGGTCGTGAAGTATCTCGAGGGCAATCCGCTCCCCGACGCGCGGCTTGAATGGGCAGGCGTATTCATCGCCAGCGACGAGGATGAGGTAGAGCAGGCCTTCGCGGATTCCGAACCGCCTGCCCACGACGACTGGGTTCCCGACAACCTGCCGAAAGGGAACGAGAAGCGCTACGTCAACATAGCGCTGAAGCGCCTGAAGGAAATCGCTTCCGAGATGGGCATGGAGCCGATCTCGCGAAGGCCGGGGGACGGATCCGGCCCGCCGCTCGCCCGCCTTGCCGGGCGTCTCGGGGCTGTGCTCGAAAACGTCGGGGGCGACGGTGCCGGTCGGCGGCGAGGTTCCGGAGGTTCCGGCGGTGGGCGTCCATCGAGGGCACGGGCAAGTCGTCCCGTCTTCCAGCGTCTCGAGGCGGGCGATGCCGGGCGAATTGCCGTCTTCCTGACGGAGGTAACGCAGGACACGCGGCGAAGCGGCGCGAAGCTGATTGCCTCGGCTTCTGTCGCCGTGGAAGGGGCTACGCTCGGATCGGCCGACGACGCCGTCGGCAGGCCCGACGTCCTGTCCGTCAGGTGGCTGGCCGGAGAGGCGGAAACCACCGGCAACACGCTCGATCTCAGCGGCCGGGAGGGATGGTTCGAGATCCGTGTCCGTGTGCCGGATGACTGCGCGGTTACGGCGGATGCGGATGTCATACCAGAGGCCGCCTCATGAACCGCCGGGTCGCGTTTCCGTTCCTCACGCTTTCCGAGGCCGCCGTGGAAGCGTCGGCATGGGAGATTTCGCTGGACGGTGTCGAATGGTCCGCGTCGGGCGAGTTCCTTCCTCACTGGGACAGCGCGACCGACATCCGAGTTCGCAGGACGATTCGCCTGAACTTCGACCAGGCAGCGTCCGATCTCGGCATTCCCGTCGATCAGCTCGCCTTTGCCGCCTCGGTTAGGATCGGGACGGGTCAGGGCAGGCTGCCACGCCTGATCCTCTCCCGCACGCACCGGGACCTCCGACCGGGCGACACGTCCTGGGAGTTCGATCAGACCATCGAGGGGCGCCGGCTTTCGATGATCCTCGATCTGCAGACGGAGTTCCTGTTGGCGAATGCCCCCACAGAGGCTTCGGCGCTGTCACCCGACCATCCCGGTGACCGGCTCTGGTCGGAGACTATTCGGGTCAGGCTCGAGGGCGAGGAGCCGCGCTTCCCCATCGAGACGGTGGACCTCGCGCAGATGCTCGGTGGCGGAATTGCGGGTGCTGCGCCGTGGCACCTGCACTGGTCGCCTGGGGACTGGACGCGAGACTTCCACGGAGCGGTTCGCCTTTACCTTAACGCGAAGTCCAGCGAGACCCTTCAGCGGATCGAGGACGAGGACCCGGCCACGATCCAGTTCCTGCTTGGCGATGTCATGAGTCAGATCTGCGAGCGTTTTCTTGCCGACCCCGAAGCCGAAACGATGATGGATGCGGCAGAGCCCGGGTCACTCGGCGCCCAGGCCGCAACGTGGCTGCGCAAGGCGTGGCCCGGCAAGGACGCTTCCTTCATCCGTTCTGTCCTTGAAGGCCGTCCGGGCGTCTTCCGCTCCACGATGCTTGCGCTCGCCGAGCCGGGAGTTCCGGAATGACGTTTCTGCTTCCAAGACTGCCCGGTCCGGCCTGCGATGTCATCGTTCGCAGGTTCCTCGAGCATGGCCCGTCGGCATGGGCCGGCTTTCGCCCCGATGCCCTTCCCGATCAGGTGCGCTTTGCCGCGACCGGAGGCGCACCCGTCCCTCCAGCGTCCCTCGCAACCGTGCGGCAGGATCTCGTCGCAATTGCCCGGAAACATGGGTTTGGACAGCAAGGTGCCCGGCAGTCCCATGCCGGCTTCGATGCCGAGACCGCAGCCTGGCTTGCTCGATCCGACCTCTTCACTACCGGCGAGGCGCTTCGGGATGATGTCTGGGCGTTTGTTGCCGCTGTCATTGCCCCGGACATCACCCACTGGCGCTTCGGCAGCTCGACAGAGCGCTACGCCGGAGGTGTGCGCAATACCTTCCAAAGGCTCTGGATGCGTGGCCGTGCACTCGATCGGGGGCCGGGGCATGCCGAGCGTTGGAGATTACTGGAGGCGCTGACCGAGGATGCCCTCGTGCAGATTACCGAGCGACCGAGCATCGGGGGCGATCACGTTCTTGCCCTTGCCGTCGCAGAGGCATGGCTCCGCGCTGCGCGCCATCATGGCAAGGGGGCCATGGAGGACATCATGCGTCGCGCGATCCTCCGCATCCGGGTCCGCAACGAGATCAGGTCCCTTGCGGACCTGCCGCGGGGCGATCTCGCCAGTTTCCTCGACGGGGTTTTCGGCGTGCCCGATCAGTCCGCCCCCACTCGAGGCGGAACGTCGGGGATCCTGGACAGCCCCGACGCCGCACCTGGCAGGCGATCGGAAGACGGCAAACAGGTTGAGGTACTTGAGGCCGAGCTCTCGATGTCGGGGTCGAGCATGGCGGATGCTGCCCGGAAAGTGAGGCAGGAATCCGGGAAGCGCGGTTGGCTTTCACCGAAGTCGCAATCCGCGCTCGAAACCCTTCAGGAAGGCCACGCTACTCTTGACCGGGGAGAACGTAACGCTCTCGACTATCTCCTCGGCAAGCTCTCTGACGCGGGCGTCCTGGCCGAAGAAATCTCGCGGCTGCGAGCAGCCATTTCGGAGGCTTCGGTCCCTGGCGGTTCGCAAGACGGCGGTCCGGAAAGGCCGCGCAAGAGAAGCTGGGCGATCTGGCGGGCGAGGTAGGGCGGCACTGCATTGCCAACCTGCACGTACTGCTGCGTCCGGTTCCCGAGGAACAGGTAGTCGTCCGGGAAGGTCTGCAGGCGCGCCGCCTCGCGCACGGTCAGGCTGCGGCACTGCATGGGATCGGGGTGGATGAAGTAGTGGCCGTCCTTCGATATGTGGCTCGTGACCGTGGTCGATGGCTCGCCGGCGAGCTGGACCCGGAAGCGGTCGTTGAAGACGCCGCTGTGCCAGTTGCGGTGGTCGGGGCTGAGCGACAGCGGGAAATCGGCGGCCTTGGGGCTGTAACCGCGTACCGCGCCGAAGACGGCTGCGAACAGATAGCGCCCGAGGTCCGAGGGCATGTGCCCGCGTGTCTCGTGCTGGGCGAAACCGCGCAACGCAGGGCGCTCCAGCCAGGCGAGGAGTTCGTCGTTCGACGTGCCGTAGCCCTCGGGGCGCCATGCCGATAGACGGGGTGCCAGCTGTCCATCCTTCAGGCCCGTCGCAACGGCGAAAAAGGCGTCGCGCAGCGGCCCGTCTTCCTTGCCCCGGTGGGTGCCTGCCAGCAACCGGGCGGCCTCGACGACCTCTCGCCGCCAGCTCGCCGGGTCATCGCGACCTCGGCTCAGGCCGCTGCGCAGGTCCGGCATCATGCCGATGGCGTCATCGACAGTCCGTGTCACCCCGGAAACCGGTACACTCGTCCCGGTGGCCCTGTCCGCCAGATCTGAGCGGATGCCGACGATGATCACCCGGTGACGCCGCTGCGGCACCCCCCATTCCTCGGCGCGGACGATGAAATCCGAAGACTGTGCGGCCTCCTGCAGACTGGCCCTGCCGTCCGCCACCCGGATCGCCCGCATCTCGTAGTGATGCCCCCGCCCGGTGCCGAGCGAGGCGAGGTCTTCCATCAGCATCTCGAAGACGAGGCGGCTTTCGACCGTCGAGGACAGCATGCCCTTGACGTTTTCCATGACGAAGGCGACGGGGCGCAGGCGGTCGAGCACGCGGATGTACTCGCGGAAGAGATAGTGCCTCTCGTCCTCCTCGGGGACGTATCCGACCTTCCCCTTCGCCCGAGCGCGCCCGACAAGCGAATAGGCCTGGCAGGGCGGGCCGCCGATCAGGATGGTGTCGTCGAAATCCCGGCGCAGCGCACCGATGGCATGATCGATGGCGGCGGCAGCCGGCTCCGTCCCGAGTTCGAGGCATTGCGCCTCCGCCGTCGCATGCTGCCAGGCCGCCGCATCCACCTCGCTCCAGTCGGGCTCCGGGATCAGTCCGGCGTGGAAGTCGATGAAGGCCTTCGGCAACGCCCCGAGACGCGCCTGATACGCCCGCAGAAAGGCGCGCAACGTCAGCGTACGATGCGCCGAGGCCTCCTTCTCGACCGAGATGCCGATCCGGAACGGCGCGTGGCCGCCGACATCGAGGGACGAAAAGCCCTCGCCCAGCCCGCCAGGGCCGGCAAACAGATCGACGATGCCGAAAGTGGCTGGCAAATCAGGGGCCTCTCGAATTCGGATTACAAGCTGTATACCAGGTCCGGACGCAGAGGCCAGGAGGCAAATGGCGGACATCGTCGACAGACAGACCCGCTCGCGGATGATGTCCGGGATACGGGGCAAGGATACGAAGCCGGAAATGGTGCTGAGGCGCGCCTTGCACGCGCGCGGCTTCCGGTATCGGCTGCATGGAAAGGGTGTCCCCGGTCGGCCGGATATGATCCTCGCGAAGCACCGGGCCGTCATCTTCGTGCATGGCTGCTTCTGGCACCGTCACGAAGGCTGCCGTTACGCGACCACGCCCGCGACCCGCCCCGAGTTCTGGGCAGAGAAGTTCGCCGCGAATGTCAGGCGCGATCGTGCGGCATGCGAGGCGCTGATTGCAGATGGGTGGCGCGTGGCGACAGTATGGGAATGCGCGTTGCGAAAGCCGAACCAGGTCACTGCGACCTGCTCTGCGCTGGTCTCATGGCTGGCAACTGGCGCGCCCAGTATCGAGATCGGCGAAGGCGACATTCGCCACACGGAATGACTGGAGTAGTGCTGAAAGCAACCCGGGCTGATCTTCCGAACGCCTCGCCTCATTGGCGAAGGTTCGATATTCGTTCCATCTCGACAGGTAGCCCCTGTCGTCGAAGTCAACAGCTTTTCATCGACCGAAACGATGATATTTCAACATCTTGCATGAACTGAACCTTTGCACGTCCAGTCAACAGGTCCAGAGAATATCGGCCCTGAGAGACCGCTTCCGGGCGCCCTGGCGCAAGGGCCAGTGCTCAGCCCGACCCGCATAACCCTCGAAAACAACGGAAAAATCCGGCCGCAGCCGGATCGGGAGAAAGCTTTCACAGGGTCAAGTGGCGGACAGTGAGGGATTCGAACCCTCGAGACGGTTCCCCGCCTACACACTTTCCAGGCGTGCGCCTTCGACCACTCGGCCAACTGTCCAGCAAGGGCGTGATAGCCATGCCGACCCGGCATTGCAAGGGGGTGTCGCCAAACAGCGGTATCTCGCGAGGGGCTGTGTCCCTTGGGGACGCGCGGAAAGGCTGAACTTGGCTCTTGCTTCTATTTTGAGAATGATTATCAATCGCAACATGGCAGTGGAGAACCCGATGAAACGTGTCTGTCTTGCTGGGCTGCTGATGGGGGTCCTGGCTTTGGCTGGCGGGGCCAGGGCGGCGGATGGGCCTGTGCCGGTGCTTGCGACTGTCGGGATGATCGGGGATCTGGCGGCGACCATCGGCGGCGATTGCGCGGCGGTCGAGGTGCTGATCGGGGCAGGCAGCGATCCGCATATCTATCAGCCGCGCGCCTCGGACATCTCGCGCCTTCAGGCCGCCAGGGTCGTGCTCTATGAGGGCTTCAATCTGGAAGGCCGGCTGGGCGCTGTGCTGGATCGGCTGCGACGCGACCGTGTGGTTGTCGCGGTTGGCGAAGAGGCGGTGCCGGCCGACATCCTGCTGACCTCGCATGGGGCGGTGGACCCGCATCTGTGGATGGATGTGTCGATCTGGGCGCGGCTGGTTCCGGTCATCGCCGATGTGCTGGGGGGCGAGCGGCCGGGGTGCAAGGCCGATATTGCGGCACGCGCGGCCCGGTTGCACAGCGAACTGTCGGCGCTTCATGCCTGGGTGCGCGAGACGCTGGCCAGCATTCCCGAGGGGCACCGTGTTCTGGTGACGGCGCATGATGCCTTTGGCTATTTCGCGCGCGCCTATGGCCTGCATCAGGTCGCCATCCAGGGATTTTCAACCGTATCCGAGGCCAGCGTTGCCGATATCCGCTCTGTCGCGGCCGAGGTGGTGACGTCGGGGGTGCCTGCGGTCTTTGTCGAAAGCACGATCAACCCGCGCACGGTTCAGGCCATGCTTGAGGCGGTGGCGGCCCAGGGCGGGCAGGTGGGCCTGGGCGGCCAGCTCTATTCCGATGCGATGGGGCAGCCGGGGACGGCCGAGGGCACCTATGTCGGCATGATCCGCGCCAATGTGCGCACCATCGTCGCGGCGCTGGGGGGCACGCCGGCGCCTTGGCCGCAGGACCTGGCCGGCTGGGCCGAACGCAACGGGGTGACACCATGATTCAGGCTGGTCTGCACGAGCCGCAATTCGCGCTGCATGTCGAGGATCTGACGGTGGCGTATCGCCATGCGCCGGTGCTGTGGGACATTGACCTTGACGTGCCGCCGGGGGTGATGTGCGCGGTGGTCGGGCCGAACGGGGCGGGCAAGTCGACGCTGCTCAAGGCGGCGCTGGGGCTGGTGCCGCCGGTTGCCGGGCATGTGCGGGTCTTTGGTTTGCCCTATGCCAAGGCGCGCCAGCGCGTGGGCTATGTGCCGCAGCGATCCACAGTGGATTGGGATTTCCCGGCGACGGCGCTGGATGTGGTGCTGATGGGGCTTTACGGCCGGCTGGGCTGGTTTCGCCGCCCCGGCCGGGCCGAACGGGCGCAGGCCATGGCCGCATTGGAGGCGGTGGCGATGGCCGATTTCGCCGCGCGGCCCATCTCGGACCTGTCAGGCGGCCAGCAGCAGCGGGTGTTCATCGCCCGGGCGCTGGTACAGGAGGCGGAACTCTACATCCTCGACGAGCCGATGGCGGGAGTGGATGCGGTGACCGAGGCGGCGATCGTCGCGCTGCTGAAAGGGCTGCGCGATGCGGGGCGCACGGTGATCGTGGTGCATCACGATTTGCAGACCGTGCAGAAGTATTTCGACTGGCTGGTCATGCTGAACGTGCGGGTGATCGCGCAGGGGCCGGTGTCCGAGGTCTATACGCCGGAAAACCTGCGCCGGGCCTTTGGCGGGCGGGTCGCGCTGGTCGGGGGGCAGGGATGAGCGGCGGGCGCTCCCGCAGCCTTGCCCGGCCCGTTCCGGGCCGCACAAGGCTTTGGGCCGTGCCGGGGGGCGCTGCCCCCCGGGCCCCCTTTGTGGCGCTGATGCCGGCGCGGCGCGATCCGTGGCAAGCCGGGGCGCGCGCCGTTGCGGCAAGCGGCCGGGCCCGCCGGACTGACGCGTTCGGACCGGCATTTGGCCAGCCGCAGGGCCGTTGCTTGGCGGCGGCCGCTGGCCATGGCGGGCGTGCTGGTCTGCGCCCCACCCCCCCGATGGGGGCCGCAGCATGACCGGTGGTCTGGATCATACCCTGGGCGTTGTCGCGCTGGGGGCGGCCGTTCTGGGCGCGAGCGGCGGGATGCTGGGATCCTTTGCCGTGCTGCGCCGCCAGAGCCTGCTGGGCGATGTGCTGGCCCATGCGGCGCTGCCGGGGCTGTGCCTTGGCTGGCTGGTGGCTGGCCGGTCGGTCGTGCCGCTGATGGTCGGCGCCTTGCTGGCAGGGGGGCTGGCGGCGCTGTCGGTTCTGGCGGTGGGGCGGTTCACCCGGCTCAAGCCCGATGCCGCGCTGGGGATCGTGCTGTCGGTGTTCTTTGCAGGCGGCGTCGTGCTGCTCAGCTATGTCCAGGCGGTCGGCGGGGCAGGGGCGGCGGGCCTTTCGGCCTTTCTGTTCGGTCAGGCGGCGGCAATGCTGACGGGCGATCTGCAGGCGATGGCAGTGGTCGGGGGGCTGGCGGCCCTGCTGGTCGCCGCCTTCTGGAAAGAGATCGCCGCCGTCTGCTTCGATCCGCCCTATGCCCGCGCGCTTGGCTTGCCGGTCGGGCTGATCGAGGCCTTGCTGACGCTGCTGATGGCCATGGCCATCGTGGTGGGGCTGCAGATGGTCGGCGTCGTGCTGATGACGGCCATGCTGATCGCCCCGGCCGTCGCGGCGCGGATGTGGGTCACACGCCTGTGGCCGATGGTGGCGCTGGCGGCGGCGTTCGGCGTTGTCTCCGGCGTCAGTGGCGCAGTCCTGAGCACCGGGGCGCGGGGCCTTGCGACAGGCCCGCTGGTGGTGCTGGTCGCAACCGCGCTGGCGGCGCTGTCGCTGCTGCTGGCCCCCGGTCGCGGTGTGGTCTGGCGGCTGCTGCGCGACCGCCGTCTGGCCGGCCAGATCGAGGGGCTGCGCGTCCTTGAAACCCTGCGCGCCCTGGCCGAGGCGCATGGCGATGCCGACTATCCTGCCGAGGCCGGCATGATCGCGGCAGCCCATGGCCTGCCGGTTGCCCGCCAGCTGCAACGCCTTCAGTCCGAAGGGTTGGTCGCCCCGGTCACCCATCCGCCCGAACAGACCCCGCATTGGGTGCTGACCCCCGAGGGGCGGGCCCGACTTGACGGGCTCGGAGGGACGAGATGATGGCACCTGCCAACCGCCGCGCCCCCGCCCGCCCCGGCCAAGGCCGGCCCCCGCCCGCCTGCGCGTCATCGCGCCGCCTGTCTGCCCCTTCCCATTCATCTGTCCGCAAATATCCTCGGGGGGTGAATTGGCCGTCAGGCCAAGAGGGGGGCAGAAGGCCCCCCTGCGCCGCCACCCGCCAGGCTCGGACCGCCGGAGGACATAGCAATGCTGGCTGAGGCCCATGTTGCCATCCTGCTGACCGGGGCGCTGGTCGGCATTGCGGCGGCCCCGCTGGGGCTGTTCCTGGTGCTGCGCGGCACGGCGATGCTGACCGACGCCGTGTCGCATTCCATCGTGCTGGGCATCGTCATCGTCTGGCTGCTGACCGGCGTGACCTCGGGCCCGGTCCAGATGCTGGGCGCGGCGCTGGCCGGGGTGGTCACTGTTGGCGTGACCGGCGCGTTGCAACGATCCGGCCTTGTGCGGTCCGATGCGGCGATCGGGCTGGCCTTTCCGGCGCTGTTCGCGGCCGGCATCTTGCTGATCAACCTTCATGCCCGCGATGTGCATCTGGATGTCGACAGCGTGCTTCTGGGCGAGATCGGCTTTGTCTGGCTGGAGACCCTGCAGATCGGCGGGGCCGAGGTGCCGGTCTCGGTGGTGACGCTGGCGCTGGTCGCGCTGGTGAACCTCGCCTTCGTCGCCCTGCTCTGGAAGGAGCTGACGCTGGGCAGCTTCGATCCGGCGCTGGCCGCCGCGCTGGGGCTGGCACCTGGTCTGCTGCATCAGGGGCTGCTGGTGCTGACCTCGGTCACGGCGGTGGCCAGTTTCGATGCGGTCGGGGCGATCCTGTTCATCGCCTTTGCCATCGTGCCATCGGCGACGGCGCTGTTCCTGACCGACCGCCCGGCACGGGCGCTGGGGATTGCCATCGTGGTCGCGGTGCTGGCGGCCGCCTTGGGCGAATGGCTGGCCTTCAGGCTGGACGTGTCCATCGGCGGGATGATGGCGGTGACGGCGGGCGGGCTGTTTGCGCTGGCGCTGCTGCTCGCGCCCCGGCGCGGGGTGCTGGCGCGGCTGGCGCGCCGGCGCACCGAGGCCGCCGAGCAAGAGGCGCGCACCCTGGTCGCCCATCTCTTCACCCACGAAGACGCCCCGGATGCGGCCACCGAATGCACCGACGCCGCCCTGTCGGATCATCTGCGCTGGACGCCCGAGCGCGCGGCGCGGATCATCCTGCACGGGCTCGACCGCGGGCTTGTGGAACGCCGGGCCGAGGTGCTGGCGCTGACCGACAAGGGCCGGGCCGTTGCGCGGGCGATCTTTGACCCGCTGGGGCGCGGCTGATCAGCCCAGGTGGATCCGCCCCGCGGGGTAACGCACGCGCGGCGTCGATCGGGTGGCCAGGAAAAAGCCCAGCGTCAGCGGCCCGACCCGGCCAAGGAACATCACCACGATGATCACCGCGCGGCCGAATTCCGACAGCTCGGTCGTGTAGCCGCGCGACAGGCCCACGGTGCCAAAGGCGCTGGCCACCTCGAAACAGATGTCGAGGAAATGCCCGTCATGCGTGGCCGTCATCAGGAAGATCGCCACGAACACCAGCGTCAGGCTGATCGCGATCAGCGCCATGACCTTGAGCACCTGATCCAGCCCGATGCTGCGGCCATAGGCATGCAACTGGGTCTGGCGGCGAAAGAACGCGACGGTGGCCATCATCATCACCACGACCGTCGTCACCTTGATCCCGCCCGCCGTCGAGGCCGAGCCCCCGCCGATCAGCATCAGCGCGATGAACATCAGCGCGGTGCTGTCGTGCATTCCGGCAATGTCGGTCGTGTTGAATCCCGCCGTTCGCGTGGTGACGCCCTGGAACCAGCTGACGGTCAGCCGGGCGGTGATGCTGTCGAACTGCCCCAGCGTGCGGGGATTGTTCCATTCCAGCAGCGCGAACAGCGCCACCGACAACGGGATCAGCACGGCCGTCCCCATCAGCATGATCCGGGTGTGCAGCGACCAGCCGCCTGGCCGTGCCGGGCCGAACACATCGTGCAGCACCACATAGCCGATGCCGCCGATGATGAAGAGCGCGGGGATCACCACATTCACCACCGGATCGGTGGCATAGCGGACCAGCCCGTCGGAAAACGTCGAGAACCCCGCATTGTTGAACGCCGAGATCGAATGGAATAGCGATTCCCACAGGCCTTGCCACACGCCGTAATGCGGCACGAAGGTCAGGGCCAGCAGCATGGCCCCGGCCAGTTCACAGACGAACACCGCCTTGAGGATCGTGCGCACCAGCCGCATCAGCTGGTGCATCGTGGGCTGGTTCAGATCCTCGCGCAGGAAGGTGTGTCCGGTCAGGCCCACGGGCACGCCAAGCGCGCCCAGGATCAGCACCGCAAAGGTCATCAGCCCCAGCCCGCCCAGCTGGATCAGAAAGGCCAGCACCATTTCCCCGAACAACGTCAGCCCGGCGCCGGTGTCGAACACCACAAGGCCCGTCACGGTGACGGCCGAGGTGGCGGTGAAGATGGCATCCGACCATGTCAGCGGGATGTTGCGGGCAATCGGCAGCATCAGCGCCGCCGCACCCAGCAGGATGAACAGCGCATACAGCCCCGCAAGCATCAGCGGCGGCGGCACGCGCGCAAGGCGCCGGGCGAACGAGCGACGTTTCATGGCAGCCGCCGCCCGGACCTACAGCACATCGCCGAAATGGCGCAGCTCGGGCCGTTTGCCCAGCACGATCAGCTTGTCATCGCGCAGCAGCGGCAATTCGCGTTCGGTGGCGGAACGGAACTCGGTCCCCCGCATCACGCCCAGCAGGCGCAGATCATGGGTCGTGCCGATCCCAAGCGATGCAACGGTGCGCCCTTCCAGCCGTTCGGGGATGACGATGTTGACCACGCTGAAGCCGTTTCCAAGGCTGACGTAATCCTGAACGATCGGGTTGTTCAGCATCTGCGCGATGTGCCGGCCCATTTCCTGTTCGGGCAAGATCACCCGGTCGGCCCCCAGCTTGGACAGGATGCGATGGTGCGTGCGGTTGGATGCCTTGACCCAGATCGTCCCCACGCCCAGCATGCGCAGGTTCATCGTCGTCAGGATGCTGGCCTGAATGTCGCGGCCGATGGCGATCAGGGCAACATCATACTGGTCGATTCCCGCCTCGCGCAGCGCAAGTTCGTCCGTCGTGTCCAGAATGACCGTCGAACTCAGCGTCGGCGCCATCGAGGCCACGCGCCGTTCGTCCAGATCGACGCCGATCACCTGATTGCCGAATCGGGCCAGTTCGGCGGCCACCGCGCTGCCAAAGGCGCCAAGGCCGATGACGGCAAAGCTGCGTGTTTCCTTGGCCATGCTCTCACCCTTGTGATGGCTGCAACCGCGCAACCTCTGCCTGGTGCCAACGCCTGTCAATCCGGCTCACGGGGGGCCGGAGAGGCCAGCAAGTTTTCGCCTATGGCTTGGCAGGCTTCATCGGCACGCCATACAGTTCCAGCCGGTGGCCCTTGAGCCGGTATCCGAGGCGGGCGGCGATGCGTTCCTGCAGTTCCTCGATCTCGGGGTCGACGAATTCGATCACCTCGCCGGTCGACAGGTCGATCAGGTGGTCGTGGTGGTCGCGGGCCGAATCCTCATACCGGGCGCGGCCATCGCCGAATTCCAGCTTGTCCAGGATGCCGGCCTCTTCGAACAGCTTGACGGTGCGATAGACCGTGGCAATCGAGATGCGCGGGTCGATGGCCGAGGCACGGGCGTGCAGCGCCTCGACATCGGGGTGGTCCTCGGCCTCGCCGATCACGCGCGCGATGACCCGGCGCTGGTCGGTCATGCGCAGGCCCTTTTCCTCGCAGCGGGCGATCAGGTTATCGGTCACGGGTGCCCCCTTTGCTTGAAGTCGTGCCAGCCCATAGCGCAGGGTTGCCAGACGGAAAACCCGTTTGCACAGCGCAGTGCGGCCATCCGCGCGAACATCGGTGCAATGCCTTGACCTTTGGCGCGCCGCCCCGCAACCCTGCACCATAGTCTGACAGGAGCCGACATGCCCGCCCTTTCCCCGCGCGAGATCCTTGACCGCCTGGTCGCCTTTCCTTCGGTCAGCCGTGACAGCAACCTGCCGCTGGTCGATTGGGTCGAAGGTTATCTGGCCGACCATGGCATCGCCAGCGTGCGCGTGCCCAGCCCCTGTGGCACCAAGGCGCATCTTTATGCCCAGGTCGGCCCGGCGGTCGATGGCGGTGTGATCCTGTCGGGGCATTCCGATGTGGTTCCGGTCGACGGGCAGGAATGGGACACCGACCCCTGGACGGTGATCGAAAAGGATGGGCGCCTGTATGGCCGGGGCTGTTGCGACATGAAGGGGTTCGACGCGCTGGCGATTGCCGCGCTGGTCGAGGGGGCAGGGCGCCCGCTGAACCGCCCGCTGCAACTTGCGCTGTCCTATGACGAAGAGGTCGGCTGCATGGCCGTCGCCGATCTGGTGCGCGCCATGGTCGATGTGCTGCCCAAGGCGGCTGCGGTGATCGTGGGCGAGCCGTCGATGATGAAGGTGGTGACCGGCCACAAGGGCGGGGTCGGCATCCGCTGCCATGCCCATGGTTTCGAGGTGCATTCCTCGCGCCTGCCCTATGGTGTCAGCGCGATCATGGAAAGCGCGCGGCTGATCCAGTGGGCCAATGACCGCAATGCCGAGAACATGGCCCGCACCCCCGCCCCGCTGGCTGCGGAATTCGATCCGCCCTGGACCACGCTGCATGTCGGCATGATCGAGGGCGGCACGGCGCATAACATCACCGCCAGGGATTGCCGGTTCGTCATGGAAATGCGCGTCGTCCCCGGCGAGAACCCCGAGACCTGGCGCGATGCGGCCCTGGCCGAAGGGGCGCGGATCTCGGCCGCCATGCAGGCGATCCATCCGGGCACGGGGATCGACATGGATCCCATGTTCCGCGTCCCGCCCCTGACCCCCGAGGCGGGCGGCGCCGCCGAACGGCTGGCCCGCCGGCTGACCGGCGACAATGGCACCCATGTGGTCAGCTATGGCACCGAAGGCGGGCAGTTCCAGGTGATCGGCGGCTATTCCACCGTGGTCTGCGGCCCCGGCGACATCGCGCAGGCGCATCAGGCGAACGAATTCCTTGATGTCGCCCAGTTCGAGGCCGGCTGGCAGTTCATGCAGGGCATTCTGGACGATCTGGCCGCATGAGCGGATTTCCGATTTCCGAAGCAACGCCGGTTGCGTTTTCTGATCCCTTGCCGGCGTCCTGCGATCTGGTGATCGTGGGCGGCGGCATCATCGGGATCTGTGCTGCGATCTTTGCCGCGGATCGCGGGCTCAAGGTCGTGGTCTGCGAAAAGGGCCGCGTCGCGGGCGAGCAATCCAGCCGCAACTGGGGCTGGATCCGCCAGCAGGGCCGCGATCTGGGCGAATTGCCCATCGCGATGGAATCGATCCGGCTGTGGAACGCGTTTCAGGCCGAACTTGGCCGCGATGTCATGGGGCTGCGCTGGTCGGGCATCCTCAAGGCCTCGCGCACGGAAGCCCATCTGGCACGCAGCGAGGCATGGTTGCGGCTGGCGCGGCCCTTTGGGGTCGATACCCGTATCCTGACGCGGACCGAGATGCAGGACATGCTGCCAGGTGCTGCGGCGCCCTTTGCGGGCGGGCTGTTCACCCCGTCGGACGGGCGAGCAGAGCCATGGGTGACGGTGCCGGCGCTGGCCCGTCTGGCGCAGGCGCGCGGCGTTGTCATCCGTGAAGGCTGTGCCGTGCGGCGGCTGGAGCTGGCGGCGGGGCAGATCGCCGGGGTTGAAACCGAACGCGGCCGCATCGGGGCGGCGCAGGTGATCGTGGCCGCCGGGTCGTGGTCGCGGCTGTTTCTGGCACAGCATGGGGTGAAGATCCCGCAACTGTCGGTGCTTGCCTCGGTCGCGGCGACCGAGCCGGTCGCCGGGCTGCCCGATCTGGCGTTTTCCGATGGCGATTATGCGATCCGCCCGCGTGCTGATGGCGGGCTGACGCTGGGCCCGGGATCCGAACATGACTTTTTCATCGGCCCCGATGCCTTTGCCAGCTTCTTTCCCTATCTGCCGACGCTGCGGCGCGATTTCCGCTCGACCAACTTTCGGCCCTGGCCGCCGCGCGGCTATCCCGATGGCTGGACGACCCCGCGCCGCTGGCAAGGCGAAAGCCCCTTCGAGGCGATGCGCATTCTGGCGCCGCGTCCCAACATGGCAACGCTTGGCCGCGCCCATGCCGCGTTCCGCAAGGCCTTTCCGGCGGCAGGGCCGCTGCGCGTCCGCACCGCCTGGGCGGGGATGATCGACACCTTGCCCGATGTGGTGCCGGTGATCGACCGCGTGGCGGCGCTGCCGGGGCTGATCCTGGCGACGGGCATGGCAGGGCATGGCTTTGGCATCGGCCCGGGGGTCGGGCGGGTGCTGGCCGACATGGCCACCGGCCAGCCTCCGGGCCATGACCTGAGCCGCTTTCGCTTTGTCAGGTTCGCAGAAGGCGGGCCGCCCGATTTCGGCGCCGCGCTATAGCAGCCCCGGATCGCGGCGCGTATTGGCCACCCGCGCCAGCCGGCGCCGGCCGTCCTTGAGCACCCTTTTGCCATAAAGCGTGCCAAGTTTGCGCCCGTGATCGAGCATCGCATCGCGCAGGAATCGTGTCGCTTCGGCCGAGGGCGCCATGAAGCCGTTGATGACGGCGCAATCGGCCTCGGTCTCGGGGGCGACGGGAATGTCGTCGTGACCGGCCAGCCAGGCTTCGGCGTCGCGGCGGCGGGCAGGAAACCAGCCGCCAAAGCCGACCGGCTGGCCGTCGTCCAGCAAGATGACGTAATGCCCGCGGTTGACCTGACCGATCAGCACCCGCGCCCATGTGCCAAACCGCTGATCCGCAAAGGCGGGCGCCTTCAGGCTGAGCTGCACCATGACCGCCAGCGCAGCATCGGGCGACTTCAGGCGGGCGGCCTGATAGCGCGATCTGCGCTGCGTCGTGGGGCTGTCGCGGTCCATCGGTTTCTCCCGCTGTTTGGCCCAAGGGTGGCGCCTTGTGCGGTGGGGGTCAACGGGCTTTCCCCTGGGTCAGCTTTTCCAGACCCGGCCTCCTTTTCACTTTGCAAACAAGGCGGCCCTGTGGTGAAATCATGGCACAATTTGTCGCAGCCGGTAACGAGTTTTTCATTCCGATGTGCCCTGGCAGGCAAGACTGACTTGATGGGCCGGCGCCTGGCCCCCTTTTGATTTACAAGGACCAAAATGATGACACTATTTCCCAAGGATCTGAGCGATATGGCCGCCGCGCTTGGACAAGAGCTTGTAGAGCCAAGCGCACAAGCGACGGCAGTGCCTGCAGACGATCTTCCGGTAGACGATCTGGGCCGCGCCCTGGCCGAAGGCGAATCGATCCTTGGTGATGGCGCCTCGCCCGAGGGGCTTGCCTGGGGCGGCGCCGCGGACCGCATGCCCGGCAGCCCGGACACGTTCGAGCTGGTCGCCGCAGCCAGCCCGGGGTTTTCGCTTGGCCAGTCCTCGGGGGACACATTCGGAACGTATGGCACGGCCTCGTTCGGGCTCGAGGTGACGGTCGGATCCGACTCGGTCGCGTTCGACACCGCGCCGATGGCCGATTGCGGCTGCCCGATGTGCAACGGATTTGATCCGAACGGAACCGGCGGCACGGTGGGGGACGGGGTCGATGCCCCTGGCCCCGCGGCCTCGCTTCAGACGCTGGCGAACTATCTGCGCGACGGCTTCTGGGCGGATTTCAACGGCGGTGATCCGCGCTGGTACAACCTGACCAACGCGGGCGCCGGCGCGAACAACGGCACGCTGTATTACAACGTGACCGGATTTACCGGCACGCGTCTTGGCATGTCGGATACCAACGGCATTTCGGCCGCCCGTCAGACCATGGTGCGCGAATCCTTCAAGCTCTATGGCGAGCTGATGGGCATCAACTTCGTCGAGACCACGTCGGATGCCACGCATGTGGACTTCTTCTTCATCGACACGGTCTATACCTCAACCGGCGGCGAGCGGGCCTTTTGCTCGACCGAGCTGGTCTCGGGAACGGGCGGTGCGATCGATTACAACGTGATCAACGTCACCCCCGGCTGGAGCGGCAGCTCGTCCAACATTGGCGGCACCAACGGCTATACGTTCCAGACCTTCCTGCACGAAATCGGCCATGGCATGGGCCTGGGTCACCAGGGCATCTACAACGCCGGCAGCGGCAACCCGACCTATTCGACCGATGCCCAGTGGGTGAACGACACCTGGCAGCAGACGATCATGTCGTACTGGAGCCAGAACAACTGGGCCGCGAGCGGTGCGGAATATGCGCAGCTGGTCTCGCTGATGGGGGCGGACTGGGTCGCGCTGAACGATCTTTATGCCTCGCAGGGCTATGGATCGTCGAACGCCTTCAACGGCAACACCATCTATGGTGTGGGCACCAACATCACCACCACCGTCAGCACGGCGATGGCGAACCTGGCCGATTATGCCGATACCAACGCCTTCACCATCGTGGACGGCAGCGGTGTCGATACGGTCGATTTCTCGAACTACAATGTGGCGCAGCGCATCGACCTGACGCTGTCCTCGGCCAGCAACACGCAGGCGACCCTGTCGGATGTGGGCGGGCTGACGGGCAACATGTCGATTGCCGTCGGCACCATCATCGAGAATGCCACGACCGGCGGGGGCAACGACACGCTGACCGGCAACCAATATGCCAACACGCTCAGGGGCAATGGTGGAGCCGACCTCATCTCGGGGGTCAACGGCAATGACGATCTCTACGGGGGCGATGGCAACGACTCGGTCTATGGCGGCGGTGGCAACGACACCATGTGGGGCGAGGCCGGCAACGACTTCCTCGTGGCCGATTCCGGGGACGACTATGTCAAGGGCGGTGCTGGCGCGGATTCGCTGTATGGCGGCACGGGCGTCGATACGCTGATCGGCGACGATGACAACGACTGGATCATCCTGCAAAGCGGGCATGGCTCGTTCGCAGGCGAGACGCATTATGGTGGCAACGGGACCGACTGGTACTGGCTCTACAACGATGCTGCGGCAGCCTCGGCCACGTTCGATCTGCGCGACACGACCATGGGCACGATGGAAGCGTTCTCGCTGTCGCAGGGCGCCGACATGGACAAATACCTGTACCTGACCGGGGCACAGGTGGCATCGGACCTGCCGACCAACCTGACGATCAGCGGGAACAACTATTCCGGCTCGACGGATCTGGTCTACATCTACATGTCCCACAACGGGACCAACACCCAAGCCGTCGACCTGTCCGGCTGGAGCCTGACCGGCTGGCAGTCTGGCGGGGACCAGAATGACCGCATCAATATCTATGGCACCACGCTGGCCGACACGATCTCTGGCAGCTCGCAGAGGGACAATGTCTACGGTGGCACGGGCAACGACTCGATCCTGGGCAATGCCGGTGACGACTATATCGACGCCCTGGGGGACAACGACATCGTCTATGGCGGAATCGGCAACGATACGATCCTGGGCTACGACGGGAACGATTCGCTCTATGGCGACGAGGGCAACGACAGCCTGTCTGGCGAAAACGGCACCGACCGTCTTTACGGTGGCGACGGCGATGACACGCTGAATGGTGGCATCGGAACCGACTTCCTCTATGCGGGCGAGGGGACCGACTCGCTGTATGGGGGCGACGGGATCGGCTATTTCTACGGCGGGGTCGACAACACGGCCAGCAGCTACTTTGGTGGCACGTCGGTGGACTACTTCCACAAGAATTCGACGACGTCCGGCATCAACGACGAATCCTACTATGGTGGCGATGGCGTCGACTGGCTCTATTGGGACAATATCAGCGCCGGCAACTCTCGTGTGGTTAACCTTGCCACCGGGTTCATCACCTTCAATGGCGCAAACCGTGATGTTCTGAGCGGCATCGAGAATGTCGGCGTCTACAGTGCGGCCGGGATCATCGGCGATGCGAATGCCAACTACCTGTTCGCCTCGGGCGCATATGACAACGTCATCGAAGGCGGGGCCGGAGACGACACGATCGATGGCGGCGACGGGAACGATTCCCTCTATGCCGGCGATGGTGTCGACCTGGTCTTTGGCGGAAGCGGCCACGACGTTCTTGAAGATGGCACCTCGAACGCGCCGGGCAACGACACCTTCTATGGCGGGGACGGCAACGATATCCTGCGCAAGGCGTCGGACACCTCTGCAAGCGTGATCAAGGTCTGGGATGGCGGCACCGGGATCGACACGTTCGAGGACATCTTCGGCAACGCGGCCGGCGCCGCGCGGGTGATCAACCTGGCCCTGGGCCGGATGCTCTTCAACGGCGCCGACCGTGACATCGTGACCGGCATCGAGAATGTCACGGTCAACAATGGCTCGGGCGTCGTCGGGGACGACAATGCCAACGTGATCACCGGCGTCGGCGTGTTCTCGAACACCTTCGCAGGCGGCGGCGGTGATGACACGATCTATGGCGGTGGCGGGAACGACGCCCTGAACGGCGATGCAGGCAGTGACTGGCTGTATGGCGGTGATGGCGATGATGTGCTGAGTGTCGCAGGGGCAGAAGGTTGGGATAGCATTTACGGCGGCGCAGGGACCGACTCGGCCCAGTTTACAAGTGCCCTGAACCTGAACATCGACCTGGCTCTCGGTGTCTATACGGCCGGAAAGAGCAAGATCGCTTATGCGATCGAGGCGGTCGAGGTCGTCTTTGCCAGCGCCAAGAACGATACCGTCGTCGGCACCGCCGGAGACGAGACGATCTATGGCGGCGACGGCAGAGATCGACTCTATTCGGAGGGCGGTGCCGATATTCTGATGGGCGACGCAGGTGGCGACTACCTGTATTCTGGAACCGGCTCTGCAGGCGCATATGGCGGGGCCGACAATGACCGCATCTTCATCGACGATGGCCTGACCAGTGCCATGATCGCCGACGGCGGCGATGGGGTGGACTGGCTGGATCTGTCGCTGCAGGGCGCTGCGGTTGATGTCAATCTTGCACTTGGTACCGCTGTGGGCAGCACCTTCAGCATCACGCTTAACAGCATCGAATCCGCTCTTGGGTCGGCATATGCTGACGAAATCATCGGCAATGATCTGAGAAACAAGATCAATGGTGGCGGTGGTGACGACAGCATTTATGGTGGTGCCGGGGCTGACGTGCTGAATGGCGCCGGTGGCGATGATCACCTCGAAGGTGGCATCGGTACTGATCATCTGTCAGGCGGGATCGGAAACGATACCATCTACGGCGGCGGCGGGGACGACAGCCTCTACGGTGAGAATGCGCGGGATCTTCTGATGGGTGATGCCGGCGCAGACCTGCTGGATGGTGGAGGGGCAGCTGATACGCTGATTGGCGGCATGGGAACCGATACGCTCATCGGTGGCGATGGTGGTGACACCTTCCTGTTCAACAGCGCGGCCGAGATCGGCAACGGGGCGAACAGCGATCAGGTGCTGGACTTCACCTCGGGCACCGACATGATCGACCTGTCGGCGATTGGCGGGCTCAGCTTCATCGGGACCACCGCCTTCTCGGGATCGGCTGGCGAGGTGCGCTACTTTGCCCTTGCGGGGGTCGGGTATCTGGTCGGCGATCTTGATGGCAACCAGGTCGCGGACTTCCAGCTGCTGCTGATGAACGGTGCCAGCGTGCTTGCAGGCGATGTGATCCTCTGATCTGCAAATAAATCTGTGGTTGCATGGGCCCTCGGTAATTCACCGAGGGCCTATTGCATTTGAGACAAGATTGCGGCGTTGGGGCACAGACTTGCCATACCCCCCCCTGATGCGGTCGCAAATTACCTTTGCACCGCCTGAATCCGGCCCGCTTCGGCGGCGATTGGTTAACTCATCAGAAACCAAGACCGGACTCCGGTTCATCAGGACGATTAGCCATGCATTACAATGCCGTCCCCCATGGATTTGCGCCCTTCACCGTCGTCGAACCGCGTGCTGCGGTGTCCGTGATCGGCCTTGGCTATGTCGGCGCGGTCTCGACCGGCTGCCTGGCCAGCCTGGGGCATCGGGTGATCGGGGTGGATGTGGACCCGGTGAAGATTGCCCAGATCGGCGCCGGTCACGCGCCCCTGCACGAGGCGGGCCTTGAAGAGCTCTTGACCCAGGGCGTGGCCGACGGGCTGGTCAGCGCAACCGACGACATCGTCGCGGCCGTTGCCGATACCGATGTGACCTTCGTTTCGGTCGGCACTCCGACGGCGCCGGACGGGGGCTGCGACATGCGCCATATCGTTTCGGCCGCGCGCGGGATCGGCAAGGCTCTGGCGATCAAGGACAGCTATCATGTCGTGGTGATGCGCTGCTCGATCCCGCCGGGCACCACGCTCGGTGTGATGGTGCCGGAAATCGAGGCGGCCTCGGGCAAGGTGGCGGGCCGCGATTTCGGCATCTGCTTCAACCCGGAATTCCTGCGCGAAGGCGTTGCCATCGCCGATTTCCATGCCCCGCCGAAAACCGTGATCGGGGCCAGCGACGAGCGCGCCGCCAATATCGTGGCCCGCATCTATGAAAAGGTCGATCCCAAGATCATCCTGACCACGATCGAGGTGGCCGAGATGGTCAAGTATGTCGACAACGTCTGGCACGCGACCAAGGTCACCTTTGCCAATGAAATCGGCCGGCTGTGCAAGCCGCTGGAGGTCGACAGCCACGAAGTGATGAACATCTTCGTTCAGGACACCAAGCTGAACCTGTCGCCCTATTACCTCAAGCCCGGCTTTGCCTTTGGTGGCTCGTGCCTGCCCAAGGAAGTGCGCGCGGTCACCCATCTGGCCGAGGAACTGGGCGTGTCGGTGCCGCTGATCGGATCGCTGACGCAATCGAACCGCACCCAGGTTCAGACGGCGCTGGACATGGTGCGCGCGACCGGCGCGCGCAAGGTGGCGGTGCTGGGTCTGGCCTTCAAGCCCGGCACCGATGATCTGCGCGAAAGCCCCATCCTTGACGTGATCGCGGCGCTGGCTGACGAAGGTGTCGAGGTGGTGGCCCATGACGCGGCTGTCACCCCCGAAACCCGGATCGAGGCGCAGCTGGCCTATGTGGAACATGCGGCCCCCGGCCTGAAACGGCTGGCGCCGAAGCTGGCCGGGATGCTGGCCGCCAATGCCGAAGCTGCCGTTGCTGGCGCCGACGCCGTGATCGTGACCCATGCAAGCGATCTTTACCGCAAGGTTGTCGCCCCGTTGGCGCAGCCGGTGATTGATGTGGTGCGCCTGTTCAAGGCCCGCGCCGAACAGCCCGCCGCCCTGTGCGGCATCGGCTGGTGACCCCAAGACTGGCAAGCCCCAGGTTTTTTCGATTGGAGACAGTTATGACTGCGTTATTCACCACGTTCTGGGGCAGCGACAAGACCGATGCCATCCAGGGCAGCGACGGCGACGACCAGATCCATGGCTATGCCGCCGTGCCACCTTCGGGCGGCAAGACCAAGCCGGGCAAGGGCAACGATCCGGCCAACGACCATGACGTCCTGATGGGACGTGGTGGCGATGACACGATCTATGGCGGAACCGGCGACGACAACATCTTTGGCGGCGAAGGCACCGACGATCTTTACGGCGACGAGGGCGACGACAGGATCAAGGCCGACATCGGCAATGATCGCGCCTGGGGTGGCCTTGGCAATGACCGCATCCATGGCGAGGCCGGTAACGACACGCTCAAGGGCGGCGAGGGGAACGACACCCTCTATGGCGGCGACGATCAGGACTTCCTTGAAGGCAATGCCGGCGATGACGAACTGGTCGGCGGCGGCGGGCGTGACTGGCTGGATGGCGGCGACGGCAATGACCAGCTGTTCGGCGGCACCAACAAGGACACGCTGTTCGGCGAGTCGGGCGATGACAGCCTGGTCGGCGGTGATGGCGATGACCAGCTGTTCGGTGGCAGCGGCAATGACCAGCTGTTCGGCGGCTCGGCCAATGATCTGCTGAACGGCGGGTCGGGCGATGATGAGCTGGTGGGCGGCACCGGCACCGATACCTTGCTGGGCGGGCAGGGCAAGGATGCGCTGTTTGGCGGCGATGGCGATGACAGCCTGGATGGCGGCTCTGGCGATGACTGGCTGGAAGGCGGATCGGCCAACGATACGGTCCTGGGCGGATCGGGCAATGACAGCCTGTTCGGTCAAAAGGGCGATGACCTGCTGTATGGCGGCGCCGGCGATGACAGTCTTGATGGCGGCGATGGTGCCGATCTGATCTGGGGCGACAGCGGCAACGACACGATCAACGGCGCGGCCGGCTGGGACAGCCTGCATGGCGGCGAAGGCGATGACATCGTCAACGGTGGCGGCGGCTTTGACAGAGTCTATGGCGGGCGCGGCAACGACACGCTGAACGGTGACGCTGGCAACGACCTGCTGGACGGCAGCCATGACGCGGACGTTCTCTATGGCGGCACTGGCACCGACACGCTGATCGGCGGCGAAGGCAGCGACATCCTGTATGGCGGGGCAGGGTATGACACCTTTGTCTGGCGCACGCAGGATGTGGATGCCTGGACCGATACGGTTGCCGATTTCGAGGCCGGGCGCGACAGCATCGACCTGACGAACCTGTGCCTGCTGGACAAGGGCTGGACGGCCGACAGCTTCCTGTCGGATGCCATGAGCCTGACCGGCGCCGGCGCGGTCGAGATTGCCATCGGCGATCTGACGATCTCGGTGCAGGCCTCGGCGGCGCTGATGGTCGAGGATGTCTGGGCCTCGATCCTGTTCGCTTGACCGGCCGCAGATCCGAACACGCGGCCCGGCGGCTTTCCAGCCTTCGGGCCGCAACCCGTTCAGAACGGCGTCGGCAGCACCCCGGCATAGATGCCAAGGAAGGTGGCAAAGGCCGCAACCGAGGTGATCAGCTGGAACAGCGCGAAATGGTCGCGCACCGCATCCATCCGGTTGCGCCGCCCCCCGACGCTCTGGCCGCCCCGGTTGAACCATTTCTGCTTGGCCAGGTGGAACAGCATGTAGATCTTCACGCCCGCATTGATCAGCTGGTTGAAATACAGGATGAACGGCCAGGCCAGATCGGGTTCGCGCGCATAGCGCCACAGCCAGGCCGACAGGAACAGCCGCGAGGCGATGACCCACAGGAACACGTTGGTCGCATAGAGCGGGTCCATGATCGTGCCATAGATCGCCAGGATCGGGCTGACCAGCATGGTCCACATGGCAATCCGCTGATCGACCACGCACCACCAGATGAAGGGCGGCACCACCGCCGGCCCCAGCGCGATGGCCCGGCTGCCATTGCGCAGCATGTTGCCCGACCAGCGGCGGAAGTTTTCCACCATCCGTTGCAGGCCCGATCCCTTGATGATCTCGATCGTATAGACGCAGGCATCGGGGACATAGGTCATCTTGGCCCCCTTGGACAGCAGGTGATACCAGGTCGACTTGTCATCGCCCGACAGGAACCGGAACCGGCCCCACAGCCAGTGATCCAGGTGATCGGCCTCGATCGTGCGGATGAACTGGGGGTCGATGATGTGGCGGGCGCGGAACACGCTGAACCGCCCCGTCAGCGTCAGCACCCGGTCGCTGACCGCATGGCTTTCCATCGCCAGACGGCGCTGGGCAAAGCGCATGGTCAGCCATTTCTCGATCCAGGCCGGGCCAAAGCACATGACCTCTTCGTCGGTGGTCAGGGCCTGCAAGTCGGGGTCGGCGCCGAACATCGACAGGGTCTTTTCCAGCACATCCGGCCCATAGACCGCATCGCCGTCCATGAAGATCACCAGATCGTCCGGTTCGACCCCGTGGCGCGAGATGCCGCGCAGGATGAGGCCAATGGCCATGCGCTTGCCCGGCTGGTTCTGGCGCACAAAGATCACCTCGGCCAGATCGTCGGGAATGTCGCTGGCATAGGTCTCGATCACCTCGCGGATGTTCACCTCGTCCTGCGCGCTGCCAGTGCCGATCCAGATCGAGGTGGGCACCCGCTCGCGCCGGATCTGCGCCAGGATCGAGATCAGGACCAGACGGGTGATCGCCTTTTCTTCCTTGTAGGTGGTCATCTGGACGTGCAGCCGCCGGGGCCGCCAGCCCTGGTGCCAGATCCGGTCTGCCGCTTCGCGCTTGGGCGGCCACAACATCCGGCGATAGGCGTCCGAGCGCAGCGCATGGTTGAACCACCAGCCGAACCGCCATGTTCCCAGAACGCCAAGCGCCAGCGTGATATGCAGCGTGTCGGGGCCAAGGAAGCGGTTGGGCAACAGCACAGCCACCCCCCAGAGCACCGCCAGAAGCAGCCCCAGCCGCAGCAGGAACACCGGGGGATAGCGCGCCATGCCGACCGGGGCAGGGGCCAGCTGATGGCGCAGGCGGCGGACGATTTCCTTTTCCAGCGGATAATCGCCCTCGGGCGCCTCGCCACTGCTGGCCGTGGTCATTGCGACCAGCTCCGCAGCCAGCGCGACAGAAGTTCGGGGCGCAGGACAACCGATACCGGCATCCCCTCGATGAACAGCCGGCGGCTTTCGTCGGGGGTCAGACCCGGCACGTCGATGGCCGCGACCAGAAGCTGGTTGGCCCCGGTTCCGTCCACGGTCAGGCGCCGAACCTCGCCCTGAAGGGCGACGCGGGTGCCATCGCGCATGTAGGCGATGTCGGCGCGCATCCCCGTCCAGACCTTCAGCGTCGAGCTCGAGGGCAGGTGCGCCACGATGCTGCGCGGCTGGTCGAGTTCGAACAGCACCAAGGGATCGCCAGGGCGCACCATGTCAAAGGGGCGCACCAGATGGTCGGTGACGGTTCCGTCGCCGGGCGCGGCCAGGGCCGTTGCCTCGGCCCGCTCGCGCAGGCTGGCGATACGGGCCGTCAGCCGCTCCAGCTCTGCGGTCTGGGCATTGGCCTCGGCCTCCAGCTTCAGGCGGATATCGTGGTAATCGCCGGTATTGACCGAAATCCCCTGATCGAACCGTTCGGTGCCGCCGCGAAAGGTCAGGCGGGCCTCGGCGCGCTGGGCGGCATGGGCGGCCAGGCGGCCCTGGGTGGCCGACAGCATCTGTTCGGTTTCGCTTCGGGCGGTCTCGGCCTCGGTCAACAGGCGCAGGGCCTCTTGATCGTCAAGGCGCAGCAAGATGTCGCCGCCTTGAACCTTGGCCCCGACCGGCACCGGGATTTCGCGCACATAGCCGGCGACCGGCGCGATGATCTGGCTGGTCGCCGCGGCGACATGGGCCGACAGCACCGGCACCGTGCTGAGGCGGTTCCAGGCGACCATGCCCAGAAAGCCCGCGACCAGCAGGAACAACGTGCCGTAATAGGCCAGGTTGACCAGCGTGCGCGAGCGGCGCGAGGAAACGCGCGCCTCGCCGGCCTTGCGCTCGGCCTCGGTCTCGCCCATCGGGACCAGATCGACGGGCGTATCCAGCGCGACGATCATGTCCGCGGCGGTGGTCATCCGCCCCGACAAGAGGTTGCGGTAGAACAGCGCCAGCGTCTCGCGCTGGCGGCCGGTCAGGTTGCGAAACAGGTATTCGTTTTCACCCTCGCCCTTTTCCAGCTCGATCGGGAAATAGACCCCGACGCCCTGAAACGGCACCGACAGCATCAGCCCGTCCAGATCGCGCCCCGCAAGTTCGCTGGTGTAAAGCGCCTTGAGCGACCAGTCGTCCACCTTGACCGCATGGCCATCAGGAAAGCCGACGTGCAACGGCGCGCGCAGGCGGAACATGGTTTCTGCGCTGGGCGGTTCGTGGCGGACTTCCACGCGGCGGCTCTCCGGTTTGAATGGGGGCAGGGTAAATCAGGCGGGCGCGTTTGGCTAGCACGGGCAGACAGTCAGCCGCAAGATTTGCACATCCGGCGCGGGCTTACCCCAATTTGTAGGCGCGTGGGGCACCGCGACGTGCTGGACGCGGCAGGGCGGCGATGCTAGACAGGGGCCATGAACGGACACACGATCATCTGCATCGGTTGCATTACCTGCTGACATTCGTCAGGCGGGCCGTTCCAAGCTGTTTTCAAGAACACGCGAAGTTGGTAAGGCCCGCCCGGGGTAATGCCGTCGAGGCATCAGGGAAGGACTGCCATGGCCCGCATCCGCTTGCGCAATACTATGACCCGCAAGGTCGAGGATTTCGTGCCGCTCGATCCGGCACATGTGCGGATGTATGTCTGCGGCCCGACGGTCTATGACCGCGCGCATCTGGGCAATGCCCGGCCCGTCGTGGTGTTCGACGTGCTGTTCCGCCTGCTGCGCCATGTCTATGGCGAGGCGGCGGTGACCTATGTGCGCAACTTCACCGACGTTGATGACAAGATCAACGCCAAGGCGGCCCAGACCGGGCGCCCGATCCGTGACATCACCGATGAAACCATCGGCTGGTATCATGCCGACATGGATGCGCTGGGGGCGCTGCGCCCGACGGCGGAACCCCGCGCGACCGAATGGATCCCGGCGATGATCGCGATGATCCAGGGGTTGATCGACGGCCGCCATGCCTATGCTGCCCAGGGGCATGTGCTGTTCCGCGTCCGGTCCTTTGCCGCCTATGGCGCGCTGTCGGGCCGGTCGGTCGATGACATGATCGCCGGCGCGCGGGTCGAGGTGGCGCCCTTCAAGGAAGACCCGATGGATTTCGTGCTGTGGAAGCCGTCGTCGGGCGATCTTCCGGGCTGGCCATCGCCCTGGGGCTATGGCCGTCCGGGCTGGCATATCGAATGCTCGGCCATGTCGGATGGCCTGCTGTGGGAGGCGATGAAGGACCGCCTTTCGGCGCAGGCGCTGGCAGCCCCGCATGTCTTCGACATTCACGGCGGCGGGATCGACCTGCAATTCCCGCACCACGAAAACGAGGTGGCGCAAAGCTGCTGCGCCCATGGGGCGAGCGATCCGGCCAAGGGCTTTGCGCGCTACTGGCTGCACAACGAGATGTTGCTGGTCGAGGGCAAGAAGATGTCCAAGTCCTTGGGCAATTTCTTCACCGTGCGCGAATTGCTGGATCAGGGCATCCCGGGCGAGGTGATCCGGTATGTGTTCCTGATGACGCATTATTCGAAACCGATGGATTGGACGGCCGACAAGGCACGCGAGGCAGAGGGCGTGTTGCGCAAGTGGAGGGGGCTGTTAGGGGGCGTTCGTCCATCCGTCCCCGCCGATCGAGTTGTGGCAGCACTGGCCGATGATATGAACACGTCAGCGGCACTTGCCGAGTTGCATGCGATGTTCAACCTTATCAACGCTGATTTTCACGGCGCGGATATTCCTGGTTTTGATGCAGGCGCTGCGGCTGATGAGTTTATTGCTTCTGCACATCTACTCGGCTTGCTTGGTGATGATATGGGGGCTTGGGTGGACGTAAATACCCCGGATCTCTCCGGCTACATCGAGCGGCTGGCCGCACTTCGCGCTGAAGCCATGGCCACCAAGGACTTTTCTGCCGTCGATGCGATGAAGGCGGCGCTGGTTGCTGCCGGGGTCGAGGTCCGGATGTCGAAGGCGGGGGTGGAACTGGTGCCGGGGGCCGGGTTCGACGCGGAGAAGCTGAAGGATATCTGAGCGGTCCACGGGGTGGCTGACCCCGGGGGGCTGTCTGCCCCCCGGCCCCCCCGAGGATATTTGCGGACAGATGAAATACAGGTGCCAGTTCCCTTCGGGAGCGGCGAGGGATGGTCGGGCCATCCGGGGGACGAGGCGAGAGGGAGGCGAGGCGTGAGGGAACGTCTTTACCTATACGATACCACGCTGCGCGACGGGCAGCAGACGCAGGGCGTGCAGTTCTCGGTGGCCGACAAGGTGCAGATCTGCGCCGCGCTGGATGCCTTGGGGGTGGATTACATCGAGGGGGGCTGGCCCGGCGCCAACCCGACCGACAGCGATTTCTTTGCGGCCCGGCCGCAGACCCGCGCGACCTTTACGGCCTTTGGCATGACCAAGCGGGCCGGGCGATCTGCCGCGAACGACGATGTGCTGGCGGCGGTGATGAATGCGGGCACGGCGGCTGTCTGCCTGGTGGGCAAGACGCATGATTTCCATGTCAGCACCGCGCTTGGCGTGACGCTGGACGAGAATGTCACCGCGATCCGCGAGTCGGTTGCGCATATGGTGGCTTCGGGCCGCGAGGCACTGTTCGATGCCGAGCATTTCTTTGACGGCTGGAAGGCGAACCCGGCCTATGCGCTGGCCTGTCTGCAGGCGGCCCTGGGGGCCGGGGCGCGCTGGATCGTGCTGTGCGACACCAATGGCGGCACCTTGCCGGCCGAGGTTGGGCGGATCGTTTCCGAGGTGATCGTGGCCGGCATTCCGGGTGATCGGCTGGGCATTCACTGCCATGACGATACCGGCAATGCGGTGGCCTGTTCGCTGGCTGCCGTCGATGCCGGGGTCCGGCAGATTCAGGGCACGCTGAACGGGCTGGGCGAGCGGTGCGGCAATGCCAACCTGACCACGCTGATCCCGACGCTGCTGCTCAAGGAGCCCTATGTCAGCCGCTATGAGACCGGCGTTGCCGCGGAAACGCTGCCGCAGATGGTGCGCATCAGCCGGCTGCTGGACGATATCCTGAACCGGGTGCCGCTGCGCAGCGCGCCCTATGTCGGGGCCAGCGCCTTTGCCCACAAGGCAGGGCTGCATGCCAGCGCGATCCTCAAGGATCCCTCGACCTATGAGCATATCGAGCCGGGCCTTGTGGGGAACGAGCGCATCATCCCGATGTCGAACCAGGCGGGGCAGTCGAACCTGCGCGCCCGTCTGGCCGAGGCGGGGCTGGAGGTGCCGCCGGGCGATCCGCGTCTGGCGCAGATCCTCGACCGGGTGAAGGAACGCGAGGATCAGGGCTTTGCCTATGATGGTGCGCAGGCCAGCTTCGAGATGCTGGCGCGGCGCGAACTTGGCTTGGCACCGCGGTTCTTCGAGGTGGAACGCTACCGCGTCACCGTCGAGCGCCGCCGTAACCGCGAGGGGCGCAATGTCAGCCTGTCCGAGGCGGTGGTCGTGGTGAACATCGGCAGCCAGCGGGTGCTGTCGGTGTCGGAATCCATGGATGAGACGGGCGAGGATCGTGGCCCGGTCAATGCGTTGTCGACGGCGCTGGGCAAGGATCTGGGCCCCTATCAGGCCAGTATCGACGACATGAAGCTGGTCGATTTCAAGGTGCGGATCACCCAGGGCGGCATCGACGCCGTGACGCGGGTGATCATCGACAGCGAGGATGGCCAGGGCCGGCGCTGGTCGACGGTCGGGGTCAGCCCGAACCTGGTCGATGCTTCGTTCATGGCGCTGCTCGATGCGGTCAACTGGAAGCTGATCCGCGACGGGGTGGCGCGGGCATGACGCTGCTTGGCCGCCTTGTCCTGACGGTTGCGATCGGATTGGGCGGCACGCTGCTGGTCGCGGGCGGCCTGATCCTGTCGGATCGGCAGCAGCCCGATCTGCGGGCCGCTGACGGCCAGGGATTGCGGTTCGAGGTGATGGCCGCCGCAGCACCGGACGTGCCGCTGCGGCATTGGACCGCGCGCGATGGCGCGCGGCTTGGCTATCGGCAATGGTCCTCGGGGCGTGATGGGGCGCCGCTGGTGGTGGCGGTGCATGGGTCGGGCTGGCATGGCGGGCAGTTCCGCGGGCTGGGTGCCCGGCTGGCTGCCGAAGGGCTGGCCGATGTGGTGGCCCCCGATCTGCGCGGCCATGGCCCCGCGCCGCAGCGCCGCGGCGATCTGGACCATATCGGCCAGTTCGAGGAAGACCTTGCCGATCTGATCGCGGCAGTCGCCCGGCCGGGGCAACGGGTGGTTCTGCTGGGCCATTCCTCGGGTGGCGGGCTGGTCGTGCGCATGGCGGGCGGGCCATATGGCGCCCTGATCCAGGGCGCGGTGCTGCTGGCGCCCTTTCTGCAGCACGATGCCCCGACGGCGCGGCCCGGATCGGGCGGATGGGCGCGGGTGATGGTGCGGCGCATCATCGGGCTGACCATGCTGAACGCCCTGCGCATCCGGGCGCTGAACCATTTGCCGGTGATCCAGTTCCGCTTTCCGTCCAGCGTGCTGGATGGCCCCTCTGGCGCCGAGGCGACGCGCGCCTATTCCTATCGGCTGAACACCTCCTATGCGCCGCGCCGTGACTGGCGGCGCGATGTGGCGGGGCTGCCGCCCTTCCTGCTGGTCGCGGGGCAGGACGACGAGGCCTTTGTCGCCGCGGCCTACGAGCCCGCCATGGCGCCGGCCAACCCGAATGGCCGCTACCGGCTGGTTCCGGCCGGGCACCTTGATGTGGTCGACAGCCCAGATACCTTCGATGCAATCCGAACCTGGCTGGGGGAGGTCCGATGAGCCTTGCACATTGCCGCGATCTGCTGGCCGGCGCCGATCCCGACCGTTTGCTGGCCACGTTGCCCGCCCCGCCCGCCGCACAGGCGCGGCTGATCCCGCTTTATGCGCTGAACGTCGAGATCTCGCGCGCCGCCTGGGCCAGCAGCCAGCCGCTGGTGGCCGAGATGCGGCTGCAATGGTGGCGCGACGTGCTGGAGGAACTGGGGCAGGGCGCCCCGCCACGGTCTGGCCATCCGGTGCTGGAAGCCTGCGGGTTCCTGTCGGGCGACGCGCCCGCCACCGCCCTGCTGGATACCCTGGTCGAGGCGCGGCGCTGGGACATCTGGTCCGAACCCTTTGCCGATGAGGCCGCGCTCTGGGCGCATCTCGATGCAACCGGCGGGGCGCTGATGTGGCTGGCCGCCCGCGCGCTTGGCGCGCCGGACAGCGCTGAGGCCGCAATCCGCCTCTACGGGGCCGGCACCGCCCTTGCCAGCTGGCTGCGCGCGGCGCCGGAGCTGGTGGCAAGGGGGCGTCACCCTCTGCCCGATGCCTCCCCCCAAGGTATCGCACAGCTGGCAAAAGCCGGGCTTGCCCGCATCACATCTGCCCGCGCCCGGCGCAATGCAGTGCCCGCCACCGCACGGCCCGCCTTGTTGCCCGGCTGGCAGGCCGCGCCCCTGCTGCGCCTTGCGGCACGCGAACCTGACCGGGTGCCTGGCGCCACCTTGCAGCTAAGCGAATTTGCCCGCCGCGGCCGCCTGGCCTGGGCTGCCACCACGGGGCACTGGTAGGCTGTCTTTCGCCTTGATCCAAATATCCTCGGGGGGTGAATGCGCGCCTGCGCGCAGAGGGGGGCAGACGGCCCCCCTTGCCCTTCATCACCTGCAGGTGCGTGCAGTTGACTTGCGCCCACTGTCACACCATCTACACTGTCTTGACAGGGGAAGGTCGGGGCTGCCGAACTTGCTCGGGGCCGGTGCCTTCCTGCCAGCTAAGGAACGATGATGAACGAAACCCTTTCCCCCAGCTACCCGGTGCTGCCGCTGCGCGACATCGTGGTGTTCCCGCACATGATCGTGCCGCTCTTCGTCGGGCGCGAGAAATCGGTGCGTGCGCTGGAAGAGGTCATGTCCGAAGACCGGCAGATCCTTCTGTCGTCGCAGGTCGATCCCACGGTGGACGACCCCAAGACCGATGGCATCTACAAGGTCGGCGTTCTGGCCAATGTGCTCCAGCTGCTGAAACTGCCTGACGGCACCGTCAAGGTGCTGGTCGAAGGCCGCTCGCGCGTGAGGATCGAGCGGTTCCTGGACAACGATCAGTTCTTCGAGGCCGAATGCGCTCGCCTGACCGAACTGCCGGGCGATGAGGCCACGGTCGAGGCCCTGGTGCGCACCGTCTCGGACGAATTCGAACGTTACGCCAAGATCAAGAAGAACATCCCCGAAGAGGCCCTGTCCGCCGTCGCCGAGACGCGCGAATCCGCGCGGCTGGCCGATCTGGTCTCGGGGCATCTGGGCATTACCGTTGCGCAAAAGCAGAAGCTGCTGGAAACGCTCGATGTCGCCGAACGTCTGGAACAGGTCTATGGCCACATGCAGGGCGAAATGTCTGTCCTGCAGGTCGAGAAGAAGATCAAGTCCCGCGTCAAGTCGCAGATGGAGCGCACGCAGCGCGAATACTATCTGAACGAGCAGATGAAGGCGATCCAGAAGGAGCTGGGCGACGGCGAGGACGGTCAGAACGAGATCGCCGAGCTGGAAGCCCGGGTTGCCGCGACCAAACTGTCGAAAGAGGCCAAGGACAAGGTGGATGCCGAGCTGAAGAAGCTCAAGTCCATGAGCCCGATGAGCGCCGAGGCGACGGTGGTGCGCAACTATCTGGACTGGATCCTGGGCGTGCCGTGGAACGTCAAGTCCAAGGTCAAGAAGGATCTGGGCAAGGCCGAGGATGTGCTGAACGCCGACCACTACGGTCTGGAAAAGGTCAAGGAACGCATCGTCGAATATCTGGCCGTTCAGAACCGCTCGACCAAGCTGAAGGGCCCGATCCTGTGCCTGGTCGGCCCTCCGGGCGTGGGCAAGACCTCGCTGGGCAAGTCGGTCGCCAAGGCGACGGGGCGCGAATTCATCCGCATCAGCTTGGGCGGGGTGCGCGACGAATCCGAAATCCGCGGTCACCGGCGGACCTATATCGGCTCGATGCCTGGCAAGATCATCCAGGCGATGAAAAAGGCCAAGACGACCAACCCGCTGATCTTGCTCGATGAAATCGACAAGATGGGTCAGGACTTCCGCGGCGATCCGGCGTCTGCCCTGCTCGAGGTGCTGGACCCGGAACAGAACGGGACCTTTGTCGATCACTATCTGGAAGTGGAATATGACCTGTCGAACGTCATGTTCCTGACCACGGCCAACAGCTACAACATGCCGGGCCCGCTGCTGGACCGGATGGAGATCATCAGCCTGGCCGGCTACACCGAGGACGAAAAGCGCGAGATCGCGCGCCAGCACCTGATCCCGAAACAGGTGACGGCGCATGGTCTGAAGAAGACCGAATATAGCATCACCGATGCCGCGCTGAACGACATCATCCGCTACTATACCCGCGAGGCGGGGGTGCGGAACCTTGAACGCGAGATCGCGAAAACCGCCCGCAAGGCGGTGACCGAGATCGTCAAGGGCAAGGAAAAGTCGGTCGAGGTGACGCCCGAGCGGCTGGAATCCATGCTGGGCGTGCGCCGCTTCCGCTTTGGTCTGGCAGAAGCGGAAGATCAGGTCGGCGTGGTGACGGGCCTGGCCTGGACCAGCGTGGGCGGCGATCTGCTGCACATCGAGGCGCTCAAGCTGCCTGGCAAGGGCCGCATGAAGACGACCGGGAAACTGGGCGATGTGATGAAGGAATCGATCGACGCGGCCTCCAGCTACGTCCGCTCGATTTCGCCGCGGATCGGGGTGAAGCCGCCCAAGTTCGACACGCTGGACATCCACGTCCACGTCCCCGATGGCGCGACGCCCAAGGATGGCCCCTCGGCCGGTCTGGCGATGGTCACCGCCATCGTCTCGGTGCTGACGGGCATTCCGGTGCGCCGCGACATCGCGATGACGGGCGAGGTGTCCTTGCGCGGCAACGCCATGGCGATCGGCGGGCTCAAGGAAAAACTGCTGGCGGCGCTGCGGGGCGGCATCACCACGGTGCTGATCCCCGAGGAGAACGAAAAGGATCTGCCCGAGATCCCGGACAACGTGAAGGAGGGGCTGAAGATCATCCCCGTCAAGCACGTCTCCGAAGTGCTGAAACTGGCACTGGTGCGCCAGCCCGAGCCGGTCGAATGGGACGAGGCCGCCGAGGAAGCCGCCGCCCTGGCCCGCAAGGCCGAGGCCGCGGGCCGCGAAGGCCAGATGGCGCACTGAGCCATCACCGACCTTGTGAAAGGGCCGCCGAAGGGCGGCCCTTTTTTCATGTCGAACCTGTCATCCGGGCTCATCCCCTGTGCGGGGCCGCAATTTCAGCGCAATTCGGTGGCAGGCCGTGCGGAATTCTGCTGAGGCCGCGAAATTCGCTTGTTGATGCCGCGCAGAGGCCTATTCTGCGCAAAATCATTGTCAGAAGGGTGATTTCCCATGGCCAAGACCACGAAACCCGCAGCCGGCACCCCCCGTGCCAAGAAGCCGGCCGGCGCTGCACGAAAGCCCAAGGCGGCTGCCCCCGCGCCCATGCCGATCGAGGGACCGATCGAAGGCGGCGTGCTGAAGGTTCGCAGCCTGCTTGAGCGCGTCGTCGCCCGCGCGGGTGCCGACAAGAAACAGGCCAAGGCCGTCATGGATGCCGTGCTGCATGAGCTTGGCGCCTCGCTGAGCCGCGGTGAAGCGTTCATCCTGCCGCCGCTTGGCCGGGCCAAGGTCACGCTCAAGGGAGACGATGAAACGGGCCGCAAGACCCTGATCAAGCTGCGGCCGGCGACCGGCGGGAAAGCAAAGGCGAAAAAAGAGGGTGAAACCCCTCTTGCGCCTGCTCAGGAGTGAGGGTAAACCCCCCGGCATCGGGCGATTAGCTCAGCGGTAGAGCGCTTCGTTCACATCGAAGATGTCAGCGGTTCAAATCCGTTATCGCCCACCATTATCGCATTGAAAAGCCTCGGAGAAATTCGGGGCTTTTTCATTTGTGCGAAGTGCCCTGCGGTTCATTGAACCTACTTTCTCGCGCGAAGCCTGACGAAATCCAGCACCTCGGCCGCCTCTGTCAGGTGATCAGGGGCGAATCTGCCGTAGGTCGAATAGGTGATCGTCGTGTTGCTGTGGCCGAGATATTGGGCGACCTGGGTGATCGGGATCCCGTTCGACACCATCGCCACGGCAGCCGAATGGCGAATCGTGTGCAGGGTCACGTCGCGCAGCCCGGCGCGGGTCACGGCGGCTTCAAAGCCCTTGCGGATGCTCGCCACCGGCTTTCCGCCCCACTCAACGACGTGATCGGACAGGGCTGCATCGCGGGCCGTCTGCAGCGCCGCCAGCAGGCCACGGTTGATTGGCACGATAGCGCGCCCCTTGCGCGTGCGGGCATCGTCGAGCCGCAGGTTGATCACGCCGCGATCCAGATCGACACGATCCCAAGTCAGCTGCAGCACGGCCGACACCCGGCCAGCTGTTGCGAACAGCAGGTGGATCGCCAGCGCGATATGCGGGGCTTCGGCGTGGTCGATCAGCCGCGCAACTTCCTCTTTCGTCAGGAATCGCTCCTTGGGTGTCGGCTTGGCTGGTCGCTCGATATGCGGCGCGGCTTCGATCATCCTGTTGCGCTCTGCCCATGTCATCGTGCTGCGCAGGTGGCCTAGTTCGGTGTGGACCGCGCCCTGAGATATGCCGGCGGCCATCCGTGCGCGGGCGTAGCTGCGGCACAGCTCGGTCGTGATCTGGTCAGGGCGGTAGTGCCCGAAATGCGCCAGAACCGCCTTGCCGGTATAGCCCATGGTCTTCGCCGTGGGCTTGTCGCCCAGATCGCGGCGGTATTCGTCCCACAACTGCGCCACCGTCGCGCCGGTCTGCGCCTGAGCGAAGTGCTTCAGGCGGTAGACGTCGATTGCCTCGGCTTCCGCTTCCGCTCTGGTGCGTGCCTTAAGCTGATGCCGAACGCGGCGGCCGTCGTCGGACCAGAAGACGCAGTAGCCACCTCTGAGCCTGCCGATGCTGATGTCTGGCACTGTTCGAACTCCTCAACGACGCGAGCGGGGATGCGGTAGAGCTTGCCGAACCGAAAGTGCTCCAGCTCGCCAGCGGCACATTTCTTGCGAACGGCATTTGCGGTCACGCCCCAGCGCTCTGCAAGTGTTTCTGGGGTATATGGCGGCTTGATCGCGTCATGCTTCCCCATGGTCAGCCCCCCTCGACTGCGATCAGCGCAGCCCTCGCAGCGCCCATGCGGCAATGCATTTCGTCGCCGCAGAGCCACGCGCCGCCTGCGTCCATAGCGTCAACGTCCACGTCTGCGCGGGCGTCGTCCACGAGGGACATCAGGTCGCGCAGGGCCTCCACCAGCGCCTGCACCACATCGGCGCGGATGTCTTCGGTGCATGTCCGTTCCGGCGCGCTCATTCCCCGCCCTCCGGTTCCAGCGTGGCGAGGATGGAGGCTTCGTATTCGGCTTGGGCTGCGGCTTTGGCGGCCTCGACTGTTTGCACAAAAAGCCAGGCGCCCATATGGCTTGTCTTGTATCGCACTTCACCAGTGTGCCCGTTAGCCCACACTCGATAGATGGTTCTGAAACCAGCGGCATCTTGGATGGTTCCGGTTTCATTTACATCTTCCCAAACCAGCGGCTTAACCTTAACCGACTTCCGCCCCTCGTTGCGCATCGCGGCGTCACGGGCGGCGAGGGCTGCGGTGGCGTCGGGTGTGGTGAGGGCGCGGATGTCATCAGCTATATCTTCCGCCAAAACATCAGCAACCCCATCTGTCATTGGGAGACCCAACACCAAATTCGCAGCAGCTTCATACGCCACAGCCACCTGAGCGCGGGCCTCGTCGCGCTCGGCCTCAAGCGCGGCAATCCGATCACAAGCGGCAACCCACGCGGCGTTGTGGTTATCAGCGGCGTCGGTCAGGCGGGCGATTTCGGCGGCGAGGGCGACAACATCGTCAACGTCAAGCGTCATGCCGATTTGTTGACCTGCCGCCCAGTGCAGCGCCGCGATGGCCTCGGGTGATGTGTCGATACGGGCGGTCATTTGGTGGCCCCCTTCCGCTCAAAGTGAAATATCACAGGCTCATCAACGACGCGGATCAGCCCGAACCGGACGGCGGCGCGAAAGATAGACTTCTCTCGGGCCACGATTTCTGCAGACCGAGCCAGCAGCGCGCGCCACTCCTCCAGGCCGTATCCGCCCTTACTGATGTTGCATGGTCCGCAGCACGGCATCACGTTCGCAACAGTGTTCAGTTCTGGTCGGACCATGCGCTGTTGGTCTACAGGGAGCCTTTCCCCCCCTGGATCGGTCGTCACCCTGATGACAGGCTTGATGTGATCGGCATGCATCTTCTGCATGACTTCTCCGCAATAGCCGCATCTGCCGTCAAACCTCGCGCGAAGGGCGGCTCGTTGCGTTTTGGATCCGGTCCAGATTTCGTCGGCGCGATCCATCCCTCATTCCCCCTTCATCTTGGCGAGGTCGGACAGGGCGGCGCGGGCATTATTCAACTGGCGCTGCACGAAACCCTTCACATAAAGCGTGTTGTACTCTTGATCTTCGACGATGGTTTCCATCCCATCCAACGCCTCCCCCAGCCGCTCGGCCATCGCCTTCCAGTCCGGCTGCGCGCGCAGGGCGGTGATGGCGTCGGCGGCGGTGTCGGCCCAGTAGCCAGGACCGCCGATACCGCGCAGTTCATCCACCAGCGCATCAAGTTGCGCCCCGCCGATGGTGGGCTGCGCCTCGGCCACAGGTGCGGCGGGGAGTGCGCGGATTGCGTCATAGTCCTGTTTCGCCTGATGCCGTGCCCCAGCGTCCATGCCTGCGCTATATGCGTCCGTCCCTTGATGCTTCCATGCAGCAAACCCAAGAGCCTCAATCGCAGCCGCTCGGCTGATCAGGTCGCCCGGCTGGCAGCTACCAGCGTTGACGGCAGGATCGGGCGCGCGACTGGCGGCAAATTCCTCTGGATGCAGCGTCCGATAGGCTTCGGCCGCCTGTGCGACGGTGCGCGCGTCCAGGGGGCGGCGGCCCTCCTCGATCTTCCTGCGCATGTCATCGTCGGTGATGACCTGGATCCCCATCTTGGCAAGCGCGGCCTCTGCGGCTCCGGCGCGGTCTTGCCAGTAACCACGTCTCCAAGCTGACGCGGCCAGTCGATGCTCATATTTCAGGCGCTCTCCCACGGAGCGTTCCAGCGTTGCCTTCATTTGCACCCGCAGCCGCGCGTTCTCCCTCCGCAGCGCCTCGGCCTCGCCGTGCGGGTCCGTCAGGTCGGTGTCGGGGTGGTCGTGGTCGGTGGTCATGTCTCATCTCCATGTGCTTCGGCGCAGGTTTCGCACCACATGAACGCAACGGCGTCCTGGACAACGCAGTCCGGGTCATCGTCAGGGTCGCCGAAGGGCGCGCCGCACTGGTCGCAGCAGTCGTGATCGGTCGGCGCGGGCTGGTCGTAATGGCGGTCTGCGGCAATCGCGTTGCCGTCCAACGGATGGCGCGGGGTCATGCTGTCCTCTCGATCTGTTGCAGGGCCGCGCGGCCCCATTGGTCGGCGCAGGCGGCGGCCACGCCCTCGAATGTGCGGCTGCGGAATTTCCACCGATCCGGGCCGGGGCTGGCGCGGTGAACAGCCTGCCACCGCTTGTCTTCGTCGCTGCCCCTCTCCGGCAGCGGCAGGCGGTTCGTCGGGGTCAGCGGCGGCAGCCCGCGCAGGTAGAACCCGGTCGCCTTCTTCGCAGGCTCGCCGAACCACCACGGCTGCACGATCTGCGGGCGCGGCAGGTCAGCGGGCATCCGCTCGCGGGCGTGGCGGTGCATGATCGGGTTTTCGACCGCCACGCGATCAACCGGCGCACGCCAGCAGGCCGTGAACAGCGCAACGCCCTCGTCAAGCTCGGCCCACATGTCGGCTGCCGTGCGCCCTGGCGGCGGCGTGTGCAGCCACCGGACGCCGCTGTTGCACAGGCGGGTGCAGGGCGGATGCGCCACGACCAGCAAATCCCAGCCGCCCGCCAGATGGTCGCGCACGTCGCCACGAATGTGGCGGTTGCTGCCGTCCTCTGCGGGCAGCAGGTCGCAGGACCATGCGTCGTGTCCGCGCGCGGCAAACGCCCGGCGCATCACGCCGCTGGTCTCGCAGCCGATCAGGACGCGCAGCGCCCGCGCCTCTGGGGCGGTGGGCCAGTGGGCGTCAAGCATTGGCAGTCCCCGCCGGAAGGTGACAGTAACGGACGCCAACCAAGGTATGTCCGCATTCGCCGCAAAACTTGTAGCGCCCTTGAGAAATCACTGTGTGGTATCCGCCATGGTTGGCTGGACACCCGCCGCCAAGCTGTCTGCGAAGTTCTGCGATCTCGTCCGCCGCAGCTTTCGGGACAGGCTGCCAGCAGCCATCATCTCCTATGGCTTCCATGCTGCCGCTTGGCGTCATGCGAATGTCAGCCATCGCGCACCCCCGGCATCTGGTCCCAGGTGCGACCGTCCAGCAGGCGGCCGGCGGCGCGCTTGCCGATGCGCTTCATCATGTTGAGCTTGTCGCCATGAAAGCCTTGACCTCCAGCAAGGTTCAGCCATCGCTTTCGATACCGGTCGCCAGCTTTCGGCACGTTCCGCCAATCTGGATCGTCTCGGTCGCGGTCATAGACCGATTCCCACTCCCCCCACTGCTTGAAGAAGAACGGCACCCCAGCCGCGACGCATTGATCGCGCAGGGACCGCGCCCAGTCCGGGTGCATGGGGCGCGCGCCGGGGCCGCTTTCGCCGCCGACGATCACCCAGTCGAGGCTGGGGCTTTCGCGCCCGCATTCGTTGTCACCGCTCACGCCGCAGCCACCCTTGCACCATGCGCCACAGGCAATCCCCGGGTCGACGGCGCGCAGATCGACCGGCCCAAGCAGCGGCTCGGCCGACAGAAAACGCACCGCCGCCGGGGTGGCGAGCAGATGCGGGATGCGCAGATCGGCGCTGGCCTGGTCGCTGATGCTGGTGCCGATCCAGATATTGCGAGGCGGCAGGATTTCGCTGTTGAACGGGTGGTAGCCAAGAAGGCCGCCGCCGATTGGCGGTTGCAGTGACTTTCCGGCGCGGCGCGTGGTCAGGTAGGACGCCATGCGCTCCGGCCGCTTGGTCAGCACCTGGAATGTGTGCTGCGGACAATCCGCCATGATGGCGAACACCTGGTCAATCCATTCATCCGGCACCGCCTCGTGGAACAGATCGCCGTGCGCGCAGACGAAAATCATGCGCGGGCGCGTCCAGCGCAGCGGCTGGTCGAGCCACTGTTCGTTGAAGCGCACCTCCCCCGTCCATTTCGGGCGGCCGCCTGACACGCGGGTCAGCCCGGCCCGGCTGGGATGGTTGCGCAGCCGAGTGCCGGCCAGCTGCATGGCATAGCAGTTGGTGCAGCCGGCATCCACGATGCTGCACCCGGTGATCGGGTTCCAGGTGGCGTCGGTCCATTCGATATGCGTGGTGTCAGCCATGGCGGCGCGCCTTCATTGATGGGGGATCGGTCGGCATTCGGAAGCCCGACAGGCGCGTCTCGATTCTATGCCTGAGTTCGGCAGCTCCCTCGGTGATCGGATCGCTGGGGCTGGTGGTATAGGCCCGCCAGAAGCTCCAGCGGCTCTCGTGGTCGCGTCCGATACCGGCCGCTGACTCCAGATCACCAATTGTCACGCAGGCGCAGCGCTCTATCGTCATCACCGCCCCTCCGTGCAGTGACACGCCGCCAGCCGCAGGCCGGTCACCGGCAGGGTGGCATCATCGCGGATGATCCGCCGGGGCTGGCCGCAGTGGGGGCAGGTCCGCGCCGGCCGGACAAGGGCCAGCGCGGTCAGGTGGATGGCCCAAGGGGCGGGGATCTGGGTGGTCATGGGGGGAAACTCCTAAGCTGGCGCTTGGGATGCTGGCCCGGCGCGGGGCGGGGCCAGTCACCGAAGGGTCAGAACGGGATTTCTTCATCGTCCATGTCGAGCGTCGCCTCGATCAAGCTGACACGCTCAACCTCAATCTTGCGGTGACAGGCGATGGCTTGAAGGACGTAGAAGTTGACGCCAGGGTTTTGTTTGGCCAGCCGGTCGGCCTCGCGCTCAGCGTCCATGCGGGTGGCGTGGATCGCGTTCGTGGGGCCGGCGCCCTTGACCATCCAGAAGGGGCGGGGGGCGGCCATGTCAGGCCATCCCCAGCGCGGCTCTGTACATGTCGAGGATCGCGTCTTCCTCGGCCACGTCCTCGGGCTTGCGCTTGCGCAGGGCGATGACCTTGCGCATGACCTTGGTGTCGTAGCCGCGCCCCTTGGCCTCGGCGAACAGATCCTTTTCCTGCTCGGCAATGTCCTTCTTCTCGGCCGCCAGCTGTTCGGCGCGTTCGATGAACTGGCGCAGCTCGTCCGCGGTCACCGCGTAGGCGTCAGCATTCTGCTTGGCGAAGTCGGGATCGTGCTTCATCGGCGGGGTTCCCCTGACTTGGTCGAGGGCTTTTTTGAAATCCTCCATCGGAACCGGAACGGTCATCGTGCCGTCACCGAGACCGATGGAGATCAGCGGCGCGGCGCTCACGGCTGCGGCCCGAGCTCGGCGTAGAGCCGCAGGCCCTCGGCGATCAGGATGGCCCAGCCCATGGCGCCGCCGATCAGCCACAGGCCGGTGGCGAGCTCGTGCAGCACGTCGTCGCGCAGGCGGCGGCGGTTGAGGCGTTCGAAGATGGTCATGCGGCACCGCCGGGCTGGCGGGTGGGCTGCACGGCGCCCGTGGCAAGCATGTGGCGCACGGCCATGGCGGTGCGGCCGCGGGCCTGGGCGATAATGACCAGGGTTTCGCCGGGGGCGGGGATCGGGCCTGCAGGGCGCAGGGGGCGCAGGCGCACCACCTGGGCGGGGCCGCGCTGTTGGTCTGGGTGGTGCATGGGGGCCTCCATCGGGTTGCGATGGAGGCAATTGTTATCCTGTGGCTAATTTTCCGTCAAACGAAATAATTATCCAACAGCGAATTTTCTTGCGGATGCCGATTCCCTAACGCCGCTCAAGGGGCCATTGAAGATCGAGCTGAACGCCGATGGTGGGGGCATCTGCAGTGCCGCCGACCAGCTTGGCCGGCACCTTGGCGCCGTCGGAGCCGATGCCGATATAGTCGGCGTCGGCCCAGAATTCCTCGGCGTCCGCGCGTGGAAGGTAGCCGACGTGGCGGTCGTCAATATCGACAGCAACGGCGTTCGGGTCGTGGTGGTTGTAGGGTTCGCGCCGCAGCACCGCATAAAGGCGGGCCCGGTTCTGGCTGGCGATGTTTTCCAGGACGTCCTGTCGCCGCGAAGTTCCGGCGACCATCTGGTCGAATGTGCCGGTTCCGCGCAGTGGCACCGCGCCAGACATGGTTGGTGTCGATGGTGCTGTCGGGCGGATTCCCGTGCCTGCTGATTGCCTGGGCCTTAGGTATGGGTCCTCGGGCTTGATGGCCGGCAGGACCAGCACGGCGATCAGGGCGAATACCGAAAACAGCAGGCCAAGGACGAACCAGCCCCCGAAACTGCGCCCCTTTGATGAGGCGGCGATGCCGGTCACGGCCGCAAATGCCAACAGGATAAGGATAAATTCCATGCTTCCCTCGCGCTCAAATCCGGCGCGGGGATTATCCGATGTGGCTGGTCATTGCGGTTCCACGCAGCACGCCCAGCACGACACCGAGGATCGAGGCGTCCAGCCCGTCCGTCCCGCGCACGGTGGCATCGTGGCCAATGATCCATGGCGCTGCAAGTCTGCCGATGGTTGTGCGGGCGGTTCCTGCGTCGGAAAGAATCTGCGCGATCACAAGGCCATTTGCAGGGATGGCCCCATGATCGAATTTCTGTTCATAGATGATCAGGTCGCGGTCCAGCACGCCAAAGGTCGGCTGGTGACCGCGCGCGATCAGCACCGTCGGGTTTTTGGCGTCGGGGAACAGCGCACGCACTGCTGTGCGCAAGTGCGCCGTTTGGCCAGTTGGCGGGTGGAATGCGGTCAACTGGGGCTCGGAAAAGCCCTGCGGTTCCGGCTCGTCGGTTTCCGCGCCGCCGATCAGCTCGGATGCAGGTATCCCGGTGTATTCCGATATGCGGCGCCAGACGTCCACCGACCCCGGCTTGGAGCCATTCACAAGGTTTGACACATAGGGGCGCGACAGCCCCAGTTCGTCGGCCATGCGCGCGGCGCGTCCGCGTTCGGCGCTGACCCAGTCTCGCAATGCCTGGCTCATGGCGCGAGTGGTGCCACGCCGCAACGCGGCAGTCGATTGCCTGACGGCAAACTGTTAGCTCTCCGATAATTATCTCTTGACCGAAAATAGTTAGCCATGCGATTAACAACGCCATGGATCTCAGGCAACACATCGACCAAAGCGGCGAGCGGCAGGCAGTCTGGGCTGACCGGATCGGGATCAGCCGTGCCTATCTGTCCGATCTGCTGGCCAGAAAGAAGCTGCCCAGCCTGCGGCTGGCGGCGCGGATCGAGCGGCTGACCGGCAACGCCGTCGGCGCATCCAGCTGGGTGCCGGATGATGGCGCGCCTGTCACAGATGAGACGGAGAGTGCGGTGTGATGCGGTGTCCTGTGTCATGCGTCAGGTCTCGCACATGCGAGGTGCGCGCCCAAGGAAACAAGGTTTCCGGTCGCAACCGTGGGGTGCGTCATGGCTGATGCGATCATCATTCGCGCTTTCATGGCCGGGCTGATCGAGCGGGCGGGCGGCGTCGATGCTGCTGCCGCCGTGATCGGCGCGCGGCTTGGGGCCGACGTGTCCAAGGGCAGCGTCTCAAAGCGCCAGTCCGGGCAGCTGGACTGGCCGCTGGTCGAGATCATGGCGCTGGAGGATGCGGTCGGAGATCCCTGTGTGCGGCGCTGGCTGGCCCGGTCGCTGCCCGAGGTCGCGCAATCGCAGACCCTGATGCAGGCCGTTGCCGATGTCGCGCGCGAGCATGGCGAGGCGGTCGCGGCCGTGATGGATTTCGCCAGCGGCAAGGGCAGTCAGGACCGCGCGCGCAAGGAAGTTGCCGATGCGCAGGCAGCCATCACGACGCTCGCCGCCCGGATGGAGGCGCCGCAATGAGCGCCCACCCTGACCGTTCCGAACACTGGCAGGCGCTATGGGCGCAGGCGCTGGAGTTCGAGCCCGATGCGGGCCAGGCCGTCATGTTGCTGGCCGAGGTCGCGGCCCTGGGCTGCGCCGTCAATGATTTCCACCCGGGCAACGTGCAACAGCATCTGGGCGAGATGTTCGACCAGCTGCACAATGCGATCTACGCCCCGCATCTGGCGGTGTCGCAATGATGCCCGCACCCCACGCCTCGGCCTGCGCTGTCACTGCTCGCGCGGGCCTCGCCTCCCCCCGGCCCATCGTGGCCGGGGGGCTTTTCCCGAACACCACGGCCGCCGATTTTGCCACCACTCAAGGGGCGGCCGACATGGCGGGGGGCGCGCCTGCCCCCCGCAGATCTTCGGCGCTTGCGGAGGCGTCGAAGGCCGGGGTTGCTGCTGTGGATGACCTCCCTCGTTGGCAGCGGCGCCCCGGCACCTCCCTGTTGGACCTCCCCCGGGGCGCATGCCTCGGGGGCTTTTTCAGCGATTTTCAGTTCACACCCCCGCTTGAGCTGCCGGTCGTCGGCGGCGATACAAAGGGTGATGCCGTTACCGAATGGCGGTCAATGGAAGCGGCTACAAAGCGGGATGCGTCAGTAACGCGGTTTGAGGATCACCAGAAGCCCGTCAACCCTCTGACAGCCGGGAAAGACCGGCACCCGAATTCCCCCATCCCCTGCGGGGGCCAGGGGCGCCATTGCCCCGCCGCACCGGGCGTTCCCGGCAAAAGTGAAAGGCCTGTTGTTCTCGCCCGCCGGATCGGCAGCCCCCGTCGGGTAAGCCGCCGCGCCACCCCCGGCGCGGCGGCCTTTGCCGGAGGCGTCCATGGCTGAGGTGGTCAAGCTGCATGTCGATGCGGCCGAGGCGGCGCGGTTGCGCGCCCTGTGGGCCAATGTTGTCAGGGCCGAGGGGGCACCGTCGCTGCCGCCAGATGCAGGCACGGTTCCCGAAATCGAGGCTGATCTGCAGGCGCTGAAGCTTGTGCTGATGCCTGAGACGGCCATGGAGCCGATCCTTGCCAAGGTGTCCGAGAGCTTTGGCGTGCCCGTCCGCGTGATGCTGGGCGCCAGGCGCCAGCGCGAGGTTGTCAACGCCCGCTGGGCGGCAATCTGGCTGGGCCGCAAGGCTGGCCTGACGCTGGAACAGATCGGCCGCGCGATGCGGATGGACCATACCAGCGTCATCCACGCCCTGAAAAAGGTGCAAAACCTGATGGAGGCCGCCAATGCCTGACAAGCGCATCCCGGCCGCCCGCATCCGCGCCGTCTGGCTGGATGAGACGATCACCACCGCCGAGGCCGCGCGCCTGCTGGGCATGACGCGGCATAACCTGTGGCGGCGCGTCCGTCTGCTGGGTCTGCCGCCGCGCCCGCCGGGCCGCAAGTTGCAGCCGATCGACGATGCGCAGCTGGCGCGGCTTTGGGCGGCAAACGTGCGCGCCGACGATCTGGCGCGGCTGTTCGGCATGGGCTGGCTGCACATCGGTCGGCGTGCCGCCCGCCTTGGCCTGCCGCGCCGCAGGCCGGGCCAGCCGGTCATCCAGCTGTCAGAATATCTGGTGCGCGAGGGGCTGACCCGCGCCGCCGCCGAAACCCGCGCCGCGATGCGCTCGGCCGAGATGGTCGATCGCGTGATGCCGCGCCCCCAACAGGTGCCCGCATGAGCGATATCGTCACCCCAACCTGCTGGTATGCCGGGTTCACTCGTCGGTGGCATGCGGGCGACAGTGCCCCGTGGCTTGCGCGCAGCGGGGACCGGGTGGATGGCCACGGCGCGCGCATGGCGGTGCTGGCGCTGCATTTCTGGGGCGATGGCGCCAGCCGCGAGCTGCTGGCGGCCTGCATCACCCATGACCTGGGCGAGATCGTGACCGGCGACATGCCGCTGGGCGCCAAGGCCAACCCGGTGCTGCGCGGGGCGCTGGCGGCCGCCGAGGGCGCCGCGCTGGATGGTATGGGGATGCGCGTCGAGGTTTCCGGCGCCGACTGGCGCCGCCTGAAGTTCCTCGACCGCCTCGATGCCTGGCTCTGGGCGCAGCACCACGCGCCACAGCTGATGGAGCGTGAGGATTGGGCACTGGCCCGCCTTGACCTGCTGACGCAGGCCGATGCGCTGGGGGTGGTGCTATGACCCGCGCCGCCGCATCCGCGCGCGGGCTGTTCCGCGCCACCGGCAAGGCCGCGCATCCGGTGCTGACCGGCATCGCCGATGGGGTTGGCGTCTATGACGATGCGCCCGCGCGCGAGACGGATGATTTCTACCCGACCCCGCCCGAGCCCACCCGCGCCTTGCTGGCGGCCGAGCGGGCGCGGCTGCGCGATTTCGGCACGGTCTGGGAACCGGCGGCCGGCGATGGCGCCATGGTGCGCGAGATGCAGGCGGTGGGGCTGACCGTCGCCGCCTCGGATCTGGTCGATCGGGGCTGCGGGGCGGTGATCCGCTCGTTCTATCACTACGGCCGGGCCGAGGCGCCCGCCCGCGCGCTGGTGACCAATCCACCGTTCAAGGAGTGCAACACCGGCGACTGGATTCGGCACGCCATGGGGGTTCTGGCGCTGGACTATATGGCGCTGCTGCTGCCGATGGGCTGGCCCGCCGCTGCCAGCCGCGCGGGGCTGTGGGCCGAATTCACCCCGGCGCGCATGTATCTGATGCGCTGGCGGGTCGATTTCACGGGCAAGGGCGCGCCGCCGATGGTCAATGCCTGGTTCGTCTGGGACCGGGCGCATGAGGGGCCGTGTCATATGCTGATGATGGACAAGGCCGATGCCCGGCAAGGGCAGCTGTTTGGGGGTGGGGCATGCGAACGATAACGTGTTCATTCTGCGGCAAAAGTCAGCATGAGGTTCGAGTGATGCTCGCCGGGCCTGTCAATGTAGCGATTTGCTCGGACTGTGTGATCGCGGCATGTGATCAGACCGTCGACTATGCGCGAAGGTCGAAGCCGGTCGGTCGGGATGTGGTTTTCTCCGAAAAGATCGACGTGCGCGGATTGCCAGATCATTTGCTCGCCGTGATCGGTCGGGCGTCGATCGCTCTGACTTTGGCGCAGGAACGTTTCCCAGCGCCGAACTACTCGCTGCTCAAAGTGGCAGAGGAAGCGGGGGAGTTCATCAAAGCGGCGGTGCACTACGGCGAAAATCGTGGGTCGTGGGAGGATGTGGAAGCTGAGGCCGTGCAAGCCATAGCGATGATCCTGCGCGTGCTGGATGAAGGTGACGGCGTCAATCGAATTGCGCCGCCACGGGATCGGAGATCGGACGCATGACCGCGGCCCGCTTGAAACCCGTTCCAAACGATCTGCCGGTCTATCCGGTGGCGCGCGGCGTGCGCCTTGACGGGCACAGTTTCGTCAAGTGGCAGCACCTACGCTGGCTGTCGTCGCGGTCCTTCCGACTGTGCAGCTGGGAAGTGCAGGGCATGGCGCGGGCGCTGTTCGACCTGTGCCAGCTGGAAAGCCCGGTCGGCACGCTGCCCGATGACGATGCCGAACTGGCGCAGATGCTGCGGGTCGATGTGCGCCGCATGGCCGAGCTGCGCCGCATGGAGTTCGGGCCGCTGCGCAACTGGCGGCCCTGCCTGGCCGATGGCGAGGTGCGCCTGATGCACGATGTGGTGCTGGCGCAGGTGCAGGACGCGCTGGAACGGCGCGAGATCCACGAACTTTCGAAAGAGGACAAGGCCACCTATCAGCGCCTCAAGCGGCTGCGCGAGGCCCTGCGCGGGATGGGCCTGTCCGATGACGTGCTGTCGGATGATCGCCTGATCGGCCGGATGGACGATTGGCTCAAGCAGGCCTGCAAGGGCAACCGCAAGGCAAACCACTATGAGGCCGCGCTGATGCATGCCGTCGCGCAAGGCTGGTGCGAGGGTCCGATGCGCAGGCGGTGAACCTGTCGAAATCTGTTCCGGAACAGTTCCATTCTGTTCCGGAACAGTCGCGAACAGTTCGGAACTGTTCTGCGTAGAAGAGAGAAGAAAAGAGAAGAGAAGAAAAGACTTACGGAATGAAACGGAAGTGCTGCGCGAAGTGGCGAACCGGGTCAGGCTGAGAAAAGGGGCTGGGGACGATGGATAAGGCAGGAACCGATACGACCGATGCAGCAGGGCGCGATGCGGTGCGAGAGCTGTTCGTGCAGCGCCTCGCGACCAGCGGCCTGCAGCGCGGAAAGGGCGCCAACGGCAAGCAGATGACCGAGGCCGAACATGACGCGCTGATGCAGCGGCTGGTCGCGCACCTTGCGTATCTCACGCGTCCCTCGCTCATGCAGCTGGCCGAGGATGTCTTGCAGGCGGCTGGCGGACCCAAGCGCAACATCTGGCCGTCCGAAGTGATGATCCGTCAGATGGCTGCCGGCAAAGAGGCAAGGCCGCCGGCAATCCCGGATATTGCCCGGAGCTGGCTTGCATCGGTCGCCGGGCCTCGGGCCCAGGCTTCGGGCTATCTGGTCCAGCTGTATCGCCATCTCATCAAGCACCCGCGCCCGGTCCTCGCCTACGATCTGACGCTTTGCCAGCAGCAAGCCGCCGAGGATCGTCGGACCCGCGAGCGGGTATTGGAGCGGATCGAGCTTGGCACCGCCTCTGACGCTGACCGGACCTGGCTGCGGCGACTGGTCGATGATGAGGCGGCTGCCCGGGAAATCGTGGCCCGAGGTGAACAGGCCCGCGCCGCCCGCGCTGAAGCCGCCGCGCAAGGGGATGCCGCATGATGCCCGCCCATCGCTCGTTCCTCGCCCTCTCGATCGGGGATACCGTCACACTGGGCAGCGCCAAGGGCGCCATCGTCACGCCCGGACCGTCGCGCTGGTATGCCCTGCGCGTGACGCCCCAGCGCGAGGATCAGGCCGAGGCGTGGCTGCGCCTGCGCGGGGTCTATGCGTTCCACCCGGTCCAGATGCGGCGCGTCACCCGCCACGGCAAGGCGCGCGACTATGCCCGCCGCTATCTGCCTGGCTATGTCTTCGCCCGGTTCCGCGGCGATCCCGTGCGCCATGCCGTGCTGACCTGTCCATTCATCACCGGCGCCCTGTGTCGGTCGGACGGTCAGTGGGGCGTGCTGGATCCTGACCGCCTGCGGCAAATCCATGCCATGCGTCAGCTTGATGCAAAGGGCGAGGCGGCCCGCAAGGTCAAGGCCGCGCAGCGCCGGGCGGCCGCGCTGGCCCGGCCGGGAGAGGCTGCCCTGTTCACTGGCGGCGCCTTTGCCGGTGCGCGCTGCGAGGTGGTCGAGCTGAATGCCGATGGCGGGGCGACCGTGCGGATGAGCCTCTTTGGCGGCGAGGTTCTGGTGAGTGCGCAGGCCGCTGATCTGGTGGGGCTGCGCAAACAGGCTTGACAGCCGCGAATCACCCCGCCTATGGTCTGAACCCATCAGACCTATGCCGGCAAGCCCGCCCTGTATCAGGGCCTTGCGCCCCGGTTGGTGGTCGGCGGGGATGGGTTACACGCCTGTCCGACACGCCTTCAATGTGCCCTGAGCGATCCGCTCGGGGCTTTTGCTTTTCCAGAGGGTCAGGTGCGCATCAGGCGACTGAAGGACGGTGGCCATCGGCCCGCGCCCATGGCGAAGTATCTGGGCGGCGAGGCCGAGAACGATCGGCGCCGCGCAGCACTGAACCCGATCCGCGCGCTCTATCACACACAGCGCTGGCGCGAGCTGCGCTGGCAGGTTCTGCTGGAGGCGCACTTCCGGTGCGCGCGCTGCGGGCGCGGGCATCCGACCTTGACGCCGGCCTGTGATGCCTTGGCGCCTCTGGGTCGGCTGTCGAGCGTGAAGGGAAAGGCGCCCGATCACGTCGCCGACCACATCACGCCGCATCGGGGCAGCGAGGCGCTGTTCTGGGATCGGTCGAACCTGCAGTGCCTGTGCGCGGCCTGCCACAATGGCGCGAAGCAGCGCGCAGAGCAGCGGGACCGGCCGGTGCCGGGCGACCCGGGCCGCTGACCGCCGCGCCGGCGCCGGGTGTGGCGCCGCCGCCACAGGGCGGCCGAGGGGGGGAGGGGGGGTCGATCCTCCAGCCGCCCCCGGCCCAGGAACCGGCGCTCTCCCTCATCTGGAGATTTTTTTCTTGGACGACGTGATTTTCGACCTGTTCGGGAACCCGGTTCGCGCTGGCAAGGGCAAGCGTGGGCGACCGGCGTTTGAGGTGACAGAGAGAAATCGCAATAAAGTCAAGCTGTTGCTGGCGCAGGGGAAGTCAAATCAGATCATCGCTGACGCCATTGGGTGTTCGCTCGCAACGCTGAAGCGCCATTTTAGAGCCGTGCTTGAGGAACGGGAAAAAGCCCGGGCTCAGATGGATGCCGAGCAGATGATGATGGTGTGGGAACAAGCCGCCAAGGGCAACGTCGGCGCCATGCGTCTGTTCGTGCAGCTGATGGATCGCAGCGACCGGATGGAGGTCGAACGCCAGCTAGCCCAGCAGGTCAGGGGCGAGAAGGTCGGCAAGAAGGAAGAGCGGGCCCTGGCGGCGAAGGATGCCGAGGCCGAACTGATGGCGGAACTGCAACTGGAGGCGCGTGGCGATGTCCGCCATTGACAAGTTTCCGCGGTTCGCCTGCCCGGACTGGTGGGGCAAGCTGCAACGCGGGGAAACCCCGATTGCCGACATCCCGCTGAACGAGGACAAGGCACGGCGGGCGCTGGCGTTCTTCAACCGGCTGCGCTTGCCGGACGTGCCGGGAAATCCGGCGATGGCCACAGCCTGCGGCGAATGGTTTCGCGATATCCTGGTCGCGTTCTTTGCCAGCGAGGATCCCGAGACATGGCAGCCCATCGTCTGGGAACTGCTGTGTATGGTGCCGAAGAAGAACAGCAAGTCGACCTATGCAGCGGGGCTGGGGCTGACCGCGCTGTTCATGGAAGAGGCGCCGAACCGGCAGATGCTGCTGGTCGGCCCCAGCCAAAACATCAGCCAGCGCTGCTTTGACCAGGCGCAGGGCATGGTGCGTCTGGACCCGATGCTGCGCGATGCCTTTCAGGTGCAGGACCATCTGAAATCCATCACCCGCCGCAAGACGGGCACGGCGCTGGACGTGAAGACCTTCGACACCAGCATCGTGACCGGGGAAATCCCGGTTCTGACGATCATCGACGAGGTGCATGAGCTGGGCAAGAAGGCCAAGGCGCAGGCCGTCATGCAGCAGATCAGGGGCGGCGGGATCACCAAGCAGCGCGGCAAGCTGCTGATGATCACCACCCAAAGCGACGAACCCCCGGCCGGGGTCTGGCGCACCGAGCTGGACAAGGCGCGCAAGATCCGCGACGGGCGCGGCGGGCCAGCCCCGATCATGCTGCCGGTGCTGTATGAATTCCCGGCCGAGCAACAGCGCAATCAGGATTACTGGCGCGACCGGCGCAACTGGCGGCTGGTGCTGCCGAACCTGGGCCTGTCGATCGACGAACAGGCGCTGGTCGATGACTATGAAAACAATGGCCGTGTCAACCGGCACGCCGAGCAAATCTGGGCCAGCCAGCATCTGAACATCGAGATCGGCGTCGGCCTGTCGGCGGGCTGGATCGGGGCGCAGTATTGGGATGCTGCGGCCGAGGCCGGCCTGACGCTGGATGCCCTGATCGCGCGCAGTGAGGTCGCCGTGATGGGGATCGACGGCGGCGGTCTTGACGATCTGTTCGGCGTCTCGGTGATCGGTCGCTGTGCCGAGACCGGCCACTGGCTGCATTGGGCGCGCGCCTGGGCGCACCCTGACGTTCTGGAAGAACGCAAGGAAATCGCCCCGCGTCTGCAGGGTTTCGAGCAGGATGGCGATCTGGTGCTGCTGGATGATCAGGACGTCAGCGGCGATGTGAACGGGGTGGCCGAGATTGCCGCCCGGCTGATCGCGGCCGAGCTGCTGCCCGAGGAAAACGCCATCGGCGTGGACACCACCAACCTGGCCGCGATCCAGCACGCCCTTTTCGGGGTGGGCGTGACCTATGAGCAGCTGGTGACCATCGGGCAGGATTGGCGCCTGTCGCCCGCCTGGTGGGGCATGGAGCGGATGCTGAAGCAGAAGACCTTCCGGCATTGCGGGCAACCGATGATGGCCTGGACCGTGGGCAATGCCAAACCCGAGGTGAAGGGGTCCGCCATGCGGATCACCAAGGAAGTGGCCGGCAAGGCCAAGATCGACCCGCTGGTCGCAACCGCCAACAGCGTGATGCTGATGATGCGCGACCCGGTGGCGGCCAAACCCGCCAAGTTCGTTTACACGGGGATGTAGCCCATGGGCCTGATGGATTTCCTGCGCCCTGCCATTCGGCAGGATCAGACGGCTGCGCGGGCCGAGCCGCCGGTGACGGCTGCCGCCGCATCGGTCCAGAGCGAAGGTCAGTGGAAGGGGCTGGTCGGCGTCGGCAGCGTGTCCAAGGCGGGCGTGCGGGTGACCGAAGGCGCGGCACTGTCGATCCCGGCCACCTTGCAGGCGCTGCGGGTGCTGGCCGGGGTCTTTGCGATGACGCCGCTGCACCTGTATCTGCGCACGCCGTCCGGGCGCCAGCTGGCCTCGGGCGATCCGGTCGAGGAGCTGTTGGCACGGCGCCCGAATGCGCATCAGACGCCGTTCGATTTCTTCGAGCTGCTGATGACCGACCTGCTGCTGACAGGGAATTTCTATGCCTATGTCAGCCGCGACCGGGCCGCGCGGCCGGTGGCGCTGACCCGGCTGAAATCCGGTTCTGTGCTGGTGTCGGAGTATTTCGACCGGGCCGAGGGGCAGGTGCTGTTCTATGACGCCACGCTGCCCGATGGCACGCGCGAGCGGTTCGCGGCCCGCGACATCTGGCATGTGCGCGGCATGAGCCGGGATGGCCTGCTGGGGCTGAACCCGGTGGCCTATGCCCGCGATGCGCTGGGGGGTGCCATTGCCACCGCCGATCATGCGGCGCGGTTCTGGAACAAGGGCGGGCGGCCCAGCACGGTGCTGACCAGCAAGCACACGATCGGCCCTGACGACAAGCGCCGCATGCGGCAGGACTGGAACGCCCAGCACGCTGGCGCCGATGCCGATCTTGTCGCGGTGCTGGATCAGGAATTGTCGGTGCAGTTCCTGAACCACGACATGCGGCAGTCGCAGTTCGTGGAAACCCGGCAGTTTCAGGTGGTGGACCTGGCCCGCATCTGGGGCGTGCCACCGCATCTGATCTTCGATCTGTCGCGGTCGACCAACAACAACATCGAACACCAGTCGCTGGAGTTCGTGATCTATCACCTTGGCCCGCACTATGCCCGGGTGGCACAGGCGGCGACCCGGCAGTTCGCGGGCGACGGCCAGTATTTCGAACACCTGACCGATGCGCTGGTGCGCGGCGATCTGAAGAGCCGGATGGAGGCCTATTGGCTGCAACGCCAGATGGGAATCGTCAACGCCAACGAGCTGCGCCGGCGCGAGAACGAACAGGACATTCCGGGCGCGGCAGGCACCGAATACTGGCGCCCCGGCAACATGGGTCTGGCTGGTGCGCCGGCCCCCGCGCCTGACACCCAATCCCAGACCCAGCCGGAGACCACCAATGCGAAATGACCTGTCCGCGCTGGTCGCGGCAATCCGCGCGCACCCCTGGGCAATCGTGCCCGAGTATCTGCAGGCGATCGAGGCCATCGCGGCGCGCGCGCTGGATGCCGATGTGCTGGCCCGGATCGCAAGCGATGCCCACCACCAGACCATCGGCGCCAGCTGGTCGGCGCTGGCCGCTGTCGGCGCACCGCTGGATGGTGCAGCCAATGCCACCCAGCGCGATGGCGCCGCCATCATCCCCATGCTGGGGCCGATCTTCCCGCGGTCCAGCATGATCAGCGCCAGCAGCGACGGCACGTCGCTGGCCACCATGATGCGCGATCTGCGGGTGGCCAATGCCAGCGAACAGGTCGATCGCATCGTGCTGCTGGTCGACAGCCCCGGCGGGATCGTGTCGGGCCTTGGCGAGGCTGCCGATGAAATCGCCGCCTCGGCCAAGCCGGTGACGGCCTTTGTCACGGGATCCTGCGCAAGTGCCGCCTATTGGCTGTCCAGTCAGGCGCGCGAGATCGTCATGGACCGATCCGCCTATGCCGGGTCGCTGGGCGTCGTTGCGACCGTCACCCGGCAAGAGGCGGTCGGGCAGGACGGCCGGCGGGCCTATGAGATCGTCAGCAGCGGCGCACCTTTGAAGCGCGCGGACCCCGGCACCGAAGAGGGGCGCGCGGCGCTGCAGGCCGATGTCGACGCGGCCGAGGCGGTGTTCTTCGCCGATGTGGCGCGCGGGCGCCGGGTCAGCCTGGAGACGATCCGCAGCGATTTCGGACAGGGCGGCATGCTGTCGGCAGACCGCGCCGTCAAGGTCGGCATGGCCGACCGCATCGGCACGCTGGAGAGCGTGCTGGCCACAGGTTCCCGGCGCACCGGGGCAAGACCGGGGGGCCGCCGTGCGCTGGCGGCTGCCGAAGTTGAAACGCGGCGTCGGGCCGCAAACTGGAGCTGACGATGGATCGCATCGCACAACTGAAGGCCCGCCGCGCGGGCATCATCGACAAGATGGAGGCCATGGTGGCCGCCGTGCCCGAGGGCGACGACATGACCGCCGAGCAGCTGGCGAGCTTCGAGGCGCTGAAGGCAGAGGACGACAAGGTCGCGGCCGAGCTTGCCCGCGCCGAAGATCTGGAACGCCGCAAGGCCGCCGCCGCACGTCCTGCCGCGCCGCTGCCCGGTGCGACCCCGCGCGGGGCCGGCGCCCCCGCGCAGCCCGCCGAAAAGGGCCTGACCTTTGCCCGTGCGGTGCGCACGTTGGCGGCGGCCGGTGGCAATGTGTATCTGGCCTCGCAGATCGCCGAGGCCAATGGCGACAGCGGCCTGTTCGCCAGCCAGAACATGGGGTCTGGCCCGGCGGGCGGGTATCTGGTGCCCGAGGATGTCTCGGCCGAGATCATCGAGCTGCTGCGCCCGGCATCGGTCATCATGTCGCTGAACCCGGTGACCGTTCCGATGCCCAATGCGAACCTGACCATGAACCGTCAGGCGACGGGGTCGTCGGCCAGCTATATCGGGGAGCAGCAGGATGTGCCGGCCACCGATATGCAATTCGGCCAGGTGAAGCTGTCGGCCAAGAAGCTGGCCTCGCTGATCCCGATTTCGAACGATCTGCTGCGCGCCTCGGGCGTGGCGGTCGACCGGCTGGTGCGCGACGACATCGTCGCCTCGATCGGAATCCGCACCGATCTGGCCTTCCTGCGCGGGGCCGGGTCGGACTATTCGCCGAAGGGGTTGCGCTACCAGCTGCTGGGCACCGTCTATGAAACCAGCCACATCCTGACCATGACGGCCACCCCGGACCTCGCCAAGGTGACCAACGATCTGGCGCGGATGGAACTGGCGATCCTGAATGCCGATGTGCCGATGATCCGCCCCGGCTGGGTCATGGCGCCGCGCACCGCGCTGTTTCTGCAGAACCTGCGCGACGGCAACGGCAACTTCGCCTTTCCGGAAATGGCGAATGGGATGCTGCGCAACAAGCCGTTCCGCATCACGACGCAGGTCCCGATCAATCTGGGCGGCGGCACCGAATCGGAGCTGTATCTGGCCGATTTCGCGCAGGTGGTCGTCGGCGAGCACATGGGCATCGAGATCGCGATGTCGACCGAGGCCGCCTACAAGGACGCCGCCGGAAACATGCAGGCCGCGTTCAGCCGCGATGAAACCGTGATGCGCGCCATCGTGCAGCACGACATCGGCATGCGGCATCTGGCCGCGCTGGCGGTTCTGACCGGCGTCACCTGGGCGCCTGGCGCCTGAGCCTGACGGGCCGGGGTCAGCCCGGCCCGCACCATCCCACTTCGCTTGGCCCGTGCGGCCTTTGGAGATCCAGACATGACCACGCAAATCCGCGCCATCGGCGATCTGATCGCCGCTCGCCGCGCCAGTGCCAATGCCGCCGCGACGGCCGGCAGCACGGGCGACAATACCGAAGTCGTCGGCGTCATCCTTGACCGCGCTGCCATGGGCTGGCCGCAGTCCTGTCAGGTGGTGATCCCGTTCACCGCCACGCTGGCCGCCTCGGCCACGCTGACCATCGCCTGGGATATCGACACGGGCGACGCGTCGAACCTTTCCGGGTCCGAAGTGCTGGAAGCGGCAACGGCGGTCACCGTGGCCACCGGCCCGAGCGGCGGCGGCACCGTGACCGGGGAGCTGACGGCCAATGTCAGCCTGGCCGGGGCGGGGCGCTATCTGCGCCTGAACTTCACGCCGAACCTGTCGGCGGCCAACACCGATACCGCCGCGCTGTCGTCGGTGATCGTCTTTGGCGGCATGGACCGCCTGCCGCAATGAGGCTGGTTCGTTTCGTTCGCCCGCATCGCCTGTGGAATCGCGGCGAGGTGGCGGGGTTTTCCGACCAGGAGGTTGACCGGCTTGTCGCCGCGCGGCTGGCCGTTCCGCTGGACGCCGAAGCCGGCGACGGCACGGGCGCCCCGGCGATCGAGCTGACGGAGCCGACGGCGCCGACGGAGCCGACGGAGCCCACCGAACCGACGGCGCCCACCGAACCGACGGAGGCCTCGGAGCCGACGGAGATCGCGCCCAAGGCGAAAGGGGCAAAGTCCTGACATGTCCGTCCCGGTGCTTGTCACCCCGGCCACCGCAGAGGTGGTCGGGGTTTCTGACCTGAAGGCCTTTCTGCGCGTCGACCATGGAGATGAGGATGGGCTGATCGGCGCGCTTGCCGATGCGGCGACTGCCTGGCTGGATGGCTGGGGCGGTGTGCTGGGCCGGGCGATCATGCCCCAGACATGGCGGCAGGATTTCGAAGGGCCGGGCCCGCATGTGCTGGCCATGCCGGATGTCGTGACGGTCGCCGCGACGGTCGACGATGTCGCGGTCGATGTGATCATCGAGGCAATAGGCGCCGGAGCGGCCGTCACGGCCGAGGGCGTCACTGGCACCTTGCGGGTCACCTATACCTGCCAGATGCCGCCAGAGCGGCTGCCTGCCGCGCAGGCTGCGGTCAAGATGCTGGTCGCGCACTGGTATATGAACCGCGAGACGGTCGTCACAGGAACGATTGCCACGGATGTGCCGATGACCGTCGGTGCGCTGGTCGCGGCATTGCGCTGGAGGTTCGTATGATCGGGGCGGGCAGCCTGCGCGATCGCATCACCGTCCAGCGCGCTGTCGAGGGCGACGATGGCTATGGCAACAAGGTTGTCGGCTGGGCAGATCATCTGACCCTGTGGGCGAATGTTCGTGAGACGACGGGCAAGGAGCGGGTCGATGCGGGCCGCGTCGAGGCGAGCCGCACCGCGACAATCCGCATTCGCGCATCGTCTGCCAGCCGCGAGATCAGCGAAAAACACCGGCTCATCGCGCGCGGCAAGATCTGGAACATTCGCAGCATCGCCGAGGTCGGCAACGATCGCGCGATGCTGGATATCCTGTGCGAAACCGGGGTGGCGGCATGAGCGTTGAGGGTGCTGACCGCGTCATGCGCAAGCTGTCGCAGCTGCCTGACCGGATCAAGAAGAACGTCGATGCCTCGATCCGCCAAAGCGGCAATGAGCTGGTGCGCACCTCGAAGGTGCTGATCCCGGTCGGCGGCGATGTTCATGGCGACGGGCATGAGCGCGACAAGATCACCGCGACGCAGAATCCCGATGGGTCGGTTCTGGTGGACTTCGGCCCGAAATCGAAGGTGATCGAGGGCGAGCGGGGGCCGCGCCCGTTCGTCAATCCAGCGCTGTCTGTCTTGCGAAAGAAACACAAGGCGCGTGCGAGGCGGGCAGTCAACAAGGCAGTGAAGGAACTGTTCAATGGCTGAGATGGCAACGATCAAGATCGTCATGCCGCGCTGGCGGCGCGCTGTCGCGTGGGTGTGGATCAGAGGGCTGGTCATGGCCGAGATGATCGTCCCGGGGTCGGTTGATGAAGACCGCGCAACGTCTCGGATCGCTCGTTTCCTGTGCGTGGTGCGCTTCGATGCCTGACGACCCGTCGCTTGCGCTGCAGAAGTCCGTCATCGCCACCTTGCGGGCCGATGCTGGCGTGTCGGCAGTGGTCGGCGTCAGGGTTTACGATGAGCCACCGCAGAATGTGGAATTTCCCTATGTGCGCCTGGGCCAGATTGATCTGGCGCCTCTGCGCATGTCCGGCACCTGTGTGGATGCCGATATCCTGTTTTCCGTCGAAGCGCATTCCCGCCCGGCCTCTGGCCGTGTCGAGGCCACGCGGATCGCTGATGCGGTTCGCGCCGCGCTGGACGACGCGGCCCTGACCGTAGCGGGGCATGTATGCGAGTGGTGCCAGTATACCGCCCAGTCCGTCACCCGCGCAGCTGACGGGCGCAGCTATGTCGCCGTGATCGCGTTTCAGGCAGCGCTGTCGGCAGCCTGACCAACTTTCCCCACCCTGGGATAGCCCGAGCATCGGCCCGTGGGCGGGGCCATTTCCAATGGAGTTTCCACCATGGCAAAGAAGAAAGGTCGGCTGCTGCTGATCAAGATTGGCGATGGCGCGACCCCGACCGAGGCGTTCACCACGCTGTGCGGTCTGCGGTCGAAGACGCTGACGATCAACAACTCGGAGATCGACGTGACGACGGCCGATTGCGCCGACCCCGGCGGCGCCTTGTGGACCGAGGTTCTGGGCGGCACCAAGCGGGTTTCCGTTTCGGGCAACGGCTACTTCAAGGATGAGGCGTCCGAGGCCCGGATGAACACCGTCGCCATGAGTGCCGACCCGATTGCCAACTTTCAGGTGATCGTGCCGGATTTTGGCACGTTCGCCGGGGCGTTCCTTCTGAGTTCGGCGGAATACGGCGGCGAGCAAGAAGACGGCGTGACCTATTCGCTGTCGCTTGCATCCTCGGGCACCGTGACCTTCACGGCGGCCTGACATGGCGATCTCCGGGACGGGTGCCTATGAGGAAATCGTCGGCGGGCAGCGGCGGCGGCTGTTGCTGACCAATCACGAAATCCAGCGGTTTGAACTGCAATATGCCCCTTTTGGCATCTTCGAGCTGTATGACCAGTTGTTCGGCCGCGCCTCGCCGCCCCAGGTGCGGCACGTCCGCGATCTGATCGCGCTTGGTCTGGTCGGCGGCGGCATGTCCGATCGAGCTGCAGATGATCTGATTTCAAGCCTGCCGCCGTCTGACAATGTGGCGCTGCGGGGAATTGCGCAGCGCCTGATGGGCGTGACGTTCTTCCCGGATGTGCTGGCTGCGCCGCCAAAAAAAGGCGGGGCTGGATCGCGCGTGGCAAGCCGCGCGGTTCAGCCCCGACCCACTACGGAGCCCGAGATCGCGTTGCCAACATCTGCGGCGTGATGGGTCTTTTGCCGTCACAGGTCTGGTCGATGACGCCGGCAGATATCGACGTGCTGACCCGTGGCTGGAACGCGGCCCATGCTGCCAGCGGTGGCCCGGGGGCCGATGCCCCGAGCGATGCGGAATATGAGGCGCTGGTCGCCCGCTTTGGCTGAGGAACAGGATGGCCGACGAAAATCTTGAGCGCATCACGATCCTGCTGCAGGCGAAGGATCGTGATTTCGCGCGCGCAATGGACCGCAACAACAAGCTGATCGCCAGGCTGACGCGCGATGCGGAAAAGGGCACCACCACCATGGCGCGCCGGGTGCAGGCGAACTTTTCCGACATGACGGTCTCGGTCAGGAATTTCGCGATTGGCTTTGCGGGCGGCATTGCCGGTGGGCTGGTGACCGGCGCGATATCGAATCTGACCAGTGGTCTGACCCGCACCGTCAAATCCATCGCCACCATTGGCGATGAGGCGAAACGGGCAGGCATGGGGTTGGAGGCGTTTCAGGAATGGTCGGCCGTGGCCGACCGCACCCGCGTCGGCATGGATGCGCTGGTGGACGGGTTCAAGGAACTGAGCCTGCGCGCCGACGAATTCATCGTGACGGGCATGGGATCGGCCGCCGAGTCCTTCAAGCGGCTGGGCTATTCCGCAGCCGACCTGAAGGTCAAGTTGCAGGACCCCAGCGCGCTGATGCTGGAACTGATCGACCGTCTGCAGCAGCTCGACACGGCGGCGCGCATCCGCGTTGCTGACGAGCTGTTCGGCGGGACCGGGGGTGAGCAGTTCGTTCAGCTGATCGACCGCGGCGCGGAAGGCATTCAGAAGATCATCAACGAGGCGCACGCAACTGGCGCGGTGCTGGACGAGCAGCTGATCCGCAAGGCGCAGGACATTGACGAGCGGTTCACCGCCATGACCCAGAAGTTCACCGCCTGGGGCAAGGCGGTGGCGGTGGCGTTGGCCGATCTGCCCTTTGATATGGTCGAAACCCGCCTGCGGGAAATCTTCCCGGATGAGGCGTTTGGCCGCGCGGTGCTTGGAGATGAGATCTTCGATCGGCTGATCGACCTGCGCAAGCTGACCGATGATCAGGCGGAATCGGCCGAGCGCCTGGCGCAGATGCACCGTCAGATGGGCGAAGAAGGCCGCGCTGCTGCCAGTGCGATTCTGATGTCCATGAACGAGCTGCCGAGCCAGGAGTTTGCGGCGATCCGGGGCGAGCTGGCCGGCATTGCCGAAGAGATGCGCCAGCTTGCGGCAGAGCTGGATACCGGCGCCATCAAGGGTGATGAATTCCAAAAGCGCATGGGGCAGGCCGAGGCACGGGCCAGTGCGCTGTTCGCAGCCCTGAGGGACGACAGCGGCATCACGCTGTCCAATGCCATCTCGGCCGTCGGGCGGCTGGGCACGGCCATCGCCAATGCCCTCGGGCTGGCGCGCAGCCTCAAGGCGACCTTGCCGGGCGGTGTGGCCAAGGATGTGCCTGGCTATCTCGACAGCCTCGACCAGTCGCCCAGCCCATTTGTCCCGAACCCGAACGCCCCGAAAACACGTCCGCGCGCAGCCCCGAATGAGCTGGGGTTCGACATCGTTGATACAGGGCGCGGTGGCAGCGGCGAAAAGAAGGCAAGCGCCAAGGATATCCTTGAACTTGCCGAAGCGGAAATCGCGATCCTCGAGCGCAAGATCGAGGTGATGGGGCGCGAGGATGCGGTGACCGCCGAGCTGGAGGCCAAGTATCGTCTGCTGGATGCGGCAAAACAGCGTGGAATCGACCTTGACCAGCGGTCGGCCGAGACGGGAAAGACGCTGCGCGAGGAAATCGACGAACAGGCGGCGGCTATCGGCAGGCTGACGGTCGAGGCTGATCGCTACGCCGAGCGTGCGCGCTTCATGGACGATATCACCGGGGACCTGAGGGATGGATTGCTTGATGCGATCGTTGCCGGTGAAGATTTCAAGGGGGTTCTGGCCGGGGTAGCCAAGGCGCTGGCCAAGGCAGCGCTGGAGGCTGCGTTGTTCAATACTGGGCCATTTTCGTCGGGTGGCGGTGGTGGCGGGCTGTTGGGTGGCCTCTTCGGCGGTCTCCTTGGAAAGCGCGCTGCCGGTGGACCCGTCGTTTCTGGCCAGCCCTATCAGATCAACGAAAATACGCCGAATTCAGAGATCTTCGTGCCGTCCCGTTCGGGCGGCGTCCTGAATGTCGCGCAGGCGCGAGACGCCTTGCGTGGTGGTGCGCAACCCGTCGCGATCACCGTCTACTCCGACCCGTCGGTCGTGGTGCGTGCGGCCGAAGGCGCAGCCGTGCGGGTGGTGCAGCGCGCCGCCCCAGAGATCATGTCCGGCGCGGTGGACGCCACCTATGCCCGCGCCCGCGAGGTGCCCCTGCCATGAGGATCGTCGCCTGGCCCCCGGTGGGGATCGTGTCTGCAGCGCCGTGGGTCGAGCGGCCCGTGGTGCGGTCCGAGGGGCTGTTGTCTGGTGCGCGTGCTGTCGCCTCTGCCGGTCCGGCGCGACGGGTGGCGCAGCTGTCGGTGTCGTCGCTCGCGCTGGGGCGCAGCGGCGCGGGCTACATGGCCCAGCTGTGGCGCGAGCTGGATGGCGGGATCAACCTCGTGCGCCTCGACGTCGTGTCGACCAACTGGGTGCTGGACCGGCATGCAGGCTATGCGGCCCACGGCACCGCTCCGATGGGCTGGACAACGGACGGCACGACACCGATGGACTGGACGACGGACGGCACGACGCCCATGGCCTGGTTCACCGGACCGGTGCGGTCGGGCGGTTCCGGGACCGATGCGCAGGGCTATCCGACCATCAGCCTGACCGGCCTGCCGCCCAACACCCTGATTGTGCGGCCCGACGATGTGCTGCGCAGCTTTGTCCTCGATGGCGGCGATTTCGTCTCGGCGGGCACGGCGCGGGCGGTGACTGTGGCGACAAGCGATGCCACAGGGGCAGTGACGATCCGGCTGGATGCCGCGCTGCCTGCGGGCGTGATCAGCCTGCACGATGCCGAAAGCGTCGTCTTCGAGGTGACGGGCATCACGCCCGGGGCGCAGGGCGTGGGCGCTGACTGGCAGTATCAGGTGAACCTGCGCGAGGTGCTGGCGCATGAGCGCGTGGGCGCGACGGAGTGGAATCCGTGGTGATGGCGCGCGGGGTCGACCCCGCCATGACTGCCGCGCTGGCGGCCGGCGGGTATCACGCGGCGGTGCTGGTGTTTGTGGATTGGCCTGGCGATCCGGTGCGCGTGCATTCGGGGATCGGCACGCTGGCCTGGGGTGGCCACGACTGGATCGGGATCGGCGTGCATGGAATGGGCGGCAGATTGACCCTGCCGGGTGAGCGCAGCGGGATCGCCGCCACCGAAGGGCAGGCCGTGCTGGGCGGGCTGCCCGACGATATCGACGCGATCCTTGCGACTGACGCGCGCGAGGCTGCAGTGCAGGCCTGGGCCGGGATCACGACGGAGCGGGCGGGCAACGTGCTGGTCTGCCCGCCGGTCCACGTCTGGGCGGGCTATATCGACGGGCTGTCGGACAGTGAGGACGGCACCGACGCCAAGGGAAATATCCTGCGCCGGATCATCGCGCCGCTGGTGTCGCGGCAATCGCAACGGCTGTCGCCGTCCGCCTATCACACGGACGAGGATCAGCAGGCCGAATTTCCCGGCGACACGGCCGGCCGCTGGCTGCGCGCGGCGCGCACGCGGATGCAGGCGGAAGTCGTGAAGTTCTGATGATCGAGGACATCGTGGCCGAGGTCATGGCCCGCCCCTTTGAATGGGGCGAGGCCGATTGCTGCACGGCCGCCTGCGACGTGCATCTGCGCCTAACCGGCATCGACCCGATGGCAAGCTATCGCGGCGCCTATCACGGCCCGCGCGGTGCGCTGCGGCTGATCCGGGCCGAGGGCGGCTTGCCGGCCATGGCGGCGCGGATGGCCGAGGCGCACGGGATGCGCCCGTGCGGCTGGCACCCCGGCGCGCTGGGGTTGGCGCAGGTTCGGCGACAGATGGCGCTGGTGATCGGGCTGGATCAGCCCGGCTGGTGGGCGGGCAAAACGGCTGGCGGTTATGCGCCGGTGAGAGAGGTGGTGGCGGCATGGCGACTCTTGTAGCGACGACGGTTGCCGGATGGCTTGGCGGCGCCGGGATCGGCGCCGGGTTCGCCTTCGGGGCCGTCACTTGGGCCACGGTCTACGCCCAGATCGGCACCTCGATCCTGTTTGCCGCCATCTCGCGCCAGCTGGCCAAGCGCGGCGGGGCGGCTGGCGAGTCGCAAATCGAACTGGACCAGCCTGCCAGCGTGATCGTCAAGCGGCACGCCTATGGCCGGTCGCGGATCGAGGGCACGCCGGCCGCCGTGATCGTGCGCGACGGGGTGGCCTATTGCGTCTGGATCCTCAATAGCCGCCCCAGCGACAGTATCGAGACGGTGGAATTCGACAATCGCGCGCTGACGCTGACCGGCGATCTCTACGATTTTGCGACTGGGGCAACGGCGACGGACACCACGTTCGCCGGTCACGTCACCCTGTGGGCAGGGCTGGGCGACCAGACCACCATCCCCGATCTGATCCTGTCCGAGGTCGGCGACCCGCTGGCCACCGATGACGCGGATTTCTGGGACACCGACGCGTGGCGGGGCCGCACGGTCCTGTGGGCCCGGATTGTCAAGGGCAAAGCGTCGAGCGCCGGCCAGCGGTGGCAGCGGATGCCCCCAGCGCTGCGCGTCACCGGCAAATGGACGCCGGTCTGGGATCCGCGCGATCCGGCACAGGATGCGGATGATCCGTCCACCTGGGCGTGGTCGGACAATCAAGCCCTGTGCCTGATTGACGCGCTGCGCCACAACCCGGTGGCGCAACTGCCGGTGCATCTGCTGCACCTGCCAAGCCTTTTGCGGCAGGCCGACGTTGCGGATCAGGCCGTGCCCCTGAAGGCAGGCGGGACCGAGCCGCGCTATCGCGTCGGCGGGCGGATCGTCTATTCGCCCAGCGTCGAGCTGTATCAGGCGCTGAGCCCGCTGGACGTCGCCGGGGGTGGCGGTCTGGTGCAGATCGGCGGAATGATCGGCTACCAGCCGGGCGAATACCTCGCCCCCAGCGCGACGATTGACGACGTGCTGCGCGAGGCGCCGCTGAGCTTCACGGCCCTGCAGCGCGGCCGCGATCTGCCGCGCGCGATCCGGGCGATCTATCCCAACCCGGGCGCCGCCTGGGAGGATGCGAGCCTGATCCCGATCGAGGTGCCGGGCGGCGGCGGCTGGACCGGGGGCGACGACCGGGTCGAGGATTTCGCGCTGGAGCTGGTGCCCTATCCGCGTCAGGCCAACCGGCTGGCGCAGATCAGGGCGCGCCAGCTGGGCTGCCAGCGGCGCATCGGCGGCGTGCTGTTCCCGGAGCACCTCGATCTGGTGGCCGGGGCCAATGTCACGCTGACCCGCCCGCGCGAGACGGACCCGCGCGCCGGAGTCTACCAGATCACGGCCATCGCGCCTGGGCACTGGCTGTCTGCGTCTGACGGCGTGCCCTTCCGCCTGCCGTTCGAGGCGCGCGAGATTGCCGCCAGCGTCTACGCCTGGAACCCAGAGACCGACGAGCAGGACGTGCCCGAGGAAACCGTGACGCAACCCGATCTGGCCTTGGCGCCGCCCAGCGATCTGATGGCGATGCCGACGGTCGCCGATCTGCTTCCGGCCATCGAATTCGATTTCCTGCCCAGCCAGACCTCATCGGTCACCGGCTACACCTGGGAGTGGCGTCTGACCGGCGCCGACTGGCTGGCCGGCGGGGTGATCGCGGCTGACGTGCCGCTGGTCGCGGGCCGGGTGCGCGGCCGCCTGATCGGCGCAAAAGGCGGCGACAGTCACGATCTGCGCGTCAAGGCCAGCGGCTCCGCCCGCGAAAGCGAGTGGGTCACGGTCAGCGGCATCTGGGCGACCGCCTCATCGACCGTGGACGCCGGGGTATACTGATGACCTGGAACCTGCGTTTCCGGCTGCGCCGGCGCGTCACCGGCACCGATGAGCCGCCGGCCGATCACCTGCACGGCGAGCTGGCCGCGTCCGAGCCCGGGCACGCGTTTTATTACGGCCACGGCGCCGGTGTTGGGGATCTGGCCAGCGCCAGCCACCTGCTGTTTCGCAGCGATGGCGCCCGGCTGTGGCATGGCCATATCGGCGCGGACGATGGGTCGACCGTGTTCAAGGGGGATGGATCAGCACTGACGGGCGTTGCCGCCGCATCGGTCGCCTGGGCCAATGTCACCGGCAAGCCGACGACGCTCGCAGGCTATGGCATCACTGATGGGGTGACGACCGGCGACAGTCGCCTGAGCGATGCGCGCGAGTGGACGGCCGCCACGATCACGCAGGCCGAGGCCGAGGCGGGCAGCGCTACGACGCGCCGGGCCTGGACGGCGCAGCGCGTCCGGCAGGCGATTGTCGCATGGTGGGCCGGATCGGCTGACAAGACAAAGCTGGACGGAATTGCCGCAGGCGCCACGGTCGGCGCGACCTGGGGCAGCAATCTGGCCAGCATCCCTGCCAGCATCGACGCCATCGACGGGCTGACCCCTGCGGCCGATCGGCTGGCCTATTACACGGGCGCCAGCACCGCCGCGCTTGCCACGCTGACGCCTGCCGCCCGCGCCCTGCTGGACGATACCGACGCGGCTGCCATGCGCGCGACGCTTGGTCTGGGCAGCGCCGCGACCACGGCCGCCAGCGCCTATGCCACGGCGGCGCAGGGCGCCAAGGCGGACAGCGCCCTGCAGCCGGTCACACTGGCCACGCCGACGGGCGTCACGCTGGTCGCTGCCGACGACGGCTGGATCGGGTCGATCGACGTCACGGTCAGTTTCACGGCTGACCCGAATATCTGGGCGCTGGCTGTCGAATACCGCGTCGACGGCGGGGCATGGGTCGCGCTGGGTCTGGTGACGCCTGCCAGCCCGGTGGCTCGCATTGCCCCGGTGACTGCCGGGCGCAGCTATCAGGCGCGGGCGCGCGCTCAATCTGGCCCATCCGTCAGCGGGTGGGCGACCTCATCGGCGCTGACTGCGCCAGCAATCACACGCACAATCCACGGAGGCAGCGCATGACCGCCCCAACATTTGCCAGAACCCCGACATTGGTCGCCGGGAAGCCGACGGCCAACAACACCGCAGACGTCGCCGCGATCAATGCGCTGTCGCAGGCGCTGACCGATCTGATCGTCGCTGGCGATGCGGCGGAAGCTTCCGCACGGGCTGAGAATGTGGCGGCATTAACCGCGCAGATCGTCGCCGAGGCTGCAGCGCGCGGCGTTGATGTGGCCGCGCTGACGGGACAGATCGCGGATGAGGCCGCCGCGCGCGGTGCAGGCGATGCGTCGTTGCTGGCTGTCGTCACGGCGCTTGAGGCGGCGATCAACGCCTCGTTGTCCGCCATCGCCGGGCAGATCTCGGCCGAACAGGCGGCCCGCATCGCTGGTGACGCGTCGGCCGGGGCCCAGCTTGCTGCAGAGACTGACGCGCGCAATGCCGCACTATCGGCCGAGGCCGCCGCGCGCATCGCAGGGGACGCCGCAACCGCCGCACTGGTGGCCGACGAAGCCGAGGCCCGGATCGCTGGGCTGGCCGCCGAGGCACACGCCCGCGCGCTTGGGCTGACCGAGGAGGCCCGCGCCCGCGAAATCGCCCTGTCCGCAGAGGCACAGGTCAGGGAGCGGTCGTTGCGCGCAGTCGCGCGCACGCGCCCCGAGTGGCTGGATGGATTCGGCGGCGCATCGACGGGCCAAGGGCTCGACATGCCGCCGGCGCCTGGCGTGGTGGTGGTGGATGCAGATATCGGCGCATGCGTCGAGATCACCGGCGCCGGCACGCTAGCCCCGCGCGATGCGGTGGCCATCGAACCGGGCCGCCTTTACCGCGTGTCTTTCACCCTGCGCCGCACCGTCGATTCTGGCGACCCGCTGGGTGATGCCGTGGTCGTGGCCGTGCGCTGGCTAGATGCGTCCCGCAATGGCCTGGCATCGGTCAGTGCGCGCAGCATTGTCGATACCATCGACCTGACCGCCGCCCTTGGCGTCGTGCGCCGGGAAAATACCGTCTCGCAGACGTTTGACGCCGACATCGTGCCGCCGTCCGGGGCGCTCTATGCCAGGCCAGAGGTCATCATCTATGGCGCCGACGCCGTGACCCGCGTGGCGGTGGTCGAGATGGTCGAGCTGCCGCCCACCACGATTGTCAACACCACCATCAGCGATCCCGGCGCATGGGCGCCCATCATTTCCGGAGGCTCGGCATGAGCGTGATCGAAGCAACCATCAGGCTCAAGCAGCGCCTGGCCGGCGGCGGCGCCGTTGGCGGCGCCCCTGCTGCGCTGGCCACCAGCGAGCTGTTTTACAATCACGTCGACCATTCGGTCTGGGTCGGGCGTGGCGACAATGGCTCTGGCGTCGCGACCAGCATTGAGCCGCTGGTGCGCGCGGCAGAGCCAACGGTGTTCCGGTTGGTCGACTATCTGCACCCGGCCGACCTGGCTCTGGCCTATGCTGGCGTCACGGCTACGCAAGATCAGACCCGCGTGACGCAGGCGGTGCAGACGTTCCACGATGCGGCCATGGCGTATTTCACCGGGGCCCCTGGGCGCCGCGTCCAGACCGTCTATCCTGCCGCCGCGCTGGCCCTGAACGGCGAAATGTTCAGCGAGGCGTTCGCGACCGCGCTCTGGAATCTCGGGCCCGGCTACAACGATTCGCTCTGGATTTTCGACTGGAACGGGGTGCGGTGGTGCGCCAAGTCCTGGATTGCGCGGTCCAGCGTGCGCAGCAGCGGGCTGTATGCCGCGCGCGGGATTGCCTACGCGGTGCCGCAGTGCATGTTCCGATGGGAACAAAACGCGCTGCGCACCCTTGGTCCCATCATGCACGGCCGGGTGTTTTTCGAGGGCGAGGGCAACCCCGCCACTGACCCGATCGGGATGAAGATCCGGGCTGCCAATACCTTCCTCATCGACGCGCCCTTCATTCGCGACCTGCGGAACTATGGCCTGATCATGGAGGCGTCGCAGAACGGCACGGTCGTTGCCCCGGATGTGGTCAACTGCGGCTACCAGCCGACCGAATTTGGCGGTGCAGGGTTCTTGCCGTCCGATGTGACATTCACGAACGTCGGCAACGTCGTGACGGCCAGTCAGCCGGTGTTCGAGAGCGGCCACGCCGGGCTCGGCTTCTTCCTCGGCAATGCCGGGCCGCGCAGCACGCAGCTCTACACCGCGCACTATAGCGCGATTGCCAGCGTGGACGGCCCGAGCCAGATCACCCTGGCAACCACGCCGTTCAGGAACGTCACGGATACGACGGGCAGCTTCGAGGCAGTCGCCGCCAGCACCACGGCTGGCAGCACGACCGTTATCTTGTCGCGGTCGGTCAGCACCAGCCTGGTCGGGCGATACGCCTATCTGGCTGGCTGTGGCCAAACCGAGATTGCCGACGACAATGTTGGCGCCCTGTTCGCGGTGGTGACGGCGCACAGCGGCAACCAGATCACGCTGGCCCACGCGCCACGGCTGACGCGGTCGAATATCCCGATCACCTTTGGCGTGCCCCTCGCGATGGTGCGCGCCGCCGAAAACTACTCGGTCGGAGCGCGGAACAACGACATCACCATCGTCAACGCGCGCCTCGCGCACAACACCACGCCGTCTGACGGTATCTCGCCGGTCGCGATCATCCAGCACACGAGCGAAGTTTCCTTTCTGGGTGGGTCGAAATTCCACGGCGCCAGCAGCCGCAGGAAAAACAACTTCGGCTCGGGCTTCGCGAACATCCTGATGGATGGCGCGACCCTGGTCAGGGGTCTGGAAATCTCGATGACCCATGGCGGGTTTTCCTCGAGATTTGGCAACATCATCCAGACCGGCGGTTTCATCGAGTCGCATCTTGGCGGCGCGCAGGTCATCTTCCCCGAATCCAACGTGACGGCCACGTTTTACGACGACACGATTGCCAACCCCCGCGCGGCCCGGACGAAATCCGGGTTCGTTCGAACGGATGGCCGGGTGCCGGGTGCCGTTGCGGTGCGGCTGGGGCCGAATGCGGCCCCCGGGCGGATCGTGGCCGCCAACAGCATCGACATCGCGCTGCGCGGGGTTGGTGACGGGGCCGAGGATGACGACACCCCGCCCGACCTGTTGACCGGAGCCCTGTCCCAGAAGGGCGATTTTTCGACCGATCTGGACGATGTGCTGGTGCGCGGCGATCTGTTTGCTGGGGCATATGGCAGCACGCTGGCGCAGGCAGCGGCGGCCGCGACGGCGGGCTGGGTGCCGCGCAACAATGCGGTGTATGTGATCGAGGGCCTGCCCTATCGCGGCAGCACCGGCGCCACCGACTTTCCGTCCACGCCCGGCCTTGTCTGGCGCGGCTACAAGACCAACGCAATCACGCTGGCCGCACCTGCCATCACGCTGGGCAGCGGGCAGCGGATCAGCTGGCAGACCTCTGGCGATGTCGAGCAGGCCTATCTGCTGGCAAATGCCACGCAGATCGACGCGGTCGTCGGCGGCGCCAACGCACTGCGCGTGACCTCTGGTGGTGTGCAGGTAACAGGTCTGATGACCGGAACCGCCGTCACGCAATCGACGGTGGACACCACCGCCAACCGCCTGCTGCGGGTCGGCGCCTCGCCGCTGCAGCTGTCGGCCAGCCCGGCGCTGCGCGTCACGGTCGGCGGCACGGCGAATGCGCGCACGCTGACCAGCGGGGCGGGGCTGACCAGTATCCCGGTTGGTCTGCAGCTGCGGTTCCGGGCGCCGGCGGTCAACACCGGGGCCGCAACGATCAATCTGGACGGTCTGGGCGCGCAGCCCTGCGTCACGGTCACCGGCGCGGCGCTGCCGGCGGGCTATATCCGCACCGACAGGGACACTGTGGCTCTGTGGGACGGCACCAACTGGGTTCTCGGCCGCGAGATCGAGACGGGCAGCAACGCCAATGGCGCGTACACCCGCTTTGCCAACGGGCTGCAAATCTGTCGGCAGACAATCTCTGCCGGGTCTGGAATCGCGGTCGGGTACGGGACGCTCGCCGACCCCTACGCGACAGTGGCATTCAACTGGACGTTCCCGGCAGCATTTGCCGCCGCGCCCGAGTTTACAGGAAGCGCCGGGTTTGACGGCGCCACGCTCAACAACCGCATGTTCTCGCTGACGCACCGGGCGACGTCTACTACCAGTGCGACCGGAATCAACGCTGTCAGGCTGAGCAGCTCATCTGTGGACGTCTCTGTCACCGCGCGCGTCACTGCCGTGGGCAACTGGTATTGAGGACCGACATGCATATCACCCTGTCCCCCATCCGCTCTGATGCGGCGCTGAGCCTGCACCGCGCGGGCGACGTGCTGACGATCAACGGCGCGGTGCTGGATCTGTCCGCCATCCCCGAGGGCGCCACCCTGCCAGCCGGGGCCGTGGCCTGCGACTGGATCGCCGGGCCGATCAGCCGCTCGGGCGGCGCGCTGCATCTGACGCTGTTGTTGCCGCACGGGGCCATCCCCGATCCGGCCCCGCCCGAGGCGCGGGCCGTGACGCATCCGGCGCCGCTGGCCCTTACCGGAGACGGACCCGTCACGCTGCCCTGCTGGGCGCCCGAGGAACCGGCTATTCAGGAGGCCGCCGAATGAGCATCGCCATCGACCTGTCGCAACTGATCACCGCCGAGGCCAAGGCCGCCGAGGCCGCCGCCGCACGGCGCGCGGCCGTCAAGGCGCGCCGCGACGTGGCCATCGCATCGGGCATCACCGTCGGCGGCGTCACCGTGGCGACCGACGATCAAAGCCAGTCCCGCGTGATGGGCGCGGCTGTCGCGGCGATGCTGGACCCCGGCTATTCGGTCCAGTGGAAAACGGCGAGCGGGTTCGTCACCCTGAGCGCGCCGCAGGTGATCGGGCTGGCCACGGCGATCCGCGCCCATGTCCAGGCGTGTTTCGACCGCGAGGCGGCGTTGCTGGCCGCCCTCGATGCGGGCGAGGCCGTCGATATCGAGACCGGCTGGCCGTGACCTGACGCACACGGACCATCTGACGACCACGACCCCGCTGCGGCGGGCTTTTTACTGCGCTGGAGACGACATGGATTCGATGCGACCGCCCCCGCCGGGGGTAATGGAGACCCTCCTGCTGTATGCCGGCATCGCGGCGGCATGGATCGGCGGCGAAAGCGGGCGGGTGCTGATCGCCTCTGGCGCCGGTGGGCTGGCCCGGTGGATCGGATCGGAGCGCAAGCGCATCCGTGACGGCGTGGTTGCGGTGATCGGCGGGGCCATCTCTGGCACCTACCTGTGGCCCATCGTGCTGTGGGCGCTCCGCATGGAACACACGCCCGACAGCATCGCCATGGCGGCATTCGTCGCGGGAACCATCGGTATGAGCCTTACCAAGGTCGCGGGCGCTCTGGTCGAAACCAAGATCCGGGGGGCCGAGAAATGAGCGATCGGCACTGCGCCCTGCGCCGGGTGCTGAAGGAAGAGCTGAAAACCTGGGCGTTCGTCGCCTTGGTCATCGCTGCATATGGCGGCCTGCGCTACTGCGCCGCCCCCGTCTAACAGCCGTCTAACATAGGAGCCGCGCCATGACCGCAGTGGCATTGATCGTGGGCCACAACGCCCGCGCGCAGGGGGCTGTCCGCGTGACGGACGGCCGATCCGAATACGACTGGTGCGGCGATCTGGCCGCCGCGATCCGCGACCACGCGCCGGGGATGTATACCGTCATCCGGCGCCAGTCGCACCCAAGCGGCTACGCGAGCGAGATCCGCAACGCCTACCAGCACGCCGACGCCCTCGGGGTCTCGGCCACGGTCGAGCTGCACTTCAACGGGGGCCCGGCGACGGCGACCGGGACCGAGACGCTGACCAGCGGCACCAAGGGCTCGCTGCGGCTGGCCGGGCTGATCCAGCCCGCGATGGTCGGGGCGCTGGGGCTGCGCGACCGGGGTATCGTCACGCGCGGGCGGGCAGATCGAGGCGGCGCAAGCCTTTGGTCTGGCCGCGCCCCTGCCGTGCTGATCGAGCCGTATTTCGGCAGCCGCGAAGCCGACTGCCAAGCCGCCGACCGCCACTATGCCGCGCTGACCGGCGCGATACACCGGGCCTGTCTGGCCTTCATCAACGGAGCTTGACCATGCTCGGACCCATTTCCCGCATCCTCGCCCGCTGGGTCGCCTCGGCGCTTGTGACCTACGGGCTACTGGTCGCGCCAGATGCTGCAGCGATTGAGCCTGACCTGATCGTCCTGATCGGCGGCGCGCTGGGGGCTATCACCGAGGCGGGCTATGCCCTCGCCAAGCGCAATGGCTGGGCGACCTGATGGGCCTGCTTGAAGCCATCGGCGCCGCGCTGCTGGCGATCATTGCGGCGTTTTTCGTCGGCCGCCGCAAGGGCGCGCAGGCCGTGCAGCAACAGGCCAAGGAGGCCGACCATGACCGTGCAACCCAGATCGAGGATGCGGCCGACCGTGCCCGCGCTGCTGGCGGCGGCGATGCTGTTGACCGGCTGTCTCGCGCCGGGCGGCTCCGCCGAGACTGAACGGACGATCTGCCGCGAGCTGCGCGCCGACCTGCCGACATATTCGCGGCGCGACACGCCCGAGACGCTGGCGGCCGGGGCGCGGTTCGTCGAGGTATTCGCGGCGGTCTGTGGCGGGTGAGGGATTCACAGCCGATTCGCCGGGTGCTATGATCTAGCCTCGGCGAGGTTTGGGCGGCCATACAGCCCAAGGCGGCCACAGGGATACTGTGGCAGCTGGATCGGCAGCTAAACGGCGAGGGCCGCGCATCGCGCGGAGGTGGGCCGACCGATCAACCGCTTTCTGGCGGTGCATCGAAAGTCCAGCCCTGAAACATGGGTGCGGGTGCAACTCCCGCAGATGCACCACCTGAGCGCGGCGCCTTCTCAAGAGGCTTGATGTGGATGACAAACGCCCACACCGCTCTCAACATGTCCGACCGGGCCAGCGCGGGTTGATCGCCGCGCCTCTGCCGGGCCTGCGGGTCCGGCCCACATACAAAGTGTTCCTCAGTTCATTGAACCGGACGAAAAGCGAACATGTTTCGCAGGTGGCGTCCACGGTTCAACACAAAGCGTCCATATGGCGCAGAATCCGCTAGTTGTGATGGTGGCTCTTTCTTCACATCGAAGATGTCAGCGGTTCAAATCCGTTATCGCCCACCATTATCGCATTGAAAAGCCTCGGAGCAATCCGGGGCTTTTCTGCTTTTGCAAAGTGTCCCAGCGTTTGTTGAACCCGCTGGCCCGCCCGAACCTTGGCGAGATCCAGCAGTTCTGTCCGATGATCCGGGGCGAATCTGCCAGGTGATCGGCGTGTTGCCGGGGGGTCGGATCCCGGGCAGCCCGGGGCATCGGGAACCATCGCACCGGCAGACTGATGCCCTGCACGGCGACGTCGCGCGGGCCGCAGCTGCATCGAATTCACGCTGCTCGGAGGCTGAAGGCGGGTCCTGGGATGAACACGGCCCTGACACGCGCTGGCCAAGGCGCTGGCTGCGCCTTGGCTATCGTCAGGCTGATGGCGCCGCTCTGCGGGCGAGGTCGATGACCAGACGGGCGGTGGCTTCGGCGCCCCCCATGTCCAGCGCCAGCGGTTGCGGCTGCGGGCGGTCCAGCGCGCGGGCGATGGTCGCGGCCAGCCCTTCGGGGGTCAGCGCGGATTCCGGGATCACATCGGCGCGGCCAAGGGCGGCCAGCCGTTCGGCGCGCTGGGTCTGTTCGGTCTCGCCCCCGCTGGCAAAGGGCACCAGCACCGCATGGCAGCCGCCGCGCAAGATGTCGCACACGGTATTATAGCCTGCCTGCGAGACCGACACCCGCGCCCCGCCCAAGAGGCTGGCGAAATCGGGGCGGAATCGCTCCAGCACGATACCCGGACGCTGCAGGGCGGCCAGGGCGTCGAAATCGGCCTGCGGCAGGTTCGGCCCGGCAATCAGGCACCAGCGCAGCGCCGGATCCATCCGATGCGCGGCCCCCATCGCGGCGCGGGTCAGATCGGCCCCCACCGCACCGCCACCCGCCGAGGCGATCACGTCGAACCGCTCGGCCGCGGGTCCCGGCGCGGGCGGTGCGACCAGCCCGGTATAGGTGATGCGGTCCGCGATGGCGGCGGCCAGGGGAAAGGTCTCGTCCAGCCGGGCAAAGCGCGGATCGCCGTGCACCAGCACCCGGTCGAACCAGCGCTGCACCAGATCGACGGTTTCCTCGTTCCGGCCGGGCTTGCTGCTTTCCTGCAAGATGTCGCGCAGCGAAGACAGCACCACGGGGCGCGGCTGGCGGGCATGGGCGGCCGTCAGCAGCGGCAAGAGTTCAAAGCGAACCTGACGGCGGCCAAAGGGATAGGCCTCGATCAGCAGCGCATCGGGGGCAAGGCGGTCGAATGTGTCCAGCAGCAGGTCGCGGCGGCGGTCGCGGAAGGCATCATCCACCGGATTGCCATCGGCATCGACCAGCGCGGCGAACCCCTCGGCGCCGACTGCCATCGGGGGCAGGGCGACATGGCCGACACCGGGGGGCGGAAAGCCCGCAACGGGCATGCCGCCAGTGACCAGCGTCACCTTGGCCCCCGCGCTGGCAAGGGCCTGGGCAATGCGGCTGGCGCGGGCCAGATGGCCGATGCCCAGAAGGTGCTGGACATAGAACATCACGCGCACCGGCCGGGTCATGTGCGGCCCCACGAGGCGCGGAACAGCCGGTCCAGATCGCGGATGCTGTTGGAAAAGCTGAAATCACGGCGTACCTTGGTTTCGACGGCGGCGCCCAGCCGTGCGCGCAGCGCCGGATCGCGCATCGCCCGGTCCAGCGCCGCCGCCAGCGCAGGCACATCGTCGGGCGGCACCAGCAGGCCGGTTTCATCGTCGGTGAACAGCTCGGGGATGCCCGAGACCGTGGTGGACACGCAAGCCAGCCTCTGGCTTGCGGCCTCGACGAGCACATTGGGCAGGCCGTCGCGATCGCCATCGTCGGTGATCCGGCAGGCAAGGGCGAACAGGTCCGAGTCGCGATAGGCGGCCAGAACGTCCTTTTGATCGCGCGCGCCCAGCCAGTCGATGCGCCCGGCAATGCCCAGATCATCGGCCAGCGCCCGCAGCGGGGCCAGTTCTGCCCCGCCGCCGATATGGGTAAAGCGCCAGTGCAGATCGGCCGGCAGCGAGGCGAGCGCGCGCAACAGCACGTCATAGCCCTTTTTCGGCACCGCGCGGCCCACGCTGATCAGCCGCACGGGATCGGCCGGATCATGCCCGTCACGCGGGGGGCGGGTGCCGGTGAAGGGGCCAAAGCGCGTCAGGTCCAGCCCGTGATAGCTAAGATGCACCTTGGCCGGATCGGGGGACAGGCCTTGCAGGTAGTCAAACCCGGTGCGGGTGCAGGTCACCGCCCAATCCACCGCCGCCAGCTTGCCGGCCAGCTCGCCCGGGGACGAGGTCCAGATATCCTTGGCATGGGCCGAGACGGTCCAGGGAATGCCGGTGATCTGGCTGGCATAGGCTGCGACCGAGGCCGGGGTATGCAGGAAATGCGCATGCAGCCAGATGCCGCCCTTGGGCCATTCTGCGGCCAGCACCAGGGCCTGGCCAAAGCGGCGGGCCCGGTTGGCGGTGAAATCGCGGCGAAGATCGCCGAGGAACGTGCGCAGCGCGCGCCAAAAGCCGGGCCGCACCAGCCCCCGCGCCAGGGCGCGCAGCACCCGGGCCGGTTCATCCCCAAGGTATTCGGGCAGATACAGCACAGGGGCGCGGATTTCGTCATGCACGGGATGGCGTCGCGTGTCGGTCGGATGGCGCATCGAGACGATGACGACGCGATAGCCGGCCCGTTCCAGCCCCAGGATTTCCTGCGCGATGAAGGTTTCCGACAGGCGCGGATAGCCCTTGAGCAAGATGACAAGCGTAGGATCGGTCATGGGGCGGCGTCACCCGGCCCGTGCGGCGGTGACGCTGCGCCCGGTATCGAGCCAGCCGCCGACGATGCGCGAGATATTGTCCAGCCCGTCCAGCGCCGGGTTGCACCCGCTTGCGGACGGGGGCGGGGCGTCGACAAGGCGGCGCAGCGCCAGGGCCATGCGCTGCGGATCGGCAGCCTCATCGGGCATGAGCATCGCCGCAAGGCCCAGCTCGCTGGCGCGGCGGGCGCGGATCAGCTGCTCCTCGCGCGGGGTGGTGCGGGGCACCATCAGCGCGGGCTTGTCGAAGGACAGAATCTCGCACCAGGTGTTGTAGCCGCCCATGCAGACCACCGCCTCGGCCCCGGCGACCAGAGATTCCATATGGTTGTTGAACTCGATCATGCTGACCTGCGGCAGATGGCGCGCGCTTTCGGCCAGGCGCTGGCGCTGATCGGCCGGCATGTAGGGGCCAAGCACGATGAAGGCCGGCAGCGCGATGCCCGGATCGGCGCGATAGGCGGCGATCACCGCTTCGACCAGCGCGGCACCGTCGCCGCCGCCGCCCGGCGTGACCAGCAGGTATTTCGGCGGGGTGGCCGGCAGCGGCCCTTCGCTGCGGCTGGTCTGGCGCGGCAGGAAGCCGACATATTCCATCTTGTCGCGCAGACTTTGCGGCACGACAAAGCCGGTCAGCGGGTCGTGAAAATCGCGCGGGCCATAGACCCAGATATTGTCGAAATGGCGGTTGATCTTGTCGATCATGCCGACCTTGGCCCATTCCGCGGCCAGCAGGGCGGGCGAATCCATCACCTCGCGCAGGCCCAGCACCAGCCGTGTGCCCTGCGTGCGCAGCCAGGTCAGGGTATCTTCGACCTCGCCATGCAGGCCCATGGGCTCCTTGTCGACGATGAAGATGTCGGGGCGGAAACTTTCGGCCGTATGGCGGATGATCGAGCGGCGCATCTTCAGCGTATCCTGAAGATCGACATGTTCGGCCATCGAGGTATATTCGCCGTTGCGCAGCTTGATCACGCTGGGAATCTTCACGAAATCCACCCGCGCGCGATAATCGAAGGCCCCCGCGATGGTGGCCCCCGAGATGATCAGCACGTTCAGCCCGCGATAATCCTCGACCAGCGAATGGGCGATCGCCCTGCATCGCCTGAGATGTCCCAGCCCGAAAGTGTCGTGGCTGTACATCAGAATGCGCGCATCCCTCAGTCGTTTGGTCATCGCTCGGCCTTTGCAGTCTTGGTATGCGCGGTTGGCGTGGCTATCTCATCGGATCGGCGGCATCGCGCAACCCGTCGCCCAAAAAGTTGAACGCAAGGATCACCAGAACTACCGGCACCACTGGTGCCAGAAGCCAGGGGTAAAGCGCAATCACATTCACGCTGCGCGCCTCGGTCAGCAAGATGCCCCAGCTGGTGATCGGCGGACGCAGGCCAAGCCCCAGGAAGCTGAGCGCGGTTTCCCCCAGGATCATGCCCGGAATGGTCAGCGTGGCCGAGGCGATCAGATGCGACATGAAGCCGGGGATCAGGTGGCGCCCGATCACGCGCGGGCTGGAGGCCCCCAGGATTTGCGCGGCCAGAACGTAATCTTCCTCGCGCAGCGACAACAGCTTGGACCGCACGGCCCGCGCAAGGCCCGTCCAGTCCAGCAGCCCCAGAATGACCGTGATCCCGGCATAGACGACCAGCGGGCTCCAGGTCACGGGCATGATCGCGGCCAGCGCCAGCCACAGCGGGATCGAGGGGATGGATTGCAGCACCTCGATCATGCGCTGGACGACCAGATCGACCCAGCCGCCATAATACCCGGCCAGCCCGCCGATCACGATGCCCAGCACAAAGCTGGTCGCAACGCCCAGGATCCCGATGGTCAGCGAGATGCGCGCGCCATAAAGGATGCGCGAGAGCACATCGCGCCCCAGACGGTCGGTGCCCAGCAGGTTGAAATTGCCGTTTTCCGGCGGGCAGACCAGATGCAGGCTGCCTTCGACCATGCCCCAGAACCGATAGCTGTCGCCATGGCAGAAGAAGCGCAGCGGCTGCACCAGATCGGTCCGGTCGGTATAGACGCGGCGCAGGTTCTCCATGTCCAGCTCCATCGTGCGGCCATAGACGAAGGGGCCGACGAAACTGCCATCATGGAACAGATGCACGGCCTGCGGCGGGGCATAGATGTTTTCCACGTTCCGCGTCTGCAACCCATAGGGCGCCAGGAATTCGGCGAACACGATGGCCACATAGCAGATTGCCAGGAACACGCCCGAGATCAGCGCCAGCCGGTGGCGCTTGAACTTCCACCACATCAGCTTCTTTTGCGAGGCCTGCGCCAGATCGGTGCGGCCGATCACGCGATTTTCGATCACATTCGGATCGAAGGGCGCGTCTGACACATAATGCGGCAGCGGGGCGCCAGGATCGGGAAGCGGGCCGGTCATTTCGTGCGCCCTCCGGCCAGTCGGATGCGCGGGTCCAGCATGGCCAGCGCAATGTCAGAGATCAGAACGCCGATCACCGTCAGGAACGCCAGGAACATCAGGAAAGATCCTGCCAGATACATGTCCTGGCTTTGCAGCGCCCGGATCAGCAGCGGCCCGGTGGTTTCCAGCGACAGCACGATGGCGGTGATTTCCGCCCCCGAGATGATTGCCGGCAGGATCGAGCCGATGTCCGAGATGAAGAAGTTCAGCGCCAGCCGCAGCGGGTATTTGCGCAGCAGCTTGCCCGGCGCCAGCCCCTTGGCGCGGGCGGTGACGACATATTGCTTTTCCATCTCGTCCATCAGATTGGCGCGCAGGCGGCGCACCATGCCGGCGGTGCCGGCCGTGCCGATGATCAGCACCGGGATCCACAGATGTTCCAGGATAGACTTGACCTTGTCCCAGCTCATCGGCTGGCCCAGGTATTCGCGCCCCATCAGATGCCCGATCGAGGTGCCGAACCAGATGTTCGCGAAATACATCAGCACCAGCGCCAGCATGAAGTTCGGGATCGCCAGCCCGATCAGCCCCACGAAGGTCAGCCCGTAATCGCCCCAGCTGTAGGGATGGGTCGCGGAATAGATGCCGATGGGAAAGGCGATGATCCAGGTCACGATGATGGTGACGAACGACACCATCATCGTCAGCCACAGCCGGTCGCCCACCACATCGGTCACCGGCAGCTGATATTCGAAGGAATAGCCGAAATCGCCCACCAGCATGCCGCCGACCCAGTGGAAATAGCGTTCCACCAAGGGCTTGTCGAAGCCATAGCGGGCGCGCAGCGCCTCGATTTCCGCCATGTCGGCATTTTCGCCCATCGCGCGCATTTCCGCGATCTGGCTTTCGAAAAAGTCGCCAGGCGGCAGTTCCATGATGGTGAACACCAGCGCCGAGATCAGCAGAAGCGTCGGGATCATCACCAGAACACGCCACAGGATATAGCGGATCATGACGCGGCCTCCGGATCATACCAGAAGGTATCGGGCCGATAGACGCCCAGATAGGATTGCGGTTCATAGCCGAACAGGCCGGCCTGCGGCACGTTCTGCAAGGCGCGGGCGCTGACCACGGGTTGCAGCGCGCCATTGACGATGCCGATGGAAAACACCTGATCGGCGTGAATCTCCAGCATTCGTTGCCAGATGTCGCGCCGCTGCGCCGTCGAGGTGCTTTGCCGCCAGGCGGTGTAAAGCGCGACCAGCTCTTGCACCTCGGGCAGGTCCGGCGCCTCGCCCTTGGCGCCCTTGTCCAGATAGTAAAGCCCCCAGAGCGGCCATTGCATCTGATCGTCCGAGGTAGGCGCCAGCGCGGCAGGCGACATGTCGGGGGTGGGCACGCCATTGTCCATGCCCTGCCAGACCGCGACCATCACATCGCCCGACATGCCGCGTGCGCGGAACAGATCGCGCTGCGTCGCCCGGGTCAGCAGCGAGATGCCGATCTGCCGCCAGTGATCGGCCACCAGTTCCAGAACGTCGGTTTCCAGCGTGCTTTCGCCCGCGGTTTCCACCACGATCTGCGCCATGCGGCCATCGGGCAGCAGGCGGAAGCCGTCAGCATCGCGCGCCTCCAGCCCGGCCTCGTCCAGCAGGCGGTTGGCGCGCGCCACGTTCCAGGCGGCCCAGGCCGTGGCATATTCGGGCTTGTAGAGCGGGCTTTCGGGCAGCACCGTATCGGCGCTTTCGGCGGCAAGGCCGTAGAACACCGCCATGTTGATCTCGCGCCGGTTGATCGCCACCGACAATGCCCGGCGCACCCGTGCATCGCGGAACAGCCCGCGCCAGACCGGATCGTTGCAGTTGAGGTTCGGCAGCAGCGACATGCGCGAGCCCTGGATCCGCTTCCACAGCGAGACCCGGATCGGAAAGCGTTTCTCGGCCCCCTTGATGAAGGTGTAGTCCGAGAAATCGAGCCCGAGGAATTGCAGATCGCTTTCCCCCGCGCCGGTCTTGGCGGGGATGATGTCGGCCGAGCTGACGTTCAGCACGATGCGGTCCAGATAGGGCAGCTGAACGCCGTTCTCGTCGATCCGGTGGAAATAGGGGTTGCGCTCGAAGACGAACTGTTCGGCCGGGGGCGCGGTGCGGGGCATCCAGGCCTCGAGCGTCGGCAGATCGGGGTTTTCGGGGCGCGTCTGGCGCGACAGGCGCTGATGCAGGGACACCCAGTCCTTGACGCGGTTCTTGCGGATCAGCTCGTCCAGTTTGGCCGGGTCCTGATAGCGGGCATGGAACTGGCGCATGTAGGCGGCAGGCAGCAGCATGCGCACCGGCGATGCTGCGGCAAGGGCGGGCAGGAAATCGGGCTTCGGCCCGCCCCAGGCAAAGCGCACCGTCAGCCGGTCCAGCACCTCGAACCGGGGCAGGTTGCCATCGTGCAGCAGCTCGACGACCGGGCCCGAGGGGTGCAGTTCCTTGTTCAGCCAGACATCTTCCCAGCAATAGCGGAAATCTTCGGATGTCAGCTCCGATCCGTCGGACCAGCGGTGCCCTTCGCGCAGGCGCAGGGTGAAGATGCGCTCTTCCTCGACCGTGCAGCTTTCCAGGATGTCGGGGGCAAGGGTCAGTTGGTCGTCATAGCCGACCAGGCGGGCATAGGAAATGATCGGGATCAGCCGCACATCGCGGGCCGATCCGATCAGCATGCGCACCGTGCCGCCAGGCTTGCCGGGGCGGTGCCCCAGCGCGGCCAGATCGGTGCGGTGCGGCACCAGCGGCAGCCCGGCCTGGGCGCGGACCGGCCCCAGCGCGAGCCCCAGCGCCGCCGTGCCCAGCATGAGATTCCGGCGGGTGATGGTGACAGACCGCATCATGCCCGCAACTCCGAAATGTCGGCATTGCGGTTCGCCAGAACCTGATGCCCGTTGCCAAGGTCGATGGCCGTCAGCCCCGCGTCGCCGGTAAAGGCCGGCCCCCAGGTGGTGGTGCCGCTTTGCCCGATGCAGGCGAAATCCAGCGGGCGGTCCAGGTCGGGGTAGGGCACGGCGGCCAGCAGCGCGCGCGTATAGGGGTGGACGGGGGCACGCATCAGCACCTCGCGCGGGGCGATTTCCACGATCCGGCCGCCCTGCATCACCGCCACGCGGTCGCACATGTAGTTCACCACCGCCAGATTGTGCGAGATGAACAGGTAGGTCAGGCCAAGATCCTTCTGCAAGTCCTTCAAAAGGTTCAGAACCTGCGCCTGCACCGACACATCCAGCGCCGAGGTTGCCTCGTCGCAGACCAGAAGTTCGGGGCCAAGCGCCAAGGCCCGGGCAATGCCGATGCGCTGGCGCTGGCCGCCGGAAAAGCTGTGCGGATAGCGGTTGAGGTCATCCTCGCTCAGGCCGATCGCGCGGATCAGCCGCCCGGCCATGGCCTGCCGGTCGGCCGCCGATCCGCGAAGATGGATCTCCAGCGGTTCGGTCAGGATGTTGCGCACCGTCATGTGGGGCGACAGCGACGAGACCGGATCCTGGAACACCATCTGCACCTTCTGGCGCAGCATGGTCAGATCGGCCCCGCGCGCGGCCAGAACGTCCAGCGGGCCTTCGGGGCGCTGCATGACGATCTGGCCCTTGTCCGGGGTGACGGCGCGCACGACGATCTTGCCGACGGTGGTCTTGCCCGACCCGCTTTCGCCCACCAGCCCCAGGCTTTCGCCCCGGCGAATGTCAAAGCTGACGTCATCAACCGCGCGATGGGCCGCGCGCGCCCCGCCAAAGAAGCCGGCCGATTTGCGGATCACGAAGCTTTTCGACAGCCCGCGCACCCGCAACAGCACATTGTCGCCCGCAGGCGCGGCGGCAGGCGCCGAGCGCCCCAGCAGGCCCGCGCTGTCGGTGGCAATCTCGCGCAGGGGCTTCAGCCGCTCGCCCGGTGCCATGTCGAAATGCGGCACGGCCCCCATCAGGCCGCGCAGATAGGGGTGTTCGGGGCGGCGGAAGATGTCATCGGTGCTGCCCGATTCCAGCACCTGCCCCTGATACAGCACGACCACCTCGTCGGCGGTATTGGCAACGACGCCCAGATCATGGGTCACCAGCAGCACCGCCATGCCCAGGCGTTCCTGCAGATCGCGCAGCAATTGCAGGATCTGCGCCTGCACCGTCACATCAAGCGCGGTCGTCGGTTCATCCGCGATCAGCAGCGAGGGTTCGCACACCAACGCCATGGCAATCATGGCGCGCTGGCGCATCCCGCCCGACAGCTCGAACGGATACATGTCGAACACCTTGCGTGGGTCGGCAAAGCCGGACATGGCCAGCATCGCCTCGGACCGCTCGCGCCGTTCGGCCGGGGACATGACCTTGTGGATGCGCAGCGCCTCGTCGATCTGGTTGCCGATCGTGTGGACCGGCGAGAACGAGGTCATCGGTTCTTGAAAGATCATCCCGATGCGGTTGCCGCGAATGCTGCGGATCTGCCGCCCGTCGCGCGGCAGGGCCAGCAGATCGCAGGGCGGCTGGTCTGCGCGGTCGGCAAACAGGATCTGCCCCGAGACAGTGGCGGCGGGCGACTGGATCCCCAGGATCGTGCGCCCGATCACCGACTTGCCCGAGCCGCTTTCGCCGACCAGCGCCGTGACCTTGCCCGGCAGGATGCGCAGGTCGGCATTGCGCACCGCATTCACCCGCCCGCCCAGCAGCGGAAAGCTGACCGAAAGATCGCGGATGCGCAGAAGTTCGTGTTCGGCCGTCATGCGTGCCACCGCTTTTGGGACCGGAGGAGCCGGCCTGCCTTTTCCTCACGCTAGCGTGAGCAGGCAGCTTTTGTCCATGCCCCGCGACCTGCTGCCGCAGGGTCAGGCCGTGGCGGGCATCATCTGATCGAAGGTCGGCCAGCGGCAGGCGGGGTGCGCGGCGGCCAGAGCCAGCACCCGATCCAGAAAGTCCCAGGCCGCCGCATCATGAACCAGATGATGCCCCAGAAGGCCGACGCTGCCCGAGCTTGCTGCAACGACGGCGTCGATGCGGCGGTTCAGGTCGGCGAACAGATCCTCTGCCGGCCGCCCGCCGCGGCTGCCGCGCCAGTCGATCAGATCGACATAGGTGTTGATCTGGGGCAGGGGGCCGGGCTTTTCCGGGCCAAAGACCGACAGGGCGCGAAAGCCGATGCCGGGCAGGGCCGTCGCCACCTGCGGCGCGATGCGATTCCAGGGCGGCACCAGCACCGGCACGAGGCGCGGGCCGAACAGGGCGGACAGGTGGCGGACCCCTTCGGACAATTGGTCCGCCACGGTGTCGGTCGGTCGGTGGGGGCCAAGTTCCTGTTTCTTCTCGCCGGGCGGGGCGTGGTTCTGGTGCGCCCAGCCATGCACGGCCATGCGCACCAGGGGTTCCTGTGCCAGCCGCTGTGCCAGCGGCGCGCCGGTGCCAGCGGGGATCGCGGCCAGCAGGACCGGCACATGGTGGCGGTTGCACAGGCCGATCAGCCGGTCCAGCGCCGGGGTGGGTTCGGTCACATCGTCATCGCGCAGCCAGAAATCCAGACGCTGCCCGTGATCGGCCAGACGGTCCAGCCGGTCGATGAATGACGCCTCGCTCATGCCAGCCCCCCCAGAACATCTGCCAGCCGCGCGGCAGCGGCGGTCAGCGAGCGGTCTTCCAGAACAAAGCGCCGCGCCGATTGCGCCATCTGTGCCCTGAGCGCGCCATCGGTCAACAGCTGCGCCATCGCCGCCGCATAGGCCGCCGTGTCACCCGGCGGGGTCAGAAGGCCGGTGACGCCATGGCGCACCACTTCGGGCACGCCGGCCACGGCTTCGGCCACCACCGGCAGGCCCATGGCCTGGGCTTCCAGATAGGCCAGCCCATAGGCCTCGGCATGGCCGGGCCAGGCATAGATGGCGCCGCACGACAGCACGCGGGCCACGCCCGCAGCATCCAGCCGCCCGTGCCAGTGAATCCGCTCGGCAGGCAGGGGGGCAAAGGCTGCGCGCACCTCGGCTTCGGCCGCGCCATCGCCGATGATGGACAGCCGCCAGTCCGGGCCGTCCAGCCGCGCGAGGGCCGCGGCCAGCGCCCGATAGCTCGACAGCTTGTCGCCCGGCCGCATCATGGCGACGGTGACCAGATGCCCCGGTTCGGGCCGCGGGGTCAGCGCGGCAAAGGCCGCCGTGTCGATGAAGGGCGGCAGGTCGGCCAGCCGGGCATCCGGCACCGCATAGGCCAGCCCCGCGCGGTCGCGGGCGGTCAGGCACAGGTTCACCGCCGCCAGCCGCGCCCCTTCGGCCACCAGGTCCTGCGCCTGGGCCCAGTCGCCCGTGTTGCGGCGCACCGACCACGAGGATTCCGCTGTCACATAGGGCAGGCCAAAGCGGCGGCACAGCGGCGGGCCCAGCAGATCCGGCGCCTTGCAATAGGGGTGGTAGCTGAACCACAGATCCGGCGCGCCCTCGCGCTGCCAGATCGCGCCGATGCGGGCGATCTCGGCCTGGGCGTCCCGCTGATACCCCGCCAGAGCCCCGGCCGCCGGATCGCGCAGATAGGGGCGCAGGTCTGACACCACCTCGGCCCGGTGTCCGCCCAGCCGCAGGGCCCCCAGCAGCAGCCGCCCCATCAGCCGATCCCCCGAGGGCACCGGATGATCGGGCGATTTGAGCGGGGCATGAAAGGCGATGCGCATCGCAGGTTCTGCTTTGTCCAAGGCTGCAAGGGGCGCAAGATAGCCGCCCGGACGCCATGTGCAACCCGGCCTGGCCCGAACGATAACACCCCTGTGCGCGAGCGACGCCTTGACAGGGCGGGGTTTCGCCGTCAACTCGGCAGACCGAACCATTCAGACCGGACCCATTCCCGTGACAGTTTCCAATCCCCAGGCGATGGATTTGCACAGCCGGATCGCGGCGCGCACGGCGCGGGTCGGTGTCATCGGGCTGGGCTATGTCGGCCTGCCGCTGGCGATGGCCGCCATTCGCGGCGGCTTTGCCGTGACCGGCTTTGACATCGACCCCGGCAAGATCACCGCCATCGAGGCGCGTCGCAGCTATATCGAGGCGGTCCCGCAAGAGGCGCTGGCCGAGGCTGTGGACGCAGGCCGCCTGCGCGCGAGCTGCGATTTCGACGGGCTGGCAGAGTGCGACATCATCGCGATCTGTGTGCCGACCCCGCTGACGGCCCATCGCACGCCCGATCTGTCCTATGTGGAAAACACCGGCCGCGACATTGCCGCGCGCTTGCGTCCTGGCCAGCTGGTGATCCTGGAATCCACCACCTGGCCCGGCACCACCCGCGAGGTGCTGGCCCCGATCCTGGAGGCCACCGGCCTGACGGCCGGGCAGGATTTCTTTGTCGGCTTCTCGCCCGAGCGCGAGGATCCGGGCAACCGGCAGTTCCGCACCTCGACCATTCCCAAGGTTGTTGCAGGCGAGGGCGAGGAGGCCTCGGTGCTGATGGCGGCCTTCTATGGGGCGGTGGTGGAAACCGTGGTCCCGGTGTCCAGCACGGCGACGGCCGAGGCGGTCAAGCTGACCGAGAACATCTTTCGCGCCGTCAACATCGCCCTCGTGAACGAGCTGAAGCTGGTCTACGACGCCATGGGCATCGACGTGTGGGAGGTGATCGACGCCGCCCGCACCAAGCCCTTTGGCTTCATGCCGTTCTATCCAGGGCCGGGGCTGGGCGGGCATTGCATCCCGATCGACCCGTTCTACCTGACCTGGAAATCGCGCGAGTTCGACCAGCCCACCCGCTTCATCGAACTGGCAGGCGAGATCAACACCGCCATGCCCCATCATGTGACCGACCGTCTGGCGCTGGCGCTGGACCAGAAGTCGGGCAAGGCGCTCAGCCGGTCCAGGGTGCTGATCCTGGGGCTGGCCTACAAGAAGAACGTGCCCGACATTCGCGAAAGCCCCTCGCTTAAGCTGATGGAGCTGATCGAGGCGCGTGGGGCCGAGACGGCCTATTACGACCCGTTCGTCCCCGAAATCCCGCCGACGCGCGAATACAGCGCCTTGCGCGGGCGCCGCTCGGTCGTGTGGGATGCGCAGGTGATTGGTGGCTTTGATGCGGTGCTGGTTGCCACAGACCATGACGATGTCGATTATGCGGCACTGACGGAATGGGTGCCTTTGATCGTAGATACCCGGAACGTGTTTGCACGGCGGGGCCTTCAGGGCGCGACGATCGTCAAGGCCTGAGCTTTCCCCCGTGCCTTCCAAGGAGCGACGCCGATGAGCCGTCTGGATGATTTCATTGACCGCATGGTCTCGCAGCGGGCAATCCTGAACCATATTCGTGACCATCTGGACCTGCCGGGCGATGGCCCGATCCTGGAGGTGGGGCTGGGCAACGGGCGCACCTACAGCCATCTGCGCCAGTGTTTCCCGGATCGGCGCATCGTGGTGTTCGACCGCGAGGTCGCGGCCCACAAGTCCTGTCTGCCCGACCCCGAGGATACCATCCTTGGCGAAATCCGCGAGACGAGCCGCCCGTTCATGACCGGGCAAAGCCCGCTGGTGCACAGCGACATCGGCACGGGCTATGCGGAAAAGGACGCGGCCAAGGCGGCCTGGATCGCCGACATGGTGGCCGGGATGCTGATGCCGGGCGGCTATGCGGTCAGCGATCTGCCGCTGGAACATCCGGGACTTGTCGCGCTGCCGCTGCCCGATGGCGCATCGCCCCGGCGGGGCTATTTCTATCGCCGCACCTGACCCGACACCGTCCGGCCCTGACCTGCCGGACCCGCAAGACGGCCCCACCATGGAATCCGACCTTACGCGCTATATCTGGAACCATACCAGACGCCAGCAGATCTGGATTCTGTGCATCGTCCTGCTGTCGATGATCCCCTATTACATGTCGTTCGATCTGCCCAAGCAGATCGTCAACGGCCCGATCCAGGGCGAGGGGTTCGCAACGCCCGATGCGGTGCAGCGGTTCATGCCGCTCTCGCTGGATCTGCCGTTCATCGGTCAGATCTCGTTGACCGACGGGGTCGATCTGAACCGGATGCAGACGCTGATGGGCCTCAGCCTGCTGTTCCTGATGCTGGTCATCGTGAACGGCATCTTCAAGTTCTACATCAACACCTACAAGGGCCGTCTGGGCGAGCGTCTGCTGCGCCGTATCCGTTTCGAGCTGGTCGACCGCGTGCTGCGCTTTCCGCCAGCCCGGTTCCGCGGCGTCAAGGGCGCCGAAGTGTCCAGCATGATCAAGGACGAGATCGAGCCCCTGGGCGGCTTTACCGGCGATGCCTTCGTGCAGCCGGTTCTGCTGGGCGGGCAGGCGCTGGCGGCGCTGTCGTTCATCTTTGTCCAGAACCTGTGGCTGGGGTTGATCGCGGGCGCCATGGCGGCGATCCAGGTCGGTCTGATCCCGCAGATGCGCCGGCGCCTGATCGAGCTTGGCCGCCAGCGCCAGCTGACCGCGCGCCGTCTGGCCGGCCGGGTGGGCGAGATCGTCGAGGGGATCGACACGATCCACGCGCTGGACACGTCGAACTATGAACGCGCCGACATGGCCGACCGGCTGGGGACGATCTTCAAGATCCGCTATGACTTCTACCAGTGGAAGTATCTGGTGAAGTTCATCAACAACTTCCTGTCGCAGCTGACGCCTTTCCTGTTCTATGCCATTGGCGGCTATTTCACGATCCGGGGCACGCTGGACGTGGGCCAGCTGGTGGCGGTGATCAACGCCTACAAGGATCTGCCCGGCCCGCTGAAGGAGCTGATCGACTGGGATCAGGCCCGCCAGGACGTTCAGGTCAAATACGAACAGGTGGTCGACCAGTTCCGGGCCGACGATCTGCTGCCGGCCGAACGCCAGGCATTGTCGGCCGAAACCGGGCCGCTGCCGATGCCGCTGAACATCTCGGGGCTGACGATCACCAGCGATACGGGCGTGCGGCTGCTGGCGCAGGTCTCGTTGCAGGTCCATCCGGGCGAAACCATCGCGATGATCGACGATCTGGGGTCGGGGGCGGAAACGCTGGCCGCCGCGTTGGGCCGCAAGGTCGCGCCGGCCGGCGGGCGCATCGCCTTTGGCCAGACCGATCTGTGGGAGCTGCCCGAATCGATCAGCGGGCGGCGCATCACCTATGTCGGGGCCGACAGTTTCATCTTTCATGGCAGCCTGCGCGACAATCTGCTTTACGGCCTGAAACACGCCCCCGTCGTGCCTGCCGAAGATACCCCCGCCCACCGCGACTGGACCCGGCGCGAGGCACGGGCCTCGGCCAACCCGGATTTCGATGTCCGGGCGGACTGGATCAACCATGACATGCTGCCATTCCGCGACCACGAGGGGGGGCTGACCCGCTCGATGATCAGCGTGTTCGACGCGGTGCGGCTGGACGAGGACCTGGTCCTGCTGGTCATGCGCTCGACGCTGGATCCCGACAAGCGGCCGCATCTGGCGCGGGCGCTGGTCGAAATTCGCCACGAATTGCGGGTTGAACTTGACCGGTCGGGCCAAAGCCAGCTTGTGACGCCCTTTGACATCGACGCCTACAATGTCGACGCCTCGATCCTCGAGAACCTGATGTTCAGCGCGCTGGCCGATCCCGGCGCGACCACGGTGGTCATGCAAAGCGGCTATGCCCGCAACATCCTGGTCAAGACCGGGCTGATCGGTGTGCTGTTCGATATCGGGCGCGGTCTGGCCGAGAACATCGTCGAGATCTTTGGCGACCTTGCACCGGATGACGACTTCTTTGACGAGATGCCGTTCCTGACGGCCGAAAGCATCCCGGTCTATCAGCAACTGCTGCAACGCACCCGCGATCGTCAGGCGTTCCAGGTCTCGCGCGCCGATGCGGTGGCGCTGATCGAACTGGCCTCGCACTATGTCGAGCCCCGGTTCCGGATGGGCCTGCTGACGCCCGAGATCATGCAGCAGCTGGTCGCGGCGCGGGGCGCCTTCCTGGCCGGTCTGCCCGAGGATCTGCGCGGCCTGATCGAGCCCTTTGACCCCGAGCGGTTCAACCGTTCAGCCAGCATCGCCGAGAACATCCTGTTTGGCAAAATCCGCATCAACAATGCCGATGCCCAGGCCACGCTGCGCGCGATCACCTCGCGGCTGGTCGAGCAACACGGCATCATGCCCGAGCTGATCGATGTCGGGCTGGATTACGATCTGGGGGCAGGGGGGCGGCGCTTCAGCCAGCTGCAGCGGCAAAAGCTGAACCTTGCGCGCGCGCTGATGCGCCGGTCCGACATGTATGTCTTCAACCGCCCGCTTTCGGGCACCGACCAGCGGATGCAGGAAGCGATTCTGGCTGATTCGCTGGCGCTGATCCGCACGGTGAACCCCGATGCGACCATCATCTGGACGCTGTCGAACCCGGCATTGGCGTCTAAATTCGACAGAATCGTCGTCTTTGACCAGGGCCGCATCCTTTCTGACGGGAATTTCGAGACAGTCGCGAAAGAGAGTTCTATACTGATCGCGTAACTTGGCGACACGGATGATCCGGCATGTTCGGCAGTGGCATATTCCTGAACGACGAAGTGCAGATGCTGCGCAAGCTGCCGCTGTTTTCCCGCGCCGACCCGTGCAAGCTGAAGCGCCTGGCCTTTGTGTCCAAGCGGCTGCACTACGGGCCGGGCGAGACACTGTTCTGCTGCGGCGACGAGGGCGACAGCGTCTATGTGATATTGCAAGGCACTGCCGCGGTGCTGGTCCCCTCGGCTGGCGGAGAGCCGGTGCAGGTGGCCGAACTTGGCAGCAATGACGTGGTCGGGGAAATCGCGGTTCTGTGCGACGGGATGCGCACGGCAACGGTCCGGGCTGCAACGCCGCTTGATGTGCTGCGCATCGGCAAGGATGTTCTGCTGCGGATGCTGAACGACAACCCTGGCATGGCGCTGGAAGTCATGCGCGCCCTGGCCGAGCGGCTGAGCAACACGACCTCGGAGCTGATCGCCGCACGGTCGGACGGGGCGCCGGTGCCGACGGCCTGACCCCGGGCCGCAGGGTGTGGAAAGCCCGCAAGTCTGACCTGCGCCCGCGCACAGATTGCGCCATTGCCAATCAGGCGGGTTTGCGGATAGGCACGCCTCTCGGCAATGATCACGGAACGCAGGCGCGATGAATCCTTTTGGTGAAACCTCGGCCTGGATCGTGCGGGCGCGGCTGATCTCGGGGTTGGTCGTCTTTCTGTTCGTGCTGACCCATGTGCTCAATCATGCGGCCTTGCTGGAGTCGGTCGAGGCGGCGGATTCGCTGCGCCGTGTGCTGGGGCGCCCGTGGCGCACGCCGCCCGGAACCATCCTGCTGTATGGTGCGCTGGTGATTCACATCGCCATGACGCTGGTGACGCTGTTCCAGCGCCATACGCTGATCTTGCCGGCGCGCCAGATGGTGCAGATCCTGCTAGGGCTGCTGATCCCCTATATGCTGATCGAGCATGTGGTCTCGACCCGCGTGGCGGCCAGCATGTTCGGCTATCCGCCCGGCTATGCCGGCGTGGTCTATGCGCTGCGCATCAGCAACCCGGCGCTGGGGGTGCAGCAGGCTATCGCGTTGATGATCGTCTGGATCCATGGCTGTCTGGGGGTGCATTTCTGGCTGCGCTATCGCCCGTGGTATTCGGCCGTCTCGCCCTATCTGCTGGGGCTGGCGGTGGTCTTGCTGATGCTGGCGCTGATCGCCTTTGCCAATGTCGGTCCCGTTCTGGCGATCGAGCGGCGATCGCCGTATCTGGCGGAAAGCACCATCGACGTTCCGCTTGCCGTGCAGGCGCAGCTGGGCATGATCATCACCTCGATGCGCGGCGGCTATGTGATGCTGATCGTGCTGACGCTGCTGGCGCGCCAGATCCGCATCGCGCGCCAAAGCCTGAGCGCGATCACCATCCGCTATGAACATGGCGCGGTGGCGCGGGTGGCGCCGGGCACCAGCATTCTGGAAGCCAGCCGGATGAGCGGCATTCCGCATTATTCGATCTGCGGGGGCAACGGGCGCTGTTCGACCTGCCGGGTGCGCATCTTGCAATCGGCCAAGCCGGTGGCGCCCCCCAGCGCGGCCGAGCGCGCGACGCTGGCGCGCAGCAAGTCGGCCCCCGATGTGCGTCTGGCCTGTCAGGTGCGCCCGACCGCCAATATCCGCGTGGCGCAGGTGCTGACCCCGCCTGACCGGCTGTCCGGCGATTCGCGGGTCGTTCAGGTCGATGCCGCGCGCGAGCGGCAGGTGGCGATCATGTTCTGCGATCTGCGCCAGTTCACCTCGATCAGCGAACAGCGGCTGCCCTATGACGTCGTGTTCCTGCTCAACCGCTATTTCGCGCTGGTCGGGCAGGCCATCGAGGCGCATGGCGGCCATGTCGACAAGTTCATCGGCGATGGCGTCATGGCCATCTTCGGGCTGGATGATCGCCCCGCGCAAGAGGCCTGCCGCAATGCGCTGGCGGCGGCGGCGCAGATTCTGGCGGATATCGAGTCGCTGAACATCGACGAGGCGAACGATCTGAAAACCCGGTTCCGCGTGGCCATCGGCCTGCATTTCGGCATCGCGGTGGTCGGGGTGATGGGCTTTGGCAATGCAACGGGGCTGACGGCGGTGGGGGATACGGTCAACATCGCCAGCCGGCTGGAAAGTTCGGCCAAGGAACATGATGCCGCGCTGATGGTGTCCGAGGCGCTGGTGTCCGAGGCCGCGCTTGGCGCCTCTCCGGGTATTCTGGAGAATATCGCGATCCGGGGGCGCAAGGACCCGCTGCGCTGCCATGTCTGTCAGGCGGACGGGCTGGCCAGGGCGCTGCGGGCCCCCATGGAGCCTGTGCGCGCCTGATCGGGGCTGCATCGGTGGCCCGCGACCAGACCGATGCCTTTAGGGAATGCAGCCACAAGTGCAGCCTGTCCCGTTTCATCGCCCTGCAGCGGCAGCGTGTCCGATGCTTCCCGCAATCGCGGTGCCGGTGGTGACCAACGGCCCCCGCGATCTGCCTGGCGGCTTCGCTGCCTGCGGTCAGGCGCAGCTTCTGGCGACGTAATCCCAGTAGACTTGGGCGATCTGGCGCGTCAGCGGGCCAGGGGTGCCATCGCCGATCGTGTGCCCGTCGATCCGCGTCACCGGTGTCACGCCGCCCAGGGTGCCGGTCACGAATGCCTCGTCCGCCGAATAGGCCTGCGCCAGCGTGAAATCCTTGAGCAGCGACGGGCCGATCTGTTCGCCATAGAGCCGCGAGACGTGACCTCGCGTGATCCCGTTGAAGCTGTAAAGCCCCGGAGAGGTCCACAGCTCGCCCTTGCGGATGATGAAGAAGTTGGTTGAATTGCAGCTGGCCACAAAGCCGTTCGGATCCAGCATCAGCGCCTCGTCCGCGCCGGCGGAAATCGCCTGGATCAGCGCCTGGATCAGGTTCAGCCGGCTGTGCGAGTTGAGCCGCAGGTCGAACACATCCGGCGCCGAGCAGCGATAGGTCGAGGTGAACAGCTTGAGCCCGGTATCCGCCAGCGTCTGGCGCGGGCGCTTGAGCTCTGCCACGATCACCACCGTCGCGCCCGAGGCCATGAAGCGCGGGTCCTGGTTCGGCGTCGTCTTGCGGCCGCGGGTGATCATCAGCCGGATATGGGTGTCATGGGTAAAGCCGTTTTCGGCGCAGGTCGCCATGATGGCCTCCACCACCTGCTGGCGCGTCATGCCGATATCAAGGCTGATCGATTTTGCCCCTTCGAACAGCCGGTCCATATGCAGATCCAGCGACAGCAGCTTGCCGTTGACCAGCCGCAGCCCTTCCCAGATCCCGTCGCCCAGGACGAAACCGGCGTCGAACACTGAAACGCTGGCCTGGTCGCGGTGGACGAATGCGCCGTTCACATAGACGCGCACATCATCGTTGCGCTTGTCGCCGTCATAGCTTTGCGCGCTGGAAAAGGTGGCCATTGTCGGGTGTCCTTGCAGGAAAGCGAGAAGGGGGCTTTGGCGGGTCACAGGCCGGGTGGGCTGTGGGTGGGTCCGTCTTTGGTATCGCCAGAGCCCCAGGCTCGCAAGGTCGCCTGCTGTGTGCGGGGGCCATTGCTGGCCATGCGACCCGGTTCGGGGGTGCTGATGGCCTGATGACAGGCAAGATGCCGAAAAGACGAAAGCCGCGTGATCTGTCAAGATCACGCGGCTTTCCGCCGAAGAATTGGTGCCCAGAAGAGGACTCGAACCTCCACGCCTTGCGGCACACGGACCTGAACCGTGCGCGTCTACCAATTCCGCCATCTGGGCCCGGCTTGGTGAGGCAGGGTTTATCCGCCCCCGCAGGGCGTGTCAACAGCCCGTGTGACAGCATTTCGCGATGAAGGGCGGAAAAATCAAAAGGCGCGCAACCCTTTGAGGATGCGCGCCTTTTGTGGCAAGTGGTGCCCAGAAGAGGACTCGAACCTCCACGCCTTGCGGCACACGGACCTGAACCGTGCGCGTCTACCAATTCCGCCATCTGGGCCCGGGTTGGTGAGGCTGGATGTATCCATCCCGGTGGGGGGTGTCAACAGGGCCCGAGCAGGATTGTGCGTGCCGAATTCGCGATTGATCGGGTCTGGCGCGCGGCGCATCGGGGCGCGCGCGCGTTGGGCCGATCAGGCCTGGTCCCGGGTGCCGGGGCCAAAGCGATCCACGATGCGCGCGCGAATCTGGTCGCGGGCCTGACGATAGGCCGCCAGCTTCGATTCGCGCGATTCGCCGATCGCGGTCGGGTCGGTGATGGGCCAGTAGACCACCTCGACATGGGATTGCCGCGTCAGTTCCAGCGCCAGACGCTGGCTGGCCGGCGAGAGCGCGACGATCAGATCGAACTGCCCCAGATCGTCGCCCCAGTCCTGCATTTCCTGAAAGCTGCGCGAGCGGTGGCGCGAGAGCTCGATTCCCAGCTCGCGGCAGACGGCGACGGAAAAGCCGTCGATTTCCATGTCGTTGCGCACGCCCGCCGACTGGACATAGGCCCGCTGGCCATGAAGGTGCTTCATCAGCCCTTCGGCCATGGGCGAGCGCACCGCGTTGTGATCGCAGCAGAAAAGGATCGCCTGCGGAAACCCTTCGGCCAAGATCACCCCCAGTGCAGCACGCAGATCAGGGTGAACAGACGGCGGGCGGTGTCGATATCGACCTCGGCCTTGCCCTCCAGCCGTTCCTGCAAGGTCGCGGCGCCTTCGTTGTGGATGCCGCGGCGGGCCATGTCGATGGCCTCGATCTGGCTGGGGGGCAGGCGCTTGACCGCGTCGAAATAGCTTTCGCAGATCTGGAAGTAGTCCTTGACCACTTGCCGGAACGGGCCAAGCGAGAGGTGGAATTCGCCCACCTTTTCGCCCGCTTCGGTGGCGATGTCGAACACCAGCCGCCCTTCGCGGATCGCCAGCGCCAGCCGGTAGGGGCCGGGTGGCACCTCGCGCCCGTCGCGGGCGGGCAGGGCAAAGCTGTTGTCTTCCAGCAGGTCGAAGATGGCGACGCGCCGTTCCTGTTCGATGGCAGGGGTCGGCGGGGCAAGGCCGCGGTCGTCGATCTCGATATGACAGATACGGGTCATGGGCATGTTCCGGTTTGCTTCGGGTTTGATGCCCGACCGGGCGAGAGGGTGCAAGCATCATCGGCGCACACCAGCGTGCGCAGGGGTAAACTGCCCTTAACCATCACCATGCTAGGCCTGCCGGGGTCAGGGCAGCCGTCCGGCGTTTCCTTTCGAGAGAGGAATGCGGTGCGCGGCCTTGCCCGGGTCTTTGCGCCGGCCGGCCGGTCTGCAGGTAGCAGGGTGGATGCAGGATGCGAGGATTGACGCGATGAACAAGGCGATCACTGACGGGCTGGTGCTGATGCCCGCTCCCTTTTCCGCCGGGCTGGGGGTCTGGTCTTCGGGCGATGGCACGGCGGGATCGACCAGCTATGACGGGGCGCCGAATGCGGCCATCGTGGCGGCCGATCAGGATTTCGGCGGCTGTCTGGAACTGGTCAAGACATCGACCACCCAGCGGCTGCGCCATATGGTGCAGACGCCCTATCAGGTGGGGATGTATCTGCAGCTGACCGTGCGGCTGAAGGTGCTGTCGGGCGGTCTGCCGGGGGCGCGCATCTCGTGCCTGCCGGTGACGGCGGGGGGCAGCGCGATTTCCGGCCTGCCAACGACGGCGGACGCCGTTTCCCTGACCAGCTATGGCGAGGTGGTGACGCTGCGCGCGATCATCGGCTCGGGCGCGCGGCAAGGGGTCGATCTGGTCTGGGGCACGGCGCCTGTGGCGGCGCATGTGGGGATCGAGCTGACCGGGGCGAATGGCGGCGTGGTGCGCATCGACGATTTCATTGTCGAGGATGTGACCGACGTGTTCCACCGCAAGATGATGAACTGGGTCGACGTGCGCGACCATGGCGCGATGGGCGATGGCACGACCAATGACCTGACCGCCTTTGCTGCCGCCGATGCCGAGGCGGTCGCCTCGGGCCGCGAGGTGCTGGTATCGGCCGGAACCTATTGGCTGGACGGCAATTTCACCTTTTCCGCCCCCGTCCGCTTCGAAGGCACCATCGCCATGCCGGCAGCGAACCGGCTGGCGCTGACCCGCAACTTCGATCTGGAAGGCTATGCCGCCGCCTTTGGCAGCGAGGCCGAGGGGCTGCGGCGCGGGCTTCAGGCGCTGTTCCATTTCACCGATCATGTCTCGTTCAACCTGAACGGCCGGTCGGTCGATGTGGCCGAGCCGATCTTTGTGGCGGAAAATGCCGGGGTCGCCGGGTCGTCCTTTGTCCAGCGCCGGGTGATCGAGAATGGCCAGCTGGTGCCTGGCGGCGGCGCGGCCTGGACGCCGGGCAGCGTGACCTCGCAGGCGACCTATAACACCAGCAGCCCCTATCAGCTGAGCGGGGTCGCCAATGTCGCCAATATCGAGGTCGGATCGCTGGTGACCGGCGCCGGCGTCGCGCGCGAGACCTATGTGCGGTCCAAGAACGTCGCCGCCGGCACCGTCGAGCTGAGCCTGCCGCCCGGATCGCAGGGCGGCACGCGCACCTATACGTTCACGCGGTTCCGCTACATCCTGGACTTTTCCGGCTTCGGGCGGCTGGACCGTTTCGAGGTGATGAACGTCGAGTTCTATTGCGATGGCCGGGCCAGCGCGATCATGCTGCCGCCCTCGGGCATCACCACCCGCATCCACGGCTGCGTGTTCAACAGGCCAAGCCACCGGGCGATCACCTCGATCGGCACGGGATGCCAGGGCATGATGATCGACGAATGCCAGTTCCTGTCGAACGAAATGCCGGTCCGGGTGCAGGATCGCGTGACGGTGGGCTTCAACGTCAACGCCAATGACGTGAAGATCCGCGACAACCGCGCCGTGCGGTTCCGCCATTTCGGGGTGATGCACGGGTCGGGCCACATGTTCGTGGGCAACCACTGGTTCCAGGGCGATGCCGAAAGCCCCGGCGTGCGCACGGCCGGCCTTGTGATGACGGGCATCAACATCAAGACGTTGTTCACCGGCAACTACGTCGACAACTCGTTCATCGAGATGACCAACGAGCGCGAGCCCGACCCGAACTGGAACAACCAGTACAGCTTTGGCGGGCTGTCGATCACCGGCAACATCTTCACCTCGATCGATGTGGTCAGCTCTTTTGCGTGGATCGTGATCACGCCGCGCGGATCGGGGCATTACCTGCAGGGTATGTCGATCAGCGGCAACACGTTCCGCGCGATGAACGGCACCGTCGAGCGGGCCGAGAAGGTGGATACCACCTGGGCCGATCTGGATTATGGGCGGTTCCGCAACCTGTCGGTGCATGGCAACAACTTCAACGGTGTGACGTCGGGGTGCTACAACCCGCTGACGGTTCGGCACGATCAGAACAGCGCGGCCAGCACCTGGGTGGCGGATGGCGGCAGCAACCTGGCCTTTGGCGGCTATGCACGGGTGGTGACGGGGGTCGTCGCGGGGGGGCCGGTGCTGCAAGGATCGACCCAGCGCTATGACATGCCCTGGGTGCAGACCGAACAGGGCAGCGCGCGCCAGAGCGTGAACCTGCGCTGGCCGGCTGCGGTCACCGGGACGGTCTGGGTGACGATGCGGGCCGACAATCCGGTCTGAGGCGGAGAGCGGGGAGGGGGGCCTTCTGCCCCCCTCTTGCCCGTGCCGGGCAATTCACCCCCCGAGGATATTTGCGGACAGATGAAAGGGCCTGTCGCGGGCCTGTCATGCGGATGTGCGAAGCGCCAGTCGTCAAGGGGGCTTGCCGCACCCGGGCCGCCCGGTGCATCGTGGGCGATCATTTCCGAAAGACAGAACAGTGACCGATCTTCTGACGCCGCCCGCCCATCCTGCCGAGAATTTCACCGATGCCCGTGCGGCCGTTGCCCGGCTGCGCGCGCTGTATTCCGAGGCGACGGACTTTTTGCTGGACCAGTTCGCGGCCTGTCAGATCGCGCGGCCGGCCGCGCGCGTGCGGGCCTATTACCCCGAGATCCGGTTCACGGTGACCAGTTTCGACCGGATCGACAGCCGGCTTTCCTTTGGCCATGTGTCCGAGCCGGGGGTCTATGCCACCACGATCACCCGCCCCGATCTGTTCGGCAACTACCTGACCCAGCAGCTGGAACTGCTGATGCGCCATCACGGCGTGCCCATGCAGATCGGCCCGTCTCAGACGCCGATCCCGCTGCATTTCGCGGTGGCGCAGGCGCCTTCGGTGACGATCCCGCAAGAGGGCGTGCTGGATTTTCCGTTGCGCGATGTGTTCGATGTGCCGGACCTGTCGACGACCAATGACGATATCGTCAATGGCGACCGGCTGCTCAATGCCGATGGCTCGCGCCCGCTGGCGCCCTTTACCGCGCAGCGGGTGGATTATTCGCTGGCGCGGCTGTCGCATTATACCGCGACCGACCCGGTGCATTTCCAGAACCATGTGCTGTTCACCAACTACCAGTTCTATGTCGACGAATTCGAGACCCGCGCCCGCGCCGCCCTGGCCGATCCGCAGAGCGGCTACACGGCCTTTGTCGGGCCGGGCAATCAGGTGATCACCACCCCGGATGGCGAGATGCCGGGATTGGCCAAGTTGCCGCAAATGCCGACCTATCACCTCAAGCGGGCGGACGGGCAGGGGATCACGCTGGTCAACATTGGTGTCGGCCCGTCGAATGCGAAGACGGCGACCGACCACATCGCCGTGCTGCGTCCCCATGCCTGGCTGATGGTGGGGCACTGCGCGGGGCTGCGCAACACGCAGGCGCTGGGGGATTTCGTGCTGGCCCATGCCTATCTGCGCGAGGATCACGTTCTGGATGCCGATCTGCCGGTCTGGGTGCCGATCCCGGCCCTGGCCGAGATCCAGATCGCGCTGCAAGAGGCGGTGGCCGAGGTCACGCGGCTGGAGGGCTATGAGCTCAAGCGCATCATGCGCACGGGGACCGTGGCCACGATCGACAATCGCAACTGGGAGCTGCGCGAGCAGTCCGGCCCCGTCGCGCGCCTGTCACAATCGCGCGCCATCGCGCTGGACATGGAAAGCGCGACGATTGCGGCCAATGGCTATCGGTTCCGGGTGCCCTATGGCACGCTGCTGTGCGTGTCCGACAAGCCGCTGCATGGCGAGCTGAAGCTGCCCGGCATGGCGACCGAATTCTACCGCACGCAGGTCGGCCGCCATCTGGAAATCGGAATGCGGGCGATGGAGCGGCTGCGCGACATGCCGCTGGAGCGCATCCACAGCCGCAAGCTGCGCAGTTTCGACGAGACGGCCTTTTTGTGAACGCAAGGAAATCGGCGCGAAACTGCCCATGAACCGCCTTTCGGGCTTGAACTGGACGGCGAAAACCTGTGTAGCGCATCGGTGGCCCGGAAGACGGGGCAAACACGAAATCCCGGACCAACCGGGACCGAACGAAGGAAGCAATCATGTCGAAACCGATGACCAAGACCCAGCTCGTCGCGGCGCTTGCCGAAGCCATGGGCGCCGATCGCAAGACCGCGACCGCCGCGCTGGATGCCGTGGCCGATGTCGTGGCGCGTGAAGTCGCCGCCGGCGGCACCGTGACCCTGCCGGGGATCGGCAAGATCGCCTGCAAGGCCCGCCCCGAGCGTCAGGTCCGCAATCCTGCCACCGGCGAGATGGTGACCAAGGCTGCCGACAAGCAGGTCAAGATCGCCGTTGCCAAGGCGCTGAAAGACAGCGTGAACGCCTGAGCCGTTCCGCGGCCGCCCCGTTGCCGGGGCGGCCGTGTTTTCGGGCCGCCGTGCTGCGGCCACGCGGGCCCCGCGTGACAGGGCCGATCCTTTCCCGACATTTCTGGTCTGCATGGTGCCCAAGGGCGGATTGCGCTGCGATACTCGTGGTGCGAATCGACACAGGAGATCTGCCCATGCACCGGGTGATTGCGCTTGTCCTGACGGCCCTTGCCGGTCCTGCCCTTGCCGAAGAGGTCGGGCGCGTGGGCGTTGACTGGACCGGCAACGATGTGGTGATCGAGGCGATTGCCGATCCCAAGGTCAGCGGGGTGACCTGCCATATCGCCTATTTCGAGCGCTCTGTTCTGGACCGGCTGAAACAGGGCAACTGGTTCGAGGACCCGTCCAACGCCGCGATTGCCTGCCAGCAGACCGGGCCGATCGAATTGGGCACCATCGCCCGCGGCCCCAAGGGGGAACGGGTGTTTTCCGAAGGCCGCTCGCTGGTCTTCAAGAGCCTGCGCGTGACACGCATCTACGACGAGGCGAACCGAACGCTGATCTATCTGAGCCACGCGAATGAACTGATCGAAGGGTCGGCGAAGATGTCGATCTCGACTGTGCCGGTGCGCTGACATCTGGCCAGGGTGACAGAGGATTGGAGCGGGTAGCGGGAATCGAACCCGCCCCATCAGCTTGGAAGGCTGAGGCGCTACCACTACACCATACCCGCGAGCGCCTCTGCCTGATACAGGGCCGCACCGGGCAGATCAAGGGGGCCTGCGCCGCAACTTGGTCCGCGGATGCAAAAGGCCGCCCCCGAAAGGGCGGCCCGAATGCGCGATCGCAGGACCGGTCAGTTGCCGGCCGGCTTGGCCTTGGCCGCGGCATCGGCGGCGGCCTTGTCGGCAGCCTCGTTCGCCTTGACGACAGCCTCATAACCTGCGGTGAAGCCCTTGAGCGACATGGTGATCGGGACCTCTTCATCCGGCAGCATCGCCGGCACGATCACGAAGGTTGCCTTGTTGCCCTTGCGGAAGCTGTTCAGCTCGGCATCGGTAAAGCCGACCCGCGCGATGCAGCCCATCGAGGCGCAGAGCGTGAACGGATAGCGCTTGGCCTGGCCACCATCGACTTGCAGCGTCACCTGCGCCGTCAGCAGCGTCTCCAGCGGCGTGACGATCGAGGCGCCCGCGGCCGCCTTGCCGCCGGCCGGCAGGTTGAACAGGTTGATTTCAGCAACCGAATTGCCCTGATCGTCCTGCATCAGCTGATAGAGCTGGCACGGATCGACCCCGGTTTCGGTGCGCACGCAGGTCACCTGCCAGTCGTCGAAGGTTTCCTTGACATAGGTCGTCCCGATGCCATCGACCGTCTCGCCCAGCGAGATGCCGGCCTTGTCGATGGCCTCGTCGGTGGCGCCTGCAGCGGGCTTGGTCTCCGTGCCCGGCGCGGTCGTGGTCTGGGCCAGCACGGGCGCGGCCAGCAAGGCCGACAGCGCCAGGGCGAACAGCGTTTGGGTGGATGTCATGACAATCCCGTCTTGGTTGGTCTGGCGCCGGGTTATCATGCAAGGCCACCCAAGTCAGGCCCCAAAACGGGGGACAGGGCGCATTCCCGCCATCGGGGCGCGAAGTTGTGAACGGGCGGGCGCCGAAGACCGGAATAGAAAAAGGGCCGCGAGGCCCTTTTTCATCATTCTTTGCTCCCTGTCGGACCGGCCGACTTATGCCCCGAACGCTAGGGCCTGATTCTGCGTCCGTCAACAGGAATTCTGGCAGTTATGTAACGAAAAGGGCCGCGCCCCACGGGCGCGGCCAGTCCGACAGGGAGGAAGCCGCCCACCTTGGGCTGCGCGCCCTTGGTGGACAGGTTCCACACTGGCACAGGACGATTAACAATGTATGGTGACACCGCGCGGGCGCGCGAGGGGCGCCCCGAAACGGCGACGGGGGCAGTGTGGCAATGGTGACAGACCGGATTTTCGTAGGCGGCGGCGGCGACGGTTATGGGGCGCCGCAAAACCTGCTGCTGGGGTTCGGCAACCGCCACGGGCTGATCGCAGGCGCCACCGGAACCGGAAAAACCGTCACGTTGCAAATCCTTGCCGAAGGTTTTTCAGCCGCTGGCGTTCCGGTGTTCCTCTCGGACGTCAAGGGCGATCTGTCGGGCCTTGCGCTGCCGGGCAATCCGCAAGGCAAGCTGCACGATGCCTTCCTGAAGCGCGCGGCGACCATCGGGCTTGATCTGCACTATGACAGCTTTCCGGTGACCTTCTGGGACATCTGGGGCCAGCAGGGTCACCCGGTGCGCACCACGGTGGCCGAGATGGGCCCCCTGCTGCTCAGCCAGATGCTCGACCTGTCCGAGGCGCAGGAGGGCGTGATGAACATTGCCTTCCGTCTGGCGGATGAACAGGGGCTGCCGCTGCTGGATTTCAAGGATCTGACGGCAATGCTGGCCTTTGTCGCGGAAAACGCCAAGGCGCTGTCGGGCAGCTATGGCCTTGTCTCTCCGGCCTCGGTGGGGGCAATCCAGCGCCGCCTGCTCGTGCTGGAAAACCAGGGGGGGGCGGCGCTCTTTGGCGAGCCCGCGCTCGATCTGGCCGATTTCCTGCTGACCGATGACCGGGGGCGCGGCCGCATCAACATTCTGGCCGCCGACCGGCTGATGAATTCCCCGCGCCTTTATGCGACCTTCCTGCTCTGGCTGCTGTCGGAATTGTTCGAGGAACTGCCCGAGGTCGGCAACCCCGACAAGCCGAAACTGGTCTTCTTCTTCGACGAGGCGCATCTCTTGTTCGACGGGGCCCCCAAGGCCCTGATCGACAAGGTGGAACAGGTCGCAAGGCTGATCCGCTCGAAAGGGGTGGGGGTATATTTCATCACGCAAAACCCCGCCGACGTGCCCGATGCGGTGCTCGGCCAGCTTGGCAACCGCGTCCAGCACGCCCTGCGCGCCTTCACTGCCAAGGACCAGAAGGATCTGCGCCTGGCCGCCCAGAACTACCGGCCCAACCCGCGCTTTTCCACCGAAGACGCCATCCGCGAGGTCGGCACCGGCGAGGCGGTGACCTCCTTCCTCGAAGCCAAGGGCATTCCGGGCATGGTGGAACGCACGCTGATCCGCCCGCCCGCGTCCATGCTGGGTCCGATCGACCCCGGCACCCGCGCCGCCCTGATCGCGGCTTCGCCCCTTGCCGGCAAATACGACAAGGTGATCGACCGCGACTCGGCGCAGGAAATGCTTGCCCGCCGGGCTCAGACCGCCGCGGCCGAAGCCGCCCGGCACAAGGCCGATGCCGACGAGGCGCGCGACTATAACCGCGCCCGCCGCTATGACCCGACCGCGCGCAACGACACGCCCGAACGCAAGACCACAAGACGCAGCCCCTCGCGCCAGTCGGATTCCGTGACCGAGGCCTTTGCCAAATCCTTCGCCCGCCAACTTGGCACCAGATCGGGCCAGGCCATCGTGCGCGGCATCCTGGGCACCCTGTTCAGATCGCGCTGATCGGCTTTGCCTTTTTCCAAATACCCCGGGGGCAGGCGCGCCCTGTCCACAGGCGCACCAGCGACCGGGGGCAGCGCCCCCGCAGCGCCAGGCTGCCACAGGGGGGCGCTCTACCTCTGCTGCCCCAGCCAGGCCAGCGCCCCGGCCACCGCCAGCCCCAGCACCACGGCAAAGGCGATCTTCCAGACCGACCAGGGCCGCTCGCCCTTGACCTTGCCGGTCTGGCCGTTGACCACGAACCGATAGCTCTTGCCGCCGTATTTGTAGGCCGCCGTCCAGACCGGCAGCAGGATATGCTTGAAGGTCTCCTCGGACCAGTCGGTGTCGATCCGCTCGATCCGCTGCTCGTCGCCGCCGATGTCGCGGCGCACGTCGCTGGCAATCACCGCCTCCATCTCGCCGCGCGCCAGCGCATGCCCCTGTTCCAGCGGCACCGAATAGGCCTCGGCCTGAAACCCCGACAGATAGTCCGGCGCATGGGGCCGCAAGCCTGACAGATCCCACGGCGCCAGCGCCTCGGTATGCCCGCGCGGCAGGCTGTCCGAGCCGATCACCAGCACATCGTCGAACCGGCGCGACACCCAGCCGCGCACCGGCGACCAACGGATCTTGCGCACCTGTTCCTGCCGCCGCTCCTGCTTTCCGTTGACCTCGACCGTGACCCAGCGCGTCTCGTAATAGGCATCGCCCCGCTGCCCGGCATAGCGGCTGCGCGTTGCGGCATCAAAGGTCCAGAACGGCACATAGATGCCGGTCAGAAGCCGCCCCTTGCGCGCATAGTCCTGCAAGCCATTGGGGGCAAACCACAACCGGCCCAGCCAGGCCACCATCGCCGCCCGCGCCTCGCGTTCGGGCACCGCAAAGGGCAACAGCGCCTGCGGCCGGATCGCCCGCAGCGGGGCCTCTTGCGGCACGACCGGGGTGGCACAGAACGGGCAGGCGGTCGCCGCGACCCCCTCGCCCAGCTCCAGCTCGGCCCCGCAGCCCGGACAGCGCGAGACGCGGATCTCCTCCATGGCGGCCGGGGGCAGGGCGCCGCGCAGCGCCGTGTTCAGATCATTCTCGACCAGGGCCCGCGCCTTGTCGCGTTGCGGCACATCGGGCATGGCCTGAACATGGCCGCAATGCCCGCAGACCAGCTGCCCCGAGCCCGGATCAAAGGTCAGTGCAGCGCCGCAGCTTTCGCAGGGCCAGCTTGTCGCGGTCTGCATCCCAAGACGCCCCGGTCAGCCCGCCGGCGGGGGCGGCGGCACCCGGGCCATCAGCGAGGCCAGCGCCGGAACCTCGCCTGCAGGCTTCCAGCCCTCCATCCCTTCGGACCAGACCAGCGTCGCCCGCGTCAGCCGCCCTTGTGCCACAAGCCCGGGCAGCGCCTCGGTGGCAAAGGGGCCCTGCGTCTGCCCGCCTTCGGCCAGGTGCCATTCCACCGCCTGAACGGGCGGCAAGGGGGGCGGCGCGGCGGCTGGCCGCCCGCCCCAGGGCCCCGCCGCGCCCATCGCAGCCCCCATCGCGGCGCCAAGGCCTGCCCCCATGGCCGACCCCGGCGCCTCGGCGGCCTTGCCCAGTGCCTCGGCGGCGGCAAACTGGCCATAGCGGTTCAGATCCCCGACAACCCCCATCGAGGTGCGCTGGTCCAGCACCTTCTCGACCGCCTCGGGCAACGAGACATTCTCGATCACGAAGTCCGGCAGCTCCAGCCCGTATTGCGCGACCGAGGGCCCCATCGCCTCGCGCACCATCTTGCCCAGCTGGTCAAGGTTCGCGGCCATGTCCAGCGCCGGGATCCCCGCCCCCGCGACGGTGCGGGAAAATTCCTGCACGATCACATCGCGGATATGCACGGTGATCTCGTCGGTGGTGAATTCGCCATCGGTGCCGACGATTTCGGTCATGAACCGGCCCGGATCGGTCACCCGCATCGAATAGGCACCAAAGGCGCGCAGCCGCAGCGGCCCGAATTCCGGATCGCGCAGCATCACCGGGTTGCGCGTGCCCCATTTCTGCCCTGTGAACCGGGTGGTGTTGACGAAATAGATCTCGGACTTGAAGGGCGAATTGAACCCGTGGTCCCAGTGCTGCAATGCCGTCAGCACCGGCATGTTGTTCGTCTCCAGCATGTAAAGCCCCGGCCCGAACACATCGGCCAGCTGCCCTTCATGGATGAAGACGGCGGCCTGCCCCTCGCGCACGGTCAGCTTGGCGCCATACATGATCGCATGGCCCTGCCGGTCGAACCGCCAGACCATCGTATCACGGGTGTCGTCCACCCAGTGGATCACGTCGATGAACTGACCCTTCAGAAAGCCGAACACCATCGCCGAACTCCTTCCTGTCCGCGGCCGCAACGACCGCCCACCGCTTCATCTGTCCCCAAATACCCTCGGGGGATTTTCAAGGGGGCAGACAGCCCCCTTGAAGCGGGGTGCGGGGCGGCAGCCCCGCTTCCCCCCTCAACTTCCGCCGCCAACCAGCCCGGCAACGATCGGCCCCAGCATCGGGCGCACCTCGGCCTCGCGCATCCCCGGCTTCAGCCGCCGATCATACAGCAGCTTCAGCAAGATCTCGTCCATGCTGGTCAGCGTGGCGAATTCCTCATCGTCATTGAAGATCGACGGGCGCGCCCGCGGATAATCGTTGGCCAGCCCCAGCCCCTGCGCCAGTTCTTCATGGAAACAGCTCAGCCGCAGCAGATCGGGCAGTTCCGACCGGATCACCGCCAGCGCGCCGGAATAGACCGGGCTGTTGCCATCGGAAATCGCCAGCACCATGCAAAAGGTCGACAGGCCCATCCCGGTGGCCGAATCCAGCTCGCGCGGGTCAAGGCCGGGGAACAGCGCCGCCCATTGATCGCCCATCGCCGGCCGCTCGTCCTCGGAGACGACATAGACCCAATAGTTCGGCGACTGGTCGTTCACCTGGATCGACAGGCCGGACTGGCGGGCCAGCCGCGCCGCATAGGCGGCGACCGTCGCGCGGTCCTGCTCTTGCCGCTCGGGCGGCACCGAGGGGCCAAAGCGCAGCCCGATCCGCACCGGCTTTTCCCAGCGCCGCAGACGCGAGGGCACCTCGCGCGCGGTCAGCCGCCCGCCTTCGCTGACATATTCGTCATAGAGGGCGATGCGGATGAAATTGTCCGCGATCTCGCGCGGGCCATAGGGGGTATCGACCCCGCCGCCATCGTTGCGCAGCAGACCGCGCGCCAGCAGGTCTGCCTGAACCTTGGTGAAATGCGCCTCGACCGCGCGGCTCGCGATCGAGGGTTCGGCCGGCGCCGGCACGGGGGCCGGGGCCATCGCCCGCGGCGCCGGGCGCAGCCCCGGTCCGCCGCCGATCAGGGTGCAGGCAGAAAGGGCGGTGGCCAAGGCCAGGCCCGCCGCCCCCCGAATGATTCCGCCAAACCCGCAGTGATGCGTCATTTCAGCCCTTTGATGCCCGCGCGCTGGCCGAGGCCAGCGTCTCGCGCAATTCCGCTTCCATCTTGACCAGTTCCTCCTCGGCCGCCGCGCGGCGCTTCTTGCCTTCATCCGCGATGGCAAGGCTTTCCTGAATGGTGGAAATCAGCGTGGCATTGGCCTTCTTCACCGCCTCGATGTCGAAGACGCCGCGCTCCATCTGCTGGCGCACCACGCGGTTCGCCTGTTGCAGGTTCTCGGCATTGGCGGTCAGCAGATCGTTGGTCAGATCGTTGGCCGCCTTGATCGATTCCGCCGCCTCGCGTGATCGCTGGATGGTCACCGCCTGGGCCAGCTGGGTTTCCCACAGCGGCACGGTGTTCACCAGCGTCGAGTTGATCTTGGTCACCAGCGACTTGTCGTTTTCCTGCACCAGCCGGATCGAGGGCAGCGACTGCATCGTCACCTGCCGCGTCAGTTTCAGGTCATGGACCCGGCGCTCCAGATCGTCGCGCGCGGACCGCAGATCGCGCAGCGCCTGCGCCTTGAGCATCTTCTGATCCTCGGGCGCGGCTTCCATCTCGGCCACGGCAGCGGGGATCACGGTTGCATCCACTTCGGCCAGCTTCGCCTCGCCCGCCGCGATGTAAAGCGCCAGCTCGTGATAGAAATCCAGCGTCTTTTCATAGAGCTTATCAAGCGCCTTGATGTCTTTCAGCAGCTTGTGTTCGTGGCCCAGCAGCGTTTCGGTGATCTTGTCGATCTGCCCCTGAACGGATTCGAACCGCGCGACGAACTTGGCAAAGGGCGCGGCGCGGCCGATCAGGCGCTCCCACCAGCTTTGCTTGCGCCGCACGTCCAGCTCGCTGACCGAAAAGCCCCGGATCGTCGTGACGATCGAGGCCAGCGCATCGCCTGCCGGCCCGACATCCTTGTTCCGCACATCGGTCAGCATTTCCTGGCTGATGACCTGAAGCTCGGCCTGGGCGCGCGATCCAAAGCCGATGATCGACTGGGCATCGGCCAGGTTCACCTCGGCCATGCGGGTGCGGATTTCCTCGGCCACCGGGGCAGGGGCGTCGGCCAGTGGCACCACCTCTCCTCCCGGTTCGGGCAGGATCACCGCGGTGACCTTTTCGACTTCGGCAAGCGTGGCAGCGGCGGCGCTGCGAATGGTCTCGGTCATGGGGGCCTCTTGCTGGATACTGTGGCGGGGGTCAGGCACGCGGGGCATCCTGCGCCAGTCTCTCGCGCAGGACTTCGATTTCAACATCCATCCGATCGCGGTCGTTCGACAGCAAGGCTTCGGATTTCTGGGCAAAGCGGGTGTCCAGATCGTCCAGCAGCGCCACATAGCTGGTGCGGGCTGCGGCATCGCGGGTGGTGCCGTAGATCTGGGCGAATTGCTCGGTGGCCGTGCGGGCGCCGCCCAGGTAGACCGACAGATATTTGCGGGCCGAGGTCAGATCGCGCGGATCGTTTTCCAGCGTGCGGAACATCGCGCGGGCGGTGGCGGCGAAACGGTCGATCCGGTCCATCACCTCGCGGTCAGCGACGGGGCGGGCGGCCTCGCGCATGGCGGTCAGGTGCTTTTCAGCCTCGGCGACGGCGGTGGCGACCCGTTCGGTCTGAAAGCTGTCGATCCCCTCCATCCCCTTGTCCGACATCGGATCGGGGCCAAAGGCGATCAGGTGCAGAACGCCCCCCAGCGCCCCCAGCAGCAGCGGCGCGGTCAGTCCCGCACCCGGCGCCCAGGCCGCAAGGCCGACACCCAGCGCCGTCAGGACCGATCCGAAGATCTTGCGCGGAATTGCCGGGCGGCGGGCGATTGCGCGGGCCTCCCAGGCCTCGTGGGCCTTCTCGCCTTCACGCGTCAGCCAGGCGGCCAGCATCAGCAGGCCAAAGGCAACCAGATCGGCCGTCAGCCCGACCGGCCCTTGCCGAAAGGCGGTCAGGGGTAGCACAAAGGGCAGCAAGAACAACAGGTTCACCCGCGCACCCGCGCGGGCCGGGCGGGCGCTGTGCAGCGGGGGCTGGGTGGTGGCGCCAGACTGGGGCCGCGCGCCGGGGCTGTATTTGCCACCATATCGCTGGTTCATGGGCCAACCCCCGCGAAGGCCGCATAAACGATCAGCATCGCCAGCAGCGCAAAGGCCGTCCGCCTGATACCCGTCTGGCCCATCCGCGCCCCCGAAAGCTGATCCGGTCCGGCCAAGGTCTGGTCCGTCCCGGACCAAAGCATGATCCATGCAAGACTATAGGGGATCGAGGGGCCGCGTTCCATCCCGCGCCAGGGGGAAAATGCAAGCGGCGGCAGCAGATTGCCATTTGCCCCCCGCCTGGCGGGTCAGCCTTTTGGCCGCCCCTTGGGCGTGTGCGGGCCGCGCGGGGCCGGTTTTCCCCGCCCCCCGGGTGCCCCGCCGGCTGGCCTGCGGGACGGGGCGGCAGAGGTGGTCGCCTCGCCCCGGCTGGCACCGCCGCGCGCCAAGGGTGCTTTTCCGCCAGTTCTGACAGGTTTCTCGGTGTCGGCGGCTGCCCCGGACCGCCGGTCCGCCCAGCGGTTCGCCGACCCTGCCATCCCCTTGGCCCCGGCCGAGGCGGAGCCCTGCCGGGGCTTGTCCCCGGCGGCTGTCGCCGCGCGGCCGGCCGGTTTGCCGGCCGGCCCAAGGCGGCCGCCTTCCTTGGCCGGACCGCGCGGTTTCGGCTCGGTGCGCGGCATCGGGGTTTCTGCCAGCCCCAGCTGGTCCTTGAGCATCCGGGGCCGCACTTCGGCCACCTCGCCCGCCTTCAGATCGCCCAGCTGGAACGGGCCATAGCTGACCCGGATCAGCCGGTTCACCGCAAGGCCCACGGCCTCCATCGCGCGGCGGATCTCGCGGTTGCGCCCCTCGCGCAGACCCACGGTCAGCCAGGCATTGGCGCCCTGCTGGCGGTCCAGCGTCACGGTCATCGGCTGGAATTCCTCGCCCTCGATGACGATGCCCTTGCGCAGCGGCTCGAACTGGCTGTCCTCGGGCCGCCCGTTCACCCGCACCCGGTATTTGCGCAACCAGCCGGTCGAGGGCAGCTCGAGCCGCCGTTTCAGCTCGCCATCATTGGTCAGCAGCAGCAGCCCTTCGGAATTGAGATCGAGCCGCCCGATGGTCATCACCCGCGGCATGTCCTCGGGCAGGTCATCGAATACCGTGCGGCGGCCCTGTTCGTCGCGGGCGGTGGTCACCAGCCCCTCGGGCTTGTGATAAAGCCACACCCGCGGCGGCTCGGGCGGGGCGAGCGGCTTGCCATCGACGGTGATGCGGTCCTTCGGCGTGACATCAAGGGCGGGGCTGTCCAGCACCTTGCCGTTCACGCTGACCCGGCCTTCGGCGATCATCCGCTCCGCATCGCGGCGCGAGGCGACGCCGGCGCGCGACAGCACCTTGGCGATCCGCTCGCCGCCGGTCTTGGCGGGGGCGGGTTCGGCGCGCGGTGCAGGCTTGGCGGTGTGGCTCGGGGCGCCGGGTTTTTTCGGCGTATCGGTCGGGCGTCGGGACATGGAAAGCTCGCATGAGGGCCCGGCGTGGCGCGGGACGGATGGCCCCGGGGGCCGTCTGCCCCCGGACCCCCGAGGATATTTGGATCAAGGCGAAGGGGCAAGGCGGCTTGTCCTGTCGGCCGGGCCGGGGCATGAGGGGGGCATGAACCCCTTTCGCAGCTATATGGATCAGGCGCTGGACGAGGCGCGCGCGGCCGCCCAGCGAGGCGAGGTGCCGGTGGGGGCGGTCGTGGTCGCGCCGGGCGGGCAGGTGGTGGCGCGGGCCGGGAACCGCACGCGCGAGCTGAACGATCCGACCGCCCATGCCGAGATGCTGGCCATTCGTGCCGCCTGTCTGGCCCAGGGCCGCGAGCGGCTGATCGGCCATGATCTTTATGTCACGCTCGAGCCATGCCCGATGTGCGCTGCCGCCATCTCTGCCGCGCGGATCGCGCGGCTCTATTATGGGGCGGCGGATCCGAAATCCGGTGGGGTGGCGCAGGGGCCGCGCATTTTCACCCATCCACAGTGCCACCATGTGCCCGAGGTCTATGACGGGATCGGGGCGGTCGAGGCGGGCGCGTTGCTGACCGGCTTCTTTGCGGGGCGGCGCTGAGCGAATCGTTGCCTTGCGCGGCAACTCCGGTCCACCTTGACGTATTCATATATACGAAAGGGAGGTTCGTATGATCCGCAGGGCATTTCTGGGTGCGGCGCTGGCCGTCATGGCGACAACCGGCATGGGGCTTGCGGCTGGCGAGGGGCCGAAGGTCGCCATTCATGTCGATCAGGACGATCCGGCGACGATGAACATGGCGCTGAACAATGCCGTGAACATCATCAAGCATTATCAGTCGCTTGGCCAGACCGCGACGGTCGAGATCGTGACCTATGGTCTTGGCCTGACGATGCTGCGCAAGGATCTCTCGCCCGTCGCCTCGCGCATCGCCGATCTGTCGTTGCAGCACGAGACGATCCGGTTTTCCGCCTGCCTGAACACGGTGGAATCGATCCGCCAGCGCACGCAAAAGGATGTCCCGCTGCTGGACGAGGCTGAAACCGTGCCATCGGGCGCGGTGCGGCTGATGGAGCTGCAATACGAGGGCTATGCCTATCTGCGGCCCTGACGGCAAAGGGGGGCGCCGGGCGCCCCCCCGGCCGGATCAGACCGTGATCGGCTCGAGCACCTGAGGTTCAAGCACGCGCACGCCGGGCGCCACCCCGGCCTTCAGCGCCTCGGCCGACTGCTCGAGCAGCGGGAAGGTGCGGTAGTGGCACGGAATGATGGTCTTGAAGTTGAAGAATTTGCGCGCCGCATAGGCTGCGCGCTTCATGTCCATGGTGAAATGGCCGCCCGCGCACAGGATGCCGATCTCGGGGGCGTGCAGGTCGTTGAAGACGGCCATATCCGCCATCACATCGGTATCGCCCGAGAAATAGATCGTGCGCCCGCCATGTTCGATCATGTAGCCGCATTCGCTGCCCAGATAGACCGGCCCGTGTTCCCCCTTGAACGAGGAGGAATGCGAGGCCGCCACCATGGTCACGGCCACATCGCCCAGCCGCACCGTGCCGCCATTGTTGAACCCGACGGTCTTGCAACCATCGCGCTCGGCCATCCAGGTGGTCAGATCGTATTTGCCCAGCACCGGAATATCCAGGTCCTTCGCGATTCCCGGTGCATCGGCCATGTGATCGCCATGGCCATGGCTGACCAGAACGGCGCTGGCGCCGGCAATCGCCTCGGCGCGCCGGTCAGCGGGGAACATCGGGTTGCCCGTCAGCCAGGGGTCGACCAGCAGGCACTGATCGCCGATCTCGATCCGAAAGCCGGAATGGCCAAGCCAGGTGATCTTCATCGTCTCTCCTTCCAGAAAAGCGGCATTTCATCAGTCCTCAAATATCCCGGGGGTCCGGGGGCAGGGCCCCCGGCGCCAAGGCTTGAGACCGCCGCGCAACCGGGCCACTTTAGCGCGAGAAACCGGAGTTTCCATGACAAACGCTGCCGGATGGCTGGCCACCGTTGATGGCTATTGCGAACGCACCGGGCCAGAGTACTGGTCCGAGCCGGTGAATGCCCTGACCAACCTGGCCTTTGTGATCGCGGCGGCGCTGGTCTGGCCGCGGGTGCGGGGGCTGCCCATGGGGCAGGCGATGGCTGTGGCTCTGGCGGTGATCGGGGTCGGCTCATGGCTGTTTCACACCCATGCCAACCGGCTGACCGGGGGGCTGGATGTGGCGCCGATCATCGGGTTCATCTTGCTCTATGTCTTTGCCGCGACGCGCGATTTCCTGGGGGCGCGGCCCTGGGTGGCCGGTGGGGCGGTGCTGGCCTTTGTGCCTTATGCCGCGCTGAGCGTGCCGGTGTTTGCCCTGATCCCCGGTCTTGGGTCATCGGCGGCCTATGCGCCGGTGCCGCTGCTGATTGCGCTTTATGCCACAGCGCTGCGCCATCGCGCCCCGGCGACGGCGCGGGGGCTGGCCATCGGGGCGGGGCTGCTGGTGGTTTCCCTGACGTTCCGCACGCTGGACATGGCGGTCTGCGCCGCCTGGCCGCTGGGCACGCATTTCCTGTGGCATGTGCTGAACGCCATCCTGCTGGGCTGGATGATCGAAGTCTGGCGCCGCCATGCAGCCTCGTGCCTTGCACCCATGGCGCCGCGCCGCTAAACGGTTTGCGACAGACGGAGGCCCCCATGTCCACCATCGACATTTCCACCGCCCGCAAGGTGGCCCATCTTGCCCGCATCCGCGTGGCCGAGGATCAGTTGCCGCAGCTGGCCGAACAGCTGTCGGGCATCCTGACCTTCATGGAACAGCTGAACGAAGTGGACGTGGACGGGGTGGAACCCATGACCTCGGTCACGCCGATGCGGCTCAAGCGCCGTGTCGACGAGGTGACCGACGGCGGCTATCCCGAGAAAATCCTCAAGAACGCGCCCGACGCCCGCGAGGGCTTCTTTGCCGTGCCGAAGGTGGTGGAATGACCCTGAATACCCTGACCATTGCCGAGGCCCGCGACGCGCTGCGCAAGGGCGAGACCACGGCCGAGGATCTGACCATGGCCTGCCTGACCGCGATGGACGCGGGGGATGCGCTGGGGGCCTATGTCCACAAGACGCCCGATATCGCGCTGGACCAGGCGCGGGCGGCGGATGCGCGGATCAAGGCGGGCGATGCGCCGGACATGTGCGGCATTCCGCTGGGCATCAAGGATCTGTTCTGCACCAAGGGCGTGCCCTCGCAGGCGGCCTCGAACATCCTGCGCGGCTTCAGGCCGGAATACGAATCCACTGTCACGGCCAAGCTGTTCGAGGCTGGCGCGGTGATGCTGGGCAAGCTGAACATGGACGAATTCGCCATGGGCAGTTCCAATGAAAGCTCGTGCTATGGCAATGCCGTCAACCCGTGGAAGGTCGATGACCGTCTGCTGACGCCGGGCGGATCGTCGGGCGGGTCGGCCAGCGCGGTGGCCGCCGATCTGTGCCTTGCGGCGACCGGCACCGATACGGGCGGCTCGATCCGCCAGCCGGCGGCCTTTACCGGCATCGTCGGCATCAAGCCGACTTATGGCCGCGTCAGCCGCTGGGGCATCATTGCCTATGCCTCGTCGCTCGATCAGGCCGGGCCGATGACCAAGACCGTGCGCGATGCGGCGATCATGCTGGGCGCGATGGCCGGCCACGACATGAAGGATTCGACCTGCGCCGACATTCCGGTGCCGGATTTCGAGGCGGCGCTGACCGGCGACATCCGCGGCAAGAAGATCGGGATTCCGCGCGAATACCGCATGGACGGGATGCCCGCGGAAATCGAGAAGCTGTGGAACGACGGCACCGCCATGCTCAAGGATGCCGGGGCCGAGATCGTCGACATCAGCCTGCCGCATACCAAATACGCGCTGCCCGCCTATTACGTCATCGCGCCGGCCGAGGCCTCGTCGAACCTCGCGCGCTATGATGGTGTGCGCTATGGCCACCGGGCCAGGCTGGCGCAGGGCGATGGCATCGTCGACATGTATGAAAAGACCCGCGCCGAAGGTTTCGGCCCCGAGGTGCAGCGCCGCGTGATGGTCGGCACCTATGTGCTGTCGGCGGGCTTTTACGATGCCTATTACAACCGCGCCCGCAAGGTGCGCGCGCTGATCAAGCGCGACTTCGAAGAGGCCTTTGCCGCCGGGGTCGATGCGATCCTGACGCCGGCCACCCCGTCTTCGGCCTTTGGTCTGGGCGAGATGGCCAGCGCCGACCCGGTCGAGATGTATCTGAACGACGTCTTCACCGTGACGGTCAACCTGGCGGGCCTGCCGGGCATTTCGGTGCCGGTCGGCCTCGACAGCAAGGGCCTGCCGCTGGGGCTGCAACTGATTGGCCGCCCGTGGGACGAGGCAGGTTTGCTAAATCACGCCCATGTGCTGGAACGCGCGGCGGGCTTTGTGGCCAAGCCGGAAAAATGGTGGTAAGGGCGGCGGTTGAACGCTTTGCCGAGGCCCCGATGCACCGCCTTGTTCTGACTGCCCTTGCCGTAAGCACGCTGGCCGCCTGCCAGCCGCAAGTTCCCGATTCCGCCCAAGGGGTCGGGTTCGAAAGCTATTCCGACTATATGCGCCGCCGCGATGGCCAGCTGGGGGGGACGCCGCAGCCGGTCATCGGTGGTCCTGCCATCAGCACCGAAACGGTGACGGCCGCCCCGATCGGCGCGCCCTTGCCGACGACGGCAACGGCCGCGCCCTCGACCGCGCCCGTGATGCCCAACGGCGAGCGCCCGCGCGGCGATGCGCCGGCCGGGATCAAGACCCAATCCGGCGAAGTCGCCCATAGCGGGATTTCCGACGAGCAGAGCTTTGCCGCCGTTGCCGCCCGCGAGACCATCGCCTCGGATGCCGAACGGCTGCGCCGCCAGCGCGAGCAATATGTGGTCGTCCAGCCGACCGCCCTGCCGCAGCGGACCGGGGATACCGGGCCGAACATCGCGCAATATGCGATGTCGACCACCAATCCGCCGGGAACCCGGGTCTATGCGCGCTCCAGCCTGCGGCTGCGCAGCTATGAGGCCTCCTGCGCGCCGTTTTCCTCGGCCGATCTGGCGCAGATCGAATTCCTCAAGCGCGGCGGACCCGAGCGTGATCCGATGGGGGTTGACCCCGATGGTGACGGCTTTGCCTGCGGCTGGGATCCGCGCCCGTTCCGGGCCGGCCTGAACTAGGTGCATTTTCCGTCGCCGAACCATGGCGAGCGGCGGGGCGGGCTGCGCCCCTCGCTGATCGTGATCCATTATACGGCGATGGACAGCTGCGCTGCCGCGCGGGACCGCCTGTGCGACCCCGAGGCCGAGGTGTCGGCGCATTGGCTGATTTCCGAGACCGGCGCGGCCGAGGCCCTGGTACCCGAAGAGCGGCGCGCCTGGCATGCGGGGGCGGGCGAATGGCGCGGGATGGGCGATATCAATTCGCGCTCGATCGGGATTGAACTGGCCAACCGCGGCGATCACCCATACCCCGAACCCCAGATGCAGGCGCTGGAGCGGGTGCTGACGGGTATCATGGCGCGCTGGTCCATCGGCCCCGACGGGGTGATCGGGCATTCCGACATGGCGCCCGGGCGCAAGGCCGATCCGGGGCCGCGCTTTGACTGGCGGCGGCTGGCGCGGTCGGGGCTGGCGGTCTGGCCAGCGCCGCAGGCCCCGGCCGACCCCGCAGGGTTCGACGCGGCGGCGCTGGCCTTTGGCTATCCGGCCGGGGTAAGCGCGGACTTGCGGCTCGAGGCGTTCCGGCTGCGGTTTCGCCCATGGGCCAGTGGCCCCGCAGATGGCACGGATGCCGCGCTGGCGCTGGAACTGGCCCGGCACTTTGCGGCCTAGCGCGGGGCGCCCAGCATCAGAACCCAGGTGCGTTGCCCGGCGCGGCTGACCGTCAGGCCAAGCGCGGCATCGGTCGCATTGGCGGCCAGCACGTTCTTGCGGTGGCCGGGCGATCGCATCCAGTAGAACATCGCCTGGGGTGCGCTCTGGAACCCCAGACCAAGGTTTTCCGCCACCATCTGATAGTCATACCCGGCCCGCAGCGCCCGCACGCCAGGGCGCGATCCGTCCGATCCGATATGGTCCAGCGCGCCGCGTTGCGCATTGTCGCAGGCCTGACCGTGGGCGGCAGCGGCAAGGCGCGGATCGGGCCGCACCGGGCGCAGGCCGGCCGCGCGGCGTTCGGCGTTGACCTCGGCCAGCAGGGCGGCCTGTTCCGAGGCCAGCCCCGGATCGGACGCACAAGAGAACGCCGCCGCAATCGGCTGGACAGCGGGGCGGGGCGCCGAGGTGCTGGTCACCGTGACGCAGCCGGACAGCAGGGCGAGGGACAGGGCAAGACTGGGTCGGATCAACCGGGCCTCCTTTGGCAGGCATCGCGTTGTGATAGCCGTCCAATCGGGCCGAAATCCGGCACCTTCGCGGCGATTCGCGGGTGCGGCCCCGGCCCTTGGCAGGCCGGGGCTGGGGGCGTCAGGCCAGCATGGCCATGGGCGATTTCAGCAGCTCGACCACGGCCTTGAGGAACTCGGCCCCAAGCGCGCCGTCGATCACCCGGTGATCCACCGACAGCGTCATCGACATGACGGTTGCGACGCCGATGCTGCCATCGGCCTGCACGACGGGTTTCTTCAGCCCGGCGCCAACGGCCAGGATCGAGCCATGCGGCGGGTTGATGACCGCATCGAAATTCTCGATCCCGAACATGCCAAGGTTCGAGATGGCCATCGAGCCGCCGACATATTCATGCGGCGCCAGCTTTTTCGACCGCGCGCGGACCGCCAGATCCTTCATCTCGGCCGACAGGGCGGACAGCGATTTCAGATGCGCGTCCTTGATGACCGGGGTGAACAGCCCGCCATCCACCGCAACGGCCACGGCCACATCCGAGGGCTTCAGCCGATAGATGCGGTCGCCCGCCCAGACAGCATTGGCATCGGGCACCTGCTGCAAGGCCATGGCGCAGGCCTTGATGATGAAGTCATTGACCGACAGCTTCACCCCGCGGCTGGCGACCGTGGCGTTCAGCTGTTCGCGGAAGGCCATCAGCGCATCCAGCCGCACCTCGCGGCGCAGGTAGAAATGCGGGATGGTCTGCTTGGCCTCGGACAGGCGCGCGGCAATTGTGCGGCGCATCCCGTCCAGCGTGACTTCCTCGTAGGCGCGGCCGTCGAGCATCTTGGCCACTTGCGCGGCAGTCGGCCCGGTCGGCATGGCTGTCGCGGTCGGTGCCGGTGCCTGGGCGGCCGCCGCAGCGGGCGCTGGCGTCGCGGTGGGGGCGGTCGCCGGGGCAGCGACCGGGGCCGCCGTGCTCAGCCCCTCGACATCGGCACGCACGATCCGGCCATTGGGACCAGACCCCTTGACCGTCGCAAGGTCGATGCCCTTTTCCGCCGCGATCCGGCGGGCGAGGGGCGAGGCAAAGACCCGCTTGCCGCCCGGTGCCGCAGGGGCCGGGGCGGGGGCTGGGGCGGCGGGGGCCGCAGCTGCCGGGGCGGCAGCCGCGGTGGCCGCAGGCGCGGGGGCAGCGGCTGGCGCCGCTGCGGGGGCGGGGGCGTCGGCGGTGTCGCCGTCAGCGATCAGGGTCGCGATGGGGGTGTTGACCTTGACCCCTTGCGTGCCCTCGGCCACCAGCAGCTTGCCGATGGTGCCTTCATCGACGGCCTCGAATTCCATCGTGGCCTTGTCGGTCTCGATCTCGGCCAGGATGTCGCCGGATTTGACGGTATCGCCCTCGGACACCAGCCATTTGGCCAGCGTGCCTTCCTCCATCGTCGGAGACAGCGCGGGCATCAGGATTTCGGTTGCCATGGTCCCCCCTCCTTAACGGTAGCAGACGGATTTGACGGCCTCGACCACCTCGGCGGTGGTGACCAGCGCGAGCTTTTCGAGGTTGGCGGCATAGGGCATCGGCACATCCTTGCCGGTGCAGTTGATCACCGGGGCATCGAGATAGTCGAAGGCCTTTTGCATGATCGTCGCCGACAGATGGTTGCCGATGCTGCCGACCGGCCAACCCTCTTCGACGGTGACGCAGCGATTGGTCTTCTGGACCGAAGCCAGCACCGTGTCATAGTCGATCGGGCGCAGGGTGCGCAGGTCGATCACCTCGGCGCTGATGCCATCCTTGGCCAGCTGGTCTGCCGCCTCGAGCGCATAGGTCATGCCGATGCCGAAGGAGACGATGGTGACATCCGTGCCTTCGCGCCAGATACGGGCCTTGCCGAAGGGAATGGTGAAATCGTCCAGAACCGGAACCTCGAAGGACTTGCCATAGAGGATCTCGTTTTCCAGGAAGATCACCGGGTTCGGATCGCGGATCGCCGATTTCAGCAGGCCTTTGGCATCGGCGGCCGAATAGGGCATCACCACCTTGAGGCCGGGGATCTGCGCATACCAGGCGGCATAATCCTGGCTGTGCTGCGCGCCCACCCGCGCGGCGGCGCCGTTCGGGCCGCGGAACACGATGGGGCTGCCCATCTGGCCGCCGGACATGTAAAGCGTCTTCGCAGCCGAGTTGATGATGTGGTCAATCGCCTGCATGGCAAAGTTGAAGGTCATGAACTCGACGATGGGGCGCAGGCCCCCCCACGAGGCGCCGACGCCGATACCGGCAAAGCCGTGTTCGGTGATCGGGGTGTCGATGACGCGGCGGGCGCCGAATTCGTCCAGCAGACCCTGGCTGATCTTGTAGGCGCCCTGGTATTCGCCCACCTCCTCGCCCATCAGGAAGACGGTGGGATCTGCGCGCATTTCCTCGGCCATGGCTTCGCGCAGGGCCTCGCGCACGGTCATGGTCTTGGTGGGGGTGCCGGCGGGATAGTCGGGGGCGACAGCCTTGACGGCAACCGGGGCGGCGGGTTTGGCGGGGGCCGCAGCTGCCGGAGCGGCAGCCGCGGCGGCCGCAGGCGCGGGGGCAGCGGCTGGCGCCGCTGCGGGCGCGGGGGCGTCGGCGGTTTCGCCCTCGGCCACCAGGACGGCGATGGGGGTGTTGACCTTGACGCCTTGGGTGCCCTCGGCGATCAGCAGCTTGCCGATGGTGCCTTCATCGACGGCCTCGAATTCCATCGTGGCCTTGTCGGTCTCGATTTCCGCGATGATCTGGCCGGATTTGACGGTATCGCCCTCGGCCACCAGCCATTTTGCCAGCGTGCCTTCCTCCATCGTGGGGGACAGTGCGGGCATCAGGATTTCAATTGCCATGGTTCTCCCCCCTCAGGCGTAGATATCGGTCCAGAGCTCGCTCAGCGCAGGCTCGGGGCTGTCCTTGGAGAATTCGGCCGAATCGTTGACGATCGCCTTGATCTCCTTGTCGATCGCCTTGAGATCGTCGTCGCTGGCATGACCGCCCTGGATCAGCAGATCGCGCACATGCTCGATGGCGTCGCGTTCGTCGCGCATCTTCTGCACTTCCTCGCGGGTGCGGTATTTCGCCGGGTCCGACATGGAATGGCCGCGATAGCGGTAGGTCATCATTTCCAGGATATAGGGGCCCTTGCCGGCGCGGCAGTGCGCCACGGCCTTTTCGCCAGCGGCCTTCACCGCCAGCACATCCATGCCGTCGACCTGCTCGCCCGGAATGCCATAGGCAACGCCGCGTTCATAAAGCGTGGTCGATTTGGTCGCCCGCTTGACCGAGGTGCCCATCGCATACTGGTTGTTCTCGATCACGAAGATGACCGGCAGATCCCAAAGCTCGGCCATGTTGTAGGTCTCATAGACCTGGCCCTGGTTCGCGGCGCCGTCGCCGAAATAGGTGAAGGTGACGTTGTCGTTGTCCAGATACTTGTCGGCAAAGGCCAGCCCCGCGCCCAGCGGCACCTGCGCCCCCACGATCCCGTGGCCGCCATAGAAATGACGCTCCTTCGAGAACATGTGCATCGAGCCGCCCTTGCCCTTGGAATAGCCGCCCTCACGCCCGGTTAGTTCGGCCATCACGCCGCGGGCCTCCATGCCGCAGGCCAGCATGTGGCCGTGGTCGCGATACGAGGTGACGCGCTTGTCGCCCTCTTTCGTGCAGGCCTCGAGCCCCACGACGACGGCTTCCTGCCCGATATACAGGTGGCAGAACCCGCCGATCAGGCCCATGCCGTAAAGCTGGCCGGCCTTTTCCTCGAACCGCCGGATCAGCAGCATGTCGCGGTAATATTTCAGCAGATCGTCTTTGGACACGTTCGGCTTGTCAGCCGGCTTCTTCGCTGCCACGGCAAGGCCCTCCCCTCGATGGCTTGAAATAGTTTAGCGTTAAACTATCCGCGCATCCTCGGCCCGGCAAGTAAAATCCTGTCCGGGCGCTGCGGTCGGCGCTGTGCTGCCACCCCGGCGGCGGTCCTGGCGGGGCCTGCGGATGCCTCCGGCGGGGATATTTGTATCAAGGCGAAAGGGGGGGGCGCGGCGCTTGCCCCTTCACCTTTCCACAAATACCCATGCACGCGCGAAACAGGCGCGATCCCCAAAGGAAGGCGCCTGCGGTATCATCTTGCCCGAAATATCCCCGCCGGAGGCAAGGTTTGCCACCCCGCGCGCGGGCGGGTCAGTGCGCGATCTGTTCTTGCCGCACGAACATGTTGGCCCAGGCGCGGTCGATCAGCTCGGGGGTCATCTGATAGGGGATGCCTTCGAATTCGCAGACCGCAATCATCTGGTCGATCAGGTAGACCGGCTGGTAGTTGGCGAAGTTGTTGTTGATCGTCGGGTATTTGACCTTGAGCAGGTGAATCAGCGCCGCCTCGTTCAGCGGCATGCCCTTCTTCTTGGCCACCAGCGCGAAGATTTTCAGGAACATTTCCTGGTTCGGCCCGTCGATCTTGATCTTGAAGAAGATCCGGCGCAGTGCGGCGCCGTCGAAAATCTCGTTCGGGTGGAAGTTGGTCGAAAAGATCACCAGCGTGTCAAAGGGCACGGTGAATTTCTCGCCCGATTGCAGGGCCAGGATGTCGCGGCTTTCCTCGAGCGGCACGATCCAGCGGTTGACGATCTTTTGCGGTGGCTCGGCCTGGCGGCCAAGGTCGTCGATGATGAAGATGCCGCCCGTCGCCTTGAGTTGCAGCGAGGCCTGATAGGTGCGTGCGGTGGCATTGTAGGTCAGGTCCAGCATGTCGAGGCTGAGTTCGCCCCCCGTGATCACCGTCGGGCGTTCGCAATAGACATAGCGCGTGTCGTAGCGGTTCGAGGTGCGGCGCAGGCTGTTCGGATCGTCCACCGCGGCCTCGGCCGAGGAATGCACGATCGGGTCATAGACGGTGATGATCTGGCCGGAATATTCGATGGCGCGGGGCACATAGATCTTGTCCCCCAGCGCGTCGCGGATGCCGTTGGAAATGCTGGATTTCCCGTTGCCAGGCGGGCCATACATCAGGATGGAACGCCCCGAGGTCACGGCCGGGCCCAGATTGTCGATCAGATCGGGCGGCAGGATCAGGTGCCCCATGCCGCGCAGCAATTCGGTGCGGGTCAGTTTCAGCTTGCGCACCGACTGGCGCTTGACCTGGTCCTTGTAGGCCTCCAGCGGCACGGGCATGGCGCCGTAATATTCCGACTGCGCCAGCGCATCCAGCGCCCGCGCCTTGCCGCCGTCGGTCAGCTGATAGCCCATTTCGTTGCCGCTGGTCGCGTGCAGCGTGCCGGTCGCTTCCAGCAGGCGCTGGCCGCGCGCGATGTCGACCAGTTCCTGCACCAGCGGCACCGGCAGGCAGACGATGCGCGCCAGATCGGTGACCTGCGTGAGGTTCATGCGGAACATGGTTTTCAGCAGGATGTCCCGCATCATCACCATGCCCAGCCCCACATCGTCCAGCTTGCGCAGCGCCGGGGGCGGCGTCACGTTGGGGGCGTCGTTGACATGCATGTTCATCGCAGGGGCCTCGTGCAGGACTGACTCGCGCGAGGGTGACACCGGATTTCGGCATTTTCGCGGCGCGGCCAGATCCCTGCCTGGGCCGGTGCGGCAATCGGGGCGCAGCGTGGCGGCGCCTCGGGCGCGGCAGGGCTGTCGATCAGCCCCGCCGCAGCCCTTGTCAGACGGTTTCCAGCATGCCGCGCTGGCGCGCCAGTTCGGTCATGCGGGCCTGAAGCTTTTCAAAGGCGCGCACTTCGATCTGGCGGATGCGTTCGCGGCTGACCTTGTACTGGGCCGACAGATCCTCAAGCGTCACGGGCTCGTCCACCAGACGGCGCTGGGTCAGCACGTCGCGTTCGCGATCGTTCAGCACATCCATGGCCTGCGTCAGCAGGGACAGGCGCGCCTCCATCTCGTCGCGCGCCTCATAGGCGCCGGCCTGATCGGCGTCTTCGTCCTCCAGCCAGTCCTGCCATTGCGCCGTGCCCTCGCCTTCGGAGCCGACGGTCGCGTTCAGGCTGGCGTCGGACCCCGAGAGGCGGCGGTTCATGTCCACCACCTCGGATTCGCTGACGTTCAGGTCATGCGCGATGCGGGCGACATTCTCGGGGCGCAGATCGCCATCTTCCAGCGCGCCGATGCGCGATTTCGCCTTGCGCAGGTTGAAGAACAGCTTCTTCTGCGCCGAGGTGGTGCCCAGCTTCACCAGCGACCAGGACCGCAGGATATATTCCTGGATCGAGGCGCGGATCCACCACATGGCATAGGTGGCAAGGCGAAAGCCCTTTTCGGGGTCAAAGCGTTTGACCGCCTGCATCAGGCCCACATTGGCCTCGGAAATGACCTCGGCCTGCGGCAGGCCATAGCCGCGATAGCCCATGGCGATCTTGGCGGCCAGACGCAGGTGGCTGGTGACCAGCTGATGCGCGGCTTCGGCATCCTGATGGTCGGCCCAGCGTTTGGCCAGCATGTATTCCTGTTCCGGTTCCAGCATCGGAAACTTGCGGATTTCCTGCAGGTAACGGTTCAGCCCCTGTTCGGGACTGGGGGCGGGAAGGTTGGCATAGGTGCTCATGTTCATTCTATCCCTGTTCGGTCCGCAGCAGCCCCATGTGCGGGCGCCTCGCCGGTGTTGACGCTAACGTAAGCATCGCGCGGCGCCGGCTCAAGATCGCAGGCTTTGCGGAACTCCTGATCCTTATACGCAGCAATGGCGCATTCGGGCCATGCGGTCCGCCGCATTTCACCGATTTCACGCGCTTGTCACCGGATGTGAGCCGCAAGGCTCAGGTGCGGGGGGCCTCAAGCGCGGCGATCAGCCCGGCCATGTCGGCCGGAAGCGGGCTTTCGAAATTCAGCGTCTCGCCGGTGACAGGATGCACGAAGCCCAGCGTTGCCGCATGCAGCGCCTGACGGGGAAAGGCATCGACTGCCGCCGCCGCGCTTGCCCCCAGGGCGCGGGCAGGCGCCTTGCGCCGGCCGCCATAGGTCTGATCGCCCACCAGCCCATGGCCACCATAGGCCAGATGCACCCGGATCTGATGGGTGCGCCCGGTTTCCAGCCAGCAATCCACCAGCGCGATCGCGGGCGGGGCGCCATAGGTCTCGACCACCCGCGCCCGCGTCACCGCATGGCGCCCGCCATGGGTGACGACCGCCTGTTTCTGCCGGTCGCTGCGGTGCCGGTCCAGTTGCGTCGCAATGCGGATCACTCCGCCCGCCTCGACCGACACCCCCGCCAGCCCGCGCAGCCGCGGATCGCCCACCGAGGGCACGCCATGCACCAGCGCCAGATAATGCCGGTGCACGTCATGGGCCTCGAACTGTGCGGCCAGCCCATGATGGGCGCGGTCGGATTTCGCCGCAACCAGCAGGCCCGAGGTGTCCTTGTCGATCCGGTGCACGATGCCGGGCCGCCGCTCGCCGCCGATCCCCGAAAGGCTGTCGCCGCAATGATGCAGCAAGGCATTGACCAATGTGCCACGCGGATTGCCGGCGGCCGGGTGAACGACCAGGCCAGCGGGCTTGTCGATGACGATCAGGTCGGCATCCTCCCAGACCACCACCAGCGGAATATCCTCGGCCGCCGTTTCCACCGGCTCGGGCGCGCCCAGGCGGATTTCGATGATCTCGCCCTCGGCCACCTTGTCCTTGGCGCCCAGTGCCGCGCCATCCCGCGTCACCGCCCCGTCGGCGATCAGCCGCGCCAGGCGCGAGCGTGACAGCGCCGCCTCCTCTGGCACATCCCGGGCAAGCGCCTTATCAAGGCGCGCAGGCGGATCGTCCCCCAGAACAACCCGCAAAACCCCGCTGGAAGGATCGGACACCATGGCTCATACCCCGGACGACGGCACGGGCACCGCGCTGCCTGCCTCGGTGCGTCTGCTGCAATGGCTGGTGATCGGCCTGACCGCCAGCATGATTTTGGGCGTCATAACGCTGGTCGGCGTGGTTGTCACCCGTTTCCCCGGCCGCCAGACCGCGCCCGTGCCGGAAACCCTGACCTTGCCCCAGGGCGCAACCGCCCTGTCCATCGCGCAGGGCACCGACTGGATCGGCATCACCACCACCGACGACCGCATCCTGATCTATGACCGCGCCAGCGGAAAGCTGCGCCAGACGATCACCCTGACCCGCCCCTGATCTTGCCTTTTCCGAAATACCCTCGGGGATTCCAAAGGGGCAGACAGCCCCTTTGGCGGGGAGCGCGAGGGGCTGGCCCCTCGCCCTTGCCTCAGAAGGCCGCTTCCTTCACCGCCTCCATCGCCACATGGGTCGAGGTCGAGGCCACATGCGGCAGCGCCGAAATCCGCTCGCCCAGCACGCGGCGATAATCCTGGATGTCGGCGGTCCGGACCTTCAGCAGGTAATCGAAGCGGCTGGCGATCATGTGACATTCCTCGACCTCGGGCACCGCCAGCACCGCGCGGTTGAACGCCTGCAAGGCCGCCTCGCGCGTGTCGGACAATTTCACCTCGACATAGGCCACATGGGCGCGCCCCAGCCGGATCGGGTCAAGGATGGCGCGATAGCCTGTGATCACGCCCTCCTCCTCCAGCCGTTTCACCCGCGCCTGGGTCGGGCTTTTCGACAGGCCGATCCGGCGGGCCAGCTCGGTCACCGGAATGCGCCCCTCGGTCGCCAGAACGCGCAGAATCGCCTGGTCGAAACGGTCCAGGTCGCCAGAGGCTGTTTGCATCGTCAATTCTCCCATCTTCAGGCAATCAGACTGCTGTTGGCGCAAGATCGGGACAATCGGCCGCCGAACCTGCGGTATCATGGCACAAACCGGAGCGCCCTGCCATGACCAAGCTTCCCCCGTCGATCACCCACGATTCCTTGCGCGACGAAACCGCGCTGCTGCACGATCTGATCGCCGCGACCGGCCTTGCCCCCGAGGATCGGGCCCGGATCAGCGCAGCCGGCGCCGATCTGGTGCGCCGCATCCGCGCCTCGGCGAAACCGGGGCTGATGGAGGTATTCCTGGCCGAATACGGCCTGTCCACCGACGAAGGCATCGCCTTGATGTGTCTGGCCGAAGCGCTGCTGCGCGTGCCCGACGCCGAGACGATGGATGCGCTGATCGAGGACAAGATCGCGCCTTCGGACTGGGGCAAGCATCTGGGCAAGTCGGCCTCGAGCCTGGTCAATGCCTCGACCTGGGCCCTGATGTTGACCGGCAAGGTGCTGGACGAGCGCGAGCCGGGCATTGCCGGGCATCTGCGCGGTGCCATCAAGCGGTTGGGCGAGCCGGTGATCCGCCGCGCCGTCGGGCAGGCAATGAAGGAGATGGGCCGCCAGTTCGTGCTGGGCGAAACCATCGAGGCCGCGATGAAGCGCGCCGCCGAGCTGGAGGCCAGGGGCTATACCTACAGCTACGACATGCTGGGCGAGGCGGCCCGGACCGAGGCCGATGCCCGCCGCTATCACCTGTCCTATTCCAAGGCGATCACCGCGATTGCCGCCGCCGCGAAATCGCCCGACATCCGCACCAATCCCGGCATCTCGGTCAAGCTCTCGGCCCTGCATCCGCGCTATGAGGTCGCGAAACGCGCGCGCGTGATGGAGGAACTGGTGCCCCGGGTGCGCGCGCTGGCCGGGCTGGCGAGGGCTGCGAACCTTGGCTTCAACATCGACGCCGAAGAGGCGGACCGGCTGGCCCTGTCGCTCGAGGTGATCGAGGAGGTGCTGAAGGATCCGGCCCTGCGCGGTTGGGACGGCTTTGGCGTGGTGGTGCAGGCCTATGGCCGGCGCTGCGGGGCGGTGCTGGACTGGCTGCATGCGCTGGCCACCCGGCTGGACCGGCGCATCATGGTGCGTCTGGTCAAGGGCGCCTATTGGGACGCCGAGGTCAAGCGCGCCCAGGTTCTGGGGCTGGACAGCTTTCCGGTCTTCACCCGCAAGCAGGCGACCGATGCCAGCTATCTGGCCAACGCGCGCAAACTGCTGCGCATGACCGACCGGATCTATCCCCAGTTCGCCGGCCACAATGCCCATACCGTCGCGGCCGTTCTGGACATGGCGCGGGCCGAAGGGGTGGACAAGGCGGCGTTCGAATTCCAGCGCCTGCACGGCATGGGCGAGCGGCTGCACGAGATCGTGCATGCCGATCGCGGCACCGGCTGCCGGATCTATGCCCCCGTGGGCGCGCATCGCGACCTTCTGGCCTATCTGGTGCGGCGCCTGCTGGAGAACGGGGCCAATTCGAGCTTCGTCAACCGGATCGTCGACGAGGAGATCGCCCCCGAGGAGGTCGCCGCCTGCCCGTTGACGGCGCTGGAGGCCATGAGGATCGGCCCGAACCCGGCGCTGGCCACCGGACCCCGGATCTTTGCCCCGCGGCGCAATTCGGGCGGTTTTGATCTGACCGATGCGGGCGATCTGGCCCGGATCGAGGCCGCGCGCGCGCCCTGGATGGATCATTGCTTTGCGGCCGCGCCGGTGCTGGCCAGTGAGGCAGCCCCGGTGGCGGCGGTGCGCGTGCCCGATCCGGCGGAGGCGCTGGTGGGGGGTGCGGGAGCCTCCGGCGGGGGTATTTGGCAAAAGGCAAAGGGGGCAGGGCAGGTGCAGTGGGCCAGCCCGGCGGATGTGGGCGCGGCCTTTGGCGCGGCGCGTGTCTGGGACGCGGCGCCGGCCGAGCGGGCGGCGGTGCTGCGCCGGGCGGCTGACCTTTATGAGGCCGAGTTCGGGCCGATCTTTGCGATGCTGGCGCGCGAGGCGGGCAAGACGCTGCCCGATGCGGTGGCCGAGCTGCGCGAGGCGGTGGATTTCCTGCGCTATTATGCCGATGGGGCCGAAGGGCTGGGGCGGCCGGCGCGCGGGGTGTTCGTGTGCATCTCGCCCTGGAACTTCCCGCTGGCGATCTTTACCGGGCAGGTCGCGGCGGCGCTGGCGGCCGGGAATGCCGTGCTGGCCAAGCCGGCCGAGCAGACCCCGCTGATCGCGGCGCTTGGGGTGGCGTTGCTTCACCGGGCCGGGGTGCCGCGCGCGGTCTTGCAGCTGCTGCCAGGCGATGGATCGGTAGGGGCCGCGCTGACCGGCGATGCGCGGGTGGCGGGTGTGGCCTTTACCGGCTCGACCGAAACTGCGCAGGCGATCCGCCGGGCGCTGGCCGCCAAGGCGCCCGAGGCGGTGCTGATCGCCGAAACCGGCGGGCTGAATGCGATGGTGCTGGACAGCACCGCGCTGCCCGAACAGGCGGTGCGCGATGTGATCGCCTCGGCCTTCCAGTCGGCAGGGCAGCGCTGTTCGGCGCTGCGGTGCCTCTATGTCCAGGAGGACATCGCGCCGGCGGTGCAAGAGATGTTGCTGGGCGCGATGGACGAGCTGGCCCTGGGCGACCCCTGGGATCTGGCCACCGACATCGGCCCGGTGATCGACGCCGAGGCGGCGGCGGGGATCGCTGCGCATGTCGAGGCCGCGCGGGCAGACGGGCGGCTGATCAGGCAGCTGGCCGCGCCCAAGACGGGGCATTTCGTCGGCCCGGCAGTGATCCGGGTGAGGGGCATCGCGGATCTGCAGCGCGAGATCTTTGGCCCGGTCCTGCATCTGGCCACCTTCCGCGCCCATGATCTGGATGCGGTGATCGACGCGGTGAATGCCACCGGCTATGGCCTGACCTTTGGGCTGCACAGCCGGATCGACGATCGCGTGCAGCGCATTGTCGAGCGCATTCACGCCGGCAACACCTATGTGAACCGCAACCAGATCGGCGCCGTGGTCGGCAGCCAGCCCTTTGGCGGCGAGGGCTTGTCTGGCACGGGCCCCAAGGCGGGCGGGCCGGGCTATCTTGGCCGCTTCACGCGAGGTGAGGCCGGGGTTGGCGGCCCGTCCGGCCGCGCCGCCGATCCAGCGCAGGTGCAACTGGCGCTGAACCGGCTGCATGTGCCGCAAGCTGCCCTGTCGAACGAGGATCTGCCAGGGCCGACGGGGGAATCGAACCGGCTGACCAGCCATGCGCGCGGCCCGATCCTGTGCCTTGGGCCAGGGGCCGAGGCAGCCGCGGCGCAGGCGGCGGCGGTCCGGGCGGCCGGGGGCGCCGCGCTCGAGGTATCCGGCGCGCTGGAGCCTGCGGCGCTGACCACGCTGCAAGGCTTTGCCGCCGCCGTCTGGTGGGGCGATCCGACCAGCACCCAGGCGCTGCAACTGGCGCTGGCGGCCCGCCCCGGCCCGATCCTGCCGCTGATCCGCGAGATGCCCGATAGCTCCTGGGTGCGCGTCGAACGTCACGTCTGCATCGACACCACGGCCTCGGGCGGCAATGCGCAACTGTTGGCCGCCTCGGGCTGACGGCGCCTGCTTCATCTTTCTTCAAATACCCACGGCGCGCCCGCTGCCACGAGGCGCGCCGCCTGGGGGCAGGCAAGCTGGTCACGGCTTGCGCGCCGAAGGCCGCACACGACCCGCCTTGGCATCATCTTGCCTCAAATACCCATCTACATCGCCGTCCCGGTGCTGTGGCCAGGGATCGCCAGACGCTTGACGCCGCCCCCGCCGCAAGGCAGCGTGGCCCCATGTTCCCGATCCGCGATCATAACCCGTCCGGCCGCACCCCATGGATCACCTGGGCGCTGATGGCGATCAACATTGCCGTCTTTCTGGGCACCTGGTTGCAGCTTCCGAACGAAGACGCGGCCTTTGTGCTGTTCGATGCCTGGGGCATGGTGCCAGAGCGGATCGTGATGGGGCAGGACTGGCAAACGGTTCTGACCTCGATGTTCCTGCATGCCGGCTGGGCGCATATTGCGGGGAACATGCTGTTCCTGTGGATCTTCGGCGACAACATGGAAGATGCCTTCGGGCATCTTGGCTTCCTGCTGTTCTACCTGGCCTCGGGGCTTGCGGCGGCGGCGATCCAGATTGCAGCCGATCCGTTCTCGCCGGTGCCGATGGTCGGGGCCTCGGGCGCGATTGCCGGGGTTCTGGGCGGCTATCTGCTGCTGTTCCCGCGGGCGCGGGTCGACATTCTGGTGATCATCATCATCTTCTTCCGCATCTTCCCGGTTCCGGCCTGGGTGATGCTGGGCCTGTGGTTCGGCTTTCAGATCGTCGGCGGATTTTCCGTGACCGGAGACGAGGGCGGCGTTGCCTATTGGGCCCATGCCGGGGGGTTTGTCGCCGGGATGCTGCTGACCTTCCCGCTCTGGCTGCGCAAGGGCGGGCCGGCCTTCTGGCGCGTCAACCATGGCCTGCCACCGCATCCCGGTCTGGAATACGAGCTGACGAAATCCCGTATTCCGGTGGTCCGCCGTCGGCGCTAGGCGCGATCAGGATATCGACCTGATCCAGGCTCTGTCTGGCCCATGGCGCAAGGGGGCCGTCTGCCCCCTCTGCGCGCAAGCGCGCATTCACCCCCGAGGATATTTGTCTCAAGGCGAATCCCTGCCTTGGCCGAAGCCTTGCGGCTGGGGGGCGAACGGGCGTCAGGGGCCGGGGCTCAGGCGACCTTGCCAAGCCCGGCTTCGGGCGCGACGCCAAGCGCAAGGCAGACATCGCGCGACAGATAGGGCCGGTTCAGCGTGTAGAAATGCAGATCCTCGACCCCCTCGGCGATCAGCCGCTCGCACAGCTTGACGCACAGCTCGATCGACAGCGCCTCTTCGCGGCCCTCGGCCTTGGCGGCGGCAAAGACCTCGTCCAGCCCGGCCGGCACCGCGGTGCCGCAGCGCGCGGCAAAGCGCTTGGTGCCCTCCCAGCTGACGATCGGCAGGATGCCGGGAATGATCGGCCCGGTGATCCCTTCGGCCACGCAGGCATCGCGAAAGCGCAGGAAGGTTTCCGCCTCGAAGAAGAACTGGGTGATCGCGCTGGTGGCGCCGGCCTGGAACTTGCGTTTCAGCCAGCGGACATCGGCCATGGCATCGGCCGCATCGGGGTGCGGCTCGGGATAGGCGCCGACGCGCAGGGTGAACTTGCCGGTTGCCGCCAGCGCCTCGATCAGCTCGACCGAGGATGCAAAGCCCTCGGGGTGGGGGGTGAACCGCTCGGCCCCCTTGGGGGCATCGCCGCGCAGGGCAACGATTTCGCGCACGCCGGCCTCGGCATATTGCGCGGCGATCTCCAGCGTTTCCGCACGCGTTGCATCGACGCAGGTCAGGTGGGCGGCAACGTTCAGGCCGAAGTTCTTGCCGATGGCTGCCACCGCCTCATGCGTCAGCTTGCGGGTGGTGCCGCCCGCCCCATAGGTCACCGACACGAAGCCCGGCTTCAGCGGCGCCAGCATCTGCACCGTTTCCCACAGCTTGAACGAGGCTTCCAGCGACTGCGGCGGGAAGAATTCGAACGAGATACGCGGGGGCACGGACATGATGGTTCTCCTTGTGGCGGTCCCTTGTGCCAGAGTTTGGAACCTGCGACAAATTCATAATGTGCAAGATCAACATGAGGCAAGCTCAAGGTGCATATCGAATTGCGACACCTGCGCACCATCCGTGAAATCCACCGCCAGGGCGGTCTGGCGCGGGCGGCCGACGTGCTGAACATAACGCAATCCGCGCTGAGCCACCAGATCAAGGGGATCGAGGAACAGGCCGGCGTCGATCTGTTCGTGCGCCGTGCCAAGCCGATGCGGCTGTCGGCGGCGGGTCTGCGCATGTTGCGGCTGGCTGAACGCGTGTTGCCCGAGGTCGAGGCGCTGGAGGACGAATTCCGCGCCCTGCGCGAGGGCAAGTCGGGCCGGCTGCATATTGCCATCGAATGTCATGCCTGTTTCGACTGGCTGCTGCCCACGCTGTCGGCCTTTCGCCGGGCCTGGCACGATGTGGATGTCGACATCCGCCCCGGCCTTGCCTTTCACGCCCTGCCAGCCCTGGCGCGCGAAGAGGTGGACGCGGTGATTTCCTCGGACCCCGAGGCGATGGCGGGCATCACCTTTCACCCGCTGTTCGACTATGAGCCCCGGCTGGTGGTCGCGGCCACCAATCCGCTGGCGCAGAAATCCGAAATCGTGCCCGAGGATCTGCGCGAACAGACGCTGATCACCTATCCGATGGACCGCACGCGGCTGGATGTGTTCACCGAACTTCTGGCCCCCGCCCGGGTCGAGCCGCGCGCGGTGCGGCAGGTCGAACTGACGGCGGTCATCCTGATGCTGGTCGCCTCGGACCGCGGGGTTTCGGTGCTGCCCGACTGGGTGCTGCGCCAGGTCGAGGGCAATCCCGATTACGCCATCCTGCCGCTGGCCGGGCGCCCCTCGCGCCGGCTTTATGCTGCGGTGCGCGACGAGGACGCGGGCCTGCCGTTCATGGCCGATTTCCTGCGGCTGGGCCGAAGCGAGCCGGCAAGGCTTGGCCTTGTGGCAGGAGCGGCAGCGGGCACATGAAGGGCTGGCCGGCGGTGACCCTGGCATCCCCGCTCAGCCGGCAATCGCCGCGCGCGTTGGAATGCACCCGGTTGCCCATCAGGCCCACGCGCATCGGGCCGATCTGGCCCTGTTCTTCCGTGTTCGGCTGGCGCTTCGATCCTGTCCAGTCATAGGCGCGCAGCCCGTGCTTGCCATTGGCGGTGACGGTGTTGCCGTCCAGCAAGATCTGGGACGAGGCGCGCAGCCGGATGCCGTCGGCCCTGTTGTTGTGAAAGCGGTTGCCGATCACCGCGACGCGCTGCACCTCGTGCAGGGCCAGCCCCTCGGTGCCGTTGAGGAAGCTGTCATTGCCGGTGATCAGCACGTCGTGGCAGGACTTGTCCAGAAAGAACCCTGCCTTCTTGTTCCCGGCGCTGACATTGTAGCTGACGATCGTGTTGTGGATGCGCCGCGACAGGATGATCCCGTGGCTGCGCCGCGCGCCGATGACGTAATTGCCATGGATGAACATGTTGCGCGTGTCGTCATGCGGGTCGATGCCATAGACGTGGCTTTCGGCGATATGATTGTCCATGATGGTGACGCCATCGGCATCAAAGCTGAAAAAGCCGAAATACACATCCAGCAGCCGGTTGCCGATCATGTCGACCGAAGGATGCGCCCTGACGGTGCCGCTGCGCCCTTCGGTGCCAAAGGACAGCCCATAGGACATGGCGCCCTGATGGCCCAGGTGGCGCAGGTCCGAGCGGCGGATCAGCGTGTGGCTGGCAGCGAAAGCCGCGACATGGGGGCGAAATGCCCGGCCCTTGTCGTCGGTTTCGGCCGGGGCATCCTTGGCCAGGTTCCAGGCCCGCAAGGTGGCATCGCTGATGGTCAACCGGCCCCAGGACAGGATCGCCGCGCCATGGTCCTGGCTGAGGATCAGGTCGATCCCGTCGATGCTCAGGGCCGTATCGCCGGCCACGATCAGCGGGGCCGACAAGGTGCAGGCCCGCGCGGCGCAGTCCAGCCAGCCGGGTTCGGGCAGCGCGGCGGCGATGGCGGGCAGATCAAAGCTGCCGCCTTCCAGCACGATGGCGCGGCCACGCCAGAGCGGCGGCACGGGTTTCAGCCGGTCATACATTGCCCCGACGGTGCGCATGCCCTTGACGGGGGCCAGCAAGACCTTGCCAGGAGCGATGGCCGGCAACGGGGCCTCATGCAGCCGGGTGCGCAAGGCGTCGATCTGGGCGGGCGCGGGCATGACGGGCATGGTGCCGGGGGTGGCTGGCGCCTTGCCTGCAAGGGCAAGCCCGGTCAGCAGGGTGAACATGACCTGCCGAATCATCTGACCTCCCCCCCTGTTACCAGCCCTCATACCAACCCGAGAATAGCCGGGCATTGGGGCGCTGGCAGGGCCGGGGCAGGGCGGAACGGGGGGCACATGCCATGTGGCGCCGCGCGAGCCGGTCCGTTGAATGGGTATTTGTAGCAAGGTGAAAGACAAGGCGCGCCCCCCCCTTTCGCCTTGAAGAAAATATCCCCGCCGGAGGCATCCGACCCAAGCCAGAGAGCGCCCGGCCCCGGGCGGGTGCGCGGCGGGCACCACGGGATGACCGCCCCAAGATGCGAAAGGGGCCGCGCGGTGGCGGCCCCTGACAGGTCTGGCGTCGCGCTTACTTGCGGGTGATCCGCCCGTCCAGCGCCGGGGTATAGGGGCCGGTCTTGGCCATGTATTCGGCGACCACATCGGCCAGATCCGGGCCGAAGTCATAGGCGTTCATGCCTTCGGATCCGAACATGCGGAAGCCGTCGCCGCCCTGGCGGACATAGTTGTTGGTCACGACACCATAGACGGTCTCGGCCTCGATCGGGGCCCAGCCATCGCCCTTGCGGACCATCACGTCGGACACCCGGCTGCCTTTGGGCGCGGCCGGGTCGAAGGAGTATTTCAGACCCGCGACCTGGGCAAAGCGGCCTGCGCCATCCTCAAGCTGGCTGACGCCGTTTTCCAGCGCCTTCAGGATGGTCGAGCCCTTGGCCTGAAAGGTCGACAGCGTGTTCTGGAACGGCAGCACCGCCAGAACGCCGCCCATGCTGACCTGACCGGCCTGGATCGAGGCGCGCAGCCCGCCGCCATTCTGGATGGCGATGGTCACGCCCTGATCCTTGGCCCGGTCCAGCATGGCATCGGCCACCAGATTGCCCATGGTGCATTCCTGCTGGCGGCAGGTGTCGCGCCCGCCGTCGATGTCGGCCTTGGCCTCGGCGACGATCTTGGTCTTGAGCGCCTCGATCGGGCCGCCGAGCTCCTTGACCCGCGCCTCGATCTCGGCATTCGGGGTGACCGCGGCATCGAGCAGCATCACATCGCCTTCGGCGAATTTCAGCGCGCCGTCATCGCCGAAGGTCAGCACCAGATGGCCAAGGTATTTGCCATAGGCATAGGCCGTGACCACGGGAACCGAGCTGTTGCCCGCCGCGACCCAGGTCGGATAGGCGCCCTGGCGCTTGGGATCGCTGGCCGACAGGTAGGTATGCGAATGCCCGCCGATCACCGCATCGACGCCGGCAACGGTGCCGGCGATTTCCTGATCCTTGACATAACCGACATGGGTCAGCGCCAGGATCTTGGTGACCCCCTGGCCTTCCAGATCCGCGACCTGCGCCTTGAGGCTTTCGATCTCGTCCTGGAAGATCACATCGGCGCCAGGCGAGGCGGTTTCCACCGTATCGGTCGCCAGCGCCGAGACAAAGCCGATCTTCTGCCCGCCGACGTCCAGCACCGCCGTGCGCCCGACCTTGCCCTTGAGCAGCGCCGATTGCGACAGATCGAGGTTGCCCGAGATCACCGGGAACTTGACGCCGTTGACCAGCTTGGCCAGCCCCTCGTTGCCGTCGTCGAATTCATGGTTGCCGACCGCCATCAGGTCAAAGCCGATGCGGTTCATCATCTCGATTTCCGCATCGCCCTTGTAGGTCGTGTAGAACAGGCTGCCCTGATACTGGTCGCCCGAATCAAGCACGATCACATTTTCGCCCGCAGCCTTCAGGCTGTCGCGCAGCTCGTTGATCTTGGTGAACAGGCGCGCCGACCCGCCAAGGCACTTGTTTTCCTCGACATCCTTGCCGGTGCAGGTGGAATCGTACTTGTTGATCGCCTCGATCCGGCTGTGGAAATCGTTGATATGCAGCACATGCAGCTTGTAGTCCGCCAGGGCCGTGCCTACGGAAAGCGCAAGCACCGCAGCCGAGGCGAGGAATCGGAACGTCATGGGAAACCTCCTGTTGTCATCTGGCCGTTACTTTGCTGTCACCGGGACCGGCTGTCAAAGGGCGCCATCCTCCATCGCCTAGCCCGGCGCCATGACAACACGATGACGGCTGCAAAGCAGGCAGAGTGCATTGCACGGGTCCGGCCAAGCGGCTAAAGCCCGGATGTGCATTGATATGACGGAGCCTCTCATGACTGCCCCCCTGCGCCTTGGCATTGCCGGTCTCGGAACTGTCGGAACGGGGGTGATCCGCCTGATCCAGACCGAGGGCGATCTGATCGCGGCCCGCGCCGGGCGCCGGGTCGAGGTGGTCGCCGTCTCGGCGCGCAGCCGCAGCAAGGACCGGGGGGTGGATCTTTCGGCCTATGGCTGGGAAGACGATCCCGTCGCCCTGGCCCGGCGCGCCGATATCGACGTGTTCGTCGAACTGATGGGCGGTGACAGCGGACCGGCCAAGGCCGCGACCGAGGCCGCCATCGCCGCCGGCAAGGATGTGGTGACGGCGAACAAGGCGCTGCTGGCTCATCATGGCCAGGCGCTGGCCGAGGCGGCCGAGGCTGCCGGACGCTCGATCCGGTTCGAGGCCGCGGTCGCCGGGGGGATCCCGGTGATCAAGGCGCTGACCGAAGGGCTGGCCGCCAATCGCATCAAGCGGGTGATGGGCGTGATGAACGGCACCTGCAACTATATCCTGACGCGGATGGAAACCGCGGGTCTGCCCTATGAGACCGTGTTCGAGGAAGCCCGCGCGCTGGGCTACCTGGAGGCTGACCCCAGTCTGGATGTCGACGGGATCGATGCGGGCCACAAGCTGTCGCTGCTGGCGGCGATCGCCTTTGGCACGCGCGTCAGCTTTGGCGCGGTCGAGCTGGAAGGGATCGGGCGGATCGACATTGCCGATATCCGCCACGCGGCCGACATGGGCTATCGCATCAAGCTGCTGGGCGTGGCGCAGATGACCGGGCGGGGGCTGGAACAGCGCATGTCGCCATGCCTCGTCCCGGCGCAAAGCCCGCTGGGCCAGTTGCAGGGCGGCACCAACATGGTGGTGATCGAAGGCGCGGCCGTCGGCCAGATCGTGCTGCGCGGGGCAGGGGCCGGCGAAGGGCCGACCGCCAGCGCCGTCATGGGCGATGTGATGGATCTGGCGCGCGGGCTGAAAATCCCGGTCTTCGGCCAGCCGGCAGTGACGCTGGCCGATCCGGTTGCGGCGGCGGTTGCGGCGCCCGCGCCGTTCTATCTGCGCATGACCTTGCAGGACAAGCCGGGCGCGCTGGCCAAGGTGGCGACCGTGCTGGGCGAGGCGGGCGTGTCGATCGACCGGATGCGCCAGCGCGGCCACGAAGAGGAGACCGCCCCGGTGCTGATCGTCACCCACCGCTGCACCCGCGATGCGCTGGATCTGGCACTGTCGCGCCTGCCGGCGACCGGCGTCGTGGTGGGCGAACCTGTCGCCCTGCGCATCGAGGCGGTCTGAGCGCCTGGCAAAGGGGGGGGCAGCCTCGGGGGGCATCGAGCCCCCGCTCGGCTGCGCTGCCGCGGAAGGCGGTGCGCGGGTCACTCTCTGGGTTGCGCTCGCGCAGCGGATAGCGCGGAAGCCTCCGGCGGGGATATTTTCTTCAAGGCGAAATATCCCCTCGCAGGGGTCTGGCTTTTCGCCTTGATCCAAATATCCCCGCCGGAGGCCGCCGCGCGGAACGCGCGGCGCCTGGCCCAAAGGGAGCAGCCGGGCCTTGGCCCGGCGCACGACCTGCGGGAGCGCCCCGGCCCATGCCTCAGCGCAGCCACCAGCCTTCGCGCTTGATCGTGTTGCGGATCACCTGCTCGCGCACCGGCAGATCGGCGCGGTCGAACAGCGGGCGCACCTTCTGGCGGCCTTTGCCCTGATAGATCAGCTTCTTCGCGGGCTCCCACTCGCGCAGCAGGCGTTTCAGCGCCTTGTCTGCGGTCACCTCTTCCAGCACATCGACAACCCGGTCGGATTCCCGCGCATAGAGCAGCGGCAGCGCGCGATAATGGCAGGTGATATCGCCGTCCAGCCCGTCCAGTTCCGGCCCTGGCCGCCCTCCGCCGAACGAGGCGATCACCAGCGGCAGTGCCACCTGATCCAGCCAGGGGTCAAGTGACTGCGCTGCCAGGATGTCGCCCGGCGCATTGCGGATCGCAACGGCATAGTCCGCGAACCTCTTGCCAAAGGCCACCGGGCAGGCGCCAAAGAACCAGCCGGCGTTGAAATACATGTAGCGCTTCCAGAAGTCCTCGGGCTGCGACAGATCGAGCGTCGGCGTGATATCCAGCCCGAACCGATCATACAGCGCGCGCCATATGCTGTCATAGCCGGCAATATAGGGCTGCGGCTCGGGCCAGGTCGGTTCCACCTGCACCGAGGCCGAGGGGCGCGCGAAATCGAAGGCCACCCGGTCCAGCGGCCCGGTCACCAGCGTATCGGTGTCGAAGAACACGAAGGGCTCGCCTTCGGGCAGCGCGGCCAGTGCCTCGATCTTGTTGCCATAGGGGTAGGAGGCGCCGAAATACCGGCTTTCGAACCCGATGAAGCGGGCACCCATCCCTTGCAGCGCCTCGCGGATCGCCGGATTGCCGATGCGCGGATCGCCGGGCCAGCGCGGCCCTGGCAGAGGCTCGGCCAGGAACAGGCGGGCGGATAGCGCGGGGGCATGGGCTGCCAGCGAGGCGGCAAAGACCAGCGCCTCGTATTGCAGGCGTCCGGCTTGCGCCACGATGACGATGTTGAACGCTTGCGCCTGTGCGGCCTTGCCTGTCATGCTGTCCCCGTTCACCGCTTCAGCCGGTTGCCGGCACTATAGGCACATGCGCCGAAGCACGAAAGTGATCGGAGATGATCATGCGCCGCCTGTCTCGTGCCGTTGCCCTGGCCGCGCCGCTGGTTGCCGCGCAGCCGGCGCTGGCCCAGCACTTCACCAGCGCCGCGCAAATCCGCCCGATCCTCGAGGCGACCCGCGCCAGCTGGCTGGCCCTGCGCCCCTGGGAGGGCAAGGAGCTGCTGTATTTCACCCATCTGGAAAGCTGGCGCTGCGGCATGGCCGAGGTGCGGTTTTCCGTGAATTCGACCGAAGCGGCGCGGGTGTGGGAAATGCCGCCCTGCCTGACCGGAACCGCGCAGCCCAATGCCATTCCGGCGGACCGGCTGCCCTATGCCGACCTGCCGGCCGATGCCTTGCAGACCGTGACCGTGATCGTGGTGCTGAAAGACGGCACCGAGTTGCGGCAGGATTATGCGCGGGCACAGATCCTGATGCCCTGAGGGTGTTTCAGCGGCCCGTAAACTGGCCATAGCGGCCCTGGCTGAACACCAGCGGCGCGCCCTCGGTCATCGCGGCGCGCAGGACGCGGCCGACGATGATCAGGTGATCGCCCCCGTCATGGGCCGCATGACGTTCGCAGTCAAAGCGGGCGAGGGCGCTGGCGATGACCGGCACGCCTTCGGGGTTCACCTCGTGGGGCAGCCCCTCGAACCCGGCACCATCGCGGGCAAACCGCGGCATCCAGTCGTCATGCGACTCGGCCAGGATGTGGATCACATAGTGCTGCGCATTTTCGAAATGCCCAAAGCGGCTCGAGGTGCGCGCCGGCGACCACAGCACCAGCGGCGGATCCATCGAGACGCTGGCAAAGCTGTTCACCAGAAAGCCGACGGGCCCCTGAGGGCCGGCCACCGTCACCAGCGCGACGCCGGTCGCAAAACGCCCGAGGGCATTGCGAAAGGCACGGGGGTCGGCATCCGGGACGAAGGTCTGGCTCATGTCGAAGGCTCCGCGTTCAGAACTTGCCTTGCTGTAAACGCGATGCCGCAGATCAGGTCAAGAGCGGCGAGGCGCGCGCCGGGCGCATGACGGCTTCGCATTGGCGCACATTGAACTTGCCGGTCCAGGGGGTATTTCACATCAAGCCCGGGCCGGCACGGCCCCGGTCCGTCCCAAACCGACTTGCCCGAAGGAATACGCCTTGTCCCGTCTTGACGATACGGCCCTCGACCAGATTTTTCGCATCTCGCGCAGCCACCCCGAGTTCGAGGACCGTCCGGTCGCGCAGGATGTGCTGGAGGAGCTGACGGCGCTTGCGCTGCTTGGCCCGACGGCCTTCAACCAGCAGCCGTTGCGGCTGGTCTTCATCCAGACCCCCGAAGGCAAGGCCAGGCTTGAGCCCGCGCTGTCATCGGGCAACCGGGCCAAGACCATGGCGGCGCCGGTCAGCGTGCTGGTCTGTGCCGATACCGACTTCACCCGCCACCTGCCCGAGGTGTTCCCGCTGTCGGATGTGCGCGGATATTACACCGATCCGGCCGTGCGCGAAGGTTCGGCCCGCACCAATGCGCTGCTTCAGGCAGGCATGTTGATCGCGGCGGCGCGGTCGCTGGGGCTTGGTGTTGGCCCGATGGCCGGCTTTGACCGGGCCAAGGCCAAGGCGGCGCTGGTGGACGATCCGGCGTGGGAGCCGCTGTTCCTGATGAACCTTGGCTGGTTCAAGGCAAACCCCGACAATGCCCGCCTGCCGCGCCTGAGCTTCGATCAGGCGGCCCGGATCGTCTGACCGGGCGCTCCCGCACCCCCGCGCCGCCCCCTGCCGGGGGCGCCCCGGGGCTTTGGGCCGGGCGCCGCGCAAGCGCGGCGTGCGCCCTGAATGCGCCGTTGCGCCGGTTGGCTGGTGGCAGATGCCTCCGGCGGGGGTATTTTCAGAAAGGTGATGGGACCAGGCGCCGCGCTTTGCCCCTTTGCCTTTTTCCAAATACCCATGCGACGGCCGCGATCATGCCCTCCGACGGGCGGGGGCGATCAGGGCAGCACGCTGAGCCAGAACCACGCCGTGATCATTGTGGTGCCGGTTGCGACCAGCACGGACGAGGCTGCGACCCGGCGGGCGACGCCATAGAGATTGGCAAAGAGATAGGCGTTGATCCCCGGTGCCATGGCCGCCGTGATGACCGCCGAGCGAAATGCGGCCGTATCAAGATGCAGCAGCGATCCCAGGGTCCAGGTGATCGCGGGATGCAGCCCCAGCGAGATCGCCACCACCATCAGGATGGTGCGCAGATCGCCTTCGGGCCGATAGCGATAGAGCGTGCCGCCAAGCCCGAACAGCGCGGCGGGCAGTGCCGCGCGGGCCATCATGTCCAGCGCATCGCCCAGCATCGCCGGCACCGCCAGCCCCGAGAGGTTGACGGCAAAACCGGCAAAGATCGCCAGCACCATCGCATTGCGGAACATCGCCCTGAGGATGCGCGGGGCCGCCTCGCGCAGCGAGCGACCGGCGTTGAGCGAGATTTCCATCGCCGTGATGCCGACCAGATAGCAAAAGGGCGAGTGCAGCGCGACGATGGCGAAGTTGCGCGCCAGCGCCTCGGGGCCCCAGGCGCGTTCGGTGATCGGGATCCCGAGCAGCACCGAGTTGGAAAACAGGCACACGAAGCCGATCGCCACCGCATCGGGCCAGGGCCGGGCGAACAGGTGGCGCGCGCCCATCAGCCCGACGAAAAAGCAGATCAGCGCACCGGCGTAAAAGCTGACCAGCATGCCCGGGTGCAGCTCTGCCGCCAGATCCAGCCGCGAGATCGAGCGAAACAGCAGGCAGGGAATCGCAAAGTTCTGCGCAAAGCGCATCAGCCCGTCGATCCAGCCTTCCTGGAACCAGCCGCGCCAGACGGCGACATAGCCGAACCCCAGCACAAGGAAGACCGGCAGGATGACGTCGAACAGGGCTTGCATGGGCGGGGATCCGGGGCCGCCCGACGGGGGCAGCGTATCAGGCGGCGGGCAGTTCCAGCACCATCCCGTCATAGGCGGCGCTGACATGGGCGGGGGTTTCGGCCTCGACCATGGTGTGATCAAGGTCGATATGCATGTTGGTCAGGATCGCCCGGGCAGGCTTTGCCCTTGCGATCCATTCCAGCGTCAGGGCCAGATGCGCATGGGTCGGGTGCGGGGTGCGGCGCAGCGCATCGACGACCCATAGGTCGAGCCCCTCCAGCACCGGCCAGCTTTCCTCGGGGATCGCGACGGCATCGGGCAGATAGGCCAGCCCGCCGATGCGAAAGCCCAGCGTGTCCATCGACCCGTGATCGGCCCGGAACGGCAGGAACGGGATCGGCCCGCCGGCGCCGTCAATCTCGAATGCGCCCCGGATGGTGTGCAGGTTCAGGATGGGCGGATAGGGGCTGCCTTCGGGCTGCACGAAGGCATAGCCAAAGCGCGAGAGCAGCGCATCTTGCGTTGCCCCATCGGCCCAGACCGGCAGGCGCCGGCGCATGTTGAAGACGATCATGCGCAGATCGTCGATGCCGTGGACATGATCGGCGTGCGAATGGGTATAGACCACCGCATCCAGCGTGCCGATGTCGGCGCCCAGCAACTGTTCGCGCATGTCGGGCGTCGTGTCGATCAGCACGCGCGTGATGCCACGATCCGACACCCGCTCGACCAGCATGGAACAGCGGCGGCGGCGGTTCTTGGGGTTTTCGGGGTCGCATTCGCCCCAGTGCCCGCCAAGGCGCGGCACCCCGCCCGAAGAGCCACAGCCAAGAATGGTATAGCGAAACCTGTCGGTCATGCTGCATCCGCCTTGCGTGCGGCCCGTGTGAACAGCCGGTCGAAATTGGCCGAGGTGGCGGCCGCGAAGTCCTGATAGCTGAGGCCGAAGACCTCGGCCCCGACCTTGGCCGTGTGGACGACATAGGCCGGCTCGTTCCGCTTGCCGCGATAGGGGGGCGGGGCCAGATAGGGGCTGTCGGTCTCGACAAGGATCCGGTCGAGCGGTGCGCGGGCAAAGATCGCGCGCAGATCGTGGCTTTTGGGAAAGGCCGCGATGCCCGACATCGACAGGTAAAAGCCCAGATCCAGCGCCGCCTGCGCCAGCGCCTCGCCCGAGGAAAAGCAGTGCATCACGCAGGTATAGGGTCTGGCGCGATAGCCTTCGGTCAGGATGCGCGCCATGTCGTCATCGGCATCGCGGGCGTGGATCACCAGCGGCAGGCCGGTGATCTGCGCCGCCTCGATATGCAGGCGCAGGCTGGTCTGCTGGGCGTCTTTCGATTCGGGCGTATAGTGGTAGTCGAGGCCGGTCTCGCCAATGGCGACCATCCTGGGGTGTTGTGCAGCGTCGATCAGTTGCTCCAGCGACAGCGCGGGTTCTTTGCCGACGCTCATCGGATGGAGCCCGAAGGAGAAGTAGACGCCCTCATGTGCCTCGGCCAGCGCGCGAGCGCGCGGCAGATTGGCGATGCGGGTGCAGATATGCACCATCCGGGTCACGCCTGCGGCGCGGGCGCGATCGATCAAGGCGTCGATCTCGCCGTCGAAATCGGGAAAGTCGAGGTGGCAGTGGCTGTCCACAAGCTCGATTGTCATGGCCGTGCCCCCCGCGCTGCCGCGTCGATCCTGAGCAGCATATCCAACACCAGCGCGGCAGGGTCAAGGTTGACCGCCCGGCCGCGCCGCGCGCGCAGGCCCAGCGTCTGGGCAAGGTCGGCCCAGAGCCGGGCAGCCTGCGGATCGGGCGACAGGCGCGCGATCAGGGCGGATTCGCCGGGCGCTGCCTCGGGCGGCACTTGGCCGGTGGCGCCGGCGCGGGCAGCGCGGGCCAGGAACAGGTCGGTCAGTTCAAGCAGCAGATCAAAGCGCCCCTCGGCCCCCTTGCCTGCCGTGGTTTCGGCCAATTGGGCCGCGCGCGGCCGGTCCAGCCGGGGCAGGGTGGCGAACAGCTCGACCAGGCGGGCGTAAAGGGCAAGGCCGTCGAGCCCCTCGATCCGCATGGCAGCGCCGACCGATCCGCCGGACAGTTGCGCCATGGCCTGCGGGTCATGCACCTCGGCCCCGGCGGCACTGAGCGCGCTGGCCATGTCGGCGGGCGTCAGCGGATGCAGCGCCAGCACCCGGCAGCGCGAGCGGATGGTGGGCAGAAGCCGCGCCGGCTGGTGCGAGACCAGCAGCATGGTCACGCCTTCGGGCGGCTCTTCGAGCAGTTTGAGCAAGGCGTTGGCGGCAGCCGTGTTCAATTCGTCTGCAGCATCGATGATGGCGACGCGCCGGCCACCATCGGCGGCAGACAGCGCGAAGAAGGATTTCATCTTGCGCACCTCGCCCACGGTAATCTCGCGGGTCAGGGCATCGCCCTTGTCGTTCGCGCCGCGGCGCAGAAGGAACAGGCGCGGCTCTGACAGGGCGCGGATACGGCGGGCGACGGGATCGTCCTCGGGGATGTCGAGGCTGCGCGGCGGCGCGGGCGCGAAGAAGCCGCCCTGATCGTCGGGCGTGGCCAGCAGGAAGCGGGCGATGCGCCAGGCAAGGGTGGCCTTGCCCACGCCCTTTGGGCCGGTCAGCAGCCAGCCATGGTGGAGCCGCCCCGAGGCATAAGCGTCAAGGAAGGCGGCCTCGGCCCGGTCCTGGCCAAGCAGCAGGCGGGTGTCGCGCGGGTGGGGGGCACCTTCGGCGCGGTCGGGTTCGGGGAGGTGATCGGAGTCGGGGGATTTCGCCATTGGCGCCACTATGCCGGTTTGGCCGGGAAGGGCAACGGGGGAGGGGCCGGCCGCGGGGGCATCGAGCCCCCGCGGCCGGCGCTGGCGCGGCTGCCTGCCGGGCGGTGCGCGGGGCGGTGGATGAGGATGGGTATTTGGAGCAAGGTGAAAGGGAAAGCGGGCCGGGCCGGGGGGACGTTGGCATGAGGTTCGCTGAATGGGGCTGGTGCGGCTGGGGGAGTATGGGCGGGCGTGCAGATCGGCGGGGGCGATGAGCGGCGGCCGTCGCGCCAGATTGCGGGTGCGCGGTGCAGGGTCGTGCGCTGGGCCCTGGCCCGAGGGATTCGGGGCCATATGACGGGTGCAAGCCCTTGCGCCTTGGCCGGTGATCTGCCAGAACCGGACCCGCAAGCCGATGGAGAGTTTCATGCGCGCCCGCATCTATCAGCCCGCCCGCAATGCCATGCAGTCCGGCATGGCCAAGACCCATGACTGGGTGCTGGAATTCGCCCCGGCCTCGGCGCGCGAGATCGACCCGCTGATGGGCTGGACCTCGTCAGGCGATACGCAGCGCCAGGTGAAGCTGCGCTTTGCCAGCCGCGAGGCGGCCGAGGATTATGCCAAGTCCAAGGGGCTGGCCTATGATGTGCTGGGCACCCACAAGCGGGCGCCGAACATCCGTCCTGCCGGCTATGGCGAGAATTTCGCCACCAACCGCAAGGGTGCCTGGACGCACTGAACCGCAGTCGCGGATCATGTGGCGGTGTGACGGCACCGGATCGGGTGCTTTATCGGCCGGGTTCAGAGCATATTCATTGGCATTCCGTGCCGCGCCGGTGGGGCCTGGTAGAGCCCTTGGCATCTTTGGCGCTTGCATGAGCCGTGGGGCATGAGACCGGGAACGGTTTGCGCTGCCATGGTCATACGGCGCGCACGTCAATACCCTTGTTCACCTTGTGACGGTTGCACGATCCCGGGGGCAGGGCGGGGTGGACTCTTTGGCGACCATCCTGCCTGAAAGGCGCCATCGGGTGCGGCATTGGCAGGGCTGGCATGTGGTCAGCCGCAGACGGCCGATTCCATCGCAGGTCAATGGCGCCGCCGTCGGATGTGCTGGTGCGGGTTGGCTGATCGGTGGGCGGCATCGCTCTGGTCGTCCCAAGGGCAGTTTGCCGAAAAACCTTGTATCAGGACAAATCCCGACCTTGGGCCACAGGACGGCCAGGGCCAGCGTCATGCCATGACGGGGTCAGCCTTGGCCAAGGCGCTGCTTTTGCAGGCATCCAGGGCAGAACACATGTCGGAGGAAGGTGGAGCGGGTGAAGGGAATCGAACCCTCGTCTGGAGCTTGGGAAGCTCTCGCTCTGCCATTGAGCTACACCCGCAACTGGAGCCTAGATAGCCGCAGAACCGGATGAGCGCAAGATGTCCGACGCCAAACAGCGGCTCGATTCTTTTGGAAAATGAAGCCTGTGATGGTGGTCGCAAACGCGGGCCGGGAGGTCATCTGCGCGGCGTGGCAAGGTCGACCCATGGGCGCGGATTGCGCGCGGGCCGACGCGCTGCGCGCCGTGCTGGCAAGGCGGCGCATGCAGTCGCGGTGCGACAGGGCGTCAATCGGGCAGCGCCTGGCGGGGTGGCCTGTGCTGCCCCGCCAGGGCGCCGATCAGACGGGGAAGTCAGCTTGCGGGCGGTGCGCCCCAGCGGGCCTCGTTCGCCTCGATCGCCGCGATGCGCTCGGCGGTTTTCGGATGGCTGAGCAGCCAGGCAGGGGCATGGGCCATGCTGTGGCCCGTCAAGGCCTCGAGCTTGCGGAACAGCGACTTTTGCGGCGCGGTGCCCAGCCCTGCCTTGATCAGCAGCGCCGAGGCCCAGGCATCCGCCTCGTATTCGTCGCGGCGCGACAGGCGCGCGGCCAGGATGCTGGTGATGAAATTCGCCAGCCAGACCGCGATCAGCGGCCCGATCACCGGGATCGCCCGCAAAAGCAGCGCCACCAGCGAGACGAACACCGCGTTCTGGCCGGAAAAGTCGATCATCCGGCGCCGGGTATGGCCAAGCGCGACATGGCCCAGCTCATGCGCGATGACGCTGGACAGCTCTGCCGCCGTGACTTCGCCGCTGCGGTACTTCTGATAGAACCCGCGCGTGAGGAAAATGCGGCCATCGGGAGCCGCCAGGCCGTTCACCGGCTCGATCTCGTAGATCGCCACCGGGATTTTCGGCACGTCCAGCGCGCGGGCCATCCGGGCGGTCAGCTGTTCGAGTTCGGCATCGCGCAGCGGGGTCGAGGCCTGATCCAGCACGCGCTTGGTGCGCCATGCCGAAAACAGATACAGCGCGACAGCATAGGCAACAGCCAGCAGGATGGGGGCGAACTTGATCATGGCCGGAAGATGGGGGCAGGGCGGGCGCAAGTCAAACCCCGCTTGCATCCGGCTGCCGGTCACGCTTGATGGGGGCAAAGGAGTAACCCATGGCCGATCTGTCTTTCCCGTCGCCCGCTTCGGTCGAGGCGCTGTTCACCCGGCCTCAGGGCTATGTCTTTGCCCGCTGGGGCCGCCCCATCGTGCCGGTGGTCTTTGGGGTTGACGATGCGACGCTGGCAATCGTCAAGGGCGGGATCGAGGCGGTGGTCGCGCTGGCCGGGCACAGGATGGCCGAACACGACCCCGAGCTTGGCGCCAACTTGATGGTCTTCTTCTGCCGCGACTGGGACGAGCTGACCGGGGTGCCCAACCTCGACCGGCTGATCGAGGGGCTGGGCCCGCTGGTTGCCCGGCTTCAGGCGCAGGGGGCGAACCAGTATCGCATGTTCCGCTTTGACGAAAGCGGCGCGATCCGGGCGGCTTTTGTCTTTTTGCGAATGGACGCGGCCCTGTCCGAGGTGCCGGCCGAGGTTCTGGCACTGGATCAGGCGGTGCGCATGATCTGCCTGTGGGCCGACGGCGCCTTGCCGCAAGGCGTGCTGGTGCAGGCGGGATCGGGGCAGGCGGTGCTGCATCCGGCGGTGGCGGCGGTGATCCGGGCGGCCTATGATCCCGTTCTGCCGGCATCGGCCCGCGATGGCGCCCATGCGCTGCGCCTGTTCGCGCGGCTTGCGGCGGGGGATGCGTGATGCATCGGTTCGCGGTTCGGGTCTATTACGAGGATACTGATCTTGCCGGGATCGTCTATTACGCAAACTATCTGAAATTCATCGAGCGGGCCCGCACCGAATGGGTGCGCGGTCTGGGGGTGGATCAGGGGCGGCTCAAGGCCGAGAGCGGGATCGTCTTTGCCGTGCGCCGGGTCGAGGCGGATTATCTGTCGCCCGCGCGGTTCGACGATTTGCTGGAGGTGCGCACGGAACTGGCGGCGCTGAGCGGCGCGCGGATCGAGCTGGTACAAGAGGTCTGGCGCGGCGATCAGCGGCTGTTCGCGGCCCGCGTGGGGCTGGTGGCGCTGCGCGAGGACGGGCGGCCCGCGCGGATGCCCGAGGCGCTGAGGGCGGCGCTGGCAGGGTAGGGCATTGCTAAGGGGGCTAGCTTTCTGGGGCGCGATTGACGTTCGCTGGCGAAGGACCCGGCCCCGGAGGGGTTTCACACCCCTCCGGACCTCCCCGTGGGATATTTGGGGACAGATGAAGGGGCAGGGCAAAGATGCGGGCTGCCTTGCCGCCAGGCTGTCGGCTTTCCGGATTTGCCGGGCCTTTGAGCGACGTGTGGATCGCTTTCGCTGGGCTGGGGCGGTGATTTTGGGTCCTGATCGGGTGTGGCCAGGGGGGATGTGGTATCCGATCAGGCGCGGGCAGGGGCGGTGTTCGTGTTGCCATCCGGGCGCCCCGGACGGGCAGTTCGCAAGGGGTGCCACGGCAAGGACAACCGGGCCAGCAGGGGGCCGGTGTCGCGGGCGTTGTCTGAAGGTCGATCCGGGCTAAAGCAGCAGCGCCCCTTCCAGCCGTAGCAGGCCGGCCTTGGTCTCGACCCCGCCGGGGGCGGAGAAGCCGCCAAAGCCGTTGGTGCCCACCACCCGATGACAGGGGATCAGGATCGGCAGCGGATTGGCGCCGCAGGCCTGCCCGACGGCTTGCGCGGGGGCACCAACCTGGCGGGCGATCTGGCCATATGTGCGCGTCTCGCCATGTGGAATGGCCGCCATGGCGCGGCGAACGCGGGCGTTCAGGCCCTCGCCCCAATCGAAGGGGAGATCGAAGCCGCCGCGATCCCCGGCGAAATAGGCGGCGATCTGGTGGGCGGCCCTTTCCAGCAGGGGCGAGGGGTCCGGTTCGGCGGCGCACCAGTCCACCCGACGCAAGAGGCCGCCGGTTTCGATGATGGTCAGGGGGCCGAAAGGCGAGGGCACGGTGATCTGCGGCATGGGGCAGTGAACCACGGCGGGCAGGGCGCTGGCAAGCGGCGGCACAAGGGGCCGCCGCGCGGTGGTCGGTGCGTGGCTTTGTGCAGGGTGTCGGTGGCGGCGCGCGGCCCCGTGCCGTCAGGGCATGGCGGGACGCGGGCTGGCGTTTTCCGTGCGGGTTGCTGGGCTGGCACCTTGACGAGGCGCCGCCCCAGCGAGCTGAGGAGGGACGGGCGCCGTGCGTCTGTCCCGTGTCGGCTGCGATGCCAGCTGCGGGTCCTCGGCCTGAACCAGGCAGGGCGGCGCAAGATCATGCGCCGCCGTGCAAAGGGCCCAATTCGGTCAAGTAGACGGCCGCAACCCGGGCAGGCGCGGCCGGTCCAGGGTCAGCCCAGCACCGCGTTGCAGCGCGCGCAGGTGCAGGGGTGGGCGTGGCTGCCAACGTCGGGCAGGATCTGCCAGCAGCGTTCGCACTTCTCGCCCTCGGCCTTTTCGAACACCACCGCGACGCCCGGAACCTCGGGCAGGCGGAAGGCCTCGGCCGGTTCGGGATCGGCGGTCAGCGCGATGGCCGAGACGATGCAGACCTCGGCCATGTCGACACCCTTCAGCGCCGCCATCAGGTCAGGATCGGTCACATGCACCACAGGCGCGGCTTCCAGCGAAGAGCCGATGACCTTGGCGGTGCGCTGCACCTCGAGCGCGGCCGTCACCGCGCGGCGGACCTGACGGACACGCGCCCATTTTGCCGCCAGCGCCTCGTCCAGCCAGTCGGCGGGCGTTGCGGGAATGTCCTCCAGATGGACCGAGGAGCGATCACCGGGGAAGCGTTCCAGCCAGACCTCTTCCATGGTGAAGACCAGCACCGGGGCCAGCCAGGTCACCAGACGGTGGAACACCAGATCCAGCACCGTGCGCGCGGCGCGCCGGCGCAGGCTGTCCGGCGCGTCGCAGTAAAGCGTGTCCTTGATCACGTCGAAATAGACCGACGAAAGATCGGTGGTGCAGAACGCAAACAGCTTCTGGAACACGCCCTGGAAGTCATAGGCCGTGTAGCCCGCCCGCACCTCGGCATCCAGTTCGGCCAGCCGGTGCAGCACCCAGCGTTCCATCTCGGGCATGTCGGCGGGGGCAATCCGTTCGGCCTCGGTAAAGCCGTTCAGCGCCCCCAGCATGAAGCGCAGCGTGTTGCGCAGGCGGCGGTAGCTGTCAGCGACGCCCTTGAGGATCTCTTTGCCGATGCGCAGGTCGATCGTGTAGTCCGACTGCGCGACCCACAGGCGCAGGATGTCGGCGCCGTATTCCTTGATCACCTCTTGCGGGGCCACGGTGTTGCCAAGCGATTTGGACATCTTCATGCCCTTCTCGTCCAGCGTGAAGCCGTGGGTCAGGACGCCGCGATAGGGGGCCCGCCCCTTGGTGCCGCAGGCTTGCAGCATCGAGGAATGGAACCAGCCGCGGTGCTGGTCGGTGCCTTCAAGGTAAAGGTCGGCCAGCCCGTCCACCGTGCCATCCTTGCGGTCGCGCAGCACGAAGGCATGAGTCGACCCCGAATCGAACCACACGTCCAGAACGTCGAACACCTGATCATAGGCCGCCGGATCGACGATGCCGTCCAGCACCTTTTCCTTGAAGCCCGGCACATACCAGACATCGGCGCCTTCGGCCTCGAAGGCGGCGGCAATGCGGGCGTTCACATCCGCGTTGCGCAGCAGGTAATCGGCGTCGGTCGGTTTCGCGCCCTTCTTGACAAAGCAGGTCAGCGGCACGCCCCAGGCGCGCTGGCGGCTCAGCACCCAGTCGGGGCGGGCCTCGATCATGGAATGCAGGCGGTTGCGGCCCGAAGGCGGGGTCCATTGCACCAGCTGGTTGATCGAGGTCAGCGCGCGCTGGCGGATCGTCTCGCCATAGGTGGTCATGCCGTCATCGAGCTTGCGGTCGATGGCGACGAACCACTGCGGCGTGTTGCGATAGATCACCGGCGCCTTGGACCGCCAGCTGTGCGGGTAGGAATGCTTCAGCTTGCCCTTGGCCAGCAGCGCACCCGCATAGGCCAGCTGCTTGATGACGCTGACGTTGGCCGGGCCCTCTTTGCCCTCGGGGGTCAGGATCGCCTGACCGCCAAAGATCGGCAGGTCGGGGCGATAGCTGCCGTCGGGTTCGACGTTATAGGTCATCGGCAGGCCGAACTTCAGGCCAAGCTGATAGTCGTCATCGCCATGGCTGGGCGCGGTATGGACAAAGCCGGTGCCTGCATCATCCGTGACATGATCGCCGGGCAACATGGGGACGTCGTAATCCCATTCGCCATTGGCGCCTTCAGCCCCTCGGAACGGGTGGGCAAGGGTCAGCCCGCGCAGGGTGTCGGCCGGCACATCGCCAAGGCGGCGATACATGCCCTCGTCCAGTTTGGCGGCGGCAAAGACCCCGGCTGCCATCTTGTCGGCCAGCAGATAGCGCATCCCAATGGTCGCATTCGACCCTTCGGGCCGGCCTGTCACCTCGTACACGCCATAAGCGATTTCGGGGCTATAGGCGACGGCCCGGTTTTGCGGGATGGTCCAAGGCGTCGTGGTCCAGATCACCACCCGTACATCGTCTGCGAGAAGTTGGCGCCCCTGAACATAGGCATCCGATATAGCGAGCAATTCACCGCTATCCTCAACCAAACCGCCACGCAAGCCATACTGATTTCTGGTTACATCAGAGATCTTAAATGCCACCCAGATCTGATGGCTGGTGTGGTCGTGATATTCCACCTCGGCCTCGGCCAGGGCGGTCTTTTCGACCGGCGACCACATCACGGGCTTGGACCCCTGATAGAGGCTGCCGTTCATCACGAACTTCATGAATTCCTCGGCGATCACCGCCTCGGCGTGATAGGCCATGGTCAGATAGGGATCGGCCCAGTTGCCGGTCACGCCAAGGCGCTTGAATTCCTCGCGCTGGATATCGACCCAGCCTTCGGCAAAGCGGCGGCATTCCTGACGGAAATCCACCACGTTCACCTCGTCCTTGTTCAGGCCCTTGGCGCGGTATTGTTCCTCGATCTTCCATTCGATCGGCAAGCCATGGCAATCCCAGCCCGGCACATAGCGGCTGTCGCGGCCCATCATCTGCTGGCTGCGGACGATGAAATCCTTGAGCACCTTGTTCAGCGCGTGCCCGATATGCAGATGGCCGTTCGCATAGGGCGGGCCGTCATGCAGCGTAAAGGGCGCGCGCGGGGTGCCCTGCGCCTCGGCCGCGGCGGCCTTGTCGCGCAGACGGTCATAGATGCCCATTGCTTCCCAGCGGGCCAGCCAGTCAGGCTCGCGCTGCGGCAGGCCTGCACGCATCGGAAAGGCGGTTTCGGGCAGAAAGACGGAAGAGCGGTAGTCGGGGGTATCGGCGCACATCGGCGTTGATCCTTGAATGGCGTTGGTGGCGGCCTGATCGCAGGCCATGACAGGACACCCGGCGCGGTGATCTCAGCGCGCCGGGCCGCTAATTCGCGCAATGCCCCCCGAACCTGCACCGCAGGGCGTCACGGCGGCGGCAATCGCCGCGCGGCCGGCCGGATCGGGGAAAGGGGAATCCATCTGTGCCATGTCTTGTCTCGCGGGCGCACATTACCCATCAGGCGCCAAGGAGCAAGGTCAACCCGCGCCCAAGGTGGAAAATGCCGATCATCATGACGATCGGCCGCGTCCAGCGCCGGAAATGCGGGTCGGTCAGCCGCTGCAAGATCAGATAGCCGGCCTGGGTGCACAGTCTGGCAAAGGGCGCCGCAATCGCTACCATGATCCAGTCAGTGCCGGCCATCGCGCTGGCCGGCCCGCCATGGAACCCCACCTTGGCCAGATGCGACACCACCGGCGCCGCCTTGGTGGCAATGATGCCGCGCGGGTCCGGCGGCCCCCGCGCAAGCGGCTTGGCTTTGCCTTTTTCCAAATACCCCGGGGGCAGGCGCAACCGCACCGCCGCCGCAACGCTGGCAGGGGGCAGCGCCCCCCATCCCCGCCCTGAACGCACTCCCAAAAGCCCTTGCACTTGCCTGCCGGCGCGCCCAAGTCAGTCAGGAACCGCCGGAGCCCGCCATGTCCGATCCCCGCCGCCCCTTCATCGTCGAGCTTGACGGCCCGGCCCCCAGCCCTGCCGAGGCGCCGCCAGTGCCCGAGGCGGCCGGTGCGCCCACCGGCGCCGTTGCGGCGCTGGCCGGCCCGCTCGCCCGCGGCAGCCGGGCCGGAGCCGTGCTGGCCTGGGCGGGGGGGCTGTTCGTCTCGCTGGCCCTGGGGATCGCGGCGACGGATTTCATCGCCGGGCTGCTGGCGCGCTCGCCGCTGCTGGGCGGGCTGGCGCTGGCGCTGGCGGCGCTCGCGGTCCTGGCGCTGCTGTGGATCGCGGGGCGGGAATGGGCGGCTTGGCTGCGTCTGGGGCGCATCGACGGGATGCGCGCCCGCGCCGCCGGGGCGGTTGCAGCGGCCGATCTGCCCGCTGCCCGCAAGGTCGTGACAGAGCTGCGCCACCTTTACGGCGGCAGGCCCGAAATGGCCTGGGGCCTGACCCGGCTGACAGAGCAGGCCGAGGGCATGATGGATGCCGACGGGCTGATCCGGCTGGCGGAAACCGAGCTGCTCGCCGCCCCCGACCAGGCGGCGCGGCGCGAGATCGAGGCCGCAGCGCGGCGGGTGGCCACGGCAACCGCGCTGGTGCCGCTGGCGCTGGTCGATGTGGCGGTGGCGCTGGCCGCGAACCTGCGGATGATCCGGCGCATTGCCGAAATCTATGGCGGCCGCGCAGGCAGTTTCGGCAGCTGGCGCGTGCTGCGCCGGGTCTTTGGCCATCTGCTTGCCACCGGCGCGGTGGCGGTGGGCGATGATCTGATTTCCTCGGTTGCCGGGGGCGGGGTGCTGTCCAGGCTGTCGCGCCGCTTTGGCGAGGGGGTGGTCAATGGCGCGCTGACCGCCCGCGTCGGCATCGCCGCGATGGAGGTTTGCCGGCCCTTGCCCTTTGACGTGCTGCCCGAGCCAAAGGTCACGAACCTTCTGGGTCGGGCGCTGGCCGGGTTCTTTGGCACCGGCCGGGGCGAGGGTTGAGAAGGATCGGGGGGCCAGCCCCCCTTGGCCGTTCCGGCCAATTCCCCCCGGGGTATTTTGAAAAAGGCAAAGAAGCAGCCCGGCGTGCGACTGGCGGGGGCAGGCCCTTGGCGTCCTTGCCTGCGTCGTTCTTGTCAGCGCAGGCCGATGTCGGCCAAGGCGGCGGCCAGGTCCGGGGGCAGGCTGTCGTCGGTGGCGCGGGCTTGCGGCAGATCGCGCGGGCTTTCCTCGGGTTTCAGATAGCGCCAGCCCTGGAACGGGCGGCGGGCCGCCGGTTCGGTGCGGATCACCCGTGCATCCAGATGGATGGCACAGCGGGCGATGCCATCGCCCCCTTCGACCCGTTGAAGTTCAAGGATCTTCTGCCGCGCCAGGATCTGGCCCTTGAACACCCAGTAGAGCGAGCCTTGCAGCACCTCGGCCTCGCGCTTGGGCCACATGCGGGTGATGTGGAAGGTGCGGCCGGGCGGATAATGGTGGCGCTGGCTGTCCTGCCAGTCCAGCAGATCCTGGACGCTGTCGGCGCCGACACAAAGTTTCACAAGGTTGACGGGATCGGGCATGGCAGGTCCGTTGGCATGGGGCACCCATTCTAGAGAGGCCTGCGGCAGGGGCAAGCGTCCCTCGCAATGCCGGGGCTGATGGCCGGTTGCGGGGGCGCAGATCGGCGCCGGTCATCCGGGGCGGGGCAACATCTTGCGCGGCGCCGCCCGAGCGAGCGACAGGTTGCGCGGTCAGCGGGCCGGGCAGCCAGCCCCGCAGGGCTGCCGGGCGGCTTTCCGACGATGTGCGGCTTGCCGACCTGCCGGCAGGATGCGGCGCAGGTCTGGCGGGCACGTTGACGGGGGCAGGGCGGGAGCCTATCCTCTGGACCCCGCCGGCCGCCCTTGCGCCGGCCCCAGCCAACCTTCCGAAGGATCGCCATGAGCCGTTTCGCCGCCCCTATTGCCGCGCAGATCTGGGACATGAAATACCGGCTGAAGGAGGCCGACGGCACCCCGATCGACGGCTCGGTCGAAGATACCTGGCGCCGGATCGCCCGTGCGCTGGCCTCGGTCGAGCGCGATCCGGCGCTGTGGGAGGACCGCTTTTACAGCGCGCTGGAAGATTTCAAATATCTGCCGGCCGGGCGCATCGTGGCAGGCGCGGGCACCGGGCGGGCGGTGACGCTGTTCAACTGCTTTGTCATGGGCACGATCCCCGACAGCATGTCGGGCATCTTCGACATGCTGAAGGAAGCCGCGCTGACCATGCAGCAGGGCGGCGGCATCGGCTATGATTTCAGCACCATCCGCCCGCGCGGGGCCGAGGTGAAGGGCGTCTCGGCCGATGCCTCGGGGCCGCTGTCGTTCATGGATGTGTGGGATGCGATGTGCCGCACCATCATGTCCGCCGGCAGCCGGCGCGGCGCGATGATGGCGACGATGCGCTGCGATCATCCGGACGTTGAAGCCTTCATCACCGCCAAGCAGGATAGCGCCCGGCTGCGCATGTTCAACCTGTCGGTGCTGGTCACGGATGCCTTCATGGAGGCCGTCAAGGCCGATGCGCCGTGGGAGCTGACCTTTGGCGGCAAGGTCTACAAGACCGTCGAGGCGCGCGATCTGTGGAACCGCATCATGCGGGCGACCTATGATTTTGCCGAGCCGGGGGTGATCTTCATCGACCGGATCAATGCGGCCAACAACCTGAGCTATGTCGAAACCATCGCCGCGACCAACCCGTGCGGGGAACAGCCCTTGCCGCCCTATGGTGCCTGCCTTCTGGGCTCGGTCAATCTGGCGCGGCTGGTGACGAACCCCTTCACGCCCGACGCGCAGCTTGACCCCGCGGCGCTGGACGACCTGGTCCGGCTGGCGGTGCGGATGATGGACAATGTGGTCGATGCCAGCCGCTTTCCGCTGCCCCAGCAGGCGGCCGAGGCGCAGGCCAAGCGGCGGATCGGGCTTGGCGTCACCGGGCTGGCCGATGCGCTGCTGATGCTGGGGCTGCGCTATGGATCGGACGCGGCGGTCGCGCAGACCGAGGCCTGGATGAAGGCGATCGCGCGGGCGTCCTATCTGGCGTCGGTCGATCTGGCAAAGGAAAAGGGCCCGTTCCCGCTGTTCGATGCCGAGGGCTATCTGGCCTCGGGCAACATGCTGCGGATGGACGAGGATATCCGCGAGGCGATCCGCACCCATGGCATCCGCAACAGCCACCTGACCAGCGTGGCCCCCACCGGCACGATCAGCCTGTTCGCCGGCAATGTTTCCTCGGGGATCGAGCCGGTGTTCGCCTATGCCTATACCCGCAAGGTGCTGCAGCCCGATGGCTCGCGCACCGAGGAAGAGGTGGTCGATTATGCCGTCTCGCTGTGGCGCGAGCTGAGGGGCGATGCGCCGCTGCCCGACTATTTCGCCAATGCCCAGACCCTGCCGCCGATGGATCATGTGAAGATGCAGGCGGCGGCGCAGAAATGGGTGGATTCGAGCATCTCGAAAACCATCAACTGCCCCGAGGACATTTCCTTTGACGATTTCAAGGATGTCTACCTGGCCGCCTGGGACATGGGCTGCAAGGGCTGCACCACCTATCGGCCGAACGATGTGACGGGCTCGGTCCTGACAGTATCCGAGTCGGCCGACAAGGCGCCCGCCGATGCGCCGCAAGCGGGGGGCGAGGTCGTCTATCTGTCCGAGCCGCTGGACCGCCCGGCCGCGCTGGAAGGGGCAACCTACAAGCTGAAATGGCCCGACAGCGAACATGCGCTTTACATCACCATCAACGATATCGTCATCGCCGGGCACCGCCGGCCCTTCGAGGTGTTCATCAACTCGAAGAACATGGAACATTTCGCCTGGACCGTCGCGCTGACCCGGATGATCAGCGCGGTGTTCCGGCGCGGCGGCGATATTTCCTTTGTGGTCGAGGAGCTGAAAGCCGTCTTTGACCCGCGCGGCGGCGCCTGGATGGAAGGGCGCTACATCCCCTCGATCCTTGCCGCGATCGGCGGGGTGATCGAGCGGCACCTGATCCATATCGGCTTCATCGGCGGCGAGGGGATGGGGCTGAAATCCGATCCCAAGGCCGAGGTGATGCAAGTCGGCACCCGCCCCCGCGGCCCGGCCTGTCCGTCCTGCGGCAGCTATGCGATGAAGATGATCGAGGGCTGCATGACCTGCGCCGACTGTGGCCATTCGAAATGCGCCTGAGGCTGGCGGGGGAAAAGCCCTGAAAGCTCCCGGAGCGCTTTGCCATTCGGGGAAAGAGCGATGGCACCTTGCCGGACTTTCCCCACAGCCGCCTGACCCATTGAGACGAACCGGCCCATCTTGTTGCGCACAAGGTGGGCCGGTTGGCTTTGCGGGGCCGTGTCAGGGGCAAGTTGCGCCGGATCGACCGGGGGCGCCTGTTCATTTCGGCTCAGGCGGCGGGGGCAATGGGCGGCGCCTTGCCCTGCCGCCAGCGCGCAACACGGGTCCGAAACGTCGCCGGACCGCGTACGGGCTGCTGTCACATCACCATCTTGAAGTAGGGGACATAGATGTTGTCCTCGGTGCCCGTGCCGCAGAACCCCATGTTCATGTTCGATGTGCCCGAGATCTGGCCGCCGGCAACCATGGCCGCGCCTTCGACCCCGTCGGCATTGGCCGAGAATTCGATGTCGCCCACCGCAAGCAGCTGGCCACCATAGATGTGCAGATCGGCCGGAAAGCTCATGCCGCCCAGCGTCAGAAGCTGCGCGCCGCCGCCCTCGGCACAGTGATCGTCGCGGCCCACGATCAGGCCCGAGGGCGCGGTATGGGCCTTGGCGTCGGTGCTCTTGGAGACCAGGATCGCATCTTCCAGCTGGACACCCGCGTTGTAGCGGATTTCGCAATCCGTGATGATGACGTTGCGGTCCACCACGACATTGTTGTCGAAGGTCAGGGTCGAATTGCCCTTGCTGCCACAGGTGTATTTGTAGGCATGGCCGGGCACCAGATTGGCGGCGGTCACCAGGCGGCTGGGCAAAATCTCGTAGCCGGCGGTCACGATATAGTCGGGCATGCGCCGCGAATCTAAGTTTTCCAGCTGCTCGATGATCCTGGCAATGCGCGAGACGATGCGGATGTTCCACGACCCTTCGCGCAGCGCCTGTTCAAGGCCGATGTTCGTCTTGTAGCCCGAGTTCGGCAGCTCGATATCGGACAGGTTGGCCATCGACACGATCGTCCCCGGCTCGAAGGTGTTGTTCGAGTTCAGCGACACATAGGTGTTGGAATGGATGCAGAACCCGTTGGAATAGAGGTTGTTCGATTGCAGATCGACCACCCCGTTCGCAACGAACCCTTCGCGCAGACAGCTGGGATTGTAGGTCATGAAGGTCGAGACCGCAGAAATGTTCCAGTGATCCAGCCCGACCAGCTTGAACAGAAACGTCGGGACCGGGTTTTCCCGTTCCTCGACCCTGCGGGCCGTCACGCGCACGCCGCTGCGCGAATTGGCGTCGGGGATGAACTTTGCGGCCGTCTCGTCCCAGAAGCCGAACTCGACATCGCGGGCCTCGACCGTCACACCATGCAGATCCGGCGGCATGTTGCCCATCGCGATCTCGACAGCCCGGTCGGCCGCGTCCGAGGCGGACATCGTATCGCGGGCCAGCAGCGCCGCATGTGCCGCCGCATCGGCGGTGTTTTGCAGCCGCGTCCGGGCGGTCAGCACATATTGCAGATCGACGGCATAGCCGCCCACCATCAGCAGTGTCAGAACCAGAAACAGGCTGAAGGCGGTGCCAGCGCCCGAGTCGTCGCGCAGGAAGTTCTTGGCCCGGGCATACACGGTCAGGCTTCCGACAGCTGCTCGGAGCGCACCCGCACATTCAGCGAGGTGAAGGCCGAGATGAATTTCGTCGCCGTCAGATCCGACGCCGGCATGATGACCGTTGACACGATCACGCCATCGTCGGCCGTCGTCGTCACCGTTGCATGCGGCGAGATCGCGGCGATGCGCGCTGCGATGAAGGCCTCGGTGTCCTGGGTATCGGTAAACCGGCCGACGGATGTGGCGCGGTTGGCATCTTGCACGATTCGCAAGACCTCGGCCTGTTTGCCGAAGATCATCGTGGCATCGACGATCATGCAGAAGATCAGCACGAAGATCGGAAGCCAGATGACGACTTCGATGGTCGTAGCGCCGCTTTCATCCTTGCAAAAGCCAGATGCCAAGCGTGACCGTGGTGGGCCGTGTGGCATGTCCTCATCCCCAGAAAGTGCCGAGTTTCGGAAACAGTCATTTTCCACTAGCTTTGAATTGTGGCGGAAAAGCAGCAAATTTCGCCGTTTTTTACGATAAGCTTCGCGGAACGCAAAGGGACCCGGCCCGGTTTCAGCCTGGATCGCGACCCGCCCCGGTCATACCGGCGCCACAGGGGCTTGGGCATGGGCGCCTGGCCGCGCAGGCCAGCGCAAGGCGGCCTTGTTGCCGAGGTCGCGCTGTCTGAAAACTGCCGGTGTCTTGCCCCGGACATGCCTTTTGCCTGCCGGGGGCAGGGGCGGCTGGGCCGCCATCCGGTTGCGCGCTGGATGGCGGGTTGCCATATGGGGGCCAGAGACATGGAGGCATCAATGGCGGACGAGCGCTTTCCCGGCTGGCACGGCACGACAATCCTGGCGGTGCGCCGGGGCGGCGAGGTGGTGGTGGCGGGGGACGGGCAGGTCAGCCTTGGCCAGACCGTCATCAAGGGCACCGCGCGCAAGGTGCGCCGCCTGAACCCTGGCGGGCGCGAGGTCGTGGTGGGCTTTGCCGGGTCCACCGCCGATGCCTTCACCTTGCTCGAGCGGCTGGAGCGCAAGCTGGAGGCCGCGCCGGGCCAGCTTTTGCGCGCCTGCGTGGAACTGGCCAAAGACTGGCGCACCGACAAGTATCTGCGCAACCTGGAAGCCATGCTGATCGTGACCGACGGGGCGGCGATCTATGTCATCACCGGCGCGGGCGACGTGCTGGAGCCGGAACATGACGTGGCCGCCATCGGCTCGGGCGGCAATTTCGCGCTGGCCGCGGCGCGCGGGCTGATGGAAACCGATCTGCCTGCCGAAGAGGTGGCGCGCAAGGCCATGGCGATTGCGGCCGACATTTGCGTCTATACCAACGGCAAGCTGACGATCGAGGCGATCCGGGGGGCGTGACGGGGGCGCTGGCCGCAGTCCTGCCCGCCAGCCGGGGGGGAAGCCCCCAGGCCGCAGCGACAGGCCACGGCAAGGAGCCTGCGAAAGTCCCCGGGTTTTGCACCCTGCCAGCCGCTTGCCCCGTGGCGCTGGTCTGGTGGGGGCGCATGGCCCGGTCCTGCACGGATCGGAAAACCAAGGGATCGGGGCCCGGCCAGGCGCAGCAGTTGAATCGCCGTGTCGCCGTCTCTAAGTGATGCGCAACGACCACAGGAGCCGCCATGACCGACCTGACCCCGCGCGAGATCGTTTCGGAACTCGACCGTTTCATCATCGGGCAAAGCGAGGCCAAGCGCGCCGTTGCCGTCGCCCTGCGCAACCGATGGCGGCGCCAGCAGCTGGCGCCGGGTCTGCGCGAGGAAGTGCAGCCGAAGAACATCCTGATGATCGGCCCGACCGGCGTCGGCAAGACCGAGATCAGCCGCCGGCTGGCCAAGCTGGCCAATGCGCCCTTCCTCAAGGTCGAGGCGACGAAGTTCACCGAAGTGGGCTATGTCGGCCGCGATGTCGACAGCATCATCCGCGATCTGGCCGATGTGGCGCTGCACGAGACGCGCGAGCGGATGCGCGAGGCGGTCAAGGCGCGGGCCCACCGCGCGGCCGAGGACCGGGTGATTGCCGCCATCGCCGGGGCCGATGCGCGCGAGCAGACGCGCGAGCTGTTCCGCGGCCGGCTGAAGCGGGGCGAGCTGGACGAGACGATGATCGAGATCGAGGTCGCGGACCCCGCGCCGTCCTTGCAGATGTTCCCGGGGATGCCGGGGCAGGGGATGGAAGGCCAGATGCAGGGGTTGCAGGATCTGTTCGGCAAGGCCTTTGGCGGGCGGCGCCAGCGCAAGCGCATGACGGTGGCGGAAAGCCACGAGGTGCTGATCGCCGAAGAGGCCGACAAGCTGCTGGATGACGAGGCGGTCAAGGCCGCCGCGCTGGAGGCGGTGCAGGAAAGCGGCATCGTCTTCATCGACGAGATCGACAAGGTGGCGGCGCGGGCGGAAACCCGCGGCGCCGATGTCAGCCGCGAAGGCGTGCAGCGCGACCTGCTGCCGCTGATCGAGGGCACGACGGTTTCCACCAAGCTGGGGGCGGTCAGGACCGACCATATCCTGTTCATCGCCTCGGGCGCGTTCCATGTGGCCAAGCCGTCGGATCTGCTGCCCGAATTGCAAGGGCGCCTGCCGATCCGGGTCGAGCTGCGCGCGCTGACCGAGGCCGATTTCCGCCGCATCCTGACCGAGACGGACAATGCGCTGACCCGGCAATATACCGCGCTGATGGCGACCGAAGGGGTCGAGGTCAGCTTTACCGATGAGGGGATCGCGGCGCTGGCCGGGATCGCTGCCGAGGTGAACCGCACGGTCGAGAACATCGGCGCCCGGCGGCTGTATACCGTGATGGAGCGGGTGTTCGAGGAGCTGTCCTTTCACGCCCCCGACCGGGGCGGCGAGGCCGTGGTGGTGGATGCCGCCTTTGTCGAGGCGCAGCTGGGCGAATTGGCCCGGTCTGCCGATCTGGGACGCTACGTTCTGTAAGGGGGGCGTGCGGTGCCCCCATCGAGGGGGCCCCGCCCGCCTCGGGGGCCGTCCGCCCCCGCCGGTGCCGGCCCTGCCGGCCCCGCCCCCGAGGGTATTTGCAGAAGGTGAAGCAGGACGCAGGCGGCGCGGCTTGGGTGGCCGGACTTGCGGGGCGGGTGGGGCTGGTTACCAGCGCCGGCCCGGGGGGGCGATGGCTGGGCTTGACATATATGAGTAATTAAGTCAGGAATTGATCATCCCAGCCCGGCCGACTGGCCCAGCCCCGGATCGCCGCAACTGCAGGAGTTCCCATGAGCTGGCATGACCGCACCATTCCCGCCGCCACGACCATCGCCCCGGCCCCCGCGCTGCCGGTTCATTCGGCGCTTCAGCTGACGCGAGGGGGCAATCTGGCGCAGATCGTCCTGGAAGGGCAGACCTATACGCTGCGCATCACCCGGCAGGGCAAGCTGATCCTGACCAAATAGGGCGCTTGCACGCAGCGATCAGCCGATGGTGCGGCGCAACAGGTCAATCCAGTTCTGCCAGCAGATCCGCTCGATCAGTGCCGCGCCAAAGCCGGCCTGCTGCATCGCCTCGGTCAGCGCGGGCAGACCGGCCGCCGTGCCGATCGCCTGCGGCATGAGTGCACCATCGAAATCTGACCCGAGGGCCACGCCGGTTTCGCCCAGCCGCTCGACCAGATAGGCAAGGTGGCGCACCATGGTGGCAAGGGGGGTATCGTCGCGCCGCTCGCCATCCTCGCGCAGGAACTGGCAGCCGAAGTTCAGGCCCACCACGCCGCCCGATTCGGCAATCGCCGCCAGCTGACGGTCGGTCAGGTTGCGGCTGTGGGGCGAGATGGCATGGACGCAGGAATGCGTGGCCACCAGCGGACGCGAGGAGAGGCGGGCGACATCCCAGAACCCCGCCTCGTTCAGGTGGCTCAGGTCGATCAGGATGCCCAGCCGTTCGCATTCTGCCACCAGACGCAGGCCCGCATCGGTCAGGCCGGGGCCGATGTCGGGCGTGGCCGGATAGGCAAAGGGCACGCCATGGCCGAAGATGTTCGGGCGTGACCAGACGGGGCCCAGGCTGCGCAGGCCGGCGGCGTGCAGCACCTCGAGTTCGGCCAGATCGGGGCCGATGCCTTCGGCCCCCTCGACATGCATCAGCGCGGCGATGGCGCCATCGCGGTTTGCGGCCTCGATCTGCGCGGCCGAGGTGCACAGGCGGATCACATCGGGGCGCGCGCGGGTGAGGCGCAGCAAGATGGCCGCCGCCTCCAGGGTGATGGCGCGGGCGCGGTCGGGGGCGACGGGGGCAGTGCGGGCGGCGCCAGTGCGGTTTTCGGGCGGGACATAGATGGCGAAAAAGCCGCCCGCAAAGCCGCCTGCGCGGCATTTTTCCAGATCCAGATGCCCCTCGCGGCCCGTCAGGAAGCTGTCACCGCGCAGATCGGCCTGGGCATGCAGATGGAGCAGCAGGTCGTTGTGTCCGTCGAATACCCGGTATGTCTGTGTCAAAGTCCGCGTCCTTTAGCTGTTGGGCCGATGCCCAACTTGATGTGCGGGGGTGACAATCTGCCGAAGGAGAGCGCTTGACAACCCCCGCGTTCCATCGCCCCTTTAAGCATTCCGCGCAGTGTTGGATACGCTGCGATCAGGAACCGAAAGCAAACGAAAAACAACACCAAGGGAGTCTTCCACGACCTTCGAACCCTCCTTCCGCAAGGCCGGCCTCGCGCTGGCCGCGGCGCTGATGCTTGGCGCCTCGCCCACCGTGCTTGCGGCGGCGACCCCGGCCGATACGCTGGTGCTCGCGGATGGCATCGACGACATCGTTTCGCTGGACCCGGCCGAGGCGTTCGAGTTCTCGGGGATCGACCTGCTGAACAACACCTATGATTCGCTGGTCGAGCTGGACCCGCTGAAGCCGGGCGAGCTGATCCCCGGGCTGGCCGAAAGCTGGTCGGTGTCGGATGACGGGCTGACCTTCACCTTCAAGATGAAATCGGGCATCACCTTTGCCTCGGGCAATCCGGTCCGGGCCGAGGATGCGGCCTGGTCGCTGCAGCGCGTGGTCAAGCTGAACAAGACCCCTGCCTTCATCCTGACCCAGTTCGGGCTGACGCCGGAAAACGTGGACGAGATGGTCAAGGCCGAGGGCGATACGCTGACCATCAAGATCGACAAGCCCTTTGCGCCGTCGATGTTCTACAACTGCATGACCGCTGTCGTCGCCTCGGTCGTCGACAAGGAAACCGCCATGGCCAACGAGGTCAACGGCGATTTCGGCTATGAATGGCTGAAGACCAACACCGCCGGCACCGGCGCCTATGTGCTGCGCAGCTACAAGCCGCAGGACAGCTATGTGCTGGAGGCCCGCCCCGGCTACTGGCGCGGCGATGCCAAGCTCAAGCGCGTGTTCATGCGCCATGTGCCGGAAGGGTCGGCCCAGCGTCTGCTGCTGGAAAAGGGTGACATCGACGTTGCCCGCGGCCTGACCCCGACCGATGCGCAGGGCCTGCGGGGCAATGCCGATGTGACGATCGATTCCGACATGGAAGGCTATATCTACTACATCGCGGCCAACCAGAAGAAAGATCCCCTGAACAACCCCAAGGTGCTCGAGGCGATCCGCTATCTGGTGGACTATCAGGGCATGGTGGACACCGTCCTGAAGGATCAGATGATCGTGCAGCAAGGGTTCCTGCCGCGCGGCTATCTGGGCGCGATCACCGATACGCCCTATCACCTTGACGTGGCCAAGGCCAAGGCGCTGCTGGCCGAAGCGGGCTTCCCGAACGGCTTTGAAACCACCCTGTCGGTGCGCAACGACCCGCTGCGCATGGAAATGGCGCAGGCGATCCAGAACACGCTGGGCCAGGGCGGCATCAAGGTCACGCTGAAGCCGGGCGCCGGGGCCGAGGTTCTGGGCGACTACCGCGCCCGCAACCACGATCTGACGCTGCAAAGCTGGGGCCCGGACTATCCCGACCCGCACACCAACGCCTCGACCTTTGCCTGGAACCCGGACAATTCGGACGCGGCCAAGCGCACCGGCGTTCTGGCCTGGCGGACCGCGTGGGATGCCGGCCCGCTGACCAAGATGGTCGACGATGCCGTGCAAGAGCGCGACACCGAGAAGCGCCGCGCCATGTATGAGGAAATGCAGAAGATCCACCGCGATACCTCTGCCTTCGTCACCATGTTCCAGCAGATCGGTGTGACCGCGCGCCGGAACAACGTGGGGAACCTCTACACCGGCGGCACCACCGACCAGGTGACCTACTGGTACGTCACGAAGTAAGCTGACCTGCGCCCCCCGTGTGCCTGGCATGCGGGGGGCGTGGCATGTGCTCATGGCAGTCACCGACACCTCCCCCCGCGCACCGTCGCGGCTGGCACGCCGTCTGAAGACGGCCATCGGACTTGTGCTGGCCCTTGCAGCCACCTTTCTGGGGTTGCTTCTTGTCACCTTCATCATCGGGCGCGTGGTGCCCATCGACCCCGTGCTGGCCGTCATCGGCGAACGCGCGACACAGGAACAATATGATGCGGCGTATCGGGCGCTGGGTCTGGACAAGCCCATGTGGGAACAGTTCTGGATCTATGTCGTCAATGCCGTGCAGGGCGATCTGGGACGCTCGTTGCTGACCCGTCAGCCGGTGGCGCAAGACATTGCCCGCGTGTTCCCCGCGACGCTGGAACTGGCGACCATCGCCACGATCTTTGGTGTTCTGGCCGGGATTCCGGCCGGTGTTCTGGCCGCCACGCGGCCTGGCAGCTGGGTGGACCAGCTGGTGCGCTTTGTCGGCCTGATGGGCTATTCCATGCCGGTGTTCTGGCTGGGCCTCATGGGTCTTTTGCTGTTCTACGGTATGCTCGACTGGGTCGGCGGCCCTGGCCGTCTGGATGCCAGCTACGAGATGATGTTCGAATTCGACGTGCCGCGCGTGACCGGGATGATCCTGATCGACACCGCGCTGTCGGGCAAATGGGACATCTTCCGCAATGCGCTGTCGCATATCGTGCTGCCGGCCGCCGTGCTGGGCTATTACTCGATGGCCTATATCAGCCGCATGACCCGCAGCTTCATGATGAACGAGCTGAGCCAGGAATATGTCACCACCGCCCGCGTCAAGGGGATGCCGGAATGGCGGGTGATCTGGGTCCATGCGCTCAAGAACGTCATGGTGCCGCTGATCACGGTGATCGCGCTGTCCTATGCCAACCTGCTCGAAGGGTCCGTGCTGACAGAAACCGTCTTTGCCTGGCCGGGCCTTGGCCTTTACATCACCAATGCGCTCTTTTCGGCCGACATGCCGGCGGTTCTGGGCGGCACGGTCGTCGTGGGGCTGGTGTTCGTGGCGCTCAACATGTTCTCCGACGTGCTCTATCGGCTCGTCGATCCGCGTGCGAAATAGGGGGGCGCCATGACCACGTTGACTGAATGGCTGCGCGATCCGTCGCCCTCGTCGCGCGCTCAGGCGCGGCTGGGGCAGGCCTGGCTGGGCTGGCTGCGGTTCCGCCGCAACCCGATGGCCATGCTGGGCGCGACGATCGTTGTCGTGCTGCTGCTGATGGCGGCCTTTGCGCCGCTGATCGCCCCCTATGATCCGATCGCGCAGAACCTGACCGAACGGCTCAAGGCGCCCTTGACCGATGGCTACCTGATGGGCACCGACGAATTCGGCCGCGACATCTTCTCGCGTGTCGTCTGGGGCTCGCGGGTGACGCTGTATATCGTCGCGCTGGTGGCGGTGACGGCGCCGGTGTTCGGCCTGCTGATCGGGACTGTTGCGGGCTATGCCGGCGGCTGGGTCGATCAGATCCTGATGCGGATCACCGACATCTTCCTTGCGTTCCCCAAGCTGATCCTGGCGCTGGCGCTGGTCGCGGTGCTGGGGCCGGGGATCGAAAACGCGGTGCTGGCCATCGCGCTGACCTCGTGGCCGCCCTATGCGCGGGTCGCGCGGGCCGAAACGCTGACGGTGCGCAATTCCGACTATATCGCCGCCGTGCAGCTGCAAGGCTCAGGGCCGGTGCGGATCGTGCTTGGCCATGTGATGCCGATGTGCCTGTCGTCCGTCATCATCCGGGTCACGCTGGACATGGCCGGGGTGATCCTGACGGCGGCCGGCCTTGGCTTCCTGGGCCTTGGCGCGCAACCGCCGATGGCAGAATGGGGCATGATGATTTCCTCGGGCCGCAAGTTCCTGTTCGAACAATGGTGGGTTGCGACCATGCCGGGCCTTGCCATCTTCATCGTCTCGCTGGGCTTCAACCTGCTGGGCGATGGCTTGCGCGATGTCCTTGACCCAAGGAGTGCCGGGAAATGAGCCTGCTGAGCGTCAAGAACCTGCGCGTCACCTTCGACACCGAATCCGGCAAGGTCGAGGCCGTGCGCGGCGTCTCGTTCCAGCTTGGCCGCGAGCGGCTGGGCATCGTGGGCGAGTCCGGCTCGGGCAAGACGATGACGGGACGGTCCGTCCTGCGTCTGGTCCGCCCGCCCGGGCGGATCGAGGCCGACGAGATGACCTTTGACGGCATCGACCTGATGAAGGCCTCGGAACGCCAGATGCGCAGCTTGCGCGGTCCGCGCATCGCCATGGTGATGCAGGATCCGAAATATTCGCTGAACCCGGTGATGAAGGTCGGCCGCCAGCTGACCGAAGGTCTGCGCCTGCGCGACCGCATCAGCGCATCCGAGGCCCGCAAGAAGGCCATTGCCGCGCTCGAGGCCGTGCAGATCCGCGACCCCGAGCGGGTGATGGAGGCTTGGCCGCACGAGCTGTCGGGCGGCATGGGTCAGCGGGTGATGATCGCCATGATGCTGATCCCGAACCCCGACCTCTTGATCGCCGATGAGCCTACCAGCGCGCTGGACGTCACCGTTCAGGCCGAGGTGCTGCGCATCCTCGACGATCTGGTCAAGACGCGCGGCATGGGGCTGATCTTCATCAGCCACGATCTGCGGCTGGTGGCGCGGTTCTGCGACCGGGTGCTGGTGATGTACAAGGGCCGCGTCGTCGAGGAAATCGAGGCCGGCAACCTGATGGCGGCGAAACACCCCTATACCCAGGGGCTTTTGAACTGCCTGCCGCGCATCGGCGGCCCGCGCGAGCCGCTGCCCTCGCTGGATCGCAGCGGCGCATGGGCGGAGGCGTAAGATGGCGCTGATCGAAATCGACAACCTGTCCGTCCACTTCGATGCGGGCGACCGGATCGTGAAAGCGGTGCAAGAGGTCTCGCTCAGGGTCGAGGCCCGCGAAAGCTATGGCCTCGTGGGCGAATCCGGGTCGGGCAAATCCACCATCTTGCGGGCGATCTGCGGGCTGGCGCCAATCTCGGGCGGCTCGATCCGGATCGGCGGCGAGCTGCTCAAGACCCCGCGCGGCAAGGCGTTTTCGGCCCGCGTGCAGATGGTGTTCCAGGATCCCTATTCCAGCCTGCACCCCCGTCACACCATCGACCGCACCCTGGCCGAGCCTTTGGCGATCCACGGGGTCGGCGATACCGACCGCCGCGTCGTCCAGGCGCTGCGCGATGTGGCGCTGGATCCGAAGTTCCGCTTCCGCTATCCGCACCAGCTTTCGGGCGGACAGCGCCAGCGCGTGGCGATTGCCCGCGCGCTGATGCTGCAACCTGAAATCCTGTTGCTCGATGAACCGACCTCGGCGCTGGATGCCTCGGTCCAGGCGGAAACGCTGAACCTGCTGAACCGGCTGCGGGCCGAACGCGGGCTGACCTTCCTGATGGTCAGCCACGATCTGGCGGTGATCGACCATATGTGCGACCGCGTGCTGGTCATGCAGCATGGCCGCGCGGTCGAGGAACTGGCCCATGCCGATCTGGCCGCGGCACGGATGAAGACCGACTATGCCCGCACCCTCTTCGAGGCCAGCGCCGACCGTATGCTTGAAGGCTGATCTTTCGCCTTGATGCAAATATCCTGCAGGGGCACCGGCCGGCTTGCCGGCCGGTGGCGGGGGCGCAAAGCCCCCGTCTGCCCTTGACACCCCGCAGCGCGGCCGGGCCAAGGTGCCTGGTCCATCGGACGGCCGAAGGCCGCGGACAAATCCCGGTGTTCAGAACAGCCCGGCCTCGCGCGCGATCATCGCCGCCTGGGTGCGGTTCGCAGCCCCCAGCTTGCGGCACAGGGTGCGGGCGTGCAGCTTGACGGTGGGTTCGCTGATCGCCAGTTCGGCCGCGATCTCGCGGTTGGACTGGCCGGTGCAGAAGCCTTGCAGAACCTGCATCTCGCGCGGGGTCAGCGATTGCGGGGGGCGGGCAGGGCCAGCGCGTTCACCCGCCTCCTGCGCCCAGATGCCGCCCTTGGCCATCAGACGCACCGCGGCAACCAGATCTCCGGCCGACAGCGTCTTTTCCAGAACGCCCGCCGCCCCCAGCGCCAGCGCCTGACGCGCGGTTTCCGGCCGCGCCGCGCCCGAGATCAGCGCAACCGGCTGCCCGCGATTGGCGGCAACCGCCTGTTGCAGCCCCTCAAGCCCGTTCATCCCCGGCATGGCCAGATCCAGCAAGATCAGATCGAAGGGCCCGCTGCGCCCGACACGCGCCAGCGCATCGGGCAGGTCCGAGGCCGCCTCGGTGCTGATCCCGGCATGTTGCAGAAATGCGGCCAGCGCATCGCGCAACAATTCATGGTCGTCGGCAATCAGGACCCGCATGGTGCGACGTTCCGGGCGATGCGGGCGGGCCGGCCGCGGCCTAGCGCCGACGGTCGCGACGCGCGCTCATCGGCTGGAAGGCCACCCCGACATGCGCTTCGCAATAAGGCTTGCCCGGCGTTGCGGGCAGGCCGCAGAACCAGAAATCCTCGGTTGCAGGGTCGCCGATCGGCCATTTGCAGGTGCGCTCGGTCAGCTCCATCAGCGTCAGCTTGCGCGCGCGCTTTTCCACCTCGCGCACCGAGGCCAGCGCCTCGGGGCTGATCTCGTTCAGCGCGGGTTGCGGCGGCAGCGGCTGGCCCGCGGGAATGATCGCCTTGCGGGCCACCGGCACCACCTGGGCGGGGGCGGCGGGCGCGGCGCGGGCGGGTTCAGGCTCGCGCACGGGCTGCGCCGCAGCGGCGGCAGGCGCGGGTTCGGGGGCCGCAGCCTCGCGCGGGGGATCGGCCACCGGCGCGGCAGGCGCTTCGGCCTCTGCCTCGGTTTCGGCCCCGGCGCCGGGCGCCCGGTTCGACAGGCCAAGGCGGTGCACCTTGCCGATCACCGCGTTGCGGGTGACACCACCCAGTTCCTTGGCGATCTGGCTGGCCGACTGGCCCTCGGTCCACATGCGCTTGAGCGTCTCGACCCGCTCGTCGGTCCAGGTCATCGGGAAACCTCTCAATCCGGCTGTTGACGCCGCATTCTAACGGCGACGGCGCGGGATACAAGGTCAGGCCGGCAAGTTCAAGCGGCAGGTGGCTTGCGGCGTCATCGGCGCGATGCCACAAGGGGCCATGCCGATCCCCTCGCCCCGCCTCTCGCTCCAACGTGGCCTGCGCCGGCTGGCCGAGGCGTTTCGCCCGCCATCCGGTCCGCTGGACCTGGGCGCGCTGGTGCGGGTCTCGCTGGGGACGGCGCTTTCGGTGCTGCTGGCAGGGGGGCTGATCGCGGCGTCGGGCCTGCCCGAGGTGGCGGGCTTCATGCTGATTGCGCCTTTCGGGGCCTCGGCGCTGCTGGTGGTGGGGGTGCCGAACAGCCCGCTGGCCCAGCCCTGGCCCTTGCTGGTCGGCAATGGCGGCTCGGCGCTGGTCGGTGTGCTGGCGGCAATGTGGCTGCCGTCGGATCTGCTGGCGGCGGCGGTGGCGCTGGGGGGGGCGGTTGCCTTCATGCATGCGGCCCGGGCGCTGCATCCGCCCGCAGGGGGCGTTGCGCTGTTGCCGGTGCTCAGCCCCGATATCGTGACCGATCTTGGCCTGCGCTTTGCGCTGATGCCGGTGATATCGGATGCGCTGGTGCTGCTGGTCTTCGGCATGGTCTGGCACCGGCTGACCGGCCGGGTCTATCCGTTCCGCCAACCCCATGAAACGGCGCCGGCTGCCCAGCGGTTCAGCCCGTCGGATCTGGCGGCGATCCTGTCGCGTCTGCGGCTCGACTCGAACATCGGCGTTGCCGACTTTGCCCGCCTGCTGGCCGCCGCCGACGAGGTGGCCCGGGCCGATGCGCGCACCGAGGGCCTGACCTGTGCCGATGCGGCCCATCGATCGCTGCCGCCGCTCTCGCCCGACACGCCACTTGTCGAGGCGCGCCAGCGGATGCTGGACTCTCGGGCCTATTCGCTGGCGGTCATCGACGGGGCAGGGCACCTGGTGGGTGTGCTGTCGCAAAGCGATCTGCTGCGCGCCGGTCCAGACAGGCACGACGGGCCGGTTGGCGCCCTGATGACCTGCCGCCCGGTCAGTCTGCCGGCGCGGGCCCCGCTGCGCAAGGCGCTTTCGGTGCTGGCCGAAGGCGGCTGGCGGGCGATTCCGCTGACCGATGACGAGGGGCGCCTTGTCGCCATGCTGACCAGGGCCGACCTGATCGACATTCTGGCGCATCATCCGGGCGGCACTTCGCCCTTGCAGCCGAGGTCCGCATCGGGTATCGCCGAACCATGACCAAAGCGGCACCCCTTTTCCAACTGCCCCGACGCCGACGCTGATGCGTTGCGGCGCCTTGGTCGCGCCTGCCCGTGCCACGGGCACCCTCCCCGACTTTGCATCGTTGACAGCCCCCCGTGCGCTTGGCACGACTTGGGCCTGACTTCAGGGATACCCACATGATCGCTTCTGTCCTGCCGACCTACAATCGCGCCCCCATGGCCTTTGACCATGGCGAGGGGGCCTGGCTTGTCACCACCGGGGGCGAGCGTTACCTCGACCTGGGCGCCGGGATCGCGGTGAACGCGCTTGGCCATGCCAACCCCGATCTGGTCAAGGCGCTGACCGATCAGGCGGGCAAGCTGTGGCATACCTCGAACCTTTACGAGATCCCGAACCAGCAGCGGCTGGCCGATCTGCTGGTCGAACACACCTTTGCCGATACGGTGTTCTTCACCAATTCGGGGACCGAGGCGGCCGAACTCGCGATCAAGATGGCGCGCAAGTATCACTATGCGGCCGGGCACCCCGAGCGGCAGAAGATCATCGCCTTTGAAGGCGCGTTCCATGGCCGGTCGACCGGCGCCATCGCCATGGCGGGCGGCGACAAGATGACCAAGGGCTTTGGCGATCTGATGCCGGGTTTCGTGCATCTGCCCTTTGGCGACATGGCGGCGCTGCGCGCGGCGATGGGCCCCGATGTGGCCGCCGTGATCGTCGAGCCGGTGCAGGGCGAAGGCGGCATCCGCCCGGTGCCCGACCAGATGCTGCGCGACATGCGCGCGATCTGCGATGCCCATGGCGCGCTGCTGATCCTGGACGAGGTGCAATGCGGCATGGGCCGTACCGGCAAGCTGTTCGCCCATGAATGGGCCGGTGTTGCCCCCGATATCATGATGGTCGCCAAGGGCATCGGCGGCGGCTTCCCGCTGGGGGCGGTGCTGGCCAGCGAAAAGGCGGCATCCGGCATGGTCGCGGGCACGCATGGGTCCACCTATGGCGGCAACCCGCTGGCCTGCGCCGTGGGCTGCCGGGTGATGGAGATCGTCGCTGATCCGGCCTTTCTGGCCGAGGTGAACCGCAAGGGCGCGCTGTTCCGGCAAGGGCTGGAATCGCTGATCGCCCGCTTCCCTGACGTGTTCGAGGAAGTGCGCGGCCAGGGCCTGATCCTTGGCCTCAAGTGCAAGGCGCCGAACACCGATGTGGTCAAGGCGGGCTATGCGGCCCATGTGCTGACCGTGCCGGGCGCCGACAATGTGATCCGCCTGCTGCCGCCGCTGAACATTTCGGATGCCGATATCGCCGAAGGACTTGCGCGGCTGGAGCAGGCCGCACTGGCCGTGCGGTCTGCAGGCTGACCCCAGCCGGTAGCGCCCCGACCGGGGGCGCTGCCGCAACATGTGGCAGCTCTGCCTGTCGGGCCGCCCCGATCCATGCGCCTGCGCGGCGCGATCCTTTTCTGGTTTCCCCCATCGGCACAGGGATTATAGTGCCCGAACCGGCCCTGCGGCGGTGATCGCCCGGGCCTTCCACCCGGAAGTCCATGATGAACCATTTTCTCGACCTGCACACCACCGACCCGGCCGCCTTGCGGCAGATGATCGACTCGGCCCGCGCGATGAAGATCGCCCGCGCCGGTCTGCCCCGCGGCACGCGCGATGCCGACCAGCCGCTGGCCGGGCGCATGGTGGCGCTGATCTTCGAGAAACCCTCGACCCGCACGCGCGTGTCCTTTGATGTCGGCGTGCGCCAGATGGGCGGCGAGACGATGGTGCTGTCGGGCAAGGAAATGCAGCTGGGCCACGGCGAGACCATTGCCGATACCGCCCGCGTCCTGTCGCGCTATGTCGATCTGATCATGATCCGCACCTTCGAGGAAGCGACCCTGCAGGAGATGGCGGAACATGCGACCGTGCCGGTGATCAACGGGCTGACCAACCGCACCCATCCGTGCCAGATCATGGCCGATGTGATGACCTATGAGGAACATCGCGGCCCGATCGCCGGGAAAAAGGTGGTGTGGTCGGGCGATGGCAACAATGTCTGCGCCAGCTTCATCCATGCGGCGGGGCAGTTCGGCTTTGACTTCACCTTTACCGGCCCATCGACGCTGGACCCCGAGGATGCGGCGGTGAAGTTCGCCCGCGAGAAGGGCGCGCGCATCACCATCGAGCGCGACCCCCACAAGGCGGTCGAGGGGGCCGATCTGGTGGTGACCGATACCTGGGTGTCCATGCACGATCCCGAAAGCGCCAAGGAGCGGCGGCACAACCAGCTGCGCCCCTATCAGGTCAACGAGGCGCTGATGGCGGTGGCCAAGCCCGATGCGCTGTTCATGCATTGCCTGCCCGCCCACCGCAACGACGAGGCGACCAGCGATGTGATGGACGGCCCGCATTCGGTGGTCTTTGACGAGGCGGAAAACCGGCTGCACGCGCAGAAGGCCGTGCTGCGCTGGTGCCTCGGCCTCTAGGCGCGTGCCGTCCCGGGGCCGGGGGCAGTCCCCCGGCACCGGTCGGTTCCGCAACCGATCGGTGCGCCAGCCTGCAAGCGTGACGGTTGCAGACAGATGTATGCCGCAGGTGACGCCCGGTTGCACCGGCCAGGTCGTTCCCCCGGCGCCCGGTATCCAGTCCCGGAGGTATGATGCACGCGGATCGTGAGGTGGATGCGCGGGGGCTTTTGTGCCCCCTGCCGGTGCTGCGGGCGCGCAAGGTGATGCTGGGCATGATGCCGGGCCAGGTGCTGTGCCTGCGGGCCACCGATCCGGCGGCCGTGATCGACGTGCCCCATTTCGCGCGCGAGAACGGGCACGAGATTGTGGCCCAATACGAAGGGGCCGGGGAAAGCCGGTGGTGGCTGCGGCGGGCGGGTCATTCGCCGTTTGTTCCCGAAAGTTCTTAAAAAGTTCTTGACGGATGGCGGCCTTGATGAGAACAATTGGGCAACATTAGCAAGGAGGCCACGATGATTTCCGATTTCTTCGCCATCGCCGCCCGGTCGCGTCGCCATCTGGTGCAAGACGCCCTTGGGGTTTTTGGCCTGTTCTGTCTGCTGGTCGGCGCGCTGCATCTGGCCGCGGTGTGATCCGGGTCATGTGACCCGTCTGCTCTTTCGACTGCCTGTTCTCTGTTTCGCGCGGCCTGTCCCGGCCAGCGCCTGTCCCCGACAGAGACGACTGCCGCCACCGCGTCCCCATGCGGTGGCGGTTTTTTCCGTGCCGCATCCATCCGCGGTGCAAAAGCCCCCGCTGCCATCGTGGCGCCGCGCTCTTGCCCGTTCACCTTTCTGCAAATACCCGATCCGACGCCGGCCAGCCGCGCCGCCGTCCATAGTGGGCGAAGAACGGCGCCACCTGGCAAGGGGCGTTTGCGGGAACGGCGCTAGACCGTCTCTGCCGCCGCGATGGCCTCGGCTGCGGCCTGAATCGCCAGCTGGATCGAGGCATGGCGGTTCTTGTAATCCCGCGCCGGCAGCAACACCTCGAGCCCGTCGAAGGGGGCATCGGGCACCGGGCCGCCCTTCAGCATCTCGGCCAGCTGGTCGCGGGCGCGTTCCACCTCGGCCCGGGTCCGGCCGGGCAGGGCAGCCCCGACGACAGAGGCCGCCGCCTGACCCAGCGCACAGGCCTTCACATCCTGCGCGAATTCCGCCACGCGGCCATCCTTCATCACCACATCCACCGTGACGGTCGATCCGCACAGCGGCGAGCGGCGTTTCGCGCTGCCTTGCGGATGCGGCAGGCGGCCCAGATGCGGGATCGCCGCCGTCAGCGCCAGGATGCGGGCGGAATAGAGCTTCATCAGGTCGGCATCGCTCATGGCGTCCTCGGTGCTTTCGCTTTGGTCCGGCGGGGTATAGATAGGCCCCCGGACCGCCCGAGGAAAGACGCCATGACCTTTGATCCTGCCAGCCTGACCTATGATGCCAACGGATTGATCCCGGCGATCGCGCAGGATCATGCCACGGGCGAGGTGCTGATGATGGCCTGGATGAACGCCGAAAGCCTGGCCCGCACGCTGCAGACCGGGCAGGTGACCTATTGGTCACGCTCGCGCAAGGCGTTCTGGGCCAAGGGCCAGACCTCGGGCCATGTGCAGAAGCTGGTGGAACTGCGGGTCGATTGCGACCGCGATTGCCTGCTGTTGCTGGTCGATCAGGCAGGGCCGGCCTGCCACACCAACCGCCGGTCTTGTTTCTATACCGCCGTGCGGGGGGGCGACGAGGTCGAGATCATGGCGCCCATGATCTGAGGGCGCGCGTCTGGTTGGGGCGGATGCCTCCGGCGGGGGTATTTGGGGAAAGATGAAAAGGACGCCCGCTGGCACCATCTTGCCATAAATACCCAATCGACAGGGCTCACATGCGCATCGCAGCGGCAGGCGCGCGATGGCGGCGTGCAGAAGCCACAGATTACTCAAGCCCGACCATGTGGCGAATGTCCTGAGGGCTGGCGCCTTCGGCGCGGTATCTGGCCAGGGCGCGCGCGTCGTCGCGTTTGGCAAGGCGCTTGCCCTTATCGTCGCGGATCAGCCGGTGGTGGTGGTAGACCGGCGTCGGCAGGCCGAGCAGGCGTTGCAGCAGGACGTGGATGGCGGTTGCCTCGAACAGATCCTCGCCCCGGGTGACATGGGTGATGCCCTGGGCGGCGTCATCCACCACGACGGACAGATGATAGGAGGTCCCGAAATCCTTGCGCGCCAGCACGATGTCGCCGATCTGCGCAAGGTAGCCGGTGGCTGATGTGGCGATGGTGCCTGCATGAGCCGGGCCGGTTTCGGTGAAACGGGTCGCCTCGGCGGCGATGGCGGCAAGCGCCGCCGCCATGTTCAGGCGCAGGTGCTGGTCGGTGGGGCGCAGGGCGGGCCGGGGTCGGTCGCGGCAGGTGCCGGGATAGACGGGACCATCGGGGCCATGATGGGGCGCGCCTTCCTGCGGGGCGCTGAGGGCCTGATCGATGTCGCGCCTTGTGCAGGTGCAGGGGTAAAGCAGGCCGCGCGACCACAGATCATCCAGCGCGGCGCGATAGGCTGGCATCCGGTCCGACTGGCGCATCGGGGGGGCGTCCCAGCGGATGCCCAGCCAGGTCAGATCGTCCAGCAGCTGGGCTTCCCAATGCGGCTTGCTGCGCTGGGGGTCGATGTCTTCGATCCGCAGCAGGAAGGTGCCCGCGTTGGCGCGGGCCATGTCATGGGCCAGCAAGGCGGAAAAGGCGTGGCCCAGATGCAGCGGGCCGGTGGGCGAGGGGGCAAAGCGGGTGACGAACGCCACCTTAGCCTTGCCCTGCAAGCCATTGGCCAAACGCCTCTTTCGCGCGGTCGGTATAGGCCTTGTAGCGGTCCTTGCGCCCGCGCCGGCCACCGCGGGCCTCGATGGGCGGGAAGAGGCCGAAGTTCACGTTCATCGGCTGGAAGGTCCTGGCGTCGGCATCGCCGGTGATATGGGCCACCAGCGCCCCCATGGCGGTTTCGCGCGGCGGGGCGGGCAGATCGCGGCCCAGGATCTCGGCCGCGGCCATGCGGCCCGCAAGCAGGCCCATGGACGCGCTTTCGACATAGCCCTCGACCCCGGTGATCTGGCCGGCAAAGCGGATGTTGGGGCGCGATTTCAGCCGCATCCGGCCATCGAGCAGCGTGGGCGAGTTGATGAACGTGTTGCGGTGGATGCCGCCAAGGCGCGCGAACGAGGCATCCTGCAGCCCGGGAATTATACGGAAAACAGAGGTTTGCGCGCCATACTTCATCTTGGTCTGAAAGCCCACGATGTTGTAGAGCGTCCCCAGCGCATTGTCGCGGCGCAGCTGGACCACGGCATAGGGCTTGCGGTCCGGCTGATGCGGATTGGTCAGGCCCACCGGCTTCATCGGACCAAAGCGCAGCGTCTCGCGCCCGCGTTCGGCCATGACCTCGACCGGCAGGCAGCCGTCGAAATAGCCGGCGGTCTCGCCCTCGTGGAACACGGTCTTGTCGGCGGCCAGCATGGCGTCGATGAAGGCCTCGTACTGGCCGCGGTCCATCGGGCAGTTGATATAGGCGGTGCGCTCTTCCTCGGTCTCGCCCTTGTCATAGCGCGACTGGCGCCAGGCGACCGACATGTCGATCGTGTCGGCATAGACGATGGGGGCGATGGCATCGAAGAAGGCCAGCGACTCGGCCCCGGTCGCCGCGCGGATGCTGTCCGCCAGTGCCCCCGAGGTCAGGGGGCCGGTGGCGATGATCCACTGCCCCTCGGACGGCAGCTCTGTCACCTCGGCCTCGGACACGGTCACCAGCGGATGGGCGCGCAGCTGCGCGGTGATCCATTCGGAAAACGGGTCGCGGTCGACCGCCAGCGCACCGCCCGCCGGCAGGCGGTGGCGTTCGGCCGATTGCAGCACGATGCCCCCCGCCGCCCGCATTTCCCAATGCAGAAGGCCGACCGCATTGCGTTCGTCATCGTCCGAGCGGAACGAGTTCGAACACACCATTTCGGCAAAGTTGCCGGTGCGGTGGGCAAAGGTGGCGACATGGGGCCGCATCTCGTGCAGCACCACGGGGACGCCCATGGACACGGCCTGCCAGGCGGCTTCGGATCCGGCCATGCCGGCGCCTACGATATGAAGGGTCTCGGTCATGGCCGGGATGTAGTCCTGCGCCGCGCCGAAGGGAAGTCAGCGCGTGCAGAACGCTTCGGCCATTTCGCCAAAGTTGCGATAGCGGGCCCAGAATTCGTTGTCGCCGTCCGATTTCGACATGCGCACCTGCTGCGCCTGATCGGGATCCTTGAAGAACTTGGCCGCCCGGCGCTGTTCGCTGCGATGAAGCGTGCGGTCGGCCGCCTGCTGGATGCAGCCGCACAGGGCCCGGTCGCCATTGGCGCGCGGGCTGGCAAGGCAGGCAGTCTCGATAGGGCCGGCATGGGCGGCAGTGCCGGCCATCACCAGTCCGGCGGTCAGAAGGAACTTGCGCATGGTCTGCCTCATGGTCTGTGCGGCGCTTGTCGGGGCCGCTTGAGATCGCAATATCGTGCCGGATTTTCCGTGCATTTTCAATGTCGGCCCCGACTCTACCGGCTGTAGGGCCGGATCATTCGGGCGCAAGATGGCGTGGCGAGGGCGATTCTGGCAAGCGTGGTTGCGGTAACGGTGCCGATCCGTCGCAGCCGATACAGAATCGTTGACCGAATCTGCGGCCGCTGCTAGGAAATGAACAGATGTTCAATAATTGGGAGGGGAGCCCATGTTCACCGCATCCATGCGTTTCGATCTTGGCGAGGATATCGAGGCGCTGCGCGACACCGTGCATCGCTGGGCGCAGGAGCGGGTGAAGCCCATCGCGGCGCAGGTGGACCGGGACAATGTCTTCCCGCCCGAGCTGTGGCGCGAGATGGGCGATCTGGGCCTTCTGGGCATCACGGTGGCCGAGGAATATGGCGGGGCCGGAATGGGCTATCTGGCCCATGCCATCGCGACCGAGGAAATCGCCCGCGTTTCGGCCAGCATCAGCCTGTCCTATGGCGCGCATTCCAACCTGTGCGTCAACCAGATCAAGCTGAACGGCACCGAAGAGCAAAAGCGCAAATTTCTGCCCGGCCTGATTTCCGGCGAACATGTCGGCGCGCTGGCCATGTCCGAACCCTCGGCCGGATCGGACGTGGTGTCGATGAAGCTGCGCGCCGAAAAGCGCAACGGCTACTACGTTCTGAATGGCACGAAATACTGGATCACCAACGGCCCCGATGCCGATACGCTGGTCGTCTATGCCAAGACCGACCCCGAGGCGGGGTCCCGGGGCATGACGGCCTTTATCGTCGAAAAGTCGATGAAGGGCTTCTCGACCAGCCAGCATTTCGACAAGCTGGGGATGCGCGGGTCCAACACGGCGCAGCTGTTCTTCGACAATTGCGAAGTGCCGTTCGAGAATGTCCTCGGGACCGAAGGCAAGGGCGTGCGCGTCCTGATGTCGGGGCTGGATTACGAACGGGTCGTGCTGTCGGGCATCGGCACCGGCATCATGGCCGCCTGCCTTGACGAGGTGATGCCCTATGTCAAGGAACGCGAGCAGTTCGGCCAGCCGATCGGGAACTTCCAGCTGATGCAGGGCAAGATCGCCGACATGTATGTCGCGCTGAACACCTCGCGCGCCTACCTTTATGAGGTTGCGCGGTCGTGCGACCGGGGCGAGGTCACGCGCCAGGACGCCGCGGGCTGCGTGCTCTATTGCTCGGAACAGGCGATGGTGCAGGCGCATCAGGCGGTGCAGGCGCTTGGCGGCGCGGGCTTCCTGAATGACAGCGTGGTCAGCCGCCTGTTCCGCGATGCCAAGCTGATGGAGATCGGCGCCGGCACCAGCGAAATCCGCCGGATGCTGATCGGGCGGGAGCTGATGGGCGCCCAGTGATGAGCCGTGCCCGTCCTGCCATGATCGTGCTTGCCCTGCTGCCAGCCCCCGCGCTGGCGCAGGAGATGCGCTTCTCGCCCGCCCTGACCGAGGCCTGCCTTGCGGCCGGCGCGGACGAGGGCTGCGCCGGGCGCGCGGCGGATGCCTGCATGGCCGACAATCCGGGCGGGGGCTCGACCGTCGGCATGGGCTTTTGCCTGGAGAATGAACGCGTCTGGTGGGATGACCGGCTGAACGCGGCCTACAAGGCGCTGAGCTCGATCCACAATCGGCAGGATGCGGGGGCCAGGGCGGCGGGCGATCCGCAGGTCAACCGCCAGCAGTCGCTGCGCGAGATGCAGCGGGCCTGGATCGGCTGGCGCGATGCGGCCTGCGCCTACGAGGCCGCGCAATGGGGCGGGGGCACCGGGGCCGGTCCTGCCGCGCTGTCCTGTCTGATGGAAATCACCGCGCGTCAGGCGCTGGCGCTGGAATCGCGGGTGATGGAGGCCGGGAAATGACCCCGGCCCCGCGCAGCCCTGGTTCAGAACTTCATTACATAGGCGATGCCGAAGACCACCGGGTCGACCTCGGCCTTGCCGATCTTGGTGCCGTTGAGCGAAACATCGGCGTCAATGTCCACCCAGCGCAGATCCATGCGCAGCGCGGATTTCTCGTTGATCGCGTAGTCAAGCCCGGCATGGGCGGCCAAGCCCCAGCTGTCGCTGATCTTCAGCGCACCCAGCGGGGTCTTTTCGTTGAAGAACTTGGTGTAGTTCACGCCGACGCCGACAAAGGGCTTCACCTTGCCTTCGGTCGGGAAGTGCCAGTTCAGCGACACGGTGGGCGGCAGGTGCTGCGTGGTGCCGATCTTGGCGCCGCCGACGTTCAGGTCATGCTTGAAGGGCAGGGCGGCCAGCACCTCCAGCCCCAGGTTGTCGCGCAGGAAATATTCAAAGGTGATCGTCGGGCGCACATTGTTGCCGATGGTCAGCGGCCCTGCTGTCAGGGTGCCGTTGTTCGACTTGGGCGCGACGAGGCCAAGCCCGAACCCCAGCGTCATATCGCCCCTGGACTGAGCCAGAACGGGCGAGGCTGCGGCCATCGCGGCAACAAGGGCAAGGGAAAGCACAGAGCGTTTCATCGGTCTTCTCGCAGGTTGATTGCGGCCCGACCATCTACCCGCAGGGACCGCGCCAGCCTTGACATGGATCAAGCCAGGCGTGCCGCAGGCTGCGACATTCCGGCACGGTGCCTTGCCGATCAACCGCATGAAATCGCAGGTGAAAACATGAATTTGACTTGTCGCATTCCGCAGCCGTCACAAGGGGGCCGGGGTGCGTTGGAAGGGGGGATCCGTCCATGAAGCTGTCCACCAAGGCTCTTCCGACGTCCGAGACGTTCAAGGCCAACCGCGCAGCCCATCTGGGGTTGCTGGACACTGTCGCCCAGGCCGCGGCCGCAGCGGCGGCAGGGGGCGGCGAAAAGGCCCGCGCCCGCCATATCGCCCGCGGCAAGATGGCCCCGCGCGACCGGGTGGCCAACCTGCTTGATGCCGGATCGCCGTTCCTGGAAATCGGCGCGACGGCGGCGCATGGCATGTATGGGGGCGATGCGCCTTGCGCCGGGGTGATCTGCGGCATCGGCCGGGTCATGGGGCAAGAGGTGATGGTCGTGTGCAATGACGCGACCGTCAAGGGCGGCACCTATTACCCGATGACGGTGAAAAAGCACCTGCGCGCCCAGGAAATAGCCGAGGAATGCCAGCTGCCCTGCGTCTATCTGGTGGATTCGGGCGGTGCCAACCTGCCCAACCAGGACGAGGTGTTCCCCGACCGCGACCATTTCGGGCGCATCTTCTACAATCAGGCACGGATGTCCGCCAAGGGCATTCCCCAGATCGCCGTGGTGATGGGCAGCTGCACGGCCGGCGGCGCCTATGTGCCGGCGATGTCGGATGTGACGATCATCGTCAAGGAACAGGGCACGATCTTTCTGGCCGGCCCCCCGCTGGTCAAGGCCGCCACCGGCGAGGTGGTCAGCGCCGAGGATCTGGGCGGGGGCGATGTGCATACCCGGCTGTCGGGCGTGGCCGATTACCTGGCCGAGGACGATGCCCATGCGCTGGCGCTGGCACGCCGGGCGGTGGGCAACCTCAACCGGGCCAAGCCGGGCACCGTCCAGTGGCAGTCGCCCGAAGATCCGGCCTATGACCCCGAGGAACTTCTGGGCGTGGTCCCGGCCGATCTGCGCACGCCCTATGACATCCGCGAGGTGATCGCCCGCGTCGTCGATGGCAGCCGCTTTGACGAATTCAAGGCACGCTTTGGCGAGACGCTGGTGACCGGCTTTGCCCATGTCAAGGGCTGCCCGGTCGGGATTATCGCCAACAATGGCGTGCTTTTCTCCGAGGCGGCGGTCAAGGGCGCGCATTTCGTCGAACTGTGCAGCCAGCGCGGCATCCCGCTGCTGTTCTTGCAAAACATCACCGGCTTCATGGTCGGGCGCAAGTACGAGAACGAAGGCATCGCCCGCCATGGCGCCAAGCTGGTGACGGCGGTGGCCACGACCAATGTGCCCAAGATCACCATGCTGGTCGGCGGCAGCTTTGGCGCGGGGAACTATGGCATGGCCGGGCGCGCCTATCAGCCGCGTTTCCTGTGGACCTGGCCGAACAGCCGCATCTCGGTCATGGGGGGCGAGCAGGCGGCGGGCGTTCTGGCCACCGTCAAGCGCGAGGGGATCGAGCGGCAGGGCGGCAGCTGGTCGGCCGAGGACGAGGCCGAGTTCAAGCGCCCCACCATCGAGATGTTCGAGCGCCAGTCGCATCCGCTTTATGCCAGTGCCCGGCTGTGGGACGACGGGGTGATCGACCCGCGCAAGACCCGCGATGTGCTGGCGCTGTCGCTGTCGGCCGCGCTTTGCGCCCCGATCGAGCCGACGCGTTTTGGCGTGTTCCGGATGTGATCGACATCGGCTGCTGGAGAAGGGGGGCCAGCCCCCCTCGGCCTTGCGGCCTCACCCCCCGGGGTATTTGGAAAAGGCAAAACACATGACCATTGAGGCGGGGAGGCTGAGGTGGCGTTGAAGACCCGGTTCACGCAGGCCTTCGGGCTGGACCATCCGGTGGCGCTGGCGCCCATGGCGGGCGCGGCGGGCGGTGCGCTGGCGGCAGCGGTCGCGCGGGCTGGCGGGCTGGGCCTGCTTGGGGGCGGCTATGGCGATGCCGACTGGACCTTTGCGGAATGGGACCGGGCAGGCGATGCGCCGATCGGGGTGGGCTTCATCACCTGGAAGCTGACGCCGGCGGTGCTGGAGGCGGCGCTGATGCGCGGGCCAAGGGCTGTGATGCTGTCCTTTGGCGATCCGGCGCCCTTTGCGCCGGCGATCCATGCGGCCGCTGTGCCGCTGGTCTGCCAGTGCCAGACGCTGGATCATGCCCGCGCCGCGCTTGACGTCGGCGCCCGTGTCCTTGTGGCGCAAGGCGCCGAGGCTGGTGGACATGGTGGGGCGCGCGGCACCCTGACATTGGTGCCGGAAATCGCCGATCTGCTGGCGGCGCGCTCGCCGCAGACGCTGCTGCTGGCAGCGGGCGGCATCGCGGACGGGCGCGGGCTGGCGGCGGCGCTGATGCTGGGGGCCGATGGCGCGCTGATCGGCACCCGGTTCTGGGCGGCCGCAGAGGCGCTGGTGCCCGAGGGCTTTCACGGCGCGGCCGTTGCGGCAGGGGGCGATGCGACGGTCCGGGGCCGCACCCCGGATGCGGCGCGCCTGCTGGACTGGCCAGAGCCCTTCACGATCCGCACCCTTCGGTCTGGCTTCACCGACCGCTGGTCCGACGACACCGGGGCCCTGCGCGCCAATGCTGCCGCCCGCGCGGCCTGGGCCCAGGCCCAGGCCCAGGGCGATGCGGCGAACGGCACGCCCGTTGCTGGCGAATCCATCGGGCTGATCCACGACATCCTGCCCGCCGCCGCCCTTTTGCACCGCATCTCGTCCGAGGCAGAGCAGCGTCTGCGCTGTTCGCCTTGATCCAAATTTCCCGGGGGTGCGGGGATGAAGGGCCATCGCCCGGAATGCCCCCGCTCTGCCATCACCATTCCCGAGCCGAGGCCTGACATGTTCCAGAAAATCCTCATCGCCAACCGCGGCGAAATCGCCTGCCGGGTCATCGAGACCGCCCGCAAACTGGGGGTGGCGACGGTTGCCGTCTATTCCGATGCCGATGCTGCGGCCAAGCATGTCGCCATGGCGGATGAGGCCGTGCATATCGGCGGCCCCGCGCCGGCCGACAGCTACCTGCGGGGCGAGCGGATCATCGCGGCCGCGCAGGCCACGGGCGCGCAGGGCATTCACCCCGGCTATGGCTTCCTGTCCGAGAACCCCGATTTCGTCGATGCCGTCGAGGCGGCGGGGCTGGTGTTCATCGGCCCTTCGGCGGCGGCGATCCGGGCCATGGGGCTCAAGGATGCGGCCAAGCGGTTGATGCAGGAGGCGGGGGTGCCCGTCGTGCCCGGCTATCATGGTGAAAACCAGGATCCCGAACATCTGGCCGGTGCGGCGGATCAGATCGGCTATCCTGTGCTGATCAAGGCCGTTGCAGGCGGCGGCGGCAAGGGGATGCGCAAGGTCACCCGCGCGCAGGATTTCGCCGCCGCCCTCGAAAGCGCGCAGGGCGAGGCGCGCACCGCCTTTGGCAATCCGGCCGTATTGATCGAGAAATATGTCGAGAAGCCGCGCCATATCGAGGTGCAGGTCTTTGGCGATGGCACCCGCGCGGTGCATCTGTTCGAGCGCGACTGCTCGCTGCAGCGCCGCCACCAGAAGGTGATCGAGGAGGCCCCGGCGCCGGGCATGACCGCCGCGATGCGCGAGGCGATGGGCGCGGCCGCCGTGCGGGCGGCCGAGGCGATCGGCTACAAGGGTGCGGGCACCATCGAATTCATCGTCGACAGCAGCCGGGGCCTGCGCACCGACGGGTTCTGGTTCATGGAAATGAACACCCGCCTGCAGGTGGAACATCCTGTCACCGAGGCGATCACCGGGGTCGATCTGGTGGAATGGCAATTGCGCGTGGCCAGCGGCGAAAGCCTGCCGGCCCGGCAGGAGGATCTGACGATCACCGGCCATGCCTTCGAGGCGCGGCTTTATGCCGAGGACGTGCCGGCAGGCTTCCTGCCTGCGACGGGTCGGCTGGATCATCTGGCCTTTCCGCCGGGCGTGCGGGCCGACAGCGGCGTGCGCACGGGCGATGCGATCAGCCCCTGGTATGACCCGATGATCGCCAAGGTGATCGTCCACGGCCCGACCCGCGCCGCCGCCTTGCAGCAGCTGGCAGACGGGCTGGCGCGCACGCAGGTCGCAGGATCGGTGACCAACCTGGCCTTTCTGGGCGCGCTGGCGCGGCACAAGGGCTTTGCCGCTGGCGATGTGGACACCGGGCTGATCGAGCGCGATCTGGAGGCGCTGATTGCCGAACCCGCGCTGTCGCCGGCCGTGACCGTTGCCGCGGTGCTGGCCGGCGCCGGGATCTGGGACGCGACGGCCGAGGGTTTCACGCTGTGGGCGCCGCTGGCCCGCATGGTGCAGCTGGAGCGCGGCGGCGAGGTGATCTCTGCCGTTGTGCGGCTGAGCGGGCCGGGTGTCGCCGAGGTGGAACTGGACGGCACAGCCCATGCCTGCCGCCGCCAGCAGGGCCGCTGGTGGATCGATGGCGCGCCCTCGGGGGCCAGGGTGGTGGTCGTGGGCGGCGCTGTCCATGTCTTTGATGGCGGCTGCACCAGTTTTGCGCTGCACGATCCGCTGGCGCGGGATGTCTCGGCCGGGGCGGGTGGCAATGTCACGCTCTCGCCCATGCCGGGGCTGGTGAAGGCGGTGTTCGTGGCTGCCGGCCAGGCGGTTGCGGCGGGCGACCGGCTTGCGGTGCTGGAAGCGATGAAGATGGAACATGTGCTGACCGCTGCCCGCGATGGTGTGGTGGCCGAGGTTCTGGTGGGCCCAGGCACCCAGGTCGAGGCTGGCGCGGCGCTGATCGCGCTCGAGCCCGAGGCGTAACGGCTCCCGCACCCCGGCAGCGGTCCTTGCGGACCGCCACCGGGCCTTGGGCCGGGCGCCGCAGGCGCGGCGGGGCGTCCCCCCGGCGTGCCGCGTGGTGGTTGGCGGGGTTTGGGTATTTGGGGCAAGATGATGCCAGCGGTCTGGTCTGGTGGCGAGCCGGGGAGGGGTATTTGGAGAAAGGTGAAATGGCAGCGGGGCGCGGGGTGGTGAAGCTGTGGCATGTGCCGCAGGCGCGCTCGTTCCGGGTGCTGTGGTTCCTGCACGAGGCGGACATCGCGCATGAGGTGGTCACTCTGGATTTCGGTGGCAAGTCGCTGCGCGATCCGGCGTTTCTGGCGATCTCGCCTGCCGGGCGGGTGCCGGCGGCCGAGATCGACGGGCAGACCATGTTCGAGAGCGGCGCCATTCTGGAATATCTGAGCGAGACGCGGGCGCAGCCGTTCTGGCGCGCGCCCGGCCATGCCGAGCGGCGCAGCTGGCTGGAATGGCTGCATTATGCCGAGACCATCGGCCAGCATATGGCGCAGCTGACCCAGCAGCATATCGTGCTGCGCGAGGACTGGATGCGCAGCCCGACGGTGATGAAGCTGGAGGCGATGCGGCTGGCACGGGTGCTGGCGGCGGTGGGTGCGGCGGCGGATCGCAATGGCTGGCTGCTGCCATCGGGATTTTCGGCGGTCGATGTGGCGATCGGCTATGGCGTGCATATGGCGCGGCACTTCATTCGCATCGAGGAGGTGCCAGGGCTGGCTGCCTATCATGCGCGGCTGACCGCACGGCCCGGATTTCAGGCGGCGGCGGCGGCCGACGGGCCGGTTCTGATCTATACACGCGATTTCTATGAGGCCCCCGATGACAGCCCGCGTTGAGATTTTCGAGGTCGGCCCGCGTGACGGGCTGCAGAACGAAAAGCGCCCTATCCCGACCGCGGACAAGATCGCGCTGGTCGACTGCCTGAGCCGGGCCGGGTTCCGGCGGATCGAGATTGCCAGTTTCGTCAGCCCGAAATGGGTGCCGCAGATGGCCGACAGTGCCGAGGTGCTGGCCGGCATCAGGCGCGCGCCGGGGGTGCGCTATGCGGCGCTGGCGCCCAACATGAAGGGCTATGAAGCCGCCCTTGCCGCAGGGGCGGATGAGGTGGCGATCTTCGGCTCGGCGTCCGAGGGGTTCAGCCGCGCGAACATCAACGCGACCATTGCCGAGAGCCTCGAGCGGTTCCGCCCGGTGGCCGAGCGCGCGGCGGCGGACGGCATGCCGGTGCGCGGCTATGTCTCTTGCGTGACCGATTGCCCCTATGACGGGCCGGTGGCGCCGGGGGCGGTGGCGCGGGTGGTGGCGGCGCTGCGTGACATGGGGTGCTACGAGGTCTCGCTGGGCGATACCATCGGGCAGGGGCGGCCCGAGACGATCGCCGCCATGCTGGAGGCCGTCTTGCAGGAATTGCCGGCGGACCGGCTGGCCGGGCATTACCACGATACCGCCGGCCGGGCGCTGGAAAATATCACCGTCTCGCTGGAGCGGGGCCTGCGGGTGTTCGATGCTGCGGTCGGGGGGCTGGGTGGCTGTCCCTATGCGCCAGGGGCTGCGGGCAATGTGGCGACCGAGGCCGTCATCGCCCATGTCGAGGCGCTGGGCTATGCGACCGGGCTGGACCGCGCCGTCATCGCCGAGGCGGCCGCCATGGCCCGCGCCATGCGCCCGGACTGACCGGGGCGAAATTCATCTGTCTGAAAGGCGGGCGGCAGGTTGCAAACCGTCGTGCTTCGATCGAGAGGCCCCTTGACCAGGGGCCTGCTGTGACGCCTCATCCGCCAAAAGGGAGGACCCATCCATGCGAGCTGCCGTTTTGCGGGCGTTCCGCGAAGACCTGTCGATCGAGGAGGTCGCCGATCCGACCTGCGAAGAGGACGGCGTTGTTCTCAAGGTGCTGGCCTGCGGGGTCTGCCGGTCGGACTGGCATGGCTGGGTGGGGGAACATCCGCGCGTCAAGCCGGGCCAGATCCCGGGCCACGAATATTGCGGCGAGGTGGTCGAGGCCGGGCCGCGGTCTGGCTGGAAGGTGGGCGACCGGCTGATCGCGCCGTTCATCCTGGCCTGCGGGTCGTGCCCGGCCTGCCAGTCGGGGCAGTCGAACACCTGCTTTGACCAGCGCCTGCCCGGCTTTACCGAGGCCGGGGCCTTTGCCGAATACATCTCGGTTCCTCGCGGTCACAATCTGGCCCGGCTGCCCGACAGCCTGTCGCCGGTCACGGCGGCCGGGCTTGGCTGCCGGGTGACGACCGCCTGGCATGCGCTGACGGGCCGTGCGGCGCTTCAGGGCGGCGAATGGCTGGCCGTGCATGGCACCGGGGGGATCGGGCTGTCGTGCCTGATCCTGGGCCGGGCGCTGGGCGCGCGGGTGATCGTGGTGGATGTGGTGCAGGAAAAGCTGGACCATGCCCTGAGCCTTGGCGCCGAGGCCGCCGTCAATGCCCGCACGGAAAACGTGGCCGAGCGCATTCGCGAGATCACGGGAGGCCTCGGCGCCCATGTCAGCGTCGAGGCGCTGGGGATCGAGGCCACGACCAATGGATCCATCGAATGCCTGCGCCCGCTGGGGCGTCATGTGCAGGTGGGCCTGCCGGTCGGGCATACGGCGCATATGCAGATCAACATGAACGCGGTCTACATGAAGAACCTTGCGCTGTTCGGCACGCGCGGGATGCCGGCCTGGCGCTACCCCTCGCTTCTGGGGCTGATCGAGGCGGGGCGGGTCGATGTCTCGCCGCTGATCGCGCGCGAGATCGGGCTGTCGGGCGCCAGCGCCGAGCTGCGTGCCTTTGACGGCCCGGCCCCGCCCGGCGTTGCGGTGATCTCGGACTTTCGCAGCTAGTCGGGGCTGCGCGGGGCAGATGGCGCGGACATGGCCCGGCCCCTTGGACAGGGGGCCGGGCCAGCCCGTCTTTAGCCCTTGCGGTAATCGTGGCCCGGCTTGCCTTGCAGCTTGGCGCGCAGATCGGGCGCCAGTTCGGTTGCGTCCCATGCCCCGATGATGATGCCATGGCGGCGCGACTTGCCGCGCATGTTCACGATGGTCTCGTCGGAAATCGTCGTGCGCTGCGCAGGGCGGCGGGCCCAGTCCGCCAGCCGCGCTTCAAGCCGCGCGATCACATCGGCATGGGTGGCCGATGCGCCAAGGTCGACCAGTTCATCGGGGTCGGTTTCCAGATCGAACAGCATGGGGCGAAAGCCGCCTTCGGCATGGATCAGCTTCCAGCGCCCGTCGAACACCATGAACAGCCGCGCCTGCCGGGGGGACAGGCCCAGATAGCCCGCCAGCGCCATGCCCGAATAGTCGTATTCGCTGAACACCGCATCGCGCCAGTCGGGCGTCTCGCCATGCAGCCAGGGGATCAGCGACCGGCCCTCCAGGATATGCCCCGCCGGCTTGCCGCCCATGGCCGCGACAAAGGTGGGGGCAAGGTCGATGGCCTCGACCAGCGCATCGCAAACGGTGCCGCGGGTGCGGTCGGCCTCGGGGCGGGGGTCATAGATGATCAGCGGGATGCGCACCGAGGGGTCATGGAACAGATCCTTTTCCCCCATCCAGTGATCGCCCAGATAATCGCCATGGTCCGAAGTCAGCACGATCATCGTGCTGTCCATCTGCCCGGTGGCGTCCAGATGGTCCAGAAGCCGCCCGAACTGGTCATCGCATTGCGCGATCAGGCCCATATAGGCCGGGATCACCGTCTCGCGCGCGCCATCCCTGGAAAACGCCTGGCCCGCCTGGGTGTTCATGAAGGCGGCAAACACCGGGTGAGGATCGGCCCGTTCGCTCTCGTGGCGCACCGCGGGCACCACATCGGCAGCGGAATACAGCGTGTTCCAGGGCGCAGGCACGATATAGGGCCAGTGCGGCTTGATATAGGACAGATGGCACAGCCAGGGCGCCTTGTCTGCGCGGTCTGCCATGAACTCCAGCGCCTGCGAGGTCAGCCAGGGGGTTTCGCTGTCTTCCTCGCGGATATTGGCGGGCAAGAGCGCATTCGACAGCAGCCAGCCCGAGGCAATGTCGCCCTTGTCATCCACCCCCGAATTGGCGTGGACGTGCCAGGAATTCGCGGACGGATACCCTTGGGATTTCAGCCATTCGTTATAGGGCGAGCGTTTGGTGTCATAGAACCCTTCAGGCCCTTCGGCGTTCAACCCGTCGTCGCGCACCCAGACGTCAAAGCCGCAATCCGCCACCCGCGCGCCGATCACGCTGTCGGGGGCCAGGCCAAGGCGGGCCATCCCCTCGGCATCGGCCTTCATGTGGGTCTTGCCGATCAGCCAGCTGTCGACCCCCAGGGGGCGCAGATGATCGCCCAGCGTCATTTCCCCCACCTTCAGGGGAAAGTTGTTCCAGGCCGCGCCATGCGAATGCACATAGCGCCCGGTGTAAAAGCTCATGCGGCTGGCGCCGCAGATCGGCGATTGCACATAGACATGGCTGAAGCGCACCCCCATGGCCGCCAGCCGGTCAAAGTTGGGGGTGCGCATCGTGGGATGACCGGCGCAGGACAGATAATCGTGGCGCAGCTGGTCATACATCACGAACAGGATATTGCGGATCTGGCCCATCGGCTCCTCCTCCTCCGGGGTTCAGCGGTTCATCAGCTCGGGCAGGAACGTGGCCACCTGCGGCATGGCCAGCACGATGACCAGCGCGATCACCATGGCCAGCACAAAGGGCCAGACGCCCTGGAACACCGTCCAGATGTTGATGTCGGGCACCGTGGATTTCACCACGAAGACATTGATCCCGATCGGCGGCGTGATCAGCCCCAGTTCCACCGCGATCACCGCGACGATGCCGAACCAGACCATGTCCACGCCCATGGGCTTGAGGATGGCGGCAAAGATCGGCACCGTCAGGATCAGCATGGCCAGGCTGTCGAACACGCAGCCCATGATCAGGTAGACCACGCAGATCGCCGCCACGACCCCCAGAGGCGGGGCGTTCAGCCCGACCAGCCAGTCGGAAATCGCCGCGGTGAAGCCGGCCAGATTGACAAAGCTGGAAAAGATCACCGCGCCGAACGAGACGACAAAGATCATGCCGGTGGTGATGCCGGTTTCCACAAGGCTTTCGCGCAGCTCGGTCCAGCCCAGCTTGCCGCGCCCCCAGGCGAACAGGGCGGCGGCGGCCACGCCGATCCCGGCGGCCTCGGTCGGGGTGAAGATCCCGGCGTAGATGCCGCCGATGATCACCACGAAGATCGCCACGACCCCCCAGACCTTCAGCAACAGGCGCCAGCGCTCGGGCCAGGGGACGCGGGCGCCGCGCGGGCCAGCCTCGGGGTTCAGCGCGGTGATCACCGCGATGGCGCCAAAGAACAGCAAGATCAGCAAGATCCCCGGCAGGATGCCGGCGATGAACAGCTTGGCGATGTCGGTTTCAGCCAGCAGGCCATAGATCACCATGGGCACCGAGGGCGGGATCATGATGCCCAGCGTGCCGCCTGCCGCAATGGACCCGGCCGACAGGCTGTCGGCATAGCCGAAGCGGCGCATGGACGGCATGGCGACCCGGCAGATGGTGGCCGCGGTGGCCAGCGACGATCCGCAGACCGCGCCGAACCCGCCACAGGCCGCGATGGTGCCCATGGCCAGCCCGCCGCGCCGGTGGCCGACAAAGGCATTGGCGGCGTCATAAAGTTCCTGCGCCAGCTGGCTGCGATGGATGAAGGCCCCCATCAGCACGAACAGCGGGATCACCGTCAGCCCGTAGTTCGACACCTGATCGTACATCTGCTGCCCGGCCATCACCAGCGCGGCATTGACGGCGCGGGCGTTCAGCGCCAGCCCGGCCTCGCCCCAGGTCACCAGCGCCTGGCCCACCATGTCGGCCCGCACGAAGGCAAAGCCGACAAGGCCGACGAAGATCAGCGCAAAGCCCAGCGGCACGCCCAGGAAGATCAGCCCCAGCAGCACAGCGAACCCGATGAGCGAGATGGTCATTCCAGCGACCCCCGCGCCGCAGGGGCCTCGCGGTCCAGCCCGATCAGCGCCCGCACCGTCAGCACGACCGATACCGCGCAGGCCAGCCAGCCCAGCACCGACATGGCCCGGGCAACCGGCCAGAGCGGCAGTTGCAGCGACCCCGACCCGGCCTTGGACCGCGCCAGAATGTCGGCCTGCACCCCCATGCGCCAGGCGATGAAGGCCAGCGCCGCCACGGTGACGATCAGGATGGCGATGCGATGCACCCGGCGCGCGCCGCCGTGCAGCCGGTCGGTCAGCAAGCCGACGGTCAGGTGCCCTTCGGCCCGGGTGGCCAGCGGCAGGGCGGCAAAGACCGTCAGCCCCATCATCATTTCCGAAATCTCGTAGCCGCCCTTCAGCGGGGCGTTCAGGAAATACCGCCCCGCCACGTCAACCACGGTCAGGCCGGTCATGGCGATCAGGCACAGGCTGATGACCGCTTCCAGCCCCCGTTCCAGCCAGCGCCAGATCGCGCCCATGGCTCAGTTCCCGGCCTTCACGGCTTTCTGCTGGTCCAGATAGAAGTCCAGCGCCGCCTTGCCGTCGATGCCCAGCTTGTCGACCGAGGCATACCAGCCGGCGCGCACCGGCGCGAAGGCCTTGTCCAGCTCGGCCACGAAACTGTCCGAGGCGGCGATCACCGGAACGCCCTTGTCGATGGCACGCTGGCGGGCGGCGGCCTCGACCGGGTCGCCGAAGCTGCCATAATGCGCCAGCTTCTCGCCCGAGACCGCGCGGATCCTTGCCTGATCTTCGGGGCTTATGCTGGCCATGACGTCATCGCGGATGAACACGGCAAAGGCGGGCGCGAACAGATGGCCCGGAACCTCGGTTGCCGCGCCGATGTATTGCGTGACGTTGAACACCTCGAGCGATTCGAAGTTGATGCAGCAGAAGGCATCGACGACCCCGCCCGAGATCACCTCGTACATGCGCACCGCAGGACCGGGCGAGACCACGGTGCCCGCAGCCGCCAGCGTGTCCGAGGCCAGACCGGGCAGCGACCACATCTTGACGCCCTTGAGATCGGCAAGGCTCTGGAACGGCTCCTTCTTCATGTTGAAGAAGCTGCCCGGCGGCGTTGTGACCAGGCCCAGAAGCTCGACATCCTTCAGATCGTTCTTGCCCTTGAAGAATTTCTCCCAGGTGCGCCACAATGCGACCGATGTTTCCTCGTTGCCGAAATAGGTCATCGGCAGCAACGACATCTGCAATTCCGGGTGCGACTCGCGCAGGAAGCCGACCATCTGGAATGCGCCATCGGCCACGCCTTGCTGGACCGAATTCAGAATCTCGGGCGGCGGGGCCAGCGATGACGAGGGAACGGTGAATTTTACCCGCCCCTCGGTTACAGTTTCGATATCATTGATCCAGGGCTTGATGACATCGAGCCACAATTTGTCGTTCGGGGACAGGAAATTGTTGAATACGATGGTGGTGTCAGCCGCGACCGGCTGAGACGCCAGCATCAGGGCAGAAAGGAGCCCGGCCGTGAAAACCTTCATTGCGCTTCTCCATGTTGGGTGCCGCCGGTTGGCCCGAGGGCTTGATCTTTTCTTTCATAACAGGTTAATCAATAACATGTTCAGCAGTCAAGCGGCTCGTCAGGGTGGAAACATGCACAAAGGGGGCATCCGATGACCGATCAGCCATATCCGGTGGGCGCCCCGGGGCAGCCCGCACAGGTGACGTCGGTGCTGCGCGGGTTCGATTCCTCGTTGCCGATTGCCTTGTTGCGCGCGCGCGCCGCAACGGCGCACAAGTTCAAGCGCCATACCGATGCGCTGGGGCTGACGCAGCCGCAATGGCGGGTGGTGCGGGCGCTGGCGCCCGGTGTGCCGCTGGACGTGCGCACGCTGGCCGACCGCTGCGCGCTGTTGCAGCCCTCGGTCTCGCGCCTGCTGAAAAGCCTCGAGGAACGCGGCTTCATCCAGACCCTGCCGGGCACGGATGCGCGGCGGCGCCTGCTGACGCTGACCGACCGGGGCAGGGCGGTGTTCAACGTGGCCGCCGTCATCTCGGAAGCCGTCTATCGCGACATCGAGGCCGCCTATGGCCGCGAGGATCTGGACCTGCTGGTGCGGATGCTGACGCGTCTGCGCGAGGTGGCCGAAAGCCTGCCCGACCTGCCGCATGAAATGCCGCCCCTGCCGCCCTTGCCGCCTGATTTCTAGGAGAACCCGATGCGCCAGCCGCCCGAGCTGATCCTGACCGATGCGCAAGTGCGCACGATGGATCCCGCCCGCCCCTTTGCCCAGGCTCTGGCGATTGCGGGGGGGCGGATCGTCGCGGTGGGAATGGCGGGCGATGTGGGCGCACTGGCCGGCCCCGGCACCCGCGTGGTGCGGCTGCATGGCAAGGCGCTGATGCCCGGGCTGATCGACAGCCATACCCATGGCCTGTGGGGCGCGTGCCGCGATCTTTTCGAGGTGTTTCCCGGCCTTGGCGCGCCCTTGCAGGCGGTGCTGGACGGGGTGGCGGCCAAGGTGGCGACCACCCCGCCCGGCACATGGATCATCGGTGGCCCCTGGCGCCCCTTCGACCGCGCCGATCTGGGCGCTCGCCCCTGCGAGATGCTGGACCGGACCGCGCCGGATCATCCGGTCGTGCTCAAGGATGTCTCGCAGCATAACCTGTGGGTGAATTCGCGGGCGATGCGTCTGGCCGGGATCGACGGGGCCACCCCCGAGGTGCCGGGCGGCGTGATCGAGCGCGACACGGCCGGCCAGCCCACCGGCATTCTGATCGAGACGGCGGGAAGCCTGGTCCAGCCCTTCCTGCAGCCGACGGCGGATCAGCTGGCGCAGGCGGTGTTGCACCTGGCGGGCTATTTCCATTCCATGGGCATGACCGGCTTCAAGGAGCCCATGGCCTTTGCCGCCGAGCTGAAGGCCTATGCCGATGCCGATCTGGCGGGGCGGCTGCGTCTGCATGTCGGCGCGCATCTGACGCGGTTCTCGCCCTTTGCCTCGGACTGGGTGCCGATCGAGGAGATGCAGGCCCTGCGCGCGCGCTATCGCGCACCGCATCTGCACACGGGCTTTGCCAAGCTGTTCCTGGACGGCGTGCCGATTGCCCGCACGGCCGCCTTCTGCGACCCCTATCCGGGGCAGAAACCGGCGGCGCATGACCCCGACGCACTGCTGCTGATCGCGCCCGATCGCCTGGCCGAGGAGCTGATCTTGCTCGATGGTGCCGGCTTCACCGTCAAGATGCATGCGGTGGGCGACCGGGCGATCCAGGTGGGCCTTGAGGCCATTGCCGCCGCGCGGGCGGCCAATGGCCCAAGCGGGCTGCGCCACGAGATTGCGCATTCCAACTTCATCCGCCCCGAGGATATTGCCCGCTTTGCTGCGCTGGACGCGGTGCCCGAGGTCTCGCCCAAGCTGTGGTACCCGAACCCGGTGACCCCAGGTCAGCGGCAGGTGCTGGGCGATGCGCGGGCCGAAAGCTGCCATCCGGTGCGGTCCTTGCTCGATGCCGGGGCGGCGGTGATCTATGGGTCTGACTGGCCGGCGGCGGCGCCCGATGCCGACCCATGGACGGGCCTTGCCGGCATGACCACCCGCACCGATCCGACAGGGCGCCACCCTGGCAGCGTGGGGGCCGATCAGGCGATCCCGCTGGCGCGCGCCTTGCCGGTCTTTACCACCAACGCTGCCCGCGCCTTGCGGCTTGACGGGGTGACGGGCGTTCTGGCCGCCGGGGCCTCGGCCGATCTGATCGTGCTGGATCGCCCGCTTGACGGGCTGGAGGCGCCGGACCTTGGCGCCACGCGCCCCTTGGCCACGCTGTTCGAGGGCGAGGTGGTGTTCGGCGCGCTCTAGCCCTTGGCTGTCGCGGGGGCTGTCATCAGGCGGCACCGGCGGGGCCAAGTTCATGCGCCCAGGGAGGGTTCGCCCCGGGGCGCGAGACGGTGATGGCCGCGGCGGCGACCCCCAGGCGCAGCGCGGCCGCGGCCGTCTCGGGTGGCAGCGCGGCCAGACCGGCCTTGGTCAGCGCGCCCGCAGCTTGCAGCGATGCCAGCAGCCCTGCGTTGAACGTATCGCCTGCGCCGACGGTATCGGCCACCGGGACGGCGCGGGCCGGCTCGTGCAGCGCGGCGCCCGGCAGCCAGGCGCGCACCCCGTCCGCGCCATCGGTCACGCAGACCAGCTTGACCCCCGCCCGCAGCAGGTCGGGCACCAGCGTGCCATCGGGCGACAGCCAGGCCAGATCCTCGGCCGAGAGTTTCACGATATCGGCGGCGGGCAACATCCGGGCCATGCGGGCACGAAAGGCGGCCTCATCGCGGATGACTCCGGGGCGGATGTTCGGATCGATCATCACCGCGCGGTGGCGGATGGCGCGGGCGAACAGCGTCTCCATCGTGGTGCCGCAAGGTTCGGCCACCAGCGAGATGCCCCCGAAGAACAGCGCCTGTGGCAATCGGTCGGGCAGATCGGCGGTGGTCAGCAGGCGCCCTGCAGTGCCTTCGTCGTAAAAGGCATAGCGGGCCTGCCCGTCGCGCAGGTGGACAAAGGCAAGGGTGCAGGGCCGGTCGGTGCGCAGGCAGGCGGCCGTGTCGACCCCGGCCTCGGACAGCCGGGCATCGAGCATCGCGCCGAACATGTCGCGCGGCAGGCCCCAGAAAAACCCCGCCCGTGCGCCCAGCCGCCCAAGGGCCACGGCGGTATTGAACACCGCGCCCCCCGGATGGGGCAGGAAGCTGCCATCCGGTCCGGGCAGCATGTCGATCAGCGCCTCGCCGCAGCAAAGGATCGAGTCGGGCGTCATGGGCGGCTCCGTTGCGTGGTGCCTGTTGTGCTGGTGCCTCGCGGGGCGGGCAAGGGGGCTTTCCTCAGGCGGGCGCGCCCGATGGTCAGTGTCGCCGGGTATTTGAAGCAAGGTGAAAGGGCTGCGGATGGCGCGGGGTGGGGGGCGGAGATTTTGCGGCAAGCCCAGGGTCTGCTTGCAGCCTTCCTTGCGCCACGGGCGCGGCTGTGGCATTCCCGGCCGGATTTGTAAGCACGGAGAGCGGAATGGCGCGCAGGCTGGCGGCAGGCAACTGGAAGATGCACGGGCTGGGGGCCGATCTGGCCGAGCTGGAGGCGATCTGCGGGGCTGCGGGGCAAGGCTGTGAGGTTCTGCTGTGCCTGCCCGCGACCCTGGTGCACCGGGGGGCGAGCACGGCAGCCGGGCGCATCGCCATTGGCGGGCAGGATTGCCATGTGATGCCGCAAGGCGCCCATACCGGCGATGTCTCGGCCGCCATGCTGGCCGATGCGGGCGCCAGCCATGTGATCCTTGGCCATTCCGAACGCCGCGCCGATCATGGCGAGACCGACGATATCGTCGCGGCCAAGGCACAGGCCGCGCAGCTGGCCGGGCTGATCGCCATTGTCTGTGTCGGCGAGACGCTGGAGGAGCGGGACGCGGGCCGCACGCTGGAGGTGGTGGGCGGCCAGCTTGCCGCCTCGATCCCCGAGGGGGTCGATCTGGCGCGGCTGGTTGTCGCCTATGAGCCTGTCTGGGCCATCGGCACCGGCCGCACGCCGACAGAATCGCAGATCGCCGAGGTGCATGCCGCGCTGCGCGAGGGGCTGGCGATGCGCTTTGGCGCGGTGCCGGCCGGTCAGGTGCCGCTGCTCTATGGCGGGTCGGTCAAGCCGGGCAATGCTGCCGCCATCTTTGCGCTGCCGGATGTGGATGGCGCGCTGGTGGGCGGGGCCTCGTTGAAGGCGGCCGATTTCGCGGCGATCATCGCGGCGCTGGCTGCGGCCTGAGCGGGCGTTGACCTTCGGGCGGCAAACGCCTAGCCATTGGGCGTTCATCCTCAGGAGATCGCCATGAGCCTTGCGCAGGGCCGCCAGATCCTCGCCATTCCCGGCCCGTCCGTCATGCCCGACCGCGTGCTGAACGCGATGCACCGGGCCGCGCCGAACATTTATGCAGGCGCCCTGGTCGACATGATGCCCGGCCTGCGCGCAGACCTGAAGGCGGTCGCGCGCACGGCGCAGAACGTGGCGATCTATATCGCCAATGGCCACGGTGCCTGGGAGGCGGCGAACGTCAACATGTTCAGCCGGGGCGACAAGGCCCTGTCGCTGGTGACGGGCCGCTTTGGCGAAGGCTGGGCGCAGCAGGCGCGCGATCTGGGCGTCGAGGTCGAGGCCATCGACTTTGGCCGCAAGGGTCCGGTCGATGCGAACCGGGTCGAGGCCGCGCTGCGTGCCGATCCCGGAGGGCGGATCCGCGTGGTTCTGCTGACCCAGGTCGATACGGCGACCTCGGTGCTGAACGATGTGGCGGCGGTGCGGGCCGCGATCGACGCGGCCGGGCATCCGGCGCTGCTTGCGGTGGACTGCATTGCCTCGATGGGCTGCGATCGGTTCGAATTCGATGCCTGGGGTGTCGATGTGGCGGTGTCGGCCAGCCAGAAGGGGCTGATGGTGCCGCCTGGGCTGGGCTTTGTCTGGGTGTCCGACAAGGCGATGGAGGTCTGCCGCACCTCGAACCTGCGCACGCCCTATTGGGACTGGACGGTCCGCGCCCGGGCCAGCGAATTCTGGATGAATTTCGGCGGCACGGCCCCGACCCATCATATCTATGGCCTGCGCGAGTCGCTGACCATGATCCACGAGGAAGGGCTGGATCATGTCTGGGCGCGCCACGACACGCTGGCCCGCGCTGTCTGGGCCGCCTTCGAGGCCTGGGGCGAGGGCGCGCCGAACATCGCGCTGAACATTGCCGATCCGGCCGCGCGGGCGCGGGCGGTGACGGCGGCCCGCATTGCCGAACCCGATGCCACCCGCCTGCGCCAGTGGTGCGAGACCGAGGCCGGCGTCACGCTGGGGATCGGCCTTGGCATGGCGCCGCCCGACGATCCGCGCTGGCACGGGTTCTTGCGGGTCGGGCATATGGGCCATGTGAATGCCCATATGATCCTTGGCACGCTGGGCGTGATGGAGGCCGGGTTGCAGGCGCTGAAGATCCCTCATGGCACCGGCGGTGTCGCGGCGGCGGCGCGCGTCGTCGCAGGGGGCTAGGGCGTGACGCCCGGTGCGCGGGTGGCCGCGTCCATTTCGGTGCTGGATCGGGTCCTTGCGGGCGAGCCCGCGGAAAAGGCGCTGGTCAACTGGGCGCGGTCGAGCCGGTTTGCCGGCTCGGGGGATCGCGCGGCGGTGCGCGACCATGTGTTCGATGCGCTGCGGCGGATGCGGTCTGCCGCGGCGCTGGGCGGGGCGGCCACTGGGCGCGGGCTGATGCTGGGCGTTCTGCGCGCGCAAGGGGTCGACCCGGCGGCGCTGTTTACCGGCGATGGTCACGCGCCTGCGCCGGTCTCGGCGGCCGAGACGCCGCGTCCCATGACCGAGCTGGAGGCGCTCGATTGCCCCGACTGGCTGGCACCGCAGATGCGCGAGTCGCTGGGGGCCGATTTCGTGCCGGTGATGCAGGCGCTGCAATCGCGCGCGCCGGTGTTTCTGCGGGTGAACCTGCGCAAGGCGACGGTGACGCGGGCCCAGGCGGTGCTGCAGACCGAGGGGATCGGCACCCGGCCCCATCCGCTGGCGGCGACCGCGCTGGAGGTGACATCGGGCGCGCGGCGGATTGCCGCATCCGCCAGCTATCGCGAAGGTCTGGTCGAATTGCAGGACGCTGCCTCGCAGGCAGTGGTTCAGGCGCTGCCGCTGGCCGATGGCATGCGGGTGCTGGACTATTGCGCGGGCGGTGGCGGCAAGTCGCTGGCAATGGCCGGGCAGGCGAAGGTGGACCTGACCGCCCATGATGCCGATCAGCGCCGCATGGCCGATCTGGCGCCGCGCGCCGCGCGGGCCGGGGTGCGGGTCAAGACGGTGGAAACCGCAGCCTTGTCAGGGGGGTACGATCTGGTTCTGGCCGATGCGCCCTGTTCGGGCTCGGGCGCCTGGCGCCGCTCGCCCGAGGCGCGCTGGCGGCTGGACGCGGCGCGGCTGGAGGCACTGAACGCGGCGCAGGATGCGGTGCTCGATGCCGCGGCCGCGCAGGTCGCGCCGGGTCGATGGCTGGCCTATGCCACCTGTTCCTTGCTGGCGTGCGAAAATGCCGCGCGGGTTGCGGCTTTTCTGGCCCGCGCGCCGCGCTTCGCGTTGCAGCGCGAATTGCGCCTGACCCCGCTGGACGGCGGCGACGGCTTTTATCTGGCATTGCTAAAAGGCTGAGAGGCGGGCAAGACTTTCCATCAAGGGTTGAATCGCGCGCATTAATCGTAGGTTAACGAATTTAGGTGCGAATAGGGCGGGCGATTCATGGAAAGGGGGCTCCGTGTCCATCGTCACGCCACTTGCCGATCCGCCGCCCGATGGCGGCGAGCAGGCGCCAATCCGGCGCATGCCGCTTCTGGTGCTGGCCGGTGTTTTGGCCGGGGCGGGGTTCTTGCTGTCCGATGGCATGCCGCGTCTGGCGCTCTGGTCGGTGGCGGCAACACTGGGATTGGCGAGCGTCCTGTCGCTTGTGGCCGGGCGTGCGGGGCGCCTGTGGCGCCGTCAGGCCGCCGCACGGCTGCATGCGCTGGTGGCCGAGGATGAGGCGCCCTGCTTTGCCACCGACGACCTGGGGCAGGTGCTGTATCGCAACCGTGCCGCACAGGCGCGGTTTGGCCGGGCCGATGCCGCGACGCTGGTCGCCACGCTGGGCGATGTCTTTGCCCATCCGTCGGCGGTGCTGTATCGGCTGCAAAGCCGCGCGGCCAACCTTGGCCATGCGCGCGAAGATGTGGTGACGCGCCGCGGGCAGGTGCGGCTTTCGGTGCATCGCAGCGCGCCAGGGCGGTTCCTGTGGCGGTTCGATGAATTTCTCGACCGCTCGGGGCAGGGGCGCGGGGCTGACGGGATCAGCCTGCCCATGCTGGTCGCGGGCCGCACCGGCGCGGTGCTTTACGCCAATGAATCGATGCGCCGGCTGGTCGGTGCGCGTCCGCGCGCGCTGGACCGGATCTTCACCGATCTGCCCTTGCGTTCCGGCGCGGTCGTGACCGTTGCCGCCGTCGATGGCCCGGTCGAGGCTGTGGTGCTGGAGCTGGAAGGCGCCGCCGACCGGCGCGAGGTTTTCCTGCTGCCGCGTGGCCTTTTGCCCGCGACCGCCGCCTTGACAGGCGTCGAGGATTTGCCGGTCGCGCTGCTGCGGCTGTCGGCAAACGGCACCGTCGAGGAAGCGAACGCCGCCGCGCGCGCGCTTTTGCACCTTGACCGGGGGCAAGAGGCGAATGCCTCGGATCTCTTCGAAGGGCTGGGCCGATCGGTGCGCGACTGGATCGGCGATGTGGCCGCCGGCCGTCTGCCTGGCAAGGCCGAAGTGCTGCGGCTGAGCCATGCCGGGCCCGAGGCTTTCGTGCAGATCGTGCTGCGCCCGCTTGGCGCCTCGGCGCAAGAGGGGCTTCTGGCGGTGATTTCGGACGCAACGGCGCTCAAGACGCTCGAGGCGCAGTTCGTGCAAAGCCAGAAGATGCAGGCGATCGGCCAGCTGGCTGGCGGGGTCGCGCATGATTTCAACAACCTTCTGACCGCGATTTCCGGCCATTGCGACTTGCTTCTGCTGCGCCACGATACCACCGATCCGGATTATTCCGACCTTGCGCAGATCCACCAGAACGCCAACCGGGCGGCGGCGCTGGTCGGCCAGCTGCTGGCGTTCTCCCGCAAGCAGACGCTCAAGCCGGAACGGGTCAACCTGGCCGATGCGCTGGGGGATGTGATGCATCTGCTCAACCGTCTGGTCGGCGAACGGGTGCGGCTGGATCTGGATTGTGCTGACGGGGTGGGCGCGATCCGCGCCGACCGGCGGCAGCTGGAACAGGTGTTGATGAACCTTGTGGTCAACGCCCGCGATGCCATGCCCGGTGGCGGCACCATCCGAATCGTGACCGAGGCCTGCCATCTGACCGAGGATCTGCGCCGCAACCGTGCGGTGGTGCCGGCAGGTGATTACGCGCTGATGCGGGTGATCGACCAGGGCACGGGCATCGCCCCCGAGCTGATGGACAAGGTGTTCGAACCCTTCTTCACCACCAAGCGCCCCGGCGAAGGGACAGGTCTTGGCCTGTCGACGGCTTACGGCATCGTCAAGCAATCGGGCGGCTACATCTTTGTCGACAGCACGCCGGGGTTGGGGACGACCTTCTCGATGTATTTCCCCCTGCATGCGGGCGCCGAAGAGCCGACGCTGCCGGCCCCCAAACCCGCAGCCCCGCGGTCGGGGCAGGGGGGCGTCGTGCTGCTGGTCGAGGACGAGGCGCCCGTGCGCGCCTTTGCCGCCCGCGCCTTGCGCCTGAGGGGCTATTCGGTGATCGAGGCCGAAAGCGCCGAGATTGCGCTCGACATCCTCGAGGACGAGGCAGTTTCGGTCGATGTCTTCGTCACCGATGTCATCATGCCGGGACTGGATGGCCCGACCTGGGTGCGCACCGCGCTCAAGCACCGGCCGGGGGTGCGTGTCGTCTTCGTCTCTGGCTATGCCGAAGACAGTTTCGCCGACATTCAGGACGATATTCCGAATTCGGTGTTTCTGGCCAAACCCTTCTCGCTCGATGATCTGACGCGGACGGTGCATGACCAGTTGCATTGATCGGCTGCCCCAGGATGATCGACGGGACGGGCCAGGATGCCGCATGAGCCATGCTTGTCGGGGCCTATCGCGACCCATTCAAAGGCATTTGTGCCGGTTGCGCCGACCGCCCTCTTGCAGCAGACGCCTTGCAAGGCGACAAGACGGGGGCAACCAGCCGAGACAGGCCCATGATCACCATCGCGACCGAACACCCCGTGCAGGACAGCCTTGCCCTGCTGCATCAGCGGCACACGGCGGACATGCATTCCGAAACGCCGCCCGAATCGATCCACATGTTGCCGGCCGATGCGCTGGCCGCGCCGGGGATCGCCTTTTTCGTCATGCGCAAGGATGGCGAGGCGATCGGCATGGGCGCCTTCAAGCGGATCGACGATCACCACGCCGAGATCAAGTCCATGCACGTTCTGGCCGAACACCGCGGCGGCGGCCTGTCCCGTCGTCTGCTTGATCACCTGATGTCCGAGGCACGCGCCGCGGGCTATTCCCGCCTGAGCCTCGAGACAGGGGTTCAGCCCGGCTTCGCCGCCGCGCGCGCGCTGTATGCCAAGGCCGGCTTCGAGGAATGCGGTCCCTTTGAAGGCTACTGGGATGACCCCAACAGCCTTTTCATGACGCGCGCAATCTAGGCAAAAGCGGCTAGGCCGCGGAGGGACGCATCCGTCGACGTCGTGCGGCCATTTTCAGGTTCTGCGCGGCTGTGACGCCGCCAATGGCCAAGTTCGGACAGGAGTTATTGCAAGCCCAGAGCCATCGCGTGGCAAAGCCCCGGGCCTTCGCGAGGATTGCGGTGATGTAGTCGCCGGTCGTGCCAGACGGCGCGGTTCCTGCGCACGATGCAGGTGGCCTGCTGGGGCTGTCCGGGTCGGATGTTCTGCATGGTGATGTTTGGAAACTCGGCCGATTCCATGCGCGGCGCCGATGTATCCGGGGCCGATATCGACGCGATTGGTGCCGGGCTTGCCGCGCCACGCGAAAGTCCGATCGCGGCTCCGGATCAAACGCTTGGCAGGCAAGGAACAGTGTACCCCGATGCCCGAGTCCGCGCGGTTGACGTTGTCCAGCCCGCACCGCACCAGGACTTGCAGATCTGCCTTGCTCCTCGCGGGGCTGGTGAATGAACTGGTGGTGGCCTTCTGTCCTTGGCGAGCAAAGACCACGGTCGACGTGGCAGCCGTGGCGGATCAATCGGCAAATGGGGCCAGGATGCCAAGGCAAAGGCGCCAGCGCACCGCGACACACTGCCAGACGAAGAAATCAACATCGTTTCCAAGGCGCTTAAAGACGGAAGTCCATCGATCAAATGGTGGTCTCATTCCGGGGGCGCGGCGCAACTCGTTCAAAAAAGGTTGCGATCAATTTCCAGGTTAATACAAAACCAACCACTGGCCATACATATTCCACGATTTCGCGTGGCAAGCCATGCGATTGCGCAAAGACGGATATTTCAAGCGGGCAGTAGAATTGGAAGCTGCAAGCCAGAAACGCCGACAGGAACTTACACGCTCGAAGACCTTGCCTTGCAACTGCCGGAAGATCAGATTGGATCGATCAGCTATGGCCTTGTGATCCTTGGCGGCATCATCGGCGGATTGACGAACCGGTCAGTGGCCGAGATCAGGCGTGCGCACTACTTTGCGCTGTCCGGGTTGATCTGCCTCTGCACGTCTTTGGTGACATTCGCGGGTATGGCGTTCATCGTGCCAGCGCTGGTTGGTGGCTTCTTCTGGATCGTCGTCGGTGCCGAAATGCTGGCCCCGCTGATCGGCGGCTTCTTCCTCGCCCGAATCGCCTCTGACCGTTCGAGGGATGCCTACGGGCACGGCCGCATGGCTGCACTGGCGTTCATCCCACTGGCAAATTTCTGGCTGCTCCTGACGCCCTCGAAGACCGAGCTGTCTGCCCACCGCTCGCCCGCTATCGCGCTGATGTCAGGTGGGCCAGGCGTCCTGTCCGGCTTCGTGCTGCTGATCTCGGGGATGGGCCTTTCCGGTTATGCGCAAATCGAGGGGACGCGCCGCGTCGACGAGGCCGCAGCGGCTGGCGTATTCAACGTCGCGATGCTTGACCGCATCCTTGCCACGATGGCTGCCGAGGTTCAGACGCCCCAGACGGTGGACGAGACGACAACGCTGTTGCGGATGGAAACGGCTGGCAGGGAACTGCGGTACGTTTACGAAGTCGATCCACCGGCAGACTTTCTTCCGCCAATTATGCGAATGGGGTTGCTGAACCAGAACTGCATCTAGGCCGGGCCAAAGGGCGTGATCGACGCAGGTGCCGTGATCAAGCACGTCTATCTGCGAAAGGACGGCACCGAGATTGGGGTTGTCGAGGTGACAAAGGTGGCTTGCGGTCGCTGAGCAGTGCCTCCCAGCACCTTGCCCAACCGCGACCGACCGTTTAAACGTCATTCCCGTGGCCCCGTAGCTCAGCTGGATAGAGCAGCCGCCTTCTAAGCGGCTGGCCGGGGGTTCGAGTCCTCCCGGGGTCGCCACTGGTCATTTACTTGTAAACGGGTCATAAGCGTGCACGAAACGCCGGTTTCCCGTGCACACCCAGTCAAGCGATTTCTTCCGGTTTCGGAAGGCATCGCTTGAACGTGGGTGCCGCTCAGGTTTCGTGAATTTCCAGACAGATGACCTGGGTCGCAACTCCGGCGTAAGCATAAGTGGCTTGCGCTAGTCTCGCGGCACCCTTGTCGAACGTGATGAAGACCGCACAGCGGCTCGCGGCCTCGATGTGCTGGCAATCGCGAAACTGACCGAGGAAGTGTTTCTCCCGTCGTGCCCGGCCCTTGCTGCTGACGCGTTGATCTCGGACGATACCGAGCGCGAATAGCATGAACGCGAACCCGGTCAGGTTTCCCTCCTCGCGCCCGAGGGCGTCCTTCCAGAAGCCCCGCGGGTATTGAACCGCCCCGGGTTTACCGGAGGGCAAAACTCTCGGAGAATTGCCCGTTATGGAACAGACATCAAAGAAGAAGACCGCGAAGCCGTATTCACCCGAGTTCCGCGAACGCGCGGTGCGGCTGGTGGTGGAACACCGCGATGAGTATCAAAGCGAAGCTGCAGCGCTGACGGCGATTGCAGGTAAATTGGGTTGTTCGCCGGACAGCCTTCGGGTTTGGGTGCGTCAAGCTCAGCGCGATGGTGGCGAGCGGCCGGGTCAGACGACGGCTGAGAAAGCCCGGATCAAGGAGTTGGAGCGTGAGGTGCGC
>NZ_AUCM01000007.1:193216-235665 GCF_000429765.1 Gemmobacter nectariphilus DSM 15620 | reverse complement strand
CGGCCCCCGCCCCGCCATTCAGCAGATCGCCCCACGACCCGCCGTAAAGCACGTCGTCGCCATCCAGACCAAAGAGACGGTCACGGCCAGAGGCGCCGTCCAGCGTGTCATTGCCGGCCGTGCCGTCCAGCACGGTGGCGATGCCTGCGACCACGGTGAACTGGGCATCGAGGCTGGTGGCCTCGATCCCGTCGCTGACCGAGAACTGGGCGGTATAGACCCCATCGTCCTCGGTGGTCTCGAAGACCATCGCGTCGAACTGGGCCTGGCTCAGCGGCGTCAGATCCGTGACCTCGACCCCGTTCACCAGCAGCCGGCCGGCGGCCAGGCCGGTGACCAGCGTATAGGTCAGGGCATTGCCTTCGGGGTCGTCCACCGCCGGGCGGGCGCCCAGATCGGCCCCGATCGCGCCGGCCTCGACCGTGGCTTCCCAGATGCCAAGGCCCGGATCGGTCACCACCGGCGCCTCGTTGACGTCGTTGACGGTGATCGTCAGATCCTCGGAACGGGTCAGCCCGCCCAGATCGGTCGCGGTCACCGACACCGTGACGGTGCTGTCGGTCTCGTGGTCCAGCGACTCGCCGTCCTTGAGCTTCAGCGTGTAGTCGCTGCCGATCAGCACGATCTCGAACCGGCTGCTATCGACCGAGAAGCTCAGCTCGTCCCCGGCATTGGGGTCGGTGCCGGACAGCGTGGTGATGACCGCGCCGGCCTCGTTCTCGTCGATCGCAGGCGTGTCATCGCCGAACGTGATGTCGTCGGGCGCCACGTTCAGCAGATTGGCCAGGGCCCGCGTGCCATCGTCGAACGCGAAGTTTTCCACGCCGCTGGCGGTGACGGTATTGGTCCCGTCGGTCAGCGTGTAGACCGAACCCGATTGCGTGATGGTGAAATCGGCCCAGTTCCCCGACAGGATGGCGGTATCGGTGCCATCCCCGCCGAACAGCGCATCGGTGCCGGTGCCGCCGATCAGCGTGTCGTTGCCGGTGCCACCGATCAGCGTATCGTTGCCCGCGCCACCATCCAGCGTATTGCCGGCGCTGCTGGCGGCCAGCGCATCGTTGCCGGTGCCGCCGATCACCGCCTCGATGTGCAGCAGCGTGTCGTTGCCGATATCGATGCCAAAGGCCGTGCCCAGCTGCAGGTTGACCAGCACGGCGCCGGTGGCACCGCTGTAATCGGCGGTGTCATGGCCCGCGCCGCCATCCAGCGTATCGTCGCCCGCGCCGCCGATCAGCGTGTCATCGCCATTGCCGCCATTCAGGCTGTCGGCCATCGCCGTGCCGGTCAGCGTGTTGGCCCCGGTGCCGCCCAGGATGGTCAGCCCCTCGCCCGCTGCCGATGCATCGATCCCGACATCGTCACCGCCCGAGATGCTGACGACCTCGACCCCGGTCACATCGGCGCCCAGCACCAGCGTGCCCGACGTGCCGTCGAACGAGATCGTATCCGACCCCGCGCCGCCATCGATGCTGTCATCCGCCGCAAGGCTGCCGTTGGTATAGGCGATGATGTCATCGCCATCGCCGCCCAGGATCGTGTCAGCCCCCGCGCCGCCGATCAGCGTGTCAGCGCCGGCACCGCCTGCGATGGTCACCCCTTCGATCAGGGCCGAGGCGTCGATCCCCGCGCCGGTCCCAACCCCGATGGCCACCTGTTCGACGCCGGTCACATTGGCGCCCAGCACCAGGGTGCCTGTCCCGGCGAACAGGATGGTATCGGTGTCGTTTCCACCGTTCACGACTTCGTCCGAGGTGAAATGCGCGGCATCGGTATAGACGAACACGTCATCCCCCGCGCCGCCATACAGGCTGTCGGTGCCGCCGCGGCCGATCAGGATGTCGACGCCATCGCTGCCGGTCATCGCATCATCGCTGTCCAGACCCTGCAGTTCCGCATCGCGGCTGGTGGCCAGGACGCTGGAGTTGGTGCCGGCAAAGCCCGTCAGGTCAAGCGGCCCCGAGACGCTGTCGAAGTTGATCAGCGACCACAGCGCGCGGGCCTCGACCGACACATTGCTCAGCGAGCTGCTGGCAAAGGCGCCGATCGTGTAGAACGACATCACGTCCGAGCCATAATAGCCGGTGATGGTGATATCCTTCAGAACCAGAGCGCCCGCATCGGCATAGCCGCCCTCGCCGGGCGTGCCAGTGCGGATGCCGGTGACGGTAAAGGCCTTGTCGGCATTGACCGCACCGCTGCTGACCGAACCGCCCCGGAACACGGAATCGCCCTGATCGGCATTGGTGCTGGCCATGGTCACGCCATCGACCGTCAGGTTGCCGTTGAAGCCGAACAGGTTGACATGGCCATGGCCCTTCGTCCCCGAATAGGTTTCCCCGTTCGACAGGAAGGTCGATCCGACGATCGAGATCGTGCCCACGGTGTCCGGGTCGGTCGGGCTCGAGCCGTTCGACGGATTGGCATAGAACATGCCCTGTGCGGCCGCGTTCTGGATGGTGACACCTTCCAGCGCGATGGTGCCGCCGTTGACGCCCTCCACATCGGTGGCCGAGTTGCGCAGGAACAGCCCGTATTGCTGGCCCGCCGCGTCGATCGTCAGATTGGCGAAGCGCAGCAGGTCGGCGGTATCCATCAGGCCGCTGGTGCTGATCGGCCCCTCGATGATCACGTCCTCATCGGCCCCGGTCAGGGTGATGGACTTGTCGGCGATGCTGACGTTCCCGGCATAGGTGCCTGCGGCGATCAGCACCTCGTCGCCGGTCACTGCCGCATCGACCCCGGCCTGCACCGTGGCGAATTCGCCGCTGGCCGAGACCAGCAGCACATCCTTGTCGGCAAAGTCCAGCCGGCCCGCATTGGTGATGGTCACCGTATCGGTGCCGTCCGAGACGGTGGCGATGGTGCCATCCCAGGTGATGGTGTAATCGGCCGCGTCGCCGTCGAAGGTCACGGTATCGAGGCCCGCGCCGCCATCCACCGTGTCGGCCCCGCCGCCGCCGGCAAAGCTGTCGGCCCCGCCGCCGCCGGTCATGTGGTCGTCGCCCGCGCCGCCGGCAAAGTCGATGGCGCCGGTGGTGGTGGTGGCCGCCGCCCAGATCTCGCCGTCATCGCCCAGCGTGACCGACAGGGTCGATGTCGAGACGTTGTCGACCTCGGCCGTAAGCGCATTTTCGATCGCGGTGCCGGTGATCTCGACCGCCGGTCCGGCGTTGGCCTTGCCCGGCTCGCCGACGCGCACGCCGACCGAGGTGCCGTCGATGGTCACGTCGTCGATCTTCAGCGCGCCGTCGAAGGTGGCGCGGTTCGATTCATAGCTGCCATCGTCACGGGTCTTGACGGCAATCGCCGCGCCGCCCATGTGGGTTGTCCCCGAACCGTTGGACAGGCCGACATTCGTGAAGCTGGAGTTCGAGATGGTGATGTCCTCGTAGGGCGTCCCGCTCGAATGCTTCAGGTTGATGTCGATGCCGTTGCCCCATTCGCCGATGTTGCCGAAGGCATCGGTGCGGCCGAACTGGCCCACGTTTTCCATCGTGAGGTTGGTCAGCAGCACCGTATCGCCGGTTTCAAGGTAGATGCCCTTTTCGTTCAGGTTCTCGAAATGGGTGCCGTCGACGGTAAAGTTGCTCAGCCGGCCATCGCTGTTGCTGGCCTTGTAGAGCGTCATCCCCTTTTCCAGGTCGGTGAAGCTGCCGCCGGTGATGGTCAGCCCGTCGATGGTCGCGGCGGTGGCCTTGCGGATACCGGTGCTGCCACCCGAGATGTCCACGTTCGTCAGCGTCAGGTTCTCGATGCTGGTGTTCAGCTCGATCCCGGTGTTGGCGCTGGTGATTGTGATGCCGTCCAGGGTGACGTTGTCGGCCTGCACCGCAATGACATGGGTGCCGCCACCGTTGTAGGCGTTCACGGTTTGCAGCCATCCCGCCACGCTGTCTTCCGGATCCAGACCGTTGACCTGCCGGAAGGTGCCTTCGATCACCACATCGCCCACGGCCTTGATCGTCAGGCCCTCGACCGTGATGTTGAAGCCGCCGGCATAGGTGCCTTCGGCGACCAGGATGGTGTCGCCGGCCTGCGCCACCGCAAGCGCGTCCTGGATGGTGGCGAAGCCGCCATTGCCGACCAGCAGGGTGCGCCCGTCGGCATCGGTGACGATCTCGACATTGCTGACGGTCTGCTCGTCCGCCCCGGCGGTGATCGCCCAGGCGCCCGGCGTGGCCGATTGCGCGATGGTCACCGCGCCGGCATAGGAGTCGGCATAGGACACGACATCCAGCCCGTCGCCCGCGTCGATGGTATCGGCGCCTGCGGTGGCGGTGATGCTGTCATCGCCCGCGCCGGTCTCGATGCGGTTCGCCCCGGTCGAGCCGGTCACCGTATCGTTGCCCGAGCCGGTGGCGATGTTCTCGATCGAGATCAGCGTCGCGCTGGACTCCCCGGCCGAGACCGTGCCGGTCTCCAGATCGGCGCTCATGTTCTCGGTGCTGGCCGAGGCATCATAGCTGTCGGACCCGTCGCGCCCGTCGATGATGTCGATGCCGGCCGAGGCAGTGAAGACGTTGTCCAGCGCATCGCCATACAGCCCGTCATTGCCCGACGTGCCGATGACATTCTCGATGTTCGACAGGCTGTCGATCCCCGTGGCGCTGGAAAAGGCCAGCCCCGAGGCCAGATCGACAAAGGCGCCCGCTGCACCGGCCGCCGACATGTCCAGCGTGTCGGAGCCATCCATCCCGTCGATCGTGTCATTGCCGGCGCTGGCGATGAACAGATCGTCGCCCGGCGTGCCGGTGATCAGGTCGTTGCCCGGCGTGCCGGGGAACACCTCGGTGCCAAGCGCGTTGATGAAGCGGTTGTCCTCGATCGTGCCGGTGGTGTTGTTCTGCAGGAACATGCTGGCCGGAAAGGCGAACTGGCCGCCTTGCGACAGGTCGAACACGTTGTCCTGAATGTCGATGCCGTCACGGCGCGCGCGCAGGGCGGCGGTGAAGGCGCCGGTGAAGCCGATGAAGGTATTGCCGCTGATGGTCGATCCGGTGACGTCGATGGTCACCAGGTTGTTGCCAAAGGGCAGGCCGGTCACGCTGCTGATGCCGCCGGTGGTGCCGCCGACGATGTTGTTGGTAAAGGTGATGTTGCTGCCGACCGACGGCGTGGCGCCGCCGCCATTGCCCATGACGACCATCTGGCGGGGGAAATCGTTGCCCTCAGCGAATTGCCCCGGATTGTAACCGAAGGTGTTGTTCGGCAGACTTTCGGGGTTCGCGCCAACAAAGGTCTTGCCCGAGAAGATGTTGCCGTCGATCATCGTATTGCTGACGTTCGCGTATTCCGACATCAGGCCGGCATCGCCCTTGGCGACGATCTCGTTGTTGCGGACGGTCAGCCCGTCATTGGCGCCCTGGATGTAGACGGCCGCCTTTTCGATGGCGCCATTGCCGTTGATCCCCTCGATGGTCAGGCCCTCGATGGTGACGCCGTTCATGCCCGGGTCGATCTCGATCGTGCCCAGCAGGCCGCTGGCATCGCTGCCCACGATGGTCGTCGCATCGCGGCCGTTCATCGAGGTCAGCGTCAGGCCGGCCTTGTTGATCAGCACGTTCTCCGAGAAGGTGCCATCGCCCAGCACGATGGTATCGCCCGCGGCCGCGGCATCGATCGCGGCCTGGATCGACATGCCTTCGAGCACGAGATAGGTGTTTTCCCCGGTGCCATCGATACGGATCAGCTCCACGCGGTTCAGCACCATGTCGCCCGCATCAAGCGCATCCAGCACCTGCTGGGCGGTCGTGCCTTCGGCAAAGACCACGGTGTCGCTGCCGGCCCCGCCGTCGACCGTGTCGTTCAGCCCGATGACGAAGGTGTCGTTACCGGCCGTGCCGTTCAGCGCATCGGCATTTTCGGTCCCGCTCACCGTCTGGCCTGCGGTCAGGCCATAGATCGTCACCGGAGCGGCGGTTTCGTCGAAGTTGTTTGCCCCAACCGTTGCTCCGACGTCGACATTCGCCCCGGCCGCGCCGACCCCGATATGTTCGACGGTCGAATTGGCAAAGCTGTTGCCGCTGACCGTGCCCGAGGCGGGATAGTCGATCGACATGCCGACATTGTTGCCATCGAAGCCGTTGCCGGTGATCGTGGCCGAGGTCGCGCCGGGGTTCAGATAGATCCCCGTGGCCCAGCCGGAGAAGCTCGATCCGGCAACTTCCAGCCCCTCGCCATACCCGGTCGCGGTAATGACGCCACGGAACGTGCCGAAGCCACCGTCGCGGTCGAAGATCGTGTTCTCGATGCTGGCATTGTCCGCCTGGACATAGATCCCGGCGTTCTGGCCCAGAACCGCGCCGCCATCCTGTACGGTGATCCCGTCGACCGAGGCACCGTCGCCAAAGATGCCGATATACCCATTGATGATGGTTTCATCGCTGCGGTTGCCATCGGCAACGATGCCCGCATTGGCCCCGACCAGCGAGACCCCGGCCCGGTTGATCGTCAGGTTCTCGGCATAGGTGCCAGCCTCGATCTGGATGATCACCTCGGCTTCGCCGGCATAGGTCCCGGATGCGGCGGCCAGCGCATCGGCAATCATGGCATAGGTTTCGGACGCACCAACATTGAGCGTGACAGGCATAGAGAATAGCTCCCGACCAAAAATGTTTCAGGACACAAGCAGACAAGCAGAATTGCCGCGTGAATCGATCACGCGCACCAGGCCGCTCGTGTAAAAAAGGCTCTTCGCCCCCCCGATCCATACACTATTAATCAAATTGCAACAGGAAACCATTTAATCGGTCATTAACCGAGAAATTTTACATACCCCCCCTATTCGGGGGTGGCTGCGGGGCTGAATTGACTGGAATCGCGGCCGGTCCGTGGAATTCATGCCGCGTTATGATTTATTGTAATGCGCGAATTGACCAGGGGTAATTGCAATTCAGAGTTGCACGAATTGCGCGCATTCGATTCGCTTCAAAGCAGCAATGCCTCCGGCATCAGCCAGGCCACACCTGGCAGATCGACGGCCAGATCGGCGCGGGCATCCCCATCCAGATCGACCATCAGCCGCATGGCCTGGGGGCCAAGGCGCACCTCGCCCGGGTGGCCGGAAAACGGCGCTGCCCCGACAAAGGTCAGGCCAGATGCCAGGGCCGACAGGTCGATCCGGTCCTCGCCCGGGGTGAAATCGGTGATCCGGTCGCGCCCGGTGCCCGGATCGGCTGTGCCAAGGACGAACACATCCGCCCCGGCCCCGCCGGTCAGCACATCGCGCCCGGCCCCGCCGATCAGCGTGTCATCGCCATCGCCGCCATGCAGCCAGTCGTCGCCATCCCCGCCGGTCAGCACATCCTGCCCGGCCTGGCCGCGCAGCCGGTCACGCCCGGCCCCGCCGATCAGCGTGTCATCGCCGGCGCCGCCAGACAGCCGGTCATCGCCATCCCCGCCGTCCAGCCAGTCATCGCCGGCCCGTCCGGCCAGCGTATCGGCGCCATCATCGCCTGCCAGCCGGTCGTCCCCGCGCGCGCCGCCCAGGCTGTCGGCCCCGGCCCCGCCGATCACCCGGTCAAAGGCGCTGACCAGATCAAAGCCCACCCCGTCCAGCGCCCCGGCGCCGTCCCGCAGATCCAGCATGACATCGCCGCGCACGGCGGCAAAGTTCAGCGTGCCTGGCCCCTGCGCCGCATGGCCGATCGTCTGGCGCCCCGGATCGGCGCCGGCCAGCCCGGCCCAGGCATCGGTGAACCAGCGCGTGCCATCATCGCCCCCGGTCGCACCAAAGAACCGCAGCTCGGCCCGGGCCAGCGCAAAGCCGGTGCTGGCCTGAGGGTGCGACAGGATCACCGTCCAGTCGCCGGCCACATCCTCGCCCCAGGTGGCGGCGCTGGTGAAGGTGAAGGCCAGCGAGGTGGTGCCCCCGACCGCTGTCAGGTTCGGCGCGATCACCGTACGGGTTCCGGCCGGAGAGACCAGCTCGATCGCCATGGATCGCAGATCGGCATCGCGCAAGGTCAGGTCGAGTTCCACCCATTCGACCCGCAACCCGCCTTCGGGCGCGGCCACCGAGACCGTGATGCGGTGCTCCAGAGGGTCGGGGGCCGTCTCGTCCGTGTCAGGCAGGGCGGTCAGCGCGGCCTCGGTGGCCGCGGTGGCGCCGCCCTGGTGGCGGCGGGCCAGCCGCACCGCGGCTTCGGCATCCAAAAGGCCAAAGCCTGCATCGCGGCTGAACACCAGCCCGCCGCCGTTCACCTGCGCCCCGCCATTCGCCGTGCCGGGGGCGCTGGCCAGCGGGCGGGCGGTCATCGCCAGGATCTGCTGCACATCGCGGTAGCCAAGGCCCGGGTTCACCTCGAGCATCAGCGCCACCGTCCCCGAGACCAGCGGCGCGGCATAGGACGTGCCCGTGACCCAGGCGCGGCCGGTCGCGCCTTCGGCCAGCCCGTCGGTGGTGGTCAGCGCCTGGCCTGGCGCCACCAGCAGCAGATTGGCGCCAGGGCTGGAAAAGAAGGCAACCTTGCCCTCGGCATCGCTGGCGCCGACGGCAATGGTCTGGCGGGCATTGGTCAGGTTGTGAAAGTTGGAATCGTCGCCATGGTTCTGGCCGTCCCTCATCAGCCGCCCGTTGCCGCCGGCAAAGACCCAGACGGTGCCCAGCCCGCCCCGCCCCTCGCGCGCGCCATCCAGAATTGCGCCGGACACCGGCTGAAAGGCGATGGTGCGGAAATTGTCGGCAAAGGCCCGCGACCAGCCCCAGCTGTTGTTCGACACATCCACCGCCGTCTGCCGCAGCAATGCCTCGGCCATGGTGGCGGGGGCGGGCTGGGCGGTGAAATCCATCCGCTCGGCCAGCAGAACGGCCCCTGTCGCCGCGCCCATGCCGCCGATGGCATTGTCGATCCGGCCCGCGATCAGCCCGGCCACCCGCGTGCCATGGGCATCGCTGAGCGCCTGATCCGTCGCCCCGGACAGCGCCTGCCCTGCCAGGAAATCGGAATGGCCCGCGTTCAGCCCGCTGTCCAGCAGGCCCACCCGCACACCGCGCCCCAGCGCCAGCTGCCAGGCGCCTGTCAGCGCCACCCCCCAGCCCGCGGCCCCGGTGAGGAACCAGAAAGGCGTCTCGCCCGGGGATGGCAGCGCCTGGGCACTGATCGACATCAGGACAGGCCCCCCGATGGGGATGCCCGCTTTGGCAACAGGAAAGGGATCGGCAGACATGGCAGCACCAGATCGGGGCCTGCGGGTCAGCGCCCCCCGGGTGGCCCTTCAGCGACGGACAGGGGCCGCGTCAGCCGCAGCCCTGGCCCGTTCTGGTGCCGGATGAATGCATCAAGCCTGCCCGCTCCGCGTTAAGGGCGGGTAAACGGGACAGGCCGGCCTGAGAGAATTCGGAAGATGCCGCCGGATGCCCTGGGTCCGGGGCTAGCGCGATCGGACCCAGGGCATCCAGCGCAGGGCGCCGCGCGTGCGGCTGCACCTGCAGGCGGGCAGGTGCGCCCTTACAGAGCGACGATGCTGTCCGCGAGGCCGTCCAGTGTGCCTGCGCCGACGATCACCACCGTGGTGCCCGCGGCAGCAAAGTCCAGCACCGCATCGCCCGAGGCATTCACGCTGCCAAAGGTATCGACCACCTGACCGGCCGTCAGCGCCCCATGTGTGCCAGTCCAAAGCCCGCGGCTCAGCGCCAGCGTATCGCCCTCGGGGGCGCTGAAATCCTCCAGCAGGTTCCAGCCCGCGCCGCGCCAGAAGTCGAACTGATCGGCCCCCGCGCCGCCCCAGATCCGGTCAAAACCGGGCCCGGCAACGATCGTGTCGGCGCCATCGCCGCCATCGCCGACATCGTTGCCCTTGCTCAGATAGATCAGGTCGTCCCCGGCCCCGCCGTAAACCGTGTCGTGATCGAACCCGCCGGTCAGTTCATCTGCGCCGGCGCCGCCATGGATCAGATCGTTCCCGACCCCGCCGCCCACATTGTCGCCAGTGTCAGCGGCCCGGATCGTATCATTGCCGGCCGCGCCCCACAGCTCGTTCTGGCCACCGGCGCGGGCGTCGATCAGATCGTTGCCAAGGCCGCCCCCGACCGTGTCGTTGCCGGTGCCGCCAAGAATCGTGTCATCTCCAGCCCCGGCCCAGAGCGCATCGTTGCCAATTCCTCCGATGATCACATCATTCCCCGCCCCGCCGATCAGCAGGTCGTTTCCTGCACCCCCATCCAGCACATCGGCGCCTTGACCGCCCTGCAATTTGTCATTGCCTGCAGTGCCAACATGAGAAACCGGTTGCACACCGCTATCATCGTCGATGACAACAAAATCAGCCGAAATAAATTCGGCTCCAAGTACACCACTATAAACCACCAGACGAAACGTCTCGATTCCCTCCGGGAAAGTATCGGCATTCAGTGTCATGCTGAAAACACCTGCAACACCATCAACGCTGACGTATTTTGAGAGCGCAAACTGATCGGCCGGCTCCCCACCGATCTTATTGGACCAGAAATTGTCCCAAAAATCTTCTGTGTGTCCCGTAGATGGCTGAATTTCAACATAAACTGTCCGAAATTCAGGCGCCAGTTGCTCGATGTAAAATGTGATTGTCCGACCTGATCCTTGTACCTTGTCGTTAAGCGTTCCTTCAATCACCGCTGCACCAAAACTGGAGCTGATGCGAAAATTGTTACCTTCGGCAAGTAGTGCAGACATTATAGAAAATCTTTCTGTTTGATCTCTGATGGCTGACCATTACCGGCCCATCCATGGAAAGCAAGTCCCCCGCTCAATCCTTGCCGTACAGATCCCGGGTAAAGACCTTGTCGGCCACATCGTCCAGTTCCGGGGTGCGGCGGTTGGCGATGATCAGGTCGCATTCCGCCTTGAAGGCATCCAGATCCCGGATCACGCGGCTGCGGAAGAAATCGTCCTGGGTCAGCGAGGGCTCATAGACCACCATCTCGATCCCCTTGGCCTTGACCCGTTTCATGATGCCCTGAATGGCCGACTGGCGGAAATTGTCGGACCCTTCCTTCATCACCAGACGATAGACGCCCACCACGCGCGGATTGGCGGCGATGATGCGGTCGGCGATGAAATCCTTGCGGGTGCGGTTCGCCTCGACCACGGCGGCGATCAGGTTCTGCGGCACGTCGGAATAATTGGCCAGCAATTGCTTGCTGTCCTTGGGCAGGCAATAGCCGCCATATCCGAAGGACGGGTTGTTGTAATGGGTGCCGATCCGCGGGTCGAGCCCTACCCCTTCGATGATCTTGGCGCTGTCCAGCCCGTGCATCAGGGCATAGCTGTCCAGCTCGTTGAAATAGGCCACGCGCAGGGCAAGATAGGTATTGGCGAACAGCTTGATCGCCTCGGCCTCGGTCGAGCCGGGGAACAGCATCGGCACATCCGCATCGGCCGCGCCTTCCTGCAGCAGCGCGGCAAAGCGGTGAGCCGAGGGCGTGTCGGGCCCCACCACGATCCGGCTGGGATGCAGGTTGTCATGGAGCGCACGGCCTTCGCGCAGGAATTCCGGGCTGAACAGGATGTTGTCATAGCCTGTCGTCGCGCGCATCCGCAGCGTAAAGCCCACCGGCACGGTGGATTTGATCACGATGGCGGCGCCCCGGTTCACCGCCAGAACCTCGGCGATGACCTTTTCCACCGACGAGGTATCAAAGCGGTTGGTGTCCGGATCATAATCGGTGGGGGTGGCGATCACCACGAAATTCGCCCCGGCATAGGCGGTGGCCGCATCGGTGGTCGCGGTCAGATCCAGCCGCCCCGAGGCCAGCCATTCGCTGCAGTCGGCATCCTGGATCGGCGAGGTCCCGGCATTCACCAGGGCGACGCGGGCCGGGTCGATGTCCACCGCCGTCACGCGGTTCTTCTGCGCCAGCAAAATGGCATTCGACAGGCCCACATATCCAAGGCCCGCCACGGCAATCTTCGTCGACATCGCATCTCCCTGCGCAGCGCGGAGCGCAGAGTCGCCCTGCTTGAGGGGGATTGCAAGGCGAAACCGGGGCGATCCGGGGCCCGTGATCGGGCGCATTGGCGTAGAATTGTTGCCAAAAGCCCGCATCCCGCCACAGTTGCGGCCGCCCCCCGGCCGCCCCGGTCCGCAAGGCTGGACCCGGGTGTGAAACGGACGGGGTGCGCAGATGGACATTCTGCGGCAGGTGCAGTGGATTTCTGCCGCCGAGGCGGGATTCCTGACCGGGATTGGCGATCTGGTGCTGTGCGGCGAAGGGGCGGGGGCGCGGCTTTACGCGATCTCGCGCCATGCGGCGATGACCGGCGGGATCAGCGCCTTTGCGCTGGGGGCCGATGGGGGGCTGGCGGCGCTGAACGGGCTGGCCCTGCCCTCGGCGGCGCAGCTGCATGGCCCGGCAGGGCTGGCGCTGGTCGGGGACGCGGTCGGGGGAGAGGGGCTGCTGATCGTGGCCGGGGCAGACCTGGCGGCGGCATCGGGGGCGGCGCTGCTGGCCGATGGCCAGCTTGACCGGCAGATGACCACGATCGCGGGCGGGGCGGCGGATCTGGCAGCCGTGGCCAGCGTTTCGACCGGCGGGGCGGATCTGGTCTTTGGCCTGCCTGGCGGCGGCGGGGCGCCGCTGGCCTGGACCCTGTCGGGCACGGCGCTGACAGCCGCCCCCAGCGGTGCGGCCAGTGCCAAGGGGACTGCCGCCAATCTGCTGGCGGCGGCCGCGACCGGGACGGGGGCGGTGCTGGTCGCCGCCTCGACCGCCGGGCACCGGCTGGACAGCTACATCGCCCGGCCCGGCAGCGGGCCAGAGCTGGTGCAGTCGCTGGGCATCGAAAGCGGGCTGGGCATCGGCGCGCCCTCGGCGCTGGAGATCGTCGCCCTTGGCGGACAGCGGCTGCTGGTGGTGGCCGGGGCGGCCAGTTCCAGCCTCAGCGTGCTGCGCCTGTCCGACACCGGCAAGATGACGCCGCTGTTCCATGCCATCGACACGCTGAACAGCCGGATCGAGACCGCCTCGGCGCTGGCCTCGGCCGTGGTGGCGGGGCGGGCCTATGTGGTGGCGGGCGGCGGCGATGACGGGGTCAGCCTGTTCCTGCTGTTGCCCACGGGGCGGCTGGTGCATCTGGCCGCGCTGGCCTGGACCCACGAGGCCCCCGGCAATGTCACCGCGCTGGCGATGCGCGCCGTGACGGGGGCAGATGGTGCCGTGCGGCTGGACATCGTTGCAGGCGGCGAAAGCCCTGGGCTGGCCCGGCTGGCCGCGGATCTGGGGGTGCTGGGCCTGCCGCAGCAGGCGGGGCCCTCGGCGGCCGTGCTGACGGGCGGGGCGGGCAACGATCTGCTGATCGGCGGCGCCGGGGCCGTCACCATGACCGGAGGGGGCGGCGATGACATCCTGATCGGTGCCGGGGGGGCGGCGGTGATGACCGGGGGGGCGGGGGCCGATCTTTTCGTGCCGGCCCATAATGGCGCGCTGACCCGGATCACCGATTTCGACCCGGCGCTTGACCGGATCGACCTGTCGGCCTTTCCCATGCTGCGCGACTTTTCCCGCATGGACTTTGCCAGCACGGCCACGGGCGCGCGGCTTGGCTGGCAAGGCTCGACCGTCGAGGTGGTTTCGGCCACGGGGCGGGCGCTGCGGCTGGCCGATTTCGGGCTGGACCCGCTGGGGGGCCTGGCGCCGCTGCCGGTGCCCGGCCCCGGACCTGGCATGGTTCGCGACGGCACCGAAGGGCGCAACCGCCTGGCCGGGGGGACAGGGAACGACACATTGCGCGGCTGGGGCGGCCCCGACACGCTGACCGGCCATGAGGGCGACGATCTGCTGATCGGCGGGGCGGACAACGATCTGCTGCGGCCGGGGGAGGGACGCGATACGGTCTGGGCCGGTCCGGGGGACGACCGTGTCGAGCTGTCCGAAGGCGACAACGAGGTCTGGGCCGGGGACGGCAATGACACGGTGATCGGCGGCACCGGCAACGATCTGGTCGGCGGCGGCCCGGGCGACGATCTGATCGACGCCCGCGCCGGGGGGATCAACGAGCTGTGGGGCGCGGCCGGCAATGATACGATCTGGGCTGGCGGCAATGGCGACCGTGTGGGCGGCGGGGCCGGGAACGATCTGATCCATGGCGGCGCCGGCGCTGACGAGCTGACCGGCGGGGTCGATCACGATACGGTCTACGGCGGGGCCGGGGATGACCTGATCTATCTGAGCCGGGGCAACGATGTCGGCCATGGCGGCGATGGCGCCGACACGATCGTGGCAGGACCCGGCTTTGACCAGATCTGGGGCGGCGCGGGGGCGGATCAGTTCGATTTCTGGCGCGGCGCCGGCTGGAACCGGCTGGAGGATTTCAGCACGGCCGAAGGCGACAGGCTGGCGCTTGGCCGCTGGATGTGGGCCGGCACCCATGGGGCGCTGACGGCCAGGCAGGTGGTCGATATCTTCGGCAGCGTGAATGCCTCGGGCGATGCGGTGCTGGACTTTGGCGCGGCTGGCACCACGGTGGTCGTGGGCGGCGCGGGCACGCTGGACGATCTGGTCGGCAGCATCGTCATTTTGTAGCGCGGGACAAAAAGGGTTTGAGGCACGGGACGGCTGTGGTTAGCTGGCCAGAGAAACTGCCAGGCCACCCACGCCTTCCAGACCCAGGAGTTTTACGCATGTATGTCACGCTGACCGGCCCCTTTCCGCTGGACTACTATTCTCAGGTTCCGTTCTTCGACTATGCCTTTGACGGCGAACTGGACCTGATCAGCGTCTCGCCCACCGCCGTCGTGCTGCAAAGCCCGGCGACCGGGGCCACGACCACCCTGACAGGCACCGGGCTGAGCGCGGATCAGCAGACCGATACGTTCACCGGCACGCTGAACGGCTGGACCACCCGCAATGCCTCTGACACCGTGGTCGCACAGGTGACGGGCATTTCCTGGACCCTGACCGAAATGGCCGCCGCGCTGGACGCGCTGCAATATGACGAAAACGAGGGCCCGATCCTGGCGCTGATGTCGCGCCAGCCGATCACCGTGGATGCCTCGGGCATGAGCGGGCTCAACCGCGTGCTGATGCCCGACGGCATCACCTCGGGCATCACCTTCATCGGCTCGGCCTTTGCCGACGAGCTGCGCGGCAGCGATGGCAATGACACGATCAACCCCGGCACCGTCCCGGATGACGCGGGCGACGTGATCCTTGGATCGCGCGGGAATGACAGGATCGACTTTTCCGGCATCCGGCTTGATGGCGGCTGGCAGGATCTGGTCTATCATCAAGGCCCGGCAACCTCGATCAGCTTCAGCTTCAATGGCAACACCAACACCGGCCAGGTGCAGAAGGTCGGCGTGGGCGTCGACACGCTGGTCGACCTGGGCCGGGCGCTGAACGGCAATGGCGGCCCATCCGTCTATGGCACCGATGGGGCCGACATCTTTACCATCACCACCGCCGATACCCAGTGGTGGATGGCCGTCATGGCCGGCCGCGGGGCGGACAGCTACAACCTGAACCTGCACGAGAATACCGCCGTCCGGCTGGATTTCCGCGGCAACTGGTTCGAATGGGACAGCGCGTCCCAGGCGCTGGACATCGACCTGAGCCAGGGACTGGTGCTGAACGACGGCTATGGCAATACCGAAACCATCACCCGTCTGGGAACCGGGCGGCTGGAAATCTACGGCACCCGCCTGTCGGACGCGATGGTCGGCAGCAACGGGCGCGAGACCTTCATCACCGGCGGCGGCAACGATGTGATCGACGGTGGCGGCGGGGTGGACCGGGTGCGCTATGACCGCAACCAGATGACCTCGGGCGTTCAGGTCGATCTGGCGGCCAATACGGCCACAGGTTTCTGGCTGGGCACCGCCTTTCGCAACACGCTGCGCAATATCGAGGAGGTTCGCGGGACCCGCAGCTATAACGACACGCTGCTTGGCAATGATGCGGACAACCTGCTGGACGGGCGCGGTGGCAGCAACCTGCTGGACGGGCGCGGTGGCAACGACCTGATCCATGGCGCGCTTTCGGGCGCCTCGCAGGACACCATTCGTGGCGGCGATGGCAATGACACGCTCTATGGCCACTATGGCAACGACCTGATCCGTGGCGATGCCGGCGACGATCTGCTCTATGGTGGCGATGGCAACGATACCCTGCATGTCGACACCGGCCGCGATCTGTTCGACGGCGGCAACGGGTTCGACCTGGTCTATGCCGATACCACCAGCTTTGCCGCCAATGCCTTTGTCGGCCGGGTCGATCTGGGCAGCGGGCTGCTGGGCGCCGTGGGCACCACCAATGGCGAGGATACGCTGGCCTCGATCGAAGGCTTCGAGACGGTCGGCAACATCAGCTGGAGGGCGTTTGGCAATTTCCAGAACAATCTTCTGACGCTGGGGTCCGGCAACGATACGATCGATGGCCGGGCTGGCAACGACACGATCCATGGCGGCGCCGGCAATGACATGCTGAGCGGCAGCGATGGAGACGATCAGCTGCATGGCGGCGATGGAGGCGATCTGCTGATCGGCGGCCTGGGCAACGACACGCTGCGCGGCGATGCCGGCAACGATACCCTTTGGGGCGGCGAGGGGGATGACGAGCTCGTCTTGTCCGAAGGCACCAACGAGATCTGGGCCGGGGCCGGCAACGACAGGGTGATCGGCGGCACCGGCAACGATCTGGTCGGGGGCGGCCTCGGCAACGATCTGATCGACGCCCGCGCCGGGGGCATCAACGAGCTGTGGGGCTCGACCGGGCAGGATACGATCTGGGCCGGCGGCAATGGCGACCGTGTGGGCGGCGGGGCCGACAACGACCTGATCCATGGCGGCGCCGGCGCAGATGAACTGACCGGCGGGTTCGATCACGATACGGTCTACGGCGGGGCCGGGGACGACCTGATCTATCTGAGCAAGGGCAACGATGTCGGCTATGGCGGCGATGGCGCCGACACGATCGTTGCCGGGCCCGGCTTTGACCGGATCTGGGGCGGCGCGGGGGCCGATCAGTTCGACTTCTGGCGCGATGCCGGCTGGAACCGGCTGGAAGATTTCAGCGCGACCGAAGGCGATACGCTGGCGCTTGGCCGCTGGATCTGGGCGGCGACCTATGGGACGCTGACGGCCGGGCAGGTGGTCGATACCTTTGGCAGCGTGAATGCCTCGGGCGATGCGGTGCTGGACTTTGCTGCCGCAGGCACCACGGTGGTGATCGTCGGCGCGGGCACGCTGGACGGCCTGGCGGACAGCATCGTCATCTTGTGATGCGGCGCCAGGGGGGCAACAGCCCCCCTGGCCCGTGTTCAAGGACGCCCCCCGCCCGTCAGGCGGGTCCGGGCGCGCTGCGTGACCCGGCCGGTCCCTAAAGATATCGGCCGCCCAAACATCGCCTGTCGTCCGGGCAGTGGTGCCAGCCATGGTTGACCTGGCCTCGAAACGGTCAGCACCCGCGCGCATTGAAGAACGCCCAGGCATGCGCCGCCGGACACTCTTCTGACGCCGACAGTATCAAGGGCCGCGATGGCACCGGCGACCAGGATTACCAGATCGGTCCGCAAGCCAGGGATCCGGGCCACTGTCCAGCGCGTCCCCCGGCAGGATGCCGGCATCAGCGCCCATGCTGCGCAGAACGATCTGCGCGCCGGTCGCCGCGCTGGCAAGCCGCTGGGGATACCATCCAGATGCATGGTCCTGTCGTTGCGGCATGACGATCTGGGTGGAAAAAGACTTTGCAACTCAACCCTGGGGACTTGACCCAGCGTCAGGAATCAAGAACTGAGGCCTTGTTGGCGTCCTCCGGGAATTCGCCAGTTGCCTATGAATGCCGTTCAGGGAGGAACGTCCCTGATGCCCGAACCCAAGCTGCCCCCGTTGCTGATCATGGCCCGAGAGGCGTTGAAGGCAGACGATCCGGCCTGCGCCCTGGCGCTGCTGCAGGACATGCGCCCCAAGCTGCGGGCACGATCCGATGTGCAGGTGCTTGCCGCGACGGCGCATTTGGCGCTTGGGCAGGACAGCGACGCGCTGGCCGCCATTCAGGCCGCCCGCAAGGCGGGGGCAAACACGCTACGGGCGCTGCAACTGCAGGCGCGGATCCAGAACCGCATCGGGGACAAGGCAGGCCGCGCCCAAACCCTGACAGAACTGCTGGAGCGCTTTCCGCAAGAAGCCGGTGCGCGCCACCAGCTGGGGATGCACCATCTGCAGCAGGGCGACCTGGCCGCGGCCGATGCCTGCGCCGCCGCCATGCCCGACACTGCGAAGGGGCTGAAGCTGCGGCTGGCACTGGCCTACCAGATTGCCGTGCAGCGCGCCGATGTACAGGAAATCGGCCAGGTCCTGGACCGGATCATCGCCGAATGCGAAAGCTGCCCCGATCTGCCGGACCTGTATGCCGTCCTTGCGGAATTTCCGCCGGAACCAAAGCAGGATCTGACCGGCCGCCTGATCGCCAGATGGCCCGAGATGGCCGCGCGGCTGCAAGCCAGAAGGGCCGTCCTTGACCCATCCAGGGCGCAGGGCAAGGCAAGCGAGCAGGCCCTGATCCTTGCCCTGACCGGGCAAGCAGAAGAGGCCCGGAATCTGCTGGCCACGCATCGGGCAGATAATCCCGAACTGGCCGAGACCGCCGCGATGATCGCCGCCCTGCCGCCGGACACGGCCCTGCGGCGGCCGCTGGTCGTTGATGAAGGTCAGGATGTGACCGTCAGCCCGCAAGGCGAAACCGGAACCACGCTGCTGGTGTTCACCGGCCTGGCGGATCAGGCGATGGTCCCCATCGAATACATCGACAGGTTCTGCGCCGCCGCCGGGCATTCCGCGATCTACCTGCGCGATTCAGGCCGCACCCTTTATATCGCCGGGGTCCCTGCCCTTGCGGAGGATCTGGATGGCATGATGGCCGCGCTGCGAGGTCTGCTGCAAGATCGCCAGACCTCGCGCCTTTTGTGCATGGGAACCTCGGCCGGCGGGTTCGGGGCGATCCGCTACGGGCTGCGGCTGGAGGCTGAAAAGGTCCTGTGTGCCTCGCCCCCCACCAGCTGCACGGCGGATTTCCTGGCTTCAGCCGAAGACAAAAGGGGGCGTCTCCTGATGCGCCGGCTGTGGGCGCAATTCGACGCGGCCGAACTGGATGTCGAACCCGATCTGCGCGCCGCCTCGGGGCGCTGCCAGGTGGATGTGTGGCACGGGGCAGATTATCCGATCGACGTGGCACATGCCGCCCATCTGGCCGGATGCCCTGGCGTGCATCTGCGGCCCATCGCCGGGCTGGACCAGCACAGCTCCTTTGCGCAGATCGTCATCAACGGGGCGCTGCAGGACTTCATCGTCAATGAAAGGTAGCCATTGATGAGGCCGTCGCTCGACGTGCCTGTGCGTAGCACATAACCACGCAGGCTCTCCTCGACGATCCGGATCTTGTCCTCGTCAGACCAGTGCCGACGACGGCCAACCTAATCGGCGGCGAAGATCTCGATTGGTGAAACAACTGAAGCGCATGCCATACGGCAACGCCATAGAGACTGTGCCGAATTTTGTGCCTGACGCGTTGTGTCAGGCCATTGGGAAGCGGTCTTCGAACATGATGGCGAGCTGCGATCTTACAGCGTGCCATTCGCGGATGGAGCGCTTCCACTCGGTGGATGTAGCATTGAGCGCCAGATAGATCAATTTCGCAGCCGCATCGTCGCTGGGGAAGTGGCCCCGGGTGCGGACGGCGCGCCGGATCTTCGAGTTCAAGGCCTCAATGGAATTCGTGGTGTAGATCAGTTTGCGGACCTCGGGCGGATAATCGAGGAACGGAATGACCTCGTTCCAGGCCCGGCGCCAGCTGGGCGCGATCGCCGGATACCGCTTGGCCAGATCGCTGTCCTCGAACCCGACCAGGACCAGTTCGGCCGCGTCAGCATCCACCGCCGTGTAGATCGCCTTTAGAGCGGCGGCGACGGCCTTGCGGTCCTTGTAACTGGCGAAGTTCATGGAATGGCGCAGGAGGTGGACGATACAGGTCTGAACCCGCGTCTGTGGAAAGGCCGCCTCGATATAGCCTGAGGGAAGCCCTTCAGCCCGTCGACGACGGCGATGAGGATGTCCTGGACGCCCCGGTTGCGCAGGTCGCTGAGAACCTTGGTCCAGAACTTCGCGCCCTCATTGGCCTGGAACCACAGGCCCAGAACGTCCCGCGTGCCATCCGGCAAAACCGCCAGGGCCACGAAGACCGCCTTGTTCGAGACCGCCCCGTCGCTGCGGATATTGACCCGGATCGCGTCCATGAAGACGATCGGATAGCTGGGCTCCAGAGGGCGGTTCTGCCAGGCAGTGACCTCCTCCATCACCGCGTCGGTGATCGCGGAAATCAGGCTGGGCGAGGCTTCGACGCCGTAGATTTCCTCGATATGACCGTTCGCCATTGGGCTCGAACCAATGGCGCCTCAATGGCTCACTCTCGCGGGTGGTCATTCTACGGGCATACATGCTGACGATCTTGCGATCGAGCTCGGGAAAGCGCCGCTGATACTTGGCGATCAGCATCGGATCGAACGTGCCGTTCCGGTCACGGGGGATGTCCAAAACTACCTTGCCGCTGTCGGTGGTCACCGTCTTCTGGCTGCGCCCGTTACGGCGATTGGGGGCCTGGTTCTGGCCCTCAGGCGCTTCTTCGGCGCACTCTTCATCGAGATGGACGTCCATCTCCGTGCTCAGCGCACGTTCCGCCAGTGCCTTGGTCAGTTCCGCCAGGATGTCGGTCTTGCCAAACAGATCGCTAGGCGAGCGGCCTTCCATCAGCCGGTCCAGCAGGTCTTTATCGATGCTCATACGTGGGTCTCCTCTGCGAGCAGTTACCACGTCAGCGCACAAAATTCAGGATAGTCCCACGCCACGATCATTTGCTCAATCAGAGCAGACGGCCTTGATCTGGGGGAACTGCCCGAGGCCCGCGACCTGAAGGAACGACTGGCTCCTCCACAGCGGACTCTCTCGGACGACACGCCCGTTGCACTGACTGAACTGGACGGCTTCGGACTGCGCATGACCGCCCCTGCCACTCCCTGCCCCGTGGATATCCACGCGCTGTCCACCATGCTCAACGCACTGCGCCTGCCTAGCTTCCAGCGCCATTGACAGGCACTGGTCGAACGCGCAGACGCAGAGGGTTGGCCTGCCTCCCGCTTCCTTGCCACCCTCGCTGAACCCGAACTGGCCGAGCGCGAGGCGCGCCACCTCCAGCAGTCCCGGCTTCCTGGCGGCAAGACATTGGCCACCCTCGACTTTCAAGGCCATGCCCGGGGTGACGCGGGTCCGGGGTATGCGCTGGCTGCAGTGGATTGGGTCGAGACCGGCGCCAACCTCATCGCCATCGGCAACTCGGGCGCGGGCAAGACTCACCTGCGGTGCGCCGTCGGCCATGCCCTGATCGAGGCTGGCAGGCGCGTCCTCTACACCGGCACCATCGAGTTCCAAGCCGCGCCACGCGGCCTGGAACTCGAAGCCGCCCTCGCCAAGCCCGCCAAGTTCGACCTGATCATACTCGACGACATCACCTATCGTCATCGTCACTACTCCTCTCAGGAAGCATGGACCCAATCAGCCATACACAGAAGCCCTAACACTCTCATCTTCATCTTCAACGCGGCGCCGGCGTGGCGCTTTCCTCAGGTGAGATGATGGACCGGAGTTCATCGGCGAGTTCCTGAAGGGCTATGGCTCTGTAATCACCGCCGCAATCTGCAAAGTACTCCCTGGCGTCGGCGTCGAACATCGCAGCATAACCGAGGTAGTGCATCCCGGCCGGTCTTACGCCAGAGATTTCCCGGATCTCGTCCAGCGTCGCGATGGTGATTTCCGGATCGCGGCCCTCGCTGTCCTGGGCATAGACGAAGACTGCGATCAGATGTCTGACGTCGGCCATCTCGAACCGGCGGATCGTCTTGTCGAAGATGCGGCTTGCCATATCGGCCTCGCACTGTGCGTCGTGGCTCAAGAAGTCCTCGCGCAGCCTGATTTCTATGATCGGGCCGCTATGGTCATTTGCGCCCCCGTCTTCGGAAACATGTGCATTCATGATCTATCCTTTCGCGCAATGCATATTGCAAATTGTCTCAGCTTCACGAAAAGCAATAGCGATTCAGGCCTTGTATGTTTTTATTTCGAATTCATCTCACGACCTTTAACGCGGCGTTAATAATCTGAGATGAATCCAAGCCGGAATAACTCAAGTCAAAATGTTTCAAAAACATCCTTCCCGCTCTTGCTTTGGTGAATTTTTCTACCACCTTATTCTTGACGGGTGCTTCTGATTTCAACCAAAAAGTAAGAGTTGCGCCTTTCGAATAGTCTACGGCTAGTAGGTTATATGATTGCGCACGAGAATAGAAATTCAAGGGGACAGGAATTTGAAATGACTGAACACAAGAAGCAAATTTCCGGGAGCAATCCGAAGGGCATTTCTGTCCGTCTTGAGCACTACAACACGGATCGAACGAGGTTCCAGATCCTGCACGATGCCCGCGTGGGCCCTCAGCCAGACTATGTCGATTCTGCGCGCTCGCATCTCAATACCTGCGCTCCAGGTCCCTCAGCGGTTGAGTACCGCGACTTGATGCTGACCCGCCGCGCGCTGACGCAGCCGCAGCGCGCGGCGAAGATGAAGACTGTAGCCGTCATGACCGGTGGCATCATCACCTTCGGCCATCTGGTCCAGGCGGACGTTCTATCGCTAGCCATAGAGCAACAAGACGCCATGTACCGCGAAATCGCCGAAGCGATCTGTGCGCAGCTGGGCAACGAGTTGACCGCACTGGCGGTCCATCGAGACGAGGCGGCCCCGCATGCGCATTTCCAGATGCCCGCGCGGCGGGCGGATGGGTTAAGGATGAGCGAAGTGATGACCCCGGCCGTCGCCTCGCGCCTGCAGGATATCGCCAGCGAGATCGCGGCCCGTCACGTGCCCGGGATCGAGCGCGGGACACCAAAGGCGATCACCGGTGCCCGGCACCGCACGGTCGCGCAGCTGCACCGGTATCAGGCGATGGATATTGCTACGCGAGAGGCGCAGATCGGCGATCTGGATCGCCGGATCGAGGAGGGAGAACAACGGGCGTTGGAGCTCGAGATGCTGCGCAAGACGGCTGAAGCCCTTGCCCGAAACCTGATGGGCGCAGCGGGCCAGGCGCGCACACAGCAGATGATCGCCGAAACTTCGGCCTTCCACGAGCGCGGTCGCGCCAGCATCGAAGAGCGCCGGAACGCGGCATTGCGGGCCGAAACTGCAGAGCTTTCTGCGCGCAAAGACGCCCTTCAGCGAACAGCCCGCGAGGAAGGCCTGCGCGAGGCAGAGTCTGTACTGGCGACAACCCGGCAGCTGATTTCCGACGATATCGGCGATCTTCTCTCGCCCACGACGGCCCGGATACGGACCGCCACCTTGGAATGCCGGGGCGCCGTGCAGAAGGCGGGCAGGGACCCGCAGGCGGATCCTTTTGTCCGGCAGCCCTCGCTGCGCGCTGCGGTCCAGGACATCCGGATGGAGCATGGTACGGCGCTCGCAAAGCTGCGGGACGAGCTTAGCAGATTGCAAAAGCGGCAGTCTGACTGGCAGGAGGCCCTCAAGGCCGCAGCCCTGGCGGAGCGCGTTCAGGCGAGCCTGGCAGAACTGGTAGAATGGTGGCGGGTCGCAGCCGAGCTGGTGCTGGGAATGTTCCGCAAGCTGGGCCTCGAGCGCCTGCAGCGGCTGGCGCTGATTTCTCTGGTCGTTGATCTGCTGCCCGACGAGGCGCAAATCCTTGATCCCCTCCGCTCCGAAATCGAGCTGGAAACCGGCATCGTGGCGCTCGCTCGCGCCATCGCGGTCCCGCCGCAACCAACCTACCGCTAGCGATAAGGTTTCCGTCACGCGCGGAGGCCTGTGATCACCGCCGTGAAGGACTCTCAGCCTGTCGTGGCAAAGAGGCAAAACGGCAAGCACCGCAAGATGTCAGATCGGCGTCCCGGTCTGGCGAAGTTCTTCGCCAGTTTCCCGCCGCCTTTCTGTCCCGACATGCAGGCCGGGATAATCTTCCAGCCCCGATCCGGCGCCACGGCTAGCAATAGGTTCACGTCCGGAATTGGCTGCACATTTGCAAGTCTCCACCGGTGGCGGTGCAATTCCGAAGCGTCGCAAATGTACCACAGGTGGCCCGAAGTTTTGCACCCCCGGGCTCCGGATGCAATTCAGACCCGGTAGGTCTTGTGCAAATCACCGAAAGGCCTGCCGCAATGCAGAGACACATCAATAACCTGACAACCACCGAGATCGCGATCATCGACTGGCTGTACAACCGGGCCACGCTTGGCAACACGAGTGATCATCTCGCATTTATCTGGGCGCTGTATCGGAGAGATCATGGGGCTGATGAACTTGATCCCGTCGATCAGGAGGCAAAAGAGATTTTTGAACGCTTCAGCCATGAGTATGCCGGAAACCCGGACACTCTTCTGCAACCCGATATTACGCTCCGGGCCTGTGCGGGCATCAGATGGCTGGTGACGACAATAGTTACCGAATGCCTGCTGGGCATGGATGGATTGGTGCTTGCGGAAGGCATTCTGTCGCGGATGGAGGGTATGGACCTTTACCACAAGATGAGCTGGACCCTGCGCAATTCGTTGCACGAATCCCTGATCGGAGGACGTTATGCCGACCAGATTTACACCGGCCCTGGCCCCCTTGATGCGGACGGTACTGCGATCAGCAAGGACGACATCTGGTACCTCGTCGAAGACCTGCTCTACTACGGCGTCCCGGGCATCACCGAATGGCTGTCGGACTTCCATGTCCGTGCCGTCTACCAGCTGAGCTTTGGTCTGGTCTGCCGGGGCTACGACGTCACGCCGGACGCCCCGGACGCGCAGGTGATCACCGGCCGGCTCGAATATCTTCTCGCCCTCGCCGACTGAAGTCGGTTCGGCACTTGATGTGACAGGGCAACCTGCAAACTGACCGGGGACCACATCAGGCCCGCACATGGCCCTCCACCACGCCCCCCCTTGCAACCGGTCCGGCTGCCGAACGCCGGACCGCCAGACCCCAGTTTGCCATCCCGGAGCAGCCTTTTGAAACTCCTCGTTCTCGCCGACCTACATCTTGACGACTATCCTTCCTCTGCCGCCCGCGAGCCCCTTGCCGCAGCCATTCGCACAGCCGCGCGCCAGGCCGACGCGCTGATCATCGCCGGCGATCTGACCGAGAGCGGTGTCGCGCACTGGGAAGCAGCGCTCAACTGGCTTGCGGCCATCTGTCCACCGGAAAAGATCCATGTCCTGCCGGGCAACCACGACTATTACGGCGGCAATCTCGGCACCGCCGATGGCGATCTGGAGCTGGTCTGCGAAGCTGTCGGATGTGGATTTGGACAGTGCCAGGCCTTGGTCCTGGGCGATACCCGGGTCTTGATGACCACGCTCTGGACCGACATGCGGCTGTTCGCAGAGGAGTTCGGCGAGGAAGGTGTCCGGCAATCGCTGTGGCGAGCCCGGCAGATGATGCCGGATTATGGCTATCGCAGCATCGTGGTCGGATGGCCAGAACGGCCGCTGCGGCCGCTGCATACCGTGGCGGTCCATGAGCAACAAAGGGCGTGGCTGGAGACCGAGCTTGCCAGGCCGTGGCCCGGCAAGACGATTGTCGTAACGCATCATGCGCCATCTGCCACGGTTGCAGGGGGGATCACCTCGCTGTCGCCGTGCTTCGCGTCAAACCTCGACGATCTGATCGACCGCTTCCGCCCCGCAGCCTGGCTTTTCGGCCATACACATCGGCCAGCCGAGACCCGGGCACCCGGAGGCACGCTGCTGCGCAATGTCTCCCTTGGTTATGACTTCGAGCTGACGCCGCCCACGTTGCGGGCACGGGTGCGCAGCGGCCTGATCGACTTGGAGAAACTGGAATGAGGGACGCATGTATGGGGCCTCGCAAGCAACCGGCCGATGTCGCCGCAGAGAGCCCAGGTCGCTTGAACCAAAGGCGGAACCCGCATGGCTGATCTGCCGAAGGGCCAGATGGCGGTTGTTCCGCGCAGCGTTTCGGTCCCGTCGGTGGAGCAGATCGAGGCGCGCTTTACCAAATTCCGGCAGGATTTGCTGACGAGACGGCATGGCAAGGATGCCACGCGTCAGCCGGATTTCAACGCGGAGCGTCGGATCCGGCGCCGGGCCGAGGCGGTCCACAACCGGTTGTTGCGCAAGGCGGGCCTGCAGTCGCTGAAACGCGATCAGCGCGCGCCAATCATCGAGCTTGCGCGATCAGGTGCGCAGCTCTTGGGACCCACAACCTCGGACGCAGTCTACGAACTTGTGGCCCGGCTGCATGCCGAAAGCGGCTGGATGCGCGAGGTGTCGACCTGGATCATGCAGCAGATGCTGCGCCATCTGGCGGCCGGGGGCCACGGGTTTGCCATTCCGCCCTTCATTCTGATCGGGCCGCCCGGGATCGGGAAATCCCACTATGCGCGACGGCTGGCTGAGCTTGCAGGCCTACCCGCCCGGATGATCGATGTCGGCGGCGGCACCGCCGGCTTCCGGATCTCGGGCACCGAGAAGGGATGGGGAAGCGAACAGCCCGGGATCCCGGTCGAGACGATCCTGGCGACAAGAGTCGCGAACCCCGTGATGGTGGTGGATGAGGTCGACAAGGCCGGGACGGCCTACAGCACGAGCGGCGCATCGACGAGCTTGACAACATCGTTGCTGCAGCTGCTGGAGTCGTCCAGCGCACGGCATTTCGAATGCCCGTTCTATCGGATTCCGTTCAATCTATCGCGCGTCTGCTGGATCATGACCGCGAACGAACCGGCAGATATCCCGGCACCGCTGCGGGATCGTGCGCGGTTGTTCATCCTGGAGAAGCTGACCGCCGTGGATGCCATTGCGCACTTCGACGAACTGACTGCGGATTGCGAGGACGAGCAAGGCCGGGCGCGCTGCCGCGACTTCATCGAACGCATGGTCGCCAGGCCCGAAGGGCTCAGCCTGCGCCGAATCCGTCAGCTGGCCGATGCGTTGAATGCGCCGATACCCGATGTGACCCATTGAGGGCTATGCCTTCATGATCTGACGGACGGCAACAATCGCGCGCGGCTTGCAGCAGGAGGAGAACCCGGTGGAAAATATTGCAGGTAAGTTGCAGCACATGAGACCACCATCGTCATCTGACCCGGCCAAATGTCGACCATGACCGGATCTCGGCCAGAGGCAGTCAGGACATGACCCTGCGGTCCCGCGCTTCTGCGACGAAAGGATCATCGTCGCAGAAGCGCTTTCGGAGAAATCAGCCAGACACGCCCTGAACGCTTGCTGCCGTCTTGGCCAATTTTTTCTCCTTTTCCATCAGCGCGAGCAGTTTTGGCAGCGAGATGTGCGAGCGCAATTGGGTCCCCATCACATCATATGCCTGTTTCCTGTGGTCACTATAGATTACAGTATCATGGCACTTGAGTGCATACTTTTCCAATGTCGTCGCGTATCCCCAGAATTTCATATTGGCGAACTGTTCATCCGTAAAGGTCTGAATCTCCGAAAGCTCGGCGATCTGCAACCCGCGCCCGATATGAACTTCATCGTCACCCAGAGTATAGGCAAGGGTGACGAGGATCTGATTGGCATCCGCCGTCATCAGGCGTTGGACCGCAGCATCGAACACCGGATCCAGGCCGTCCTCGATTGCGCCCCACTCCCCAAAATCCTTATGCAGGACAACCGTCGTCATTGGTTCGTATCGGCTCTGCGAATACGTGACTTGGCAAAGATTTGCATTCATTGAAATTCTCCTTCTCTTGAATACGAATTACATATCGCATGGAATTTGTCGGCAATCAATATGAATTATTCACCGCGCCTAAATTGCTCGGGATATCGAAAGAATCTGTTAAAGATCATTCGGGAATTTCAAGTCCGGGCGATCAAGAATTGGCAATTACGGCAAGGGCCGCCGCAACGGGGAAGGTCGTGGCACAAACACGGTACGGCCACGGGCGGGCTTGCGTTGGGAGGGAAGGCGCGGATCGGCCTCGATCCGGCGGGCGGTGCGTTCGCCGAAACCCACAGGGGCGGCAGCGACACGCTGGCTGCAATGGAGACGATCAGTCTTGTAGACTCTCACTTGCCGGTCGGTGACGGGTTTGCCCGGCATGGTCGGATCTCCGCTTGGTCGCAGAGACCATCGACCCTACCGGCCCGCAGCGGCCAGCACCTGCTCCCCGGAAGAGAGCTACGCCGGTGGCCCCAGCCTACGGTCGGGCTACGCCCTCCATCCGCCTGGGGCCACCGGCCATCTCGGTTGACGCTGACAGCCAACTTGGTTGTCGCTCATCAGTGGGCCAGAGCCTTGGTTGGGGGTGGGTAAAAGGAAAGGGGCAGGTGATCCTGCCCCTTCGTGTTTTTCCAGTGTCGCCTTTTACGCCGCGAGCGGAAGGCCGAGGTCGAGCCTTGTCCTGACATAGGCTTCGACCAGGGCCTGGGCTTCCTGTGCCGCCCGCAGAGCCTCCTGGGCAAAAGCCTCGGCGTATTGCGCACGCTCTGCCGCTGCAAACACCGCTGCCTCGGCCACCTTCGCATGCTTCTCGAGCTTTTTCCATGCCTCGGGATTGGCACTGGCATCAGCCTTCAGCATGGACTGAAGCTGCAAGGTCCCATCCAGCATTGCTTCGCGGGTGATCTCTGCGGCTTCCCACGAGCCCTCGATGGCATATGTGCAGAAATACTGCTCGGCAGCCTTGATGATTTTTCTATCATGGTTCATTTGAAATGTCTCCTATATAAGCGACAATCGTATAGGTAATTGATTCAATTGATCGCGTCAATGGCTAATTGCAATATCCTGACGATTTTTTAAATATCCTGTAATTATGGTAAATTGCATTTTGCAAATAATCAATCGGAGATCACGTCATGCTACCTCCCTCATCTGATCTGGCAGTGCCGTTTCGGACTACTTCGGCCCTGCCCTTGCAGCAGGCTGGATCGGCCGAGGAGAGCCGAAAAAATGCGGCTCAGGTACCCGGTGCCGCGAGGGCCGCCAGGCTTGCCGGACGATCGCAAGATTGCGGGACCCATCCGGAAAATGCGGTGCGATACCACCGACCCGGCGGGGCGGGGCACAGCCCGCTTGACGACACCATCATGATGGCCAGACGGATCTGCCGCCAGCTTCCGGCTTTGACGCAGAAAGGGGCTGGGCCTATGATGTTTTCAGTCTTTCCCTGTCTGTTGTGCGCCTCAGGCGCAGGGGGGTGCGCTTTCATCTTCTTTTTCTCGCCGGCATTTTCTCCTGATTTCGAAGGGCCCGAGTTCAAGGCCTTCTGCGAGGCTTGTTACAACGTCCGCGCCAGGGTTCCGACTCTGACCCTCTCGGCGCTGCGCAATCTCCTGCTGGTGGCGGCCGCCGGGAAACCCATGACCATTGCCGACCTGGCCGAGCAGGCCGGTCAGACCTACAAGCAGACCGCCCTGATGGTCGGCCAGCTGTCGGAGGGGCGCGGGTCGCGACAGGGGCTCGGTCTTCTCGGTCGGATTCCTGGCGCCGACCGGCGTCAGGTGCTGGTGCTCTGCCGGCCCGAGGGTCTTGAGATCGCGGCGATCTTCGCCCCGGGACCAGAGAGTGCTGTGCAACGTGCCCCTGCGGCCTCCCGGACCGACCGTGAGTATCTGGCCGAACGTGTGCTGCCCGCCCTTGCCATTGCCTTGCAGCACTTGCCCGGCATCACGCTGGGAACCTTCGCTGTCCTGCTTAAGATCGCCGAGGACCGGGAAAAATTTGCCTTCGACGGTCAGCGGACCGCGGAGATTGCCCGATCGCTGGGGATTTCGAACCTGCCGCGCCATCTGGCGGTACTGAGCCATGCCGGGGCGGTTCCGGCTGACCAGGGCTCAGACCAGCGGCGACTGGTCGTCCTCGCCAGCAATCCGCAAGATGCGCGGGCGCACATTCCCAAGTTGACCTTCGCGGGAATCGAACTGCTTGCCAATGTCGCCGCCGCGCTCTGCGGGGGCGCGCCGCGCGAGGTGCGGGTGCCAAAGGACGCAAGCCTGGAGGCGGCCGGAAGCCCCGATGAGGTGAGCGACTTCGAGGCCTCCGACTACGATGTCCTGCCGATCGAGCCGCTCACGCCACCCGATCTGCCGCAGGGCCGGGCGGATGGGGCCGACACAACCTAGGCAGCGGTAGCGGTGGCCACGCGGTGGGGGTGGGCCTTGTGAGTCGTCGCTGGCCCCTGCGGTCGCGGGGCTGCGTAGTATACTGTCGTATCTGTTAGTGGCGCGTCGCGAGAAGCGTTTTTCCCTTGCGTTTTCAGTGAATTGCCGGATGATGCTCGCAACCGGCAGTACGTGATCCGGCCCCTGAAATACGCGATCCGCGACCATGCGTACGCCTGCGACGACCCGGATCCAAGGCGACGGAAATATCCCCTGTGCGGGCCGAGATTCCGCCTCGAGGTATTGTCAATTGCAAAAAACCGCCCTCCCTCAAAAAAACACTTGAACCCCTCTCTTGGTCATAGTATCCCTTCTACACCAAAGAGGAACAATCATGCGCGCTATAATACAGATATGACCCAGGCCTGCAGTCACTAAGACTGTTCTCCTGATCAATCTGTGCGCGTACCAGAGGCTTCGGTCTCATCTCTTGGTGCCAATCAAAATTTGAAGTCTGGCTTGATCCGCATGCGATGCATGTCCTGGGTTGATGTCTTTTGAGCCCGGGCCAGGGTCATTCACGTCAGATTTCCATATCGATTATCCCGGGCGCCATTTTGGCGCCCGCAGGAAGGCCATTATCAACTTCATGCTTTGAGAAAGGAAATTCGCATGAAAACCGAAACCATCATCTCGAATATGCTGGACATGATCCACACGCAAACCATTTCCCGCATCCTGCCTGCGGCAGATCATGGTCAGTCGGTGCCCAAAATGGCGCAGAACATTCTGAGCGGGATTGTCCGCGCAGATGTCCGCCATATTCTGCCGGCTGTGAGCTTCGAGACCCTCCATGAGCAACTGCCCCAGATCGATCACGCAGGCCCCGAGACGCTGCTTGATGGAACTTTCCTGAAGAAAGGCGGGGCAAGGCTCATGGACATGATCCAACGGTTCGAGGGGAGCGGCAAATATACCTTCTGGCTGAAGACGGCCACGAACACGGTCAGGCTGATCGTGGTCTTTGCGGAGCCGATCTGGACCCTGGCGATGTTCGACATCACCTGTGAGGACGATCTGCCGACGTCCATTATGGCACATGCGTGTTCCTGGCACAGCCTCTCGATCATTCTGGAACGTTTGCGCGGCATGGAACCCCAGATTCCGCTGGCGCACCGGCGCTGGCCTGGGCCGAAGGACGAAGATATCATTCGGACGTTCAACGAGCAGCATTCCCTTGATTGCGCGCGCGCGTCCTTGCGGCTGATGCAAGCGCTGAAAGGACAAGTCCCGCTGCTTTCCGCCGCAAACTGGGCGAATGATCGTGCGTGCAAGACGGCTGAAGCGACCATGCGCGAGGTCGTCTGGGCCGCCGCGCGGCGCGGCGGGAAGGCCCGCCGTGTTCGGCCGGCCGTGAAGGTGATCGACCTCGATTGTTTTGGCCGGCCGATCACGCAGATGGGCCCGCTCCCCATGGAGGATACTGTCCGTCGCCTGAAGGGCGAGGCGCGCCCTCCTGCTGCGGAGAGGACGCCGCAGGTTGAATGCCGTCGTCCCCCGGTTGAGCACTGGGTGGAGGCACACTACCGTAAAATGCGGAATGGCGATCTGCGTTATGTTCGCAGGCACAAGCGCGGCAAACGCGAGGTTCTGGAAGTCTTCCGGCTGGCGGCGCAGCCCTTGACGGAAATGCAGCCCCCGGCACCGCCGCGTAATCGCCCTTCTGCGTGTTGCGATGCCCGGAACCTGCATCAGGCGGATCGTGCACACAAGCATCGCCATCGCAGCCTCCCGGCACCCGCCGCAGCGCCCCTGCTGCCGCAGGCCGAACTGCGCTGAATCTCATCAGACCATTGATTGCGAAACGATTTCAAAGGAGCCTTTCATGACCGTTTCAGTCTACCCCTCCGCCTCGGAGAAAACCTATCCCTCGCTCGGTCGCGCGATCGACATTGCCGCCGCCTTTTGCACCGAGCCCCCGCCGCTGGACTGGACCCTGCCGGGTCTGGTCTCCGGCACCGTCGGTGTGCTGGTCGCCCCCGGCGGGATCGGCAAGAGCATGCTGATGCTGCAGACGGCCATGAGCATTGCCGCAGGGCGCGATCTGTTCGCCATCTGGGGTAGCGGAGGGGCTGCGACCCCGATCATGCGAGGCCCGGTCCTGATCGTTGCGGCCGAGGATACCCGGGATGTCCTCGAGCGGCGGCTCCATGACATCGGCAAAGAGCTGTCGCCAGAGGACCAGGCAGCCGTCTGCGCGCGCCTGCGCCTGCATGTCAGCCATGGCCGCCGATTCAGCCTCGCCCAGCAATCGCCAGACGGGCTGGCGGAAACGGAGGCCGTGCGCGAGCTGGAAGAGTGCATCGAGGCCATGCCGGAAAAGCCCCGTCTGATCGTCATCGACACACTGAACCGCTGCCTCGGCAGTGCCAATGAAAATACGGCGGCCGACATGGGGTTCGTCCTGTCGGTTGTCGAGCGGATCTGCGGCCGCTACGGCTGTGCGGCACTGATCGTGCATCATGCTACCAAGTCCTCGGCGACATCCGGGGGCGGACAGGCGCAATCCGCCTCGCGGGGGTCCTCGGCGATCACCGACAATGCTCGCTGTCAGTTCAATCTGTCCATGCTGTCGCGCGATGAGGCCCGGGATTTCCAGATCACCTCGGACGTGGAGATGAAATCCTGGGTCCGGCTCGACCTGACCAAGGCGAACTATTGCGCGCCCCGCGCGACCAGCTGGCTTCATCGTGGCGAAAACGGCGTCCTGCGCGGGGCGCCGTTCCCCGCGCCGCAGGCGCTGCCCACCAGCAAGGCAAGGGGGTCCCGGGCCGCCCTGGCCGCGCCGACAGCCGCAAATGACAATGCTGTCTGGGAGTGAGCCAATGGTGCTGACACGATTTGCCCGGATCGATCCGGTGACCATGGAAACCGGCCTCTTCTGCCTGCGTCCGCGCGGGGCAGAAAAGGAAAAGGCGACGTTTCTGGTGAAGCATAGACATGGCGCCCGGCGCTACCAATATGAGGCGCCGTACGCGCTCGACCATGTCGCGCTGCGCGTGTTGCTCGCCCTGTGCGCCCTGGCGGCAATGTCGCAGCAACCAGTCAGCGCCGCTCCATCCCAGGAGGGATTCCAGGCCGGTCGGGCACGGCTGAACCCGGAGTTCGAGGCCTGCCAGCTGATCACTGGCAATTGGACCGGCCCGCTGGCCACTCTGACCCGCGAAGCCGGAATGACCACGGCAGGAAGCAACCTGGCCCGCGTGCGCCAGCGTCTGCAAGAACTGGCAAAGGTGCGGGTCACGGTGTTCGACGCCGACACCGACAACTTGATCGGGGCCGCGCAGCTGATCAGTTTCCTCAGCGAGCGGGACAGTAACCGCGTTCTGATCACCCTTGGCCCGTGGTTGAGCAAGTCCATCCTGCCATCGCTCAAGGGACAATATGTCAGGGTCTGCCTCGAGACACTGCGCCAGATCAAGGACCCGGCCGGGCAGATCCTGCATGCCGTGTTCAGTTCGCGGATCCGCGAAAGGCGCACCACACCGGTCCGCTATGGGGTGAACGCAGTGGCCGCCATTCCCTATGCCAAGGGGTCAGCAGCCGGGGGCGCCACCCAGCGCAAGCGCCACGCCAGCGTTCGGCGCGCCATGCGAGCCCTTGCCGCTTCTGGCTGGCGGATCGAGCCTGTGCCGGCGACCAAAGAGGGCTGCTACGATATCCTGCGCCGCCAGACCGTAATTCCAGCGCCGCCTCCGACCCGACTGGCCACCGCGCGCAGGAAATCCCCCGTCCGGGCAAGCGCCGTCTGATGCGGATCGGGCGTGGCGCAAGGTGATCGTCCGAGGACATCAGACGGCATCGGTGTTCCAGATCAAGGTGGGCAGTGGATTGTCAATGGAAGCAAAGCGATACCGCGGTCGGCCAGCCTCATTCGCGACAATCAACAACATGCCCCAGATTGTCGCGGAGCGTCAATCAAACCGCGACAACGCCCTTGCCAGCGACAATCAGGCTGATACCGTCAGCGACACCGCGACGTAGAATCTCATCCAGATTGACGCGCGATATCCGCTGGACAAAGTAAACCGCCAGTTCAGGGTGCCTGCGCCGAACATGCTTTGGGTCAGCGATTTTACCTATGTCGCTACCTGGAAGGGGTTTGTCTATGTCGCCTTCGTCATCGACGCCTATGCCCGCCGGAGGCGCGCCCTCATGCAGCGGAGAGGACGCCGCAGGTTGAATGCCGTCGTTTCGACCAACCTCTCGCGCCAGATCGCGGAAGCGATCAATGCAGCGCGGCAATGGTAGGGTGATCTGCACGCTGGAGGCCAGCGAACCCTTTGACTACGAAGAGACCCTCGAACGCGTGGCGGACAGGCCGACCGACCGACCCAGAAGTGGCCGGCCGACTTCACATGGAGCTGGACTGCGGAAGGCTGGCTCCAGGTCATGGCCGTGCTGGACCTCGCTGCACGGGATATCTTGGGCGCTCCCAGATATCAGGTCATTGACTCCCAATCGGCATGCATACTATTCCCAATCATCAAGGATTGGAAACCAGCATGTACGAGCGGTTCGTTACGCAGCGTGTGGAAGAGGTGCTGGCCGATACACCGGTGGTGCTCATCGTCGGACCACGGCGCGCCGGCAAGACCACGCTGGTTCGCAAGATGAGTGAGGTCGGGCGCAGCTACATCACCCTCGATGATCAGACTGTTCTGGAGGCGGCCCGGACAGATCCTGTGGGCTTCATTCGTGGCCTTGATATTGCAATCATCGACGAGATCCAGCGCGCTCCCGACCTGCTGCTGGCGATCAAGAAATCCGTCGATGATGACTACCGCCCGGGGCGCTTCCTGTTGACCGGCTCTGCCAATGTTCTGACACTGCCCCGCGTGGCCGACAGCCTTGCAGGGCGGATGGAGACCATCCGCATGTTGCCATTGGCTCAGGCCGAGATCGAGGGCAGGACGCCGACTTTCCTGGAGAAAATGTTCGACGGCAAGCCGCTGCACTGTGATCACCCGATTCTTGGCGCGGATCTTGTCAGGCTGGTGCTTCGCGGCGGCTACCCGGAGGCGATCGGCCGCGAGAGCGAGCGGCGGCGGCAGGACTGGGCGCGAGCCTATCTCACCTCGATCCTGACGCGCGATCTCAGGGATATCGCAGACGTCGAAAAACTGACCGAACTGCCGAAGTTTGTCCGGCTGCTGGCGGAGCATGCCGGTCAGCTGGTGAACTATTCCCAGTTCGGGGCCGCCATCAATGTCACGCACAAGACGGGGCAGCGCTATGTTGGCCTGCTTGAGCAGGTTTTCCTGGTCACGACGCTGCAGCCCTGGTTCACCAATGCGCTGAAACGCATCGTCAAGACGCCAAAGCTGCATTTTCTCGATTCCGGTCTTCTCGCCGCCGTGCGCGGTCTGACCTTCGAGCGCGTTCAGGCAGATCGTGGCACATTCGGCACCTTGCTGGAGAGCTTCGTCTTCGCCGAGGTCATGAAGCTGATGACCGCTTCCGAATTGCGGCTCAGCCCCTATCATTTCCGAGATGGTCAGATGCGCGAAGTTGACATCGTGCTGGAGCGGGACGACGGAATGGTCGTCGGTATCGAGGTAAAGGCAAGCGCTACGGTGAAGTCCGGTGACTTTGGCGGCCTTCGGGCTTTGGCCGATGCTTGCGGCGACCGCTTTGCCTTTGGTGTCGTGCTCTACGACAGCGCGGACGTCGTTCCATTCGGGGAGCGTCTGGTCGCAGCCCCCTTGTCCTGCCTCTGGGCGTGAATGTGAGGCAGACGTCCGCGTCAGGTTGGCAGCGGGCCCACGCTGGCCCGGGCTTCCCTGCTGAAACCAACCCGAGGCTCGGCATCTCCTTTTCCGCCAACATCGGGTGATCGGCGCGGTCTCGCCGCAGCAGTCAATCGCATCCCGCCACTCGTCAATGTCATCCTTGGGCAGACCCCGCTCACCTGCTCCGCCTGATCTCTTCAAACGGGCTGATATTCAACTTCACATGCTTCAAGGAGCTTCTGTGAGCATTATTCGTCTATTATGCACGCCACACGAACATCTCTTATAATATCCAATAAGATTGCATTATCGGATATGAAGAATCAGCACGGCATCAAGCGGCTGTTGCCGCGATCAGACCCCGTCGATCAGGATGTCCAGTGCTCGTTTCAGCGCATCACGCTCAGCAGCGAGGCTTGCGACCAGATCGCGCAGCTCCGCGCCCGGAACAGCAGCAAGTTCCTGCACCCGGACGATCCACGTCTCACCCTCGATCTCGACCTTGGGGGTCAGGCCAGGAAACGCCGCATAACGCCCTTCCTCGCGCAGGGGCGCAACGATCCGCGAGGCCTCGATTCCGATCAGATCGGTTTGCAGGTCAACGACCAGCATGCCGCCTTTCAAGCGAAACACGTCAAACTGCGCCATATCGCCCGACTTTCAGAAGGTGCGAAACGCGGCAAGGGGCAACCCCTCGCGGGCCAGTTCCTCGGCATAGGCCGCGTTCGCCGCCCGGTTCTCTTCGCGCCACAGCCGGTTGCGTTCTGCCTTGGTTGCTTCGGCAATCGCCTTTTCAGCAAGACGCGACATGTTGAGACCGAGCGCGCGGGCCATCTCGGCCACTTCGGCATCCAGCGTCAGATTTACCTTGATACGGCTCATCGAACACCCCCAATTCATCCGCACAGATCAGGAGTATAGTCTAGGCGAAAGGGGCGCGCAATGCAGTCGGCCGCCGATCAGTACGCTTGCCCTTTCGCGGGCGCTGGTGCGCATGACCGCTACACGCGGCAGACCCTGGGGTTTTCGCCGCAGCCGCTTCATCGGACGCCGGATGCTTGCGTTCACAGTTGGGTGGACCGACGTCCTATGGCGACACGTGCTGCAGCCTTGGGAACGATCTGGCCCTCACGGCGCGTCCCGGCAGGACACGCCAGGTCGCCTTCACCACTCGGATAATGCGTTCCGACCTGAACTGCGAGTCAGCCAGTCCTGCCCGCCAAAGGCAACCAGAACGACCGAGACCCAGGCGTCGTCGACCCGGTAGACCACCGTCAGGGCACGCCCTGCCCCGCCATGGCGCACCTGCCAGCCCGCAAGCGGCCCGCCAAGGCGTGCCCCCACTGCAGGTTGCGCAAGAATGTCTGCGAGCAACGCTTCGGCCTGATCCAGTCGTCGCAGGGCGGCATCGACATCGCCGCTGACGGTGTAGGCATGTTCGGCCATTGCGCGCAGATCCTGCGCCACGAGCGGATGACGGCGAAGGCGCATCAACGCCGTGCGAGCCAGTCGCGCGCTTCGGCAGTGATCTCGGCCGGGCTGTCCATCGCTTGCCACTGATCAGGCGGAAGTGCCAGACGTCGCTGAACCTCGGCCTCGAGCAAAGCCTGATCGCGCAGCCGCGCCGCCCGCGCCCTTGCGAGCTCGCCCGAGACGGCGGCACTGACATTCGGGTATTCGCCGGCTGCAACCAACGCCTGCACATGATCGAAGGCGGCTTCGGTAAAGCTGACGCTTTGCTTGTGAACGCCCATGATGACCCCCGGCGCTCCATTGGACTACCATGTCCTTGGAACCCTGCCGTAACAACTGAAAACCCCGAGCTTTCGAGACATCCTCATGTCTTATCATCGGCATCGACAAGCAATCTTGGCCCGCCTCTCTCATGCCTGCCCTTCGGGCTAACGTGCAAAGGGCCAGCGCAATCAGCCTTTCCGCAGCGGGGAGCGTCGGTCAACGAGAGATGGTTCGGCCTTTGGCTACGGGCCCAGGCAACCCATGGGCTCGGGCCATGGCAAGGTGAAACGATCAGAGGCAGGTCGCGCCGCACATGGATTGAACCAGATTCGCAAGTCGCCGCCCTGCAACACGGTCGTGATTGATCTGCAGATTTAGCGGTAGAACACCATGCCCACGCCACAAGTTGATGTTGTCACTAAAGATTGATGCGTAACACTATGATTTATCTGTCTTTTCATTCACCAGAAAAGCGCAGCGTCAACAGGTTAGGCGGCCTCAACGGTTTTGTCTGGATCTGTGCTGAATAACTGTTAATGTAAGAAAAACAAAACATAACGAGGGCAGCAATGAGGGCGATACAGGCGTCTCAGCGGTTCGAAACCATGTCCAGCCGGCTTGGGAACCGTTTGCGTGAACATGCCGAAGAGACATTCCCCCCCGACGCCCAGAAAGGGCTGCGGCGCTTTGCGATGCGAGAGGCGGCGGAACTGCTGCGCATCAACCAGAACACGTTCCGCCATCATGTGGCAAATCTGGAGGGATTTCCAGAGGGCCTTCTTGAAGGCGGAAATCGACGCTCGTTCAGCGCCTCGGATCTGGTCGAGGCGCAGCGTGTGCTGCTGGAAACCGGCCGGATCCGGCCCGAAGAACATCCGCGCCGGATCGCGGGTGAGCCCTGCCAGATTCTGACCGTCTTCAACCTGAAAGGCGGGTCTGCCAAGACGTCCACCGTCACGCATCTGGGCCAGCTGATGGGCCTGCGCGGCTATCGGGTGCTGCTGGTCGACCTCGACAGTCAGGCGAGCCTGACGAACCTGTTCGGGATCACGCCCGAACTCGCACCTGACATGCCAACCTCGTACGATCTGATACGGGCCGAATCCCCCCTGCCCGCCTCGGAGGTGATCAGGAAGACCAATTTCCCGACCGTGGACCTGATCCCGGCCTCGATGGACATCATGGAATATGAGTTCGAGGTCGCGCTGAGCTTTCGCAACGGCACGACGACGTTTCACACCCAGCTGCGGGACGCGCTTGAGCCGGTCCTTGAGACCTACGACCTGGTCATCATCGACACGCCGCCTCAGCTGAACTTTTCAGTCATTTCGTCGATCTTTGCATCGACGGGCGTTCTGATCCCGCTCAATGCCTCGATGCTGGATGTGATGTCCCTGGCCAGCTTTCTGAAGATGGCCAGCAGCCTGATGGGGGTGGTCGAATCCCATGCCCCGGAGCATGGGCTGAACTTTGTCCGGGTTCTGCTGACCCGCTATGAGCCAACGGACGGGCCGCAGGTGCAGATCGCCTCGCTGCTTCGGACGGTGCTGGGCGATTCCGTCCTGCCAACCGAATTCCTGAAATCCACGGCCATCGGCGACGCCGCGAACACGCAGCAAAGCATCTTCGAGGTCGAGCCAAGGGACGTGAACCGCAAGACATATGAGCGCGCGATCGAATCCGTCTCTCGGGTGACCGACGAGATCGAGCGCGAGGTTCGCAAGGCATGGGGGCGGTCGAATGGCGCGTAAGGTTTTCGGATCGACCCTCAAGGCGGCCATGAACCAGGGCGCTTCCGCGGGCAAGGTCGAGACAGAAGGCCCGCCCGCCCGTGTCAGCCCGACGGTTGCAAGGGCGCAAGCCTCGGTCATCGAAGAAGACAAGCACGCAACCCGCCTGCTGGACCCGAACCTCATCCGCATGTCCGCGGTCCAGGATCGACTGGACCCGTCGGAGGGGCTGGAAGAACTTGTCGACTCGATCCGCGAGCATGGCCAGAAGGTCGCCGTTCTGGTGCGAAAGCTGGCCAACGGCAATTACGAGATCGTCTATGGCCGGCGGCGCCTTCTTGCTTGCCGCGCGCTTGGGCAGAAGGTCCGGGCCACGGTCATGGAGATGTCGGACGAAGAGGCCCTGATTGCCCAGGGCGTCGAGAACAATGCCCGGCAGGACCCGTCCTTCATCGAGCGGGCAATCTTTGTTGCGGGCATCATCGCTGAACTGGGCAAGACCGAAGAGGCCCGGAAGAACGCTCAGACGGTTGCCTACAGGGCCTTGCAGATCGACGAATCGCTCGTCTCGCGCATGAACAGGATTGCAACAGCGATCCCGATGGACCTGATCCGCGCGATCGGCCCTGCCCATGGGTCCGGTCGGCGCGTTTGGGAAAAATTGTCAAAACTGTGCGAAGCAAACCCGGGACTTGGACAGACATTGGCAGACCGTCTGCCCAAGCAGTCAACAAGCCCCGAGCGGCTAGAGGCCGCGATCGCCGCAATGACACCGCGTGCGGCGCCCGCACCAAGGGTTGAACGGACAGATCGGGTCAAGATCAGCCGCAAGGGCAACCGGCTGACCCTCGAAGCTGACCTGGCGCTTATGCCGCAACTGGAAGAGGCTGTTCGCGGCCTGATCGAAGAGTTTCTTGACCGCGGTCAAGTCAGAGAACCAGAGCAACCAAAGGATGGTGTCGTTTCTTGACCGCGGTCAAGAAGCGGCCGGTCCAAGGACAACAAAAACGAGCAGAAAGGAGGACGGGACCGGAAAAGTAAAGACCCCCCGAAAGCGGTGCTCTCGAAGGGCCTCAATCAGTCTCGACACCTGATTGATACCCCAAAAACGAATCGGCTTCAACACCGCTGTCGGTGAACGGGGATGCTTTTTCATCCTAAATCACCATGACTCACATCACATCCACGGCCCTTGCGGCCGGGGCACAAGGGATTTGCGCCGTCGCCGGGGCGTCCACGCTGCCGGGAATGGGTTCGATCACCCAACAGCCGGTGTTTCGCCCCATCCTGCGCCGCGACATCATGGCCGCGGTCAACACTTGCAGCCGCGACCTCGGGCTGCGGCAAGGCGCGGTCGTTGTCCTCGATGCCCTGCTCAGCTGCCTGCCCTGCCAGGCGCAGGACGGACGCGAGGCGCCGGTGACGCCGGCCACCCTGCTCACGGTCTATGCGAGCAACGACACGCTGTGCTTTCGGGCCAAGGGCCTGACCGACCGCCAGCTGCGCCGCCATCTCGAGACGCTGGAAAAGGCCGGTCTGCTGCTGCGCCGCGACAGCGCCAATGGCAAGCGCTTTCCCGTGATGAAGGACGGCAAGCCGGTTGGCGCTTTCGGGCTGGACCTCTCGCCGCTGTTTGCCCGCGCCGATGAGCTGCTGACGCTGGCGCAGCGCCGCCGCGAAGAGGCCGACGAGCTGCGCGGCTTGCGCGCGCAAATCCTGCGGCTGCGGGCCGCCTGTCTGGACATGCAGCTGGATGGCGATCTTGCCGACTTCCTCGACGGGCTGCGCAATCTGGTGCGCCGCACGACGTTGACCCTGATCGAGGCCCGCGCAGCCCTGTCGCGCCTGACCGCGGTCATCGCGCAGCATGCGGCCGTCCCAGCCCCCGAGGAAAGCCCCCTGCCCTGCCTGACCAGTGTGGAAAACCCCGTCACGGCGGACACCGCACACCACCACGAAGAACCCGCAGCCAGCCCCCTGGCCGCCGTGCAAATCCCTGCCGACCCGCCCATCGACACCAACAAGACGACCGCCTGTGACGGACGGTCTGTCCGCCACATAGAACCAGAGTCAAAGACAAAAAAAGAAAGGGAAACCAGCGGCCATCGCTGGTCCGACCTGACCGAGGTCAGCGCCTTCTACACCGAGCCGCAAAGCGCCAGGGAAACCACCGCCATCGCCTTCGAATTCGGAAGGATGCTGAGAATAAGCCAGGATCTTCTTGCCAGAGCCGCAGCACGGCTGGGAATCTGGCAATTGCTCAAGCTGGAAGACCGCATGGCAAGGAACGCCGGGACGATCCAGAACCCCGATGCCTATTTGCGCGCAACCCTGACCGCATGGCCATCCGCCGCAGCCGGGCAGGGCGCAAGCTGACGGTCGCTCTTGGGGAATCGGTTCTGTTCTGCCATTGTTCTTGCCAGGCCAGCCGCAGGACCACGCCATGAGCAACTTCCATTCGCAAACCAAGGGCCAGGATGCGCGGCGCGCGCTGTTCCGCCCGGTGCTGGAAAAGACATTGGCCGACAGCGCAAGAAACCTGCCGCCGCTGGCCACGATCCATCCGGGCCAGCCAGCGCCCATCATCCGGCGCGGGGCAGGGCGCCGATGGCTGACCGCGGGCACGGCCGAAGCCCTCCAGATGCGGCGCCCCTTGCCAGACCAGGCGCTGACCATTACCGCCGAGCAGACCCGTGCAAATCCTCGCTGACCGACATCTTGCCAAACCGGAGGACCCCCTCACGCTGCTGGGCGCCCGTGTCCACGAGGCCGAGGGGCGGGGGCGCATCGCATTCGCCCTGTTCCAGGCCGCGCGCACGGCCGGGCCGATCTTCTGGATCGCCCTTGCCCATGACCAGGATCGCCTGCTGCCCGAGGGCCTGGCCGAGCGCCTGCATCTGGTCGAGGCCCGCGACGAGACTGACCTGCTATGGGCCACCGAAGAGGCCCTGCGCAGCCCCGCCGTCGCCCTTGTCATCGCCGAGCCCGCAAGACCCCTCTCGCTGACCGTGGGCAGACGGCTCCAACTTGCCGCCGAAGCCGGCCGCACCACCGGCCTCATGCTGATCCACCAAGGCAGCGGAAGCCA
>NZ_AUCM01000007.1:0-193206 GCF_000429765.1 Gemmobacter nectariphilus DSM 15620 | reverse complement strand
GAGGCAGACGTCCGCGTCAGGTTGGCAGCGGGCCCACGCTGGCCCGGGCTTCCCTGCTGAAGCTGCTGAAGACCAACCCGAAGCTCGGCATCTCCTTTTCCGCCAACATCGGTGATCGGCGCGGTCTCGCCGCAGCAGTCAATCGCATCCCGCCACTCGCCAATGTCATCCTTGCGCAGGCCCCGCTCACCTGCTCCGCCTGATCTCTTCAAATGGACTGATATTCAACTTCACAAGCTTCAAGGAGCTTCTGTGCGCATTATCCGTACATTATGCACGCTACACGAACATCTCTTATAATATCCGATAAGGTTGCCTTATCGGATGTGTTGTCATGACCGCACTGCGGGATGCGTAGGGCGTGCCAGCATAGTTTCCCCGGCACTCTTCAGGGGGGCTGCACATGGCCTGCCCCCCCCCGGCGGATGCGGCTTTGGCCAACCCGCCCCGATCGGTGGCAGATGCGTCGCAGTCGTTCGACCTCGTGCGGGCGGCACGTTGTAATTTGGCCCGCCCAGGTGCATGAAACCCGCAATTGGAGAGGCGAACATGGTACACAAGGTTCTGGTGACGGGCGGCGCGGGCTATATCGGGGCCCATGCCTGCAAGGTTCTGAAGCGGGCCGGGTTCGAACCCGTGACCTTCGACAATCTCAACACCGGCTGGGAAGAGGCGGTCAAGTTCGGCCCGTTCTTCCGCGGCGATCTGATGAACCGGGCCGATGTGGACGCGGCCTTTGCCGAACATGCCCCGGTCGCGGTGCTGCATTTCGCCGCCCTCAGCCTGGTGGGCGAAAGCATGAAGGACCCGGGCAAATACTGGCGGGTCAACGTGATGGGCGCGCTGAACCTGATCGAGGGGGCGCTGGCGGCCGGCTGCAAGAACTTTGTCTTTTCCTCGACCTGCGCCACCTATGGCGATCAGGACGGCGTGCTGCTGGACGAAGACAGCGTGCAGCGCCCGATCAATTCCTATGGCGCCTCCAAGCGCGCGATCGAGGACATGCTGGCCAATTTCGGCGCCAGCCACGGGCTGAACCATGTGATCTTCCGCTATTTCAACGTCGCAGGCTGCGACCCCGAAGGCGAGGTGGGCGAACAGCACGAACCCGAAACCCACCTGATCCCGCTGATGCTGGATGCGGTGGCCGGCAAGCGCCCGGCGCTGACCGTGTTCGGATCGGATTACCCCACCCGCGATGGCACCTGCGTGCGCGACTATGTCCATGTCATGGATCTGGTCGAGGCGCATGTGCTGGGCCTGAAATGGCTGCTGGACGGCAAAGGCAGCCGGGTGTTCAACCTGGGCACCGGCACCGGCTTCACCGTGCGCGAGGTGATCGAGGCCAGCCGCGCCGTGACCAACCGCGAAGTCCCGATCGTCGAGGGCACGCGCCGGCCCGGCGATGCGACGGCGCTGGTCTCGGGCTCGGCCCGTGCGGCCGAGGAGCTGGGATGGGAACCGAAACGGTCCACCCTGCGCGACATGATCGGCGATGCCTGGACCTGGGCCCAGGGACCGGGGTTCCACCGCTGAGGGATGGGGCGGCCACAAGGGCCGCCACCGGTTTACTCCTCAGGCTTGCCGGTCTCCAATTGGTTCAGGCGCCGCTCCAACCGGCGGATCCGCTGCGCCTGATCCAGCGTGATTTCCAGCAACGCATCCAGCAGCCGATTGCGCAGGCTATCCAGTCCTGGCATCGGCGGCGGATTCTTGGCGGCATCGCGGGGATCAAAGCCGAAGGCTGTCGCGAAATGCTCGAACAATTCGGCTTGCTCGGCAATGATCGCCCCCGTCTCGGAATAGTCAAAGCTGCGGTCGACGACATCTTCCAGACGAGGCACCGCACCCAGACCCGACAGGACGGTGCGGTCAAAGACATTGGGCAGGACATGCTTGGGGAAACGGCCGTTGAACAGGGCGCGCAGCACGATTTCGGCATCTTCGCCGCGTTCCAGCACACGCGTTCCCGGCACGTCGAGTTCAAGCCCCATCGCCGTGGCCAGATCCGCGACGATATCGCCGGCCTTGTCATAGGGGCGCACGTTCAGGATGGGCCCCATCAGCCTGTGCCATTCCAGCAGGCCGGAGTACCAGCGCACCAGCTTGCGCGCCTTGACCGCATAGGGTTGAACCGGGCCTGGGTCCACCTTGTCGCGCACGCCCCATTGCACATAGGCCGACGGCAGCCAGGCCGCCGGATGCCGGGCATAGCCAATGGCAAGCAAGTCGATCCCGCGCGCCATCAGCCGGTCGATCATCGGCTTCATGGCCTTGGCATTGCCCGAGAACGCCTCGTTGGACAGGATGAATGTGTGCGTTCCACCAGCCTCGGCACGGTCGCGCAGCACATCGATCAGCACGTCCGTGACGCGGATCATCTCTTCGGGGGGCAAGGCAAAGAACTGCCCCTGATTTTGCACACCGCGGAATCGCGGGTCGAGCATGTCGAACCACATGCCCAGATATTCGGCCCCCTGTGCGGCCAGCCGTTCGGTATTGGCGCGCAGCGCATGCTGGATGGCGCTGGATCCGGTCTTGCCCATGCCGATGTGCAGGATCAGTTTCATGTGGTTTTGCTCTCGATGGTACGGGCCGCGGCCTTGGAACGGATCTCTGCAATCATCGCCGCATCTTCAGTATAGGCTGCCGCAACACAATCGCGCACCAGATCTGATACTTCCAGCGGCGCCGCCTTGCGATTTCCCGACGCATTCGCGGGGTTAAGCTCGGTCGCATCGCGCAGCACATACCCGTCCGGCCCGAAGATCCGGCCCAGGATGCGTGCGGCATCTGCAGAAAAACTTTCGACGAAGCCTATCTCCAGTCGCGGAACGGCATCATAGAAGATCTGCTTGCGCTGCAAGCGCCAATGTTCATCCAGATCCCGCATGGTTTCGTCGGCTGCGACGCTTTGGGCAAAGCGGTCCAGTGTCAGGAACTGCGACAGGAGGACATCCATATCAAGGCCAAGATGCGCCCGCACCTTGCGGGTGAAATTGGTCTCGCGCGTCAGCTTCTTGCGAAATGCCGACAGGAACCTGCTTTCCGGGCTGCGCACGAAGGCGAACACCGGCACTGCGGGATCGTCCAGCATGGCAAGCAGCCGGTCATAGCCGATCTCACGGGGCGTTTGCAGCAGGTTGGCCGCACGCTTGTGGATATCGCCGGCGGCTTCGATGCGGAAATCCTTGCGTCCTGTCGCGCGGGCCACCGACAGATTGAGCGACATCTTCAGCGTGGAGCAGGCGCAGATCGGATTCGAGAAGAACACGAAACCGGGATCCGTCCAGACATGGACCGTATAGTTGAATTCCCGCTCGCTGCCGACAAGGGCAGCCATACGGGCCAGACGCGGCGGCAGATCGCTCATGAAGAAACCCCGCTGGACGCATTGGCCTGATCCGTCTTGTCCCCCGGCCTGCCGTGGCCAAGTGCGGTTTCCAGCACGCGACGCACCATGGTCTCGTCATAGGGCTCGTCGAGGAACGCGAACAGCGGCTGCAAGGCCGCAGCCCCCTGGCGATAGGTGGAATAATCCAGGTGAAAGCAGTTGTCGTGGCTGGCCCGATAGCTGTGAAACGCCTCGTCCACCACGGCAAGTCTGCGGGCCAGAACCTTGGGATCCTTGTCTTGCCACCAACTGGATTTCGCCACGGCCGCATGGTCGCGCGTTTGCAGGATCAGCCGGGCCGACGGAAAGAATTCCTGCAGGGTTTCCAGGTGGTAGGGCAGGAATTTCGGATCGTTGATATAGCGGATCTCCTTGAACCCGCCCACGCGCACGCCATCGGGCAGGTGCAGAATCTCGCGCACGAAGGTATCGAACAGGCCTTTGCCAAACTGGTCCGGATCCATCAGCTCGGCACCATACCACGGATCCCGGGGCGTTCCGACATTGCCCAATCCGGTCCTGGCCGTGCCGGACTTGTGCGCGGCAAGGCGGGCGCGGCGCTCCGAGAAGTTGGTCTCGTTGCGCAAGAGATGCAGCATCTGGGCAATACGCACGGTCGCATGGGCATTCTCGCCCCGGATGCAATAGCCGGGGATCGCATTGAGCAGGGCCTGGGTCAACGTCGAGCCCGAACGGCCATAGGTGACGACGAAGACATAGCCCTTGGACGGCTTGTGCAAGTCGGGATAGCGGGTGCGGTCGATCATCGTGGTCTTCCCTGTACCGAAGGGCGCAATCAGGACTTGCCCGGCTCGGGCCGGATCAGCCGCTCGTGCAGATCCCGCGTGGCGGCCACCCAGTCGTGGCCCTGCATGGCCTGATAGGCGCCTTGCGACAGGGTGCGCAAGGCGGTGCGGTTGCTGGCCAGGTGCTGCAGCGCGCTCAGGCAGCCCTCGACCGCGCCGTCCAGCGGCAGCAGGATGCCGGTCTGCCCGTCCTGGACTGCCTCGTTGACCGCGCCCACATCGGTGGCGATGGGCACCACGCCGGCGCGCTGCGCCTCGAGGATGGTCAGCGGCAGGCCCTCGAATTCCGACAGCAGCACCAGCGCATCGGCCCAGGCAAAGGCCTCGGACAATTCCTCGGGCGTGGTCAGCGGCGGCTCGAGCATGCGCGCAAGATCGCGGTCCAGGGACAGGCTGCGATCGTTCAGGACCGCCTTGCCGATCACCCGCCAGTCCAGCGCCAGCCCGCGGGCCTGGGCGGCGCGGATCACCGCCGTCAGACGGTGCAGGCCCTTTTGCGCATCCAGCCGGCCCAGATACATCACCCGCAGGGGCGCATCGTCGGGGCGTGCCAGCCGGGCGGCCTGGCCGGCCGCCAGTTCCGCCGGATCGGCCGGAAAGCTGGGGGCATTGGGCACCGGCACCACCTTGTCGGCCGGAACCCCCATGGCATGGCACCAGTCGCCCAGCCGGTTGGAGCAAGGGGCAAAGACATCGTAGGCATGTTCATAGGCCAGCGACAGATAGGTATTACCCACCGGCCGGCGCACCGGCGACAGATCCGACAGGTGCAGCGAGGTCACGGTTTTCACGCCAAAGCGGCGCAACTGCCCCATGGCGCCGGAAATCGCCGCGCCATGCAGGTTGACCACCGCATCCAGCCAGTACATCAGCCCCAGCGCGCGGTTGTGGTTGCCGCCCGTGGCCCAGCCGGGGATCTCGGTGCCCAGATAGCTGCGGTTGCCGCCCCCCCAGGGCTGGAAGCTTTCGTCGGCCAGAAAGCTGATGCTGTCAAAGCTGTCGCGCCATTCCGGGGTCAGCACCGCATCGCGCGCGCCCACCACGATCAGATGCGGCACCCAGCCCTGGGCGCGCAGGCCCTGCGCCATGTTCAGCGCCACCTTTTCGACCCCGCCGAATTCCACGATCGGCAGCACGAAGCCGATATGCCGCCGCCCGTCGGGCACGCGGGGAAAGGCCGGTTCGTCATTGAAGCTGCGCCGCAAGATCCCGTGCGGCCCCTGGCGCCAGGCAATGTCGGGCACGCGCCAGTCCCAGGCCGCCAGCCCTGCCGCCCGATAGGCCGAGGCACGCAGCCGGTGGATCAGCGACAGGAACTCGAACCCTGCCAGCGGCACGGGGCGGTCGGCCGGGGCCTCGGCCGGGTCCAGCCATTCCAGCGCCGGATGCCCCTGCGGCAAGGTCAGCTCCAGCGCGCCCACCGGCACCTGACACCCCGCCGAGGTCAGCGTGTTGATCCAGTCGGTGCTGGGGTCGCGCATCACGTCATGCAACAGCGCCGGTGCGATCATCAGCGCCACCGCGCTGGTCTGCCGCCCGGCGGCCGGGCTGTATTCGCCGATGGCGATACGGTCCTTGTCCTGGTCTGCCACGCTCAGCACCGAGACGGTATTGCCCTGGACCATGCATTCCAGCTTCCACAGCGCCCAGTGCAGACAGCGCGCCCGTGCCAGACCTTCCAGCACGGCTTCGGACATCACGGTCAGAAAGGGCGGCAACTGGTGGCGCGAGGGCGCCATGCGCGATTGCCAGTAAAGCCGGTCATATTCGGCAAAGCTGATCCGGCGCGGCGAGGCGCCCGGATCGGTGGTCAGCAGGAATTCCCCCGCATCGGCCAGCCAGATCGCATAGCGCGGGGCCTCGGCCTGTTCCATCGCGGCCTGGGCCTTGGGCTGGAACAGCGCCTTGTGCTTGATCTTCATCGCCCCGCGGATACCGGCCGCATCGCGTTCGCTGTCGGCCAGCATGGATTCGGGCCGCTTGCGATACAGGAAGCCGAAATTCTCGATATTGCGGCCCCGGAACCCGGCGGCGGCAGCGGCCAGGAAGAAATCCCAGTCCTCGAAACCCAGCTTGAACGAGGTGTCGAAGAACACCCCCGCCTCGAACACCCCGCGGCGGATCAGGCTGCCGGCTTCGCAGATGTTCATCGCGCTGTGGATCAAGAGCGAATAGTCGCCGCCATAATCGCCGGCAAAGGGCATGCCGAACATGTCGATATTGGGATAGACCCAGCCGGTTTGCGGTTCCGCGTCCAGCACCGCCATGGCGCGGGCCATGGCATCGGGGCGCAGGCGGTTGTCGGCATCCAGCAGATAGATCCCCTCGACCGAGGGCAGATGGTCCAGCACATGGCGGATGCCATGGTTGCGCGCATCCGACAGCCCGCCGTTGGGCTTGCGCAGATAGGTCACGCGGTCAGGCATGAGACGGGCATATTCCAGGCAGACATCCTCGGTCTCCTGGTGCGGGCAGCCGTCATTGACCAGCACCAGCCGGATGCCAAAAGGCGCGCGCTGGTCCAGCACGCTTTCGATCGCCTCTGACAGCAGCACCGAATGGCGGAAGATCGGCACAACCACCGCCAGCCGGGGGGCGGCCCCCAGATCAGCGGTCATGCGCGACCTCCGCCAGCAGGGTGAAGAAGCAGGCATCGGGCGGGGTGGCCGGCGCGGTTTCGCCAGGCGCCAGGCGGGTCATCAGATAAAGGTCATGCGGCTCTGCAAGGGGGGCGGGCAGGAACAGCTGCAACTCGGCCCATTTGCCGGGCGGCAGCGCCAGCCAGCCGGTGCGGTGGCCCGGCGCGAAATCGGGCTCCGAGCCGGAGCTGCGCGGGCGGGCGGACACAGGCGCCACGGCCAGCGCATATTCCACCACCGGCCCTTCGGCCTGTTCGGTCTTGACCCCGCCCGACAGCCGCGCCACCCCGGCGGCCAGCGCAGCTTCGAGACGGGCCAGGCTGCCATCCTCAGGGCCGGGGCGCACCATCAGGCCCGCGAACTGGTCGGAATAGCCGACCCACTCGCCTTCACCGGCCCGCGCCACGGCGGCGGTCATCACCGAGCGGCCGATCAGCCAGCGATCGACCGGATCGGCGCCATGGGCCATATGGCTGCCGGCCGCGGCCGGGACGCGCGTGCCGGGGATGTATTTCCACACCTGCACCGCCAGAAGGGGCGCGCCGGGGCGCGGCTGAAAGCGTTCGTCGGGATGGGTGACAGAGGTGACAAGACGCAGCTGGTCGGCCCCTTGCCAGCGGATACGCAATTGCGGCGTCTGGGCATCGGGGCCAAGCGCGCGGTCCAGCGCCAGACGCAGCCAGCCCGGCTGCAGGTCGGCGGCCTCGATCTGCCATTCGGCGATCTGGGCACCGCTTTCGGCCAGTTCCAGCGCAACGCTCAGCGTGCCGGTTTCCGCATCAAACCCCTTGGGCAGGCAGATGGCCACATCGCTCAGGCCGGTGCTGTCACAGGGCAGGCGCTGTTCCAGCACGCCGCCCGGGGCCAGCAGACAGGGCGCCTGGGTGCGCAGGGGCGACAATTCGCGAAACAGCCGCCGCTCCGAGCGGACGGTATCGTAGAAGAACCCTTCCAGCGCGGCAAAGGAGGCCTGGGTCTGGTCATGGGCAATGCGCAGCTCGGCCAGATCGCGCATCAGCTGGCGATTGCGCTGCAAGGCAATGCCCTGCCCGGCGACCGCCCCCGTGGCCAGCGCCTTCAGCGCTGCCGCGGGGCGCTGCGCCTCCGGAACGGCAGAAAGATCGCACAGCGCAGGACAGCTGCCCGCACCGAACCGGGCGGCAAAGGCGGCCTCGAAATCCGCAGCGGCCTTTGCCCCTTCGGGCGACATCGCCAGCCGGGCAACCGCATCGCGCAAGATGGTCTGTGCCGCGACCGGCTGGCCCGACGCATTGCGGAATTCCAGAGGGTCCTTGCCGGCAACCGCGACCAGCGGGAAGGGCAGGTCAAGTGCAGCCGCGCTCACAAGGTCACAGTCTTGCACGAGAACCACGGGAAACCATCTGGATTGCATAGAAATTTCCTGTCCAAGGGCTGTCTCCGCCATTCACAGGGCGGCAATCGCGCGCATCTTAGCCATCCTCTGCGACGCAGCAAGCCTATCTTGCGCCCAGGCAGGCAGGCGTCAGCAACGATCAGCCGTTGCGCGCAAGCCAGCCCAGAAAGGCCGCATCGGGCGAGCGCAGCCGCTGGCGCCCGGTGCGCGCCCAGACCGCCTGCCATTCGGCCACCAGCGCATGGACATCGGCCCCCGGCACCCTGGCGCGGGCCTTGTCCAGCGTCGCAGGCTTCAGCGCCGGCCCCTCGCCCGGCTCCAGCACCGCGCCGCGGCGCATGACATGCAGCATGTCGCCAGGATCCTCGGCCAGGGTATAATCGGGCAGATGGTTGGTCGCGATCATCTCGCGCAGCATCTGGCGAAAGACGCGCAAGGGCGAGGCCGAGCCCGATTTCAGATGCAGCGTCGCAATGGAAACGCGCCAGTCGGCCTGCCGCCCGCAATGCTTGCGGGCAAGTTCATAGACCCGCCGCTCCAGCGGCTTGCGCAGCCGGAAATAATCGCGCGACAGCGTCAGGACCGATTTCGACAGCACCGCGCGATACAGCCATTCCGACAGCGTGACCGTGACCTGCACCATCCGCCCGCCCTTGCTGCGGCGCAGGATCTGCCAGCTGTCGATCAGGCCAAAGCCGGTCGTCGCCTCGATCCCGCCGGTGGTCAGGTTGGTGGTGATGCGCGTGCCGGCCAGCCGCTCGAAGGCCTCGCGCAGGCGGCGGTAGCTGTCGCCCGAGGTCTCGCGGTTGGTCGCCACCAGCAGATCATGGGCCCGCAAGCTGACATGGCGCGAGACCGGCTGGCCGGCATTGAGCGCGGCCATCAGCTGGCTGATGCAATAAATCAGGATGTCCTTGTCAAACAGCGTCGCCAGCCCCTTGACCGAAGGCGTGACGGTGATCTCGACCCCGTTATGGGCATAGGACAGCACCCGCAGATCGGGCCGCGTGCCCAGGCTGAACACCGGATGTTCCATGCTGGCCATGTCATCCTTGGGCAGCGCATCGAGGATGTCGCAGACAAAGAAATCGGCCGTCGGATGCCGGTCGGGCAACAGCCCCCCGCCGGTCGCCGCAACCGTCCCTGCCATGCCCCCTGCCCTTTCGTGGTTTCATTGACGCCCAAGCTACGCGAGCCACCCGCGCGGGTAAAGCGGGCGAACGTGGTTCCGGAATCATGGCTTCGGGGTTCCGGAATCGCCGCAACGTGGTTCCAGAGTCGCCTCCAGGCGGAAAAAGACCACCCAAAGCCTTGAAAAACAAGGAAAATACAGAGGATCTGGAATGCCGTAACTTAATATATAACACAAGATAACTGAAGATCGGGCCTGGCAGGCTGAAACCCCCATCCGGACCGCCCCGGATACTGCATTGAAAATACAACGATATTCCGCAATGTGCGCAAAAGTGTTGGATATGCCGTGTTTTCCGGTATATTGCCAAAAACACAGCACATGCGGGGACCCCATCGCCCCGAACGCGGAGAATCGCCCATGGTCACAGTCAGGCCGAAGCCGGGAAAGCCAGGGGTCAGACCCGGCCCCGATACCCCCGGCCTGCCGCCCTATATGGGCCTGTCGCACGATGCCGCGCTGGCCGATCTGGGCGCGCCAAGCGATACGGCCGAATTCGCCCGGCTGGCCGCCGCCTGTGCCAAGGGGCGCAGCGATCTGGCCGCGCGCGGGCTGGATGACAGCGGGGCCCGGCAGCTGCGGCTGTTTTCGACCTGGGAAATCACCCGCTATCTGATCCCGGTCGCGCAGGCGCATTTCCGCCGCGTGCTGAAGGCCAATCCCGACCTGCCGCAAGGCGCCAGCGAAACCGAAGGCGGGGCGAAATGGTTCACCCTGGACGAGGTGCTGCGCCTGCGCGCGCATTTCGGTGCCGAAGGGTCCAAGGCCAAGCCCTATCTGCCCTGGCGCCCCGAAGGGCTGCCGGCCAAGATCGTGGCCGTCGCGAATTTCAAGGGCGGGGTTGGCAAGACCAGTACGGCCGCGCATCTGGCCATGTCGGCCGCTCTTGATGGCTATCGGGTGCTGGTGGTCGATCTGGACAGCCAGGGCTCGATGACCTCGATCTTTGGTGGCAAGGTCGCGGATGAATGGCAGACGGTCTTTCCGCTGCTGGCGCGCCATTATGCTCGCCACCTGCAGGCCGAGAACCGCATCCGTGCCAGCCGGGGCGAGGCACCGGCCCCCCTGGACGATACCCTGTCCGAGGCGCTGAAGGTCAGCAGCACAGATCTGATCCAGTCTACCCACTGGCCCAATATCGACCTGATCGGGGCGCAGCTGAACCTTTACTGGGCCGAATTCCAGATCCCGGTCTGGCGCATGGCCGCGCGCGGCTGGAAGCTGTGGGAGGCGCTGACCGAAAGCCTGGCCCAGGATGGCGTGCTGGACCGCTATGACCTGATCTTTCTCGATACGCCCCCGGCGCTGGGGTATCTGACGATCAACGGGCTGGCGGCGGCCGATGTGCTTCTGGTGCCCACCGGCGCCTCGTTTCTGGAATTCGACAGCACGGGGCGGTTCTTCGACATGCTGCATTCGACCTTCGGCTCGATCGAGCAATCGGAAAACATCGCCGCCCGCGCGCTGGGGCGCGAAGAGCTGCGCTTTGAATGGGATGCCGTGCGGGTCATGCTGACGCGCTATGATGCCAGCCAGCAAGCGGAACTGGCGGCGCTGATGCAGGCCTGGCTGGGGCGCACCATGACGGCCGAGCGGCAGGAATTCACCGCGCTGATCGGTCAGGCCGGCGAGCAGGTCCATGGCATCTACGAGGCCGATTACCGCGATTTCAACCGCGAGACCTATATTCGCGGCCGCGAGACCTTTGACGCGACCTATGCCGCCTTCAAGCGGCTGATCCTTGGCATCTGGCGGCGCGACGATCTGGCCCGGCAGCAGGACCGACAGGGAGTATGACGTGAAATCAATGGGTTGCGCCATATTTGTTTCGCGCGCGAAACACCGTGCGGCGGGTTTTGCCGCCCTTTACCGCCCTGCCCCAGACTGGCCGCCCCGGAGTGCGGGCTGATGGCGCGTCGTCGTCTGCCGCCGCCTCCCGCATCCGACGAGGCCGCGATGACCCCCGATCTTGAAACCAAGGCCCTGTTTCCCATGGGCCTGACCCCCGGTTTTTCCCGCCCGCCCGTCGCGCGGGTTGCCGCCGAAAGCGCCGCCGAGGCCGCCTTGCGCGAGGTGTCGGGGGAGCTGGCGGCCTTGCGGGCCGAAGGGCGCATGGTGCTGCGCCTGCCGCTGGAGGCCGTCGAGGAAGGCTGGCTGATCCGCGACCGTCTTGGCGCCGATCCCGAGGAGCTGGCAGCGCTGACGGACAGTCTGCGCGCCCATGGCCAGCGCACCCCGATCGAGGTGGCCGAGCTGGCCCCCGGCCGTTACGGGCTGATTTCCGGCTGGCGCCGCATGGTGGCGCTGCGTGCCCTGGCCGGGGAAGATGCGCGCTTTGCCAGCGTGCTGGCGCTGGTGCGCGCGCCCGAAACCTCGGCCGAGGCCTATGTCGCCATGGTCGAGGAAAACGAGATCCGGGCAGGCCTGTCCTATTGGGAACGCGCGCGGGTGGTGGTGCGGGCGGTGGCAGGGGGCGTCTTTGCGTCGGATCGGGTGGCCTTGCAACGGCTGTTCGCCAGTGCCAGCCGGGCCAGGCGGTCCAAGATCGGCAGTTTCATGGCGCTGGTGCAGGCGCTGGACGGGGTCTTGCGGTTTCCTGCGGCGCTGCCGGAACGGCTGGGGCTGAAACTTGCTGCGGCGCTGGCCGCCGATCCGGCCTTGCCGGGCCGGCTGGCCGCGGTGCTGGCCCAGGCCGATCCGCAGGATGCCAGCGCCGAACAGGCGGCCCTGGCTCGCGCGCTGGCCGGACCCAAGGCGCCCCCTGCCCCGCCGGCCCGGTCCGAGATCGCCCCGGGTCTATGGGCCGAACAGGGCCGCGACGGGCGGCTGGTTCTGGGCGGCGCCGCGCTGGACGCCGCGCGCATTGCCCGGCTGCAGGACTGGCTGAAGGCCGATCTGGCTACAGAATGACGATGCTGCCGGCCAGATCGTCCAGCGTGCCGGCGCCGACGATCACCACCGTGGTGCCCGCCGCGCCAAAGTCCAGCACCGCATCGCCCCAGGCATTCACGCTGCCAAAGGTGTCCACCACCTGCCCCGCCGTCAGCGCCCCATGCGTCGGGGCCCACAGCCAGCGGCTCAGCGCCAGCGTATCCCCCTCGGGGGCGCTGAAATCTTCCAGCTGGTTCCAGCCGGCACCGCGCCAGAAATCGAACTCATCGGCCCCCGCCCCGCCCCAGATCCGGTCAAAGCCCGGTCCTGCGACGATCGTGTCGTTACCCTCGCCCCCATGGCCGACATCGTTGCCCTGGCCCAGATAGATCACATCGTCGCCAGCCCCGCCGTAAACCGTGTCCTGGTCGGCCCCGCCGGTCACCGTGTCCGACCCGGCCCCGCCATGGATCAGGTCGTTCCCGGCCCCGCCCCACAGCGCGTTCCGGCCCCCCGCGCGGGCATCGAGCAGATCGTTGCCATCGCCGCCGCCCAAGGTATCGTTCTGGGTGCCGCCAATCAGCGTGTCATGGCCGCCCCCGCCCCAGGCGCTGGTCGTGCCCCAGTCGGCATGGATCAGATCGTCGCCATCACCGCCGATCAGCAGATCGCGCCCGGCCCCGCCATACAGCGTATCATTGCCGCCCCCGCCGAACAGCGTGTCATTCCCGGCCCCGCCCAGGATCAGATCGTCGCCATCATCGCCATGGATCAGGTCATCGCCGCCAAGTCCGGCCAGGCTGTCATCGCCGGCCCCGCCGCGCAGCAGATCGGACCCGGTGTTGCCGGTCAGCGTGTCATGGCCGCCGCCCCCGGTCAGGCTGCCGGTGTCATGGCCCAGCAGCGCCATATCGGCCCCGGCAGTCCCCAGCAGCGTCAGATCGCCCGAGGTCAGGAACCGCGCCGCCTGCCCGCCTTCGTCCAGCAGGACATCCAGCTTGACGTTCTGGCCGGCAAACTGCACCGCAAACCGCGTCGTGACCCCGCCCGCCTGCACCGTGATCTGCTGCACCCCGCCCGACAGCGCCAGCGCATAGCCCCCGGCCGCCGCCGTGGTTGCGGTGCCGATCACCACCCCGCCCCGACCTTCGCCGATATCGTAGAACCGATCGCCATCGCTGTCGCGGATCGCAACGCCGGTCAGGAACAGGCCGGTGCCGGAATAGGCATAGTTCTGCGTCACGATCGAGGCAGGCAACCCGCCCTGGGTGCCGGTTTGCTGGCCGATCCCGATTTCGCGGTAATCTGCGCCCAAGGTCGCGCTGCGGTGCCGGGCGCTGGCATAGAGCCCGTCGAAATGTTCGAGGATGGCTGTGGCGGCATCGGCCGCCTCTGCCCCGGTCAGCCCGGCGATATTCTCGGTCCAGCCCCAGGCGCCGGTAAACTGATAGCCTGCCGCCTTCATCCGCTGATCGGGGGTGCTGGCGCCTGCGCCGACATGGCTGAACACGCCGGTTTCCATCATCCAGCCACTATGCCCCAGCGCCGCATCGCGCAGCAGATCGGACGCGGCCAGCGGTTGCATTGCTGCCGTGCCGATGGTGCCCGGCGCCAGTCCCTCGTTCAGGGCGATCTGCTGGCGCGCGGCTTCGGCCACAGGATCAAGGCGGGCGCGGTTGATCAGCTCCAGCATCAGCTGTTCGGCGGCGGTCATGGGCATTGCAGGCATCTCGTCTTGGGCAGGTTGGGCGTGGCATCCGCAGATGGCAGAAAGACGACACTGGGGGGGAATAATTCCGGCCGCCCGCGCAGGGCCGTGTTTCGCAGCGAACCGGCCGGGGGCGCAAGGGGGCTTGTCCGGGCGGAACCGATGCCGGAAAGTGCCGCCCGACAATGTGCAGGCCCGGGGCGCGGCCGCAGGGCAAGGAAAGGTGCAGCAGATGCAGGTCGAGCTTACGGAACTGCCAGGCGTGGTGGTGCTGACCCCGCGCCGGTTCGGCGATGCGCGGGGCTGGTTTTCCGAAACCTTCAGCGCCCGCGCCATGGCAGAGGCCGGGCTGGAGGCGGATTTCGTGCAGGACAACCATTCGTTCTCGGCCGCGCAGGGCACGGTGCGGGGGCTGCATTTCCAGCGCCCGCCCCATGCCCAGACCAAGCTGGTGCGCTGCACGCGCGGGGCGATCCGCGATGTGGCGGTGGACATCCGCCGCGGCTCGCCCACCTGGGGCAAATGGGTGGCGGTGGATCTGTCGGCCGACAACGGGCGCCAGCTGCTGGTGCCCGAAGGGTTCCTGCATGGCTTTGCCACCCTGACCCCGGATGTCGAGGTGCAGTACAAATGCACCGATTTCTACGCCCCCGAAACCGAGGGCGCGGTGCGCTGGGATGACCCGGATCTGGCCATCGACTGGGGGCTGAGCGCCCCGCCGCAGCTGTCGGCCAAGGATGCCGTGGCCCCCGCGCTGGCCGATCTGGACAGCCCCTTTGTCTGGGGCGGCGCATGAAACTTCTGGTGACAGGGGGCGCGGGGTTCATCGGTTCCGCCGTGGTGCGGCTGGCGGTGGCGCGCGGGCACCAGGTGGTGAACCTGGATGCGCTGACCTATGCGGCGAACCTTGCCAATGTGGCCAGCGTGGCTGGCAGCCCGGCCTATGCGTTCGAACATGCCGACATCCGCGACCGCGCGGCGCTGGAGCGGATTTTCGCCGCCCATGAACCCGATGCGGTGATGCATCTGGCCGCCGAAAGCCATGTCGACCGCAGCATCGACGGGCCCGGCGATTTCATCGAAACCAATGTGACCGGCACCTTTCAGCTGCTCGAGGCCGCGCGGAAATACTGGGCCGGCCGGGGCAAGCCTGCGGAGTTCCGCTTTCACCATATCTCGACCGACGAGGTCTTTGGCAGCCTGCCGCCCGATCCGGCGGTGCGCTTTACCGAAGACACGCCCTATGATCCGCGCAGTCCCTATTCGGCCTCGAAGGCGGCCTCCGATCATCTGGTGCGCGCCTGGGGGGAAACCTATGGCCTGCCGGTGGTGCTGACCAATTGTTCCAACAATTACGGCCCCTATCATTTCCCGGAAAAGCTGGTGCCCGTGGTGATCCTGAACGCGCTGGCCGGCAAGCCGCTGCCGATCTACGGGCAGGGCGCGAATATCCGCGACTGGCTTTATGTCGAGGATCACGCCGATGCGCTGCTGCTGGTGCTGGAAAAGGGCGCCCTGGGCCGCAGCTACAACATCGGCGGCGAGAATGAGCGCACCAATCTGGATCTGGTCCGCACGCTCTGTGCCATTCTGGACCGGCTGCGCCCCAAGGCGGCGGGCAGCTATGCCGACCAGATCGCCTTTGTCGCCGACCGTCCGGGCCATGATGCGCGCTATGCGATCGACCCCAGCCGCATACGCCGCGAACTGGGCTGGCGTCCCTCGGTGACGGTAGAAGAGGGGCTGGAGCGCACGGTGCGCTGGTATCTCGACAACGAGGCCTGGTGGCGCCCGCTGCTGGACCGGCAGGGCGTCGGGCAGCGGCTGGGAACCAAGGCATGAGAGTTCTGGTTTTCGGACAGACCGGGCAGGTGGCGCGGGAACTGGCGCGGCTGGCCGCGCCGGGGCTGGACATCGTGACAAAGGGCCGAACAGAGACGGATCTGGCCGATCCCGCCGCCTGTGCCGCCGCCATTGCCGCAGCGCCCTATGATGCGGTGATCAATGCGGCCGCCTGGACCGCCGTGGACCGGGCCGAGACCGAGGAGGCCGCAGCCACCATCGTCAACGGCGAGGCTCCCGGTGCCATGGCGCGGGCCTGTGCGGCGCGCGGCCTGCCGTTCCTGCATGTCTCGACCGATTACGTCTTTGACGGCACCGGCACGGCGCCCTGGAGGCCCGATGACCGGACCGGGCCGCTCAATGCCTATGGCCGATCCAAGCTGGCGGGCGAACAGGCGGTGCGCGCGGCGGGCGGGCGGCATCTGATCTTGCGCACGTCCTGGGTGTTTTCCGCCCATGGGGCGAATTTCGTGAAAACCATGCTGCGGCTGGGGGCGGACCGGCCCCTGCTGCGGGTGGTCGATGACCAGTGGGGCGGGCCGACCCCGGCCGCCGACATTGCCCGCGCGCTTGTGACGGCGGCCCGCGCCCTGCGGGACGGGGCGCCGGGCGGCACATATCATTTTGCCGGCCAGCCCCCCACCACCTGGGCGCGTTTCGCGCGCGAAACATTCCGCCTTGCGCATATGTCTTGCGAGGTCGAGGGGATCGCCACCGCCGATTACCCGACGCCTGCGCGCCGTCCGCTCAATTCCCGGCTGGACTGTGCCACATTGGCGGCGGATTTCGCCATTATGCCCCCTGACTGGCAGGCCGGTCTGGCGGATGTGGTAAAGGAGTTGCAGGCATGAGCACGCGCAAGGGCATCATTCTGGCTGGCGGGTCGGGCACACGGCTTTACCCGATCACCATGGGCGTGTCGAAACAGCTGATGCCGATCTATGACAAGCCGATGATCTATTATCCGCTCAGCGTGCTGATGCTGGCCGGGATCCGCGAGATCGCCATCATCACCACGCCACAGGATCAGGCGCAGTTCCAGCGCACCCTGGGCGATGGCAGCCAGTGGGGCCTGCGCTTTGAATGGATCGTGCAGCCCCGCCCCGAGGGGCTGGCCCAGGCCTATCTGCTGGCCGAGGATTTCCTGGACGGGGCGCCATCTTGCATGGTGCTGGGCGACAACATCTTCTTTGGCCATGGCCTGCCCGAGGCGCTGAAGCGCGCCGATGCCCGCACCAGCGGCGGCACCGTCTTTGGCTATCGGGTGGCCGATCCGGAACGCTATGGCGTGGTGGATTTCGCCCCCGATGGCCGGGTGCGCGCCATCGTGGAAAAGCCCGCGCACCCGCCATCCTCCCATGCGGTCACCGGGCTTTACCTGCTGGATGGCACGGCCCCCGAACGGGCGCGCCGGGTGACGCCTTCGGCACGCGGAGAGCTGGAGATCGCCGATCTGCTGCAAAGCTATCTCGACGATGGCGAATTGTCGGTGGAACTGCTGGGGCGCGGTTATGCCTGGCTGGATACCGGCACCCATGCCAGCTTGCTGGACGCTGGCAATTTCGTGCGCACGCTGCAACAGCGCCAGGGGCTGCAGGTCGGCAACCCCGACGAGATCGCCTTTGAGCAAGGCTGGATCGACGCCGATGGCCTGCGCGCGCGCATCGCGCTGTTCGGCAAGACCGATTATGGCGCCTATCTGGCCCGGTTGATCCAGGACTGAACGGCCCGCGCGTTGATCCGGCGCAATGGCTTTGCTATCCGGGCCGGACCTTCAGGAAAGACCGCCGCCATGACCCTGCCCAGCCGCTCCATGGCACCCAGCCCCTTGCCGTCAGGCCCGGCCGGACGGCTGGTGGCGGTGGTCGTCACCCATAACCGGCTGGAGCAGCTGCGGATCACGCTGGGGCGGCTGCTGGATAGCCCGCCCGAGGCGCTGGCCGCGGTGGTGGTGGTGGACAACCTGTCCTCGGACGGCACGGCCGACTGGCTGGCCGGGCAGGGCGATCCGCGGCTGGCGGTGCTGCGCCCCGATCGCAACCTGGGCGGCGCTGGCGGGTTCGAGGCCGGGATGCGCCATGCGGTCGCGCAGCTCGATCCCGACTGGCTGGTCGTGATGGACGATGATGCCCGCCCCGATCCGGGCACGCTGGCGGCCTTTGGGGCCATGGACAAGACCGGGTGGGAGGCGCTGGCCGCCGCGGTGCATTTCCCGGACAGCGCGATCTGTGCCATGAACCGGCCGTTTCGCAACCCGTTCCGCGCGCCGCTGGCCATGCTGCGGCGGCTTGCGGCGGGGCAGGCGGTGCATCTGGGCGCGCTGGATTATGCGGGCGGGGCCGGGGTGCAGCCGGTCGATGGCGCCTCGTTCGTCGGGCTGTTTCTGTCGCGCGCGGCCATTGCGCGGGCAGGCTATCCTGACGGGCGGCTGTTCCTGTATGCCGATGACGGGCTTTACACGCTGGGCCTGACGCAGGCGGGCGGGGCCCTGGGCTTTGCCCCCGCGCTGCGGTTCGAACATGATTGTTCCACCTTTGCCGGGGCGCCGGGGCGGTTCACCCCCTTGTGGAAGGCCTATTACTACCACCGCAACATGCTGATGTTCCAGCGCCGGGCCGCCGGGGCCTGGTTCTGGCCGGCCTTGCTGATCGTGGCGCCGAAATGGCTGCTGAAGGCGCGGCGCCATGGCGGGCAGCGGCGGGCCTTCCTGCGGCTGATGCGCCTTGCGCTGGCCGACGGGCTGGCCGGGCGCACCGGGCGGCCCCATGCCGAGGTTCTGGCCCTGGCCGGGCCGGAGCCCGCCTTGGCCCCATGAGCGGGGGGCGGCATTTCCTGCTGGTCGCCTGCCGGTCCCCGCACGAGGTGGGGCGGGGCGACGGGGTGGTGCTGCGCGCGCGCATGGCCATGTTGCGCCGCCATGGCCGGGTCACGGTGCTGGCCTATGGTGCGGGGGGCGACTGGCCCGATCCGGGCGTGCGGGTGGTGGGGGTGCCGTTTTCGCGCGGCGCGGCGCTTGTGGGGGCGGCACAGGCGCTGGCCAGGGGGCTGCCGCTTCAGGTGGGGATCTGGCGCCAACCGGCCTTTTGCCGCGCCTTTCTGGACCTGACCGCCGAAACGCGCTTTGACGCGGCCGGCTTCATCACCCTGCGCTGCGCCTTTGCCCTGGATCCGGAATTGCGCGCCCGCCCCGGTCTGCCGGTCTGGCTGGAGATGATCGACCTGCTGTCCGAGAACATGCGCCGCATCGGGGCGCGGGCGCCCTGGCCGCGCCGGGCGCTGATGCGCTTCGAGGCCGGGCGGCTGGCGCGGCTGGAACGGCAGGCCGCATCGCGCTTTCGCCCCGTGCTGCTGGTCAACCGCGACGAGGCCGCGCGCGATCCGGGGTTCGACCATCTGCCGCTTGGCCTGCCGCCAGAGCGCTTTCGCGGCCCCGCCCCGGCGCGGCCGGTCCCGCCGCTGCGGGTCTGCGTGTCGGGCAATTTCACCTATCTGCCCAACCGCGAGGCAGCAGAGCTGGCGTTTCGCGGTGTGTCGCGGTTTCTGGCAGGTGGGGGATGTGCGGTGGACCTGTCGCTGCTGGGGCGCGGGGCCGGGGCGATGGCGGCCGCGCTGGGGCCTGTGCCTGCGGCCCTTGTCCTGCGCAGCGAAGAGCCTGAGGACATGACCGCGGCGCTGGCTGCCTGCGATGTGGCGCTGTGTCCGGTGCTGACCTTTACCGGGATGCAGAACAAGCTGCTCGAGGCGGCGGCGGCCGGGCTGATCGTGATTGCAACCCCGGGGCCTGCTGCCGTGATCGGGCTGCAGCCGGACCAGCATTTCCTGCCGGTGGCGGAGGCGGGCGACATTGCCCGCCAGCTGGCCCGGGTGGCGGCCGATCCACCGGCCTTCGATCCCATGCGGCGGGCGGCGCAGGCGGCCGTGCGCGAGGCCCATGCCGAGGACCGGCTGGCCCGCCAGTTCGACCGCCTGCTGGGCCTTGGCCCGCCTGGCGCAGGACCCTAGCGGTTGAGCAGATCGAGATGATGGCGGCGCAGCAGCAGAAGCCCCGCCACCAGCGGGATCAGCGCCACGACCAGCACGAAGGTGACCGAGGCGAAGCTGGCATAATACATCGGGTAAAACCCGGCCCGCATCAGCCCGGTGATATGGATCAGCGGGTTCCACCACAGGATGTCCTGCACCAGCTTTGGCAGACCCTCGTAGAGGAAGATCACCCCCGAGATCAGGAACAGCGGCCGGTTGAGGATGGCCCAAGCCTGTTCCCAGACCGGAAAGGCCATGAACAGATAGCAGTTCAGCACCCCGACCCCCAGCCCCAGCACGGCGGCCAGCCCCATCGACAGGGCAATGTCGCCCATGTTCAGCACGGTCCGCGTGCCGGTCCAGACCAGGATGCCGGTCAGGATCAGATAGGTGACCAGCGTCATGGTCAGCGCATTCAGCAGAAAGCGCGCCAGAATGGCATCCAGCCAGGTCACCCCCGGATATTGCAGCAGCGGGCGCGAGAATTGCACCGCATGACCGACCGACCCCGACAGCGCGCCATAAAGCATGAAGGGCATCATGCCCGTTGCCTTGAACAGCACGAAGCTTGACCCCAGCGGGGGGTTGCGCATCAGCATCGAGAAGGCAATCGCCAGCATGAGGATCCCGGCCAGCGGCTCGACCACGGCCCAGATGTAGCCGCCAGGCGATCGGCCATAGCGGGTGGACATCTCGCGCAGCATCAGCGCGACAATGGTGCGCAGCGCCGCCCGGGGCCGCCAGCCACGGTCGGGCTGTGCCAGCGGGCGGGCTTCGGGCAGACGGACGGGCAATTCGGCGCCGGGGGCGGACAAGGAGGTATCCTTGAACTGGTGAAATCCGAAAGGATTATGTAGAAAACCCGTGAGAAGCGCAAACAGGCATCAAAAGGCTGGGGCTGCACGTGGCGAAAGACGATTCAGAGGCTGCGAATTCCGCCCCCAAGGCGCAGCCTGCCAGTGGTCCCGCACGCCAGGATGCCCCGCCTGCGCCGCAGGGCGCGGCGGGCGGCAACGGGGGGAACCCGGCCCCCGGTCCTGCCCCCGGTCCTGCCCAGACCGCAGCCCCGGCCGCGCGTCCCCCGGCGGCCCAGGGCGGCGCAGCCGGTGCGCCTGGTGCGCCAAAGCCGCAGGGCGCCCCGCCTGCCAGGCCCGCAGGGGGCAAGCCCGCGCAGCAAGGCGCAGGGCCCGGAGCCGCGAAACCCGGCAGCTGGGCCGCTGCCGTGGCCGAGGTCGAGGTTCGCCCCCTTGTGCAGCCCGCGCGGATGAAGCCGCGCCACCGTGGCCTGCTGCTGGGGCTGGGGCTGGTGGTGGTGCTGCCGCTGGTGCTGGCGGCCGCCTATCTGTGGATCCTGGCGCGCGATCAATATGCCTCGACCGTGGGGTTCACCGTGCGGCAAGAGGAAGCCGCCTCGGCCGGGGCCCTGGCCGGCGGTCTGGCCCAGGTGCTGGGGGTCGGCGGCAGCAGCGGATCGAACGCGCGGGTGCTTTACGAATTCATCCAGAGCCAGGAACTGGTGGAACTGGTGCAGCGCGATCTGGATATCCGGGCGCATTACGCCCAGGGCTGGCCGATGGATCCGGTCTTTTCCATCTGGCCCGATGCCACGATCGAGGAACTGACCCGCTTCTGGCTGCGCATGGTGCGCATCAGCTATGACGAGGGCAGCGGCCTGATCGAGATCGAGGTGCGCGCCCACGATCCGCAATTCGCCCGTGCCATGGCCGAACGTCTGGTCGCCGAAAGCCAGACCATGATCAACCAGCTGAACGATACCGCCCGCCGCGATGCGATGGCCTGGGCGCAACAGGACATGGACCAGTCCGTCGCCCGGCTGCGCACCGCGCGCGAGGCGCTGACCGCCTTTCGCGCCAGCACGCAGATCGTCGATCCGGCCGCCGACATTCAGGGCCGCATGGGCATTCTGACCAGCCTGCAAGAACAGCTGGCCCAGGCGCTGGTGGATCTGGATCTGCTGACCGGCGTTGACGATTCCGACCCGCGCCGCCGCCAGCTGGCACGCCGCATCGAGGTGATCCGCGACCGTATCGCCCAGGAACGCCAGAGCTTTGCCGCCCAGGATGTCACCATCTCGGATACCGACTATCCGACGCTGATCGCCCGCTACGAAAGCCTGCTGGTGGACAAGGAAGTGGCCGAGGCCACCTATCGCGCCGCCCAGGCCCAGCTGGATGCCGCCCGGTCGCGCGCGGAACGCAATACGCTCTATCTGGCCACCTATATCCGCCCGACGCTGGCGCAGAAATCCGAATATCCCGACCGGCCGGTGCTGATCTTGCTGGCGGGGTTCTTCCTGCTGATGCTGTGGTCGGTGCTGGCCCTGGTCTATTATTCGCTGCGCGACCGCGGATAGGGGGCTGCCTGGTGATCCGTTTCGAGAACCTGACCAAGGGCTACTGGGTGCGCGGCCAGTGGAAGACCGTGATCGACAATCTGAACGCCACCCTGCCGACGGGCAAATCCCTGGCGCTTCTGGGGCGCAACGGGGCCGGAAAGACCACCCTGATGCGGATGATCGCCGGCAATGAACGCCCCACATCGGGGCGGATCCTGACCGATGGCACCATTTCCTGGCCGGTCGGCTATGGCGGCAGTTTCCACGCCGATCTGACCGGCATGCAGAACACCCGCTTCATCGCCCGCGTCTATGGGGTCGATACCGAAGAGCTGGTCGCCTTTGTCGAGGATTTTGCCGAGATCGGGGAACATTTCCACATGCCGGTGCGGACCTATTCCTCGGGGATGAAATCGCGGCTGACCTTTGGCATCTCGATGGGCATCCCCTTCGACACCTATCTGGTCGACGAGGTGACGGCGGTGGGCGATGCGCGTTTCCGCCTTAAGAGCCAGGCGGTGTTCCGCGCCCGCATGGCCAATGCCAGCGCCGTGGTGGTCAGCCACAACACCAAGGATCTCTATGCCTTTTGCGATGCGGCCGTGGTGCTCTACGATGGCAAGCTGCAGTTCTTCGACCGGCTTTATGACGGGATCAAGCTGCACGAGGAACTGATGGCGCTGCCGCCCAAAGCCGCGTGATACAAGGGGAACGGGCGTGCAACAGATCCTGATCGTGGGGGCCGGGTTTTCCGGTGCAGTGATCGCCCGGGAACTGGCCGAGGCCGGGCTGGCCGTGACCGTGGCCGATGCGCGGCCCCATGTGGCCGGCAATTGCCATACCGAGCGTTGCCCCGAGACAGGCGTTCTGGTGCATGTCTATGGCCCGCATATCTTTCACACCGACGATGCGGGCGTGTGGGACTATGTGAACCGCTTTGCCCGGTTCATGCCCTATGTGAACCGGGTCAAGGCCACGGTGGGCGGGCGGGTCTATGCGCTGCCGGTCAACCTGCACACGATCAACCAGTTCTTCGGCCTGGCCCTGCGCCCCGACGAGGCGCGCGCCTTTGTCGCCGCGCGCACCCAGGCGCCCGCCCATGGCGGCGATCCTGCGAATTTCGAGGAACAGGCCCTGGCGATGGTGGGGCCGGACCTGTATCAGGCGTTCTTCCGCAGCTATACCGCCAAGCAATGGGGGTGCGATCCGCGCGATCTGCCGGCCAGCATCCTGAAACGGTTGCCGCTGCGCTTCAGCTATGACGACAACTATTTCTTCCACCGCTTTCAGGGCATGCCCGAGGCCGGCTATACCGCGCTGGTGGCGGCGATCCTGGATCATCCGCGGATCCGGCTGGAGCTGGGCCGCCCTGTGACCCCGGCCGAGGCGCGGGCAGGGGCCTGGGATCATGTGATCTGGACCGGGCCGCTGGATGCCTGGTTCGGCCACGATCTGGGGCGGCTGGGCTATCGCACGCTGGATTTCGAGCGTTTCACCCATACAGGCGACTGGCAGGGATGCGCGGTGATGAACCATCCCGATGCCGACGTGCCCTATACCCGCGTGGCCGAGCACCGCCATTTCGCCCCGTGGGAAACGCCAGCCGGGTCCGTGGTGGTGCGCGAATATCCCCGCGCGGCCGGGCCGGATGACATTCCCTATTACCCGATCCGGCTGGCGGGCGAACAGGCGCTGCTGGCGCGCTATGCCGAACGGGCCCGGGCCGAGGCGGGGGTCAGCTTTGCAGGGCGGCTGGGCACCTATCGCTATCTGGATATGGACGTGACCATCCGCGAGGCTCTGGAGGCCGCACGGAGCCTGATTTCCGCGCGCAAGACCGGCCAGGCGCCGGCGGTTTTCCTGGCCGGGGCGGTCTGATCGGGTGCGGGTGCTGTTCGTCAACTGGGTCGATTGGGCCGATGCGCTGGGGCGCGGTGGGGGCGTGGCCGTCTATCAGCGCAACCTGGCCCGCGCGCTGCACGGTTCGGGGGTTCAGGCGGTCTGGCTGTCTTCGGGGCTGGCGCATGATCTGCGCGGGGGGGCGCCGCGCTGGCAGGCGCTGGGGCGCCGGCCCGGGCATTACACCATTGCCAATTCCGCCGTTCTGGCGCCGGGTCAGCTGGCCTGGGGCAGCCCTGCCCAGCTGTCGGACCCGGCGACCGAGGCGGCCTTTGCCGATTTCCTGGCCGCGACCGGCCCCTATGACGCGGTGCAGTTCGACAATATCGAAGGGCTGCCGGCGGGCGTTCTGGCCGTGGCGCGCGCGACGGGGGCGCGGGTGGTGGTGGCCCTGCACAATTACTATCCGTTCTGCCCGCAGGTGAACCTGTGGCACCGCGAGCGCGAAACCTGCCCCGGGTTCGATCAGGGCCGGGCCTGTGTCACCTGCCTGCCGGGCAGCCAGACGGGGGCCGGCGCGCGGCGCGCGGCGCTGGCCGTGCTGTGGCAGGCCGAACGGCTGGGCGGCCCCCGGCTGGTGCCGCTGGCCAAGGCCGCTCTGGTGGGGGCGCGGGCCGGGCTTGGGCTGCTGCGCGGCCTGCGCCGCAGGCCGGCCGCCGATCCGGCCGCCCCGGCGCCTGTGCCGGGGGCCGAGGCCGCCGCCTTTGCGGCCCGCCGGGCTGGCATGGTCGCCGCGATCAATGCCCATGCCGACCGGGTGCTGTGCGTATCCGACCGGGTCCGGATGCTGGCCGCCGCCCATGGCCTGACCCCGGCCCTGTTGCAGACGGCCCGCATCGGCACGCCCGAGGCCGCGCGGTTCGACCGCACCCGCGCCCGTCCTGCCCTGACCGATGCGCAGGGCCATCTGCGGCTGGCCTATCTGGGCTACATGCGGCGCGACAAGGGGTTCTTCTTCCTGCTCGACGCTTTGGAGGCGCTGCCCGAGGCCATGGCGGCCCGGCTGCACCTGACCGTCGCGGCCCGCCGCGGCCCCCCCGAGGCGATGGCCCGGCTCGAGGCGCTGCGCGCGCGGCTGGCCGGGCTGGTCCATGTCGATGGCTATACCCATGACCAGCTGGACGGCATTCTGTCCGAGGTCACGCTGGGCGTGGTTCCGGTGCTGTGGGAAGACAACCTGCCCCAGGTCGCGCTGGAAATGCACCTGCGCGGCATCGCGCTGCTGACCTCGGATCTGGGCGGGGCGCAAGAGCTGGGCAATTGCCCCGACCTGGTCTTTCCGGCCGGAAATGCCGCCGCCTTTGCCGACCGGATCGGGGCCGCGCTGGACGGGCGCATCGACCTTGGCGCCTATTGGGCCGGGGCGCGGGCCCCCGAGACGATGGAACGCCATCTGGCGGTGTTGCATCAGGTCTGGCAGCCGCATTGACCGGGACCCCTGCGGGCAACTAGGCTTGGGCCATATGACGTTTGCATATTGTCCCAGGACTGAAAGGTTTTCACATGCCCGATCCCGTTTACATTGACGAAGGCGATGGCGATTTCAAAGGAGTATGGGTCAGCTTTCTGCATGGATATGCCACCCCCGTGCCGGCGGATGCGGTCATCACCGGCCATGTCGGACCCTGGACCGATCATAGCGATGTCTTTCGGCTGGAACTGACCGAGCGTACCGGCCTTTTGGCCACGCTTGACGGGCTGGATCGCAATGCGGACCTGCTGGTTGGCAACGCCCAGGGCCAGACGGTGGCCCTGCGCACCACCCTTGGAACCGACCCCGAACAGATCCCGATCTCGCTCGATCCCGGCATCTGGTATGTGGCGGTGCTCAATGCTGCCGGCCTGACCCCCTATCGCCTGACGCTGGCCAGCACCCTGCCGGTCGATGGAACCCTGGGCGATGACAGCCTGCTGGGCACCGACGGGCCGGATTCGCTCTATGGTCTGTTCGGCGATGACACGCTGGATGCTGGCAAGGGGCCGGATCTGCTGGTCGGCAGCGCCGGCCATGATGTGCTGTTCGGCGGCTGGGGCAGCGATACGCTGTATGGGGGGCCGGGCGATGACCTGCTTGAAGGCAGCGGAGGCGACGATACCCTGTATGGCGAATGGGGCAATGATACGCTGTCGGGCGGCAACGGTGCGGACAGGCTCTTTGGCGGCGATGGCGATGACCTGATCGAGATCGGGCCGACCGGGGCTTACCTGTGGCCCTATCCGCGCGATTATGCCTATGGCGGCAGCGGCAACGATACGCTGATCGGGGCTGGCGGGCGTGGCTGGCTGGATGGCGGGGCCGGCGATGACCTGATCGACGGTCGCGGCGGAGAGGTGCTGCGGCTGATCGGCGGCGCTGGCGACGATACCCTCTATGCGGCCGATGTGCCGGGCGCGACCCTTGGCGATGCCGGCCGCGATCTGCTGTATGGCGGCGCCGGGCGGGATGCGCTGAACGGCGGGACCGGGAACGATACGCTTTATGGCAATGACGGCGACGATTACCTGGGCATGGGGGCTGGCAATGACAGGGCCTATGGCGGGGCCGGCAATGACACGCTGTATGCCGGCGACGGCTTTGACACGCTTTGGGGCGGGGCAGGGGCCGACCGGTTCGAATTCTGGCGCAACAAGGAAGTGAACCGGATCGAGGATTTCGATGCCTCCGAAGGCGATGTGATCGCATTGGCCTCCAGCAACTGGATGTCCGAGCATGGCATCTTGCGCCCCTTGGAGATTGTGACCCTGTTCGGCCGGATCACACCCGATGGTCATGCCATGCTGGATTTCGGCAATGGCGGCACCGTGATCGTGCTGGTCGATGTGCCGACGCTGGACGGGCTGGCCGACAGTATCGTGGTGATCTGACACGTTCTGGCCGCCTGCCCGCCGCACAAGGGCGGGCAGGCCGGCGCGCCGGGGCCCTTGGCCCGGTGGCCTGGCCGGACCCCCTTTCCCCTTTGCAGCCCCCTGACCGCCAGGTGCATCGGCCTGGCGGGGCGTTTTTGCTGTGAAAAAGATTTCCGAGGCTTGTCAAATTTGATTTGCCTCAAAGACCGGCGAGGCCCGCCGCGAACTATAAATGTGTCGAAAAAGTGGCAGGATTGCGTCTATGACGTGGTCTAAACATGCTAACAATTAGATATGTGCACATGATTCTTGGACCGGATCGCCGATCCGGTCGCTGTTCTCAACCATCGTAATCATTGACCCCAAGCGGAGGAGCGAGGAATGACAATACGTTTCACGTCGGCAACGCATATTTTCAGCCTTGACGATCTGACAGGCACGTTCAGCGGGCTGAAGTTCACCGACCTGCCCAGCATCGTCGATCTGACCGGAACGGTCATGCCGACGATGACCGACAAGGATGGCAACATCCTTTACGGGATCGATTCCGAATTCGGATTTTACGTCAAGGACTTCCTTGGCGCCGAGGCCAAGGTGCTGGACGGCGATTATGCCGAGGGCTTTGCCGGCAACATCTATGATCCGATCGACGGGACCACGATCCTTGGCCTGGCGATGAACAATGCCGAGACGGATGTCTTCAAATCCGGCGGGCGGCTGGGCACCTGGGCGCTGGGTGTCGGCGGCGACATGGTGAAGGCGGATTCCGAACATTACTCGGTGATGCAGAACGTCCTGTCGGACCAGCGTTTCCCCGACGACCCCGATGCCGTCGCCCCGCTGGACGATGACCTGCGCATGCTGGACCGCACCCCGACCGGACCGGGCGGCGCGCTTGTGACCGGCCCGCTGTACCAGAAATGGGTGACAGAGCTGGTGCAGGCGCTTCAGGCGGCATCGGACAATGTCGGCAACCCCGATCAGGTGCTGGCCGACATCGACTTTGACCGCGATGGCACGCTGGACACCTATCGGATCACGACCCAGACCATCAGCTTTGATACCGATGGCGACGGCACGACCGAGCTGATCGATGTGGGCGCCGTCGACCTTGGGAACGATGGCTCCATCGACATGATGGACAAGTTCCTGAACGGCTATGGCACCAAGATCGACATCGTCGACCTGCTGGAGCCGAACGAAGCGACCGTCACCTACAACATCGCGTATAGCGATGATTATTCGGTGACGTTGAAGGATGATGGCAAGCTTCTCTATCGCTGGGGCGAGGCGGTCAAGAAGCCGAACGATATCCGCATGGATATCAAGATGGACCTGCCCGAGGAATGGACGCGGGACGACGACGACAATGGCGTCGCGGATTCGCTCGAGAACGGATCGAAAGGGTTCTATATCCACCGGGCCGTTCTGGTGGTGGACCATGACATCACCAACAACCCCAATGACCAGATCCGCCCCGAGGATTACGAAAACGAGGCTGCGACCGGCCGGCAGCCGTCGTATTATGTCGTGATCGACCCCGAGGATGCGACGAATACCCTGTGGGTCTCGCCGCTGGACAGCTATGCCGGGTCGGGTGAATTCCTGCCCAGCTATTTCCGGCTGACCGACACGGGCGCAATCGACCTGGTTGCCCGGGCCGGGGATGTGGCCGTCGCCGACCCCGATGGCAATGTCGTGGGCTTTCGCAACAAGGATGCCTCGGGCAATCTGATCGGGACGGTGCTGCGCGACTTCTCGCTGGCCGACAAGGCCGCGGCTGCGGGTCTGTCGTTCGAGACGGCGGATCTGGCGGCGGGCTATACCAATGAATGGTATACACCGTCAACCGCGAACCCTTCGAATGGTCCTATGACAAGTTCGCCGACGATCCCTTCAAGCAGGTCTTCGAAAGCTTCCGCACCCCCGAGGATGCGGCGGCGGCCGGCTATACCGAGGATCAGCTGGTGTCCGGCCCGCGCTGGCGCATCACGGCCAACAAGTTCGGCCAGGATCTGCCGGGTCTGGAAATTCCGCTGAACGAGAACAGCGAGCCGCCCTATCAGCGCGACAACATCAAGTACGAAACCGGCGAGCGGGTCCTGACCACGATCAACCTGCTGGACTGGAACGGAACCTCGCCCTTGCAGCACAGCGATGGCTGGATGCTGGTTGACCCCACCCGTCTGGATGCGAACGGCGACGGGGTGATCGACGCAGGCTGGCTGAATGTCGACGATGGCAGCGGGACGCTGCTGGCGGCTGGTGATGCAATGCCGACCGGCCCGATCCTGTCGGCCGTGACCCCGAACGGCATGACCCTGACGCAGGACTTCTTCGATACCGCCATCTATCTGAAAGGCGATCGCTCGGATTCGGCCAAGTACTACGACATGTACATGGAGATCGAATACGCCGCGATCGAGACGATCGGCGCGGTGCAGCAGGTCACGGGTGTCAAAGAGAATGTGCAAACAGTATCCTATCAGGACGGGCAGGTGTTCAACAAGGCGGTCGCCTTTGCCACGCCGCTGACCAGAAACGGCAGTGAACCGGCCTCTGTCACCATTTCTTCGGTGACGTCGACCGGAGTGGAGTTGCGGGTCGAGGAGCCCGATTTCTACGACGGGTCTCATGCGCGCGAAGACTTTGGCCTGATGACCTTCGAGGAAGGGTCGTGGAGCCTGGCCGATGGCAGCAAGATCGAGGTCGGAACCACCTTCATTCCCGCTGGCGTGACGGAACGCTTCTTCACGGTCAACTTTGAACAGGCCTTCGAGGAAGCCCCGATCGTCGTGGTTCAGCTGCAGACCGACAACGACCCCGACTGGGCGATTGCGCGTGTGCGCAATGTCACGAAAACCGGGTTCCAGTTCGCGCTGCAAGAGCAGGAGGCGAATGACCACTTCCACAGCGCCGACGAGATCCTTGGCTGGTTCGCCATCGACGCGGCCGATGCCGATGGTGTGATCGACTGGGACGGGCTGGTGGCACAGGCTTTCCGGACCACGGCCAACCAGCTTCCCGGAACGCAGACCTTTGATGCGGCTCTGGGACTTGATCCGCTGATCTCGGCGGCGATGAACACGACCAACGGGCTTGAGCCGGCGGTTCTGCGTCTGACCAGCCTGGTCGATGATGGCACTGCGGCGACTGCCTCGTTCATCGTGCAGGAAGAGAAGAGCTTTGATACCGAGGTGCGCCACAGCCTGGAAACCATCGGCGGCATTGCCTTTGACCAGGCCGGCCTGCTGACCGGGTTCGGGGCGGTGGACAGCTTCATCTTCACCTGACACCAGGCGATGCACCTATTGTCCGCGCGCGGCCCTGTGCCGTGCGCGGCGCATTTCGGCCAGGCGTCACCGGGCCACTGCAAATGTCACGACAGGCCGAACAGAGCCTGTTTTATGCCATCGCCCGGCCTTGGCGGGGCGATCGCCTGGGAACGCAAAGGCCCCGGGCCGCCCGTTCGCCAGGGCAGACGTCCAACGGGCGTCTGCCAGGTCCCGGCTTATCCCTTGGCGCCCTGACCCCGGGCATAGACATCTTCATAGCGGATGATGTCATCCTCGCCCAGGTAACTGCCGGTCTGCACCTCGATCAGCACCATCGGCACCTTGCCGGGGTTTTCCATCCGGTGGATGGCCCCCAGCGGGATGTAGACCGACTGGTTTTCCGTCACCAGCCGCGCCTCGCCGTCGACGGTCACGCGGGCGGTGCCCTCGACCACGATCCAGTGTTCGGCCCGGTGATGGTGGCTTTGCAAGGACAGCGCGGCGCCCGGATGCACCACGATGCGTTTCACCTGAAAACGGTTGCCGACCACCAGGCTTTCGAACCAGCCCCAGGGGCGGTGATCGCGGGGGAAGGTCTCGGCCTGGGCGGCGCTCTGTTTCTTCAGCGCGGCGACCGCCAGCTTCACATCCTGCGCGCGGTCCTTGTGGGCGACCAGCACGGCATCGGGCATGGCAACGGCCACGATATCCGTCAGCCCGATGCCCACCAGTTGCAGACTGTCCGCCTCGGAGCGCAGCAGCGTGTCGGTGCAGTCGATCGCGGTGGCCGCGCCATGGGCCACCACGCCGGCGGCATCCGGGCCCATCTCGCGCCACACGGCCTCCCATCCGCCCAGATCGGACCAGACCCCGCCATAGGGCAGGACCGACAGGTTCGGCGCCTTTTCCATCACTGCATAGTCGATGGAAATGTCGGGCAGCGCGCCCCAGGGCGCCGAGGCCAGCCGGGTAAAGCCCAGATCGGTCTGCGCCTGATCCACTGCGGCGCGGGCGCTGGCCAGCATTTCGGGGGCGTGGGCTTCAAAGGCGGCCAGGATCGCGGGCACCGAAAAGAGGAAAATCCCCGCATTCCACAGATGCCGCCCCGAGGCCAGCAGCTCGGCCGCCGTCGCCGCATCGGGCTTTTCGACAAAGCGCACCAAGGGCTGCGGCTTGGGGTCGAAATCGGCGTCGGGGGCGGTGGTCAGCTCCAGCCAGCCATAGCCGGTTTCCGGCCGGTCCGGGCGGATGCCGAAGGTGACGATCCGGCCCTCCAGGGCCGCATCCGCCGCCGCCTGCACCGCCGCGCGAAAGCGGTCGGCATCGGGGATCACATGATCGGAGGGCGCCACCAGCATCAGCCCGTCCGGATCGCGCGCCGCCAGCGCCAGGGCGGCGGCCAGGATCGCGGGGGCGGTGTTGCGTGCGGCCGGCTCGATCAGCACGGCGGCGGGGGCGATTTCCACCCCGGCCAGCTGTTCGGTGACGATGAAGCGGAAATCGCCCCCCGTCATCACCATGGGCGCGGCAAAGCCCGGTCCCGACAGCCGCCGGGCCGAGGCCTGAAACAGGCTTTCCTCGCCGGTCAGCCGGGCGAACTGCTTGGGATAGCTTTTGCGCGACAGCGGCCACAGCCGGGTGCCCGAGCCGCCGCACAACAGGACCGGATGGATGATCGGGGCCATGGGATTATCCTTCGATCAGGGCGCGCAGGGCGGCCACATGGGGGGCGACCGGCTGGCCGCGGGTTTCGACATTCAGCCGCAGCACGGGTTCGGTGTTCGAGGCCCGCAGGTTGAACCGCCAGTCGGCAAACGACAGGCCCAGACCGTCCATGGTGTCGCTGTCCAGCGCTTGCGGGGCATAGGCGGCGCGCACGCGCTCTACTGCGGCCTTGGGATCGGCCAGATGAAAGTTGATCTCGCCCGACGAGGGAAAGGCCGCTTGCCGCGCCGCGACCAGATCGGCCAGCGGCTGGCCCGTGCGGCTGACCAGTTCGGTCACCAGAAGCCAGGGGATCATCCCGCTGTCACAGGCGACGAAATCGCGGAAATAGTGATGCGCGCTCATTTCCCCGCCATAGACGGCGCCGGTCGCCCGCATTGCCTGTTTGACAAAGGCATGGCCGGTGCGCGATTGCACCGCGCGGCCCCCTGCGCGGCCCACGACATCCTGGGTGTTCCAGATGATGCGGGGGTCATGGATGATGGTGGCGCCGGGTTCCTTGGCCAGGAACACCTCGGCCAAGAGGCCGACGACATATTCGCCGTCGATGAACCCGCCCTGATGGTCGAAGAAGAAGCAGCGGTCGAAATCGCCATCCCAGGCCACGCCCATATCGGCCCCGGCCGCCAGCACCGCATTGGCCGTGACCGGGCGGTTTTCTGGTAGCAGCGGGTTGGGAATGCCGTTCGGAAAGCTGCCATCCGGCTCGTGGTGCATCCGGATGAACCGCAGCGGCGATTCGCGCGTCTCCAGCGCGGCGGCGATGGCATCAAAGGTCGGCCCCGCCGCCCCGTTGCCCGCATTGACGACAATGGTCAGCGGCTTCAGCGCGGCACTGTCGACAAAGGACAGCACGCGCGCGACATAGGCGGCCCGCGCCTCGGCGCTGATGTCGGAAACTGTGCCTGCGGGCCGATCAGAGCCTTTTTCGCCAGCCTCGGCCAGGGCCTTGATGCGGGCCATGTCGGTTGCCGGATCCAGCGGGGCGGACCCGCGGCCCACCATCTTCATGCCGTTCCAGTCCATCGGATTGTGCGAGGCGGTGACGCAGATCCCGCCATCCGCGCCGAAATGCGTGGTGGCGAAATACATCTCCTCGGTGCCCGACAGGCCAAGGTCCAGCACCTCGACCCCTTCGGCGACCAGCGCCGCCGCCACCGCCTGTGCCAGTTCGGCACTCGAGGCACGGGCATCGCGCCCCAGCACCACGCGGCGCGCGCCAAGGCCCAGGGCAAAGGCATGTCCGATACGGGCGGCGATTTCGGGGTCAAGGTCGATCCCCAGACGACCACGAATGTCATAGGCCTTGAAACAGCTTAACGGTATCATGCGGGCTCCGGTCTGAAATCCCGACTTTTCTGGCAGGGCCTGACCGCGAAGGCAAGCGCGCGGGCCATGATCCGGGCGCGTCAGGCCTGATCTATGGACACCAATAATCGAACAGGATAGCTTCCCGGCGTATGAGCACCAAGCTGTCTACCCTTTACCTGCATATCGGCCTGGAAAAGACGGGCACCACGTCGATTCAGGCCTTTCTGGATGCAAACCGCGAGGCGCTGGCCGACCGGGCCGGCCTGTGGCTGCCCAGATCGCTTGGCCATCACAATCACAAGCTGCTGGCCGCCTATGGGTTCGAGGCCGGATCGCGCGACATTGCCGTGACCGGGGCAGGTATCGGCCCCGAGATCGCCGACATGGAGGCCTATCGCGCCACCCTGCGCGAGCGGCTGCTGCGCGATGCCGAACGCGGCGCAGGCGGGCCGGGGGTCATCAGCTCCGAGGATCTGTCGCGGCTTTATCAGCCCTCGGAAGTGGCGCGCATTGTCGATCTGCTGTCGGAACTGACTGATGACCTGCGGGTGATCGTCTTTGTCCGCCGCCAGGATCTGCTGGCGTCCAGCCGGTATTACAGCCTGGTGCTGGGGGGCGGCACCGAACAGGCGGTGTTCCCGCAAAAACCCGGCGGGGCACCCTATTACGATTACAACCGCACCATCGGAAACTGGATCGACGCGCTGGGGGCAGACCGCATCACGCTGGTGCGCTTTCCCGAACAGCCGCGGGCGGAAAAGTTCAATTCGGTGGCGCGGTTCTGCGCGGTTCTGGGGATCGAGGCTGGCGATTACCAGATGGTGCGCGAGCAGTACGTCAGCTTTGACGCGGTCAACCAGATCCTGATGCAAAGCTACAACCAGATGCGCGGCGGCTACGATTCCGAAGGGCTGGCCTGGCTGATGGAACGTCTGGCTCCCACCAACGACCGCAGCTTCAGCCATATCCCCTCCGAGGCGCAGGCCCGGCAGTTCTATGGGGCCTACCGCTAGGGCAATCAGGTGCTGTTCCGCCGTCTGGGCGCCGAGGCGCAGATGTTCACCGAGGATTTCTCGATGTATCCGGCCGAGAACATGCGCCAGAAGTTCCAGCAACTGGCGATCCAGCGTCTGCTTGGCCTGATGGAGGGTAAGCGGGAAGCTGAGGCCGTTCAGGGCCTGTAGTTCCACGGCATGAGTGCGTCGATTTCGGTGCTTGGCCATTGGTTGGCGATGCGTTCCAGGGTCTGTGTCATCCAGGCCGTGGGGTCAACGTTGTTCATTTTGCAGGTCTGCAGGAGCGTGGCGATGGTGGCCCATGTCCGGCCACCGCCGTCCGATCCGGCGAAGAGGCTGTTCTTGCGGGTGATGGTCTGTGGCCTGATGGCGCGCTCGACGATGTTGGAGTCGAGCTCGATCAGGCCGTCGGTCAGGAAACGCTCGAAGATCTCGCGCCGGGCAATGGCGTAGCGGATGGCCTCGGCCAGCTTCGACTTGCCCGAGATGCGCGGCAGGGTCTGCTGCCAGAGGGTGAACAGCTCGGCAACGATGGGCCCGGAGATGGACTACCGCGCGGCGGCGCGGGCCGCTGGATCCTGGCCGCGCACCTCAGCCTCGAGCTTCCAGAGTTCGGCCATGCGCTCGACCGTGCTGGTGGCGGCCTGACTGTCCCCGGCGGCATGGAGTTCGTAGAAGCGCCTTCGGCTATGTGCCCAGCATCCGGCGAGGCGCGGGCCATCATTGCCCCCATCCTTGCGGATGAGCTGGTTGTAGGCGGCATAGCCGTCCACCTGGAGAATGCCGCCATAGCCGCCGAGATGTCGGCGAACGCACTCTCCGGATCGGCTGTCCTCGAAGCGATAGGCCACCATGGGCGGACCGCTACCACCGAAGGTGCTGTCATCGCGGGCATAGGCCCAGAGCCAAGCCTTCTTCACGGTACCTGTTCCGGGCGCGAGGGTCGGAAGGCTGGTCTCATCGGCAAAGACGCCCGGACCCTTCAGGATTTCACCCAGCACATGCGCGGCGAGGATTTCCAACTCGAAGCCGACCTGGCCCATCCATTGGGCCATCAGCCGCCGGTCGATCTCCACCCCGTCGCGGGCATAGATCCCTTCCTGCCGGAACAGCGGCAGGCCATCGGCATATTTGGAGACGGCGATCTGCGCCAACAGTCCCTCGGTGGGCAGGCCGCTTTCGATGATGTGAGCCGGGGCAAGAGCCTGGACGACGCCATCCGCCCCCTTGAACGCATATTTCGGGCGGCGGGTCACGATGACCCGGAACTTCGCCGGGATCACATCCAGCCGTTCTGAGACATCCTCCCCGATCAGCACCTTCTGTTTGCCTGCGTGTTCCGGCAGATCCTCGGGCTCGATCACCACTTCGATCCGCTCCAGATGGGGCGGAAAACCCTTGCGCGGTCGCGGAGCCCGCGTCTCGCCCGTGCCCCGTCCTTGGCCAGTCTGCGCCCACAGGGCGGCGATGCCGGTCTCGATTTCCTCGAAGACGAAGGATTGCTGCGTCTCCTCGTCGGCACCGTCGCCCGCAGCGCCCAGTTTCGCGGAGCGACGCCCGAACCGGGCCCGGTCATAGGCCTTCAGGATCTGCATCAACCGCGTGATCCGCGCGTCGGCATCAAGGCTGCGCGCCTTCAGCGCCGCATTCTCTTCCTCCAGCACGGACGTCTTCTCCGCCATGGCGCGGACCATGGCCTTGAGCAGGTCCATGTCATCGGGCAGGGAAAGATCATCGGTGCGCATGCCGTAAAGGATAGCACATCCCGCTGGGGCATGCCTCGGCTGATCGACCTTCCGGGCCAGGGTGATTCACTTTGCCGCTGGCCGATTAGCCAGCAAATACAGGGGCTTTCACAGCCACTGGTCGCACCCGTTTCCAGTCCAGCCCCTCGAGCAGCGCCGCGAGCTGGACGTGGTTGAGCTGTACCCGGACAGGCCCGATCCGCAGCCAGCAGAACGAGGACTTCTCCAGCCGCTTCGCAAACAGGCACACCCCGCTGCCATCCCACCAGACGATCTTGACCCGGTCCGCCCGTTTCGCCCGGAACACGTAAAGCGCGCCGCTGAACGGGTCGTGGCCTCCATCGCGCACCAGCGACAGCAGGCTGTCCGGGCCCTTGCGGAAGTCCACGGGCTGGCTGGCCAGATAGACCTTCACGCCCGATGGCATCATGCCGAGCGCACCGCACGCAGAATCCGGCGCAGCGCAGCCTCGCTGACATCCGGGCCGACGCGGATCATCACCTCGCCCATCACGATCTCCACCAAGGAAGTCACCGTGACCGCCGTAATGTCCGCGTCCTGCTTCTTGAGGAAGGTCTTGCGCCAGCCGAATAACTGCGGCGGCGAAATCCCCAGGCGGCGTGCCAGCGCTGAAACGTTAACGCCCGGCTCCAGCGCCGCCGCGACTGCTTGCGCCTTGAACTCATCCGACCAACGGCGGCGCTCCCCGACCGGCGCTCCGTCAAAACGCTCGATCACAGCCTCGACCAACTGCAAGCTACCAGTCGCAGGCATAGGCGTAGAACTAGTCGTAGACATGGAACCTCGGCGTCAGATCAACGCAAACAGCCTATCCCAGGAAGACCGTGCCGCTAACCCACGGGGCCTCCTTGCCGCTTACGATGGAGGCGCGCCGCTAGGGCGAAGGCTGACATGCGCATCAGCCACCGCAGGCGCTTTGTCTATGTCTCGATCCCTAAGACCGGGTCGGAATCGGTGCGCGCCTTGCTGGACCCGGTCAGCGAAGAACCCGTGGTCCGCTTTCCCGAGATCACGCCCGAGCGGCCGTTCTACAGCCATATGCGTCCGCTCGAGCTGGCTGCCGTGCTGGGCGCGCGCGGCATCGGTCTGGGCGAAGGCACAGGCGGCTACCTGTGCGTGGCAACCGTGCGCAACCCGTGGGAACGGCTGGCCTGCCTGTGGCGGATGATGCGGCGCGACCGTGCCTTTGGCGCCTGTCCACCCTTTGACGACTGGGTGGCGATGCTGGCCGATGGCCAGGCAGGGGCGCTGGGGCGACCCGAACAGAAGTGGTATCACCACGGCATCTTGCCGCAGGCCGTCTTTCTGGCCGATGCGCAGGGCCGGCTGATGACCGACCGTGTCTGGCGCATCGAGGACGGGATGGAGCCCCTGCGCGCCACCCTGGCCGCCCGCTTGTCCCCCGGCGCGCTGCCCGGCCCCGTGCCGCATGTCAACCGTGCGCCCGGCGCGGCAGACTGGTAGCGCCTTTATATCCCCAGGACCCACGACAACGTGGCGCGGCTATATGCGGCGGATCTGGCGGCCTTTGGCTATGGGGCTGGCGTAGCGGCGGTTTGAGCGGTCTCGGTGCGGGCGGCGCCTTCTAGATCCTTGTGCAGAAAGTAGGAATAGAGCGCATAATCCAACGCATTTTTGCGCTGGAAGCTGGCTGTATCGGGATAGGTCGTGATGTCTATGCCATGCTTGTCTGAATCGAAGTTGATGAACTTTTTCTTGTGAACATTGGCATTCTTCCATCCGAAAGCCTCGGGGCGAAAGCCGAAAGGTTCCAGCCGTTCCGCCATGTTCCCGCGTTCCAGGATGCAGACAGCATCGAATCCGTTCAGGTTGCGGATCGCCCCGCCCAGATGGCTGTCGTCCAGTTCCGCCTTGATCCCGGTGCGGGTGAAGAAGCGCGTGTAGAAATTGTTCGACCGGAACAACGAGCGGTTGTTCATGAAGCTGTCAAAGTTTTTGACCGATTGGCGCTTTTCCGGTTCGTTCAGAACGAACATCCGGAAGTTCGAAAAGGCGCGTGCCTGGGGGTCGCGCAAGACGGTGATCAGCTGCAACCCTGGAAGTTTCTTGAGGATGCCCCATTTGGGTGTGCTGAATTCAAAGCACAGGAATTCCACCCCCTGCGCCTGAAAACCGCCAAGGGTTTCAAGCGTCTGGTCTTCGGAAAGTGTCTTCCAATCGATAAGTTGTCCGTCAGCACCCAGCGGATTGCCATTGGCATGCGAGTCGGGCAGCTTCAGCCCGGAATTGATGGCCGCATCCACGACGGTGGTGCCCCCAGCCTTGTGGCAATGAAAGAATATCGTCAGCGGCATCGGCCAATTTCCTTGCAACTTGGGAATAAACGATCAGTCAGCGGTTCGCACTGGCCTGCTTCAGAACCCCGTGCGATACAGATCTTCTAGGAACCGTTCTCGCATCGCCTCGGAATGGGCGTTGCGTTGCTTTTTCAGGGCCGACGTGGTCTTGATCGGGCCGGAGGGCAGGCGGTGGTCGTCCAGCCAGGACAGCAGCGGCGGCAGGTCGGTTGCGACCTGCTCCACAAAATCCTCGTAGAGGATATGGTGTACCTCGGTGCCGGCGAGGGCGTGGAAATCCTGCCAGAGCATGTCATGCGCAGAGAGTTCGACATAGCAGGCGCGGATGCGGTCGAAATCGTAGTCCGGGTCGGGGGCGGGCTGGTCGCTCTTGACTTGCTGCCACTGGTTGGTGGCTTTGGCCTTCCAGAAGCTGATCGCCTGACCCACCTTGTCGCGGCGCACAATGTTGATCCAGCGCGCACGCGGGAACATCGCGGCCAGTTTGACTGATTCGGCCCGGTCAAATCCCATGTGCTGTGCCAGTGCATTGCGGTGCGGCCACATGATCTTGGTCACGAACAGCCCGTCGGTAGCAGACATAAAGATTTGGTCGAGTTGGTTCTGAAAATCCTCGTCGGGATTACGAAAGATCGTAGTCAACTTGCCAAAGCGTTCATCGCTGATGCCGGGCATGCCGTTCGCGGCTAGCAGCGAACAGACGAACGAGGTGCCTGCCCGGAACGACCCAGTCACGATCACGCAGCGATCAATGCCATGCGCTGCCATCGTTTTCTGAAAAATGGCACAGCGGCGGCTGGCCTGACATGTTGAGTTGGTCATTCCGATACCCTTCCTTCTGCAGCGGCGCGGTAGGCGCTTTCCAGTCGTTCGGCCATCAGGGCATAGCCGAACTTGGCCTCGAAATTGGCGCGCGCGGCGCGGGACATGTCGTGGCGCAGGGCGGGGTTGCCGATCAGTTCCAGCAGCGCATCCTGCAGGGCCTTGCGCTCGCCCAGCGGGGCCAGCAGGCCATCGACCCCATGTTCCACCACCTCGGGCACACCTCCTGTGGCATAGGCCACGCAGGGCACGGAATAGCGCATCGCCTCGGCATAGATCAAGCCGAAGGATTCATACAGCGAGGGCGCAAGGAAGATGTCGGTCTCGCGCATCAGCGCATCCAGCGCGGCCTCGTCCAGAAAGCCGTGGCGGGTGACGCGGGTGGGGTAGCGCGCCACCAGCCCCGTGACCAGCGCATCGTTTTCGGCATCGACCTTCGATCCGACGATGTCCAGATGCAGGGGCAGGCCGCGGGCCAGGATGGCATCCATCACGGGCACCAGTTCCTTGATGCCCTTGCGCGTTTCCAGCCGGCCCAGGAACAGGATGCGCAGGGGCCGGGTCGGGTCGGCGGCGCGCGCCGCCTCGCGCGCTTCCAGCAGGCCTTCGGGGGCCTCGATATCCTCGATCCCGTGCGGCACGATCACATGGGGGCGGTTTTCCAGATCCATGCCATAGAGATTGCCGATGTCGGTGACGATGGCCTGCGAATTGGCCAGGATCAGCGGCGTGCGGCGCAGGGCCTGGATTTCGGCATTGATGACCCGCAGCACATGGTTCGCGTAATAGGTCTCGTTCTCGCGCCATTCGGGTTTCGATTGCAGCATCAGCCCGGCGCAGGTGTGCAGGCTGAGCACGGTGGGCACCAGCCCCGATCCCAGGACGGCCGCGCCCTCGACATCCCAGATGGGCGAGCTGGCGACCTGGAAGGCCCGCCGCGCCATCACCCGGCGCATTTCCGCCAGGCGGCGCTTGGAGGCATTGGCCAGCACGGGGGGCAGGCCCAGGCAGTCCACTTCGGTGGCGGCCTCGCGTTCGAAATGGCGGATGTTGTGCGACCAGAAGCCTTCGGCGGTGAAATCGACATATTCCGGCTGGCTGTTGTTCGGCAATTCGCCGATCACCGTCACCTCGTGGCCGCGTTCGGCCAGGCCCCGGGCCACCAGCCGCGTCCAGCGCCCGATGCCGCCGCGGCTGTCGCTGGCGTGATCTTGCGAGAACATGCACAGCCGAAGCGCCTCGGTCGGGTCGCGCATGGTCCGCTGCGGCGCGGGATCGCCGGGGGCGACATGGCGGGCCAGCCGGGTGGCCGGGGCCGGGACGGGGGCAAAGGCCGCGTCGATCCCGTCGGCGATGCCGCGGGCGGTCTGGTGCAACAGCGTCTCGAACTGCTCGTGCGTGATGTCATTGGCCAGCAGCGAGTCGATCTTCCAGCCGTATTCGTCGGAATAGAACTTGCCCAGCCGTTGCACGGCGGCGTTCCAGCCCAGTTCCGGCGCGCCGTGGCGCAACGCGAAATAGGCCACGCTGCGCGCGATCGGGTACATGTTGGTCGCCACCTTCTTGGCCGTGCGCAGGTGGCTGGGGGCATATTTGTGGTGGATTTCCGCCTCGGGCAGTACGTCGGCGCGCATCCCCTCGTCGTCCATCCGCTTGTTCACGTCGGTCTCGTCGAGGAAATAGGCAAACACCTCGTCAAAGCCACCGATGCGGCGCAGATCTTCGGTGCGGAAGATGGTGTTGGTGCCGGTCAGGCTGGGATACAGGCGCTTTTCCCGGCGCAGGAAGGTGACGTAATCGGGGTTGTCGCAGGGCACGCCCTGGCCGAACACGTCGCAGAAGACGTATTTCGCCTGAAAGGCGATCCCGTTGGCATCGCGGATGAACCCGCCCATGGCCGACAGGCCGGGATCGGCATCCATCCGTTCCAGCAGCAGGGTCAGCCAGTCGGGCTCTGGCACCGCGTCATCGTCGATGAAGGCGATATAGCGCCCGCGCGCATTCGCGATGGCAATGTTGCGCGAGATCGACAGGTTGATTTCCGGGTTGTCCAGCACCCGGATGCCGGGGGTGGCTTCCAGAAGCTCGGCCGTGCCGTCGGTCGAGGGGCCGTTGACCACCAGCACCTCGAAGGTGTGATAGCCCCGCAGCGCCGCCAGGGATTGCAGGGTGCGCGGCAGGGTGCCCACGCGGTTGTAGGTGCAGATCGCAATAGTGGCGTCGCAGGTCGCGCCGATATCGGCACCATGTTCGGAAAGGCTGGACTCGGACATTGGAGGAAGGGCCGCCTGTATCGGAGTGGTCATTGCTTTTCGGCCGGGCCGGTGGCCGCCTCGGCCAGAAGCGCGGCTGCCGGAAGGCCTGCGGCCTCGAGCCGGTCGATGCGGCGGTGCAGCACATGATAGCCGATCTCGGCGGCCATCGCCTCGGGCGTCATCACCCGGAAGGCCAGCGAGCGGCCCGGATTCTCGAGGCCCTGCAGGCGCGACAGATAGGTCTTGCCCGCGCGCGCGCTGTCATACCGGCGAAAGACATGCGAGACCTGTTCGTTCCACAGCTCGATGGTAGAGCCGGTGAACTTGAACCACAGCGAGAAGCGCCGCGCCGATCCGTCGGCCGGCAGGATCATGGTTTCTTCGGCACCCCAGGATTCGCCGATACGGTCGTTCAGCACGATCGGGCCATCGGGGCCCCTGAGGCCGGCAAAGAACAGGACATTCGCGGCCTCGGCATCCAGCAGCTGCAGGCTGGAGTGCGGATGCTGAAAGGAGATTTCGTGGACCAGTCCGGGCAGAATGCGTGTTGTCTGGATCATCGCAAATCTCCTTCTCCTTCAGAGCGCCGCGAGAAGACTACCGTTTTCGATGCGCTGTCAAATCTTGATAAAAGTCGTCTGTCTACCGGCATGGCACAAAACCGCACGAGGTCCGATCGCTCTGGCCCTGTGCCGCCCGGTGGCTGATCTCTAGGATAACATATGCTTTGCCGCAACCGGCATCCGGGCTTGCCGCCCCAATTTCAGGGTTGGATGCTTTTGAAGTTGTGGCATGAATCCCGGGTTTTCCGTCCGGGTTCCCGAAGTCCGGAGGGATTTGCCCTGCCCTGCCGGTCATGGTCCTGAAAATCGGGACCGCTCGTCCGGGGGGCGCGGTCCGCTGCCCGATCGGCGCGACATGGCCGATTGCCGGTTTTCCGTTCGTGTCGACCAGATTTCGGGCACCGTACATACGGCGGCGGCTGCGCACGGGGCAGCAGGCAGGCGTTAACCTTTCTGGCGCAGGATAGGCCCGTTCAGCCGGAGTCCCTTGCCCAGGGCCCCGGTCCCCGGCAATGGCCCGCCCCTTGCCGGAGGTTTCCATGTCTGATGACCTGTCGCCGGTGCTTTCCCTGCCGCTGATCCAGCCGGCGCAGGCGCAAAAGCACGTCACCCACAACGAGGCGCTGCGCCTCTTGGATGTGCTGGTCCAGCCGGCGGTGGCCAGCCGCAGCATTGCCACGCCGCCGGGCTTCCCGGCCCAGGGGGGGCGCTGGATCGTGGCATCGGGCGCAACCGGGGCCTGGGCCGGCCACGAAGGGGCCATCGCGCTGCATGATCAGGGGGCCTGGGTCTTTCTGGCCCCGCAGCCCGGCTGGCAGGTGCAGGTGATCGATGAAGGCGCCCCGGTGCATTGGACCGGAACCGCCTGGCTGGCCCAGGCCGATCTGCCGCAACGCTTTCCCCGGATCGGGGTTGCAACCGATGCCGATGCTGCCAACCGTCTGGCGGTGGCATCGCCGGCCACGCTGTTCACCCATATCGGGGCCGGGCATCAGCTGAAGCTGAACAAGGCCGCGGCCGCCGATACCGCCAGCCTGCTGTTCCAGACCGGCTGGTCGGGCCGGGCCGAGATGGGCACGGCCGGATCGGATGATTTTGCCATCAAGGTCAGTCCTGATGGCACCACCTGGACCACCGCGCTGAGCATTGCCGCCGCGACGGGAACGGTTTCTGGGGCGGCGATTGCCCAGTTGCCCGCCGATACCACGGCAGGGCGGCTCTTTGCCTTTGGCAATTACGTGAACCAGACCGGCACCGGGGGGCCATGGGGGCTGGGGGCGTCTCATGCGGTGAATGTCCCCGACAACGATGCCAATGCGATTGCGCGGGCCGGCTTCTATCGGGTCGGGTCGTCCTCGACCGTGGTCAATGTGCCGGACAGCGCCTTTGGCGGGGTGATCGTGCACCATCCCTACAGCGCCACCTACGCTGCCCAGACCTATATCATGACCAACGGCGCCAATGCGGGGCTGTTCTGGGTCCGGCATTGCACCAATGGCACCTGGGCCGCATGGCGCCGGGTCTATACTCAGAGAGACGTCGTTGGCACGGTCAGCCAGTCTGCGGGCGTGCCGACCGGGGGGATTATCGAACGCGGGTCGAATGCCAACGGCAGCTATGTTCGCTGGGCTGACGGCACGCAATTTTGCGTGCAAGATATCGTCGTCACAGGCGGCACGACCACCGCCGCAGGCGCCCTGTGGGCGTCGGACCCCATGAGCTGGACCTATCCGGCGGCTTTTGTGGCGGGCGCTACGCCATCCCTCTTTGGAGACGCACGAACGAACGGACGCTGGATCAACTGCGCCAGTCGAACTGTGACGGCCTGCGCCAATATCCGAGTTCTGTCCACCCAGAGCAGCGCGACTGACCTCACGATAACAGTCAAGGCCGAAGGTCGCTGGTTCTAAGGAGATCCCACATGCACATCACCCTGTCCCCCATCCGCTCGGACGCGGCGCTGAGCCTGCACCGCGCGGGCGACGTGCTGACGATCAACGGCGCTGCGCTGGATCTGTCCGCCATCCCCGAGGGCGCCACCCTGCCAGCCGGGGCCGTGGCCTGCGACTGGATCGCCGGGCCGATCACCCGCACGGGCGGCGCGCTGCATCTGACGCTGCTGTTGCCGCACGGGGCCATCCCCGATCCGGCCCCGCCCGAGGCGCGGGCCGTGACGCATCCGGCGCCGCTGACCCTTACTGGCGACGGACCCGTCACGCTGCCCTGCTGGGCGCCCGAGGAACCGGCTATTCAGGAGGCCGCCGAATGACCATTGCCATCGACCTGTCGCAACTGATCACCGCCGAGGCCAAGGCCGCCGAGGCCGCCGCTGCACGGCGCGCGGCCGTCAAGGCGCGCCGCGACGTGGCCATCGCATCGGGCATCACCGTCGGCGGCGTGAGCGTGGCGACCGACGATCAAAGCCAGTCCCGCGTGATGGGCGCGGCTGTCGCGGCGATGCTGGACCCCGGCTATTCGGTCCAGTGGAAAACGGCGAGCGGGTTCGTCACCCTGAGCGCGCCGCAGGTGATCGGGCTGGCCACGGCGATCCGCGCCCATGTCCAGGCGTGTTTCGACCGCGAGGCGGTGTTGCTGGCCGATCTGGAGGCAGGCGGGACTGTCGATATCGACACCGGCTGGCCGTGACCTTGCAGGCAGGGGCTGGTCAGCCCGGCTGAACCCCGGGCAGGGGGATCACGCCTTTTTGGGCGCAGGCGCCGCGGCCCGCAGCGCCCGCAGCTTTTCCATGCCCTTGGCGTTGATCTCGTCCAGCCTGTTCCACAGGGCATAGTCTGCCGCGTAGAACTCCTGCAGCTCTGGCAGCATCTCCTGGGGGATGTCCGGCGGCGTCACGATCTTGCTGACATTTTCCCGCGGCAGATCATAGGGGATGCGCAGCAGGCCGAGGATCTCGCGCAGCATCTCGTCCAGGCGGTGATAGGGGATGATCACATCGGCGATTACCCCGCCCTTGGGCCCGACGAACATGCGCCGCTGCAGGTTCGGCTCGTTATTCTTGAGCAGGATGTTCCAGTCCTTGGCGGCCCAGAAATCGGCAAAGGTCATGCGGGCCGGCAAGGGGCTTTGCACCTGGTTGCCCTTGCGGTAGCGATACCACGATCCGATCCAGTCCAGCGGCTCGCGCATCACGCCGAACTTGAAATAGCGGTTCGGCACATGGTTGGGCTGGCCGAACAGGAAGCGGTAATTCTGAATGGTTTCGTGCAGCGTGATATGCTTGCGCTGCGGCGTCCCGGAGCGGAACACCTCGCAATAGGGGATCAGGATATGCTCGATCGAGGTGGAGGCCGTCTTCGTGTTGGCGATGAAAACGAAACGTTTCTCTACGCTGATAAGCATGTCTGTCCGATCCGGTCGCAAATATGCCATGTCGAATAGCACCGCAGGTGGGGCAGTGCAAATCCTTAGCCGCCGGTCATTGCGGCTGAATCCGCCAGGGTGACAGGCCCTGTCCTGCCTGTGTTCGGGGCATGGGCCGGCTGCGCATCCGGCCCTTCTGGCAAGGCCTGATGCGCCCCCCTTGCGGCGCGTCCGGGCGATGATGCCCCGGACCCCCTTTACGCCGGGCGCCGGCTGGCCGAAAACCATCGGATGCCGCCGGACCGCGACCAGCCTGCCGTTTCCGTCATCGTGCCCGTGCATGATGTCGCCGCCCATGTCGGGGCGGCGATTGCCAGCCTGCGGGCGCAGGATTTTCCCGGCTTCGAGGCCATCGTGATCGACGATGGCTCGACCGACGGGTCGGCCCGGATCGCGGGCGAGGCGATCGGGGAGGATCCGCGCTTTCGCCTGATCCGGCAGGACAACCGCGGGCTGTCGGCGGCGCGCAATGCGGGGCTGGCGCTGGCGCGGGCAGACTTCATTGCCTTTCTCGATGGCGACGACCGGCTTGATCCGGGCTTCCTGTCGCGGATGCTGGCCGCATTGCGGGCCGATGGTGGCCCCTGGGTGGCCTGTGCGGTGGCCGATTGCTGGCCAGACGGGCGGCAGACGGTGCATCCGGCGATCCACGGGGCGCCGATGCCCGATGCGCCCCGGCGCTGGCCGCTGGCCGACTGGGAGTCGGTGATCGCGCATTACCCCTCGGCCTGGAACAAGCTGTATCGGCGCGATCTGATCGGTGCGACCCGCTTTGCCGAAGGGCTGTGGTTCGAGGACCATGCCTTCTATCTGGACCTGGCAGGCCGGGCCGGGCATCTGCTGCACCTGCCCGAGCCGCTTTATCTGCAGACCCGCGGCCGGCATGGCCAGATCACCGCTACCGACAGCGAACGGGTCTTTGACCAGTTTCCGGTGCTGGATGCGTTGCAGGGCCTGATGACGGCGCCGGGCGGGCTGCCGGGGGGGCAGGCGGCCTTTGCCCGGCTGGCGGCGCGGCTCATGGCCGAACGCGCCCCGGTGCTGCGCGATGCCGGGCGGCGCGATCGCTGGCTGGCGGCGGCGCGGCAGTATCTGGACCGCCATGGCCTGACCTTCGATCCGGCACAGTCCCCTTCGCTGGCGCGTGTGCTGGCGGGCAAGGTGCCGGCCAGCGTGGTGCTGGCGCTGGACGGGGGCGATGCGGGGGCCAGTCTGGCCGCGCTGGCGGCCCAGGATATCGCGGGCCTGGACATCGTGCTGGCCGGACCCGGGGCCGAGGCGCTGGCCATGGCCGCAAGGGCGACCTGTCCGGGCCGGCAGGTGCAGGCGGTGACGGCCCCGGCCGACCCCTGGGCCGCCTGGGCTGCGGGGGCGGCGCTGGCACGGGGGGCGGGGCTGGTGCTGTGGCGGGCCGGCGACGGGGCAGAGCCCATCGCCTTGCGCCACTGGGCCGATGCGGCGCTGGGGCAGGGCGCGGATCTGGTGGTCTCGGCCTTTCGCGGGCCAGGCGATGGCAGCTACCGCGATGGCTGGGCCGATCCGGCGGGGCTGGCAGGGCCCTTGGCGCCAGGGCAGGTTCTGGCCCCCGCGCGGCCGGGGGCGCAGCCCTATCACCCCTTGCTTGCGGCCAAGTTTCTGGCCCCCGGTCCGGCCCGCCGGATGCTGGCCGATGCGACGGCGATTGCCGCCGCCGCCCCGCTGGACGACGAGGCCGCCATGCGATGTCTGGCCGGGCTGATCCGCCGCCCGGTCTGGGTGGATTTTCCCGGGGCCCAGCCGGCCCCGCGGCCCTTGCCCGCGCCCGGGGCGATACTGGCGGCGCTGGACAGCCCCGCCCTTGCCGGGGCCGACCCCCGGCGCACGGCCCTGCGCGCCCTGCGCATGGGCCTCGATCTGCGCCCGCCAGGGTCCTGGCTGCGGCTGGCGCTGTGGCTGCTGGCGGCACGGGCGATGCTGGGCCGCGCGGGTCTGGCGCGGGGGGCGGGGGCGGTTGACCCGTCGATCACGCCCCGGATGCGGCGCCTGCTGGGGCTGGTTGGCTGACGGGCCCCGATTGCATCATGCTGCGCCTGCGACCATAACGGGGCTGCCGCCTTTTCAAGATACAGGTCCGTTCCGATGATCGACTTTCGCCCGGAAAACGGGTCCAGCCTTTTCTGCCGCACCGATTACACCTTTCATCAGGTCGCCAATCTGAACTTCCACGATGCCGACTGGGCCACGGTTCCCTTTCACCTGTCGCTGCGCCCGCTGGAAAACCGCGTGGTGGTCAACCGGCGCGATGCGGCCGGCTGGCGGCGGGAAATCGTGCTGGATCATGCGATCGACCCGGTTGGCGGCACGGTCGAGGTGCGGTTTCAGACCGGCGCGGTCTCGGTCTGGCTGGATGGCACGCGCATCGCGGTCTTCGACCGCTTTCCGCGCCCCGACCGCAACGGGCGGCTGTTCTTGCGGCGCGGCTTTCCGGGGCTGGACCGCATTGCCCATGTCACCGTCGAGGGCGGGATCTTGCCCGAAAGCCTGCGCTTGCGCGCGACGGGGGACCAGGCCGGGGGCGCTGCGCGCCACATCCTGCGCAGCGATCCTGGCGGGCTTGTCCTGACCGACCGCTTCGAGCTGATCGCCCCGGTTCCAGGCGGAACGCGCGTCTGCCTGCCCGGCGCGGCGCCAGAGGCGCTTGTGATGACCGCCTTGCCTGGTGACGGGGGGCGGGCGGGCGCGCTGCTGCCAGGGCGCATCTGGCAAGGCGCAGATCCGGGGGCGCCGGTCATGCTGCGGCTGGCCGACGCCCAGGGCACGCCGGTGGGCGCGGGGCTGACGCTGACGCGGGACGATCTGCGCAAGGCGCTGGACCGGCTGTCGTCCGGCGAGCGGATGGACCATGACGATCTGGCCGCCTTGCAGGCGGTGGAACATACCCGCTTCTCAAAGGTCATGCCGGATCTGCCTCCGCAGGTGCAGGCGGCGCTGTGGCAGGCGGCCGCGCGCTTTGGCCTGACCGCCTTTCTGGCCGAGGGGCTGCCCGCCACCCTTCAGGCCCCGGTATTGCTGCCCGCGCTGGCCCAGCCGCCAGGCATGGTGGCCGAGGATGCGCTGGTCCGCGCCCTGGCCCAGGGGCTGCGCGCGGATCCGCCCGCCGATCCGGCAAAGCTGCTGTCCGCGCTGCTGGCCGATCTTCCGGCCAGGGCCGATGCGGAACGGCTGTTCCTGCGTCTTGCCGAACCCTTCTGCCTGCAGGGTGCCTTTGCCACCCTGTGGCAGACGGCCTGTGCCGCAGGCGTCAGCTTCGAGACCCGCCCCTGGGGCACCGACCGCTGGACCAATTCGGTCCTGATGCCCTTTCTGGTCTGCGCCGGGCGGCCAGAGGAGATCCCCACGCTTTTGTGGTGGCTGGCCGAGACGCGGCCCGGCTGGCTGGTGACGCCCACCATCGCCGCGGCGGTGGCCATGGCGCTGGATCGGCCCGATCTGCCGGAAAAGCTGGCCGAGGATATCGTCTATGCCTGGATCGGGTTTCTGAATGCTCAGTCGGAAATCTATGCCGGGCGGACGCCTTGCGCGGCGCTGCGCGGGGTTTCGGTGCGGCTGCTCGCCGGGGCCGACCGCGGGCCGGGTTGGTTGCGCGCGCCCCTGCGCGATTTCGCGCTGCGAGTCTACGGGCTGGACCCGGCCTTCTGGGCCGGGCTTGCTGCGGCCGGCCTGCCCGACGATCCCTTGCTGGCCGAAGGCCAGGCGGCCTGTGCCCTGCTGGTGGATCAGCTGACCGGGACCGGCCCGCAGGACCGTGCCGGCATGGCCCGCGCGCTGGCGCTGTTCACCTGGTATCGCAACCCCGAGGCGGCGCGCTTTCGCCGTATCCTGATGGGCCCCGCCGAGGTGCCGCTGGCCCCCGGTCAGGCGCCCGATCTGGCCAGCCTGCGCCAGGCGGGGACCGATCCGGGCGCGGCGCTGCTGCGCCATCTGATCTTTCCCGATGACCGGCTGGCCGCCCCCGAGGATCCCGCGCTGCGGCATCTGGCGGCCCAGGCGGTGCCCCCGGCCTGGGACGGCGTGCCCGAAGCGCCGCATATCCGCTTGCAGGAAGATCTGGCGCGCCGCCTGCCGCCCGTGCTGGCCGATGCGGCGGCCGGCCGTGCCCCCGATCTGCTGGACGGGCTGATCGCCGATCTGGCGCCGCTGTGTTCGGCGCGGGGGGGCTGGCTGGGGCTGGGGCTGGGGCTGACCGTGCTGGAGGCGCTGGCCGATGGCCCGGCCGACTGCACCGCCGCCGCCGACCGGCTGGCCGACGGGCTGATTGCACTGGCTGCCGCGACGCCGGCTGCGGAACGCCAGCAACGCGATGCCGCGCCCGCGCTGGTCGCCGTGCGCGCCCGGCTGGCCGCGCGCCCCGCCCCGCTGCCGGGGGCGCTGGCCCGGGTGCTGGCGGCCCTGTCCGGCCCCGCGCGCAGCCCGGCGCTGCCGGCAACCGCGCAGCCCTGGCCCGACCGCTCGCCCTTGCACGATCTGCTGGTGGTGGTGTTTTCCTGCCGGCCCTATCTGGAAACCCGGATTCCGACCTTGCGTTCGGGTTGGTTGTCCGATCTTGCCGCCCATGGCATTCCCTATGTCGTGGTCGTCGGCGGCGCCAGCCCCGCCGAGGCCGGAACCCGGCAAGGCGATGTCGTCTTTCTGGATGCCCCCGACGATTACGAGGGCCTGCCGCAAAAGACGCTGGCGATGATCCGCTGGGTCCATGACCATACGCCCTTTGCCCGGGTGATGAAGATCGACGACGACTGCTTTGTCGATGTCGAGACGCTGTTCGCCAGCCTGCAGCATCTGAAGTTCGACTATCTGGGCCGCCCGCTCAGCCGGGTGCGTGGCCAGATGGACCGCGCCTGGCACCAGGCCAAGGCCGCCAGCCCCCGCGGCCGGATGGAACTGGACAAATCCCCCGAACCCTCCAGCTATGCCGACGGGGGATCGGGCTATGTGCTCAGCCGCCGGGCCATGGCCACTGCGCTGGACATGGCAGACAGCCCCGAAGGCCAGCGCCTGATCCGGCTGTCCTTCATGGAAGACAAGATGCTGGGCGATCTGCTGGCGCTTGGCGGGGTGCGGGTCCAGGGCCAGGGCTGGCGCGTGGCGGTGGAACGCCGGGCCGGCCCTTCGGGGGTGACGGTGCCGCAATGGGAAAACGGCCCGCGCCCCTTTGCCGGCGCAGGCATCGCCATTGCTCATCTGGACACCCATCTGACCCAGCCCGAGGTCCGCGCCGCAGCGGCCCTGCCGGTGCCCCGGCGCGGCAAGATCTGGCCCAGCTTCCAGACCCTGCGGTTCGGCGCGGGATCGAATGCGCTCGATCTGGTCAGCCCGCAGGACCGGCTGCGCCAGGTGGCCGCCGCGCCGGTCGCCGTGGTGGCCTGCATGCGCAACGAGATGTTCATGCTGCCGCATTTCCTGGCGCATTATCGCGCGCTGGGGGTTGGCGGCTTTCTGATCGCCGATAACGGCTCGGACGATGGATCGCTGGATTACCTGCTGGACCAGCCCGATGTGGCGCTGTTCTCGGTCGACACGCCCTATGGCAAGTCCATGTATGGCGTCGCCTGGCAAGAGGCGCTGCTGGCCGCGTTCCGCCCCGGCGCCTGGACGCTGGTCGCCGATGCTGACGAATTGCTGGTCTGGGACGACACCGCCGGGGGTGATCTGCCGGGGCTGCTGGCGGGGCCGGATTTCGCCGGTGCCGATGCCGTGCGGCTTTACATGCTGGACATGTATCCGCAGGGGCCGCTGTCGGGGGCGACCTTTGCGGGCAGTCCCTTTGCCGAAGCCGGCTGCACCGATGCCGAACCCTTCCTGACCACATCGGCCGCGCGCGGGCCGTTTTCCGACCAGCCCACCTGGACCAGCGGCCTGCGCCACCGGCTGATCCCCGGATCGCGGCCCGAACTGTTCGTGGCGCAAAAGCTGGCGCTGTTGCGCTATCGGCCCTGGATGCGGCTGACCGAAGGGCTGCATTATGTCGCCGGCACCCGGCTGGCCCGGCGCGAGATGTTGCTGGCGCATTTCAAATACACCGCCGCCTTCCGCGCCAAGGCCGAGGCCGAGGTTGCCCGCCGCCAGCATTTCAACGATGCCGAGGAATACCGCAAATATCTGGCGCTGGTGTCCGAAGGGCGCGAGACGATCTTTGACCCGGCCGTTTCGGTCGGCTGGACCGACAGCGCCTTTGTGCGGCAACTGTTCGCCACCGGCCGGGCACCGGGGGCCTGAGCGGCGTTGATTGTTCCCCTGCCCCTCGTGTAGCCAGAGAAAACCACCCCAGCCAGACGAGGACGACCCGTGGCCAATTCCATCACCATCGCCGGTCGCCAGATCGGCCCCGATCATCCGCCGCTGGTCATTGCCGAAATCGGCATCAACCATGGCGGGGATCTGGCCGTCGCCAAGGAGATGGTGCGCCTTGCGGCCCTGTCGGGCTGCGAGATGGTCAAGCACCAGACCCATATCCTGGAAGACGAGATGACCGACGAGGCCAAGGCGATCTTTCCGCCCAATGCCGATGTCTCGATCTGGGATGTGATGGCGGGCTGCGCGCTGAGCCTTGATGAGGAAGCCGAGCTGAAGCGCTATACCGAAAGCTTGGGGATGATCTGGATTTCCACCCCGTTTTCCCGCGCGGCGGCCGATTATCTGGAAACGCTGGATGTGCCCGCCTACAAGATCGGGTCGGGAGAGGCCGACAACCTGCCGCTGATCCGCCATATCGCCCGCAAGGGCAAGCCGGTGATCCTGTCCACCGGCATGCAGACCATCGAGACGATCCGCGCCAGCGTGCAGATCCTGGAAGATGCGGGCGTGCCCTATGCGCTGCTGGAATGCACCAACCTCTATCCCAGCCCGCCCGAGATCGTATCCTTGCGCGGCGTGACCGATCTGAAGGCGGCCTTCCCGAAGGCGGTCGTCGGGTTTTCCGACCATTCCATCGGGCCGGAAATGGCGCTGGCCAGCGTGGCGCTGGGGGCCTGTATCCTGGAGCGGCACTATACCGACACGCGCTATCGCAAGGGGCCGGACATCATCAATTCGATGGACCCGTCGGAACTGCGCCATCTGATCGACCGCTCGCGCGAGATCTGGATTGCGGCGAACAACCCCAAACAGCGCACCGCGCCCGAAGAAGATGTTTACCGCTTTGCCCGCGGATCGGTGGTGGCCGATGCCGACCTGCCCGAGGGCCATGTGATCCGCGAGCAGGACATCTGGGCCCGCCGCCCCGGATCGGGGGAAATCCCGGCCTATGATTTCGACAAGGTGGTCGGCAAGCGCCTGACCCGTGCGGTGACGCGGAATACCCAGCTGAAATGGGGGGATCTGGGGTGATCCCCAGCTGGAAGGTCAAGCGCGAACTGGCCCGGCTGGGCCAGCAGTTGCGCGCGATCCCCGAGGCGATCTGGGAGCCGCTGGCCTATGGCCGCTATGACCGCCGCTTTCCGGCGGATCTGACGATCCGGCCGGGCCAGGCGGCGCCTTCGGGCGATGTGGCGCTGGTGCTGATCTATCCGCGCCCGGTGCTGCCCGACAGCACGGTCAACCTGTGCCGCAGCCTGGTCGCCGCCGGTTTTGCCCCGCTGGTGGTGTCGAATGCGCCGCTGGATGCGGCCGCGCAGGCCCGGCTGGCCCCCCATGTCTGGCACCTGGTCGAACGGCCGAACATCGGCCATGATTTCGGCGGCTACCGCGACGGGATCCGGCTCTTGTGGCACTGGAACCTGAGGCCGGACCGTCTGCTGATCCTCAATGACAGCGTCTGGCTGCTGGACAACGATGCCGGCGCGCTGGTGGCGCGGTTGCAGGCGGCGGGCGGCGATGTGGCGGGGTCCATCCTGCGGGTCCGGGGGGACGAGCGGTTCCTCGAATCCTATTGCTATCTGATCGGGCGCCATGCGCTGCAAAGCCCGGCCTTTCGCAGCTACTGGCAGCGGCTGCGGCTGACGTCGAACAAATACAAGGTCATCCGCCGGGGCGAGCGGGGCCACAGCGCGGCGCTGATCGCGGGCGGGCTGCGGCTGGTGCCGGCCTTTGACGAGGCGGCCTTTCGGGCGGGGCTGGAGACGCTTGACGACGACCATCTGGCACAGGTGCTGCGCTTTGCCGCCTGGCCAGGCCCGCAGGATGCGGCGGCGGCCGCAGATCTGGCGGCGCGGTCGCACGAACCTGGCTGGCGCGCCGAGGCGCTGGCCCTGATCGACCGGACCTTGCCGCGCGGGCAGTTCTACAGCCTGTTCCCTGTCGCGGCCCGCACGGGTCTGGGCTATCCGTTCCTGAAGCGATCAGGTGATCGGGTGGCGCAATCCTGGCGCCGGGCCTTTCTGGCCGGGGTGCGGGCCGGGGCCATCCCCGCACCCGAACCGGCCATTCTGGCAGAACTGGACGCGCGGGTTGCGAAAGACGCCTGATTGCCGCATGACCATGCGGTGCCGCGAGCTGCGACGGAGCCATGGATGAAGCAGACAGCCAGCCTGACCTATCCGTTCCGCCGGTTCTGGACGACGTTGCCCTTTCACGGGCTGCGGGTGCCGATCCGGGGCGCCCATGTCAGCAAGCCGGTGTGGAAGCACGTCTGGCGCGGCGATTACGAATGGCCCGAACTGCGCGCGCTGTCGGCGTTGATGCGTCCCCAGGATCGGGTGCTGGAACTGGGTCTGGGCATGGGGCTGGTTTCGGGCGTGATGGCCAGGCGCCATCCTGCGGCGCGCTTTGTCAGCTACGAGGCCAACCCGGACATGCGCCCGGCGATCGAGCGGCTGCATCAGGCGAACGGCATCACCAATGTCGAGGTGCGTTCGGCCATCGTCGCGCCGCTGGATCAGGGCGCGACCCGGCGCTTTCGCCTGCACCGGCATTTCACCGAAAGCTCGCTGGTCGCGGCATCCGCCGACATGGCCGAGGTCGATGTGCCCGTGCATGACCCGGCAGCGGTCATGGCCGAGGTGCGCCCCGATCTGCTGGTCTGCGACATCGAAGGGGCCGAGGAAGAGCTGATCCCGATCCTGCCCATGGCGGGGCTGCGCGCGGCGGTGATCGAGCTGCATCCCCATATTGTCAGCCGCACGGGCATGGCGCGGATCTTTGACGCCTTTCTTGATGCCGGGCTGGTGCCGGTGGTGGAACAATCCTTCGAAACCGTGGTCGCCTTTGAGCGGGTCGATGCGCCATGACCCGCCAGCTGCTGTTCCTGACCGGCACGCGCGCCGATTTCGGCAAGCTGGAACCGCTGGCGGCGGCGGCCCGCGATGCGGGCCACCGGGTGACGTTCTTTGTCACCGGAATGCACATGATGGACCGCTACGGGCTGACCGTGAACGAGGTGCGCCGCATGCCCGGCACCGCGACGCATGAATTCCTCAACCAGCGCATGGGCGATCCGCAGGATATCGTGCTGGCGAAAACCGTCACCGGCCTGTCGGACTATCTGGCCGAGAACCGCCCCGATCTGGTGGTGATCCACGGCGACCGGATCGAGGCGCTGGCCGGATCGCTGGTGGCTGCCACCAACTATATCCGTTCCGCCCATGTCGAGGGCGGCGAGGTCTCGGGCACCATCGACGAAGTGTTCCGTCACTGCAACACCAAGCTGTGCACGCATCATTTCGTGTCCTCGGAGGCCGCAAAGCGGCGGGTGATGGCGCTGGGGGAACCCGAAGGGTCGATCCATGTCATCGGCTCGCCGGAACTCGATTTCCACGCCGGCCCCTCGGGGGTCACGCTGGATGAGGTGCGGGCGCGCTATGGCATTCCCTTTGCCGATTACGGGATCGCAACCTTTCACCCGGTGACATCCGAACAGGCCACGATGGGGCAACAGGCCGCCGATCTGTTCGGTGCGCTGGAGGCGTCAGGGCGCAATTTCGTGGTGATCGCGCCGAACAACGACCCCGGATCCGAGGGGATCTTCGCGGTGATCGGCGCCTTGCCGCAAGATCGGTTCCGGGTGCTGCCCTCGATGCGGTTCGCGCATTTCTCCGAGCTGATGAAACATGCCGCCTGCGTGGTGGGCAATTCCAGCGCCGGGGTGCGCGAGGCGCCGTTCCTCGGCGTCCCCTCGCTGGACATCGGCACACGGCAAAGCAACCGGGCCGAGGCCGGGTCCGTCACCGCCTGCGCGGCAGCGGACGGGGCGGCGATTGCCGCCTTCCTGTCCCGCGAATGGGGGCGCCGCCACCCGCCGCACAAGGGCTTTGGCGAGGGGCGGGCCGCCGACCGCTTTGCCGCCGTGCTGGCCGATCCGGACTTCTGGGGGCGGGGCCTGCAAAAGGCCTTTCAGGACATTGGCTGACGGGCGGGCTGACCGGGCGGTTGATCGGGCCCCCAAGGGCCTTTTGCTGCGCGGCTATCTGCTGGCCGCCCGCGCGCTGCCGCTGATTGCCCCGACTGTCCTGCGCCGCCGCCTGGCGCGCGGCAAGGAAGACCCGGCCCGCTGGCGCGAGAAACTGGGGGAACCTTCGCAGCCCCGCCCCGAGGCCCCGGTGATCTGGCTGCATGCCGTGGGGCTGGGCGAGGTGCTGGCCCTGCGCGGGCTGATCGCGGAAATGGCCGCGCAGGCCCCCGATGCCGAGTTTCTGGTGACCTCGACCGCGCGGTCCTCGGCGCTTGTGATGGCGGCCAACCTGCCGCCCCGCACCCGCCACCAGTTCCTGCCGCTGGATGCGCCGCGCTATGTGGCCCGGTTCCTTGATCACTGGCGCCCCGTGCTGTCGGTCTGGGCGGAACAGGAAATCTGGCCTGGTGCCGTGGTTGCCGCCCATGCGCGCGCCATCCCGCTGGCCATGGTGAACGCCCGGATCACCGCAGCCAGCCATGCCCGGCGTGCCCGTGTCCGGGGGCTTTATGCCGATCTGCTGGCGCGCTTTGCCCTTGTCCTGGCGCAGGACCAGGGCACGGCGGACCGGCTGGCCGATCTGGGGGCGCAAGGCGTGCGCATTGGCGGATCGCTGAAACCCGCCGCGCCGCCGCTGTCGGTCGATCTGGCCGAACTTGCCCGCCTGCGCGCGGCGCTTGAGGGCCGCAAGATCTGGGTCGCCGCCTCGACCCATCCGGGCGACGAGGCCGAGGCGCTGGCCGCCGCCTTGCCGGACCGGCTGCTGATCCTGGCCCCGCGCGACATTGGCCGGGCGGATCAGATCGCGGCAGATCTGGCCGCGCGCGGGCTGCCCTTCGTGCGCCGCAGCCAGAGCGATCTGCCGGGGCCGCAAACCCGGGTCTGGCTGGCCGACAGCTTCGGCGAACTGGGCCTGTGGTATCGGCTGGCCGATACCGCGCTGGTCGGCGGCGGGTTCGATGTGATCGGCGGGCATAACCCGTGGGAGGCGGCAGCGCTGGATACGGCGGTGCTGCACGGGCCGGATGTGGGCAATTTCGCCGCCGATTATGCCCGGCTGGACCAGGCGCAGGCCGCCCGCCGGGTCGCGCCCGGCGAATTGGCCGCCGCCCTGCAAGACCCCGGCCTGCCCGCCATGGCCGCCCGCGCCCGCGCACTGGTTGCAGCGGCGCAGGGCAGCCTTGCACCGCTCGCCGCCGACCTTCTGGCCCTGACGAGGCATCCATGACCCTGCGCCTGTTCCTCTGGCTCTGGTCGGCGCTCTGGACCGCCGGGCTGCCGCTGATCCTGATCTATCTGCGCCGCCGCGCCCGCCGGGATCCGGCCTATGGCGCGCATCTGGCCGAACGCTTTGGCCGCTACCCCCGGCCGATGCCCGGCGCGGTCTGGGTCCATGCCGTCAGCCTTGGCGAGCTGCGCTCGGTCGTGCCGCTGATCCGCGCGCTGCTGGCGCGCGGGGACCGGGTCGTCGTCACCCATTTCACCCCCGCCGGCCGGGGCGAGACCGAGCGGGTCTTTGCCCCCGAAATCGCCGCAGGCCGGGTGCAGGCGGTCTGGGTCCCGCTGGAAACCCAATGGGCGTATCGCGGCTTTTTCCGCGCCTTTCGGCCCCGCTATGGGCTGGTGATGGAAATCGAGATCTGGCCGCGCATGGTCTTTGCCGCCCGCGCGGCCGGGGTGCCGCTGTTCATGTGCAATGCGCAATACCCCCGCCGCTCCATGGCGCGGGACGCGCGGGGCCTGCAACTGCGCCGCCAGGTGATGCGCGGCTTTGCCGGGGCGCTGGTGAAATCGGACATGCAGGCCGACCGTTTCGCCGCGGCCGGGGTGCGCAACATCGCGGTGACCGGGGAATTGCGTTTCGACCAGCCGATCCCGCAGGCGCTGGTATCGGCCGGCCTTGCGGCGCGGCGCTGGATCGGGGCGCCCGCCCGCGTCATCACCATCGCCAGCGCCGTCGAAGGCGAGGATGACACCTACCTTCAGGCCATCCATGCCTTGCGCGTCCATCATGCCGCCCATGGCCTGCCTGCGCCGCTGATCGCCTATGTCCCCCGCCGCCCCGAGCGGTTCGACGAGGTCGCCGCCACCTTGCGCGGGGCGGGCCTGTCGGTGCTGCGCCGCTCCAGCCTGGGCCCGGCCTTTGATCCGGCCAGCTGGGGCGCGGCCCCGCAAACCCCCGATGTGTTTCTGGGCGATACCCTGGGCGAGATGTATGGCTACCTTGCCATGGCCGATCTGGTGGTGGTCGGCGGCGGCTTCACCCCGGCGGGCGCCCATAACATCATCGAGCCGCTGGCCATGGGCAAACCCGTGCTGACCGGCCCGGTGACCTGGCCCATCGAATACCCCTTTGCCGAGGCCGAGGCGGCCGGCGTTGCCCGGTCCGTCCCCGATGCCGCAGGGCTGGAACAGGCTCTGATCGGCGGTTTCGAGCCTGATCCCGCGCAGATCGCCGCGTTTTTCGCCGCCCATGCCGGCGGGGCAGAACGCACACTGGCCGCGCTGCCCGAGGTTCTGGCACGGGCGCAGGCGGCAAGCTAGGCGCCCCGGCCGACCCTCGGGGCTGGGCACCTAGGACCCCGCCAAAGGCTCCCCTGCCCCGCAGCCGAAAAGCGCCCCGCCCCCTGCTTTGCCTTTTTCCAAATACCCAAAAACGCCGGGGCCAGGCGCTGCCCCCGCCTAGATCGCCATCGCGGTGGCACCCTCGAACCGGCGCGCCTCCCAGGCGCTGGCAATCAGCAGGCTGGACGCTTCCATCCGGTCAAAGCGCGGGCGCAAGGGATCCTCGGGCAGCGCCTCGCCGGCCGCCAGCACCAGAAACTCGCGCATGGCGGACAAGAACATGTCGTTGCGCTCGAAGGGGAAGTCCTGCACCCCCTGGCCCTCTCCGGTCAGGATGGTCAGGCGCGAGGCCAGAAGATCGGCCTCGATCCGCCGGGTCAGGCCGGAAATCACCAGCCGCCGCACGAAAACCGGCGAGAGGTAATCCATCGCGATCCGCCCCGCCGCGCCCGTGGGCGTGGTGACATGCAGGCTGGTCGCGAAATCCACCCCCGGAAAGCCCGCATGGCCCAGGGACCGCACATCGTGCAGCCGCAGCCCCGCAAACAGCGCCTGCACCAGATCGACCTCGTGGCACAGATCCAGCAGCACCCCGCCGCCTTCGGCCCGCGCGGCATAGCTGTCGGCGAACCGCCAGTTGGCGCGCCATTGCCGCACATCGTGGCCGATCTCGGCATGGATGCGGAAGGTGTCCGACAGATCCATCGCCGCCAGCGCCCGCACCACCGGATGCCAGCGCATCATGAAGCCGACCATGGACCGGGCGGCCACCGGGGCGGCGGCGGCATGGATCGCGCGTGCCTGATCCACCCGCCAGGCCAGCGGCTTTTCGGCATAGAACGGCCAGTTTCTGGCCGAACAGAGCCTTATCAGCTCCAGCCGGATCGGGGTTTCGGTGGCGATGACCATGGCGGCAATATCGTCACGCGCCGCCAGCGCCGCCCGGTCAAGGCTGCGCCAGGGCAGCAATTCCACCCGCGCCCCCAGCGCCGCCAGATTGCCGGCATGGCGCTTGCCGATGGATCCGGCGCCGATGACGGCGATCACGCCCTCAGGCATCACCATGCCGAGAAACCGCCATCCACGTTGATCAGCTGGCCGGTCATGTAGCCGGCGGCGGGGCTGGACAGGAACAGCATGGCATCGGCGATTTCATCGGGTTTCGCCATCCGGCCCGCCATGATGAGTTCGCCCACCCGGCGCTGGAATTCCTCGGAATGGTTATTGAACACCGCCCCCGGCGCGATCGTGTTGACCGTCGCCCCCCGCGCCGCCCAATAGCCCGCCAGCCAGACCGTCAGCCCGTGAATCCCCGCCTTGCTGACCCCATAGGCCGAGAAATTCTTGAACGGCATCCCGTCATAGATTTTGTGATGCGCCCCGTTCAGCGCATACATGGATGCCACGTTGATCAGCGTGCACGGCCATTTGCCGACGATGTCGCGGTCCATCTGCCGCGCCACCATGAAGGGCGCGGTCAGGTTGGTGCGCATGGTGCGTTCCCAGTCGCTGACCGAGATATCGGCAAAATCCGGAAACGGCTTGCCCGCGCCCATCAGCAACTCGCCGGTGATCGCGGCATTGTTCAAGACCACATTGGGCTGCCAGCCATCGGCCAGGATGCGGGCGAAGATGCCCGTCACCTGATCTTCGTCGGACACGTCCAGATCGTAGAAGCGGAAATTCGGATTGCCCTCATGCGCGGCCTGCAAGGCCTCGGCCCGCGCGCCCGGCAGATCCGATCCGATCACCCGGGCCCCCGCAGCCAGCATCCGCCGCACATAGGTCGACCCCAGCACCCCCCCCGATCCGGTAATGAAGATCGTGCGGCCCGACAGGTCGGATACGGGGTCAGCCATGATGTTCTCCTTTCAGGCGCTCGGCCATCATCCATTCCACCAGCCGGAAATCGAAGGGCGTGTCGATGTCGACACAGCGTTCGGGCGGCATTTCAAAGGGGATCACCCGCCCCTCGTAGATGGTCTTGGCCCGGCGCAGGTAATCGGGATCGACCACATAGGTCGAGGCCGCATGTTCCCAGACCTTGGGCGCGGCCTGGCGCGACCAGACGCCGCCGGGCAGTTCCTTGGACACTTTCAGCCCGCCCTGATCGTTCAGTTCCACCAGGTTGAAATAGGGGTTCTTGCGCGCCTCGCACACGCTCATCACCATGTCGGGGCGTTCGGCAAAGAACAGGTCAAGCGCGCCGTCGATATCCTCGGGCAGCCGCAGGGGCGATGTGCAGTCAAGATCCAGAAAGGCGCTCACCGGCTGGCCTGCCACCGCCTCTCCGGCCGCCAGCGCATGTTGCCACACGCCCCATTTCGGCGCCGCATCGGTCGCCAGGTCCGCCGGGCGCAACCCGATCTTCAGCGCGCCCTTGGTCACCGCATGGTCATAGATCTGCGGATCATCCGTCGAGACCACCACCGCGCCCACGCGCGGATTGGCCAGCAGCTGGTCGAGCGACCAGTCGATCAGCGGCTTGCCGCAGAGCATGCGGAAGTTCTTGCCCGGAACGCCCTTCGATCCCTTGCGGGCGCCGATATGGCCAAGGATCATCGGTTGTCTCCCTTGTGGTCCCTGCCGTTCTTCTACCGCTTTGGCCGGGGGCGTTCCAGCACCCTGCGCGGGGCGGGAAAGCCATGGCGCCGGGGCGGCGGCAGGCTTATGTAAGGGCAACCTGCAAGGGGGATCGGGCTTGAGCGCATCGAACGACCACAGCATCACCGCCGCCCGCGTGCTGCGGACCGAGGGCGAGGCGCTGCTGGCGCTGGCCGCCGCGCTGCCGGCCGATCTTGGCCCCTGTGTCGAGGCGATACTGGCCTTGCCCGGCCGGGTGATCCTGGGCGGCATCGGCAAGTCGGGGCATGTGGCGCGCAAGATTGCCGCGACCCTGGCCTCGACCGGCACGCCCGCGTTCTTTGTCCATCCGGCCGAAGCCAGCCATGGCGATCTGGGCATGGTGATGCCGGGCGATCTGTGCATCCTTCTGTCGAACAGCGGCGAGACGGCGGAATTGCGCGACATGGTGGCCCATTGTGCGCGCTTCGGCATTGCGCTGGCCGGCATGTCGCGCAATCCGGGCAGCGCGCTGATGCAGGCCGCCGATTTCCGGCTGACCATTCCCGACCTGCCCGAGGCCTGCGCCATCGGCATGGCGCCCACCACCTCGACCACGCTGATGATGGGCCTGGGCGATGCGCTGGCCGTCGCCCTGATGGAGGCGCGGCGGTTCCGCCCCGAGGAATTCCGCGCCTTTCATCCGGGCGGCAAGCTGGGCGCCCAGCTGACCCCGGTGCGTCAGGTGATGCACGGGGCGGACAGGCTGCCGCTGGTGGCCGAGGATGCGCCGATGTCGCAGGTGATCCTGACCATGACCGCCGGGGGCTTCGGCATTGCCGCCGTTGTGGGGGCCGATGGCCGTCTGGCCGGTGTTGTCAGCGATGGCGACCTGCGCCGCCACATGGCCGGGCTGATGGACCGCCGCGCCGGCGAGATCTGCAGCCGCGCCCCCGTCACCGCCGCCCCCGACATGCTGGCGGCCGAGGCGCTGGCGCTTTTGAACCGCAACAAGATCACCGTGCTGATCGTCTGTCAGGACGGGGTGCCCGTCGGCATCCTGCATCTGCACGACCTTCTGCGCCTTGGCGTGATGTGAGGACGACATGACCGCGCAAACCGTGCCCCCCCGAACCGTGACCATCGGCGATATCGCCATCGGCGGGCAGGCCCCCGTCGCGCTGATCTCCGGCCCTTGCCAGCTGGAAAGCCACGCCCATGCCCGGATGATCTGCGAGGGCCTGCTGGAGGCCTGTGCGCCGACCGGCACGCGGGTGATCTTCAAGGCCAGCTATGACAAGGCCAACCGTTCCAGCCTGTCGGGCACCCGCGGGCTGGGGATGGAGGCGGGGCTGCGGATCCTGTCGGACATCCGCGCCGAATATGGCGTGCCGGTGCTGACCGATGTGCATGAACCGGGCCATTGCGCGATTGCCGCGCAGGCGGTGGATGTGCTGCAGATCCCGGCCTTTCTGTGCCGGCAGACCGATCTGTTGCTGGCGGCCGGGGAAACCGGGCTGGCCATCAACATCAAGAAGGGCCAGTTCCTTGCGCCCTGGGACATGAAACATGTTGCCGCCAAGGTGGAATCGACCGGCAACCAGCGGATCCTGCTGTGCGAGCGGGGCACCTCGTTTGGCTATAACACCCTGGTCACCGATTTCCGCGGCCTGCCCACCATGGCCGAAACCGGCTGGCCGGTGGTGTTCGACGCCACCCATTCGGTGCAGCAGCCGGGCGGCCTGGGCGGGGCATCCGGCGGGCAGCGGCAGTTCGCCCCGGTTCTGGCACGGGCGGCCTGTGCGGTTGGCGTCTCGGCCCTGTTCATCGAAACGCACGAGGATCCGGACCGCGCCCCCAGTGACGGGCCGAACATGATCCCGCTGGCGGAAATGGGCGCGCTGATCGCCCGTCTGCGCGCCTTTGATGCGCTGGCCAAGGGGATCTGAGATGGACGCCTGCATCGTCATTCCCGCCCGCTATGCCAGCACGCGCTATCCCGGCAAGCCGCTGGCGACATTGCGCGGCGCCTCTGGCACCCCCCGCAGCCTGATCGAGCGCAGCGTGATGGCCGCCCGCGCCGCATCGCAAGGCCAGATCCCGATCTTTGTCGCCACCGACGACGCCCGGATCGAGGCCGAGGCACGCCGCATCGGCGCGGATGTGATCCTGACATCGGACACCTGCCGCAATGGCACCGAACGGGTGGCCGAGGCGATCGAGCGGGCCGGGATTTCCCCCGAGATCGTCGTCAACCTGCAAGGCGATGCCCCGCTGACCCCGCCGCATTTCGTGACCGCGCTGATTGGCGCGCTGCGCGCCGATCCGGCCATCGGCATGGCAACCCCTGCGCTGCGCTGCGAGGCCGAGGTGGTGGACAACCTGCTGGCCGACCGCCGCGCCGGCCGGGTGGGGGCGACCACGGTGGTCTTTGGCGCAAACCGCGATGCGCTGTATTTCTCGAAAGAGGTGCTGCCCTTCACCAATGGCAAGGGTGTGGTCGATGGCGTGGTGCCGGTGTTCCACCATGTCGGGGTCTATGCCTATCGCCCCGCCGCGCTGGCGGCCTATCGCAGCTGGGAGCCGGGGCCGCTGGAAACCCTGGAGGGCCTTGAACAGCTGCGCTTTCTGGAAAACGGCCATCCGGTGCGCGTGGTCGAGGTGACGGCGCCGGGTGCCGTGTTCTGGGAGCTGAACAACCCTTCGGACGTGCCGCTGATCGAAAGCTATCTGGCCCGCACCGGGCAGGACTGACCGGCAGACAGACCGGGGGCAGACAGCAACAGGGCCGGTGCGGGGGGATCGCACCGGCCCTGATCGTCTGGCAGGGGGCGGCCTGGGCCGCCCGCCGCGCTGTTACAAGATCAGATCGCTCGCCAGGATCTCGACGCCCGAAGACAGCTGGATGCGATAGTCCACCGAGCCGTCACCGTCGAAGTCGACGACCAGCCGGTCGTTGCCGGTCACATAGCGCAGTTCGGCTGCTCCGGTGGCCGAGAAGGCCGCAGTTCCGACAAAGCTCAGCGCCAGCGCCGACAGGTCGATCTGGTCGATGCCCTGTTCGAAGTCGGTGATGACCATCCGCGGCTGCCCGCCATAGCTTCCGGCCGGCACGTTCAGCACGAAGGTATCGGCCCCCGCACCGCCGGTCAGCGTATCCCGGCCCAGGCCGCCATCCAGCGTGTCGCTGCCGTCGCCACCGAACAGCACATCATTGCCCGCGCCCCCATCCAGCAGGTCATTGCCGCCGCCGCCGTCCAGCGTGTCGGCCCCGTTGCCGCCATACAGCGTATCGGTCCCGAACCCACCATCCAGCAGGTCATTGCCATTGCGACCATCCAGCTTGTCGTTGCCGTTGCCACCATACAGCGTATCGGCCCCCGCCCCGCCATTCAGCAGATCGCCCCACGACCCGCCGTAAAGCACGTCGTCGCCATCCAGACCAAAGAGACGGTCACGGCCCGAGGCGCCGTCCAGCGTGTCATTGCCGGTGCCGCCGATCACCGCCTCGATGTTCAGCAGCGTGTCGTTGCCGATATCGATGCCAAAGGCCGTGCCCAGCTGCAGGTTGACCAGCACGGCGCCGGTGGCACCGCTGTAATCGGCGGTGTCATGGCCCGCGCCGCCATCCAGCGTATCGTCGCCCGCGCCGCCGATCAGCGTGTCATCGCCGTCGCCGCCATTCAGGCTGTCGGCAAGCGCCGTGCCGGTCAGCGTGTTGGCCCCGGTGCCGCCCAGGATGGTCAGCGCCTCGCGCGTTGCCGATGCATCGATCCCGACATCGTCGCCGCCCGAGATGCTGACGACCTCGACCCCGGTCACATCGGCGCCCAGCACCAGCGTGCCCGACGTGCCGTCGAACGAGATCGTATCCGACCCCGCGCCGCCATCGATGCTGTCATCCGCCGCAAGGCTGCCGTCGGTATAGGCGATGATGTCATCGCCATCGCCGGTCTCGATCCGGTTGTCGCTTGCCGCGCTGAAAACGGTATCGTTGCCACTGCCTGACTTCACGTTCTCGATCGCAAGAAGCGTGCTGAGGCTGGTTCCAAAGCTGGCGGTTCCGCCGGCCAGATCGACCACGACCCCGGTCGTCACGGCAGAAAGGTCAATGGTATCCGAGCCGCCGCGCCCGTCGATCGTATCCGCGCCCTCGGTGGCATAGAACGTATTGTTGCCAGCATCACCGAACAGGGCGTCATTCCCGATCGAACCCTGCAGGTTCTCGAAATTCTGAAGCTGGAATATCCCGGTCAGGTTCGAAAACCCCAGGCCCATATCCAGATCGACAGCCGCACCCGTAGCGCCTGCACGCCCGAGGTCGAGCGTATCCGACCCGCCCAGCCCGTCCAGAACGGTTGTGCCGGCACGGATCCGCAGCCAGTCGTCGCCTTCGCTCGCCAGTGTTTCCAGCAGCTCGAGGCTGGCCGATCCGGCGACCGTCTCGTCACCGTCCGAGATGACATAGGTGAAGCTGACGTCGATGTCGCCGTCGGCGTCGGGGGTAAAGGTCCAGCTGCCCGGGCCAGCCGCGCTGAGCGTGCCCGAGCTGGCGACCAGATCGCTGACCGTCAGCGTGTCGCCCTCGGCATCCGAGGCCAGCGCCAGCAGCTCGGCCTCGGTGATCAGCCGGGGGGTGTCCTCGTTCGAGGCGGTCAGCACCACGGTCCCGGTTTCGGGGGCGGTATTCAGGAAGGTGATCGTCTCGACGCTGTTCAGCGTAATCTGACGCCCGGTCGTCTTGTGGGTCAGCCACACGGTTTCGCCGCCGTTGGTCGTGACAGTATAGCTGGTCTGCGCGCCGGCAATCAGGGCCGTATCCGCCCCGGCGCCACCATAGACCATGTCGTTGCCCGAGGTGCCGACGATCAGCGTATCGTCGCCATCGCCGCCATACAGGAGGTCGCTTCCTCCGCCGCCATTCAGCGTATCGCTTCCACCATAGCCATACAGCGTATCCGTGCCATCGCCGCCTGTCACATTGTCGCCGAAGCCGGTGCCCTGCACATAGATCCGCTCAATCCCGGTCAGCGAGGTGCCATCCGAGGCGGTCGATACCAGATCTGGTGCCAGCAGGGTGAAGGTCAAGGCGCTGGAACCATTGTAGCGGAATAGATTGCCTATGTCGTCCCCGGCCCCACCGTCGAGCGTATCGCCCCCGTCGACGGACTGGCTGAACAGGGTATCAATGCCATCACCGCCCGACAGCAGGTTGTTGCCCGGCCCACCGTCCAGATAGTCGTTCCCGCCACCGCCATTCAGCGTGTCGTTGCCAACGCCGCCATATTGCGTATCCGCGCCATCGCCGCCGGTCACATTGTCGCCAAAGCCGGTGCCCTGCACATAGATCCGCTCGATCCCGGTCAGTGAGGTGCCATCCGAGGCAGTCGATACCACGTCCGATGCCAGCAAGGTGAAGGTCAAGGCGCTGGAGCCGCTGGTGCGGACGAGTTGGCCTATGTCGTCCCCGGCCCCACCGTCCAGCGTATCGACTTCGGCGTTGTAATCGCTCACCAGAGTGTCATTGCCGTCGCCGCCCGACAGCAGGTTGTTGCCCGACCCGCCAAACAGGCTATCGTTCCCACCATCGCCATACAGGCTATCGTTCCCGACATCGCCATACAGCGTATCCGCGCCGTCACCGCCACCCAGCGCATCCGCACCCTCGTGGCCGATCAGGTTATCATTCCCGCCGCCGCCATTCAGCGTATCGTTTCCACCATAGCCATACAGCGTATCCGTGCCATCGCCGCCGGTCACATTGTCGCCAAAGCCGGTGCCCTCCACCTGGATCCGCTCGATCCCGGTCAGCGAGGTGCCATCCGAAGCAATCGACACCTGATCCGATGCCAGCAGGGTGAAGGTGAAGGCGCTGGAGCCGTTGACGCGTTGTATAAGACCAAGGTCATCGCCGGCCCCGCCGTCGAGCGTATCAACACCGGCGTCGGACCGGCTGATCAGCGCGTCATTGCCATCGCCGCCCGACATCAGGTTGTTGCCCGACCCGCCGTTCAGCTGATCGTTCCCGTCATCGCCATACAGGCTATCGTTACCAATATCGCCATACACCACATCCGCGCCATCGCCGCCATACTGCGTGTCGTCGCCGCTGCCGCCATTCAGGTAGTCGTTTCCGCCGTCCCCATACAGGCTGTCGTTGCCATCGTGACCATAAAGCCAATCCGCGTCTTCCCCGCCATACAGCGCGTCCTCGCCGGCGCCGCCATACAACTCATCGCTCCCACCAGCGCCATTCAGCGTGTCGTTCCCACCATTGCCATACAGCACATCCGCGCCATCGCCGCCGGTCACATTGTCGCCAAAGCCGGTGCCATCCACAAAGAGCCGCTCGATCCCGGTCAGCGACGTGCCATCCGAGGCAGTCGAGACCAGGTCCGGTGCCAGCAGGGTGAAGGTCAAGGCGCTGGAGCCGCTGGTGCGGACGAGTTGGCCTATGTCATCCCCCGCCCCGCCGTCCAGCGTATCGGCACTGGACCGACTGATCAGAGTGTCATCGCCATCGCCGCCCGACAGCAGGTTGATACCTGCATCGCCGTCCAGGTAGTCGTTGCCACCATCGCCATACAGCGTATCCGCGCCGTCACCGCCATACAGCGTGTCGTTGCCATCGCCGCCATACAGAACGTCCTGTCCACCCGCCCCGTAAAAAAGGTCGTTGGGCGACGAGCCAAAGATCGTGTCATTCTGCGTAGTGCCGTAAATAGTCGCCATGATACATCCCAAAATTGAATGTCTCGCATAGCTGCAATCTGTAATTGTAAAATATGCATCAGCGAGATTTGTTTCGCAGTTGGAATTATCTCCTCCGCCCTTCCGGTAAATCAAGGTAATTATGGCAGGGCGGGTTCGTCGCCGCGACCCATGTGGTCCGCCCCCGATATCGGGGATTGATTGCCCTGCGATCATCGTCACAGGCATTGCGCGTCGCCTGTCACCCCACAGCTTGCCGCGGCTCTAGAGCGTCTTCGGGAAAGCAGTCCCCCGGGCGGTTTTCTGACCCTGTGACGTGCCGCTCAACACGCGTCGATCGTATGTGCGGGACTTGCCATGGGGCTTCGGATGAACCGCTCCATTTCCTCGTCGGTCTGCCAGAAAGGGTTGCTCATCATGACCCCCGTCACTTCGGGGCTTGAAGCTCTCAGACCCGGGGCTCACCATCGAATGATGGGCCCCGACCCTGAGGCGGGCAGCACAGCTGCACCCGGGATCGCGACTGGCACAACTTTTCCGCGACATAACCCAATGCGACAGGCTGGACACTGTTGGATGGCGCCATGGCATGGCAACGGCAGCTGTCTTGCGAACCTGATCCTTCGGGCCGATTTCCATGGCAGACCCGAAACCCGCAAAGGCCGTCCCCCAAATTCAACCAAATGGAGACTTGCCGGGGGCCGTGGGTCGCCCCATAGTCGCGGATGCAGACGCTGTTTGGGCAAGTCATTTGGGCATTCGTTTCATTCACACGGCCGATCTTCATCTTGATGCTCCGTTGAAGGCAATTGCCCTGCGGGATCCTGATCTGGCGCATCAGGTCGGAGTGGCATCGCGCAGCGCCTTTTCCCGTATCGTGGACCTGTGCATTGACGAAGCTGTCGCATTTCTGCTGATCGCGGGCGATCTTTGGGATGGCGCATATAGTTCGACCAAGACCCCGCGTTTCCTGAAGCAGGAATTGCTGAGATTAAAGGGGGCGGGTATCCGCTGCTTCATCATTCGCGGCAACCATGATGCCCTTGCGCGCCAGACTGGCGAGCTGGAATTGCCGGACAACGCCCATCTCTTTGGCGGGCGGCCTTCGACTGTGGAACTGGACGTGGAGGGTCAGCGCATTGCCATCCATGGGCTGAGCTTTCGCGACGCCCATGCCCCGGACTCGCTGCTGCCGCGCTATCCGGCGCCAAAGGCAGGCGCGTTCAACATCGGCATGATGCATACCAGCCTGAATGGTAGCCCCGGCCACGACAACTATGCGCCCTGCAGCCTCGCGGACCTGGAGGCCCATGGCTATGACTACTGGGCGCTTGGCCATATCCATCGACGTGCCGAACATATCGGACGCGCCACGATTGTCATGCCTGGCATTCCGCAGGGCCGTGACATCGGGGAAGCCGGGCCCGCGTCGGTGACGCTGGTCGCGGTTGCGGACGACCGGACGGTCACGCTGGAACAGCGCACGGTGGCCTGCCTGCGTTTTGACCGGATCGACCTGGACTGCACCGGGATTGCCGACTGGACGGATCTGCTGGCATCGCTTGACCGTGCGATCCGCCAGGCCGGTCAGACCGCGCGCACCGAGGATCATCTTGTGATCCGCCCCGTCCTGCGCGGCGCAACGCCACTCGCCTGGCGGATTGCCCGCGACCTTGACCGCCTGACAGAGGAAGCGCGCGCCTTTGCAGCGGCCGCGGGGGTCTGGATCGACAAGCTGGAGCTGGATGTGTCGGAAGGGGGCGACACGATCGCATCGGCGGGCACCCATCTGCCTGCCGAACTGGTGCAAGCGGTGTTGCGGGACTTGCCGCAAGATCCTGCCTTGTCGGCCGCAGTCCGGGCTGCCGCGCAAGAAATGCTGCGCGATCTCCCCCCCGAGTTGCGCGACCTGCTGGGGCAGGATGAGGCCGAACTGACCCGGACATGCCAGGATCTGCTTGCACGCGGCGGGCCCATGGTCCTGGCCGGTCTGACCTTGAACGAGGGCCCGTGATGCGGCTGGAGCGCCTTGATCTGACACGATACGGCCGCTTTACAGACCGCAGCCTTTCCTTTGCGCAGCCCGCCCCGGGCGCGCCGGATCTGCATATCGTCTTCGGCCCCAACGAGGCGGGAAAGTCCACTCTGTTCTCGTCGTGGCTGGATCTGCTGTTCGGCATTCCCACGCGCACAAGATATGATTTTCGCCATCCTGGCCCCACGATGCAGATTGGCGCCCGGCTGACCCACGCGGGCACTGCGCTGGATGTCAAACGGCTGAAACGCAACAGCGCCAGCCTTGTGGACGCGCACGATGCGGCCTTGCCCGAGGCCACCTTGCAGGCGGTTCTGGGTGGGCTGTCGCGCGATGGCTATTCGGCGATGTTCTCGCTTGATGACGAGACGCTGGAAAAGGGCGGCGACAGCATCCTGGCCAGCCGTGGCGATCTGGGCGAGATGCTGTTTTCGGCCAGCGCCGGTCTTTCCGGCCTTGCGCCCCAGCTTGAAGCCTTGCGCGCCGGGCTCGACGGGTTTCACCGCAGCGGCAAGCGAAGCGGCTGGCTCTATGATGCGAAAAAGCAGCTGGCAGATCTGGACAGGCAGCGCCGCGAGCTGGAAGTGTCTGCCGGTGCCCTGCAAAAGCTGGTCCGCGAAGCACATGCCGCAGAACAGCAGTGGCGCGACTCTCGTGGCCGCGAAGAGGCGGCCCAGACCGATCTCGACAGGCTGCAAGAGATCGCCGGAACCCTGCCGCTACTGGCGCAACTGTCCAGGCTGCAAGAGCGGCTTGCCCCCTTGCAGCACCTGCCCGATGCCGCGCCAGACGTGCAGGCACGGTTCGCGCAGATCGAGAACGACCAGCGCGATCTGACCTCGCGCATCCGCGACCGCGCCCTGCGGCTTGAGGGGCTGGAGGAACAGCGGGCCGCGCTGACCGCGGATCCGGCTGTCCTGACACAAGCGCCCGCCATCGACGCGGCCGAAGCGCTGCGGCCCGAACATGACACCGCAGTCAAGGATCTGCCGCGCCGCCGGGACGAGGCTCTGGCAGCAGATGCGCGGGTGACGGCACTGCTTGCGCAGCTTGGGCAGCAGGGCGCAAGACCCGCGGATCTGTGTCTGCCCGGTGCGCGGATATCGGCGCTTCGCGCGCTGTTGACGGCGCGATCGGGCCTGACAAGCAAGGCCACGACCGCCGCCGCTGAAACCGCCAAGACGGCCGCAGAGCTGGAACGCGAGCGGGACCGCCTGGGCGATCCTGGCCCCGCCGAGGATGAAGCCGCGCTGACGGCACTTGTCGCCCGGCTAAGGGCCCAGGACCCGGCCGATGCGCTGGCCCGCGCGCGGCGCGACCGGGATCAGGCCCGCAGCCGGCTGGACAGCGCGCTTGCAGCCCTGGCGCCCTGGACCGGGGATGGTGACAGTCTGGCTGCGCTGGCCGTTCCTCCCGGCTGGCAGATCCGCGACTGGGAGCAGGCGCAAGAGACGGCCCGTCAGCAGGACCTCGATGCGCGCCGCGATGCCGCCGCGCTGCGCGCAGAGATGGGCCGCCTGCACTCCGAAGCTGCCGGGCGCGGTGCGGCGCAGGCGGCAAGCGGCCTGACCCTGGCCGATGCTGCAAACGCGCGCAGCACCCGCGAGGCGCTGTGGGCCGCGCATCTTGCCGAACTTTCCGCCGCCAGCGCCCGCCGCTTTGAACAGGCGCTGCGCGAGGATGACAGGATTTCCGCAGTGCTCGCAGAGGCCATGGCCGAGGCGCGGCGCGAGGCGCTGGATCGCTCGACCCATGAAACCGCAGCCGCCCGGCTGGCGACCGCCGAGGCCAGGCTTGACGCGGCCCTGATGGCGCAGCGCACCGTTCAGGCCGAAATCGAGGGCGCCAGTGCGGCCGTCGGCCTGTCCGGTGGCACGCTTTCTGATCTGAAGGCCTGGCTTGATCTGCGGATCGCGGCCCTGACCGAGCGCACGGCGCTGCGCGATGCTGAAACCGCATTCACCCGCTGCAAGGACGCGCAAGAGGCCGCGATCCACGCGCTTGGCGCGGCGCTTCGAAAGTCCCCCGCCGATCCCCCCGAACCCTTCGAGACCCTGCTTGCCGGCGCGGTCGCCCGGATCGAGGCTTCGGAACGCCGCCGTGAGGCGCGGCAACGGCTGGTGTCGCTGGCCTCTGACCTGCGTGAGCGCAGGCAAGCACAGGCCGACGCCGATGCGGCCCTTGATGCCTGGCGGCAAGACTGGGCTGCGGCCAGCCAAGACAGCATTCTTGCCGGACATGCCGATGATGATCCGGGCCTTGGGACTGTTCTGGACCTTCTTGATCGGCTTGGCTCTGACTATCAGACTGCCGCCGCGCTGACCGACCGCATCGACAAGATGGAAGCCAATCGGCGCCGCTTTGTCGAAGCAAAAGCCGCCATCGTGCACATGCTGACCCTGGACGAGGGTGTTTCCTGGGCCGATGTGCTGACCCGACTGCGCCGCGCGCAAGACGCCGCCCGCGACCACGACGCCCTTGCCCGGCAGATCGCACAGGAACACCAGCAAGACACCGAAGACCGCCGCACGCTGGAGGCCCGCAAGGTCGAGGCCGCAGCGATTGGCAGCAGCCTTGGCTGGTCCGAGGCCAATGGCGATCTGGCCGATCACATAGCGCGCTGTCGCGAGGCCGCGACCCTGCGCGACAGCATCGCCGCCCTTGACGATGATCTGCGCGACCGCCCCGCCCCGGCCGAGGGCGAGGATAGCGGGGCAATTCGTCAGAAAATCGCCGATCTGAAGACGGATCTGCAAATCCTGCGCACTGACACCGAAACCCGCCTTGCCGCCCATCTGGACGCCAAGCGCCGGATCGAGGCGGTGGGGGGCGATGATGCGCTGGCCCGTATCGCAGCCACGCGCGAGAATCTGCTGCTGGAAATCCGCGAGCGGGCCGAGTCGCATCTGGCCGGTCGCTTTGGCCTGATCGCGCTTGAGGCCGGTTTGCGGCGCTATCGCGATCAGCATCGCAGCGCCATGCTGACCCGGGCGTCACAGGCCTTCAGCCGCCTCAGCCGGGGCGCCTATTCCGGCCTTGCGGCGCAACCTGACGGCACCCAGGAGGTTCTGGTCGCCATCGCGTCCGAGGACGGCGCAAAACTGGCTGCCGATCTGTCAAAAGGCACACGATTCCAGCTTTACCTGGCGCTGCGCATCGCGGGCTATCACGAACTGGCCCAAAGCCGCCCGACAGTGCCCTTCATTGCCGACGACATCATGGAAACCTTCGACGATGATCGTTCGGGCGCGGCCTTCGCCTTGTTGGCCGACATGTCGCGCGTGGGTCAGGTGATCTATCTGACCCACCATCGCCATCTTTGCGACATCGCCCGGTCCGTCTGCCCGGAAGCAAACATTGTTGACCTGTAATTTCTGAAAGTGCCGATCATGCCAGATGAAGTGTCCGCCGTGACCGCACCGGAAAAGGCCGGTCTGATCCTGCATCCGGTTCTGGCGACCAAGGTGAATTTTGCTACGGCACAAAACGGCGTCGCGGTCATCAAGCGTCTTGGGCTCGAGAATGGCACTGCCGAGCCTGTGGAAAACATCCGGCTTACCCTTGCTGCCAATCCTGCGATCGTTCGGGAAAAGACCTGGACGATCGACCGCATTCCCGCAGGAACCACGCTGCACCTGACCGATCTTGAAACCCCGCTTGATACCGTGCTGCTGGGCGGGCTGGACGAGGCGGAAATCGGGCAGATCGAATTCCGGCTGACCGCGCATGGGGTGGACGATATCGCCTCGGCCCATCGGATCGAGATGCTCGCCCGCGACGAATGGGGCGGGCTGGCCGAGATGGACAATATCCTGGCGGCCTTTGTCTCGCCCAACCAGCCTGCCATCGCCCGCATCCTGAAGGATGCCGCGCGCCTTCTGGAGGCCGCAGGCCATTCCGGCGCGATGAATGGCTATCAGTCCGGCGATCCGCTGCGGGTCTGGATGCTGGCCGGCGCGATCTGGTCGGCCGCAACAGGGCTTGGGCTGACCTATGCCGTTCCCCCCGCCTCGTTCGAACGGATCGGACAAAAGATCCGCGACCCCGAGCGGATCGTGTCAGAGGGTCTTGCCACGTGTCTTGACAGCACGCTTTTGCTGGCTGCGGCCTATGAGGCGGCTGGTCTCAACACGGCGGTGCTGTTCTCGCATGGGCATGCCTGGGTCGGGGTCTGGCTGGTCCAGAAGGATTTCGGCCGTCTGGTGGAACCCGACGTGGTCACGGTGCGCAAAGCTGTCGTCGCGCGTGAATTCGTGACGCTGGAGACAACATTCCTGACCAGGCGCCCCAGCATCGGGTTCGAAGAAGCCGTGCAGGCCGGCCGTGACCTTCTGTCAGAGGCGCGCGAAACCGAATTCATCCAGGCCGTCGATATCAACCGCGCCCGCGCCGCGCGCATCCGGCCGCTGGCAAGTCACCGCGTTCAGGAAGCGGCCACCGAACAGATCGCGGCGACCCCGGCGGCCTTGCCGCGCCCGCTGGATCTTGGGCTTCTGCCCGGCGAACTGGCGGACGAGACGCCTGCAACGCCTCTGGGACGCGTGGAACGCTGGCAGCGCAAGCTGCTTGATCTGTCGCTTGGCAACAGGCTTTTGAACTTCCGCGATACGCGCGGGGCTGTCGCCATGATCTGCCCCGACATCTCCGGTGCCGAAGATCGCCTTGCCAATGGTGAAACCTTTCGCCTGCTGGCGCTGAAGGACGAGAATGCGGTTGCGGGACGGGATTTGTCCGCCGACGAGGCCCGGCAGATCGAACTGGGGCTGGCCCGCGATGCCCTGTCGCGCGGTCAGATCGCCGTGCCTTTGACCGCGCGCGAGATGACGAACCGCCTGACCGAGCTATATCGCAAGGCGCGCAGCGATATGGCCGAGGGCGGGACGAACACCTTGTTCCTTGCCGTCGGGTTCCTGCGCTGGAAGCGATCGGAAGGGGACAGCCGATCCTATCGCGCGCCGCTTCTGCTGCTGCCGGTCAGGCTGGAACGGCGCTCGGCCCAGTCCGAATTCCGGCTGAGTCAGCTGGAAGACGAAGTGCGGATCAACTCGACGCTGCTGGAAATGCTGAAACGCGATTTCGAGCTGCGCCTTCCCGAACTGGAAGCAGAGCTGCCCCGCGACGAAAGCGGTCTCGACATTCCGCGCATCATGGAAATCCTGCGGCAGCGCGTGCGTGACGTTCCGGGGTTCGAGATCGTCGAGGAATTCGCGCTTTCCACCTTTTCCTTTGCGAAATACCTCATGTGGAAGGATCTGGTGGATCGCACGGAGGCCCTGCGTGAAAGCCGGATGGTCGCCCATCTGCTCGACAACCCGACCGAGGCTTTCGAAGGCGCAAGGTCGCCTATGCCGCATCCGTCGGATATTGACCGCAAACATGCGCCGGGCGATCTGCTGGCGCCGCTACCGGCTGACAGCTCGCAGCTTGCCGCGGTGCTCGCTGCCGCGGAAGGGCGCGATTTCGTGCTGATCGGCCCGCCAGGCACAGGCAAGAGCCAGACGATCACCAACATCATCGCCGATCAGCTGGGCCGTGGCCGCACCGTGCTGTTCGTGGCTGAAAAATCCGCCGCTCTGGACGTGGTGCATCGCAGGCTGGAACGCCATGGTCTTGGCCATGCCGTTCTGGAACTGCATTCCAACAAGGCGGATCGCAAAAGCGTGCTGACCCAGCTTGGCCGATCCTGGGATCGGGCCAGCGCTGCCAAGGCAGAAGAGTGGGTGCGCGTTTCCGAAGATTTGCGCCTGACGCGCGACCAGTTGAACGCCTATGTCGATGCACTGCACCGGCCCGGCACCCAGGGTTTCAGTGTCTATCAGGCGATCGGCAGATGCGCCGGGCCTGCCCCCGGCTTTACGCTGCAATTCGACAACAAGGACAGCCATGATGCCGCAAGCTGGCATCGGTTGCGCGCCCTTGCGGGCGATCTGGGTCAGCGCCATCGGATTGTCGCGGGTATAGACCCGGCAGGGCCGCTTGCGCTGCTGGATCATGGCGAATGGTCCTATGGCTGGCAGGACAGCTATCTGGCCAGCGCCAAGGCACTGCGGGCGGCGCGGCGTGCGGTCCTGGCGGCGCGGCAGGCCTTGGCCGGGCAGCTTGGCCTGTCGCCTGCCGAAGCCGGTTCACCGGACATTGCTGCGGCCCTGTCCTGGCTTGCCGCCCAGCGGCTGGACAAGCCCGGCATCAGTGCGGCGGCGCTGCGCGACCCTGCGGCAGCACAGGCTGATCTTGACGATCTGATCGCCGCCCTTGACCGCGCGGCGAAGGCGCGGGCGGCGCTGTCTGCCAGCTACCCTGACGACGGGTTGGCGGACATGCCGCTTGATGGGCTGGAATTGCAATGGCGCGAGGCCCAGGGCAAGGCATGGCCCTTTGCCGGAATGGCCCAGAACAAGCTGCGCAAGCTGCTGCAAAGCTATGCAAGCTCCGGCGCGGCGGACCCGGCGCGGGATCTGCCCGCGCTGAGGCAGCTTCGGCGCGCACGGCAGGACATTGCGGCCTCGGCTCTCCGGTCCTTGCCGGGCTTTGCCGATGAAGGGACCGATGTCGCCCGCATCCGCGCGGAACTGGATGCAGCGGCCCGTTTCCTGGAACTGGAGCGCCATTTGCGCGCCGCCGGATTTCCCCAGGCGCAGCTGGAGGCGCAGCGGGCCGAACTGTCTCGGGCCTCGGGCGGCAGTTTCGCCCCGTTGCTCCAGGCGGTCATTCAGGCTGACAGTGCCGAGCGCACGGCACATGCCGCCTTTGCCGATCTGGGCGGCGCCCTTCCCCCGGGTGGCGAGGAACTTCTTGCCGGGCTTGAGGATCAGCAGCACCGATTTGGCGATTGGCTGAAATGGCGCGAGACACGGGCACAGGCGATCGGCGCAGGTCTCGCGCCCTTGGTCACGGCACTGGAGGAAAAGGCGGAAATCCCCGACACCGCCGTTGCCTTCGAGCGGGCCTATATGGCGTGGTGGCTGCGTCTGGCGATGGACGCCGAGCCGGTCTTGCGCGGGTTCGCCCATTGGCAGCACGATGCGCTGATCCGCCGGTTCCGCGAACTGGACGATGCGATGGCCGACCTTGCCTCGGCCGAGGTCATGCGGCGGCTGGGCAATGACCTGCCGGTGCGCGATGCGGTTCCACGGAATTCCGAACTTGGCGGGCTGCGGCATCAGCTTGGGCTGCAACGTCCCACCAAGGCCATTCGCACGCTGATTGCCGACATGCCGACCAGTTTCACCAAACTGGCCCCTTGTGTGCTGATGTCGCCGCTTTCGGTCGCGCAATATCTGCCGGCCGGTCAGGCACAGTTCGATCTGGTGATCTTCGACGAGGCCTCGCAGATCTCGACCTGGGATGCGATCGGGGCGATTGCGCGCGGCCGCCAGGCGATCATCGTGGGCGACCCCAAGCAATTGCCGCCGACCAATTTCTTTGGCCGCAGCGAGGACGGGGCCGATGACGGCGCGGAACTTGCCGAGTTCGAGAAAGACATGCCCTCGATCCTTGACGAGGTTGCGGCCGCAGGCATTCCGACGCATCGCCTGAACTGGCACTATCGCAGCCGGGACGAGGCGCTGATCGCCTTCTCGAACCACTTTTACTATGATGGCGGGCTGGTCACCTTTCCATCGCCCGATGCATCGGGCGAGGCGGTGCAGCTGCACAACGTGAACGGCACCTATCAGCGTGCGAAAGGTTCGACCAACCCCGACGAGGCCCGCGCCATCACGGCCTTCATCCGCAAACGCCTGACAGAATGGCTGAAACGCCCCGAGGATGATCGCCCGACGCTGGGGGTCATCACCTTCAACGCGCAGCAACAAGGCCTGATCCTTGATCTGCTGGATGCCGAGCGCAAGGCGAACCCGGATTTCGAATGGTTCTTCTCGGACGACCGGGAAGAGCCGCTGATCGTCAAGAACCTCGAGAACATCCAGGGTGACGAGCGCGACGTCATGCTGTTCTCGATCACCTTCGGCCCCGATCAGGCGGGCAAGATCACCATGAACTTCGGCGCAATGAACAAGGATGGCGGCGAGAAGCGCCTGAACGTGGCCGTCACCCGCGCACGGGCCGAACTGCATGTCTTTGCCTCTATCGCCGCCGATCAGATCGACATGACACGAACGCGGGCGCGGGGTGTCGCAGACCTCAAGGCCTTTCTCGATTTCGCAGGCCGGGGGGCGGTTGCCCTTGCGGGACAGGACAGCGGCTCGGTCGGCCCGGCGGATTCCCCCTTCGAAGAGGCGGTGCGCGATGCACTGGCGGCGAAAGGCTGGGAGGTTCACAGCCAGATCGGCGTGTCCGGGTTCCGCATCGACCTTGGCGTGCGGCATCCCGATCATGCCGGAGCCTGGCTTGCGGGCGTGGAATGCGATGGCGCGCGCTATCATTCCTCGGCGACGGCACGCGACCGGGATCGCATCCGTCAGGCCGTTCTCGAAGGGCTTGGCTGGTCGATCCTGCGGATCTGGTCGACCGACTGGTTCCGCGCGCCGCAGGCCACGCTACAACGTATCGACGCCAGCTTGACCCAGATCCTGGAAGCCGACCGTGCCCGGCGCGCCCAGATCGCCCCCGCCGACGAGACCCCCGAGCCGCCGGAAGCCCCGGTACCCGAGGCCGCTCCTGTGATCGAGGTCGATGACGTTTCCGCCACTTCGGAAAGCATCGCTGGCGAACCGGCACCAGAAACCGCGCCGTTGTTCGCGGCCGGGCCTGATCACAGCGCAGCGGCGGCGCCTGCAAGCGTGGCCACGGGCCCGACCACCCCCGACGCTGACCGCTTCTTCGAAGACAGCTATACGTCTGAATTGCTTGCGCTGATGAAGACGGTGATTGCCAGCGAAGGACCAATGACAGAGGCATCGCTTGCACGGCGCATTTCCCAGCTCCACGGATGGCAGCGCACCGGCGCCCGCATCCAGGCGCGGGTCGCTGCCTTGCAGGGCGCGTTCGACACAACCGAGGAAGCCGAGAACCGTTTCCTCTGGGCCAGCGGCACCGTTCGGGACCGAGTGCCGTTCAGGGGAATGAACGATCGCGCGATCCGAGAAATTTCCCGTGCTGAAATCGCGGATCTTGTTGACCGCAACCTTGCGAAGATATCTGCGGCCGAGGATCCGGATCTCGAACTGGCGCGCCTTGCGGGCATTGCGCGCCTGAGCAAGGACGCACGAGAATATCTCGGCTCCTGCCGTGCATGGCGTGATGCTTTGGCGGCGTCCCGGTCATGATCCCGGGGCTGGGCAAGGTCCTCACCGATGCGCCTTGCGCTTGGGTAGTCCAGAGGCGACACGATGAGGACCGGGGTGATGGCGTGGATCAGGCCGCGAACAGATCCAGTTCCATCACCTTGGCCCAGGCCGCGACGAAATCGGCCACGAATTTCGCGGCATTGTCGGACTGGGCATAGACTTCGGACAGTGCCCGCAGTTGCGAGTTCGATCCGAAGACCAGATCTGCGCGTGTGCCGGTCCAGCGCAGGTCGCCGGTCTTGCGATCCCGGCCCTCGAAACGCGTCTGATCGGCGTTGGCGCTGCGCCATTCGACCGCCATGTCGAGCAGGTTGACGAAGAAGTCATTCGTCAGCTGCCCCTTGCGCCCCGTCAACACCCCGTCGGCAGAGCCGTTGTGATTGGCGCCAAGCACCCGCAGCCCGCCGACAAGCACGGTCATTTCCGGCGCGCTGAGCGTCAGAAGCTGGGCGCGATCCACCAGCATTTCCTCGGGCGCGGTGCGGAAACTGCCCTTGGAATAGTTGCGGAACCCGTCGGCCTGCGGCTCCAGCGGATCGAAGCTGGCGGCATCGGTCTGCGCCTCGGTGGCATCCATCCGGCCCGGCGTGAACGGCACGCTGACCGGCTGCCCCGCGGCCAGAGCGGCGGCCTCGACAGCGGCAGAGCCGCCCAGCACGATCAGATCGGCCAGAGAGACCTTCTTGCCGCCGGTCTGGGCGGCATTGAAGGCGGCCTGCACACCTTCCAGCACGGCAAGAACGCGGGCAAGCTGCGCGGGCTGGTTGACCTCCCAGTCCTTTTGCGGGGCAAGGCGGATGCGCGCGCCATTGGCGCCGCCGCGCTTGTCAGAGCCGCGGAAGGTCGAGGCGGAGGCCCAGGCCGTCGCCACCAGTTCACCGATGCTCAGGTCGGTCGCCAGAATCCGCGCTTTCAGGTCGGCGATGTCGGCCGCGTCGATCAGCGCGTGATCCCGCGCCGGAATCGGGTCTTGCCAGATCAGATCCTCGGTCGGGGCTTCCGGGCCAAGATACAGCGCCTTCGGACCAAGATCGCGATGCAGCAGCTTGAACCAGGCACGGGCAAAGGCATCGGCGAACTGGTCGGGGTTCTGGTGGAACCGGCGCGCGATGGGTTCGTAGATGGGATCGAAGCGCAGCGACAGATCCGCCGTGGTCATGAAGGGTGCATGCCGGATCGCGGGATCATGCGCATCGGGGATCATGTGTTCCGGACGCACATCCTTGGCCCGCCACTGGATCGCCCCGGCCGGGCTTTTCACCTGTTCCCACTCATAGCCGAACAGCATGTCGAAATAGCCGTTGTCCCAGGTCGTCGGATTGGGCTTCCACGCCCCTTCAAAGCCCGAAGTCGTGGTGTGGATACCCTTGCCCGTGCCGAAGCTGTTGATCCAGCCAAAGCCCTGCGCCTCGATGGCGCCGCCTTCCGGTTCGGGCCCGACCAGCGCCGGATCGCCCGCGCCATGGGCCTTGCCGAAAGTATGGCCCCCGGCCACCAGCGCGACCGTTTCCTCGTCGTTCATCGCCATTCGGCCAAAGGTCTCGCGCACATCACGGCCCGAGGCGACGGGATCGGGGTTGCCATCCGGTCCCTGCGGGTTGACGTAGATGAGCCCCATCTGCACGGCGGCCAGCGGGTTCGCCAGATCCCGCTCGCCCGAATAGCGGCTGCTCGGTTTGTCCGACGTGGCAAGCCATTCGCCTTCCGGCCCCCAGTAGATGTCTTCCTCGGGCGCCCAGATGTCGGCCCTGCCCCCGGCAAAACCAAAGGTCTTGAACCCCATGGTCTCCATCGCGACATTGCCTGCCAGCAGCATCAGATCGGCCCAGGAAATCCGGTTGCCGTATTTCTGCTTGATCGGCCACAACAGGCGGCGGGCCTTGTCCAGATTGCCGTTGTCCGGCCAGGAGTTCAGCGGCGCGAACCGCTGGTTGCCGGTCGAGCCGCCGCCCCGCCCGTCGGCGGTGCGATAGGTGCCCGCCGCATGCCAGGCCATGCGGATCATGAAGCCGCCGTAGTGGCCCCAGTCGGCTGGCCACCAGTCCTGGCTGTCGGTCATCAGCGCCGCCAGATCCTTCTTCAGCCCGTCATAATCAAGCTTCCGGAACTCTGCGCGATAGTCGAAATCCGCGCCCATCGGGTCTGATTTGGGGCTGTGCTGATGCAGGATCGACAGGTTGAGCTGGTTCGGCCACCAGTCCTTGTTGCCGCGCCCGCCCAGCGTGGTCTGCGGCAAGCCGTGATGCATCACCGGGCAGCGCCCGGCGGGGGTATTTCCGTCCATGATTTTCCTCCCAGGATCGGCGGTTGGCGATCAGCCATCAATTGGGCGACCGCTTCCGGGCTGGATGCCCGGACCTCCCGCAGGCCCCTCAATCTGGAATCATTCTAGCTATGGATCACCGTAAGGGAAACTTGAATATTCTTATCCCTGATATAAGGTTTCCTGATGCGGGGCCTGACACTGAAGCAGATACGCTATTTCGAGGCGCTTGCCCGCCACCGCACCTTCGGGCGCGCGGCGGAAGCCTGCGCCGTGACACAGCCCGCCTTGTCCATGCAGATCAGGGAACTGGAGGAAATGGCCGGATCCCCCCTGCTGGAGCGGGGACCGCGACAGATCCGGCTGACTGCCTTTGGCGAGATGTTCCTGACCCGCGCCCAAGCCATGCTGGCCATTGTCGACGATCTGGATGATCTGGCGCGCGCGGCAGCCGGTCAACCGGCAGGCAAGCTGCGGCTTGGCGTGATCCCGACCATTGCGCCGTATCTGCTGCCTGCGGTCATCACCCGGCTGTCCCAGCAATTCCCCGGCCTGATGCCCATACTGCGCGAAACCATGACCTCGCGCCTGATCGAGGAACTGAACGAGGGCAGGATCGACGCCGCCATCCTTGCGCTGCCGGTCTCCGAACCGGCGCTGACCGAAGTGTCGCTGTTCACCGAACGGTTCGTGCTGATCCGGCAGATTGCGGATGCTGACAGGCCGGTGCCCAGCCGCGACATGCTGCGCGAGATGCGCCTGCTGCTGCTCGAAGAGGGGCATTGTTTTCGGGATCAGGCGCTGTCCTTCTGCGACATGCCTTCGACCCAGCCGCGCGAGATGCTGGACGGCAGCTCGCTGTCTACGCTGGTGCAGATGGTGGGGGTTGGAACCGGCGTGACTCTGATCCCCGAAATGGCAGTGCCGATCGAAACGCGGTCCGCCGCCGTCTCGGTCGCGCGCTTCCGCGACCCACAGCCGGTGCGGACAATCGGCATGGTCTGGCGACGCTCCAGTGGGATCGAGGCGCAGCTTCTCCAGATCGCCGAGGTGGTGCGGCACTGCGGACTGGCGGCGCGGCAGGCAAGCGGGCTCACCACCTTGCCGGGCTGGCGGCGCTGAGGCCGGTCGCGCGTTGCCGGTCGCGCGGAAATGCTTGATGAATGTGACATCTGCATTGTAGCTTTGATCCACAGAAGCGGCAGAACCCGACAAAATCGGACACCGCTTGCGGCATTCTGCAGTCTGAATCCGGCAGGGAGGGCCGGAGAAAAGAAAACAGAAATGCTGAATTTACATATGGATCACTGGACATTGGGAGGATGACCATGGTCGACATTATTTCGAAGCGCGATGGCCCGCGCCGAGAGGACGAACGCGCCCGGCGCATGATTCAGGCGAATCAGGGGGCCATCACCCAGATCGCCGACCGGCTGACCCAAGGCGCCTACAGCGCGGGCAAACGCGCCAAGGCCGCAGCCAGCAATGCCCCGCCACCTGCCGATGGCAAGCTCTTCCACGATCTGACCGCAGGGCGGGCGCAGGGCGGCACCGCCTCGGGCGAAATCCGGGTCAAGGTCAGCGTGAACAACCGTGTGGTGGCCTATGACAGCGGGTCGGGGCGGCAGCTTCACCTGCTGGGCGAAATCCGGCGGCAGGACGACGTGCGCTACTTCGCGCTGGCATCGCGCGAGAACGGGTTCTTCTCGGCCCTGCCCGAGGATGTGACCGAGGCCATTGGCGAGCTGGATGGCCAGATCATCGACCAGGCCTGCCCCGAAAGCCTGCTGGCCAGCGAGATATCCGAACGGCTCGGCTTTCAATGACAATCCGGCGTCCGCCGGTAGCGGGCGCATCCCCTCCCGCCGATACCCCGTACACCCGCACATCGTGACTTCGTGCGTCAGCAAGGGCGAAATCCGCGCCCCAGCCCTTTGGGAGGAACTGCATGACCGATCTGGCAACGGGATTTCATACCCGGACCGGCATGTTCGAGGACTGGCTTGACCAGCGCGCCACGATGCGCGCCTGGGAGGATTTTCTGACCTTCAAGGAACTGGACCCCATACGCACCTCGGGCGTGCGGCGCGAGATCCTTGAATCCTGGTCCCGCAGTCTGGCATCCGGCATCGACGCCACCGCCGAACTGGCACCGCTGGACGAGACGGAGGAGCGGCTGGAGGAGGCGCGCCAGAAGAATTCCGAACTGCGCGCGGCGGCCCGGCATCCGTTCGAAAAGATCGGCCCGTTGCTGTCCGAGGCCAATGCGCTGCTGATCCTGACCGATGCCGAGGGGCTGGTTCTGGATCAGATCGGCGATCTGCGCACGCATGATGCGGCGCGCAGCATCCATCTGGTCCGTGGCGGCAAATGGGACGAATCCGCCATCGGCACGAACGGCATCGGCACGGCGATCCGTTCGGGGCGGCCGACCGTCGTGCATGCATCGGAACATTTCTGCCAGGGCATCAAGGCCTGGACCTGCGCCGCGGCACCGATCCGCGACCCCGTGGACCAGCGCATCATCGGCGCGGTGGATCTGTCCGGCCCGCCCAGCATCTTTCGCCCGCACAACGTCGCCATGATTGCGGCCGTTGCCCGCGAGATCGAATCCAGCCTGGCCGAGAGGCAGGAAATGCGCCGCACCCGGCTGCTGGAGGCGTTCCTTGACAGCGGCCCGACCCGCAGCAGCCGCGACGCCGTCGTCATCCTCGACCGTATCGGGCGAGTGATGTATCACCGCTTTCCGGCCAGCGTGCCAAAGACGTCGAACCCGCCGGGCTTGACCCTCGGGCAGCAATTCATCGCGTTGACCGGCACGATGAGCGATCAGGACATCGCGCGCGCCATCCCGCCGCATCTGCAACCCAGCGGCATCAGCAGGCTGTTTCTGGACGGCGAATTCAGCGGGGCGGCACTGATCCTGCCGCCCCGACGCTGCGCACTCGCCGTCGCGGCAGAGCCGTTCCGCATCCCGCCGCGTGCGGGGGCGGAACGGGACGAATTGCTGATGATCGGGCAGTCCCCGAAATTCGTGAAAGCGGTCGATCTGGCGCGCCGCACTGCCGCCGCAGGCTCTCCGGTGCTGATTCAGGGGGAAACCGGCGCGGGGAAAGAGCTTTTCGCCCGCCTGATCCATACCTCGGCCGCGCACAAGGGCCGCGCGCCTTTCGTCACCGTGAACTGTGGTGCGATTTCCGCCGATCTCTTCGGCTCGGAGCTGTTCGGCCATGTCTCGGGGGCCTTCACCGGGGCCTCGCGCGAGGGCAAGGCGGGCAAGTTTGAACAGGCCGACGGCGGCGTGCTGTGTCTCGACGAGATTGGCGAGATGCCGCTTGAATTGCAGCCCTATCTGCTGCGCGTGCTGGAACAGCGGGCGGTTTACCGTATCGGCTGTTCAAAGCGGCGGCAGGTCGATGTGCAGCTTGTGGCGATGACCAACCGCGATCTGGGCCAGGAGGTCGAGGCCGGCCGCTTCCGCCGCGACCTTTACTACCGGATCGGCGCCATGACGATCGAGGTGCCGCCGCTGCGGGAACGTCCCTGTGACATTGCGGCGCTGGCGGACCATTTCAACCGGGCCGTGGCCACCAAGATGCGGCGCGAACCGCTGGTGCTGTCGGAGGAGGTGGCGGCACGGCTTGGCGCCTATGGCTGGCCCGGCAATGTGCGGGAAATGCGCAACCTGTTCGAAAGGTTGCATCTGGTGGTGTCGGACGGGGTCGTGACAGAGGCGGATCTGCCCCCGGCCCTTCTGGCACCCGCCGCGGTGGCGCAGGGCAGTGTGACCGCGCCGCAAGAACCCGATCTGCCGCCCAACCTGACCGATATGGAAGAACAGGCGATCCGCCGCGCGCTGGCGGCCGAGCAGGGCAATCTGACCCGCGTTGCCGCCGTTCTGGGGATTTCCCGCCCGACGCTGTATCGCAAGCTGAAGATCTACGGGATCAAACGCAGCTACGGCTAGCGTGCGGTCCTTGCAAGCCTGGAAATGACCAGACGGTGCGAAGGGTGACCTTCGCACCGTCTGTCTTGATCGGCCGTCTGGTGCGGATCAGAACATGACCTCGCCACCATTGGGCGAAATGCAGGTGCCATGGAAGAAGGCCCCTTCGGGCGAGGCCAGAAGCACCGCTGCCGGGGTGATCTCGTCCACCTCGGCGAAACGGCCCAGCGGGATCGCAGCCTTGAGCGTATCCAGAAGCTCCTGTGACAGCGGCGTCAGCAGATCGGTATTGGTCACGCCTGGCGCCACCGCATTCACCAGCACACCCGTCCCGGCGCATTCCAGCGCCAGCGCGCGGGTAAAGGTCGCGTTTGCCCCCTTCGCCGCGCAGTAATGCGTCAGCGTGGGCGCGCCCTTGTAGGCCAGTTGCGAGGTGATGTTGATGATCCTGCCGCTGCCGCGCTTCTTCATGTCGCGATAGACGGTCTGCGCCATGAAGAAGGTGCCCTTCACATGGACATCCAGCATCCGGTCAAAGCTGGCCTCGGTGATATCCTCGAAAGCCTCGGTGATATTGTGCCCGGCATTGTTGATCAGAATGTCGATCTCGCCCAAGGCGGCCCTGGCCCCGGCATAGAAGGCGTGGATGGCCGCAACCGACGAGACGTCGCATTCGGCGGCATGGACCTTGCGGCCCAGAGCGGCGATGGCGGCGGCCGTTTCCTTTGCACGCGCGTCATCGCGGAAATGGCAGAAGGCGATATCCGCGCCCTCTGCCGCAAGGGCGAGGGCGATGCCCCGCCCTATGCCGCGCGATCCGCCCGAGACGATTACCGTCTTTCCCGCAAGTTTCTGGGTGCTCATTGGTATCTCTCCTGTGATTTCACTGCCGTCCGAGCCGTTCGGCCCCGCCGCCAAGCGCCGGACCGGCGGTCGGATCGATGTGCTCCTCGACATGGCCGATCAGGGTTTCGGTGGTCAGGATCAGCGCAGCGACCGAAGCCGCATTGGCCAGCGCCGAGCAGGTAACCCGCACGGGATCGACGATCCCTGCCTCGATCATGTCGCGGAAACGGCCCTGTGCGGCATCGAAGCCATGCCCGCTTCCTGACCGGATCACCTCGGCGATGACGGCATTCGGGTCAGAGCCTGCGTTGATCGCGATGCGGGCCAGCGGGCGGGTCAGGACCGAGCGGACAAGCTCGACCCCGACCGAAACATCGCCCGAGGTTTCGGCCACCAGCGCATTCAGGTCCGGGGCGACATGGGCAAGGGCAGAACCGCCGCCCGGAACCACGCCTTCTGCCACCGCAGCCCGGATCGCATGGAGCGAATCCTCGATCAGCTGGATCTTGCGTTTCTGTTCCACCGGCGTCAGGCCGCCGGCATGGATCACCGCCGTGCCGCCGGAAAGCTTGGCCAGACGTTCGCGCAGCTTGTCCTGTTCGATGTTCGGCGGGGCGATGTCATACTGGCGCTGCACCTGCAGGCGGCGGGCCGCGATGGCCGCAGGTTCACCCGCGCCGCCGATCACCGTGGTCTGGTTGGCCGACGCCCGGACCTGACGCGCCGCGCCAAGCTGTTCACGGGTGACATTCTCGATCTTCTTGCCCAGATCGCGGGCCAGAACCTCGCCGCCGGTGAGGATGGCCAGATCATCCATCTGCGCCTTGCGCCAGTGGCCGTATTCCGGCGGATGCACGATCAGATACTTGCCCGGCCGGGCCGCTTCCAGAAGCGTGACCACGACTTCGGGCGCGATTTCCTCGGCCACGACCAGCAGCGACCGGCCTTCCGCCTCGGCGATGCCGCGCGCGTTGTCCAGCACGGAAGGATGCAGGATCTTCTGGTCGGTCAGAAGGATCAGCGGCTTGTCGAGCACCGCTTCCATTTCGTCCTGATCGGTCACCATGTGATGCGAGATATAGCCCCGCTCGAACGACATCCCTTCGATCACTTCCAGCGTCGTCTCGACCGTCACCGAAAAGTCGGCGGTGATGATGCCATCCTCGCCCACGCGGGAATGCGCCTCGGCAACGATTTCCCCCAGACGGGGATCGGTTGCCGCGATATTCGCCACGGCGCCCAGAAGGCGCGGATTGTCCTTGACCGGAACCGCCTGACGTTTCAGCGCCTCGACGACCCGGCCCACCGCCAGCTCGATGCCCCGGCACAGATCGACCGTGCGGGCGCCGCGTTCGGCCTGGGTCACACCCTGCTGGATCATCGCATTGGCCAGCACGATGGCGGTGGTGGTGCCATCCCCCGCGACCTCGTTGGTCTGCATCGACACTTCGCGCACCACCTGTGCGCCCATGTTCTCGAACCTGTCGGGCAATTCGATCTCGGTCGCGATGGAAACGCCGTCCCGCGTGATGAGCGGGGTGCCCACCGGCCGGTCGATCATCGCATTGAGCCCCTTCGGCCCCAACGTCGGTTCTACCGCGGCGGCCAGACGGGCGACGCCACGGGCCAGGGCACGGCGGGCCTCGACATTGTGAATCAGAAAGTTCGGCATGGATAATCCTCCTTTGTCACCGCACGCGCGGGGCGCGGCGGTCTCCCTTCATGGTGGTTGGGTTGGCGTGGTCAGCCCCGGCTGCTCTGGCTGTCCCCGCAGGCCCGTGGCGGAACCCGCCCCAGGATGAAGTCGATCAGCTCCGGCTCCTCTCCGTCGCGGACAACTTCCTTGTAGCGCGCCGCGGCAAGGTCACGGCACATGGCGCCGTTGAACTCCATGTTGATGCGCAGGGCGCGCAGCCGCATCAGATGGTCCTGCAGACCCTCGGCGACGATGGGATCCCCGCGCCAGGTGACAAAGGCCCGGTCTTCGGGCAGCAGCGCCAGCCCGTCCCCGACGAGGATTTCGCGGTAGCGCGGCTTTTGCACCGCTGCTTCGGCATGGCCCGAGAGGTTGAGCGCATCGAACTCGGCCAGTGTCAGGGTCGTGATCTGCGCGGCGGTCCGGCCCATCGCGCGCAGACCCTGAAGCACGGCTTCCTGACGGCGCAGGAACGCCTTTTCGCGGAAGGTTTCGCGCACCTCGTCCAGATTGCCACCTTCGGTCAGCGCGGCAAAGATCGCCTCGAAGGACTGCTGGCCGTTGATCGCATCATTCACCTTGTCGGCAAAGCAATGATCCTGCAACTGCACGCGCACCTTGCGCACCCAAGACGGGGTCATGGCGGCCTTGCGGATGCCATCGGCCATCAGGAAGGCGAAGTTCGGCGAACACCAGTAGGTCGGCAGGCGAAAGTCGATCTCGACCTCGCCGCTGCGCGACACCTCCAGCCGTTCGACAAACCCCATGTCGGTGATCGGCTCGTCCAGCTCGGGGTCGGTGACGGCGGAAAGCCGCCGCCACACGTCCCTAGCCTGCGCGCCACGGATTTGCGGCACTGGCATCGGCTTACTCCGCCGCGATGCGAACGGGGGACTGGGCCAGTTCGCGCATCTTGGCGGCGACGTCGATGTCGTAAAGCCGCGCGGCATTCAGCCCGAGGATCTTGCGCTTGATCTCGTCCGTCAGCTGCACGCCACGCTCGGTGGCGATGTCTTCTGGAAGTTCGAAGTTCCACAGCCGGTCAACCAGCCACTGCGGCGTCCAGATCGCGTAGTCCGACCCGAACAGGATCTTGTCGGGGCCAAGCCAGAACAGCAGTTCCGAAATCACCTCGGCAAAGTAGCGTGGGCGCGAGTGGATGAAGGGCAGCGCCACGGCAAGACCGCCGTAGACGTTGGTTTCCTGCGTGGCGATCCAGCAGAAATCATCCAGACGCGGCAGGCCGCAATGTTCGATGATCCAGTTCAGGCCCTGGAAATCGGTGGCGGCGTGATCAACATCATGCACGTCGAAAGCGTCCTTCGACAGCGGGATGATGGTCGGGCCCTTGTGAACATGGATGTTCTTGATGCCCAGCTTCTCGCACAGCTCAAAGCATCTGTAGGCCGAGGGATCGGTCAGTTTCCAGCCCTTGGAATCGCCGTTCCATTCGGCCGTATACATCTTGACCCCTTTGATATCGAAGGTCTCTTTCATGTAGTGGATGTATTCCAGCGCCTTTTCGCCATCGCGCGGGTCGAAGGCGCCATTGACGATGAACCGCCCCGGGTTCACCTGCGCCATCTGGGTCGACCGTTCGATGGACGAAAAGCCTTCCTTGTAGAAATCGCGCAGATAGGTCGACTGGATGATGGCCATGTCATCGGGGCCATCCACGAACAGGTCGCGATAGATGTCATCGACCGAATATTTCTCGAACTTCGATTTCTCCCAAAGCTGTTCCTTGGGCGACAGCGCGGTGTGATAGGCATAGAAGCAGTCGATGAACTGCTTGCCATGCACGTTGCGCTGGTTGGCCGGGCTGCCGTCCCAGAAATGGGTGTGGCAGTCGAGAACGAAGACGTCCTGTCCGTCGGGTGTCTTGTACATGATTTCCTCCCTGGATGCTCTGTTGTGGTGTCAGGTGGTGATCGCGACCTTCAGCACGCCGTCGCGCTGATTGGCGAAAAGTTCGTAGGCATCCTCGATCTGGTCGAGGCTGTAGCGATGGGTCACCAGCGCCTTGAAATCGACGCGCCTTGCGCGCACGACTTCCATCATCCGCCGCATCCGCTCTTTTCCGCCGGGACACAGCGCCGAACGGATGGTCTTTTCGCCCAGACCGGCCGCATAGGCATCGAGCGGGATCTTCAGGTCGCCGGAATAGACCCCAAGGCTTGACAGCGTGCCGCCCGGCCGGATCGAGCGCAGCGCCCATTCAAAGGTCGCCTGAAGGCCAAGCGCCTCGATGGCGACATCGCAGCCGCGCCCGTTGGTCATTTCAAGGATGGTCTCGACGACATTGTTCGACGCCTTGAAATCCACCACCTCGTCCGCGCCCATGCGCCGGGCCATTTCCAGACGCGCGGGCACGGTGTCGACCGCGATGATGCGGCTGGCACCCATCAGCCTGGCGCCGGCGGTGGCACAAAGGCCGATGGGGCCCTGTGCAAAGACCACAACGGTGTCGCCGATCTTGATGCCGCCATTTTCGGCGCCGACAAAGCCGGTGGACATGATGTCGGGGCATATCAGCACGTCTTCGTCGGACAGATCGTCCGGGATCGGCGCCAGATTGGCCATGGCATCGGGCACCAGCACATATTCGGCCTGACAGCCGTCGATGGTATTGCCGAATTTCCAGCCGCCCATGGCCTTCCAGCCATGGGGGGTGCCCGCCCCGTCCTGTGAACAGAACCCGCACAGGCAGGCATTCGACCAGCCCGAGGGTGTGATCGCCCCGGCGATGACGCGCTGCCCTTCGCGGAAGCCCTTCACGGCAGAGCCCAGCTTTTCGATCACGCCGACCGGCTCGTGGCCGATGGTCAGGCCCTTCTCGACCGGGTATTCGCCCTTCAGGATATGAATATCCGTGCCGCAGATCGTGGTCGTCGTCACGCGCATCAATGCGTCGTTCGGTCCGACATCGGGGATCTTCTTGTCCTCGAGGACGATGCGCCCCTTCTCGACGAACACTGCCGCCTTCATCATCTGGGCCATGCGTGCCCTCCTTGATCCGAATGGTAGGAACGGAGAGAGCGCGGCAGGCGCTCTCTCCGCATCGCTCAGATGAACTCGAACACTTCGTCCATGTTGCCGAACAGGATGACGGTGTTGTCGTCGATCCGCACCATGCGGCCATAGTGGGTCGAGGTATTCACCTCGAAGATCTCGGCCGTCATTTCCCGGCCCAGATATTCGCTGATGTCATCCATCTTGAAGATCAGCTTGCCTTCGCCGTCGATGCGGATGGTCGCCGGGTTGTAGGTGACCGTCACCTTCGGGTCCTGATCCATGTATTCGGCGATGGCGCGGGCCTCGACCGAGTCGTTCATGGTAACGCCGCATTCATGCGAGATTTCGCGGCTGCTGAGGTCGATGTCCTTCATGGACTTGAAGATGTTGCTCTTCGTGCTGTCGCGTGCGGTGGTGGACATTGGGTGCTCCTCTCAGTGGCTCAGACCGACTTCGCCAAGAATCTGCGCCAGCCGCTCGTGCGAGACGGCCAGGGCATCGGCGAAGGACACAGGCTTGGAATGGGGTTGCGACCAGATGGGTTGCAGCGCGGCGGCGGCCTTGTCGGCCAGAGCGGCGTGCTTCCTCACCCAGCCGTTGAACAGGGCACGGTTGTGGGCGCCGTGCTTTTCGTCATTGGCCAGCAGGTAGATCAGGTCGATGGTATTGGCGAGATTGCGTTCGTAATCCGCTTCGGCCGCCGAGATCACCGGAGGTGTGATGAAGTCGTTGTTCGCCGCCGCCGCCTGCATGAGGAAGCCCGAACGGAACAGCTCGCCCACCAGCGGTTCGAAGATCAGGTTGATCGCGAAATACTGCTCCAGATAGTCTTCCGACCCCATGATCGTCTCGATCGCAAGGCGGGTGGGCTGCCAGATCGGATCTTCAAGCCAGGCCTGCTTGCCCAGCTCGTCGCTCCAGCCTTCGATATCCATGCCGATCTCGGCCAGATACAGCGTGATGTCCTGCGCCAGCCGCATCTTGTAGGAAGAATTGGTCAGCGTGGCGTTGTTGATCATCTGGGTATAGCCATAGCGCTGCGCCTGCATGAGCGAGGTGCCAAGGCCGAATTCGGCATGTTTCCATGCGCCCAGATGCACTTGCAGGATGCGCTGCCACACCTTGTCAAAGGCCATGTGCGCGCCGGCCTTGCGGGCATTGCCGATGACCGCCTGCACCATGGTCTCGATCTTGGACTGGCGCTGGTAATGGGTGCGTTCCCATTCCTGGTCGGGCGCGCGGAAGGCGTGCCAGTTCGAGGACAGCGCCTTGGTGTTGTCCTTGGTATAGGCGCCCTTGCCGTTGCCGAAGCTGATGATCCAGTCCTGGATCAGATAGCGTTCGGGATCGGGCTGCACGTCACAGGTGACATCCTCGTAATGGGTCGCGCGTTTGCCGCGCGGCTCGAAGTAATTGTATTTGCGACTGGTCGATCCGGCAAAAATCGCGGCGCCTGCCGCCCCGGAACCGACAGAGCTGGAGGTTGCTGTCATGGTCTCTCTCCCTTGATGGTACTTTCACGTGGACGAGCGGTCGGGCCGCCTTAATGGCCCGACGAACCGGACGTCGTGGTGAACTTGTCGTAGAAAATCCGCTCGCTTTCGAAATCGAGCATGAAGAGCGTGGGCGTCAGCGCGTCGATCATCGGCGGCGGGCCACAGGCATAGACATCGCCCTGCCCTTCCAGCCCCAGCGCCTTCAACCTGCGGTCCACCGCCTCGTGAACGAAGCCGCGCTCGCCGGTCCAGCCGCTGCCCTCGGGGGCATGCGACAGGACGGGGATGAAGGTCACCGAGGGATGTTCGGCGGTGATGGCAGCCAGCCGGTCGAGGTGGAACAGGTCATCCTCGGTCCGTGCGCCGTAGAAGAAATAGACCGGCCGGTCCTCGCCGCTTTCGATATGGTCGTGCAGGATCGACCAGACCGGCGACATGCCCGACCCGGCACCCACCAGCACCACCGGCCCCTCGCGGTTCTCGCGGCGGAAACACATGCCGTAGGGGCCGACCACCGTCACTTCCGCTCCGGCCCGGATTCCTCCGTTGTCGAGCTGGTTGGAGAACTTTCCTTCGGGGTATTTTTTGATGATGAAGGAGAGCCTTTGGGTTTCGCTCGGCGGATTTGCCATGGAGAACGAACGCGTGATCGTCTCCCCTTCTTCCGTGGTGACTGTGATGTCGACATACTGACCCGCCCAGAACTTGAGCGGCGCATTCAGCTCGATCTCAACGCCGCGGATGTCATGCGTGAGCTTCCGGAAATCCGTGATCCTGCCTTCGAAGGTCTTGACCGGAATGGATTTCGACAGGACCTCCTCGTCATAGTTCAGAAGGTCGATCGTCAGATTGTCAAAGGCCTTTGCCCGGCACATCAGGATCTGGCCGCCATCGCGGTCTGCATCGTTCAGGGCAAAGGTCGAATATTTCAGCATCTCGACCTCGCCGTCGAGAAGCACGCATTTGCAGGCGGAACACTGCCCCTCCTTGCAGCCATGCGGCAGCGCGATGCCCTGGCGGAATGCGGCGTCAAGGACGGTTTCATCCTCTTCCACCTCGAATTCCACGCCCACCGGCTCGAGCCTTACGGTGTAAACATCTCCCATTCTGTCCGGCCTCCCCGCCGTCAGTCGGGCAGCCCGCCGGGCCGCCTGGTCAGTTCCGGTCACTGGCGGGGGCCTGCGATGGCCCCCGCCCTGCCCGCTCAGTTGCAGGGATTGATGGTGAAGCCCGCCTTGTATTCGGCGATGTGCTTGGCACGCGCCTCGGGGGTCATTTGACGCAGCAGCGTCAGCGGAGACAGCAGGGTGTGGCCGCGCACGTCATCAAGCGTCCACATGTCCTTGTTGTCGAACCGCAGATGCGGCTGCGGCACCAGGGTCTTGCCGTCGTCGCGCACGAAGTTCAGATCCTTGATCGCATCGGCGAGATCCCAGCCGTGATAGACGGTTTCCCACTCGCGCTTGCCCGAGAACTTGCCCATGGCCGGGGTCGGCCGGCCCTGATATTCGCTCGAGAAGGCCTCGACGGCGGTCCAGCGGTCCAGCTCATGCGCAAAGGTGTGGATCTGGCCGTCGATTTCATCGACCACCATGTCCTCGCGGATGAGGCAGGGCACCAGACACGACCAGCAACGATGCGGATAGACGTAGCCGGTTTCCTCGTTGAAGGTGATGACCTTCTGGCCCGGCTTCGACAGCTTGGCATACCATTTCCAGAATTCGCCGAATTCGGCATACCAGCCCGGATACTTGTTCTCGAACCATTCGAAGTCCTTGTCGGTCTGGGCTTCGATCCGCCAGAAGTTCACCGGCCAGCCGACTGCGAAGAACTGCGCGACCTTGTGGACATAGTTCTTCTTGGTGATGCGGTTCCAGGCTTCCTGAACATCGTCATGGTGCACCTTGATGCCGTACTTCTCGAGCGGCAGCATGTAGGTGCGGTAGTAGTCCTCGAAGATCCAGCGGTGCCACATTTCCGCGTAGGATTCCTTTTCCTTGTCGCGGTTGGTGGTGCCGTATTCGATCAGCGTGCCGATGGCGGCGTCAACGATGGCGTGGTTCTGCCAGAACGCATAGCGCAGGTCGCGTTCCAGAAGCAGGTGGTTTTCCGGCTCTTTCAGCGCCGCCATCAGCAGCGAGTGGCCGTTGCCGATATGGCGGCTTTCGTCCGACTGCACCGACAGGAACACGGTGGGCAGCGCGTAGTCGCCGTTGCGGGCGGCTTCCGACGGCATGGCCACGAACAGCGTGTTGGTGAAGGCGGTTTCGGCGACAACCGTCAGATACATGCAGGCCGAAGTCATCACGTCGCCGGTGATGAAGCCTTCGCCGAACTGACGGCCGATGGTGGTGGCATAGCACTTGCCGAAAGCCTCTTCGGTGATGTCGAAGCCCGCCGGGTCGATGTAGTTCTCCATATACCACTTCTTCAGGTTCATCTGAATGGTGGAGTGGCGGAACTCGTCGACCATCTGCATGGTAAAGCCGGTGCGCAGGTCTTCGCCGGGGGCGATGCGCGCCACCATGGCCATCGAGCGCGCGGCCGAGATTTCCGGGAACGGGATGATCGCCAGGAACAGCTTCATCCATTCCACCCAGCGCGGCTGCACGTTGCGGAACATGTCGCCGCGCAGCGCGGCGTCCAGTGCGCCGTAAACCCGGTTGTCCTTTTCTTCCTGCATTGGGAAGTAGGACCGCAGCACCTGCTTCATCGGGTCGCGCGGGGCCTTGTTGATCTTGTAGTCGGTCGGGAAGGTCGCGGCTTCCTGGACATAGCTGGGGTTCCAGCCAAGATCCGAGATCTTCTTTGTCGCTTCGCCGACCGAGATCCCGCGCTGTGCGGTGATCTTGTTGAGCGTCAGTTGAGTCATGCCATGAGTCTCCTGATGTTGACGGCACGGACAGATTTCCGGGCCGGTGGGCGGAGGCTCCGCCCAGGCTTGTCCGGCCGGTGGGCCGGGTCAGGTCACGGCAAAGGTTGCGGGTAACGGGGCCAGGAAACCGCAAGCGACTGCATCAGCGTGCTGGTCGTCTCCGGTGGCCGCGCTTCTCCTCCCATTCCTTCGTTCTTGTGGGGCGCCCTGCACGGGGAGCCGCCTTCTTGTGTCTGGGATACATGCAGAGGCTGTACCAGATCGGGGTTTTGGACGCGGTTTCCCCGAGGTTCCCTGGAGCCTTTCTGTTAATGCTCTGAAAGTATTTGGTTTTATTTCTTGCACATTTTGCTGGCTGCCCGCGGGCGGCCAGATGTGCTCTTGGGGTGGGGGCGTTGCATTCCGTTACACTTGTTACGGCCTCTCGCCGTTACATTACGCAAAACTGTAACGCCTCGGCCCTTTGACCCCGGTTCGGGTGTGATTCGCAGCGGTACGGGTCTTGCTGTAAGGCAGAAAACTGGTGCGGCGCCGCAGCATGTAACGCGCCACGGAAACTGTAACTGCCGACCGGCACAAAATGTTACATCCGTAACGCCTGACCCTCATTTTACCTTTTGTAATCATCATCTTAATAAGACGGTCCTGCTTCTTGGGCCGCCCTGTTCCTGCTATGATCGGCACAATCGCCGGCCTGGTCCGGCCCGGTTGCAGAAAGCCGTCACAATGTCTGATCCGCTTCCCGTAGACCAGAATCCCGCCCGCCGCACCGCCGAGGCGATGGTGGCCCGGGCGCCGCAGGATCTGGTGTTCACCATGCAGTTCATCGGCCAGAGCCAGGAAATCCTGCACACCCATTTCCGCCGCTTTCTGGAGGCCCGGCTGTCCGCGGCCGGGGTCACGCCCGAAAGCCACCCGCTGCTGCCGTTCTTCATCGACAGCCACGCGGTCGAACTGCGCGACTTTGTGGTGACCGGCGTCTCGCTGGCCCGCAGCTTCCGGCTGGGCGAAATCGAGATCCTGACCGGCGATGTCGAAACCCTGATGCGCGTCGATATCTGGGATGCGCTGGCGAGCCAGATCGACATGGCAGAACGGCGCTTCAGCCAAGGGATCGCGCGCGTGGTCGCCGGGCTGAACGCCGACGAGGCCGCGCTGCGCGAGGCCCGGTCATGAGCGTATCAATGCATTCCGCCGGACTGCGCGGCGCCGGGCAGGAAAGACCAGATAGCCGCCAGATCCTCGCGCATCAGACGATGCGCAACGGTCAGCACGCGCTCGCGCACGGCCTCGGGCAGGGCCGCAAGCCGCTCCTGCGCCAGCCGGGCATCGCGGTCATCGGTCGCGGCACGGGCAAGCGGATGGTCTGCGCCCAGCTCACCTGCGGCGGCCTGCGCAAGGGCGGCAAGGAAACGCGTTTCAGGATCGGGCGGCGTCATCTGTCGCTCCACGGCGGCCAACGGGGGGCAAGATGACAAAAGACATGCGCGGCGCGCAAGAGGTTCTGGCAGATCAGTTTCGTCTGACCGCCGATCTTTGTGTCCTGACCGGCGAATATCACCGCCTGTTGCAGCGGGTCGCGGCGGCCGGTTTTGCCCGCCAGATGGCCGAGGACGGGCCAGAGCCGCAGTTGATCGCGGCCGAACGCAGCGAAATTGCCGCGAAGTTCGCAGCCGAGTCCTGCGAAGTGAAGATTCAGGATCTGGAACACCGGCTCAGCGCCCTCGGGCAAGAACTGGCCGCATTGAAATAAGGAGCGACCATGACCCAGACCATTGCCCCTGCCGCGCCAGCCCAGCAACCGGCGAAAGCGGCGCAATCCCCCTTGTTTGACCTGCTGGCCCGGAGCTGGACGCTGGAGGCCGCCATCACCGATGTCGCGCTGGACAGGGCGGGCAAGGCGGCGGGTTTCGCGCTGGCGGATGGCCGTGTGGCGCTGATGCCGCTGGACGACCCGGAGTCCCCCCTGGCCCGGATGCGGGTCGAGGCGGATTCCGGCCGCAGCACCATCCGTCCGCGTGAAAGGCCGGTGGCGCAACCGATCCTCACACCCGAGCTTGCCACCGGCGCGCCGATGCTGGTGCCGTCGAACATGATCGGTCTGGTCGCGGCGGGCCGTGACGGGCGTATCCATCGCGTGACGCCGCGCGGGCAGGTGATTTCGCTGTGCAACAAGGCCGAGCCGATCTTTGCTCTGGCGGCGGACGGGCTGGGACAGCTGGCCATCGCCCGCGATGGCAGGGCCGATCTGCATGACGAGGTCGGCATGGCGCGTCAGGCGGGACTTCTGACCCCCGGCCCGGCCCATGCGCTTGCCTTTGCACCAGATGACCACTCGCTTGCGGTGGCGCTGAAGGAAAGCCTGATCATCGGGCAGCCGCGCAAGGGATATGATCTGTTCCCGCTGGGCGGCAGCGGCCCCATCGGCTTTTCGGCGGACGGGCGCTGGCTTGTCGGGTCCAATGGCACGGACGGGATCTGGCTGCTGCAGCGGCAGGACGGGCAGATCGCGCGGATCGGCAAATTTCGTGCGGCGCCCACCTCGGTCGCCTTCAGCCGCGCAGCGGATGCGGTTTTCGCCTCTGGCGCCTTCCGCGCGGCAGGCTGGTCCCTTGCCACGCCGCCTTTCGACAACGAGACGACGGGCGCCTTGAAAACCGGGCGTTCCGGTCTGGTGCTGATCGACAAGGTGGCCGCCCATCCCGCCCGCGACCTGATTGCCCTTGGCACGGCGGATGGCGCCGTCGCCATTGCCCAGGCCGGACGGGCCGAGGAGATGCCGCTGCGTCATGCCGATGGTGCGGCGGTCACCGCGCTCGCCTGGTCGGCCGATGGTCTTCATCTGGCGATCGGCACTGCAAATGGCGAAGCGGCACTGGTGACGCTGCCGCCACAACTTTTCAAATGAGGAAAGGAACCGACATGACCGAAACCCAGCAAAGCCGGACGGACGAGGATGCCAGCAAGGATGCGTTCTTTGCGCGGATCGCGGAAATCTCGGAGGACATGATCGCGGCGCATGGCAAGGATTTCGCGATGGGAACGCTTGTTCTGGCCGCGCGCTGGGTTGCCAGCGACAAGATCAGTGAACCGCCTGCCCGCCACTGAGCGGTCGGGGCGGGGCGGTGGCCGCTGCCTCGCCCTGCCCGGCCATGGTCCAGCGCATCTGATCCAGCAGGATGTCGCGCGATCCGGCGGCGAAGGCCAGCAGCGCCGATTCTGAGGGCGCGCGTTCCGCGATGCAGGCCAGATCCTCGCCCAGACCGCTTTCCAGCAGATGCGCCCAGGCACAAAGCTCATGCAGCCGATGCGTCACGAAATCCAGACAGTCGCAGGCCACCGGATTGGCGGGCCAGGCGGTCTCCTTGCCCTGCCCGCGCCGTCCAAGGGGCGAGCTGTGGACCGCGCTGCCCAGCAGCGTCAGAACCTCGCGCCGCCACTGGCCGTATTCGCTTTGGTCCGAATAATCGAGACCGATGCTGTAAAGCTTTTCCGCGACCAGCCGGAAGGCCCGCCCGCCCGCGATATGACGGCGCCAGAAATCATTCGCCTCGTCGGCGGTGCGGCAGGCGACGAATTGCTGCGCCAGACGCGGGCGCAGCAGCAGTGCCAGCAGCATGTCTACATCCTCGGACACCGACCGCGCCAGTTGCAGCGCGGGCACCGACAGTTCCGACAGGACCAGCAGCCGCAGGGCCGAAACCGTCTCGATCAGCCGCCCGGACAACAGATGCAGCGCGCAAAGCTGCGGCCCGCTCAGCCGCAGGCCGGCGACGCGGCTGCCCGCCTCGGCGGCACGGTTCAGCGAGATGATCCAGATCAGCGCCTGATCGAACAGGCAAAGGCCGTCATGCGCACGGCTGTCGGCCTCGGGGATGCCGGGCGGCAGCGGGCGGAACCCCGGCAGGCCCCGGATGCACTCGCCCCAGATCCGGTCCAGATCATGCCCGCGCGCCGACCACATCTGGCGCAGCCGCGCGGCCAGTTGCGACGTCATGGCGCTGTAGAAACGCTCGGGTCCGATCGGACGATCCGGGGAAAATGTCGCCAAAGTCGTTTCCCTGAAACAGGTTGGGCAAGTTGATGGTATCGCCTCGTCAGACGCAAAGCCAGCGTCAAACCCTGGGTTTCCGGCAGATCCAGGCGGTTGGCCTGCTGCGGCTGACCAACGAGGGGCTGGCCGATCATCTGGCGCGGCGGGCAGCCGCCAATCCCTTTCTGCGCCTGCGGCTGCCTGGGGGTGCGGGGACCGGCGGCGGCGAGGTCGAGCAGGCCGATACCTCGGGCGGGCTTTATGCGCATGTCATGGCGCAGTTGCGCCTGATCGCCGATGCCCGTGCGGACGAGGCGCTGGCGATGGCCTTTGTCGAGGCGCTGGATGGCAACGGCTGGCTGGATCGCCCGGTGGCCGAGATTGCCAGTGGTGCCGGACGTGCGCTGCACCGGGCCGAGGCGATGCTGGCCGCGCTGCAAGCGGCGGTGGAGCCGGTGGGGCTGTTTGCCCGCGATCTGGCCGATTGCCTGCGTCTGCAAGCGCAGGATCGCGGTCAGATGACGCCAGCCATGGCGCTGGTTCTGGCGCATATCGGCCGGCTGGCCGAAGGCGGCGCGCCTGCGGTGGCCGCCGCGACGGGACTGCCACAGGACGCGGTTGCCACCGTGCTTGCCGCGCTGCGCCGGATGGACCCGCGCCCCGGTCTGGCCTTCGGCGGCGGAACCGCGCCGCTGCGGGCGCCCGATGTGATCGTGTCACGCGGGGCGGCGGGCTGGGAGGTGGCGCTGAACCGGTCCACCCTGCCCGTGCTCAGCGTCAGCCCGGCGCCCGACGCCTGCGCCGCGACGCGGGCGGCGCGCATCGAAGCGGCCTGGCTGGCCACCATCGTGGAGCGGCGCAACCGCACCGTCCTTGCAGTGGCCCGCGCGGTGCTGCTGCGGCAGGGCGGGTTTCTGGATCACGGGGCACGCGCGCTGGTCGCGTTGCGACGGACCGAGATCGCGGCAGAGCTTGGGCTGCATGACAGCACGGTGGGCCGCGTCGCGCGCGATCTTCTGGTGGAAACGCCGCAGGGGATGCGCAGCCTGTGCAGCCTTTTCGACAGCGGCCCGCGCCGGGCGGGCCCCGTGCCGGCCTCTGCCGCGATCCGGCACCGGCTGGCGCAGCTTGTCGCCGCGGAAAATCCTGCCGATTCGCTGGACGATGCGGCGCTGACTGCCCTGCTGTCGGCCGAAGGCATGGCCCTTGCGCGCAGGACCGTCGCCAAGTTCCGGCAAGAGCTGGGCATTCCACCCCGTGCGCGCCGCCGCCGTCAGGGGGCCTGATCCTTCAGGTGTTTGTAGACCGTCGTGCGGGACATGCCCAGAATCCGCGCAGCGCGCGAGACATTGCCCTCGAGCCGCGCCACGACCGTGCGGATATTCTGGCACTGGTCCTCTTTCCAGGGAACGCCGGCGCATTGCGGGCAACAGGTGGCGCCAGGAGGCGCGGGTCTGGCGGGGGCCCCCGGCAAAAGCGCGTCGAAATCCTGCGCCTCCAGCGCGCCGTCGGGGCGCATCAGCATGGCCTGCGAAACGATGGCGCGCAATTCGTGCAGGTTGCCAGGCCAGTCATGCGCGGCAAGACGGGCCAGCGCCGCCTCGGTCATCCGGGCATCCGGGCGGACAGAGCGGGCAAACCGTTGCGCCAGCGCGGCCAGATCGCTGCGAAGCCGCAGCGGTGGCAGATCAAGCCGAAAGCCTTCCAGCCGGTAGCGCAGCGCGGGCAGCAGGCCGGACAATGCCGCCGGGGCACTGGTGGCGCAGACCACCCGCAGATCGGTGCGCACCACCGCCCCTGTCTCGGGGTGGCGGTATTCGCCGATATCCAGCACCCCCGCCAGCGCGGCCTGCGCCACCACCGGCAGATCGGTCACCTCGTCCAGAAACAGCGTGCCGCCAGCCGCCTGCTGAAGCAGCCCCGGATCGGCATCGCTGCCCAGACAGACACGGGCGAAATCACCCTCGGCCAGCATGCGCCCGTCCAGCGTGACCAGCGGACCTGGCCGTTCGCTGGCGGCATGGGCCAGCCGGGCGATCAGGGCCTTGCCGGTGCCGGTCTCGCCCGTGATCGCGATGGCCGCGCCGCGCCTTGCGGCATCGGGCAGGGCCTGCAACCTTTGCCACAGCGCGGGGTCGTCGATGACGACATCGCGGAACAGGTTGCGCGCCGGCGCGGTGCCCGGCTCTGCCCTCACCGGGATCAGACGCCGCGCCAGAGCGAAACTCGCGCGGTTCGCAACGCAGCGCAGCGACACCGCAGATCCGATCCGGTCCCTGACCCGCAGCGTCTCGCCCTCGACTAGACGCTGCTGGATCGCCGCGAAGGGCTGTTCGAAGATGCGATCGAAGCTTTCGCCCAGCAGGCGCGGAAAGCCGGTCAGGAACATCTCGCCCCGGCGGTTGATGGCATGGAGCGTCAGATCGTCATCCAGCACCAGCACACCCGTCGACAGCGTGCCCAGATATTCGGGCCGAGGATGAAATTGCAGCACGATCCGCCGGTCATGGCCGGACCGGATCAGGCTGTTCTCGATGCTGCTGGCAGCCATCTGCACCAGCGCGGCGGTGTGCTGTTGGCGCACCGCCGACATTGACGAGGCATCCAGCACCCCTGCCAGCCGCCCCGCCCCGTCAAAAATCGGCGCGCTGATGCACGAGACATCGCCATGCGCGCGCAGGAAATGCTCGCCGCCATAGACCTGCGCCGGGCGTCCTGTCGCGATGCACACGCCCATGGCATTGGTGCCGCGCAGATCCTCGCTCCAGACCGAGCCGGGCACGACCTGCGCGCCTGCCTCGGTTTCGGCAAACTGGGTATCTTGCAGCGTGTCCAGCACCACCCCGTCAGGCGATCCGAGCGCGATCATGAAATTGGACCCGGCGATCTGGTCGTAAAGCAGCTCCAGCTCGGGCCGGGCAAAGCGGATCAGGTCGGCATGGGTCTGCCGGGTGGCGTTGAACTCCACCTCTGACAGGATCAGCCGCTGGCTGCGCGCCAGCGGGTCCAGCCCGTGCGACAGGCTGCGCAGCCAGCTTTCGGTGATGTCGCCCGGCAGGGCGCCACCCGGGAACCGCCCCTGCGTTTCCAGCATATGCCGCGCACGGCCAAGGGCCGAGGTCTGCAAGTCCATGGCCGCGTCTCCTCCCCGATCCTTGGCCAGTCCCGAGCGTATCTGCTGCGGGCGCCCTGTCAACGGCGGCGGATGATTCGCGGTCAATCGTCCAGTTTGTGAACACCCAGGCATTTTGCATGGCCTCTCGGGCAGTTGCGCGGGCGGGCGTCCAGTTCCTGAACGGCAGTTCCGGCGCATTCGTTCAGTCTGCGAACGGCTGCATCCGCAGCATCGGCTTTCGTTGCCGCGCCCCCTGCCACCACCGAAACTGGCCCCATCACCGCCGGGGAGGGCGGTCACCAGGAGGCTCGCCAGACCATGAAAGCACAGGTTCTTCATCACTATGACCCGGCCCTGACCGCACCCGTCTGGGTGACGGAGGAAACTGTGCCGGACCCGCGGATCATCAAGTCGAACGACGTGATCGTGCGCATCGGCGGCGCGGGCGTCTGCCGCACCGACCTGCATATCATCGAGGGGATCTGGCGCCCGCATACCGATCCTACGGGAACGGGCCTGCTGCCCCTGATCATGGGACACGAGAACGCAGGCTGGGTCGAAGAGGTCGGCGCCGAGGTCGAAGGGTTCAGGAAGGGCGATCCGGTGATCGTGCATCCAAAGGTCACGGGCGGCACCTGCATTGCCTGCCGTCGCGGCCATGACATGCATGGCGACGGCAAGTTTCCGGGGCTCGACAGCAATGGCGGCTATGCCGAGGCGCTGCTGACATCGTCGCGCAACCTGATTGCCCTGCCCAGGACGCTCGCCCCCAGGGATGTCGCGCCCTATGCCGATGCGGGGCTGACCGCCTATCGTGCGGCCAAGAAGGCAGCGCAGCAACTGCTGCCCGATCAGGCGGCGGTGGTGATCGGCGCAGGCGGTCTGGGCCATATCGGCATTCAGGTGCTGCGGGCGATGTGCGCGGCGCGCATCATCGTGGTCGACATCTCCGACACCTCGCTGGCGCTGGCTGGCGAACATGGGGCCGACCATCTGGTGAAGGCGGATGGCGGCGAGGTCGAGGCGGTGCTGGCCCTGACCGGCGGCAAGGGCGCCGAGGCGGTGATCGACTTCGTGGGCGAGAAAGGCACCACGAAGAAGGGCCTCGACATGACCCGCGCGGCGGGCAGCTATTATGTCGTCGGCTATGGCGAGGATATCCGCGTGCCCACCGTCGACATGGTGATCACCGAAAAGAACATCATCGGCAATCTGGTCGGCACCTGGGCCGAACTGACCGAGCTGATGGCCCTGGCCGATCGCGGCCTCGTGGAGCTGGCGACCCGACATTACCGCCTGTCCGAGGCCAATCAGGCGCTGCGCGACCTGCATCACGGCAAGATCCGCGGCCGCGCCGTTCTGGTGCCCTGAGCCGCGACCATCCAAGGGAAGACAGACATGAAAACCACCACCGCGCTGAAGCGCATGCTTTACGCATCCGTGGCGCTTGGCCTTGCAACCGGCATGGCCACGGCCCGGGATTACAGCCAGTACGGCATCAAGGCCGATGTGCCGGGCATGTGCAGCTTCGAGACGATCGACGCCAAGGACTACACGGGCCGCACGCTGAACATCATCACCCATGCGATCCCGGTGATCGGAGAGCCGACCGCCCTGCATGCCGGGCAGTTCCAGGAACTCACCGGGGCCACGGTCAATGTGGTGCATGTGCCCTTCGGCGATCTGTTCCAGCGCATCATGATCCCGTTTCAGACCGGACAGGCCGCCTATGACGTGCTGTTCTACGGATCGCTCTGGCTTGGGGATTTCAACCCCTATCTGGCCGAGGTTCCCGCCGCCTATCAGGACGTCGCGGGGATGAAGGAGGTCACGCAAACCTATCGCGGCATCGCCGGCTGGCAGGGCCGGATGCTGCAATACACCATGGATGGCGATCGCCATTACCTGAAATACCGCTCGGATGTGTTCTCGAACCCCGAGATGCAGGCCCTGTTCAAGGAAAAGACCGGGCGCGAGCTGACCGTGCCCGCCACCTGGGAAGACTACAACGAGGTCGCCTCGGTTTTCACCAACATGGATTGGGACGGCGACGGGGCGCCCAATTTCGGCACCGCCGAAGTGACGAAGCGCGATGATCTGATGTTCTCGGCCTTCATCAGCCGGGTCGCGCCCTACGCCAAGCACCCGGATGTGAAGGGTGGGTTCTTCTTCGATCTGGAAACCATGACCCCGCTGGTCAACACGCCCGGCTGGGTGCGCGGGCTGGAACTGTTCGTCGCGGCGCAGGCCGCCATGCCGCCCGGTGGCACCTCTTTCGGGCTGGGGGACGAGATTTTCTCGTTCGGCGGCGGACAGACGCTGATGTCCTACAGCTGGGACGATGCCTTCATCCAGGCGATGCAGGAGGACAGCCCGATCCGCAACAAGGTGGCGGCCGCGATCCTGCCGGGGGCGAAAGAGGTCTGGAACCGCAAGACCGGCCAGTGGGACACATTCGACACGCCCAACCGCGTCGCCTATGTCACCTGGGGCTGGACCTCGGCGGTGGCGAAGGACAGCGCCAACAAGGACATGGCCTTCGACTATCTGTGCTTCTTTGCGAACGAGGCCAATACGCTGGCCGATCTTCAGATCGGGCGCTTCGGGATCAACCCCTATCGCGACACCCATTTCGACCCGGCCTTCTACGAGACGGAAATGGGTTGGAACGCCGCCGTCGCGGAAACCTATACCGCAACGCTGAAGGGCATCGACACTGCGCCGAACCAGGTTTTCGACCTGCGCGTACCGGGGGTGGGCGAGTTCATGTCGTCACTTGCCGCCGGGGTGGCCCGTGCGCAATCGGGCGAACAGTCACCGCAACAGGCGCTGGACGGCGTGGCCGCCGAATGGACCGCCATCGTCGGCCGGATCGGCGCCGACCGCGTGCGCGAGGCCTATGCGAACGTCGTGGCGCTGGAAGACCGCTGAGCGCATCCGCATGGAGGGCCAGCCCGGCCCTCCGCCCGCCCGTCCATGCCCGAGACCGCCATGTATCGCCAGAAATACATCTTCCTGCTGCCCGGCCTTCTGGTGCTGGTTGCGGTGATCCTGTTCCCGCTGATCTTTACCATCCGCGTCAGCTTTTCGTCATGGGATGTCTACAATCCCGGCCTGAACAATGCGGGCGGCGCGATGTATGCCCGGCTCTGGGAAGACAGCCGCTATTGGGAGGCGCTCTGGCGCCTCTCTGTGCTCAGCCTGTCGACGGTGCTGATCCAGTATGTGCTGGGGTTCGCGCTGGCGCTGCTGGTCTGGCGCGACATTGCCGCGCGGCGCTTCCTGCGCGTGCTGTTTCTGGTGCCGATGATGACAACCCCGGTGATCATGTCGGTGATCTGGCGCACGATCTTTCATGAAAGCCTGGGTCCGCTGAACCCGATCCTCGAGGCCCTTGGCATCGGCGCCCAGCCTTGGCTGTCACAGGCCGCCCATGCCTTTGTCGCAGTGATGATCGTCGAGATCTGGCAATGGACGCCCTTCATGTTCCTGCTGCTGCTGGCGGGGCTGCTGTCGCTGCCGTCCGAGCCGTTTCTGGCCGCCAGGATCGACGGTGCGGGCCCGGTGCGGACCTTCCTGTCGGTGACCTTCCCGATGATGGGCGCGATCTCGGTCGGTGCCATCCTGGTCCGCATCATCGAGGCGTCAAAGATCATGGAAACCGTTTATGTGCTGACCTCGGGCGGGCCAGGCACCGCGACCGAAACCGTCAGCTATTACATCTACATCCGGGGCATGCGCGATTTCCAGATCGGCTATGCCGCCGCGCTGTCGCTGACCTATCTGGTCATCATGGCCGTGGCGCTGACCCTGATCGCCAAGGCGCTGATCCGCCTGATGGTGCGGGAGGCGCGGGCATGAGAACGCTGTATCTCGCGCTGAAATATCTGGCTGTCACGCTCTGGTCCGGTTTCGTGATCTTCCCCTTCCTCTGGATGCTGAGCACCAGCTTCAAGACCGCCAATGGCGTGACCGGCGGGGCTACATGGCTGCCCTGGCTGCAATACCAGCCCTCGCTGGGCGGCTGGCAGTCGCTGTTCGGCGGCGCGGGCGGGATCAACATCGTCAGACCCTACATGAACTCGCTGGTCGTGACGCTGAGCGGATCGGTCATCGCGCTGATCCTTGGCACGCTGGCCGCCTATGGCCTGTCACGGTTCAGCTTTCGTGCGGGACCGATCCGCAATGGCGACATCACCTTCTTCTTCATCAGCCAGCGCATCATGCCGCCCATCGTGCTGGCGATCCCGTTTTTCCTGATGCTGCGCTGGCTGGGGCTGCTCGACAGCCTGCCGGGGCTGATCCTGGTCTATGTCGCGCTGCTGATGCCGATCGCGGTCTGGGTGATGGTGGATTTCTTCAACACCATTCCGCGCGGTCTGGACGAGATGGCCTGGATGGACGGCTGTCCCCCGGTCACCACATTCCTGCGGGTCATCCTGCCCAATGTGATGCCGGGCCTCGTGGTGGCGGGGATGTTCTGCCTGATCTTCGGCTGGAACGACTTTTTCTTCGCCTTCACACTGACCTTCACAAAGACGCAGCTTCTGCCGGTTTCCATCGTGGCGCTGAATTCGTCGGTGACGCCATGGTGGGCGCTGTCGGCAGCGGCCATCGTTTCGGTCGCGCCGCTTGCGGTGCTGGCCTTTGTCGTCGAGCGCTTCCTGTCACGCGGCGGTCTTGCCGGGGCGGTGCGCTGATGCTGGTGCTGCGCGATCTTTCCCTGACCGAAAGCGGCGTGCCGCATCTGGCGGGGGTCAGTGTCGAGGCCAGACCGGGGCAGATGACCACCCTGCTGGGCCGCACCGGGGCGGGCAAGACCACGCTTCTGCGCGCGGTGGCCGGGCTGGTGCAGCCGCAATCGGGCCGGATTTCACTGGCGGGCGCCGACTGGTCACGACTGCCGCCCTGGCGGCGCCCGGTGGCCATGGTCACCCAGCAGTTCATCAACTATCCACATCTGAGCGTGCTCGACAACGTGGCCTTCCCGCTGATCCGGCGGGGTGAGCCGCGCGAGGCCGCCCGCGAGGCCGCTGCCGCGATGCTGGGGCGCCTCGGGCTGGCGCAGATGACCGGGCGGCGTCCTGGCGCGCTTTCGGGTGGACAACAGCAGCGCGTGGCCATCGCCCGCGCGCTGGTCAAGCGCGCACCGGTGCTGTTGCTGGACGAGCCTTTCGTCAATCTGGACTACAAGCTGCGCGAAGGTCTGCGCGAGGATCTGGCAGAGCTGTTGCGCAGCCAGAGTGGCACTGTGGCGCTTTATGCCACCACCGACCCGCGCGAGGCGCTTCAGATGGGCGATTGCACCGTGCTGATGGCCGAGGGGCGGGTTCTGCAAGCCGGGCCGCCCCGCGCGGTCTTTGGCACCCCGGCCACGCTGGCAGCGGCGCGGGTGGTCAATGACCCGCCGATCAACCTGCTGGCGGCCGAAATCACCGCAACCGGCCTTGTGCTGGATCATCTGGGGCCGCAATCCGCCGGGGCAACAGGCCGCGCCTTGCCGCCGGGGCGCTACACGCTGGGCCTGCGGGCCGAGGATATCCGCAGCGGCGGCCCGCTGCCGGCGCGCGTCGCCCTGACCGAGGTTTCCGGATCGGAAACCGTCACGCATCTGGTGACCGCGGGCCAGCCGCTTGTGATGCTGGAACGCGCGGTGACCGATCACCGGCTGGGGTCCGAACTGGGCCTGACGCTTGATCTGGGCAAGGCGCTGGTCTTCGGGGCCGACGGCGCCCTGATCCCGAAAGGAGCCAGCCATGGCTGAGATCCGGTTGCAAGAGCTTGGCCATGCCTATGCCCCCGGTGCGGCCCATGCGCTGAAACCGCTGGACATGACCTGGCGCGACGGGGGCACCTATGCGTTGCTCGGGCCGTCGGGCTGCGGCAAATCCACCATGCTCAACATCGTCTCGGGCCTGCTGCATCCCTCGGAAGGGCGGGTGCTGTTCGACGGGCAGGATGTCACCCGTCTGGGCACCGGCCAGCGCAATATCGCGCAGGTCTTTCAGGTGCCGGTCATCTATCGCTCGATGACGGTGGGGCAAAACCTTGGCTTTCCGCTGGTCTGCCGGGGCGTCCCCGCCCCGCGCATCCGCCGCCGGGTAGAGGCCATTGCCGAACGGCTTGGCCTTGCGCCGCTGCTGAAGCGGCCGGCCAATGCCCTGACGGCCGACCAGAAGCAACTCGTTTCGCTGGGGCGCGGGCTGGTGCGCGAGGATGTGGCCGCGATCCTGCTGGACGAGCCGCTGACCGTGATCGACCCGCAGCAGAAATTCGAGCTGCGCCGCATCCTCAAGGAAATCAACGCCGAATTCCGGGTCACCATGGTTCTGGTCACGCATGACCAGACCGAGGCGATGACCTTTGCCGAAGAGGTGATCGTGATGAACCATGGCGAGGTGGTGCAGGCAGGCCGCCCGCGCGATCTGTTCGAACGTCCGGCGACCACGCATGTCGGCCATTTCATCGGCTCGCCCGCCATGAATTTCCTGCCCGCGCTGGCTGTCGCGGGGCGGGCCGTCGTGCCGGGCACCGGCCTGTCGCTGCCGCTGCCGGACGGCCTGCCTGCCGATGGCCTCGTGCTGGGTTTCCGGCCCGAGCACGCGCGGCTTTCGGGTGCAAACGGCGTGATGCGGGCGCGCGTGGCGCGGCTGTGGTTCGAGGGTCTGGACGAGATCGTGGCCTTCTCCCACCCGGCGGGCGAGGTGCGGCTGCGGGCACCGGCCGGGCTGGGGCTTGCCCCCGGTGACACCGCCGCCTTCACCGTGCGCGACACCGCGCTGCGACTTTATCGCAATGGGCGTCTTGTCGCCTGATCTACCGGAAAGGAGCCTCTCATGGCCAAGACCATCCACAGCATGATCCGCGTTCTTGACGAGGAACGCACGCTGAAGTTCTACCACGAGGCCTTTGGCCTGAAACCCGCCGCCCGGCTGGATTTCGACACGTTCACGCTGGTCTACCTTTCGAATGCCGAAAGCAGTTTCGAGCTGGAACTGACGATCAACAAGGGCCGGACCCAGCCCTATGACCTTGGCGACGGCTATGGGCATCTGGCGGTGTCGGTGCCCGATGTGGCTGCCGAACACGGCCGCCTGACCGCTCTTGGACTTGCCCCGCGCAAGATCGTCGATTTCGCCCCCGGCGGCGAGGTGATCGCGCGGTTCTTCTTCATCGCCGATCCCGACGGCTATCAGATCGAGGTGCTGGAACGGGGCGGTCGCTACCTTTGACCCGACCCCGCCGGGAGGAGCGGCGGGGCACTCAGCCAACAGTCAGGAGGACACCATGACCACCAAACCAAACTGGCGCGGGATGACCCGCCGCCAGCTGATCGCGCACAGCCTTGCGGCGGGCACCACGCTGATCGTCGGCGCAGGCTTTGTTGCCGCGCCGAATGCGGCCTGGGCCTATGAGGCAGCGGCGCTGAAGCCCGAAACGCTTGCCACGCTGATCCGCATGGCGCGCGACATCTATCCGCATGATCACATCGGTGATGCTTTCTATGTCACGGCGGTGAAAGGCTATGACACCGCCGAAACCGCGGCCGAGATCGAGGCAGGCATCGCCGCGCTGAATGCGGCCGCACAGGGTGCGGGCCATGCCAGCTATCTGGATGCCGCATGGGAGGATGACCGTGTTGCCCTGCTGCGCGGGATGGAGAAATCGGCCTTCTTCCAGAAGATCCGGGGCGGGCTGGTGACCGGGCTCTACAACCAGAAAGAGCTGTGGCCGCTGTTCGGCTATGAAGGCGAGTCCTTCAGCCAGGGCGGCTATATCGACCGTGGCTTCGACGACATCGACTGGCTGTAAGGAGAACAGGACCATGGTTGCGAAATTCGACCTGAATGACGACTCGATCGTCCTGATCATCGGCACCGGCGCGGGCGGCGGGGTGCTGGCCAACGAACTGGCGCAAAAGGGCGTCAAGGTCGTGGCGCTGGAAGCGGGCGGACGGTATCTGCCCGAGGATTACATCAACGACGAATGGGATGCCTTCGGCCAGCTGTCATGGCTTGATGCGCGGACCACTTCGGGTGACTGGCGGGTGGCACAGGATTTCTCGGGCCTGCCTGCCTGGATCGTCAAGGCTGTCGGCGGCACCACGATCCACTGGGCCGGGGCCTCGCTGCGGTTCCGTCCGCATGAATGGAAGGCCCGCACCACCTATGGCCATGTCACGGGCGCCAATCTGCTGGACTGGCCGATCGACGCCGAGGAAATGGCGCCGTGGTATGAAAAGGCCGAGGCCAAGCTGGGCGTGACCCGCACCGGCAATTTCCCCGGCCTGCCTGGCAACAACAATTACAAGGTGCTGGAAAAGGGCGCGCTTGCCCTGGGATACAAAGAGGTTTCCACCGGGCGCATGGCCATCAACTCGGTCGAGAACGATGACCGCCCGGCCTGCCAGCAGACCGGCTTCTGCTTCCAGGGCTGCAAATGGGGCGCGAAATGGTCGGCCGCCTACACCGACATCCCGAAGGGCGAGGCCACCGGCAACCTTGAAGTGCGGTCCAATGCGCAGGTGCTGCGCATCGAACATGACGCCAAGGGCCGCGTCACCGGCGCGCTTTATGCCGACAAGGAAGGCAACCAGCATTTCCAGAAGGCGCGTGTGGTCTGCGTTGCGGGCAATTCCATCGAAAGCCCGCGCCTGCTGCTGAATTCCGCCTCCCAGATGTTCCCCGATGGTCTGGCCAATTCCTCGGGTCAGGTCGGGCGCAACTACATGCGTCATGTCACCGGGTCGGTCTATGGCGTGTTCGAAAAGCCGGTGCGGATGTGGCGCGGAACCACCATGGCGGGGATCGTGCAGGACGAGGCACGGTTCGACCCGTCCCGCGGTTTCGTCGGCGGCTACGAACTGGAAACCCTGTCGCTGGGCCTGCCCTTCATGGCGGCCTTCCTTGATCCGGGTGGCTGGGGGCGTGGCTTCACCTCGGCCATGGATGATTACGAACGGATGGCGGGCATGTGGATTGTCGGCGAGGACATGCCGCAGGAAACCAACCGCATCACCCTGTCCTCGACGGTGAAGGACCAATATGGCCTGCCTGCACCGAATGTGCATTTCGATGACCACCCGAACGACATCGCGATGCGCAATCATGCCTACCGGCAGGGCGAGGCGATCTATCGCGCTGCCGGCGCTACCCGCACCTTCCCGACGCCGCCCTATCCGTCCACGCATAACCTCGGCACCAACCGGATGTCGGAACATGCGCGCGACGGTGTGGTGAACCGTCATGGCCAGACCCATGACATCCCCAACCTGTTCATCTCGGATGGCAGTCAATTCACCACTGGCGCGGCGGAAAATCCAACGCTGACCATCGTCGCCCTTGCAATCCGGCAGGCAGACCACATCGCGGCGGAACTTGCGCGACAGAACCTGTAAGCGAGGGTCAGGGTGCATTGATCTTGTCGCCCTGCGTGTTCACGGCTCCAGAAGCGGAGCCGTGACATGCCCCAGAACGCGTGCCGGATCCTCGCGCGGCACCGGCAAAGCCGAAGTAAAGGGAACCGCCTCGAACCGGCGCATCCATTCCCGTCAGGGCAGCCCGCGCGGCAAGATTGGCGGCGCGGCGCAAAAGCGGCTCGCGGGCAACAGCACCGTGCTGCATCATGTGACGATGGCCTATGACATGGACGCCGACAAGATGCTGCGCGTGCTGCGCATCGGCCGCGAGAAGCTGTCGGACAAGGGCACGACCAGCACGGCGCCGCATCGGGTGTCTGGCCGGGACACCCCGTCACCATCGGCATGGCGCAACAACCCGGAGCCAAGGCGCGCAGGTCGGGCATATGACAGCTTTGGTCACGAAAGGCCGGTGATCGGCCCGAACCTGCGGCGGCGCCAGCAGGCCGGATCCTTTCGCCTCCCCTGAATTTGCTGGGATGCAGTCAGCCGAATGCGCGAAATTCAGCCAGAATGCTTACCACATGGTTTTCTTGAAAAATATCCGATAATCTTGCCTTATCGGATACGAAGCGATCTAGACGCAAGACGCGCTTCAGGGGCTCGTCGCTGCGGCAAATCAGCCTCGGCACTTACCGGTTCGACAGGATTCTGGTCACGACTCTTGACGACAGTAGTACCAAGTCATACCATCAAACAGCAGGAGCCAACGCCATGACCGTAAAATCCTCGATCTCACTCAGCGACGAACATCACGCCTTCGCCCGCGCACAGGTGCAAGACGGACGTTTTACTTCCGTCAGCGCCGTCGTGCAGCACGGATTGGATCTGCTCCGTCAAAAAGCCGAGGATGAGCGGCTGGAACGAGCGGCACTGAAGGCACTGCTCGAGGAGCGGTTGTCCGGGCCCTTCATCTCTGCCGAAGAGATGCGCAGCCGCTTGACTGCCCGTAGGATGCCCAGGACAGGCGACACCCACATCTGATGAGTTGGCGCATTGAGTTCGCTGCGCAAACAGAACAGGATTTTGCGCTGATCCTCGACCACCTGGTCGAAAGCTATGTTGCGTTTGGCGAGACCCGAGCCGAAGCAGAGACGCGGGCTGCTCAGAGAATTGATGCAATCCTCGAGGATACGTATCGCATTGCGACGGCTCCGCATCGCGGCAGCCGACATGACGACTTGCTCCCCGGGCTGCGGCAGCTGACGCTTGGCAAGGCGACATTCTGGTTCATCGCCGATGAGACCAGTGGCCTGATCAGGATCCTTGCAGTGTTCTTCGGTGCTCAGGATCAGCAGCGGCGCATGCTGATACGCCTGCTGGAGCCGCGCCACGACCGATGACCCCCGCCGATAATGCGCGCCCTGCCCGTTCGTGTCTTCCTCCTGACTGAGACTTCAGCGGCCACTCGAGGTCAATGCTGCCCGGTAACGGAATTGACCTGAGCCTCGATCGAAGGCGTGAAACACCTCTGCGCAGGGTCAGAATCGGACCCCGCGCCTGAGGGTCACGCAGTGAGCCAGAAGCACAGGGTATTGCGTTACTACCGCTCCGACCGCCAGATCGGAACCAGCATCGAAAATCATCGACACCTCACACGCGGCCGAGACGAACCTCTCCAATTACTACAATAAAAACAGATGCTTGATCTACCTATCTCAGGCGACACATGAGCATGGTTGCAACATCTGGTAGACTTCTGCAGGGCCAGCCCAAGATAGATGCGAACGATTTTCCTTGAGAACTTAAGGCTCTGCAGGCATAGCTGTAACGGCAAAACCAAAAAATGCTCGCCAAGTGCGTTTCCACAGGGCCAAGTTGACCGCCAACCCTGAGTAACGCAAACAGGCGACAGGATACGAGCGGACCATGACCCTACCTGTTCTTCACGACAAGCTGAAGGCAGACGCAAACCTCCTTTCGGAGGCACTGGAGCGTATGTCCAAGCTGTTTCTGGCCCCCAAGGAAGAAAAGACCCTGCGCAACTTCTCCTCTTCCGAAGTTGCCGAACTCCTGCGGGTTAGCGATGGCTATTTGCGCAAGGCCCATTTCGACAACAAGATCCCTGAAGTCGAACAGGGTCCGGGCGGAAAGCGCCACTATACGGCTGCGTCGATCTTGGACATCCGGCGCATCATGGCACAAACTGCCAAGGACCCGTTCCAGTTCCTGCCCGGTCGCCGCGCGGGCGACAAGCTCCAGATCTGGTCCACGGTGAACTTCAAGGGTGGCTCGTCAAAAACCACCACGACGGTCACCTTGGCGATGCGACTCGCGCTGCGGGGCTATCGGGTGCTGGTCGTCGACGCCGACCCCCAGGCCTCGCTGACCACGTTCTTCGGGTATCAGCCGGAAATCGATTTCCGGCATGGCGGCACGCTCTATGATGCAATCCGCTACAATGACGGAGATACGACGCGGGCATCCATCACCACGGTCCTGCGGAACACCTATTTTCCCGGGCTTGATCTGGTCCCGGCGGGCATTCTGTTGTCCGAGTTCGAAACCGAGACACCGACCGCACTCAGCCGCGGTGAGCAGCCGGTCTTTTTCAACCGCATTCGGGATGCGCTGCGCCAGGTCGAGGATGATTATGACATTGTCCTGATCGACTGTCCGCCGCAGCTTGGCTACCTCACCATGTCAGCAGTCTGCGCATCGACCTCACTTCTGATGACGATCACACCCGAGCGCGTGGACCTTGCGTCAGCCAGCCAGTTTCTGATGATGGCATCCGGGGTGATGGAGGTTCTGCACAACAACGGTGCCGCCGGATCCTTTGACAATTTTGCCTACCTTCTGACCCGTTTCGACACGGCCATCAGCACGCAGCAGGACTTGGCGGAATGGATCCGCGAGCTGCTCGGCAAAAGCGTGATCCCGACGCCATTCGTGAAATCCTCTGCAGTCAGCGAGGCCGGCTTGTCCCAGCGGACCGTCTTTGAGGTGGACCTGTCCACGGTCAAGAACCGAAAGACGTTCGAGCGCGCGCTGGAATCCGCCGTCGGCTTTTGCAACGACATCGAAAAACTCATTCAGGCGGCTTGGGGCCGGGAGGTGACCGATGCGAAATAACATTCTGGCTCAAAGCCTCCAGAAGAGCCTAGATGGCAGCAAGTCCGCCCCTGTAACGGACACCACGTCCCCCGGCCCCAGCGTCGACGGGCCGAAATCGCTGCGATCGATGGCCGATGTACTGTCGAGCGTTTCCGCGCAAGCCCCGCAGGAGATCGACCCTGCCGAAATCGCGGATTCCGAGGTTGCCGACAGATTCGATGTGCAGGACGGCTTGAGCGACCTGGTGGAATCAATCCGGGTTTCCGGGCAGCAACTGCCTGTCATGCTCCGCCACCGCCGCGGCGCAGGCCCTAGATACGAAGTCGTCTACGGGCGCCGCAGGATTGCTGCATGCCGGGCGCTTGGCATCAAGGTCATGGCCTATATCAAGGATATGACGCTTGACGAGGCGCTCATGTCGCAGGCTCTCGAGAACTCGGCAAGGTTGGAGAGGAGCTTCATCGAGCAGGCCGTTTTTGCGGCCAAGCTGGAAGGTGCCGGGTTCACGGCCGAACGCATTTGCCAGGCGTTGGCCATCGACACAAGCACGCTCAGCCGGTTGCGAACCGTGGTGCGCGACATCCCCGAGCAGATCATTCGCCGGATTGGGGCTGCACAGGGCGTAGGTCGGCGGCCCTGGATGGAACTGCGCGATCTGATCAAGGGCGCAACAGACAAAACAGTGCAGAACGTGATCGCCATCGTTCCAGAGAATGGCTCGGCGGCCGAACGACTTGAAGCTGTCATCAGTGCCCTGTCTTCCGGTAGTGTCAACGTCGAGCCCAAAGCCCAGCGAACCCGTTCGACACCGCAGCGAACCATAGTGTCGGGTTCCGTAAGCTATCACGCAACATCGGGAAACCTGGTTCTCCGCGCAGATCGCAAGCAGGATCGCGCCTTCCTCCAGTATGTCGAAGCACAGCTGGCCCGGCTCTATTCTGACTGGTCCTCAGAGACTCGAAAAAGCAAGTAACCCATTGATTTGCAAAGATTGACCATGGTCAAGTTTCGCAAATAGCCACCTCTGAACCCCAACAATCCGAAACAAGTAAAGGAGCAGACTTCAGGCAAAAAGAAACCCCCCGAAAGCGGTGAGCTAACGAAGGGTCCCTGTAACTTGAGCACTTACTAGGTACCCCGAAAAACGAATCAGCGCAACACCGATTTCGGTGGACGGATGTCGTTTGCCGTCTGAAATCACCATGACTCACATCACATCCACGGCCCTTGCGGCCGGGGCACAAGGGATTTGTGCCGCCTCCGGGGCCTCCACGCTGCCGGGAATGGGTTCTGTCACCCAACAGCCGGTGTTTCGCCCCATCCTGCGCCGCGACATCATGGCCGCGGTCAACACCTGCAGCCGCGATCTTGGGCTGCGGCAAGGCGCGGTCGTTGTCCTCGATGCCCTGCTCAGCTGCCTGCCCTGCCAGGCGCAGGACGGACGCGAGGCGCCGGTGACGCCGGCCACCTTGCTCACGGTCTATGCCAGCAACGACACGCTGTGCTTTCGGGCCAAGGGCCTGACCGACCGCCAGCTGCGCCGCCATCTCGAGACGCTGGAAAAGGCCGGTCTGCTGCTGCGCCGCGACAGCGCCAATGGCAAGCGCTTTCCCGTGATGAAGGGTGGCAAGCCGGTTGGCGCTTTCGGGCTGGACCTCTCGCCGCTGTTTGCCCGCGCCGATGAGCTGCTGGCCCTGGCGCAGCGCCGCCGCGACGAGGCCGACGAGCTGCGCGGCTTGCGCGCGCAAATCCTGCGGCTGCGGGCCGCCTGTCTGGACATGCAGCTGGATGGCGATCTTGCCGACTTCCTCGACGGGCTGCGCAATCTGGTGCGCCGCACGACGTTGACCCTGATCGAGGCCCGCGCAGCCCTGTCGCGCCTGACCGCGGTCATCGCGCAGCATGCGGCCGTCCCAGCCCCCGAGGAAAGCCCCCTGCCCTGCCTGACCAGTGTGGAAAACCCCGTCACGGCGGACACCGCACACCACCACGAAGAACCCGCAGCCAGCCCCCTGGCCGCCGTGCAAATCCCTGCCGACCCGCCCATCGACACCAACAAGACGACCGCCTGTGACGGACGGTCTGTCCGCCACATAGAACCAGAGTCAAAGACAAAAAAAGAAAGGGAAACCAGCGGCCATCGCTGGTCCGACCTGACCGAGGTCAGCGCCTTCTACACCGAGCCGCAAAGCGCCAGGGAAACCACCGCCATCGCCTTCGAATTCGGAAGGATGCTGAGAATAAGCCAGGATCTTCTTGCCAGAGCCGCAGCACGGCTGGGAATCTGGCAATTGCTCAAGCTGGAAGACCGCATGGCAAGGAACGCCGGGACGATCCAGAACCCCGATGCCTATTTGCGCGCAACCCTGACCGCATGGCCATCCGCCGCAGCCGGGCAGGGCGCAAGCTGACGGTCGCTCTTGGGGAATCGGTTCTGTTCTGCCATTGTTCTTGCCAGGCCAGCCGCAGGACCACGCCATGAGCAACTTCCATTCGCAAACCAAGGGCCAGGATGCGCGGCGCGCGCTGTTCCGCCCGGTGCTGGAAAAGACATTGGCCGACAGCGCAAGAAACCTGCCGCCGCTGGCCACGATCCATCCGGGCCAGCCAGCGCCCATCATCCGGCGCGGGGCAGGGCGCCGATGGCTGACCGCGGGCACGGCCGAAGCCCTCCAGATGCGGCGCCCCTTGCCAGACCAGGCGCTGACCATTACCGCCGAGCAGACCCGTGCAAATCCTCGCTGACCGACATCTTGCCAAACCGGAGGACCCCCTCACGCTGCTGGGCGCCCGTGTCCACGAGGCCGAGGGGCGGGGGCGCATCGCATTCGCCCTGTTCCAGGCCGCGCGCACGGCCGGGCCGATCTTCTGGATCGCCCTTGCCCATGACCAGGATCGCCTGCTGCCCGAGGGCCTGGCCGAGCGCCTGCATCTGGTCGAGGCCCGCGACGAGACTGACCTGCTATGGGCCACCGAAGAGGCCCTGCGCAGCCCCGCCGTCGCCCTTGTCATCGCCGAGCCCGCAAGACCCCTCTCGCTGACCGTGGGCAGACGGCTCCAACTTGCCGCCGAAGCCGGCCGCACCACCGGCCTCATGCTGATCCACCAAGGCAGCGGAAGCCAGGCCGCCGAAACCCGATGGAATTGTGAACCCATCCCCGGCCCCGAGGACTCGACTCGGCACCGCTGGACCCTTATCAAGAACAAAAAGGGAACAATCGGACCATATGATGTGAACTGGTATGGCTCGGCGGCTGCTTTCCATCTGGTTCCCCCGACTGGCAAGCGATGTCAGTCAGAGGATCCGCCCCGTTGAGGGGCCCTTTGCGTTGACGCTGCGGGCGTCGAACGCGGAACATCTGCATTGCCTGAACATCGACGCCAGCAAGGCCGGGCTGCACCGCGCAATGCCGCTGGCCGATGCCAGGGCCATCTGTCCGGCCCTGTCCACCCGGCCGGCCGACCCGCCCCGCGAAGCCGCCGCCCTCGAGGCGCTGCGCCGATGGGCCGGCCGCTATGGCCCCCATGCCGCAAGGGATGGCGCTGACGGGCTGGTCGTCGACATCACGGGGGTGCCGCATCTTTTCGGCGGGGAACAGGATCTGCTGGACGATCTGGCCGCGCGTCTTGAACGGGCCGGGATCGGATCGGTGGCCGCAATTGCCGAAACCCGTGGTGGGGCCTGGGCGCTGGCCCGGCATGGCGGCGGCCTTATCCCCGAAGGCGCCCTGGCCGAACGCCTTGGCCCGCTGCCGGTCAGCGCGCTGCGGCTGGACCATGCGCTTGCCGAGGGGCTGGCGCGGCTGGGCCTGCACCGGATTGCGGATCTGGCTGCGGTGCCCCGCGCCCCGCTGGCCCGGCGCTTTGACCCCGAGCTGCTGCGCAGGCTGGATCAGGCGCTGGGGACACAACCCGAACCCGTGGCCGCCGGGCCAGAGCCGCCGCATTTCGGCGTGCGGATGACCTTGCCCGACCCGATCGGCTTGACAGCGGATGTGATGGCCGCGCTTGACCGGCTGCTGGATCGGCTGTGCGACAAGCTGGGCACCGCGCAGGCGGGCGCGCGCAAGGTCCGGCTGGAACTTCAGCGCGTCGACAGATCGACCGCCGTGGTCGAGGTGGGCCTTGCCCGGCCGATGCGCGATCCGGGACGAATCGCGGCGCTGTTCCGCAAGGGGGTCGACGAGATTGATTCCGGCTTCGGGATCGACGGGTTGCGGCTGAGCGCCGTTCTGACAGAACCGCTGGCACCGGAACAGATCGGCGAGGCCAGGGTCCGGCAAGAGGATGAATTGTCCGACCTGATCTCGCGCCTTGGCAACCGGCTGGGGTTCGATTCCGTGCGCCGTTTCCTGCCCGCCAGCAGCCGGATCCCGGAACGCAGCTTCCTTGTCGTCGCGGCCGCCTATGCCCCGGCCACCCCCTTTCCGATGCAGCGCCGGCCCCTGCGCCCGGTCACGATATTCCCGCCCGAGCCGCTGTCCGGCGTGTCCGGCAGCCCGCCGGCCCGGTTCGGCTGGCGGCGGATGCGCTTTACCACGCTGCGGGGGGCCGGCCCCGAACGGATCGCGCCGGAATGGTGGTTCGACGATCCGGCCTGGCGGTCGGGGGTGCGCGATTACTGGCGGATCGAAACGCGCGAGGGGCCGCGGCTCTGGCTGTTCTGCACCCCTCAAAGCGGGGACTGGTATGCACAGGGGGTGTTCTTGTGACCGCTTATGCCGAACTTTGCGTCACCACCAACTTCAGCTTTCTGCGCGGCGCCTCGCATCCCGAGGAACTGGTCGGCAGGGCTGCGGAACTGGGGCTGACCGCCATCGCCATCACGGACCGCAATTCGGTGGCCGGGGTGGTGCGGGCGTTCTCGGCGCTCAAGGAACTGGCGCGGCTGCGCAAGGAAAGGTCTGCCGGCACCCAGGCGGTGCAGGACGGCCCGGCCATCCGCTCGCAACGCGTGATGGATCATTCCAGCCGCCAGAGGGTCGCGCATCCGGGCGGCATGGCGGCGCCGGATCTGCCGGACGCGCCCTTGCCCCGGCTGATCCCCGGTGCGCGGCTGGTGCTCGATGACAGTGCCGTCGACTGGGTCGCGCTGCCGACCGATCTTGCCGCCTGGTCGCGGCTGACGCGGCTGCTCAGCCTTGGCAAGCGCCGTGCCGAAAAGGGGGGCTGCCGGATCGGGATGGCTGATCTCGAGGACTGGGGCAGGGGGCTTGTCCTGATCGCCTTGCCCCCCGATCCGCTGGAGGGTGCCCCGCACGACAGCCTGCGCGATCTGCGCCGCATTGCCCAAAGGTTCGCCGGCCATTGCTTCGTGGGGGCGGCGCCCGTCTATGATGGCCAGGATCGGGAACGGCTCGACCGTCTGGCCGCGATGTCGCAGGCCACCGGCCTGCCGATGGTCGCGGTCGGCGAGGTGATGATGCACCGATCAAACCGCCGCCCGCTGGCCGATGTGCTGACCTGCATCCGTGAAGGCTGCACCATCGACAGCATCGGCGACCGGCGGCTGGCCAATGGCGAACGGCGGCTGAAATCGGGGGCCGAACTTGCCCGCATCTTCCACCGCTACCCGGCCGCGATCCGCCGCACGCTCGAGATTGCCGACCGCTGCGCCTTTGGCCTTGACCAGCTGCGCTACCAGTATCCCGACGAGGCACAGGACGGCGAACCGGCACAGGACAGGCTGGAACGCCTGACGCGCGACGGGCTGGCCTGGCGCTATCCGGGCGGGGCGCCATCAGGGATCGTGACGCGCGTGGAAAAGGAGCTGCGCCTGATCCGCGAGGTGAACTATGCGCCCTATTTCCTGACCGTGCATGATATCGTGCAGTTCGCCCGCTCGCGCGGGATCCTGTGTCAGGGGCGGGGGTCGGCCGCGAATTCGGTGGTGTGCTATCTGCTGGGCATCACCGAGGTGCCCCCCGAAAGCATCACCCTGATCTTCGAGCGGTTCATCTCCAAGGAACGCGGCGAGCCGCCCGATATCGACGTGGATTTCGAACACGAACGGCGCGAAGAGGTGATCCAGTGGATCTATGATCGCTATACCCGCGAACGCGCGGGGCTGACGGCGGTGGTGATCCATTTCCGCAGCCGCGCCGCGATCCGCGAGGTGGGCAAGGTCATGGGGCTCAGTCAGGATGTGGTGGCCCGGCTGTCGGGGCAGATCTGGGGCTGGTCCTCGGCGCCGCCGGGCGAAGACCGGCTGCGCGATGCCGGGCTGAACCCCGAAGATCGCCGCGTGGCCCTGGCGGTCAAGCTGATCGGCGAGATCATCGGCTTTCCCCGCCATCTGTCGCAACATGTCGGCGGCTTTGTCATCACCCAGGGCCGTCTGGACGAGCTGTGCCCCATCGAGAACGCCGCGATGGAGGATCGCACCATCATCGAATGGGACAAGGACGACATAGACGCGCTTGGCCTCTTGAAGGTCGATATCCTGGCCCTTGGCATGTTGACCGCGATCCGCAAGGCCTTTGGTCTGATCGCGGACCACCGGAACCAGCATCTGACCTTGGCCAATGTGCCGCCCGAAGACAGCCGGGTCTATGACATGCTGTGCCGGGCCGATGCGATTGGCGTCTTTCAGGTCGAAAGCCGGGCGCAGCTGAACTTTCTGCCCCGGATGCAGCCGCGCAAGTTCTACGATCTGGTCTGCGAGGTCGCCATCGTCCGCCCCGGTCCGATCCAGGGCGGCATGGTGCATCCCTTCATCAACCGCCGGCAAGGCCGGGAAAAGGTCGAGGATCTGGGCCCCGCCATGATGGAGGTTCTGGGCCGCACCTATGGGGTGCCGCTGTTTCAGGAACAGGCGATGCAGATCGCCGTGGTCGCAGCCGGTTTTTCCCCGGCCGAGGCCGACCGGCTGCGCCGCTCGCTGGCCACCTTCAAGCGCATGGGCACCATCGGCGGGTTTCGCGATCGCTTTGTCAGCGGGATGCTGGAACGTGGCTATGACGCCGATTTCGCCATCCGCTGCTTTGCCCAGATCGAGGGGTTCGGCAGTTACGGCTTTCCCGAAAGCCATGCGGCCAGCTTTGCCCGGCTGGTCTATGTATCGGCCTGGCTAAAGTGCCATCATCCGGCGATCTTCACCTGCGCGCTGCTGAACAGCCAGCCGATGGGGTTCTATGCCCCCGCGCAACTGGTCCGCGATGCCCGCGACCACGGGGTCGAGGTGCGGCCGGTCTCGGTCAACGACTCGTTCTGGGATTGCACGATCGAGCCTCGGGCCGATGGCAGCCTGGCGCTGCGCCTTGGCTTTCGCCAGATCAAGGGGATGCGCGAGGAGGATGCGATCTGGATCGCCGCCGCCCGTGGCAACGGTTTCCCCGATGTCGAAAGCGTCTGGCGCCGCGCGGGCGTGCGCCCTGACGTGCTGGACCGTCTGGCCGAGGCGGATGGCTTCGCCTGCCTGGGGCTGTCGCGGCGCGATGCGCTGTGGCAGGCCAAGGCGCTGCAGGCCCCGAAGCCGCTGCCGCTGTTTGGCATGGACGGCGAGGGCAGCCGCGAGCCGGCGGTCGATCTGCCGCAGATGACGCTGGGACAAGAGGTGATCGAGGATTATCTGGCCCTGCGGCTCAGCTTGCGCGCCCACCCGCTGGAACTGCTGCGGCCGCGCCTGCCCGAAAGCCTGCCCAGCCTGCGCCTGTCCGAGATGAACGGCAAGGTGACGGTCACAGGGCTGGTCATCACCCGGCAGCGACCGGGCACGGCCTCCGGGGTGATCTTCCTGACGCTCGAGGATGAAACGGGCACCGCGAATGTCGTGGTGTGGAACAAGGTCTATGAAACCTTCCGCAAGGCTGTGGTCGCCGGGCGCCTGCTGCGGGTGACCGGCCGGGTCCAGCGCGATGGCTCGGTGATCCACCTGATTGCCGAAAGGATCGAGGATCTGTCCGCGTATCTGGCCACGATCGGGCTGGGGCCGGGCCTTGCCGTCCCTGCCGCCAGGGCCGGCGAAACCCCGCGGCCCGGCAGGGCCACGCCCAGGACAGCCGCGCACCACCCGCGGGAACAGGCCAAGAAACTGTTTCCTAGCCGGGATTTTCATTAAGACCGGTCAGGCCGCCTTGCGAATGCCCCTGCCTCAAAAGCATCGACAGGCGATGCAACCTGAATTATCTATAATCTATGAGACACACCCTCGAAGAAACCCAGTCCGCACGCATTGCCCGCGTCCTTGCCGACCGCATCATCTCGGGCGAAATCCCGCCTGGCGCGCGGCTCAGGCAAGATCACATCGCCGCCGAGTTCGGTGCCAGCCACGTCCCCGTGCGCGAGGCCTTTCGCGAGCTTCAGTCCCAGGGCCTGGCCGAGAGCGAGCCAAGGCGCGGCTTTCGTGTCACCGACTTCGACCTTGCCGAACTGCGCGAGGTGGCCGAGATGCGCGCCAGTCTGGAATCGCTGGCCCTGCGCCATGCCGCGCCCAACCTGACCCGCGCCATTCTGGAGGAAGCAGAACGGGTTACGCGCCATGGCGACAGTGCAAGCTCGGTCCGCGAATGGGAGGCGGCGAACCGCCATTTCCACCGCCTGATCCTTGGCCCCTGCCGGATGCCACGGCTTTTGCGCACCATCGACGATCTTCAGGCGGCCAGCGCACGGTTCCTGTTCGCCGCCTGGCGCCAGAACTGGGAGGCGCGCACCGACCACGATCACCGCGCCATTCTCGAGGCGCTGCGCAAGGGCCAGACCGACCTGGCCTGCACCACGCTGGCGCGCCATGTCGGCTGGATCGGCAAGCGCAAGGCTTCGGTAAAAAATCCCGACCTGAAAGGGGTTTACAAGATTCCGGGCTGATTATCTATAATCAGCGTTGCCAATCTGCCAAGCGACCTTTGTACTTATAGATAGAATCCATGCCTATCTTCGGAGGTCCAAGCACATGGCAGTTTCAACCCCGTCCCTGACCCGCCCCGCAGGGCTTTGGCGCGGCATGGCGATCGCGCTTGGCGGTGCCCTGCTGATCACCCTTGCCGCCAAGATCCAGATCCCGTTCTGGCCGGTGCCGATGACGCTGCACACGCTGGCGGTGTTCTTCCTGGCCGCAGCCCTTGGGCCAAGGCTGGGGTTTGCCGCAATGGCCAGCTATCTGGCGGCCGGCGCCATGGGCCTGCCGGTCTTTTCCAATGCGCCGGATCGCGGCATTGGCCTTGCCTATCTGGCAGGGCCGACCGGCGGCTATCTGGCGGGCTATCTGCTGGGCGCGGGGCTGACGGGCTGGCTGGCGCAGGGGCGCGGGCTGATCGGGCGGTTTCTGGCGACGCTGGCCGGGCTTGCCGTGGTCTATGCGCTTGGGCTGATCTGGCTGGCGGCCTTTGTGCCGGCATCCGGGCTGCTGGCGGCAGGCTTCACGCCCTTCATCCTGGGGGATCTGGTCAAGCTGGCGCTGGCCTCGGGGCTGGTCACGGGCCTTGCCCAACTCAAGGGCCGCGCGCAATGATCCGCACCGACTGGACCATGGCCGAGGCCAGGGCGATCCACGATCTGCCCTTCGCTGACCTCATGCACCGCGCCCAGGCGCTGCACCGCGCGCATTTCGACCCCACCGCGATCGAGACCGCAAGCCTTCTGAGCATCAAGACGGGCGGCTGCCCCGAGGATTGCGGCTATTGCTCGCAATCGGCCCATCACGACACCGGGGTGAAGGCGACCAAGCTGATGGACACCGCCGAGGTTCTGGCCGCCGCGCGGCAGGCCAAGGCGGCAGGGGCGCAAAGGTTCTGCATGGGCGCCGCCTGGCGCAGCCCCAAGGACCGCGACATGGACAAGCTGTGCGACATGGTGCGCAGCGTGGCCGATCTGGGGCTGGAAACCTGCATGACGCTGGGGATGCTGTCGCCCGAACAGGTCGCGCGGCTAAAGGCGGCGGGGCTGGATTTCTACAACCACAACATCGACACCTCGCCCGACTATTACGCCCGGATCGCCACGACCCGCACCATGGCGGACCGCCTCGACACGGTCGAGCAGGTCCGCAAGGGCGGCATCAAGGTTTGCTGCGGCGGCATCTTGGGCATGGGCGAGGCCGAGGAGGACCGCATCGCCATGCTGGTGACGCTGGCCACGCTGCCCGCGCATCCCGACAGCGTGCCGGTGAACCTGTGGAACGAGATCGAGGGCGTGCCGGTGCAGGTGCGCGCCCAGGCCGTCGATCCCTTCGCGCTGGTGCGGATCGTGGCGCTGGCGCGCATCCTGATGCCGGCCTCGGTCGTGCGCCTGTCCGCCGGTCGCACGGGGATGAGCGACGAGCTCCAGGCGCTGTGCTTTCTTGCCGGGGCGAATTCGATCTTTGTCGGCGATCAGCTGCTGACCACCGGCAATCCGGCCGCCTGGAAGGATCACGATCTGCTGACCCGGCTGGGAATGCGTGTGGCCAAGGCCCGGCCGCAGATCGCCGCGCCCCAGGCCTGATATCTTGGCCTGGGGCTTGCCCGGCACCCGTGGGCGCCATGGGTGCCGGGGATGGTTTCAGGCGGCCGAAGGCATCGGGGTTCCCGCCTGATCCCAAGTCAGCCCGGCACGATAGCGCGCAGCGATCTGGCCGTTCTTCAGCGCCAGAAGGTGCAGCCAGCCATTATCGACCAGCTGACGGACCTGTGCATGGCGGCGCAAGATGTCGGTGATCGGGTCCAGCGGCGCCTCGATCAGCACCGAAAGCCGCAGCGCCTCGTGCATGGGGCGGGTGCCATCGTGGACCGACTGCCAGGGCAGGCCGGGGCGCAGGCGCCCGCCATTGCCTTCGACCACGCCGATCCCGCCCACGACATTATGGATTAGCTTGTTCCCGCCGCCAAAGACCTCGGGCGCGACGGTCGAGCCGAAATATTGCAGGCTGATCCAGCTGGCAACGATCACCGGGGCGGTCAGGATCAGCTCCAGCGTTGCAAAGCCCGTGTCCTGCGTCCAGTCGTAGCTGTGCAGGAACGCCCGGCCCTGCAGATCGCGCCCGGCCGTGACCGTGCGCGGGGCGGCGATGAACGCGCCGCAGCCGGCAAGGCCCCATTCGGGGCGCACCTCGGCCCAGTCGCTGGCCCGTCTGGCCAAGGTGTTGGCGCGTGCGCTCGGCAAAAGCCGCGCGCGTTCGGCGCGGGCCTGCTGGCCTGCCGCTGCAAGCCAGCGCTGCGCCTGATTCAGATCGGCCGCATGATCGGGGGAGGGCTGGTCGCGATACAGCAAGACGGTATCGGTGACGGTATCGTGCAGACCGGCGACAAACAGCGTATCGGCTGGCAGCGCCAGACCCAGCGCCGCCAGACCCGTGCGTGTCTGCGGATCATTCAGCAAGGCCGCCAGCAGCCGGGCCGAAACCTCGCCGGTCTGGCCGCAGCAGGCGCCGCAGTGATAGGCGCTTTCATGCGGGTTGTTGGTCACCTGCGCGCCATGGCCGATCAGCAGCACCAGCCGGGCATGGCCTGTGGTCAGGCTCATGGCGCGCAAGATGGCGGCGGCGGTCTGCGCCTTTTGCGCGGCCGTCAGGCCCGGATCCAGCCGCGGCATCGGCTGCGGGGCGGCGGGCCCGGCCCCCAGCCCCAGCGCATCGCGGATCAGCTTGCCGCCATAGGCCGGACCTGCCGCCTCGACAAAGGCAAAGGACGACACCGCCGCCTGCCGGAACCGGCCCCAGGCGCGCCGGGCGCGGGCGTTGATGCGGGTTGCGGCCTCTTGTGCCGGTTCCTGATGGCTGGTCGAGCTCATCGCGGGCACCAGCAGGGCCGGCAGATGGGCCTGCGCCTCGTCGGTGCCGGTCGGCCGGTGCGCGACGGGCAGGCCAAAGAAGCCCGCAAAGCCCAGCGTCTCGATGCCGCCATCCTGACCTTCCAGCGCGCGGCGCAGGATTTCCGACCGCACGTCGATGCAAAAGGCAGCCTGCAGCCGGGCGCGGCCCGCGCGCGGTGCGGGGCCGGTCAGGCGGGCGGCAAGCTGGCGCTGATGGGCGCGCTCGGCGGCCTCTTGCAAGATGCTGTCCAGCACCTGATCGGGGCTGGGCAGCACGGGGGCCGCATGGGCGGCAACCGTTGCCTGCCAGTCGGACCGGATGGCCGGGCAATGGGCGAGCAGCGCCTCGTCCCAGATCAGGCGGATGGCCAGCAGATCGGTCAGCGTGGTGTCGGTCGTGCCCCGCAGCTCGGCCTGCCACAACAGCCAGCGCGCATGCATCGGCCAGCCGCCCAGATCGACCAGCAGCCGGTGAAACACGCCTTCCGCCGCAGCCTCGGTCAGGCCCAGACGGTCGGCGGCCCGCACGATCGCGCGGTCGGCCGTATCCGGTGCCTGGGCCACATGGGCGCAAAAGCCGTCCAGCCCGGCGATTTCGGGGGTCAGGTCATGGATCGCCCATTCCCGCCAGGCCGCAAACGCGCCCATGCCGGGGCGCGGCGTCCACAGCGCCTGCCCCCGGTCGAAATGCCCGGCCGCCCACAGGCCAAAGCTGCGCTCGATCAGCACGGGCCAGTCGGTGCCGCTGGCCTGTGCGGCCAGCTCTGCCACGGTGGGCAGCGCCTTGGGCGTCGGGGCGGCGCCCTGCATCCGGGCCTTGAGCATGGCCAGATCGGCCGGTTTGAGCGGCGAGGCGCAGGCGATCAGCGCCTCGGCCAGATCGTCATCGCTGATCGCGCCGGCCTGAACCTGCGCGGCAAGGTCGGCGCGCGGCCGGGTCAGGCCCACGCCGCCCACCCGGGCCAGCCGGGCCGAGGCCTGCGCCAGATCCATGGCGGCCTGCCCAAGAAAGGGGTTCACGGCCACCGTGGCCTCCAGCGGAAAGGCCGGGGGAATGGCGCGGGCGGCGGCCTCGGCCGCGGTCAGCAGCCTTGAGGCCAGCGCGGGGGCAATCTGGCTATGCTTGAGAAACATCGCGCTCTCCGATCCTCAGGAATTGGGCGACATCCGGAAGCCGCCGATCATGCGGTCCAGAAGCGCGTTCAGATAAAGCCCGTTGGCCAGATGCACCCGCAGCCCGGCGGTGGACGGGTGATGCGCCCACAGCGGGAACAGCGCCTGGGCAAAGGCGACAAGGCCAAAGGACAGGACGGCCAGCACGATCAGCGCCCATTCCAGCGCCCCGGCCGTCGGCGCCGGGGGCAGCATCGGGCCCCAGACGATCTGCGCCAGCACCTGAAAGCTGAAATAGGCCAGCGCCGCCGCCAGCGATGCGCCCACGGTGCGCCGCGTCAGCGCGCCGGGTGCGGCATCGGCCAGACCCTGCGCGATCAGATAGGACACGCCAAAGATCAGCATTGTGCCCAGTGCCAGCGCCTGCGGGGATTTCGCGCCCACCAGCACGGTAAAGCCTGCGGCCACCACCACATACAGTGCCAGCGCCAGCGCAAAGGACCGCGCCACCGCGCCAACCCCGGGAATGGCCACAGCCCCCGGCTTGCGCACCGCGTTCACCTCGCGCACCGCGCCGCCCGAGGACAGGAACGCATGTGCCTTGTAAAGCGAATGCGCCACGATGTGCAAAAGCGCCAGCGCCCACAGACCCAGCCCGCATTGCAGCAGCATGAAGCCCATCTGCGCAATCGTCGACCAGGCCAGCGCCGTCTTGACCGCGCTTTGCGTCAGCATCACCAGCGCCCCGAACAGCGCGGTGAACCCGCCCAGCACGACCAGCGCCGCCATGGCCCCGGCACTGTGCTGCACCAGCCCCGACAGGGTGATCAGCAGGACGCCGCCCGCGTTGATGATACCCGCATGCAGCAGGGCGGAGACAGGGGTCGGCGCCTCCATCACCTCGGTCAGCCAGCCGTGCAGCGGAAAGGCCGCCGTCTTGAGCGCCGCCGCCAGCACCAGCAGGGCCACGGCCAGATGGCCGGCGCCGTCCAGTGCGGGGACCTGGGCCAGATCGGCGATCCGGGTGGTGCCGAGGCCATGCCAGACAAGGACCGTGGCCAGCGCCAGCGCCAGATCGCCCGCCACCCAGCTGCGCGTGAACTTGGCCGCCGCCCGCTGTGCGGCCGGACGGTCGGGGTAGAACAGCAGCAATTGCCGCAACAGCCCGCCCGTGATCGCAAAGGCTGCCACCATGACCGGCAGGCTGGCAGCCTGCACCAGCACCAGCACCGCGGCAATGGCCAGCAGCGTCAGGCAGCCAAACCACCCCTCGCGCGTCTCGCCGTCCAGATAGCGGCGGGAATAGCGCAGGACGACCCAGCCCAGAAAGCTGACCAGCAGCGCCAGCGTGGCGCTGACCGCATCCAGCCGCACAATGGCCGACCCGGCCAGCCACAGGGTGTGCGGCCCCGACAGCACCAGCTGCCCCACCCCCAGGACCGCAAGCGCCAGCGAGGCCAGCGCTGCCCCCTCGGCCAGGGCGGGCAGGCGACCGGGGCGGCGGCCCGGACGCAGCGCAAGGGGCAGGGCGGCCCCGGCCAGAACCAGGGGGGACAGCGCGATCAGCGGCAATGTCAGCATGGCAAGCTCCGGATCAGAAGGATGCCTTGCGATCTATCGCTTGCCAGAGTTTTAAAAAATTACATATATTAGCACTTATCATTCTATTTAGTAGAACAATGGCAACGCTGAACCTGCACCATCTGCGGCTGTTTCGCGCCGTGGCCACCGATGGCACCCTGGTTGGCGCCGCGCGGGCGCTGAACCTGTCGCAATCGGCGCTGTCCACCCAGCTTCGAGCGCTGGAGGCGGCGCTTGGGCAGGATCTGTTCGACCGGCAGGGCCGGGGCCTTGTGCTGACCGAGGCAGGGCGCATCGCGCTGGACCATGCCGAGGCGATCTTTCGCACCGCCGATGATCTGGTCGCCACGCTGCGCGAGACCGGCCGCACGCGGCGCGCGCTGCGGGTGGGGGCGCTGGCCACGCTGTCGCGCAACTTCCAGATGCAGTTCTTGCGCCCCGTGCTGGGGCGGCCCGATGTCGAGGTTGTGCTGCGGTCCGGCTCGCAGGATGAACTTCTGCGCGGGCTTGACGGGCTGGCGCTGGACGTGATCCTGACCAATCTTGCCCCGGCCCGCGATGCCGCCAGCCCGCTGCTGATCCACCGTCTGGACGAACAGCCGGTCAGCCTGATCGGCACGCCGGCGCGGGTCGGGCCCACGCCGGCGCCATTGCGCACGCTGCTGGCCAGCCATCCCCTGATCGTGCCAACGCGCGAGACGGGCCTGCGCGCGGCCTTTGATGCCCTGAGCGCCCGCTTGCAGGTCACCCCCGTCTTTGCCGGCGAGGTTGATGACATGGCCATGATCCGCCTGCTGGCCCGCGCCGATGCCGGTCTGGCCATCATTCCCCCGATCGTCGTGCGCGACGAATTGCAATCGGGCCTTCTGGTCGAGGCAAGCCGGCTGGACGGGATTGGCGAGACGTTCTTTGCCGTCACCCGCGCGCGGCGCTATCCGAACCCCTTGCTGGCCGAGGTTCTGCCCGGCTAGGCTGGATGCGGCCTTGCGGATATCCAGCCTGCGGCAGGTTGGCGGTAACGACGCGGCCCTCGGGCCCCCGTCCGGCTGGTCGATGTGCCCGGCGGGGCGCACGTCAGGCACCATCACGACAAGGGCGCTGTGCGGCCCTCGACCGCACAGCAGGTGATGTATCAGGCTGGTTGACCTGTCAGGATGCGGCGCGCGATGCCTTTTCGGCGGCATAAAGCTCTTGCGCGGTTTCCACGGCTTTCGAATGCACCGCCGCCAGATCGGGGCGCATCTTCTGGGCGCGGATCGCCGCTTCCATGGTCGAGCGGTGCTGACCCTGGAAATGCGGGAAAACCTCGCGCGCGATCAGCTCATAGGATTTCTTCGTCGCCTCGAAGTTGGCCCAGTTATGGCCCAGCAGCAGATAGGCGCCAAAGCCGCCATTCGACTGCTTCCACAGCCGGTCGATCTGGGCGCGGCACATCTCGGGCGTGCCGATGGCGCCAAAGCCGGTATCGTTGATGAAGTCGATCATCTCGCGCGCATTGGCGCCGGGCATCGACATCTGCGGGAAGGCGGCGATTTCCTGGAAATAGTGGAACCAGTGTTCGATCCCGTATTCGACGTCGCGCCGCGCCTGTTCGGCGGTTTCCGCGATATGGCACAGGCCGACAAGCCGCCATTTCGACCGGTCCGGCGTGTGGCCGTAATGCTTGGCCTCGGCCTCGACCACATCCCAGTGCAGCGCCAGCGCATCAAACCCCGCCGCGGTCGTCGCCCCGATCGAGATCAGGCCAGTGCCATAGCGGCCCGCCAGTTTCGGCCCGGTCGGAGAGGCAACCGCCGCCGTGGCAATGTCGAAGTTGGAATAGGGCCGCAGGTGCAGCCGGGCGTCTTTCAGAACCCAGCGGTCGTTCTCGAAATTGATCGGCTCGTCCGAGCGGATCAGGCGCGTCATGATGTCCAGCCCGTCCGCCAGAAGCCCGCGCGTATCGGCCTGCGTCAGCCCGATCATCGCGGCATCGGTCGGCAGCGAGCCCGGCCCGACCCCCAGCATCGCGCGGCCGCGCGTCAGGTGATCCAGCTGCACCATGCGCTCGGCCACCCAGAGCGGGTTGTGATAGCTGACCGACACAACGCCGGTCCCCAGCTTGATGCGCCGGGTCCGGGGGGCGGCGGTTGCGATCATCAGCTCCGGGCTGGCCGAAATCTCGGATCCGGCGGAATGATGCTCGCCAAACCAGACCTCGTCATAATCGCAGCGGTCAAGCCACTGGACCAGCTCGAGGTCTTGCTCCAGCGCAAGGGTCGGGTTGATGCCTGGCTTGTGAAATGGCGCCAGAAAGATGCCAAAACGCATCCGATCAGTCATGTGATACTCCTCCCATGTGCCTCTGACGGCCAGCACTCCTCCGACGGGCTGGCCAAGACACAGATGGAAGGCTTGCAGATGTCTTATTTCAGATCAACTCAATTAGGGTGAGGACGCGTTGATCTGCTGAAGGGCGCGCATCGCGCGCGAGCCGATATTGCGGCTGACGCAAGGGAACTGGTCCAGCTGGCGCCTTGCGGATCGCGTGGCCGTGTCCGATCTTTTCCACGGGCCACGGTCGTCCGGGTGTCGATGAACGGCGGGTTCCGCGCAGGACGGCAGGGGGTCGGCAAGCCGTCGGGGGACCGCTTTCCTGACGCCGATTCATCAGCCGCAGGCGCATTGCACGGGCCTTTGGCTGCGGCTCAAGCGCGGGGCGACAAGGGTGGCTTCGGCCTTGAACGGGGTCGGTCAGGGCATTGGCGCAGATGTCCCTGGTGCTGCCCACACAGGGTTGATGGCAAGGGTCCGTGCACAGGCCGAAGCGCCGCTTGCAATGCGTGACGGACGGCGGGTTCGTCCCACGGCCCGCGAAGCGGTGGAATGATCGGTTCTGCCTTGCAGCCCAAGGTGCGCCCCTGGCTTGGGCAAGGCTGCCAAGATAGCGCCGCACCATGCCAAAGACCGCCGATCTGGTTGAAGAAATCGCCGCGCCAAAGGTGATTCTGGCCGCTGTGCCCGCCTGCAACCGGCGCAGGGACAAGCCCATAGCCAGTCGGGCAAAGCCGGTTGCGGCCTTCAAGGCCGCACCTGATTTCGCGCCGTGCCAAGGGACCATCCAACGACCAGCCGTATGCCTGCGCGCTCATCCTTATGGCTGGCTCCCCGCCTGAGGTCACGGCGGCCCAGACGGAATAGATACGGAAATTTCATAAGCAGATGAATGGGTTGCGGGCGTTTCGCGCTATCTCGGGACGATATGCACGCAATTGGCGTCGTCGCCGGCCAGAAAGGCCGCTGGCTGGACGTAACCGGAGAGTTTACAAATGGTGACCTGGACCAACCTGACCCCGACCTATACCGAACAGCAGGGCTCGATCGTGCTTGGCGGCGATCTTGTGCTGACGGCTGGCAACTACGGGACGGGTTACGTCGAGTTTCGCATCACCGACAGCCAGACCGCAGATTCCCTGCGCCTGGTCGATGCGGCCGATGTCACCGCAGCCGGGGCGCTGTCGTTCGAAGGGCGGGTGGTCTATCTGGGCATGGGCTCGGGCCAGCCCCTGATGCGCGTTGGCGAAATCGACCTGGTGAAGAATGGCCAGGACGGCCAGCCGCTGCGCATCAACTTTGACAACGCAACCCTGCCGGGCACATCGCCGGTGGTGAACGGCGATTTCAGCCAGCCGCTGGAAACCGGCTGGCACGCCTTCACCGACATGGTCGATCTTGGGAACACCTATGTTGGTGGCTTCCGCCTGCCGGAATCGCAAAATTACCCCGGCTCGACGCCTGGCGGCAATGATGGTGACTATGTCGCCGGCTGGGACAACCCGATCGTCACGATCGAGGATGGCCGCCTGCGGCTGGAAGAATCCGACCTTCTTTCGCCAGGCTACGGGGTCATCCATGGCCCGGCGGTCTACAGCGACCCCTTTGCCGCCACAGCCGGCATGGTGCTGAAGTTCGACTGGGAAGCCAACAAGATTGCCGACTGGTACCATGTTGTCGGCTACCTCGTGGACGTGGACAGCGACCCGAACAACCCGCGGGTCGTCACGGCGCTGGATTCCTATGGCGCAACGGGGTCGGGCACCGCGACGGTGGCAGTGCCGGACGATGGCAACTGGATGTTCGTCTTTGTGTCGGGGACCTTCGATGCGACCGGCGGAACCGTGCTGGGCGCGTCGATGTATATCGACAACATCCGCGTCGAGGAACCGGCCCTGACCGCCGAGGTGGTGTCGGCCCTGTCGGCACAGCTGGAATATGCCAACACCTCTGACAACCCGACGGCCCCGACCAAGACGCTGACGGTCTCGACGCTGGATATCCTGGGCAACACCTCCAGCGAATCCGTGACGATCAACGTCACCCCGGTCAATGACGCGCCTGTCCTGGCGGGCAATGCCGTGATGCGCGCGATTCTCGAGGATGCGACGGATCCGGCCGGGCAATCGGTGTCCAACCTGTTCGACAAGGTGTTCTCGGATGTCGACAACGGGGACACGCTGGGCGGCGTTGTCATCATTGGCGATGCGTCGGGGGCGAATGGCACCTGGCAATATTCGACCGATGGCACCACCTGGGTGGACATTGTCGCGGTATCGGCCAGCGCGGGGATTGTGGTTGCGGCGGGCGATCTGCTGCGCTTCGTGCCGGCGGCGAATTTCAACGGGCCGGCTGGCGGGCTGACCGTCCGGGCACTGGACAGCACGATGGCGGCCGCACAACTGGCCACGCCGCTGGAGACGGGCGACACCTTCAACACCACCACGGCTGCGTCCGATTCCGGCCTGAGCACGGTGAACCGCACCGTTTCCATCACCGTGATGCCGGTGAATGACCTGCCCGTGTTCTCGGGAACCGCGCCGACCATCAGCCTGCTGGATACCGCCAGCGCAGATAGCCAGGCCTCGCACCTGACCGCGAACATCGCGCAGCTTTCGGGTGTGATTGCCGCGACGGATATCGAGGATTCCGCAGGCGATCTTGTCTACTCCCTGCGTGGCGGGGTCTCGTCCGTCAACGGATCCGACCAGACGATCTGGACCTATCAGGGTCGCTACGGCACGCTGACGCTGAACGCCGCGACCAGGGCCTGGAGCTATGCGCCCGACCAATGGCTGGCCATCAACGCCCTGCCCGAGGGAGTTGATGCGACCGACAGCTTTGCGTTCCTGGCCGAGGATCTGGAAGGCGGGATCGGCGCGCAGACGCTGACCGTGACGCTGACCGGAACGAATGATGTGCCGCAACTGCGCGCCGCTATCGCCGATCAGGTGATCGACAATCTGACCCCCTGGACTTTTGCCGTTCCGGCAGATGCGTTCACCGATGCCGAAGGCGACGGGCTGACCTATACGGCCCAGGTGACGGCGGTCGATGGCCAGCCCATCGGGGCAATCACGCTGGGCAGCACGACATCGGGCAATCCTGGCGATGTGACGTCCTGGCTGACCTTTGACGAGGCAACGCGCAGCTTCTCGGGCACCCCGCCGCTGGACTGGGCGGACAAGGATCTGACGATCACCGTCACCGCCGAGGACACTCTGGGCGCGATCGCAGCGGACACCTTCACCGTCACGGTGAACAACCTGCCCCCGACCGTCGACAACGCCCAGGAACTGATCGCCGGCACCGCCCCGCGCGAGGTGACATGGGCCACCTTCGATTTTGCAATGGGCGGGCAGACGATCACCTTTGACGGCCAGACGATCACGCTTGGCACCGCCCTGACGGCGGCAGAGGCTGCCGCAGCGGTTGCCGAAACCATAAACCTGTATTCTGGCACCTATACGGCCACCGACCTGGGCCTCGGCGTCGTTCAGCTTGTCGCCCAATTCGATGGCGACTGGACCGACTTCGTTGACGGTTCGACGATCCTCATCGACGGCGCAAGCTATCAGGTCGACGTTGTGCAAAACGGCACAGACGGCGCCGACTCCATGCCGGGTACCAATGATGGTCTCTATGAGACCGTCACCCTGACGTTCTCGGATGGCACATATAGCGGGTCTGGGGCCGACATTGCCGGCACTTTGGTCCGGTTCGGGAATTTGGTCACGCCCGACGAGGTCGCGGCGGCTTTCGCGGCTGGCACCTTTACCAACTATACCGTCGAACATATCTGGCCAGCTTCGCCCGATGTGCGGATCACCCGGCTGGATGCAACCAACGGCACCGACCTGACCACCGCAGATTTCGGCGGAACCTTTCATTCCGAATTTCTGACTCTCACCCCCAGCGTCCAGGGCGGCGGCTGGTCTTATGCCCTGCCGACCGATCTGTTCAGCGACCCGGACAGCCCGGACGGGCTGGAACTGCACGTCTTCACCGTGTCCATGGATGCAAGCGGTGTCGAAACCTATACGGTGATCGACAACACCAACGATGCGCTGAAATTCGACCCGGTGACCGGCACGCTGTATGGCGACGGGACTGCGGTGAACACGGCGATCCGTGTGGTGGCCTACGATACGGTTCAGGGCAGCTATTCGCAGGGCAGCGCGGCAACCCAGTTCCGGCTGATCATCGACGCCGACGCCGACACCCTGACGACAGCGGTTTCCGCAGCGGCCACCAGCTATTCCGCCACGGCCTTTGACGGGCCGGGCGTGCAAAGCTTTACCCTGCCGGCCAGCCTGTTCAACATCACGGCAGCACCGGGCACCCCCGTTACCTATTCGGCCACTGTCGTCGGGCCCGATGTCTGGCCCGAGTGGCTGAGCTTTGACTATCAGACCGGCACGTTCAGCGGCAATCCGCCTGCCGGGGCCACGCTGCCGGACTTCGAGGTGGTCGCGGACGTTGGCGGGGTGCTTTCGGACCCCGTCACTGTCTCGCTGACGGCGAGCAACGCGAACGACCCCCTTGTCCTGACGAACCCGCCCGCGGATGTGGCGATCGAGCCGGGCACGCCGATCAGCCTGGCCATTGCAGCGCCCTTCACCGACCCGGATGGCGCCGTTGACGGCACAGCGACGCAGTCGGGCATCACCCATGCTGTCACGGCCTTCGTCAATGGGCAGATGGTCAGCCTTGCAGATCTTGGCCTGTCCTATACCGATGAAGGCGCCTCTGGCGTCACCATCACCGGCAACCCGGTTGGCGGCTATCCCTATATCGCCCTTGTCATCACCGGCACCGAGCTCAACGGCGGATCGACCGCCACGGCCACCTTCCGCATCGACCTTGCAACGGGCGCTGGCACGGCCCCGAACACCGCGGCCTATTCGGTCAACGACCCTGGCAGCGTCACCGTTTCCGGCATCCCGACCGAAGGGCAGACGCTGACGGCGGTGCTGGGCACCGATCTGGACGGCACCGCAAGCGAGGTGCGCTATCAGTGGCAGGTCTGGGACGGCAATGACTGGATCGATATCGGCGGCGGGCGCGGCACGGACCAGACGCTGACCCTGACCCAGGCCGAGGTCGGCAAGGACGTCCGCGTCGCGGCCTTCTATGCGGATGCTGCGGGCTTTGTGGAAACCCCGGTGTCGGGCGCGCTGACCGTCGAGAACGTGAATCAGACCGGAACCGCCACGCTGACCCCCGGGGCCGTCGCACCGGGCGAGGCGATCAGCGTCACCATTTCGGATGGCGATGGCACCACCAGCGCAAACCCGTCGGTCCAGTGGCAGATCCGGCCCTATGGCGAAACCGGCTGGACCAATATCGCCGGTGCAACAGGCGATACCTATATCCCGACCGTCCAGCAGTCGGGGTCCGATCTGCGCGCGGTGGTCACCTATACCGACGATCAGGGCACCACTGAGACGGTGATGGCGCAAAGCACCGTTCTGCCGGTCGGTTCTGCGGCGCCGACCGCCATCGACGACACGGCCACCGCGACCGAGGCGGGGGGCGTTGCAAACGCGACGCCCGGCGCCGATGCCACCGGCAGCCTGGTTGATAACGACACCGATTCCAACTTTGTCAGCTGGACCATCACCTCTGTCCGCACCGGGATGTTCGAAGGGCAGGGCACGGCGGCAACGCTGTCCGGCACGAGCTTTACCATCGCCGGGCGCTTTGGCACCCTGACGGTCGACCAGGACGGCGGCTACACCTATGTGGTGAACAACGACAATGCTGCGGTGCAGGCGCTGAACACCGGCAGCGCGCCGCTGTATGACACGTTCAACTATACCGTCCGCGATGGCGACAACCTGACCGACACCGCCGTTCTGCGCGTCTCGATCCTGGGCGCCGATGACAAGGCCACGCTGACCGGCATCGTGCCCGTTCTGGCCGATGTCTACGAAGATGTGGCGACGACGCTGGATCTGACGACGCTGGTCATCACGGAACCCGATTCCGCCACGATCGCGCTGCAACTGTCCGTCGATCTTGGAACGCTGCGCGCTGCCCCCATGCAAGGGGTTGCGGTGACGGGATCCGATACCGGCACGCTGACCGTTCAGGCAACGAGTGTGGCCTTGCTGACCGCGTGGCTTGCGTCGGGGCAGGTCAGCTATCTGGCGCCGCCGAACCTCAATGATGTCACCGCCACGCTCGGCTATGCCATCAGCGATGATGGCATCGCGTTCCAGCCTGCCGGCACCAGCACCATCGACGTTCTTGCCGTGAACGATGCGCCGATCATCGACGCCAATGGTGGCATCCTGACCGACGGCGCCATCGATGTTGCCGAAGTCGAGGTGGTGCGCTTCCTGCCGACGACCGAGGCAACCACCATTCACTTCGATGGTGCGGTCGTGGAGATCGGCGCCAGCTCGACCGCGCGCGAGATCGCCAGCGCCTTTGCCGGCGCAAGTTTCACCAACTGGACGGCGGTGGACAGCGGCGATGGATCGGTCACGCTGACGGCCGCCACCACCGGCGCGCGCGACAACCTGAGCCGCTTTGATTTCACGACCGATGGGGCGGGGACGGCCTCGAATGTCGTGCTGCTGTCCTCGGGGCAGGATGAAACGGTCATCTTCCATCCGCGCGCCGATGCGGTCGTGATCGCAGGCAATCTGTCGCTGTCGGACATTGACAGCGACACCCTGACATCGGTCACGGTGGAACTGAGCACCGGTGCGCGCGACAACGAACAGGGCTTCTTGCAGGAAACCCTGACGCTGGGAACCACCGCGCTTGCCGCGATGGCGGACAATGGCCTTGCGCTGGATCCGGCCAGCACCGATACGCGGATCATCATCACCGGAACGGCCAGCCATGACGTCTGGCAGACCATTCTGCGCGACATCACCTATGACAACGCAAACCCCAACGCCTATGCCGGGGTCCGCACGGTCACGATCAGCGGCATGGACGATGGCGGCCAGCTGTCGAACAGCTCCGTCGTGCATACGTCGCAAGCCATGCCGGCGGTCACCGTGGGCCAGCACATCCTGATCAACGATAACGACACCGGCGTTGTCGTGGCCGAGATCATCGACGCGGCAACCTTTGTTGCCTCGGCGCCGGTTGCTGGTCTGGTCACCGGGGCAACCGTCGGCTTCTTTGACGATGTGACGGGGATCGTCGCATCCGCCGGCTCTGTTTATGTTGCGGGCCCGGTTCTTGCCACGGTCAATGTCGATGTCCGCTGGGCGCCGGTGGTCGATCTGGACGGCAGCGCAGGCGACGCGCGCGGGAACGATGTCACCTTCATCGAAGGTGGCGCCGCAGTGGCGATCGCCACCTCGCAAGCGACGCTGACGGATCAGGGCGGCCTGATCCGCACGATGACCGTGCAGATCGCGCCGCCGCATGGCCTTGACCCGGACGAACAGCTTTCGGTCATCAGCAACGCGGCCCGGACCTTCCTGACGAATGCCGGCATTTCGATCAGCGGCGAGGGCACCGGCACCGTGGTCTTCCACAGTGCGGCCGGGGTCGATGCCTCGACGATGCAGATCGCGCTGCGCGCCGTGGCCTATCGCAACCTTGCCGACGGGCCGGACACCAGCGCAACCCGGACCATCACGGTCAGCACCGTGGATATCGACGGCAACGAGGGTCTGCCGGCCGATGCGACGGTGACGATCACCCCGGTCAACGATGCCCCGCAGGGGACCGACGCCACCATCACCGTGACCGAGGATGTGGAACATGCGTTGGCGCTGGCGGACTTCGGGTTCAGCGACAGCGACCTGCCGGCCAACGATTTCCTGGCGGTGCGCATCGCGACCCTTCCGGTGTCGGGGCGGCTGTTTCTGGACGGCGTGGCCGTCACCGCCGGTCAGACGATCAGCGCCGAGGATATCGACAGCGGGCTGCTGACCTATCTTGCCACGCGCAATGCGGCCGGCTCGCCAGGGGCCAGCTTCACCTTCCGGGTGCAAGACGATGGCGGCACCGCCAATGGCGGGGTCGACATGGACCCGGTGGCCAATACGCTGACCTTTGCCATCACCGCGCAGAACGACGCGCCGGTGCTGACCCCCGGGAACGTTCTGCTGACCACCATCACCGAGGACGCGGCCTCGGCCGGGGTTGCGGTGTCCACCCTGTTCGGCACCGGCAAGGCGCGGATCGTCGACGAAGACGCGCCCTCGCCCGTTGGAAGCGAAGGTGCCGCCACGGGGATCGCCGTCATCGGCACGTCGGATGATGGCCCCGGCACCGGACGGTGGCAGTATTTCGATGGCGCTGTCTGGGTCGATTTCAGCCACCATGCGCCGTCGGTCACCGGGGCGCTGCTGCTGGGCCCCAGCACGCTGATCCGCCTGGTGGGGGATGGCGCGAACGCCAACGTCGCCCGGTTCACCTATCATGCCTGGGATGGCGCGACGGGGGCCACCGGCGATGTCGTCGATGTCTCTGACCGGGGCGCGGCGACTGCGTTCTCGGTGGCCTCGGATGTCGTGCGCGGGGTCATCACGGCGCAGAATGACGCCCCCATCGTGGATCTGAACGGGGCGGCAGACGGCTTTGACGGCAGCGTGACCTTTGCGCCCCGCGGTCCTGCCGTTGCGCTGTTCGGGCCTGACGTGACACTTGCCGATCCCGATGTCGGCGATCAGATCACGCGCGTCACGGTCACGCTGGATCCGCTGGCGCTGGACAACCTGTTCGGCACCACCTGGGAGACGCTGGGCACCACGCTGGGCGGCAATTATGTCGCGGGCGGCAAGACGATCACCATCGCCGGAAACGGCACCGGCACGGCGGGCCTGACGGGGGCAACGGCCCTGACGCTGAGCGGCACCGCAACGGCGGCCGACTATCAGGCCGCGCTGGCGACGCTGACCTATCACAACACCAACCCCAACGCGACGCATGGCGGCCGCGCTGTCACGGTCACCGTGACGGACAACGCCTCGACCCAGCCGGGCGGTGGCACGGCCAGCACCAGCGCCATCCAGACGGTGTATGTCCGCTGGGGTGCCGTTGTCGACATGAACGGCCAGACCGTGGCAGGCACCGACCGGACCGTCACCTTTACCGAAGGCGACGCCCCGATCTTTGTCGCCACCCAGGATGCCGAACTGACCATCCAGGACGGCACGCTGCACGCGATCACGCTGACGCTGACGAACCCGCAGGACGGCGCCTTCGAAGGGCTGGCGCTTGACTCGCTGGCCTCGATCGAAGCGCTGGGGATCGTGGTCAGCCACGATGGCACCGGCACCTTGTCGGTCACCGGCGCCACCCAGATCACCTTTACCGCCATTCCGGCGCAAGGTCTGGACAGCACCGTCTTCCAGACCGCACTGCGGGCGGTGAAATACGCCAACACCTCCGAGGCCCCCTCGGACGTGCAGCGCGAAGTGCGCGTGACCTCGGTGGATGTCGAAGGGGATACCGGCGTGCCGGGCTCGACTTTCATCAACCTTGCCCCGGTGAATGACGCCCCCGTTCTGGGCGCGCTGTCCGCGAATGGGTCTGTGGTCGAAGTGCCGCTTTCTTCGGCGCTTGGCACCGCGAACCTGACGGGCACGCTGACGGCAACAGACGTCGACAACGCGTTCACCTTCAGCGTCGCGGATGGCGCGGCCGATGACTCGCGCGCTGGTTTTGACTATAGTGCGAGCGGCACCTATGGCACGCTCTACCTGAACACGGCCTCCGGCGCCTGGGAATATGTGCCCGGCGCGGCGGTCGAGGGGCTGGACGCGGGTGACATCGCCACCGAGTCGTTCACGATGCAGGTCGTTGACGCAGAAGGCGCCATCGACAGCCGCGACTGGACGGTCAACCTTGGTGGCGGCGAAGATCGGCCCGTCCTGACCGTCGGCTCTGCCTCGATCACCGAGGATGCCGGCGCCACGACGACGACCGACACGGGGCTTTCGGGCACCTTTGCGGGCAGCGATCCCGATGGCGATGCGCTGACATGGTCGATCTCGGGCGGTCTGGAGGATACCAGCCGCGACGGGTTCGATCTGTCCCTGGCTCATGCGCTTGGCACCCTTTACCTGGACAGCGCAACGGGGGCCTACGAGTTCGTCAAGGACGCGGCTGCGATCGAGGCGCTTGCCATCAATCAAACGCAGGTGGCGGTTTTCCTGATCCGGCTGGTCGATGACAGCATGGTGACGACACTGCTGCCGTTTGCCATCACGGCAACCGGCAGCAACGACGCGCCGGTTCTGACCGGAGTTGTCGCCGGCGCGGTCACGGAACAGGCCCCCGGGCTTGACCATGTCACGTCTGGCCTGACCGGAACCGTGACGGGAACGGATGTCGATTCCACCTCGTTCGCCTTGTCGCTGGAGGGTTCGGACACCTCGACGGACCCTGACTACAACCGCGAGAAATCGACGGCTTTCGGGACCTTCTACCTGGATACCGCGACGGGCGACTATGCCTTTGCCCCGGATGACGCGGCCATCGACGCGCTGAATGAGGGCGAGGTTGTCACGGTCAGCGCCGATATCGTAGCCAATGACAGCAATGGCGGCGCCTCTCGGGCGACCTTTACCGTGACGCTGACCGGGGCGAACGATGCGCCGCTGCTGCTGGGGGTTCCGGTACAGGGCGGGGTGGTCGATGGCGGCACCGCCTTCGCCCGCAACCCGCTGGTGCTGGAGTTCAACGAGGACGTGGCCTTCGGAACCGGCACCATCGTGCTGAACGGCCCGCTGGGCGAGGTGGAAAGCTTCGACGTGACCACGGGCCTTGGGTCGAATGGCGGGTCCGTCCGCATCGAGGGCAACCGGCTGATCGTCACCCCTGGCGCTGCGCTGGCGGCCGAGACGCCCTATCACCTGCTGGTCGATGGCACGGCCGTGCATGATCTGGCAGATCCGGCGCTGGATTTCGCCGGCCTGACCTTGGCGACCGATCTGGACTTCACGACGGGTCGTCTGATCACGGTGGCCGATATCGACATTTCGGCAGACACCGGGGCGCTGGATACCGACTTCATCACCAACACGGCGATCCAGACTGTCACGGCCACGCTGAGCCAGGCGTTGATCGCAGGCGAGACGCTGTGGGGATCGGTCAACGGCGGCCAGACCTGGTCCGACATCACCGCCTTTGCCAGCGGCGCCGATGTGGCATGGGCCGGCGCGCAGCTTGCGGGGGCGAACAGCCTTGCGCTGCGGGTCGAGCATGGGGCCGGCAATTTCGGGGAAACCGAAAGCGTCGACTACCGGCTTGACACCTTGGCACCGGGGCGCCGCGTGATGAAGGCCGCGCTGTCGGCCGACACCGGGACCAGTGCGACCGACTTCGTGACCGCCGAGGCAAACCAGACCATCACCGGGCGCCTGAACCGCGTGCTGCTTGCCGATGAGCAGCTTCAGGGCCGGGTCGATGCTGGCGATGCATGGGAAACCATCGCGGTCGGGGTCAACCAGCGCAACTTTGTCTGGTCTGGTGTCACGCTTAGCCAAGGGGACCATGCGCTGGAGCTGCGCGTTGTCGATCTTGCGGGCAACGCGAATACGTTCAGCACGGATTACACACTGGTCAACGATGGTCCGACGACCACCGTCGGCGGGGTCGCGCTGTCGTATGACACGGGCATTGCAGGCGATCTGATCACCCGCATCTCGTCGCAGACCATCACGGCCACGCTGTCGGCAGCCCTTGCCAGCGGCGAGAAGCTGTTCGGGTCCAGCAATGGCGGGCTGTCCTGGGTCGATCTGACGCGCAAGGTATCGGGCACCAGCCTGACTTGGCAAAAGGCGCGGCTGGTGGATGGCGATCAGACCATCCAGTTCAAGATCCAGGGCGCCTCGGGCGCATGGAGCGAGATCAGCGAAACCGCCTATGTGCTGGATCGCACTGCGCCGGCCGTTGCCATATCTGGCTTCGCGCTGTCCGACGACAGCGGCCTGAGCGGCACCGATCTGGTAACGAACGTGGCCGGGCAGACCGTGACGGGGCTGCTTAGCCGGGCGCTGGCGGATGGCGAAAGCCTTCAGGTGTCGCAAGACGGGGGTGCCAGCTGGACCGATGCGACGGCATCGGTTACCGGCACGGATCTGGCGCTGACCGGCGTGACCCTTGCAGACGGGCGCAACACGCTGCAGTTCCGCGTCATCGACACGGCCGCGAATACTTCTGCGGTGGCGTCGATGGTCATCACGCTGGACACTGCGGCGCCGACCAATGGGGTTCAGGCAGGCTCGATCCATATCTCGAACGATACGGATACGGCGGGCGACTTCGTGACCTATGCTGTCGCCCAGACGGTCACGGCGCGTCTGGAAAGTGTTCTGTCGGGTGACGAGCGGCTGATGGGCTCTGTCGATGGCGGGGCAACCTGGGACGACATCACCGGGTCGGTCCGGCGCAACCTGGTGACCTGGAAGACCGCGACACTGGAGGTGGGCACGCACGACATCATGTTCCGGGTCAGCGACAGCGCCGGCAACACCGGGCCTGTGGAAAGCCAGGAATATACCCTGCTCGAACGCCAGCCGACGGTTGCCTCGATCATCGCGATTGATGCCGACAAGCTGGAAGGCACCTCTCGCGATGCAACGCCCTTCACCTTCGAGGTCTCGCTGTCCGACGCGGTCGACTGGGACATCGAGCTGGGCTGGGCCGTGTCGCCGCGGGTGGGCGCCGATAATGTCGCGGGAACCGACGACTTCCCGGGCTCGTCGCTGCCTTCGGGCACGCTGCTGCTGAGGGCCGGGGAAACGGTGGCCACGCTGGTCGTCAATGTCGGCGCGGACCGGTATTTCTCGCAGGACGAGGCGTTCACCGTCACGATCTCCAGCGTCGAATCCGCCGTGTCGTTCGCGCAGGCCAGCGCGCATGGGCTGATCCGCAACGATGACAACCTGTCGGGCACCTCGGGGCGCAACCGTCTGACGGGGTCCGCATCGAGCGAAACCATCAGCGGGCTTGCGGGCAATGACACGATCAATGCCGGGACGGGTGACGACACGCTGATCGGCGGCTCGGGGCTGGACAGCCTGACTGGCGGGGACGGGGCGGATGTCTTTGTCTTTGACCAGACGCCCAAGGCGTCCGAGGCCGATGTGATCACCGATTTCGTATCGGGTCTTGATCAGATCGCGCTGGCGCGGGCTGTCTTTGGTGCGGCGGGTCTGCCGGGCATCCTGGACGATGCGGCCTTTGCCCTGGGGACCGCGCCGACAGATGCCACCGACCGGCTGATCTATGACGATGCGACGGGCCGGCTGTTCTGGGATGCCGACGGCACCGGACGGTCCGCCACTGTCTTGCTGGCCACCTTGCAAGGATCGCCCCTGCTGGAGGCCTCTGACATCGTCATCTTGTAAGCCATGTCCCGGACCAGGAGGGGGTCCGGGACAAAAAACCGCCAGCCTTCCGAAGAAGGCTGGCGGTTTTCTGTTTCAAGCGATGAACGGTGCAGCCTGTCGCGGATTGTCCCCGCGCCGTCGCCCTGTGGCCGGCTGCCGGGTCAGATCACCCGGACTTGCGTTCCGATGCGCACCAGGTGGAACAGCTCGGCGATGTGATGATTGTAAAGCCCGAAGCAGCCGTTCGAGGACCGCCGCCCGATCTTGTTGTCATCATGCGTGCCGTGAATGCGATAGGCTGGCCATGTCAGGTGCAGCGCATGGCTGCCCATGGGGTTGCCGGGTCCGGGCGCCAGATAGGTGGGCCAGTCCGGATGACGACGCAGCATCGAGGGTGTCGGTCGCCAGTCGGGCCCTTCGACCCGCCGGATGATGCTGGTCCGGCCGCGCCGGGTATATTCCTCGCGGATCGGGATCGAGGTCGGATAGAGACGCTGCACCCGCAGATCCTGTGACCAGAAGAACAGCGCGCGCGAGCGGGTGTCGATCAGGATCATCCCGCCGGTGGTGCTGGCAAAGTGCTGCTGCCAGCGCGGCGTCACAAATCCCGACACGTTGCGGGCAACGGCGCCTTCGGGGGGGCCGCTCGGGTCAGGGGCGGCTTGCGCGGCAAGAGGCAGCACCGAGGCCAGCCCCAGCAGGGCAGTGCGGCGCGTCAGCAAGGCGGGGTTGCACGTTTGCGCGATACGGGGGTCTGTTGTCACGGTGGGCCCCAAAAAAGGGAGCCCTGCCAGAGGCAGGGCGAGTTTGGGCAGTGTTCGGACATCCAGATGACCTGGCGCGGCGGCCTGACGGCCCCGAACCAAGCCACCTGCGGTCAGCCCGGCAGCCTTGGCCGCCGAGCCGATTGGCTTTGCCCTCGCCAGATGGGGCGATCAGTAGGTGCCGGCAACGCCGCTGGTGCCGATCAGGTTGCGCTGGAGGCTGGCAGCGATGTTGCCGGTTCCCAGAGCACCGATGACGGTGGTCGACATGTCGCCGCCCTTCGCCAGGCTGTCGGCGAAGGTCAGGTTGATGCCACCGTTGAGCGTCTGCGAGTAGTTGCCCGCGATGTTGGCAACCTGCACGAGGCCCGGGTTGGTCACCATGGTGGTGCTGTAGGCCTGCGAGGTCGAGGTGATCGCCTGCGCGTTCGACGCCACGTCCAGCAGCGCCAGGTTCACGCCGGTCAGGGTGCTCGAGGAGCTGGTGGTGTTGCCGGTCACGCCATCGGCCGTCGAGGCAGATGCGGTCTGGCCGATGGTGCCGGTGCCCAGCGAGCCGATGACGGTCGTGGCCAGGTTGCCCATGGTCGATGCGACGGTCGAGGGATCGTAGAAGTCCACGGCTTGCGCAGTGTCGGTGAACGAGATGCTCTTGACGAAGCCGGTGGCGCTCACGCCCGAACCTTCGACGGCAGGGTCGACGCCCAGTGCAAGGCCGGTCAGAAGGGTGTTCATGTTCACGTCGACGTTGATCGAGCCGTCGAGGTTCGCATAGTTTTCGGCAGCGTTCAGCATGCTGGCCTGAAGCTCGGCCTGGTTAGCCAGGATGCGCTCCAGCAGGCTCAGCTCGCCAGCGGTGGTGATGCTGCCGTCGGTGATCGTCTGAGCCATGGCGCCCGAGGCAAAGCCCAGACCGGCAACGGCCAGGGCAGAGGTCAGAAGAAGGTTTTTCATCTTGGTCCCTACAGTGTGTCCCTGATCCTCCCCTTGGCGGGATCGGGTGGTTTTGGGGGCAGAAAGTGTGGGGCCCCGTTTCCTGCCGCGATGCGGCGACAGAAGGCGTGACGGATCGGCGCAAGGCGCCGGCCCGGGTTGGTTCATTGCCCGAACTTGCGGATATGCGCGGGTGTTCCGGGCACATCGGGAATCGCCGGCCCTTGGGGGTTGGCGGCCGGTTCGGTCGGTGCAGCGGGTTCGACCGCATCGCCCTGGGGCTCCGCAGGAACGGCGGGGGCGGCTTCGGCGGGCGGGGTCCCGGGCACGGTCGGGCCGGGTTCGGGTGCCCCTGCGGCTGCGGCCGGTGCAGGTGCCTGGGCAGTAGCCTCTGGGGTCGCAGGCTGGGGATCGGCCGCAGCAGCGTCTTGCCGGCTGGTCGCGGCCAATGCGGCCTTGCGCGCGGCTTCGATCGCCTGCTGAACCACGACTGCGGCGGCATCGCCTTCGTCCCCGCTCAGGCCCGCCGCTGCGGCTTGCTTGAGCGTGATCAGCGACAGGTTGGCAAGGCGCAGCGATTCAGCCGATTGCTGGACGGCCTCTTTCTGCGTTGCGGCCTTTTGCGACGCTGCCGCCAGCGAGATGGCCTTGATGGCCGCCGATACCGCCGTCCGGTGCAGGTTCTGCGCGGTTGGCCCCTGGGGCTGGGCGGCGGCCTGGCGCTGGCCCGCCTGGGGCGCCGCAGCGACTGGCGCGGCTGGCGCGGCTGGGCGCTGGGGCTGGCCCGGTTGCGCCGGCGGGGCAGGGGGCTGGGCGTTCCTGACATCGACCAGCAGGGCCTCGGCGCTGGCCTCCTTGGCAGCCTTCAGCGCGGCTGCCATGGCGTTCCGGTCGCCCGTCCCCGTGTGCGAGACGCTGCCTGCAAAGGAATTCACCTTGGCGCGGCAGGTGTCGTAGATGTCCGGGTTCATGATCTGGCCGAGCAGCTCGAAGGTCGCAAGGCTGAGCATCTGGCGCAGCGCAAAGTGAACCGCCTCGCGCTCCATCCCGCCGGCGTCCATGGTGACCAGGGTCTCGCCAAAGAAGCGACCGGCGCTGACCCCGACCTCGCGTGCGAAGATCTGCTTTTGCAACGGCACGCTGCCGACGACGCGGCCGGTGTAGGCATCGGTCATGGTCAGATCGAGCCCGATCAGGATGCGGTTCTGCCGATAGCGCGGCCCGATCCCGGCGATGCTGAACTCGGCCCCGCCACCCGGAATGAAATCAAGCGAGTTGATGCTGCCCGAGATGTAGAAGTTGACGGGCACCTGCCGCTTGATGTCACGGATGCCCCAGTTGGATTCGACGATGGCAATGTTGGGATCGCGCCGGTTGACCACGCTGACCCCGGCCCGATACAGCGCCGACTGAACCATCTCGCCAGCGCCCTGGCTGACGAATTTGCCCGATCCGCCTTCGGAATAGTTTTCCTTGCCGGTATGGTCGATCACCTGGCCGACAGCGAAAATCACCTCGGGCCGGACCTTGCCCCGCAGGCAGCTCAACGCCTCGTCAAAGGCGGTGACCACATCCTCGATGGGGGGGCCTTCGCTCATCGCGACGTTGGCCTTGGGCGATGTCGTCCAGCCGCGGGATACCTCGCCGGGGATGCCGCAGGCGGACAGGGACGCTGCAAGCGTCAAGGACAACCAGCCCGGATAGTTCAGGGACCGTGCCATGGGCCATTTCACCCCGTCACTGGCAGCTGGAAGAAGACGAGCGCGGATTTGCAGCGATGGAGATGTCGATACCGCCTTGCGCCATCGCCCCCGTCGAGGACGTCAGCCCGTAGGTGGTATTTGCCACGCTGCCATCCAGACACCCGCGGGAATCGGCCCCGTTAACTGCCGAGACGCTGTTCCCCGATCCGTTGATGTCGATCGTGGTCTGCCCGGTGTTCATTGCGCCAATGGTGTTGGTATTCTGGCCAATCGTGTCGCCGACCTGAAAATCGAGGTTCTGGGTCAAACCGTCGGATCCGGTGTTGTCGACAAAGTTCGACCGATTGTCGTTCCAGGTGTTGTAGGTGATGACGGTCGATGGCCCCGCGCTGGCATTCTCGATGGCGTGCATCGCCTGGGCGCGCTGGACGGACAGCGTGCGCTCGGCCGTGCCGGAAAATCCCCAGCCACCGGACCAGTTCTGTCCAGAGGTAGAAAAGTTCTGCGCTGCCAGAGGCGCAACGCCAAGGGCGACGGTCGCAGCGCCAAGCGCCAGCGCTTTGCGAATTGCGTGCGTCATGGGAACACTCCTGTGAACACCGACCTCCGGGTCGGGGCAGAAAAGGGGGGGCGACGATCTGGGCATGAAAGGGGCAAAGGGCCGGAACGCGGGACGCGCCTGAGGGGTCAGCTGCCTGCGGCAGCACTGGACCCTGCACCGGCCGAGGCGCTGGCCGACGATCCATCGCTTGCTGCGGCCGCCGCAGACCCGCCCGGGCCCGAGGCCGCGCTGGCGGCCCCGCCGCTACCGGCCGCGGAGGCGGCCGACCCGGATCCGCCCGCGGCCGCGCTGGAGGCCGAATCCGTTCCTGCGGCGGCGGCGCTGCCGCTGGAACCTGCGGCCGAAGCACTGGACGATCCGGTCCCGCCGGCTGCGGCGCCCGATGACCCCGTGCCGCCGGTCGCGGCCGATCCCGTGCCACCCGACCCAGAGCTGGCCGACGACGAGGTCGAATGAATGCCATGGGCTGAATTGGCATTGTTCCCGGCATCCGCCAGCGTCACCGTCTGGGCGCGCCGTGTGATGATCGGGGTGCAGACCACGCCCGGCGGGCGCATCCATTTGTCCTCGGGCATCACCATCTGGTGCTGTTCGGCCCAGCAGAACACGTTGGGATCCTGTTGCGGCGCGACGCAAGCCGAAAGGGTCACGGGCAGACCGAACAAAACGATCATGCCGCGGCTCAATGCCTTTCCACTGGTTTTCATAATGACCCCTATACTGCTCTGATGGCGTTGACCGCTCTTGATCAAACCCTAGAGAAGTATGAGATTTTTGGAATACAGCCATTGGGACCGAAGGTCCGTCCATGGAATTGCACCCATCCGTTCGGATAGGGATTTATATCAATTCCACGTTCGGGTTCCGATTGGCCCGTCTGGAATCTGCTGGGAAATCAGCAAGATCCAGGGCCAAGCGTCGACGCAGCGTTATGCCTTGTAAAGCGATCACACGATTTGATGCAACCCTGATCATAAATATTATTCTGAGCTCTCGCAAAGATTGCAGCGCTGAAATGGCGAAATTCCTATGACCAGATCAGGCTGGAAAGGGGGCAATGGCAGGCGGGAACGAATTTCCCAGGCTGCCAGCAGCGCAAGTCCCGGGAATCAACCGTTTAACGTGCCGCAAGACAAGCGGTCATGGGGTGGCGGGTGCGCGGTGACACGACCAATAGGCAAAGGTTTGCGCCAATTCCTGGCAACAAGATTGACGGTCAAATAGTGTCAAGAAATAGAACCGGCATGCCACCTGTTCCGAAGGTGTCATCCCCCAAGACCAGACACGCCAGGATCGGGAATTATTCCCCGATGTTCCAATCAGAATTTTCCGGCCCCTTGCAGGGCCGGATCTGCCAGCATGCGCGGGCCTGTCAGACGTTGGCGACGCGGGCCCGCCACATCAGATTGTTGCACAGCGCGGCGTCGATGACTTCGCCGAAGTGCTCAAGGTCGGTCGGCAGACGGGCGCTTGCATCACAGATAGGCAGGCGCGTGCCATCCAGATCGTCGCGAGAAGGCGCTTCGACCAGCAAGATGACAACGATCTGGGGACGCCTGTCACGCAGCCGGCGCAGCCGATCGAAGATGCGCCCAAGTCCGCCGGCCCGCTCGACGGGCACGAACAGAACGGTGTCGTTCTCGTCCGTGGCCCATGCGTGCCGCAGCAGGCTTTCAAGATTTCGGAATTTCTTGACGGTGCTGCCGGGGGCGGTCTGGATCAGCCGGTCTGCAATCGGGCCGATTGCATCCGTCTTCACGCAGGCAAGGTGAAGGCCGCGCGTTTCCTGGCTGGGCTCGACGGATTTGACCGGGGGTTTCTTTCCCAGGGCGACCGAAATGCCGTCGATGATCGCGCCGGTCGCCTGGGCTTCTGTCAGAACCACGTCGGCAAATCCGGGCACCTGCATGGCTGCCACAAATTCGGATTCGGGCACCAGGGCCACCAGTTTCGCCTTGGGCAATCCGTCCCGAAGCGAGGCAAGCGCGGCCACCATTTCCAGGACATTGCCGCAGTGGCCAACATGGGCGACGATGCAATCGAAGATGTCGGGCAGGTGCAGCGCGTCGGCGCCATCGTCGCCGCAGCAGGTCAGCATCCGCACGCCGCTGACCATAAGGGCGCTGGACAGTTCCTTTTGAAGCGCATCGGGCAGTCCGTGCAAAAGAACGCGGGCCGAGCTCAGCTCGACCGCCTGCGATGCAAGACCTGCGCGAGCCCGTTCGATCTGGATCTCGTTGGCGGCGACCGATACGATTTCGCCAATGCCCGCATAGTCTTTCATTTTGCGCACTCCTGCCTGAACGTCTTTTGCGCGCCTCTGGTCAAAGAGTGCGTCGCAAAGATTATTTCATTCCACCCGACACCGGGGCGTGCTGATGCCTTTGACAGGACCAGAGCCCGTATACGATCACGAACACTCTCGCACCGCGTGTGGCCCATGGCTTTCGCCAAAAGGAAACGAGTCGCAGGTGCAACATGGACCCAGTTATTCCACCCTGACTGGCGCGAGTCGATGCAGGCATTAGGGTGTGAGTCAACGCCAAGGTACTTGTGGAATGCCCGTTAAGGTATCGGACCGCCACAAAAGGTTATTGGCGTGTCGAACAGGCGTAAATCGCGACAAAAGACAGTTTTGATACATACCTAAGTATGGAATTGACATTTTGGGATAGCTGGCGATTTAGCGCTTACCGGCTATCTAACACTCATCTAATGAGAATGTTTCAACAGGACAGGGAAGTCCCCTGATGAAACGGTCATATTCTTCGGCGCCCGGCGAGGCAAGGGCGGTTCGTGTCCTGGTGGTGGATGACCATGCCCTTGTTGCCGACACGCTTTTGACGGCGCTGTCCGCAAGCGCGGATTTTGTTGTCGATTCCGCAGGTAACCTTGAAACTGCCGGCGCCCAGATCAAGCGCGCCGGGCGTTACGATGTGATCTTGCTGGATTATGATCTTCCCGATTCCCGTGCCCTTGACGGGTTCGACTACATGATGAAGGCGAATTCAGGAAACGTCGCGCTGTTGTCAGGCGTGGTGCGTGTGTCGACGGTCGAACGTGCGCTGGACAAGGGGGCGCGGGGCTTTGTGCCCAAGACGCTGTCGCTCAAGTCGATGCTGCATGCGATCCGGCACATGGCCATGGGCGGCATCTACCTTCCGGGCGATATTCTTGATCGCATGCGCCAGGAGGACACGGCCGATGTTCGCCTGAAGCCGCGCGAACGGCTTGTTCTTGGCTTTCTCAACGAGGGTCTGCCCAACAAGGAAATCGGGCGCGAGGTCGGGATCGAGGAAAACCTCGTCAAGATGGACGTGCGCTCGATCTGCCGGAAGCTGGGGGCGCGCAACCGGACCCAGGCCGTGCTTGCGGCGCGGAAACTGGACATGATCTGAGCCGGTGCGGCCTGCTGTGCGTCATCCTCAGGGGGCTTGAGGGTGCGATCCGCGCCGAGCCTTGGTGTCGGCGCATCATCTGTGCCCCGGGTTTTCGCACGCCGGGAATGCGCCGGGCCGGGCACAAAAGGAACAGGCCCGGCGCGATGCCGGGCCTGTCTCGAGCAGGTCTTGCCGTCCATGGGGGTGGCAAATTAACTCAGCAAGACACTGCCGATCTGATACCAAAGCCACGAGCCGGCGAGGACGGATGGCAAAATCCACCAGCCCCGCCGGACGACGAACGCACCAGTTATCTTGTCGACGATCAAGGATGCCATCTCGCTGGGTGCCCGACTTCTCGCTATGACCGATTTCTAAGCCGGCACAGGCGGCTGCGCAGGTGGGCATTGGGCTGATCGCGTCTGTCGCATGGCCATGGGCCATCCGTTTGTCGGGGCGAGGGGCTGCCTTTCGGGGTGGCGCGTTTCAAGCATGACCGCGCGGGCCTTGCATCCCTGCGGCGGTATCCGATGGGGGACTTTCGGTCAGGCGATGCCCAGATCACGCGCGATGATGACCGTCTGCGTGCGATTTTGCGCGCCGAGCTTGCGGCAGATCGCCGTGACGTGCATTTTCACCGTCGGCTCGGCCAAGGTCAGCTCGTTGGCGATTTCCTTGTTCTGCTTGCCTTCGGCCAGATATTGCAGAACCGCCATTTCCTTCTCGCTCAGCTTGCCGTGGCGGGCATCGCGCGTTGTCGACTGGGTCTGACGCATCAGTTCCATGGGCAGGTAGAATTCGCCCGCGTCCATGAAACGGATCGCATTGGCAAGGCTGCGTGCTGCCGTCGTCTTGAGCACGATGCCCGACGCCCCGGCCTGAAGGATCTCTTCTTGCATGCGCGGGGTCGGGTTGCCGGTGATGATGGCAACGGGCTTGCCCTGATTGTGCCGGATCGCGCGGCGCAGGCCCGCAACGCCATTCATGCCCGGCATGTTCAGATCCAGCAGAACCACGTCAAACGGGCCGTGTTCGACGATCAGCGCATCGGCCTGGTCCAGATCCGTTGCCGTGGTGACATCCATGCCTGCCGCGCCGCTCAGGTACATCTCGAACATCTCGAGAATCATCTCGTGATCGTCGGCGATCAGAACGCGCAGGCCAGTCGAAGGGTCTTTCTGGGTCATGTCATGGTCTCCTTCAGGCAGCGGTCTGGCCATTTCCCGGTTATCTGGCAGACTTCCGGCTGCCGGACTGTGCCTGTGTTCTCTTTCGATTGCCACCCAGTCAAAAGTGCAGGGCTGCACCTGACCTTGGCTATACCTATCCATTCGTATGCACCTTGCATCCCTTTGCGGCATCGCCAAGGCGGCCGCAAGTAGGTAACCTTGGCGAATTGGATGGAAAGTGTGTCTGATCGTAGCTGCAAGAGGTTGAAATGTTTCGCTCTTTTTTGCGTTTTGTCGCGGCGCTGGTCCTGTCTGGCACGATGTCGGCGGCGCTTGCCGACGATACCATCCTGACGATCCGCAGCGCTGACGGGGTTTCCAGGTCCTTCACGATGGACGAGCTGGAGGCAATGCCCAAGGTCGGCTTCACCACCAAGACGGTCTGGACCGAAGGGCCGCACCACTTCACGGGGCCCTCGCTCAAGGCGGTGCTCGAGGCGGCAGGGGCGCGGGGCACGACGATCAGCGCCCGTGCGCTGAATGACTATACCATCCAGATCCCCTTTGAGTCGCTGGAAGATGGTGCGCCGATCATCGCGACCCGCATTGACGGCGAACACTTCCCCCGGCGTGAAAAGGGGCCGCTCTGGATCGTCTACCCCTACGATTCCGCACGAAAATACCAGGCCGAGATCATTTACGGCCGAAGCATCTGGCAGCTGAGTGATCTGAGCGTTGACTGATCCCGGCCTGCCCAGCAGCTGATCGGTGATCAAGATGGTACAGACCATGCTGAGAAAGCAGGCCGTCAGGCTGACCCGAAGCTCGTCTCGGGTGGCGGTCTCGATGGTGATCGTGCTGATCGTCACGGCCATCTCGATCTTTACCTTCGTTCAGGTCGACCGTGAACTGACGCGCAGCCGCGCCGCTGAATCCGACAACCGGACATGGGTCATCGCCCAGATCGAGGTGGACGTTCAGCGTCTGTATATTGCCCTTCTGGCGGCCCGGGGTGACCCCAGTGCTGACGCGTTGAAATCGCTTCGGCTGGCGTTCGACATCCTCTACAGCCGCATTGATCTGGTCAGCAAGGCGCCGACCCTCGAGGATCTGAGCATCCGTCGCACGCCAACCTGGACAGAGCTTGCAGGCCCCGGCGGCATGATCCAGGCCTTCGTTCCGCTGATCGACAGCGATGACGCGGCTTTGCGTGCGGCATTGCCGCAGATGCTGGACCGGATCAGCACTCTGGCGCTGCCGCTGCGCGAAATCGTCGTGGACGCGATTTCAGAGACCATGGTTCTGGGCGATCAGGCCCGCAACCAGTTGCAAGATACCCTGTTTGCGTTTCTGGGCACCCTGGTGGTGACCATGATCGCCCTGACCCTGTTGCTGACCACGATCTACCGTCAGGCCCAATCGCAGCAACGTCATGCAAAGATGCTGGAACTTGCCGTCCACAACCTGCGGGCAACCATCGAATCCTCGCCCGATGCGGTTTTCATCATCAATGACAGCGACAAGGTGATCGGCGCCAACAAGGCCGGCGAGGCGATGCTGGGCCGTGAAGTCGGTCCGGGCGAGTCGGTTCCGCTGTCCACCATTCTCGATCTTGGACCAAACGGATTGCAGCCCGGGCGTCGGCGGGCCGTGACCCTGTCCCGGCACATGGGCGTGCCCCCGATCCCTGTCGAGGTCGCCATCGCCGAGGCCGAAACCGCCACCGGCTACAGTTTCAAGATCGCCTTCCTGCGGGACATGTCCGATCAGTTGCGGCGCGAAAAGCTGCTGGCTGCGGCCACCGAAAAGGCCCGCGCCGGCGAAGAAACCAAGGACAGGTTTCTGGCCGTGATGAGCCACGAGATGCGCACACCGCTCAGCGGCCTGCTCTCGGCCAGCGAGCTTTTGAAAAGCACGACCGATCCTGCCCAGCAGCAGCAGCTGATCGACATCGTTCGCGCCTGCGGCCAGTCGGCGCTGGATCAGGTGAACAACGTGCTCGAACTGACGCGCCTGTCGGCCCATGACGCGGCCGATTATCCGCTGGTCGAATTCTCGATCGTCGAGGCGGTCGAGCAGCAAATCCTGATCTATCAGGTTCTGGCCGCGCAGCGCGGCGACACGATCCGGTTTCATCCCCCCGCAGACCGGCAATATACCATCCTTGCGCCCTTGCCGCTGGTCAGGCGGGTTCTCAACAACCTGCTGTCCAACGCGGTCAAGTTCACCCGGAACGGCACCATCGACGTGCGCCTGGCCACCGATGGCCCGGCCAGGCCGGGGCCTTGCCGCTTTACCCTGTCCGTCTGCGATACCGGCATCGGCATCGACGAGGCCGACCTCGAGCGGGTCTTCGAGAATTTCGCCACGCTGGACAGCCCCTATTCGCGCGCCCAGGAAGGGACGGGCCTTGGTCTTGGCATTGCCAAGCTTGCTGCCGAGGCGATGGGGGGCGGCATCAAGGTGAAAAGCCGGCTTGGCGAGGGCACCTGCTTCACCGTCACGTTCGACGCCGAGGTCATTTGCCGTCCCGAACCCGTCACCCAACCTGTCCCGTTGCCGCCCGAACAGCATCGGCCGTTGAACATCCTTCTTGCCGAGGACAACGATATCAACCGCATGTTGCTGGAACGTCAGCTGACCGGCGCAGGCCATAGGGTCACGGCGGTGGCGGATGGCGCACAGGCGCTGGCGGCGGCTACGGCCACCCGGTTCGACATCATCCTGATGGACATCTCGATGCCCGTGATGGATGGCGTGACCGCAACGGCGCATCTGCGCGAACGTGGCCTGATGGACCACACGCCCGTCATCGCCCTGACCGCACAGGCCGCGCCGAACCGGGTGCAGGCCCTGCGCGATCTGGGGATGGCCGAGGTTGTCATCAAGCCTGCCCACCCGCTTCAGCTGGACCAGATGATGCGGCAACTGGTGTCACGCCGCGATGTCGATGAAGCGCCCGCAGAGGCGAGCGTCGAGGGCGCGCGCCCCCTGATCGAGACGCATCGGCTTGACGAGCTGATCGACGGGATCGGCGACGAGATGATGCTGCACATGCTCACCCGGTTCGAAACGGACATGTCGGGCGCCCTGAGGGCCATCCGCGAGGCATGGGGGCAGGGCAACTTTGCCGGCGTGGCCAAGGTGGCGCACAAGGCCGCCGGCGCCGCGGCCGTGCTGGCACTGGCCGCCCTGACGGCCGAGCTGCTTGCCCTGGAAACCCGCGCATCGCAGGGCATCCCCGATGATCTTGCCGACTGCCTGGACATGATCGAAAAGATGTCGGCCGAAAGCTGCCTTGCGGTGCGCCAGCACCTCGAGGCGACCTGATCGCGGCATCGTCCCACCACAGCATGGCATCACGCACGGCCCCCGCCCATGGCAGAGGCTGCCCGTTCTGTCCTGCCTGATAGCGGGCAGGGTGCCCGCTTGGGTGGTTGCGGTTTTCCAGGGCCCGGGGGGACGACAGGCCATCGGGCCGGCCCCCTTGCCGTGACAGCCCTGCCAACATGTCCATCGCCAGCTTCCGTTTGGATTTGACATGTTGAAAACGCGATTCTAACATTTTACAATGCTTGACAAGAACTCCCCCTTTGCTGTCGCCGGGCGCCCCAAACGCGAGGAAAACCTGTCCTCGCTGGCGCGGGTCCTGATTGGAAACGCGATTGTCGACTGTGATCTTGCCCCCTCGGCCCTGACCTCCGAGGTCGATCTGGCCGCGCGGTTTGCCGTGGGGCTGGCGGCGACGCGCAGCGCATTGGCGCGGCTGGCGGCAGCGGGCTGGATCGCCGCCGAAGGGCGCAAGGGGTGGCGGGTGCTGCCGATGTCGGGCGAACACCTGGCAGATCTGCAAGCGTCACGCGCCTGCCTGGAGCCTGTCCTGATCGGCCAGGTGCCGCCGGCACCGCTGCGGGCGGACCTGCGCCAGCGCGCCGCCCTTTACCGCGCCAACCTGACCGGCCTGGGCGCCGCCGCCCGATTTCATCAGGAACGCGAGCTGCTGGCCCTGTGTGCCGGCGTGATCGCCGCGCCGCGTCTGCGGGGCTGGCTGATGGACACCTGGGATTTGTCGATGCGCGCGGATCGCTTCATCGAGCGCAGCTTTGGCATCGACCGCCCGGCTTTGCCCCTGGCCGATCTGGCCGAGGCTCTGGCCGAGGCAGACGGCACGCGCGCAGGGCAGCAGCTGGGCGCCATGCGCGAGGAATTTGTCGCCCGCTGCACCCGTGCCCTGGCACGCAGCGATGCGCAGATCGCGGCCCTTCCTGCAGCATCCCCCCCGTCCGCGCCAGTGTCGCCCCGCGCGCCCCTGACCGAGGCTGCCACCAATAAAAGAACCGCCCAACAAGGAGACCAGACGTGAAACGCCTTCACTGCACCCTGCTTGCCGCGGCGCTTGCCGCAACGACCGCGCTGACCGCCCCGGCGGTCTGGGCCGATGCCAACCGCCTTGCGATCGACCTGGTGAACGAGCCCACCTCGCTTGATCCGCACCTGCAATGGAACCCGGACAGCTATTACGTCTATCGCAACATCTTCGACAATCTGCTGACCCGCGATGATGCCGGCCAGATCGTGCCGCAGATCGCCACCGCATGGGAACAGGTCTCGCCGACCGAGATCGTGTTCACCATCCGCGAGGGTGTGAAGTTCCACGACGGGTCTGCCCTGACGCCCGAGGATGTCGTCTATTCGGTGCAGCGCATCACCAACAAGGACTTCGGCTCGCCCCAGCTGTCGCAGTTTGCCACCATCGCCAGCGCCGAAGTGCTGGAGGGCAACAAGGTCAAGCTGACGACCAAGGCGCCTTATCCGGCGCTGATGGGGCAGCTGGTCAAGCTGTCCATCGTTCCCAAGGCCGTGGTCGATGCCATGGGCAAAGAGGCGTTCAACCAGGCCCCCGTCGGGTCGGGCCCCTACAAGTTCGATGGCTGGGATCGCGGCGTCGAAGTGCGCCTGACCCGCAACGATGACTACTGGGGGCAAAAGGGCAGCTTTCCGGCCGCCGTGTTCCGTGCGGTGCCCGATGCCTCGACGCGGGTGGCGAACCTTGTCTCGGGCGCCTCGGATCTGGTCGTGACGATGGACCCGGATCTGGCGATGCAGCTGGAGGCAGCCGACGGCGTCGGCCCGCGGTCCGCGCTGACCGAACGCGTGGCCTATCTGGCGGTGAACGGTGCCAAGCCCGGGCTGGACGATCTGCGCCTGCGTCAGGCGATTGCCCATGCCATCGACCGCGACCTGATCGTCGAGGGGCTGCTGGGCGGCTTCGACAAGCCGGTCGGGCAACTGCTGACCCCGGCGCATATCGGCTGGGTCGAAGGGTTCGAGGGCGTGCCCTATGATCCCGACAAGGCCCGCGCCCTGATCGCCGAGGTGGGTGAACCGGCCAAGCGCAAGCTGTCCTTCGCAACCGCGCCGGTGTTCGATCAGCGCATCGTGCAGGCGCTGCAGCAGATGCTGACCGACGTGGGCCTGAACGTCGAGATCGAGCTGACCGACATGGCCACCTACCTGAAAAAGGTGCAGGGCGATCCGGCGCAAAGCCCCGACATGTCGTTCGGCCGCTGGTCCTGCGCCTGTCAGGATGCCGATGGCGTGGTCTATCCGCTGCTGCATTCGTCCAGCAGCTGGTCGCGCGTGCGCAATGTCGAGCTGGACAAGGTGCTGGAATCGGCGCGCGGCGAGCTGGACCCGGCCAAGCGCGTCGCGGATTACCGCAAGGTGCAAGAATGGATCCGCGACAACGTCTCGCAGGTTCCGCTGTATCAGGCGGCGATCATCTATGGCGCCAGCGACAATCTGAAATGGCAGCCAACCCCGAACGAGAGCCTGTTCATCAATCGCATGAGCTGGTCCGAGTGACCCAGAGGGCGCGCGTTCCCAGGGACGCGCGCCCCACCGAGCGGAGCCGCTGGCATGAGCGCATTCCTGATCCGCCGTCTGCTGCAGGCCGCCGTGTCGCTGCTGGGCGTCACGGCGATGATCTTTTTCCTGCAAAGGCTGACCGGCGACCCGGTTCTGCTGATGGTGCCCGAGGGCGCCACGCAAGAGGCCATCGACGCGCTGCGCAGCCAGCTGGGGTTTGACCGGCCCGTGATGGCGCAGTTTGCAGACTACATGGCAGGGCTTGCGCAGCTCGATTTCGGCCAGTCCATCGTGCAGAACGTGCCGGTGGTGGATATCGTGGGATCGCGTCTGCCCTTCACCATCCGGCTGGCCATGGCCGCGCTGGTGCTGGCATTGGGGGTCGGGGTGCCGCTGGGTGTGTTCATGGCGGTGCGCCGCGACCATCCGGTCTCGCGCATCGGCATGGGCTTCGTGCTGGCCGGCCAAAGCCTGCCCACCTTCTGGAGCGGGATCCTGCTGATCCTGGTGTTTGCGGTCTGGCTGGGCTGGCTGCCGGCCTCCGGCGCGCGGCAGGCCGCCAGCGTGATCTTGCCGGCGATCTGCCTGTCGCTGCTGTCGATGGCCACCTTTGCCCGCGTCGCACGCACGGCGGTGCTGGACGAGCTGTCAAAGCCCTATGTCCGCGCCGCGCGGGCCAAGGGGCTGCCGATGGCGCGCGTCGTCACCCGCCATGTGCTGCGCAACGGGGCCATTCCGGTCATTTCGATTGCCGCCCTGGAAATCGCGAACCTGCTGTCGGGCGCGGTCATCGTGGAAACCGTGTTCGCCTGGCCGGGCCTTGGCCAGCTGACCATGCAATCCATCGCAGCGCGCGACTTTCCCATCGTGCAGGCTGTGGTGCTGCTGGGGGCCTTTGTGTCGATCTTTCTGAACCTGACGGCCGACCTTTTGTATAGCGCCGTCGATCCCCGCATCCGGCTGGAGGGCGGGAAATGACCGCAAACCTTGGACGCTGGTTTCCCCCGCGGCTCTGGCCGTTCTATGGCATCCTTGCGCTGCTGGTGATCGCCGCGATCCTGGCCCCCTGGATCGCCCCGCGCGATCCGAATGTGCAAAACCTGCTGGGCCGGCTGAAAGCGCCAGGAACCGAGGTGCGCGGCGTCACCTATCTGCTGGGCTCGGACGAGCTGGGCCGCGATCTGCTGTCGCGGCTGATCCACGGCGCGCGCGTGTCGCTGATGGTGGCCGCGCTGTCGGTGATCGTATCCGGGATTTTCGGCACCGCGCTGGGGATGATTGCGGGCTGGTATCGCGGCGCGGTCGGCATGATCATCATGCGGCTGGTTGATATCGTGCTGTCGGTGCCTGCCATCTTGCTGGCCATCATCACCGTTGCCATCATGGGGCCCGGGCTGTTCAACGTGGTGGTCGTGCTGGCCTTCACCCGCTGGCCCCGCTATGCGCGCGTTGCCTATGGCCAGACACTGGGGCTGTTGAACCTGCCCTATGTGCGGTTGTCGCGCTTCATGGGGGCCTCGACAGCGCGGGTGCTGATCCGGCATATCCTGCCCAACATCATCGGCCCGATCATGGTGGTCGTCACGCTGGAATTCGGCCTGATGGTGCTGTTCGAGGCCGGGCTGTCCTTCCTGGGCCTTGGCGTTCAGCCGCCAACCCCCAGCTGGGGCGCCACGCTGTCGGCCGGGCGCAGCTATGTGACCACCGCCTGGTGGATCGCCGTGTTCCCCGGCCTGTTCCTGTTTCTTCTGATCCTGTCGGTCAACGTGCTGGGCGATCATGTCCGCGACGTGGTCGAGGGGCGCCGCTAAGCTGAAAGGGCTTTGCCATGACCAAACCGAACCCGCTGCCCGGCAGCGATTTCACCGGCAAGAAAGTCATCGTGACCGGCGCCGCCGGCGTGTTTGGCCGCTGGATCGCCGAGGCGTTCGATGCCGCCGGGGCAACGCTGCTGCTGTCGGATCGGGACGAGGCCGCCATGGCAGAACTGGCCGCAACCCTCTCGCGCCCCGTGCTGACCCACCGGACGGAACTGACCGACGCGGCCAGCATCGACGATCTGGTCGCCATGGTCGGCCGCGACTGGGGCGCGGCGGACATCCTGGTGAACAACGCCGCCGTCTATCCCAGCGGGTTCCTGCTGGATGTCGATGCCGCCGAATGGGACCGGATCTTTGACATCAACCTGCGCGCGCCCTTCCTGCTGACGCGCGGGATCGCGACGCAGATGGTCCGGCAGGGGGTCAAGGGCAATATCGTGATGATCTCGTCGGGCGCCTCGCGCAAGATGCGCACGACGGCGGCGCCCTATTCGATCTCGAAATCCGCGCTGGACCGGCTGACCAAGGGCTTTGCGGTGGAACTGGCCGAATACGGCATCCGCTGCAATGCGGTCGAACCCGGCTTTGCCGCTGGCAGCAAGGCCAGCCCGCTGTCCGAGGCGCATGTCAAGGCGACCACCGCCGCGATCCCGCTGGGCCGCGCCTCGCGCTATGAGGATGCAACGGCGGCGATCCTCTACCTGGCGTCCGATCTGGCCAGCTATGTCACCGGGGCCACCCTGTCGGTCGATGGCGGCAATTCGGCCGGCACGATCCTTGTGCATCAGGACAAGAAAAAGGCGCTGTGATGGACCGGCCCGCCTATTCCTGGCCCATGGGCAAGCGGTCCGCGCTGTGTTTCAGCGTGGACGTCGATGCCGAAGCGCCTTGGCTGTGGCAGAACCGCGCCGGGCTGCCGCCCACCTTGGGCCAGCTGGAACAGCGCCGCTTTGGCCCGCGCGAAGGGCTGTGGCGCATTCTGGACATGCTGGACCGGGTGGGGATCAAGGGCAGCTTCTATGTGCCCTCGGTCGTGGCAGAGCTGCACCCCGACATCCTGCCCGCGCTGGTCGGGCGGGGGCACGAGGTGGGCCTGCACGGCCATCTGCACGAACTGGTGGGCGACTGCCCGCAGGACATGTTCGAGGCCGCGCTGGAACGGTCATTGGACGTGTTCCGCGCACAGGTCGGGCTGCGCCCGGTCGGCTTCCGGTCCCCGGCCTGGGAGATGACGGCCGGGATGCTGGCCGCGCTGAAGGCGCGCGGGATCGGCTATGACAGTTCCTTGATGGGCTGGGATCACCCCTATGACATCGACGGCCTGACCGAGATTCCGGTGCAATGGCAGATCGACGATGCCATCTTCTTCAAGTTCTTCGGCGGCGGGGCCGACAAATGGCCGCCCGCCCAGGCCGCGCAAGTCGGGCAGGGCTGGCTGGAGGAATTCGAGGCCGGCCGGGCCTTTGGCCAGCTGTTCATGGTGACGGTGCATCCCTGGATCTCGGGCCGCGCCCAGCGGCTTGCGATGCTGGAGCGGCTCTTGTCCCATATCGTGGCGCAATCCGATGTCTGGGCCGCCACGGCGGCCGAGATTGCCGACTGGCACCGCACCACCCATGCGGGGCGCTTTGTCGCCCATAGCGCGCTGGACGATCTGGCCCAGCATCTGCCGAAAGGAGTTGCCCGATGACCACCACCTGGACCCCCGGCAAGGTGATGGCGACAGGCCGGGGCGGCATGGTGGCCGCCCAGCACGAGGTGGCCGCAAGGGCCGGGGCGGCCGTTCTGGCACGCGGCGGCAATGCGATGGATGCGGCCGTCACCACGGCGCTGGTCCTGTCGGTGGTCGAACCCTGGCTGAGCGGGATCGGCGGCGGCGGTTTCCTGATCTGGCGCGACGGCACTACGGGGGAATCGCGCACGCTGGATTTCGCCATGCGCGCGCCCATGGGCCTGCGGGTCGAGGATTATCCGCTGGTCCCCGGCAAGGATGGCGACTGGTTCGACTGGCCGCAGGTCGAAGGTCAGCGCAACCTGATCGGGGTGCATTCCATCTGCGTGCCTGGCGCCGTTGCCGGCCTGTCCGAGGCGCTGGAAACCCTTGGCACCCTCAGCTGGGCCGAGGCATTGGTCCCCGCGATCGAAGAGGCCGACAAGGGCCTGTTGGTCGATTGGTTCACCAACCTGTGCCTGTCGATCGACGCGCCCAACCTGCTGACCGATCCGGTCTCGGCCGCCATGCTGCTGCGCGACGGTCGCGCCCCGGCTGTGGGCGGCACCGGCACCGAACAGCGCCTGGCCCTGGGGCAAAAGCCTGCCACGCTGCGCCGTCTGGCCAGCGCAGGCGCCGCCGATTTCTACACCGGCCAGATTGCCCGCGACCTGATCGCCGACATGGCCGACCTTGGCGGGCGCATGACGCTGGCGGATCTGGCGGCCTATCGCCCGGTCTGGGGCACGCCGCTGCGCAAGGACTGGGGCGGCGCGCAGGTTCTGGCCATGCCGGGCCTGTCGGGGGGGCCCGCGCTGCTGGATGCGCTGGGGCGGATCGGCCCAAGTGCCGCACCCGATGCCAGCCACCATGCCCAGGTGGCCGATGCGATCCGCGCGGCCTATGCCACGCGGCTGAACACCGCCGGCCACGCGGCCAGGGCCGGGATCGACCCCGGCTGCACCACCCATGTCAGTGTGATCGACCGGCATGGCAATGCCGTTTCGCTGACCAACACGCTGCTGTCGCGCTTTGGGTCCAAGGTGACATCGGGGCGCACCGGGGTGCTGCTGAACAACGGCATGATGTGGTTCGACCCCCGCCCCGGCCAGCCCAATTCCATCGCGCCCGGCGCGCAGCCGCTGGCCAACATGTGCCCCGTGGTGGCCGAACTGCCGGGCGGCGGGACGCTGGCCATTGGCGCGGCGGGCGGGCGGCAGATCATGCCCGCGCTGGTGCAGCTGCTGTCCTATCGGCTGCTGCATGGCATGGATCTGGGCGATGCGCTGTCGCAACCGCGGCTGGATGCCTCGGGGCCGCGGATCGTGCTGGACCGCCGGTTGCCCGATGGCACCGCCGGGCTGATCGGGCGCAGCCATGACGTGGAACTGGTCGACGACGTGCTCTATCCGGTGCAGTTCGCCATTCCCAGCGCGGTGGAACGCCGGCCCGATGGCACGCTGCTGGGCATGGTGCACCCCAACCACCCCTGGTCCGCCGCTGTCCCCGCCGAAGGGGTGGCGCCATGACCGCCCCGCCCGTCCTGGCCGTGCAGGATCTGCGGATCGAGATTGCGGGTCAGCCTGTGGTCGATGGCGTGACCTTTGACATCGCGGCGGGCGAGACCCTGGCCGTGGTGGGCGAATCGGGCTGCGGGAAAAGCATGGCCTCGCTGGGCATCATCCGCCTGCTGCCCGATGTCGCGCGCCAGAGCGCCGGGCAGATCGAGCTGGAAGGCGCGCGCATCGATACCTTGCCCGAACGCCGGATGAACCCGCTGCGCGGCGGGCGGATCGGGATGATCTTTCAAGAACCCGTCGCCTCGCTGGACCCGCTGATGCCCGTCGGCAAGCAGATCGCCGAGGCGCTGGCGCTCGACGGCAGCATTGCGTCTGCCGACATCCGGCCCCGCATGCTCGAGATGCTGGAGCGGGTCGGGATCGACCGCCCCGACCTGCGCGCCGGGCAATATCCGTTCGAGCTGTCCGGCGGCATGTGCCAGCGGATCATGATCGCCATGACCATGATCCGCCGCCCCGTCCTGCTGATCGCGGACGAACCCACCACCGCACTGGACGTGACGATCCAGAAACAGATCCTGGATCTGATGGCCGAGATGCGGCGCGAAACCGGGGCTGCGGTCATGCTGATCACCCATGACATGGGTGTGGTCGCCGAAAGCGCCGACCGTGTGGCCGTGATGTATGCCGGGCGCGTGGTGGAAACCGGGACCGTGGCACAGGTGTTCACCCGGCCGCGCCATCCCTATTCGACCATGCTGTTGCGCACGATCCCGCGGCTGGACGGCGCGCGCAAGGTGGCGCTGCCCGCCATTCCCGGCGCCGTGCCCGACATCCGCAGCTGGCCCGCCGGCTGCCGGTTCAACACCCGTTGCCCGCTGGCCACCGACCAGTGCCGCGCCGCCGTTCCCCCGCTGGATCCCGCCGGCGCGCCCGGCCATGCCAGCGCCTGCTGGCACCGCGACCGGATCGACACGGAGCTTGCGCCATGACCGCCCCCATCGTTTCGGTCCGCGATCTGAAAGTGCATTTCCCGATCCGCAAGGGCCTCTTGGGCCGCGCAAGCGATCATGTGCGCGCGGTGGACGGGGTCAGCTTTGACCTGCACCGCGGGCGCACCCTGGCCATCGTCGGGGAATCGGGCAGCGGCAAGTCGACCACCGGCTATGCGGTGATGGGCATGGAACAGCCGACCGCCGGACAGGTGCTGATCGACGGCAAGGACCGCGCCACCATGACCCCGGCCGAACGCCACGCCGTGACGCGGCGCTTGCAGATCGTGTTCCAGGATCCCGCCTCGGCCTTGAACCCGCGCATGAAGGTGCGCGACTGCATTGCCGAACCGCTGGAGATCCATCGCATCGGCACCGCAGCCTCGCGCGCGGCAAGGGTGCAGGAACTGCTGGATCTGGTCGGCCTGCCTGCATCTGCGCTGGACCGGCTGCCGCGCGAATTTTCCGGCGGGCAGAAGCAGCGGATCGTCATCGCCCGCGCGCTGGCGCTGAACCCCGAAGTGATCGTCTGCGACGAGGCGGTGTCGGCGCTGGACGTGTCGATCCAGTCGCAAATCCTGAACCTTCTGATGGAGCTGCAGGCGCGCCTGGGGCTGGCCTATCTGTTCATCAGCCATGACCTGTCCGTGGTGCGCCATATCTCGGACGAGATCGTGGTGATGCACCGGGGCCGTGTGGTCGAATCCGGGCCGACCGACGCGCTGTTCGCCGAAACGCGCGATCCCTATACGCAAAAACTGCTGGCCGCAGTGCCAAGGCCCGAGGTCCGATAGGGCAAGGCGCCATCGCCCTTCATGGATGGCGACACGCCCATGCCGCCCGCAGAGGTTTCTCGGGGCGGGCGCGCCTGCCGCGATCGAGACGCGGCAGACATCGCCACACCCGGACGTTTGCCGCAGACCCCTGTCACACCAGGGCCATCCGGACATGCGCCGGCCATCAGGCCGCACGGTTTCCTGTCGGCCTCGGTCGCGGGATCTGTCGACCGATGGTCTGCGCTCGTGTATCGTTGAAGGGTGCGACCCCCTGTTGCACGATTGTCACAAAGATCGTGTGATAAGCCTGCCCATGGAAAGGGGGGCCGTTCAGACGCCGATTTGCGCGCCAAAGCCCGCAATAAGCGCAAACTTACGTAAGCAGGAGCGTATTTGACCCGATCAGCCAAGGTCAGACCGCTCGGCGCCCTTGTTCGCGACCCGGCCATGTGTTGAACCCTGATCCCATCTCAAGGGCATCATTTCACAATCATATCGAGACCCAATGGTGCAAATCTCTGTCGTCATCCCGTGCCGGAACGAGGCCAGCAACATCCTTCCCCTGATCGAGGCGACCGCACGCGCCATGCAGGCAGAGGGGGCCTTCGAGATCATCGTGGTCGATGACGGCTCGGATGATGGTATGGCCGCCCTGCTGGAATCGGCCATGGCCGACTGGCCGATGCTGCGCGTCCTGCGGCATGACCGATCGGGCGGGCAATCGGCCGCGATCCATTCGGGCGTGGGCGCCGCGCGGTTCGATCTGGTCTGCACGCTGGACGGCGATGGTCAGAACCCGCCCGAAGAACTGCCCCGCCTGGTCGCCCCGTTTCGCGCCGCCGGCGCCGAGGGGCTGGGCCTGGTCGCAGGGCAGCGCGTCGGACGGCAGGACACGCTGGCGCGCCGGCTTGCCTCGCGGTTCGCAAACGGCCTGCGGGCCCGCATCCTGCACGATGGAACCCGCGACACCGGCTGCGGCCTGAAATGCTTTCGCCGCGAGGCGTTCCTGGCCCTGCCTTACTTTGATCACATGCACCGCTATCTGCCGGCCCTGTTTGCGCGCGATGGCTGGCAGATTGCCCATGTCGACGTGACGCACCGGCCCCGGGGCGGCGGGCGGTCGCATTATTCCAATCTTCAGCGCGCCATCGTCGGGGTCTTTGACCTGGCCGGCGTCGCCTGGCTGTTGCGGCGGCGCAAAAAGTCCCGCGCGACGGAAATTCGCCGGGCTACGGGCCCAAGGGATGGGCAGCAATGACCTGGCTGATGCAAGCGCTGCATGTGGACAGCGGAACCGAGCTGGCCTGGGTCATCTTTGGCCTGAGCGCGCAGCTGATGTTCACCGCACGGTTCCTGATCCAGTGGATCGCCTCGGAGCGGGCGCGGATCTCGGTGATGCCTGTGGCCTTCTGGTACTTCTCGCTTGCTGGCGGGGTGATGCTTCTGGCCTATGCGATCTATCGCAAGGATCCTGTCTTTGTCCTGGGGCAGGCCCTGGGCGTCTTGATCTATTCCCGAAATCTGTGGTTGATTCATGCCCACCGCAAAGGATGACACGCAAGGTTGCGTGCGCTGGCTGATCGGGCTGGCCGTATTGGCGGCGGTGCTGGCCGTGCTGTTCCGGGTGGTCCCGGCCGTCGATCTTCAGCTTGCGCGCCTGTTCTACAGCCCCGGAGCGGGGTTCGCGCTGGCGGGTGCCCCGGTCTGGGATGCGGTGCTGATGTCGAACAAGCTGGCCTCGGGCCTCTTTGTCGCGGTCGCGCTGATCTTGCTGGCCATCGGCATCGTTCGGCGCAACCGGCTGTGGCGGCAGTACTGGGGGCTGGTGATCGCGCTTTACCTTCTTGGTCCCGGCCTGATCGTCAATGGCACGCTGAAGCCGCTGATCGGACGGGCAAGGCCATTGCAGATCGCGGAATTCGGGGGCGATGGTCCCTTTACGGCGGCCTGGCAGCTGTCTGGCTATTGCCGCGTCGGCTGCTCTTTCGTGTCGGCCGAAACCTCGGTCGCAACGGCGCTGGTGCTGCTGTTGATCGTGGGGATCGGCTGGTTTGCCGGGCGTCCGGCCGCGCGGTGGTTCCGTATCCTGCTCTGGCCGGCGCTGGCCCTTCTGGGCCTGACCGCAATCCAGCGGCTGGGCAGCGGGTTCCACTTCCTGTCGGATGTGATCTTCGCGGCCCTGATCGTTGTCATGCTGGGGACCGCCCTTGCATGTTGGATGCGACCGCGGGCAAGAAACGCCGACACACAAGGACCGACCCGATGAGCCTTGCCCCGAACTTGCCGGACGACGGCGCCCTTTCGCCCCGCAGCCTTGGCCTGATTGCCATTGGCATTGCGCTTGGGCTGGCGGTGCTGCTGCCGCTGCTGCGCCCGGTCCTGCCGGTCGACGAGACGCGCTATCTTTCCGTCGCCTGGGAGATGCAGCGCGATGGCACCTTCATCGTCCCGCACCTGAACGGCGAGATCTACGGGCACAAGCCGCCGCTCTTGTTCTGGCTGATCAATCTGGTCTGGTCGGTGACCGGCGTAAGCGAGGCCGCCGCGCGGCTGGTGGCGCCAGCCTTTGGCGTCCTTGCGGTGATCTTGACATGGCGGCTGGGCAACCGGCTGTTCCCCGAGCGGGCCAGCCATGGCGCACGCGCGGCCCTGATCCTTGCGACAACGGGCATCTTTGCGATCTATGGATCGCTCACGATGTTCGACACGATGCTGTCGGCCGCGACGCTGATGGGGGTGCTGGCCCTGCTGCGGATGGACGCGGGCGGGCGCTGGCCTGCGGCGGTCGGCCTTGGGGCCGCGCTGGCCTTCGGGGTTCTGGCGAAGGGGCCGGTCATTCTGGTTCATCTTGTGCCGCTGGCGCTGACGCGGCCGGTCTGGTCGCTGGCAGATCAGCCCGGGCGGGCGTCAGACTGGTATGGGCGGGTCGCCCTGGCCATCGGCGCGGCGCTGGTATTCCTGGCGGCCTGGCTGGTGCCGGCGCTGTGGCTGGGCGGGGCTGAATATCGGACCGAGGTTCTGTGGCGGCAAAGCGCGGGGCGGATGGTCAATGCCTTTGACCACGCCCGGCCGGTCTGGTTCTTTGTCGCGGCCCTGCCTGTTCTGCTGTGGCCCTGGGCCTGGCGTCCGGCGGGTCTGCGGCGCCTTGCGGGGCGCGGTCTTTGGGGCGACCGGCGCGCCCGGCTGCTGGCGATCTGGGGGGGCAGCACGCTGGTGCTGTTCTCGCTGATCTCGGGCAAGCAGATCCATTACCTGCTGCCCGCCCTGCCTGCGGCGGCGCTTGCCCTTGCTGCGGCCCCTGCGCCCCGGCGCGGGTGGGGGGCGGTGGTGGCCTGTCTTGTCGTGGTCGGGCCGGTGCTGGTCTTTGCCGCGCTGCTGTCGACGGGTCAGGCCAGGCTGGACGGGGTCGAGGTGATGACGCTTGGCCTGCCGACGCTGATCCTTGCCGGTGCGCTGGGGCTGGCGGGGGTGGCGGCGATCGTGCTGGCAAGCCGCCGGGCGCCGGTTCTTGGCTGGGCACTGGTCGCGCCGGTGGCCCTGCTGGTGACCCATGTGGCGTTGCGCCCCGCATTGATGGAGCATTTCGATACCGCCCGTTTCGCCCAGGAACTGGCCCGCGCCCCCGATGCCGGAATTGCGATTGATGCCTATCCCTATCAGGGCGAATTCGGCTTTACCGCCCGGCTGACCGCCCCCGTTGCCATGCCGGGCGAAGAGGCGCTGGATGCCTGGATCGCCGCGCATCCCCAGGGCCTTGTGATCAGCACCCGCGAGCTTCCCCTTGGCCCCCCGGTCGGAGAGGCATGGCTTGCCGGCAAGCGTCTGCGTCTGTTCCGTCTGCCATGACCTGACCGCCTGTCTGGCAACTGCCGTCTGGCGCGGGTCTGGGTGGCTGGTGCGGCCTGACGGGTCATCGCGGGGTTGCCGCCGGCATGCCCTGCGTTCTTATGGGGTGGTCTTCTGGGTCTGCAGGCGGAACCTCGCCTCGAAGCCCGAGTCGGACGAGGCGCGCGGTGAGCGAATCTCGAAATGGCTTCCGGTGCGTTCCGCGATGGATCTGACGATGGCCAGCCCAAGACCGCTGCCCCTGCCATCCGATGTGGTGCGCTCGAACCGCTGCGTCAGCCGTGCAAGGTCGCCTGCCGGCACGACGGGGCCATCGTTGGCGACAATCAGCATACCGTCACTCGCAAGCGACACCTCGACCGGCGAGGCCGGCTGACCATAGCGCAGGGCGTTCTCGATCAGGTTGCGCACCAGGATCGCGAAGGCGTCGGGGTCAAGGTCCGACATGACGGCGCCGTCGGGCAGGGTCAGCACGATGCGTTCTGGCCCGGCACTGCGCGCAAGGTCGTCGACGATCAGCCGGGCCACCGGGCGCAGGTCGGTGGCCACGTCGCGGCGCAGCCGGCCGCCTTCGGCGCGCGCCAGTTGCAGCAGGCGTTCGGCAAGGCGCGTCAGGCGCTTGAGCGTGGTCTCGATCTCGGCCGCACGGGATCTGGCATCGGCATCCGCCGTCTCGGCCTGAAGCCGCTGCGCCTGCGCAATCGCCCCGGCCAGCGGGGTGCGCAGCTCATGGGCGGCATTCGCGGCAAAGCTGCGTTCTGCCTCGAAGGCCGCAGAAAGCCGCGCAAGAAGGCCGTTCATCGTGTCAGCCAGGGGCGCGATCTCGGTCGGCAGATCATTGCTGGCGACCGGGCTCAGATCGCGCGCCCCGCGCGCCGACAGCCGGTCGCGGAACTGGCGCACGGGCGCAAGGCTGGCGCGGACGGCGAGCACGATGGCCAACAGCGCCACCGGCAACACGAACAGCAGCGGCAGGCCAAGCCCGATCTGGATTTCCCGGGCCACGCTGGCGCGGTGGTCCAGCGGTTCCGCCACGGTGATGCGGATCGTGCCTTGCACCGCCTGATCGTTGTACAGCCGATGCGTTGCCGTCTGGCGAAAGCCGATGCCGTCCCAGGCGGGAAAGGCCGCCGGGTCGGCCGCATGGGATTGCAGCAGGATGCGCCCCTGATCGTCGCGCACGACATAGGTGAAGAACTCGTCATGGTCGCGGATCGCGGCAAGGCGCTGGCTGATGCCGGCTTCCTCGCGGTTCAGGATATCGACAACCGCCAGCGGCAGGATGCGCTGCGCCGTTTCCTGCAGGGCGGAATCGAAGACCTCTTCGGTCTCGCCCCGTGCGATCAGCGCCGTGACGCTGGCCGCGGCGACCCAAAGACCGACAAGGGCCGCGCCCAGCCAGAGCCCCAGCCGTCCCTGAAGGCTGCGCGGCCCAGTCATGCGCGGCTCAGGCGGTAGCCAAGACCGCGTTCCGTTTCGATCACCTCTGCGCCCAGCTTTTTCCGCAGGCGGCTGATGTGCACCTCGATGGTGTTGCTCTCGACCTCGGCCCCAAAGGCATAGAGCTTGTCTTCCAGCTGCGCCTTGGACAGCAGCTGCCCGGGGCGGGACAGGAACGCCTCGAACAGGGCCCATTCGCGGGCGGTCAGGGTCACGGGCCGGCCGTTGCGATAGATGCTGCGGGCGGCCAGATCGACCTGCAACGGCCCATGGGTGACAATGGGGTTGGGGTTGCCCGCATAGCGCCGCGCCACCGACCCGATCCGGGCCGCCAGTTCGGCCAGGTCAAAGGGCTTTACCAGATAATCGTCGGCGCCCGCGTTCAGCCCCTCGATCCGGTCGCTGATCTGGTCAAGCGCGGTCAGAATGATGACAGGCGTCACATCGCCCCGTGCCCGCAGGCGGCGCAGGAACGGTATGCCCAGGCCGTCGGGCAACATCAGATCCAGAAGCACCAGATCAAAGCCCGCGCCTGCCAGGGCGTCCCCGGCCGCGTCCAGCCGCTGCACCCAGTCCACCGAATGGCCATCGGCGGCAATCTGGTCGCGCACGGCGGCGCCCAGAACCATATCGTCTTCGATCAGCAATATGCGCATGGTCTTCTGTCGTCCTGTCGGCCCCGCTTGGGCTTGGTCTGACCCGCTCTGCTGACAGCAGGCTGAAGCCTTGTCTCAGCCGTCTTCAGGCTGGTGTCAGCTTCGGCACGTATCACGTCATCCGAAATGGCCGTAACGCGGAGTGTGGCCCATGAGAAAGACGCTGACAATTCTTGCTTTTCTGGCAGCCCTTCCTGCGGGTGCCGCGCTGGCCGACGATGATTGCTTCGTTCCGATGGCCGATTGGCAACCGCGCGAGGCGGTGAGCCAATTCGCGGCCACCCAAGGCTGGGAGGTGCGCCGCATCAAGATCGACGATGGCTGCTATGAAATCGACGGCCGCGACGCACAGGGGCGCGCGATCGAGGTCAAGCTGCATCCCGGCACGCTGCAGATCGTCGAATTCGAGCTCGAGGGCGACGATCACGGCCACGACCGCAAGGGGGCGCAACATGATTGACCCGGCGTCTGGACAGGCCGCGACCGTGCGCGTCTGGGATCCGCTGGTGCGGGTGTTCCATTGGGGCCTTGTGGCCGCTGTCGCGATGGCATGGCTGACGGCAGACGAGCTGCAGCCGGTCCACGAAGTCGCAGGCTACACGGTCGCGGGTCTGGTGGCCTTGCGCGTGATCTGGGGCTTTGCGGGCAGCCGCCATGCCCGATTCGCGCAGTTCGTCAAGGGGCCGGGCGACACGCTTGCCTATCTTGGCTCCATGGTGCGCGGCCATGAGCGCCGCTATCTGGGCCACAACCCGGCGGGGGCTGCGATGATCGTGGCGCTGCTGCTGACGCTGTCGGGCACGGCCTTTACCGGCTGGCTGATGGCGGACCAGACCCGGGTGGCGATGCTGCCCGACCTGCCCCGAATCGTGACCCCCGCATGGGCGGATGGCGATGAGTATGGCGAAGGGCGCGAGATCGAGGGACCGCTCAAGGACATGCACGAGACCCTGGCCAATCTGACGCTTCTTCTGGTGGCGCTGCATGTGGGCGGCGTGGCCCTTGCCTCGGTCCGCCACCGCGAGAATCTCGCCCGCGCCATGCTTACCGGGGAAAAGCGCGCCCCCGACCCTGGCGACATTGCCTGATCCTGTTCCCCGACCACCCTGTCCCTGTGGTCCGACTGGCCCCGCCCTGTTCCCGGCGGGGCCTTTTTCTTCCTGACGCCAAGCTGAAGCGGAAAACCTGCGGGCGTCAGGAACCGATCAGGTCCGCAGGCCAGCTTGCCAGTATCAGCTCCAAGGAGACCGAGCCATGACATCCCGACTTTCCCTTCTTCTCGCCTCGACGGCCCTGAGCGTGGCGCTTGGCTTGCCGGCCCTTGCCGCGATGCAGGCCCGCGGCACCGCCGAGGGCCTGTGCAGCGGCGTTTGCGCTGCCGTCTTCGGCGCGGACGAACGGTCTGCGCCGCTTGTCCGTGTCAGCGGACATGACGACGACGACAAGAAGGCCGGCGGCTGGTTCAGCCGCAAGCACGACGACGACGATGACGACGACGAGGATTGCGATGACGACGACGACGACGATTGCGCCGGCGCTGCCCGCAATCCGGCGCCTGCCGGCACTGTCGCGCCGCCTGCGAATGGCCTGTTCGGCACCGGCAAGCCGCCCGTCGCCGTGACCAACTGATCCCGGCTTTTGCGCCAGCGCCCTGCGGGGGGCTGGCCCTGACCGAAAGGAACCCCGATGAAATCCCTTCTTGCGACCCTTGCCCTGACCACGGCGCTGACCCTGCCCGGCCTTGCCTCGGCCCGGCCCGTGACGCTGACCACCACGCTGAACAGCTATGGCGGCGACGGTGCCTATCTGGCGCTTTACGTCACCGATGCCTCGGGCGCCTATGTCGGCAGCCTCTGGATGGCGGGCGGCAAGTCGAAATACTACGAACACCTGAGCGACTGGTATGCTGCCACCCGGGGCGACCTTGCGCAGATCAACGGCATCACCGGGGCCAGCGTGGGTGCAGGCCGGACGCTGGAGATCACGCTGGACCTGGCCGATGCGCTGTTCGATGCCGGCTATACGCTGCATATCGATGCCGCCGTCGAGGACATGCGCGACAGCCCGAACGAGATCGCGGTGCCCCTGACTGCCGCAGGCGCGGGCACGCCGGTGCCGGGCCGGCGCTATATCGCCAGTTTTACCTACAAGTAAGGGGATGAACCCATGATCCGCGCGCTTCACCGCTGGCCGGGGCTGGTTGCCCTGATCCTCGTGACCGTCCTTGCGCTGAGCGGTGCGGCGCTGTCGGTCTTTCCGGCGGCCGAACGTCTGGCGGCCCCGCAGCCCGTCGCAGGGCAAAGCGTGGCCGATCTGGCCGCCCGCGTGGCCGCCAGCCATCCGGGGCTGGAGGAAATCCGCCGGTCCCCTTCGGGCACGATCACGGCCTGGTGGTTCGACGGCGGCAAGCCCGGATCGGCGGTGATCGACCCGGCGACGGGGGTGACTGTCGGATCGGCCGACCCGAACCCGGTGGAACGCTGGCTGACCAATCTGCACCGCTCGCTGTTTCTGGGCGATGCCGGGCGGCTGGTGATGGCGGCGGAGGCTGCTGCGATGCTGGTGCTGGCCCTGTCGGGGGCGGCCCTGGTCGCCCGGCGCACAGGCGGCTGGAGACGCTGGTTCGCGCGCTTGCGCGGGCCGCTGGCCGGGCGGCTGCATGTGGAACTGGCGCGCGTCGCGGTCCTTGGCCTTGCGCTGTCGGCGGCTACTGCGCTGTGGATGACGGCCTCGACCTTTGACCTTCTGCCCGATGGCGCGGTGCGCCCGGCCGATCCTGCGGCGGTCAGCGGTCAGATGGCCTTTCCGCTGGACCGGATGGCCGCGCTGCGCGATGTGCCGGTCGATGGATTGCGCAAGCTTGGCTTTCCCTATGCCGGCGATGCGCAGGATGTGTTCACCCTGTCCACCGATGCCGGCACCGGCCTGATCGACCAGGGGACCGGCGATCTTGTGTCCTGGTCGGCGCTGACGCCGTGGCAGCAGGTGTCGGAAACCATCTACATGCTGCACACGGGTCAGGGCGCGGCGGTGCTGGGCCTGATCCTTGGCCTGATCGCGCTGAGCGTCCCGGTGATGGGCGTGACCGGCGCGCTGATCTGGGTCGCCGGGCGGCGTGGGCGGCCACGCCTTCGCGACAATGCCCCGGCGGGCCGTGCGGATACGGTGATCCTGGTCGGGTCCGAAGGTGGCAGCACCTGGGGCTTTGCCGCGACGCTGGCGCGCGCGCTGAAAGATGCCGGACAGGCGGTGCACATCGGGCCGATGTCGGCCTTTGACCCGGCCCGCCACCCCCGCGCGGACCGCATCCTGATCCTGGCCGCCACCTATGGCGAGGGCGATGCGCCTGCCTCGGCCAAGGGGTTTCTTGACCGGCTGGCGCAGATGACCGCGGCGCCGGCCGCCTCGCTGGCCGTTCTTGGCTTCGGCGATCGCAGCTTTCCGGCCTTCTGCGCCTATGCGGCCCAGATCGAGGCTGCCGCCCGTGCCAAGGGCTGGACCCCCCTTCTGCCCATGGACACGGTGGACCGCCAGTCGCCGCAGGACTTTGCGCGCTGGGGTCGGGCGCTGGGGCAGGCCCTTGGCCTGACGCTGGATCTGAACCATCAGCCCGACCGCCCCGCCGCCGACAGCCTGACCCTGCTCTCGCGCCGCGACTATGGCGAGGCGGTGCAGGCCCCGACCGCGATCCTGCGCTTTGCGCTGCCAAAGGCATCGTTCTGGGCGCGGCTGACCGGCCGGGGCTTTGCGCGGTTCCAGGCGGGCGATCTGCTGGGCATCCTGCCCCAGGGCTCGGCCGTGCCGCGGTTCTATTCGCTGGCCTCGGGCAGCCGCGACGGCTTTGTCGAAATCGTGGTGAAAAAGCACCCCGGCGGCCTGTGTTCGGGCCAATTGCTGGCGCTGGACCCCGGCGATCGCGTGCAGGCATTCGTGCGGCGCAACCCCGGCTTTCACGCCGGGCGCGGGCGGGCGCCGCTGATCCTGATCGGGGCGGGCACCGGGATCGGGCCGCTGGCCGGGATCATCCGCGCCAATGCCCGCCGCCGCCCGGTGCATCTGGTCTTTGGTCTGCGCGATCCGGACAGCGACTTTCTGTATCGCGATGATCTGACCGCCTGGACGGCGCAGGGGCGGCTTGCCCGCCTGTCCACAGCCGTCTCGCGCGCGGCAAGGCCGCGATACGTTCAGGATGCGCTGCGGGCCGAGGCCGCGCAGGTGGCCGAGGCGATCCGCGGTGGCGCCAAGGTCATGGTTTGCGGCGGGCGTGACATGGCACAAGGCGTGGCTTCGGCGCTTGAGGATATCCTTGCGCCCATGGGCCTGACGCCCGCGATGCTCAAGGCAGGGGGACGCTATGTCGAAGATGTCTACTGATCTGGTCCGCACCGCGCTGAACGGCCCCACCATGGGCACCCGCTGGAGCGCGCTGTTCTTTGCCCCGTCGGGTTTTGACCCGGGGCCCGTGCAGGCCGCCCTTCAGGCCGCCGTCGATGCGGTCGATGCCCAGATGTCCACCTGGAAGCCAGATAGCGACCTGATGCGCCTGAATGCGGCCCCCGTGGGGGACTGGCAGGACATTCCCGCCGATCTGGCGCGTGTTCTGGCGCTGGGGCTGGCCATCGGGCGCGCCTCGGGCGGGGCGTTCGATATCGGCATGGGTGATGCGGTGCGCGCCTGGGGCTTTGGTCCCGCAGCTGCCGATCCGGGCGCGATCCGCGCCGCGATGCAGGCCCCCCGCCGCCCGGCGCATGAGGTGCTGGACCTTGACGGCACCCTGGCGCGCAAGACCGCCCCTGTCGCGCTGGACCTGAACGGCATTGCCAAGGGCCATGGCGTGGACCGTCTGGCCAAGGTTCTGCAAGACCACGGCATCCGCGACGCGCTGGTCGGCATCGACGGCGAGATGCGCGCCATGGGTCTGCGCCCCGACGGCAGCCCCTGGACCATCGCCATCGAGGCCCCCGACCATAACCGCCGCGCGCCGCATTCCATCGTGACGCTTCAGGATGCCGCGGTGGCGACCTCGGGCGATTATCGCCACTGGGTCACGGTGCAGGGCCGCAATCTGTCTCACACGATGGACCCCGCGCGCGGGGCGCCTGTTCTTGCCCCGCCCGCCTCGGTTACCGTGATCGCCCCCACCTGCGCCGAGGCCGACGCCTGGGCAACCGCGCTGATGGTGCTGGGCCTGGAGGCGGGCGCGCGTCTGGCCCGGCAGGCCGGGCTCGACGCCCTGTTTCTTGCACGCGGCGAGGCAGGCCATGTGCAACGGCTTGGCATCGGGCGGCTTTTTGCGGACAAGCCCGCCCCGGCCGCCGGGGACTGAGCGCCCCGCACGGGCCGGGGCCCGCCCTTGCCGCAAACGCAAAAAGCTCCGCCGCATGAGCCGCCGCACCCATGCAGATATCCACATGGGGCATTGTCTTGGCCCGCGTCGTGCCCTCAAGCCTTGAGCTGGCCATCGCCGACCGTCCCGCCGGGCACGGCGATCTGCTGGCCGGGCGCTTGGGCCAGCCCTCAGGCCCGGATCGCGGACCAGCACATCTCGGCGATCCGGGCGCGTTCCGCCGCGTCCGGGGTGCGCCCCTCGGACCGGCGCCATTTCAGCGTGTTGCGGATGCCGCCGCCCAGAAAGGCGCCCAGATCCCCCGGCGCGAAATCCTTCAGCACGCCGGCGGCATGGGCCTCGGTCATCAGGCGGCTGGTGTAGCGGGTGACAGGGGCAAAGATGCGCTCCAGCTCTCCGGGCTGCATCGGCGGCACGCTGGACAGGTATTCGAACAGCACCGCCTGTTGCGGATCGGCCAGCACAAAGGCGATGTAATCGTCGATATAGCGCCGCACCCGCGCCTCGTGCGGGGTATCGGGGGCGTGGTCGACCACCACTGCGGCAACCATCCGTTCGGTCAGCCGGTCATAGATCGCGCGGACCATGTCATCCTTTGAATGGAAGTAATGGTAGATCGACCCGATCGCCACGCCAGCCTCTTTCGCCACCTCGGCCATCGAAAACTGCAGCCCGCTGCGCACGATCAGCGCCGAGGCGGCACTCAGGATCCGCTCGCGCCGGTCGATCACGGTTGCGTCCATCGAAATCTCCATCACAGGACCGAATGAATGTTCATTCGGTTGTCATGTTACGCCGCTATGCGTGCCCCTGTCAAAACCCGAAAGGGGCCGGAGCGGCAGAATCGCCCCACCCCGCAGCAGGAGCACCACCGTGACCACCGTGACTTTTGCGCATATCACCGACCTGCATGTCGGCGCCCCCGGCATGCAGGACGACCACCTGTATGCCGACACCACCGCCAACCTGCGCGCCGTTCTGGCCGACATTGCCGCGATGGACCCCGCGCCGTCCTTTGTGGTCGCCAGCGGCGATCTGACCAACCATGGCGAACCGGAAGCCTATGAAGTGCTCAAGGCGCTGATGGCCGAGGCGGGGCTGTCGATGCCTGTGCTGTATACCCTTGGCAACCATGACCGCCGCGACGGGTTCCACCGCGTGATGCACGGCCGGACCGAAGGGCTGGACCAGCCGGTCGACCATGCGGCGGTGATCGACGGGGTGCATGTGATCCTGGTCGACACCAGCGTTCCGGGCCGCGTCGGTGGCCATTTCGAGCCGGGCCAGCTGGACCGTCTGGCGGCGGAGCTGGCCGCGCATCCGGGCGTGCCGAAGCTGTTGGTGATGCACCATGCCCCGGCCCTGGATGCCGACCACCCGGACCTTGAATGGGAATCGCTGTCCTTTGCCGATACGGAGTTGCTGCGCGCGCTGCTGGACGGGCGCCGCGATGTGCTGGGGATCCTTTCGGGCCATATCCACTATGACCGCGTCAGCCACTGGCACGGCATTCCGGTCGTCGTCGGCATCGGCCAGCACGCCGCGACCGATCCGCTGCGCCTCGCGTCCGAATTTCGCATGCTGGCCGGCGCCTCGTTCGTCGTCGGCACGGTGCGCCCCTCGGGCCTTTCGGTGACCTTCGTGCCCCAGCCCTCGGACCGGCGCGAGCTGAAATCCGCCCCGATCGCCGCGTTGACCGCACTGATCCGCCAATACGAAGCCGCCGCCGCCGAATGATCCCTTGGAGAACCCCATGATCCGCAAGACCCTTGCCGGTGCCATGGCGTTGCTGGCCAGCACGGCCATCGGCGCGCAGGCGCAGACCATTCCTGCCACCGTCGATCAGCCGGTGACGATCACCTACTACAACTACAACCTGGCCTCGACCGGCAACGGCGCCGATGCGACGCGCCGGATGATCGCCGATTTCGAGGCCGCGAACCCCAACATCAAGGTCGAAGGCATCGGTGCCAGCTCGGCCGAGCTGACCAGCCGGGTGCAGGCCGACATTGCCGCGAACCGGGTGCCCGATGTGGTGCAGATGGTGTTCTCGGACCTGGCCTATGGCGTCGACAACCTGGGCGTCGTCGGGTTGGAGGATATCGTTCCGCAGGCCGAACTGGCCGCGCATTTCCAGGGCATGTCGCCCAAGGGGCTGAAGCTGGGCGTGCTGAACGGCAAGACCTATGGTCTGGCCTATACCTTCTCGACCCCGGTCCTGTTCTACAATGCCGACCTGTTCCGCAAGGCCGGGCTGAACCCCGACCAGCCGCCGAAAACCTGGGCCGAGGTCAAGGCCGCCGCGCTGGCGATCCGTGACAAGACCGATGCCGAAGGCATTGCCGCCGGCATCTTCGGCCCCTCGGCCGGTGACTGGCTGTTCCAGGGTGTCGTGCGGTCCAACAACGGCGCGATCCTGTCGGACGACCGCAAGACGCTGACCTTTGCCGAACCCGCCGCCGTCGAGGCCGTGGCCATGCTGCGCGATCTTTACGACAGCGAGGCCTATACCAACCTCGACGTCACCGCGGCGATGGAGGGCATGGCGGCCGGCACGATCGGCATGTATCTGCAAACCTCGGCCATTCAGGGCTTTCTGGTGCGCGGCGCCGAAGGCAAGTTCGACCTGCGCGCCACCACCATGCCCCGCTTTGGCGACAAGCCGCAGCGGCCGAACAATTCGGGCTCGGCGCTGGTGATCATGGCCAAGGATCCGGTGAAACAGCGCGCGGCGTGGGAGCTGATGAAGCACATGACCTCGAAAGAGGCCTATACGATCATCACCCGCGACATCGGCTATCTGCCGCTGCGGGCGGAAATCGTCGATGACCCGGCCTATCTGGGCGAATGGGTCAAGACCCATCCGCTGGTGCGCCCGAACCTGGAACAGCTGGAAATGCTGGAACCCTGGACCTCGTTCCCCGGCCCGAACTACCGCCAGATCCAGAAGATCATGATGGAAGGCGCCGAAATGGCCGTCTTTGGCGGCATGGACCCGGCCGAGGCGATGAAAGCCGCGCAGGACACCGCGCAGACCATGATGCCGAAGTGACCCATGCGGCCCGCGCCTTTCCCGGCGTGGGCCATCCCCCGATGGCAGGCAGACCCATGACCTCCACCCCCGTCGTCACCCCCACGGCCCCGCACCGACGCACCGGCCGCTGGCGGATTTCCCCATGGCTCTATCTGCTGCCGGCGCTGGCAACGCTGATCCTGTGGGTCTACTGGCCGCTGCTGGATGCGCTGCGGCTGAGCTTTTTCCAATGGAACATGGTTCCCGGCGCCCCCATGACCTTTGTTGGGCTGGAGAACTATCAGGCGATCTTTGCCTTGCCCAAGTTCTGGCAGGCGCTGCGCAATACCGGGGTCTATATCCTGGGCCTGCTGCCGCTGGCGGTGCTGGTGCCGCTGGCGATCGCCATCTACACCCATGACCTGCCGCCACGCGCGCGCAACATCTATCGCGCGGTGATCTTCGTTCCCATGATCATCGCCCCCGTGGTCGCCGCTGCCGTCTGGCGCTGGCTGCTGGACCCCGGCCACGGCATGGTGAACGAGGTGATCGGCCTGCTGGGCCACCGCCCCGTGCGGTTCCTGCAAGATCCGAAACTGGCGATCTGGACCATCATCGTGCTGACCGGCTGGAAGCTGATCGGCTTTTCCACGCTGATCTTTTCCGCCGCCAACGCCAACATCAACCCCAGCCTGATCGAGGCGGCGCGGATGGACGGCGCCGGCAAATGGCAGATCATCCGCGACATCCGTCTGCCCATGCTGCGCACCACCATCCTGTTCCTGACGCTGATGACGGTGCTATTGGGCGCGCAATGGAGCTTTGCCTATATCCACGTCCTGACGGGCGGGGGGCCGCTGGGGTCGACCACCAACATCTTCTACATCCTGTGGGATTTCGGCTTTTCCACCCTTTCCGTCGGCTGGAGCTCGGCCGCCGCGATCATCCTTTTCCTTGGCTTTGGCGGGGTGGCCTTTGTGCTGTTCCGCCTGATGGACAGGTATTCGTTCCATGACAGCTGATCTGACCCTGCGCCCTGCCGCACGCCTGACGCGGCCCCGCGCCGCGCCGCTGCGGCTGGACACGGCCATCGGCCATGCGGTCATGGTCATCCTGGCGGTGTTCTGCCTGTTCCCGGTCTACTGGATGATCGTCACCTCGCTGCGCCCGGCGAACGAGATTTTCGACGCGACGCTCTGGCCGACCAGCGCCTCGCTGGAGAATTACGCCCATGCGCTGCGCTCGATCCCGGTCTGGCGGATGCTGGCCAATACCTTTGCCGTCTCGGCGCTGGTGACGCTGGCGCAGGTGGTGACCGGGCTGCTGGCGGCCTATGCCTTTGCCCGCTGGCGGTTCCGGGGCGACCGGCTGGTCTATTCGATGATCGCGATGACCTGGCTGGTGCCGTTCCAGGTGGTGATGATCCCCAACTATCTGCTGGTCGCCAACATGGGCCTGCTGGACAGCCTGTCCGCGCTGATCATCCCGCATTTCGCCGGCGCGCTGGCGGTGCTGATGCTGGCGCAGGCCATGCGGTCCTTTCCCGCCGAGGTGATCGAGGCCGCCCGCATGGACGGCGCCGGCAACTGGCGCATCCTGTGGCAGGTGATCGCGCCCAACCTGCGCGGCACCATCGCCTCGCTGGCCATTCTGGTCTTCATTTCCACCTGGAACGAATATTTCTGGCCGCTGCTGCTGTCGCGTTCGCCGGAAAACAGCGTGATCCAGATCGGGATCCAGATGTTCATGACATCGGAAGGCACCGCCTGGGGCCCGCTGATGGCGGCGGCGACCATGGCCAGCCTGCCCATCCTGCTGATCTACATCGTCCTGCAACGGCAGGTCGTCCAATCCTTCATGAAATCGGGGATTCGCTGATGAACACCCATACACGCGATCTGCATGTGCCCGGCGGCTTCAATGTCCGCGATCTGGGCGGCTATTCTGGCCAGGCCGGGGAAACCCGCTGGCGCCGCATCCTGCGCTCGGGCGGGGTGCACCGCATCGGGGACGCGGGGGTCGAGGCGCTGCGCGCCCATGGCGTGACCGCCATTCTCGACCTGCACCATGCCGAGGAACACAGCACCCAGCCCAACCCGCTGCGCGCGGTGCCGGGGCTGGCCTTCCACGCGGTTTCCCTGTTCGAGGGGCTGGCACCCGACACGATGGCCGGGGGCGATGTGCTGCTGGATCTGTATCTGCTGGCGCTGGAAACCCGTGCCGCCGCCTTTGCCGAGGCGATGGAGGTGATCGCCGCGCATGATGATGGCGCGATCCTGTTCCATTGCTCGGCCGGCAAGGACCGCACCGGGCTGATCGCGGCGCTGCTGCTGTCGCTGGCCGGGGTGCCCGCCCAGACGATCATCGAGGATTACGCCCTGACCGCCCCCCGCATTGCCCCGCTGATCGCGCAGTTCCTGGCCGATGCGGAATCGCGGGGCACCCCGACCGAGGCCTATCAGCCCCTGCTGGCCTGCGATCCGGCGACCATGGCGGCGACGCTGGCGCATCTGGACAGCCGCCATGGCGGCGCCGCCGCCTATCTGGCCGCCGCCGGGGTCGCCCCTGAAACCCTGCGCCGCCTGACCGCGCGGCTTTCCGAGGATCTGTGATGGCCGATCTGAACATTTCCGGCGTCAAGAAGCTGTATGACGGCAAGCAGGTGCTGCATGGCATCGACATTGCCATTCAGGACGGCGCCTTTGTGGTGATCGTCGGCCCTTCGGGCTGCGGCAAGTCCACCCTGTTGCGGATGATCGCGGGGCTGGAGGATATCTCCGAAGGCGACATCGCCATCGGCGGGCAGGTGGTGAACGACATCGACCCTGCCGGGCGGGGCTGTGCCATGGTGTTCCAGAACTACGCGCTTTATCCCCATATGACCGTGCGCGAGAACATGGCCTATCCGTTGAAGATCGCCCGCCTGCCGCGAACGGAACGCGACCGCCGCGTGGCCGAGGCGGCGGCGATCCTGGACCTGACGCCCTATCTGGACCGCCGCCCCGCGCAGCTGTCGGGCGGACAGCGCCAGCGGGTCGCCATGGGCCGCGCCATCGTGCGCGAGCCCCAGGTGTTCCTGTTCGATGAACCGCTGTCAAACCTCGATGCCAAGCTGCGCGTCACCATGCGGATCGAGATCCGCCGCCTGCACCGGCGCCTGAACGCCACGTCCATCTTCGTCACCCACGATCAGGTCGAGGCGATGACGCTGGCCGACATGCTGGTCGTGATGAACGGCGGCCATGTCGAACAGATGGGCACGCCGGTCGAGATCTACCGCCGCCCGGCCTCGACCTTTGTTGCCGGGTTCCTGGGGGCGCCGGCGATGAACCTGATGCCCGCGCGGGTGCAGGGCGGGCGCGTGGTGCTGGAGGGCGCGGGCGGCCATGCGCTGACGGTTCCGGGGCTGGCGATCCCCGAAGGCACCGCCTTTACCCTGGGGGTCCGGCCCGAAGAGATCGAGGTTGCCCGCTCGGCCCCGCTGATGGCCCAGGTCGATCTGGTCGAGGAACTGGGCGGCAGCCGCATTGCCTGGGTCGCGGCGGCGGGGCAAGAGCTTGCGGTGATGCTGCCCCGCGATCTGGCGGATACGCCGGTCAGTCGGCTGGGTCTGGTGCTGCCTGCGGGGGCGTTGCACGCCTTCGATCTGGCCAGCGGCAAGCGGATTGCCCTGACCCTGGCCGAGGCCGCGGCATCACAACGCGCCGCGGTGGCGGTGGCCTGATCGCAAACCCCCGTGGTCCCCGGTCGGGACGACGGGGGCCAGCGCGATCTGACGTCCGGGAATACCGTCTCGCCCTCGGCTTGCAGGCGGATGTCGAAACGGTATTGCCCAGGGCCGATGCGGCGGGCCAGCAGGGTTTCGCGCCGGTGGACCTGTTCGATCGGGGCCGTCACCCGGTCTGCGGCGCTGTCCTCGTCCTCGACATACATCCGGGTGATCAGGCGCGGGGAAAGCGCGCGGCCAAAGACCGACACCTGGATATGCGCCGGGCCGCCTTGGTGCAGCCGGCGGCCGAGCGGCTGGACGAATTCGACCACGCGCAACGGGCCACGGTGATCCGCGCCTGCCGGGAATGCCCCTCGCCGGCCGCCGCCGTATCCCGCGAGGAAAAGACCAGCCGGAACGGTTCAGACCGCCTGCGGAAGTATCCTGCAAGGTTCGGGCTGGATTGGGCCAGAGTGGTTTCACGGTAGGTCGGCAGGCCGAAGGCGGTCTAGCCGCGCAGCGGGCACCGGCCTTGGGCATTGGCGCGGATCAACGGCTGGCGATGGACCTCAATCCACGGTTTCCGCGATTTCCAGCAGATCGAGCGGCGGGAAGATGCCGATCTCGCGGGCGAGCTGGGTGTTGATGGTGATCGCGAAATCCTGCATCCGGGCCACCGGCAGCGTTCCCGGCACGGCCTGTTCGAACAGGATCTGATGGGCGAGCTTTCCCGCCAACCGCCCGACATCACGATACCGGGCCGCAACCGATATCAACGCATCGCCCTTGCGGATCATGTCCTCGTAGGGGCTGATCACGGGCATTCGCGCCGCGATCGCCGCATCGCGCAGCACGGCGCTCTGGGCCTGGAGGAACGAGGAGCTGCCGACATAGACGAATTCGACCCCGGCAGCCTTGAGCGCCTGCAGGCCGCTTGCGATATCCTTCGGGTCGGGATGGCCGTCAGAGCCCAGAGCAAGCTCGACGGCGGTAAATTCAAGCCCCTGTTGCGCAGCCAGCGCGGCCATTTCATCACGCTTGACGATCGAGTTCCGTTCGTCGGCATGAAACAGCAGGCCCAGATGCCGAAAGCCCGGCATATAGCTGCGGATCGTCTGCAAGGTCACCGTTTCCGGCATCCGGTTGTAGGTGCCGGTGATATTCGCGCGTCCGGTCGTGTCCAGCGATTGCACCACGCCGGCGCCCACCGGATCGGCAACGATCATGAAGATCTGCGGGATGTCATGGTTGAACTGGGGCGCTGCCAGATCGGACATCGTTCCGGCTATGCCGATTGTCGCGCTGGTCCCCCAGGTCAGGATCAGATCCGTGCCGGTCCGGCGCGCCTCGTCCAGAAACCCGGGAAGGCGGGCCTTGTCCTGCGCGGCATCCCGGATGGCGACGTCGATCGGATTGCCGGTTTCGCGCAGATAGTCCTGGAATCCCTGGCAAGCCTCTTCGCAGCCGCGCCAGGCGATGATCATCACCTGTGCGGCCTGCACCGGGACAAATGGCCAGAACATGGCCGCCGCAAACAGGGCCCCGCGCCAGATCCTCGGGTTCATTGCGGCGTCCTCCCGCTGCGCCGGGATGCCCGGTCGACGATCCCGGCCAAGATTGCCCCCATGAGAACCATCAAGGCAAGCGCCTTGACGATCTCTGCGGTCGAGACCTGGGCTTGAGCGATCGTTGTCAGCAAGAGCCCGGTCAGCGCGCCCAGCCGTTCGGCAATGCGGAACCGCGACAGCCCGATCCCTGCCCCCTGTGCCATCCGGGTTACAAGCGCCAGCAAGGGGCCACGCAACAGGGCGTGACCAATGCCGACTGCTGCCGTCCCGATCACCATCGCGCCGATCCCGTCATGCCTGGACAGCGCGATGAATGCGCCTGCGACCACAAGCGCGCCAACGCCAAGCGCCAGCCAGCGGCTGCCATCGTCGCGGGCCGATCTGGTCACCAGTCCGCCAAGCATGATCTGGGCAAGGTAATAAAGCATGATCACCCGTGCGGTCTCGGACGTGTCTGCCCCCAGCCGGACAAGTTGCAATGGGGCCAGATACCAGACGAAGACCGCCGTCACGAGGTTCAGCGGAATGGCCACACCGATCGTCAGCGCCAGATAGCGCCGGCGGGCATGGGGCACGGCCGGGGCCTGCGCCGGCGCCGCGCCTTGCGTCATGCGCCCGCCGGCCGGGGTCATCGTGACATATCCGCTGGCACCCCCTGCCAGCACCAGCAGGGCGCCCATGCCGATGGCAAGTGCGAATCCGAAGTGCTGGGCCAGAACGCCGCCAAGCACAGAGCCACAGAAGGTTCCGCCATAGATCATCGCAAGAAAGGTGCCCGAGGCCTGCGAAACCTCGTCCCGATTTCCCGACCTGAGCGCATATTCCTGACACGAGATCGAGGCGATCGCATAGCCAATCCCCACGCCGCCGCGCGCCAACGCGATCCACAGCACATCAGAGGCCAGGGCCATGATCATCAGCGAAACCATTGTCGGCAGCGTTGCCAGCGCGAACAGCCGGCTTGCCCCCCATCGCGCGACCAGTCGGGCGCCAAAGGGCGAGACGACCATGACCGCGACCAGATAGCAGGCCAGCGGCAGCGCGGCCGCGAGATTGTCGGTCAGCCAGCCGGGCCGCGCCGCGTCCAGCGCGTAGACCGGCAGGAACGAGGCGGCGATCTCGGTGCCCGCGACAAAGACGAACAATGCGAAACGGATGTCCACCAGTTCGGCGAACCGGAGCACCGGCAAGGAGACGGCCCCGCGCTGCGCGGCAGCCGAATAGCCGTTCAACCGCCGCGCCAGCCGCCTGAACAGCCCTATGCCGGCCGGGCGGATGACATGCGTGTAGACCCCGACGCGCTGCATGGTCAGCAGGCCGTTGATACCGCTCAGAGGCTTCCAGATCGAGGCCGCCGCGATGGCCAGCGCCAGTTCAACCCCGGCCAGCAGCACCGCCAGCGCCAGAACCGACACGTCGAGCAGCACATTGCGCAGCCGCGTCTCGGCAAACTGGGCCGAACCTGTGACCGTGACGGCCCCCGCCATGTCATTCCTGACAAGGATGGGCAGGGAAAAGGTTGCCGCCTCGACCCCCAGCCGCGCATCCAGACCGATCCGGCTCAGCAGGGTGGGGCGGATTTCATTGGCAGCCTCGGCCACCAGGACGCCGCGCCGGCTGACCACGGCAAGGTGCTGAATCTCGGGGAACTGGCCGATCGTCGTGGCCAGATACTTGTCCAGTCCGGCAATCGCTTCGACCGGAATGCCCGTTGCCACGCTCTGCTCGACCTTGGCGCGGATGATATCGCCGATCAGCCGGGTGCGCTGGTGCAATTCGGGCGATATGGCGCGGTCAAAGGACACCAGTGTGACCATGCTGAACAGCAGGACCGTCACACTGATGAACACGGTCAGAACCGCCAGCATGCGGGCGCGGACATGCGGCGCGTCGGTGATCGCGCTGCGGTCAGGCATGATCGTTCCCATGTCCTGGCGCCTGGCGCCGAAACCGCAGATGCGCCTCACGCAGGGCGGTGCCCAGCGATGGCTCGTGCGGGTCGGGACAGGCGTCGGCCTGCTTGCGCCAGATGTCGGATTCGAACGCCTCGATCTGCTGCTCGACCATGCGAAATGCCGAGATCTGGGGACGCAGGAAGAACCACAGGCCCAATCCCGAGAGCCCCGCCATCGCCGCCCAGATGAGCGCGGCCGATGTCAGCAGTTCCGCAGCCATGGCGCGGGTCCGGATCATGCTGCCGGCCCGATCGATCTCGACCGTCACCGAGCCGACGCGCTGATCCTGGCTGCCAAGCAGCCGGACCGAGCTGAACAGATGTTCACCATCCAGCCAGGACCATCGCGCACGATCGCCCGGGGGCATCTGCAGGCTTGTGCCTTCAACCGCCTTGTCGGTCGAGCGAACCACCCGGCCTGCGGCATCGGCGACATGGATGCCGACGATGGCATTGTCGCTTTGCCGGGCGCGTTCCAGCAGGGCGTCGGCATTGCGCACCCCGCCAAGCGGCATCCCGATGCGTGCGGCCGTCTGGAACGGGACGGCCGTGACTTCGGCCAGAACGGCAAGGCGTTCGTGCAGCAAGGTGATCTGGATTTGCTTGAAGTTCAGGATTGCAAGCCAGACGAAACCCGCGATCACCAGGGCCAGGATACCTGCGGCCACAGCCCAGAGCCGGACGAAGACCGCCATCGTCAAGGCCTCCGGACGATCAGGCGAAGGGCAGGAACGGACGCGTGTGGAAACATGCGATAGACACGGACTTGGAGGGAACAGCAGGCACTCGCCCGGATGCAACCGATCTGCAAGGCCGGGCACGATTTTACTGACGGCGCACCCTGAAATTCGTTCCACAAGAACGCGGCGGACATGGTCTTGTCAATCCCGCGCGACAAACGGGCAGCATCAGACCCGCGGCACATCCGCGGCGGATCGCAGGCAGAACCTGCCGGCGCTGACCGTCATCACCCTGAAGGGCCGAGGCGCTAATATCGCTGGACACCGCAAGCAGCCAGCATGGGGCCGGCAACAAGCGGGTTCTTCCTGATCAGCATGGAGATCAGGTTGGGGCTATAGCGCTGTTGGCCGAGGTCCGGCATCACGTTGTCCAGGCTTGTTTCAACACAGGCGCACTGGCTGGACGGCCGGTCCAGTGCACAGGATCGCGCGAACAGCGACGCACGGTTCCAGCCGTTGACAGTATCGCGCGTTGCCAGGTCGCCCAGCGTTTCCAGAACCTTTTTCAGATAGGGCATGTCGCAGGGCATATCCTTGGCAATCTCGGCGCCAAGGGCATAGAGGCCCGCGTTCTGCATCTGGCTTTGCATCGTCTGCCCAAGGCCGCCGGTTGCATATTCCGTGCCCATTGAACGCGATGCGCTCTTCAGCACCGAACCGATGATCCGGGCCTTGGTGCCAGGGTCGAATTGCGCGGCGCACTTATCCAGCGCAGCATGTGCAAAGCCGCCGAACACCGACATGCTGTCACCATCCAGTGCCGCCATCCGGCCAGAGGTCAGAGCCTCGAACCGTGCCGATTGCCCGCCAAGCCACCCAGGGGTGACAACACCCGCCATGCGCTGTCGGGCGCGGGCAACCCGTGCCTCGGCACGGCTCGCGATGGCGGCTTTCTCGAAGATATCAAGCCGCTGCGCAGCGGGTTGCAGCGTCGCCCAAAGCGCCTCGGCCTGAACATGCGCCAGCTGCGGTGCAAGCGCACTCAGTTGCGTGATCATCGCTTCGGGTGTGTCCGCCTGGCCGATCGTGCCCGCCTGCGCAAGGTGAACGCTGGCGGCTTCTGTCTGCGAGAGGACCCCGGCAATTCTGGGTTCAACGCCGGGTTTGCCCAGTCTGCCCGGGAATTTCGGTGTTCCCGCGCGCGCAACGCTGCCCCGGATCTTCCCGATGGCCGCGATGTCAACCACGTTGTCAAAAGCCTTCGACCAGACGATCGTGTCGAACTCGGTGCTTGTCAGAAGGCAAAGTTCGGCCAGCGCGACAAATCGGTCGGCCCCCATGGCCCGGACGGACGGTGCCGCCAGTGCGGCGCGTGCGGCGGCCGAGGTTTCCTCGAACCCGGCAAACGCTGGATAGAACGCCTCCTTGAGCCGTCGGGTGGCATTATAGGCGGCGACACCCGCATCCAGCGCCGTGCCGATATGGGTCTGACATACCCTGTCCAGCGGGTCTTTCTGGTCGGTGGGGCGCCGGAACAGCAACCCGGTTCCCCCGGCGACATGCAGGAGAAGGGCGTCGCCATAGGGTGTCGCGCCAATCTCTCGCGGGACTTTGCCCGCAAAAAGGGATCGGTCGGTTGCCTGCAGCTTCTCGAACTGCAGGGTCTTGCTGTCAAACGTGGCAAGGGCAAGGCGATCGGTCTTGCCGCGGAACGATGCCGTGGCCGCAAAGACGACCGTGGACGATGGCGTTTCAGCCTGCCCGATCGAGATGCTGACATGTTCCGCCGAATTCTTGGTCAGAACGACCCCGTCCCAGTCGCCAAGCAGCGACATGAAGGGCGTCACCGGCACCGAACGTGACACCGGGGTGCCGGCGTCCGTGGACACCCGCTTCAGGTTCATGCTGCAGGACAGCGTGTCGACCAGCTGTCCGGTCATGCGGTCCCCCACTGGGTAGAGCCGCATTTTCAGCGCATCCACCTTGGCGCCCGTCACCTGCGCCTGCGGATCGGACTCGAACTCTGGACGGCGCATGTTCGCGTTCATCCGGACGGTGCCGGCGAAATCCCGACTGGGTGCGCCCAAGAGGCGCGACGCCCCCGCAAGCACGACCGCCGCGCTCAGCCCGTCTCCCTTGGCATCGGGGAATACCCTCAGCTCCACGTTCAAAGGCCCGGTCAGGCAGGTTGCCTTGCCCTCCCACAGGCCAATGGTTGCGTCGCGCGTTTCCTGCAGCGCGGCAAGCAGCTCCGGTTTCAGCTTGCGTCCGTTCTGGTCGGCGTCGGCCGTGATCGGGGGCGTTGGTCCGCGCGGCGCCGGCGCGACTGGCCTGCCCGCCGTTGCGGGAACTGGCAGAGCGTTGCTGGCCCTTGGGGCGAGATCCGTAACAGATTTGTCCGCCGGCTGAAGGCTGACCGTCACCGGGCCACAATTGTTCAACCCGGTATCCAGGACAAGGGTGTCAGATTGAGCGGGCCCCATCAACTTCAGCGGGCCATATCCTGGCGGCCGTTCGATCCAGGAGCCGGGGTTGACGACAAGACGCTCACCTTCCCTGATCCGCGCATTGACCCGGTATGACCCTTTTACAGGCCGCGCATCGCCGCGCTGCGCCCCGGAAAACGCAAAGACGCCGACAAGGCGCGCATCGTCCTGCGTTTCCATGGTCAGGCTGGCCAGCATATCGCCGCCGTTGCAACGATAGCCACCAACCCAATGCCCGGCCAGGCTATCGGCAGTGATCTGCGCATGGGCGGGTATCGTCAGTGGCACCACGGCCAGCGCAACGCCTGCGGCGAAAGCGGCCATCGTCTTGAGGGCGGCGCGTGGCCATGCATGAAACCTGGCCGGCGACAGTCGGAAATTGGTCATGAACGTTTCCCTGAGCTCACGCCAGAGCGCGCTACGAAAAACAGCCTTTCTGGAAAAGCAGCGGCGGTCAGCACCGCTGGTCCATCGAGGCCGCCAGTTCTGCAAAGCCCGTCGTGTCGAAAATCAGCGTGGCATCATCGCCGGAGATGTTGCGCGCTCGAAGAACCACGCGGTTCGCTCCGGCAAGTTTCCTGCGGAACTCGGCGGCCGTCCAGGTCAGGGACAAGGGCGCGGCACCAAGCCGTTCCATCATCGTCTGGCCGATCTGCAGCATTGATCCTGTGGCCGGGTTCATCGCGCTGGTTCGTGTCTGGTCCGTCGAAAGCGGCCAACCATAGTCGGCCGGCTGCCCGGTGCCAAAGCGGACGGTGACCCGCGCGATCGCAACCTTGCCATCGGGATAGGCGTTCCGGATCGGAACCCCCCAATGGATCGTTGGCCATAGCTGGCGATCCTTGCCGCAGAAAAAGCGCAGCTGGGGTTGCTGCCTGACGCCATCGGCCTGGATTGGCTGTCCGACAAGGGCCGGCTTGGCTCTGTCCGTCATCGGATCGATGGTTTCGCTCAATTGCCACAGGCCGTTTGACACGGGTCCACGCGTCGCTGCGGGTGGAGGGGTCGGGGGTTTGGCCGCCTTTGCAGCCTTCTTGGCCGCGACCTTGCGTTCCCAGTCTTGCTTGAGCTGTGCGATAGGCGCCGTGTTCGCTGGAAGCGCCATATTCAGGATACGGTATGTGCCAACGCCGGCCGTCGCGCGCTGTTTGGCCGCCGCAGTATAGAACATCGACAGATCGCGCCGGCTGTCCATCTGTATCGTATCCTTGCTGGCGCGGGCCACACGAACACCGGCCGATCGCGCAAGCGCGGGGGAGTCGAATTGATAGACCTTTGCGGACTCTCCGCTCAACTCGACCAGCGCATAGCCGAAATTTCCCTTGGAAAGCCGCGCCTCGACGACATGCAGGACACCCGGTTCGACATTGAGCCGCGCAAACTGCAGCGACGTGTGACTGTCATCTCCCCATTTGTAGCGATAGCGTTTGCCATCCCAGGCATAGGCGGTCGGGGTGTCGCTCTGACTGACGATGACAACCTGATCCGGCAGCACCCTTGCCGTCAAATCCTCGCCAAGCAGCGATTGGTCGGAAATCACACAGCCCGCGAGGATGAACATGAACGGCAGGAGTCTGAGCAACAACTTCAAATACTCCTGATCGGCAGGCCAGGTTCTGTTGGCAGGGGTCGTCTGAATAATCCGGTGAATGCTTTCCGGTATGCTGATCAGACCCCCAGAGCTTTGGCAAATCGAAAACACATATGTCAAAGTCAACTATCCGGTCGTTGCGAGAGCGCCATCGCCGGCAGCGGCACTGGTTGAACGGCATCTGCGCATGGGCAAGCCTTGGCCAAGCTGTGTCGTTTCTGCGGTGCCGCATCAGGCTGCGAAAGGCATGGGCAACCAGGGCAGATGTCACGGCCCGGTCGTTGCGTTTGCGATCCGAGGCCGCTTCAGGATTGCATGAGCCGCCTTCAAGACGATGCCTCTGCGTTGCCGAGCATCGATGCCTTGCATCGCCTTGATGTTGACCTGTCGAGACGGCTTCAGGCCGATCCGCGCGCGCGCAGGGCCGGTGCGATGCACCGGCCCCGATGGCCGTGTTCGGGCGCCTGTGTCTCTGGGCCGCCCGCCGCGCTGTTACAAGATCAGATCGCTGGCCAGGATCTCGACGCCCGACGACAGCTGGATGCGATAGTCGCCCGAGCCGTTCCCGTCGAAGTCGATGACCAGCCGGTCGGTGCCAGGCGCATAGCGCATCTCGGCGGCCCCGGTGGCCGAGAAGGCGGCGGTTCCGACAAAGCTCAGCGCCAGCGCCGACAGGTCGATCTGGTCGAGGCCCTGTTCGAAGTCGGTGATGATCATCTGCGGCTGCCCGCCATAGCTGCCGGCCGGCACGTTCAGCACGAAGGTATCGGCCCCCGCACCGCCGGTCAGCGTATCCCGGCCCAGGCCGCCATCCAGCGTGTCGCTGCCGCCGCCACCGAACAGCGCATCATTGGCCGCGCCGCCCTCCAGCAGGTCATCGCCGTTGCCGCCGTCCAGCGTGTCGTTGCCGTTGCCGCCATAAAGCGTGTCGGCCCCGATCCCGCCATCCAGCAGGTCATTGCCATTGCGGCCGTCCAGCTTGTCGTTGCCGTTGCCACCATACAGCGTATCGGCCCCCGCCCCGCCATTCAGCAGATCGCCCC